>OY970306.1:0-3678338 GCA_963716375.1 uncultured Chloroflexia bacterium | reverse complement strand
CGCGAGCCAGCATCGCGGGCCGTTCGCAAACCCGGCGGCCGTCGGACTGCCGCGTGACGGCCGATGTTCACGAGATGTTTACCGTTTCACCCCCGAAGGATGACGGTCGCGGGAACGCCAGGGTTCACCATTGGCCACGAATGAGATGCGACGTGTCGCCGGACGGCGAACGATGACCGGGATCAGGTGGCCCTGATGGCGCACGTCCTGCTCCTGTCCCACTCGTACTCGCACCAGACGGTCCGCGTGGCCGACATGATCTCTCACTTCACGTTCGCCGGCGAGCAGGTTCGATCGCTCGCGTCCCTGGTGAGCTACCTCGGCTCCGGCAGGGACAAGGGCCGATGGCTCGGCATCAGGATCCCGCGGTCCAACCTCAAGCCCGATTTCGAGACCCAGGCCCGCGACTTGGCCGGCCGACTGGCCGATGGAATCGCGCCGGCCGCAACCGCCACGAGCTGATCCCGCAAGTTCCAGGAGGGCTGCACATGGCTGATCTGGTCACGTTCAAGGGCACGATCAATGTCGACATCCGGGATTCGGTGCCGGACTGGGAGCCGTTCGAGCCGGCCAAGGCACCCCAGGGCGCCCCAAACGTCGTCTACATCGTCCTCGACGACGTCGGCTTCAGCGCGATCAACTCGTACGGCGGGCCGATCGACACCCCGAACATCGACCGGATCGCGGCGGACGGCGTGCGCTACACGCAGTGGCACACGACGGCGCTCTGTTCGCCGACTCGCTCCTGCCTGCTGACCGGGCCGCAACCACACGCGCAACAGCATGGCCTGTATCACCGAGGCCGCCATCGGCTTCCCGAACGCCAGCGGCACCATTCCGCCGGAGAACGGGATGCTGCCGGAGATCCTCGGCGAACTCGGCTGGAACACCTACATGGTCGGCAAGTGGCATCTCTGCCCGACCGACGAGATGAACGTCGCTTCGACGCGGCGAAACTGGCCATCCGGCCGGGGCTTCGAGCGCTGGTACGGATTCCTTGGGGCCGAGACCAACCAGTGGTACCCGGAGCTCGTCTACGACAACCACCCGGTGGATCAGCCGAGCCAGCCCGAAGATGGCTACCACCTGACGGTCGACCTGACCGACAAGGCCCTCGAATTCATCAAGGACGCGAAGGTCATCGCGCCGGACAAGCCGTTCTTCCTGTACTACGCTCCGGGTGCAGCCCACGCTCCGCATCACGCGCCGAAGGAGTGGATCGCGAAGTACAAGGGCCGGTTCGACATGGGTTACGAAGCCCTGCGCGAGCAGACCCTGGCACGCCAGAAGGAAATGGGGCTCATCCCGCCGGACACCGAGCTTCCGGCGCTCAATCCGATCGGCACTCCGCAGACACGCAGCGGCCCGGACGGCAAGCCGTTCCCGATGCTCGACGTGACACGGCCCTGGGCGACGCTCTCGACCGAGGAGCGGGAGCTGTTCTGCAGGATGGCCGAGGTCTACGCCGGCTTCCTGTCCCACGCCGACGACCAGATCGGCCGCCTGCTCGACTACCTCGAGGAGTCCGGCCAGCGCGACAACACGATCGTCATCGTCGTGTCGGACAACGGCGCGAGCGGCGAAGGCGGCCCCAACGGGTCGACCAACGAGAACAAGTTCTTCAACGGCGTCCCGGACGACATGGCCCAGAACCTCGCCATGCTCGACGAACTGGGCGGGCCACGGACCTACAACCACTATCCGAACGGCTGGGCGATGGCCTTCAACACGCCGTTCAAGATGTGGAAGCGCTACGAATTCAACGGCGGGACCAGCGACCCGTGCATCATCTCCTGGCCCGGCAGCAAGGAATCCGCCGGACAGGTCCGAACGCAGTACCACCACGCGATCGACATCGTGCCCACGGTTCTCGACCTGCTCGGCGTCAAGACGCCCCGCACGATCAAGGGCCACGTCCAGAGCCATTTCGACGGCGTGAGCATGCGGTACAGCCTCGACGACGGCGCGGCCCCGACGGCGCATCGGACCCAGTTCTACTCGATGCTCGGATCGCGAGCCATCTGGCACGACGGCTGGAAGGCCGTGACGACGCATCCGACCATCGCGGGCTGGAGCCACTTCAACGACGACGAATGGGAGCTCTACCACACCGAGACCGACCGCTCAGAGATGCACAACCTTGCCGTCGAACAGCCGGACAAGGTTCGTGAGCTGGTGAACCTCTGGTTCGCCGAGGCCGGCGCCAACGGCGCCTTCCCGCTGGACGATCGCTCGCCGCTGGAGATCCTCCTCACGCCGCGGCCCGTCCTCACGCCACCGCGGAATCGCTACGTCTACTTCCCGGACACGGCGGACGTGCCCGAGCAGCAGGCGGTGAACGTCCACAATCGCTCGTTTGCCATCGGTGCCCTGGTCGACCTACCTGCCGCCGGCGCCCAGGGCGTGCTGTTCGCCCAGGGTGCGCTGTTCGGTGGTCATGCCCTCTATGTCAAGGACAATCGGCTCCACTACGTCAACAACTATCGTCGGGGTGATGGAGCAGAAGGTCGATTCGACGGTCGATCTGCCACCGGTGAGAACCTGATCCTCTCGGCCTCGTTCAGCAAGGACGGCGAGGATCAGCCAGGCGTCGCGACCGGGGCCCTGACCCTGTATCACGGCGACCAGAAGGTCGGGGAGGGTCGGATCAAGGTCCAGGCGGGGTTCTTCTCTCTTGCCGGTGAGGGCCTCTGCGTCGGGCGCGACAGCGGCGCCGGGGTCACCGAGGACTACCCTGGTTCAGCCCCGTGGCGGTTCACGGGCGGCACCATCAAGCGGGTCGCTGTCGACGTCAGCGGCGAACCGTACCTCGATCTCGAACGCCAGGCGGTGGCGATGCTCGCGCGCGAATAGTCGGCATCCACGGCCGCGGCGCGCGTAACGGATCGGCGCGGTCACTCGACAAGGATCTATTCAGGAATCGGAGGACTCACATGACACTCGGGCCACTCGAATACACGGTCATCGGCTTTGCCGGCAACCGCTTCAACGGCGAGATCGCGAAGGAGATCCAGAAGGTCGTCGAGAAGCGGATCATCCGCCTCGTCGACGTCGTCGTGATCAGCAAGGACATCGACGGTGAGGCGACCGTCATCGAGCTCGACAACAAGGACGATCCCAAGTTCAAGGACTTCGCGCCCCTGCTGGGCGACCTGATGGGCCTCCTGACGGCAGAGGACATCGCCGCGATCGCGGCCGACCTGCCCGACAACACGACCGCCCTGGTGATGCTCTTCGAGCACCGCTGGGCCGAGCACATCAAGGACGCCATCGCCGGCGCCGGCGGCTTCCTCGTCAGCCGGACGACGGTCCCGCCCGAGATCCTCGAGCAGCTCAACGCCGAGCTCAGCGCCTAGGCCTCAGCGAGGCACCAGCCTCCCATCCAGCCACTGACGAGACAGGAGTTCCCACGATGATGATGCGACGACGACGCGGTGTCGGAATTGTCGGCGTAGCGGCCGTGGCCGGGGTCGCCCACCACGCCGGTACCAAGAGCGCCCAGGCCCAGGCCAACGAGCAGGCCCAGAACCAGCAGATCGCCGATCTGCAGGCCCAGCAGGATGCCGCGGCGGCGGCGCCACCGCCCCAGGCAGCCGCACCGGCTCCCGCCGCGGCCCCGGACAACAGCGTCACGGCCCAGATCACCCAGCTCTCGTCGCTGCACACCGCCGGTGTGATCAGCGACGAAGAATTCGCCGCGGGCAAGGCCAAGATCCTCGGGATCTGACTTCCGTTCGACCAGCACAACGGCCCGGCATCACGCCGGGCCGTTGACGTTTCCGGACAGCGAAGACCCGGCGAAAATCGGTTGAGCATCCGTCAGGCCGTCCCGTAGACTGCGCCCCAATGACGCACGGCAGCGCGCGTCCATCGGAAGTTGAGTGAGGGGGCTCGATGAACGGTATCGATTCGAGGAAGCTGGTCGCCGAACTGATCGGGACGTTCACGTTCTTCCTGATCGGGTTCATGGCCATCCTGTCCACCAACGTGTTCACGACGGTTCCGAATCTCGTCGTGATCGCGTTCGGCTTCGGCTTTGGCCTCTTCGTGGCGATCCAGATCTTCGGCGGCATCTCGGGCGGCCACTTCAACCCGGCTGTGACCATCGGCGCGGTCATGGACAAGCGACTCGACGTCGCCAACGGCGTCGGTTACATCGTCGCGCAACTCGTCGGCGGCCTCGGCGCGGCCGGCCTCGTGGCGGTCCTGTTCAGCCAGGCCGCCGTGAAGAGCACCGTGACGCTGCCGGGCAACGGCATCGATGACCCGAAGGCCGTCATCATCGAGGCGGTGTTCACGGCGTTCTTCCTGCTGGTCATCCTGACCTCCACGAAGAAGACGCCGACCCAGGCCGCGTTCGCCATCCCGCTGACCCTCATGGTCATCCACTTTGCGATCGTCCCGTTCACCGGCTCGTCGGTGAACCCGGCCCGGTCGATCGCTTCCGCTGTGGTCGGCGGCGACCTGACCTCGCTCTGGGTCTACATCGTCGGGCCGGTCGTGGGCGCGATCATCGGCTGGGCGATCTACAGCTTCATGAGCTCCGAGCCGACGGTCGCGGACTCCCGCGCGGCCTGACCGCACAGCCGGGGCGGCGACTCGCCAGGGGCCCCTGCGGCGGTTCGCCAGGGGCCCCGCGGCGGTTCGCCAGAGAGCTGTGCCCGGCCGGTTCGGCCTTCGGTCAGGTTCGTGGGTCGAGCCGGAGCGTCGCCTCCACGGCCTCGGGGACCAGCATCTCTTCGAGTCCGTCCAGCCCCGCGTACTTCGCGTTCAGCAGGTCACTGACGCGCTCGTTCACCAGCGGGTCACGCACGATCACGGCCGTCGCCGCCAGGCGGGACATGCCCTCGACGAGCGCGACATTCGGGTTCGCGATCGCTTCGCGATACCAGCGCGCGGTGACACCCCGGACCGAACGGACGTAGAGCTGGTCGCCGTCCACCATGGCCCAGATGATCGTCGAGTGCTGCGCCCCGTCGGGCGCCGCCGTCTCGATCCGGACCTCGAGCGCGGCATCGAATGGTGCGAGTTCGCGTCGCTGGAACGTCATCGTCAGCCCTGTCGAAGACCGAGGGTATTGCCGTCGGGGTCGCGGAACCACGCCGACCGCGCCGGCCCGAGCTGAGCGATATGGCCGGTCGTTGCGAGCGGGCCCTCCGTGTAGTCGAGGAACGGGACGCCGCGGGCGTCCAGCTGCTGCACGGCCGACTCGATGTCGGCGACCTCGAAGTGCCCCAGCGTGTGGTCGGCGGTGCTCGGCCCGCGCCGGAAGATCGAGAGCTGGGACCCACCGCCGCAGTCGAACCGGATCGACGCAGGCGTCTCCCAGAGCACCGTCAGTTCCAGGGTTCCTTCGTAGAAGCGCTTCGCGCGCTCGAGGTCGGTCACCGGGACCGTTGCGACGATCATCGAGATTCCCAGCATGTCGCACCCCCTCCACTGTCGACCGCAATCGAACGCTCGCCAGAGTCTAGCCGCCCCTGTTCGGGCGGTATCTCGACCGGCCGATTGACACGTTCCGGGCCGGCTGGAGCTCATCCCCAATCTTTCGATTTGCTCATGTTGGTCTCAGCCCGATCACACACTCGGGGCCTATGCTGGCGGGGATGGCATCTCCCACCGGATCGGACACGGGCAGCCGCGACGAGTCCACGTTTCGACCCGATGTCGAGGGGCTGCGGGCCGTCGCGGTCATGCTCGTCGTGCTGTTCCATGCCTCGATCGGAGGCGTCGCCGGCGGGTTCGTCGGCGTGGACGTCTTCCTCGTCCTCTCCGGATTCCTGATCACCGGGCTGCTGCTCCGCGAGCTCCGGGCGACCGGCACGATCTCACTGGCCGGGTTCTATGCCCGCCGGGTCCGCCGCCTGCTGCCGGCCGCCGCGCTCGTGCTCGTCGTGACCCTCGCGGCGTCGGCGCTCGTCCTGCCGCCGCTCCTCGTCCCGGGCGTCGCCGGCGATGCGGCCGCCGCAGCCGTCGACCTTTCGAACATCCGCTTCGCCTCGCAGGCGACAGACTATTTCGCGGCCGGCCAGGCGCCGTCGCCGATCCTCCACTTCTGGTCGCTCGGCGTTGAGGAGCAGTTCTACCTCTTCTGGCCGGCGATCGTGCTACTGATCGCCCGTGCGTCGAACCCCGGCATGACCCGCCGGATCGCATTGGCGGTGGTCGCGATCTCCGCCGTGTCGTTCGGCCTCGCCGTCTGGCTGACGGCCACGAATGCGCCGTGGGCGTTCTTCCTGCTGCCGACCCGGGCCTGGGAGCTCGGCCTCGGCGCGATGCTCGCCGTGGCCGCCTCGCGCCTTGCGCTCGTTCCGCGGCCGGCGGCGGCGCTGGGCGGCTGGATCGGCCTGGGCATGATCGCCATCGCGGCCATCACGTTCGATCAGGCCACGCCGTTCCCCGGGTCCGCGGCGCTGCTCCCGACCATCGGCACGGCGATGGTCGTGATCGCGGGGATGCAGCGGTCGGCCCTGGGCCCCGCCCGGCTCCTCGGCACGGCCGTGCCGCGATTCCTCGGCCGCATCTCCTATTCGCTCTACCTGTGGCACTGGCCGCTGCTGGTGCTCCCGGCCGTCGCCCTGGGAACGGAGCTGCCCGTGGAGCAGCGGGTCGGTCTCGTGGTCGTCGCCATCGTCCTGGCGACGCTCACCCAACGCTGGGTTGAGCGCCCGATCCGGCGCGGCTGGCTGATCGGGACGGTGCCGCGCCGGAACCTCGCGTTCGCCGGCGGGCTCACGGCAGCCGTCCTGATCGTCTCGCTCGGCGTCGGCGGTTTGGTCAGCGGCCGTCTGCAGAGCGCTCCAGTCGCGGCGGACGCCGCCTCCAACGCCCAGCAGGTCGATGCCCTCCTGAACGTGCTCGCAAACGAGCTGCCGGCAGGCGGAGGTGGCGATCCCGCCGCCGGCGCAGGCGCCGATCCCACGGCCGTAGCCGGACCGCAAGCCACGGCGATGGCAGCGGGACCACTTGGCCCGCTGGCAGCGGCGCCATCGGCCGGCGGCCCGCAGGCCGCCGAGTCCGCCACCGGCCCGGCCACGGCCATCGCCGCGGCCGGCGGGCCGTCCACGGCCGTGGCGATCCCGGCTGCAGCCAGGCCACCGACTCCGGATGGGCCCGTGCCGGCGAACCTGCAGCCCTCCCTGGGGAACGCCCGCCAGGACCTGCCGCTGCCATACAGCGACGGCTGCCACACGCAGCAGGACGGCCGCCCGACCGGCGCGTCGTGCATCTACGGAAACCCCGCGTCACCCACGACGATCGCCCTGTTCGGGGACAGTCACGCCCTGGCGTGGTTCCCGGCGATCCAGAACATCGCCGTCCGGCACAACTGGCGGCTGTTGAGCCTCACGATGTCAGCCTGCTCGCCCGCCACGATCGCGAACTACAGTCCGGCCCGCAACCGTGTCTCCACGGAATGCATCGCCTGGCGGCAGGGGGCCATCGACCGCCTCGTCCGCGAGAAGCCCGCGGTGATCATCGTGGCCGGGACCCGCGGGTTCGAGGTCGCCGATGCCTCCGGGACCGTGCTGACCGGGTCCGCGAGGACGCGCGCCTGGGAGGCGGGCATGGCGGCGACGCTCAAGCGGCTCGTGCCGGCCGCCGGTCGGGTCATCGTGATGGCGGACACGCCGGTCTCGCACGTGGATCCGCCGGTCTGCCTGTCGCAGCATCCGGGCAGCGTCCTCGCCTGCGCAACGCCAGTCTCACAGGCGATCGACCAGGCGTGGCTCACTGAGGAGCAGCACGCCGCAGCGCAGGCGGGTGCCCGGTTCATCGACCCGACTCCGTGGGTCTGCCCATCTGGCCCGTGCCCGGTCGTGCTCGGGAACATCCTGATGTTCCGCGACCCGAGCCACCTGACGGCGACGTTCTCAGCGGCCCTGGCCGACCGCGTCGATCGGGCCATCCAGCAGCAGCTGCGCTGATCAGCTGCGCCGATCAGCTGCGCAGGAGCCGGATCACCTCGCCGGCCATCTCGAGCCATGCGACCGTCGTCGGTTCGACCGTCCGGAAGATGAGGAAGCGGTACCCGGCATCGAGGTGGGGCCGCAGCCGGTCGGCCGTCTGCTCGGGCGTCCCCGGTGGGATGAACGGGTGTCGCGCCGGCGGGACTCGCGCGAGCGCCGCTGCCACGTCGCGTTCGTGCTCGACGAACAGCAGCGGCGCCGTGGCCGTGCGCAGGATCGTCGTCGGGTCGCGGCCCTCGGTCTCGCAGTGCCGGAGGAGCACCTCGTCCTTGGCCTGGAGCACGGCCACCGGCCCGAACCAGTTGGCGATGTCGGCGTGCCGGGCGACGATCTTGAGCGTTCGCTGCTCGCCGCCGCCGCCGACCATGATCGGCGGACCGCCGGGCTGGATCGGTCGCGGCACGTTCAGCGCCCGATCGATGCGGTAGTAACTGCCCTCGAACGACGGCCGATCCTGCGTGAACATCAGGCGGGCGATCTGGCAGGCCTCCTCGAGGCGGTCCATCCGCTCCCCGATCGGCGGGAACTCGAAGCCGTAGCCGCGATGCTCCTCCTCGTGCCACGCCGCGCCGATCCCGAAGATGGCCCGGCCATGGGAGATCACGTCGAGCGTCGTCACCATCTTTGCGAGGAGCGCCGGATTGCGGTACGTGACGCCGGTCACGAGCGTGGCCAGTCGCAGGCGGCTCGTTCGCGCGGCCAGGGCCGCGAGCAGGACGTGGCCCTCGAGGATCGGATCGGTCTCCGGGCCGATGCCCGCGATCTGGTAGACGTGGTCCATCACGGTCAGCAGGTCGAAGCCGACTCCTTCGGCCGTGGTCGCAAGCTCCAGCAGGCGATCGAATTCGTCCGCCGGCGGCGCGCCGGGAAACGTGTGGTTGGGCATGTGGAACCCGAATTGGGCGGTCGCTGCCAAGCTGGTCGCTCCTCTCGTCCGGTCGCGATTCAGGTCGGACGAGCGGCGATCTCGATCGCCTTCGAACCGCCCACGATCTCGATGTCATAGCGATCCGTCGCGGCGGCCCAGCCCGGCGATTCGACGGTCCGCCGGCCGGCCTTGCCGCCGATGCGGGTTCCGTCGAGGTTCACTGCGCCCGAACCACCCGTGACGGTCAGGCGCACCGGCAGGCCGGCCGGTCGATCGAGCTTGATCACGTTGGCGCCGCCCACCAGTCGAATCAGGCACTGGCCATGCGGCGCGCCGAGCTCGATGGCGACGCGTTCCGTGCCGCCCGACAACTCGAAATGGGAGAGTTCGATCTCGCGCAGGTCGGCGTCCAGGACGCCGACGCCGCCCTCGACGTCGATCGACCACGGGATCGTGGCGTTCAGGCCGACGACCGCGCGCCGCCGCCGCCAGTCGAACGGCAGGCCCCGGTACTGGATGATGACCCGCCCGTCGCGGAGGCGGACCTGGGGCGTCGCGCCGTCGAACCGGGCGCGGTACAGCTCGGTCGGGACGCGGATCGGTCGGACCTTCAGCTCCGAGAGTCCGGACCGGACGAGCAGCCGGGCGTTGGTCAGGCCACCGAGCGGGGCGGTGTTCTCGGACGCCGTCTCGGCTCCGGACGGCTCGCCCGGGGTGTCGCGCAGGCTGGTCGCCTCCTCGCGCGTGATCTGCTCCATCCGGGTGAGGAATTCGGTGATCAGCGCCAGCTGCGCGTCGGAGTAGCGCGCGATCTCGTCGGCGCTGGCATCGCCGACCCGATCCAGGGTGGATCGCACCGCGGCGACCTTCTCGGGGACGACTTCGACGATGACCCGCCGTCGATCGGCCGGATCCGAGACCCGCCGGACATAGCCCGACTGCTCGAGACGATCGATGACCCGTGTCACCGCACCGCTCGTCAGGCCGGTCAGCTCGGCCAGCCGGCCCGCCGTGGCCGCGCCCATGTCCATCAGGGCCTCGAGCGTCTCGATGTCCGATTCGGAGAGGCCGAAGCGGACCGCCACCGTCTGGCCGAAGAACGAGCCCTGGAGGTTGACCCTTCGCAGCGAGCGGAGGACCGAATCAACGCTGTCGCGATTCATGGTTGACGAATGCTCCTGATTGGGTAACTATCTGCACTGCGCAGATAATGACCCATGTTGCTGAACGGTGCAAGGAGCGCCGTCAGACAGCATAGGCCACCAGCAAGGAGATCGGCATGGCCCCGCCAACGCGGATTGCGACGACGATGATCGAAACGAAGGACCTCAGGCGGACGTTCAAGACCCGCGGCAGCACGATCGATGCCGTGGCAGGCGTCGACCTTCGGGTCAGCGCCGGGGAGATCTTCGGGTTTCTCGGGCCAAACGGCGCCGGCAAGACCACCACGCTCCGGATGCTCGCCACGCTGATCGTCCCGACCGGCGGCGAAGCCTTCGTCGCCGGGGCCGACCTGCGGCGCGAGCCGCAGCTCGTTCGCCAGCGGATCGGGTACGTGCCCCAGGGCGGTTCGACGGATCCGGCCGAGACCGGGCGGGGCGAGCTCGTCCTGCAGGGACAGCTCTACGGCCTGTCGACCCGTGCGGCGAGGGCTCGCGCCGCCGAGGTGCTGAGCACCCTGGACCTCACCGCTGCCGCCGATCGGGCCACGGGCAGCTACTCCGGGGGCATGCGCCGGCGGCTCGACGTCGGCCTCGGGATCGTCCATCGGCCGGCTGTCCTGTTCCTTGACGAGCCGACGACCGGTCTCGATCCCCAGGCGCGAGCGCGGATGTGGGACGAGATCCGGGCCCTCCGCGAGCTTGGCACGACCGTGTTCCTGACGACCCACTACCTCGAAGAGGCCGACGCACTCTGCGACCGCCTGGCGATCATCGACCACGGCCAGATCGTCGCCGAGGGCACGGCCGATGAGCTCAAGGCCGAGGTTGCCGGCGACGTCGTGACGATCGGCGTCGAAGGCGCCGGCGAACGCGTGCTCGACCTGGTGCGCCATCTGCCGTTCGTCCGCGAAGCCGGCTGCGAGGACGGCCTCGTCCGCCTCTACGTCGACCACGGGGAGCTGGCGGTGCCGCAACTCCTGCGGCTGCTCGACTCGGCCGGCTTCGCCCCGACGTCGGTGAGCCTCAACAAGCCGAGCCTCGACGACGTGTTCCTCCGCCAGACCGGCCGGTCGCTGCGCGACGAGGCAGCGTGACCACGATGGATTCCCTTGCGACCGCTCGTCCGTCCCACGCCCCGGCAACCGACCTCGTCCAGTCCACCCTATCAAGGAGCGTCCCCATGCGTCCTTTTCGCGATACCTGGCTGATCTTCCGCCGCTCGATGCTGCTCACGATCCGCCAGCCGGTCTGGATCATCTTCGGGCTGATCCAGCCGCTCCTCTATCTCGTCCTCTTCGGACCGCTGCTCGAGGCCTCGGTCAAGGCCTCCGGCGCGACGACCAATGCCTACAACTGGTTCGTGCCCGGCCTCCTCATCATGACCGCGCTCTTTGGCGGCGCCTTCGTCGGATTCGGCCTGATCGCCGAGCTTCGCAACGGGGTCATCGAACGGATGCGCGTCACGCCGATGAGCCGGATCGCGATGCTCCTCGGCCGATCGCTGCGCGACGTCGCGATCCTCGTGACCCAGGCGACGCTGATGCTGCTGGTCGCCATCCCGTTGGGGCTGTCGATCGACCCGGCGGGCGTCGCCGTGCTGTTCGGCCTGCTGGTCCTGATCGGCCTGGTCATGGCCCCGCTGTCGTACACGGCCGCCCTGCTGCTCAAGAGCGAGGACGCCCTGGCGCCGCTGATCCAGGGCGTGGCCCTGCCCCTCCTGCTCCTGTCGGGGATCATGCTGCCGATGGCCCTTGCTCCGGCCTGGCTCCAGACGCTCAGCTCCTTCAGCCCGTTGACGCACGCGGCCAATGCGGCTCGGGCGCTGTTCAACGGCGACTGGGGCAACCCGGAAGTCGCGCTCGGCGTCGGGCTCACGACGATCCTCGCGATTGGGGCCGTGTGGATCGCCTCGCGAACCTTCAGCCGCGCAAACGCGTAGGCCGATTGGCCGCCGGCGACGATGCGGTGGCGGCGTCGCCGGCGCGATCCCCCGGGCGGACCTCGGGTGACGCGCGGGCTCGTATGATGCGGTGAGCACGCCGTCGAACGGTCCTGCTCGGCAGCAGTGGCGTCCCGACGTTCGGATTCCTCGGATCCAGGTCACAGGTAGCTGGCGAGAGGGCTGATGCGCCGGTTCATCGCCAACACGGTCATCGACGCGCTGATCGCGTTGGTCGTGATCCTGTTCCTGAGTCTGTTCCAGGTAAATCAGCCGTTCCCGTTCGGGCCGACGACGGCACCGATCGTGGAGCTGCGCGGCGCCGGCATCGGCGGCTTCCTGGTCTGGGCCGCGATCCTGGTCCTTGTCAACCGATTCGCCCGGCCGGTCATCGTGGCCTTCACCGGCCGCCTCCTGCTCGTCGACGATGGGCCTGTTCGTGGTGATCGTGAACGCCCTCGCGATCTGGATCACGTCGCTCATCACGCCGGTCAAGGTCGCCACCGTCGCCGAACCGTTCTTCCTGTGGGTCCTGGCGGCCGCCGCGCTCTACACACTCCTCTCGACCGTGGTCTCGGCCGCCCTCGGGCTCAATCGGCCGACCTTCGCGCCGGAGGGCGCCCGCTCCATCTGGCGCTTCCTCGAATCCCTGCCGACCCCCCGGCGCAACACGATCATCGAGAACCTCCGGCTCCAGCAGGTCTACGACGCGATCTACTCGACGGCGCTCGACATTGCCCTCGAGAAGACGCCGCTCGGCCCGGTGCGGCGCTGGTTCGAGACCCGGATCCTCGGCCAGCCAGCGGGGGAATCCGGGGTCAGCGATCCCGATCGGATCCGGGCGATGCTCGAGCACCTCGGTCCGACGTACGTGAAGATCGGCCAGATGGCCGCCAGTCGGGCCGACCTGCTGCCGCCCGAATGGATCGACTCGCTGGCGAAGCTGCAGAGCGAGGCGTCGCCCTTCGCGTGGGAGGACGCGCGGCAGGTGATCCTCTCGGACCTCAAGAAGCCGCCCGAGGAACTGTGGGCCTCGATCGAGCACGAACCGTTCGCGGCGGCCTCGACGGCCCAGGTCCATCGGGCCACGCTCCACGACGGGACCCTCGTGGCCGTCAAGATCCAGCGACCGCGCATCGTCGCCAAGACCAAGGCGGATCTCGGCGTGATCCAGGAGCTGGCTTCGGTCGCCGAGCGCCGGTTCTCCATCGCTCGCAAGGTCGGGGCTCGCGGGATGGTCGACGAGTTCGCCAGCGGCGTGCTCCAGGAGCTCGACTACCGCAACGAGGCCTACAACGGCAAGCGCCTCGCCGATGGCATGGCCCGCTTCGAGCAGGTCCACGTGCCGATCACGTATGACGACCTGTCGGGCGAGCGCGTCCTGACCATGGAATTCGTCTCGGGCATCAAGATCTCGAAGGTGGACGCGCTCCGTGAAGCGGGCCTCGACACGTCCCAACTCGGCACGGTCTTCATCCGCGCGATCATCAAGCAGGTCCTGATCGATGGCTTCTTCCACGGCGACCCGCACCCGGGCAACGTCTTCGCCGATCCCGTCAGCAACCGGATCATCTTCCTCGACCTCGGCCTCGTCGGCCAGCTCGACCGCCAGCAGCGGCTCGATCTGCTCGGCCTCATCTACGCCATCGCGGGCGTCGACATCACGGGGATCGCCGACGGCCTGATCGCCCTCGGCACGCCGCTGCCGGACTACGACGAGAAGGTGTTCCGCAGCGACATCGACAAGCTGGCGCGGCAGTACCTGATCTATGGCAAGGCCGACACCCTCGGCGCTGCGTTGGGGGCATTCCTCTCGGCCGTCCTCAACGATGGGCTGCGGCTCGATACGGAGCTGACGCTCGCGATGAAGGCCGTCATCCAGGCCGAGGAGACGGCCCGCGCCCTCTCCGTCGACATCGACCTGGCGGAAGCCGCCAAGGCCGAGGCACTGGCTGCGCTGCTCGAATCACTCACCTCGGAGCGGATGCAGAAGCAGGTCACGGATTCGGCGATCCGGATCGGCAAGGAGGTCCTCCGCCGCGTGCCGTCCATGGAGATCGCCGCCTTCAAGTGGCTCGACATCTTCAACCAGGGGAAGCTCACGGTCGAGATCGACACCTCGGATCTGGGACGCTCGATCGCGGGCATCGAAGGGGTCGGGCGCCAGGCGACGGTCGGCCTGATCGTCGTGGGCCAGCTGATCGGCACCGCCATCGTCATGGCGATCCTCCTGCAGCCGGGCCTCGAGAACTTCGTCGGGTTCGCCTACCTGGCGATGATCGCCTTTGCGGCGACCCTCTTCGTGAGCTTCGTGGTGCTCATTCGCATGCTGACGGGGCGCGGCGGCAGCGACTCGCGGCGCTGATCGCGGAAGCGATTCCGGCCCGCGCCTGCGGGGCTGTCGATTCCGGGCACCTTCGTTCGTTGTCTGGGTAACCCCGCCAGACAGCAGGAGGAACGCCGCCATGGGCAACCCGATCATCCATTTCGAGATCCGGTCGACCGATCCGGACGCCAGCCGCGAGTTCTATGGCCAGCTGTTCGGCTGGACGTACCCGGCCGGCGGATTCCCCGGCTACACCTACGTCGAGAGTGGCGTCCCGGCGGGCACGATCCCGGGCGGAATCAGCCCGCTGCAGGGCGGCAACTCGCTCGTCACGGTCTTCGCCGGCGTGCCGGACGTGCAGGTCGCGCTCGACAAGGCCGTCGCCCTCGGTGGCCGCGTCGTCCAGCCGGCGACCCGCGCACCGGGCGTCACGTTCGGGCTCTTCGCCGATCCGCAGGGCCACGTCGTCGGGGTCGCGTCGAACGACGAGGCGAAGTAGGACTCGTCCGAAGGGATCCACCACGAGTCCCGGGCCGGACGACTGCCCGGGACTCGCCGCGATCGGGGACACTGGGCGGGTCCTCGATCCCCTGGGAGACGGTCGTGCCCGAATCGCGCCCTGCCGCTGGCCGGCTCGCCGCTGGAAACCTACCTGGCCAGCATCGAAGCGCCGGCCGCCGTGCCGCTGGTCGTCGCCCTCGATCAGGCGATCCGGAGCACGGAGCCGACCCTCGAGGTCGCGATCAGGTACGGCATCCTCATGTATGCGCTGCACGGCGACTGGCGGACCTGGATCTGCGCGATCGACGCCCGGAAGAACCGGGTCAGCCTGCGGTTCCTGTACGGCGTCATGCTCAACGACCCGCTGGGCGTGCTGCGGGCCGGGTCGTCGGTGCTGAAGACCTGGGATTTCGCGCTCGACGAGCCCATCCAGCCGCTGGCCGTCGCCGTCTACGTCGCCGAGGCCGTGCAGCGCTACGAGGACTACAAGGCGAACGCCGACGAGGTGCTTGCCAGGAGCCGGGCCGCGGCAAAGCCGAAGTCGGCCGCGACCGCGAAGGCCCCGACGCCCAGGCCGGCCGCGGCGAAGCCGGACCCGGCCGCGCGAAGCCCCGGCCCAGTTCCGATCCCGCCGGCGGGAGCTGATCGCGACGTGTGACCCCGCGGCTCGACCCGTTCGCCGGCGCCGATCGCCACTCGCGACGGCTTGCGGCCTGAGCGACACTCGTCATGGCCTGCGGCGCCCGGTGCGCCGGCTTGACGGGAGGCTCTTGTGTTCGTCCCGCTGTCCGTGCTCGAGTTCCGCGATCGGGCCGAGCGGTACTTCGGCGCCAAGGTGGGCGTCATCGACGGCGACCGCGAGTTCACCTACCGCGCGTTCGCCGAGCGGACCCACCGTCTCGCCGACGCGCTCCGGACGCTGGGCGTCGCGCCCGGCGATCGCGTCTCGTTCATCACCTACAACACGCATCAGCTGCTGGAGGCCTACTACGGCGTTCTCGAGGCGGGCGCCGTGCTCAACCCGATCAACATCCGCCTCGCGCCACACGAGATCGGCTACATCCTCAACCACGCCGCCTCGAGGGTCATCGTCTTCCATCACGACTTCACGCCGCTGGTGGAGTCGATTGCTCCATCACTGACGGCCCGGCCGCAGTTCGTGGTCCTCGAGGCCGAGGCCAGAGGCGTTGCGATGCACGAATACGAGGCCCTCCTGGCGGCCGGCTCGCCGGAGCCGCTGACGCCCGAGATCGACGAGAACGGCCTGGCTGAGCTCTTCTACACCAGCGGCACGACCGGCCTGCCCAAGGGCGTGGCGATGACCCACCGCGAGCTGCACCTCCACAGCCTCTATGCGCAGCTCGGCCTCGCCTTTACCGAGGACGACGTCGTGTTGCACGTCGTGCCGATGTTCCACGTCAACGGCTGGGGTGTGCCGCACTTCCTGACGATGATCGGCGGGCGCCACGTGATGCTCCGGCGGTTTGACCCGCGGGCGCTCATGGAGCTCGTGCAGCGGCATGGCGTCACCCGGCTGCTGGCCGTGCCGACGATCTTCAACGCCGTGCTGAACCATCGCGATCGATTGCAATTCGACCTGACGAGCCTCCGCCAGCTGATCATCGGCGGCTCCCCGGCCTCACCGGCCCTCGTGTCCGCGCTGGAGCAGGAGCTCGGCGTCCAGGCCATCGTCGGCTACGGGCTGACCGAGACGTCGCCGATCCTGACCCTTGCCCAGCCGCGGACGACGGTCACGGCAGCCGAGCCGCCGCAGCGGCGGGCCGAGCGGCAGGCCATGACGGGCTGGCCGATCCCCGGCGTTCGCGTTCGGGTCGTTGACGGCGAGGACCGTGACGTTCGCGCCGACGGGGAGCAGATCGGCGAGATCGTCGCCCGCTCGAACACCGTGATGGACAGTTACTACCACGATGCCGACAGCACGGCGGAAACGATCCGCGACGGCTGGCTGCACACCGGGGACATGGCCACCATCGACGAAGCCGGCTACGTCACGATCAAGGACCGCTCCAAGGACATCATCATCAGCGGCGGCGAGAACATCTCCTCGGTCGAGATCGAGAACGCACTGGCGTCCCATCCGGCCGTCCTCGAATGCGCGGTCGTCGCGGCGCCGGATCCCGCGCGCGGCGAGTCGCCGGTGGCGTTCATCGTCCTGAAGGACGGCGCGACGGCCTCCGCGGCAGAGCTCAAGACGTTCTGCCGCGGCCAGCTCGCTGCGTTCAAGGTGCCGCGGAGGATCCAGTTCCGGGACGCGCTGCCGAAAGGCGGCACCGGCAAGATCCTCAAGACCGAGCTTCGGGAGCCGTTCTGGCGGGGCCTCGAACGCCGGGTGAACTGAGGTCGAAGGGTGACGTACAACCCCGAGGACGCGGGCACGCCAACGGCCGAATCCCAATCGCTGGTACTCGATCCGGCGAGCACGCGAAGCAGGCGTCGCATCTGGATTCTGGCCGGTGGGTTCGTCGCGGCGCTGGCGGCGATGCTGGTCGTCGGCTTCCTCGTCGACGAACTTCACGAGCAGGAGGCCATCTGGCTCGACCAGGTCGCCAACCCGCTCCTGCATGCGATCTCGTCGCCGGCGCTTGACTCGGTCATGACCGGGATCACGAACCTCGCCTCGGTCCCGGTGGTGGCAGCGGTGCTGATCGTCGCGTGCGCCGTCCTCCTGTCCGCAGGGCGGCGGAACGACGCGCTCCTGCTCCTCGTCGCGATCGCCGGGAGCGTGGCGCTCAACGAGATCCTGAAGGTGCTCATCGCCCGGCCCCGGCCGGCGTTGCCGTGGGCGGACGTGCTGCCCGACTACAGCTTTCCGAGCGGCCACACGATGAACTCGTTCGTGCTCTACATGACCCTCGCTCTGATCGTCTGGCGCTGGAAGGGCCGGCGCCTCGGATCGGTGGCTGTCGCCCTCGCGCTGGTCATCGCGGTCAGCGTCGGGTTCAGCCGGATCTACCTCGGCTACCACTACTTCAGCGATGTCGTCGGCGGCCTTGCCGCGGGCCTGGCCTGGCTGGTCGTGATCGGCATCAGTTTCGAGGTGATCCCGCGAACCTCGGCCCGCCGGTCGCAGGGTCGTGCAGCCCCGCCCTGATGTTGCGGCGGTCGGTCAGACGCCGGTTTCGGCGGCGATTCGACCGGACCGGGCGGCCTTGACCAGCAGCGCGTGATCGCGCTCGGTCTGGTCGGCGTAGGCCACCCCGAAGGCCATCATCGCGTCGTCGAAGACCTCACCCGGACCCAGGTAGCCGGAAATCAGCGCCGGGTTCCCGGATCGCGCATGGGTCCTGGCGAGCGCCCACGCACAGACCTCCGCGTACAACTCCATGCCCGGTGCGCGCAGGCCGGGGATGTCGATGCCGTACTTCATGTCGTGCAGCTGGCGGACGTAGTAGTCGGTCCCACTCGTCGGTGACTGCGTCCAGCCGAGGAAGATGTCCGACACGGCCTGCATGAGGCGCTGCCCGCCGACGACCCGCTTGCCCTGGTGGCGGTGGTTGCGACCCTTGACGTACGGGGCGAGCACCGATGGCCGCGCCTCCTTGATCTGCATGATCAGCGGCCCGCCGGCCGGGCCGACCATCAGCGCCACGTAGCAGCGCGTCCCGACGCTGCCGACGCCGACGACCTTCAGGGCCACGTCGAGGAGGCGGTGCTTCTGGACGAGCACGCGTCGATCGGCTCGCAGGGACTCGACGTAGCTCTGGTACACCAGCGGGACGCTGGCCCGAGTCGGATCGTCCTCGGCCAGGCGTTGCAGCAGCGGCGGACGATGACGGAACAGCCAGCCGCCATCTGGGGCCTTCTCGGAGAGCTTGCCGAGGGCGGCCAGGTGGTCCCGACGGCTGGCGGCCTCGATCGAGATGTCGATGATCGCCCGGCGGCGGGCGCGTTCGACGCGTTCGAGGATCGATTCGATCGGGATCACCGAGTACCACACCTGGAGCGCACGCATGCTGGCATAACGCCGCATCCAGCGGCGGTACGACGCGGCCGCGACTCTGGCCACATCGCGACATGTCGCTTCGGGGTAGCCGTTCTCCCGCGAGGCGACCACGAAGCTCGCCACGAGACGCTTGACATCCCATTCCCAGGGGCCAACCTCGGTCTCGTCGAAGTCGTTGACGTCGAAGACGAGGCGGCGCTCCGGACTCGCATACATCCCGAAGTTCGCGAGATGGGCGTCCCCGCAGAGCTGGACGTCGAAGCCGGTCCGCGGGCCCGAGGCGAGATCGCCCGCCATCACGGCCGCCGAGCCACGCAGGAAGACGAATGGCGAGGCGAGCATCCGGCCCATCCGGATCGGGACGAGTTCTTCGATGCGGCCCTCGTTCGAGGCATCGAGTGTCGCCATGGGGTCGCGGCCCGCTGGCGCCTTCCACTCGCCGAGCGAGCGGCGCGGGACTTCGACGCGGTGCCGGCGACCCTCGACCAGCGACTGTGCCGCCGGGCTGTCGGGCGGGACCAGGGTGGGGCCCATCATCGGACCGGCCGACCCGCACGATGTCGCTCCAGACTCCGGACCCGCACCACGATCGCCCCTTCCCATCTGGCCAACCGGACCGTCGGCACAGGCCTCGGAACGCGGTCTACCGGGGCCCATTGTCGCCGTCGGCCGACAACGATGCTGCGTCGCCGATGCTATGGCCGTCCGGCGGTAGACGGCTCAGACGGCTCAGTCGTCCGAGGCTTCGTCCTCCGGCACCGCCAGCAGGGTTTCCTGGATCCGGTGCAGCAATTCGATGTAGCCGCGCAGCTCCTCGTCGGAGAACGCGCTCAGCCACCGCCGCTCGTGGCGGTGGACCGTGGTGCGGACCTGCTGCAGCACCTCGAGCCCGAGCGGCGTGATCTCGACGATGAGACTGCGCCGATCGACGGGATGGCGCGTCCGACGGACGAATCCGGGTCGCTCCAGGGAATCGAGCAGGCCGGTCACCGTGGCGCGCGTGACGATCAGGCGCTCGCCGAGCTCGGAGGGCGACAACGCCCCGTGGTCGCGCAGCAGGCCAAGGACCAGGCCGCCGGCCGCGCTGACTCCGAGCGGTCGCAGCAGCCGGCCGATCCGGTCGAACAGGAGGTCGCTCGTCCGGATCGTGTTCATGACGGCTTCGGTGGCCTGGACGTTCCCCTCGGGAGTCTGGTCGTAGAAGTCGTCGGGCATCTGGATCTTGACCATGCCGATCTATCATAAGGGTCTTGACAATACGGTGCCTAACTATATAGTTAGCGCCCTAACGACCGGCACCGGTCCGGCCGAGGTCCAGCCGAAAGGATCGTGGCTCCAATGGTCAAGGCGATCGTCCAGCATCACGTCGCGGACTACGACCGCTGGTATCCGGTGTTCACCGAGCACGGCGAGGTCCGCCGCAAGTACGGCGCAACCGGCCACAGCATCAACCGGGGCGTCGACGATTCGAACTCGATCGTCATCGTCAATGACTTCGCCACGCTCGAAGGTGCGCGATCGTTCGCGACCGACCCGTCGCTCCCCGAGGTCATGCATCGCGCCGGCGTCGACAGCGCGCCGAACGTCTGGATCGTCGACGAGGCCGAAGCGGAGCGCTACTAGGCGGGAACTCCGCACGGTCCAGGAGCCGTCCGGCGGGCCCTGGCGCATCGTCCGAGCGTTAGGGCCCGCACTTCACCGGGTGGGGCGTCGGGTGGGCCGCGGCGTAGGTGGCCGTGGCGCTGCCCGCCGGTGACAGTTCGATCAGCAGCTTGTTGGGGGTCCCGTGCGGACCCTCCGAGGTCTGCAGGAACAGGTGCTCCGAGATGGAGCTGACGGTCGGCAGCACGTAGGAGTGCCGCAGCACCTTCCAGATCCGGTAGGTCAGGACGGTGCTGTCGCTCTTCCAGATCTGTACCGTGGCCCCGACCATCGCAGCCCCGTTCCTGACGATCGAGGCGTTCAGGAGGGGCAGGAACATCCCGGTCCGAGCATGCGCGAACACGAGTCCCTCGCCCGCCTCGCCCGGCTGCGACAGCGTCGTCGCATACAGGGCGACGTTGCACAACGGGTAGGCCTGGCCGATCTGCTTCACGATCGGCAGGTCGATGCCGTACTTCGAGATCGCGATGCGGGTCGCGACGGGGTACGTCAAGGTCCCGCAGTGGCGTTCCGTCCCGGATGCCAGCCGGATCGCCAGCGCGTGATTGTAGGCCGTGCCCCAGATCCGGCGGCCATCGTCCGCAGTGATGGACGTGGCCTTCGCCACGTTGCCGGCCTCATTCGTGCGGAGGCCCGGCAGCTTGACGACCACCCTGGGCTGGGCGCAGGTCCCCGTATACAGGACGAGGCCGTACGTGGTGTTTGGCTTGAGGCCGCCGATCGTCACGCTCAGGCTGCCGTCCATGGACGGGTAGAGCAGGAGGGTCGAGAAGCCTGCGGCCCCCGCTCCGCCGATCCCCGCCTGCCAGGTCCGGCGCGGCGTCGCACCGAGCGCGGAAGTGGCGAAGAGGGTTGCGAGGAGGCCGGCGGCGAAGATCGCCGCGAGGCCGGGCGCCAGCAGGCGCTTGGAACGTCTCATCTCCTGCGAAGGTACCGGGCCGGGCGAATTCGTGCCTTGCACCGGGAGTTCGCCCGGTGGGGGGTCATGAGTCAGGCTGGACGACCCCGGCGGACGGGTGCGCGAGGCAGCGTCTAGAGTTGGAGCCGTGAGCGAACCCTCCCTGGCCGAGCGGGCCGGCCCGACCGCCAGCAGCCCCGGCCGCGTGGAGGCGATCCACACCGCGCCACGCGAAGGCGCGCCGATGGTCGTCCAGGCGTCCGTCGCGGCGACGCCCGGGATCGGCCTCGCGGGAGACCGTTACGCGCTCGCGACCGGCCACTACTCGCCGGAGGGACGCGCAGCGCGGGACGTGACGCTCATCGAATCGGAGGTCCTCGACGACCTGCGGACGCAGGGCATCGAGCTCGCGCCCGGGGAATCGCGGCGAAACCTCACGACCAGCGGCGTCCGCCTGAACGACCTCGTGGGCCGGCGGTTTCGCATCGGCGACGTCGAGTGCCGCGGAGTGAAGCTCTGCGAGCCCTGCGACTACCTCACGGGCCTGACCGGCAAGCCCGTGCTGAAGCCGCTCGTCCATCGGGGTGGCCTGCGGGCCGACATCGTCTCGGGCGGGACGATCAACCTCGGCGACGAGATCGTCGTCCTCGAGGACTGACCCCGCGGCTACCCGCGACGCGAGAGGCGCGACGAGCCCCGGACCTGCCGATAACGCTCGACGTAGGCATCGACGGGCGTCCGCGCAATTGTCGCCGCGATCACGTCCACTGGCAGGTCCTCGAGCCGCCTGAAGCGGACGCACGACTTGCCCATGTGGAGCGGCTTGCCGGTCGCTGCCCACTGGTCGCGAAACCAGCGATCCGTGGCCGGGTCGCCGTAGACCGTGTTCAGGTAGAGCGAGACGTAGTTCTTCTGGCTGGCAATCCCGGCGAGGGCGAGCGGCTGACCGTTGTACGTATCCGGGAAGCGTTGCAGCGGGACAAACCAGCCGATCATCCCGTAGAGGATCCCTTCCTCGTAACCCGCGGGGAGGCTCGCCCGGACCACGTCGCACACGCCCGAGACGATCGCCTGCCGGTCGGGCGGCAGACCCGCGACGTACCCGTCCGAGGTGAGGATGGGGTCAATCGGCATCTCGGTCTCCGGGCTGCGATCCACAGACCGGCATTGTCTCGTGGCCTCGCGACGGTGTGCAGGCGGATCACAGTGTTCGGCGCGTCCCGTGAGGTGCGTCCCGAAGCCCGACGCGACCCGTCATCATGGCCGGGCGAAGGTCGGTCGGACAGGAGTGGCGATCACAGCGAGGGGTCGATGAGCGTTCGAGTCGGGGTTGACGTCGGCGGGACGTTCACGGACCTCGTCCTGTTCGACGAGGAGACGAACCGGATCCAGTTCACCAAGACCTCATCGACGCCGGCGAACCAGGCCCAGGGCGTCGAGGACGGCATCGGCAAGCTCGTGGGCCTGGCCGGTCTCGGGCCGGCCGACATCGCGTTCCTCGTCCACGGCACGACCGTCGCCACGAACGCCCTGCTCGAACGCAAGGGGGTTCGCTGCGCGCTGCTCGTGACCGACGGCTTTCGCGACATCCTCCAGATCGCCCGCCAGGACCGCCCGAAGCTCTATGACTGGTTCGCCCAGCGACCGGCACCGCTCGTCCCCCGCGAGCTGTCCTTCGAGATTCGCGAGCGAATGCTGCACACGGGCGAAGTCCTGACCGAGCTCGACGAATCCCAGGCCATCGAGGCGATCGGGCGGGCGAAGGCAGCCGGTGTCACGGCCATCGCCGTCTGCCTGCTCCACTCGTACGCGAATCCGGCCCACGAACGCCGCCTTGGTGAGCTGATCGCGCAGCACTTCCCGGAGGCCGAGGTCTCGCTCTCGTCGGACGTGATCCCCGAATTCCGCGAGTACGAGCGGGCCAGCACGACCACGGTCAACGCCTACGTCATGCCGATCGTCCGGCGCTACGTCGCGCGACTCGCCGAGCGCACGACCGCGATGGGCGTCCCCGCCGAGCTGCACATCATGCAGAGCAACGGCGGCCTCATGACGGCGCGGGCCGCGGGCGAGCAGAGCGTCCGGACGATGCTGTCCGGCCCGGCCGCCGGCGTCCTCGGCGCGGTTGCCCTGGCGGGCCAGGCCGGGTTCGCCAACGTGCTCAGCGTCGACATGGGCGGCACGTCCTTCGACATCTGCCTCGCGCATGACGGCAATCTCCGGTTCACCAAGGAGAGCGAGATCGGCTCGCTGCCGATCAAGGTGCCGATGATCGACATCCACACGCTCGGGGCCGGGGGCGGCTCGGTCGCCTGGATCGACGCCGGCGGCGCACTGCGGGTCGGGCCGCGATCGGCCGGCGCGCAGCCCGGTCCCGCGGCGTACGGACGTGGCGGCACCGAACCGACCGTGACCGATGCGAACGTGGTCCTCGGCCGGATCGATCCGGCCAATTTCCTCGGCGGCGAGATGGTCCTCGATGGCGACGCGGCGCGGCGGGCGGTCGAGAGCATCGCCCGGCCGCTCGGTCTCGGCGTCGAGGAGGCGGCCGAAGGGATCGTCCGCGTGATCAACGCCACGATGGTCCGCGGCATGCGCGCCGTCTCGGTCGAGAAGGGCTACGACCCGCGCGACTTCGCGATCGTGGCGTTCGGTGGCGGCGGGCCGCTCCACGCCGCAGACCTCGCCCGCGAGCTCGGCGTGCCGAACGTCCTGATCCCGATCATGCCCGGCGTCACCTCGGCGCTCGGCCTGCTTGTCGCCGATCTGCGCTACGACGTCAGCGCAACCGTTCGCGGTTCGCTCGTCGCTCCGGACCTGGCCGCACTCACGCGCGTCTACGAAGGGCTGGAGGCCCAGGCGCTCGACCAGATGGCGCGTGACGGGGTGGATCACGGGACGGTCAGGCTGACGCGGTCCGCCGACGTTCGATATGGCCGCCAGTCGTGGGAGCTCGAGGTCGGCGTTCCGGCGGGACGACTCCATGAGGAGGCCCTGGCAACGCATCGCGGCCGAGTTCCACGAGCGTCACCGCCAGCAGTACGGCTACGCGATGGAGGGCGAGGAGCTGATCCTCGTGAACGCGCAGGTCAGTGCGATCGCGGCGCTGCCGAAGCCACCCCTCGGGGCCACGGTGGCCGCGACTGGCCCGGCCGCCGACATGGCCCACGACCAGGCGGGCGAGCGCCAGACGTGGCTCGGAGGCCGCTGGGTCCGCGCCAGCATCTACGACCGGCGCGGGTTGCCGCCGGGCGCGGCCATCGAAGGGCCGGCGATCGTCGAGCAGCTCGACACCACGACGTTCCTCGGTCTCGGCGACCGGGCGGTCGTCGACGCATTCGGCAACCTGGTCGTGGAGGTGGCGCGATGACGGCCGACGGATCGAATCGGGCGGACCCCGCCCGCGCCGCGACGGGTGCACGGCCGCAGCAGCGGCCCCCGGCCACCAGCGTCGCAGATCCCGTGACCCTCGAGGTGCTCCGCAACGGCCTCTACTCCGTCTCGGACGAGATGGTCGCGGGCCTGATCCGGGCGAGCTACTCGACGAACATCAAGGACCGCCGCGACGCCTCCTGCGGTGTCTATACGGCCGACGGCGACGTCATCGCCATGAGCGAGTTCGGCGGCACGCCGCTGCACCTCGGGACGATGCACCCGGCGGTCAAGACCGTCTTCGCGTCGTGGCCCGCGGAAACGCTGGAGCCGGGCGACGCGATCATCATGAACACGCCCTATCCGGCCGGCCCCGGCCATCTCAACGACGTCTGTGTCGTCGGCCCGATCTTCGTCGAGGGCGAGCTCTTCGCCATCGCGGCGAGCCAGTCGCATCGCGTGGACATCGGCGGGTTCGCGCCGGGTTCGATGCCGTTCGGCGTCACGGAGCACTTCCAGGAAGGGCTCCAGATCACGCCCATGAAGATCATGCGCCGCGGCGTCCTCGATGAGCACCTCCTAGCGTTCATCAACCAGAACGTGCGGACACCGGAGGAGCAGACCGGCGACCTGATGGCCCAGATCGCGGCCAACGTGATCGCCCAGCGACGCATGGAGGAGCTGGCGGCGAAGCACGGCAAGGAGCAGCTCCGCGCGTACTTCGGGGCGCTCCTCGACTACTCCGAGCGGCGGATGATCGCCGGCATCCGGACACTGCCGGAAGGCGTCTACCGCGGCGAGGACGTGATCGAGGGCGACGGGATCGTCACCGACGACATCGCCATCCGCGTCGAGATCACGATCCGCGACGGCCGCTTCATCGCCGACTTCTCGGCCACCGACCCGCAGGTTCTGGGGCCCATCAACTGCCGCTGGCCGTCGGTGGCGGCGTGCGTCTACTACCTCCTGAAGTGCCTCGTCGATCCGGAGCTGCCGGCCAATGCCGGCGCCTACCGGCCGGTCGAGGTGCGGACGAAGCCCGGCACGGTGCTCGAGGCCCAGTTTCCGGCCGCCGTCTGTAATGCCAACATCATCACGACGCAGCGGATCGTCGACGCCATGCTGCGGGCGCTGATCGAGGCGGCCCCGGAACGGGCGATCGCCGCCTGCTCCGGCACGATGAACCTGCTCAACGTCGGCGGCTACGTGCCGGAGGGCGGCCGCTATTTCAACTACATCGAGACGTACGGCGGCGGCCAGGGTGCGATGCACGACCGCGATGGCATGAACGGCGTCCACAGCCACATGACGAACACCCGCAACGCCCCGGTGGAAGCGATCGAGGCGGCCTACCCGCTGCGGGTCCGGTCGTACGGCCTCGTGCCGGATTCCGAGGGCGCCGGGCGCTGGCGCGGCGGCGTCGGCATGCACCGGGAGTTCGAGATCCTGGGCTCGTACACGCGACTGACGGTCTCGTCTGACCGCCAGAACGTCCACCCGTGGGGTGCGTTCGGTGGCGAGGAGGCGACGGGTTCGGCCGACATCGTCTGGGGCAGGGACGGCACGCGGCGCGACCTGCCGTCAAAGGTCACGACGTTCCTGGCGCAGGGCGACCACCTGCGGACCGTGACCCCGGGCGGCGGCGGCTGGGGCGATCCGCTCGAACGCCCGGCCGACCTCGTGGCCGTCGACGTCCGCGAAGGCCTCGTCTCGGTCGCCCGCGCGGGGGAAGCCTACGGCGTCGTCTGCAGCGAGACCGGAGTCGTGGACGACGCGGCGACGAAGCGCCGCCGATCCGATCTGCGGAGGAATCGTCAATGAGCGGGATGAAGATCCTCGTCCTCAACCCGTTCGCCGGGGAGGCCCGGGAGTTCGAGCGCTGCGCGACGGTCAAGCGACCCGAGACGGAGATCGTCTTCGACACGATCGCGGGCGTCTATCCGCTCAACTACGTGACCTACATCTACTACCGCCACAAGTGCGCCGAGGCCGTCGTGGAGCGGATCGTCCGAGCCGAGGACGAAGGCTTCGATGCCGTCTTCATCTCCTGCTGCTACGACCCGGGGCTTGGCGAATCGCGCGAACTCGTCGACATCCCGGTGGCCTCGGCCTTCGAGGCGGGCGCCCACTACGCCAACGCGATGTCGCAGCGCTATTCCGTGATCGCCACCGAACCCAAGACCGCGCACTGCTACCGCGAGCTGGCCCAGCTGTATGGCACGGATTCGAAGCTGGCCTCGGTCCGCCACATCGGCCTGTCGGCGCGCGATTCCTACGCCGAGACGACGCCGCCGGAGGTGATCGTGGAGCGAACCCTCGCCGTCGCCCGCCTGTGCGTCGAGGAGGACGGCGCCGAGGCGATCCTGATGGGCTGCACGCTCCAGAGCTGTCCGCTGACCGTGGCCGGCGCCAGCACGGCGGGCGACGACGCGCGATCCGGGGCGCCGATCATCGATCCCGTGCTGGTCGGCCTCAAGACGGCCGAATTCATGGTCGATCTCCAGCGCGCCGGGCTGCCGACCGTCTCGCGCTATGGCACCTGGCAGAAGCCGCCACTCAACGAGGTCGAGCAGCTCAGCGCGGCGATGGCGGCGCGCCGCTCCGGGGTCGCGAGGGCCTGACGGACTCGATTTGGCGGGCAGCCCGGCTCAGCCCGTCGGCTGGACCGCCCAGACCTGGCCGCCGTCGACTGCGACGCGCTTGAGCGTATCGAGGCGGCCCCGGGCGTCGTTGGCCGTGTCGATGGCCCGCTCCGAGACGCCGAGATGCAACCGGCGCTGCTCGGCGATGTCCCGCTCGAGGGTGACCGTGGCGGCGTCGAGCGCGTCCCACGACGAGCGGAAGCCCTCCACGGAGACCTGGCCGATGAACGTCGAGCCACGTGGAAACGCGCGATTGAGGCCATCCACGCGATCCACGTCGGCGGAGAGCTCGGCCGTCATCGGCGGATCGAACTCGACGACACCGGACGAATCCCGTCCGATCAGCGCGAGCAGCAGGATCGGCCGCCACTTGACCGGCGCGATGCGGGCGACCACGACCGCCGCGACGAGCGTGAGCAGCCAGATGGCCACCACGGCCGGGATGTACAGCAGCACCGCGTTGAGTGGATCGACGGCGATCGCGCCGGTCTTTGGCGCGGCCAGCGCCTGCATGACGAGCGGTGGGACGACCAGGAAGCCGACCACGAACAGCACGCGCCAGATCCCGGTTGGGCCGCCACGGTGGTACCGGACGCGCACGATCCGCAGGACGGCGAGCAGGATGAAGGCAACGATGGCCGTCAGGCCCATCAGCACGGGGAACGACACGGCGCGCGACCTTTCCCGCGGGCGAAGGTTCCGGCGACGTCTCGTTCGGCCCGTCGGGCATCGTCAGGGTCGGAGCCGACGGTCGAAGCAGGTCGATCGCAGCCCCAGCCGCGCTACGGTAGTCCCTCCAGGCAGCATGTCAATGCCGAGGACATGCCAGTTTGGGATCGATCCCTCAGGCGGGTCGCAGCTCGAAGACGGCATGACTCCGCGCCTCCTCGAGGTACTCCGCCGGCGTGGAGTCGGCGGTCAGCCGGTAGTAGCGCCCGAGCAACGGCGAGGCGACCCGGGATCCGAGATAGGGCGCCAGGGCCGCCTGCATGACCGGGACCGACTCCTCAGGTGTCAGCTCGACCGCGCGAACGGCTTCCGACCGGCGTCCACGCCTCAGCGTCGCGGCCCCGGCGGCCCGCAGGTTGCGGACCCAGTTCACCTCTCCGAAGGTGGCGAAGACGTACCGCCGCCCGTCGAGCTCGAAGAGGGCGAGCGGAAACGTCCGAAGCTCCCCGCTGGACCGGCCGCGCACGGTCAGCAGGACGTTCGGACCCATGGGCACCCCGAATCGCATCAGCCGCTGGATCAGTGGGTTCAGAATCGGGACGATCGAAGGGACGCCACGGCGGCCCCCGACAGCGTGACTGGTCATCGGTGCTGGCTCCTCGTACGACGAGACGTTGGTTGTGCTCGTCAGACGGGGAACGGAATGCGCCGGGGGAATGTGACCGGCCGGCGCCGGGGATGGGCTGTCACAGTTGGCGGCCGGGATTCGTACTCCAGTCGAACACCCACCCGAACACCCACCGAGGTCCGACACCAAGCGTGAATCGAACGACCTGGCTCGCAGAAGCCTTCGAGGGCCAGCGGCCCCACCTCCGTGCTGTCGCCTATCGGATGCTCGGCTCGCTGACCGAGGCCGACGACGCGGTCCAGGAGGCCTGGGTTCGCCTGGCCCGGCGTGATCCCGGAGGCGACGAGCTGCGCGGCTGGCTCACGGTCGTGGTCGGCCGGATCTGCCTCGACATGCTGCGCACCCGCCGATCCCGCCGCGAGGACTACGCGGGCACGTGGCTGCCCGATCCGCTGGTGACCGCCGTGGGCGACGACGATCCTGAGGCGAGTACCGTCCTCGCCGATTCGGTCGGCCTCGCGCTCCTCGTCGTCCTCGATCGACTGACTCCCGCCGAGCGCCTCGCCTTCGTGCTCCACGACGTGTTCGGGGTGCCGTTCGACGAGATCGCCGGCGTCGTCGGCAAGTCGCCGGCGGCGACCCGCCAGCTGGCGAGCCGCGCGCGGCGTCGCGTCCGCGTGGACGCGCCTGGGCCGGACGCGGACCTCGCCGTGCAGCGCGAGGTGGTGGACGCCTTCCTGGCCGCGTCACGCTCCGGGAATCTGGACGCCCTCCTCGAGGTGCTCGATCCGGACGTCGTCTTCCGGACGGACGGTGGCGGCACGGGACCGCTGGCCCGACCGCCGATTGCGGGCGCGGCCGCCGTCGCCGAGCAGCTGCAGCGATTCGGGATCCGGTTTGCGCCCCTGGCGAGGGTCGTCACGGTCAACGGCGGACCGGGCGTCGTGGTCCGGGCGCCACACCAGCCGGTCGTCGTGGTCGGGTTCACGGTCGCGCACGGCCGGATCACCGCCATCGACCTGATCGCCGATCCGACCAAGCTCCGCGGGCTGCCGCTCTAGCCACGCTCGGGTTGGCGGCGGGCCGGCGAAGTTCTCCGCGATCGTTACGATGTCACCCGCCGGGACTGTCAGGGACAGCCAGCCCAACCCGGCCAGCTCGTTTCAGCCGGAGCACCAGATGCGTATCGCAACGGCAGGTCGACGCGGCCTGCTCATCGGGGTTGTCATGGCCGTCGCGTTCGGGGTCGGCGCCTGTGCCGGGACAACGGCCACCGCCACACCCGCCCGGCCATCGGTGGCTTCTTCGGGGGCACCGGCCGCCACGGCCGCCGCGACCGCATCGACCGCATCGGCTGCGCCGACTGGCCCGAACGGGAGCCTGGTGCCACCGTCGTTCGCCTCCGACAAGGACCTCGAGGCGGCCCTGCCGGGCTCGTACCAGGGCGTGACCCTGGACAAGACGAGCTTCAGCGGCGCGGCGCTCCTGGCCACGACAAGCCAGAGCAACAAGGATCTCCTGGCCCTCGTCCAGTCCCTCGGCAAGACCCCGGACGACCTGAGCTTCGCGGTCGCGTCCGACTCGAAGAACAAGCTCGGAATCGTCTTCGGCGCGTATCGAATCAAGGGCGCTGACGCCACGGCCTGGTCGCCAGGCCTGTACCAGATCGCGGAGAACGGCACGCCGGGCAGCACGGCCACCGACGCGACGCTCGGCGGGCGGGCCGTCAAGCGCGTCACGGATCCGACGAGTCCGCAGATCACCTATGCCTGGCCGAAGGGCGACATCCTCTACATCGTCGTGACGACCACCGACGCCCTCGCCGGGCCGGCCATCGCCTCGCTGCCCTGAGCCCGCCGGCTGGGCCGGACCGGTTGCCGCCGCCCGGCGGCCAGCGGGCCTTGTGCTCTACCGCCGCTGTCAGCCGGCCGCAGCGGCCCCGCCCGCGCGTCGCCGCTGCCGCTCGCGCCGGAGGATGAAGAGGCTGACGATCGCGACCCAGACCGGCAGGACGAGGATCACCCACTCGAAGAACGACACGGCGATCAGCAGCGCCCCACCGACGATCCAGCCGGAGATGGCGAACCAACGCGGAAACACGCCGCTGCGCAGCCCGATCGTCGCGGTCGAGAACAGGAAGACGGCCCCGGCCCGAGTGGAGAAGGCGAACAGGAGGGTATATCCGAGCGCCCGGAAGATCTGCAGTTCGGACGCGGTCGGCGGGTCCAGGCCGAGGTAGCGCACCCCGACCGACGGCGCGCTGGCGATGGCGGCCGCGATGAATTCCAGGGCCACGAACAGGATGCCGCTGCCAAAGAAGACGGTCGCGAAGAACCGGTCTTCGCGGTCGCCGATCTGATCGCGGATCACGGCGACGAACCACAGGAAGGCAATCCCCGCGAACGGCATCAGGTACAGCCCGGCCACCACGATTGAGAGGTCCTTGCCGCTGGCGAAGAACAGCGCGAGCTCGGCATCGGACGCCGACTTGATCGGTTGACTCCTGAGCAGCACGAGCCCGACCGTGAACAGGATCGCGTAGGCAAGTCCGGCGACGCTCGCTGCCCATGGCGCGCGGATCTGCTGGCCGGCCCGATCGATCGCGGCCTCGATCGGCGCGGCTGCCGCCACGGGGCTCGCGTGCTGCTCCGATCCAGGATCGGCCGGACCGCTCATCCGAAGATCTGCGGCAGGCTGAACTCGATGAGCAGGCCGGCGCTGAAGACCAGCAGGGCCACGGCGATCATCGACCAGCGGAGCATCGGCGGGCGGAATTTCTGAGCCGTTCCCGCGAAGAAGAGCACGGACGCGAACAGGACCGCCGTCAGCACGAACTGGTCGCCGACGTCGTTGGCGTGCTGGGCTTCCTTGAGGACCACGTCGGCCTGTTGATTCAGTGCGTCCGCGGTCTTCTGCTCGGCCAGGACATAGCTCGGCTGCTCGAACGGCGTGCCGGCCGGCAGACCCTCCGCATCGGCGGGCGCGGTCGCCAGCCACGCGTCGAACGCGGGCCGGAATTCGGCCCGGAATCGGGTCCGGAGGAAGTCGGCGAGCCTCGTGTCAGCGGAGGATTTCGCATTCGACCAGGCGATGAAGGTCGCGACGTCCACCTGGATCTGGCGGGAGGCGATGTTCGCGTGCTGGGTCGCCTGGGTCCTGAGCGCCGAGGACGACGCATAGTGCTGCGACTCGTCGCCGCTCCAGCGGGTCGCCTGGTAGGCGCCCCACGCCGACAGCACCGCGGCGAGGGCCAGAAGGATGGCCGTGACGACCTCGATCCTGTCGTCCTTCCAGAGGCCGCGGGCCGTGTCGGCAAAGCTCTCGTGCTCGGCGTGTTGGACGGCTGGCTGCGCAACGGGCGCGGCTGGCAGCGAACCCTGCGCCGGGGCGTCGACTTGGGGGCCGGTGCCGGGCAGGCTGGTCACCGGGCGTCGGATCCGCTGGCCAAGATGGCTCACTTTTCTGCTGTGGGCGGTTGCTGCTGGCGGCGATTTCGCTGCCACCGGCTCGCCGCCCATGATAGGTCGATCGGAAGGACATCCGGCCCCCCAGATCGGGACCGGGCGGCACTCATCAGCATCTGCGCATCTGTCGATCCTCATGGCATGGACGAGATCACGATCCTCCAGGCCGAGGTCCTCCGAACACTGGCGAGCCCGCGCCGGCTGGCGATCCTCCACGAGCTGGCGCGCGGGCCTCTCGAGGTCGGCCGCCTCGCCCGGGCCATCGGCGCCGGCCAGCCCAACGTCTCACAGCACCTCGCGGTCCTTCGCGCATCCGGCATCGTCGATGCCGAACGAGACGGCCGGGAGGTCCGCTACCGGCTCGCCGACCCGGACGTGATGGTCGCCTGCGGCCTCATGCGGGCCGTGCTCGAGCGCCGCCTCACCCGGCTCGCCGGGCTGGCCGCGACCAACATCCGACAGTTCCTCAGCGGCCGCTCGCCGGCCTGCCCCATCCCCCACGCGATCCCGCGACATCGACGTTCCGGCCCCCACAGCTACAAGGTGACCCCATGGACCAGCCGCTCAATCTCGTGCTCTTCTCCGGGACGGACGACAAGCTCCAGGCCGCAGCGGTCATGACGGCCGGTGCGGCTGCGCTCGGGCGCCCGGTCAACATCTTCCTGCAGTACTGGGCGCTGGACGCGTTCCGCGCCGGCCGAACGGATCTCGATCACGGCCTGGCGCCGGAGGCGGGACCCGCCGGGCGGATCGCCGTCGACGCCCTTCGAGCGGCGGGTCAGGCCAGCTGGGCCGAGACACTCCGGCAGGCCAAGGACCTCGGCGAGGTCGATATCGAAGCGTGCTCGCTCTCCATGGACCTGCTCCACCTCGACGAATCGGACCTCGATCCCCTCGTCAACGGCGTCGAAGGCGTCACCGCCTTCTGGCTCGCCGCCGGCGACGGCCCCGTCGTCTTCATCTGATCAACATCGCCCGCCCCATTCGAAAGGAGTCCACGAATGACCACCGCAACCATCGACGTCTCGGTCGACGCCCGAGGCCTCGCCTGCCCGATGCCGATCGTGCGGACGGCCCAGGCCATGAAGACCGTCACCACCGGCCAGCTCGTCGAAGTGCTCGCCACGGACGTGGGATCTCTGAAGGACTTCCCGGCGTGGTCGAAGGCGACCGGCCATCCGATCGTCGAATCGAGCGTCGACGCCGGCGTCTATCGCTTCGTCGTCCAGCACAAGTGAGGGTCCAGCCATGACCGCCATCGCCGAGCCACCCGTCAAGGGTGCCGACACCGACCGCTTCCTCGCCCCAACGCCCAGCCTGGCCCCGGCGTCGGACGCCGAGGTCGCCGTCAAGGACGTCCTGATCATCAACTACAGCGGCGACCTCGAGAAGGTTTGGGCCACCATGATCCTGGCCTCGACGTCGGCCGCCATGGGCGTCCACACCCGCGTCTTCTGCACGTTCTGGGGACTTCAGAACTTCGTTCGCGACGACCACCGGATCACCGGCGAGAACTGGATGCAGAAGATGATGTCGATGATGCAGCGGCCGGGCATCAGCCACCGCAAGCTCAGCAAGATGAACTTCTTCGGCATGGGCCCCTGGATGATGGGCAGCCTCGCGAAGCAGTACAAGGTCGCGAGCCCGAAGGAGCTGCTGGCACTCGCCCAGGAGCTCGGCGTGGAGTTCATCCCCTGCCAGATGACCATGGACATGTTCGGCCTCAAGCCCTCGGACATGATCGATGGCATGGCGGAGCCGGTCGGCGCCGCATCGGTGATCGGCCTGATGACGGAGAACTCCGTCCCCCTCTTCATCTAGCCGCGAAAGGCACGGACCCCAGATGATCGAGACCACCGATCTGCCCCGGACCACGCGCGTCATCGACGCTCGCGGCAGCTTCTGCCCGGGCCCCCTGATGGAGCTCATTCGCGGCATCCGCGAGAGCCAGGTCGGTGACGTCCTGGCGGTCTATTCGTCGGACAAGGGCTCCCGGACCGACATCCCCAAGTGGGTCGAGAAGGCCGGCCATAAGCTCGTCGCCCTCGAGTCCCGCGACGGCTACGACGAGATCGTCGTCGAGAAGATGCGGTAGCCCAGATGAACCGAATCCTGATCCTCGGTGGCGGCGTCGGCGGCACGCTGACGGCCAATCTCCTGGTCAAGAGGCTCGGCCACCGGATGAAGGCCGGCGAGGTCACGGTCACCGTCGTCGACCAGACCGGCCAGCACGTCTATCAGCCGGGCTTCATGTACATCGCCATGGGCGGCGAGCGGGCCGAGAAGCTCCAGCGCCCCGAGCGCGGGCTGCTGGACCCGCGAGTCAGCCTCGTGGTCGGTGAGGTCGAGAAGGTCGACGAAGCGACGCACACGGTGCATCTCAAGGACGGCGAACGGCTGGCCTACGACCAGCTCGTCCTGGCCAGCGGTTCGCGAATCGTGCCCGAAGCCATCGAGCATTTCGAGGCCGAGGCCCACCACTTCTACACGGCCGAAGCCGCGCTCGAGCTGCGCCGGGCGCTCGATGCGTTCACCGGCGGCCGGATCGTTGTCGGGATCGCGGGCATGCCCTACAAGTGCCCGCCGGCGCCGCTGGAGGTCACCTTCCTCATCGAGTCGGAGCTGCGCGAGCGCGGCCTTCGCGAGAAGACCGAGATCCATTTCTGCTCGCCGATCGGGCGTGCGTTCACGATCGAATCCGTGAGCGACATGGCCACCCCGATCCTCGCGGAGAAGGGCATCGAGCTCCACACGTTCTTCAACGTCGAAGCGATCGATCCGGCCCGCAAGGTCGTCGAGAGCCTCGAGGGCGAGGAGTTGCCGTACGACCTGCTCATCCTCGTGCCGCCGCACAAGGGCCAGCAGTTCCTGATCGACTCGGGACTCGCGCCGGCTCCCGGCGGCTGGTTGCCGACCGATCGTGCGACGCTCCTCGTCGGCGGTCGGACGAACGTCTATGCCCTGGGTGATGCCACGGACCTGCCGCTCTCCAAGGCCGGCTCCACGGCGCACTTCGAGGCGCCCGTGGTCGCGGAACGGATCGTGGCCGCCGTCGAGGGCCGGCAGCCGGCCGGCAAGCACGCCGACTACGAAGGCAAGGTGATGTGCTTCTTCGAGATCGGTGACGGCAAGGGGACGCTCCTCCAGTTCGACTATGCCCACCCGCCGCGGCCGCCCCGCCCGAACCGGCTCTGGCACCTCGGCAAGATTGTCTTCAACAAGACGTACTGGCACACCGTGCCGAAGGGCCGCGTGTAGCAGGCGTTCTCCGGCGCGGACGACGTGCCCGGTTTGTCGCGGTCCGGTCCCCTCCCCCGGGGGCCGAACGGCCCGGCGAATTGGGCGTCCCGTCCCTCGCGCCGGGCATGCCCAGGCGCAACGCTACTGCCATGGCAATCCAAGCGTCCCAGTCGCGTCCCAGGTTCCCCGGCATTCCGGCCATCGCCGATGGTTCGGAGGCGATCGCGCACGTCGAGACGCGGGTCGCCCAGGCCGCCTGCGCCTACCCGATCACGCCGTCGACCACGATGGCGGCGATCTACCAGGCGGCCGTCGCCGACGGCAGGACGGACCTGTGGGGCACGCCGCTCCGATTCCTCGAGCTCGAGTCCGAGCATTCGTCCGCTTCTTCCGCTGAAGGTGTCGCCCTCGCCGGCGGCCGCGTCACGAACTTCACCGCCGGCCAGGGACTGATCCTGATGAAGGAGGTCCTCTACGTCATCGCCGGCAAGCGGCTGCCGGCCGTCTTCCACATCGGCGCCCGGGCCATGACCAGCCAGTCCCTCAACATCCACGCCGGCCATGACGACGTCATGGGCGTCGCCGACACCGGCTGGGGCATCTTCTTCGCCCGCAACGCGCAGGAAGCCGTGGACCTGGCCGCCATCTCGCGCCGCGTTGCCGAGGACTCCAAGACACCAGTCTTCTGCGTCCAGGACGGCTTCCTGACGACGCACACCCTCGAAAACGTGCGCCTGCCCGAGGACGAGCTGTTGCGCGAGTTCATCGGCGATCCCGCCGGCCGACTGCGCAACCTGTTCGATCCGGCCGAGTCGCTGATGACCGGCGTCGTCCAGAACCAGGACTCCTACATGAAGGGCCGGATCGCCCAGCGCGCCTACTACGACCGGCTGCGCGAGGCGACCACGACCGCGATGGCGGAATGGACCGAGCTCACGGGCCGGCCGTACGCGCCGATCGCGACGTATCGGACTGACGATGCCGACGAGATTCTCGTGGCGATGGGGACGATCGCGGACACGGCCCTTGCGGTCGTCGACCATCTGCGCGGTCTCGGCCGGCGCGTCGGCTGCGTGGCCGTGACGTCATTCCGGCCGTTCCCGGCCGAGGACCTGTGCGCCGCGCTCGCCACGGCGAAGGCCGTCGCCGTCGTGGAGCGGACCGACGAACCGGCGGCCGCCGACAACCCCCTGACCCGCGAGACGAAAGCTGCGCTCCTGTCGCTCGCCGAGGACGGCCTGCCGGTCCCGCGCGTCGGATCCGTGTCGGCTGGCCTCGGCTCGCGCGACATCTCGGCCGGCGACCTCGTGGCCGTCTTCGACTGGCTCGCGGATCCGGCGGCCGTTCGCCGCCGGCCGTACGCCGTCGTGGGCATTCACCATCCGCTGGCGCTCGAAGCGACTCGCGTCGACCTCCGGCCCGCCGGCGCCTGGAGCCTGCGCGGCCACTCGATCGGCGGCTTCGGCTCGGTCACCACGAACAAGTTGCTGGCGACCCTCGCCGGCGACGCGTTCGGGCTGCACGTCCAGGCCTATCCGCGCTACGGCTCCGAGAAGAAGGGCCTCCCGACGACCTACTACCTGACCATCGCCGACGGCCCCATCCGCACGCACGCGGAACTGGAGCGGGTCGACTTCGTGCCACTCCATGACGTCAGCGCGTTCCGCCTCGGCGATCCGCTGGCCGGACTCGTGGACGGCGGCACGATCTTCATCCAGTCGGCGCAGACCGACCCCGAGGCCATCTGGGCTTCGATCCCGGCGGCCGCCCGCGCCGAGCTGCTGGCGCGGCACATCCGCGTCACCGCCCTCGACACGGCCGCGCTGGCCCGGCTCCATTCGCCGCGGCCCGAACTCGTGATCCGCATGCAGGGCATCGCGCTCGTCGGCGTGTTCCTGCGGGTGGCGCCCTTCGTCGATCGATTTGGGCTCACGCGCGAAACACTTCGGCAGGCACTCCGACCCGCCATGAAGCGGTTCTTCGGCAAGCGCGGCGATGCCGTCATCGACGCCAACCTCGCTGTCGTGGCCGCCGCCTACGACTCCCTGATCGATGTGACCGCCGCGGTGACCGGGGCCGCCCCGATCGAACCCGTGGCCCCAACTGCCCGAACCGCGACCGCCGACCTGGTCGCAGGAGGATCGCGATGACCTCGTCAGCCCCGTGGGTCGCGCCCGGCCGCTGCGTCGGCGACCTGATGTCGCCGCAGCCCATCGTCGTCCGCGCCGACGCACCCCTCGCGGAAGCGGCCCGCCTCATCGACCAGCACTCGATCACGGGCCTGCCGGTCGTCGACGACGACGGCGTGCTGGTCGGCGTGCTCAGCCAGACGGACCTGCTCCGGGCCCGGGCGGCCGAGCACCTCTGGGCCAGCTGGCCCGGTCTCTCCGTGCGGCACCTGATGACCTCCCCGGCCCTGACGACGCACGGCTCGACGCCGGTCGCCGAAGCGGCCCGGCAGATGGAGCGCGCGGGCGTCCATCGCCTGATCGTCGTCGCCGATGACGATCCGCACCGCGCCATCGGCGTGATCTCGACGAGTGATCTCGTCCACGACATGGCCCGTGAGGCGACGCGATGATCAGGCTCGATCAGCCGGGCGCCGACGACCTCGTGCCCACGGCGGAAACGCCGGCCCGGCTGCCCCACGCCGACTCACGGACGCGCGCCGGCGCCACGGACAATCCGCTGCTGAAGGAGACGGGCGAGCCCAAGGAGCACCACGAGGGCCGTCTCGGCCGGGCGCTGCCGCTCTTCGACATGGACGCGTACGTCGCCGACTTCAACCGCTCGATCGTCGGGGCCTATGGCGCCGGCACGGCCGACGCGGGGCTCCCGGCCGATGTCGGGCTGGCCCGCTCGATCGTCCCGCCTGGCACGGCCGCGGCCCGCGACTTCTCCTACCTCGCGCTGCAGATCCCGGCATTCGTCCGTGAGGCCTGCGTCGGCTGCATGAGCTGCGTCACGGCCTGCCCCGACACGGCCATCCTCGGCATCGCGCTGCCGGAAACCGAGGTCGCCGCGGCGATCGATGGCTTCGCGACTTCGTCGGTCCGCGAGGCGGAGCTCCTGTCCGGGTCTGCGGAGGTCCCGGCCGCATCGGAGCTCGCCCGCGAGGCGGTCCGGACCGAGCTGGCGGCGCACTTCGCGCGGACCACCAAGTACGCCGACGTACCGGCTCGCAAAGGCCTTGCGCCGGCGTCGTTCGGGATCTTCATCGACCCGATCCATTGCAAGGGCTGCGCGGAATGCGTCGAGGTCTGTCATGCCCTCGGCTACGACGCGCTGCACATGATCGACAAGGCGACAGGCCCCATCCCGCTCGCGGGCGCGATTCCGGCACCTGAGACCCTGGCGGCCACGGGCACATCGGCCGAGGCGGACACGGTGGTCGAGGCACCGGCACTGGCTCCCCCCGGTGCTACGCGCGAGGACACGCTGGCCCGCTACCGCCGCGACATGCGGTTCTTCCGCAGTCTCCCGCCGACGCCGGCGGCCTACCGCAACGAGCGGGCCCTGGCCGACCTGATGCTCGGCGAGCATGCCCTGGGCTACGTCGGCGGAGCGGGCTCCTGCGCCGGCTGCGGCGAAGGCACGGCGATCCGGATGCTGGTCGCCGCCACGCGCCAGGTGAACGGCCCCGACTCGATGGGAATCGTCGCGGCGACCGGATGCAACACGGTCTACGGCGGCACGTACCCGTACAACCCCTACGTCGTCCCGTGGACGAACTCGCTGTTCGAGAACGCCCCGACCGTGGCGATGGGCATCCGCCTGCGCTGGGACCAGACCGGCCACGGCGACCGGCGCCTGTGGGTCATGGGCGGCGACGGCGCGATGTACGACATCGGCCTCCAGTCGCTCTCGCGGATGGTCGCGAGCGGTGCCGACATCAAGGTCCTCGTCCTCGATACGCAGGTCTATTCGAACACGGGCGGCCAGTCCTCCACGGCCAGCTTCGGCGGCCAGGTGACCAAGCTCTCCGCATTCGGGCGGGAATTGCACGGCCGCCAGGAGCGCCGCAAGGAGCTCGGCCGGATCCTCATGGCGCACGGCGAGGTCTACGTCGCCCAGACGACGCCCGCGCACATCAACCACTTCTACCGGACGATCCTGGAGGCGAACAGCTACCCGGGCCCGGCCGTGGTGATCGCGTACACGCCGTGCCAGCCCGAGCACGGGATCGCCGACGACGCCTCAAACCGCCAGGCGAGACTGGCCGTCGAGTCGCGGGCGTTCCCGCTCTTCTCCTACGACCCGCGACGGGGCGAAACGATGGCCGAGCGCCTGTCGCTCCAGGGCAATCCGGCCCTCAAGGCCGACTGGTCGGCGCTGCCCGACGGGACGCCGATCGACTTCCTGGCGTTCGCCCGAACCGAGGGCCGATTCGCTCCGCACTTCTCGGCCGACGGCGCGCCCTCGGTCGAGATCCAGGCCACGGAGGCCGACCGGCTCCAGAACTGGCACACGCTCCAGGAGCTCGCGGGCGCCTGAACCCGACGGGGCTGAATTCCGAGTTCAGGCGGGCTCGACCGGCAGGCGGATGATGGTCCGCAGGCGATCGGCCCGCGTCCGGTTCGGATTGCCGAGGTAGATCTCGTGGTGGCGGCCGGCCGGCCGCAGGCCCGCATCGGCAATGACCTGCAGCAGGAGGGCCACGGTCGGCGCCTCCTCACTGTATGGACCGACGTGCATCGTCTGGGCGCACTGGCCTTCGGCCCAGTGCTCGAGGCGGAGCCGGGGCAGGGCGAGTGGCGCCCTCGTCCGGCCGACGTCCTCGATGGCCGTGGCCACATCGCCGTCCGTCGCCACGGCCGGGACCGCCAGCAGCAGGCGCCACGTCCAGGTGTCGAGCGTGGGGTTCGCCGGGGACTCCGTCCCGTCACCGAAGAGACCCTCGAGGGTGCCGATCGGCGCACCGAGGCCGCGCTCCTTCAGGGCGAAATGCAACGTGTAGGCCACGGGATAGAGCGCCCCCATGGCGTCCCGGAACTGCGCCTCACCGGGCGCTCCGCTGCCATCGATCATCAGGAACCGCAGCTCCGGGACGTCGAGAAACCGGACGCGGCCGTGCGGCGCGACCAGCAGGCCTGCGGTATCGGTCTCACCCTGGAAATCGACGGTGAGAACTGCCGGACTGCTCATTTCGGGCTCCTTTCTCGTCACATGGTCTGGTTGGCCAGGGCCAGCTGAAAGCTCGTCGAGGTCATGAGATCCGCGAGGCGATCGGTCGAGAGGCGCTCGCACGCCCAGTCCCAGTGCACCGCGATGAGGTCGCCCGGCGCTCCCCGATCGAGGAAGCCCGTCCCGTCGAGCCAGCCCCGAACCCGTTCGACGCGCGGCGCGGCGTAGCGGAGCTGTCCATCGACGAGCTCCAGCGGGACGATCGAGACGACCAACCAGTCGCCGTCACGTTCGAGCACGCGGGCCCAGCGGATCCGGCAGGCATCGAGGACGCGCAGGACGTCGTCGCGGGCGCCCGACCGCATCAGCCCGATCCGCGGGAAGACGTCGAGGACATGGAATGCGTGGACGGGCTGCGCCCCCGCCGGGGCCTTCGATTGCAGCCAGGCCCAGGTCCGGGGGTCGAGCCGGGGCCGGAACCGCTCCTCGAGCGACCGCCCCAGGAGGTTCGGGGTCACCGCGGCCAGCAGGCCACTGCCCAGCCAGTAGGCGTCAACGACACGCTCGTCGAGCGGGTCGGCGATCCCATTGGCCGATGCGATCAGCGTCAGGTACGGATACGCCCCCTCGAACTGGCGAGCCAGCTCCCGCAGGGCGGCGTCTTCCCGGCCGATCGTGCCCTGTTCGAAGAGTTGCCGGGCATCTTCGGGACCGCAGTAGCCGAGACGATTCGGGCCGTAGGCATAGCTCGCGAATCGCTCCGGACCGGACGTTGGCCGAATCGGTCGGGGCGGGAGCGCGGCCGTCTCGGATCCCTGGAGCGCGACGCCCGTCATGAGGCCGGGACCGTCACGCCGGCAGGCTGGTTCGGGCGCGCGGCCCGGGCCGACCGGGCGACCACGACCGCGATGGCGGCCAGGACGAGGATCGCCCCGGCAAGCGGCACGACATCGGGCAACCGCCCGGCCGCGAGCGACTGCAGGACGGCCGTGATGATGGCCGCGGCCACGAGCACGCTCGTCACGACCGTGGCCGGCGCGCGCTGGAGTGCCGCGAACCAGGTCGCGACGTAGCCGGCAAGCAGGAGGCCGGTGAGGCCGACGAGCGCCCAGCCGGCCGGCGCGATGGCCGAGGCGGCCGCGAGATGGCCGCCGATCACGACGACCCCGATGAGGACGACCAGCCCGATCCCGAGACGCGCAGCCCCGAAGACCGGCGCCGTGACGGCCCCCGAACGAAGGAGTCGCCGCGCGACGATGACCTCGGCCGCCCAGATGAGCGTGGCCGCGGCGATCATCGTCTCGCCTGTCCCCCAGCCGATCGCGCGCGGCGGCGTCAGCAGCGCCTGTCCGGCGAGCAGCGCCCCGAGCGCCCCGATCTGCAGCCAGCCGAGGCGCTCGCCAAGCAGCGGAACCGCGAGCAGTGCGACCCAGATGAACAGGGTCTTCTGGATGAAGGCCGCCCCGGTCGCCGTGGCCTGGGCGAGGCCGCTGAAGAAGAGGATGAACGCCAGCCCGCCGCCGAAGATGCCGATCAACACGAGGGCCGCGGCGGTTCGCCGGCTCAGGTGCGCGGCAGCTTCATCGGTGGCTGCGGCCGGCCGGCGGGCCCGGAGCGCCAGCAGCACGCCGAACAGCACGGCGGCGGCCACGGCGTTCTTCAAGGTCGTGTACAGGATGGCGTCCGGGACCTGGCCGACGCCGTAGCTGTTCACCCAGACCGAGACGCCGCTGATCATCGCCGCGGCGGCGGCCAGGGCGATTCCGAGGCGTTGGGTGGCGGCGGCGGACGGGGTCGGTCCGCCGGATCGGGGCGCGTTCATGGTGTGCCTCCATTGGCCCCGGCCGCCGCTCTCTCGAGCGGCGCGTCGACGCCCTGGTACAGGGCCAGCAACTGGCCGGCCTCGGTCGAATCGATGCGTTCCAGGATCCAGCCGGCGCCGACCGTGACCCAGTCGCCCGGACCGACGTCGGGCACGAGGACCCGCGAAACCGTCCGGACTCGACCGTCCAGCTCGACGGTCGCCGTGTCCCCGGTGACGTCAATGACGCGGCCGATCAGCGCGACGCACATGTCACTGGCTCCTGGCCAGGGCCGGCTCGGGCAGCACGGACGGTTCGGGAGACTCGATGAATGCCGAACCGGCATATTGCAGGACCGCGTCCGCGACCGCAGCCGCCAATCGCGGCACGGCGGCGAGGATCGTCGGGGAGAGCGCCTCACCGAGGCCGAACGTGGTCGCGCCGGCGACGATGAAGCCACCGTCCGGCAGCCGCGTGCGCATGACCTGCGCCAGGCGGAGCACGGTCCCGACGGGCATCTCGTGCGAGGAACGTGGTTCGGGCAGATCGCCGTCGCCGGGTGCCAGGAACGACTCGAACGGCACGAACGCGACCGTTCCGGGCGCGAGACCGCGGGCCGCGTCCACGATCAGGCAGGCGGTCCCGGCGGGCGTATCGACGAGGTCGAGCACGTCCAGGTGGCCGGCCAGGCGCAGGTCGGCCAGCGCGAGTGCCGCCGGGCCGCCGGGGACCGACGGCAGCTCGTCGATGGCCATCGGCCCGAGGGCATCGTCGCCCCGATCCATGGCGCCCAGCACAATGAGCCGGACAGGCGCTGGAGCCGTCTCCGACGCGGCCTCGAGAATGCCCAGCGGCAACTGCTCGTTCATTCGGTGATCACCTCGACATCGAGGAAGTGCGTCGCGCAGGAGATGCACGGGTCATAGCTGCGGACCAGCTGCTCCAGGCGATGCGTCGCCTCCTCGTGGGGCAGACCCATCACGGACGGGGCGAACAGCGCGAGGTCGCGCTCGATGGCCACCTGGTTCTGCGAGGTCGGCGGGACGATCTGGGCCGTGGCGATCCGGCCGTGTTCGTCGATCGTGTAGCGATGGAACAGCAGCCCGCGCGGCGCCTCCGTGGACCACGCGGCCACGCCCGGCCGGGGCTCCCACGGCACCCGCGGCGCGGCCGGCGGCCGGTAGGCCGCCACGAGATCGAGAGCCTCCGCGCAGACATCGATGAGTTCGATGGCGCGCGCCACGATGCTCAGGAACGGGTTGCGGCGGACGGCGTCGGCCAGCCCCGAACGATGGAGGGCTTCGCGCGCGATCGGGTGCAGCGTGTCGGCGTTGAGCGCCAGCCGGGCGGCCGGCCCGAGGAGATACGCGTCGCCTGTCGCCGACCGGGCCTGGAGCGCGTGCGACCACGCGACCTGCTCCTCGTGGAAGACGTCGTCCCAGTGGCGGGGGTCGAGGTCCAGCCCGTCGTTCGAGACGATCCGGCCAGCGTTCATCGGGTATTCGTCAGGGTGACGCAGCGCCAGGAGCAGTGGCTCCCGCTCGAAGGCCGGGGCCGTCAGCCCGGCCACCAGCGCGAGCGTCTCGAGCGCCCCCTCCAGCGCCGTCTCGAGGCCCGGTCGCAGGGCATCGAGCTCGCCCCTGGTCGGAACGCGGGAGAAGCCGCCGACCCGCACCGTGACGGGATGGATCGCGCGTCCGCCGAGCACCGTCAGGAGCTGGTTGCCCATGCGCTTGATGGCAAGGCCTCGCTCGACCAGGTCGCGCCGGTCCTGGGCGAGATCGATGGCGCTGGCGTAGCCGAGGAAGTCGGGCGCATGGAGGAGGTAGACGTGGAGAGCGTGGCTCTGCAGCCACTCGCCGCAGTAGAGCAGCCGCCGCAGTCGCCGGACCTCCGGGTCGATGACGACGCCGCAGAGGTCCTCGAACGCATGGACTGCCGTCATCTGGTAGGCCACCGGGCAGATGCCGCAGATGCGCGCGACGATGTCGAGGACCTCGTCCGGCGTGCGACCGACGACCAGGCGCTCGAAGTACCGTGGTGCCTCGAAGATCTCCAGCCGGGCCGTCTCGACGACGCCGCCCCGGACCCGCAGCGTCAGGGAGCCCTCGCCCTCGACCCGGGTGATGCCCCGGACCGCAAAATCGCGATCGGTCGTCGTTTCAGTGGCGTGCATCGGGGGCCGCCTCTCTGGCGGGGCCGCGAGGCTCCGCTGCGTCGCGCCACGGCTCGGCCCACGCCGTGAAGAGTGGCGTCGGCAGCAGCGGCAGCTCGCGGGAGCCGCCCGCCCCGGGCCGCCCGCCCGACGCGAGACTCAGGAAATTGGCGTCCACCTGGGGACCGAAGCAGCCGAAGCAGCCGCGGCCCACCGACGGGCACAGGGCGCCGCAGCCGGCCCTGGTCACGGGACCGAGACAGGGTTCGGTGCCGGTCACGAGCAGGCACGGAATGCCGCTTCGCTTGCAGTCGAGGCAGACGGCTTCGTTGAGCAGCTGTGGCCGCCGTCCGACGAGCACCGCGGCGAGAACCTCGCGCAGCTGGTCGGCGGAAACCGGGCAGCCCGGCAGCTCGAGGTCCACCTGCACGTGGTCGCTGATCGGGGTCGCCGTCTCCAGCGAGGCGACCTCCTCGGGCCGCGGATACACGGACCCCGAAACCTCGGCGAAGGCGAGCCAGTTCCGCAGCGCCTGGACGCCGCCGGTCTGGGCACAGGCCCCGATCGTCACGAGCATCTTCGCGTCCTTGCGGAGGCGCCGGATCTCGGCGACCTGATCGGGTGTGCTGACCGAGCCCTCGATCAGCAGCAGGTCGTAGGGCCCGCTGGAGCGATGGGAGGAGGCCTCGGGGAATTCGACGATGTCGACGCGTTCGGTGATCGCCAGCAGCTCGTCCTCGAGACCGAGGAGCGAGAGCTGGCAGCCGTCGCACGACGCCAGCTTGGCGACGCCAACGCGCAGGTGCGGGGCGGCCGACGCAACAGCCATCAGATGCCCTCCCGCCCGAACGTTCCGGCGAGCTCGGCCATCGAGAAGACCGGCCCGTCGCGGCAGACGAAGAACCGGCCCGCCTGGCAATGCCCGCACAGGCCGATCCCGCATTCCATGTGGCGTTCCAGGGTCACGAAGATGCGGTCCTTCGTGACGCCCTGGCGGAGCAGCGTCTCGGCGACGACCTGCATCATCCGCTCGGGACCGCAGACGAAGGCAATGAGTCGATCGCGATCCCAGCCCTCTTCATCGAGAAGGCACGTCACCAGGCCGACCTTGCCCATCCAGTCGTCATCCGGGTGGTCCACGGTCTCGGCCACGTCGGCGCAGCGGCAGCGCCTCCAGCGGAACGTCTCGCCGACGTAGATGCGATCGGCCGGCGTCCGCGCGCCGTAGCACAGGTGCAGCCGCCCGAACCGGCCGGGGGCCATCGTGACGGCGTCGATCACGGGCCGCAGCGGAGCGAGGCCGATGCCACCGGCGACGACCACGACGTCACGATCCGCGACGAGGTCCATCGGCCACGCTCGCCCAAGGGGCCCGCGCAGGCCGACGGGCTGGCCCGGCCGAAGGGCGGTCAGGGCGGCCGTCGCCGGGCCGGCAGCGCGGACCGTCAGTTCGATGCCGTCGGCGTGATAGCGCGAAATCGAGATGGCCGAGGGCGGGAACCCGGGCAGCGTCGCCATCACGAACTGGCCGGGCGCGCCACCCCGGATGCGCTCGTCCTCGACGTCGATCCGGAGCGTCGTGACGTCGGCCGTCTCGGGCGCGGCCCAGATCACGCGGCCCATCGTGAACGGCATGACCGGGTCCCCCTGGGGCCCGGCGTCCATTTCTCGACCCGCAGCCGCCCACTCGGGCGTCGAGCGCCAGTTCCGAACCACCGGGCCGCCGGGCGCCTGGGATCCGTGGTGGCTCGGAATGGGCGTGATCACAGTCCCACCGCCTCGGCTGCCAGGGGACGCTTCGATGGATTGGCGCCGGCCGCCTCGATCGCCGGCGCGATGAACGCCAGCTCGGCCCGGACGTCGATGCCGACCGGGCACCACGTCACGCAGCGCCCGCAGCCGACACAACCGAACGTGCCGAACTGCGCCGGCCACGTCGCGAACTTGTGGGTCAGCCACTGCCGGTAGCGATCGCGAACCTTGGGCCGGAAGCTGCCGCCGGCCACCGCAGCGAACGAGTCCGTGAAACAGCTGTCCCAGCGTCGTTCGGCCACCGACACGGTTGCGTCTAGGTCGGTCCGCTGCTCGACGCTCGTGCAGAAGCACGTCGGGCAGACCAGCGTGCAGTTGCCGCAGGCGAGACACCGCTCGGCGATCTCGTCCCAGCGTGGGCTGTCGAGGTTGGCCAGGAGGCGCTCCGGCAGGCCGTCCCGCTCGACGGCCGATCCCATCGCGGCCCGCGTCCCGGCCAGCTGCCGGTCGCGAGCGTCGATCTCATCGGCCGTCGCGGGACGAACGGGCAGACGCGCGAGCACGGCCTCGCCGGCCGCCGAACCCGCGCGAACGAGGAACCCTGCCTCGAGTTCGGTCAATGCGAGGTCGAACCCCGACTCGGCCTCGGGGCCAGTGCCCATCGAGGCGCAGAAGCAGGTTCCGCCCGCGACCGCGCATTCGACGACCACGGTCAGAGCGGCTGCTCGACGGTCGCGCTCGTCGGGATCGCCCACGGGCCCCGCCCCGACGGCCCGGTCCAGGACGGCCAGCGCAGCGATCTCGCAGGCCCGCACACCGAGGAACGCCAGCCGCGGCGGCTCCTCGCGGAGCTCCTCGAATTGCAGGTCGTCGCCGTCGCGGGTCATTCGCGAGAGCGCGAGCTCGGGCGGATAGACCCAGCGCTTCCAGCTGGTCGGCCCAACGGCATGATCGAAGAGGCGGTCGTCGGTGCGCTGCGTCAGCCGGTAGGAGCCCGGCGCCTGGTCAGCGCCGACGCCGGCGGGCAGCGCCGCGACCGAGTCGAGGTCGTCGTACACCACGGCGCCCCCGGCAACGGTCGGGCCGATGACCCGACGTCCGTCGGCATGGAGCACATCAAGCAGGGACTGCAGCTCGCTTCGGGCCAGGAACTGGGACGGCAGTGGTCCAGCCATGGGCACTAGACGGGCCTCGACGTCTGGGCCGGCACGGTCCGCGGCTCGTCGAGGATCGGCAGCAGGAAGCGATCCTCCCGCTCGATGTGGGCACGGATCAGGGCATCGAGGGCGTACAGGTGGCCACGCAGGTCAACCAGCCGCTGGTGCGTCGGCTCATGCCGAAGGGCCTCGCGGTCGTCGTCCAGCACGGCGATCTCCCGCCGGATCTGCTGGTGCTCGAAGGACATGAGGCGCGCCGGCCAGGTGCTGTCAGCAATCTCATCGAGGCGCGGATAGAGCCATTGCTCCTCCCACGCGATGTGCGGCTCGAGGGATCGCTCCAGCCAGACCAGGAGGTCGCGCAGCGCGTCCCGCAGGTCCGGGGAGCTCAGGCTGCCGGCCATCTCTGCCACGCGGAGGATCCGGTCGACCCCGGCAGCGATCTCCCGGTGCTCCTGTTCGACGAAGCGGCGTTCAACGGTGTCAGCCCTGAGGCTTCTCGACGTCATGGCGTCCACCCTTCCTTGGCATTGGCTGCTGGCACGCGACCATCGTGGTCCGGTGGGCCGCCGGGCAACAGGGCCGAAGGGCTCCGCTCGGGATGCCGGATGGCGCGCCGGCGGACCGCGCATGGTCCCGATGCACGGCGAGATGGGGCCGCATGACCCTGTCGTTCCGCCGGAGCCGTGGCCGATGCTGGACGGGAGCGGGGCGCCAGCCTCGCCACTCGCGGCAATCGACGCCGATGTCGATCCGCGAGGGATCGGGGACCCGAATGACCGAACCCTCAGAGCCACGTTCGCCGGCGGTCGCAACGGAACCAACGCCGGCCGCCGGATCGCCGATCCTGCCGGCCTCCATCGGGCTCGCGGAGACCGCCCGACTCCTCGCGTCGCTCGGGTTCGTCAACCACGCGAACCTGCCGAACAGCGGGCCGTTCGCCCACCTCGTCGTGGGCCTGCGCCCGACCCCGACGTTCCAGCATTTCGACCCGCAGGCGATCCGCTACTGGGCGAACGAGTTCGGGCGCGGGCGGCCGCAGGAGATCACCCCGCCGAGCCCGCCCCGCCCCGCGACGGACTTCTCGTGGGGCCGGATCGAGATCGTCGACCGCCGGCTCGTCACGAACACCTGGCTGACGTTCGGGGGCCGCCTGTTCCAGGACCGGATCGACGATGAGCTCGCCTGCCGGTTCGTCTCGCCGGCCCCGATCCTGCGGAGCGGCGGACACTCCCAGGTCTTCGACCCCGGCGCGGCGACGATCGGGGCGTTCTTCGCCCGGCTGATGATCGCGATCGACTACCAGCCCGGATTCGAGCAGCAGCTGGCCGCGGCAACCCCGCTGGCCCGGTATTCGTCGTTCCTCGCCGACTTCCGGCGGCGCTGCGAGGCGTCGATCCGGTTCCGCGAGGCGGACGAGACCCTCGTCGACCTGCTCGACATCGAGCGCGAACGCATCCAGGCGACCTGTCCGGCCGACTGGTTCGCCGGCCTCGACCTGCTCGCGGCCGCACAGCCCGAGCCGTCAGCGACGTAGCGCGGTCAGGGGATCCGGACGCGGCCGTCCGAGTCGATCGGAAAGCCCGGGTTGAAGGCAATCTCCCAGGGATGACCGTCGGGGTCGGCGAAGTAGCCCGACACGCCGCCCCAGTCCGCCCGGGTCGCGGGCTTCAGCAGCGTCGCCCCGGCGGCCACCGCCGCCGCAAGCGCGTCCGCGACCGCCGACTCCGTCTCGACGTTGATGGCGAGCGTGATCCCGCCGAACGAGCCCCGCGGCGCCGGCAGATTGGCATCCGCCGCGAGGTGCTCGATCGGGAAGAGGCCAAGGTTGGAGTCGGCCGTGTGGAACCAGGCGATCTCGGTCATCGAGGAGGTTGCCCGCTCCCAGCCGAGCGCCTCGTAGAAGGCCACGGCGCGCGGCAGGTCTGCCACCCCGAGCGTGACGATGCTGATTCTGGCGGGGATGGGCACTGGTCACCTCCGAGCTGATTGGGCGACCATTCTCGGCCCGGCCAGCCTGCGGCACCAGCCAGGCCGGCCGTTGCCGCCGTCAGATGAGCGTGGCGGCAACCGTATCCGGATCGATCCCGCCAATTGATCGCCGCAGGCCCCAGGTGACGGCTCTGCGCGGCCCGCCACACCCCGATTGAGCGTGGCTTGTCCGTCCCGTCTCGGCCCAGAGCTGGTCACGGAGCAGGGCACGCTCGAATGACGGAACCGACGCGACCGGCGGGGTGTTGAAGGCCGGCCGGACCTAGTGGTCCCGGTGAATCGGCTGGTCGGGCAGGCGGATCCAGCTCTCACGCAGCGCCACGAGCACTGCCTGCGTCCGGTTGTTCACGGCCAGCTTGCGCAGGGAGCTCTGGACGACGTTGTGGACCGTGTGGGGGCTGATCGAGAGCGCCTTGGCGATGTCCTTGTTGGACATGCCCTGGCTGATCGCCGTCAGGATCTCGCGCTCGCGGGCGGAGAGCTGCTCGAACGCCCGGGAGTGGGCCTCGTGATCGGGCAGGTCGCCCGACAGGGACGCGTCGCGGAAGACCTCGAGCACGCGGGCCGCAACGGCCGGTCGGGCGGCCACGGACGCGTCGATGACGTACTCCCCGGCCGCAACGGCTCGGATCGTCCGGATCAGCTCCGGCGGCCGTACCGTGTCGAGCACGTGGGCTGCGGCCCCGGCCTTGATGGCCTCGAAGAGCTCGCTGTCGTCCCGGCGGTGGCCGATCAGGATCACGGGTGAGGCCGGGCATTCGCGCTTCAGGCGCTGAAGGGCGGGAACGAGCTCGGCGATTGCCGGTTCGGCATCGACCAGGACGACGTCGACCGGATCGTCTCGCACGAGAGCGATCGCCGACCCGATGTCAGCGACCTCGCCAACGATCGCGAGGTCCTGGTCCCAGTCGAGGATCTCGTGCAGGCTGGCCCGAACCAGCGCGTATGGCTCGACGATCACGATCCGGATGACGTCTGGTGGTGCCTCGGCGGCAGATTTCGGCATACGCACCTCCCCCGGGTGTGGCCAGCAATGGACATGCGGACCGTACGTTGGCTGCCGGGTCCTCGCCAGATGACCTGCGAGCCTTTCTTCAGGACGAACAAGTACCCATGACCCGTTGCGTTTCAGGCGAAATCAGCCGCCGGACGGGGGATCCGGCGGCTGCACTGGAGCTGGCGTATCGGTGGCGGTCCGAGCCGGTACCGCCTGACTGTTGGGAGGCCTGGCGGCGGTCCGGCACGGGAGCGCCGGGCTGCCGAACCGGCCCCGGCGACGCATCGGCGTCGCCTCGGCCGGCCGGTCATGAATGCCTAGGCCGTGGCGGCCGCATCGTCGTCGAGGCCGACGGCGTGCCAGCGGCCGAGGCCACGAGAGTGTGGAGCGCCAGGAGCTGCTGGACCTCGCCCATGCTCCAGTGCGACTCACCGGTCAGGACGTCGGACAGGAAATTGATGGTGGCCCGCTCGGAGGTCGGAATCGATCGCCTCGCGGGGCGGCTCCGCCGCGGTCGTGGGGACCGCAGGCCGCCGGCGAGGGAGCGCCGGCGTTCGTCGGTGGGGACAGGTCTGGACATGAGGTCGCCTCTGTTCGCCGTCGCCGATCGGCCGGGACAGCAGAGACAGGCGTCTCGACCCAGCCGCAACCAGGCCACCCGCCGCTGACGGGATGCGCGGCGCGCGACCTGGACGTCACCCTGGGCAACGGGGCCAGCCCGATACGGGCTCGGCCAGCGCGGAACGTCGAGACAACGAAGAAGGAAGAAGAAGAGAAGAACAGAAGGAATACGACGAAACCAGGAAATCAGTGCAGAAGCCGTCGTCCCCGCGCTTGCGGCAAACGTCCGATATTCAGTTGTCCACAGAACCTACTCCGCGAACCCGGCTGTCAACATCCTCAACATTGAGTAGTCGGGCCGAAAGCGTTGCCCGTGGGCACCGAATCTCGAGATCCCCCGTCACGGGCGATCGCTACGGCGTGATGACGGTGACCGTCCCGCTGCCGTTGTTCGTCACGTAGCCCTGGCTCGTCGTGGGGTCGAGCGCGACTTCGTACGGCGCGGTCCCGACCGGGAACGTGAGCGTGACGGCTGTGCCCTGGATGCGCGCGATGGCGTTGTCGCCACGCAGGGCGACGAACACGTTGTGGTTGGTCGGGTTGACGACGATTCCGTAGGGCCCATGCCCGACACGCAGCGTCGACGTGACGGCCGTCCCCTGGATGATGGAGACGGTGCCGTCCACGCTGTTCGACACGTAGACGACGTGGGTGCCGGGATCCACCGCCACGCCGATGGGCGTGTTGCCGACCGGGATGGTACCCGTCACGGTCGTCCCCTGGATGATCGAGACCGACGCAGCCTTGTCATTGGTCACGTAGACGGTGTTCGTGCCCGGGTCGACCGCCACCGTGTTCGGTCCATTGCCGACTGGAATCGTCGCGGTCACCTTGTTGCCGCTGATGACCGAAACGGTGTTGTCGTCATGGTTTGCGACATAGATCTCGTGGGTCGATGGGACGACGGCCACGCCGATTGGATTCTTGCCGACGGACACGGCCCCCGCCAGGGTCGTGCCCTTGATCACCGACACGCTGTTGCTGCCGCCGTTCGCCACGTAGACCTGGTGTGTTTCGGGGTCGACGGCGACCAGGTTCGGATTGGCCCCGACGGTGACGGTCTTGAGCACGGTCGAGCCCGAGATGATCGTCAGGGTGCCCAGCCGGTTGGCTGTCACGTAGACCGCCGGCAGTGACGGATCCACGGCGATCCCGACCGGTTGATCGAGCGTGATCAGGACCACGGCAGGAGTTCCGGCGGGGCTGGCGGCGGACGTGGCGCCCGATGCCCCCGGGGAGGGAGCCGTGGCGCCGGACGCTGTCGGGCCGCCGCTCGATCCACAGGCCCCGAGCAGCAGCGCGGTGGCGACCATCCCGAGTGCAACGCCGCGGACTCGCGGACCCTGCCGAGAACTGGACACTGATTCCCCCACCGCGACAGCCTCCCTGGTCATCCGATCCGCTGGGAAGTCTACGCCGGGCTCGCCGCCGGGCGGAGCGCGACCCTGGGGTGCGCGGCCGCCCAGCATGCTCGATGCGACCGCCGCCCGGGGTACGCTCCTCCTGCACATGCCCAACCCACGCGCCGGCCCGAGCCCTGCCGTCGAGACCCGTCTGCGGCGGCGGGCGTTTCGCCTCGAATACGCGACGATCGCCTGGAACGTCATCGAAGGCGGCGCGGCGCTGGCGGCGGGGCTGGCCGCCGGATCCGTGGCCCTCGTCGCGTTCGGCCTCGACTCGACGGTCGAGGTCTTTGCCTCCGTGGTCGTCGTCTGGGAGCTGCGCGGGGCGGATCGCCGTCGGGAACGCCAGGCGGTTCGGGCGATCGGGGTCGCCTACCTCGTCGTCGGGGCCTACGTCATCATCGATGCCGTCAACGCGCTGCGCATCGGCAATCGTCCGGAGGCGTCGCCGATCGGGATGGCCCTGCTGGCGGCGACCATGATCGTCATGGTCGGCCTCGGCGTCGCCAAGAGCCGCGTCGGCCGGCGGCTCGGCAGTCGGACGGTCGTCGCCGACGGCCGGTTCAGCCTCGTCGATGGGGCGCTCGCCGGCGCCGTCCTCATCGGCCTGGTGCTGACGGCCGTGCTCGGCTGGTGGTGGGCCGACTCGCTCCTGGCGATCGGGATCGCCCTGCTCGCCCTCCGCGAAGGACGCGAGGCCTGGACCGGCCACGACCGGATGGCGGAGAATCCCGGGACGGAGCCGGCCGCGCGACTGGAAGAACCGGTGCCGTGACGGCCTGCCACGGACCTCGAAGCTCGAAGCGGGAGACGCTGATGGATCACGTGACGGACAACGCCGCGGCGCGACTGCGCATCCTGACGCTGGTCGATCAACTGGACGACGAGCAGCTCGCGGCGCCGCTGGGCGACGGCTGGACGCTCGGTGCGCTGCTCGGCCACCTGGCCTTCTGGGATCGCGTGCACGTCGGGCGGCTCCGCACGGCGCTCGACGCAGGGTCAGACCTGCCGGCGCCGCTGGGCCCGGGGTTGCCGGATGCGATCAACGGGGCCGGTCTGCCGATCTGGACGGAGCTCCCCGGTGCGGCGGCCGTGCTGTTGTTCGCCGAGGCCTCCAGCGAGGCCGATGCGTACCTCGCGACGCTCGATGCGGCGACCGTGGAGCGAGTCCGCGCGGCGGGCCTGGCACGGACGGTCGAGCGCTTCCGTCATCGCACCGAGCACGGCGACGTCATCGAAGCCGCGCTCAGCCGGCAGTGATCGGCTCATGAGCGAGCGATGCTGATCCAGGCCGCCGTCCTGCGGGCTCCCACGGGCGTGCTCTCGGTCGAAGAGATCGAGATCGAAGCGCCCCGCCGGGGCGAGGTCCGGGTGAGGATCGCCGCCTCGGGCCTGTGCCACACCGACTGGGAGACGATGCGAGGCGACCAACCGTGCCGCCTGCCGGCGGTGATCGGCCATGAGGGCGCTGGGGTGGTCGAGGCGATCGGGCCTGGCGTGACGCTGGTCGCCCCCGGCGATCACGTGGCACTCTCGTGGAGCCCCAACTGCGGCCATTGCTTCTACTGCGACCAGGGCCAGCCGATCCTCTGCGAGCCGGCGCGGGCGGCGAACGCGAACGGAGTCCTCTTCGACGGCGAGCCCCGGTTCTCGGCCATGGGCGAACCGGTCTACTTCTACAGCCTCGTCTCGTCCCACGCCGAGCGGACGATCGTCGCAGAGCAGGCCGCGGTTCCGTTGCCGAAGGACTTCCCGCTCGACCGCGCTGCGCTCCTCGGCTGTGCCGTGATGACGGGCTACGGCGGGGCGGTCCACGCCGGTCGCACGCGGCCCGGCGACAGCGTCGTCGTCATCGGCTGTGGCGCGGTCGGCCTCAACGCCATCCAGGGGGCCCGGATCGCCGGCGCCTCGACCGTCGTGGCCGTCGACCTCAATCCGCGCAAGCTCGCCCTGGCCGAGGCGTTCGGGGCGACCCATGCGGTGAATGCCGCCACGCACGACCCGGTCCAGGTCGTCCGCGACCTGACGAAGGGCCGCGGCGCCGATGTCGCGATCGAGGCGGCCGGCCAGAACGTCACGATCCGCCAGACCCTGGAGGCATCGCGGCCGGGCGGACGAGTCGTGATCCTCGGCAAGACGGCGGCCGGGGCGGAGATCCGGTTGCCGTTCAGCAGCCTGATGGGCGAACGCGAGATCGTCCGGACCTCCTACGGCATGAGCCGGCCACGGGTCGACTTCCCGCGGCTCGCGGAGCTGTCGCTCGCGGGCGAGCTGCATCTCGACGAGCTGATCTCGATGAAGCTGCCGCTCGCCGAGATCAACCGGGGCTTCGAAGAGCTCGCGTCGGGCAACGTCGCCCGGGCGATGGTCGTCTTCGAGGGCTGACGCCGGTCGCCGGCCCGATGCGCCCGGTGGCGCCTGACGCCCGGTTCAGGCGCAGTACGGCGCGTCAGCCTCCCAGCGGTTGTACGAGGGATCCTCGGCGGCGGCGAGGCGCGCCTTCGCCTCGACCCAGCTGCGGGCCCAGGCCGCGGCGTCCCGCTGGACCGACTCCGGATGCGCGCGGCTCCGCGCCACGAAACCCGGGAAGGCCGGCCGGCCCGTTGGCTGGCCGACGGGCTGGTAGCGCAGGTCGAAGCTGATCCGGACCTCGTCCGTGGTCAGGTTGTCGAGCGAGGAATGGATCGTCCGCTGGGTCATCAGCAGCAGGGAGCCTGGCTTCATCGGCAGTGGCACGGCCTGCTGCGCCGGCAGGAGCTTGTCGGGGATTGCCACGCCCTGGTCGGTGGGACAGTGATTGACGAGGTCGGCGCGGTTCGTGTGGGGGATCACCTGGAGGCAGCCGTTCTCCACGGTCGCCTCCGTGATCGGCGCCCAGATCGTGAGGATCGTGGCCTCGTCCGCCTCCGGCAGCAGCACCCCGTTGTCCTGGTGCCAGGGGATCTTGGAGACGAGGCCGCTGTAGTCGCCCGCGGTCGAGACGGCGCGGGGCGGCAGTTTCATCCGGATGTGCTGGACCGGGTTCGAGAAGATCTCGGGCCCGATCACCGATTCGGCGACGTCCAGCAGGCGCGCGTTGGTCAGCAGGTTGAAGATCGCGGGCCCGACGTGCATCGGGGTGTCGCGGCGGACGCCCTTCTGGGGCAGGCTGAAATCGAATTCCTGCGGGTAGTTGTGGCCGCTCTCGAGGCAGATCTGGATCAGCCGCTCGTTGAACGGAAGGCCCCGCCACCTCGAGCTGACCGCACCTTCGCGTGCCAGGCGCTCGGCGAGCGCGTCGAGGACGCCCGCGTATTCCGCCATGACCGGGCCGATATCGCGCTCGGGATCGAGCACGTCATCGACCACGAGATATCCGTCCTGCTCGAACTGTGCCTGCTGCGCGGCGCTCAGGCCTCCCATCTGCCCCTCCGTGGGTCGAGGACCGATGTTACGGGTTCGTGGCGATCCGGCCGTGGCTGCCGGCCGCGGAATGAGTCGCATCACCGGCAAAGCGCGCCTGGTAGGCGGTCCAGCCGTTGACGCGGGCGAAGTAGTGGACCGTTCCGTCGGACGCGACCGTTCGCGAGGTCACCAGGGTCCACGGGCCCGTCTTGGTCCGGGTCCAGATCTGCATGGACGCGTTGGCCAGGTTCGGCGCCGTCACCACCAGCAGCGTGATGTAGCTGTTCGCCGGGACCACCAGGCTGGCCGTGCCGAAGCCCGTGGTGCCGTGGTTGACGCCTGGCGCGATCAGGTCGGTCAGCGTCACCCCACTGACCGCGCCTGTGATCAGGAACGGGGCGCTCAGGCCCTGCGTGAAGAACGGGCTGCTCGTCGCAACGAGGGTGTAGGGGTTGACCGAACCCACGTTGATCGAGCAGCCGAAGAAGGTCGCCACGCCGTTGATCGCCGGGCGGGTCAGGCCGCTGGTGCAGTTGACCGTGCCACCGGCCGGATTGGTCCCGATGGACAGCGTCACGAGCGTGGTGTTGTCAGTGGTGATGGTCTGGTTCAGCGCGTTCTGGATTGCCACGACCGGCTGGCCGGCCCAAACGGCATTCGGAGCCCCGCCGCTCGGCTGGGCCGTGAAGGCCAGGTGGTTGCCCGCACTGCCGATCAGGAACGCCTGGCTGGTGGCGGGCGTCGCGACCGGACTGCTGGTGGCCACGAGGGTGTAGGGATTCGCCGAGGCGATGCTGATCGAGCAGCCGAAGAACGTCGCCACGCCGGCGATGACCTGGCGGCTGAGACCGCTCGTGCAGCTGAGGACGCCACCGGCCGGGTTGGTGCCGATCGACAGGGTGACGATCGTGAGGTTGTCCCCCGTCACCACGTTGCCAAGGCTGTTCTTGATCGACACCGACGGCTGGCTGGCCCAGATCGCCGCCGCCGCGCCGCCGCCCGGCTGCGTCGTGAACGCGAGGCTGTTGGCGGCCGTCCCGATCAGGAACCCGGCGCTGGTCGCCGGAGTGAAGGCGGGGCTGCTCGTGGCGATCAGGGTATAGGCGCTCGCCGACCCGTTGTTGATCGAGCAACCGGCGAAGGTGGCCTGACCGCTCACGACCTGGCGGACGAGGCCGCTCGTACAGACCAGGGTGCCCCCGGCGGGGTTCGTCCCGATCGAGAGCGTCACCAACGTCGTGTTATCGGTCGTGATCACCTGGTTGAGGGTGTTCTGGACCGCCACGACAGGCTGGCTGATCCACGCCACGCCCGGCGCCCCGCCGCCGGGCTGCCCGGTGAAGGCGAGATGATTCGCGGCGGTGCCCCCGACCGTTCCGGGGCTCGCAAGGTTGACGCCGTGGCAATCGGCGACGGTCTGGCTGATCGTCGTGCCGAGCGAATGGCTGAACGAACCCACCGACAGGTTCAGCACCTGCTGACCCCCGGAGAGCGCGGTGGCCGAGGAGATCGTTCGGGCATCTGACGTATCGGAGAAATTGGCCGTGGTATTCGGACCACCGGTCGTTACGAAGGCGACAGGGCGAGCTGACCGCCACCGCGACGCTGGCGGCCTGGTCAGTGATCGAGGCCTGGAGCGTCCCGGTGGCTGTCTCAGGCCCACCTGTCACGGCTCCGACGAGGGTCCCGCCGACCGTCGCCGCGATCGCCCCGGCTGCTGCACCGGAGTCGGCAGAGAGCTGGCTCGTGATCATGACGGGCTCGATGAACGACGGATCCGAGTTGGTGGTCGTCACTGTGAGGGAGGTGCCGCCTGCGGTCAGGGCAAGCGTTGCCCCGAGCGAGCCCGGAGTCCCGGACAGGGACGGCGTGCCGGCGAAATGGATGGTCGACGCGCTGGCACTGTCCGCCAGGGTGATGGTCAGGGTTCCACTGGACATTGGGAACGCGGCGGCCGAGATCTCGTTCAACCGAAATACGGCGCTGCCGGTCGAGATGCCGCCCGCGGGCACGTTGCCGGCCGAGGTGACCGACGTCGATGCCGACACGGACGAAGCGGCGATCGTCGCCAGCAGCGACGCGACGAGCGACGCGGCGAGCGCGACCCTCGTGGCTTTCTTCATGAGGCTCAAGGAAGGACCTCCCAACTGCACGGGCCAACGAACATCGCGGTTACCCTCATTCTGATCCCTGCGGGCGACACTGGCCAATCACAAATTGACCGGTTCGCGTGGAAGGCTCAGCCGCATCGGTCGGGCTTGACACTTCGAGGGGTCTCGGGTCGCAGGCGGCGGTGGGCCAGCGAACACTGGGCGCCGGCCAGTGAGGGCCTCCATCGTCGCCGAACCAGCAGGGAGCAGCATGGACGACACCACCGATCGAGCCACGGCCTCCGACGATTCCCTGGCCGGTGCCACCGCGCCGGGCTCGGAGGCGGAACTCGAGGAGTACCTGTCCCGCCCGACGCCCGGCGCCCGGGCCGCGATGGCGGCCCTCGACGGCGATCTCGTGGTCCTTGGCGCCGGCGGCAAGATGGGCTTCAGCCTGTGCCGGATGGCCCAGCGGGCCTGGCGCGGCGCGGGCGTCACGGATCGGCGGGTCATCGCCGTATCTCGCTTCATCTCGGCTGCGACCCGCGACGCGTTCGAGGCCGAAGGGATCGCCACGATCCCGGTCGACCTGCTGGCAGATGACGCGCTCGAGGGGCTCCCGGACGCCACGAATGTCCTCTACCTCGCAGGGATGAAATTCGGGTCCACGAACGCGGAGTCGGCGACCTGGGCGATGAACACCTTCCTGCCGGGCCTGGTCGCGCGGCGCTATCCGGCGGCGCGGATCGTCGCCCTCTCGACCGGCAACGTATATGCCTTCCGCCCGGTGGCGAGCGGCGGGGCCCGAGAAACCGACCGGCTCGGCCCGCTCGGCGACTACGCGCAGTCGTGTCTCGGGCGCGAGCGACTGTTCAGCTACCACTCCGAACGCAATGGCACGCCGGTGGCGCTGATCCGACTCAACTACGCGAATGCCCTGCGGTACGGCGTGCTGCTCGATGTGGCCGAGCAGGTGGCCGCCGGGTCGCCGATCGACCTGGCGATGGGCCACGCCAACGTGATCTGGCAGGGCGACGCGAATGCCTCGATCCTCGCGAGCTTCAGCCTCTGCGCGAGCCCCCCGACGATCCTCAACGTGTCGGGCCCCGACACGATCTCCATCCGACGGACCGCCGAGCAATTCGCCGAGCTGCTCGGCACGGCGCCCCCGACGTTCACCGGCGTCGAGGCCGAGACCGCCCTGCTGAGCAACAGCGCGCGCGCCCACCGGCTGTTCGGCGAGCCAACCGTCTCGACCGGGCAGCTGATCGAATGGACCGCGGCCTGGCTTCGACAGGGCGGCCGACGCCTCGGCAAGCCGACCCATTTCGAGGTCCGCGACGGCCAGTTCTGACGCGCGCCGGTCGCCCGAATCGTGCCGGACGGCGTGCGACGATCGCCCGCCAGCCCTCACCATTGCGGTCGTCGCCGATGCGTGCCGGGCTCGAGCCAGACCCCGGACGCGATCGACCGGCTGCCGTCCACATCGACCCCGGAGGATCCATGAGCCGCCTGCCGACCATCACCGAGCCGAACTTCGCCCCCTTCGGATCGGTCCATCCGCCGCAGGCCGGGTCTCGCGATGAGGCCGTCGCCCGCTGGACAGAGCTTGCGGCGGCTCGCTATGGCTCGGCGCTCGAACCGCGCCGGATTCCGCTCAAGGCCGCCGGTCCGGTCACCGTGATCGAGGTCCATCCGGCCAGCCCGCAGCTCACGATCAGCTTCGATTCGAGCTGGACGATCCGGGTGCTGCCGGACGGCAAGGGCCCGGCCGACGTGCCGGGCGCGACCTTTCATTCCTTCCACGTGCCGGCGGGTGTCGGCGTGATGCTGAACGGCGGGCTCTGGCACACCCCGGTGCTGGCGGATGCCGCGACCGAGGTCCTGGTGATCTTCCGCGAGGGCACGACCGAGCACGGCACCGACTGGATCGAACTGGCCGACCCGCTCGAATTCGACGATCCGGCCTGACGGTCGAGCTCGACGCCGGACGCCCGGCGAGCCCCCGCCCGGACGGCTCGGCCTCAGCCCTGGCGGTTGCGGTCCGAACCTGGGATCGAGTCGGTAGCTGCCGCGGCGGCGGCCCACGGCGCCAGCCGCTGCATGAAGCGCTCCGGCGCCGGGAGCGGCTCGAAGCCGACCTTGGCGTACAGCGAATGCGCATCGCGGGTCGCGAGCAGCCAGCGGCGCAGACCCTGGAGCTCCGGATGGGCGGCGACGACCTCGACGAGCCACACGCCAAGGCCCTGGCCCCGGTACTCCTCGAGCACGAAGACATCGGCGAGGTAGGCGAAGGTCGCCCGATCCGAGATGACCCGCGCGAAGCCAACCTGCCGATCGCCGGCGAAGACGCCGAACGGGATCGAACCGGCGATCGAACGGGCGACGACCTCGCGGCTGACGCCGGTTGCCCAGTACGACCGGGTCAGGTAGCCGTGGATCGCGTCGAGATCCATCGCGGAGGGATCCGTCGTGATCCGGTATGCGCCTCGCTGGACATCGAGAACGGCCATCTCACCCCCGGGCGGCAACGGCGGTTGCTCTGGAATCACTGACAGCTGGGTCCACTGGCCCAGCTGTCAAAGGTGGGAGTGGCGGCCGATGTCGGCCGCCGGCGCTCTCGCGCCGGCTGCTCAGACCTTGGGCGTCTCGTCCGTGGCCGCCGGCTGCTCGATTGGAGCCGCTGCCGGAGCCGCCGGCGGCGCGGCCGTCGGCGTGTCGTCGAGACCGCCCGCCGCGTCGCGGAACTGGCGGAGGGCCTTGCCCAGCGCCGCCCCGGTCTCGGGCAGCTTGCCGGGCCCGATCACGAACAGCGCCACGATCAGGATGAGGACCAGGTGGACTGGTGAGAGTGCGCCCATGACGTTCCTCCGCGATGCCAGCGGCTCGTACGCGGCCGGTCTGCCTATCCTACGCGCGCCCGTCGAATTGGACCACTGCCAAACCCGGGGCAATCATTGCACCGGCTGCGAGCCGGCCCAGGCGAGGATTCGCGCGGTCAGCTGGCTGAACGATTCGGCCGGGAATCCGGGCAGTGCCGCGGCAAAGCGCGGATCCAGGCCCCACGAGAAATCGAAGGTCCCGGCATCGAACACCCGGCCGCCGGCCGCGTTGATCCAGAGTGCCGCCCCGGACGTGACCGACCCGGCGTGCTCCCGAACATCGACCGGCGTGGCGCCGAGCAGGACGCCGTCGAAGTCACGCGGAACCTGGTCGATCTCGTCCGCGACGAGACCCGGCAGGCTCTGGCCGAGGTGCAGCCCAAGGTCGGGCGCGAAGGCCTCGATGCCCGAGCCGATCACCATCGGGCTGATCCCGGCGACGATTCCGCCGTACTCGAGCCCCATCAGCGCCGACGGCGGTCGATTCACGGGTGGATCCTGGAACCTCGTCGTGGCTTCGGAGGGGCTGCTGGCCGTCTCGGGATCGAGGCTGGCCTCCTTGTAGCAGACGATCGTCCGATTCGGCGTGCCCTGGCGATCCGGAGTCAGCCGAGCCTGCCAGAAGGCCTGGTTGGCCCCGAAGAACAGCAGGCTCGTGCCGCTGCCGCTCAGGCGATCCACGGTGTCGCGCAGGTCGCCGGTCCAGTACTCGCCATGGCCGGAGAACGCCAGCGTGGTCGCCCCGTCCGCCAGGTGTGGGTTGCGGGCCAGGTCGACGTCCGTCACGTAGGTCGGCTGGTAGCCGTGGTCCTCGAGCCACACGAGTAACGGGAAGTCGAGGCGAAAGAACAGTCCGGCCCCGTACTCGTGGTTGAAGGGGCGGTCGAAGCTGGCCTCGTATGCCCGGGGCCGGGGACCGCCGTACCAGCCGTACAGGTCCGTGCCGCCTTCGTCGTTGTAGGCCTGCCAGGTCATCGTCGGCAGGACGACGGTCAACGGGGACGCCGCCGCCGCACGAACGACGAAGATCACGTAGGACTGGCCGCCGGACGTGCCGGTGAGCTTGGCCAGGTAGACGCCGGATCGCCAGTTCGCCGGAACCCGGATGGTGTAGCTGACGGGCCAGGTGTCCTCGATCCGGCCGGTCGTCGGGTCGGGCTGCGCATCGGCCTGCTGGGTGAGGTGGACCGACGGCACGGCAAGGACCCGGTGGGCGTCACCGAGGCCCATCCGGAAGACGTCGATCCGGGTGGCCGGATCGCGCCCGGCGAGATGCAGGCCAAGCGAGCCGCCGGCTGCCACGCTGATGTCACTCCCGTACCCGCGCACGGCGAGCGGGTCCGGCTGCGACAGGCGCCAGTCTCGCGGACCGGCATCGCGGGCCACGATCAGGATGCTGGAATTGCCGTACTGGACGTCCATCAGCTGGGCCAGGGTCGGGCGCGGACCGCGGGTCGCCAGGCCCCGGTCCAGCATCCGGAGCGGCTCGCGCAGCACCGGGGCCACGAAGGCGGCCGGGTCGCGGGTCGGGGCCGGTTCGGCATTGCCGGCCGCCGGGCTGGCCGTCGCGGCCGGAGAACCCGTCGCCACCGGGCGCGAAGGTCCGGACGACGCCTGGCCACGGATGGGCCGGGCGATCGGAATGTTCAACTGCGTCCAGCGGCTGCCCGCCTCAAAGCCGACGGCCGTCATGACGAGCAGGGCCGCGACGATCAGTGCGGGCCAGGTGCTTCGACCCCTCACGGCAGTAGTCCCGATCCAGCATGGATGACGCCCTGGGACATGGGGCGGTCACAGCCCGGGCGCGGTCACGACCGGGCAGGTGTCCCGAAGAAGATCAGCGCTTCTTGCCGCGCATCTCGATGAGATGGGCATTCCAGGCCGACGATTGCCCATCGACCGAAGCCGAGCTGCCGTGCCAGCCACAGACGCAGGTGACGGTCTCGAGGCGGTGCTTGTACTCAGCGATGACGTGCTTCAACGGCTCAACAACGGTTGGCTTGCTCGGTGGCCGCGGATTCATTGGACTCCTGTCCCGGGTCCTGGCAACGGCGCAGGGCGAGTCGACCCGAGGGGGGCGATACGCCGAGGCGGGGAGCAGAACGCCGAGGGTCGTTGGTGAGCTGCGGACGCGACCGGGGATCCGTCCACATGGACGAGGAGTATCCCACGTTCGGGCCCTGACGGCACGGATCGCCCCTTGCGCAACGCTGCCGCGGCCGGCCCCTCGCCGCGGGCGCTGCCCCCTCCGAAAGTACTGCCGAGGCCAGGACACGTCATGGCCCGATCGCGTGCCCGCAACCCGCCTTTCTCGGGATAGGCCCCGCACGCGGGCCGGTTCACGATGAACACCGGCTCCCGGGCGTCTGCGCAGGGGCTACTCGACCGTTCGAACCATCGCCAGCCCAGTGGAGCTCGACACCCGCCTTGTGGAACCCGTCCCGGCTTCGCCGCCTCCGGACCGGCCGTCAGACCATCGCCTATCCGGCCGGCTATCGCCACCGCCCCGAGATCCGGGCGACGGCCTTGCTGACGGCCGACGGCCGGCCCCAGTCCACGCGAGGTCTCGTCGACGTCGAGTACTCGTTCAGCCGCGCTGACCTCCAGCCCATCCTCGGGGCGATCCGGGAACGCCTCGACTGCGGCGCCGTGCCGCTCGATTCGCCGGCCCGGTTGGAAGACGCACTGCGGCAACTGATCGCGAGCTTCGGGGGCCGGGGCGAACCGCGGGTCCGGCGCAGTCCCGCTGCCCTGCTGACGCCCGAATACTGGTCGATCGCCATCACCCGGATCGATGCGAAGACGCTCCGGGCCGTTGGCGAGCTCGTCGAACGCGGGGAGGTCGAATGAGACTCGCGCCGTTCACCCGCGACTCGGGTCGGCCCGGCACCGCCGCCTCCGACGCTCCGCGATGCCTGCAGTGCGGCGTCGTGGCGGCCCGGGCCGACCTCACCTTCTGCCGGCGCTGCGGCCTGACCTTCGGCCAGCCGCCCCGCGGCGACTCGGCGCTGCCGGCCTGCCCGATCTGCTACCGGACGGTCGAAGCGGATGGCCGGCTACCGAGCCACAGCGGCCGAACGCGCCTCGATCTCGTGGCGCACATCCACGAGCACGATCGCCATCCCGTCGGGGACGACGACTACCTCGAGTCGCTGCGCGAGGGCGATCGGATCCGGATCGGCCGCAGCTACGCGCCCTTCCAGCTGGTTCGCCGATACCTCGTCACGGGCGCCGTCGACGGCGGGCGGGGTCGGGCGATGGAGCACAACGCGATCGTCATGGCCATGACCCAGCTCGGCCGGTGGGGCGACGATCAGCCCGTGCCGGGCGATCAGCCGGCATGGGCCGACGCGCGTGACGCGGTGATGCAGCTCATGGAGCGCTACCACCGCCGCTGACGCCGGGCGCGGGGCCCGGACGGCCGCGACTCGACGCGACTCGGCGCGACTCGACGCGACTCGGCGCGCCTCGGCCGCGACGCGGTCAGGATGCCCGGCGGGCCTGCTCCACCTCGGCCAGCCGTCGATCCAGGAACGAGCGCTCGGCGGCGTTCGTCGAGAGGTCCCGCGCCTGCCGATAGGCGGCCGCGGCCGACTCCCAGCGATTCAGCCGTCGCAGCAGGTCCGCGCGCGTCGAGTGATACAGGTAGTAGCCGTCGAGCTCGCCGCCGTCGGCCAGCGCATCGACCAGGGCCAGGCCCGCCGCGGGCCCATCCGCGGCCGCCACGGCCACGGCCCGGTTGAGCTCCACGACCGGCGACGTGTCGATCCGGCCGAGGACACCGTAGAGCTCGACGATCTGCGGCCAGTCCGTCTCACCGGCCGTCTCCGCCTCGTCGTGGACCGCCGCGATCGCCGCCTGCAGCTGGTAGGCGCCCGGCCGGCCCATCCGCAGCGCTCGCTGCAGGAGCGCTCGACCCTCGTCGATCTGCCCGTGGTCCCACCGGCCGCGGTCCTGCTCGCCGAGGAGGATCAACTCGCCATTGGGGCCGACGCGAGCGGCGCGGCGAGCGTCGTGGAGGAGCGTCAGGGCCAGCAGGCCGATCGCCTCGGGTTCGTCGGGCATGAGGTCGACGAGGACGCGGGCCAGCCGGATCGCCTCGCCCGAGAGCTCGCGGCGGATCAGCGATTCGCCGGCGCTGGCGCTGTAGCCCTCGTTGAAGATCAGGTAGAGCACGCGCAGCACCGATTCGAGCCGCTCCGGCAGCAGGTGCTCGGGTGGGACGCGGTACGGGATGCCGGCCACCCGGATCTTGCGCTTCGCCCGCACGAGGCGCTGGGCCAGCGTCGGTTCGGGCAGCAGGAACGCGCGCGCGATCTCGGGCGTCGTCAGGCCGCCCAGCGTGCGCAGCGTCAGGGCCACCTGCGCCTCCTGGGCGAGAGCCGGGTGGCAGCACGTGAAGATCAGTCGCAATCGATCGTCGGGGATGGGACTCACCGCATCCTCCGTGGCTTGTGCAGTGCCTTCAGCGACGACGAGCTCCGCCAGCAGCACGCGTTCCTTGTCCGCGAGGCGACGGGCCCGGCGCAACCGGTCGATGGCCTTGTTCCTGGCCGTGGTCGTGATCCACGCGCCGGGGTTCTGCGGGACCCCGTACCGCGGCCAGCGTTCGAGGGCGACGACGAACGCCTCCTGGACGCATTCCTCGGCGAGGTCGAAGTCGCCGAGGACGCGGATCAGGGTGGCGACCGCCCGTCCCGCTTCCTCGCGGAACAGGCGATCGACGACGGCGTGGGCGTCAGCCAACGGCACCAGCGCTCGACTGCATCATCGAGTACTCGGCCGGCAACTCCCAGATCGGCCGGATCTCGATCGTGCCCCGCTCGACGGCCGGGATCTTCGCCGCCAGCTCGATCGCCTCGTCCAGATCGCGGCAGTCCAGCAGGTAGTAGCCGCCGAGCTCCTCCTTCGTCTCGGCGAAGGGGCCGTCGGTGGTCAGGGTCTGGCCGTTGCGAACTCGCACGCTCGTGGCACTGGCGACGGGCTCGAGGGCCTCGCCACCCAGGTAGACGCCCCGATCGCGGGCCCCCTGGGTGAAGGCGGCATACCGGCCCAGCTCCGCACTGGCCATGTCAACGGCCGGATCGCCCGATCGCGGCGGCTCGTAGATCAGCAGCAGGTAGCGCATCGAGTGACCTCCGGGTTGCGGGCGGCACGCACCGCCTGTGCACGTTCAACGAATGGCCGCCCGCCGAATCGACACCCCGGCTCCCGGATCGAGCGGAATCCAACCTCGGCTCCGGGGCTGGCTGCGGTCATTGTGGCCCTCAGGGGACCATCACGATCGGTGCGATCCCGGCCAGCAGGCCGTCCGGCCTGGCCGCGGGCAACGGCGCCTCGTCGATGCCGGCCGCGGAGCGCGCCGCGATCTCGGCCTCCAGCTGCGCCACGAGATCGATCTCGCTCCGGCGCATCAGGTCATCGAGCATCGGCCTCATCTGGGTGACGATCGCCCGTTCCTTCGCCGTCTTCGGCGGCGCATAGAGGAAGTGGACGGTCGTGCCGTCAACGGTCGGCTCGAGCTCGACGGTCACCAGCATCCTGACCGGCCCGCCGGGCGTCGGGATCGTCGAGCGCTGCGAGTAATAGTCGTACGGGCGCCAGTCGAGGATCTCCTCGAGGACCGCGTCCTTGCCGTGCATGCAATGGTTGGTCGAGCCGACCCCACGCCGGCCGCCTTTCGCATCCACCACGACGTCGATCACGCCCGCCGACCACGCGGTCCGGCGGCCCGGCGCCGTCATGAACTCCCAGGCGACCTGGGGCGGCGCGGCCGTCGGCATCGCGACCTCGTAGATCGCCTGCTCGGAGGAGACGCGAACACGCTGGCGGGAGTCCTCCTCGGCCCAGCGCCGCTCGAGATCGTGGACCCAGGCCGTGACCTCTCCGATCACCTCGTAGGTCTCCGTGATCGGCTGCATGCCGAGCTCGAGCGGTTCGAGATCCGAGGCGTCGACGCACTGCTGGGTGATGAGCGCGTAGGCGTTCACGCCGGTCCGCTCGATGACGTCGTTCTTCAGAAGGCGGTGGGCGACGATCACGTCGGAGCCCAGGAGCTCCTCGCGCCCGGCGACCTTCTGGCGGATCGCCCGGCCGTGGTGGACGACGAACTTGAGGTTGAGATCCGGGATCCGGACGCAGGCGTTGCACTCGCAGGACGTCGCCTGGCGGACGTCGCGGCGTCGGCGGCGGAACCCGAAATAGCAGCGTTCGATCGTGTCGAGCAGGAGGCTGCCGTCGACCGTCTCGGTCGGGGCGAAGGTGAAGGCCGCGTCGCCCTCGAGCTTGGCCAGCCGGAAGTTCGGCCGGAGGGCCGTGACGACCGTGCCGATCAGGTCGGCCAGGATGTCCTGCGCGTGGTCGAGCTCGACGCCGGCGAGATAGCTCGTATAGCCCGAGATATCGGCGATCAGGAAGCAGACTGGTTCAGCCGTGGAGAGCATCGTTCCCACCTGGACGCGTGCGAATCGACGGATTCACTATACGACCTGCGTTGCCGCGGGCGATCCGGATCATCCGGTTGCGGCGGCACCTGACCCGGACGATTCCGTCAGCCAGTCGCCCGGCGACTCGGATCCGCCGAAACCGCCGCCCGTGCCGCCGTCCCACGCACGAATCGCCGTGCCAACCGGCGGGATTCGTGGATCGCAGTCCTGTCACGACTCCGTGACAGAACCGGAGGCTGATCGCGGACGATGACGAGGCTGCGGCTGCGCCGCCTGCCGGCCGCGGCCCCCGAGCGCGTCATCGCGTTCGGCTCGCGACCCGGGCACTCGCAGAATTGTGGCCGCGGCCGCACGGCGCTTCGCGGGGGAACCGCGTTCGGCTCGCGACCTGGCACTCGCAGACTCGTGGCCGCGGCCGCACGGCGCTTCGCGCGGTGTCAGCGCCGGGCGACTGTGGCTGCAGGCGCCTCGACGGGTGCCGTATCGTCGGGCCATGCCGACGCGCCAGGAGCTGCTGCAGATCGACGGCCACGAAGTCGTCGTCACGAATCCCGAGAAGGTCTACTTCCCCGAAACCGGCTACACGAAGCTCGACCTCGTGCAGTACTACCTCGCCGTGGCCGATGGCGCGCTCCGTGGGGCCGGGGGCCGGCCGATGGCCCTCAAGCGGTTCGTCAACGGCGCGGCGGGCGACTTCTTCTTCCAGAAGCGCGCGCCGGACAATCGGCCGGCCTGGCTCGAGACGGTCGAGCTGTCGTTCCCGTCCGGCCGGACCGCGGACGAGGTCGTCATCCGCAGCGCCGCCGGCCTCGCCTGGATCACGAATCTCGGCAACATCGACCTGAACCCGCACCCGGTCCGGGCGGAGGATCTCGATCACCCCGACGAGCTGCGGATCGATCTCGACCCGGTCCCGGGCGTGCCCTGGTCGCAGATCCGCGAGGTGGCCCTCGTGGCCCGTGAATTGCTGGCCGCCGTCGGGCTCACCGGCTGGCCGAAGACTTCCGGCTCGCGCGGCATCCACGTCGTGATCCGCATCGAGCCCCGCTGGACGTATCCGCAGGTCCGCCGCGCCGCACTGGCCGTGGCCCGCGACGTGGAACGGCGGGCGCCCGCGATCGCCACCAGCAAGTGGTGGAAGGAGGAGCGCCACGGGGTGTTCCTCGACTACAACCAGAACGCCAAGGACCGCACCGTGGCCTCGGCCTATTCCGTGCGCCCGACGCCCGATGCGCGCGTCTCGATGCCGGTGACCTGGGGTGAGCTGCCGTCGGTCGAGATGGAGGCCTACACCCTGGCCACGGTGCCGGCGATATTCGCGGCGCATGGCGACGCGCACGCCGGCATCGACGACGCGATCGGTTCGCTCGAGGCGCTCCTCGAGCTGTCGGCGCGCGACGAAGCCGAAGGCCTCGGCGACGCCCCGTGGCCGCCGCAGTACCGCAAGGCCGAGGGCGAGCCACCCCGCGTCCAGCCCTCGAAGCAGCGCCGGCCGGCGGCGGACTACAACACGCCAGAAGCGGAGGCGGAACGCGAGAAGGCCCGGGCGGCGATGGAGCGGCGGTTCCTCCGCGCCGCGGAGGAGCGCGGCGAGTTCACGGGCACGCGACCGACCCCGACGGGCCGGCGGCGCTCGGCCGTTCCGGTCATCGAGATCTCGCGGGCGGCCCGCAAAGAAGACGCCATGGCCGGCCTCGAACGCTGGAAGGCACGCCATCCGAAGGCCGCCGCGCCGCTCGAACCGCCGGACATCCTGGTCGATTCGATGCGCGGTCGCTCCACGACGTGGACCCGCGTCCGGGTCAACCTCGTCCACGTTCCGGAGGCCGATCGACCGCCGCAGGAAGCCCTGGATCCCGACTACGACCCGTTCTCGGAGTGGGAGGGGCCGGACCGCTCCGGCCGGTTGGAGCGCCCGGCCCGGCGGCCGAAGGCGGACGCGTCCGGCGGCTGACCGCGATCCAACGGCCGGACACCCGCCTCAGGCATCCGCTGGTCCTCGCCTCGGCGCGACGACCAGCGTCCGCAGAGCGGTCGCCAGCCCGGTTTCGTAGGCGTCGGCTGACCAGCCGTAGGTTCCAACCAGGACCTCGTACTGGGCCGGCAGCGTCAGCGCATCGATGACCGCCGCCAGGCGGCGCACGTCGCCCGGCGCGGCATCGGGGCCGGCGACCGACCTGGCGAGTTCGGCAATTCCCCGCCGGCGGGCTGCCAGCATCCCCTCGACGCCGGCCCGAATCGCCGGATCGGCGGAAGCCGCGTCGGCATGGATGGCGACGAGATCGTGGCCGGATTCCCAGCGCAATCGGATCGATCGGGCGAAGAGCGTCAGCGCCTCGTCCCGATCGGGCGCCGCCAGCGCGGCCGCGAACGCCGTATCGGCAACCGGGTCGTTGCGCAGGTCGTCGAGCAGGGCGTAGAGGATGCTGGCCTTCGAGCCGAACACGGCATAGACCGTCTGGACGGCGACGTCGGCCGCGACCGCGATCTCCCGGAGCGTCGTCGCGGCATAGCCCCGGGTCGCGAAGAGCAGTCGAGCCGCTTCGGCGATCCGCCGCCTCGTGACGGCCGCCCGTTCGGTCCGCAGGTTCCCGCTGGGACGCTTGACATGGCTCACGTCGATAGAGTACAACTCCATTCCAATAGAGTGTCGCTCTATTGAAACGCCATCCGACAGGAGATCGCCGTGTCCACCGAGACGAACATCGCGGCCACCCGCCGCATCATCGACGAAGGGTTCAGCCGAGGTGACCTCTCGGTCTGCGACGCCCTGATCGATCCCGGCTGCATCGAGAACCAGCGCGGCAACAAGCCGGGCAGCGAGGGCGCCAAGGACACGATCCGGACGCTCCATTCGTGGTTCAGCGAATTCGAGCTCCGGATCGAAGACCTGGTCGCGAGCGGTGACACCGTCTGGATCCGGAACCGCGCCACGGGCGTGAACACGGGCAGCGTCATGGGCCGGCCGCCGACCGGGCGGCCGATGGACATCACGGTCTTCGACGTCCTGCGGTTCGCCGACGGCCGGCTGGTCGAGCATTGGGGCGTCGCGGATCAGCTCGGGATGCTGCTGCAGGTCGGGCTCTTCGGGCGGCCGGAGGCGATCGCCGCCCGCTGACGCCCTGGACCCGGACGGTCGGCTGGCACGAAACTTCGTCGCCGCCCCGACCGTCAACGGGCCGTGCGTGCAATCCCCTGGCGCCGCGCCGCCGCCCTCTTCCTGCCGCTGGCCGTCGCGATCACGCTGGGCTGCGGGCTGCTCTACGCCGTCGTCCAGCAGGATTTGCGGCTCGGTGCCAACGATCCCCAGCAACAGCTCGCGCAGGACACAGCCGCGGCGCTGAACGCGGGGGGCCAGCCGACCGACCTCGCCGGCGGTCCGACGGTCGACCTCGCCGTCAGCCTCGCGCCGTTCGTCGCGATCGACGACGCCGGCGGCAGGCCGCTCTCCAGCAACGGCCAGCTGGATGGCCAGCCGCCGATGCCACCACCCGGGGTCCTCGCTGCCGCTCGGGAGTCCGGCCTGAACCTGGTCACGTGGCAGCCCCGGGCCGGATTGCGCTACGCCCTCGCGGTCGTGCCCTGGGACGGCGGCACCGTCATCGCCGGCCGCTCGCTGCGCCTGGCCGAGGAGCGAACGGACACGATCCTCCGGCTGGTGGGCCTCGGCTGGTTCGCGATCCTCGTCGCAGCCGGCCTCGCCGCGATCATTGCGGCGCGCATCTGGCACGATACGGGCGAAGCGCGGCAGACCGGCCCACACGGAGCGCCCCCATGAGTTCCATGCTCGCAGTCCTGAAGCCCAGCCCGGCCCCCGGCGTCGTCGTGGGACAGACGGCGATTCCGCAGGCGAAGGACGGGGAGGTCCTCGTCAGGGTCCGCGCCTCGTCCATCTGCGGCACCGACATCAGCATCTACGACTGGACACCCTGGGCCGCCGGCCACATCACTCCGCCGATGGTGATGGGCCACGAGCTCGTCGGCGAAGTCCTCGAGATCAACACGACGCTGCCGACGGACCTGCGGGTCGGCGATCTGGTCTCGTCCGAGACCCACATCTACTGCAACCACTGCTACCAGTGCCGGATCGGCAATCGCCACATCTGCGAGAACATGGAGCTGTTCGGGATCGGTCGCGACGGCGGCTTCGCGGAGTACGCGACGATCCCGATCCGGACGACCTGGAAGAACGACCCGTCGCTCGACCTCAAGGTCATGAGCGCCCAGGAGCCCCTCGGCAACGCGGTCCACGTCGTCACCAAGGGCGAGGTCGCCGGCAGGACCGTCCTCGTCATCGGCCTCGGCCCGGTCGGCCTCTGCGCGGTGGCCGTCGCGAAGGCCTATGGCGCCAAGCGCGTCATCGGGATCAACCGCCACGCCTATCGGCGCGACCTCGCCATGCGCATGGGCGCCGACGAGGTCCACGAGACGCTGCCGGCCGAGTTGACCGACGCCTGCGACGTGGTCCTCGAGATGTCCGGCAACAGCGGCGTCATCGAGGATGCCCTGCGGGCGGCCCGGATCGGGGGCCGGATCGTCCTCTTCGGGATCCCCAAGGAACCGGCGAAGATCGACATCGGCCGCTACATCATCAACAAGGAGCTCTCGTTCGAGAGCGTCTTCGGCCGCCGCATCTGGTCCACCTGGTTCCAGGTCGCGGACCTGCTGACGTCGGGTCGCGTCGACCTTTCGACGCTGATCACCCACGAATTCGGGCTGGCCGAGTTCGAGCAGGCGATGACCGTCATGAAATCCGGGGAGTGCGGCAAGATCGTCCTGCTGCCCTGACCGACCGGGGCTCGGAACGAGCTATTCGACGTCGCGCGCGACCAGCCGCAGGTGCGACGTCACGCCGTAGGTTTCGCCGGTCTCCGGATCCGTCCGCGCCGCGACGACCAGCCGCCGGTCGCCGCTCGAGGTCGTGATGCGACGCGCCAGCGGCTTCCCTGAGCGGTAGACGAGGTCCATCAGCTCGAAGGCCTCGGGCGGCAGCTCGAGGAGCGCCTCCCGTGCGGGCTGGCCGATGCAGCCGGCGCCGAACTCCGCAAGGAACGCCGCGTTCCCGTGCACGATCATGTGGCCGGGTCCGACGTGGAACGCGGCCGGTCTCGGGTCCGCGCCTGGGATCGGTCCGGTCATGGCGCCACCATGATCGCTCAGGACCGATTCGCCGGCAGGCGGCGCCAGAGCCCCCGCTTCGGTCAGCCGCTTTCCTCAGCCGGCCGTCCCGAAGATCGTGGCGAGCTCGAAGGCGGCCGTCTCCTCGAGCTGGTCGTAGCGGCAGTCGGCGGGCTGGCGGTCCGGGCGCCAGCGCTGGAACGTCGTGCCGTGCCGGAAACGATCGCCCTGGAGATGATCGTAGGCGACCTCGCAGACACGTTCGAGGCGCAACGGCTCCCACGAAAGGTCCTTGCCGCGGTTCCAGCGGCTCGTGGCGCCGGGCAGCCGCTGGCCGCTGGCGTCCGTGGCGCCGGCCTGCGCCCATTCGGCCCACTGCGCCCAGGGATGGCCGGTCATGGCATCACTCCGCAGGGGTTCGAGCTCGATCGCGAGGGCCGCCCGCCGGTCCCAGCTGAACGACGACGTCACCCCGACGTGATGCAGCTGGCCGACGTCGTCGTAGAGCCCCAGCAGGAGTGAGCCGACGTGCGTCCCGGGCCCGTTCTTATGCCAGCGGAACCCGGCCACCGCGCAATCGGCCGTGCGCTGGTGCTTGATCTTGACCATGGCCCGCTTGCCCGGCTGATAGGTGCCATCGAGCCGCTTGGCGACGACGCCATCGAGGCCCGCGCCCTCGAACCGGTCGAACCAGTCGGCGGCGATGGCTCGGTCGGTCGTGGCCGGCGTCAGGTGAATTGGCGGGCTGGCATCGGCGAGCGCCGTTTCGAGGAACGCCCGGCGCTCGCCCTGGGGCAGCTGGCGAAGATCGCGGTCGCCGAGCGCGAGGAGGTCCCACGCGACGAACGAGGCCGGGCTTTCGCCGGCCAGCATGGCCACGCGCGACGCCGCGGGATGAATGCGCAGGAGCAGCGCATCGAAGTCGAGGCCGTCCGGCCCGGCGATGACGATCTCTCCGTCGAGCACGCACCGCTCCGGCAGGGCTGCCCGGAACGGCGCGGCGAGCTCCGGGAAGTAGCGGTCCAGCGGCTTGAGATCGCGGCTCTGCGTGAAGATCTCGTCGCCGTCCCGGAAGACGATCGCCCGGAAACCGTCCCACTTGGGCTCGTACAGCCAGCCCGCCCCGTCGGGCAGCCCGTCGGCGGGCTTGGCGAGCATCGGTTCGAGGGGCGGCTCGATTGGCAGGCGCATGAGCCGACGATAGCGGACGCGTCGAGCCGGTGTCCGCGCCCTCACGGCTGGCTTACGGCCGAACCGCACGGGCGGCGCCGCACCAACGCGCCCGGGTCCGGACTGCCGCATCCCGGGATGGCACGATTGGCGCATGGGAACGATGGCCGAGCGGTACGACCTGGCAGCGGCGCGCTACGAGCGCTGGTGGGCGCCGGTGCTCGCCCCGACCGCGGTCGAGCTGCTGGCCGACCTGGACGACCACATCGCCCGAACCCCGGCCGCCAGGATCGTCGATGTCGGCACGGGCACCGGGGTGCTGGCCGTCGCGGCCGTGGAGCGCTGGCCGAAGGTCACCGTCCTCGCCACCGATGCCTCGCGCGGCATGCTCGACGTCGCGGCGTCGCTGGCCGGCAGTCGGCCGGGGACGGCCGCCGGCCGGATCACGTTCGAGCAGGCCGCGGCCGACCGCCTGCCGGTCGCCGACGCGACCGTCGACGCGGTGATGTCGTCGTTCGTGTTCCAGCTCGTGCCAGATCGGCCGGCGGCGCTGCGCGAGGCCCATCGGATCCTCCGGCCCGGCGGCCGCCTCGAGATCGTGACGTGGCTCGCCGACGACCGCGAATTCGAACCGGACGTCGCGTTCGAGGACGCCCTCGACGAGCTCGGCGACGCGATCCCGGAGCTCGAGGACGAACCGCCCCGCAGCGGCAACTTCGCCTCCCCGGCTGCGGCGGCCGCGCAGGTCCGCCGGGCCGGCTTCCGGTCCGTCAGGGCGGCGGCGGCCGATCTCGTCCACCGCTACGAACCGGCGCAGTACCTCGAATTCCTCGAGCAGTACGGCGAGCGCGACGTGTTCGACGCAGCCGACGCAGCGACACGACGCCGGCTTCGTGCGGCGACGAAGCGCCGCCTGGCCGACCTCCCCGCCGACGCCTTCACGTGGCGCATGGGCGTGGTCAGGATCCGCGCCATCCGGCCGCCGGTGGGCGGCGTCGGCGCCCCGCGCGTGAGCCAGTGACGGGGGCGGGTCAGTGGGATTCGCGCGCCGGACGGTCGCCGCTCGATCCGACGAGGAAGTCCAGGTCGGCCCCGGTTTCGGCGCCCATCACCGTCGTGACGTAGAGGTGCTCCCAGCCGCGCGTCGGGCGGGCCAGGCCCTCGAGCATCGCCGCTGAGGGCCCGCGCTCGTCGAGTTCCTGTTGCGGCACCTCGACGTCGATGCGCCTGCCCTTGACATCCAGGTTGACCCAGTCGCCCGTCCGGATCCGGTCGAGCGGACCGCCGGCGGCAGCCTCGGGGGACACGTGCAGGACGACCGTGCCATACGCCGTGCCGCTCATTCGGCCATCGCAGACCCGGACCATGTCGCGGACGCCCTGGGCGAGCAGCCTGGCCGGCAGTGGCATGTTCGACACCTCCGGCATGCCTGGATAGCCCTTCGGGCCGCAGCCGCGGAGGACGAGCACGGAATCGGCGTCGACATCGAGGTCCGGATCGTCGATCCGGGCGTGGAAGTCCTCGATCGAGTCGAACACGACGGCTCGGCCCCGATGCTGGAGCAGCTGCGGCGATGCCGCGGCGGGCTTGATGATCGCGCCGTTCGGGGCGAGGTTGCCCCGCAGCACCGCGATCCCCGCGTCCGGCTGGAGTGGCGTCCCTCGGGCGCGAATGACCTCCTGATCGAAGATCTGCGCCGCGGCAAGATGCTCGGCGATCGGCCGGCCCGTGACCGTGATCGCGTCGGGATCGAGCAGGTCCTGGATCTCCCGGAGCACCGCGAGCAGGCCGCCCGCTCGATGGAAATCTTCCATCAGGAAGCGCCCCGCCGGTTCGAGATCCACGAGGAGCGGGACGCCCGCCCCGATCCGGTCGAAGTCGTCGAGGCGCAACGGCACCCCGAGCCGGCCGGCGATCGCGAGCAGATGGACGACGGCGTTCGTCGAGCCCCCGATGGCCGCCAGGGCCACGATCGCGTTCCGGAACGAACCCGCGGTCAGGACCTGGCTTGGCCGCCGGTCCTCCTCGACCAGCTCCACCGCCAGGCGTCCCGTCTCGTGGGAGCGCGCCAGGAGCCGCGCGTCGGCCGCCGGGAGCCCGGCGGTCCCCGGCAGGGTCATGCCGAGCGCCTCCGCCAGCAGGCTCATCGTGGATGCGGTGCCCATCGTGTTGCAGTGGCCGGCGCTCCGGATCATCGAGGACTCCGACTCCAGGAACGCCTGCTCGGTGAACGTGCCGGCGCGAACCTCCTCGCTGAGCCGCCAGACGTCCGTGCCGCAACCCAGCGCCTGCCCCTGGAACGTGCCGGTCAGCATCGGGCCGCCGGGGACGACGACCGCCGGGAGGTCCACCGAAGCCGCCGCCATGAGGAGCGACGGGATCGTCTTGTCGCAGCCGCCGAGCAGGACGAGGCCGTCGATCGGGTTGGCGCGGAACATCTCTTCCATCGCCATGGCCGCCATGTTTCGCCACAGCATGGCGGTCGGTCGGACGTTCGTTTCGCCGAGCGACACGACGGGCAGATTCAGCGGCACCCCGCCCGCTTCCCAGACGCCGTTGGCGACCGATGCGGCGATCTCGCTGAGGTGCCGGTTGCACGGCGTCAGGTCCGACGCCGTGTTGGCGATCGCGATCTGCGGCCGACCCTGGAAGGCCGAATCCGGCGCGCCACGCCGCATCCAGGCCCGATGGATGTAGGCGTTCCGATCGGTGCCGCCGTACCACTGGGAGCTGCGAAGAGCGCGCGTCATCGGTCGGTCCCCTGCCGCCAGTCGGCCATCGGGTCAAGCGGGTAGATCGGGCGCGGCACGCTGCGCCACGGCAGGCTCGCGATGTCGGACTGCGTCGGCCCGGGCGTATCCACACGGATGATCTGCGTGGCGATCGGGCGGAACCATTGGAAGTTCGAGGCGGTCTTGACGACGGCCACGTGGTAGTCCCGTGGCTCGACTCCGAACGCGCGATAGAGCCCCGGGTGGTTGCCGGAGAGCCCGCGATACGTGCTGATCAGCAACGTGACGGGGCCAACGTCGAATACGGCGGTGGGGCCCATGTCGAATTCGCCGAATGGCGCGTCGTCGAAGCGCAGCGCCTGCCGGCCGACATTCCTCACGACTCCGGTCACTTCCAGCGGCTTGAAGAACCCGGTGGCCTCGCCACCGACGGTCATCGTCACGGTCGCTCCGACTGCGGCGGCCGCCAGGCGCGAGACGGCGGCCGGATCGATCAGCGGAATGATCGCGCGGCCCGTCACGCGCTGGCGGAGCATCGACTCGAGAAGGACCGTGCTGTCGCCCGCGGAGCCACCGAACACCGAATCGCCCTGGTCGCTGAGAACGACGATCCCGCCTGGAGCTGCCTCGGCCCGCCGCACGGCTTCATCGGGCGCGATGCTCGTCCGTCGCTGGAACTCGTCGCGCAGCGACCAGCACAGGTCTGCCAACTCCTCGGCCAGCGCCTCGGCGCGCGGCTGATCGGCGTTCGTCACGACGACGGCGGCCCACCCGGCTTCCTCGACGTCCAGCCACGGCTGCATCGGGAAGAGCGAGACGGACAGCACGCCGGGTTCGAGCTCGAGAGCCCGCGCCCGGTCGAACCATTCCTTCATCGGGCCGCCGGAGGTCAGGTACTGCTCCTGGTGAGAGAGGAGCGGGATCTTCCGCCAGGCCATCGCCGGCCGCGCCCCGCCCTCCAGGATCTGGAGGAGGAGCCGTGTCGACGCCTCGCCGGTCTCGAACGGATCGTGGGGCTGGGTCCGGAAGCCCACCAGGGCGTCACTGTGGTCGACCATCTGCTGCGTCACGTTGGCGTGATGGTCGAGCGTCACGACGATCGGCACGGAAGTCCCGACCACGTCGCGAGCGATCTGCAGCAAGCGCCCTTCGACGTCGTCAAGCCCGATCGCCGCGCACGCCCCGTGCAGGTGCATCGCCAGGCCATCGAGGCGACCCGCGGCCGCCAGGCCGCGCCGCACGCGATCCTCGAAGTAGGCCAGCGATTCGGCGTCGATCCGGCCGCCGGCGACGGCCAGGCCGCGCGTGATCCCGACGGTCTCCACGTCGTGACGCGGCTCCACGACGCGACAGGTAGCCGCCGACGGTCCCGTCGCCCCGGCCGTGCTCGATGAGGTCGCGTCCTTCGTACAGCCCGAACGACGCGAAATCCTCCATCGTCGTGGGCAGCGGATTGAACGTATCGGTTTCCTGCGAGACCTCGACGAGACCGATCCGCACGCTCATCCTCCTGCCGGCCGCGCGCCGCTGGCAGCGCACCGTCCCCGGTGCGCACGGCGCGCTGTCCGGCGCGCCTGTGCGTCGTCAACGGTAGCCGTCGCGGGGCCGCGCGGCGACCCGGGTTCGGTCGGGGTCGGAGGTCGCCCGACGCGGACGCTGGCGTGATGGGTGCAGAGGCTCCGGAACCTGCGGCCGCTCGACGGCGACGGGGCCGCCGCCTGAGCGAATCAGCCCACGCGGGCGACGCGGCCCACGCGGCCGCTCATCAGCGACCGGAATGTGCGTCGGCGCGAATGATCCTGGCCAGCCACGCGGCCGCTCATCGGCGACCGGAATGTCCGCCGGCGAATCAGCCCTCGCCGGCCGCCGCTTCGGGTTCGGCGGCAGCCTCGGTCGGGGCGACGGCTTCCGTCTCGACCGTCTCCACGACTTCCTCGACGCGCGGCGGAAGCACGCGGACGACGAGTTCGTCGGGATCCGTGACGAGGGTCACGTCGGCCGGAATCACGAGGTCGCGCGCGTAGATCGCGTCTTCCCAGGTCTTCAGGCCCTCGATCGAGACTTCGATCACCTGCGGCAGGTGATCCGGCAGCGCCCGGACCTTGACCGAATCGATGTGGTTGAGCGTCCCGCCGCCGGTGGTCACGGCCGTCGACTCGCCCGTGGCGATGACCGGCACGTCGACGACCATCTCCTCGTTCATGCGGACGGCGAACAGGTCGACGTGGAGCGGCCGGCGGGTCACGGGATGGATCTGCACGCCGCGGACGAGGGCCGGGGTCGGGCGGCCGCCGTCGACCTTGAGGTCGAAGAGCGTGTTCGCGCCACTGTGCTTGCGGATCAGCTCGAACTCGTGGGCGTCCAGGGTCACGTTGCTGGACGGCACGCCGTGGCCGAACACGACGGCTGGCAGCTTGCCGGCACGGCGGAGTCGAGCGACATGCTTGCCAATCACGTCGCGGCTGTCGGCAGCGAGGGCGGGTCGGGCGGGGCTCACGGGCGATGGACCTCTGTGGTGGCGCCGGGTCGTTCGGGCGTCGATGCGATGCGAACGAGCCGCTGCGGAACTGGGGGCCGAGGTGGCCTGATCGGAATCGGGGTCTGGCACTCAGGCCGGATCGGACGCAGGGTGACGGAGCGAGAGGGTACCACAGGCGTGGTTCCGATCCGCCGGGCTCGACGGTGTAGGATCGATTCATGGCAGCCACCATCCTGATCGTCGAGGACGAGTTCGCCGTCGCGCGTGGGATCCAGTACGCCCTCCAGCAGGAGGGCTACCAGGTCGCGGTCGCCCGATCCGGCGAAGAAGGCCTCGAATTCGCGACCAACCAGGCCCCCGACCTCGTCGTGCTGGACGTCCGCCTGCCCGGCATGGACGGCTTCGAGGTCCTGCGGCGCCTTCGCGCCAGCGGCTCGAAGGCCCCGGTCCTGGTGCTGACGGCCCGCGACGACGAGGTGGACAAGGTCATCGGCCTCGAGCTCGGCGCCGACGACTACCTGACGAAGCCGTTCGGCCTGCGCGAGCTGATGAGCCGGATCAAGGCCCTGCTGCGGCGCGCCTACGGTGACCTCGCCGATGCGGCCGGCGGCCGGATCATCCGCCACCACGACCTGCTCATCGATCTCGAGCGCCGGCGGGTGCAACGCGGCCAGCGCCGGATCGCCCTGACGGCGACCGAGTTCGAGATCCTGCGACACCTGGCCAGCCGACCTGGCCGCGTGTACTCGCGCCGCGAGCTGCTCGAGCTCCTGCGCGACTATGAGGCCCTCGACCAGGACGAGAAGACCATCAACGTCCACGTCAGCCACCTGCGCGAGAAGATCGAGGACGATCCTTCGTCGCCGGTCTTCGTGCTGACGGTGCGAGGTGCCGGCTACGCCTTCGCCGAACGCTGACGCCCGCCACCGCGTGTGGCCGGCTCCGGTACGGGCCCTTGGCCGGCTCGTGCCTCGCACATTCCAGGCCCGCCTCACCCTGAGCTTCGTCGGCGTTATCGCGCTGACCCTGCTGCTGGTCTCCGGCCTCGTCATCAAGAGCCTCGACGACTACTTCTACAACCAGGAGCAGGTCGACCTGTCGGTCCGCGCCGCGACCATTCGCGACTTCGTGCGTCGCGGTGGCCAACACCGCCAGCGGCGACCTGCCGGTCATCGCCCCGGACAACACGCTCAACGACGCCGTGAAGCGACACGCTGTCGGTGCCCGTGAACCTGAGCTTCCTCGCCGACCGCCTCGGCCAGGCCAATGTCGAGATCCGCCTCGGCTCGCAGACCACCCAGCCGGACGGCACGATCTCGCTGGTCCAGGCACCGGGCGCCGTGTTCGCGGCCACCCTCACCGCCAAGGCGCTCCGGGCCAGGCCACGCGAACCGATCCAGTTCACGCAGACCTACCCGATCCAGAAAGACGCGCTGTTCAACTACGCCATCGAGGTCACGCTCTCGAACCCGTACACCTTCAAGGCCTCCACCCTGCGCGACGTCGCCGGGGTGCTGGTCGTGATCGCGTTCGTGACGCTCGGCCTGGCCGTGATCGTCGCGTCGTTCCTGGCACGACGATTCACGATGCCGATGCGTCGCCTGACCGAGGCCGCGCGCCGGCTGGCCGAGGGCGACCTGACCAGCCGCGTCCCGGCGATGAGCACGTCGGGCGGGTTTTCCGAGGTGGCCGAGCTCTCGGCGCAGTTCAACCACATGGCCAGCCAGCTCGAGGAGAGCGTCGAGATCATCCGCCGCGACCGTGATCGCAGCCGCGACTTCCTGGCCGACGTCTCGCACGAGCTGCGAACCCCACTCGCCGCCCTCCGAACGTTCAACGAGCTGCTGATGGACCAGGCCGGCTCCGACCCTGAGGCCCGGCACGAGTTCCTGGAGGCCAGCGGCCAGCAGATCGAGCGGCTCGACTGGCTGGCCCAGAACCTGCTCGAGCTCTCGAAGCTCGATTCGGGGCTGGTCCTGCTCGACCTCCGTCCGGACGACCTGCGAACCTGCGTCGAATCGGCGGTCGAGCAGGCCGGCGCTGCGGCGCGTCGGCGGGGTGTCCGCCTGACCCTCCACATGCCCGACCAGCCGATCCGGATCTGGCACGACCCGCAGCGCATCGGCCAGGTCGTGAGCAACCTCGTCGGCAACGCCCTGAAGTTCAGCCGGCGCAACGGCACCGTCGACGTCGAGCTGCGGGCTCACGGCGACGGCGCCCAGATCGAGGTGCGCGACACCGGTGTCGGCATCGATCCGGCCGAGATGCCTCGGATCTTCGAACGGTTCTACCGCGGCTCCAGCGCCAACGAGGCACGTGGCAGCGGCAGTGGCCTCGGACTCGCCATCGTCAAGTCCATCGTGGACATGCACGGCGGTCGAATCGCGGTCGAGAGCCGGCTCGGGGTCGGCACGACCTTCGACGTCACGCTGCTGCGCGACCCGCGGGCGGCCGATGTGCTGGCACTCGAACCACCGCAGATGTCCGTCGCATCCAGCGCCCAGTGGCTTGCGGCGCCGGAACCGCGGCTGCTCGGCTCCAGCGACCCTGAACGCGGCACGGCCTCGATGACGAACCGGACCGGGCCGCCAATGGCCGACGATCGGGCGGCCGGGCTCAGCAGTGGCGTCGTGACGACCGCTGAGCCGGTCGCCGCGGCGGACGTGACGAATTCTTCACCGACCGCCTGACCTCGCTTGAACCCTTGCCTGTCACGCTGACGAGACGACCGACGAGCCGGGGTGGAAGCACGATCCCAGCCGGCCCATCCACAGGGAACAGCCAACCGTGACCGATCAGACCCCAGAGGAACGCGAGACGACTGCGCCCGGGCCGGCCGATGCCGGGTCGGCGATTTCGCCCGCGCCGGCGAGCCCATCGCCTGAGGCGATCGTCGCAGCCGAGTCCGTTGCGGCCGACTCCGTCGCGGCCGAACCGGTTTCGGCCGAACCAGTCGCGGCGCCCCCTCCACCGGCTCCGGCCGACGCCTGGGCTCCGCCCGTCCCGAAGACCGTGATCCCCGACGAGACTCCCACCGAGCCGATCGACGTTCCGGCCTGGCCGTGGACGACCGCTGCCGCGGCGCCGGCAGCCACGGGCTCCACGACCTTCGCCCCGGTGGCCGGCGACAACCCGGCCGCCGACGCCACCAATGTGCCGGCAACCCCGGTCGTCGCACCGATCCCGGTCTCGCCCTGGGCGCCGCCGACCTCGGCCCCGGCCTCGAGCTCCGGCTGGCTCCCGCCGGATCCGGCCACCACGCCAGCGACAGACGTGAACCCCTACGCGAGCGCCGCGACAGCGAGTGGCTGGCCGGCGCGCGAGCCCGGCTCGGACCCGGCGGTCGGGTCGTATGCGGCCGCGGCCGGTCAGACCCAGACCTATTCGCCGTCGCCCGAACCGCGGCCCGGCTGGACGCGACCCATCTGGGAAGCGCCCGGCCAGACGACCCCGGAATCCTGGTTCGAGACGGCGCCGGTCGCGACGGCCGCCGTTCGGCCACAGCCTGAATCGCACCGGGCCGGAGCCATCGGGCTCATCCTCGCGGCTTCGCTGATCTCGGCCACGCTCGCCGCCAGCGGGACGTACTTCGCGCTCAGCACCTCGGGGGCACTCGATCGCCCCATCGTCGTGGCGCCCTCCCCGGTCGCCGATCCGACCGGTGTCCGCGCGCCAGTGCCGGCCCCGGTCGATCAGAACAGCGCGATCATCGCGGTCGCCGCCAAGGTGAGCCCGGCCGTGGTCACGATCGACGCCGTAGCTGGCGCCAACACGAGCGATCCGCTGTCACTCCCATCGGAGGGCATCGGCTCCGGGATCATCTTCGACGCCAACGGCTGGATCCTCACGAATCGCCACGTCGTCTCGGGCAGCGACCAGCTGACGGTCAAGCTCAAGGACGGCCGCGAACTCAAGGGCACCGTCTACGGCATCGACACGCTGACGGACCTCGCGATCGTCAAGGTCGACGCGACTGGCCTCCCGACCGCGGCGATCGGTGACTCGAGCAGTCTCAAGGTCGGCCAGCTGGCGATCGCCATCGGCAGTCCGCTGGGCACGTACACGAACACCGTCACGAGCGGAATCATCTCGGCGATGGGCCGCAGCATCCAGGTCTCGGGCGGCCAGATCAACAACCTCATCCAGACCGACACGGCCATCAACCCCGGCAACAGCGGCGGGCCGCTGCTCGACGCCAACGGCACCGTCATCGGCATCAACACGGCCATCGCGGCTAACGCGCCGGGCATCGGGTTCGCCATTCCGGTGAACATCGCCCGGCCGATCATGCAGCAGGCCCTCGCCGGCCAGAAGCTGGCTCGACCCTGGATCGGCGTCCGCTACGTCCCGATCGATCTCCAGGTGCAGAAGGCCGAGAGCCTGCCCGTCGATCACGGCGCCTACGTCTCGGCCGGCGCCAATGCCACCGATTCGGCGGTCGTCAGCGGCAGTCCCGCCGACCAGGCCGGGATCAAGGCCGGCGACATCATCGTCACGATCGAAGGCACGCCCGTCGACGGCCAGCACCCGCTCGACGACATCCTGAGCCAGTTCGCGCCGGGCAAGACGGTCACCCTCGGGATTCTCCGCGGCGGCCAGTCCCTGACGCTTCAGCTCACCCTTGGGACTCGGCCTACGAACCTCTGACCACGCACCCGCCACCGGCCCACAACCTGGGTGGCGGGAACTAGATGGGCCCTGGCGCCTCCCCCCCGGTGTCCAGGGTGCCCCAATAGACGACCGCTCTGGCTTCGGCCGGGGCGGTCGTCTTGTTGACCGGGCGATCGAGCGGCGAGAAGTCGTGGCGGCAAAGTGGTCAGCCGTTGCGGCGATCGGCTCCCGAGCGCTGGCGCCAGATTTCGACGCCCGCCCAGTCGAGCGTTCCGTCGATCGGGGCGTTCGGCTTGCGGACCCGAACGCCGACCTCCGTGATCGGGAAGTCGACCAGGAGCTCGTGGGCGATCGCTTCGGCGAGCGCCTCGAGGAGGCGGAAGCTCGTCGATTCCACGATCTGGCGGCAGACATCGAAGACCTGGCCGTAGTCGACGCTCTTGCTGAGGTCGTCATCCACGGCGGCCGGCTGCAGGTTCAGCAGCAGCTCGACATCGATCTGGAACGGCTGGCTTTCGCGCTGCTCGTGCTCGAGGACTCCGTGGCGGCCCTGGAACACCATGTTGTGCAGGACGATCCGATCGGTCACGCCTCGGTGCTCCCGCGAACGATCGCGTCGCTCACCCGCGCGACGCGGACATTCGGGCGGACGTCGTGGACCCGGACGATGTCGGCCCCGGCCGCGATCCCGAGGGCGGTCGTGGCGAGCGTCGCCTCGAGCCGCTCCGCGGGCGGCAGGCCGTCGAGGAGCCAGCCGAGTGTCGACTTGCGCGAGGTGCCGAGGAGGATCGGCCGGCCGAGCACCCGCAGTGAGCCAAGCTCGCGCAGCAGGACAACGTTGTGTTCGGGCGTCTTGCCGAACCCGAATTCCCGGATCCACGATCAGGTGCTCCCATCGGACCCCAAGGGCAAGGGCCCGTTCGATCGCCCGCTCCAGGTCGGCCAGGACTTCGGCCATCAGGTTCTGGTAGCTGGCAACGGCGCGATTGTGCATCACCACGATCGGCACGTCGCGTTCCGCCGCCAGCGACAGCATCGCGCTGTCCGGTCCGACGGCCCAGATGTCGTTCAGCATTGACGCTCCGGCGTCCAGCGCGGCCTCGGCAACCGCGCGTTTGGTCGTGTCGACGCTGAGCAGCGCCGCCGGGATCGCCCGGCGGATCGCCGCGACAATCGGCACGACCCGCCGCAGTTCCTCGGCTTCCGGGACGTCCGTGTGGCCCGGCCGCGTCGACTCGCCGCCGATGTCGAGGAAGTCCGCCCCGTCGTCGAGCATCCGGCGGGCCTGGTCCGCCGCAGCCGCGGTCGCCTCGGCCTCGCCGCGCGCCAGAAGGCCATCGCCCGAGAACGAATCCGGGGTCGCGTTGAGGATCCCCATGACCAGCGTGCGGCGACCCCAGGCGATCGTGCGGCCACCGATCACGGTCTTGCCAGGCGACCGGTCCGCAGCGGGAGGACCGCCCGGGCCGCCGTCGTCCGGCGGAACGCCCGCCTCGCCGGAACGGCCGGCGCCGGTCATCGGCGGGCCTCACCGGACGTCGCCGGATCGTTCGGGTCCTGCAACAGCGGATCGTCGACGAGCAGGCCCCGCACCTCCCCGACGAGATAGAGCGAACCGGCCACCACGATCGGGCCACGAGCCCTCGCCAGCGCCAGGTCGAGGGCGCGGGGGAGATCCGGAATGGCGGCCACGTGCACGCGTGGATCATCGCGCGCCCAGGCCGCGGCGAGCTCGGCGGCCGGCATGGCTCGGACGCCCTCCACCTGGGTCGCGATCACCTGCGCACCGGCCAGTGCCGTTGCCGATCCCAGGGCGGCGATCGTCCCCGGCACATCCTTGTCGGCCATCATCGCGGTCAGCAGCGTGACGGGCGGCGGCGCGGCCTCGTCGCGGCCGCCTCGCAGGTCCGGCCGCAGGTCGTCGAGCGCCCGGGCCAGCGCCGCCGCGCCGGCCGGATTGTGCGCGCCGTCGAGCAGCACCTCGGCCCCGCCGGGCAGCTCGATCAGCTCGAGCCGCCCGGGCCAGCGGGCGTCGCGGTAGCCCGTCCGGCGTGCATCGGGGGCGACCTTGGCGATCCCCGCTGCCTCGAGCGCATCCAGCAGCGCGTCGGCGACGGCCACGTTGGCGGCCTGGTGGGCGCCCCGCAGACCCACTCGGACCTCGCCGAGCGCCGGCAGCCGGACCGTGATGCCGTCGCGATCCAAGCCGAGGAGCGGCGCCGGCACGACCTCGGTGAGTGGCACGACGAGTCGACGTGCGCGCCGGCGGATCACGGCCAGCGCCTCCCCGTCGGCGCCCGTGACGGCCAGGTCGCCGCGCTCGATGATCGCCGCCTTCTCCCGCGCAATCAGCGGGATCGTCGGGCCGAGGCGGTCCATGTGGTCGAGGGCGATGTTCGTGATCGCGGCCACGCCCCCGTCCCAGGCGTGCGTCGCGTCGAGCCGCCCGCCGAGGCCGACCTCGACCAGGGCGAGGTCGAGATGCTGCTCGGCGAACCAGAGGAAGACGACGGCGGTCAGGACCTCGAATTCGGTGGGTGGGCCGTGCCGGCCGGCCACGGCGTCGGCCACGGGCAGGACCCGCTCGACGAGGCGGGCGAAGGTCGTGCTGTCGACCGGCCGGCCGTCGACGACCAGTCGCTCGCGGTACGTGACGAGGTGCGGCTTCGGCGTTTCGCCGATCCGGTAACCCGCGGCTCGCAAGGCCGAGCCGGCGAGCGCGAGCACGCTGCCCTTGCCGTTCGTGCCCGCCACGAGCGCACCGCGGAATTCGCGCTGCGGGTCGCCGAGCGCCCGGAGCATGGCCCGGGTCCGGCCGAGGCCGAGGTGGATTCCGAAACGACCTCGCCGCTGGAGCGCCTCGAGGGCCTCGCCGTAGGTGAGCGGCTCGCCGGTCACTCGGTCGAGAGGTCGTCCTCGTAGAAGACGCACTGGTTGAACCGGGGAGTCAGGCAGACGTCGTTGACGTAACCCTGCTCGAGGTGGACGCCACCCCGGAGCTGGCAGCGCGAGACGTTCTGTTCCTGGCGGATCAGCGCCTTCAGGAGGTGCGGGGCCTGGATGGGAATCGCGCCTCGGGCGCCCGTGATGTAGAAGTGGGGACAGACGTTGCGGCGGAGGTTCGGCAGTCCGAACCCGGTCCGGGGCGGCGTGGTCGGGCGGTAGCCGAGGCGGCCCGACGCACCGGCCTGGCGCGGGTCGCGGAGGCGCGGATCGACGGCCGCCCGGCGGGGATCGACGGGTGCGGGACGCGGATCGGCCTGCCGGCGGTAGTCGGCAGCGGTCCGTGGCTCGAAGGGACGGCGGTCCTGGGCGGCTGGCCGATTGGTCGCAGCGGGGGCCGGACGGGCGTCCGGCGATCGCGATTGCGCCGCTTTCGGGTCGCGTGCCTGCAACTCCACCCTCGTTCTGCGCGAACCGGCTGCATGGGCCCGCAACCGGGCCAGAGTACATCGGCCCACGGCCTTCCGACAGGTGGCCTGCCACAATCCCGCTCCGCCGTCCCGTGGCGCTCGGCCAGTCTGGCCTGTTGACGTGCGACAATGGCCGGACATGACGACGCGGCGAGCCGTGCGGCAATCCCAGGTTCGACCCCGACCGCCATCCACCGGACGTCCGGCACCGGAACGGCTTCGGCCGAGGTCGGGCCTCACGCGCATGCCCGTGATCGCCCGGCCCCGCAAGCGCAGGCGCACCGGCGGCCTGCCGCTGCCGGCCCGCATCCTGCTCGGCGTCTCGGTCGTCGCCCTCGGCGCCGTCATCCTCTACGCGAGCACCGGCCAGTTGGGCCGGGTCGTCGCCAGTGTGGGCTCCGGTCTCGCCGGCTTCGTCCTGAAGGTCACGGCGACGGCCGCACCGACGGCGGCCCCGATCGCCGCCCTGTCGGGTTCTCCGAACCTGATCCCGCCCGGCGAGTCCTACACGAATGAGCCGACCGCCGTCCTCACGGGAACCACCCCGGCCGAGGTCGCCGGCGACAAGAACTACAAGGTCCGCATCTACCAGGCCCTGACCGGCGGGCAGCCGGCACTCGTCCGGGAGATCGCGATCCCGGCCACGCCATCGTTCACGGTCCCGGGCGTGATCCTCCAGAAGGGCGTGAACTACTTCACCGCCACGATCATCGGCCCCGGCGGCGAGACCGACCCGTCGCCGGCCGTGCGCTACGTCTACGACACGAGCAACCCCAAGATCACCCTGACCTCCCCGCAGGACGGCGACACGATCAACGGGACGACGGTCGAACTCGCCGGCAATACCCAGTCGCGGACCGTGATCGTGGCGCGCAACGAGGCCAACGGGGCCTCGGCGACCGGCACGGCCGGTCCTGACGGCACGTTTTCGATCACGCTGGCCCTCGAACCCGGCACGAACGGCATCACCCTGACCGGCACGGACCCGGCCGGCAACATCGGCACGAACGTGGTCAGCGTCCTGCGCGGCAACGGCAAGCTGACGGCGTCACTGACGTCCTCGTCCTACCAGTACAGCGCCAGCCGGCTGCCGCAGTCCGTCATCCTGCGCGCCTTCGTCACCGATCCCGACGGCCACGCCGTCACGGGCGCTCCGGTCACGTTCACGCTGAGCATTCCGGGGATCGCGCCGGTGACCCAGGACGGCACGACCGATGGCTCGGGCACGGCCGTATTCCAAACGACCGTTCCAAAGGGCGCGACGCTCGGCAACGGCCTTGCCACCGTTCTCGTGACCACGAAGCACTACGGCACGATCACGGCACGGGCGGTCATCGCGATCGTCAAGTAGCTGCGGACCGCGGCGCCGGTTCGACACGCGCGCCGGGGGCAGCTACGATCTGGCCATGCCGATCTGGCGCTGCCCGCACTGTGGGGTCCCCCAGGCGGAAAGCGCACGCTGCTGGGTCTGCCATCGATCCAGCGCCAGCTGCCTCACCTGCCGGCATTTTCGAGCGTCCGTCGCCGTGAACCTCGGGTACTGCGGCCTCGATCGCACCCGGAACCCCCTCAACGGGGACGAGATCCGGCCGTGCTGGGAATCCCGTCCGGGTGCGTCCGGGCCGCCGATCCAGCTCGAGCCACGCCGGACGGGCGAGGTCGCGATCGCCGGTGGCCTCTTCTGGAGCGACTCGGAACGCTGACGCCTACGGACAGGGCTGGTCGGGCGCCACGATCGTCAGCCGGATCGCCGTGCCGGGCGGGCGCACCTCGGTTGCCAGCGGCACCTGGCTCTTGACGAGCCACGTTCCATCGAACGAGGCGCCGTTCGGGCTCGTCGTGATGGTCCCCACGGTGAAGCCGTCCGCGGTGATCTGGTTCGTTGCCGTGTCGAGCGCCAGGCAGCGATAGTCGCCGACGGTCAGCGGGGTCGCGGTCGGGGTCGGAGTCGGGGCGGGAGTCGGAGTCGGGGCAGGCGTCGGCGCCGGGGTCGGGGCGGGCGTCGGGGCGGGCGTCGGGGTAGGCGCGGGCGTCGGGCTGGCGGTCGGGCTCGGCGTCGGTGTCGGGCTGGCCGTCGGCGAGGCCGTCGGGCTCTCGGACGGCGAGGCCGTCGGGCTCTCGGACGGCGATTCGGTCGGGCTCTCCGTCGGCGATTCCGTAGGCTCCGGCCCCTTCGAGACGACGTAGTTGACCGAGGTGGTCTTGGGCACGTCCAGACCGGCCCGCGGGTCCTGGCTGATGACCGAGCCGATCGGGACGATCGGATCGAAGGCGTCCGTTCGCGTGCCGACGGTCAGGCCGGCCGTGAGAATCGCCTGGATCGCGTCGGGTTCCGTGTCATTGCGCAGGTCGGGCACGGCCACCGTGTTCGAGCCGCTCGCGATGACGAGGTTGACCGTGCTGCCCTTGTCGATCTTGGCGCCCGAGGCCGGGATCTGGCTGAGGACGGTGCCGGGCGTCTGATCGCTCGGCTGGAACAGGCGGTTCAGGACGATCCCCAGCGAATCGGCCTGGACCTGCGCCTCTTCGGCCGTGAGACCGACGAAGTTCGGGACTGTGACCTGGATGACGGGCGGAGTGCCGCCGCCATTGCCGCGGTTCAGCAGGCTGAAGGCGAGGAACCCGATGCCGACGAGCAGGAGCAGCGCGAGGAGGCCGCTGAGCCAGACCCAGGGGCTGGTGCCGCCGGGGCCGTAGTCGTCGTACGGATCGACGAGCGGGGCCCGGCGACCCGCGCCGACGGGCGCGACGACGTCGCCCTCGACCGATCTCGCATAGGCGTCATCGGGATAGGGCAGCGGAGCTGCGGCGTAGGCCGGTGCGGGAGCCACCGCGCGCGCCGGGGTCATGGCTGCAACGCCGACCGCCGCGCCGGCGACCGCGGCCCCGGCGACCGCCGCGCCGGCGACCCCCTGGCTGCGATCGGCGAGAAAGCCGTCGAGTGCCTGGGCCATGGCCGCGGCACTGGTGAATCGATCGGCCGGTTCACGGGCCAGCGCCTTGCGGTCGATCGCTTCCAGGGTCGGCGGGATGCCCGACCGGATCGAGGACGGCATCGGCACGGGACCCGTCAGGCGGGCGAGGGCGATCGATGCCGCCGTATCGCCTTCCCATGGGCGTCGCCCCGTCAGCATCTCGTAGAGGACGATGCCGAGGGAGTAGATGTCGGACGATTCGCCGGCCGGCTCGCCGCGTGCCTGCTCCGGGCTGAAGTAGTGGACCGAACCGAGGGTCGTGCCGGGCAGCGTCATCTGGGCCTCGGCGATGGCCCGGGCGATGCCGAAGTCGGTGACCTTGACGCGGCCGTCGCGCGCGACGAGCACGTTGCTCGGCTTGATGTCGCGGTGCACGATCCCCTGCGCGTGCGCAGCCGCGAGAGCCTTCGCGATCTCCGTGGAGATCCGGGCCGCCTGGCGCGGGGGCAGCGCGCCGGTCCGGCGCAGGATCGTCGCGAGGTCCTCGCCGTCGAGGTACTCCATGACGATGTAGGGACCGGCCGGATCCTGGCCGTAGTCGTAGACCGCGACGACGTTCGGGTGGTTGAGCGACGCGACCGACTGCGCCTCCTGGCGGAAGCGGGCGATGAAATCGGGATCGCGGCCGTACTCGGGGCGGAGGATCTTGACGGCGACGTCTCGTCCGAGCTGGACGTCGAGGGCCCGATAGATGGTGGCCATGCCGCCCTGGCCGATGACGTCTTCGAGCTGATAACGACCGCCGAGCGTGCTGCCGATCTCCGCCAAACTGCTTCCTTCTGGTGCCACCGGTCGAACGCGGGACGTCCGCCGGCCATCCTACCCTACGGTTCGACCTGGACGACCGTCCACGCCGCGCGGATCAGACGCGCGGCCCGTGCCTGCCGTGATCGTGAATCGAGGTCGTCGCGTGGCGCGCGATCGTGCCCCGGATGACGGTCGCGATTGGACGCAGAGAGGCCCGGATCCGAGTTCGAGCCAAGGCACCCGCCTGGCTAGAGATCGAGCCCGCGGAGGTACTCGCGGAATTCGCTGCCGAGGTCCGGGCGGGCGAGCGCCAACTCGACCGACGCCTTCAGCCAGCCCATCTTCGTGCCGGAGTCGTAGCGGGTGCCCTCGAAGGCGTAGCCGTAGACCTCCTGCTCGTCCATGAGCGCGTTGATCGCGTCCGTGAGCTGGATCTCGCCGCCGGCGCCGTGCGGCGTCTGCTCGAGCTTGTCGAAGATCTTCGGCGTCAGGACGTAGCGGCCGATGATCGCGAGATTGGACGGCGCCGCGTCGGGATCGGGCTTCTCGACGAGACCCGTGACGCGATGGAGCCGCGGATCGTCCGGATGCGTCTCGTCGGTCGCGATGACGCCGTACCGGCCGGTCTCCGCCCGTGGGACCTCCATGACCGCCACGACCGAGGACTTCGTTCGCTCGTAGGCCCGCAGCAGCTGCCCGATGCAGGGCGTCTCGCCGACGACGACATCGTCCGAGAGGATGACGGCGAACGGCTCGTGGCCGACCAGCTCCTTGGCCATCAGGACGGCATGGCCGAGGCCGAGCTGCTCCTTCTGGCGGACGTAGGCGACCTGGGCGAGATCCGAGATGGCCCGGATCTGGCGGAGGAGGTCGATGTCGCCGCGATCCTCGAGCAGGTGCTCGAGCTCGAACGAGAGGTCGAAGTGGTCCTCGATGGCCCGCTTCTGGCTGCTCGTGACGATGATGACCTGCTCGATCCCGGCAGCCACGGCCTCTTCGACCGCGTACTGGATGATCGGCTTGTCAACGAGCGGCAGCATCTCCTTGGGCTGGGCCTTGGTGGCCGGGAGAAACCGCGTGCCCCAGCCAGCGGCCGGGAAGACGGCTTTGCGAACGCGCAATGGAACCTCTGGCTGTGGGCCATGAATCAGGGGCGAATGAGGCCCGCGGGGCGGGCGCCAGTATAGCCGTGAGTGTCATCGGGGACCGTCGAGAGGACGGTCCGACGGGCGGTCGCGTGACGCGACCCGTGACCGGTCAGCCCGGCGCGACGAGGTGGTGCTCGACGGCGTAGAGCGCGGCCTGGGTCCGGCTCGAGAGGCCGAGCTTGCCCAGGATGTTGCTGACGTGGGTCCGCGCCGTGCGCTCCGTGATGGAGAGCGCGGAGGCGATCTCCTTGTTGCTGCTGCCGCGGCCGAGGAGGCTCAGCACCTCCAGCTCGCGCTCCGTGAGGGGCTCGATCGGCGCCGGTGCGCGTTTCTTGTCGCGCATCCGCTGGGCGAGCAGCCGGGTCACCGCCGGATCGAGATGGATCTCGCCCTCGTGAGCCGCCCGGACCGCCGCTGCGACCTCGTCGGCATCGGCGTCCTTCAGGAGATAGCCGCTCGCGCCGGCCTCGAGGGCCGTGGTCACCTTCTCCTCTTCGATGAAGCTCGTGAGCGCGACGATCTCGATGTCCGGCTGGGTGCTCTTGATGGCGGCGATGGCGCCGAGGCCGTCGAGCTCGGGCATGAGCAGGTCCATCAGGATCACGTCGGGCGACAGGGCGGCGGCGAGCTCGACGGCCTGGCGGCCGTTCTCGGCCTCGCCGATGACCTCGATGTCGTCGAGCAGATCGAGGAAGCCGCGCAATCCGCGCCGGACGACGGCGTGGTCGTCCACGATGAGGACCCGGATGCGATTCGTCTGGGTCACGCCAGCCTCGGGCAGTGGTCGGGCGAGGGCAGCGGGCGCTGCTCGGCGGCGAGTCTAGCAGAGGCTTCCGGCGCTTCAGCGGCCCTCGTGAGCGACTGCAGCGGCTGCGTCCGGTCGGGCCTGGTCAGCGGTCCGGGGCCCGGCCGAGCTCCTCGATCGCGTCACCGATCGACTCGGGATGACCGCCCTTGGGGACGAACCCGACGGCCCCGGCGGCCAGCGCCGCATCGCGGAGGCTGACCTGGACGCTCATGGCGACGATCCGGATGTCGGGCCAGCCGCGACGCAGGTCGTCCAGCAGGCCGAATCCATCCTCGAGCTCGGGCAGGCGCAGGTCGAGCAGCACGGCCTCGGGGGCACTCGAGCGCACGACGGCCAGCGCGGCCTGGCGATCGCCGGCGGTCCCGACGACATCGAGGCCGTCCCGCAGGGCCATCAGGCCCGAGAGGCTCTGGCGGACGCGGCGGTCGTCGTCGACGATCAGCACGCGGACCGGACGAGAGGCGGGGATGGTCGGCGGTACGTTCAGCTCGATCACGTCTCTCATGCTGGCCGATCGCGGCGCATTCGCCATCGTTCGTCGGTCCCGGATGGACCCACGACGTGTGGCCGAGGCCGCCTACGTCATTGCGCCGGTTCGGAGGGGTCCCCGGGTTGCTCGCGCGGCACGAGGACGTCGATCCGGGTGCCGGCGCCGGGCCGGCTTTCGATGATCAGGCTGGCGCCGACCCGGGCGACACGGCTGCGAATCCCTTCGAGACCGAGGTGCGAGCCGGTGATCCCCGACGGATCGAAGCCGACCCCGTTGTCGCTGACGACCAGCCGGGTCGCGCCGTCCTCGCAGCCGAGGTGGATCCGCGTCTCGGAGGCGTGGGCGTGCTTGACGACGTTGTGGAGCGCCTCCTGGACGATCCGGTAGAGCGTCTCCTCGAGTCCCGGGGCGAGACGCTCGACCTCGCCGGTCTCGACGATGACGGGCATCCCCGTCCGGCCCTGGACGGCCGCGGCGTGCTTGCGGATCGCGACGGCCAGCCCGTCCTGGTCGAGGCTGCCGGGTCGCAGCTCGAAGATCAGGCCGCGCATCTCGGCCAGCGCATCGGAGGCCAGGCCGCGCAGCTCGGCCAGTTTCTCGGGCACCTGCGCGGGGTTGCGCTGGAGCAGCATCTCGGCGCTGCGGGTCGTGAGGGTCATGCTGAACAGTGCCTGGGTCACCGAATCGTGCAGTTCCTGGGCGAGCTTCGCCCGCTCCTGGCTGGCCGCGAGCTCCGCTTCCTGGCGGCGCAGGTCGCGCTCCATCCGGTCCCGCTCGGTCATGTCGCGAACGGACGTCTGCGTGCCGACGAAGACGCCGTTGACCACGATCCCGACGGAGCGGACCTCGACCGGCACGGGATGCCCGTCCCGATGGACGAGATTCACCCGGTACTGGTGTTCAACGGTCGGATCGAGGACGCGGTCCGCCGTCTGTGCGTCGATGGTGGCGAGCGACGACTCGTGGATCAGGTCGCGGAAATGCCGGCCGACCAGCGCCTCGGGATCCCAGCCCACGAGCTCGCGCGCCCTGGCGCTGACATAGGTGAAGCGGCCGGGGGCGTCGATTGCCGCGATCACGTCGGGCGAGCGCTCGGTCATGAAGCGGAAGCGCTGCTCCGAGGAGCGCAGGTCCTCGGTCAGGTGGGCGTTGTCCACGGCAATCGCGGCCACGTCCGCCATGCCCTGGAGGAGCTCCAGCTCGGCGGCGGTGAAGGTGCGAGGCTCGCGGCACCAGACTGCCAGCAGGCCGCAGACCCGATCCTCGACCCGCAGCGGCGCGATGGCCACGCCGCGGAGGCCGAGCAGCTCGACCATCGCCACGTTCGCCGCGGGATCGACGGCCACGACGTCGGCCACGTAGTCCGACGAGGTCACGGCCGAGCGAGCCGTCATGGCGGCGCCAAGGAGGCTGCCGCGGACGTGCAGATGTTCGGTCTCGAGCACGCGCCGTGCCTCTGGCGAGAGGTCGCCGCTGACGACCGGCGAGTGCAGCTCCCCGTCGCTGACCAGGGCCAGGAGCGCGTAATCCGAGTGCAGGAGGCGATGGGATTCATCGACGACGAGCCGGCCGATCGTGGCCGGATCGCGGATGGCGGTGATGCGGGCTGCGATCTCCCGCAGGCTCCGTTCAGCGTGGGCCCGGCCCTCGATCTCCTCGCGCGACCCGGCGAGCTGGTCGATGAGGCTCGCGTTGTCCATGGCCAGGGCGGCATGCTCGGCGAGCACCGTCATCAGCGCCTCGGCCGGCTCGCCGAAGGCGTCGGGTTCATGGGAGAAGGCGCCGAGCGCGCCGAGTGGTCCGTTCGAGCCGATCAGCGGCGCGACGACCATGCTCCGGACCTGCATCTCGCGCACGAACCGGTCCAGCGCGACGGCATGGACGAAGCGGCTGTCCTGGCCGTAGTCCGCGGTCGTCATGGCCCGGCCTTCCGAGACCGCCCGGCCGAAGAGGCCGACGCCGATCGGGAACTGCAGCGACCGGAACCAGCTCGCCTCCGCGTCGGTGGCGATGCCCGAGTCGTGCGCCCAGCGCAGGATCCCGTCGGCGTCGAGCAGGTAGAGCATCGACCCGGCGGCGCCGAGCAGGCCGCTCGACTCGTCGACGGCGCGACGGAGCCGTTCAGGCAGGGCGGCCGAACCCGGCAGGGCCGGCGAGCCGGACAGGCTGTCGTCGATGGATGGGGACACGGCCGGCTCAGGATACCCAAGGCGCAGCGGCAGGTCGCCCGATCGGTCGCCCGAGGTCTCGGCCGGGGTTTCGCCCAGGATGCCGGCCGGGGTCTCGGCGAACCCTTCGGCGCGCCGGCTCAGCGGCTCACCGCGCACGGCCGTACGCGGCGTGGACAGAGCGGCGACGGCATTCACGGGGTTGCGTCTCCCTGGCGCGGCGCGAGGTTCGTCAAGCTCGCATCGTGCCCCCGCGAACCGCCGAATTCATGCCACGTCCGTCGGCAGGGCGGTGCGTCGTTTGTCCGTCCCGGACTACGTCATTTGTCTCGGCCAGGTGTCTCGCCGGGTGATGCCGGTGCGAGGGCCGGCGGACGCAGTGCCTGATCGGAGAGGAACCAGGCGGACGCGAGCGCATAGGCGGCAGCGACTCGCGCGAGTTCCGGCACAAGGACCTGCTCCGCATCCGAGTGGGCCGACCCGTAGGCCGTGCCGTAATAGACGGCCGGGATGCCGGCCTCGAGCACGAAATCGCCGGCATTGCCCGTCGCGCGGCTGCCGGTCGCGACCATCGATTCGCCCGTCAGCTCATGGTGGGCGAGCCGGAGGGCCTGGGCGACGCGCGTGTCGGGATCGATCTCGTAGGCCTCGATGAGACCGTGGATCTGCGGCTCGATCGTCGCGCCCGTCTCCGCGGCCACCGCCGCCGCCAACGCTGCCAGCTCCGAGCGGACCGCCGCGAGCGAGGAATCGGCGTGGTGTCGACGCGTCCCCGAGAGGTGCGCCTCGATCGGGACGCGGTTGTAGTAATCGCCCGACGTGAACCGGCCGACGAAGAGCGAACCGCGTGGCTCGACGCTCCCGGCGGCGAGCCCGTCGGCGAGATCCAGGAGGCGGTCGAGCAGCACGCGTCCGGCGCGGATCGGATTGGCGACGCCCGGCCCCGCATTCGTCTCGTGGACCGAGTCGCCCGTTCGACGGACGACCAGGTCCCAGAACGTGAGGCCCCGGCTGCCGGTGATCAGCTCTCGGCCGCTGCCGAGCTCGCCGATGATCACGGCGTCGCCGTGGATGCCGCGTTCGATGAGGCGGTGCAGCGGCCGGCTGCCGCCTTCCTCGTGGAGGCCGTGGAACGTGATCAGGACGGTGCCACGCTCCGGCAGGCCGCTGGCCCGGAACAGCTTGACGGCCTCGACCATCGCGGCCAGGGCGCCCTTCATGTCCGAGGCGCCGCGGCCCAGGATCACGTCGCCGTCGCGGCGCGTGACGGACTGCGGCGTGGCGATCGCGTCGAGGTGGCCGTGCCACTGGATCGTCGGCCCGGGCGCAGGCCCGCGCAGCCAGGCGAGCACGCTCGGACTGCCGGGGAACTCCTCGTCGAGCGTGACCTCGTCGGCGCCGGCGTCGCGGAGCGCCTGCGCCACCACGGCCGCGACGACCGCCTCCTGGCCGGGCGGACTCCAGCATTCCAGCAGGCGCCAGGTCAGTTCGGCGATCGGCTCGGGATCGAGCGCCGCGGCGAGGATCCGCAGCCTGTCGATTCGGGCGCTCATCCGGTTGGCGCCCGGCGGAACAGCGCCTGGTCGTCGATGGCCGAAGCGGCCTCGGCCGCTCGGAGTGCCGCCCACATCGTGACCTGGTTGGCCGTGATCACCGGCCGGCCGAAGCGGCCCTCGAGCCCGGGGATCAGGTCGATCGTCGGCAGGTTCGTGCAGGCCAGGAAGATCGCATCGGCATCGGGCGTCGCGGCGGCCTCGGCGAGACGGAGGACCTCGGAGTCGGGCAGGTCGGCGATGCCGCCTTCGAGCTCGAGGTTGGCGAGCGAGGCGACCTCGAACCCGGCCGCCGACACGAAGTCGGCGAGCAGCTGGCCGAGGTCCGCGGTGTAGGGGGTCCCGAGGGCGATGCGGCGCACGCCCATGGCTCGGGCCGCATCGAGGAGTCCGCCGCTCGTGGTCACGGCGCGCCGGCCACCCGCCTGGAGCATCGCCGCCCGGAGCGCGGCTTCGCCGGCCAGCCCATCGACGAAGCTGCCCGACGTGCACGCGTAGGCAAGGACGTCGGGCTCGATGGCGACGAGCGCGCGGGTCGCCTCGGCGGCCTCTGCCGGATCGGCGACGTCCCGGGCCAGTTCGATCCCGACGACACCGTCGTGATGCGGCGTTCGGGTCAGGTGCAGGCTCACCGACGGTGGCACGAACCGCCAGTACTCGCGATCGAGGGCGAAGTCGAACGGGACGATGATCCCGATTCGAGCGCCGGCGGCCATGTCCTGCTCGGCCGCTCAGGCGTCGAGCGCGAGGATCCGCGCCGGCGTCTCGACGAGCATCCGATCCACGGCCGACTGGGGCACGCCCGATTCGAGCATCCGGGGGACGATGTTGGCGATGACGTGCGCGTAGCCCTGGCCGCCGAACGAGCTCAGCTCATGGCGCAGGCAGATGTCCTGGGCGAGCGCGATCCGGTCGCCGAGGCCCGCGTCGAGGAGTCTCAGGACGGCCGCGATCCGCTGCGTGTCGGAGGGATGCTGGCGCCGCCGGCCGTCGTAGAAGATCTCGCGGCCGAAGGTGTCGAAACCGAACCTGATGCCGCTGGCCCCGATCCGGCGGAACAGGGCGACATCGTCGCGAAACCGCTCATCGAGGTGGCTCATCACGACCTTGTCCATGCGGGCGCCGGCGCGCTGCAGGACCCGTGCAAGCTCGAAGGCCGAGTCAGTGCCGGGAGCGGGATGGACGATCATGCCGGCGCCCGTCGCGGCCTGGGCTCGGGCCGCGGCACGCAGCACGCGCCGCTCGGCGGGGTGCATCGGGTAGGCGGCCACGCCCAGCTCGCCGAGGACGCCCGCGCGGATACCCGTGCCGGCGATGCCGACCGTGAGCTCCTCGACGAGCTCCTCGGTGATGGACGCCTCGCTGCGATCCTCGAGGCCGCGGGGGTGGGTCGGGCGGATGTAGTAGCCGCACCCGGCGATCACGTGTACGCCGCTTCGGCGAGCCACCAGCTCGGTTGCGCGAATGTCGCGGCCGATGCCGAGCGAGGTGACGTCGACGACGCTCGAACCGCCGGCCGCGCGGAACTCGCCGAGCTCGCGGACCGCACCGTCGATATCGTCGAGGACGAGGTTGTCGCGGACCGAGAAGGCGTGGAGCCTGACCTGGCTGAGGGTCGCCAGCGACACGCGCGCGGAGGCGATCTCGGGGGCCGTATCCGGTGTCCAGTAGGCCGTGAGCGAGCTGATCAGGTGCTCATGGATCAGCGTTCGACCGAGCGATGCAGCCGGGATGTCGCCGAGCACCGTGCGGACGACGCCCTTGACGGCCGGCGCGGCCCGAGCGGCCGGAGCGGCTGGCGCGGCGCTCACGCCGGCTCCATCCGGAACTCGGCCAGCGCCCCATGGAACGCTTCGAGCGTCCGATCCACGTCCTCATCCGAGTGCACCGCCGAGAGCATCCACGTCCCGCGGCCCGCGATCCGCACGCCCCGACGAAGCAGGTGGGGGATGAACCGGCGCAACCTGGCCGGGTCGGCGCGTGTTGCGTCCGCATGGTCGAAGGCGGCCGGCAGCGGGTTGAAGGTCGTCGAGAACAGCATCGGCAGGCCCTGGACGAGCAGATCGCCGCCGTTCGCGCCGGCGATCTCCGCCAGGCCGTCGCGCAGGCGGGTGCCGATTCGATCGAGGGTCTCGTACACCCCGCTCGCTGGATCGCCGAGGATTCGCAGCGTCGCCACCGTCGCGGCCATGCCCGGCAGCCATGCGTTGAACGTGCCGGCGTGCATGACCCGCCCGGCGCCCACCTCCGCGAAGAGGTCCGCGCGGCCCGCGACGCAGGCCACCGGCAGGCCCGAGGCCAGCGCCTTGCCGAAGACGGCGAGGTCGGGCGAGACGCCGTAGCGGCCCTGCGCCCCGGCCGGGCCGACCCGGAATCCGGTGATGATCTCGTCGAAGATCAGGACGATCCCGAATCGCGTGCAGAGGTCGCGGACCAGCTGGAGATAGCCCGGGCGCGGCTCGATCACGCCGCTGTTGCCCATGACCGGCTCCATCAGGACGGCCGCCAGGTCGTCGCGATGGCGGGCCAGCACCGATTCGACGGCGTCGGGATCGTTCCAGGGGGCGACGACCAGGTCCGCCGAGACCGAACGCGCGACCCCCGGCGATTCGGCGACGGCCTCGAGCTCGCCCGACGCGGCGGCCCGACCCCCGGGCGTCGCGGTGTTGAAGAGCACGCTGTCGGCCCAGCCGTCGTAGTGGCCCTGGAAGATCAGCACCTTCTGGCGGCCGGTGGCGGCGCGCGCGATGCGCAGGGCGGCCTGGACGGCCTCCGTACCGGTCATGTTGAAGCGGACCTGCTCGGCGCAGGGGACCATGGCCACGATCCGCTCGGCGGCCTCCACCTCGAGATCGCTCTGGCCCGCATAGATCAGCCCCCGGTCCAGCTGCACCTTGACCGCGTCCGTCACGGCGGTCGGCGTGTGGCCGAGGAGCAGCGGGCCGTTGGCCAGGACATAGTCGATCAGCGTGTTGCCGTCGACGTCCACGAGATGCGAGCCCTCGCCATGGTCGAAGAAGAGCGGCCACGGCTGCTCGGACAGGCGGATGTTGCTGTGAACGCCACCCGGCGTGGTCCGCTTGGCGCGGTCGAGCCGGCTGCGCGACGCTTCGAAACTCAGGCCGGTCGCGGCGGTCGGACCGCTAGCGTGGGCATTCGCGGCGGGGCGCGCCGGGACACTCGCGGCGTCGCTCACGGGGCCACCCTCGTGCCCGACCTTCGTCGACATGCCGCTTCTCCTCCAACGCGCCCGCGACCCGAAGGCTCTCGTGACCCTCCTAGAATAGCCGCCGGCCTGCCGCGAGCCGACCCATTCGGGAAGCTGCCGCGAGGCCGGGGAGGGACGCGATGGCCATTCCGCACGAGCCCGCCTTCGCGATCGAGGAATACGAGCGCCGCATCCGGAGCGTTCGTCGGGGCATGGCCGAACGCGATCTCGATGGGCTGCTGATCTTCAGCCCCCACAACGTCTACTACCTGTCCGGCATGGACAGCGAGAACCTGTTCGACTTCCAGTGCCTGATCGTGCCGCGCGACGGCACACCGGTCCTGGTGATTCTCGACTTCGAGGAGGCCCGCGCCGCGAACAGCGTCGGCCTCGGCGAGATCGTCAGCTACCACGCCTTCGACGACCCGATCGCCGCGGTCGTGGCCGAAGTCCGGCGGCTGGGTCTCGCCGGCGGCCACCTCGGGCTCGAGCAGCGAGTGGGCATCACGACCCAGGCCTGGCTGCGCTTCGGAGAAGCGCTCGAAGGGTCCCGGCTCGAGGATCCGTTCGGCATCGTCGAGGACTGCCGGATCGTGAAGTCGCCCGATGAGCTGGCCTACATGCGCCGCGCCGCCGTGCTGACCGACGCCGCAGTCGTGGCCGCGTACGACGCGATCCGGCCCGGCGTTCGCGACGCCGACGTCGCGGCCGTGATCATGGACTCGTTCTATCGCGGCGGCAGCGACACCGTCTGCTGGGGCCCCATCGTGGCCTCCGGCTATCGCGCGGGCTCGGCCCACAGCACGTTCAACGGCCGGACGATCCTCGCCGGCGAGACGGTCTTCCTGGAGCTCACGGCCGAGGTCCGGCGGTACACCGCGCCCCTGATGCGAACGGCGATCCTCGGTCGCCCGAGTGCCCAGATCGAGCGCATTGCAGAAGCTGGTGCGGCGGCCGTCGAGACGATTCTCGCGACGGCGCGGCCGGGCATTGCCGCGGCCGATGTCGCCCGCGCGGCCGGAGCCGTGCTCGCCCCGGTCCTGCCGGAGGTCGTCTTCCACCACAACTTCGGCTACCCCGTCGGGATCGGCTACCCGGGCACCTGGATCGAGGCGCTGGGCTTCTTCCTGCGCGTGGACAACCCCCGGCCGTTGGCGGCCGGCATGGTCTTCCACCTGCCGATGTCCCTGCGGCGCTACGGGGAGTTCGCCGTCAACCAGAGTCACACGATGCTCGTCACCGAGACGGGCGCGCAGGCCCTGACCCATACACCGGCTCGCCTGGAGGTGCTCGATGTCGCGTGAGGCCCTGTTCCCGCGGGGTGCGCCAAAGCCGCGGGGGCCGTATTCGCCGGCCGTCATCGCCAGCGGTCGACTGCTGTTCGTCTCGAGCCAGGGGCCGCTGGACCAGGCGACGCGAACCTTCGTCGAGGGCCCGTTCGAGGCCGTCGCCCGCCAGGCCCTGACGAACCTGCGCTCGATCGTCGAAGCCAGCGGCGGCAATCTCGCCAACGCGGTGAAGACGACGGTGTTCCTCGCGGACTTCGACAACTTCGAGCCGTTCAACGCCGTATACGCCGAGTTCTTCCCGGAGCCTCGTCCGGCCCGGACGACGGTCCAGTCGAACCTTCCGTTCGGCTGCTCGGTCGACGTGATCGTGGCCCTCGACGTCGACGAGCCGGCGCCATGACGAGGCGGATGGAGATCCGTCTCGAGCAGCGCGGCGCAGCGTGCGTCGCCGAGCTGCTCGATGACGATGCCGAGCTGACCTGCGACATCGTCTGGAACGCGCTGCCGCTGACGGGCGACTGCTTCCACGCGAAATACGCGTCGAATGAGGTCTACACGCTGGTGCCGCCAATCCGCGGCGCGGAGCCCGGCCTCGAGAACCCCACGATCGTCCCGGCGGCAGGCGACGTCGTGTACTTCTACTTCCCGGCCGGGCAGCTCGGGCGGGGCTTCATGCGGGATCGCGGCTTCGGCGACCTGCCGGGGCTCGTCGACCTGGCGGTCTTCTACGGGCGGAACAACCTGCTGCTCAGTCCGGCGACGGGCTACGTCCCCGGCAATGTCTACGCCCGGGTCGTCGAGAACCTGGCAGCGTTCGCCACGGCGTCGGCCGACGTGCTGCGCAGCGGCAGCGTGGGCGAGCGGCTCAGCTACCGGCGCCTCGAGGGATAGCGGCGGTCAGGTCAGCGGCCGGAAGCGCGACCCCGGCGCGAAACAGCGTCCCGAGGCCCGTCTGCGATCCGGTTCGCCCGACCAGCCGGAGCGCCTGCCAGACCGTGACCTGGTTGGCGGTCAGGACGATCTTGCCCGTGGCCGCTTCGAGATCGTCCAGCCAGTCGACCGTGTGGAGCGCCGTGTCCGGCAGGAGGATGGCCTGGGCCGCGGCGTGGTCGTTGGCCGTGGCGAGCGCCAGGACGCGCTCTCGGCCGAGCGTCCCGACCTCGACCCCGGTGATGATCCCGAGCGCACCGACATGGACGACCTCGACGCCCGAGTCGGCGAGGAACCGGCGGAACAGCTGGGCGATGTCGTCGGGATAGGTTGCCGCGACGGCGACGCGCGTCAGGCCGAGGGCTTCGGCGGCTGCGGCAAACGCGAGGGAGGTGCTCGAGACGGGCACGCCGAGGAACTCCTCCACGGCGCGCGCCTGGGCCCGGGCACCCTCCAGCCCGAAGACGAAGCTACCGCTCGTGCAGGCCCACATGGCCGCATCCACGCCGTGCTCGCGGAGGGTGGCGGCCCCCTCGAGCAACCGCCAGTCCGCGCCGGTGTCCTGGAGCGCATCGACGCGGTGGGCATCCTCGCCGATCGAGGTGTGGACGACGTCGATCGCGACGGCCGGGTGGATGCGGGTCCCGATGCGCGGGTAGTCGTCCTCGGCGGAATGGGCCGGATACAGGAATCCCAGGCGCGGCGCTTCGCGGTCCGAACGGGTCACATCGCTCTCCTGCAGGTCCAGCGGCGCGGGGTCGCCGGCTCCATCATCGCTCCTGACAACGTAGCGGACCCGGTCCGCGGTCACAACGTTCAGGGGAGGCACGCGGGCATGCGCCTGGTCACGTTCATCGCCGGCGACGAGCGGCGGCTCGGCGTGGTTCGCGGCGAGCAGGTCGTCGAGTTGCTCCAGACGCGCGGTTGGCCACGGACGATGCGCGAGCTGGCCGGAGCGCCGGCGGCCGCGCTCGAGGCCATCGCCGCGTGGAGCGCGGGATCACTCGAAGATCAGCCACGTTACCCGCTGGCGAGCGTCCGCCTCGATTCGCCGATCCCAGATCCCGGCAAGATCGTCGCGATCGGCCTGAACTACGCCGACCACGCGGCCGAGGGCGGCCTCAACGTGCCGAAGGCCCCGCTCGTCTTCGCCAAGTTCCCCTCGACGGTCGTCGGACCGGGCGTCGACGTCACGTGGGATCGTGCGCTGACCGACCAGGTCGACTACGAGGCGGAGCTCGGCGTCGTCATCGGCCGCCACGCCCGCAACGTCTCGGAAGCCGAGGCGCTCGACCACGTCTTCGGCTACACCTGCCTCAACGACGTCTCGGCGCGTGACCTCCAGTTCGGCGACGGCCAGTGGGTCCGCGGCAAGTCGCTTGACACGTTCTGCCCGATCGGGCCGTGGATCGTGACGCCAGACGAGATCCCGGATCCGCAGGCCCTGCGGATCGAATGCCTCGTCAACGGCGAGCCGCTCCAGTCGAGCACGACGGCGAACATGTTCTTCGGCGTCCGCCAGATCATCGCCCACTGCTCGCGCTCGTTCACGCTGGAGCCGGGCGACGTCATTGCCACGGGGACGCCGAGCGGCGTCGGCGTCTACAAGAACCCCAAGCGGTTCCTTCGCGACGGCGACGAGGTGACGATTCGAATCGAGCGGATCGGTGACCTGACGAACCGCTGCCGGACGACGGGCGAGCCCGCGGCTGCCATGTGACCGGCCGACGATCCCGACAGATAACCCGCCCAGGATCCCGGCAACTGACCCGCCGTCAGCCCTCGTATTCGAAGCCGATCTTGATCTCGACCCGGTACTCGACGATCTCGCCGTCCTCGACGACCGCGGTCGACTTCACGACCTCGACGGTCTTGATGTTGCGAACGGTTCGGGACGCCGTGGTCACGGCCTGGCGCGCGGCATCGCTCCAGGAGCGGGGGCTCGTGCCGACCATTTCGCGAATGATGATCACGCCCATCGAAGCAGCCTCCTGATCGGTCACGGTCGCCCGCGAGCGGCCGGCGGCGTGGACGTCGGAGATCCGGGCTCGAGGGCGCGAGGGTTGTGCGCCGCCGGCGATTGCCGCCGGACAAGGATACGGGTCCCGAGTTGCCCCGAGACCCGCATCCCTGGTCCTGTCCCCTCCCCCCGAAAGGTCAGACCGGGGCCGCAGCCACCGCGGATGCGGCTCGAACCTTGTCGAAGCACGTGCTGCAGTAGACCGGGCGATCGCTCCGTGGTGAGAACGGCACGATCGCCTGGCCACCGCACTCCCCGCAGATGGCTGCGTGGTATTCGCGTGGACCTCCGACGGTTCGGGCGCGCTTGGCGGCGGCGCGACACGATGGGCAACGTTGGGGGTCGTTGGTGAGGCTCTTGCTGATGAAGAAGGCCTGCTCCCCCGCAGAAAACGTGAACTCCTCGGTACAGTCGCGGCAGGTCAGGACACGGTCCGTGTACACGCTCGGCCCTCCATGCACGGACCCGCTGGCGCCCTCCGCCGGTTCGGTCTCGATGCCGGCTGTGCCATGTCTTGGGCGGCGCGCCGGCGGGGACCGTGGACCACGGGTCCGAAAACCTTGTGCGCGAGGATACGCGTGGCGTCAATGGCCGAATAGACAGCAAATTGAGCGTGGCGAGAACGAAAGATCGTTCGCCGACGACTGTGGAAAGTAGGCCGCAACATCTCGGCAATTCGGGGTTGATTGCGGCGGGTCCGCAGCGGGTCAGAAGCGCGTCTGCGGCGGGTCTGCGGCCGTCGCCAGGGCCGCGCTGCGGGTCATCGCGAGCCGCTCAATTGGCCTCCACGTAGCGGTCGCCGGCGTAGCTCTGGAAGCGTGTCTGGCGCTTCTGGAACCAGAGCTTCACGTGCCCGGTCGGGCCGTTGCGGTGCTTCGCGAGGTTGAGGTTGATGACCTCGCCCTCGGCGTCGTTGTCGTCCGCACTGCGCTCCTTCTCGCGCCACAGGAACATGACGAGGTCCGCATCCTGTTCGATGGCGCCCGACTCTCGCAGGTCGGAGAGGCGCGGCTCCTTGCTCTCCCGCATCTCCGGCTGCCGCGACAGCTGGGACAGGGCGATGATCGGGATGCTGAGCTCGCGCGCCAGGCCCTTGAGCCCTCGCGAGATCTCCGAGACCTCCTGGACCCGGTTGGCGTCGCGCGTCGTCGTCGTGGCCTGCATCAGCTGGAGATAGTCGACGATCAGGAGATCGAGCCCGGCCTCCGCCTGCAGTCGCCGGGCCTTCGTCCGCAGCTCCATCGTGCTGATGTTGGGCGTGTCGTCGATGTAGATGGGCGCTTCGGAGAGGCTGTTCATCGCCGGCGCGAGTCGCGCGAAGTCCATCTCCTCGAGGAAGCCGCTGCGCAGGTTCTGCGAGTTGATGTTGGCGATGCTCGAGAGCAGGCGCAGGACGAGCTGCTCCTTGCTCATCTCGAGGCTGAACATGCCGACGGTGCGCTTGTCATGGACGGCCGCGTGCTCCGCGATGTTCAGGGCCAGGCTCGTCTTGCCGACGCTCGGCCGGGCCGCCAGCACGATGAGGTCGCTCTTCTGGAGGCCGGTCGTGAGCTGGTCGAGGTCCTTGAAGCCCGTTCCGACACCGCTCATCTCGCCGCGGTGCGCGTGGAGGTAGTCGAGCCGGTCGTACGCGTCGTGGAGCAGGTCCTTCAGGAGGCTGAAGCCGGCCTCGACCCGATGCTTGCTGACGCCGAACAGCTCCGCCTCGGCGCGGTCGATGGCCTCCTGGATCTCGGAAGGATCCTCGTAGCCGATGCCGGCAATCCGGCCGGCGGCCGAGATCAGGTTCCGCAGGACCGCCTTGCGCTCCACGATTCGCGCGTACTGGACCGCGTGGACCGCGGTCGGCGTCTGGTTGCTGAGGCCCGAGAGGTAGGTCCGCCCGCCGATCGATTCGAGCTGGCCGTTTCGCTCCAGCACTTCCGCGACGGTCACGATGTCGACGGGTTCGCGCTTCTCGAACAGCTCCAGCATCGCGGAGTAGACCGCGCCGTTGGCAGGGCGGTAGAAATCCTCCGGCCGGAGGAACTCGGCCACCTCGACGATGGCGTCCCGGTCGATCAGGACCGAGCCGAGCACCGATTGCTCGGCCTCGACACTCTGGGGCGGTAGTCGATCGATCACGGGCGGGGCGGCCTCCAGCGGGATGGATGACCTGCCGGATTGTGGCGGCGGACCGGGCCGCTCAGGTCACCGAACCTTGGCGCGGCGGGCCCGGGTTGCCCACGACTTCCGGGGCAGTGTTCACGGACGGGTGTGGAAGCGGTGGATAACTTGTCCACCAGCGCGCGGACTCGAAGCGCTGTGTCCGACGGGCCGGTTGGCTGCCCTGCACGGCGCCGCGGCGCCTCTTTAGTCGAGCTTGCGAATGACCCCGATCAGCTTGCCCTGGATCCGGACGTCCTCGAAGAACATCGGCGGATAGGCGGCATTGGCGGGCTGCAGGCGGATTCGCCCCTTCTCCTTGTAGAAGGTCTTGAGGGTCACGCCGTTTTCGTCCACCTGGGCGACGACGATGTCCCCGTCGCGCGCCGTGGTCTGCGGCCGGATCAGGACGAAGTCACCGTCCGCGATGTGCGCGTCGATCATCGAATCGCCGCGGACCTTGAGCACGTAGGCGTCCCCGCTCGGCGCGAGCAGCTCCGGGACGGCCATTGTCTCCGTCGCGTCCTGGTAGGCCTCGATGGGGCCGCCGGCGGCGATCTCCCCGATCACCGGCAGGATGTGCGCCTGGCCCGCATTGGACTGCGGCACGAGCTCGCTCGAGAGTCCGAGCTCGATGGCGGCGGTCGGCGTGAGCCGGATGGCGCGCGACTGTGCGGCGCCACGTTCCAGGTAGCCGTCACGCTCCAGGATGAGGAGGTGGTGGTGCACGGCCGAGGTGGAAGCGAGCCCGACGGCACGCGCGATCTCTCGCACGGACGGCGGAAAGCCCCGAGCGCGAAGCGTGGCGGCGATGTAGTCGAGGATCTTGACTTTGCGCTCGGCGTCGTGCCTGGTCACGCGCACCTCCTTGTGGTTTCTGCATGATACCGAACGAACGTTCGATGTCAAGCGTGGCCCGAGCGGACCGAGACCGGCGGTTGGGCCGGGATCGGGCGATGGCGGCCGAGCGTGGCCGGAGGCACGTCCCATCGGTCCGGTGCCCCGCGCTGACCCACGGCACCCCGGATGGCCGCCGTACGATCCGGCTGGTAGACTCGCAAGTCCCCGGCGAGCGGAGCCCCCGCGCTGCGCTCGAATGGCCGGGTCGACGAGGTGAGTGGACCCCATGGGCCAGGCCCGAGCGCAGCGTGAATCACGTGCGTATCCCGTCGGGATGCGGCGCGCGGTCGGCGTGCTCGCGTTCATGCCGGTGGCCAGCCGCGCACCCTCGTACTCGCGCCTCATCTGGGAGCTCGTGCGCGACGAGCGGACGCCGCTGGCCCGCAAGGCGCTCCTCGCGGCCGGCCTCGGCTACCTCGTCCTCGGCCGGGACCTGATCCCGGACAACATCCCGATCGTCGGCGGCCTCGACGACCTGCTCGTCATGGTCCTTGCCGTCGACCTGTTCCTCGACGGCCTGCCCGCCGAGCTGCTCGACGAGAAGCTCGACCTGCTCGGCATCGACCGGGCGTCCTTCGAGCGCGACGTCAACCAGATTCGCCGTCTCATGCCGGGACCGCTGCGGCGGGCCATCCGGCGCATTCCCCAGGCCGCCGGCATGGTCGGCCAGGCTGTCCAGGCGACCGGCGTCGGCCCACGACTCCGGACCTGGATCTACAAGGAGGGTTCATCCGCGTGAAGGTCATCCTGACCGCCGACATCGCCACGCTCGGCAAGAGCGGCGAGATGAAGAACGTGGCGGAAGGCTATGCCCGCAACTTCCTCATCCCCCAGAAGCTCGCCGTGCCCGCCAGTGGCGGGGCGTTCCGGGCCTGGCAGCACGACATCGCCAGCCGCGAGGAGAAGCGCCGGCGCGAGCGTGAAGAGGCCGAGATCTACGCCACGCGCATCGCCAGCACGACCCTCACGATGGGCGTGAAGGTCGGCGAGGGCGGCAAGCTCTACGGCTCCATCACGGCCAAGGACATCGCCGACGCGCTCGGCCGCCGCGGCATCAACGTCGATCGCCACAAGATCGACCTCGACGAGCCGATCCGCTCACTCGGAACGTACAAGGTCGCGGTCAAGGTCTTCGCCGGCATGGCGCCCGAGGTCACGATCGTCGTCGACCCCAAGGGCTAGCGTCGGGCGACCGACGACGGCCGACGGGGCGCGGTCCCGCGGCGTCGGTTCTTCGTCGGGGAGTGGCACCGACCGGGGTCGCGGTTCCTGCGCGGCCGCGCTGGAGCCACGTGCCGTGGTTCTTTGCCTCGTGGCAGTGGCGAACCGACGTTCCGTGACCGCGCCGACGTCCGCTCCGGCTGATCGTCCGGGGGCGGCCATCCGGGCCGTCCGTGCACGCTCCATGTTCATTCGGCAGGGTTGGAGCGGGTCAACGCCCGCTCGAGCGTGCCGGATCGTGCCCTTGGAGTCGTTGTCGCACACGTGGCGATCGGCGCGCCGCTCAACGACGGGTCACGAGCCTCCCAGGCGGCCTGTCCCAAGGGTACGCGCAATCGAAGCCACGGCAATGCACATGTGGCGATCGAACCGAGTGGCTTCGCGGCCGCAGGGCCTCCCGCGCCCGATCGTCAGACCGGCTTGCCGGCCGTCCCGTCGGCCGAGGCGACGGCCGCACCCGCCTCGGCTTCGCGCTCGCGGCGGCGCGTCCGCAGGACGACCCCCGTGAACGGGACGCGGATCTCGCGGAAGACCTCGATCGAAATAAGGAAGCCCGCGAAGAGGAACACGACTCCCAGGAACTTGCCGAACTGGAAGAGCTCGGTCGAGCCGAACCGGTTGAGGCTGTCGGTGATCGTCGGGATGAACGCCCCGATCGCGATCAGCAGGGTCGCCGGCACCCGGCTGTGGATGCGGCCCGTGACGAGCGCTCGGGCCGTTCCGGGCAGCGACGCGAACAGGTTGACCGTGATGGCCACCGGCGCGATGAACAGGTTGAACAGGAACTGGTCGCCCGACTGGTTCGGATCGAGCGAGTACGGCAGGATGCGTTTCTTCGGCATGAATACGTAGGTCGAGAAGATCGCGCCGAGGATCAGTGCGAACGCCCCGGTCACGTTCATGAACGGCGTCAGCAGCCGGAGCACGGGCGGGAAGAGTCCGGCCGTCGGCACGCCGGTCGTCGGATCGAGTTCGTAGCCGGGCGCCGGCAGCGTCGTGATCAGCATCAGCACGATGCTGAGCAGCGTGGCGCCGACCACCGCGACGGCAGCCAGTCGCGGCCAGTGGTCGTTCGAGAACCACGTCTCGATGGCGATCGCGAGGGCCAGGATTCCGGCCGCGATGAAATACAGGAGTGGCGCCGTCCCGGCGTTCGCGTATTCGGGCTTGTTGCGGACCAGGAACGTGAACAGCCCGGCGAGGAAGAGGCAGAGCGCGAACGCATAGCCAAAGCGCGTCCGGCCGAGGAGGAACGCCGTCCCGAGCCCGAGCCAGCCGGCGGTCCACACGGCGCCCGTCAGGTACCAGGTCCGATAGAGCGTCTCGTTCCAGCCGCCGATCCCCGCCAGCGCCTCACAGCCGGCGGCGATCGCGAAGAACAGCATGCCGGCGGCCCAGACCAGCTGGAACGCGTGTCGTCGTTCGCGCCACTGGTCAATGAGCGCGACCGCGAAGACGAACGCGAGCATCGACGTCAGGACGGGCAGGATCACCGACAGGCTCATGACGGCCTCGCGTGCTCCGACTGGGCGCTCCGATCCATCGGGCGCATCGACTCAGGCCGGGACGAACTCGTGGTCGTCGCGGTGGATTCCGTCACAGAGACCCCAGCGCACCGTCGGCCCCGGGATCGGGATCGGCCGCATGATCTCGCGCACGTCGGATCGACGGCAGAAGAGGTAGCCCTTGCGAGCCATCCACGGTCGAACATGCGAGGGATCCGGATGGAACTGGAACGGCCCGGGATTGATGACCGGGCGATCGTTCCACGACGTGGGAACCTCGGTGGCCACGGTGTCGAGCACGTTGAGGCGCCACGGGGTACCCGTGATGATCTCGTTGCAGCCGTCGCAGCGGATCGCCACGTTGTCGTTGACGATCGTCGTGATCTTGACGCCCATCAGTTCCATCGCGGGCGATCCTAGCACGCGGGACCGTTCGACCGGGATGGGCGAGCCACGAGGCTGCGCCGCCGCTGATTCCGGGTCGATCGGCGCCGGATCTCGACCCCGGGGACTGGTACCCCCAACCGGATTCGAACCGGTGATCTCCACCTTGAAAGGGTGGCGTCCTAGGCCTCTAGACGATGGGGGCGCCGCGCGCCGGAGTGTAGCAGGGGGGCCGGTGTGCCCTAGTTCTGGCGCCAGACCATGGCCAGGATGATCGCGCTCGAGAAGCAGAACGCCGCGATCAGGGCCGCAATCCCGCCGCCGAGGGCCAGCAGCATCGCCCGGCCGCTCTGCTCGTCCCGGGCCGCCTGGATCATGCCGATGACGCCGGCCAGCGCGAGCGCGCTGAAGACGATGCCGAGCACCGCGGCCCCGGAGCTCAGGAGCGGGATCTGGCTCGCGTCGCGAACCGTGAACGAATAGATCAGGAACAGCCCCGATCCCACCAGCGCCACGAAGAGGGTGACCCGGGTCGGCGTGAGGCGCATCGGACCGAGGTGCGGCCCGACGCGTCGCCGGCTGCCGTCGGGGTTCCGTGGCGAAACGTGGGATCGATCGTCGTCCTGCCAGCGGTCGTCGCGCGGATCGCGAGCCGGGTTGGGCGGTGGCGCGACGCGCGGCGGCCCGAGCGAGCCGCGCGATTGCGCGGGTCGGTTCCGTGGGGGTGGGCCAGGTCGGCGGTCAACCACGATCGGGCTCAGTGCGCTCCGTGTGTTCGGTGATAGATGGCCACGTTGTAACTCAGTCGCGGCCGGCTCAGTCCGTCGGCGACGGTTCGGCCGGCCTCGCCGAACCCGGTCGCGAGGAAGTCGCGCGCGTCGTCGAGATCGGCGAAGGTCCACCAGCAGTGGATGACCCGGACCTTGAACCCCGCCTGGAGGAACCAGCCGCGCGGGTGGCTCCAGGCGTATTCGGGCAGGTCGGCCGGCCTGAGCCGCGAGACGTCGTCGCGGCCGTAGTCGTGGAGGATCAGGACGCGGCCACCGGGCCGCAGGATTCGCTCGGCCTCCGCCAGTTCACCGGCCGGATCGTCGCGAAATCCCGACCAGCAGTTCGCAACGACATCGAGGCTCGCGTCGGGCATGCCCGTCGAGGAGGCCGTCCCGATTCGGGCGGAGGCCGAGCCGGGCAGCCCGGCGGCGATCGCCGTCAGCGTCGCCTGAACGGCGGCATCCCCGAGGACCGTCACGTGCGCGCCGAGATTCGCCAGCTGGGCCGCCCGCATGCCGCCGCCGGGATCGGTCAACAGGAGATCGGCGCCATGGATCGGGCCGAGGTTCTCGAAGGCGCGCGGAATCTTGCCCTCGACGTCGAGGGCGCGCTCAAGACGGACGGCGAGCCCGTTCGCGAGGTCCAGCGGAAGGTCTGCCACGGAGCCTGAGTATACGAACGCACCGCCCGAACCAACCGCCTGCCGCTCGGGGGGGCCGATGGGCAGCCGACGCGGCACGCCGCGTCCACGCTGAAGTGGCTACGGCTGTCGACGCTGTTGCTGTTCAGCCTGCTCGTTGGCCATGACGCCGTCTTCGCGGTGCAGTTCGGGCTCGGCGACGGCATCCGCGAGGCGATGACCGCCAGTGGCCACGATGGCTACTGGATGGCCTTCAGCCTCATCGTCGTGGTGCTCACGGCTGGTGTCCTCGGCCGCGAATCAGTCCGAGCCATTCGGATCGCGCGACGCCTCAGAGCGCCATCGTCCACCGCGGCCCAGGCCCGTGAGCGGCCGGTCGGCGATCGCGGTTTCCGGCGTGAGTTCCGCTCGATCTGGCCGATCCTCTTTGTCTCGACCTGTTTGGCCTTCACGGTCCAGGAGAATCTCGAGCACATCGCCGCCGGCCTGGCACCGCACGGGGCTGGCTCTCTGATCGGCACGGAACACCCGTTCGCTGTGCCGGTCCTGGCCGCCGTCAGTGCTCTCCTCGCGGCCGTCGGCGCGCTGATTCGGTGGCGCCTGCGCGTTGCTCGGCGCGTCGCCGGGTCCAGGTCCGGCGATCGGCCTGCGCGGCTGCCGTCCTTCACGCTGGTTCCTCGGCTCACGCCGGCGCCCCCGCGCGCCTGTCCCGGCCAGCGACGCGGCATCGACAATGGGCGCCTGATCGACGGGCCCCGGGCGGGCTCCATGGGTCCGGCCGGACCGGGCGCCCGGCCGGACCGGGCCGGACCGGGCGGCCAATTCGGCGCAGCGGCGAGACCCGGACCATGAAGGAGGGAATGGCGTTGGCGGCAGCGACACCGATCCCACGGGACCTGTTCATCGGCCTCGAGGGAGTCACGCACCTCTTTGCCGGCGGCCAGTCGCCGATGCTCCGCGCGTCCCGCGACGCCCTGATCGAGTACTGCGACCTCAAGGCGCAGGGCATGTCGGGCGGCGATCGGATCCACGAGGTCTACGAGGAGACGCAGATCGCTGGTCGCGGACTACCTCGGCGCACCCGGCGGCGTTGGCGACATTGCCATCCTGGGGAGTGCCGCCGAGGGGTTCAACGTCCTCGCGGCGGCGATCGACTGGCGACCGGGCGACACCGTCGTCTCGCTGGCCAACGAGTTCCCCTCCAGCGTCCTGCCCTGGCTGGCTCGCAGTGGCGCGGGCGTCTCGCTGGTGGCGGTGGAGCCGACCGACGATCCAGAAGGCGTCGATCGAAGCGGCGATCACGGATCGCACCCGGGTCGTCTGCGTGAGCTACGTGAACTGGCTGACCGGGATGCGCCTGGACCTCGCCAGGCTGGCCGCCGCGGCGCATGCGCACGGGGCGATCCTGGCCGTCGATGCGTCGCAGGCGCTCGGGGCCATCGCCGTGCCCATCGAACACTGCGACGTCCTCGTGTCGTGCTGCTACAAGTTCCAGCTCGCGACGCAGGGCGTCGGGATCTTCTACTGGAACCGGCGCCGCATCCCCGACCTGCGCCAGTCCGCCGTCGGGTGGCACTCGCTCACGGACGACTGGGAGGACGGCGCCCTGCGGCCGGGCGCCTACCGGCTCTCGGACGAGGCTCGCCGATTCGAGATCGGCAGCCCGCCATACATGACGATCTTCGTGCTGCACCAGGCGCTCAAGGTCCTGTCGAGCCTCGATCGGGGCGTCGTCGAGGAGTGGATCCTCGACCTGGGTGGTCGGCTCCGAGCGGGCCTGGTGGATCTCGGCCTCGACGTCTGGACCCCGGAGGCACGGGCTCGTCGCGGCCCCAACATCGTGTTCGGTTCGGCCGACGCCCGAGGGATCGCCGACCGGCTCGCCGCACGCGGGGTTCTTGCCACGGGCAGCACGGGGAGGGTCCGGTTCTCGATCCACGGCTACAACGACGCGCGCGACATCGACACGGCACTCGCGGCGCTCGGGGCGGTGCTCTGACCCGCATCGCGGGCTCCGAACGGGGCGTGGTGGCACAATCCGTCCGTGGAAACGCCGGCCCGACACATGCCGCCAGGACTCTGGTTCTTCCTCGGTTACGCCTTCCTGATCCTGGCCGGGATCGGGATCTCGTTGCGCTACGTCGTGGATACCGCCGTCAACGTCCCGATCAGCCCGCTCGGGCGTGGTCTGGATGGCGCTGCTCGCGTTCACGATCTTCACGATCACGCTCGTGCTCCAGCGCAAGGAGGCCGCGCGCAACTTCGCGCTGGCCCTGGCAACCCTCACGATCCCGGCCGTGCCGCTGCTCATCGTCAGCCAGCTCCTCCCAGCGGCCCTTGTCGTGCTGATCGTCGCGGTCCTGCTGTTCCGGGGCCTGACGAGGCCGGCCGTGCGAACCTACCTGAGCGAGCCGTGACCGGGGCGGGGAATGTGCCGGTCGTGCCGGTCGCGCCGGAGATGACGGCAGTGCCGGCGCCGTCGTGCAGCCGGGCCGATGTGGCGTTCCGGACAGCGTCATTGCGGGGGACTCGGGTATCCGCCGACCAGCCCGGATGACACGGCCGCGCCGTGGGCGCTACGCTCTCGTCTCCGACGGGACCAACCGGACCCTCGGGTGGGTCGGGCGCGTCCCGGCGCCCGGGCAACTCGAATGGAGCGTGGACGGGCGTGCGGCCATGTCCGTGCCAACCGGCCAGCCGGCCATCGACCGATCGGCCGGTCTCGCGATCACGAACCTGATTGAAGTCGTGTCCCAGGTGGAGTACCCAGAGTGAGCAAACGATCCCGGCGCGCCGCGTCGACAGCGACCCCCGCCACGACCACATCGTCCGGTGGCGGTCCGGCCAAGAGCTCGACCAGCGGCGCGGCGCCAAAGAGCGGCACCTCCGGTGGGGCGGCCGGCTCGGCCACCGCGGCCACCTCGGCCGCCTCGACCACCTCCGTGGGGTCGGCGCAGACGACGCGCCGGCCGCGACCCAAGGCAGCGGTCACCACGCAGAAGACCTTCCTCGAGCGTCACCGCAGCACGCTGATCATCGGCGGCGGACTCGCCGTGGTGCTGGCCGTCGTGGCGTTCGTCTTCGTCGGCGCCGCGCAGCCCGTCTATTCCTGCTCGTTCCTCTCGGAGCCGGCCAGCCCGGCGCCTGTCTCGAGCGGCGTCCAGCCCCTCGGCCAGAAGCAGGACGACATGGGTCGGACGCACGTCGCGGTCGGCACGCCGGTCCGCTACACGTTCTGCCCGCCGGCCTCCGGCAGCCACTACAACGCCGCCGGCCAGGGCCCGATCCAGCCCCGCTTCTACGGCCCGGACGACACGACCGTCCCCCAGAACTGGATCCACAACCTCGAGCACGGCGGCCTCGTCGTCCTCTACAACTGCAACATGGGCGCCTGCAACACAGCCGACCTCGACCAGCTCCGGGCCCTCGTCGCGGGGTTCCCCGCGAGCCCGGTCTGCAAGGTGCCTCCACTACAGATCAGTCCGGTCGTCACCAGGTTCGACTCGATGAAGGCGCCGTTCGCCGCCCTGGTCTGGGGCCGGGTCCTGTTCCAGGACAAGCTGGACGTCAATCAGATCCTCGCCTTCTTCAACCAGTACGCCGATCGGACGAACCCCGAGCAGCAATGCAACCCGAATCCGTCGCCGTCACCCGGCGCGTCGGGCGCATCCCCGGCGGCATCGTCCGGAGCGTCCCCGGCGGCCTCGCCGGCCGGTTCTCCGGCTGCGTCCCCCGCACCCAGCGCGACATGAGCGAGCCGCCCCGGGCCCCCGGATCGACTCGCGGCCCGGCAACGGGCCACTGGGAGTGACCTCCGGGGTCACCCCCGAAACCGCCAACGCGGGCAGGGGCGCCACGCATGGGCCGGCAGGCGAGGTGGCGGCCCAGGTCCCGGCGATTCCGGCCACGATGCGCGCGCTCGTGAAGGCGCGGGCCGCCGCCGGCGCGGAACTCCGCGAGGTGCCCGTCCCCCGACCGGCCGCCGACGAAGTCCTGATCCGCGTCGAAGCGGCGTCACTCTGCGGCACCGACCTCCACATCTACCGCTGGGACGAGTGGGCGCAGCAGCGGCTCGCCGGTGGCCTCCCCCGGATCTTCGGCCACGAGATGGCCGGTCGCGTCGTGGCCTACGGCCCGGGCGTCGTCCCGACGATCCCGATCGGCACGCTGGTGGCGGCGGAGACGCACCTTGTCGACCAGACCTGCTACCAGTGCCGGACCGGCCGTGAGCACGTCTGCGCCAACCTTCGGATCCTTGGGGTCGACACGGATGGCGCGTTCGCCGAGTACGTCGCGCTGCCGGTCCACAACGCCTGGCCGAGCGAGAACCTGGCGCCGGACATCGCCGCCCTCCAGGAGCCGATGGGCAATGCGGTGCACGCCGCGTTCGTCGAGGAGCTCGCCGGCCAGACCGTGCTCGTCCTTGGCTGCGGCCCGATCGGCCTCATGGCCATCGCCATCGCCGGCCTCGCCGGTGCCGCGCGCGTCTTCGCGACCGACATCAACTCCGAGCGCCGGGCGATGGCTGCGACGATGGGCGCCGATGTCGTCCTCGATGCGGCCGGCGACGTCGTCGGCCTGGTGAAGGCCGCGACCGATGGCGTCGGGGTGGACGTCGTCCTCGAGATGAGCGGCGCCGAGCCGGCGATCCGCCAGGGCTTCGCCGCCGTGACCAACGGCGGTCGGGTCTCGCTGCTCGGCCTGCCGTCGCGACCGATCACGCTGGACCTCAACAACGAGGTCATCTTCAAGGGGATTCGCGTCTACGGCATCACCGGCCGCAAGATGTTCGAGACGTGGTACCAGACCCGGGCGCTGCTGGCGCAGGGCCTCGATCTGACGCCGATCGTCACGCACCACCTGCCGTTGTCGGGATTCGACGACGCCTTCGAGTTATTGGCAGCCGGGCACGCCGGCAAGGTCGTGTTGCTCCCCCAGGAGGCCTGACCCACATGAACGCCGCGACATCACCGGGCAGCACGGGCTCGCTCACCGCCCGCCGCGACCCACTCGGCTTCCTCTCGGACGAGGTGGCGGAGCTGAAGGAGAAGCACCTCTACCGGCCGCTGCGCGTGATGAGCTCGGCCCAGGGTCCCGAGATCGACCTCGACGGCCGCCACGTCATCAACCTCTCGTCCAACGACTACCTCGGCCTGACCCACCATCCGCGGATGCGCGAGGCGGCGCTGCGGGCCGTGCGGGAGTTCGGGGCCGGATCGGGCGCCGTCCGCTCGATCATCGGCACGATGAGCCTGCACGAGCAGCTCGAAGCGGAACTCGCCGTGTTCAAGCACACCGAGGCCGTCCTGACCTTCCAGAGCGGCTTCACGGCCAACACGGGCGTCATCCCGGTCGTGACGGGCGAGCAGGACCTCATCCTGTCGGACTCCCTCAACCACGCCTCGATCATCGACGGCATGCGGCTCTCCAAGGCCCCCCGCAAGGTCTACCCGCACAAGGACATCGCGGCCCTGCGCGAGCTCCTGCGCGACGCCCACGCCACGGGCCGCCAGGACGGCTCGGGTCAGCCGTACCGCCTGATCCTCATCGTCACGGACGGCGTCTTCTCCATGGACGGCGACATCGCGCCGCTCCCCGAGATCGTCGCCGCGGCCGAGGAATACGACGACGTGGCAGTCTTCGTCGACGACGCCCATTCGTCGGGTGTGCTCGGCCAGAACGGCCGGGGCACGGTCAACCACTTCGGGCTCGACGGGCGCGTCGCGATCCAGGTCGGGACGCTGTCCAAGGCGGTCGGCGTGCTGGGCGGCTACGTCGCCGGCTCCCAGGCGTTGCGCGACATCCTCATCCAGCGGGCGCGGCCCGTTCCTCTTCTCCACGTCGCATCCGCCGGCCGTCGCCGCCGCCTGCATCGAGGCGATCCGGATCTTCCAGGAGGAGCCCGAGCTGATCGACCGCCTCTGGTCGAGCACGAAGCGGTTCAAGGCCGAGCTCACGCGCCTCGGCCTCGATACGGGCCATTCGGAGACGCCGATCACGCCGGTCATGCTGGGCGACTCCGACCTGACCCAGCGGTTCAGCCAGCGCCTCTTCGACGAGGGCGTGTTCGGCACGACGGTGCTCTACCCGACCGTCGCCCTCGACAAGGCCCGGATCCGCACGATCGTCTCGGCGGCCCACTCCGACGAGCAACTCGACCGGGCGCTCGCCGCATTCGACCGGGTGGGGCACGAACTCGGGGTCGTGGCCGGCTAGCGCGCAGCCGACGATCGGGCACGGAACGGGAGAGAGGGGATGGCTTGGAGCTGATCGTGCTGGGCGCTGGCCCCGCCTATACCGACCGGCTGGGCGCCATCGGCGCGTCGTACCTGCTGCGGGACGGCGACGACTCGCTGCTGCTCGACATGGGCCAGGGCTCGTTCCCGAGCCTCGCCAACGCCATTGAGCCGAGCCGGCTCACGGGCGTCGTCATCAGCCACCTGCACCCGGACCACTTCATCGATCTGGTCGCCCTGCGGCATTACCTGCGCTACCAGTTCGAGCCGCCGCGCCGGGTCCCGACCTACGGACCGGCCGACCTGGCCCATCGGCTGGATGCCCTGCATGCGGAGCCGGGCTTCGCCGAGGCGACCTTCGACCATGTGCCCTTCGGCGGCCCGGGCGTTCGCCAGATCGGGCCGTTCACCGTCGAAGCCACGCTCGTCACGCACACGGCGGAGAGCTACGGCTACCGGGTCACCGGCCGGGGCGGCGCATCGATGGTCTACTCGGGCGATTGCGGGCAGGCAGACGACCTGGCCCCCCTGATCCGGCCCGGTGACGTGCTGCTCACCGAAGTCTCGTTCGGGCCGGGCCCGGTGCCGCCCGGCGCCTTCCATCTCGACGCCCCGGCCGTCGGCCGGCTCGCGTCGTCGCGACAGGCCGGCCGGGTGTTCCTGACCCACCTCCAGATGGGCTTCGATCGCGACGAGACGGTGGCCGACGTCCGGGCGTTGTTCGCTGGCCCGGTCGATCTCGTCCAGCCCGGGGATCGCTTCTCGCTCTGAACCTGCGACTGCCGGCCGGCCGATCGGCTGACCGCGTAGGATTGCCTTCCCAGCGAGCGCCAGCCGGCCCGCCCTCGCCCGAGCTCCCGAGGTGACCCCAGCGATGTCCGATCCCCGCGCGTCCGATCGCGAAGCGTCGGGCGGGATCGATTCGACGACCCTGCGGGACCGGGTGCGCGGGGCCGTGGCCGACGCGTGGCGGCGGGCGATCGAATCGGGGGCGCTGCCGGCGGTCGCCGCGGACGTCGAGCTGCCGCCGATCGAGGTCGAGCGGCCGGCCAATGCCGACCACGGCGACTTCGCCACGAACCTTGCGATGAAGCTCGCCCGGCCCTACCGGCGCGCCCCGCTGGAGATCGCGAAGGCGCTGGCCGCAGAGCTCAACGCGGTCGGCGACTCGTCCGCGGGCGACGGCGGCCGTGGCGCGGTGGCGCTCATCAAGTCGGCCGAAGTCGCGCCACCGGGCTTCGTCAACCTCCGCCTGGCCGACGCGGCGCTGGAATCGCTCGTGGCCCGGGTTCTCGCGGAGCCCGCCAGCTGGGGCCGGACCTCGGCGGCCGAGGCCCAGCGCATCAACGTCGAGTTCGTCTCGGCGAATCCGACCGGGCCGCTGCACATCGGCAACGCCCGCGGCGCGTTCGTCGGCGACCTCCTGTGCCGGGTGCTGGAGGCCGCCGGCCACGAGGCCGCCCGCGAGTACTACTTCAACGACTTCGGCGGCCAGGTCGCCAATCTCGGCGCATCGGTGCTGGCCATCCGCCAGGGCCTGCCCGTCCCCGATGACGGCTACCACGGCGACTACGTCCACCATCTCGCGCGGGCCGTCCCGGATGACGTGCTCGCGGCGGCCGCCGCGCCCGATGCCAATGGCGCAGCCATCGTCGGTGGCTGGGCTTCCGAACAGGTTCGCCGCGGGATCGAGCAGAGCCTCGAGCGGCTCGGCGTCCACTTCGACGTCTGGAAGACCGAGAGCTCCCTCCATGACGAAGGCTGGGTCGGGCGGGCGGTCGATCGACTGGCGGCCGGCGGCCACACCTACGAGCAGGACGGCGCGACATGGTTCCGCTCGACGGCGTACGGCGACGACAAGGATCGGGTCATCTATCGCTCGAATGGTGCGCCGACGTATTTCGCGGCCGACATCGGCTATGTCACCGAGAAGTTCAGCCGCGGCTTCGATCACCTCATCTATATCTGGGGCGCCGATCATCACGGCACCGTGGCGCGGTTGCGGAACGCCGCGGAAGCGATGGGCTTCGATCGGGCCGCGGTGGAGATCCTGCTCGTCGCGTGGGTCCGGTTCGTGCGCGACGGCGCCGAGATCTCCATGTCGAAGCGGACCGGCGAGTTCATCACCCTCGACGAATTGCTCGGCGAGATCGGCGTTGATGCGGCGCGCTGGTTCTTCGCGTCACGGGCTCCGTCGAGCGGCATCGACTTCGACATCGAGCTGGCGAAGAAGCAGTCCAGCGAGAATCCCGTCTACTACGTCCAGTACGCGCACGCCCGGATCGCGTCGATCGTGCGGCGCGGCACGGAGCAGGGCCTCGAGCGGGCGGCAGGGGTTGCCGGGGGCCTCGCCGACGCCCCCGAAGCAGGCCTCGCCCGGGCCATCGCCCGCCTGCCCGAGGTGATCCAGGACGCCGCCGCCGCGCGTGAGACCCAGGGCGTCACGGCGTTCGCCACGGAACTCGCCACGACCTTCCATGCGTTCTATCGCGACGCCCGGGTCGTGGATCCGGGCTCGCCCGACCGGTCGCGGACCCGCCTCGCCCTCGTGGAAGCCGCGCGGATCACGCTCGCCAACGCGCTGGCCCTGCTCGGGATCTCCGCCCCCGAGGCAATGTAGACCTCGGACTGATGGCGTCCAGAGCCCGGCGCCGCGGCTAGAGCGTGGGGCGTGCGCCCGACCCGCGGCAAGGGCGGGCGCAACAACTCCTCCGCCTCAGGCCTCTGTGGGCGAGAGGCAATCCGCCGGGGAGGTTGCCATCACGCCAGGGGCCACAAAGCATGATGTTCGTTCTTTAACCTCCCGCCATCTTGTGGCTTAAGCATCGTGCGCATACTGTGATCACAGGAACCAACGAGCGAGACTGGGACTCAACAAAGCGAGCTGGTTCCAACTTCTTCTCTTCCCTCCGACCGGAGGCGCCGATTGGGCAGGCGCCTCCGGTCTCCACGTTTTCCGGCACTTTCGCAAACTTTCGATTGCTTGCGTCAATACCATGTAACGTGGGCGTTTCTTCATCGCTTGGAGTCTGGTGGCTTAACGCGCACCGTCTATTGTGAGCACCTGGAACCAACGAACCATGGGAAGCGCCCCAAACAAACGTCGGGTTCCAACTCTTCTCTCTCTGACCGGAGGCACTCGAGATCGTCGGGGCCTCCGGTCTTCGCGTTTTCGGGGCCGTCGCGTACCGATCGGGCGCCTGATGAAATTCCGAATCGTGGCGGTTTCTTCATCGGTTGCGATCTTGTGGCTTAAGCAGCGACAGCTATTGTGTAGGTCAGGAACCAGCGAGGTGAGGGATACGCCCTCAGGTCGCGGGGTTCTGTCTCCTCTCCCTCCCGACCGGAGGCGCCGATTGGGCACGGCGCCTCCGGTCCTTTGATTCTCCTGGCTGAACCTCTCCGGATTCGACTGGAATGCGGCGCTGGAGATCAATTCGGCTGGTGGTCGTTTCTTAACCGCTTGCGATCTTGTCCCGCAATCCACGACCGCTATTGTGCTCCCTGGAACCAAACGAAGAGGGACCCGCCCTCAAAGAATCGCCAGGTTCCAACTCCTCTCTCCCTCCGACCGGAGGCGCCGATTGGGCAGGCGCCTCCGGTCTTTCCATTTGTACCCGCGGCGATCGCGGACGTCGGGTGCGCTCCATCGGCCTGGCGTTCGAGCGGCGCTCAGCGACACGACGCGAGCCCCATGACGAGTGTGGGTTTCTTAACCGCTTGCGGCCTTGTGGCTTAAGGCCCCCCACCTATGCTCGTGACTGGAACCGAACGAGAGGGACGCCTCTCAACACAACGAGGGTTCCCCTTCCTCCCTCCCTCGACCGGAGGCGCCGATTGGGCAGGCGCCTCCGGTCTTTCATTTCCCCGAGCGATTGCGTCGCCACGCCTGCGCAATTGGCGAGTGAGGCGCACGCAATTCCGGAGTGAGGCCGCTGTGTCAGAATCGCAGCGATGGAACTCACCTGGTATGGGCGGACCTGCATCCGCCTCCGCGGCCGTGACGCGGTCGTCGTCAGCGACGCCTATCCCGCCCTCGTCGGCCCCACCGGGCGTGGCATCACGGCCGATATCGTCACCTTCAGCCACCCCGACGACCAGCCACTCGGCAAGGGCAAGGGCAAGCTGACGCGCGATGGCCGGACGATGCTGCCGTCGAGCCTCGACGAGGCCTTCGTCCTCGATGGGCCCGGCGAATACGAGGTCAAGGACGTCCTGATCACCGGCGTGCGCACGTTCCGCGACGATGCCAGGGGCCGTGACCGCGGCCGCAACGTGGCGTTCGTGGTGGAGCTCGATGGCGTCCACACGATCCACCTCGGAGACGTCGGCCACCTCCTGACCGAGGAGAAGCTCTCGGACATCGGTCCGATCGACGTGGCGTGCATCCCGATCGGGGGCTCGCTGACCGCGACGCGCGCCGCCGAGCTGGTCGCGCAGCTCGATCCCCGGATCGTCGTGCCCATGCCGGTCTGCGAGGACGAGGCGGCCTGCCAGGAGGCACTGGCCCGGTTCTTCCACGAGATGGGCGGCACGCCCGCCGCGATCCAGGCGAAGCTCGCGATCACCGCATCGAGCCTCCCCGCCGAGACGACGACCGTCCAGCTGGAGTCCCGCGGCAAGGTCTGAGGACGGCCGGACTCAGGGGCGATTCAGGACGATCCGGCCGCGCTTGACGACCCAGCGGACGAGGTCCGCGCCCGGCCAGTACGGGATCTGGTCCACGGCCGGCACGCCCCAGATCGCGAGGTCGGCCTGCTTCCCGACCTCGATCGAGCCGATGTCGCCGTCACGTCCGATGGCATGGGCAGCGTTGATCGTGACGGCCGCGAGGGCCTCAGCCGGGGTCAGCCGCAGCTGCAGGCAGGCGATCGTCATGACGAGCGGCAGGTTGGGTGTCGGCGACGTCCCGGGATTGAAGTCCGTGGCCAGCGCGACCGGGATGCCGCGCTCGATCAACTCGCGGGCGGGCGCGTAGTGGCTCGACATGAGGAACAGCGTCGTGGCCGGCAGGAGCGTCGCGACGACGGCCCGGCCCCGCCCCGCGGCTGCCTGGAGCGCGTCGAGCCCGGCCGCTGACGGCGCCACGAGGTGATCGACCGAGACGGCCCCGATCTCGGCCGCAAGCTCGGCCCCGCCCGATGGCTCGATCTCATCGGCGTGGAGCCGCGCCCGCAATCCGAGACCGGCCGCCGCGGCCAGGATCCGGCGGCTCTGGTCGGCGCTGAAGACGCCGTGCTCGCAGAAGACGTCGCAGAACCGGGCGATCCCCTGGGCGGCGACGGCCGGCAGCTGGTCGTCGATGACCGACCCGACGTAGGCCTCCGTGGCATCGGCTCGATCGCGGAACTCCTCCGGCACGGCATGCGCGCCGAGGTAGGTCGGGACGACCTCCACCGGGCCCTCGCGGTCGAGCCGCTGGGCGATCTCGAGGAGGCGCAGCTCCGTCTCGGTATCGAGGCCGTAGCCCGACTTCGCCTCGATCGTGGTCGTGCCGTGCGTCAGCATCTCGTCGAGCCAGCGCCGGCCGTGGGCCCGCAACGCTTCGTCGGACGCGGCGCGAGTGGCGGCCACGGTCGAAAGGATGCCGCCACCGGCGGCCAGGATCTCGAGGTAGCCGGCGCCCTGCTGGCGCAGCTGGAGCTCGCGCTCGCGGGTGCCCGCGAACAGCAGGTGCGTATGGGCATCGATCAGGCCGGGCGTGACGCAGCCGCCGGCGGCATCGAGCCGCTGGAAGCGATCCAGCGTGAGGTTGCGGGCGGCGAGCTCGATCTCGACCTCTTCGAGCGTCCCGACGGCGGCGATCTGCCCCTCCCAGCACGCCACGGCGGGCAACAGCCGGCGGGGATCGGCCTCGGGTTCGGACGGTGCCGCCTCGTGCGCGGCCCGGGCGCCGCCGGAACCCGAGGCGCTGGAGGTCTCGAACCGGCGACGCCGGCGATCGGCCGCCGAGAGCTGCTCCGCGGGCGGTCGAAGGAGCCCCAGCTCGCCCTGGCTCGGCCCCGCCCGGAGGCCGCCGGCGAGCGTGGCGATCTCCCCGGCGTTGACGACGATCAGGCCGGACGCATCCTCCGCACGGCCGCCCTCGATGACGCGGACTCTCATCGTGGCACGTCCCCGGCGGCGTCATTGCCGCCGGCGGCACCCGCCGCGCCGCCGCCGCTCGCGCCATCGCCGGCCGCCCCATCGTCCGCCGCGCCGGCCGCGCCCGCCACCCTGCCGCTGGCCGCCGCGGCCAACCGCAGCTCGAGTGCCTGGAGTGGCGAGAAGTCGCGGAGTCGCAGGAACGCCGCAGCCGCAGCGAGACGGTCTTCGACCGGCAGGCCGGCCTCGGCGCCGGCATGATCGGCGACGGCCAGGAACGCCGCGAGTGGGGCCAGGCCGATGAGCTCGGATTCGAGCGGCCGGACCCCGGCCGTCAGCGCTTCCGCCTCGACCGCTTCCCAGACCCGCCAGAGCGGCGTCACGGTGTGATCCAGCAGGTTCATCGAGACCTGGGCACGGCCGAGCTCTTCGATCCAGAAGCCGTTCGCCTGCACCGCCGGCAGGCCGCCGCCGGACTCGCGGATCGTGCGCGCGATCCGCTTGGCGAGCTCGAGATCCGTCGTGGCGAGGTTGATGTTGTACGCGATGAGGAACGGCCGAGCCCCGACGGCCACCGCGCCGGCCGTGGGGTGGATCCGGGCCGGACCGAAATCCGGCCGCCGCTCCGGCAACGCGATCTCGGTCCGGAGGCCCTCGAACTGGCCGCGCCGGACATCGGCGAGCCGCACCCGATCCGGCCGCGTGGCCGCCAGCGCGTAGAGATAGACGGGCAGGCTGAATCGCTCCGCGATCCGGGCCCCGAACGAGCGCGCCAGCTCGACCGCCTCGGCCATCGTCGTCTCGCCCAGCGGCACGAACGGGACGACGTCGACGGCCCCGATGCGCGGGTGCTCGCCCGCCTGGCGGTTCATGTCGATGGTCGCGATGGCGACGCTGATCGCCCGCTCCATCGCCTCGACGGCAGCCTCGGGCGATCCCGCGAGCGTCAGCACACTGCGGTTGTGGCTGGGGTCGCTGGTGCGATCGAGCAGATGCACCGCAGGCGTGCCACTGACGGCCACCGCCAGCCGGTCGACGACCTCGGGGCGACGCCCTTCGCTGAAGTTGGGGACGACCTCGACGAGCCTCTGCACCCGGCCTCCCGGCATTCAATCAGCGGCGCTGGCCGCCATCGTGCCAGACCGGCCCCGAGATCGTCGCCGATGCAGCGCCCTCGACCCCCAAATGCGCCAGATCGTCGGCCGGGCGACAGCCGTGCAGCCTCCGCGGGCGATACGCTTGGAGCCTCGCCGCCTGCCCGGAGCTTGCCCGTGTCCAGCGTCCCCGCTCGCCCGCCCGAGACCCTGTTCCGCCATCCCGACTTCCGCAAGTTGTGGTCCGCGGAGACCGTCAGCCAGTTCGGCACGCAGGTGAGCGTCCTCGCCATCCCGCTCGTGGCGATCCTGATCGTGAACGCCAGCGCCTTCGAGGTCGCGCTCCTGGGCACGATCGAATTCCTGCCGTTCATCCTGTTCACGCTGCCGGCCGGCGTCTGGGTCGACCGGCTGCGACGGCGGCCCATCCTGATCGTCGGCGACCTCGCCCGCGCCGCCAGCCTGATCTCGATCCCGATCGCGTACGAGCTCGGCGCCCTCTCGATGCTCCAGCTCTACGTCGTCGGCTTCATCAACGGCGTGGCCACCGTGTTCTTCGACGTCTCCTACCAGTCCTACCTGCCCTCGCTCGTCGATCGCGACCAGCTCGTCGAGGGCAACTCCAAGCTCGAGGTCAGCCGGTCGGGCGCGCAGATCCTGGGTCCTGGCATCGCGGGCTACCTCGTTGGCCTCGTGACCGCGCCCGTCGCGATCCTGGTCGACAGCATCAGCTACCTCGGCTCCGCGCTCTTCATCTTCGCCATCCGCCGCCACGAGCCGACCCCGGATCGTCACGCCGATGAACACGGAACGCCGCGCGGCGGAATGCGCCAGGAGGCGCTCGAGGGCCTGCGCTATGTCCTTGGGCACCCGTACCTGCGAAGCATCGCCGCCTGCACGGCGACCTCCAACCTGTTCAACCAGTTCGTCTACGCGATCCTGCTCGTCTACCTGGTGCGCGAACTCGGCATGACGCCGCAGGTGATCGGCCTCGCGTTCTCCCTGGCCGCGATCGGGTTCCTGGGCGGGGCGCTGATCGCCAACCGGGTGGCGGCCCGGATCGGCGTCGGGATCACGATCCTCGTGACAGCACTCCTTGGCGGTCCCGCCAACGTCCTGATCGCCGCAGCTCCGGCCGCCTTCGCCGTGCCGGTCATCATCGCGGGGCTTCTCCTGAGCGGCTTCTCCGGCGTCATCTACAACATCAACCAGGTCAGCCTGCGGCAGGCCATCACGCCGCAGCGGATGCAGGGCCGGATGAATGCCACGATGCGCTTCATCGTCTGGGGCACGATCCCGATCGGGTCGGTCCTGGCGGGCGTCCTCGCCACCACGATCGGCCTCCACGAGACGATCTGGATCGGCGCGATCGGCAGCCTGTTCGCATTCCTCTTCGTGCTGTTCTCACCGGTCCGCTCGATCGTCAGGATGCCCGAGCCGGCCGACGCCACGGCCGCGGCCCTCTCGGGCGAGGTCGCCCCGGGCGAGGACGACGAGGGGATCCTGGTCCTCGGCCACGAACCCCTGACGCCGCCGGATCGCTAGGCGAACGTCGGCGCATGCCGAGCCGTCGGTTCGCCGATGTTCGGAGGCGAATTCCGGGCTGTGTGGCTCCAGCGCGGCCGCTCCGAGGTCGCGCGAGTGGCTTCCGTCGGTGCGCCGCCGCGGCCGTCTCAACGAGTCATGGGCGGACTCATCGTTAGCCGCGGACCCGGTCAGGCGCCGGGCCCACGGCTCATTCGAGTCACCGGGCGCATCACCGCCACCGTCGCGACGCGATCCGTCACGTCCGAGTCGCCGGGCGACTCCCGCTCTGCGATCGCGGGCGAACGGCTGACGTCCGGCGGCTCCGACAGGCCACAGTGAGTCCTGCGATGGTTCGATGGGAATCGCCCGGCTGGACGGCCGAGTGAGGCCTACCGCCGCAGCAGCCGGAAGGCGACGTTCCGGCCGTTTGGTCCCCGCGCAAGGATCAGCCACAGTCGCAGCAGGTTGTCGACGAGCTCCACCTGGTCCATGCCCCCGACGCGGACCGGCTCCAGGCCGATCTCCGCGATCAGCTCGGCCGTGATCGCATCGGCCGCGTCCTCCGCGACGTAGAACATCGTCGCCCGCTCGTCGCCGTACATCGGGTTCGCGAAGTTCTCCCAGCCGAGGCTGTTGAACGCCCGGGCCAGTCGCGCCCGTGGCGCCGCGGCCCGGATCGTCGCCAGTGCGTTGACCGTTGGCGAGCTGATGGCGTTGGTGGCGTCGATGACGATGCGCTCGCCGATGCTGCCGCCGATCGATCGGAGCGTCTCGGCCGCGGCCCCGGACGGCACGGCGAGCAGCACGACCTCGGCCGCCGCCACGGCACTCGCCGGATCGGTCGCCGAGCAGGCCGCGCCGAGTTCGCCGAGGAGGCCACTGGCCTTCTCGCCGGCGGGATCGCGAGCCCCCAGGACGATGGTGTGGCCCGCCTCTGCCCAGCGCCGGGCGAGCGTGCCGCCGATCCGACCCGTTCCGATCACTGCGATGCGCATGCGTTTCCCCAATCGATTCTGGTTTCGCGCGCGAACCGTCAGTCGGCCTCGCGCATCGGGATCCGGAGGCCGCGCTCCTCGGCGACCTCGATGGCCCGTTCGTAGCCGGCGTCCGCGTGGCGCAGCACGCCCATCGCCGGATCCGTCGTGAGGACGCGCTCCAGCTTCCGGGCCGACAGCTCGGTGCCATCGGCGACGACGACCATCCCGGCGTGCTGGCTGTAGCCGATCCCCGTGCCGCCGCCGTGGTGAATGCTGATCCACGACGCTCCGGCGGCCGTGTTCACGAGCGCATTGAGCAGTGGCCAGTCGGCGATCGCGTCGGAGCCGTCGCGCATGGCCTCCGTCTCGCGATTGGGCGAGGCCACAGAGCCCGCGTCGAGGTGGTCGCGGCCGATGACGATCGGGGCACGCAGCTCCCCGCTGGCGACGAGGCGATTGAACTCGAGCCCCGCGCGCGCCCGCTCGCCGTACCCGAGCCAGCAGATCCGGGCCGGCAGCCCCTGGAACGGCACCTTCGCCTGGGCCATCGCGATCCAGCGGTGGAGCGATTCGTTCGCCGGGAAGAGCTCGAGGATCGCCTCGTCCGTGCGGCGGATGTCGGCCGGGTCGCCCGACAGCGCCGCCCAGCGGAACGGGCCCTTGCCCTCGCAGAACAGTGGCCGGATGAACGCGGGCACGAAGCCCGGGAAGTCGAAGGCGTTCGGCACGCCGGCCGCCTCTGCCTGGGCGCGGATGTTGTTGCCGTAGTCGAAGGTGATCGAACCGGCCGCCCCGAATGCGAGCATCGCGCGAACCTGATCGGCCATCGCGGCCATCGAGCGGCGGACGTACTCGTCGGGGTCGGCGCGGCGCAGATCGGCGGCCTCGGCGACCGAGACACCGACGGGCACGTAGCCGTTCAGCGCGTCGTGGGCCGAGGTCTGGTCCGTGACGACGTCGAACCGCTCGCCCCGGCGGACGAGTTCGGGCTCGATCTCGGCGGCGTTGCCGACGAGGGCGACGGACAGCGGCTCGCCGGCGGCCGCCGCGACGCGGGCCCAGCCGAGCGCCTCGTCGACCGAGTGCGTCAGCCGGTCCACGTAGCCGATCGCATGGCGTCGCTCGGCGCGGGTCTCGTCGACCTCGATGCAGATCGCGACGCCGTCGTTCATCGTCACAGCCAGTGGCTGTGCCCCGCCCATGCCGCCGAGGCCCGCCGTCAGGACGACGCGGCCGCGCAGCGTGCCCCCGAAGTGCTGCCGTGCCAGCTCCGCGAACGTCTCGAACGTGCCCTGCAGGATGCCCTGCGTGCCGATGTAGATCCACGAGCCCGCGGTCATCTGGCCGTACATCGTGAGCCCCGCCCGTTCAAGCTCGCGGAACGTGTCCCAGGTGGCCCAGCGCCCGACGAGGTTCGAATTGGCGATCAGGACCCGCGGCGCCCACTCGTGGGTGCGCAGGACACCGACGGGTTTGCCGGACTGGACGAGCAACGTCTCGTCGTCCGCCAGGCGGCGAAGCTCGCGGACGATGACGTCGAACGCCTCCCAGCTGCGCGCCGCCCGGCCCGTCCCGCCGTAGACGACGAGCGCGTCGGGATTCTCGGCGACCTCGGGATCGAGGTTGTTCATCAGCATCCGCAGGGCCGCTTCCTGGGCCCAGCCCCGGCAGCTCAGCCCGGTGCCGCGCGGGGCACGGACGGGTCGCGGGCCGTGGATCGGCGGAGCCGTCGTCATGGCGTTCCCTACTCCAGCTCGCGGCGATAGACCGGGAAGCGATCGTCGTCGACGACGCGGACGAAGCCCGCGGCTTCCCAGAATGCAGGGTTCGCGCCGCTCGTCGCATTCGGCGAGGCGCCGGCCTCGGGATAGGTTTCGACGGCCGCGAAGCCGCGCTGCCCGAGGTCGTCGGCCGTGGCCGCGACGAGGAGCTGGGCGTAGCCCGCGTGGCGGGCCGCGGCGGTCGTGGCGATGCACGTGATCACGGCCGGCAATGGCGCCTGGGGCAGTTGCGGGTAGAGGTCGCGCAGGCGGAGCGCCCGGGGATACGCGGACAGCGGCCCGAACTGGACGTAGGCGACCGGCGCGTCGTCGGCGAGGAGCACCTTGGCATAGCTGCCGAAGATGCCGTGTCCGCGGGTCAGCAGATTGAGCTTGCGGGGAGCGCCCGCCTCCAGGCCCGGCCGGGTCGGCGCGCGGCGCGGCAGGAACGGATTCTCGATCTCCGGCTCATCGTCGGCCAGGAACGGATTGACCGGCTGCGTCCGTGGTAGGGGCGCGAACGGGTTGTCGGCCAGGGCCGGCCGGGTCGAAGGCGACGCCGCCGCCCCCGAGCCGCCGCCCGGCGTGCGGGCGGTTTTCGAGCCATGGTCGCGGTCCTCCCAGTAATCGCAGCTGCGATGGTCGAACGTCGGATCGGCGCAGGGCGGCAGGAGTCCGAACGCCGTCGCGTCGGCCACGTCCACGATTTCGGATCTGGGCCATGCCCGCGAGTGTAGGCTCGGTCAGCCGGCGAGGTCGACCAGGACGCCCGATCGAACGAGCCCGATCGCCGCCTCGAGATCGGCGGCCTGCTCGCGATCGCGATCCAGGTGGGGTACGACGCGACGGATTCGGGCCAGCGCCTCGCGGACGCCCGCGCCCGGCTGGGCCGCGTCCGCCGTCGAGGTCGCGCCGCCGCGGATCATCGCCAGGCGCAGCTCGAGCGCCTGCGCGGCGCAGAGCAGCTCGATGGCCAGCACCGTCTCGACATTCGCCTCGACGGTCCGGGCATGGCGCGCCGCGATCGAGCCCATCGAGACGTGGTCTTCCTGGTTGGCGCTCGTCGGGATCGAATTGACCGAGGCTGGGTGCGCCAGGACCTTGTTCTCGGACACCAGCGCCGCGGCCGTGTACTGGAGCAGCATCATTCCGGACTCCACGCCGCTGTGGACCGTGAGGAACGGCGGCAGCCCGCCGGACAGGCGCGCGTCGGTCAATAGCGCCGTCCGGCGCTCCGAGATGGAGCCGAGTTCGGCGATGGCGATCTTCGCGAAATCGAGCGCCAGCGCGATCGGCTCGCCGTGGAAGTTGCCGCCGCTGATGACCTGGCCGCCGCCGGTCGCGGCATTGCGCGGGTCCGTCACGCCGCCCTCGACGAAGACGAGCGGGTTGTCCGTGGCGCTGTTCATCTCGACGTCCAGAACACCGCGGAGATAGCCGATCACGTCGACGACGGCGCCGTGGACCTGGGGCACGCAGCGGAGCGAGTAGGGATCCTGGACCTTGTGGGGATCCGCGCGGTGGCTCGAGAGCAGGTCCGAGTCTCGCAGCAGGTGCCGCAGCTGCGCCGCGACGGCGATCTGGCCCGGGTGCGGCCGTGCCAGCTGGTAGGCCGCGGCATAGGCCACGTCCGTGCCGAGCAGGGCCTCGACGCTCATCGCGGCGGCGACGCTGGCCGTCCGGGCCAGCCGCTCCGCATCGGCCAGGAGCAGCGCCCCGAGCGCCGTCATCATCTGGGTACCGTTGAGGAGCGCGAGGCCCTCCTTCGCCTCGAGGACGATCGGCTCGAGTCCGGCCCCGGCGAGCGCGTCGGCGACCGGCGTGGCGCGGCCGTTCACGCGCACGGCGCCCTTGCCGATGAGTGGCAGCGCCAGGTGCGCCAGCGGCGCGAGATCGCCCGACGCGCCGACACTGCCCTGCTCGGGCACGACCGGGTGAATGCCCGCGGCAAGGAACGCCAGCAGTCGATCGACGATCAACGGCCGGCAGCCGGAGTGCCCCAGGGCGAGCGTGTTCGCCCGCAGCAGCAGCATCGCCCGCACGACGTCATCGTCGAAGGCGGGGCCGACGCCGGTGGCGTGGCTCATCAGGAGGTTCTCCTGGAGCCGCGGGCCGTCGGCGGGAGCGATGAACGTGCCGGCCAGTGCGCCGAACCCCGTCGTCACGCCATAGACGATCTCGCCGGAACGGACGAGCCGGTCGATGACCGCGCGCGATTCGTCCATCCGGACCCGGGCGCCGGCATCGAGCACGGCCGGGGCGCCTCGACGCGCGACGGCCTCGAGATCGGCCACGGTGAGCTCGGCGCCGGTGATGACGATCGCCTCGCCCGCGCCGGTCGAACGGACCAAGGGTTCGGTCACGAGCCGGAGGATAGTCCGCTATGCTCCCGGTCGTGTTCCCCGCCACGGCCGATCGGCCGACTCGCTGACCGTCGCCCGTGCTCGCCTTCATCGACCAGGTCGTCATCCCGTTCCTGACCAACCTGTACGGCACGTTCGGCTACCTCGGCGTGCTGTTCGCGATGGCGATCGAGTCGGCGATGATTCCGCTGCCGTCCGAGCTGATCCTGCCGTTCGCGGGATTCCTCGTTTCTGATCCCAGCCAGATCGAACCGATCACGAACGGTCCGTGGAACTTCTGGATCGTCGTCATCGTGGCCACGATCGGCAACACGATCGGTTCCTTGATCTCCTACGCGATCGGCGCGTACGGCGGGCGCCCGTTCCTGGAGCGATACGGCCGCTTCGTCCTGATCCGGCCGCACGAGATCGAGCTGGCCGACCACTTCTTCAAGAAGTACGGCGCACCGACCGCGTTCTTCAGCCGGCTGATCCCGATCGTCCGGACGTTCATCAGCTTTCCGGCGGGCGTGGCCCGGATGCCGCTCGGGACGTTCATCGTCTACTCCACGGCCGGGGCGTTCCTGTGGTCGATCCTGCTCGTCTGGGCGGGCACCCAGCTGGGCGTCCACTGGCAGGACATCCGGCACGCGCTGCAGCCGTTCGACCTGCTGATCGCGGTGCTGGCCGTCGTCGGCGTCGTGCTTTTCGTGTGGTGGCGGCTCGGGCGGCCGGGCTGGAAGCGCGGGGCCGCGTAGACCTCGGGCTGATGGCGTCGGGGGCCTCCGCCTCAGACCTCGGTGGGCGGGTGTCGGGTGTTCGGGGAGGGTGCCTGTTCGGCGACCGACGACGATGACCGGGCCCTATTCCCAGGGCGCCACGGGCGGGCGGCGGACATGCTCGAGATCGTTCATCAGCAGCAGGCGGGCATCGGCCGGACCGACGCCATGTTCGAATTGCAGGACGGTCAGGTTGACCTGGCCCTGGACGATGCGACGGCGGTACTCGGCGATGCGGGATGCCGAGGGCCACGCACAACAGGATCCGGTTGAGGCTGCTGTGGGCGACGACGAGGATCGGCCACTCCGTGCCATCGGTCGCGCCGTGGCGGCCGACATGGTCGGCCAGCGCGTCGACGAGAAACGCCCGCGCGCGGGCCGCGACGTCATTGCCACTCTCGCCACCGGGGTAGGGCAGCTCCGCGGGATCGGCCACCCAGCGCTGCCAGTTCGCCGCGTCGCGCGCCTCGATCTCCTCGTAGGTCAGGCCCTCCCAGTCGCCGTAGTCCATCTCCGCGAGGCGGGCGTCGATCTCGACCGGCGGTCGAGCGGAATCGGAGCCGGTGGGGCTGGCCGCGATCAGCGCCGCGGTCTCGCGGGCACGCACGAGCGGACTCGAGACGATGCGCTCGAACGGAATCGAGCTCAGACGCGCCGCGAGGGCGGCGGCCTGGGCGCGGCCGTCCTCGGACAGCCCGATGTCGATCTTCTGACCGAGGTGCTGCTCGGGAATCGAGCGAGGCGTCAGGCCGTGACGGGTCAGGACCAGGGTGAGCATCGGGCCCCAGTGTAGGGGGCGGATCGGCGGTACTCGCTCCCGTCGGTCGGCCCGCTTTCCGGCCCGCTGGCCGGCCCCGCTGGTGCGACAATGCGCCCGGAGGTGCGAGCGCACGGATGACACAGCCAACGACGGATTCGCCGGCGACCCACGACGCGAGTGATGGCCACGGCGCGAGTGGCGGGCACGGCGCGAGTGGCGGGCACGGCGACCACGACGATCCGCGCGACACGCACCTCGGGCCCCCGGACATGGCCGCCTGGATGGCCGGTGCGCTCGGCGCGCTGATCGCGCTGCTGATGGCGACCTGCTTCGCGCTCGCCGTGGGGGCGATTCCGACCCTCTAGGGATCGCGCCGGCGGCTTTGGCGTCGCGGCGTTCGCCAGCCGACTCGGCGGCCCGCCGGTCTCTGCCCGACCCTAGAAGAGCCCGACGATGTTCCCTTCGGCATCGATGTCGATGCCCTCGCCGCCCGGATGCGACGGCAGCCCCGGCATCGTCCGCATCTCGCCGACCAGTGGCGTGATGAAGCCGGCCCCGGCGGACAGCCGGACGTCGCGGATCGGAATCCGGAAGCCCGACGGCCGTCCCTTGAGCGCTGGGTCGTGGCTGAGCGAGTACTGGGTCTTGGCCATGCAGACGGGCAGTCGCCCGAAGCCGAGCTTCTCGTACTGGTTGAGCGCCTTCGTCGCGGCCGGCAGCTCCTCGACCCCGGCAGCGCCGTAGATCCGGACCGCGATCGCCTCGATCTTCTCGCGCAGCGAAGCTACGTCCGGGTAGAGCAGCTGGAAGTCGGGCGCGCCGACCTCGGCGGCCGCCCAGACCGCGCTCGCCAGGGCATCGGCGCCGGGGCCGCCGTCGGCAAAGTGACGCGACACGACCGCGTCCAGCGCCCCGGCCGCCAGGGCGACTTCGCGGATCGCGGCCAGTTCGGCCGGCGTGTCCGTCGGGAACCAGTTCAGCGCCACGACGACCGGGACGTTGTACTCGCGAACGATCTCGATGTGCTTGGCGAGATTCTCGGCGCCGCGCCGGACCCCCTCGACGTTCTCCTCGGCAAGGGCCGGATCGAGGGGCTTGCCGGCCACGACGTTGCCGACGCCGCCGTGCATCTTCAGGGCGCGAACCGTCGCCACGACCACGGCCGCGTCCGGGCGCAGACCTGACGCCCGACACTTGATGTCGAAGAACTTCTCGGCGCCCATGTCGGCCCCGAAGCCGGCTTCCGTGCAGACGATCTCGTTCGTCACCAGCGCCAGTCGATCGGCCAGGATGCTGTTGTTGCCGTGGGCGATGTTCGCGAATGGGCCCGCATGGACGAAGGCCGGGCCGCCCTCGAGCGTCTGCAGCAGGTTCGGCTTGATCGCGTCCTTCAGGAGCGCGGTCATCGCTCCGGCGACCTTGAGATCCTCGGCCGTGACCGGCGAGCCGTCCTTGCGCGTGGCGAGGACGATTCGACCGAGGCGCCTGCGCAGATCCTGGAGGTCCGTGGCCAGCGCGAGGATCGCCATCGCCTCCGAGGCGACCGTGATCTGCCACTCCGCCTCCCGAGCCGGGCCGTTCTCGTGGCCGCCGAGGCCGACAACGGTGCGGCGGATCGCCCGATCGCTGATGTCCACGACGCGCGGCCAGAGGATCGAATCCACGTCGATGCCGAGCGGGTTGCCGTGATGGAGCGAGTTGTCGAGGAACGCGGCCGCCAGGTTGTGGGCCGCCCCCACGGCGTGGTTGTCCCCGGTCAGGTGGAGGTTGAAATCCTCCATCGGGATGACCTGGCTGTAGCCGCCGCCGGCCGCGCCACCCTTGATCCCGAAGACCGGTCCGAGGGACGGCTGCCGGATGCAGACCGCGGCCTTGCGGCCGATTCGATTGAGCCCCTGGGCGAGCCCGATCGTCGTGGTCGTCTTGCCTTCGCCAAGGGGAGTGGGCGTGATCGCCGTGACGACGACGTACTTCCCGCGCGGCTGGGTCGCCTCCAGCCGGCTGATGGCGGCGAGGCTGACCTTCGCCTTGGACGGGCCGTAGAGCTCGATCTCGTCGTCGAGCAGGCCGATCTCCCGGGCGATCTCCATGATCGGCCGCGGCTTGACGGACTGGGCGATCTCCAGGCTGGAGGGCATGGATCCACCGCTGCTCATGACGACACCTGCTGCTGCGTGGCGGTCCTCAATGGCCGCGGCTGGCTGGGACGGCCGCCTCGAATCGATCCTCGGACTGGCCCGCCTCGGCGACCTCGTTGACCGGCTCGCCGCGGGCGCCGCGCTCACGGCGGGCCTGGGCCCGGGCGGCACGCAGCACGTGGGTCAGGAGGAGCGCGCTGGTCACGGGCCCGACGCCACCGGGGACCGGGGTGATGGCCGACGCGACGAGGCTCGCCGTGGCGAAGTCCACGTCGCCGGTGATCCGGCCCTCGACGACGTTGATGCCGACATCCACGACCACGGCGCCGCGCCGGAGCATCGAGCCGGTGATCAGACCCGGCCGGCCGACCGCGACGATCACGATGTCCGCGGCCTTCGTGTGTTTCGCGAGGTCCCGCGTCCGGGAGTGGCAGACCGTGACCGTGGCGTTCTCGCGGAGCATCAGGAGTGCCGCCGGCTTGCCGACCACGTTCGAGCGGCCGATGACGACGGCGCGGCGGCCTTCGATCAGGATCCCGGATCGCTTCAGGATCTCGACCGCGGCCTGGGCCGTCGTCGGCAGGAACCCCTCGTACCCGAGTTCCATCAGGCCCGCATTGCGGGGATGGATGCCGTCGATGTCCTTGCCCGGGTCGATGCTGTCGAGCACAGTTGCCAGCGGCAGCCCGGCCGGCAGTGGCATCTGGACGATGATCCCCGACACGAGAGGATCCTCGTTCAGCTCCTCGATCTGGCGATGCAGGCCGGCCGGCGAAACGAGCCCGGGGATCTCGACGAGGCGGCCCTCGATGCCGACCGTCCGGCAGCTGCGCAGGATCTGCTGGAGATAGACCGCGGACGGCGCGTCACGCCCGACGATGACGATGGCCAGGCCCGGGGCGTAGCCATAGCTCGCCGTGAAGTCCTCGACGTCGGCCTTGACCACGGCCCGGATCTCGGCGGCGATCGGTCCGCCCTCGAGCAGCCGTGGCCCGACCGGCCGCGTCACCCTCAGCGTCCGTCCGGCCGCAGGGGTGGTCGCGACCGTCCGCTGCCGACGGTCTCGCGGGTCTGGCGCGCGAGATCCTCGACGGCTGCCAGGACCTCGACGACACGTGCGGCCTTCTCGCCGGCCCAGCCCTGGTCCGCGACCGCGGGCAGGTTGATCATCACGTTGGCCGCTGCCGCCTGCGCGGCTGCGTCCGCCAGCAGCGCCCCGACGACGAGATCGCTCGACGCGTTGGCATTGCTGCGGCCCGCGATCGATTCGAGGGCATACGCGAGATCGAGGCAGGCTTCGACACACGCAGCCGGAACCTCGGTCGCCGTCGTGGCCGCCGCGGCAACGGCCGCGGCTCGTTCCTCGCGCTCGGCGTCCGTGGTGCGTGGCCGCTTCAGCGCCGCGGCAAACGTCGCGAAGGCCGCGGCATCCTCATCGGCGAGGGCCAGGAAGCGCTCGCCGAGTCGGCGACCCGTCGCCTGGGCTGCCTCCAGCGTCGCGGTGTGCTCGGCGTACTTCTCGCGGCCGAGGGACAGGGACGCGACCATCGTCAGCAGTCCGGCCCCGAGGCTCGCGGCCACGGCTGCGGCGCTGCCCCCGCCCGGCACCGGCTCGGCCGAAGCAAGGCGAGCCACGAATTGGGCGAGGGTCAGATCGCGGAAGGAATTCGGGTCGGCGTCGCGATCCTCCACCCGCTGATTGTAGGCGTCATGGTCGCTGAGAAGCGAGGGTCGCGGCGAGTGTCAGCGGCCGGCGACGGGGCGAGTGCGGTACCGGCGCACCCGCCCCGCGACCGACCAGCCAGAACGGTCGGAGGACACGACCGAGCGGCGGAACGAGATGGGCCCCGGAGGTGTCGTGCCACCAGGGGCTCCGCGTTCAGGGAAGGCGCAGTTCGGGATCGAAGCCTTCCAGCGTCCAGCGCCGCGAGCGGTGCCGGTAGCTGAGCGACAGTCGAGCGCGCGGCGTCGCGACTTCGAACAGCGTCCGCGGCCCGATGGCGACCTGGTAGGCGGCGTCTTCGTGGCGGACAAGGGCGACCGCCGTGATCGGCAGGCGCTCATCGCCGAGCGTGATCTCGCGCGGGCGTCCATCGAACCAATTGGTGCGGACGTGGACCGGAACGGGTTCGACCCTGTTCATGGCCATCTGTGGTTCCTTTCCGGGGGCTGTCTGGCTGACCCGGGGCATCTCGGGCAGAACGGATGTTCGATCAGATCCGAACTCTAGATCGAACGCCTGTTCGATGTCAAGAGGATCTGAGCGGATCGTCGAGCCCAGTTGTGCCACCTTGCTTGGCACAGTCGCGGGGCACCCGAGGCGGAACGTCGCCGGCATCGAGACCGGGATCACAAGCAGGCGAACGTCCCCGTCACGTCGGCGCCGCTGATGGCGTCCTTGCCCGAGAAGGTGCCCGACCTGTTGCCGGTGAGGGTCCCCTGCGGGTTCTGCGTCACCATCCAGCTGACACCCCTCAGGGCCCCGGACAGGCTGGATACGGTCCCATCTGACCGGATCACGAGGGCGATCCACTCACCCTCCTTCGGGTCGCCGTCCAGGACACTCAGCTGGCCGTTGCCGAGGTCCAGGCAGGTCACACCTCCGAAGCCGGCGGCATGCGTACCTACCGTGAGAGCGAGGGTGCCGGGTGCTGAACCGACCAGAGCGTACGAGCCCGTTGACACGTCGGCGGTGGACGTCGCGCTCGTTGCCGGCGCCGCCGATGCGGGAGCCGTGCTCGGAACGGCGCTGTCGCCGGCTGCGGAGGTGGCCGCTGATCCGCAGCCGGCGACGATCGCAGCGAGCGCGACGAACGCTGCTGCCCGCAGTCCACGCATCGGATCCCTCTCCTGCACCGAGCCCACAACGGCGGGGGCGGCGGACGCTACGGGTATTGCGGGCATCGTGATCCCCGGTGGCCGGCCGGCGCAAGCCACATTCAACCGACGCCGGGCAGCGTCCTAGAGCTCACGCCGGCTCGTCCGCCGCGACCTGACCGAACTGGGCGCCGTCGTCCGCCGCACCGGCATCGCCGGGGTCGAGCAGATCGTCGGCCGCGCTGTCTTCGCTGATGGTCGGCCGATCGACTCCAGGGCCGGCCACGCCGCCGCCGCTCGCCTTCGGCCGCCGTTTCCGTCCCGTCTCGACCGCCTCAGCCTCCCGACCGAGCGTCCGCCGATCGACCGGTGTCATCGGGTCCCGCTCGAACGGCGCCGGCAGGCCCGTGCCGAGCAGCCGGGCACGGGTCACGGCCCGCTCGCCGAACCGCCGCCGCAGCTCGTCGGTCGCCTCGACCGTCCGCCGCCGCCGATCGTCCGCCCCGAACAGTGCGAGCTGGCTCGGCTCGCCGAAATTCGACGTCCCGACGCCCAGCAGCCGGACCCGGATTCCGCGGACCTCGGGCCGCGCAAGCTCGAGCGCGACCTGCCAGATCGGGTCGGTCAGGTCGGTCGGCTCATCGAGCGTGCGCTGGCGCGTGATCGTTCGAAAGTTCGAGTCGCGGATCTTCACCTGGACCGTGCCGGCCTTCAACCCGGCGGCGCGCAATCGCCCGGCCACGCCCTCCGCCATCGCGAGCAGCGTTCGCTCGATCGTTTCGCGATCGTTCGTGTCGACGTCGAACGTGTGCTCGTGGCTGACCGACTTCGCGGCACCGGCCTCGGTGACCGGCTCCGAATCGATCCCGAGCGCCCGTTCGTGGAGCGTCGCACCGTGCTTGCCGAACCGCCGCACGAGCAGATCGACGGGCAGCTCGGCGAGTTGGCCGAGCGTCGTGACGCCGTACTCGCGCAGGGCCGTCGCGGTCTGCGGCCCGATGCCCCACAGCCGCGAGATGGCCAGTGGCGCGAGGAACGCCGCCTCCTCGCCCGGGGCCACGATGACCAGCGCGTCCGGCTTTCGCAGGTCCGAGGCGATCTTCGCGACGAGCCGGTTCGTGGCGACCCCGACCGACGCCGTGAGGTGGAGCTCGTCGCGGATGGCGGCCCGAATCGAGGCGCCGATCTGCTCGGGCGTGCCGAACAGCGCCACCGAGCCCGTCACGTCGAGGAACGCCTCGTCGATGGAGATCGGCTCGATGACGGGCGTGAACCGGCGCAGGATCGCCATGACCTGGCGGCTCACGGCCTGGTACTTGGCGCCGTCGACGGGCAGGAAGACCGCGTCCGGACAGAGTGCGCCGGCGGTCCGCAGCGGCATCGCCGAACGGATTCCGAAGCGGCGGGCCTCGTAGCTGGCGGCGCTGACCACGCCCCGATCGTTGCGGGCCGCCACCACCGACGACGACCGGACGGCCGCGCAACTCGGGCCGGTCACGCTGCTCGACGGCCGCGAAGAAGGCATCGAGATCGACGTGGAGGATGGCGCGGGGCGGCATCGCTCCATCATCGGCCCGGGCGGCAAGTCGGGCCGGCCAGGGGCGAGAAGCGAGGGGCGAGGAGGGCGAGGGAACGGCCCTTGCCACTCGCCACCTACGCACTGCATGCGTCATCGGTGCGTCGGGACGGTCGCCGCCGGGTTGCTCCCGCACGAACCTCCACTCGTCGCCGCGAATCGGCCCGCCGGAGCCGTCATCCGGTGCGTACCTGGCGAGTCGCATTCCCGTATGACACACCCGGTGCGCAGGCGGCGGGAACGTGGCGCCACGGAGCGCCCCGCCGGTCGAAGAAGAGGCCGCGGCGCGGTCACGGAACGTCGGTTCGGCACTGCGGAGCGGCGGGAACGAAGGTGAGTGGCTCCAGCGCGGCCGCCGGAGACGCGCGGCACTTCCCGGACGGCACAGAATGCAGACCTCCAACTCATCGATTGAGGACGCCCCATGACGGCCGGAGCGAGCGACGGGACCGCACGGCGGCTGACCACGGAGCAACTCTGCCTCGAGTCGGGCGCAAGCCCGGAGGCCGTCGCCCGGCTCATCGACGGCGGCATGATCGCGCGCGACGCCGACGGCCTCCACGCGGTCGGGGACGTCCCGCGGGTCAGGCTGGCGATCGCCCTGGCCGAGGGCGGCATCGATTTCGACGACATGCTGTCAATGATCCGGGGCGGCGAGTTGCAGCTCGACTGGGTCGCGCGCCTCTGGACCGTCGCCGAGCCGACCGGCCGGACGTTCGAGGCCTTCGCGGCCCCACTCGGCGAGGGCGGCGATCACCTGCGCTCGGTCTACGCGGCGTTCGGGCTGGCGATCCCGCCGCCCGAGACGATCACGCGCCGGGACGAGGAGCAGGCGATCGGCGAGTTCATCGACTTCTGGACGGCCATCGACGCCGATCCGGAATCCCAGCTGCGCGCCGCGCGGATTGCGGGCGAGGGAATCCGTCGCATCTGGGAGGCGACGGATGACCTGTTCAACGAGCTCGGCGGGCCGCCCGTCTATCGGTTGCGCCGCGGCATGTCACCCGACGAGGCGATCCGGCCGGCGACGCGGTTCCATCCGATGCTGGCCGTGCTTCTGCCCTGGCTCCAGGCGCGCCACCAGGAGCACGAAGTCTTCGCCCGGATCGTGACCTACGTGGAGGACGCCCTGGCGCAGTCGGGTCGGACCGTCCGCCGCGACGAGCTGCCGGCCATCGCCTTCGTCGACCTCACCGGCTATACGGAGCTCACGGTGGAGGCCGGCGATGAGCGGGCGGCCCAGTTCGCGACGACGCTCCAGAGCCTCGCGGAAGTCTGCCGCTCGAGGTCACCGCGGCCGGATCGTCAAGCTACTGGGTGACGGGGTGATGCTGCGGTACGCGTCCGTGGCCGAAGCCGTCGAATCGGTCGGCGCGCTGATGGCCGCGATCGAGGCGGCCGGCCTGCCGCCGGCGCATGCGGGAATCGCCGCGGGGCCGATGGTCGTGCGCGACGGGGACGTCTACGGCCACACCGTCAATCTTGCTGCGCGGATCGCGGCCCACGCGGCACCCGGCGAACTGCTGCTGCCGGTCGCGGTGGCGGATCGCCTGGCCGCGACGACGCAATGGGCCGATGCCGGTGAGGCGGCCCTCAAGGGCCTGGCCGAGCCAATCCGCCTGGTGCGCGTTCGGCTCGACTGACGCGGGCCGCGGACCTGGCTACGGCGGGCCGGACGAGCCCCGCGCCGTCAGTCAGTCGCCGGGCGACTACGGTCCGCGAGCCCCGAGCCGATCGGGCCCCACGCAGTCGCCCGGTGACTACATGACACGCCAACGGCCCATTCCGTGCCAGGCGCGTGCCGCCGAGTCGCCCCAGGACTGGGTGACTGAAACCGGGCCGTCGTCCGATCCGAGTCGATCGCGATGGCCGCTCGACAAGGTTTTCCACAGCCCGCTGTCGCAGCTAATCGTCAGGTGAGCGCTCGTCGCCACCATGCCGCCGATGACTCTTGCCGGACGATCCTCCGTTGACATCGCGAGAAAGCGCTCCCTATCATCCGGCCCACCCGAACCGGCCGACGGAGATCCGAGGGAGCAGCTCCGTCGGGACGCCTTTGCCCTGAGGAACGATTCGGGCCGCTCCGCGATCGATGGACCACACCACGACCACGCGAACGGACGAGCCGTGGACCTCTTCCCGATTCAATCGGCCAAGGTGCAACGCCCACCGCTTCGGGCTGCCACGCTCCAGCGCGACCGATTGCTCGACTGGCTGCACGTCAAGATCCACCACCGGGTCGTGGTCGTCGCCGCTGACGCGGGCTACGGCAAGACCACGCTGCTGGCCGATTTCGCGCGTCGCAGCCGGATCCGAACCCTTTGGTATCGCCTCGACGAGGAGGATGGGAACTGGGTCAGCTTCGTGCACTACCTCGTGGCGGCGGGTCGCGAAGCTGATCCCGAATTCGCACCGCGGACCGCATCACTCCTCGCGGAGCTAGGTTCCGGCGGCCCGAACCGCGACACGATCGTCGAGACCTTCCTGCACGAATGGCCGTCCCTGGTTGCCACGGGTCCGGCAGCCCTGATCATCGATGACTACCACCTCGTCGACGACGTTCCCGATGTACGGCAGCTGGTTCGTCAGCTGATCGAGCGCGCCCCCGAACGAATGACCCTGGTCTTCAGCAGCCGGCGCCTGCCGGGCGTACCGCTGGCTCGGGTGCGCGCTCTCGGCGAGCTCGCTGAGCTCGTGACGGACGACCTGCGGTTCAACGCACCGGAGACGGAGCAGCTCTTTCGCGAGACGTTTGGCCGGCCACTCGAAGCCGACGTCCTCGACGATCTTCGTCGCAGGACGGAGGGCTGGGTCGCGTCCCTGCAGCTCGTGCAGGCCGCATTGCGAAGTCGATCGGCTTCCGACATTCGAACGTTCGTCCGAAACCTCAACGGTGCACAGACCGAGCTCTACGACTACCTCGCCGAGGAAGTTGTCGGCGAGCTCGACGAACGGATGCAGCAGTTCCTGATGCGGACGTCGATCCTGCAGGTCGTCACGGCGGACCTCGCGATGCTGGTCGCCGACTGCTCTGCGTCCGTTGCGGCGGATCTCATGGATTCCGCAGAGCGCCTGGGCATGCTGCCGCGTCGCGCCGAACAGGCGAACGACGAGCTGCGGTACCACCCGCTCGTCCGTGACTTTCTCGAAGCACGCCTACGGCGCGAGATTGGCGCGGAAGGCGTGCGAGCCCTGCATCGTCGCGTGGCCGAATTCGCCGAAGGCTTCAGCTGGAGCCTGGCCGCGCACCACTATGCCGCGTCGAACGACGTCTCCGACATGCTCCGTGTCCTGACCGGAGCAGTGCAGGCGATCATGGGCAAGGCTGAGTATGCACTGGCCGAGTCATTTCTTGACAGATATCCAAATCATGACTCAAGACCCGAGTTCGACATCATTGTCTCGCGCATGGAACTTCATCGCGGTCAAATGCAATCGGCTCTTTCGCATGCGCGCCGTGCCGTTGATCAATCGGCGCCCACTGATTCATCACCTCCAACAATCGAAGGCCTCGCCCTTGCCAATCTGATGACGCTTGAATTCGACGCAGGCAATGTTGATGTTGCGCTCGACCATGCCCGTCAACTCCTGATCAAGGCGCAGACCGACACCCTGCGCTTGATCGCGGACTGCTTCATCAAGCTCTGTTTGGCGACCGTCGATGGGGACCTCGCCGATCTTTCGTCGGCGCTCAGCAACCTGGCTCGACGACAGAGAGCGGAGGGCTTGGATCATTATTGCGGGATCTCCCTGTTGAATCATGCGATCTGCGAGCGCGCACGCGGTCGAGCAGCTGGAGCGCTGGCATCTGCCACCCAAGCAATCGACGCCATGACGAATGAGGCCTATGGCCTGGAGACTCCGTTCGCGCAGATCGTTAAGGGATGGGCCCTGGCGCACCTCGGACGATCAGCCGAGTCTCGAGCTGAGCTGGAGGCTGCTCGAGCCAAGACAAATGATGTGGCGCGCGGCGAGGCACTCTACGAAGCCGCCGATGTGATCGGAGCCTATCTCGATCCGGAGCTAGCCGAAGGATGGCTCCAAGAGTCGCTGCTCGTGGAGTCGGGATCGGAAAGTCGACGCCAAGTCCTGATGCTGACTCGAGCGCAGAATCTCATTCGACTCAATCGGTTCGACGAGGCGAATCAAGCGCTGGCCGGCGTGGTCACCGGCGAGGTCAGTTCGGAACAGGCCCATACCGCGCGCGTATTGACCGTCCGGGCTGAGCTTGCACTTGCGTCGGGTCGGTCCGATTGGCGTGACTTGGCCGAAGCAGCGATGACACATTCCAATCGCCAGCACGGCGTTTACTGGAGCCAAATCGGCCGCTGTTTGATCGCGCTGGGATCCGACGAGGCACAACTCAACGCGGTTCTCGGTGCCATCGGACGACAGGATCCTGCGTACCTGAGTGTCCTCGCACACCTCGTTGGCCGCAGGCTTAGCGACATCGCGCGGCCTGTGGCCGACTTGATCCTGAATGAATGTCGGCTCCGCCCAGCCCGCTGGCGTCCCGCCCTCAGGGCGGCAATCGAAACGGATTCAACACGTGGCGTCGCCAAGGCCGCCGAATTGCTCGACGATATTGGAGAGGTGGGAGATGTCGCCGTTCTTCGCGCCCTGGCTCGGCGTCTGAAGCCGACAGGCCAATATGGCCATCTCGGACGGGGGCTTGCCCGTGCGTTGGCACCTCGAATCGTCGTCGAAGACCTCGGGCGAGTAACGATCTCGATCGGCGAATCGAATATTTCGGGCGCGGACATTCGTCGGAAGGCGCTGGCTCTCCTCTGCTTCCTGCTGACCCGTCCAAGCTACTCCGCGACGAAAGACCAAGTGCTAGACGCAATGTGGCCCGACGTCGAGCCCACGACAGGCCTCAACTCTCTCAATCAGACGGTGTATTTCCTCAGACGAGTCTTCGATTCAGGCTACTCGGAGGATATGTCAGCGCCGTATCTTCACCACGACTCGGACGTAATCTGGCTAGATCAGGAGATGATTTCAAGTCGGAGCGGAAACTGTCGTGATCTGCTCCGACAACTGGGGCCAAGTCCGTCGTATTCAGAGGTTGACGCCCTCGCCGAGCTGTACCTAGATCGGTTTGCACTGGACTTCGCCTACGAGGAATGGGCCGTCCCATTCCGGGAAAACCTCCATGCGGCCTATCTGGAGGTCATCGAGAAGTCCGTGCGCCTGGACGCAAACTCCGGCGAGCACGATCGAGCGATGAGGCTGGCGCGTCGAGCTCTTGAGGTCGATCCGGAGGCTCAGCAAGTTGAGACGTCCTTGCTCCACCTTTACCGCGTGACTGGCGCTCACGCGGCGGCGGCCGAACAGTATTCGCACTATGCCCAGGTGATCCGCGAGGAGATCGGGGCAGATCCGCCCCCACTTGAGTCGATCTAGTCAGGTCTGGGACAAATACGTAATGTGCTGTATTGCTGTGTTCGGAGACGACTCCCTATAGTCCGGCTAGCTTCCTAGTACTTGCGTACTGGCAAGTGAAGTAAAGATCCTCGGAGCGCGGATGTCTCGTCTGAAATGGGCACTTGGGACGAGGCGGAGCGACTAGTGCAACCGACCGACCCACTCAGTAGGTCGGTTTTCGCGCTTGGCGCGGAGGCCGGAGAGGAAGGTCACGACCGTGAAGTCAGATACCCGCAACAAGCCCTGGTAGTCGCTTCTCTGCTAAGGGATCGGGCAATGCGCACTCTTCTTGTTCGTCTAGTGATCCTGCTGACGGCCGTCGGTGCCGTCGCGGTGACCGGGGGGGCATCAGTTCGAGGGTTCTGAAACGCTACGATTTCGCGCGAGGGGGGTGTACCCTAGTCGCGCCCGATCGTAACGAGGGCTAAATGACCCAGGCCCTGAAGCTCTATATCGCTGGAGTCGTGGCTCTCAGTGCGTTTGCACTCGTGGCCACGACTCTTCTGTTTCCACCCAACCCCGAGATTGGCATCGAACTGAACGTGCCCATCTCTCCGATCTTGTTGGGCGTCGTGTTCTGGATCGCCGTAACTATCTTTGCGTCGGCCAATCCCGTAACGATGCCCCGAGGCACCGTCGTTGGGGTCTGGATGGCCCCAATCGTCGCGACAATGATCCTGGGCGGGCCGGCCGTCGCAGGCTGGGTCGCGCTCATCGGCACGACCGAGGTACGTGAGCTCCGCGGGAGAATCCCTTGGTATGGCTCATTAGCGAATCATTCAGCTCTCATTATTCCTGCCGTCGCAGGTGCGGTCGTCATGCAGCCGTTGCGTGTCCTTGATCCGCCAGTTGGCGGACTGATCCCCGCCGTCGTCGGCGCGGCAATCTTCTTTGGCCTAAATGTCACGATCACAGCGTGGTTTGTCGCGTTGCGGACCGACCAGCAGTTCCGCGTAGTCCTGCTCGGCGACGCGCGCGGTTTCTCGATCAACTTCTTCGCTTTGACGCCTCTGGCCTGGCTCATGAGCCAGGTCTTCATGATTCCGCGATCCGGCTGGTGGACCACCCTCCTGTTCGCGTTCCCGCTGTACATGATGCGTATCGCGCTTCGCCGCTTCGTCGAAATGCGCGACATGTTCACGCAGACCATCGCCAGCCTCGCCCAGGCCGTCGACAAGCGCGACCCGTTCACGAGCGGCCACTCCCGGCGGGTCAAGGAGATCTCCGTCGATATCGGGCGCGAGATGCGCGTCAGCGATCGCGACCTGGAAGCGCTGGAGTGGGGCGGGCTGCTCCATGACGTCGGCAAGATCGGCGTGGCGGACAACGTCCTGCTCAAGCAGGAGCGGCTGACGAAGGAAGAGCGGATGCTCATGAACGCGCACCCGGTGCTGGGCGCGGAGATCATCGCTCCGGTGACCCGGCTGGCCGCCGAGCTGCCGATCATTCGCCACCACCACGAGTGGTACAACGGCTCCGGCTACCCGGATCGCCTGATGGGCGACGAGATCCCGAGGCTCGCCCGCATCCTCCACGTCGCGGACGCGTTCGAGGCCATGACGGCCGCCCGCCCGTACCGGATGAAGCCCCTCACGCCCGAGCAGGCCCTGGGCGAGCTGCGCAAGTACGCCGGCATCCAGTTCGATCCGGCCGTCGTCGACGCCTTCGTGCGCACGAAGTGGGTCGAGGACGTGCCCGATGCGGGACGCACCCTCCCGCCCCGACCCGTTCCGCTGATCTCCCAGGCCGCTGACCGGATGACCGCGGCGACGCCCCTCCCGAGCTCTGGCGCGAAGCACGACTCCGTCTAGCGGGTGCTGATCCTCGGCGTCGCGCTTGGCCTGATCGCCGGACTCGCGGTCGGCGGGAGCCTCGAAAACCTCCTCTCGGTCCGGCTGCGCTGGATCGGGCTGCTGTTCCTGGCGGCCATCGTCCGCTTCGGCACGGAATACGCGCTCCTCAACAACGTCGCCATCGCGCAGGACCTGCGCCTGCCGCTGTTCGCCGGCTCGTACGCGCTCCTCCTCGCGGCGCTCTATCGCAACCGGCAGCAGCCGGGCATGGCGATGGCGTTCGTCGGGATCCTCAGCAACGCGATCGTCATCGTCGCCAACGGCGGCTACATGCCGATCTGGGAGCCGAGCCTCGCCGCCGTCGGGATGACCGCCGCCGACGTCGCCTCGCCGCTCCACGTCATCGTGCCGGCCCAGATCGACGCCGCGTTCCTGATCCACCTCGACTTCCTCGGCGACATCATCCCGATCCCGGTTCCCTTCCTCACGAACATCGCCTCGCTCGGCGACATCTTCCTCTCGGTCGGCCTCGGCTTCTTCCTGTTCGCCTCGACCGTCCGTAACGCGGCGGACCGGGCGGCCGGCGCGGCCGGGGTCATCCCATCGCCCGAACGCCTCGCGCTGGCCGTCGGGATCTCGCCGGCCGAGCTGAGCGCGATCGGGACCTTCCCGGCCGAGACCGGACTGTCCCCGAACCTGGCCGAGGCGGCCGCCCTCGAGCGCCCAGTCATCCTCGGCGGCACACCGGCCGGCCTCTCGTCCCCCGGCATCAGCTCCGTCACCATCGAGACGGCGGCGCAGCGCGCCCAGCGCCGGGCACGCGTCCCCGACGTCCTGGAGCGGGCCCGCCACCACCCGTACGTGCGCCTGGCGCTCAATGGCTCGTTCTCGGCGCTGTGGGTCGGCCAGGTGATCAGCCTGTCGGGCGATCGGCTCCACCAGATCGCGCTCGCCTTCCTCGTGCTCGAGGCGACGAATTCGCTGGTCGCGGTGGGCCTCGTCTTCCTCGTCGCGACCCTGCCGAATCTGCTCCTTGGCCCAGTCGCGGGGACCTTCGTGGATCGCTGGGATCAGAAGGAGGTGATGATCGTCAGCGACCTGCTGCGGGCGTCCCTCGTGCTGCTCGTCCCGATCGCCGCGATCACGAACCTCGCGCTGGTCTATCCGATGGTCTTCCTGATCACCTCGATCTCCATCTTCTTCCGGCCCGCCCGCACGGCCGTCATCCCGCGGATCGTCGCGGAGGACGAGCTGGTGGCGGCCAATTCGGCGACCTGGATCGCGGAGACGTTCGCCGACGTCATCGCCTGGCCCCTGGCCGGCGTCTTCGTGGCGTTCCTGGGCCGGGCGCTGCCGCTGGCGTTCTGGCTGGATGCGGCGACCTACGTCGCCTCGGCGATCCTGATCGGGACGATGATCGTGCCGCCCGTGAAGCGGCGGATCCACGTGCCGACGGATGCCTCGGCGAGCATGGTCGGGACGCTGGTTTCGGCCGCGCCGTTCGGGGCCACCGAGGTCGAAGGGCTGGCGGCCTCGGAACGCCTGGCGCCGGGCGACAGCGCCGCGAACGCCAAGATCGACGGCCTCGCCGCCTCCGAGAGCCTGGCTCCGTCCGACGCCCCCGCTCCGCTCACCAGCGAGCACGCCGCGGCCGCCGAGCAGCTGGCCGCGGCCGAGAGCATGACCGCCACCCAGTGGCTGGCCGCCGCCAGTCAGGATGCGATGACCGAGGCGGACACGGGAACCGATTCTCGCCCTGAGGCTGATGCGGCACCGATCGGGACCCGAGCCGCCATCCGCGCCGCGTTCGCCCAGTTCAAGGAAGAGTTCCTGGCGGGCTACCACTTCCTGCGCGGCGACGCGGTGCTGCTCGCGAACACGCTCCAGGCGACCGTCGGCCAGTTCACGAACGGCGTGCTCCTCGCCCTCGCCGTGGCCTATGCGGCGGACGTGATCAATCGCGGCTCGGTCGGAGCCACCGCGGCCTATGCCTTCCTGGAAGCGGCGATCGGGGTCGGCAACCTGATCGGCGGCTTCGCCATCGGCCTCGTGGGAGCTCGCCTGGCCCGCGGCCGGATGGTGATCGCCGGATACGCGATCTGGGGGCTGTGCACGATCGGGCTCGCGTTCGCCGGCAATCTCGGGCTCGCGCTTGGGCTCATGTTCGGTTCGGGCGTCGCCAACATGCTGTACGTCATCCCGAGCCAGACCCTGTTCCAGGAACGAACCCCACCCGAGCTGATCGGCCGCGTCGTCGGCTTCCGGTCCTCGCTCGTCTTCGGGTCGATGACCCTGGCGACGGGCATCGCCGGCCTGATGGCCCAGCAATTCGGGATCACCCCGGTGATCGGCCTGTTCGGGGTCGTGACGCTGGTTGCCGGTCTCGCCGGCCTGCTCGTGCCCGCGGTGCGCGATGCATGAGCCGTGGGATTGCCTCGATTCGTGCGCGATTGCACGTCCGCTGCGCACGAACCTCGGGCACCTTCGGTACACTGGCGCCCGCGTGGCAGCGTCCGATGACCTCCGGGCCGGAACATGGGCGCACCGAGCAGCATGGCCGCGTTGATCACGGGCGAACGAAGGCGCACTCCGGCCGCGCCGTTTGCAGGACCCGGTGCACACTGGGCGGCCGAACCCGCGCAGCCGCCGCCTCGCGCCACAATCGGAGATCGAGCACGGCATGACGCAACCCGACGACGACCAACAGTCGCCTGACGAGTCGACACCCGCAGCCCCCGCTGGGGACACGGGCGGCAGCGCCGAACCGACCGAGCCGCCAGCCCCCGATACGGCTGCGCCCGAAGCGTCTGTGCCGGAAACCGCTGCGCCCGAGGCTGCCGCGCCGGCGGTGACCGAGCCCGAAGCCGACTGCGCCCGCGGCGAGCGAGCCCGCGGACGAGACCGACGATGGCGCGGACGACGAATCGGACGACGACGAGCGACGATTCCGATGACGAGCTGACGAGGACGACGACGACGCGGACGACGAAGCCGACGCCGCCGGTACGACGCCAGCCGCCACGACCGCCGCTGCAGGCGCGGCAGCCACGACCGGATCGTCGTCACGGGATCGAGCCGCGCGACGAGCGGCGGCCAAGGCGGCCGCCATCCCGACCGCCTCGGAGATGGCCGTCCACATCGACGACCGGATCTCGCAATGGTTCGTGATCCTCGTCGTCGCGGTGTTCACGACGATCTTCGTGTCCGGCATCCTGCTTGGCGGCAGCGGCCTGCTGACGCCCAAACCGACCCCGAGGCCCACACCGGTCCCGACCGTCACGCCATCGCCGACACCGACGCTCCCGCCGACCCCGGTTCCGACCGGCATCGCGCCGAGCGAGACGCCGGGGCCGAGCGCGGCGCCCAGCGGCAGCCCGGGAGCGAGTGAGAGCCCCGGCGCGAGCGGCAGCGCTGCACCGTCCGCGGCGCCCTCGAGCGCAGCCCCAACGCCGGCTCCAACGAGCAGCCCAGCCCCGTCCAGCACCTGATCCGTCCACGCGACCTGACGCGGGAGTGAGCACGCAGCGGTGAAGATCCTCGCCTGGGCGGGATTGATCATCGGCTTCGTCTATCTCATCGTCGCCGGTGGCGGTGGCAACCCTGGCACGCTCGAGGCCAGCTATCGGCTCGTCAGCCTGGTCATGGCGGTCATCGCGCTCGGCGCGTGGGCCATCGCCATGCGGCGCGCCCCCGAATGGCGTCCCGGCAGTGCCATCTGGCCGGTCCCGCTCGCCATCCTCGTCGCCTTCGTCATCTCGTCCCTCGCGAGCTGGAGCCTGCGCCTCAGCGCGGAGATGACCGCCTACCTCTGGATCGTCGGCAGCCTCTACCTGCTGCTGCGCCAGCTCTTCCGCGACCCGTTCTTCGAGCGGCGACTCCTCGGCCTGACCGTCCTCCTCGGCCTGTTCGTCAGCGTCGCGTTTCTCGGCACGGTCCTGCTGGGCTGGCTGGAGTGGTGGTCACTGGTCGGGCGCGTCACGACGCCGCCACTGCGGCCCGGGTTCGTCGGGTTGACGTTCGGCGGCCCCAACGCGGCGATGGCCGTGGACGTGCTGCTGCTCGCGCCATCGGTCGCGTTCCTCGGCGCGGCCACGCGCCGGCGGGCCCTGGCCTCGGCCGTGCTCGTGATCCTCGGGGTCCTCGTGATCATCACCAGCGGCTCGCGCGGCGGCTGGCTCGGCATCGCGGTGGCCGTCGTGCTGACCCTGATCGTGGCCTTCGGCCGACGGTTGATCGTCGGGCCGATCCACGTGGTCCGCAATCGTCGGACGTGGCCGGGCCTGGCGGTCGTGATCGCGGTCCTCGCGGTGCCGGCGGCGCTGGTGCTGCCGGCGATCATCGAACGGTTCGCGGGCGGCGGCGAGGCCCTGCGCCAGACCCTGGTCACGGTGAGCCTGCGGATCTTTGAGTCAGGGCCGATCGTCGGCTCCGGACCGGCCACCTGGGCGCCCCGGCGGGCGAGCTTCACGCAGACCGGGGAGGTCGACTACTACATCCCCCACGCCCACAACATGTATGCGCAGACCGGGGCCGAATTCGGGCTGCTCGGACTTGTGGCCGGGCTCCTCGTCGTGGGCTGCCTGGCGTGGCTGATCCGGCGCAGCCTGGCCGGAGTCGAGCCACTCCAGCGGCGGATGGCACTCGCCGCCTTCTTCAGCCTGGCGTTCGTGGCCGGCCGGGAGCTCGTCGATTTCATCCCCAACATGCCGGGCGCGCTGCTGGCACTGGCGATTCCGATCGCCTGGCTCGACGCGAAGATCGACCGGTCGATCCGGCTGCCGTGGCCGGGGGCCGTGCCGAAACCGTGGGGGCGATCCACGCCCGATCAGCCGGGTCTCGGGGCGCCACGCTGGTCCCGGGGCACATTCGCGGCCGCGACGATCATCACGCTGGTGGCGATTGCGACGCTGGCCTGGACCAACGTCCTGGCGCTGCAATCGGATCGGCTCGCGACCCAGATGGTGGCGGGCGATTGGAGCTCCGCTGCAGGACCGGCGTTGCAACTGGCGAAGGACGACGCCGCGATTCCCGTGTACCACTTCGCCGCCGGCCTGGCCGCGGCGAACGTGGGCGAGCTCACGACCGCCCGCGATCAGTTGCAGGAGGCGGCCGTCCGGGACGACTTCTCGCAGGGCTGGCTGGACGTGGCGGCCGTCGACCTGGCCATGGCTGACCCGGCCGGGACCCGAACCGCGCTGGATCGGGCTCTCAGGCTCGGCCGGGACGACGTCGCCGTCGCCTTCCCGTCTGCCGCGATGCTGCTGCAGCTGGGGGACGTGGAGCCCGCCACGCGCCTGTTCGTCGCCAGCGTCACCCTCAGTCCGAGCCTCGCCGGCGACCCGTACTGGACGCGCCCGCCGGTGAGCGCCATCGCCAGCGGCGTGTTCGACCAGGCCATCGCCGGATCGACACCGGAAGCGGCCTTCGAGATCGCGCTCGAGGCCGGACGGGAGGCGCAGGCGGCGCAGATCGCGAGCAGCCTGCCGGGCGCGGAAGCCGCGTTCTACGCCAACGTCCAGCGGGGCTGGAACGGGGATCAGGCCGCGATCGCGGCCATCGAAGCCGTGGCGCAGGCTCGTCCGCTGGAATCACTCGCCGTCTCGTGGTCGGCCCGGCTGACGGCCCGCGCCGGCGATCCCGTCGCGGCCGACCGGTACCTGCGCTGGCTGGACCTGATGAACAATTTCACCGCCGACGGCAACGGCCTCGAGCTGCGTCTCGCGAGCGACGACGGCCAGACCTACGCCGGCGGCCAGCCCCAACCGGGGACGAACAACGGCTACGCCTACGGCCTCTTCAGCTACCTGCGCGGGACGACCTACGACATCCTCGTGCCGCAGGCGATCCACCTCGTCCAGCGCTGAGGAATGCGGGCCGCCGGGCTCCTTCCGGTGGGCCGCCCGGTGGGCGGCGCACGGTAGCCGAAGCTGACCTCGTGGCGGGCTAGGTCTTCCGTACCATAGTCGCTCGAACGCACCACCAATACGCTCCTTGCCTGATGATTCGCCGGCACGCCCTTGGATTCCGTCTCGCCCTGATGGCGGCCGACGCCACGCTCGCTGCCGCCCTCCTCGTCCTCTTGTCCATCTGGCGATTCGGCCCCGATTGGGCGGTCTGGTGGCGCGAGATCGTGCCCGAGCCGGCGGCCTTTCTCGTGCTCTATGCCGTCGGCTGGGTGCTCGCGCTCACGGTCAATGGGCTGTATCGGCCGCGAGCCCGCTGGTCGTTGCGCGGCGAGGCTTCGGACGTGCTGCGGGCGACCGGCCTGATGGCCCTCGGCACCCTCAGCGTCCTCTTCCTGTTCCACATGCCCGATGTCAGCCGAGCCGTGCTGTTCGTCCTGTTCCCGGCCCAGGCGGCCGCCACGATCGCGTCGCGAACTGTCCTCCGCCTGACGATGGAGCGGCGGCGGCGGGCCGGTCGGAACCTGCGCCACGTGCTGGTCCTCGGCGCCGGGCCGCGCGGCCGCGAGTTCGCCCGCAAGCTCGAGGATCATCGCGAGCTCGGCCTCCGGATCGAGGGCTTTCTCGACGACAACGACCAGTACGAGCTGCCGGCGCGCTGGCCGTTCCTGGGCGCGCTCGACCAGCTCGAGAACGTCTTCCACGAGCACGTCGTCGATGAGGTCGCGATCTGCCTGCCGTTCTCGCAGTGGCCGCGCATCGACGCGATCTCGCACCTCTGCGAGGAGGAGGGCAAGATCGTCCGGATCCCGATCGACGTCCTCGGCCGCGCGATCTCGACCGGGCGGATCGAAGAGCTCGACGGGACGCCGGTCTATTCGCTCGTGTCGGGTCCGGACCGGACGCTCGCGCTCGTCACGAAGCGCCTGATCGACGTCGTCGCGGCCACCGTCGGACTGATCCTGTTGAGCCCGGTCTTCGCCCTCATCGCCACGGCCATCGTGATCGACGATGGGCGCCCGATCCTCTTCCGCCAGGAGCGCGTCGGTCTCCACGGCCGGCCCTTCCGTGTGCTGAAGTTCCGCTCGATGGAACGGGACGCGGAGTCTCGCCTGGCCGATTTGGCGTCGCAGAACGAGATCCAGGGTCGTGCCTTCAAGCTGGCAGTCGACCCACGGGTCACCCGCGTCGGGCGCGTGCTGCGCCGGACCAGCCTCGACGAGCTGCCGCAGCTGTGGAACGTGCTGCGCGGCGAGATGAGCCTCGTCGGGCCGCGACCGCCTCTGCCGAACGAGGTCGCCCACTACGACCTTTGGCACCGCCGCCGACTGTCGATGAAGCCCGGCATCACCGGCCTGTGGCAGGTCCGTGGCCGGCGCGACCCGAACTTCGACCGCTGGGTCGCGGCGGACCTCGAGTACATTGACCGCTGGTCGCTGATCCTCGACTTCAAGATCCTGGCGCGCACGATCCCGGCCGCGCTGGAAGGACGGTAGGGGGCGCTGGACAGTCTCGCTGCCGTCCGCCGCCTCATCGGCCGCCCGGAGCACGCGCACGCCTTGCCTCGTGATGCCACCGGGACGCCAACGGTCGACACGGCCGACGCGCGCTCCGACCTGCGCTCCGTCATGGCGCGCGTGGCCGTCCGTTTGCGCGAGCGCGGCTCCTCCGATCCCCTGCTGATCCTGCTCGTGGGCGGGGTTGTCGCCCAGCTGATCCCGCTCGTCGCGACGCCATTGCTCACACGTCTTTACGTCCCGGCCGATTTCGGGAGCCTGGCACTGTTCGTGAGCCTGGCTTCGCTGCTGGCCGTCGTGGCAACGGGTCGCTACGAACTGGCGATTCTCAACGATCCGGCCGAGGACGATGGCCTGACGCTGCTCCTGCTGGCCTGCGGGCTGGCGGCCGTGATCGCCTTCATGGCACTGATCGGGATTGCCGGGGCCTGTGCCATCGCGCCGGCAGCCCAAACCTGCACGGGAGCGGGCGCCGGCCAGGGTTTCATCTGGTTCGTGCCGCTCGCCGGACTGAGCACAGCGTGGCTCAGCGCATTCGTGATGTGGTCGAATCGGAAGCGGGAATATCGGCGAATTGCGACGAATCGCGTCTTGCAGAGCTCGGTCGCCGCGATTGCCGGCATCGCGTTCGGCGTCCTCGTCATTGGCGGGACCGGACTCATTCTGGCGACGCTGATCGCGCAATGGTTGGCCGTCTTCCTCCTCGGCGCCCAGATCCTGCGCTCGTTGCACCACCGGCAACACGAGGTTTCCTGGGCGGCCACCGTGCAGCTGGCGCGGCGCCATGCGGCATTCCCGCTGGTCAATCTGCCACATGCGGTGCTGGACAACGTCCAGACTGCGGCGGTCCTCGGAGCCCTGACCATCGCCTTCGGTGTCGCCACGATGGGCCTCTACGCGTTCACGCAGCGGATCATGCGAGCGCCCATTCTGCTGCTGGGTTCGTCCCTCGGCCAGGTCTTCCAACAGCGGATCTCAGAGGCACACCATCAGGGCCTGCCACTCCGACCGCTGGTCGTTGCGCAGCTCCGGTCGCTGGCTCGCTGGGCGGTGCCGTTCATCGTGCTCGCGCCCCTGGCTCCCTGGGCATTCGCCTTCGTGTTTGGCGAGCAGTGGCGGGAGGCCGGGGTGTATGGCCTGATCCTGATGCCGTGGATGGTGGCGAACTTCATCGTCTCGCCACTCTCCCAGTTGCCGCTGCTGCTGGGTCGCCAGCGAGGCGCATTCGCGTTCGGACTCGCCTATCAGGCTGCGTTGCTGATCCCCTGTCTTCTGGCGATCCTTGTCCACCTCGGGGCGGACCTCACGTTTGCCCTGCAGTCGGTCGCTTCCTGTGTCGTCCTTGCTGCATACGGGCGGTGGCTGGTGCGGATCAGCGAGGTCGCGCAGGCAGATGACTGACTCGGACTTCTGGTCTGCTCGTGCGCGCCGTTTCGGGCATACCGGCTGGGCCGACACGGCCACCTACCAATACGATCAGCGCCTCCGGTTGCGCGCCGTGGAGGACGTCCTGTCCGGACTACCGCTCGGGTCCGGCGCAATGTGCCTGGACTACGGCTGCGGGGTCGGCGATTTCGCCGCATTGCTGGCACGGATGGGTTGCCTGGTCCGTGCGTACGACATTTCCGCGGCCGTGCTGCGACAGGCCTCTGCCCTCAATCGTTCGCCGCGCATCACGTACACGTCAGACCTGGCGCTCGCACTCGCAGCGCCGCTGGACCTGATTCTCAGCATCACCGTCCTGCAGCACGTGATCGGCAATGACGAACTCCGCGAGGTCCTCCGCGCATTTCGTGCAGCTCTGAAGCCGGGGGGAAGAATCCTGGCCCTGGAAACATTTGGCCCCGAGGAGCAGATCGGCTCGTACCAGCACCGACGCCGACTGGAATCGTTCCTCGCCGAATTCGAGGCGGCCGGGTTCCGATTGGAAGGCCTCCGCCCGTTCTATCACCCCGTCGAGTGGCCGACCTCGGCCTATCGTGCCTATCGCCACAATCCGGCCGTGCAAACGCTCTCGCGTCTCAGCGGCAAGGTCCCGGGCACGACCGCGACGCTCGGACGCATCGCCGCTCGATATGTCGCAACAGACAATGAGTACGGCGTCCCTGGCAGCCCAACCAGCATCCTGGTCTTTCGACGCGATGACGCGTCCCGGGACGCATGATGGCGGTCGTCGCGCCCGTGATGGTCGTAGGCATTGGATCGCCCCATGTGGTCCGGTTCGTTCGCGGGCTCTTGAATTCCGGTGAGTCGGTGGCCCTCGTGACCGACGACGCGGCGCCATTCCGAGAGTTCGCCGCCCTCCGGATCGAGGTTGTGAACCTGTCGACTCGGGCGTGGCGGGCGGCCGCGACGATCCGTGCCTGCATTCGACGCTGGCGCCCAATGGTGATTCACGCGCACCAGGCCGACGGCGTCGGCTGGCACACTGTTCGAGGAGCGCGCGGATCTGGTGTGCCGGTCGTCCTGACCATCTGGGGTTCCGACGTCCTGCTCACCCCGAAACGGAGTCGGTTTCACCGCTGGATGGTGCGCCAGGCGCTCCTCGGATCAGCCGGCTGGACGGCCGACGCTCTCATGCTCCTCGAGGCGGCGCGCGGCGTCGCGGGTTCTCGCGCGACGTCCATTCCGCAGGTCGTCATTCCGCTCGGCGTTGACGCGATCCCTTCGCCACCGCTGGAGTTCGGAACTCGACGGCAGCTTCTGTCGTGCCGGCTGCACAAGCCCCTCTATCGAATCGACGCCATCATCGAGGCGTTCGCACAGCTGCCGGCCAGCCAGGCCGCATGGGAGCTCGAAGTCGCTGGCAGCGGATCCGAAACGCCACGGCTGCGCGCATTGGCGAGCCATCTGGGTGTGCTGGACCGAGTTCACTTCACGGGCTTCCTGGACGCGAAGGCGCTTGCCGCCAGCTATCTTCGGAGCGCGGTGTTCGTCAGCTTCCCGACGTCGGACGGCACGTCCGTCAGCCTCCTTGAGGCGATGGCCGCGGGATGCGTACCAGTCGTTTCCAGCCTTCCTGCCAATCGAGAGTGGATCGTCGACGGTCTGAACGGACGGCTCGCGGACACGCCTGCCGACCTCGCCGGCGCGATGTCGGCCGCAGTCGAATGGAGCCAGTCTGCTGCCTGGTCGCAGACCGTCAGCGTCCAGAACCGCGCGCTCGTGGAGCGGAAGGCGCTCTTCGAGAACAACATCAGGCAGTTCATCGCGTTCCAGCGATCGATGGCGTAGATGCACACTGAACAGGGCGCGGGAAGTTCGGTTCATGCCGGTCGCGAGTCGCAGCCGGGCGCTGCCGGAACCCTCGCCGAGCCGTCCGGCCGGCGAACGACTCCGGCGGTCCTGCGACACTGGCTGCGCCGGAGCCGTCCGTGGCTCGTGGATGTCGCGGTGGTCGCCGCCGCGATCGTCGGCGCCCTCGTTCTCCTCTACGATCCCCTGCGGACCAATGAGGACATCGGGCAGTTCTTCCCAGCGGCCCTGCTGCCCCTGCTCGTCATGCCCCTCGTCAACGTCGTGTTCGGGGTCTACCGGAGGGCCTGGGCCTACGCGACGGTTGCCGAACTTGCGCGCCTGTCGCTCGCCGTCGCGGCTGGTTCGGCGGTCGGAGTTCTCATCTTCTACGCGCTCCTGGTGCCACTCCAGATCCCCGGGACCGCCCCAGCCGAAACGCCGTTCCCGCGATCCTTCTTCGTCATCCAGGGTCTCCTTGCGCTGGCTGGGATGGGGGCGGCGCAATTCCTGATGCCCGCGATCAGTGACTGGAGGTACCGGATCGCGCACGAGCGCTCGGCCGCCCAGGGCACAACGAGAATTCCCACGCTCGTCTATGGAGCCGGTCGCGCCGGCGCCCAGGTCCTTCGTACGATCAGCAACTCCCCCGACGGTCTCGGCATGCGCGTCGTCGGGTTCGTCGACGACGATCCGGGAAAACAGGGCTTCGTGGTTCGAGGCGTGCTCGTGATGGGCGGTCTGGTCGATCTCGAGCACGTCGTTCATGCAACGGGCGCACGGCGACTCCTGGTCGCCATACCCACCGGCTCTGGCGATGTCATCCGGCGAGTGGTCGAACAGGCTCATCACCTGGGATTGGAGACCCGAACCCTTCCGCCATTCGCCGATCTCGTGTCCGGCCGACTCTCAACGGCAGCGATTCGCGAGATCAAGGTGGACGACCTCCTGCGCCGCTCGCCGGTCGCAATCGACGAGTCGGGCCTGCGCTCGTTCATGACCGGCGAGACCGTCCTCGTCACGGGTGCCGGAGGATCCATCGGATCCGAGCTCTGCCGCCAGGTGTTCGATCTCGATCCGGCACGTCTCGTCCTCCTCGACCGAGCCGAAGGTGCGCTGTACAACATCGAACGCGAGCTGGCGCTCGTTGGGCAGCGGGACTCTGGCAGCCCGGGCCGTGGCGGCCACCATCGAGCGGAACTTGTGACGCATCTTGCCAATGTCGCGAGTCTGCCGACGATGAGCCGCCTCGTCGCCGGGGACGCGCCTGGTCTCGTCCTCCACGCGGCTGCCTACAAGCATGTGCCGATGATGGAGCGCCATCCAGCCGACGCGGTCTATACCAATGTCGGTGGCACGCTGGCAGCCCTTCGTGCGTCCTCGGCGGCCGGCGTGGAACGCTTCGTGCTCGTCTCGACCGACAAGGCTGTGGAGCCCTCGTCGGTGATGGGCGCGACCAAACGTCTCGCTGAGCACGCCGTTGCCGCGATGGCGGCCCGCACCGGTCGGCGATACTCCTCGGTCCGCTTTGGCAATGTGCTTGGTTCCAGCGGCAGTGTGGTGCCATTGTTTCAGCAGCAGCTGGCCGAAGGCGTCCCCCTGACGATCACGGATGCCGAGATGACGCGCTTCTTCATGACCATCCCGGAGGCATCGCGGCTGATCCTGGAGGCGGCGCTGATGGGAGAGCCCGGGGATCTGTTCGTCCTGGACATGGGCGAACCGGTCCGCATCCTCGACCTGGCCCGCGACCTCGCGAGGCTCGCCGGTCGCGATCCGGACAGTGTGCCGATCGAGTACATCGGACTCCGCCCGGGCGAGAAGCTCCACGAGTCGCTCTTCTACGATCGCGAGGCCACGGAGCCGACGATGCATCCAAAGGTCATTCGCGTCCGCGCGGCGGCCAGCGTCGATCAGATCTCCGGGGACCCCGACTGTACCCTGTCCCTGCTGGATGATCTGGTGGCGGTCGGAGCCAGCGGCGATCACGACCGGGCGCATCGACTCCTGTTCGAAACCCTCGCAACGCTCGAACCCGGACGCAGTCACGCATGACCGACGCGATGATCCCCTTCCATCGACCGAGCATCGGCGAACGTGAGCGAGCGGCTGTCGACGAGGTCCTGGCCGGCGGCTGGCTCACGACCGGTCATCGAGCGCTCGAATTCGAACGACGGTTTGCCGAGTTCGTGGGCGTTCCCCACGCCATCGCCTTGAACAGTGCCACGGCTGCGCTTCATCTTGCGTTCGAGGGTCTCGGCGTGGGCGAAGGGACTGAGGTCATCGTGCCGACGTACACCTTCGCCGCCTCGGCGGAGACCGTGCTCTACTGTCGCGCGCGCCCGGTGCTGGTCGACGTCGACGAGCGCACGCTCAACGTCGATCCCGCAGCCATCGAACGTGCGATGTCTCCGGCCACGGCGGCGATCGAGGTCGTCCACCTCGCCGGGTTGCCGGCGGAGATGGCTGAGATCGAGGCGGCGGTCGATCGGGGACGCACCCGCCTCGGCCTGCCGATGGCGCCGCCGATCGTGGAGGACACCGCGCATGCCTTTCCAAGCCTGGTCGCGGCCTGTGGCGGGCGGCTCGCCGGGACGATCGGTCGGGCGGGGGCCTACAGCTTCTACGCGACCAAGACGATGACCACGGGCGAAGGCGGCATGCTGGTGACCGCCGACGATGCCCTGGCGGACCGGGCCCGAACCATGCGTCTTCACGGGATCGGACGCGATGCGTGGAAGCGCTACGAAGCCGCGGGAACCTGGTACTACGAGATCGAAGCCGCGGGGTTCAAGTACAACCTGACGGACCTCGCCGCCGCCCTGGGGATCGCGCAACTGGAACGCGCCGCGGAACTCAGAGCTGCGCGCGCGTCAATCGCGGCTGCCTATACGGAGCGGTTCCATGATCTCGCGATGGGGGGACGTCTGACGCTGCCGGCGACGGGTCTCGCGGCTGAGCATTCGTGGCACCTCTTCGTGATCCGACTGGCGGATCCCGGACCGAGCGGCGAGGTCGATCTGGCGCTCCCGGGCGTCGTCGGTCTGCCCGACGACCTGCGGCCGCTGGCCACCAGGCGAGCGCGGGCGATCGAGTCGCTGCGGGCAGGCGGCGTGAGCGCGAGCGTGCATTTCATCCCACTGCACCTCCATCCGCTCTATCGGTCGATGGGCTACGGCCCCGGGGATTTTCCTAACGCTGAACGTGCCTACGCCGGCGCCATCAGCCTGCCGATCTGGCCCGGGATGACAGAGGCCCACATCGACCAGGTTGCCCGCGTCGTGCGCACGATCGTCGATCGCCAGGGCGCTATCTGAACCACGTCCGCAGCGTCGCCGACGAGACCGTCCTGCGACGAAGGATCGCCCGCCGCCGGCGCACGTGGCGCCGGAGATTCCGGACGAGCCACGGAAAGACCGCGAGGCTGGAGCGTTCGACCGTCAGGCACGCGCCAAGGACCACGACGTCCCGGGCGAGGCTGAGTGCACCGAAACGCAGCAACCAGCCAACATCGGCGTGGTGGATTCGCAGCAGGAACCGGTTCTTGACGGAGTGGCGGTTGACGGCGGCGGAGAGCTGTCGGCGGCGCTCCGGCGTCACGCTGCGACGATGCCAGGCGACGGCCGCCGGTACGTAGCGAGCCGTGTGGCCGAACCCCTGGAGCCGCCACGCGAGGTCGGCATCCTCGCGGTAGGCGAAGAAATCCTCGTCGAAGACCTGGCGATCGATGCGGCTCCGCTCCAGCGCCTCGCGCCGGAACAGTACGGCCGCACCGGAAATGCCGAAGACCTCCTCCTGGGTGCCGTACTGGCCGCGATCCGGCTCGCCGGCGCCGCGATCGAGATGCCGGCCGTCACGCGTCATCACGATCCCCGTGGTGTCGATAACGTTCGTCGGCCGGAGGTCGTCGCCCGTCGCGCGAAGGAGGCGCGGTCCGACGGAGGCAAGGGTCGAGGGCCCCTCCCGGATCGCTTCGAGCAGCACAGCCAGTGTGTCGGGCGCCAGCCGCAGGTCCGGGTTGTGGAGGAAGACGAAGGGCTGCGTGCCGGCCTCGATGCCACGGTTGGCGGCGGCCGCGAACCCCGTATTGCGCGGCTCGCGGACCACGATCAGCCGGATTTCCGGGCACCCGGCCAGAACCTGCTCGACGATCTCCACCGACTCGTCGGCCGAGGCGTTGTCCACGATGACGAGCTCCGCCGGAAGCGGTTTCGAGGCCACGAGCGCGGTCATCGAAGCCCGCAGGACCGGTCCGGAATTCCAGGTCACCAGGACGATTGACACCGGGAGGCTCACAGGGCGGATCGGGGGCTGTCGGCGCCAGCGGCGCTGGCTCGAGCGGGTCCGGCGGCAAGCTCTGCCAGAAAGGCCAGGCGCTCGGTCTCCTTCGCGTCGGTATCGAGCTGCGCGACGGCCGCTCGCGGCACCCGCCGACCGCGCCACCACTCCACGAAGCCCCGGATCGCCGGGAGTGACTCGGCGACTCCGTCGGCCCGGTTCGGCAGCTGGAGCAGGAAAGGCGCCCCGGCCGGGAAGTCCGTGTCCTCGTAGCCGACGACCACCGGGAGGCCGGATGCCAGGTACTCGCGTGTCTTGATCGGCGAGGCTTCCGCCATCCCGTTTCGGTACAGGGCCAGGGTGCCGATCGCCACATCGGCCCGGGCCAGCAGCGGCCGGTAGCGCTCGCCGGACTGGACCCCATGGGCAGTGAGATTTGCCGGCGGCCCCGGAGACAGCTCGTCCGGGCCCGGGCCAATCACGTCGAATGCCCAGTCGGGAAACGAACGCGCCATCACTTCGACCAGATCGAGCCCGTGCCACGGCGAGTGCGGATGGCCAAGGAAGATCAGCCGGGGCGCGGCGTTGGCGGGCTCCGGCGCCGGCAGCATCGGCACGTCGGCGAGGCGCACTCCGTTGGCGATGACGACCGACGGCCGGCCGAATTTGGCGAACGCGGGGTTCAACTGCAATTCGCGGGTCACGAACACCAGGCCGGCCGCGCGCGAGAGCAGCCATCCCCGGGTCGCCTTCGCCAGCCGGTGGCGCCGTCCCGACACCAGCCTGAACTCGGCGAGGTCGTCGGAGTTGATCTCGAAGACGGTCGGCCGTCCCCGCACGATTCGAAGCAGGCCCGGGTAGGCCAGGGTATGGCGAGCGTAGACGATGTCGGGGCGCCAGCGAAGCAGCCGATTGGCCAGCCGTTCGCGGGCGACGAGCATCGCCCCGGCGCCGGTCCCGGCCGTCACCGCGGCGACGGCCTGCGGCAGGGCGCGCCAGTCGCCGGCAGCAGCCGGATCCGTCGCCACGAACAGTCCGACGTCATGCCCGCGGCGGGTCCATTCGTCTGCATGTGTGGCCACCTTGCGAAAGATCCCGCTATCGGCCCCACCGCGGAAATGGACGAGATAGGCGATGCGCACCACTGAAGTATTGCCAACCCCACCCAACGCTACCGCCACCTGACCGTCCCGATGGGGCGGTACTCTCGGCGGCATGAAGATCGCGATTCTCGGGACGCGCGGCGTGCCGGCGGCGTACGGCGGTTTCGAGACGCTGGCCTGGGAGCTCTCCTCGCGGCTGGCGGCGAGAGGTCACGACGTGACGGTCTACTGCCGTCGTGGGCGCACGGACGAGACGATCGCCGTGCCGCCGGGCGTGCACCGCCGATTCCTGCCCTACCTGCCCGGCAAGTACGGCGAGACGGTCAGCCATACCGGACTCTCGACGCTCGACGCGATCCTCCATCGCTACGACGCGATCTGGCTGGGCAACGCGGCCAATGCGATCTTTGCCGGGCTGCCGCGGGTGCGGGGCACGGTCGTGGCACTCAACGTCGATGGCATCGAGCGCCAGCGCAAGAAGTGGGGCCTGGTCGGCCGCGCCTGGTACGCCGTCGGCGAGCGCCTCGCGCTCGTGTTCCCAACGGCGGTCGTGTCCGACGCCGAGGTCATCCGCGACTACTACCAGGATCGCTACGGCAAGGCCACGGCGCTGATCGCCTACGGGGCCCCACTGCTCGACCGTGAGCCGCCACCCGATCTCACGCAGTACGGCCTGACTCGCGTCGACCCCGGCCGCTACCTCCTCTACGTCAGCCGGCTGGAGCCCGAGAACCAGGCCGACCTGGTCATTCGCGCCTACCGCGACGTTCCGGGCGACGTGCCGCTGGTCATCGTCGGCGACGCGCCCTACGCCGAGGCGTACAAGCACCGATTGCACAACCTCGCCGCGGACGATCGAAGGGTGATGCTGGCCGGGGCGATCTACGGCCAGGGCTATCGCGACCTGCAGCGCGGCGCCCTCGCCTACATCCAGGCCACCTCGGTGGGCGGCACGCACCCGGCGCTGATCGAAGCGATGGGCGCCGGCAATCTCGTCCTGGCATTCGCGACCCCCGAGAACGTCGAGGTGCTCGCCGGGACCGGTCTCCTGTTCGCGAACGAAGCCGAGCTGGCGGCCCACCTGCGGCGGATCGTGGGCCACGTTGGGAGCTCCGGGGCGGCGCCGTCGACCGGGGCAGCCGACGAGGCAGCCACTGCCGACCAGGCGGCGCTCGACGGGCTTCGAGCGGCCGCTCGCCGGCGCGCCGAGGAGCACTACTCGTGGGACGCGGTGACGACGGCCTACGAGGCGCTGTTCCGGCGGCTGATCGGAGAGCGCTGACGGGCGAGGCCGACGGGTCCAGGGCCGGGCGCGAGGCCATGGTGGCCCGGCAGCTGCGCGATCGGGGCATCGCGGATGAGCGCGTCCTGGCGGCCATGGCGGAGGTCCCGCGCGAAGCCTTCGTCCCGGACTGGCAGCGCGAGCAGGCCTATGCCGACGCGGCGCTGCCGATCGCCGCGGGCCAGACGATCAGCCAGCCGTACATGGTCGCCCGGATGACCGAGCTGCTGGCGACGCGACCGGGCGATCGAATCCTCGAGATCGGGACGGGCTCGGGCTACCAGGCGGCCATCCTGGCGACGCTCGGCTGCACGGTCCTGAGCATCGAACGGCACGCCGAGCTGGCGGCCGCGGCCGTCGAGCGACTCGATCGACTCGGCTTCGGCGCGGCCGTCGAGGTCCGCGTGGGAGATGGCAGCCTCGGCGCCCCGGACGCCGCGCCGTTCGACGGGATCATCGTGACGGCCGCTGCGCCAACCGTTCCCGACCCGCTGCGGCGGCAGCTCGCGGACGGCCGCCGCCTGGTCATCCCGATCGGCCCTCGCGAACGCCAGGAGCTGATCGTCGTCGAGCGCCAGGGCGCCGGCTGGCGCGAATGGTCCGACGGGCCGTGCGTGTTCGTGCCGCTGATCGGGGCCGGCGGCTACACCTGACCCGCGTCGCCGAGGCCGGTCGGCCTGCCCGGTCGCCGGGTCCTCGCGGGCCGTCGCTCGGTATACTCGGCCGGCCATGACTCATGTCTTCGTCGCGCCGCATCCAGACGATGTCGCCCTCTCGTGTGGTGGCCTGATCGCGAGCCTGCGCGAGCTCGGCCAGAACGTCACGATCCTGACGGTCTTCTCCGGGACGGGCTCAGGAGATGGGCTCACGCCGTACCAGCGCGAAGCGCTCGGCTTCGGCAACAAGGCGATCTGGCCGGTCACCGAGGCATTCAACCGCGCCAGCATCCCGAACGACTACCTCGTCGGCGGCAGCGAGGCGCCCTGGGCGGCCGAGTCGGACCGGCTCGATGCCACCCAGACCGATGCCGACCAGGCCGCCCGCCGGTTCTGGCAGCGCTCATCGTGGTACCGCCGGGCCGACATCCACAACCAGGCGTCCGCCGGCCAGCCGCTGATCGACGAGCAGCCCAACCAGGGCCCCATCCTGACCGAGGAACTGGTCGAGGCCGAGGAGGCCGGCGACGTCGCGGCCGCGCGCCGCCTCGAGGACGAGCGCTACGCGATGTTCGCCGAAGCCTCGGTGATCCATCTCGACCTGCCTGACGCCGTCTATCGCGGCTACGAAGGGGATGAGCAGCTCCTGGGCGTGCCGCGCCTGGACGACCCGGCCCCGATCGACCTGCTGCGCCGCGAGATCGCCCGCCTCGAGCCCCAGAAGGTCTACCTTCCGCTCGGCGTCGGCAATCACGTCGACCATCAGCTCATCCGCGAGGTGGGCCTGGCGCTCCTCGAAGAGGGCCGCCGCTGGGTGATGCCGGGGCCGCAGTACACCGGCGTCGTGACGTTCTACGAGGACTTCCCCTACGCCTGGTGGCAGGACTTCGGCCACCTGGGCGATCTCCCCGACGGGGCCCTCGACGGACTGCCCGACAGCGTCGCCCTCGCCCCGGAATACGCCGAGATCGGAGACCAGATCGAGCGCAAGATCACCGGCATCACGCTCTACCGCAGCCAGCTCGATCGCCTGTTCGGCGGCCGCAAGCCGATGGCCGGCCAGGTTCGCGCCTACGGCGCCAAGGTTGCCGCGCTGGGCGGCATCCACGGGGTCGCCGAGCGCTACTGGAGCTCCACCGACGTCTGAGGCCTGCTGACCACGGGCCCGCTCGTCGGGGCGGGCGCGCGTCGCCAGCCGAGCCGGACCGGCGGCATCGAGGTCGAGCCGAGTCGCGCAACGACCGGGATCAGCACGAACGGCAGGTGGGCGAGGCTGTAGCCGACGGTGCCACTCGAGTCGCGCAGCACCTGCAGGTACTGCTGGCAGAGGGGCAGCAGCGGCAGCGTCAGGACCGCCATCACCGCGACGGTGATCCACCAGCCGCGGGTTCGGATGCCGATCAGGGCCAGTGGCGCCAGTGACGGCTTCAAGAGCACGAAGGCCGACGGCCAGCCCCAGATGACCCCGCCGGCCACGGCCGCCGCGACCCACATCGTCGGATTGCCGAAGAAGACGAGCGCCTGGTCCTGGGGCCAGACCAGGGCAAGGGCGATGAGCGCCCACGCCCAGGGAGCCGGTCGAAGTCGCAGCACGACGACGGTCACGATCCCGAGCGGGATCAGCCACCACAGGAACTCGGGCAGCCACAGGAACGGCAGGAGCAGGTAGAGCAGGGTCGGCGGATAGAGGATGTCGCCGGGCCCCAGGGTGTACGGGCCGTTGAGCTGGCGCGCCAGGTAGAAGCCGTCACCGGCCAGCCAGCTCCGGGCCCCGGCCTCGACCTGGTGGAAGTCCACCCCGAGTGCCGCACCCTGGCTCAGCACGAATGGCGCGAGGACCACGAACTCGACCACCGCGATGAACAGCAGCACGCCGGTCGCGATGACGCAGGCCGACCGGAACCAGCGGCGGGCGGTGAGCGGATCCATCGCGTAACGATGGCCGATTGGGCGCCCCCCGGACACTCGCACGAAAGTACGGGGCGGAAGTCGGGCGAACGCGACAGACTCGCCGAATCCGCACTCGGTGCGTCATGAGCAGGTCGCACAGGACGACCGCCCGGTTACTCGTGCGCGGACCTCGGCCCGATGCCATGAAATGGCCACCGGAGCCGGCGCTGGTTGCGTACCCGGCGAGTCACCGTCGCGGATCACGCACCAGGTGCGTAAGCGGCGGGAACGTGGCACAACGGAACCCACCGCTGGTCGAAGAAGACGCGACGGCGCGGTCACGGAACGTCGGTTCGCCACTGCGGAGCGGCGGGAACGTTGGTGAGTGGCTCCAGCGCGGCCGCGCTGGAAGCAGGGCCAACGTTCGGTGGCACGACCCGTCGGAGAACCGACGCCCCGGCCCGCGCCTCGTCGTTCGCCAGCGGCCGAGGAGCCGCCGGGGCGCGAACTCAGCCCGCCGCGACCTCGCTCAGGCGGACGGTCCGCGCGCCTTCGTCGTAGATCTCCTCGACCGCGGAGACCATCTTCTCCAGGCAGAACCGCGACTGGACGAGATCGTGGCCGTTGCGGCCGAGCGTGTCGGCGAGCGTGTGATCGGTCAGCAGTCGGACGATCGCCGCGGCCAGCGCGGGCGGATCGTGGGGCGGCACGAGGAGGCCCGTGACCCCGTCCTCGATCGTCTCGGGGATGCCACCGACGTTGGAGGCGACGACCGGCCGGCTCAGCGCCATGGCCTCCAGCAGCGTCAGCCCCTGGGCCTCGCGATAGGACGGCAGCACCGCGACATCGAGCGCCGCGGTGACGGCCGGCACATCCTCGCGACGACCCGTGAACACGACGCGGTGCAGGATGCGCAGGTCCGCGGCGGCCTGGGCCAGCTCGTCGCGGCGGCTGCCCTCGCCGACGATCAGGAGATACGCGTTGGGACACGATCGCAGGACCAGCGGCCACGCCTGCAACAGCGTCGGATGGCCCTTCTCCTGCTCGAGGCGGGCGACCACGCCGACGATCTGGGAACCCGGCTCCATGCCGTATTCCTCGCGCAGCGTGCAGCACGGTTCCTGGTGGTCGTAGCGATCGAGGTCGACGCCGTTGTAGACGAGCGACACCGGGGCGCCCGCACGGCCTTCGTCCGCGATCTTCGCGACGATCGCGTTGGAGACCGCGATCAGCCGATCCATCGACGGGGTCAGCCGCCGAAGGAGATCGAGATCCTCGTGAGAGCGGACACGGCTCGAGTGGACCGTCGAGACGACGTAGGGTCTCGGCAGACCGGCCTCGGCGAGGGCCAGGGCGGCCTTCGTGCCGACGATCTCGGCGCGGTACATGTGGTTGTGGACGACGTCGGGCCGCAGCAGGGCCAGGTGCGCGGCCACGGCGCCGACGGCGATCGCGTCATCTGGCTCGTCGATGACCATCGTCGAGACGCCGAGCCTCGTCAGGCGGCGGACGCTGCTGCCGGGCGAGAGCGAGATGACGGACGGCTCGAACCGGCTCCGATCGAGTTGCGAGAGCAGCGAGAAGAGGTGCTCCTGGGCGCCGCCGTTCGTGCCGGTCGCGAGGATCTCGACGACCTTGACCCGCGAGGAACCGGGCACGGGCCGTCGCTCCGCGGGCGACCAGCAGGGCGTCACGCCGGGCGGGGTCACGCGTCCGCTCCGTCGCGGGTCACGAGGATGCGCTGGATCGGCTCGTCAACCGCGCCCCATTCGTACTTGTAGGACTCGTCGCCGCGAAGGAAGTCGAGCCGGCTGCGCCCGAGGCCGATCGCCAGCTGCATGTAGCTCGCCGCCATGACGACGCCCGGCGACAGTTCGCGCGCCTCGGGATCGACGCCCGCGTTGTAGTAGTAGATGACCTGGCCGTCGTCGAAGTGGACGCCCTCGGCGACCGTTCGCTCGCCGACCGTCAGGCGCGCCAGCTTCAGCGGGCCGTCGGGCCCGAAGTGGCGGAACAGCTGTTCGAAGAAGCGGCGGCTGCAGTAGCCTCCCGGCGTCGCCGGGAAGAGCCCGTCGGCGCCCCAGCGCTTCTGGTGAAGGTCGATGAAGACGGGCAGCTCGGCCAGCGGATCGGCGACGATCGTCAGCGCGATGGGACCGGCGGCTTCCGCGCGGCGGACCTTGCGCCGGATCTCGTGGCGCTCCTTCTTGCCGAGCGTGGCGAGATAGCCCTCGTAGTCGATGCCCCGCTCGAACGTGACGACCGGGCAGACGTCCTCACGCTCCATCGTGACGTGCCACTGCTCGACTGTCGCCTCGTGGCGGAACGCGTCGGCGAGGGCGTCGGCGGCCGGGTCGCCGCAGCGCAATCGGCGCAGGTCCACGACGTCCCATGGACGGCCGTCGGTCATGTCATCGTCGGCATCTGCGAGATGGGCGACGATGGCCCGGGCGACGGCCGGCAGATCGGCCGGGTCGGTCAGCACGGTCGCATAGTCCGCGTGGTAGGTGGCGCCGAAGAAGACGGCGGTGGCCGTCGGCGCGACGGGCGTCAGCGGTTCGCCCAGCGTGTGGCGCATCTGGGTGCGGATCTCGGCGTCCGTCGGCTCCACCTCGTGGCGATGCATCAGCGGCACGATCGCAACGGGCTCGCCCTCGGGCGCATCGGCGGCCACGACAACGAGGGTCTGCTCATGGGCATCGCCATAGGCGTCCCACCAGGCGCGATGGAAGGCCCACAGGGCGAACGGGGTGGCCCACGGGGTTCGCGCCGCCAGCGCGTTCCAGGTCGCCGGATCGATCGAATCGAATGGCCGGCGAATGGCGATCAGGCGGCGAACGGCCTGCGTGTCAGGTGAGGCCGGGGCCGTGGCCGGGATCGTCCGGATGTCCGCGATCGAGCCTGGACAGGCAGGCTCCGCATCGAGGGTCGAAGTGGTCACGGGGCGAGGATAGCATCAACCGCCGGATTGGTTGCGCGGGCAAGGATCGGGACCGAACGGCCCCCGACCGACGCCGACTGCGCCGTCGTCACAGGTTGTAGGCCCAGTAGACGCCGACCAGGTTGACGATCACACCGAAGACGATGAGGAGCTTCCAGCCCCAGCCGATTCCGTGCCGAGCAGCGGCCAGTCCGCAGAGCGCCATCACGAACGGGATGGAGTCGAGCGCGTAGCGATAGCCGTACTGGAGCCAGCCGCCGCCGTAGTAGAGGAGGCTCGGGATGAGCGTGAACAGCGCCGCTCCGGCCAGCAGCCACGATCGGCTCGAGCGCCAGTCCGCCCGGACGGCGAGCAGCAGTGCCGGGCTCGTCAGCAGGATCGACATCCCGAATCCATCGGGCCGGAAGAACGGGAATGTCGGGATGACCTTCGGCAGGTGCCAGAAGAGGTAGTCGATGTTCATCGCGAGGTGCGAGACCGAGAAGAGGCCCTGCGCCCGGAGCGCAATGAGGAAGTTCGGCAGGCTGGCGAGGCCGTAACCCGATTCGAACGGGGACCCGAACCGGACCTGGTTGTACCAGAGGAAGAAGACCGCGGCCGGCAGGAAGCCGACCACGAGGTAGACCCAGTCGCGAACGGGGAGGGCGGCCAGGAACGCGCGTGCACCCTCCGTGGAATCGGCCGCCGCGGCCGCTGAGGTCGGAGCGGCGGCGGAGGACGTCTTGACGGAGGCCGCCGGGGCCGGATCGGGGGCCGTCTCGACAGGGCGTCCGAGCGCCGCCCGCAGCGCCGGCCGCAGCCTGCCGTCAGCGCCGAGCAGGAACCACAGGCCGTAGAACGGCATCGCGAACAGGAGCGGCGCGCGCGTCAGGAACGCCGCCCCTCCGAGGAGCCCGACGAGGATCGCCCGCCGCCGGCCGTACAGCTCGATCAGCGCGAGCAGCGTCAGCATCGAGGCGATGAGGTGGCCCGTGTGCCACACGCCGCCTCGCGTCGTGACCCACCAGATGGCCGTGCTGAACCCGAACAGCACCGCCAGCCAGAGCCGATCCGAGATCCGCTGGACGCCCAGCCGGGCGGCCAGGGTCCACATCAACCAGACGTCGACCGCCGCGAGCGCGGCATTCACGATGGGTTGCCAGGTGTCGGCCTGTTGCGGCCCGATGATCGCCACCAGCGGCGCCAGCAGGATGGCCGGAAACGGCGCGAAGGGCACGTAGACGCGCCCGCCGATGACGACGTTGTCGTAGGGTCCGAGGCCCGACAAGAGCCAGGTCCGGCCGTGCAGGAATGCGTCGGCGAGGTAGAAGAAGTCGCCGCGTCCGGCGTTGAACTGGCGCGCCGACAGGAGATAGATCAGGAAGGCGCCGGCGAGCAGGAGGACGCCGGTCAGCGCCGGCGCAACGGCCGGCAACGACCGCGCCAGCGACCGACCTGCCGCGGGCGTGGCCATGGGGGAAGCATTCACGGCGCAGAAGGTAGCAGAGCCCACGCGCCAGGGCGGTTCGGCGGCCGTCGGCGGCCGCGAAACTTCGCCCGCCGTGCCCGCCGCGAACTCAGGCCGCGGGTTCGACTCGCGCCGTAGCCGCGTCCGGATCCGGTCCCGCGACCAGCGGTCCCAGGAGCCCCAGCGCGAACAGGATCGGGTAGACGGGCGGCGCGAGCCAGCCGCCCAGGGGAAGGACGACGGCCCACCACTGCCGGCGCTGGAGCAGGAACGCCGTCGGGATCAGCAGCAGCATCGCGTAGTGGTCCCAGAGCAGCGGCGAGATGAGCTGGCTCGCCACCACCGTCACGACGAAGCTCGCGGCGGCCTCGGCCCACAGCCACGCGGCCAGTGATACGAGCAGGGCCATGGCGATCGTCAGCAGCTGGATGAGGTTGGCCGTGGCTTCGTCCGCGCCAAGCTGGTAGGCGATCGCCCCGGGGGTGAAGTTGTGGGGCGTCGTGATCGGCGAGCTGACACGCCGCAGCAGGTCGACGTAGTCCGTCCAGGTGCCCGGACCGAGGACCACGAACGAGATGGCCGCCGCCGCGGCCACGCAGCCGAGGCCGATCGCCGCCGCCCGCCAGCGTCGCGTCACGATGGCCCATCCGAACAGCAGACCGGGCTGGATCTTGACCAGGGCGCCGAGGGCCATCGAGCCGCCGAGTGGCGCCGGCCGATCGAGTGAACGCCAGCCGGCGGCGCACGCGAAGAACAGCAGCGGCCCGACCTGGCCGAGCTTGAGCGAGAACAGGAACGGCCAGTTGAGACCGGCCAGCAGCACGATCAGCCAGCGGACGTCGCGCCGGACCGGCAGCAGTGCGACCCCCGCAAGGAATGCCGTGACGAGCAGGCCGAGCCATGCCCAGAGTCCCACCGATTCGGGGACCAGCGCGAACGGGATCATCGCCAGAGCGAACGGCGGCGGGTAGAGGTAGATCGCGAAGCCACCCGCCACGGACACGCTCGGGTCGTACAGCGGCTGGCCGTCGAGGATTCGATGGGCCGCCGCGACGTACGCCTGGTAGTCGTAGCCCAGGGTCGAACCGGCCGCGGCGATGATCAGGCCGCAACCGAGCGCGAAGATCGCGATGGCCAGCGGCGGCAGGAAGGCCGCGGCGGACCAGCGGACGGCCGCCGGCGTCGCAACCGAAGGTGTCGCCGCCGCCGCATCGGCCGTGCCGCCGCCGCTCGGGTGGGGACCGGCCACGCTGCTAGCTCGTCGCCGGGATCTGGTCCAGGCCGCGATGGATCAGCGGGATCCGGAAGAGATCCCACAGGACCTGGAGCGCCAATCGGGGCCGGGCGCGCATCCGCGAGCCATGCCGGTCGCTCCACTGGATCGGCACGACCGTCAGGCGATAGCCACGTCGTCGGGCGAGGTAGATCAACTCGACGTCGAAGACGATGCTGGTGACCTTCTGGCGGACGAACAGGTCGTGGGCGGCCGCCTTCGTGAAGCCCTTGAACCCGCACTGCGTGTCCTTGACCGGGCCAGCCACCCAGGCCGAGGCGATGAAGTGGAAGGCTCGCCCGAGCAGCCGCCGATAGCCTGGCTGGCTGCGGCGCATGTCGCTGCCATCCAGCTGGATTCGACTGCCGAGGGCGACGTCCGCCGTCTCGAGCGCCTTCGTCAGTAGCGGCAACTGGTCGGGCGGCGTCGCCATGTCCGCATCGGCGAAGACGACGAGGTCCGTCTCCGCCGCGAGCATGCCGGCGCGAACCGCAGCGCCCTTGCCGCCGTGCGGGACGGTCAGGAGAGACAGCTGCGGCGAGCCACTCGTCGAGACCTGGGCCTCGGGTCGGGCCCGGACCAGGGCGGCTGTGCCGTCGGTGCTGCCGTCGTCCACGACGAGGACCCGGATGTCACCGGGCAGCTCGCCGGGCGGCGGCAGGCCGTCACGGCCCGGACCGCGGCGACGGAGGTAGCCGAACAGCTCGTCGAGGGCCGGTCCGAGCCGTCCCTGCTCGTTGTAGGCGGGCAGAACGATCGTCAGCGAACGCTGTTCCACGCCGGCGAGTCTAGGCCCCGTCGTGGCGCTCGATGGCGACATGGCGCGGCTCACGGGACGGATGCCGCTTCGCGTCGTCGCGAGGCCGGCCGGCAGCGCGTCGGACCGGGCCACGCCGGATTGGGCCGCCGTTGGCGCCAGGTCGTCAGTCATGGGAGGCCTCGGCTCGATGGAGGTCGGCGATGTCATTGGGAACACTCGCGTGGACGGCGACCAGGACGGCCGCCACCCCGAGCCACAGCGCCACGGGCAGCACGATCGAGAGCGCGGCAACGACGCCGGCAACCGCACACCAGCGCAGGACGAACCCTGATCGTGGTGTGCCACGGACCCGGAGCCAGGCCGCGATCGCGAAGGGCAGCAGCGCAACGGGGTAGTGATACCAGGTGACCGGCAGCGTCACGAGCGAGAGCGTCGCGGCGATGGCCAGGCTCTCCAGTGCGTCACGCCAGCGCCAGGCCACCAGGGCCGTGGCGGCCGCGGCGCCGACCGAGGCCACGATCGCGACGAGGCGGGCCAGCGATTCGCTGCTCCCGAGGACCAGGGCGATCTGGGCGGCCGGGCCGATGTTGCGTCGATCGACGAGATCGGCGGCCGAGCCTGCCCGGACGACGGCGAGGTAGTCCTGCCAGGGCCCGAGGCCGCCGGCCACGAGGCTGACGGCCAGCACGGCGAGACCCGTCCCCACGGCAGCGAGCAGGATCAGCCACGGTCCATTGGTCGCGAGGGATCGGGGATGGCTCGACCCCGGCGCCGGATCGCGATGTTCGCGAAGGCCGCGCACCAGGAACCACAGGCCGAGGGACGCAGGATGCAGCTTGGCGATCGACATGACCGCCAGCGACGCGCCGGCGGCGAACCTGGCCGACCGCGACGAGCTCACCACCCCGATCGCCAGCGCGCCGTAGAGGAGCGGAAAGATCGCGTCGAGGTTGCCGAAGAGGATGGCGATGGCGAACGGGAAGATGAACGGGGCGATGGCGAGGACAGGCAGGACGGCGGTCAGGGCCGGTCGAGCCGGATCGAGGTGGCGCGCCAGCACGGCCGTCACCAGCGCCAGCCCGCCCACGGCGACCAAGGCCAGCAGCAGGAGCACGAGGCCGGACTGGAGGCCTGCCGCGAGGGAGAACGCCTGGGCCACGGGCGGCGGGTACGAGTAGAACAGGTCCTCGGCGGCCGGCGCGTGGCCGGCCACGATGCCCGGATCGTAGGGGCTCAGGCCACTTGCGACGCGCCGCCCCGCGACGAGGAGCAGCTCGAGGTCGAAGCCCGCCATCGGCGGCGCGCTCGCGAACATCCGGCTGCCGAGCCAGGCGAGGCCTGCCCAGCCGAACGACGCGATCGCCGCCCACAGCAGCAGCGGCGGCGCCGGCCGCCGGTCCCTCTCGAGTGCCACGACGGGTGCCGGGGCAAGCGTTGTCTGGGTCATCGCGGCCATGCTACGCGTGGCCTTCGAGCCGGCCGACCGACCCGGTGGAACCACTGAGATGGCTCATTGGTACCAGCCAGGACGCCAGTGGGCAGGTGCGCGGCAGCACCGCCAGCCGCGGTCGCGGGTCGAATCCCGGGGCGGTCCGACGACCGATCGGGCACAACATGGCTTGCCCCGATAGCCATTTCGTACCAATTCGAACGGCCGAAACCCGGTGCTACGCTGCACCGGCCGTGCGAACCCCGTTGCTCTTCTATGCCCTTGCGCTCGTGGTGCGAGGCCTGCTCCTCGCCACGTACCCCGACCCTGCCTACCCCGATTCCTACTACTACGTCGACGTCGCGAGGTCCATCGCCGGGGGCCACGGTCTGTCGGTCGACTTCGTCTGGATCTTCGCGGAAGTCGGTAATCACATCCCGGCCGTGCCGGTCCTGCCGATCCCCTCGAACGCCCACTGGCTGCCCCTCGCGTCATTCGTCCAGGTCCCGTTCATCTGGGCCCTGGGCCCCACCGCGCTCGCCTCGGCCCTGCCGCTCGCCGTCATCGGCGCCCTGGCCGCGCCGCTCACCTGGGTGATCGCGCGCGACGCGGGTGCGCGGCCGCTCGTCGCCAATGGCGCCGCGTTCCTCGCCGCGGTTCCGGCCGCGGGCACCGTGTTCATGGCCCAGCCGGAGAACTTCGCGATCCTTGCGCCGCTCGTTGCGGCGACCCTGTGGCTGACGGCCCGCGGCCTCAAGGGCAGCGTGGGCTCCTTCGTGATCGCCGGTTTCCTGGCCGGGCTGGCCTCGCTCGCCCGCAACGACGGCGTCCTGCTCTTCGGCGCCGTGGGTCTGGTCTGGATCTTCGATCGCCTGCGCTGGTGGCGCCTCACCTGGGGTCAACGCACCGGCGGGACGGCCCATTCCGAAGCGGCTCCGCTGCTTGCCCCGGCGGCGGCGGGTGCGACGTCCGGGGCGACGTCCCGGGCGATGTTCGCGACGACGTCCGTGATGACCCCCGGGCCAGCCTTCCCGGCCGCGTCCGTCTCGGCCGGGTCGGCCTCGGCCCAGGCCGGATCCGCCGCCGTCGCCGGGGTCTCGGCCGTACCGCGCGTCGCGATGTCCGCCGCCGTCCGCCGGCCCATCCCGGTCCGAGCCGCCGTCGGCTCCGTCCTGCTCTTCCTGCTCGTGATGGGACCGTGGTGGGCGCGTCAGCTGGCAGTCTTCGGGTCGCTGTCGCCGACCTCGTCGTCCGGGGTCGCGCTCTGGATCCGGAACATCTCGGAGTGGAACTCGATCACGGCCGATCCTTCCCTCGGCAAGTTCCTGGCGCAGGGCATCGGGCCCATCCTGGCCAGCCGGATCGCCGGGCTGACCGCCGCGCTCGCGAACTTTGCCGTCGTCATCTGCTCGATGATCCTCGTCCCGTTCCTGATCGTCGGCGGCTGGTCGCGGCGCCGGTCGATCGACTTCTTCCCGTGGTTCGTCTATACGTTCGTCGTCTTTGCCGGGGCGACGATCCTCTACCCGCTGCACGTGCCGGGCGGCGCGTTCATCCATTCGGCCATCGGCCTCGGACCGCAGGCCTACATCCTCTCGCTCGAAGGGGTCCTCGTCCTCGTCGCGTTCATCGCCCGGCGGCGCCCGAGCTGGCGGAATGGATCGGCGGATCGCGTGTTCGTCGGCGGGATCGTCGCGCTCACGGTGGTCACGGCCGGGATGTTCGTCGTCATCGTCGAGAAGGGCTGGGACGTCTCGCGCCAGCCACGGATCGCCCTCGCCACGGAGCTCGATCGGCTGGGCGTTGCCGGTGACGACCGGATCCTTTCGATCGATGCCGGCGGGATCAAGTACTGGACCGGCCGGCCCGGCATCGTCACGCCGGACGACCCGATCGACACGATCGAAGCCGTTGCCCGCGCCTACGGCACGCGCTGGCTGATCCTCGAGCGCGACGACGCGGTCCGGGCCCTGGCGCCGGTGCTGGCCGGCGAGTCGCGGCCCGACTGGATCGGCGCACCCGTCTTCACGGTCGCGGCGCCCGACGGCGGAATCCCGGCGCTGGCGCTCTACCCCGTCTGCACCACGCCCGCGGATCAGCGCTGCACGGCGTCCGCGACCGGGGCCGCGCCACGAGTGGCCGCGACGACCTCGGCGCCGGCGTCGGCGCGGCCCCCTCCGGCCCGTTGGCCCGCCTGACGACGACCGCCGCCGGCCGTGGAATCGTCCGGCGATGACCGCCGTGACGGGCACGCTCAACGGGCCGGCGGTCGGCGCCGCCGCGCCGGCCGCGGTGCCCGCGGTCCGCGCGCTTGCCATCAGCCGGCGCGAGCTGTGGCTGACCGTCCTGGGCATCGGGGTCATCGCCCTGGCCGTTCGATGGCTCGCCGCCACGGTCGTCACGTTCCCGATCCCCGAGGACACGGCGTACTACTTCGGGGTCGCCCGAAACCTCGTCGAGGGTCGCGGCCTCGTGAGCGATGCGCTATGGAGCTTCCAGACGCCGCCCCTCGAGCTGCCCCGCGCCGCCTTCGAAGTCTGGCTGCCCCTGCCAAGCCTGATCGCGGCCGTGCCGATGACGATCCTCGGGGCGACGTTCGCCTCGGCTCAGCTCCTGCCGATCCTCGCGAGCTCCCTGATCCCGGTCCTCGCCTGGGGCCTCGCCTGGCTCGTCGCCGTGGAGCGCAATCTGCCGCGCAACCGGGCGCGGGTCGTGGCAATCGGCGCCGGGCTCACCGCGGCGGTGGAGCTGCCGCTCGTCCTCCACGGCACCCTGCCGGACTCGACGGCGCTGTTCGCCGTGTTCGTCCTCGTCGCCTGCATCCTCATGGCGCGACTCGTCACCGAACCGCGCGCCGCCGGGTGGCGCGACGCACGCCTCGTCGGCCTTGGCGTCGCCATCGGCCTCGCCGCCCTGACCCGCAACGAGGCTCTCTGGCTGGCCGCCACGTGGGTCCTCGTCGCGTGGTGGTTCGGCCGGCGCGAGATCGACCGGGCGACGCGCCTGCGGCTCGTCCTGATTCCGGGGCTCGTCGCCGCCGCCGTCTTCGTGCCGTGGGCGATTCGGGACTGGATCGTCTTCGGCAGTCCGCTGCCCGGCCAGGCCATCGCCAACGCGTTCTCCGTGACGGGCTTCGACATTTTCGCCTGGCAGGACCCGCCGACCCTCGCCCGCTACCTGGCCCAGGGACCCGCAGGGTTGATCGGGGCGCGCATCGAGGGCTTCTCGCACAACCTCTTCTCGGTCCTGCTGCTGCCTTCGTTCCCGGTCGGCTGGATCGGCCTCGTGGCCCTGCCGTGGTTCGGCCGCGGACGGACGCTCCGGCCGCTCCTCGTCTTCAGCGTCCTGACCTTTGCCGTGACGACGTTGCTCTTCCCCGTCGCGACCACCTGGGGCACCTACCTCCATGCCGCGGGGGCGACCCACGTGCTGCTGATCGTCAGCTGCCTGTTCGCGCTCGACGCGGCGATCGTCCGCATCGGCCGCTGGCGCCACTGGACCAATCCCGTGGCCTGGCTCGGACCGGCGCTGACCGTGTCGGTGGCCCTGATGTTCACGCTCCTGTTCCTGCCGGGCTTCGGCGCCCAGTCGACCGACGTCGCGGCCCGCTACCAGGCCCTCGGCCGCCAGCTCGCCGCTGTCGGCCGGCCGGTCGCCACGATGGGCCCGGTCATCTCGGACTTCCCGATCTGGTTCGCCGAGGCGGAGCGGGCGCCGGCACTTGGCTTGCCGGACGAATCGCCGCAGAGCGTCCTCGCGCTGGCGAAGGCGTTCCCCGGGACGCACTACCTGGTCATGAGCTCCACCGAGCACGGCCGCTGGCCCGCGGTCCTCGCAAGTGGGGCGCCGGGCGCGGAGTGCTTCCACGAGATCGACCTCGGCCTGGGCTCGGCGGATGCCGCGACCAGGCTCGCGCTGGCCGACACGCACATGTGGGAGTTGGCCTGCCCATGAGAACCGACCCCTATACTCGCGAGCAGATGGACGTGCGCGTAGGAACGGAGCTTCGGGACGGCCGCTTCGATGGCCTCCACGCCGAGGCAAAGGCTGCCCTTGCCTACACGGGTAACACCCTTCGGGCCGTCGTTGAGCGCTATCGCGAGGCGGACCGGGCCGAGCTCGCCCACTGGCAGGCACATCGCGACGAGCTCGACGCCCTCGAACGAGGTCTGCCGGTGCCGGCGACCGGCAATCCGGCCGGTCAGGCGGCGCAGGATGCCGGCGATCTCCACCTCGGCGAAGTCCGAGCCGCGATGGATCGCCTGACGATGGAGCTCGGCGCGCATCAGACCGAGCTCAACCGCCTCGAGCTGGCCCAGCGCAGCCTGGAGAGCACGTGGCTCTTCCTCGAGCGCGGCGACGGCACGCTGATCACGGGCATGGTCGAGCCGGTCCTGCCGGCCGACCTGCAGCTGCGGATCGTCGAGGCCCAGGAGAACGAGCGCGCGCGACTGGCCCAGGAAGTCCACGACGGTCCGGCCCAGGCCCTGTCGAACGCGATCTTCCAGGTCGAGTACATCGAGCGGGTCATGGACGAGGATCCGCGCCTGGCCCTGACGGAGCTGCGATTCCTGCGGCAGTTGCTGCGCCGCGAGCTCGGCGACGTCCGCAGCTTCATCAGCCAGCTGCGACCGCGATCGCTCGACGTCCTCGGGCTCGATGGTTCGATCCGGGAAGCGGTCGATCACATGGCCGCCCTCACGGGCCTGCCGATCCAGACGGAACTCGGGGCCCCCGGCGACCGCCTGACCGACGCGGAGCAGACGGTCGTCCTCCGCCTCGTCCAGGAGGCGCTCCAGAATGTCCGCAAGCACGCCACGGCCCAGCATGCGTCGGTCAACAGCCGTCTGGATGACCGCGACTGGATCCTCGAAGTGCGCGACGATGGTCGTGGCTTCGACGTCGACACGGTGGCGGCCCGCGGCCGTCGCAACTTCGGCCTGCAATTCATGCGCGAACGAGCCGAGCTGATTGGAGCTCGCTTCGAGGTCCGGTCCCGTCCGAACGGGGGTACGGTGGTCTGGCTGGCGATCCCGATGCGAGAGGAGAACAGATGAGCGCTAGTGAATACGGCGGCCAGGATCGACGGCGGGGTGGCCCCGACCGTCGCGGCAGTGGCGAGCCAACGCGGATCCTGCTCGTCGACAACCACGCCCTGTTCCGGGTGGGGATGCGCAATATCCTGGAGCGCGAACCCGATTTCCTGATCGTGGGCGAGGCCGGGGACAGCCGCTCCGCGATCGACATGGCGATCGAGCTGTCGCCGGACATCATCCTGATGGACCTCAACCTGCCAGCCCCGGGCGGGATCGAGACGACCCAGCGGATCAAGCGCGAGCTCCAGCCGGCCGGGATCATCGTCCTCGCCGTCAACGAGGACGAAGAGGCCCTCTTCGACGCCATCAAGGCCGGCGCGGCCGCGTTCATCCTCAAGGACGTCGGTCCGGACGACCTCGTCACGATCATCCGGCGCGTGTTCGCCGGCGAGTACCTGATCAACGACAAGGTGTTCGCCAAGCCGGCCGTCGCGAGCCGGGTCCTGAAGGAATTCCGCGAGCTGGCCGTCTACGGCCAGGAAGCGGCTCCGATCTTCGCACCGCTCTCCCCGCGCGAAGTCGAGATCCTCGACAACATCGCCCAGGGCATGACGAACAAGCAGGTCGCGTACGCCCTCTCGATCAGCGAGCAGACCGTCAAGAACCACATGTCCAGCATCCTGCGCAAGCTCTCGGTCAACGACCGGACCCAGGCCGTCGTGTACGCCATGCGCCAGGGCTGGATCCGGATGCCTGAGGATTGACCGAACCCGTCGGGGGGGCCGATCGTTCGGAACTCGCCCTGGTCGTCGTGCCGACGCCCGGAGCGATCGGACCGGCCGAGTACGCCGCCCTCGTCAGGCGCACCCGCCAGGAGTTGGAGCTCGTTGACGCCGAGCTGGCCGAGATCAACATGCTCGGGACGCAGGCCCTCACCGAGGCGACGCGCCACGAGCAGAAACGTGCCGCGGCCGCGACCAAGCTCGCCGACCGTGGCAAGTCCGGCGCACCGCCGGCCGACCTCGTGGATGCGAGCGCCCAGCTGGTCACGCTGACGCGGCGGGCCGGCCTGATGCAGGCCCAGGTCGACGTCCTTGACGGCAAGAGCAAGACCCTGACCCGCTATCGCGACGGGATCGCGAAGCTGCTGGCCGATCTCGAGGGCGTCGGCGGCCCCGAGCCCGCGACGGCCGACGATGACACCGAAGGCGCCGAGGGCGGTCCCGAATCCGACGGCCTGACCCCAGATACGATGGGTCCCGGCGTCTCGCGCATGGTCCTGGCTGCACAGGAGGACCTCCGTCGCGAGATCGCCCGGACGATGCATGACGGTCCGGCGCAGAGCCTCAGCAACATCGCGCTCGAGGCCCAGATCGTCGAGCGGCTGCTGTCGCGGGGAGACACGGCCCTGGCCAAGGGCGAGGTGCGCCAGCTGCTGTCCATGGTCCAGCAGACCCTCGAAGCGACGAAATCGTTCATCTTCGACGTCCGGCCGATGGTCCTCGACGACCTCGGCCTCGTGCCGACGATCCGACGAGCCTGCCGCGAACGTGGCCGACGAGCGCAGATCCCGGTGGATTGCGAATCCTTCGGCCCGGACCGGCGACTGCCGATGGACCTCGAGAGCGGCCTCTTCCGGATCCTCGACGAGGCGCTCGCCGCGTTCCTCGCATCGCGGCCGGATCGGGTCGCCGTCCGGCTCGAGTGGGGCGATGGCCTGGAGGCCAGGGTCGTCGCTGTTCGCGAGGCGGTCAAGCTCGCGGCCGCGACGGGCGCGCAACCTGCCCCGAGTGGCCGGAAGGGCCCGCGCAAGGGAGATGTCGATACGGCCGAGCCCCTGCCGCCGGCGCTGGCCGCGATGATCGAGGACCGGCGCGTCGCCGACTCGGCCGCCGTTCGCCTTGGGACCGGCATGCCGGTGGCAACCTGGCGCGACATCGAGCAACGAGCCACGACGATGGGCATCCGCGCTGAACTGTCGGAGGACGGGCGTGAGCTCCGCCTCGCCGTCGGTCCCGGCGATCGCTGAGCGGTCGGCCGCAAGTGGCACCGGCCGGGCTCAACCTCCGCGGAGCACCGGCCAGGGCCTTGTCGAATACGGCCTGATCCTGATCCTGATCGCCGTCGTGGCGGTCATCGCGCTCGTGTTCTTCGGCGACGCGATCGCCGCGGCGCTCAACTTCATCGGCCAGATCATCGACAGCGCCCGTTGACCGGGCCGCGGCGGATCGGCGCGTCGCCCGCTTGTCCCTCGCCGGTCCGGCGCCCGTTGCGTGCTCGCGCCAGGCCGCGACCACCGGACGCGGACCGGCAGTACCAACAGGCTATTGGTCGGCACTGGGAGGCACCCCTATGGTGAAGCGGCCCTCGATTGGGGGTACGCAATCATCCAATGGGAGTCTCGACATGGCACTGATCAATCGGATCCTCATCAGCCTTCGCAGCGACGAAGACGGCCAGGGCCTGGCCGAGTACGCGCTGATCCTCGCCCTGATCGCCATCGTGGCGATCGTCGCCCTGGTCTTCCTCGGCGGGCAGGTCAGCACCATCCTGAGCAAGGTCGGCTCCTCGGTCTAACCACGGGTGACGGGGCGACGGGCACTTCGATGCCCGTCGGTCCTGTCCTCGTGACGCCAGTCGTTCGAGGTCCGTCCGGGTCTTGGAACCACTGTCGGCATGAGGGCCACTCGGCCCAACGGAGGCGCCGAATCATGTCCCTCCTTCCTCTGACCATTCAGTTTCTGAAGAGTCGAGATGAGGGTCAGGGCCTCGTCGAGTACGCACTGATCCTTGTTCTTATCGCGATCGTGGCCATCGTGGCCCTGATCTTCATCGGCGGGAACCTCAGCACGACCCTGAGCCGAATCGGCACCTCGGTCTGATCCAGCGGCGCATTTCCGCAGCGGACCGCAGGCACTCTCCGCCCAACAGAGCGGTCCAGCCCCACCGGGCCGGACCGCTCATCTCGTTCCATCGATGTTCCGGAGCTGGGCAATCGGAGGACTCCACCAACCCGTTCGGGAGTCCACCGGAATTCTTCCTAACAGGTCCTAGCCCATTGGTATAGTCGCCGGCCTCCCGGACCCGACCTACGCTGGTGCCACCTGTCACACCTTTTCGGGAGTATTCACCTTGAAGCGGTCGAATCGCCTGGTTCTTCTCCTCGGAGTCCTGCTCGCGGTCGCCGCGTTTGTCGGGATCGTCGTGGTCTTCAACAACCAGAACAAGCCCGTGACGACGGCGCCGACCGCGCTGCCGACGGTCTATGCCGACGACGGACATCCCGCTCGGAACGGTGGTCACCGCTGACATGGTGGAGACCAAGCCGGTGGACATCACGGTCCGCCCGACGGACGCCATCGGCGATCCGGGCGTCGTCATCGGCAAGACCGTTCGGACGGACGTCCGAGCCGGCGCCGAGATCAACCCCGCGATGTTCAGCACCGGAGCCGGTGGCGGGACCGAGGTCGCCTCACTGCTCGAGCCAGGCCTGCGGGCGATCGCCGTCCAGGTCGACCAGAGCACCGGCGTGGGCACGCTGATCAACGTCGGCGATCGAGTCGACATGGTCGTCGGCTTCACCGGCGCGGACAAGGTCCCGGTCGTCACGGTCGACCCGACGACTCGGGAACTGACCCCGGTCGCCGGTATCAACAGCACCACGACCAAGCTGATCCTCCAGGACATGCAGGTCATCGGCACGCTCGTGCCGCCGGCCGCGCCGACGACATCGGGCAGCGGCACCAGCGGCACCAGCGGTGCCAGTGGCGGCTCGACGACGACCACGGTCGGGACAAGCCTGACCGGCCAGCAGGAGCTCGTCATCCTCGCGGTCACGGCCCAGCAGGCTGAAGTCATCAAGTTCGCCCAGATCGACGGCCAGATCAGCCTCGTGCTGCGGTCGCCGAAGGACTTCCGGGACGCAAGCGGCGCACCCGTGGTGCCCGCCCCCGACGTGACCTCCGGTATCGTGCTCAAGACCCTGATCGACAAGTTCGGGGTCCTGCCGCCCGAAGTCATCCAGGCCACCAACCTGCCGCATTGATCACCTCGGCCGACCGTTCTGCGCACCCGTCCATCCATTCGCCCCGATATCGAGATCGAACAAGCCAGCATGTCTGACCAGATCCGAGTCCTGATCGTCGACGACATCCCGGAGACGCGTGACCACCTGACCAAGCTGCTCAGCTTCGAGCCGGACATGACGGTCGTGGGAGCCGCGTCGTCGGGCCGCGAGGCGATCGAGCTTGCCGTCGAGACGTCGCCAGATGTCGTCCTGATGGACATCAACATGCCGGAGATGGACGGCATCGCCGCGACCGAACAGCTGTCCACCCGGGTGCCGGGGGCCGCGGTGGTGATGATGTCGGTCCAGGGTGAGGCCGACTACCTGCGGCGCTCGATGCTCGCCGGGGCACGCGAATTCCTGGTCAAGCCCTTCAGCAGCGACGAGCTTGCAGCCTCGATCCGGCAGGTCTACGCTCGCGAGCAGGGCAAGGCGAGCCGCCAGCTGGCCGCCATGCCCGCCGAGCGCCTCGCCGCCGTGTCCCGCAACGGGACCCACGGCCGCGGCCGGATCATCGCCTTCTTCAGCCCCAAGGGCGGCGTCGGCCGCACGACGATGGCCGTCAACGTGGCCGTGGCCGCCGCGACCGACCTCGCCAAGAAGGTCGTCCTCGTCGACGGCTCGTTCCAGTTCGGCGACGTCGGCGTCCTGCTCAACCTCAATCCCAAGAACACCTCGATCTCGGAGCTCGTGCCCGGAGATCGAGGCCGGCGGCGAGGTCGAGTCCCTCGAAACGTTCGTGATCGCCCACTCGTCGGGCATCCGCGTGCTGCTGGCACCGCCCTCGCCCGAGATGGCCGAGCTGATCACGCCGCCCGTCATCCGCCAGGTCCTCGAAGCCCTGCGCTCCCAGTACGACCTGATCTTCGTGGACTGCTCGGCCGGCATCAACGACACGACGCTGGCGATCCTCGACATGAGCGACACGATCCTGACGATGCTCACGCTCGAGATCACGAGCATCAAGAACATGCGGCTCTTCCTGGAGATCGCCGACCGGCTCGGCTACGAGGACGACAAGGTCAAGCTCGTCCTGAATCGGGCCGACGGCAACCTCGGGATCCGGGTCTCGGACGTCGAACACTCGATCGGCCGCAAGGTGGACCACACGCTGGTCAGCGACGGCCGGAGCGTCGTGTACGCCCTCAATCGTGGCGTCCCGTTCTACCTGAGCAACCGGGAGGCGCAGGTCTCCCAGGACGTCCTGACGCTGGCGCGCTCGGTCGCCGGCGAGCAGGGCGTACCCAGCACGGAAGAAGCCCGCAAGGCGGCTCCCAAGAAATCGATCTTCGCGTGGCGGTGACGACCTTGGCCAATCAGCCGGAAGGGAACTAGCCCATGTCCCTCTTGAAGCGGATCGAGAGCGCTCGACCGGGGTCCACACCGGCCGTCGTCCCCGGCACGCCCGCACCGACGGGCGGCGGGGCTCCGGCCGGTACGAACGGGGCTGCCCCACCGGCCCATGCGAACACCCAGCGCCTGATGAGCCAGGCGCCGGTGCGGGAATCGTTCCGCGACGTCAAGTTCCGGATCCAGAGCCGTGTCATCTCGGACCTCGACCCCAAGCTCGACCTGTCCAACCAGGTCGAGGTTCGCCGTCAGATCGAGGAGATCTACGGCAAGGTCATCGACGAGGAAGGCCTGGCCCTGACCCGCGCCGAGCGTGTCCGAATGCTCGAGCAGATCACCGACGAGATCATCGGCCTCGGCCCGCTCGAGCCGCTCCTGCGTGACGAGAGCATCACGGAAATCATGGTCAATGGGCCGCGCCAGGTCTACATCGAGCGGTCGGGCCGGATCGAGCTCTCCAACGTCGTCTTCCAGAACGACGACCACGTCATGCGGATCATCGATCGGATCATCGCCCCGATCGGCCGCCGCGTCGACGAGTCGAGCCCGATGGTGGATGCCCGCCTGACCGACGGTTCCCGCGTGAACGCGATCATTCCGCCGCTGTCCCTCGTCGGGCCGGTGATGACCATCCGGAAGTTCGCCGCCAGTCCGTTCACGGTCGACGACCTGATCCGGTTCGGCACGGCGACGCCCGAGATGTTCGACTTCCTCAAAGCCTGCGTCGAAGCCCGCCTGAACTGCTTCGTCTCGGGTGGCACCGGCTCAGGCAAGACGACGACCCTCAACGTGCTCTCGTCGTTCATTCCGAGCGACGAGCGGATCATCACGATCGAGGATGCCGCCGAGCTCCAGCTCCGCCAGGAGCACGTGGTTACCCTCGAGAGCCGGCCGCCGAACATCGAGGGTCGCGGCGCGATCCCGATCCGGGAGCTCGTGCGCAATGCCCTCCGGATGCGGCCCGATCGCATCATCGTCGGCGAGGTCCGGTCGGGCGAAGCGCTCGACATGCTCCAGGCCATGAATACGGGCCACGACGGCTCGATGTCCACGGGCCACGCCAACTCCCCCCGCGACATGCTCTCGCGACTCGAGACGATGGTCCTGATGGCTGGTGTTGACCTGCCGCTGCGGGCCATCCGCGAGCAGGTTGCCTCGGCCGTCGACCTGATCGTCCAGCAGAGCCGCCTCAAGGACGGCTCCCGCCGGATCGTGGCGATCACCGAGGTCCAGGGCATGGAAGGCGACACCATCGTCATGCAGGACGTCTTCGTCTTCGAGCAGACGGGCTACACGGACGGCAAGATCCAGGGCCGCCTGAAGCCGACCGGGATCCGGCCCAAGTTCGTCGAGAAGTTCGAGCAGGCGGGCATCCACCTGCCGGCCGGGCTCTTCGGCTTCAGCACGTTCTGAGCCGCGGAACGAAGGGACACTGACCCATGGAACCGACCACCGTCGCGATCGCGGGCGTCGCCGCACTGGCGATCCTGCTGATCGCCCTCGGCCTGGCCAACAGCGGCAGTGGCGGCGCGATCAACGCCCGCCTCGAGCGGTATGCGGCCGGCAAGGACGACAGCCCCAAGACCGGTGGCGGCCAGGCGAACCTCGGCGACCTGATCTCCAGCAACGAGGCCCTGAACACCTTCAACAAGGCCGTCGAGCAGCGCGACTTCGGAGCAAACCTCGCCCGTGATCTTGCCCGGGCCGACCTGCGCCTGAAGGTCAGCGAGTTCCTGCTGATCTGGGCGGCGTGCATCGTCGGCGTTCCGCTCCTCTTCCTCGTCCTTTCGATCGTCTTCTCGGCCCTCGGCAGCCCGATCGCCCTCCTGGGCGGGATGGTGCTCGGCTTCTGGCTTCCCCGGTTCTGGCTGAACCGCCGCAAGAGCGGCCGGCTCGGCGCCTTCAACAAGCAGCTGCCGGACACGATCACCCTGATCGCCAACGCGCTGCGCGCCGGCTCGTCGTTCCTCCAGGCCATCGAGCTGGTCGTCCGGGAATCGCGGCCGCCGATCTCGACCGAGTTCGGCCGGGTCATCCGCGAGGTCAACCTGGGCCTGCCGTTCGAGACGGCCATGGAGAACATGACCCGCCGCGTCCGCTCGGAGGACCTCGAGCTGATGGCCACCGCCATCAGCATCCAGCACACGGTCGGCGGCAACCTCGCCGAGATCCTCGACTCGATCTCGTTCACGATCCGTGAGCGCGTCCGGATCAAGGGCGAGATCAAGACGCTGACGGCCCAGCAGCGGATGTCGGGCTACGTCGTCGGCTTCCTGCCGATCGCCCTGGCCGGCTTCCTCTTCATCGCTTCACCCGGCTTCATGGCTCCGATGTTCGCCAATCCGCCGGCGGTCATGGGCCTGCCGGCCGGTGTGATCATCCTCTGCCTGGGTGGCGTGATGATGTTCATCGGGTTCATGTTCATTCGCAAGATCGTCGACATCGAGGTCTAGCCGATGCCACTCCTGCCGATCATCGTGGCGGCCGTCGCCGCCGGATCGATCCTCCTCATCGTCTTCGGCCTCGCCGGCAATGCGCCCATCGACCCGGTTCAGGCGCGCCTGATCCAGCTCGGCTCGATGCAGGCCCGCAACCTCGAAGAGCTCGAACTGCAGCAGCCGTTCCTCGAGCGGACACTGCGCCCGATCGCCAACCGGCTGTCCGGCTCGGTCGCCCGGATCACCAGCGATTCGTTCGCGACGCGGACACAGCGGCGCCTGGCGATGGCCGGCAACCCGGGCGAGCTCGGGGTGACCGAATGGCTCGGCTTCAAGGCCGTCTTCGCCATCATCTTCTCGGCGGTCGGCGTCCTGCTGTCGCTGCTCCTTGGGATGCCGATCATCATGACCCTCGGCCTCGGCATGCTGGGCCTCGGCATCGGCTACATCGGCCCCGAGTTCTGGCTTGGCCGCAAGGTCAAAGCCCGGCAGAAGGCGATCGTCCGGATGATCCCGGACTCGCTGGACCTGCTGACGATCTCCGTCCGGGCCGGCCTCGGGTTCGACGCCGCGCTGGCCAAGGTCGTGGAGAAGGTCAATGGCCCGCTGTCCGACGAGTTCCGTCGCGCGCTGGCGGAGGTCCGGGTCGGCCGCACCCGGCGCGAAGCCCTGCGGGACATCGTGCCCCGCACGGAAGTGCCGCCGCTGACCAACTTCATCGGGGCCATCATCCAGGCCGAACAGCTCGGCGTGTCGATCAGCAAGGTGCTCCAGGTCCAGTCCGAGCAGCTGCGCATCGAGCGCCGCCAGCGGGCCGAGGAAATGGCGGCCAAGGCGCCGATCAAGATGCTGTTCCCGCTCGTCGGTTGCATCTTCCCGTCGCTGTTCATCGTCATCCTCGGGCCGGCCATCATCCTCATCGTCCAGAGCCTCGGCGGCAACGGGATCACCTAGGATCTCCGAGTGGGGCCGGGCCTCGACGCCGCGGGTGCGGCCGATCGGCCGGGCCTGACCGCCCGGAACGCCGCCGGCAACCAGGACTGAACGGGACACCATGGCCAGCGCCGTCAACGTCACTCGCGACTCCGTCGTCGCCAATGACCTCGAGCCAGCCCGCTCGTTCTGGGCGAAGTTCATGGGCCTGATGGGCCGGCCGTCGCTGCCGCCGTCCGCCGGCCTGTGGCTGCCGGGCACGAACAACATCCACATGATGTTCATGCGGTTCCCGATCGATTGCATCTTCCTCGCCCGACCCGAGGCGGACGGCCGCCGCGTCGTCAGTGTCCGCCGCGCGCTCCGGCCGTGGACGGGCATCGTGTGGTTTGCGCGCGGCGCCGACGGGGTCCTCGAACTGCCCGTCGGGACGCTGGACGCCAGCGGCACGAGCGTCGGAGACCTCGTCCGGCTCGAGGGCCTCGACTAGGTCCGTTCGCGGGCGGCCTTCGTTCGGTGAGGGTCCGGTCAGTCGAGCCGGATCCGACGCCGCCCGATCCCGATCCCCGGCGCACCGCCCGTGAAGGTCCGGATGCGTGGCGGTGCAGGCCAGCCCGCTATGGTCGGCCGATGCCACTGGGCGGTCGATCTGCGCGATCGAAGGCGATGGTCAATCGCCTGCTGGACCTCGCCCTGCCCGCGACCTGCTCCGGCTGCCGGCGCGAGGGCAGCCCCATCTGCGAGGCCTGCCGCCCGGCCTTCCTGGCGCGCCTCGATCGGCCGGCAGGCACGCCGGTCGGCCTGCCGTCCGACGTGCCGGCGCCGCTCCTGCAGCTCGAGTGGTGTGCGTCGTATGCCGGCGCGGTGCGCCATGCCCTGCGCGATCTGAAGTACGGCGGCGAGCGACGCCTCGTGAGCCCCCTGGCCGTGGCGATGGCCGCGCGCTGGCGGGTCGCGGGCGCGGGTGGCGACCTGCTGGTGCCCGTTCCCGTCCACGCCTCCCGGCGCCGCGAGCGCGGCTTCGACCAGGCGGAGCTCCTCGCGGAGGGTCTCGGCGGTGAAATCGGCCTGCCGATGCTCGCGGCGCTCGAACGCGGCCGAGCGACCGTCGCACAGTTCCACCTGGATCGCGGAGCGCGCTCGACCAACGTCCGCGGAGCGTTTCGCGTTCGGCCCGTGGCGGCAGCGCAGGTGCAGGGCCGCTGGGCCGTCCTCATCGACGACGTGGTCACGACCGGATCGACCCTGGCGGAGTGCGCGACGGCCCTCCTCGTCGCGGGCGCCGCCGGCGTCTCGGCGCTGACCGTGGCCCGCGAACGGTGATCGCGCTGGGCGCGCTCGGCACCTGCTCCAGCAGGGCTGAGACGGGCCCGCGCCTATACTCAGGGCCGACGGGGGTCACGCAGCGCGGACCGAGTCTCGGACGCCCAACCGGCCTGACTTGGGATCGCGGCAGCCGGAGGTCAGCCTTGAGGACGATCGTCAAGGGCCGCAACATTGACGTACCCGATGCCGTTCGAGCCTACGCGGAGCGCAAGGTCGCCCGGCTGGAGCGCCTCCTCGACGACCGCACCGATGCCGTCGTCGAATTGTCCGTCGAGCCGCGCCGCAGCGTCGACGACTCCCATCTCGCAGAGGTCACGCTGGTGATCGATGGACAGCCGCTGCGCTGCCGGGCGGCCGGGCCGACGTACCAGGCCGCGATCGACATCGTCACGGACAAGGCCGAGCGCCAGGCCGTGGACTACAAGGAGAAGCCCAGGATCCGCGCCCGACCGGTCGAGGAAAAGCAGCTCCTGTCGCGCCTCGCAGATGGCACGGCCGAGCCGGTCCGCGAGCCGCGCATCGTGAAAGTCAAGCGCTTCGACATGGAGCCGATGTTCGAAGAGGACGCGGTGGCGATGATGGACGAGCTCGGCCACTCGTTCTTCGTCTTCGTGAACGCCGAGAACGGCCGGCTCAACGTGCTCTACCGCCGCCTCGACGGCGACTTCGGCCTGATCGAGCCGATGCTCGGCAACGGCAGCTCGGCCGGGCGCAGTCGCGCCGCGGCAGGTCCGCCAGGGCGGTGAGGATCGGCCCGGCCGCCTCGGGCCGCCTCGGGCCGCGATGACGCCGGCGGGCGCGGCCACTGATCGACCGGCGGTTCAGGGGACCGGATCGACGGGGCAGCCATCCGGCGGCCGCCCAGTACGATCTCGCTAGTGCTCCGCGGGCACCCGAGCGCCGATGATCGGAGGGTCACGAACCGCATCGGGATGATCGCCGTTGGAAGGTCGCGCCGGGCGCGCAGCGCTGTCGGATCAGGGTCGTCCGGCGACGACGGAACGGATGCTGGGCCTCGACATCCTGCGCGGTGTCGCGGCGCTGCTCGTGTTCTTCCACCACGCCGTCATCTGGGGCGGCATGTCATTCGGTCCGCTGACCGAGCTTGCCCGGGGCGGGCGGATCGGCGTCCTGGTCTTCTTCGCGCTGTCGGGCTTCGTGATCGGCCGGCGGGTCCTGCCGGGGGTTGATCTCGGCCACTACATGGCGGGTCGCGCGGTCCGCCTGCTGCCGGCCTACTACTTCGCCCTCGTCGGCATGATTGTCCTCAGCGTCGTCGTCGGGAGCGGACCGCCGGACCTGCTGCCGTACCTGTTCGTCCTCAGCGGCCACACGGCGGACGGTTCGGCGTTCTTCTCGCAGGCCTGGACGCTGACCGTGGAGATGGAGTTCTACCTCCTGGTGCCGTTCATCATCGGCATCCGCGGCCCGCTCCTCCTGCTCCTGGGTGGCGTCTCGGCCGTGCTGGCGGTCGTGCCGCTGCATCTCGGCGTGTTCGACTTCCTCTGGGCGTTCCTGCCGGGCATGGCACTCGCTCGCGTCGAGTGGTCGAACCCGGGGCTCTTCAGGCGCCTGACCTCCCGGCCGGCGCTCGTCGCAGGCGTGGGACTGACGAGCCTGATGATGCTGCTCAATCCCGACCCGCTGGTCGGCATCGTGGCCACGCCTGCGGTGCTGCTGCTGATCGGCGGTTGTGCCGGTCGAACCGTTCCGGCCCGCTTCCACGGCGCGGCGCGCTGGTCAGGCGACCTGTCCTACCCGTTCTACCTGTGGCACCAGTACCCGGTCGCGTTGTTCGGCATGGCCGGCGGCTTCGTCGTCGCATTCAGCGCGTCGATCACCTCGGTCGTCCTCGTCGAACGGCCTTCCCAGCACTGGTTCGCGCGACGTTCCCGGAGGCGTGTGGCCCCGGCTGAGGCACTGGCGGCGTCGCCGGCCGCCCACGCGGCGGTGGCGGTGGGGGCGGCCCCGGGTGCCGTGGCCCCGGTCACAGGTCCGGGGGCCCCGGCGGCGGCCTGATCCCACCGACGGTCAGGCAGTCGCGCCGGGCCCCGCTCTGCGGTACTCGCCCGCGCTCCGGCTCATGAGCTTCGCGTCGACGAGATAGCGCCGCAGCGCCGCAACATCGGGATGGACGAGCGCGAGGCGCATGTTGACCTCGCGTTCGGGATAGGCCCGGTCCTCCGCGAAACAGGTCTGCACGAGCCAGCGCAGGATGACCTGCCGCTTGCGGTCCTGGGCCGGAATCGAGACCAGCCGCCCGTCGCGAATGAACGAGCGACGTACTCGCTCCTCGAATCGGGCCGCGTCGGCCGCCGGTCCGACGGGAGCGTCACCCGGGCCCAAGGGAGCAGCCGCGGCACCACCGGCGGCCCCTGGCACCGTCGACGGACCGTGGGCCTCCACCTCCGGGCCGGCCTCGCCGTTCGACCGACTGCCTGGGTCGTCCACCGGCCGAACGTAGTCGATCTGGTGGCGCCCGGTCAACCACGGCCGAGCTGGAATCGGCGTCCGGACGCCGCTCCGCGTAGCATCCGCAGATGCTCCCGACGCCACGCCGGATCGGCGCCCACCTGCCCCTCGGCGACGGCATGGTCAAAGCGGCCGACCGGGCCGCCGAGATCGGCGCGGACGCGATGCAGATCTTCAGCGACAACCCGACCGCGTGGCGGCGTCGGACGAGCCCGCCGGAGGAGCTGCCGGCGTTTCGCGCTCGACTCGATGCCCTCGCCATCGCCCCCCTCGCGATCCATGCCTCGTATCTCATCAACCTCGCCGGTCCCGACGAGGACTTCTTCACGAAATCGGTCGGGCTCCTCGCGAACGAGCTCCAGACGGCCGCGCTCTACGGCGCCCGATTCGTGAATGTGCACATCGGCTCGCATCGCGGATCCGGACCCCAGGCCGGGGCTGCCCGCGTCGCGGCCGGGGCCGCCCGGGCATTCGAGGCCGCCGGGAGCGACGCGGGCGAGGCGATGCTCGTCCTCGAGAACTCCGCCGGCGGCGGCTTCGGTCTCGGCACGACGGCCGAGGAGCTCGCGCTCGTCATCGATTCGATCGCCGCCGCCGGCGTGCCGCCCGGGCGAGTGGGCCTCTGCCTCGATACGGCCCATCTCTGGGGCGCAGGAATCCGGCTCGATCGAGCGGACGAGTTCGATGCGTTCCTCGCGAACCTGGACGCGCGCGTCGGCATCGGCCGCGTTGCCATGGTCCACCTCAACGACTCGCGCTCCGAGCCGGGCTCGCACACCGATCGCCATCAGCACATCGGAGCCGGCGAGATCGGCGAAGTGGGGATGCGCAACGTGTTGTGTCACCCGTCGCTCGCCGGGGCGGCGTTCTACCTCGAGACTCCCGGCATGGACGAGGGCTACGACGCGATCAACATCGCCCGGGTCCGCGACATCCTTGCGGGTCGGCGACTGGCGACACTGCCGCCGGAAGCGCTCGAGATGCGCGGCAGCCGTTCTCGGACCGCGCCGGAGGATGCGCCCGCCTGATCGATGACCCGGGGACGGCCAGGGCACGTCGGCGCGTCGCGAGGCAGCGGGCCCGATTCGAACGTCGCCGTGCGAAGACGCGGGCGACGCGGCCGACGCTGGCTAGTAGCGGCCCGACCGGATGGGGCTTGGCCGGCTCATCGGGCGGGGGGGCCCAGCGGTCGCGCTCGTGCGGGCGAGGCCGGCACCGACCGTCGGACCGTTCGACATGGCCCGGACCGTGGCTCGCTCCATCCCGCGGTCGGGGACTTCGGCGGGCGCCGTCGGGCGGCCGACGCGGCCGATCCGCACGGCGAGGTAGTACTCCATGATCTGGCGGACCTGCGGCTCGCTCAGCCACTCGTCGGCGCGCAGCGCGTACTCGACGCGGGTCGTCGGGTTGACGGCGCCCGCGGAGACCAGGCGAAGGTACTGCGGCGTGTCCGCGTCGTCGCGGAGCTCGCGCAGGCCGCGGGCCAGCTTGGTCGCGGTCCCGAGCGAGGGCATGCGGTCACCGCGGATCAGCCTCGAGATCGTCGAGTGGTCCACGCCCGACTGCTGCGCCAACTGGCGCTGGGACATCTTCTTGACCTTGAGCTGGGCTCGCAGCCATTCGTTGAACGCGCGACCGTTCTGAGTCGTCATTGTCGATCCGGGCACTCCGCTCGAGACTGCCGCGAATCCTTCGCGGTTCCCGCACTATCTCGCACGTCCCCGGCTCCTCGGCATCACCCGTTGGTACCTGCAGGGTCCGGCACGAGGCACGTCCGGGAGGACGGTCTGGTGGAGTTGGCGGTATTGGGGACCCATGACCTTTGGCGTCAGGCGGACCCCGGCGATGCGGCGGCCTTGTGGCGCGTCTCACGCAGACCCCGGCCCCGTCGCAACGGCGAGAGGAAGTAGACGATCAGCCCGATCACCACGACCGAGAGCACGCTGATGGCCCGATCGACCACGATGATGGCCGTCGCCTCGGTGGGCGGCACGTTGTAGATGACCGTCAGGAGCCCGGCGACGCCGACCTCCACGACGCCCAGGCCCGCCGGCGTGAAGGGCACCGCGGTCAGCAGCGAGCCGGTCAACGCGACGAAGAACGCACCGCTGATCCCGAGGTGGACGTCCGGGAACCCGAGGGCCTCCACGACGAGGTAGAGCCGGCCGGCCTCGGTGGCCCAGATCAGGCCCGTCAGGATCACCAGCATCGGCAGCGAACGCAGCCCGACGGCCCCGAACACGCCTTCCTCGAAGCGGTCGTACAGATCATGGATCCGCTGCGGCACGGGCAAACGATTGAGGACCCGCCGCCCGAAATTGCGCATCGTCAGGAGCCCGAACGCCAGCACCACGACGACGATCACCCCGACCGCGAAGACGAGGTTGACGGCCGGCGGCAGCTGCCCGCGGAAGCTGACGAACCCCGCGGCGAGGCCGAGGACGACGATCGCGAAGAGGTCCAGGATGCGCTCGATGAAGACGGTCCCGAACGTCCGGCTCAGCGAGACCGGCGCGTTGATCTTGAGCAGGTACGCCCGGTACACGTCGCCGAGCTTGGCCGGCACGAGGCAGTTGACGGTCCACGAGATGTAGATGATCTCGGTGGAATCGCGCGTGCCGAGCTGGGTGCCGGCCCCCTTGACCAGCATCGACCAGCGCAGCCCGCGCAGCGGGAAGCCGATGTAGTAGACGACGACGGCCGCGAGGAGCAGCGCACCGTTGGCCGAGAGGATGTCGTTGGCGAGCTCACCGAGCCGGAAGCCGGGCAGGCTGACGTAGATCAGGACGAGCAGGACGATCGGGATCAGCAGCGAGAGGATCGTCCGTGGCTGCCGCATCCGGCGGGAGAGCGACAGCTGGTCGACGAGCTCCTGGCGCTCGATGTCCTCCGGCGGCGCCGGGTCGAGGACGGACAGTCCGTCCGGCAGCTCGTCCTCGGGGACGTAGCGTCCTTCCCCGCTCGGAGCTCACGTCCGGGCCCGGGGTCGGATCGGTCGGGTCCACCGGGCCGCTCACGGCTGGGAACGCGTCGTCGCATCGCCGGCCTCGGGCTGGATGCGCCGGTTGCCGCGCGCCCGCTGGATGACCTTCGCGATCGGGGTCAGCCCCCGCATGATGTAGGAAGCGCGTCCCGGCACGATCTGGGCGCTCCGCAGCGCGGCCCGCAGCCCGTCGGCCGTGGCCGGGTTCCCCGTCAGCACGGTATAGGCGACGGCCACCTCGATGACCGAATGGGCGTCCGATACCGCGATGCCCGGCAGGTCGTGCTCCTGCGCGAACTCGGCGGCCCGGTCATTGCCGCCGCCAACCAGCCGGGCGTTGTACGTCTCGACCCAGTCGACGAGGCCGGCCAGGCTCGCCAGGCTCTCGTCACGCAACATCGAGTTACGGAATCGGTCGAACGGATGCGGAATCCCGACGAGCCCGCCCTGGGCGTGGACCTCGGCGATCGTCTCGGCCGGGGATCGGCCGGGCGCCACGGCGCGCTCCAGGAAGAGGCAGATCAGGTCGCCGTTGGCGGTCTTGACCTCCTCGCCGATGATCACGGTCAAGCCGGCCGGCGCGGCCTCCCGCGCCGCGAGCGCGCCATCGATCCGATCGTGATCCGTGATCGCGATGTGCGTGATGCCCCGCTTCGCGGCGGCGCGGACGACATCCCGCGGATGACTGAGGCAGTCGAAGCTCGCGCTCGTATGGCAGTGCAGGTCGACGAACGTTCGACCGGCGGTCGCGGCGCGATCCGCCATCGTCGACTGGCCGAGCTCTGCCTCGGCCCCGGGCGCAGGCACGGGTCGACTTTCAGACCTGGACGACGAGCGACTGCTTGAAGAAATCGAAGTGCTCGAGGGCGAGACCCGTCCCCAGCGCCACGCAGTCGAGTGGATGCTCCGCGACATGGCACGGCACGCCGGTGACCTGCGTCAGCAGCTTGTCGATGTTCCGCAGCAGCGCTCCGCCGCCCGACATGACCATGCCCTTGTCGATGATGTCGGAGCTCAGCTCCGGGGGCGTCTGCTCGAGCACGAGCCGGACCGCGGCCACGAGCTGCTGGAGCGGCGATTCGATGGCCTCCATCACCTCGGAGCTGGTGATGGGGATCGTGCGCGGCAGGCCCGCGATCAGGTCGCGGCCGCGGACCTCCATCTGGAGCTCCCGATCGAGCGGCAGCGCCGTCCCGATCGCCATCTTGACCTCTTCGGCCGTGCGCTCGCCGATCATCAGGTTGTACTTCTTGCGGATGTAGGTCGCGATCGCCTCGTCGAAGCGGTTGCCGCCGACCCGCAGGCTCGTCGAGACGACGATTCCGCCGAGGGCGATGACGGCGATCTCGCTGGTCCCGCCGCCGATGTCGATGACCATGTTTCCGGACGGCCCGCTGATCGGAACGTTGGCCCCGATGGCCGCGGCCAGCGGCTCTTCGATGAGGTAGGCGGCACCGGCGCCGGCCTTGAGCGCGGCATCGCGGACGGCCCGCTTCTCGACGCTGGTGACCCCTGCCGGCACGCTGATCATCACGTCGGGCTTGCGGAAGCTGATCCGCCGCCGGGTCACCTTGCCGATGAAATGGGTGAGCATCGCCTCGGTGATGACGTAGTCGGCGATGACGCCGTCCTTCATCGGCCGGATGGCCTGGATGTTGCCGGGCGTCCGCCCGATCATCTCGCGGGCCTCCTCGCCCACCGCCACGATTCGATTGTCGTCGCTCACGGCGACCACCGATGGTTCCTGGATGACGATGCCCTTGCCCTCGACATAGACGAGGACATTGGCCGTCCCGAGATCGATCCCGATCTTCATGAGGTGGTTGCCGTGCCTTCCGCGACGCGTTCGATCCTGGCCCCGAGATCGAGGAACTTGGACTCGATGTTCTCATACCCCCGGTGGACGTGGTGCGCACCGTGAATCGTGGAGGTCCCGGTGGCGGCCAGGGCCGCCAGGATCAGCGACGCGCCGGCCCGCAGATCGCCGATTTCGACCTCGGCGCCGTGCAGGGCCGATGGCCCCCGGATCGTCGCGTGACGCGGGTCGCGAATCGTGATGTCGGCGCCCATCCGGGCGAGCTCCGCGAGCCAGTCGAGGCGGTCCTCGAAGATCGTCTCGTTGACCTGCGACGCGCCGTGGGCCTGGCTGAGGAGGACGCAGAGGGGCGGCTGGAGGTCCGTGGCGAGCCCGGGGTAGGGCGCCGTGGCGATGTCAACGGCCCGCAGGCCGAGCCCTGACGACGGGGCGCCGTTGACGTCGATCCGATCGCCCTCGCAGCGGACCTCGAGCCCGATCCGGTCGAGGATCTCGAGCAGTGCGGCGAGCTGGTCGCACGGCGCGCCGTGGAGGGTGATCCGGCCGCCGGTCATGCCGGCCGCAATGACGAAGGTGCCGGCCTCGATCCGGTCGCCGATCACCGAATGGTCGGCGCCGCGGAGGCGCTTGCGACCCTCGATCTCGATCGTGTCGGGGGCCGTCCGGCTCACCTCGGCGCCCATCTGCTGGAGGAAAGCGATCAGGTCGTCCACCTCGGGTTCCTGGGCAGCTGGCCGAATGGTCGTGTGGCCCTCCGCCAGGACCGCCGCGAGCATCGCGTTCTCGGTGCCCATGACCGTCACCTGCGGGAAGCGGACGTCGGTGCCGCGCAGGCGGCCGGGTGCCCGGGCGTAGTAGTAGCCGTTGCGGTATTCGATCTCCGCTCCCAGCGCGCGCATCGCGTCGACGTGGAGGTTGACCGGCCGCCGGCCGATCCGGTCGCCGCCGGGGTTGCTGATGATGATCCGGCCGAACCGGGCGAGGAGCGGCCCAAGGAGGATGAAGCTCGCGCGCATCCGGGCTGCCGCCTCGAGCGGCACGAAGAGCCAGTCGATGTCGCCCGAAGCGATCTCGTAGACGTTCGGGGCCGGATGATCGACGACCACGCCGAGGTCCATGAGCGTCTCGGCCATGGCCCGGACATCTTCGATCTCGGGCACGTTTCGGAAGCGGCAGCGTTCACCGGTCAGGGTTGCCGCAGCCATGAGCTTGAGTGCCGCGTTCTTCGAGCCGCTGATCGCCACGTCACCGTGGAGCGGACGCCCGCCCTCGATCCGGAACACTTCCGGAGCCACCGGCTCTGGCCGGTACTCCCACTGGAAGAGTCGCGCGTCAGCCACGGTCGGTGCTATCCGCGATGCCGCGGACCCTCCCGGTGACGACGCTCGGCCACCCGGATTCGCAGCAGGGCCTGCTGGAGCTCGCCGCGGGCCCGGGCAAGGTCGGGTGCCTCGGGCGAACCCGCCTCGAGGACGCGCTCCGCCTCACGGCGCGCCTGCTGGGCCTTCTCGAGATCGATGTCCGAGGCGAGGTCGGCCGTCTCGGCCATCACCACGACCTTGTCCGGACGGACCTGCAGGAAGCCGCCGATGATCGCGAACGACTCCTCGGCCGTGCCCTTCTTGATCCGCAGCTCGCCGAGACCGAGGGTCGTGATGAGCGGGGCGTGGTGCGGCAGGATGCCGAGCTCGCCCTCGCTGCCGGGCACGATGACCATGTCCACATCGTCCTCGTACGCCAGTCGCTCCGGCGTGACGATCTCGAGATGCAGCGTCATCGGCCGACTCCCGTCGTCCTCATGCCGCCGCCAGCTTCTCGGCGTTCTGCTTGACGTCGTCGATCGTGCCGGCGAGGAAGAACGCCTGCTCGGGCAGCGTGTCGGTCTTGCCCTCGAGGATTTCCTTGAAGGATGCGACCGTGTCCTTGATCGGGACGTAGACGCCGGATCGGCCGGTGAAGACCTCGGCGACGAAGAACGGCTGGCTCATGAAGCGCTGCAGGCGGCGGGCCCGGGCGACGGTCGCCTTGTCCTCCTCCGACAGCTCGTCGATGCCGAGGATCGCGATGATGTCCTGGAGGTCGCGGTAGCGCTGCAGGACGCGCTGCGTCTCGCGAGCCGTGTCGTAGTGATCCTGGCCGACGACCAGCGGATCCAGCACGCGCGAGGTGGAGGTCAGCGGATCGACGGCCGGGTAGATGCCGAGCTCGGCGATGGAGCGCTCGAGGCGGATCGTCGAGTCGAGATGCGCGAACGTGGTCGCCGGAGCCGGGTCGGTGTAGTCGTCGGCCGGCACGAAGACGGCCTGCAGCGACGTGATCGAACCCTTCTTCGTCGAGGTGATCCGCTCCTGGAGGCCGGCCATCTCCGTGGCGAGGTTCGGCTGGTAGCCCACGGCCGACGGCATGCGGCCGAGGAGCGCGGACACTTCCGAGCCTGCCTGGGTGAAGCGGAAGATGTTGTCGATGAAGAGGAGGACGTCGCGGCCCTCCTCGTCGCGGAAGTACTCGGCCATCGTCAGCCCGGTCAGGCCGACCCGCTGGCGCGCACCGGGCGGCTCGTTCATCTGGCCGAAGACGAAGGCCGTCTTGGCGAGAACGCCCGACTCGGTCATCTCGGCGATGAGGTCGTTGCCTTCGCGGCTGCGCTCCCCCACCCCGGCGAACACGGACACGCCGGCATGCTCCTGCGCGACGTTCCGGATCAGCTCCTGGATGATGACGGTCTTGCCGACGCCGGCGCCGCCGAAGATCCCGATCTTGCCGCCCTTCTTGAAGGGGCAGATCAGGTCGATGACCTTGAGGCCGGTCTCGAAGACCTCGACCTCGGTCGTCTGGTCGTCGAAGGCGGGTGGGGAGCGGTGGATCGGCAGGCTGTGCTCGGCGCTCACCGGGCCCTTGTTGTCGATCGGCCGGCCAAGGACGTCGAACACGCGACCGAGCGTCGCATCGCCGACGGGCACCGTGATCGCGGCGCCGGTGTCGCGCACGGCAACGCCGCGGGCGAGGCCGTCGGTCGTCGTCATGGCCACGCTGCGGACCCAGTTGTTGCCGAGATGCTGCTGGACTTCGCAGACGAGCGAATCGGCGCCCGGGCGCTCGATCTCGACGGCGTTGTAGATCGCGGGCAGCTGGCCCGGCGGGAACTGGATGTCCACGACGGGCCCGGTGATCTGGACCACCCGACCGGTCCCGAACGGTGCTGTGACTGCCATGGTCGACGTTTCCTTCCTTATCGGCCCGTTTCCAGATCTCTTTGCGTCTGCGCCTAGCCGCGGCGACAGACGCACGCTTTGTCCTAGCCGCGGCCAAAGCGCCCTAGCGGGCTTGGGCGCCCGATGCGATCTCGATCATTTCGCGGGTGATGTTGGCCTGGCGGACCTTGTTGTAGCTGAGCGTCAGGTCCTCGATGAGCTCTTCGGCGTTCTCGGTCGCGTTCTTCATGGCGACCATGCGGCTCGACTCCTCGCTCGCCTTGCTCTCGAGCACCGCCTGGTAGAGGCGGGTCGCGACGTAGCGCGGCAGCAGCTGGGTGAGGACGACGGCCGGACTCGGCTCGAAGATGAACTGGTTGCCCGGGATGCCTTCCGTGTCGTTGCTCGGCTGGACCGGCAGGAGCTTCGTCAGGGTCGGCCGCTGGACCAGCGTCGAGACGAAGGTGCTGAAGATGATGTCGATGCGGTCGTAGGTGCCGTTTAGGTAATCGTCCGTCACGAGGCGGGCCAGCGGCACGACGTCCGCAAAGGTCGGCCGATCGCCGAAGCCAGCGAAGTGGGCCTCGAGGGGCACGCCGCTGCGGCGCATGGCGTCGCGGCCCTTGCGGCCGACCGTCACGACCGCGAGGTCGCCCGGATGCTCGACGATCTCGCGCGACGCGAAGCGGACCGCGTTGGTCGTCAGCGGGCCGGCCAGCGGACGATCCGTGGTGATCAGGATGATCAGGCGCTTGCCGCCCTCGCGCGTCGCCAGCAGCGGGTGGTCCTCGCCCGAGAGGACCGTGGCGAGGTCCGCGAGGACCTCGTCGATCTTGTCGCTGTACGGCCGCGAGGCCAGGGTTGCGTCCTGGGCGCGCTTCATCTTGGACGCCGCCACGAACTGCATCGCCCGCGTGATCTGCTTGATGTTGCGGACGGCGCCGATTCGCCGGCGGATATCGCGTTGACTAGCCATGCCTTATCCCTTGATCGGCGCTCGGACGTGTCCAGGGCAAGGCGGAGCCGAACGCGCTCGAGCCAACCTCGGCGGCGAACCGACGATGGCCCACCGAGGTCCGAGGCGAAGCTCCGCGACGCCATCGGCCCGAGGTTGTGAGCGAGCGCCCGCAGGCGACAACGCGGCCATGGACCGTCCCAGCGTCGATCATGCCAGGAAGCTCTGCCGGAAGGACGTGATCGCCTCGTCGAGCGTGGACGCCAGTTCGTTCGAGAGGGCACCCGTCTTGGCGAGCTCCTCGAGGATCGCGGGCCGCTCGGTCTCGAGGAAGCGGTAGAACTGGATCTCGAATTCCTTGACCCGCGGGGTCGGGATGTCGTCGAGCTTGCCGGTCGTGGCCGTATAGAGGATCGCGACCTGCTTCTCGACCGCGAGCGGCTGGTACTGGGGCTGCTTGATGACTTCGGACAGCTTCTCGCCCCGGGTCAGCTGATCGCGGGTCGCCTTGTCGAGGTCGGAGGCGAACTGCGCGAAGGCAGCGAGCGCCCGGAACTGGGCAAGATCGAGCTTCAGCGGCCCGGCGACCTTCTTCATCGCCTTGGTCTGGGCCGCGGATCCGACCCGCGAGACCGAGATGCCGATATTCAGCGCCGGCCGCTGGCCCGCGTTGAACAGGTCCGTCTCGAGGAAGATCTGGCCATCCGTGATCGAGATCACGTTCGTCGGGATGTAGGCCGACACGTCGCCCGCCTGGGTCTCGATGATCGGCAGCGCGGTCAGCGACCCGCCGCCGTTCTCCTCGTTCAGGCGTGCGGCCCGCTCGAGCAGCCGGCTGTGGAGGTAGAACACGTCGCCCGGGTAGGCCTCGCGGCCCGGTGGGCGGCGCAGCAGCAGGGCCATCTCGCGGTAGGCCCAGGCGTGCTTGCTGAGGTCGTCGTAGACGCACAGGGCGTCCTTGACGAGCACGCCGTCGATCTGGACGCCGACCTCCATGATCTCCTCGCCCATCGCCACGCCGGAGTAGGGCGCGAGGTACTGGAGCGGGGCCGGATCCTCGGCCCCGGCGACGACCACGATCGTGTGCTCCATCGCGCCATAGCGATCGAGGATCGCGACGGTCTGCGCGACGGTCGAGAGCTTCTGGCCGATCGCGACGTAGACGCAGACCAGGCCCTTGCCCTTCTGGTTGATGATCGTGTCGATGGCGATGGCCGTCTTGCCGGTCTGGCGGTCACCGATGATCAGCTCGCGCTGGCCACGGCCGATCGGGATCAGCGCGTCGATCGCCTTGATGCCGGTCTGGACCGGTGTGTTGACCGACTGGCGGACGATGACGCCGGGGGCGATTCGCTCGACCGGGCGGGTCTTCGTCGTCGCGATCGGACCCTTGTCGTCGAGCGGGCGGCCGAGCGGGTCGACGACGCGACCCAGCAGCGCCTGGCCGACCGGCACCTCGACGACGCGGCCCGTCGTCTTGACGGTGTCGCCTTCCTTGATGTGCGTGGCATCGCCGAGGATGACGGCGCCGACCGTGTCCTCTTCGAGGTTGAGCGCCATGCCCATCACGCCGCCCGGGAATTCGAGCATCTCCTGGGCGAGCGCATCCGACAGGCCATAGACCTGGGCGATGCCGTCGCCGACTTCGACGACCGTGCCGACGCTGCGCGTTTCCGTTGCGTCGTCGAACCGATCGATGGCCGACTTGATGATGCTGACGATTTCGTCTGAACGAATGGCCATGGGTTCTCCCGATCCGTTGGCAGGCGCCGCATCCGCCGCGCCGGCGGTCTAGCGGCTTCCTGCCAGGAGCTCTTCGCGCAACCGCTCGAGGCGGCCGCGCACGCTTGCGTCGATGAGTCGATCGCCGATCCTGACGGTCAGTCCGCCGAGCAGCGCCGGGTCGACGACCGTCTGGATGTCGACCTTCGAACCGGTCAGCGAGGCGACCTTCGCCCGGACCGCCGCGTCCTCGTCGGCCGTCAGCGGCAGGGCGCTGCTGACGATGGCCGAGACGATCCCTTCGTGGGCGTTCCAGAGCCGGTCGTACTCGGCCGAGATCCGGGGCAGCAGCGAGAGGTTCGAGCGCCGGGCCAGCAATCGGACGAGGTTGAAAGCCGGACCCGAAAGACTGGCCTTCAGCAGGTTCGCGAGGAGCTCCTCACGATCGGCGAGCGGGACGGCCGGATTGTCGAGAATCCGGGTCACCCGTTCGTCCGCCGCCACCTCGGCCGCCCGGCGCAGGTCATCGCGCCAGCGATCCCAGGTCTGCTCGCGGGCGGCCAGCTCGAAGGCAGCCTCGGCATACCGGTGAGCGGCAGCCCCGGGCCGTGCCATCAGCCGTTCGACTGCATCGTGGTCGTCTCGCGCAGGAATTCCTCGACGAGGCGACGCTGGGTGGCATCCGTCATCGACTGGCCGACGACCTTGCCGGCCGCTTCGAGCGCGAGATTGGCAACCTCGGATCGCAGGTCGGCGATCGCCCGTTGCTTCTCGGCGTCGATGTCGGCCGTGGCGCGTTCTCGCATCCGTTCGAGATCGGCTTTCGTGGCCGCAATGTCCGCATCGCGCGTTTCCTGTGCCACTTTCTGCGCCCGGTTGATGATCTCGTTGGCCTCGCGACGGGCTTCCGTCAGTGCCGCCACGCGTTCGGTCTCGGCCTGGTCCCGATCATGGCGGGCCTGCTCGGCGTCGCGAAGGCCGGTTTCAATCCGGACGCGGCGGTCGTCGAGCATCTTCGACACGGGCTTCAGGGCGAACTTCCAGAGCAGGGCCAGGAAGACCGCGAAGTTCAGCGTCGAGACGATGATCCAGAACAGGTTGATCTGGAGCCCGGCCTCGGCCTCGGCGGCAAGGACCGTCCGGGCGACCTGGCCCGCGCCGCCGGCGACGGCTAGCAGATCCACGGGGGTGTCCGATCCGCTCGGCTACTTGAGGACGATGGCGAGGATGCCGACGACGATCGCGAGCACGCCAAGGCCTTCGGCGAACGCCGCGCCGAGGATGAACGTGGCGCGGATGGAAGCCGTGGCCTCCGGATTGCGGCCGATTGCCGCGGTCGAGAGACCGGTGAGGATGCCGATGCCGATGCCCGGCCCGATCACCCCGAGGGCCGCGAGGCCTGCGCCGATGTGCTCCATCTGATGGATCTCCTCCTGATTGTCCGGGCCTCGTGCCCGGTGATGCGCTGAATGGACGATGACCTGGTCAGCCGGTCAGTGGGCCGGCGCCGTTCCCTCCATGCCTGACAGCGGCGGGCCAAGGTTGCCCTCCGGATCGTTGGCGAACTCTGGGGCCGCGTGTTCCTCCTCATCGTGGCTTTCGATGGCGATGACGGTGTACATGAGGACGAGGACGGAAAAGATCAGGGCCTGCACGAAATTGAGCAGCAGCTCGAGGCCCAGCAGGCCGACCGGGATGATGGCGATGGTCAGGGCGGTGATCACGCCGATGGCCAGCTCGCCGCCGAAGATGTTGCCGAAGAGTCGCATTGCCAGCGTGATGGGCTTGACGAACTCGAGCATGAACTCGATGAAGCCGACGTAGAGGGCGATCAGCCCGGCCCCGGCGCCTTCCGTGCGGAACGCCCGCAGGTTGAAGAACTTGCCGAGGTAGCCCCGCAGGCCGAACCTGCGGATCCCTTCGCCTTCGAAGATGCAGAAGGCGAGGAGCGCGAGCCCGATCGTGACGTTCACGTCGCTCGTCGGCGCCCGGAAGACGTCGATCTTGCCGAAGAAGGGCAGCAGGCCGCTCCAGTTGGCGAAGAGGATGAACAGGAAGACGCCGCAGAAGAGCGGGATGTAGTCCCGGGCCGGGGCGCCACCGAGCGAGGTCGCAAAGTCAGCCAGCGACTCGTAGATCATCTCGATGACGTTCTGGACGCGTCGCGGGTGAAGCTGCAGGTTGCGCGTCAGGAGGACCGCGAAGAACAGGATGACCGCGATCAGGATCCACATCGTGAAGAGCGTGTTCGTGATCGACGGGTGGAAGAAGAGGATCGCCCCCGGATCGACCGGATTGTTCGGGGCCAGGTCCCAGATGACGTGCGGAGCGGGGAACTCGAAGTTCGCGTTGATCAGGTCGCCGATGCCGCCGACGGGCTGGCCGGGAGAGCCGGGCGGGTAGGGCGGCGTGGCGAAGAAGGCCAGGACGTCAACGACGATGACGATCAGGATGATCGTCCGCCAGGTCGGCAGGCGGAAGCGCCGGGCAGGCGCCGCCGGGGCGGGGGCGCTCGTCTGCGGTTCGTCGGTCGACACGCTCGCTCCACACACAGGAGCGCGGCGACGACGCCGCGCTCATGAACTCAAGATCGATCGATTCGGGCCAGAAACCGTGTGATCAGGCTGTAGCAGGCCCGGGCTCCCGCACCCAGTCCGATCGCCAACCCCACCAGCACGAAGATGGGCAGCGTGCCCACCTGCTTGTCGATCCAGTACCCGGCGAGGGTACCCGCCAGGGTCGTGACCAGGATGACGAGGCCGATTTCTGAGAACAGGACGAGGTAGGCCCCGCCCGTTCCGGGCTCGATCATGGACGACCCGACAAGGCGCGCGGAGTATAGCAGCTGCCCTTTCCGGCCAGCAAACCGGCGGACTGGCGGACGTCACGCGTCATGTCGGCGGCACCTCGCGCGCGCCGGCCGCACGACTGGTCGCGGCCGGGGATCCGGGCGGCGCGGCAGGCCGGCTGGTCGACGAGCCGGATCGGCTGCCGGAAGCGCTCGTCCGTTCGATCGGCGGACCCGGGTCGACCGCCGGCAACGTGGCCTGCAGCGTCGGATCCCCGGCCAGGCCGCGCGGCGACCACTCGGGCGTCCGCGGCCCATCGGGCGGCCCATCGGCATTCGCCGGATCACCGGGGCCGCCGTTGCGCATCGTCCAGCGGCTCAGGAGATACAGGGCCAGGCCGGAGCCGAGCACGTAGAACACGAATGCGTAGATCTGGGCGGCGCCGGACAGGACGAAGGTCAGGACGGCCAGGGCGATGCAGAGGCAGTAGATCAGCAGCACGGTCTGGGTGTGCGACAGCCCCACGTCGAGCAGCCGGTGGTGCAGGTGGCCGCGATCCGGCGTGAACGGGGACTTGCCCGCCGCCAGCCGCCGGACGATGTTCCAGAACGTGTCGATGATCGGCACGCTCAGAACGAGCATCGCGACCGCCACCTTGGCCGTGCCGAGGATGGCGAGGAGCGCCAGCGTGTAGCCGATGAACATCGTGCCGCTGGTCCCGACGAAGATCGTCGCCGGGTGGAAGTTCCAGCGCAGGAAGCCGAGCAGCGCCCCGGCCAGGGCGAAGCACAGGACGGCCACATACGGCTGGTCCACCGGCACGGTCAGGCTGATGATGCCGAGCGTCAGGGCCGCGATCATGCCGATCCCCGAGGACAGCCCGTCCAGGCCGTCGATCCAGTTGATGCTGTTGATCATGCCGAGGATCCAGAAGACCGTGAACGCCGCTCCGACGAGACCGCCGAACCGGATGAGCCCGGGCCCGACCGGGTTGGCGATGAAGTCGACGGTGACGCCAAGGGCCACGACGCCGAGCGCAAGGGCGAGCTGCCCCGCGAACTGCCAGCGGGCCCGCAGCTGGAAGTAGTCGTCCAGGGCGCCGATGACGGCGGCCGCGATGCCGCCAACGAGCAGGGCGATCATCTCCGCCGGTCCGATCGAATCGGGCGTCGGGAAGCTGCCCAGGACGTTGTTCAGGCCGGTCACGAGGATGACGACCGGCACGAAAGCCGCCACGACCGCGAGCCCGCCGCCGCGCGGAATGGGGCGGCGATTGACCCGTCGGGCATCGGGCCGGTCCACCACCCCGAGCCGGTGCGCAAGGTCGCGAACGTAGGGTGTCAGGAACGCCGTCAGGACGGCCGCCGTGATCAGGGCCAGCGCCATGTATGGCAGGGCGGCCTCGGAGAACGGATCGAACTTCATTCCACCGCGACCAGGCCGCCGGACGTGCCGGCGGACACTCGATCAGGGGCCCGGGCAACCCATCGGGCAACACCGCCGGCCCGGGCCCGGCGCGGGACCATCACGCGTCAGGCAGACCCGGCACCGGGAAGCGCCCACAGATCTCGCGCACCTCGGCGGCCAGGCGGGCCTGTTCGGCCGGCTCGTCCCGTGCGGTGATCGCCGAGATGATGATCCGGCCGATCTCGCGCACCTCGTCCGGTCCGAACCCGCGACTCGTGACGGCCGGCGTCCCGATGCGGATCCCGGAACCGATCGTCGGGGGGTTCTGGTCGAAGGGGATCGTGTTCTTGTTGACCGTGATGCCGATCTCGTCGAGGATCCGCTCCGCCTCGCGACCCGTGACGCCGAGTGGCGTGACGTCGACCAGCAGCAGGTGGTTGTCCGTGCCGCCCGATACGAGGCGCGCCCCCTGGCTCGCGAGCGTCTCCGCGAGAACCTTCGCGTTCTCGATCGTCCGGCGCTGATCGGCCCGGAACTCCTCGGTGTTCGCAAGGAGCAGCGCCACGGCCTTGGCCGCGATGACGTGCATGAGCGGCCCGCCCTGGAGGCCCGGGAACACCGCCCGATCGACCGACTGGGCGAGCGTGCCCTTGATGCCCGGGAAGTTCGCCCGGTCGATGAACTCGGGGAGATCCGCGCGGCTGAAGATCAGGCCGCCGCGCGGACCGCGGAGCGTCTTGTGCGTGGTCGTCGTGACGATGTCGGCATGGCCGAACGGGCTCGGGTGGAGGCCCGCGGCGACCAGACCCGCGATGTGCGCGATGTCCGCGAAGAGCAGGCCGCCGACGCTGTGGGCGATGTTGGCCATCCGCTCGAAGTCGATGATCCGGGGATACGCCGTGGCGCCCGCGATGATCATCTTGGGCCGCACCTCGCGAGCCTGGGCCTCGAGGGCGTCGTAATCGATCAGCTCGGTCTCGCGGTTGACCCCGTAGGCATGGATCTCGTACAGGCGCCCGGAGAAGTTGGTGGCCATGCCGTGGGTCAGGTGGCCGCCGTGGGCGAGGTTGAGGCCGATGACGCGATCGCCCGGCTGGACGGCCGCGAAATAGGCCGCCATGTTGGCCTGGGCGCCGGCATGCGGCTGGACGTTGACGTGCTCAGCACCCGGGAACAGTGCGAGCGCGCGCTCCTGGGCCAGCCGTTCGACCACGTCGACGAACTCGCAGCCGCCGTAGTAGCGCTTGCCCGGCAGGCCCTCGGCGTACTTGTTGGTGAGCCACGAACCCTGGGCTTCCATGACCGCGGCGAACGTGTAGTTCTCGCTCGCGATCAGCTCGATCTTCCAGTGCTGGCGGTCGCGCTCGGCGAGCATGACCGACCAGAGATCGGGGTCGACGTCGGCGAGCCTGGCCCAGGCGAGGCCGGCACGATCCGCGACAGTCATTCGAGGCCTCCCTTCCGGCTGGCGCGGCCCCCTCGCCGCGACGGTTCGTGCTCGACTCTGCCGGAACTCAAATGGGCACGCCGGTGAAGCCTGTCGAACGGGGCCAATGGTCCCACAACGACCGCCTGCGGGGAAACACCCAGTCGGGTCGGGGCCCCTTGCGTCCGCCGGCGCGAGCGCCGGACCGCCAGCGGACTCGCGCGTCAGTCGGTCAGCAACTCGTGCGGCAGGTCGGCGTCGTCGAGCACCGCCGCGAGGGCCGCAGGCGGGATGGCCCCGGCTCGCAGCACGCGCGGCCGCTCGCTCGTGCAGTCGATGACCGTGGACGCCAGGGCGCCGCGGGCCGGGCCGCCGTCGAGGACCAGGTCGAGCGCCGTGCCGAGATCCCGGAAGATCTCGGCGGCGGTCACCGCCGTCGGCGCCCCGGCGAGGTTGGCCGACGTGGTCGGCAGTGGCCCGACGGCCGCGGCCAGCGCACGGGGAGTGGCGTGATCGGGGACCCGGACGCCGATCGTCGCGGCTCCGCCGGTGAGGACCTCCGGGAGCCCCGAATCGGGCCGCTGCCGCAGCACGAGCGTCAACCCGCCCGGCCAGCCAACGGCCGCGAGCACCCGGGCGGCCGGGTTCAGGAACCCGACGAGCGCGGCCTGTTCCGGGTCGGCGAGCAGCAGCATGATCGCCTTGTCGAGCGGCCGATTCTTGGCTTCGAACAGCCGCTCGATGCCACGGTCCGCGGCCAGTGCCACGGCAATGCCGTAGACCGTGTCGGTCGGCAGCGCGACGAGCCCGCCGGCGCGCAGCACCTCGACGGCCGCAGCCCGGCCCGCCGCATCGTCGGTGAGGATCCGGGCCGTCATCGCCGGTGCCGCAGGACGAGTTCCTCGATCATCTGGGCGGCGCCTTCCTCGGCCAGGGTCGGCGCCACGTAGCGGGCCGCGTCGCGCACGGCCTGCGGCGCCTCGGCCATGGCCACGCCGTGACCGGCTGCCTCGATCATCTCGAGGTCGCCGAACTGGTCGCCGATCGCCATCGCCTGGGACAGCGGCACGCCGGCCCGCCGCGCCAGCCAGTGGATCGCCCGGCCCTTCGACACGCCCGGCGCGACGAACTCGAGGTAGCGCGGGTGGCTGACCGTCACCGCCGCGCGACCCGCGAATGCCGCTCGGGCCGGGGCCATGGCATGGAAGGGCAGCGGCTCGTCGGCCACGGCGATCACCTTCGTCACGGGATGGCGGAGCGAGCCGACGAGGTCGTGCTCCAGGACGGCGCGCACGCCGAGGAACGTCGAGTAGTCCTCGGCCCGCGGATCGTCGGCCCGGATGATCAGGCGCTCGAGGTGGTTGAGGTGTGGATCGAGGCCGGCGTCGCGCGCCCACGTGACGGCGTCGCGGGCGACAGCCGCCGGCAGCATCGTATGGACGAGGAGGCGGCCGGGCGAGGCCGAGCCGCGAGGCGGCATCTCCCGGATCACGGCGCCCTGGTGGCCGACGAGCGGTGCGACGAGACCCAGCACGTCGGCGAGCTCGCGGGCGCTCGACGCCATTCGGCCGGTCACGAGCGAGACGGCCACACCCCGGTGGACCGCCGCGCGAACCGCCGCGATCGTCCGGTCGCGGAGGGCGAGGTCGGGGCCGACGAGCGTCCCGTCGATGTCGAGGGCCAGCAGCCGGATCGGGAAGCGCGCCTCGGGCATCAGCGTCCCGCGGCCGCGCGATCGGCCGCCATCGTGCGGGCGACGCGGGCGACGCGCGGCTTGCCCGCAAGGTCCTGTTCGACCATGCAGGTCCAGCCGGGCAGCAGCTGGGCCGCCAGCACGACGATGGCCACGCCCTGGTCGGCCCCGATCTCGAGCAGCGCGAACCCCCCTGGCGCGAGCACCTCCGGCAGGCGCTCGAGCAGGCGCCCGATGACGTCCAGGCCGTCGGGTCCGCCGTCGAGCGCGACGGGCGGTTCGAACGAGGCGGCGATTGGCAGCTTCGGGACGACGTTCGACGGGACGTATGGGAGGTTGGCGAGCACGGCGTCGAACGGACTCGCGATCACGGGTGGCAGGAGATCGGCGTTGATGAACCGGAGCCGATCGGCGACACCGTGGCCGACGGCGTTCTCCCGGGCCAGCTGCAGCGCGTCCTCGGACACGTCGGTCGCGACGAACGCAACGTCCTGGCCGGCGCCACGGCGGCGCAACTCGGCCGCCAGGCTGATGGCGATCGTGCCGCTGCCCGTCCCGATGTCGGCCACGAGCAGGGGCGGCGTGCCGGCCGGGCGCGGCGACTCCGTGAGCCGCCGGAGGATCTCCGCGAGGGCGAGCTCCACGAGCCGCTCGGTCTCCGGTCGCGGGATCAGTGCGCGCGAATCGGTGGAGAGTGCGAGGCCATGGAACTCCTTGAAGCCACGGATGTAGGCGACCGGCTCGCCTGCGGCCCGGCGGTCGAGGTCGGCCCGATAGCGGCCGGCAGCGCCGTCCCCGACCGGCGCCTCGGGATGAGCCGTGATCGCGGTCCGGTCGGCGCCGATGGCATGGGCGAGGATCAGCTCGGCATCGAGACGCGGACTCTCCGAGCCCGAGTCCCGGAGGCGGGTCACTCCCTCGGCCAGCAGGTCGGCAACGGTGGCCATCGTCAGAGGCGGATCGTGGCGGTCACGTCGCGCACCTTACGCGGGACCTCCCCGGCGAGGGCGGTCGGCGGGCCAGCCTCAGCCTGCGGCGCCATCGTCGCCCTCGACGAGGTTGGCCAGGCGGTCTGCCATGTCCGTGGTGATCAGCGCGTCGATCATCCGGTCGAGATCGCCTTCGAGGAAGCCCGGCAGGTTGTGGACGTCGAGCCCGATCCGATGGTCCGTGACCCGATCCTGCGGGAAGTTGTAGGTCCGGACCTTCTCCGATCGATCCCCACCGCCGACCATCAGCCGCCGGGCCGCCGATCCTTCCTCGCGCTGCTTGGCCTGCTCGCGCTCGAGGAGTCGGGCGCGCAGAACGGCCATCGCCTTGGCCTTGTTCTTGTGCTGGCTCTTCTCGTCCTGGATCTCGACGACGAGGCCGGTCGGCAGGTGCGTGATGCGAACCGCGGAGTCGGTCGTGTTGACGGACTGGCCACCGGGCCCCGACGAGCGCTTGACGTCGATTCGCAGGTCGCGTTCCTCGTCGATCTCGATCTCGACCTCGTCGGCCTCGGGCATGACGACCACCGTCGCGGTCGACGTGTGCAGCCGGCCGCTCGATTCGGTGGATGGCACCCGCTGGACCCGATGAACCCCGCCCTCGAACTTGAGGCGGCTGTACGCGCCATCCCCGCTGAACTCGACGATCGCCTCTTTGACGCCGCCGATGCCGGTCTCGCTCTGGCTCATGACCTCGGCCTTGATGCGATGCCGCTCCGCGTAGCGCAGGTACATGCGCAGCAGCTCGCCCGCGAACAGCGCTGCCTCGTCGCCGCCCGCGCCGGCCCGGATCTCCATGATCACGTTGCGGTCGTCGTTCGGATCGCGCGGCAGGAGGAGCACCTTGAGCTGCTCGATCTGGCGCGTCTCGTCGGCCTGGAGGCGATCCACCTCCTCGCGCGCCATCGCCTTCAGCTCCTCGTCGGTCTCGGAATCGCGCATCTCCAGGGCGCCCGCCAGCTCCTCGCGGGTCGCTTCAAGGCGGCGGTAGGCGTCGACGACGGGTTCGAGCTGGGCGAGCTCCCGGCCGAGGCGCCGCAGCGCATCGGGGTCCATCGCGACCTCGGGCCGGCTCAGCTGCTCCTGGACCGCATCGAACTGGCGAGCGACCTCGACCAGTTTCGAATCGATCATGATTCGGCGGCGGGCGGCTCCACCTGCAGCGTGGTCGACGTCGCGGGCGCGTCGAGTGGCTCGCGGGCGAAGGTCGCGCTCCCTTCGGGCAGGGGCTCACTGTCGGCCTCGAGGGCCTGCTCCATGGAGACGATCGCGACTTCGATCATGTCGTCGGTTGGCTGCTTGGTCGTGATCTTCTGGACCCAGATGCCCGGCAGGAAGAGCGCGTGGACGATCGGGTTGGAGCGGTACTTCGCCCCGAAGCGCAGCAGTTCGTAGCCCACGGCGGCGATGACCGGGATCAGCAGGATCCGGCTGACGATCATCACGACCGGCTCCTGGCGCCCGATCAGGGAGAAGGCCAGGATCGAGAGGATGATCACGATCACGAGGAACTCGGTGCCGCAGCGCTGGTGGGCCGTCGGGTACTGGCGCACCTTGTCCGTCGTCAGCGGATCGTTGTGCTCGAGGGCGTGGATCGTCATGTGCTCGGCGCCGTGGTACATGAAGACCCGCTTGACGTCCGGCGAGCGCGAGATGAGCAACAGGTAGATGACGAAGAGGGCGACGCGGACGAGCCCTTCGGTCAGGTGCTGGATGAGCCCCGACTGGCTGCCGGCGGCGGCGCTGGCCACGAACAGGGGCAGCAGGAAGAAGATCCCGACGACAGCCACGAGCGTGATCAGCAGCATCACGGCGATGCCGCCCTTGCCGAGCTCGACGCCTTCCGACGAGGCCTGCAGGCTGGCCGATCGAACGAGCCAGCGGCTGCCCATGATCAGCGTCTCGTACAGGACGACGAGACCGCGGATGAGCGGAAGCTTCGCGAATCGCGAGCCGTGGACGCCCGAATCGAGGCGTTCGGTGGCCCAGACGATGTGGCCGTCGGGGTGGCGAAGGGCGACGGCGACGGCATTTCGGCCGCGCATGAGCACGCCTTCGACGAGGGCCTGGCCACCGTAGGAGTACTTCGGCATGTCGGAGAGTCTAACGGCTCGATGGCGAAATCCGATGGATCGCCTCACGAACGAGGTGACGCGCGGCACCGCGGCGGGTCCACGGAATCGAAACGACCCGCCGGTTGGGGCGGGTCGTCGATGGACGCGTGGGGAGCCGGCTCCTGCGCGGCGGACCGGCACGAAGCGGCGACGGCGGCTGAGCCGCCCCGTTCAGGTCAGGCGCGGGCGGAGCGCTCGAGTCGCTTCTGGAACCGCTCGACCTGGCCGGCCGTGTCGATGATCGTCTGCTTGCCCGTATAGAACGGGTGGCAGTTGCTGCAGACGTCGACCCGCAGCTCGGGGCGCGTAGAGCCCACCGTGAACGTCGTTCCGCACGAGGCGCAGTGCACCTCGGCCTGGTAGTACCTGGGGTGGATCTTCTCTTTCACGATGTGACTCCTCCAACGTCTTCCGAACGGGTCGATGCCCGCCGGTGATCGCCGGTCCTCGGCCGCCAGTGGCGACCGCGATGTTCAACCTGCCTGGCCATCCAGGCCGGATCTGTTCGCCGGGTCAGCCGTTGGCGGCTGCCGGCTCCGCGGCCGCGGCCTCGGTCGGGGCGACCGGGACTTCGATGCGGACGCGCTTCTTGCTCTTCGTTGCGTGGTCGAACCGGACGTGGCCGGTCGCCGTCGCGAAGACCGTGTAGTCGTGGCCCAGCTTGGTGCCCGTGCCGGCCACGAACGTCATCCCGCGCTGGCGGACCAGGATCGAGCCGGCGTGAACGAGCTGGCCATCGCCGACCTTGACGCCGAGGCGCTGGCCGACGCTGTCGCGGCCGTTCTTGGAGCTCGAGCCGGCTTTCTTGTGTGCCATGGCTGCCTACGATTCCTTCTTGGGGCGCGGCTTCGGGGCGGCCGCAGAGCCTGTGTCCTTGGCGGTGTCCTTGGCCGGCGCATCGGCGCTGGCCTTTGGCGCGGCAGATGACTTGGCCGGAGCCTTGGTCGTCGTCCTCGGCGGTGCCTGGACCTTGGACTTGGCCGGCGCGGCGTCGCCCGACGCGCTCCGGGTCGCCGGCTTGGCGGCCGGCTTGGCCGTGGTCTTGGCGGCCGGCTTGGCCGTCGTCTTGCCGGCGGACTTGGCAGGCGCGGCCGAAGCGTCCGGTGCGGCCGACGGCGCCTGGGCCGAGAGCTTGGCGGCCAGCTCGGCGTCGGCGGCAGCCTGGCGCGTGGCGGCCTCTTCGAGGCGCTCGCGCTCCGACTTGGCCTGGGCGGCAGCCTCGCGGGCATCGTCGGCGGCGCTGCGTGCACCGAGGCGGACATCCGTGATGCGCAGGACCGTCAGCTCCTGGCGATGGCCCTTCTTGACCCGGCTGCGGGCCTTGGGGCGGTACTTGAAGACGATCAGCTTCTCGCCGCGGGCCTGGCGGACCACCTCCGCACTGACCTGGGCGTCGGCCACCAGCGGCCGGCCGATCGCCGCTTCGGCGCCGTCGGCGACCAGCAGCACGCGGTCGAGCGTGATCGACTGGCCGGGCTCGACGTCGAGGTGCTCGACTTCGAGCTCGGTGCCGACCTCGACGCGATACTGCTTTCCGCCGGTCTCGATGACTGCGTACATGGGTCCTCAGGAAGTCTTGGTGAATGGCCGCTGGTTCGTCCGGTCGCAGCGGCCACGAACATCAGCCGGGGCAGCGGCATGCGGCCGGGACGTGCCGGGCGCGAAGGGGCAGTGTAGGCCGAGCCTCCGGCATCGTCAACCGCGGCCGGGCCGGGTGTGAACGGTCGCGGTTCTGTCATCCATCAGCGGCCAGCGGCGTTGTCACCGGTTTGGCGGGGGCACGGCCGGCCGCTTGCGGCTCGCTCGCCGCCCGACCTCAGAGCGTGGGTTCGTCCGCCAGCTCGCCGCGCAGCCAGAGCCGCGTCCGATGCTGGGTCACGACCTCGAGCGGGCGCCGCAGCGATGACCCGAGGGCCACGACCACGTCTTCGGGCCGCCCGGAACCGATCGTCGGATCCAGCCGCAGCCGCAGGTCGAGGACCGCTCCGACAGCCGAGCGGTCGCGCGTGATCCCGATGACGAGCGGCCGGATGTTCAGCGCGGGCTTGCCGGCGCGCTCGCGGAGGATGACCTCGGCCGCGAGCACCTCGAGAATCGCCTGATCGAGGTCGGCCAGGTCGATCGGCGCGGCCGGCGCGGGCCCCACCTCGTGAGCCCCGCCCGGTACCGCTGACGGCCGAATTGCAACTCGGTAGTCGGCGGCGACGACCAGGCCCGGCAGGGCCGGCTCCCCGACCCAGACGTCGTAGAGGTCGACCAGTTCGTGGCCGGGCGGCAGGTGTAGGGTGAGCCGCGCCCGAAGGTCGGCCGAGGTGAGGCGATCCGAGACGATCAGGTCGACGAGTTCGCGGTCTGCCGTGGTCCGCAGCGGCAGCGGCGCGGCGAAGACGAGCTTCGGTTCGGGCGGGGCGGGTGGCGCCGACGCGACGGTCGGTGACCCCGTTCCGTCGGGGCCGACCGGCGGGGTCGACGCGGCGCTCGCGGCCCCGGCCGAGGTCGACCCGCTCAGGCCGGCCGCCCGCAGCGTCGTCGCCCAGCACGCGAGCAGGTCGCGCTGGTTGAGATCGGCGCTCTCGGCCGTCCGCCGCAGCGTCAGCCGCCAGCGCTGCACGGCGGGCCTCCAGTCGCCCTGGAAGGGGTCAACACGTCTGGTAGTCTGGCCGACCATGGAGGAGGCCGCTCGTCTCGCCGATCGGGCGCGGAGCAGGACCGCCGCCTCGGATCGCCGGTCGCGCCCATCGGCCGCACGCCTGCCTGCCGGTTTCGCGCTGCGGCGAGCGGGCGGACGCATCGCTCGCCGCGCGACCCCGCGCGCGCCCGGCGGTCGAGCGGATCGATCCGACTGATGGACGGCAACGCGCTCGAACCCGCCCCGTTCTTCGAGCGCCGCGCCGATTCGCGTCGTATCCGCCCGCCCACCCCGCGGGTCGGGCTGCTGATCGTCTTCGCGATCCTGCTCGGATTCATCCTCTTCCTGGGGCGCGAGGCACTCAGCCCGTTCATCGTCGGGCTGCTGATCGTCTACCTGCTCGATCCGCCGGTGGAGCGGCTGAGCCGCCTTCACCTGCCCCGCTGGCTGGCGGTTCTGATCGTCTACGTCGTCGCGTTGGTCGCAGTGATCGGGCTCTTCGGGCTGACGCTGACCCCGTTCCTGAACCAGGGCTCGGAGCTGATCCGCGATCTGCCGCGATTCCTGCGCGCGCTGGACCAGGAGCTGAAGGAGTTGTCGCAGCTCTACCAGGGCCTCAACCTGCCCCCGGAGATCCGCGCCGACATCGATCGGGCGCTGGCTGAGCTCGTCGACCGGGCGAAGAACTTCGACTTCAGCCTGCTGCTGCCTGTGTTCACCTCGCTCGCGGGGTTCTTCGGCAGCCTCTTCGCGTTCCTGATCGTCCCGGTCTGGGCGTTCTACCTGCTGAAGGATCGGCGGGAGCTCACCAACGCGTTCGATCGCTCCCTGCCGCCCGAGTGGCGGGCCGATGTCTGGGCCGTCGTTCGGATCACCCAGCGGGTCTTCAGCCAGTGGGTTCGCGGCCAGTTCATCCTCGGCCTGGCGGTCGGCGTTGCGACCTTCGTCGGCCTGACGATCCTGAGCTACACGATCGATCCCGTCTTCGGCCGCTTCGCCCTGGTCCTCGCGGTCCTCGCCGGGTTCTTCGAGTTGATCCCGTTCATCGGGCCGATCCTCTCCGCCATTCCGGCCGTGCTGCTTGCCGCGACCGTCTCGATCCAGGCGGTCGTCATCACGCTGATCCTGTACGTCGTCATTCAACAGGTCGAGAACACCGTGCTGGTGCCGAAGATCCAGGGCGATGCTGTCCAGATGCATCCGAGCGCGATCATCTTCGCGCTGGTCATCGGCGGGGCGGTCGGCGGACTGCTCGGCGTCATCCTGTCGCTGCCGATCGCGGCCGCGGGGCGCGATATCTACCGCTACCTGTTCCAGCGCCTGAGCCGGCCAGAGCCCGATGTCGGGGCCGCGGCCGAATCGGTGCTCAGTCCGCCGCGGACCGACCAGGACGAATCACAGGCCGATGACCCGGCGGATCGATTGGACCGCCCGCCGATGGACTCGGGCGCGGTACGCTCACTGGACGCGGATGCCTGACAACCCTGACGCCTACAAGGTCCTGCAGGTCGATCCGGACGCGGATCCGGAGGTCATTCAGGCCGCCTACCGCCGCCTGGCGCAGAAATACCACCCCGACCTGGCGGGCGACGCGAACTCCCCCGAAGGACGCGAGGCGATGGCCCGGATGGTGGCCATCAACGCGGCCTGGGCCGTGCTGCGCGACCCGGCCAAGCGGGCCGAATTCAATCGCGAACGAGCGGCGCGCCTGAAGGCTGCGTCGGGTGGGTCGGTGGCCGCCGGGTCTGCCTGGGACCGATCCGAGGCCGGGAGTGCTGCGGGCGCCGATCCGCGATCCGGCGGTGGGGCCGTCCCCGGTCAACCGGCGAGCCGGGCGCCGAGCGGTGCGAATCAGTCGACCTGGTCGGGCCGTGTGTCGAGTGCCGGCCGGACCGGGGCGGGCAGTGGCACGCGGCCGTCCGATTCGGGTCCCGCGGGCGGCGGCCAGATGGGCGAACGGACCACCGGTGAGGCGCCCATCGACACCGGGGCATGGGCGCGGGCAGCACCGGCGGCGCCGGGTCGGCCGACGGGGAGTGTCCTGAACTTCGGCCGCTACAGCGGCTGGTCGGTCGGCCAGATCGCGGCCGTGGACCCCGAATACCTCGAGTGGCTCTTCCGGGCGCCGATCGGGCGACCCTACTCGGACGAGCTCGACCGCGTGCTGCGAAAGCTCGGGCGCGTGGCGGCCGCCGAGGTCACGGACAAGGAGCGACGGGGCCTGTTCCGGCGGAAATGAGAGCGCCGCCGGCGGAGCAACCGCGGCGGGCGGGGGCCACGGCTGCCTGTGGTCGGGCGGAAACCCACGGCTGCCACGTGGTCGGGCGTATCAGCTGCGGGACAGCGTCCCGCGCGCTACCACTCGGCGCGCGTCTGTCTGACGTTGATGCTCTGGAGTAGCCCGAGGCCAATCGCGAGGCTCACCAGGGACGCTCCGCCGTGGGTCACGAACGGCAGCGGGATGCCCGTGATCGGCATGATCCCGAGGACCATTCCGACGTTGACGACGAGCTGGAACAGGATCAGCGAGGCCAGGCCGCTGGCGACCAGCAGGCCGAACGGATCCTTCGATCGCCAGGCGCAGACGAGGATCCGCCAGATCAGCGCGATGAACAGCGCGAACACGACCATCGCCCCGATGAAGCCGAGTTCCTCGGCGAGGATCGCGAAGACGAAGTCGGTCGACTGGACCGGCAGGAAATCGAGCTGCGCCTGCGTCCCATTCGTCAGGCCCTTGCCGACAAGGCCGCCGGACCCCACGGCGATCTGCGACTGGAGCAGTTGATAGCCCGAGCCCTGGGGATCCGAGGATGGGTCGAGGAAGCTGATGAGCCGCTGTTTCTGGTAGTCCTTGAGGAGGTACGTCCAGACGATCGGCACCGCTGCCAGCACGAGGCCGCCCAGGAGGGCCAGCCACTTCAGGCTCGCGCCCGACATGAAGAGCATCCCGGCGAGGATCGCCCCGAAGACGAGGGACGTGCCAAGGTCCGGCTGAAGGAGCACGAGGAAGGCCGCGGGGGCCACGAGGAGGCAGGCGCCCAGGATCGTCCAGAGCGAGTTGAGCTTCGTCTCGCGCCGCGAAAGGTACGTGGCGAGCACGACGATCATCAGGATCTTGGCGAGCTCGCTGAACTGGAACTGGAAGCCCGCGACCGTGATCCAGCGAGCCGAGCCACCGACGCCCTTGCCGATGACGAGGGTCGCCGCCAGCAGCCCGAGGTTCACGAAGTAGAGCGGCCAGGCGAAGGTCTTGAGCCAGCGGTAGTCGAACATTGCCGCGGCCGTGAACATGACGATCGCAATGCCGGCCCACATCAGGCCGCGGAGGAACGTCGAACCGCCGTTCAGCACCGCCACGTCGGCGCTGTTCGTGTACGCCATGGCCAGCCCGACCGCGGCCAGCAGCAGGGCATAGACCGTGAGCTGCAGGTCGAACGCCCGCCACGAGGACCCGATCGGGCGGGTCGCCCAATCGTGGACCCGGGAGCGTTCGGCGCGCAGCACCCCCATCAGCTGGCGACCTTGCGTGCGTGGTGTTCGGTCAATCGATGGCCCTCAATCACCGTAGAAGTTGCCACGCTGGAGCAACTGCGGCAACCGGTAATCCTTGGTGATCCCGAAATGCAGCTGCAGGTAGTACTTCACGATCTCGGTGGCCGTGTTGCCGACGGTCCGCGAATTGTTCGCGAACGCCAGCACCATCAGCTGTGAATCCGTGCTGTCGAAGCTGCCGTTGTACGGATCCTTGGGGACGAAGCCGACGAACCACGAGTGGAAGGGCAGGCGGCCCTGGGCATCGCGGAGCCCGAACTCGGCCGTGCCGGACTTGCCGGCGACCTTGATCGGCAGGTCCACGAGGTTGTACGTATGGCGGATCGTGACCACCGTCCGCGCGGCGTTGCGCATCGTGTCGAGGACGGACGGCGAGACGTTGAGGGTGTGGAGCAGCTTCGGCTTGAAGGCCTGGGCGATCGTGCCGTCGGGGGCGACGACTTCCCTGACGACCTGCGGTTGGTAGAGCTTGCCGCCGTTGGCCAGCGCCGTGTAGGCGTTGATGAGCTGGATCGGCGTGACGACGTCGTAGCCCTGGCCGATCCCGGCCTGGTAGGTCTCGCCCGGGAAGATGCCCTGCCCGAACGTGTCGAGCTTCCACTGGTTGGTCGGGACGATCCCGGACGCCTCGCCGGGGAGATCGATGCCGGTCGGAGCACCGAAGCCGTACTGGCGCGCCCAGAAGGCCAGGCGATCGATGCCCAGCATTCCCGCGACCTGGTAGAAGAAGGTGTCGCTGGAGTGGCCGAAGGCCGTCCTGACGTCGATGTTGCCGAAGCCCGCGTGGTTCCAGTCGTAATAGCGGTACTGCCCGATCGTCAGGAACGCCTTCGTCAGCAGGGTGCTCGTCGGCGTGATCTTGCCGTCGGCGAGGCCGCCCGTCCCCGTCACGAGCTTGTAGGTCGAGCCGGGCGGGTATTGCTCGCTGATCGCGTGGTCAACGAGCGGCTGGCCAGGCTGCGTCAGCAGTGCCTGGTACTGGGCCGTGCTGATCCCCTGCGCGAACAGGTTGTTGTCGTAGGTCGGCAGGCTGACGAGCGCCAGCACCTCGCCCGTCTGCGGGTTCATGACGATGACGACGCCGCTCTTGAGGTGGGCGGTATCGATGGCCCACTGGAGCGCCTGCTGGGCGAGCTTCTGCTCGTGCGTATCGATCGTCAGCTGGAGCGAGTCGCCCGGTTCTGGGGCGCGAATCGTGGCCAGCACCTGGAGCTTCTTGCCGGAGGCGTCGCGTTCCACGTTCTCGAGTCCGTAGGTCCCGCGAAGCTCCGATTCGTAGCTCGCCTCGACGCCGGTCTTGCCGATGATGTCGTCCGGCAGGTAGCCGGCGCGGCTGAGCCGTTCGAGCTCGCCCGAACTGATCGCCCCGGTGTAGCCGAGCACCTGGGAGAAGAGCGGACCGTCCGTGTACTGGCGGTGAGCTTCGACGACGACTTCGACCCCGGGCAGGTTGAGGTGCTCTTCGGAGATCAGCCGGGCCGTGTCCTCCGGGACATCCGACGCGATCCGGACGAGGTCGAAGCGGGAGCCGGGATTCGAGTCGATCGATTTGTTGATGTCGGTCACGGAGATGCCGAGGAGTCCGGACAGCCGGGTCACGACCTCGTCGCGCTGCGAGAACGGGAGGTCGGACGGTCGGAGCTTGATCGAGAAGCTCGGGACGTTGGTCACGAGCAGTCGGCCGGCCCGGTCGAAGATCAGGCCGCGGGACGAGGGCACCGCCTGGAGGATGGCGCTGTTCTGCTCGGCCTGTTGCGCGTACTCGCCGCCCTGGACGAGCTGCATGTAGCCGAGCCGGATCGTCAGGACGCTGACGCCGATCAGGGCCGCCATCCCGAAGGCTGCGAATCGCATGAGCGATCGCTCCTTGGGGCGCGCTTCCTCGAGGGTGACGCTCACCAGTCGATCCTGTCGCCTTCACGCCGGCGACGACCGGCATAGACGACGGCAAGCGGACCGATGATCGCGCCGAGGAGCGTCGTGTACAGCACGTCGGGGAACACGGCGGCGATCGGGTCCGAAACCGGGATCGGGCCACGGAGCGCGCCGTAGACCACCAGGAACAGCAAGGCATTCACCCAGGCGAAGACGAAGACCGCGATCACCGGTGCGATGTAACGAACGCGAACCAGGGCTCGCCCCAGAACGGCCGCACCGCCGACGCAGATCAAGAGCGTGAAGGCGGTGGAACCAAGCGGTCGCGGTGCGAGGAAATCGATCATGAGCCCACCGATGAAGGCCCAGATGAGGCCGCCTTCGAGACCGGCGACGACCGTCCAGACAACTGCGCAGACGAGAACAAGATCAGCTTCGGCCCCACCGATTGCGAGGTAGGGCATGACAGTCAATTGCAGGAGTGCCGCCACAACGGCGCCCACCGCGGCCAGTGTCAGACTCATGACGCTCGATCCTCGGCACCTGGCCAGGGGTTCGCGCCCGAGTTCGGGCAACGGCGACGACGCATCGGCGACAACCGCGGCCAGTATACCGAGGGTCGGTTGATCGGCCAATCTGGACGCCGTGTGCGGCCGAGGGCGACGGGAGTCGGGCGACCGCGACCCCGCAGCGGCCGTTCGCGGAGTCACCAGTGGAGGGCGAGCGCACGGCCGTACCACTCGGACGGGCGCATCCGCTGGGCGTTCCGCTTGGTGGTGCTCCGCGAGCTCGCGCGAGTGGCCCCGGGTCGTCGACGGCGGGTGGCGCTCCCTGATCGTCGCGGCGCGAGTCCGCCCGCCCGGCCGATGCCGTTTGTGCCCGAGCCGGTGGAACAGCGCCAGCGGTCGTCGAGGTCGGATGTTGCACGTGAAACATCGCGCCGCAAGTCGGCTGCACGCCCACAGATCGCCGGTTTAGGCCGCGTGCAGGGCCTGCTGGCACCATCCGAATCCCGCTGGCCGCCCTGCATTGCCGCCCTGCCCGTCCCGATCGTGCTCACGGTCCTGGGCGGCCTCATCGACGAAGGATTCAGCCCCGGAATGGTAGAATTCAATGCGTGAAGCCCTTCCCAGACAGGCCCTAGTGGGGCAGACCATTGCCTGCGCCAACCAGAAGGGCGGAGTGGGCAAGACCACTACGGTCGTCAATCTGGCCGCCTACCTCGCACTCGCCGGCCAGCGCGTCCTCGTCCTCGACCTCGACTCCCAGGGCAATGCCACGAGCGGGTTCGGGGTGGACAAGAGCCTCGTGGAACGTTCGACGTACGACGCGGTCGTTGACTCCGTGGCCATTTCCGAGCTGGTCATCGCAACCGCCATCGATGGCCTCAGCCTGGTGCCTTCCTCGATGGCCCTCGCCGGAGCGGACGTCGAGCTCGCACCGATTGCGCAGCGGGAGCGGCAACTCGCTCGGCTCATCGCCGCGGTTCGAACGGACTACGACTACATCCTGCTCGACTGCCCGCCATCACTCGGCCTGCTGACCGTGAATGCCCTGACGGCGGCCGATTCGGTGCTGATCCCCATTCAATGCGAGTACTACGCCCTGGAGGGCCTCACGCAACTCATCCAGACCGTCAATCTCGTCCGCGACCACCTCAATCCCGATCTTGCGATCAAGGGGGTGGTCATGACCATGTATGACGCGCGCACGAACCTCTCAGCGGAAGTCGCGGCCGAAGTCCGCAACCACCTCAAGGGCGCCGTCTTCGACACCGTCATTCCACGCAGCGTCCGCCTGTCGGAGGCCCCGAGCTTCGGCCTCCCGATCGCCCTTTACCGAGCGGATTCCAAGGGCGCCGCTGCCTATCAGGCCCTCGCCGCCGAGTTGCTCGCACGAGATGGCCGCGGTGCTGTGGCGACGACGCCGGCTGGTGCCGTTCTCGCAGCGACCGGCGACCTGCCGGCGGGGCCAGCACGTTCGAGCCGGGCACCCGCGATCGGTGGTGCGTCATGACACTCAAAGCGGATCGCCACCCAGCGAGCCTGGGACGGGGCCTCGCTTCCCTCATCCCGCAGCATCCGACCACACAGACCAGTTCGATCGAGATCCCGCTTGCCCGGATCCGGCCGAATCCGTATCAGCCGCGCCGGCGCATGGACGAGACCGCGCTGGAAACCCTCGCGGAGAGTATCCGGACGCACGGCGTGATCCAGCCGATTCTCGTCACCGAGGTCCTCGACGGCTACCAGCTCGTCGCCGGGGAGCGCCGGTTCCGTGCCTCGCAACTGGCAGGCCTGGATCGGATCCCGGCAGTCGTGCGACAGCTGGCCTCCCACGATCAGCTCGAGCTCGCCCTGGTCGAGAACCTCCAACGGGCCGACCTCGACCCGATCGAGGAGGCACACGCCTACCGCCAGCTGATCGATGAGTTCGACTTCACGCAGGATCAGCTGGCCCGGCGGCTCGGGCGGGCCCGGTCCACGGTCGCGAACACCCTTCGGCTGCTCGATCTCGGCGACGACGTGCAGGCAGCCATCTCCGATGGCCGCATCACCGAGGGCCACGCTCGGGCCATCGCCGGCCTGGCGGACGTGCAACAGCACCAGTTGATCGAGGCGATCGTCGAGCCGCGACCTCTCAGTCCGCCAGACCGAGGAACTGGCCCGACGTCTGCGCGAACCACGGCCCGAACCGGCGGCCGCGACTCGCCAGCCGACAGATCCGGACATGGAACGGGTCGAGGAAGAACTCCGAGTGGCGCTCGGAACCAAGGTGAGCCTCGCCCGTTCGCGGCGTGGGGGCAGGATCGTGATCGAGTACTACAGCGACGAGGACCTCGGACGGCTGTTCGAGCGCCTGGTCGGAGGAGTGGCGTGACGGAGGAAGCATCTCGTCGCACGGACGAGACGTCGGCAGCGTCCGAATCGGTCAAACGCGGCCGATCTCGAGCGGCCGCCGGCGACTACAACGCGGCCAGCATCCAGGTCCTCGAGGGGCTGGAGGCGGTGCGGCGACGGCCGGGCATGTACATCGGGTCGACCGATGCGCGCGGCCTGCACCATCTCGTGTGGGAGGTCGTCGACAACTCGATCGACGAGGCCATGGCCGGCTTCGCGCAGCGGATCGAGGTCCACATCAGCACCGATGGCCTGGTGACCGTCCGGGACGACGGCCGCGGCGTGCCGGTCGGACGCCATTCAACCGGCAAGGACGCCATGGAGGTCGTGCACACGGTGCTCCATGCCGGCGGCAAGTTCGGTGGCGGCGGGTACAAGGTTTCGGGCGGCCTTCACGGCGTCGGTGTCAGCGTGGTCAACGCGCTCAGTGAGTGGATGCGCGTCGAATTGGCGAGAGACGGCTTCGTCTGGGCCCAGGAATACGTGCGCGGCAAGCCCACGACGCCGGTCACCAAGGTCGGCCCATCGCACGGCCGGCGAGGGACCACGACCCAGTTCCGTGCCGACCACGAGATGTTCGAGACCACCGACTACTCCTTCGAGACGATCGCCCAGCGCCTGCGGGAGTCTGCGTACCTCAATAAAGGCGTCTGGATTGAATTCATCGACGATCGTGCCGATCGTGAACGGTCCTTCTACTTCGAAGGCGGTCTCGTCTCCTTCGTGCGGCACCTGAATCGCAATAAGGAAGTCCTCCACCAGCGGCCGATCTACGTCGAGCGCAAGGAAGGGCAGACGGCGATCGAGGTCGCGTTCCAGTACAACGACTCCTACGCCGAGAATCTCTTCACGTTTGCCAACAACATCAATACCGTCGATGGTGGCACCCACCTGACCGGCTTCCGGGCGGCTCTCACGCGTTCGCTCAATGAATATGCCCGGCGGGCGGCCATCCTCAAGGGGGCGGACAACAACCTGTCCGGCGACGACGTCCGCGAGGGCCTCACGGCCGTCATCAGCGTCAAGCTTGTCGAGCCGCAGTTCGAGGGCCAGACGAAAGCCAAGCTCGGCAACGCCGAGGTCAAGGGCCAGGTGGAGTCGGCCGTCGCCGAGAGCATCGGCCAGTACCTCGATGAGAACCCGGGTGACGGCCGGCGCATCATCGAGAAATGTCTCACCGCAGCGCGCGCCCGCGAAGCGGCCCGCAAGGCTCGCGACCTGGTCATTCGCAAGGGCGCGCTCGAGGGCATGGCGCTCCCCGGCAAGCTTGCCGATTGCCAGGAGCGCGATCCCGCCGCCAGCGAGATCTACCTCGTGGAGGGCGACTCGGCCGGCGGCTCGGCGAAGCAGGGTCGTGACCGGCGATTCCAGGCGATCCTGCCGCTCCGCGGCAAGCTGCTCAACGTGGAGAAGGCCCGCCTCGACCGGATCCTCTCGAGCGACAACGTGCGGCCGTTGATCATCGCGCTCGGTGCCGGCATCGGTGACAATTTCGACATCACGAAATTGCGATACCACCGAATCATCATCATGACTGACGCCGACGTTGACGGAGCACACATTCGTACGTTGCTGCTCACGTTTTTCTATCGCCACATGCCGCTGGTGATCGAGAACGGCTACCTGTACATCGCCCAGCCGCCGCTCTATCGCGTCAGCACCGGCAAGGTCACGCGCTACGCCCAGACCGAGGCCGAGCGAGAAACGATCGTCAAGGAGATGAACGCCAAGAACGTCAGCGTCCAGCGCTTCAAGGGCCTGGGCGAGATGAACGCCGATCAGCTCTGGGAAACGACCATGAACCCGGCGACCCGGACGCTCCTGCGGGCCGAGGTCGACGACGCCGCGACGGCCGACGCGATCTTCACGATGCTCATGGGGGAGAAAGTCGAGCCGCGCAAGGACTTCATCAAGACCGAGGCCCGAAAGGTGCGGCTCCTTGACGTCTGACGCGACGACAGCCGCAAGGCCGACGACCTCGGCAGGGCTGACGACCGCGACCGGCGCCACGGGCCCAGGGGCTCCGGGCGGCGACACGCCCGGACGGGTGGCTCCCGCGCGACCAGCCGGGCGCGACCGCGTCGCGGCCGGCGGATCCACGCTGGCCGGCCGTGGTCGCATCGGCCACCGGCGCCGGGCGGGCCGGCGAACCGGCGGCCGCGTCGCCGGCCGCCACGCCGCCACGGGCAACGACCGCTCCAGCGGCCGCTTCGTCACCTGCGGGCGACTCCCGATCGGCGGCCGCCACGTCACCAGCGGGCGGCTCTCGACCCGTCACGGCCACCACCGACGTCGTTCGCGTCGGGCGATTCCAGTACCGACCCCACAACTGCTTCGCCTGTGGCCAGCTGAACTCGGGCGGCCTGCACCTGGCGCTGCACGTCGACGGCCAGCGCTGCTGGACCGAATTCGCCATCCCGAAGCGCTTCGAAGGCTGGGAGGGGCTGACCCACGGCGGCGTCCTCTCGGCGATCGTCGATGAGGTCATGGCCTGGTCGCTGATCACCGTGGACCAGGTCGGCGTCACGGCCCGGCTCGAGGTCGACTTCCGCCGGCCCGTGGCCATCGACCAGCCGATTCGCGCCGAGGGCTGGATCGTCGAGCAGCGGCGGCGCCGTTTCGACACCGCGGCGGTCGTCGTGGACCGCGGGACCGGCGAAGTCCTGGTCGAGGCTCGCGCCATCTATCTCGCCGCGGACGCGACGCGATCGCGCGAGATCCGCGAGCGCTACGGCTTCACGATCGTCGACGACGAGCCGACCCCGGCACCGGCCCGATGACGAGCGCCACGAACGCGACGAAGGCCACGAACGCGACGAACGCGCGTCCCGCCCCGAGCCCCGTGACCGAGCGCGCCAACCGCCTCGTCGCGAATCGGCTCCCGGCCGCCGAGGCTCTCGGCCTGGCGCTGGCCGATCTGATCGACGAGCCGGAGCCGTTCGCGCAGGCCCTCCTCGACGGGCTCACGAGCCTCGCCGATGCCGAGTACCAGGCAGGCCAGCACGCGATTGCGCCCGGACTCAGTGAGTCGCTCGGTGTTCGATGGCCGCTGCTCACCGCGGTCCGCCGCAGATTCGATCGGGCCACGCGCCGCGCGCACCCCGACAGCCTGCTCTGGCTGGCCAACCGCCTCCTGCAATCGCCGATCCTGGAGATCCGCCTCTTCACCTTCGGCCTGTTGACCCGCTCGCTGCCGTCGGACCCGGAACGGTCGTGGCAGCTCCTCCGCCAGGCGGCCCGAGAGGCAGGCGACTGGGTCACCGTCGACTCGCTGGCCCACGCCTATGGCGCCGGGATCCTCCTCGAGCGCTTCCGCTGGGCCGAGATCGAGCAGCTGGTCTTCTCGCCTTCGGCCTGGGAGCGGCGCCTCGTCGGCTCGACGATCGCGACCGTGCCGTTCGTGAATCGCCGATCGGGTCGTGTGCCTGACGTCGCCGACCGGGCGCTGCCGATCCTCGCCGACCTCATTGGCGATGACGAGCCGAACGTCCAGAAGGCGCTCTCCTGGGCACTCCGCTCGATGGCCCTGATCGACCGGGCTCGCGTCGCCGAGTTCTGCGAGCGGGAGGCGGGGACCGCCGTGCGAACCGCCGACGGGCAGCGAGCGTGGGTCATCCGCGACGCCCTGGTCGCGGTCGAGCCCGCCCGGGCTGACCAGATCCGGCAGCGCCTGAGCGGCATCCGCCGCAAGCCGGGCGCCCCATCGACCTCGACCGCCTCGATCGCCGCGGCCCGGTTCCGCGGCATGCTCGCCGACCCACCGCTCGCCCCGATCGACCGGAGCGTCGCTCGATGACGACCATCGCAACACCCGCCCAGACCATCGGAGATCGAGCGTGACGGACGACGTCGGCGACATCCAGGCCATCCACATCGAAGACGAGATGCGGGTGAGCTACCTCGATTACGCGATGAGCGTGATCGTGTCGCGAGCCCTGCCCGACGTCCGTGACGGCCTGAAGCCCGTGCACCGCCGGATCCTGTTCACCATGGGCGAGATGGGCCTCTCGGCCACCTCGTCGTACCGCAAGTGCGCGGCCATCGTCGGCGAGGTGATGGGCAAGTACCACCCGCATGGCGACGCATCCCTGTACGACGCGCTGGTGCGGATGGCGCAGGACTTCTCGATGCGCTACCCGCTCGTCGACGGGCAGGGCAACTTCGGGTCCGTGGACGGCGACAGTGCCGCCGCGATGCGCTACACCGAAGCGCGCCTGACCGCGATCTCGAACGAGCTGCTGGCCGACATCGATCGCGAGACGGTCGACTTCCAGGACAACTACGACGGCACGCAGAAGGAGCCGACGGTCCTGCCGGCGCGCCTGCCGAACCTGCTGATCAACGGCTCGAGCGGCATCGCCGTCGGCATGGCCACGAACATCCCGCCGCACCACCTTGGCGAAGTCGCCGACGCGATCGCTGCCCTGATCGACGACCCGGACATCACCTCGGACGGCCTCTGCGAGTACGTCAAGGGCCCGGACTTCCCGACGGGCGGCACGATCTTCCGCTTCGAGCAGCAGCGCAACGCGATCACCGGCGAGAACGAGCGCGTCGACGCAATTCGCCACATGTACGCCCATGGCCGCGGCCGCGTCGTGATCCGCAGCCAGGTCGCGTTCGAGGAAGTCCGCGGCGGTCGCATGGCAATCGTCGTCACGGAGCTGCCGTACCAGGTCAACAAGGCAACCCTGACCGAGAAGATCGCGGAGCTCGTGACGAGCAAGAAGATCGACGGCATCGCCGATCTGCGCGACGAATTGGACCGCGACGGGATGCGCCTCGTGGTCGAGATCAAGCGCGACCACAACCCGCACAAGGTGCTGAACAACCTGTTCAAGCACACCGCGATGCAGCTCGCGTTCAACCTGAACATGCTCGCCCTGGTCGACGGCCAGCCCCAGACGCTGCCGCTCAAGGCCGTCCTCGTCCATTACATCGACCACCGCCGCGAGGTCGTCCGCCGCCGGACCGAGTACGACCTCGGCAAGGCCCGCGCCCGGGCGCACATCCTCGAAGGCCTCAAGGTCGCCCTCGACCACCTCGACGCGATCATCACGACGATCCGCGAGTCGGCCGATGTCGAGCGCGCTCGCGGCAACCTGATGAGCGGCTTCGAGCTTTCCGAGCTGCAGGCCCAGGCCATCCTCGACATGCGGCTCGCCCGCCTCGCCGCCCTCGAGCGCAAGAAGATCGAGGACGAGTACCTGGCCGTCATCCAGGAGATCGCCGAGCTCGAGGACATCCTCGCCAACCCGGCCCGCGTCCTCGCGATCATCAAGGACGAGCTGCTCGAGCTGAAGCGCAAGTACGCCGGCGAGCGACGGACGCGCGTCCAGGACGACGCCAGCCGCGAGATGACGGACGAGGACCTGATTGCCGACGAGGACGTCGTCGTGACGATCAGCGGCCGCGGCTACATCAAGCGCCAGCCCGTCGCGACGTACCGCCGCCAGCACCGCGGCGGCAAGGGGATCATCGGCCACGTCACGCGCGAAGAGGACGCCGTCGAGCACCTGCTCGTCGCGAACACCCACGACTGGGCCCTGTTCTTCACGAACCGCGGCCGCGTCTTCTCGGCCAAGGTCCACGCCGTCCCCGACGCGAGCCGCCAGGCCAAGGGCATCCCGATCATCAACCTGCCGGGGATCCAGGTCGAGGCCGGCGAAGTGCCGATGGCGACGATCACGCTCAAGGACTTCACGCCTGGCAGCTACCTCGTTCTCGCCACCCGGCGCGGCAAGATCAAGAAGACGCCGCTCGAACAGTTCGAGCGGGTCCGCTCGACCGGCATCCGCGCGATCACGATCGACGACAGGGACGAGCTCGCCTGGGTCGACATCTCGACCGGCGACAGCGACGTGATCATCGCCACGGCCCAGGGCAAGATCGCGCGGTTCCACGAGACGGACGTCCGGGCCATGGGCCGCGACGCGGCCGGCGTCATCGGCATCCGCCTCGCGCGGGCCGGCGACTTCGTCGTCTCGATGAGCGTCGTGCAGCCCGATGCGGACCTGCTCGTCCTGACGGAGACCGGCTACGGCAAGCGCGTCCAGCTCACCGAGTTCCGGACGATGGGCCGCGGCTCGCAGGGTGTCCGGCTGATCAGCCTCGAGGGCCGCAAGACCGGTGACGTGGCGGCGGTCCAGCAGGTCACCGAGCTCGATGAGGAGCTGCTCCTCATCTCGGCCGGCGGACAGGTCGTCCGGACGGACGTCAATACGATCAACCGCCAGCATGCGCAGGCCCGGGGCGTCATCACGATGCGCATGAACGAAGGCGATCGGGTCGTCGCGATTTCGGCCTTCCGTGCCGGACTGGCGGACCAGGGAGCCATCGAGGACAATGACGCCCCCGGCGGGCCGTCGGAACCGGGACCCGGCAACGGGCCCGTGGGGTGATGAGGCCCGGGCTCCAGGAGGCGTCCGTGTACGCAGACCAGTTCGACGTCTACACCGGCAACTCGAACCCGGATCTCGTCCGGAAGATCTGCCGCTACCTCGGCGTCGAACTCGGCCGCGCGGAAGTCTTCCAGTTCGCCAACGAGAACATCTTCGTCAAGATCCTCGACAACGTCCGCGAGAAGGACGTCTTCCTCGTCCAGTCGACGTGCCATCCCGTCAACCAGTCGATCATGGAACTGCTGATCATGATCGACGCCTTCAAGCGGGCCAGCGCCGGGCGCATCACGGCCGTCGTGCCGTACTACGCCTACGGCCGCTCCGACAAGAAGGACCAGCCCCGCGTCCCGATCACGGCGCGACTGATCGCCGACATGATCACCGTCGCCGGCGCGGACCGCGTCCTGACGATGGACCTCCACCAGGGCCAGATCCAGGGCTTCTTCAACATCCCGGTCGATGAGCTGACCGCGGTCCACCTGCTCTCGAACTACTTCCGCTTCAAGCACCTCGAGGATCTCGTCGTCGTGACGGACCTCGGGTTTGCGAAGCGCGCGCGCTCCTTCGCGGAGATCCTCGATGCGCCCCTGGCGATCATCGAGAAGCGGCGCATCGGCAACCTCGACCGGGCCGAGCTGATGAACGTCATCGGCGACGTGCGCGGCCGCCGCGCGATCATCGTCGACGACGAGATCGACACGGGCGGGACGCTGATGGAGATCGTCCGGGCGCTCGAACGCGAGGGCGTCAGCGAGATCTACGCGTGCGCCACCCATGGCGTGCTGTCGGACCCCGCCGTCGAGCGGATCCGCGACTCGAGCCTGATCGAAGTCGTGCTCACGGACACGATCCCGCTGCCGCCGGCCAAGCGAATCAGCAAGATCAAGACGATCGGGATCGCCCCGCTGATCGGCGAGGCGATCAAGCGGATCCATCGGGGCGAATCGGTCGGGGCGCTCTTCTCGAGCGAGGTCTCCCTGACCCAGGAGCTGCTGCTCTGGGAGGACGGCGTGGCGCGCACGCTCGACGTCCGCGACGATGACGACCCCGGCCTCGATGACGGTGATGACGGCTCGATCGGTGGCACTGGCGGGACGGTCGAGCAGGACGCGTCCGACAGCCCGCGCCCGGTGATGATGCCCGGCGGCATGGCCTCGATCAGCAACGTGGGAGAGCGATGAGCCTGCAACTGCACCGCCCGGACGGCCGCGGCGGTATCGAACGCCGCACCGTTCGCGACGACGCCTGGCGCCGCACGCTGCGCTCGCCTCGCTGGGGCAAGAGCCTGCCCGGCGGACAGCTCCCCAAGCTCGCCAACCCCGAGATGAACCCGGCCTCGACGGCCCGCTCGATCCTCTTCTGGGTCTCGCTGGCAGCGGTGACCTTCGTCCTGCTCATCGCTGGATACGGAACGGGGTTCTGGCGATAGCGCTCCCGCGGCCAGGGAGCAAGCGTGCCTCCGTCCCGTGCGGCTAACGGGCGGAGGCAACGGATTGCTGCCGCGGCCGGAGCCCGGCGACCCAGGTTGAAGCGCAGCAAGCGACGGCCGGCGGGAACCAGCCTGCGGACGGTCGTCGGCGGCATGCTCATCGGGCTCGACGAGCAGCTGCTTCGCTCGGTACCGAGAGTCGAGATCCTTGTCAAGCGCGGCCAGGTCGTCCGCGGCACGAGCGCGGCCGGGGGCGATCTGCTGATCGGCCTGCCGGACGACGCGGTCCCGCTGCCCGGTGACGTCGATCCGACGAGCCCGCCGGTGGGGGACGACGCCGGGCGCCTCGAACCCCCTGGCGACGGTCCCCTCGTATACTGACGGACCATGCTTGGCTTTCTGAACCGATTCATCGACTCCAACGATCGCGAAATCAAGCGGATTCAACCGCTCGTCGATCAGATCAATCGTCTCGAACCCGACATCCAGGCCCTCTCCGACGACGAGATCCGCGCCCGCATGGGCGAGATCCGCGCGGAGATCCTCGAAGCGGGTGAGCCCGAGGAACCGAGCGAGGACGAGCTCACCCATCCCGAGATGGAACGCCGGCGCGAGCTCGCGAAGGCCCGCCGCAAGCGTGAGCAGGCCCGGATCCAGAAGGCCATGGACGAGGCCCTGCCGGAAGTCTTCGCGATGAGCCGCGAGGCGATGCACCGGACGCTGGGGATGCGCCATTTCGACGTCCAGCTGATGGGCGGCATCGTCCTGCACCAGGGCAAGATCGCGGAGATGCGGACCGGCGAGGGCAAGACCTTCGTGCCGACCCTGGCCGCCGTCCTGAACGCGCTGACCGGCCGCGGCGTCCACATCGTCACGGTCAACGACTACCTCGCCCGCCGCGACCCCCAGTGGATGGGTCCCGTGTTCCACTTCCTGGGGATCAGCCTCGGGATGATCACGCACGACGCCTCGTACGTCTTCGAGCCGGGCTACCCGACGAGCGACGAGCGCCTCGTGAACCTGCGGCCCGTCGAACGGCGCGAGGCCTATGCCGCGGACGTGACGTACGGCACCAACAACGAGTTCGGGTTCGACTACCTCCGCGACAACATGGTCGTCGAGCTGGAGCAGCGCGTGCAGCGGCAGCGCTCATTCGCGATCGTGGACGAGGTCGACAACATCCTCATCGACGAGGCGCGGACGCCGCTCATCATCAGCGGCCAGGCCGAGGAATCGGCCGACAAGTACTTCACGTTCGCCCGCCTCGTACCCCGCCTCCAGCCGCGCCCCGAAGGCGCCGAAGAAGGTGGCGACTACTTCGTCGACCTGAAGGACAAGGCCGTCAGCTCGACCGAGCACGGCATCACCAAGATGGAGCAGTGGCTCGGCGTCGCCAACATGTACGACGCCGACCCGACCCTCGCCCGCCACTTCGAGCAGGCGCTCCGGGCCCACGCGCTCTACAAGCGGGACCGCGACTACATCGTCAAGGACGGCGAGATCATCATCGTCGACGAGTTCACGGGCCGCCAGATGCCCGGCCGGCGCTGGAGCGAGGGTCTCCACCAGGCGGTCGAGGCCAAGGAGGGCCTGCGGGTCCAGCGCGAAAGCGTGACGCTCGCCACGATCACCTTCCAGAACTACTTCCGCCTCTACGACAAGCTGGCCGGCATGACCGGCACGGCGATGACCGAGGCCGAGGAGTTCCACAAGATCTACACCCTCGAGGTCGTGGCGATCCCGACGCACCGCGACATGGTTCGCGACGACCAGCCGGATCTCGTCTTCCGCAACGAGAAGGGCAAGTTCACGGCACTGATCGACGAGATCGTCGAGGAGCAGGCCGAGGGTCGGCCGATCCTGGTCGGCACGGTTTCGGTCGAGAAGTCCGAACTCCTCTCCGAGATGCTCCGGCGGCGCGGCATCAAGCACGAGATCCTGAACGCCAAGCTCCACGAGCGCGAGGCCGGCGTCGTCGCCCAGGCCGGCCGGGCCGGGGCCGTGACCATCTCGACCAACATGGCCGGCCGCGGCACGGACATCCTGCTCGGCGGCAACCCGGCGGGCCTGGCCTCCGAGATGCTCCATCGTCGCGGCCTGAATCCGGCCGAGGTGGACCCCGAGATCTATGCCGAGGCCCTGGCCGAGGCGAAGGCCATCTGCGCGGTCGAGCACGACCAGGTCGTGGCCGTCGGCGGCCTCCACATCATCGGCACGGAACGCCACGACTCCCGCCGCATCGACAACCAGCTCCGCGGCCGCGCCGGCCGCCAGGGCGACCCGGGTTCCTCGCGCTTCTACCTCTCGCTCGAGGACGACCTGATGAAGCGCTTCGCGTCGGATCGCGTGGCGGGGCTCATGGAGCGGATGGGCCTCGAAGACGACGTGGCGATCGAATCGCGGATCGTCTCCAAGACGATCGAGAGCGCCCAGAGCCGGGTCGAGGGCTTCAACTTCGACATCCGCAAGCGCGTCGTCGAATTCGACGACGTCATCAACAAGCAGCGCGAGACGATCTACGCCGAGCGCGACAAGGTCCTCCGCAACGAAGACCTGCCGGAGACCGTCCAGACGTTCCTCGACGGCGAGATCGCCAACATCGTCGAGACCTTCTGCTCCGCGGAGCAGCAGGACGACTGGAACATGGAGGGCCTCGCCGCGGCGATCCGGGCCATGGGCCTCGAGGGAGCGGGCACGACCGAGGACGAGCTCTGGGAGGTCGGCGGCCGGGAGGCCCTGACGCAGCACCTCAACGACCTCGTCGATCGCACGATGGCCGAGAAGGAAGCCCAGGTCGGCGCCGAGGATTGGGCGATGGTCGAGCGGATCGTGCTCCTGCGGACCATCGACGCGCTTTGGGTCGAGCACCTGACCGAGCTCGACGATATGCGCCGCGGGATCGGCCTGCGCGGCTATGCCCAGCAGGACCCGCTCAACGAATTCCGCAAGGAAGCGTTCAATCTCTACGGCGAGCTGCAGGGACTCATCCGCCATCAGGTCGCCAGCACGATCTTCCGGGTCTCGGTGACGCGCCAGGATCCGCCGGCGCCGGTGCCACTCGGTCCGGCCGTGGCGACGGCGGCCTCGACGACCGGCAGCGGCAGCGTCTCGGGAGGCCGTGCGACGATGACGGCCGGGACCAGCACGGCGACCGCGGCCGGCGCGGCCCAGCTCGCCCGCGGCCTGCCGGCCGCCCCCGCCGTCCGCGGCGTGCGCGAGCAGCTCGGCGACCAGGCCATCACCTCGGGCGGCCAGCAGGCGCGACCCGGCTTCACGCCAACCGGTGAGCGGATCGGCCGCAACGATCCCTGCTGGTGCGGCTCGGGGCAGAAATACAAGAAGTGCCACGGCCGATGAGGTCGGCCACGGCCGGCCCGCTGCGCCCGATTCCGGCCGTGGCCGCCGAGCCGCGGCGCCTGCTCCGGAGCGTGGCCTGATCGATCGCCACGTCCTGCGGGACATCGTTACGCTCGGCCTCGTCGCAGGCGCCGGGGCCGCCCTGCTCGTCGGCTACGCGGCGTTCCGGATCACCGAGGTTGGCGACCGCGACGAGGCGCGGCCGGCGGGCGCGATCGTCGTCCTTGGCGCGGCGCAGTACGACGGCCGGCCCTCGGCGGTCTTCGCGGCCCGGCTCGACCATGCCGTCGCGCTCTATCTCGGTGGCACCGCGCCCTACCTCGTCGTGACGGGCGGCAAGCTCGAGGGCGACCGCACGACCGAGGCGGCCGTCGCTCGCGCCTACGCCCTCGAACGCGGCGTGCCGTCGGATCGCATCCTGATGGAGGACGTCGGCCGTTCGACGCTCGAATCCCTCCAGGGAGTTGCCGCGGTGCTGCGCGAACACGGCATCCGCGACGCGGTCTTCGTGTCGGATCGGACCCACATGCTGCGGGTGCTGGTGATGGCCCGCGACCAGGGCATCGATGCGTGGGGCTCCCCGACGCGGACGAGCCCGAGCGACGCGGATCCGGCACGCAAGGCCCAGGCGACCCTCCATGAGCTCGGCGGACTCGGCCTCTACTTCCTCACGGGCTCCGCCGACACCGGCGACTTCGGCCCGCTGCCTGCCGACACGCCTGCCCCGGCTCCCTGATCGTCGGGCGGCCGCCGGACCCGCGAGATGCGGCCGGACCCCGAGTCGCGCCGATGCACCGGCCAGTTGGGCCGTCACGACCGGAATTCTTCGAAATCGGCCCGATCTGACCCGGTTTTCCTCTTGGCCTCCGGGATTTCAGACCGTATACTGGCGAAAACCACGCGCCGGATCGCCGCCCAGGGATCCCTTCCGCACTCACGCCACGACTGTTCATCCGTCATTCGTCGCGCTCCACGCTCATCGCCCATCCGATCGAAGTGAGGGACTCGTGAAGCAGGCTGAGGAAGCGTCGTTCATCGATTTGATCGCCTGCGAACGGGATTGCCGCAACTGCAGCTATGCCGCGGCGCTCGACTGCGACGGCAACTGTGGCGTCTGTCCCCACAACTCGTACTGTCCCTGCGTGAACCCCGTCGTCGCCCGGAGCAAGACCGCGCTGCGGCTCATCGAGCTCCGTCCGATCCTGCTCCAGGACCTGCAGGTCCGGAACTAGGTGGACTCGTCCACCCTCCGCGATCTCGTCGAGCGGATCCGGTCGACCTCGGGGCGTCTTTGACCTTCCTGCTCGCGAATCCAGGCTGGCCGAACTCGACGCACTGACCCAGGAGCCGGGCTTCTGGGACGACCAGCGGGCCGCTCAACGGGTCCTTCGCCAGGCCGACGGCCTGCGCACCGAGATCGAGACCTGGCGCAGCCTCGAACGCCGCGCCGATGACCTGATCGCCCTGGTCGACATGCTCGACGAGGCCGAGGATCCGGATCTCGCGAGCGAGCTCGATCGCGAAGGCGCCGCCGTGGCACGCGATTTCGATCGCGAGCGGACGGCGCTCCTGTTCTCCGGCGAATACGACCAGGGTTCGGCGCTGCTCTCGATCAGCGCCGGCGCCGGCGGCACGGAGGCCACGGACTGGGCCGAGATGCTCCTCCGGATGTACCTCCGCTGGGCCGAGCGCCACCGCTTCAGGACCGAGATCGTCGACCAGCTCGAGGGCGAGCAGGCGGGCCTCAAGAGCGCCACGGTCGAGATCGACGGGCGCGCCGCGTACGGCTTCCTGCGGGCCGAGAAAGGCGTCCACCGCCTCGTCCGGATCAGCCCGTTCGATTCCCAGAAGCGACGCCAGACGACCTTCGCGCTGGTCGAGGTCCTGCCGGAGGTCGAAGCGGACGACACGGACGTCGAGCTCGACTGGGACGAGATCCGCGTCGATACGTTCCGCTCCCAGGGCGCCGGTGGCCAGCATGTCAACAAGACCGACTCGGCCGTCCGGCTGACCCACCTGCCGACGAACATCGTCGCCCAGAGCCAGAACGAGCGATCGCAGACCCAGAACAAGGAAATGGCCATCAAGGTGTTGAAGGCCCGCCTGCTCGAGCGACGCCTCGAGGAGAAGGACGCCGAGATGCGCAAGATCCGTGGCGATCATGTCGTCGCAGGCTGGGGCAACCAGATCCGGAGCTATGTCCTGCACCCCTACCAGATGGTCAAGGACCTGCGGACGGGCTATGAGACGAGCAATACCGGCGCGGTGCTCGACGGCGACCTCGACGCCTTCATGCAGGCCGAGCTCGAGCGCCAGGCCACCGGGGCGCCGCTGGCGGCCATCGAAGAGCCGGCGTGACCCGGGGCGTCCGCTACCGTTCGGCCCGCCGCGAGGACCTGCCGGCCTGCACCCGCATCTGGGCGGCGTCCATCGGCGACTACTACGAGCGCCGCCTGCATCAGCGCTGGGAGCCCGGCGACCTCGATCCGCTGGAGCGGCTGCTGACGCACTTCCTGCTCACGGATCCGGCCCTGTTCGCGGTGGCGACGACCGGCGACGAGGCCGCGGAAGAGGTCGTCGGGTTCGGCTCGGCGAACCGGCGCGGCGCCGTGTGGTTCCTCTCGATGCTGTTCGTCCGCCCGGATCTCCAGGACGGCGGAGTCGGCCGCGCGCTCCTCACGCGCCTGCTGCCGCTCAACGCCCGGACCGAGGCGGCGCTGGCCCCGGACGGCCACGAACGACGAACCGGTGCGGACCGGCGGGGTCCGGACACGAGCCGCGGCCCGGCGGATCGCCGCGGCCCCGAGGACCGGCGGACGGGAGCTCGCCGGCCGATCCTTGGCACGGCCACGGACAGCGCCCAGCCGATCTCGAACGCCCTGTACGCGCGGTACGGGATGGTCCCGCGCCTGCCGGCCTTCCAGCTCCTCGGCCGGCCGCCCCTCCACGCCGATCTGCCGAGCCTGCCGCCGGGGGTGCGCGCGATCCCGTTCGAATTGATCGCCGGCGGCCCACCGGGCGGCCCATCCGGCAGCCCGTCCGCCGGCACTCCGTCCGCCGGCAGCCCGTCCGCCGGCACCGGCCACGCCGACCTCGTGGCGGCCATCGGGGCCATCGATCGGGCCGTCGTGGGCCACGAACGGCCCGAGGACCATCGATTCCTGCGCCTCGAGGGCCGCCGGGGCTTCCTCTACCAGGGCGAGAACGGCACGACGCTGGGGTATGGCTACGCGGCACCGAGCGGCCGGCTCGGACCGGTCGCGGCACTGGATCCGCAGCTGGTCGTCCGGATCGTCGGCCACCTGATCATCGCCGTCCGGCCACCCGGCGCGAGCGCCATCTGGCTGCCGGGCGGCTCCGACGACGTGTACGCCGTGCTCCTGCGGGCGGGCCTGCGGATCGAAGGCTTCCCGGCCCTCTTCTGCTGGAATTGCCCCGTCGCCGACTTCAGCCGCTATATCCCGATCTCGCTCGCGCTGATCTGAGGCCGGCGCCGGGACGGGCCATTTGCCGGTCTCGACCGGGCGGTGGTAGCCTCACGACGACGTGGCTCCCTCTGCTGTGCCCGCGGCCGGAGTCGAACCTGGAGCCGGCGCCCCGCGCGGTGCCGGCCCGCCGCGGAGCTGACCCTTGATCGACGCGCCGCCTCGACCGGCCAGCAGATCGATTCGCCAGCGACTCCTGGGAGCCCCGCCGTCCCGTGCCGCGGCGGATCGCGCAGTCATCGTCCTCCACGACGTGACGAAGCGCTACCCGAACGGCCGCGAGGCGCTCCACGAAGTGGACCTGGTCGTGCCGGAGGGCGATTTCGTCTTCCTCGTCGGGCCATCCGGAGCCGGCAAGACGACGCTCATCAAGCTCCTCATCCGCGATGAGACGCCCACCCAGGGCGAGGTCATCGTGGACGGCCAGAGCCTTGCCCGGATGTCCCGCCGCCAGGTCCCCAAGGTCCGCCGCAAGATCGGCATCGTCTTCCAGGACTTCAAGCTCCTGCCCGGCAAGACCGTCTACGACAACGTGGCCTTCGCCCTGGAGGTCACCGGCACGCCGCGCAAGGCGATCCGGCCGGCCGTCGAACGCGTCCTCTCGCTCGTCGGGCTGACGGAGCAGGCGCGCCAGCTGCCGTCGCAGCTCTCCGGCGGCGAGCAGCAGCGAACGGCGATTGCGCGGGCGCTCGTCCACGACCCGCGGCTGATCATCGCCGACGAGCCGACGGGCAACCTCGATCCGCTGATCAGCTGGGAGATCCTGCAGCTGCTCCTCCGGATCAACGAGCTTGGCGTGACGGTGCTGATGGCCACCCACAACGCGGACGTCGTGACCGCCCTGCGACGGCGTGTCGTGGCGCTCGAGGAAGGCCGGATCATCCGCGACGAAGTCGGCGGGGCGTACCACCGTGAGGATTGACGTCCGACGGCGGCGCGGCTCCGGAGCGTCGGTTCGACGACGGGGAGCGGCAACGATCGCCGGGAAGTGCCTCCAGCGCGGCCGCGGACCGGCAATCACCGGGCCAGCCGCGTGATCGGGTTCGTGGCGTTCAGCCTCAAGCGGGCCTGGCAGGGGTTCTGGCGCAACGCCGTGATGAGCCTCGCGGCGACGGCCACGATGGTCCTGATGCTGATGCTGCTGTCCGGGTTCTGGATCATCCAGACCGGGCTCAACGCCGGCCTGACCTTCGTCGAGCAGAAGGTCGAGGTCGTGGCGGATCTCCAGCCGGGCGCGCCACTCGACCAGATCCAGGCCCTCCAGGCCGTGCTGCTGAAGATGCCCGAGGTCGCTTCGGTCGAGTACGTCGATGCCGACACGGCGCTGGCGCGCTTCCGGGCGCAACTCCAGGAGCAGGGCCGCCAGGACCTGACGCCGTATCTCGACACGAACCCGCTGCCGGCGAGCCTCCAGGTGAAGCTCAAGGATCCGAGCGTCTTCGGTGACGTGGTCGACACGCTGCGGGCCGACGTCGGCGTGGTGGCCGACGTGAAGGAGATCCAGAAGCTCGTCGACCAGGTGCTGACGGTGACGAACATCCTGCGGACCGGCGGCCTCGTGCTGCTCATCCTGGTCGGCCTGACCGTGCTCTTCATCATCATCAACACGATCCGCCTGGCGGTCGTCGCCCGGGCCGAGGAGATCGACATCATGCGGCTCGTCGGCGCATCGGACGCCTTCATCCGCTGGCCGTTCATCTTCGAGGGGGCGATGGTCGGCCTGCTCGGGGCCCTCATCACGCTCGGCCTGCTGAGCCTCGCCGCGCCGCCGATGAACCAGTTCATGTTCGCGTTCTTCCGGGTCCTGCCGCTCGAGTTCGGCTCGCTCGGGCGCGACCTGACGGTGCTGGTCCTCGGCACCGGGCTCGGGCTCGGCGTCCTCGGGTCGTGGGTCTCGGTGCGGAGCTACCTGATCCGCTAGGCCGCGGGCCGGGCTGCCGCTCCGGCCGCGGCTGGGGCGGACCGCCGGATCCGATCGGTCGCCGGCTCAGCGGTCCCATTCGATCGTCAGGTCGCCCGGTCGAGCCGGATCGACGATCGCCGGGAACGAGGCGCCCTTGACGAGCCGCGGGACGAGGCTGGTCGGCACGGAGCCCGCGTACTTGGTCTGGTAGGGCTGGCGGCCCGACACCGAGACCGTCAAGTCGAACGCGAACAGTCGCGCACCGCCCATGTCCACGCCCGTGTCCTGCAGGCCATCGATCTGGACGCGGGCCGGCAGGTCGTCACCGGTCGATCCCGGCCCGGGTGCGCCCGCCGTCGCCCCGGCACTCGATCCGGCAGTCGACGAGGAGCCGGCCGGGTTCGCACTCGTGGCGGCGGCGCCGGTTGCGAGCCCGGCCGCGGCGGCGCCACTGCCCGGCTGCGTCAGCCCGCGGGCATCGATCGTGACGACCGGCGTCTCGGTGAGGTCGCCGCTCGCGGCGGCCGCGGTCAGGGCCTGGCTCACGGTCCGCAGCAGTTCGGGGCTGAGCGCGCCGCCCTGGACATTGACCGTCGTCCCGAGATCGATCGTGGAGCCGGCCGCGGAGCCGGCCGCGCTGGCGCCTGTCGCGCTCGCACCGGCCGCCGCGCGCGCTTCGGCCGCCGCTGCCGCCGCGGTCAGCGCCGCTGCCGCCGCGTTGAGCGCCGCGGCCTCCGTGCCCGCTGCAGACGTCCCGGCCCCGGGGACCGTGCCGGCCACGCCGTACGCGCCGCCCCTCGCCAGGGCGTGACGGCGGCCGGTTCCCGCGGGATCGCCAATCGGACCCGCGCCGGCCATCGCGGGATCGGCCGGCGGCGTCATCGGCGCATCCCAATCGACCGTGATGTCGTTCGGGTGCGCCGGGTCCGCCAGCACGGACACCGCGAGGCCGGCCGTGAGCGAGCCGACCTGGAGCCGCGGGACGGTGTGGCGGACGCTCGTCACGTAGGGCGTCACGCCGGGGAGCTCGACGCGGAGATCGAACTTCACGACGGGGTCGAGGTTGACGGTGATCCCCGTGTCGTGAATGCCGACGACCACGCCACGCCCGTGGAGCCCGGTCGCGCGGAGGCGTTGCGTGTTGCGGTCGGCGACGTGCGACAGGATCTCGACCGCGATCGAGCCAAGGCCGACGAGGCTGAACGAGATTCCGATGATCCACAGGACGCCGCCCGGGTTCTCGGAGCCCGGCTGGACGGCCTGGTACAGCATCGTGAGCCCGACGCCCAGGAAGCTGACCCCGAAGATCCCGAGATAGCCGAGCCAGCCGAGCATGTTCGGGTGGCTGCCGGTCCGGATCGAATAGGCGCCGGCGTTCCAGATGATCGGACCGATGACGAGGAGCGTGATCCCGCCGGCAAAGCTGAGTGTCAGGTCGTTGGTGTCGACGCAGGACGAGAACGACGCGTCGCAGCCGATGTTCACCATCTCGCCGACGCCGCGCGCCATCAGCAGCAGGCCCAGCAGGGTCAGGACGATGCCGATCAGCGCCACGAGATTCTTCAAACAGGGGTCCCTCTCGATGCCACGCGCCGCTCGTCGTGCGGCAGAACTGTACCGCCGCCCACGATCCGGATGCGCCGCGCGACACGCCGGAACGCTCAGCGGCGGAGCCCGTGAATCGGCGCTGAACCCACCTCTCGACCGAAGGCGGTAGGATCGTCCAACTTTCGACGCGCGGATCACCGTCACGGCCGTCCGCGAGCCACCCAGATTCGAACGATTCCAGGGATTCCAAACCACATGTCCGACTTCGACCCGGCCGGTTCCGCGAACGCGGCCGGCGACCTTCCACCGACCACCGACGCAGCTCCTCCGCCGGACGTCACCGCCGGCAGTGCCCCCGGCCCCGAACCGGCCGAAGCGATCGGAGCCGCTCCTGCCTCCGTCCAGGACCCCGCCGCGGCGACCCGCCGCCGGCGCAGCATCTCCGGCCTCCACGTCTCGCTCGTCCTCGTGGGCCTCCTGGCGGGCTCGGCGCTCTTCCTGTCGGGCTACTCGCTCGGCCGGCACGAGGAAACGACGCCCGGCACCCCGGCCACCGCCGAGCAGGCCTTCGTCCCGTTCTGGGATGCCTACAGCGCGATCACGCAGCAGTACGCGGGCGGCACCGTCGACCGCAAGACCGTCATCGAGGGCGCCATCCGCGGGATGATCGATTCCCTCGGTGACCCGTTCTCGCAGTACCTCTCGTCCGAGGACTACAAGAAGAGCCTGCAGGGCCTGGCCGGCCAGTTCGAGGGTATCGGCGCCTCGATCAACGCCCGGAACACCGACGGCAGCACCGCGGCGTGCACGCCGCTCGGACCGACCTGCCAGATGGTCATCGTCACGCCAACCGAGGGCGCCCCGGCCCAGAAGGCCGGGATCCAGCCCGGCGACATCGTCACGAAGATCGACGGCGCCAGCGTCGACGGGTTGACACTCGACCAGGCCGTGGCCAAGGTCCGCGGGCCGCGCGGCTCGGTCGTGACCCTGACGGTCGTCCGCGGCAAGGCAGCGCCGATCGAGGTGCCGATCACCCGTGACGTGATCCAGCAGAAGGAAGTCACCAGCAAGTCCCTCGCCAACGGCGCCGTGGCGTACATCGGCGTGACGGGCTTCAGCGACGCCTCGGCCGCGGATTCCACGAGTGCCATCAAGGCGGACGTGGCCGCGGGCCAGCGCAAGTTCATCCTCGACCTGCGCGGCAACCCGGGCGGTCTCGTCACCGCGGCGCGCGCCATCGCCAGCCAGTTCATCTCTTCCGGGCCGATCTTCTGGCAGGAGGACGCCCAGGGCCACGAGCTCGCCACCGTCGCCGATCCCAACGGCGCGGCGACCGATTCATCGATCAAGCTGATCGTCCTCATCGACAAGGGCAGCGCGTCGGCCAGCGAGATCGTTGCCGGGGCGCTCCAGGACACGAAGCGCGCGACGCTGGTCGGCGTGACGTCCTATGGCAAGGGCACCGTCCAGGAGTGGCAGCCACTGCCGAACGACACGGGCGGCTTCCGCCTGACGGTGGCCAAGTGGCTGACCCCCGACAAGCACTGGATCCACCACGTCGGGCTGACGCCCGACGTGACCGTGACGACCGCGGCCACCGCGGCCGATCCCGACCCGGTGCTCGACAAGGCGCTCGAGCTCCTCGGTGAGTCGTCGGCGACGGTGGTCCAGGCCGCCGGCTGACGATCGCGGCGGAACCCGCCCTTGCGTCCCACTCCCAGTTCGAGTACGGTTTCTCCGAACGAAAGGAGGTGATGTGCAGTTGATAGACCGTAGTCCCCACTGCACCACCTCGCAGGAGATGGCCGTTTAAGCGGACACCCTGCGTGGTGGCAAGCAACCGAACGCCGGTCCGCTGAGGGCCGGCGTTCGTGCGTCTCCCGGAAGGAGTGAGCCACCATGGGCGAGGAAAAGACCATCGCCCTCAACCGTCGTGCGCGCCACGACTACACCATCGACGAGACCTTCGAGGCCGGCATTGCCCTGGTCGGGACGGAGATCAAGTCCATCCGGGCCGGCAAGGTCAACCTCTCGGATGCGTACGCGCGCGTCGAACGGGACGAAGCCTGGCTGATCGGCGTCCACATCGCGCCGTTCGAACAGGCCTCACTCCAGCGCGGCAACCACGAGCCCAAGCGGATCCGCAAGCTGCTGCTGCACCGGCGCCAGATCGACGAGCTGATGGGCCGGGCGAAGCAGAAGGGCCAGACGATCGTCCCGCTCCGGCTGTACCTCAACGAGCGCGGCCGGGTCAAGGTCGAGCTCGGCCTCGGCCGCGGCAAGCAGCAGCACGACCGCCGGCACGACATCGCCGAACGGGACGCCCGGCGCGACCTGGATCGGACGATGGCCGATCTGCATCGCGGGCGGTAGGCTGACCCGGTGAGCGACTCCGAGGGCGACCCGAACCAGGTCGAGGGGTCGAACGCGGCCACGGCGCAGCCGATCGCCGGCAGCCAGCCGAAGGCCGCGACTTCCGGGCCCGGCGGCCTGCTCGGTTCCATCCTCCGTGGCCTCGGGCCCGTCGTCCGGAGCGTCATCCGGACCACGACGCGGGCGACGACCGCGCGCCGGACGACGCTCCAGCTGCGCTACCACGACGGCGGCGCGAATCGCTGGGGCACGGCCGGCGTGACCTATGCCCGCAAGGGCAGTCGAATCACGGTCGTCAGCTCGCCGACCGCCAGCTGGTGGCATCACGTCCGCAGTGGCGGCAAGGTCCAGGTCCGGATCCGCCAGACGTGGTACGACGGATTTGCCCGGGTTGTCTCGAGGGACGAGGACACCTGGACGCGCGCCGTGAACCTGTTCGTGACGGCTCGGGGAGCTGCCGCGGCGAGGCGCGCCGGCCTGCCCGTCAAGACCGCCGGCGCCACGAGCGCATCTCCGAAGTCGAGTGGCCCGTCGACGGCCGGCGGGCCCGTCGTCATCTGGATCGAGCTCGACCGGACGCCGTAGCGCCGGGCCTGATCCCGCGGCCGCCGAGCGCCGGAGCTTGTCGTCGAACGGGTGTTCGGCTAGAATTCCGGTCTGACGCTTGGCGTCGGGCCGTGGGGATGCGTGGATTCGACAGGGCCCAGCTGCCAGGGAACGCGAGCCGAGGTTGCCATCAGGCCTCGTAAATCAGGTGGCAAAAAGAAGTACCTGGCAACCGCCAGTCGACTCTCGCTCTCGCCGCTTAGGCGGTAGAGTGAGCGTGGAAGCAGCCTCCTTCTCCCGGGCTGTGGAAGCGTCATTCAGGGAGGATGCGACTCTGACGACTGCCACGTAGTCGGAGTTCAAGCCCGATTTAGGGACACGTAGCTGGACCGTCAGGGATCCTGCCGATGGGAGCCCTGCCGGTTGACGACAAATCATCGGACACGCTCGTAGTTGGTCCCTGGTGAAGGGTTTTGGACGGGGAGTTCGACTCTCCCCCATCTCCACCAATCACGGTCAGAACGAGGCCCCGCGAATTCGCGGGGCCTCTTCGATTTCGGACCGGGCGCGCCGGTCGAGGCTCGCGGCCGGCGCCGGGAATCAAACGAGGCTCCGCAAACGCGGAGCCTCGGATGCGGATGGCCGGTGCCTAGCGGCGGCGGCGACCCGGCGTGACGGCTGCGCCGACGACCGCGGCCTTGGCGACCGGGGATGGGCCGGGCGTGACGGCGGCGCCCACGACGGCGGCCTTCGCAACGGGGGATGGACCCGGCTTCACGGCCGCGCCCACGACGGCGGCCTTGGCGACCGGGGATGGGCCGGGCTTGACGGCGGCGGAGACGACAGCAGCCTTGGCGAGGCGTCCCATGTTGGCTCCTTGTGGATCGGCGAACACCGTCGGCAATCTGCCGGCGAATCTTTCATGCGTCAGTGTCCCACGGTCGGGGACGACGTGCCTCATCCGGACGGGATGAGTGGAGCACAGCGTCACCATTCGACGAGCTTCCAGATCTCGGGCTGGAGTTCGCCCGGCCGGCCGCCGATCTCGGCGAAGATCGCCACGGCGCGCTTCAGGTGATCCATCGCGTCCTCCGGCCGGCCCATCGCGTAGAACAGGTCGGCGAGGTTGTTCTCGAGGGCCGCCTGCCGGTGCCGGTCGCCCTGCCGTTCGCACCGCCAGAGGGCCTCGGTCATCAGCGCGGAGGCACGGTCGTGGTCGCCCTCGTCGGCGACGACCAGGGCCAGGGTGTTGAGCGCGGCGATCCGGACCGAGGGGTCGGGCGCGCGAGTCCCCTCCGATCCCCGCTCCGCGGCATCCAGGACGGCGATCGCCCGCTCGAGGTGACCGCGGGCGCACGCAAGGTCGCCCTCACGGCGGGCGAGGATGCCGAGCAGGTCCAGCGACCGGGCGATGCCGACCGGGTCGGCGACGACCTCCGCCAGGGCGAGCGCCTCGCGGGCCAGGTCCAGCGCGACGAGGGGCTCGCCGGTGCGATCGGCGATCGCACTCCGGTCGGCCAGGATTCTCGATCGCATCGCTGCGTCCGCGTTGGAGTGCATGTGCCGCCACGAGGTCCTGGTCGGCCCGGATCCAGTCGCCGCGGCGGGCATGGACGAGTCCCTGGCGGTACTCGAGACCGGCCTGCTCCTCGGGCCCCGCCAGCGCGGCCGCCGACGCGAGGTGGAACAGGGCGCCCTCGTAGTCGCCGAGCAGGGTCAGGAGATCGCCCAGGGCGCCATGCAGCTCGGCGACTGCCGGATGGCCGAGGGCCAGCGCGGCCTCGAGATGCTCCCTCGCCTCGGCATTGGCGAACACCATGCGGGCCTCGTCCCCGGCCCGTCGATGCGCCTCGGCCGCCGCGGCCGTCTGTCCGGCCAGCGTCTCGTGCCAGGCGATCAGCGACCAGCGCTGGCCGTCGCCGGTCGCGCAGGGCAGCGCGGTGAGCGCCGTCGCGACCCGACCGTGGAGCAGTCGCCGGCGGGCGAGGCTGAGGCTCTCGTAGACGACGTCGCGCAGTCGGGCGTGCGTGAAGTCGAGGCGCAGGCCTTCCGTCGCGCCCGTCTCGACCTCCCGTACGAGTCCTCGCCGGGTGAGCTCCTCGAGTCCTTCGACCGTCTCGTCGTCGCTCCGCCCGCTCGCGGCCCGGACGAGATCCGGATCGAAGGATCGGCCGATGACCGCCGCCGCCGCCAGGATCTGGCGGGCGACCTCGTTGACCGAGGCAATCCGGGCTCGCAGCAGCGCCTGCACGCCGCCGGGAGTCGCGGACAGATCGGCCCCCGGATCGGCCAGGGCCTCGACCACGTAGAGCGGCAGACCCTCGGAATCCTCGAACAGGGCGTCGATCCGGGCCTCGGTCGCGGCCGGTCCGAGCACCGCGCCGACGAGCGTCGCCACCTCCGCCCGGTCGAGCCGGCCAAGGCTCACCCGGTTCGCGAGTCCGACGCGGGCGGGCAGATCGTGGATGCGCTCCCGGACGCCCGGCTCCAGGTCCTCGATCCGCCAGGCCACCAGCAGTCCGATCGGATGGGCCTCGAGCCGTCTCGTGAGATAGCCGAGGAACTCCACGGACGACGCGTCGGCGAGGTGCAGGTCGTCGATCCAGACGAGACCCGGTCGCGGACCGCGAACGAGGGCCGTCAGGACCGCCGCCAGCGAGGCGAACAGGCGGACCCGGCCGAACGGGTCGGCGTCCAGGGGAGCCGCCAACGGCCGCACGCCCGGAATCGGCAGCAGGCGAGTGACCTCGCTGACCGCGGCCTCGTCGACGGTCGCCAGCCGCTCCGGGCGCATCCGGACGGCTGAGCCCGGACCGCAGCAGCTCGGCGATGACGCTGAGCGGAATGGCCGTCTCCCCGGCGTAGCCGCGGGCCTCGAGAACGACGCTCCCGCTCGCCCGGGCGTCGTCGGCGACCGCCGTCGCGAGGCGGGTCTTGCCGATGCCCGGCTCCCCTTCGATGACCAGGAGCCGGCCGGCGGGATCCACGAGGTCGAGCGTTCGCAGCAGCTCGCGAAGCTCGAGGTCGCGACCGACCAGGATCACCTGGCGCGCCGGTTCGGGGGGTTCGGCGGAGGGCCGTTCCTGGTTTGGCCCAGGCGGGCCGGGGGTCGCAGGGAGCTCCGCAGACCGGTCCTCGTCCTGGCTGGCAAGGTCGCCCGCCCGGATGGCCTCGGCGAGATCGGTGGTCTGGGTCAGCGGCGCGACCCCCAGTTCGCGATCGAGGATTCGGACGCAGTCCCGATACTGGGCGAGGGCGGCGGCCGGCTCTCCGGCACGGGCGAGGACCTCCATCAGCAGGCGATGGGCGGGCTCGTGGAGCGGATCGAGCTCCAGCCAGCGCCGTGCCGTCGAGGCGGCCCGGTCCCACGATCGGGCAGCGGCCTGACCGCGGGCCAGGCGCTCGAGGACGGCCGCCTGTTCGCGCCGGTATGCCGCCGCCTCCGCCAGCTGCCAGGCAGTCGAATTCCTCCGAATCGCGCAGGGCGAAGCCCGCCATGAAGTCGCCCCGGTCGAGGGCGACGGCCGTTTCGAGCGCGTCCCGGCAGGCGTCGCAGAGCCCATCGCCCGGGTGGCGATGCGCCCGCGCGACGGCCAGCGCGGCCTCGAACCGCCAGAGGTCCACGTCGAACGCGGCGAGTTCCAGGGCGACGGCCGACCGATCGACGATCAGGCCCGGCTGGCCCAGGCCCGCCCGCAGCACGGACAGCGTCCGGCGCAGCGCGCCGCGCGCGTCGACGTCGTCCGCCTCGGGCCAGAGCAGCGCCGCCACGGCCTCGCGGCTCATCGGCCGGCGCGTGACGGCCAGCCACGCGAGGAGCGCCACGGCCTTGCGCGTGTCGACCGCGAGGGGCGCGCCGTCCACGTCGACGGTGACGGGGCCGAGCAACCGGATCCGGATCCGGATCCGCTCCGATCGTGGCGACTGGCTCCCGTGACGATGCCATCGAGCGTCACGGTACTCCAGCGATGGCCGTGTCCGTAACGAATCACTCGGTCGACGCGGCGTCGAGGCCGGCCACTGGATCGCCGGGCGCCGCTGCCGTAACGTTCTGCGAACGGTGGCCACGCACGATGCATCCGTGACAACTCCGCGATCCGTGTCCGCGACCGTTCCCGTGTCGACCGTGCCCGTCATCTGGCTGCGGGGATCCGAGCAGTGAGCGGCCGGCGCACTCTCGCCCTCGTTCTCTGGATCGGGGCCACCGCGGCCGGCCTGCTGGCGTTCCTGATGATCGTCGCGATGCGCGACGTGCAGGTGCCGACCTCGTGGGGCTTCCCCGGCGCGGCATCGGCCTTCGGGCTCACCTGCGCGACCGTTGGGGCCATCGTCGCCCGGCGTCGTCCCGAGAACCTCAATGGCTGGCTGTTCTGCGCCATCGGCGCGCTCTTCGCGGCCGAAGGGCTGATCAACCAGTACGTCATCGCGGGCGTGCTCGTCGTGCCGGGCGACCTACCCCTGACGACGTTCTTCGCCTGGACACTGGCGTGGATCTGGGTGCCGCCGCTCGGGATTGCGCTGATCTTCCTGCCGCTCGTGTTCCCGACGGGTCACCTGCTGTCACCGAGGTGGAGGGTCGCGGCCGCCTTCGGCGTGGTGGCTGTCGTGGTGTTCTGCGTGATCATCGCGTTTCTGCCCGGCCCGATCGAGCAGGCGACCTTCGTCGACAACCCGCTGGGCGGTGTCACCGGCCTGAGCCCGGAAGCCTACGCGAGCCGGCTGCTCGGGCCGGCCTGGCTGCCACTCGCGATCGCGATCGTCCTGGGCCTCGCCTCGCTCGTGGTCCGCTTCCGCCGGGCGACCGGAGACGCGCGCCGCCAGATCAAGTGGTTCGCCCTTGCGGCACTCGTCGCTGGCGCCCTGTTCACGATCTACCTGACGGTCTCAGTGCTCATCGTCTCGGGGTTGCCTCTGAAGATGATGGAAGTCCTCGTTGTGATCGGGCTCCTTGGCCTGCCGACGGCGGCCGGCATGGCGATCCTTCGCTACCGCCTCTACGACATCGACCGGATCGTGAGCCGGACGATCTCCTATGGCATCGTCACCGCGTTGCTCGTGGCCGTGTTCCTGCTGGTGAACCTGGCGCTGCAGGGCCTGCTGAGCTCCGTGATCTCGAGCAACTCGCTGACCGTCGCGGCCTCGACACTGCTGGTCGCGGCCCTGTTCACCCCGCTGCGCCGCCGGGTCCAGCGGGCCGTGGATCGCCGGTTCGACCGGGCGCGCTATGACGCCGGCTTCACGGTGGCGGCGTTCGCCGATCGCCTGCGCAACGAAGTCGACCTGCCGACCCTGTCGAGCGAGCTCAATGACACGGTGCGGCAGGCGATCTCCCCATCGAGCGTCAACCTGTGGCTTCGAGGCGGCGGTCAGTGACGCGGATCGTTCCGGCTTCGCCGGGTCCAGGGTGGGACCGTCCAACGACCTGGATCGCCATCGCCCTGCTGGCTGCGTCGCTCGCGATGGTGGCGTTCTCGCTCGCGTCCCTCGTTCTGCCCGGCAGCGCTGCCCTTCCTGATCGGCCCGACCTCATCAGCTTCCTGACGACGCTCAGCATGTTCGTGGCCCTGCCGACCGTTGGCGCGATCCTGGCCATCCTTCGCCCACGAAACCCGATCGGTTGGCTCTTCCTCGTCAGCGGGGCCGGGTTCATCCTCGGAATCTTCAGCACGGAATATGTCGGGCGCGCCCTCGATGCGGGAGCGAACCTGCCTGCCGTCGAGCTCGTCGACTGGATGGGCGCCTGGGCCTGGACCCTCTCGTTTGGACTGGCCGTCATCTGGATCCCGATGCTCTTCCCCGATGGTCATCTGCCCGGACCGCGCTGGCGCCCGTTCGGCTGGTTCGCCGCCGTGGTGGTCGTCACGGTCACGGTCTCGGCGGCAGTCACTCCGGACGCGCAGTCCGGGTACACCGGGCGCCTCGCCAATCCCCTGGGCGTTGGTGGACCGATCGGTACGGTGGCGGCCGCCGTGAACACCGTCGGGCTGCCCCTCGCTGCCGTCCTGTGCCTCGTCTCGTTCGCCTCGCTGGTCGTCCGTTTCCGACGCGCACGCGAAGTCGAGCGCCAGCAGCTGAAATGGTTCCTGTTCGCCGCGGGGTTCCTGTTCATCGCAATCATCGCTGCCGTGGCGACACAGGCCCTGGTGACCTGGTATGCGCTGGAGCTCGGCGTTGCCGCTCTGCCGGTCGCCGCCGGGCTCGCCGTCCTGCGCTACCGGCTCTACGAGATCGACCGGATCATCAGCCGGACGGTCTCCTACGCGATCGTCAGCGGACTCCTCGTGGCCGTCTTCGCCGGGGTCATCCTGCTGCTCCAGGGCGTCCTCGCGCCCGTTCACGCAGGGCCAGACGATCGCCGTCGCGGCCTCGACGCTGGCCGTCTTTGCCGCGTTCCAGCCGCTCCGGCGACGCGTCCAGACGGTCGTCGACCGGCGGTTCAATCGCGTCGCGCTACGACGCCGAACGGACGGTCGCGGCGTTCTCGGCGCGGCTGCGGGACGACGTCGATCTCGCCAGCCTCGATTCGGATGTCCGCACTGTGCTGGAACAGACGGTCGCTCCGACCAGCGTCGGCCTCTGGATGCGCGCTCGGAAGGTGAAGCGTCCTGAATCGTCGCCATGCCCGTCGGTTCGTAACGGTTTCTGGACGATGGAGGCGTAGAACTCGGGATCATGGCATTCATCGAATCGCTCAAGCGGTCCGTCGGCCGGGGCTCCCGGGCCGCCGACCAGCCGGTCGCCGGCCAGCGCGGTCTCGGCCGTACCCGCCGCGTCCGTCGCCTCGCCGGTGGCCGGCGGAGGCCGCGACGGCCGTCGGTCCGGCGATCGACATCGCCCCATCCGATCCGCTGTTCGCCTACCTCCAGGCCGCCAGCGGCGTGGTGGACGTGCAGCGCCTCGAGCTCGAATCCCCGGCGCTCGACGAGCTGCGGGCGGCCGACGTACGGGTCATCGTGCCGCTCGTCACCCAGGGCGAGCTGATCGGCGCGCTCTACCTCGGCCCCCGTCTCTCGGACCAGGACTACAGCACGGACGATCGCAAGCTCCTCTCCACGCTGGCGGGCCAGGCGGCGCCGGCCATCCGGGTCGCCCAGCTGGTCCGCGAGCAGGCGGTCGAGATCCAGACCCGGGAGCGCCTCGAGCAGGAGATGCGGGTCGCGACTCTCATCCAGCAGCAGTTCCTGCCGCGCGAGCTGCCGCAGCTGCCCGACTGGCAGGTGGCGGCCTACTACGGCCCCGCGCGGGCCGTCGGCGGCGACTTCTACGACTTCATCGCGCTGCCCGACGGCCGGATCGGGATCGTCGTCGGGGACGTCACGGACAAGGGCGTCCCCGCGGCCCTGATCATGGCCCGCACCCAATCCGTCCTCCGGGGCGAGGCGCCGCGCAGCACCTCGCCGGCACAGGTGCTGCAGCGCGCGAACGAGATCCTGCTGCCGGAGATGCCGGCCCGGATGTTCGTGACCTGCCTGTACCTGATCCTCGAGCCGGCCACGGGCAAGGTCGTCTTCGCCAATGCCGGCCACAACCTGCCGTATGTTCGAACGGCGGACGGGGTCATCGAGCTGCACGCGACCGGCATGCCCCTGGGCCTCCTGCCCGGCATGGACTATCCCGAGCACGAGGCGGTCCTCGCCCCGGGCGAAAGCGTCCTCCTCTACAGCGACGGCCTCGTCGAGGCGCACGACCGGGCCGGCGACATGTTCGGCTTCCCGCGGCTGCGCGAGCTGATGGCGACCGAGCTGCCCGGGAGCGAGCTGCTGGACCACCTGCTCGACGAGCTCCATGCCTTCGTCGGCCGAGGCTGGGACCAGGAGGACGACATCACGCTCGTCGCGCTCCAGCGGACCGGCGGGTACGCGGTGGCCGCAGCAGAGGAAGCGGCCGAGGTTGCAGGCACGGCCACGCCCGCCTCGGCGAGCGCGGGCGTCGCGCAGAGTCGCGTCCTGCTCGAACTCTCCCTGCCGGGCGAGACCGGCAACGAACGGGTGGCCATGGATCGGGTCGCCGATGCCGTGGCCGGTCTCGGCATCGCGCCGCCGAGGCTCGAGCAGCTCAAGACCGCCGTCAGCGAGGCGACGATGAACGCCATCGAATACGGCAGCCAGAACGACCCGAGCATCCCCGTCGACATCGTCGTGACGGTCGAGGGCGACGACCTCCTGGTCCGGATCACCGACCGCGGCCTCGGCGGCCCGCTCGGTGAATCGGAGGAGCCCGACATCGAGAAGAAGCTCGCCGGCGAGCAGAAGCCGCGCGGCTGGGGGCTGTTCCTGATCAAGCACATGGTGGATGCGATGGAGGTCGAGACCCATGGCACGGGCCAGACCGTGACCCTGACGCTCCACCTGGAAGGAGCCGGCGATGCCAGCAATCCCGTTCAGCGCTGAGGTCCGCGGGGGCCGCGGACCTCGCCACGATCGAGCTCCACGGCGACATCAACGTCGCGGCCGAGGCCGGCCTGGCCGCCGCCTACGCCGAAGTCGCCAGCCTCGAGGCCAGCGCCGTGCTGCTCGACTTCAGCGACACGGAGTACATCAACAGCACCGGCATCGCGCTCATCGTGCGGCTCCTCGCCGACGCGAGGCGCGACCAGCGCGACGTCCGGGCGCGGGGACTCAGCCCCCACTACGTGGCGATCTTCCAGATCACGCGACTGTCGGACTACATGCACATCGAGGACGACCAGGCGACGACGACGACCGCGGTTGCGGCGACAGGAGGAGGTCAGCGATGACGACGGGAACGACCACGGTCGAGGTCCGGCCGCTCGGCGCGGGGGCCTCGGAGATCGTCATCGGCGGGGACGTCACGTCCGCCAGCGAGGGCCCGCTCATGGAGGCGTACTCCCTCGCCAGTGCGGACGGCGCGAAGGTCATCGTCCTGGACTTCAGCCACCTCGACTACATGAACAGCGGTGGCATCGGCCTCCTCGTGACGCTCCTCGTGCGGGTCCAGCGGCAGGGCCAGCGCCTGATGGCCGTTGGCCTGTCCGATCACTACCGCCAGATCCTCGCCCTGACCCGCCTCGACGAGGCGATCGGGATCTACGGCGACGAAGCGGCGGCAATGGCCGCCATTGGCGCCTGACGAGCCCCAACCCGATCACATGAGCTTGGAGCCGATCATGAGTGAGTCGAACGCCACAACAACCGAGACGAAGCCCGAGGCGCGCACCACCCCGGCCGTGAGCGCCGCGGCCGTCGACTCGCGCGGCTCGAGCGAGGCGAACTGGTCGGCCCCGGTCAGCCGCCTGACTCTTGGCCAGGTGCCGGACGAGGCGATCAATCTCAACGTCACCGGCAAGCGCCTGTCCGGGCCGCTCCAGGGGTTCGGCCAGCTCTGGCAGAAGACCTACCGCGTCCGCCTCGAGGGAACGCAGGTCAGTCCGCAGGAGATCGTCGCCGTCTGGAAGCGCGAGTTCGGCTCGTTCTGGCCGGCCGGCGCCCGGTTCTACGCTCCGTTCGCCGAGATCGCCCCGGGCGAGGTCGGGCTGATCAACCAGGACGTCGGTGGCCGCCAGGTCCTCTCGACCGGCGTCATGGTCATCTACGCCGACGACGTCTCGTTCACCTTCATGACGCCCGAGGGCCACATCTTCGCGGCGATGATCACGTTCAGTGCCGACACCGACGACGGGGGCCCGGCCGCCCAGGTCCAGGCGCTCGTCCGCGCGAGCGACCCGTTCTACGAGGCGATGCTGATGGGTGGCGGGCACAACCGCGAGAACGCCCACTGGGTGGCGACGCTGACGAACCTCGTGGCGCGCTTCGGGGCCCACGGCGAGCCGACGGTCCGGCAGGTCTGCATCGACCGGAACCGCCAGTGGCGCCATGCCTCGAACATCCGCCACAACGCGGCGATCCGCTCGGGCTTCTGGTCGATGACCCACCCGGCCCGGATGTTCCGCAAGCCGAAAGGGTGACGCGCGGCTGCCAGCCCCGGGCGGCAGCAGAGCGGGCAGCCGCCGAGGCGAACGTGCGACCGGCGCCGATGGGAAGATGACCGGGTGACCGTCGCCACGCACGAAGTCGATGCCGTCGTGATCGGCGCGGGCCCGAACGGGCTCGCCGCCGCGATCACCCTGGCCCGGGTCGGCCGCTCGGTCGTCGTCTACGAGGGCCACGAGTCGGTCGGCGGCGGACTGCGCAGCGCCGAGCTGACCGAGCCTGGCTTCATCCACGACGTCTGTTCGACGATCCAGGGCTCGTCGATTGCCTCGCCGTTCTTCCAGGGCCTCGACCTGGCCGGGCATGGCGTGGAATTCGTCCATCCCGACGCGCCGCTCGCACATCCGCTCGACGACGGCCGCGTGGCATTCCTCGAACGATCCGTCGCGGCCACGGCCGCGGGGCTCGGTCGCGACGGGCTCGCGTACCGGCGGCTGTTCGGGCCGCTCGTGCGGGAAGCGGATCGGATCCTGCCGCTCGTCCTCGGGCCAATGCTCCGGCCGCCGGCGCATCCGCTGGCCGCCGTGCGGTTCGGCCTGCCGGCACTTCGCTCCAGCCTCGGCCTGGCCAGGAGCCGGTTTCACGATGCGCCGGCCCGGGCGCTTCTCAGTGGTCTCAGCGCCCACTCGATGGTCGCCCTCGACCGGCCGACCACGGCGGCCTTCGGGCTCGTCCTCGGGATCATGGCCCACGCCTACGGCTGGCCGCTGGTGCGCGGCGGGACGCAGCGGCTGGCCGACGCTCTCGCGGCCGAGCTCCGCTCGCTCGGCGGCACGATCGTGACCGGCCGCCGGATCGCGTCGCTCGACGAGCTGCCGGCGGCGCGGGCCGTCCTGTTCGACACGACGCCGCAGGCACTCGTCGCGATCAGCGGCGATCGGCTGGCCGGTGGCTACCGGCGTCGCCTGAACGGCTTCCGGTTCGGACCCGGGGCCTTCAAGGTCGATTGGGCACTCGATGGGCCGATTCCGTGGCGGACCCCGGAGATCGCGCGCGCCGGCACGGTCCATCTCGGGGGCACGATGGAGGAAGTCGTCGCGGGCGAGGCCGAAGTGGCCAGGGGAGGCCATCCGGAGCGACCGTTCGTCCTGCTGGTCCAGGGCAGCCTGTTCGACGACACCCGGGCGCCCGACGGGAAGCACACGGGCTGGGCCTACTGCCACGTCCCCAACGGGTCGACCGTCGACATGACCGCGCGGATCGAGGCGCAGGTCGAACGATTTGCGCCTGGCTTCCGCGACCGAATCCTCGCCCGGCGAACGGCCGGCCCAGCCGACCTCGAGGCCTACGACCCGAACTATGTCGGCGGCGACATCAATGGCGGCCTCCAGGACCTCCGCCAGTTGATCACCCGGCCGGTGGCCCGCCTCGATCCTTACGCCACGCCCGTCCGAGGCCTCTACCTCTGCTCGTCCTCGACACCACCGGGTGGTGGGGTCCACGGGATGTCCGGCGTCCACGCGGCCCGGTCGGCGCTGCGCCGCGAGTTCGGAATCCGGTCCTGAGCGACGGGTAGACTCGGGGACGTGCCCACGCCAGCGAAGCCGCTCCACACGAGTCCCGCGTGAACCGCCCCATCGGCGGGCTCAGCGGCTCGACCGCAGAACGCCTCGAGGCCATCCTCCTCGAGAAGCGCGAGGCGAGTGGCACGCCCGGCATCGCCGCGGGCATCCTGGCCGGCGGCGAGCTGGCCTGGTTCGGCGGCGCCGGCTGGGCCGACCCTGAAGGCCGGGTCACCCCGACGGAGCACTCGATCGCCCGCGTCGCTTCGGTCACCAAGACGTTCACGGCGACGGCGATCCTCCAGTTGCGCGACCGCGGCCTGCTCGCACTGAACGATCCGCTGGAGCGCCACGTGCCGGAGTTCGCGGCGGTCCAGGAACGGGGCGGCCGCCGGAGCGACGTCACGATCCGGGCGATCCTCACGCATCGCTCGGGCCTCGAGACCGAATCGCCGACGACCAGCTGGGACGTGCCGGCGTTCGGCGACATGGCGGCCATCCTCGCGGCGCTGCCGGAGACCGCCGTGGTCATCCCGGCCATGACGATCTGGAAGTACAGCAATCTCGGGTTCGCGCTGCTCGGCGAGGTCATCGCGCGGCGGGCCGGCCTGCCGTACGCCGAGTACGTTCGAGCCGAGATCTTCGAGCCGCTGGGGTTGCGGGAGACCGCGTTCCAGCTCGATGGCGGCCTCGCCCCACTCGCGATGACCGGCCACCAGCCCGTCCGCTACGAGGATCGCGCGGCCGTCGCGCCGGTCGTCTCGCTCGACGGCCTGACCGCGGCGGGCCAGCTGCAGTCGAACGTCCACGACCTCGCCCGCTGGGTTGCGTTCCACCTCGGCACAGCCCCGATCGCCCCGGCCATCCAGGAGGCCGTGCTCGCCGGGACCTCGCGCGTCGAAGCGCAGCAGGCCAACTACGCGCAGCCCGACTTCGCGCTCGGCCAGGGGCTCGCCTGGCGGATGGTGCGGATCGGCGAGCACGTCTTCCACAACCACGGCGGCAGCGTCCACGGCTTCAATTCGAGCGTCGGCTTCCACGTGCCGTCGGGACTCGGGGTGGTCGTGCTGGCGAATCTCTGGCCGACGACCGTCGCCGGCGACTGCGCGTTCGCGCTCCTCGAGGCGGCCCTCGCCGGGGGCCGGCCACTCTGCGCCGGCGGACGTGCCTGCAGGCGAGATTCCGGCCGGCTGGCATGCACTGCTCGGGCGGTACGTCGCGAACCCGGAGATCGCGATCGAGGTCGTGATCCGTCGCGGACGCCTCCGCCTGGCGGGTGATCCGAAGGCGTTCAATCTCCATGCCCCATCGGCGCTCGAACCGGTCTCGGGCACGGAACACTCGTTCCGCCTCGCGGACGGTCGCGGCGCGGGCGAGGCGATCACGTTCGAGCTGGACGAAACGGGGCGAGCCCGTTCATTCGCGATCGGCGGGTTCATCTACCGGCGGGCAGACTGAGGGGTCGGGCCGGCATGGCCGCCACGGCCAGTCGCGCCGCTACGGCCCCGGATCGACAATCAACCCGGGCGAGCGGATCGGCGAACGCGTCAGACGGTGCGCGGCACCACGACAACGCGGCGATTCGGCTCCTCGCCGATGGACTGGGTCGCGACATCCGGATGATCGCGCAGCGCGATGTGGATCCAGCGCCGCTCGAGGGCGGGCATCGGCTCCAGCTGGAGCATCTTGCCGGTCTCGGTGACCCGCTCCGCAGCCCGCGTCGCGAGTTCGCGCAGCTGGCGTTCGCGCCGGCCGCGGTAGTCCTCGACGTCGACGAGGACTCGGGTCCACGCATCCATCTTGCGCGACAGCATCAGGTTCACGAGGTGCTGCAGCGCCGAGAGCCGCTCGCCCTTGCGACCGATCAGCGCGCCGAGGGCTTCCTTCTCGTCGCCGTCACCGACGACGTTGAGGCGGCTCGTCTCGCCGGATTCGACTTCGACGCGGACGTTGAAGCCGAGGTGCGCCATCAGCTCTTCGAGGATCTGCTGGCCGGCCTTCAGGGCCTCCGGCGACGCCTCGGCGGCTTCGAGCTCTGCTCGTTCAGTCGCCAGGGAGCCGCGGGCGGCGCTGACCTCGGCGATCTCGCTCGGGGTCATCTCGCGACGAGGACCCGAGCTCGGTCGGGGACCGCGATCGCCGCCGGGCCGCGGGCCGCGGTCGTCCCGTCGTGGGCCGCGATCGTCACGGGAACCCGACGGCCGGGGGCCGCGATCCGGCCGATCGGAGCGGCCACCGTCGCCGGGGCCGCGATCGGGGCGTCGCGCCGGCGCTGTTGCGGCGTCCGTGCCCTGGGCAGCGGCCGCGGGCTGGCGGTCCGGGGCCGGGGCGTCGTAGCGGTCCGGCGAGGCCGGCTGCGGGGCACGGTCGGGTCCGCGGTCACTCGTCGGGCGCGGACCGCGGTCGTCGGTGCGAACCGGCGCGCGGTCGTCGCGACGCGGCCCTCGGTCGTCACGGCCGCCACTGGGTCGTGGGCCGCGGTCGTTGCGGTCGGGGTACTCGCGGCGGGGTCCACGATCCTCGCGCGGCGGCGAGGGCGGCAGCGGCTGCGAGGCGGCAGCATCCCGCTTGGGTGCGGCGCCGCCAAGCTCCGAACGGGGCGCGGCGACGATCCGGGCGGGCTCGGCGCCCATGCCCAGCACGCCCCGGCTGCCCGGGGTCAGGATCTCGAAGTCCAGGTCGTCCAGGCCGGCGCCGAACGCCTCGCGGGCGTTTCGAAGCGCTTCCTCGACGGACTTGCCGGTGAATTCGCGATAGGCACTCATGTCAGCGTCGTCTCCCTCGTCGGCCCTGGCGGCCACGCTCTCGCGGGCGAACGGTCGCGGCGGCGGCCGCGGCTCGATCAACAGGTGGGCGCGCCACGGCTGGCGCACCACTGGACGGATTGACCGATCCCGCGGCCGGCATGGCCACGGGGAAGCGGGGCTTATGGGATTGGGCATAGCCCGGCGTCCACCCGCGGATCGGGAAGAGCGAGCCAAAGCCCACGATCAGGTATTGCTGGACGATCGAGAAGATCGTCGTCGTGATCCAGTAGATGAACAGACCGGCGGGAAGGAACCCGCCATAGGCGATCGAGATCAGCGGGAAGATGAGCATCGTCTGGCGCTGGACCTTGGCCTGCTGATCGGCGTTGGGATCCGACGGCGGCATGACCATCCGGCTCTGGACGAGCTGCAGCAGGCCCGAAATCACGGCCAGGACGCTGAGGCCGCCGATGACCGGCAGCGCGAAGAGCACCTGCGGGACGCTGATGTCCATGTTGCCGAGCCACGGGACGATGGTGTTGATGCAGGGCAGCGAGGTGTTGAGGACACCGTCGACATAGTTGGCCGGGTTCGGGCAGACCAGCGGGACGATCTGGTGGCCGAACACGTCGAGCATGGCGGTCGGGTCGTAGTTCGTGAGGCCGTCCCGGATCACGGAGTACATCGGGATGAGGATCACGAACTGGAGGACCAGCGGCAGGCAGCCGGCCGCCGGGTTGACGCCGCGCTCCTTGTAGAGCGCCATCGTCTGTTCGCTGATCTTGGCCCGATCGCCCTTGTACCGGCGCTGGAGCTCCTTGATCTCCGGCGCGAGCAGCTGCATCCGCCGTTGCGACACGGTCTGCTTGCGGAAGAGCGGAATCGTCAGGACCCGGATGATCAGCGTCAACAGGATGATCGCGATGCCGATGTCGCCGGTCAGGTCGTAGAGCCCCGTCATCAGGATGAACAGGGTCTTGAAGATCGGCGTGAACGCCCAGGCCAGCAGGCTGATCGGATCCGCGCCCGGGGTGGCCGGCTCGAGGGGCGTCGGGACCGGAGTCGGGGCGTGGGTGGCGGTAGCGCCCGGGCTGGCCCCGGACGAGCCTGGCGTGGTCCCCGTCGTGGCGCAGGCGGCCACGACCAGTGCGACCAGGATGACGAGCCCGAGGAGTTGCACCCGCGGTCGCGAGGCCAGTGCCCGCAGATCGCGGAGGATCCAGATCACGATGGCGCTTCCTCGTCAGCGAACGGGGTCATAGCCGCTGCCTCCCCAGGGATGACACCGGGCGATCCGGCGAGCTCCCATCCAGCTGCCCCGCAGCAACCCGTACTTCTCGATGGCCTGCTCGGTGTAGCGCGAGCAGGTCGGCTCGTAACGGCAGCTCGACGGCAGCCACGCGAACACGATTCGGTAGAGGTGGATCAGGCCGATCCCAACCGATTTCACGTCCGCGATGGACCTCCAAGCACGCCTGCCCGCGATAGGAGCCGGCGCAGAGCCCCGGTGAGCGCTTCGTGGTCGGCTTCGATCGCAGCCGGCCGAACCGTGATCAGGACGTCCCAGCCGGGCTGGAACGAGGGCGCCATCGCCCGCAAAGCCTCACGGAGCCTGCGGCGGGCCCGATTCCGGACCACCGCGCCACCGAGCCTGCGCCCGGTCGACAGCCCGAACCTTGTCGAGTCGAGGTCGGTCCGCAGGAAGCGGACGAGAAGGAGCGGGTGGGACCGGGTGGTTCCGTTGCTCTGGAGCGCCGCGAAATCCTGTGGACGAGAAAGCATCACAAGCCGCGGCCTGTCCGAGCCACGACCGACTGTCAGGCCGTCAGCTGCTTTCGACCCCGAGCCCGTCGAGCGGCCAGGACGCGTCGGCCCCCGGTGGTCTTCATCCGGGCTCGAAAACCGTGCTCCTTGGCGCGATGGCGCTTCTTGGGCTGGTAGGTCTGCTTCATGCGGCCTGTGCGCGATCCTCTCCATGCGGCCTCGGGGACAGCCGTTGTACCCCTAGAGGAACGCAAACGCGCCGTGCGCCCATGAGCGCTGTCGGCGCGTCCTCGTCCGGGGGATTATATGGACGGTCCAAAAGGAGTGTCAAACACCCGACCCCCGGGGGACCAGTCGGCCAATGGTCCGGGGTGGGTGTTCCAGCGCGCGAGGAGAGGGTCCGCCAGATGAAGATCACCGACGTTCGAGCCGACTTCCTGCGAACAGGTTCGACGCTGTTGCGCATCTTCACGGACGACGGCGTCGTCGGTCTCTCCGACGCCAGCTGGTTTCACGATCGGACCTTCTTCGCCTGGCTCGACGAGGTGATCCGGCCGCGGCTCGTGGGCCAGGACCCGCGCCAGCCGTCCCGGCACTGGGATCGGCTGGCATTCGGCCTCGTGGAAGGCACGCCGCAGGACCGCCGCGAGGTGCCGATCCAGTTCGTGGCGGCCGTGAACATCGCCCTCTGGGATCTCACCGGCAAGGCGCTCGGAGTGCCCGTCTACCAGCTCCTGGGTGGCGCCGCCCGGACCACGATCCCGCTGTACTGGAGTGTCGGCGCCGGCTGGCGCAAGACGCCGGACGAAATGGTCGCCGACGTGCAGCAGGGCTGGGACCTCGGCTTTCGGGCGTTCAAGATCCGGATGGACTGGGGCACGTTCCGCCAGGATGCGAATCCCGAGAAGGACTACCAGCTCTTCCGGGCCTGCCGCGCAGCGCTGCCGGCCGACGCGCCGTTGAGCTTCGATGCGAACAGCGGCTACTCGGTCTCCACAGCGATCGTGCAGGGCCGCCGGTTCGAGGACCTCGGGATCACCCACTTCGAGGAGCCGATCCCGTATTTCGACCTGCCCGGTCTCCGCCAGGTCGTCGACGCCCTGGACGTGCCGGTCTCGAGCGGGGAGTGGGAGCCCAACCGCTGGCGCTTCGCCGACCTGATCGCCCTCGGCAATCCCGACATCCTCCAGCCCGACATCCTGGCGGCCGGCGGCATCAGCGAGCTCGTCCGCATCTGCGACCTCGGCGCGGCCCACAACAAGCCGGTGATGCCGCACTGCAGCCCGACCCTGCCGCTCACCGCGACCGCCAGCCTGCACCTCTATTCGACGCTGCTGAACGGCGTCCGGCCACACGAATTCACGACCGAGGGCGCCGCCCCGATCGATGAGGCGGCCGCGATCTTCGATGAGCCGATCCTGCCCGTCGACGGCCGGATCACGCTGCCGGACCGGCCGGGCCTTGGTCTCACGATCAGCGACAAGGCGCTCAAGCGGGCAATCGTGCGGGCCTGACGCGGGTGGTGCGCGAGTGCACCGCCCGGTCCGCTCGTGGCGGGAGCCCTGATACTCCGGGGGAGTATCGCGATTCGAGGGCTCCGGAGCCTTGCGGGGCGTCATCGGGCGGTGCTATTCTTCGCGAGCCCCCGGCGCCGGGAAGCCCAGGGGAACACCTTTGGGGAGCCCTGAAGGAACTCCTGGAGCGGTCGTCGCAGCCGCCCAACCGGCGTCGATCCGATCCTCGCGCCTCAAGTTCCCAAGCGGCGATCTCTGGTTGACGCTACCCGCCGGAGCGGCCATCTCACCACTTTAGGGTTACGTCATATCGATGGATGCGAAGCAGGTCTGGCGCGCGGCCCTCGGGGAACTCCAGGTTTCGCTGTCACCGGCGAACTACGAAACCTGGCTGCGGGAGACCGCGCTCGTCGACGTCGATGAGAACCGGTTCCGGATTGCGGTCCCCAACGGCTTCGCCAAGGACTGGCTCGAGAGCCGCTACCGCTCGCTGATCTCCCAGACGCTGGCCCGCATCGTCGGCTACAGCGTCCAGGTCGAGTTCGTCGTCAGCGCCACCGTGGATGCGTCGGCGGCCGATCCGGCCGCGCCGACCCGCGAGCCGGGCTCCGCCTCGCCGCAGGTCCGCCTCGAGCCGGGGCGCGTCGGCGGCGAAGGCGCGGCCAGCAACATCAACCCGCGCTACCACTTCTCGAACTTCATCGTCGGCTCCGCCAATCGCCTCGCGCACGCCGCGTCACTGTCCGTGGCCGAGCGCCCTGGCCATGCCTACAACCCGCTCTTCCTCTATGGCGGCGTGGGCCTCGGCAAGACCCACCTGATGCACGCGATCGGCAACCAGATCATCGCCAAGTTCCCGCGCAAGAAGGTCGTCTACGCCACGAGCGAGAAGTTCACCAACGAATTCATCACCAGCATCCAGCAGGGCAAGATCGACGAGTTCCGGGCGCGCTACCGGCGCATCGACATCCTGCTGATCGACGATATCCAGTTCATCGCGGACAAGGAACGGACCCAGGAAGAGTTCTTCCATACGTTCAACGCGATTCACGAGGACGGCAAGCAGATCGTGCTGTCGTCCGATCGGCCACCCAAGGCGATTCTGACGCTCGAGGAGCGCCTCCGCAGCCGCTTCGAATGGGGCCTCATCGCGGACCTCACCGCGCCGGATCTCGAGACGCGGATCGCGATCCTGCGGGCCAAGGCCGAAGAGGGCGGCGTGCCCATCAACTCGGACGTCATCGAGTTCATCGCCCGCAAGGTCGTCAGCAACATCCGGGAGCTCGAGGGCGCCCTCAACCGGATCGTGGCCTACGCGAGCATGGGCGCCCTGCCCATCAGCATCGAGCTCGCGACCGCGGTGCTCTCCAACGTCCTCTACAACCCCAAGAAGCGCCAGGTCACCCCGGAGCGCATCGCCCGGGCCGTGGCCGACTACTACGGCCTGCAGATGGACGTGCTCAAGGGCCAGAAGCGCGACAAGGCGATCGTCGTGCCGCGCCAGGTCGCGATGTTCCTGATGCGCGAGGAGACGGACTGCTCGCTGCTCCGGATCGGCGCCGAGCTTGGCGGCCGGGACCATTCGACCGTCCTCCACGCCTGCGGCAAGATCAACCGCGAGGTCCAGGTCAACGACGAGTTGCGGCGCGAGATCGCCGCCGTCCGTGAGCTGATCTACGCCGACTGACAGGCCCGCCGGTGCGGGAGCGCCGCTCGGAGCGAGCCGGCTCGCGGTCAGCCTCGCGGTCATCGGATCGCGCCCGACTGGCCATTCGGACTCGCCCGCTCACCCGCTCGTTGTGGACAAGGTGGCCCGATTCCGTGGATAAGCGCCCGTGGCTGTGGACAATGCGGCCCCGAATCGGGCATCCGGTCGTTGGCTCGCGGGCGCCGGGCGTTGATGAATCGGGGCCGGCCGGACGCCTCGCGCGACCGTCGACTCCAACGTCCACCGGGACTCCCGCACTCCAGGCACCGAAGAAGGCCCAGGTGTCCACCGCGGATCGGACGTTCCCAACCGCCGCCCGCCTCGTGGCCGCTCGGGGCCGTCCACAGAACCAACACGCTGATGATGGTGATGACGGAGTGAGATACTTGAGAGAATCCCGACCAACGTCTCCCGAACGGGGACATCGGCCCGCCACCCGTTCCGCGCCGTGTTGGGCACGATCCGATGGAGTGACCACGACGTGAAACTCTCGGTCATGCAGGAGAACCTCGCCCGCGGGCTGTCCGTCGTCAGCCGGGCCGTGTCCACGCGCAATACCCTGCCCGTCCTCGCCAACGTCCTGCTCAAGACCGAGGACGCGGGGCTCAAGCTGACGGCCACCAATCTCGAGATCGGCATCACCCACTGGGTTCCGGGCAAGATCGATACGGACGGTGCGATCACGGTGCCCGCACGTCTCTTCACGGACATCGTCAATTCGCTGCCGGCAAGCGAGCGGGTCGATCTCGAACTCCAGGGTTCGACGACCCTGCGGATCCGCTGCGGCCGCTTCGAGACGCACATCAAGGGCATCGACGCGGACGATTTCCCGGCGATCCCGATGGCCGGTGAGCGGCCGACGACGCGGATCTCCCAGAAGATCCTCCGCCAGGCGCTCGACGAGACGGCCTTTGCGGCGGCCACGGACGAGGCGCGGCCGATCCTGACCGGCGTCCTGGCCCGTTTCGAAGGGGCCACGGTCACGCTTGCCGCCGCCGACAACTACCGGATCGCGGTCAAGACGATCCCGTTGCTCGATCCCGTCGAGGACACGAGCCTCGTGATCCCGGCCCGCTCGCTCAACGAGCTGAGCCGGGTGCTCGCCGACATCGAGGATCCGGTCGAGATCGTCATCTCCACGGCCCGCAACCAGATCCTCTTCCACCTGGAGGGGATCGACCTCGTCAGCCGGCTCATCGACGGCGCGTTTCCCAACTACCAGCAGGTCCTGCCGCAGGCCCATTCGACGCGCGCCGTGTTCGATCGCGAGGAGCTCCACAAGGCCGTCCGGCTGGCGGCGCTCATCGCCAGCTCGTCGGCCAACATCGTCAAGCTCCAGGTCGGCGTCGACGGCGATGCCGGGCTGACCGTCACGGCCAACGCGGAGGTCGGCGACAACGAAGGCCGCGTGGAGGCCGCGGTAGAGGGCGACGGCACGACGATCGCATTCAACGCCCGCTACCTCACGGACGTCCTGAACAACATCAAGACCGAGCAGTTCGCGCTCGAGCTCAACGGCCCGCTCTCGCCCGGGGTCTTCAAGCCGATCGGTGACGATCAGTACGTCCACGTCGTGATGCCGGTGCGCACCGCGTCCTAGCTGGAGGCCGGGTCACCCGCCCGCGCGTCGCCCTGCTCGAATCGATCTCGCTTCGCGACTTCCGCGGCTACGCCCACCTCGAGGTGGCCTTCGGACCCGGGCCGCAGCTGATCTGGGGCCCGAACGCGGCCGGCAAGACGAGCCTGCTCGAGGCCATCGTGCTCCTGGCCTGGGGCCGCTCGCACCGGACCTCGACGGACGCCGAGATGATCCGCTGGAACCAGTCGCTCGCCCGCGTCGAGGGTCGCGCCCGGGCGCCCGAGGCCACGGTCGAGGTCGCGCTCGTCGCGGAAGGCGCCGGCCAGCGCAAGCGGATCCGGGTCAACGGCGTCCCGCGGCGCTCATCGCAACTGGCGGGCGTGCTGCGGGTCGTGCTCTTCGCGCCGGAAGAGATGCTGCTGGTCGCGGGCTCACCGGGCCTGCGGCGGGCCGCGATCGATCAGCTGGCCGGCCAGCGGACGTCGGCGTACCTGCGCAACCTCGCGACGTACGGCCGTGCGCTCCAGCAGCGCAACGGGCTCCTGCGGGCGATCCGCGAGGAGCAGGCCGGCCGCGACGAGCTGCGGTTCTGGACCGAGGCGATCCTCGAGAGCGGCGCCGCCGTCGTGACCGAGCGACTCAGCCTCCTCGACGAGCTGCGCGAACCCGTGCTGCGTGCGCATCGCGAGATCGCTCCCGAGGAGGCATTCGGGGCCGGCCTCGCGATCCGGTACGAGACGAACGCGCCGGCACTCCCCGGCGAGACGCCTCGGGACGCCCTGGCGCGACGACTCGTGGAAACCGCCGAGAAGGAGGTCTGGAACGGCACGACGCTCGTCGGCCCGCATCGGGACGACCTGGTCTTCGAGCTCGATGGCCGGAGCCTCGCCGGTTTCGCCTCCCGCGGCCAGCAGCGCACGGCGATCCTCGCGTTCAAGCTCGCGGAGCTGGACCTGCTGACGGCCCTCGATGGGCGGCCGCCGCTCCTGCTGCTCGACGACGTGTTCAGCGAGCTCGATCCGGCGCGGCGGACGCATCTCGTGCGGCGGATCGCGGATCTGCCGCAGGCGTTCATCACGACCACGACGCTCGACGATCTCGACCCGGAGCTGCGGGCCGAGGCGACCAGCTGGGCCGTCGGCGAGGCGGGCGGCTCGGCCACGCTCGGCGAGCCCGTCGGCGGCCCCGGCCCCGGCTCGTTCATGGGGCCTGGCGCCGACGGCCCGGGCACATCCGGCGGGCCTGGCGCCGATGACCCTGGCCCGTCCGAAGCGGTGCCCGCCCGCACCGGATTCGCGTCAAGCCCGGCGCCTGCGACATGACGTCCCGGCGCCGGCCGATGCAGCGGGTCGGCGACCTCGTGCCTGAGGCAGCCCGCCAGCTCGGGCTCGAGGACGAGCTGCGACTGGCTCGCGCCATGTCGACGTGGACGGCAATCGTCGCCGAGCGCGTGCCTGCAGCCGCCGGAGCAACGCGCCTCATTCGGCTGGACGGCTTCGCGCTCGTCGTGGAGGCCGATCACCCGATCGTCGCCCAGGAGCTGCGTCTGCGCGGCCCGGAGTTGCTGACGGCGTTCGCGGCCGCGCCCGGCGGCCTTCAAGCCCGTGAACTGCGTCTCGGAGTTCGCCGGGTATAATCGGCGCCAGCCAGCCGGTGAGTGGGGCATCACCCTCCACCACGGAACCGTTTCGTGCCCGTCACGGCCCGGAGCACGGTTCCGCGACGCCATCCGTCCGAGGTCGCCCGCGTGGCCGTTCGACTCCAGATGAAACTCGGGCTCGTGCCCGAGGCAGATCGCCTGTCCGACTCCCCCGACGCCATGGTCGTCGTGGAACCGAGCGTCGGATCCGTTGCTCGCACCAAGGGCAGCCTGTACCTGCTGGTCACGGGCGAGATGCCGGGCAACAAGGTCCAGGAAGCCGTCCGCCTCGCCGCGGAGACAATCCGGACCGAGTACTACTACGACGAGTCGGCCGGGATCCGGGTCTGCATCCGCAAGTCGATCCAGCTGGCCAACAAGAAGCTCGCCCACCATCGCGATCGCCTGACGATGAAACCCGACGGCTCCGCCGGCCCGATCGGGGTGGCGCTCGCAGTCGTCCGGGGCAACGAGCTCTATGTCGCGACCGTCGGCCCGGCCGAGGCCTACCTCATCCGACAGGCGCGCCTTTCGACGCTGCCCGACCCGCACCGCGAACAGGGCCTGCCGACCGGCGATCTCGAGCCCGAGATCTGGCGCGGCGAGATCTCGGTGGGCGATTCGCTGATCCTCGTCTCGGCCAACATGATGGCCCGCCTCGGGCCGGACGAGCTGAAGGACGCGATGGTCACGCTCCACCCCCAGTCGGCGATGGAGCACCTCCACCACCGGTTCGTCGCGAGCGACGGCAGCGGCAGCGACGGGGCGATCGCCTTCGAGGCGACCGAGGTGGCCGCCACGCAGAAGCAGCGCACGCTCGTGGCCGCCAAGGCCCCGGAGCCGCTCGCCGGGACGCCCGAGCGATCGCCGATCCCGATGGCGGACAACGTGACCGACGGGGTGGCGGCCGTCCAGGCCGGCGCGGATCGGGCGAAGGTCGCGGCGGGCGGCGTGCTCGGCCGGACATTCGCCCGGCTGCAGGACCTGATGCCGCATCGCAAGCCGCGCTACCGGCGGGTCAACCCCGTCTCGTCACGCCGCGAGTCGCAGCGCCGGGCGGCCGTTGCGCTGCTCGCGTTCACGCTGGTCGTCTCGGCGCTCGGCCTTGGGGTGTACTTCTTCGGTGGCCCGCGCTCGGAGCAGAAGATCGATTCCGTGACCGCGGCCCAGAAGGCCTTCCAGGCGGCCCAGGCGGATCTCGCGGCCGTCTTCGGGCCCGGCGTCGATCTCGTGCTCGACGATCAACAGAAGGCGACCCGCCTGCTGACCGACGCATACCAGCAGCTCGCCACGGCCAAGGCCGCGGGCGTTCCGGAAACGACGGTCGCGCCGCTGCGCAACCAGGTCGTGAACGGGCTCGATCGCATCTACCACGTCGTCACGGTCGGCTCGAAGCTCGGCTTCAGCTTCGAGAAGGCGATCCCCAACGCCAACCTCACGGCGCTCGTCCAGGGCCCCGACGGAGCGCCGTACGTGCTCGATCGGACGACGAAGACGGTCTACCGCATCGATCTCAAGTCGAAGAAGGCCACGCCGGTGATCAAGCTTGGCCAGACGATCAGCGGGACGAAGGCGGCGGAGCCCAAGATGCTCGCGGTCGGCGGGCCGGACCTGCTCATCCTCGACGCCAAGAACAACCTGTGGCGCTGGCGGCCCGCCGATTCGAGCGGCAAGGGCACGCTCACCAGGGTCAGCGTGTCCGGTTCGTCGAGCTGGGGCTCGGACATCCGGGGCATCGGCACGTTCGTCCGGAGCAGCGACCAGGGCCTCTACAACCTCTATGTCATCGACCCCTCCGAGCGCCAGATCCAGCGCTACTCGCCGGCGGCCGACGGGAGTGGCTACCCGGCCGCCCCGACCGGCTTCCTCGCGACGGCCCAGGCCGTGGACGACATCAACTCGATGTACATCGACGGCGACATCTACGTCGCCGAGTCCGGCAAGCTGACCCGCTTCCTGGGCCTCGGCGGGAACTCGACCGGCTGGTCCGCCGGCGACCCCGGCGACGAGCTCCTGCGGCCCGCGCCGCAGTACGTGATCGTCACCTCGCCCGGCGATCGCCAGGCCGGCCTGCTCTACGGCTACGATCCGGCGAACGCCCGGATCATCGCCGTCGACAAGGCGAGCGGCACGTACAAGGAGCAGTACCGGCTCGCGGCCGCTCCGGGCTGGACCGACCTGCGCGGCATGTACCTCATCCCGGCCGCGAACGCCGGCCCACCGACCCTGGTCTGGGTCGATGGCAAGCACCTGTACACGTCGGTGCTCGTGGCGCTGCCCGCGGCGACGGGCGGCTCGAGCTCGGCGTCCCCGGGTGCCTCCGGCAGTCCCTCGTCGGCCGTGCCGGGCTCCTCGGCGTCCACGGCGCCCGGCAAGAGCCCGACGGCGACGCCCTGAGGCCGTGACGCGGGACCGGCGGGGCCGGCCGGCCACCGTGGGATAATCCGGCCATGGCGGACCGGTTGGTCGAGATGGTCGTCGAGAGTGTTCGCGTCCACATGCTCTCGAGCCAGCACGTGGTGATCCTCAAGGAGAGCGATCACGAGCGCTACCTGCCGATCTGGATCGGACCGTGGGAAGCGAATGCGATCGCCATGCGGCTCCAGGGCCTGACCCCCGAACGACCGCTCACCCACGACCTGTTCGCGTCAACGCTCGAGGAGCTCGGCGTCCACATCCGCCAGGTGGTGATCGTGGACCTCGCCGACGAGACGTTCCACGCGCGCCTCACGCTTGAGTCCGGCGGTCAGGTGCTGGAGATCGATTCGCGGCCGTCCGACGCACTGGCGCTGGCGGTCCGAGCGGGCGTCCGGATCTACGCTTCGGAGAAGGTCATGGCGCGCGCGTCGGTCGAACCTGATGCCCGGACCGGCGAAGCCATCGACATGACCGGCCAGCGCAGCGCCGATCCGCGCCTCGAGGTGTTCCGCGACTTCGTCAACTCACTCGGCGTGGACGTCGAAGGCGAGGGACCGCAACCCGAGTAGCGGTCGGCGTCAGCTCCCCGTGATGGCCTCGCCGCGACGGATGGCCCGCTTCGAGTTGACCCACATCCGCAGGCGCAGATTCCAGAAGTCCGCGACCGCACGGGCGACGACCCTGGGCTTCGCGCCGGTCTGCGAGCCCGCCGTCCGCGGGTAGTGCGGGACGCCGACCTCGACGATCCGCCGGCCGGCGGCGCGCAGCTTGATCAGCAGCTCGGCCGAGAAGAACGCGCCGCCCGATTCGACGTGGATGCCCGCCAGCGACTCGCGGCGGAACACCTTGCAGGCGCAGTCGATGTCCCGGACGGGCAGGCCGAAGAAGATCCTGACCGCGAGCCGATAGGCCCGCGCGTACATCGTTCGGACGATCGGATCCGCGCGCTTGATCCGGTAGCCGACAACGACATCGGGTCGATCGGCCTCGGCGAGTCGCTCGAGCAGCCGGCCGACGTCGACGACGTGGAACTGGCGGTCGCCGTCCGTGAACGCGATCAGCGCATACCGCGAGGCCCGGAAGCCCGACCGCAGCGCGGCGCCGTAGCCGTAGTTCGTCGGATGGTGGACGACTCGGACGACGTCGGGGTTCGCCGCGGCCAGGCGGTCGGCGATCTGCGGCGTGCTGTCGCGCGACCCATCGTCGACGATGACGATCTCGAAGCGCTCGGCGAAGGACGGCAGGGTGGCGAGGGCCTCGACGACGAGCCCCTCGAGGTTCGCCTCTTCGTTGTGGGCCGGGAAGAAGTACGAGAGTTCGTTGACGCGTGCCAGCGGAGCCGTCGCGGCCGCCTCGGCCGTCGCGCCGGTGCCGACCTTGCCTGGCGCCTCGGCCGTCCCGGCAGCCGTCGAGCCGCTGCTCGCCTCGCCGGTCACGGGGCCACCCGGCCGACGACGCGCACGATCTGCTGCTCGGTCGCCGTGCCGATCGGCTCCAGCTCGTAGCGGGTGGCGAGCTCCCCCAATTCATCCTGATCGAGCCGGATCAGGTAGATCGGCCGCTTGCCGAGTTGTGCCTCAATCACGTCGCTGACTTCTCCAAGGTGCTCGTCGAGCCGGGTGCGATCGTCGATGATCCAGACGTCGGGACGGAGTCCCTCGATGAGCTGCGCATACCATAGCGCGGTCGAGTAACTCCACCAGCTGACGACCACTGCGTTCGGTTCGAACAGGCTCATCGCGGAGTTGGTCCACTCGGTGGCGATCGTGTCCGCGCTCCGGTCGACCAGGTTCCACCGCTGGGGGATCGCCTGGACCCCCGGCGCCGCCAGGGCTCCGCCAAGCGCGAGCTCGAGCACGACCGCGGCGAGGACCGCCGGGCCGACGAGATCGGGCCGCACCGGGGGCCGCCCGTCCTGCGCCGGGGCCAGGGTCTGGTCGAGGCCGAGGACCCGCCACAGGACTTCGAGCAGCGCATCGCCGAGGATGGCCACCCACGTCACCGCGATCAGCGCCGGGCCCAGGTAGTAGCGATCGATCTCGGCGTTGACGTACGACGACGCGAACCAGGCCGTGATGAGGAAGCTCACGCCCGTCAGCAGCGCGTAGCGCGGTCGCCGGATCGCGGCGGCCACGAACCCGATCGGGACCAGCACGGCCAGCGGCCCCAGTTGATTGAACCCGAACTGCACCAGTGAGCGGATCTTGTCCGGCAGGTCGGCCAGCGGTCCGCTGAACGTGCCGGTGAACTGCTCGGCGAGGACGATGTACTGAAGGCCGTCCAGGGTCTCCGGGTGGCCGTAGACGAGCGGTGCCCGGAGCAGCCCGGCCCGGATCGGCAACTCCAGGTACAGGGCCGCGGTCGTGGCCAGCAGCGCGCCGGCGCAGGTCCAGAAGAGGCGCCGATGGCGCCGCCAGATGTCGCGATCGACGGCGAAGACGAACAGGGCGATGCCGGGCGCGTAGAGGACCGTGAGGGTGTGGTTGCCGAGCGCGACGCCGTAGACGATCGCGGCCGCGATCAGCCAGCGATTGCGGGTCGGAGCGTCGGCGCCGACGCGCTGTTCCCAGCCGACGAGGAGGATGAGCAGCAGCGCCACGAGCAGGACGTGCAATGCGTGCGCGTCGGCATGATTGGAGATCTGCCAGACGATGGGGATGACGGCGAATGCCACGCCGGCCGCAAAGGCGAGCAGCAGTCGGCGGGTCAGCTGGGCCACCAGGATGACCGCCAGCCCCGTCGCCCCGGCCACGAAGAGCCCCGACAGCAGGTTCATCCGGAAGGCCGGATCACCGAAGGGCTGGAGCAGGATCGACCCGAGCCAGCCCAGGATCACGTAGGTCGGGTAACCGGTCGGGTGGGCCGTCCCGAGCAGCGGGGGCACGGTCTGGAACTCGCCCGTGTCCCAGAAGCCGAGGCCCGGCATGAGCGTCCCCCGGGCCAGGACCAGCGAGATCAGGCCCGCGACGACGGCCCCGAAGGCCAGTCCCCGCGTGAGCGTCAACGGCTGGTTGTGGTCGGGAGCGGCGCTCACCACCCGAGCACGAGTCCCCAGATGACGCCCCACAGGTTGATCGCGATCGACGCCCCGATCAGGAGCCCGCCACGCCAGCCGACCCGGCCGAGCCGGACGAGACCGAGCGCGACGAGGAGCAGGGCGAACGGGGCGAAGTCATTGCTGAAGCGATAGCCGAACTGGACCCAGCCCTGGCTGAAATGCATGAGGTTCACGAACGCGATGAAGGCCACGGCCAGGGCCGCACCGGTCACGAGTCGGTCGCGGCCGAAGCGCAGGAGGGCCGGGATGGCCAGGAGGTAGCCCGGGCTCGTGAGCAGCACGCTCATGCCGATGCCCCGCGGCACAACGAATGGGCAGGCCTCATCGAACAGGCCGCGCGCCACGCCCGGCGGGCACGAGGGCAGCAGGTCGGGCGCCGCGCCCAGCATGATGGCGAGGTTCTGCGGCACGTAGCGCAGGTCCTCGATCGACCAGCTCGGGTTGTAGTTGAGGTCGGGATAGCCGTAGGCCTCGATCTGGTAGAGATATTCGTAGGCCGGGTGGAAGACGTGCCCGGTGGTCACGAGGTTATACAGGGTCAGGCCGAGCAGTGGAATCGCCGCCCCGAGCCCGGCCGACAGGCCGCGCCTGACGATCGAGCCGCCACCGCCGACCAGGACGAGAAACGGGAATCCGAAGATCACCGTGAGCCTGGCCGTCGACGCGAGACCGAGGAGGAATCCGGCAAGGAACTGGCGGCCGTCGATGAACGTCAAGGCCCCGTGTCCGCTCGACCAGATTCGCCAGTCGCGGGAGCCCGCGCCCAGGGCTACCCCCGAGGCACCACCGACCGCCTCCGTGACCGCCTCGCGGTCGGCTCCCAGCGCGATTCCCAGCGCGAGCAGCGTCAGCGCCACGGCGACGACGTGCGCCAGGTACCAGGTCGAGCCGAGCATCGCGGCGTACCAGAGGACCGTCCCGAACGCGAAGAACAGCGTCGTGGCGACCTGGATCGACAAGCGGATCCGGAGACGGCCGAGCATCCACCACGCCAGGGCCACGTCGAGCCCGCCGATGACGGCAGCGATCAGCTGGGCGTTCGTGGCCAGGCCCCAGATCGCGACGAACGGGACCAGGACGGCCGCCGGCAGTGGCGGGAATGGGATCAGCGCCCGGCCGGTCGGGTTCCCGTCCGCATCGAGGATCGGCATGACGTCGAGGAAGTAGTCGTTGCCCGGGGAGTCCGCGCTGGCCGGGACGGGGTAGCGAATCCCGGCCTGGCCCTCGAGCCAGGCGGACGCCTGCCACGTGAAATGGTCGTAGAAGTTGTAGCGCAGGGGATTGCTGGCGACGTAGACGACCACGGCCATGGCGACGATCGCCAGTCCGACGGCAATGGCCCAGCGCCGGTTCTCCGACGACTCAGTCGTTCGGGTCGCCCAACCCTCGTTCGGGCGACCCTGCGCTATACTCCCATCCACCTCAGAGCCTGTGTGGGAGGCCAAACTCGGTGACTGGCCCCGCGACGGGCAAGCCCGCTGCGGACACGAGAGCGCAACTGCGGACGGTCGACTGGGGGGTCCAGGCCCGCGGGATTGGCGGCCTTCTCGCGGCCGGACTTGCGCTCCGGATCATCATCGCATACCTGCTTCCGGGATCCGGATTCGGCGTCGATCTGAACGCGTTCCAGTTCTGGGCGGCAGACCTCGCGGCGCACGGTCCCCTCGGCTTCTACACCCGGGGCTTCTTCGCCGACTACACCCCGGGCTACCTCTACATCCTCTGGCTGGTCGGCATCGTCGGCCAGGTCGCCGGTGGCATCGGCGATCTCATCAAGGTCCCGGCGATCGTCGCCGATCTCGCGATCGGCTGGCTGATCTGGCGGATGATCCTGGATCTCGGGGCCTCGAACCGGCGCGCATTGATCGGCGCGGCGCTGTTCGTGTTCAACCCGATCAGCTGGTTCGACAGCACGGTCTGGGGCCAGGTCGACTCGGTCGGCGTCGTGTTCCTGCTGCTCGGCCTGCGTGAGATCTGGCGCGATCGTCCCGAGCGGTCGGCGGTCTACGCGGTCATCGCCGCGATCATCAAGCCGCAGCTCGGAATCCTGGTCCCGATCGTCGCGGTCGTGGTCATCCGTCGCTACTACCTCGACTCGCGCGGTCGTCGGGCCGCGGTCGCCGCTGCGGCGGCGGTGCCGGACGAGATCGGCGCGGCTGCCGCCACGGACGAGGCCGACCCGCCGATCGATGCGGCCCCGGCCCGCGCGTCCTGGACGGAGCAGGAGCGTGGCCCGATCCGGGTGCTGACGACGGCGCTGACGGGTCTCCTCACCGCCACGCTGCTCTGCCTGCCGTTCGGGATGACCGTCATCGACCTCGTCCGCCAGATCGGCTCGACGGCCGCGGGCTATCCGTACCTGACCGTCAACGCCTACAACCCGTGGGCCCTGATCACGCAGAACTCGGGCGGCCTGGCGGCCACCGGCCAGTGGATCCGCGATGTCACGGGCCCGACCGCCGCCGACGTCGGCGTCTACTTCGGCCCGATTCCGGCCCTCGTCGTCGGCACGATTCTGCTGCTCGTCGCGATCGCGATCGTCTCGGTCGTCGTCGCCCGCTGGCCCGATCGGCTCACGGTCCTCGTCGGCCTGACGGTACTCGCGGTTGCCTTCTTCGTCCTGCCGACGCGGGTCCACGAGCGCTACCTGTTCCCGTTCTTCGCGCTCGCGGCGATCCTCGCGGCCTTCGCGTCGCGCTGGCTGATCGCGTACGTCGTGCTGTCCGTGACGACGTTCCTCAATCTCTACGTCGTCCTCACGACGCTCTACCCCGACAACCCCAGCATCTCGGACTGGCTCGGCATCGGCCCGGCCATCCGCACGCCGCTGATCGTGAGCGTCATCGCGCTCGTCAATCTCGCGGGCTTCATCTGGGTCGCGGCGCAGCTCCGCCGCAGCCGGGCCCGGGCGCTGGAACGGGAGCTCGCCTTCGCCGCGGCCCCGGACCTGGACGACGCCGCGGCCGCGAGGTCCGCCGTGCCCGGACGGGCCGCCCCGGGACTGGCGATGGCCGTCCGGTCGGCCGGTGCGAGTTCGTCCGGCGGCGGCGCCGGCTCCGCGACAACCACGGCCGCCGAGCCGGGGCGCTCGCCATGGCCCCCTCCGGCCGCGACACGGCGCAGTCAGCGGCCGGCGCCGGAACCGCGGGGCTGGCCTACGGCACGGCGCCCGGCTACGACCTCGGAATCCGGGGCATGGTCCGCCGGTTCGTCGAGGCGCGACCCGTTCGTCGCGACCGGTCGAGCGTCCTGGCGGTCGAGCCCCGCGGCCGGCTCGATCGGCTCGACCTGTGGCTGATGGTCGTGCTCGTCGTGGCCACGCTCACGTTCCGGACGTTCCGCCTCGCGGAGCCGTACACGATGCATTTCGACGAGGTCTACCACGCCCGCACGGCCACGGAATTCCTGCAGTTCTGGAAGTACGGGATCCCGCACGACATCTACGAGTACACGCACCCGCACCTCGCGAAGTACGCCATGGCCGGCGGGCTCGTGGCCTTCGGCAACAACCAGGTCACCTCCACGAGCACGCTCGGCGTGCCGGTCAAGGCGGCGGCCATCGAGACCCACTGGACCGATCCGACGCTGCCGGACGGCCGGGCCGGCGATCGCGTCTATGTCGCGACGGGTTCCGAGGTCCGGGCCTACGACCTCCAGACCACGGCCCTCGTGGCGACGATCGCCGTGCCCGGGGCGGTCTCGGTCGCGATTGACGAGACGGGCCACCACCTGTTCATCGGTACCGAGAGTGGCCAGATCCTGGTCATGGACACGAACGCCACGTTCGATCAGCTGCGGACCGGTGGCAGCGCCGCGAACTTCGATGCGCCGGCGGCGCTGGCGATCGTCGCGGCCCCCGTCACCACGATGCTGGCGGCCAGCGGCGGCCAGGAGCTCATGGTCGCGACGGCGGCCGAGGTCGTCGCGGTCAATGCCTCGAGCGGCGCGATCGACGGCCGGACGAGCCTCGCGGGCGTCACCGAATTCGTCGATGCCGGCTCGAACCAGGAAGTCGTCGCGCAACCCGGCCAGATCCTCGATCCGGTGGCGGTCGCCCGCAAGCTCATCGAGTTCCTGGGCGGCGGCGCGAGCGAGCTCGAGGGCAAGCTCCGCACCAGCGCCGACCAGGTCCTCCTCGGGCCCGCCCCAACCGCGAGCGCCCGCACCGGGCTCGACCAGGCGATCAGCGACGGCCTGCTCACCGGGGTCAGCGTGCAGGCCGTGCCCGAAGTGGCGGCCATCGAGCCGTCGGGCCTGACCTTCATCACGACGGGCGACGCGAGCGTCGCTTCCAGGGTGGCCGTGGCAGGGGCGACCGGCGGCGCCCTCACCAGTGGCCTCGACGCGCCGCGGATCTACGTGGCCGCGGGACGGACGGTCGCGACGGTGCGGCTGCCGTCGGATCAGTCCAACACGGCGCCCTACGTCGAGGCGACGATCAAGATGCCCGGCACGGTCTCCGACGTGGAGTTCAATCCGACCACGGACTTCGTCCATGTCCTGGGCCGGACGCCAGATGACACGTCGCCCACGATCTACGTCATCGAGCCGCACGGCAACGCCGTGTTCGCGGACGCGCCACTGCCCTTCACCCCGTCGGCGTGGGTCACCGACGCGCAGCCGCTCTACCCGAGCCAGGATCGCCAGAACATCCTCGCCTTCTCGGGCGACGGGGCGTCGGCGACCGTCGCCATCGGCGACAACCCCTTCGCCTGGCGGCTGCCCGGCGTCATCGCCGGGGCCCTCACCGCCGGCTTCCTCTACCTCCTGGCGCGGATCCTGTTCCGACGCCGCTCGGTCGGCGTCCTGGCCGCGATCTTCATCGCCGTGGACGGGATGGCCTTCGTGCAGTCCCGGATCGGCATGAACGACGTCTACGTGGGCCTGTTCATCGTCGCGGCCTATGCGCTGTTCGCGGCCCTCTGGATGGGGGTCTGGCAGCGCCGTGCCGCGTTCTGGCTGGCGATGCCCGCGATCGGCGTCCTGCTCGGCCTCGCCCTGAGCTCGAAGTGGGTCGGACTCTATGCCATCGCCGGCATCGGCCTCCTCATCCTCGCCCGCTCGGCCCTCGGCCGCCTCGCGATCATCCTCGGGATGATCGTGGCGACCACGGTCCTCGGCTACATGGGCCTGGTCGTGGCGCCCGGCGGCACGAGTGGCGGCAACCTCCTCTTCATGATCCTGATGATCGCCCTGACGCTGGCCGCCGTCCTCATCACGGTGCTGCACCCGATCGAATGGTCGGACGAGGAGGTCCGCTTCGCGATCGGGGCGCCCGTCGCGGCCGGCATCGGGCTGCTGCTGCTGGCGATTCCGTTCGGCCTGGTCGATGTTTCGATCGCCGTCAGCTCGCTGCGGATCACCGTCCTCGACATCTCGCTCGGGCTGGTGCTGCTGGGCGGTGTCGTCGCCCTCGGCTTCTGGGCTGCCGGCCGATTCGGATTCGGGCCGCTGGCCCCGCCGCTGCCCATCGACGCGCCGCGCAGCCCCGAGGCGGCGGCGCCGGCCGCCGAGGGCTGGCTCCGGCTCGGCTGGGGCCTTGGAGTTCCGGCGGTCTGGATGGGCATCTGCCTCGTCCTCCTGCCGATCGTCGTCTACGTCGTCTCGTACCTGCCGTGGGTCGCGCTCGGCAACCGGCTGACTGAGAACTGGCCGCCCGGCAACACCGGCCAGACGCTCCTGGCGCTGACCCAGTCGATGTACGACTACCACAACAACCTGCGCGCGGCGCACGCCGCGTCGTCGCCGTGGTGGGCCTGGGCCTTCGACCTCAAGCCCGTCTGGTTCTACCAGGGCTCGTTCGCCGGCGACACGGCCGCGTCGATCTACGACGCCGGCAACCTCGTGATCTGGTGGCTCGGCGTGCCGGCCATGGCGTTCATCAGCTGGCAGGCATTCAAGCGGCGCAGCCTCGGCCTGGCCCTGATCGTCGTCGCCTTCGCCTGGCAGTGGCTGCCGTGGGTCGCGCATCGATCGGGCGACCTTCGAGTACCACTACTACACGAGCGTGCCGTTCATCATCCTGGCCCTGGCCTACCTCATGGCCGAGCTGTGGCACGGCGCCTCGGCGAAGACGTGGCTGCTCGCGAGGGTGGCTGCCGCGGTGGCGATCGTCGGGCCGGCGCTGATGTGGGTCGGCAAGGCGCCGCTCTGTGCGTTCGTCCGTGTCGATGCCGTGAATCCCGGCTCCCAGGCCTGCATCGGCAATCCCGGGCGACCTCGTCGTCACGGCCAAGGTGGCCGGCGTGGCCGGAATCATGGTCGTGGCGATCATCCTGCTCATCTACCAGCTCGTCCGGCTGCAGCGGCCGGGTTCGGGCAGTGGGTCCGGCGGCTTCGGCGGCGGATCAGGCGGCTACGGCGGCTACGGCGGCGGTTCGACCGGCGGCGCAGCCGCGGCCCGGGAGGGCGGGCTCTCCGGGCTCGCGGTCCTCGCCCTGACCGCACTCGTGGCCGCGGTCGCGATCGGGATCGCCAATGTCGTCCTCGGCAGCGGCGAAGTCTTCGCGATCCGCGGCTTCCAGTCGGGGTACCTCGCCCTGCTGCTGGCGATCCCCCTGTTCCTCGTGGCGGGCTTCGTGCTGACGGCGCGCGATGCCCGGCGATTCGTGGTCGGCGCCGTGTTCGCGGCGGTGATGTGGTTCCTGATCTTCTATCCGAACCTGTCCGCGCTGCCCCTGCCGTCGACGATCGTCAACGCGTACCAGGGCCTGCTGCCGACCTATCTCTACCCGTTCCAGTTCCCGGTCAACACCGATCCGGCCGCACCGGCGATCCACCTCTTCTCGACGGAGCCCGTGGTCCTGCTGCTGGCCATCACGTTCACCTGCCTCGTCGTCGGCTATGCGGCCTGGGTCTGGCGGATCGGCCCGCCGCCGGCGCCGGGCGACGGCCTCGCCCCGAGTGGCGGCGAAGCCTGACGGACTCGGCCGGCGCGGGCCGGGGCGTCGGTTCGACGACGTTCGACGGCGCAGACCGGCCCGTGACTCCAGCGCGACGCCGCGACGTCGCCCGCGACGTCAGCCGGCGCGGTCCAGTGAACCCGAGGCAGCCGAGCGAACCCGGCCGTGACGATGGCGGGATCTCGGCCGTGAAGTCCGCCGGCAGCTGGCCCTGCGCGGCGAGGCGGCGGATGACGAAGCCGTAGTAGTCGTCCACCTTGGCCGTCACCCGCTCCCAGCTGAAGTCCTGGGCCCGGGCCATGCCGGCCGCGGCCATCCGGGTCCGGAGCTCATCGTCGCGCAGGAGCTTCATCGTCGCGGCCGCAATGGCCTTGGGGTCGCGCGGCGGAACCAGGAGCGCCTCCTCGCCGCGGCGGACCACCCCCTTGTAGCCGTGGATGTCGCTGCAGACGATCGCGGTGCCAGAGGCCATCGCCTCCAGCAGGACGATGCCGAACGATTCGCGGCCGGTCGCGGGCGAGACGTAGACGTCGGCCGTACGGAACAGCTGGGCCTTCTCGTCGTCGCTCACCCGGCCGAGGAATTCGACGCCCTGGAGCCGCCGCGTGAGCACGTAGCGCCGGGCCTCGCGTTCCTGGGGCCCCGAGCCTGCCACGAGCAGCCGGCAGTCGCAGCCGGTCTTGCGGAGGATCCGGTACGCCCGCAGCAGGTGGATCAGGCCCTTGCGATCCTCGAGACGGCCGAAGAAGAGGATGTTCTGGCGGCCGTCCTGCCAGCGCGCGAGCGGCACGGCCCGCCGGAAGAAGTCGACGTCGACGCCGTTGGGGATGACCTTGTAGTCGCCCGGGAAGAAGCGGTCGATGAAGTGGCGCGCCGCGGCGCTGACGGCGATGCGGCCGTGGAGCCGGCCCGCCATCGGCCGCAGCAGCCGGCTGCCCATCTCGTAGGCCGGCGAGAACCCGCCGTAGGCATGGAACGTCGCGACGTTGACACTCTTCGACTCCCGCAGGATCGCGAGCGACAGGAACGGCACGAATGGCTCGTGGTAGTGGAGGAGGTCGAATCGCTCGCGATCCAGCACGTCGCTGATCTGCGAGGAGAACCGCGGCGAGATCGTCAGCGTCCCGACCGAGCCATTGGCCGGCATGCTGAAGCCCTTGCCGATCCGGATGACGTCGCCCTCCGACGCGCGCTGCAGGCCGTGGCTGCTGGTGATGATCCGGACGTCGTGGCCGCGCAGGCGCAGGTTCTCGTAGAGGTAGCGGACGTGCTGCGTGACGCCACCCGGCAGGGGGTAGACGTACGGACTGACGAGGCCGATCTTCATGCGTCGATCCCGGGTTCGAGGGCTGTGCGGCTCTCCGACGGTCGTGGCTCCGAGGTCGCGGCCGGGTCCCGAGCGAAGGTCCGGCGGGCCGCCTCGTGGTCGAAGGCCGGCGGCCGGCGATCACCGCCGGGGTAGCCGTGGTCGCGGCCCGTGCCGGTCCGCAGCACGCGACCGCGAACCTCCGCCCGGACGTCGCCCGAGTACTTGCGCAGCTGCCCGGCAAACACCCCGAGTTGTGGCCGCGTCTCGTGGAACGCCCCGTGCCAGTGGGTCGTGCCAGATTCGATGGCCGTCCGAAGCTCGTCGCCGGTCCGGCCACGGAACGTGGTCGAGCCCTGGCCGATCGCGGTGAGTGCATGCGCGTCGCTGTTGCCGACGACCGGCAGGCCGAGCTCGCGCGCGAGCTCCAGCACCCGCAGGTGGGGCCGTCCGAAGGTCGTCGGATTGAAGCCCTCCAGGGCATCGGGCCGGTGGCGGGGGTCGGATTCGGCCGCCAGGCGCCGGATGGCGCGGGCCCCGATGCACATCGGGTACGGGAACAGCGGATGGGCCGGGATCGCCAGGCCGCCCTGATCGTGGACGCGGGCAATCGTCTCGCGCAGCGGGCGGTATGGGCGAACCGGCTGCTCGATGAACAGCGCCAGCAGGTGGCCGCTGCGGGTCGTGACCTCTTCGCCGACGACCACCTCGAAGTCGAGGCCGCGGGCCAGGGCGATCGTCCGCGCGGCATGCGCGGCATCGACCCGTTCGTGGTCCGTGATGGCGATCACGTCGATGGCGCCGAGGCGCTCGACGTGATCGAGGATCTCCAGGACGCTGGCCGTCCCATCCGACGCCCGGGTGTGGATGTGCAGGTCGGCTCGGCCGAGTCGAGCGGTCATGCTTCGCTCCCGCCCGGCGTCGCCGCCGCGACGGACGCCGGGACGAGGTCCGGCCAGATCGGGAAGAACACGGCCCACCACTGTTCGGGGGCAAGGGCGATGGCGCGCTCGAAGACCCGGGCCTCCGCGTTCAGGAAGGCCATCAGCCGTTCGCGGCGCGTGCCCTCGGTGGGCATCGGGAGCGACACGAGCCGGCCGCGGTAGTGGCCAACGCCGGTCCGCCGGACACTCATCAGGTAGGCCGGGACGTTCGCTTCCATGACCAGCAGGCCGGGTCCCGCAGGGAGCGGCGCCGGGGCCCCGAAGAGCTCGATCTCGATGCCGCCGCCGGTCAGGTCGCGATCGCCGACGAGCCCGACCGACTCGCCGCGCCGGAGCGCCGCGAGCAGCTCCCGGCGGGCCTCGCGGAGGCCGACGATCCGGAGCCCGATCGTGCCGCGGGTCCGAAGGAACCAGGCCTGCAGGTCCGGATCGTCGATCGTCTCCATCGGCGCCACGGCCGGCCGCTGCGAGCGATCGACGAGGTAGACGGCCGGCAGCTCGATGGCCCCGAAGTGGAGGCCCACGAAGATCACCGGCGGTTGCTCGAACGCCTGGTCGATCAGCTCGGGCGTCTCGATGACGAGGTGGCGGCGGATGTACTCGCCGCTCATCACGGGCGTCCGCGCAACCTCGAGGTAGTAGCGGGCCGCGTGACGGAACGCTCGCCGGACGAGGCGCTCGAGCTCGACGGGGTCGGCCGCGGCGCGCCGGATCCGCTCGGAGGCGAGCCCCGAATTCGACCAGGAAGGCGCAGACACGGCCGAGATTGAGGCGCGCCTGCGCCGCCCGGCCGGGCGCCATCCGGTACCACAGCTCGCCCGTCGCCTCGGCCGCCCCGACCGTCAGGGATTCGGGCAGCCGGGCCGCCGCCCAGGCCCCCGATTCGATCGCGGCTGCTCGAATGCGTCGGGCCATGGAGCCCGACGGGGCGATCGTCCCGGCCGTCGTCGCCATCAGGCGTCCGCCCGTCCTGCTTCCGCGATCATGCCGCGCGGGGTCCGGCTGGCCATCTCCGCGAGCTCGTCGGCCGTAGCCGGCCACAGCGGCTTGAAGCTGTACCACTGCTCGGGCGCCGCGGAGATGTTGTGCGCGAGCGCATCCGCGATGGCCTGGGTGGCGCGGGCGATCTCGTCGGGGTCCATCGAGGTCACGCGGATCGGCGAATCGTGCGTCACGAGGACCGTGCCATCGGGCCGGCGTCGCGCCGCGACGGGCAGGATCGTGGCGTGACTGCGGGCCGCGAGCATGGCGGGCCCGGCCGGCAGCGTCGTCCACGCATCGAAGAGGCGGACCGGAATGCCGTCCGATCGATAGCCCCAGTCCACCAAGAGTCCGAGCATCTCGCCGCGCTTCAGCACGCCGTAGACCTCGCGCAGGTTCCGCCACGGGATGATGCGGACGCCCAGCCGGCGGCGCTGCCCGGCCAGGTAGTCGAACAACTCCGGCAGCGCCGAGTCGTCGGCGAGCACGCTCATCTTCCAGTCACGCGAGGCGATGCCCGCGGCGATCAATTCGTTATTGCCGATGTGGGCCGCGACGAGGATGACGGCGCCTTCCGCGCGGAGCGCCTCGAGTGTCTCGACGCCCTGGAGCTCCACCATCCGGGCCGCGTCCTCCAGGCGCAGCCGCGGCAGCCGCATCAGCTCGACCAGGTAGCGCGCGTAGTGGCGATGGGCGGCCAGCGCCAGCCGGCGCACGGCCGGGTCGCCCGGCGGCCGCCCCAGGACGTGCCCGAAATTGAGATTCGCGTAGCGACGCTTCTGCGGCCAGAAGACGTAGCTCGCCTGGGTCAGGGTGGCCATGAGCCAGTAGGCGAGCCGCTCCGGCAAGTGGCCCAGGATCGTGGCGGTGATGTGGTAGGCCGCGACCGCAATCCGGCCGACGAGCCTGGACTGCCCGACCGTGGCGTGATGCGTGGCGACGATGCCGCGCTCCGCCTCGGGTCGACCGGTGCCGGGCGAGCCGGTCGAACTGGCCGGCTCGTCGGTCGCGGCGCCACGTCGGCGCCCGGTCATCCGGCCGCTGCCGCCGCCTTCGTCCGCGAGGTCGCGAGTCGCCGGAGCTTGCGGGGCGCCGCCGCTTCGGTGCCGACGAGCGTCTCGTTGTCCTCACCGCGAATGAACGCCTCGACGCGATTGAACGCGATGTCGTCGTGGATCTGCATCGGCGGGCTCTTCATGAAGTACGACGCCGGCGCCACGAGCGTCCCGGAGAGGCCACGATCGAGACCGAGCTTCAGGCAGCGGATGGCGTCCGTGATGACACCCGCGCTGTTCGGCGAATCCCAGACTTCGAGCTTCAACTCGGCATTGAGCGGGACGTCACCGAAGGTCGTGCCCTCCATCCGGATGTAGCACCACTTGCGGTCCTTGAGCCACGGCACGTGATCCGAGGGGCCGACGTGGATGTCGTCACTGTCGAGCTCGTAGTCGAGCATCGAGGTAACGGCGTTCGTCTTGCTGATCTTCTTGGACTCGAGTCGCTCGCGCTCGAGCATGTTCAGGAAGTCGGTGTTGCCGCCGAAGTTCAGCTGGTAGGTCCGGTCGAGCCGCACGCCGCGATCCATGAACAGGCGCGTCAGGACGCGGTGCGTGATCGTCGCCCCGACCTGGCTCTTGATGTCGTCGCCGATCAGCGGCAGGCCGCGCTCGGCGAATCGGCGCTGCCAGTAGGGCTCACGGCCGATGAAGACGGGGATCGCGTTGACGAAGGCAACGCCCGCCGCGAGGGCCTGCTCGACGTACCACTTGGTCGCCTCTTCCGAGCCGACGGGGAGGTACGAGACCATCACGTCGACTTCGCGCTCCTTGAGGATGCCGACGATGTCGGCCGTGGGGCCGGGCGCCTTCTCGATGATCTGGCTGAGGTACTTGCCGAGGCCGTCGTGGGTCATGCCGCGTTCGACCGTCACGCCGGTGTGCGGGACCTGCTGGAAGACGTAGGTGTTGTTGGGCTTCGCGTAGATCGCCTCGGAGAGGTCCTTGCCGACCTTGTTCTTGTCGATGTCGAAGGCGGCCACGAACTCGATGTCGCGGACGTGGTAGCCGCCGAGATCGACGTGCATCAGGCCCGGGACGAAGTCGTCCTTCTTGGCGTTCTCGTAGTACCAGCGGCCCTGGACGAGCGAGCTCGCGCAGTTGCCGACGCCGACGATCGCGACGCGGATCTTGCCGTCGCCGCGGCGGCCCGAACCGGCCCAGGTGTTGCTCGGGGTGGACTTGCCCTTGGTTCCGTTGGTGCTCACGTTGCTCTCCGTCTAGTGGGTGGACTGGTTGGCTGCGTGGATGGCCTGGCTGCGAACGTGCAGGATTCGCTGGATGACGGTGAGGGTCGCTCCGATCGCGATGATCGCGAGGGCCCCTTCGAGGACGGCGATGCCGGTCGGGGTCGCGACACCGGCGATATCGATCGTGCTGCCGGTCGTCGACGTGCCGAGCACGCCGGCGAGGATGAGCCCCAGGCTCAGGATGACGAGGCGAATCTCCCGCGGCATCACCCCGATCGCGGCCATGCCGGTGCCGGCGGTGAAGCCCAGGCCCTCCGACTTGGCGCGGGTGTAGCTGACCATGAACGCGGCGGCCATCGCGGCCGCGGCGAGGATGACCCCGGCGGACCAGCCGGCGACCTGGAGCCCGGCGATGAGGCCGACGTAGACCACGGCCTCGCCGAAGCGATCGAACACGGAGTCCATGAACGCCCCGAGCGTGCTGACCTTGCCGGTCGCACGGGCGAGGGTGCCGTCGAACATGTCGAAGACGCCGCCGATGAACACGACGAGACCGCCCGCGAGCCAGAGCTGCGCGCCCAGGAGGATGGCTCCGACGACCGTGATGCCGAAGCCCACGAGCGTGAGCCCGTCGGGCGTCAGACCAAGCCGGCCAAGACCGAGGGCGATCGGTTCGAAGACGCGCTTGATCCGCGACCGGGAGTCGTTCGAGATGGTCATGCCTGGCTCACCAGCCCGAGCATGGCGCGCTCGCGGGCGGCGAACTCCTTGAAGGCCTCCTCGCGCAGGCTATAGAGCGTCTCGCGTCCCTTGCGCCTCGTCTCCACGAGTCCGGCGGCGCGCAACCGGCCGAGGTGCCAGCTGACGAGTGGCTGCGAAAGCCCGACGTGTTCGATGAGGTCGGTGACGCTGGCCGTGCCGCGGGACAGCCGCTGCACGATGCGCAGGCGGTTGACGTCGGCGAGCGCCTTGTGGAACAGGCGGATCTGGCGCAACTCGTCTGGCTGGTCGACCATGGTCGCGATCGTCGATCGAATTCGGGCGGGCGAGGGCACGAGGCGGCGGGTGCTCCGAGGCTGGGGATCGCCGGATCAATGGCGATTGATATAAAGCATTGTTGATGCTAGCGAGCGGCCGGGTCGATGTCAACCCTCGTGGGGTCATCCGATCGGGAGCGTCCGCGGCCGGACCGACGGGCCGCGATGGCCGATGATGGCGCGGCACGCCGAACGCCGGGTCGGCAGCCGTGGGAGGGCACGTGAGCGTCGTGCGCGACGTGGAGGTCGTGGTGGTCGGGGCGGGCGCCTTCGGGGCCGCCGCGCTGTACCAGCTCGCCCGCGATGGGCGCGAGGTCGTCGGCCTCGAGCAGTTCGCGATCGGCCACTCGAACGGTTCGTCGCACGGACGCTCGCGGGCGATCCGGACGTTCTACAACGATCCGCTGTACGCCGGCCTGGCGCGAGCCGCCCTGCCGCTCTGGCGGGAGCTCGAGGCGACGGCCGGCGAGCGGCTCCTCCACCTCTCGGGCAGCCTGTTCTGGGCCCGGCGCGGCAACCCCTGGCTCGAATCGGGCCTGGCCGTCGCGGAGGCCGAAGGGACCTCGTACGAACTGCTGGCGCCGGAGGCCGTCGGGGAGCGCTACCCGATCCTTCGAATCCCGGGCGGGAGGACGGCCGTCCTCGTGCCGGAGGGCGGCTTCCTCGACGCCGACCAGTGCGTCGCCGCCATGGTCGCGGGCGCTCGTCGCGCCGGGGCGCAGATCCACGATCGAACGCCGGTCCGCCGGATCGAGCTCGACGGGCCAGGGCCGCTCGTTGTCACGGACGACGAGATCTACCGGCCCCGACGTCTCGTCCTGGCGGGCGGGGCGTGGCTGCCGCGGCTCGTGCCGGAGCTCGGCCTGCCGCTCCACGCGACGCGGCAGGCGTTCTTCACGTTCCGTCCCGGGGACCCCGCGGCCGTCGCGCCCGACAAGCTGCCGGTGTTCGCCGACTACGACCGCCTCTTCTACGGCTTTCCGGACCACGGCCCCGGCCTCAAGATCGCCGACGACACGCCAGGTCCGCTGGTCACGCCCGAGACGGTCAAACGGTCGACCGACGCCGGCGAGCGAGCCCAGCTGACGACCTGGGTCCGCGACCTGATGCCGGCCGCCGACCTTGCCGAGATCGAGGCCGGCACGTGCCTCTACACCGTCAGCCCCGACCACGATTTCCTGCTCGGTCCGTACCCCGGCCGGAGCGACGTCTTCCTCGCCGCCGGCCTCGACCACGGCTTCAAGTTCAGCATCCTGTTCGGCCGGCTGCTGGCGGACCTCGTCGCCAGCGGACGGACCGCCCAGCCGATCGAGCGGTTCCGGCTCGATCGCTTTCGAACCGCCGTCACCATCTAGGCACGCCGATCCGGATTGCCCCGGCGGTCGGGGCGACCATCGCAGTTGGAGGGCACCGTGACGTTCTCGAACCCGCTTCTCGAAGCCTGGCGCGTCGGCCGGCCCACGCTCGGGCTGTGGTGCATGACCCCGAATCCGGCGCTCGCCGAGTACGCCGCGACGATCGACGTCGACTGGATCCTCTGGGATCTCCAGCACGGCCAGATCACGGATGCCGATCTCGGACCGCTGTTCCGGGCCTGCCTCGGCCGGCCCGTGGCGCCGCTCGCCCGGGTCGCGGCCAACGACCTGACGCTGATCGGTCGCGCCCTGGACGTCGGCGCGATGGGCGTGATCGTGCCGCTCGTCAACACGGCCCGCGAGGCCGCCGCGGCCGCCGAAGCCTGCCGCTATCCGCCCTACGGCGTCCGCTCATTCGGCCCCAACCGGGTCGGCCTGACCGTCGGCACCTACGACCCGGCCGAGCTGAACAAGGTCGCCTGCATCGTCATGGTCGAGACCGCCGATGGCCTCGCCAACGTGGAGGCCATCGCGGCGACGGCCGGCGTCGACGCGATCCTGATCGGGCCATCGGACCTGGCGCTCAGCCTCGGGCTCCAGCCGGCCGATCGGCCGGAGGCCCATGCCGCCGCGGTCCGACGGATCATCGCGGCGTGCCAGGCCCACGGCAAGGCCGCCGGCATCGTCCTCGGCGACGGCGCCACGGCGCGGACCCATCTCGAGCTCGGCTTCACGTTCGTCTCGATCGCTACCGACGTCGGCCTCGTGCTCGAGGGCCTGGCCCGCGAGCTCAAGGTGGCCCGGGGCGGCTGAGCGATACCGGCGGAGCGGGTCCGGCGCGCCCCCTCGCGGGCTGGTCCGCCACGAAAGGAAGACCGCATGAGAGTCCTTGAATTCGCCAGGTCGTCGATGACGTTCCGCATCGACCTCGACCGCATGCCGCCAAAGACCCTGACCCACAAGGCGCCGTACCAGCTCAACAACGCCCGCGTCCTGCTCGACAGCCGGCTGCGGATCACGGAGAAGGCCACGGGCGCCGTTCACTCCTTCGCCCAGGGCGCGAGCTGCAAGACCGAGCGCGTCGGATCGCCGGCGGATCTCTGGCTCGAGCCAAACGGCGACTTCGTGCCGATCTTCTCCGACACGAGCTTCCTCAACATCAAGACCTTCGCCCGGGCGGGTACCCAGGCCGACTTCTACCCGCCCGGATCGGGCAGCCAGAGCGACCGCCAGACCGGCCAGATCGACGACGTGTTCGATCGCGTCCATCTCGACCTCGTCGAGCGTGAGGCGGAGCCGCTCGAGACGGCGACCCAGATCGTCCACGCGGTCCTCGCCAACGAGCCGCTCGTCGCCATCAACCGGATCGAGAACCGGCGCTACGTCGCGGAGCTCGAGTATCCGGTCAAGACGATCAACGCCAACGAGCGCGACTGGATCTATCAGACCGACACCGGGCCGTTCCTCTACCCCGACCTGAACGCCGCGCCGGCGGATCTCCTGACCGGGCTCGAGCTCGCGTTCGGGGCCTTCAACGCACCCGACTGGGCCGAATTCATCGTCCGCACCCGGACGGCGGTCGGCAACGGCATCGAGGTCTACCACTTCAGCAAGTCGCTCCATCTCGACGGCATCCAGAACACGCTGTATCGCCTGCCGGTGGCCGGACTGCCCGAGCATCGGCGCGTGGAGCTCTCGACGCCCCACTGATCGCGTTCGCGGCGACGGGTCGCCTCGGGGTCGGGCGGTACACTCCGCGGATGGAGCGCCGGTCCTCGCTCGTGATGCTCGCCGTGCTCGGGGTCGGCGTGTTCCTCGCCGGGCTCGAGCTGATGATCACGGCCGTCGCCCTGCCGTCGATCCTCGCGAACCTGTCGGACTGGACCCAGCTGCGGCACGCGGCCTGGGTCGTCAACGGCTACCTGCTCGTCTACATCATCACGATGCCACTCGCCGGCCGCCTCTCCGACCTGTGGGGCACGCGGCGGCTCTTCCTGTGGGCCCTCGTGGCGTTCACGATCGGGTCGTTCCTGGCCGGCCGGGCCCAGACCATGGATGAGCTGATCGCCGCCCGCCTCATCCAGGCCGTCGGGGGCGGGACGATGATCCCGGTTGCGACGGCGGCCGCCTCCCACCTGTTCAGCGGGCCGGCGCGGCCGCGAGCGCTGGGGGTCATCGGCGCCCTGACGTTCCTCGGCATGGCAGCCGGGCCGTTCGTCGGCGCCGCGATCCTCGGTGCGATCCACGCCGGCACGGCCCTGGAGCGACTCGGCATCACGGGTGGGCCGCTCTTCGACGCCCTCGCCGCGCCGTGGCGCTGGGTCTTCTACATCAACGTCCCGATCGGGATCGTGGCCATCGTCATCGGCTGGGCCGCCAGCGCGGGCTGGGAGACGCCGCGCCGACCCGGCCGCGTGGACATCCTGGGAGCCGTGCTGTTCAGCCTGGCCCTCGGGTCCCTCGTGATCGGCCTGACGATGATCGACGGCGACTTCACCTCGCGCCTCCTCGACCCGTCGTACGGCCCGGTGCCGCTCCTGCTGACGGCCGTGGTCTTCACGATCCTCGCTGCGGCCTGGGGCCTGCGGCGGACCGACCCGTTCCTCGACATCCGGCTGTTCCGCTCCGGCGTCTTCAGCTCCGCGGCGCTCGTGTCGCTGCTGACGGGCTACGCGCTCGCGACGGCGATCGTCGGCGGCGCCGTGTTCGTGGATCGGGTGCTCTACGGCGGCCCGGACCAGCAGCGGATCGCCCTCGGCGCCCTGGCCGGGGCGACCGCGATCGGGGCCCTCGCCTCGGGCTTCGCGGTGCGGATCCTGTCGCTGCGGGTCGTCACCGTGGCCGGCCTGCTGCTGAGTGCCATCGGCCTGTGGCGGATGTCCACCTGGACGCCGGCTGTCTCGGTCAACGAGGTCGGCCTCTGGCTGGCGGTCTTCGGGCTCGGCTTCGGCCTGACCGTCACGCCCCGCTCGACGGCGGCCATCGAGGCCGTCGGCCAGAAGCACTTCGGGATGGCCTCGGCGACGGTCACCGTCGCCCGGATGATCGGGATGGCCGTGGGCCTCGCGATCCTCGTGGCCTATGGCTCGACGACGATCGACCGCCTCAGCGCGCAGGTCTACGCCACCCCGGACGCCTACAAGCAGTTCATCCCGCCCGATCTGCAGGATCGACCGCTGAAGGATGGCCTCGTCGTCGAGGCGCTCGAGACCTGGGCGGCGGCCGAGGCCAGCCGGATCATCGCCGGCCTGTTCCTGGTCGCCGGCGCGATGGTCCTCGTGGCGATCCCGCCGTCGCTGTTGCTCGGCGGACGACGCTCGGGCGTGACCGAGCTGCCCGATCCGGACGCCAGGGCTGCGGCCGACGCAGGAGGCCGGGACGGCCAGGATGAACCGGAGCCGACCTTTGCCTTCTGAACCCGTTCCCGCGGCCGTCAAGCCGCGGCCGTCCAAGGGGCGCCGCTCGGACCGCCCGGCCGAACACGGCCACCGGTCGGCCAGGGCCGCAGTCCTCAAGGACGATTCGTGCATCCGCGTCACGTCGCTCGAGGGCGAGCGAATGGCCGACTGGAAGGGCTTCGGCGACGTCGCCAGCGTGCTCGCCGCCGGCACGGCCAACGTGTGGCTCGACCTGACCGATCCCGCGCCCGAGCACGTCAGCGAGGTCGCCCGCCTGCTCGGCCTCCACCCGCTCATCGCCGAGGACATCCTCGAGCGCAATCAGCGCTCCAAGATCGAGGTCACGGACAAGCTCGTCCACATCGTGATGTTCGCCCTCGAATACCACGGCGAGATGCACAGCCACGAGATCGACTTCGTGCTGGGATCCCGGTTCCTCCTGACCGTCCACACGGGCGAATGGGATCCGCGGGCCACGACCCATCTCCGCGAAGGGCTGCAGCCGATCCTCGCCCATGGCCCCGACCACCTGCTGTGGGCCCTCGTCGACGCGCTCGTCGACAGCTACTTCCCGTTCATCGACCTGATGGGCGACGAAGTGGACGAGATCGAGGATCTCGTCGTCACGAAGGCCTCGCCGGCCCTCCTCTCGCGCCTCTTCGATCTGAAGCGCGACCTGCTGACGGCGCGGCGGGTCGCCGCTCCGGTCCGCGAGATCTTCAACCAGCTCACGAACCGCGACCTGGCGCTGATCGACCGCGACGAGGTCGTCTACTTCCGCGACGTCTACGACCACCTGATCCGGCTGACCGATGAGCTCGACAACTACCGCGAGCTCGTGAGCGGCACGCTCGACGTCTACCTCTCGACGGTCAACAACAACCTCTCGGTCGTGATGAAGCGGCTGACGGGCGTGACGGTCGTGCTCGCGGGCATCGGGGCCGTGGCCGGCATCTTCGGCATGAGCGAGGCCGGCGCGGCGTTCAACGGCGGCGAGGCGACCGGGTTCTGGCTCGTGACGAGCTTCACGGTGGGGGTCGCGGTGACGGCCGCGGCCGTGCTCCACAAGATCGACTGGATCTGACCCGCGGGGAGAAGCGGCGAGTCGGGACGACCTAGCCGCAGACGACCGGCTTGGCCGTCGGATGTGCCTCCGACGGATCGGCAGGCCCGTTGCTGAGTTGCGTGGCCACGAGCTGCAGCTTGCCCGGCGTCCCGCGCGGCCCCTCGGAGGTCTGCAGCCAGAGCTCCGAGTCCTTGGCTGTGATCGCGTCGGCCAGCGTCAGTTGATGGCGCCGGACCTCGGTGACCTCGTAGAGGAAGAACTGGTTGTCGCTGGTGTAGACCTGCACGAGCATGCCCAGCATCTTCTTGCCGTTGTTGATCTTGGACGCGTCGAGCAGTGGCAGGAACATCCCGACCCGGGCGTGGGCGTAGAGGTAGGTCGAACCGGGTTGTCCCGGCTGTGACAGGCTCGAGATGTACATCGCCACGTTGCAGAGCGGGTAGGTCGACGAGCCCGGCTGCTTGACGATCGGCAGGTCGATGTCGAGCGACGGGATCACGATCCGCGTCGCAACGCGGTTGCCGCCGGTCGCGAAGGACGGCGCCGGGGTCGGCGATGGGTTGCCCGATGGGTTGGCCGAGGCACCGGGTGAGCCATCCGGCGAACCGCTCGGGGCCGCGCTGTCGGACGGCGTTGCGCCGAACGACGGCAGGATGCTCGTCGGTTGGGGAGCGCCGGATGGAATGGCGATCTCGGTCGGCGCCGGCGAGAGGTCGGCCCCGAGGGTCGGCGCCGCGGTGCTGATGACGATGGGCGATTCGTTCGCGGTGCCCGCGTCCGTGCCGGCCGTGTAGGTCAGCAGGCCGGCCGCGATGAACGACACGCCGAGCGCCGCGACGAGGGCGGGGAGAATTCGGGAGCGGAAGACGTCGGTGAACCGGGCCATGGGGTGGCCCGATGCTAGCAGCCCGTTCGCTGGGGCGCTGTCGGCCACTCGTACCAGTCGCTGCGTGGCTTCGATTGGTCATTCACCGCGCCATTGGGCCGCCGCTGGTACCCTCCGGGCATGTCTCCCAGGCTGGCGGTTCTGGTCGGGCTGCTCGCCGGAGTCCTGACTGCGAGCCTTCTCGTCGCGGCCATCTACGTCAACGCCCCGTCGCTCTCGACGACCCTCTCGCCGACGCCGCCGGCCTCACCCACGGCCGCCGCCACCGGCGGGACGGCCGGCGTCTCGGGTGGCGCCTCGGGCGGGCCGGCCGCCTCGTCCGGATCCAGTCCCGGCCCCGCCGGTTCGCCGGCACCGAGCGGCGCCCTCCCGGGTTCGCCGGCCCCGACGCCCAGGGGTTCGCCCGGGGCCTCGGCCGGGGCATCGTCCCTCCAGACGAACTTCCTGATCGGTCAGCCGGCCCCGAGCCTGGTCCTGCCGCTCCTGGGCGGCGGGACCGTCGACCTCGCGGCGCTCAAGGGCAAGCCGGTGTGGGTCAACTTCATGGGCACGTACTGTCCGCCGTGTCGCGACGAGTTCCCGGTCATGAACGGCTTTGCCGCGCGATACGCGGAGACGGGCCTGACGGTCCTCGCCGTCGACGTCCAGGAGGACGCGGGAACAATCGGGGCATTCGCCCGCGACCTCAACGTGATCTTCCCGATCGCCCTCGATCGTGACGGCTCGGCCGAGCGGGCCTGGAAGGTCGTGGCGCTCCCGATCCATTTCTGGATCGACGCCAAGGGCATCGTCCGCTTCGGGGCGATCGGGGGCATCGGCCCCGATCTCATGGCCAAGGCGCTCGGGACGATCCTGCCGGGGGTGGACGTCACCCCCTGAGTCGCCGAGCCCGGCTGGGCTCGTGGCCTGCGCCGCCGAGCCCGAACCTGCGCTCCGCCCCCAGGCGGCCAGCCTCCGAGGCGGCCCCGGGACCCCTAGATCAGCGCGCGCGCCGCGGTGTTCGCCGCGTCGAGCAGCGGGCCCGGGAAGAGGCCGAGGATGACGGTCAGGAACGACGCCACCCAGAGGCCCGCCCAGATGAGACTGCCGTGGCGCGGCGACTCGGCCTCGGTCGTGGGGTCGCGCATGAACATGTAGACCACGACCCGCAGGTAGTAGAACGCGGCAACGGCGGCGTTGAGCACGACCAGGACCGCGAGGTACGAGACCGGCGTGCTGGCCTCGACTGCGGCCAGGATGATGTTGGCCTTGGCGAAGAAGCCGACCGTCGGCGGAATCCCCGTCAACGACAGCAGGAACAGCGTGAGCAGGACGGCCAGCACGGGCTCGCGCCGCCCGAGCCCCGCGAACGTGTCGAGATGGCTGGTGACACCCGGCCGCCGCTGGAGCGCGGCGACGACCGCGAATGCCCCGAGATTCATGATCGTGTAGGCCGCCCCGTAGAACAGCAGCGCCTGGATGCCCTGGTTCGCGCCGGCGGCAAAGGCGGCCAGGCCGACGAGCATGTAGCCGGTGTGGGCGATCGACGAGTAGGCCAGCATCCGCTTGACGTTCGACTGGGTGAGCGCCACGAGGTTGCCGAGGGTCATCGTGATCGCGGCGAGGATGATCACGATCGGCAGCCAGTCGGCGCGGAGGGGCGCCAGCGCGCCGACAAAGAGCCGCAGGATCAGGGCGAAGGCGCCGATCTTCGGCCCGACGGAGAGGTAGCCGGTCACCGGCGTCGGTGAGCCCTGGTAGGCGTCCGGCGTCCAGTAGTGGAACGGCACGGCCGCGATCTTGAAGGCGACGCCCGTCGTCATGAATGCAAGCCCCATGGCCAGCCCGGGCGAGAGCGCCGCTCCGCCGGCCGCGACCTTGCCGAGATACGCGGCCACGTCGGTCGCGTTCGTCGAGCCAGTCAGCCCCCAGGTGAACGCCAGGCCGAACAGGAAGATCGCCGACGAGAACGACCCGAGCAGGAAGTACTTGATGGCCCCCTCAGTCGAGAGCGCGTCGCGCTTGGCGAAGCCCGCCAGCATGTAGCCGGGCAGCACCATCAGCTCGAGGCCGAGGAAGAGCAGCAGCAGGTCGGTCGAGCCGGCGATCAGCATCGCCCCGGTCATCGCGAAGAGCAGGACGGCCGCGAACTCGGCGATGGGCAGGTTGCGCGACGCCAGGTAGTCGGGCGCGAAGGCCATCGTGAACGCGACGATCGTGATGAACGTCAGGTCGAGGAACGTGGTCAGCGCGTCGGCCGTATAGGCGCCGCCGAACGCCGTTGACGGCGTCGTCCCGGTCACGGCCGTCACAGCGGTCACGATCGCCAGCCCGACGAACGTGACGATCAGCGTCAGCTGCGTCCGGCCCGGCCAGATGAGGTCGGCGATGATCACCGCGAACGCCACGAGCACGGCGGCAATGAGCGGCGCGATGGTCACGAGATCGGCCCAGGCCATATCGGGGCGGCTCCCGCTACTGCCAGAACATGAGGTTGACGGCGCTGACGCCGCTCACGTCTGCCATGACGCTGTTGACCGTGCCCTGGACGAGGGTCAGCACGAGGCCCGGGAACAGGCCGAAGATGATCACGAGGGTCCCGAGCGGCACCAGGGTCGTCAGCTCGATCGGCGTGAGGTCCGTGAGGTGATGGCCGGCGGCGCGCAGGAACTCCGAGAGGTCGCCGAAGAAGATCCGCTGGAACATCCAGAGCAGGTAGCAGGCCGCGAAGATCATCACGAAGGTGGCCACGGCCGCGACCCCCGGGCTGTACGCGAACGCCCCGAGGAAGACCAGGAACTCGCCGACGAAGCCCGACAGGCCAGGTAACCCGGCGGAGGCGAACAGGAAGAAGCCGAACGCGGCGGCATAGACGGGCGTGGCGGCCGACGAGCCCGCCCATCTTGGCGATCGACCGGTCGTGGACGCGCTCGTAGATCACTCCGACGAGGAGGAACAGGGCACCCGTGATCAGGCCGTGGTTGACCATCTGCAGGATCGCGCCCTGGAGGCCCTGCTCCTGGAAGACGAAGATCCCCAGCGTCACGAAGCCCATGTGGCTGACCGATGAATAGGCCACGAGTTTCTTGAGGTCGGGTTGGACCAGCGCCACGATGGCGCCGTAGATGATCGCGATGAGGCTGAGCACGATGATCAGCGGCCCGAACGTCCGGGCGGCTTCGGGGAAGAGCGGCACGGCGAACCGGATGAAGCCGTAGCCGCCGAGTTTCAGGAGAATCGCCGCCAGCATCACGGAGCCTGCCGTCGGGGCCTCCACGTGGGCGTCCGGCAGCCAGGTATGGAACGGGAACATCGGCAGCTTGATCGCGAAGGCGAGGAAGAATGCCCCGAAGGCGAAGAGCTGGAAGGTCGAATCGAATCCGTACGCCCGTAACGCCTCGTAGTCGAAGGCCCCGGCCCAGTTGCCGCCATGCCCGGCCTGCCATTCGAACGCCGTCGCCAGGATGGCGACCAGCATCAACAGCGAGCCGACGAGGGTGTACAGGACGAACTTGATCGTGGCGTAGATGCGATTGCGCCCGCCCCAGATCCCGATGATCAGGTACATCGGGACGAGGACGACCTCGAAGAAGACGTAGAACAGGAAGAGGTCGAGCGCGCAGAAGACGCCGATCATCCCGACCTCGAGGATCAGGAAGGAGATCATGTACTCCTTCACCCGGTCCGAGATCGGCTTGAAGCTCGCGAGGACGCTGATCCACGTGAGCGTTGTCGTCAGGACGACGAGCACGAGGCTCAGGCCGTCGATGCCCATCTTGTACTGGATGCCGAAGACCGGGATCCACTCGTGCCGCTCCACGAACTGGAAGCCGGGATGGCTGGGCAGGAACCCGACGAGCAGGAGCAGCGACAGCGCCCAGGCCAGCAGGGAGGTGCCGAGGGCGGCGGCCCTGATGAGGCCGACTTCGCCGCGTGGAATCATGGCGATGAGCAGCGCCCCGACGAGCGGCAGGAACGTGATGATCGAGAGGATCGGCAGGCCGCTGATGTCCATCGTCAGCGCGTCGCGATCACGAGGTACGAGCCGGCCATGACGATCAGGCCGATCGCGATGCCGAGCGCGTAGTTCTGGACGCGCCCGGTCTGGACCCGGCGCAGCTCGCGGCCCGCGTCGGCCGTGAGCGCCCCGATCCCGTTGACGGTGCCGTCGATCACGGTTCGGTCGAACCACCAGAGCGAACCCGCGACCATGCCGCCGAACCGGATGAACAGCAGGTCGTACAGGTCGTCGAACCACCACTTGTTGACCGAGGCCCGGTACAGGAACGGCACGCGTGCCGTGGCGCGCTGGACCTCCTGCGGGCGGCCGGCGCGGCGGATGAGGAACTCGACCCCGAACAGGCGCCAGGCGAGGATCACGCCGACGGTTGCCACGCCGACGCTGGTCAGGAGCAGCCAGCCGTCGATGCCGAACAGTTCGTAGCTCTCGCCGAGGTGCCCGGCCAGGGCATACGACTCCGCGAAGATCGGCTCCAGCCACTGGTTGATGAGGCCGCTGCCGGGCGGCCAGCCGATCAGGAGCCCCAGGAACATCGACGGGATGGCGAGCAGGACGAGCGGGATCGTCATCGATGGCGGCGATTCGTGGATGTGCGGCTCCACGGCCGGGTCGACGCGGCTCTTGCCCCAGAACGTGAGGCCCATCAGCCGGAACATGTAGAAGCCGGTCAGGCCGGCCACCAGCAGGCCGATGGCCCAGACGACGATGAAGCCGTTCTTCAGCGCGTCACCGAGGATCTCGTCCTTGCTGAAGAAGCCCGCGAGCGGCGGGATGCCCGAGATCGCGAGAGCGCCGATGAACATCGTGGCGTAGGTGATCGGGATCTTCTTCGCCAGGCCGCCCATCCGCCGCATGTCCTGCTCGCCGTCGATCGAATGGATGACCGAGCCCGAGTCGAGGAACAGGAGGCCCTTGAAGAAGCCGTGGGTCATCAGGTGGAAGATCGCGGCCGTCCAGGCGCCGACGCCGAGCGCCGCGAACATGTAGCCGAGCTGGGAGAGGGTCGAGTAGGCGAGGACCCGCTTGATGTCGGTCTGGGTCATCGCGATCGAGGCCGCCAGGATCGCGGTGAAGATGCCGATGCCGGCGACGACGACCATCGCCTCGGGCGCGTGGGCGAAGATCGGGTTGGTGCGTGCGACGAGGTAGACGCCGGCGTTGACCATCGTCGCGGCGTGGATCAGGGCCGAGACCGGGGTCGGGCCCTCCATCGCGTCCGGCAGCCAGACGTGCAGCGGGAACTGGGCGCTCTTGCCGACGGCCCCGGCGAAGATCAGCAGCGAGATCACGATGATCAGGTTGTGGTCGAGCGTGCCGATCCGGTCGATGACCTCGCGGATATTGAGGGTCCCGAGGTTCACCCAGATGGCCATGATGCCGAGGATGAATCCGACGTCGCCGACGCGATTCACGACGAACGCCTTCTTGGCCGCGAGGGCCGCCGACCGGCGCCGGTACCAGAAGCCGATCAGCAGGTAGCTCGAGAGGCCGACCAGCTCCCAGGCCACGAAGACCACCAGGAAGTTGTCCGCCAGGACGAGCAGCAGCATCGAGAACATGAACAGGTTGAGGTAGGCGAAGAACCGCCAGTAGCCGGGCTCGTGCTTCATGTAGCCGAGCGAGTAGACGTGCACGAGCATGCCGATCGTCGTGACCACGATCAGGAGGCAGGCCGTCAGGTTGTCGATGTAGAGCCCGACGTCGACGGTGAACTTGCCGGCCGGGATCCACTCGTACAGCGTCACGCCGGCGCCGTTCTCCCCGAACGGCGGCTGGCCGGTCAGCGACGCGAAGCAGAAGGCCATGCTGACCAGCCACGCGGCGATGACGACCGTCACCGGCACCCAGGACGCGCGCTTGCCCAGCCGGCGTCCGAAGAGCACGGTGAACGCGAATCCGGCCAGGGGCAGGGCCGGAATGAGCGGAATGAACTTCTCCATCAGAAGGTGGCTTCGATCCTCGGTCTGGTGGGCTTGATGGGTCGCGGACTACTGGCGCAGGGTGTCGTATTCGTCGACGAGCGGAGTGCGCTTGTTGCGGTAGATGGCGATCACGATCGCCAGCCCCACCGTGGCCTCCGCGGCCGCGACCGCCATCACGATGATCGCGATGACCGAGGAAGCGGCCCGCAGCGTAGGCACGAACGAGCCGAACGCGACGATCGTCAGGTTGACGGCGTTCAGCATCAGCTCGATCGACATCAGCATGCTGATCGCGTTGCGGCGGGCCAGGAAGCCGAAGGTGCCGATGCAGAACAGGAGACCGGACAGGACGAGGTAGGCGTCGAGCGAGTTGCTCACTGCGGTCCGCCTTCCTCGCGCTTGGCGATGAAAATGCCGCCGATGACGGCGGCCAGGAGCAGGACGCTGACGACCTCGAGCGGGAGGACGTAGGAGTCGAACAGGACGCGGGCCACGGCGTCGGTCGCGCTGCGGAGGCGGGTCGCCACCGCGCCCCAGTCCGTCGCGGTGACCGTGATCGAGATGAGAATCGCGAGAATCACGGCGGCGATGCCGGCCGGGACGGCCTGGGTCTGGAAGACGAGGCGATTCGGCCCCGCCTTGCTCTGGGTCAGCATGATCGCGAACAGGATCAGGACGCTGATCGCGCCGATGTACACGAGCACCTGGGCAGCCGCGACGAGCGGGGCGCCGATGAGGACGTAGATGCCGGCCAGGGCGGCGAACGAGGCCATCATGGCCAGGCCGCAGCGGATGATGTCGCGCAGCAGGACGACGAGGAGCGCAGAGCCGATCATGATCGCCGCGAGGAGCCCGAACAGCAGGTCTTCCCAGGCGATCCCAAGGATCGGGACAGTATCCGGTATGGCCACGCAGCTCCTCTCTCCGCTCCCCTGGCGGCCGGCCCGGGCTGCGGCTCCTCGCCGCCCCGAGTGTGCTCCCTCGCCTACTTGTGGTGTGCCGCGGCTCCGCCCGAACTGGTTCCAGGGCTGTTGCCGTGACCGTTGCCGTGCGCATGGCCGTTGCCGTGACCGTTGCCCTCGCCGGTGCCTCTGCCATTCCCCGCGAGCGAGGCCGGCAGCATTGGCAGCATCCGGCCGCTCCCGATGAGCCGGCCGTCGGCGACGGCCCGCTCGACCCAATCGCGCTCCCGCTGGATGTAGGTCACCTCGGTTTCGCGATTGACCGCGGCGATCGACATCAGGTCGATCATCGGCTCGACGCGACTCGTGTGGGCCACTTCGAAGTCCATGCCGTCCCGCAGGGCGTCATAGGGGCAGGCGTCGACGCAGATCCCGCACAGGATGCAGCGGCTCTCGTCGACCTCGTACTTCTGGAGGACGCGCGGCTTGGGCATGAGCGCCCCGGTCGGGCACGTCTCCGCGCAGCGGCCGCACGAGACGCACGGCGTGTCGTTGAGGCTCATGTCCAGCGGCGTCGTGACCAGCGTGTCGAAACCGATCCGCATGAAGTCGTAGCAGGCGGCGCCGACGACCTCGGAGCAGACCTGCGCGCAACGGCCGCAGTCGATGCAGCGGGAGGGCTCGCGGAGGATGAAGGCATGCGAGTCGTCGCGGATGTAGTCGTGGTTGAGGCCGGTGAAGCGGTTCTCGTTGACGCTCCGGAGGCCGGCGCCGCTGTGGGCCTGCGGCTCGAGCGTCGGCAGGGTCGTGTTGTATTCGATGCCCAGGCGCCGCAGGTCGCAGAAGCCGATCGCCTCGCAGGTGCACTGGAGGCAGCGGGTCGATTCGGCGACGGCCTCGGCCGGCGTGTACGGGATCTCGTACTCGACGTAGCTCTGGTTGCGGAACTCGGGCTCCATCGCCTTGAGGCGGTAGCGCGGCTCCTTCATCTCGCTGGTGAACGGCACGATCGAGAGGAACTCGGGCTGCGGCTCGGCGAGCGTCTGGCGGGTCTTGATGGCCGTCAGATCGAGGCCCTTGAGATAGGCGTCGACCGCATACGCGCTGCGGCGCCCCTCGGCGACGGCCTGGACGACCGTGGCCGCGCCGATCCGGACGTCGCCGGTGCCGAAGACGCCGGGCCTGGCGGTCTCGAAGGTCACGGCGTCGGCGGCGAGCCGGCGCTGCTTCGTGGCGACCGGACCCTCGCTGCCGGGCTTGATCCAGGACAGGTCCGGGCCCTGGCCGATCGCCAGCAGGACGCGATCGCAGGGGATGATGAATTCGGTGCCCGACGCGGGTTCCGGACGGCGCCGGCCGGAAGCGTCGGGTGCGCCGAGCTTCATCCGGATGAATTCGACGCCGGTGACCTTGCCGTCCGGGCCCGTCACGATGCGCACCGGGCCCGCCTGGAAGATCGCCTGGGCGCCTTCCTCGATGGCCTCGTGGACCTCGTTGCTGGCCGGCATGTCCTTCATGTCGCGGCGATAGACGAGCGTCACGTCGGCCGCGCCCTGGCGGACCGAGGTCCGGGTGCAGTCCATGGACGTGAAGCCGCCGCCGATCACGACGACGTGGCTGCCCTTGTGGCCCGGGTATTCGAGCCCGAGGGTCGCCGTGCGCAGGTAGTCCAGGCCGTCGATGACGCCGTCCGCGTCCTCGCCCGGAATGCCGAGCTTGTTCGTGTCGTAGCAGCCGATCGCGACGACGACCGCATCGAAGCCCTGGTTCTGGAGGTCGTCGAGCGTGAAGTCGCGCCCGAGTCCCTGGTTGCAGACCCAGCGGCCGCCGAGCCGCGTGACGCTCTCGTACTCCGCCTCGAGGACCTCGATCTTGGGCAGGCGGTATTGCGGGATCCCGTAGCGGAGCATGCCTCCGGGTGCCGGGTCGCGCTCGAAGATCGTCACGTCGTGGCCGGCGATCAGGAGGTAGTAGGCCGCGGCCGCGCCGGCCGGCCCGGAGCCGACCACGGCGACCCGCCGGCCGGTCTTGGGCTGGAGCTCGAACGGCACCGGCGGATCGATGTCCTCGTTCAGCATCGAGCGCAGGACCTGGTCGCCGGCGTAGCGGTGCGAGTCGCGGATGGCGATCGCCTCGTCGACCTCGTCGCGGCGGCAGTGCTCCTCGCACGGGGCCGGACAGACGCGCCCGAGCACGCTCGGGAAGGGGATCGTCCGCTTGAAGATGCGCGTGGATTCGCGCCAGTTCGTCTCGGCGTTCTGCTTCAGGAAGCCCGGGATGTCGATGTGGCTCGGGCACTTGTTCTGGCACGGCGGCAGGCAGTAGGCGTTGTGGTCGGAGAAGATCAACTCGAGGTTCGTCCGGCGCAGGCGGCGGACTTCCTCGGTTTGTGTCTTCACCTTCATGCCCGACTCGCAGGCCCGCGAACAGCTGATCGGCGGGTGCTCCTCGCCCTCGACCTCGACGACGCACATCCGACAGGCCCCGAACCCGGGCAGCTTCGGCTCGTAGCAGAGCGTCGGGATCTCGATGCCGTTGTCGCGGCAGACCTCGAGGATCGTCTGGCCCTCGAGGCCCTCGACGACGCGGCCGTCGACCTCGATCCGGATGCGCTCGGTCGAGACCGGTCGCTGCGGTGACTGCGTGGTGAGCAGCAACTCGGCGCGAGAGGTCGGCGCGGCGCCTTCGGTGGGGCGGGTGAGCAGGTCGGCCATCAGGTGCGGCGCCTCAATTCGCGCCCGCCCCGGCCACCGTGATCGGGTGGCAGACGCCGGCGGGACAGGTGCTTGCGAGGATGTGCTGGTCGATCTCGGAGCGGAAGTATCGCATTCCGCTCGCGAACGGAAGGGTCGTCAGGCGCTCATGGTCGCAGAGCGCGGAGGCCACGATGTCGTGGCTGAGATCCTCCAGGAGCTCGAGATCCGTCGGCCGCGGCCGGCCGCTCGTCATGCGCTCGCCGATCTCCGAGAGGCGGCGCGTGCCGATCCGGCAGGGGATCGTCTTGCCGCAGGCCTCGTCGGCGCAGAAGCGCGTCAGGAGCCGGGCCAGGTCCACGACGCAGGCCCGCTCGTCGGCGAGGACCACGGAACCCGAGCCGACGTGGGCGCCACGCTCGCGGAGCGCCTCGAACTCGTATGGGGCGTCGATCTCGCTGGCCGGCAGGAGACCGCCCGACGGGCCGCCGACGAGGATCGCCTTGAGCGTCCGGCCGGCCGGGATGCCGCCGGCGAGTCCCGCGATCTCTCGCAGCGTCGTGCCGGTCGGAACCTCGGCGACACCCTCGCCACCGAGCCCGCGGACCTGGACGAGGACGGTGCCCGGGGCCGAATGGGCGCCGATCGCCGAGAAGGCCTCCGGGCCGTTGGCGAGGATCCAGGCGGCGCTGGCGAGCGTGGCCACGTTCTGGACGACGGTCGGATGGCCGAAGAGCCCGCGTTCGGCGGGGAACGGCGGCCGCTGCTCGGGTTGGCCGCGCTTGCCCTCGAGGGCCTTCAGCAGCACGGTCTCCTCGCCCAGCATGTAGGCGCCCTGGACGGTCCGGATCGTGATCGCGAGATCGAAGCCGGAGCCCATCAGGTCGGGGCCGATGAAGCCCGCGGCCTCCGCCCGGGCGAGGGCCGTTTCGAGCCGCCGGATCGCCTCGGCGTAGTCGGCCCGAACCGCGATCACGGCTTCCGTCGCACCGACGGCATAGGCGGCGATCGCCACGCCCTCGATGACGGCATACGGGTCGCGTTCCATCAGCGTCATGTCGGTGAAGACCGCCGGATCCGCGCCGTAGCCGTTGGCCACCACGAACCGGATCGGGTCGTCCTGCGCGGCGCAGGTGCGCCACTTCTCGGCTGTCGGGTGGCCGGCGCCGCCGCGGCCCCGCAGGCCCGCTCGCTCGATCGCGTCGATCGTCGCCCCGGCCCCGAGCCGGTCGATGGCCTTGCGGAGGCCGCCGAACGCGCCGTCCCTGACCGCCGCGTCGAGATCGGTCGGATCGGCCATGTCGGCCCGCCGGAGCAGGATGCGCGGCCAGTCGACCGGAGTGGCCAGCAGGGTCGTCATCGCTCAGGCCTGGTTGCGCGACGGGGCCGCGCGCTCGGCGAGCGCCGTGGCAAAGGCCGTGGCCGTGGCCGGACTGACGTTCTGGGGCTGGCCGTCGACGATGACGAGCGGCGCGGCCGTGCCATCGATGTGGCCGGGCAGCTGCTCGATCCGGACGTGGCCCGGAGGCGCGACCTGTCCGAGGCGCGTGCCGAGGGCGGCCTCGAGCGCGTCAGCGATCTGGCCGCCGCCGGTCATCAGGCAGCTCGTGCAGCGGCAGACGCCGACCGATTCGACCGGCCGCTCCAGGCGCAGGTGGCGGTAGTAGGTGGCTGTGCCATAGAGCATCGCGTACCACGACCCGGTCAGGCCGCTGATCCGCTTCAGCGCCGCGACCGGCAGGTAGCCGTAGGCCGCTTGCGTCTCCTCGAAGATCGCCAGCATCTGCTTCGGGTCGAAGTCGTGGTCGGCGAGGATGGCGTCGATGGCGGTGAGATCGATCGGCGCGAACGGCTCGAACGCCCGATCCGGAACCGGCCGGCCGGACCGCCGCAGCGCCGATTCCTCGCGCCGCTCGCCGTAGGTCTCCGGCGCGCCCCAGTGGATGTGGTAGCGGCCCTTCGTGTCGACGCCGCCCATGTCGATGCACTCGATCGGGCAGGCCTGGGCGCACTGGAAGCACGTCTCGCACTTCAGCGTCCCGTACTCGTCGTAGAGCAGCTGCAGGCGGCCACGGAACTTGGGTGACTGGTCGTTGGGGACTTCGGGGTAGCGGATCGTCACCTTCGGCTGGAAGAAGCGGACGAGGGTCAGCATCATCCCCTTGGCCAGCCCGATTCCCGGAATGAAGCTCATCGTCCGGCGCTCAGTGACCGATCACGAGGATGGCGGCGGCCGTCACGAAGAGATTCAGCAGCGAGACAGGCAACAGCCATTTCCAGGCAAAACCCATGAGTTGGTCGACCCGGACGCGGGGCAGCGTCCCACGCATCCAGACGAAGGTGAAGACGAACAGGTACGTCTTCAGCATAAACCAGAGGAGACCGACGACCCAGTCGAAGCTGATGAACGCCCAGCCGAGCACCGCGGCCACGGCGACGAGGTTGAACAGCACGAAGCCGATGACGAGGGCCTGCCACGTCGGCATGGAGCTGCGCGCCAGCCAGAACGGCGCCGCCAGGATCAGGGTGCCGAGGACCGGCACGATCATGATCCCGAGGAGCAGCCAGATCCCGAGGCTGCCCGGGTCCAGGGTCAGGGTCACCGGGAACGGCCAGTTGAACGGGGCCGTCCAGCCGCCGAAGAACAGCGTCGCGGTCAGGGCCGAGACGATGAAGACGTTGACGTACTCGGCGAAGAAGAAGAACCCGAAGCGCATGCCCGAGTACTCCGTCGCGAAGCCGGCCACGATCTCCGAATCGGCTTCCGTGAGATCGAACGGGGTCCGGTTCGCCTCGGCCGTGGCGGCGATGAAGAAGATCAGGAAGCCGAGGGGCTGCTTGAACACGAACCAGTCGAGGAACGAGCCCGACTGGTCGAGGACGATCTTGTTCAGGCTCATCGTGCCCGCGAGCATGATCAGGCCGACGACCGAGAGGGTCAGCGGGATCTCGTAGCTGACGGCCTGGGCCGCCGAGCGCAGGCCGCCGAGGAGCGAGTACTTGTTGAAGCTCGCCCAGCCGGCCATCAGGAGGCCGACGACGCTGAGGCCGCTGATCGCGAAGAAATAGAGCAGGCCGAGGTTGAAGTCCTGGCCGAAGAGGCCCGGGGCAAACGGGATGACGATGAGCGCCATGACGCTGCCGAGGTAGACGACGACCGGCGCCAGCGTGAAGACGGTGGCATCGGCGCCCGTCGGCGTGAAGTCTTCCTTGGCCAGCACCTTGAGGCCGTGGACGACCGAGAGGAGGCTGCCGAACGGCCCGACCCGGTCCGGCCCCACCCGCAGGTTCATCAGGGCGATGACCTTCATCTCCATGTAGATGATCAGGAAGGCCGTCGGCACCGTCATCAGCAGGATCACGGTCGCTGCGAGGATGAACCGGAACAGCGGCAGGTTGTCGCCGACGAACGTGAGCAGGATCGGCCCGACGATGAGGATCGCGGTGATGGCCCCGACGGTCAGGACGACCAGCAGCGGCACGACGATCGCGAGGATCTTGCCCGGCAAGGTCAGGTGGCGCCAGGTACCGCTGAGTGCGGTCACGTCGCGGCCACCTTCCTGCCGCCAGGTCGACAGGTCACTTGTCGACGCCCCCCATGATCGGGTCCAGCGACGCCATCACGGCCATCGTGTCGGCGACGAGGTTGCCGGGCATCAGCAGGCCGACGCTCTGGAGGTGGATGAACGAGGGATCGTGGATCCGCATCCGGAATGGCTGGTCCGTGCCGTCGCTCATCGCGAACACGGCGTACTGGCCGCGCGGGCTCTCGACGGCGGCGTAGGCGCGTCCGGGTCGCGGCCGCAGGAGGCGCGGCAGCTTGGCCATGATCGGGCCGTCCGGCATCTGGTGGAGGCACTGGTCGATGATTCGCAGGCTCTGCTTGATCTCGTCGACCCGGAGCAGGTAGCGGGCCAGCGAGTCGCCCTCGGAGCGGGTCGGGATGTCGAAGTCGAGCTCGGGATAGACGCTGTACGGGTGGGCCCGGCGGACGTCGAACGGGACGCCGGTCGAGCGCAGGTTCGGGCCGGTCATGCACATCCGCAGCGCCAGCTCGCGATCGACGATCCCGAGGCCGCGCGCCCGGCGCACGAAGATCTCGTTCTCGTTGAGGAGCGTCGTGTTGGCCTCGATCTGCTCCCCGGCGCGGCTCATCCACGATCCGAGGCGGCTCATGAACTCGTGGTTCAGGTCGCCGTTGACGCCACCGATGCGCATGTAGTTGAAGAGCATCCGCGCGCCCGTCAGCGCGCCCAGCATCTCGACGATCTCGTCGCGCTCGATGAAGCTCCAGAGGATCGGCGTCAGGCCGCCGAGATCCAGCGCGAACCAGCCCATGAAGAGGGCGTGGCTGGCGATCCGGTTCAGCTCGCAGGCGAGGACGCGGATGTACTCGGCGCGCCGCGGAACCTGGACGTCCAGCAGCTGCTCGAAGGCCATGACGGCCGGCCATTCGCAGAACAGGCCCGAGATGTACTCGAGCGGGTCCATGTAGGCGATCGAATGGTGATAGTCGGCGTTCTCGCAGAGCTTCTCGACGCCGCGGTGGAGGTAGCCGAGCACGGGATCGAGGTCGACGACCTCCTCGCCCCGGAGCTTGAGCACGACACGTAGCACGCCGTGCGTCGACGGGTGCTGGGGGCCCATGTTCAGGAACATCTCGCCCTCGCCGAGGCTGTAGAACTCGGCCTCCCGTTCCGTGCGCGGCGGGTACGGCGGGACGGGTTCGAAGACGCCGGCCTGCTCGTCGAGCATGACCCGGGGATCGTCGGCGGAGGGGTGCTGCACGGTGGGCATGGTCGGTGGCTCGCTCAGTTGGCCCGAGAGCGGCGGATCACGGAATCCCGTGTCGCATCGCTCGGCGTGTGGGATTGCTCGACGTGGCGGACGCCGGCGCCCGGCGAGCGCGCCGAGTCGTCGGCGAGGTAGAAGTCCTTGCGGAGCGGGAAGCTCGTGTAATCGGGCGGCATGTAGATGCGGCGCAGGTCGCGGTTGCCCTCGAACGTGATGCCGAACATGTCGTAGGCCTCGCGTTCCATCCACTCGGCGCCCTTCCAGAGGAAGGTCAGGGACGGCACCCGCGGATCGTCGCGCGAGAGGCCGTCCGCGATGACGCGCAGCCAGTCGGGCGTCGTCTCGCTCCAGAGGTGGTAGACGACCTGCATCACGGTGCCGGTGTCGACGCCGGCGAGATCCGCCAGGAACTCGAACCGCAGGTTCGGGTCGTCGTGCAGCGTCCGCATGACCTCGGGCACGTCGCCCGCGCCGATCCGGATCTCGGTCTGGTCGTGGCGCTGCCGCACGGGCCCGGTCAGCGTGTCACCGAAGCGTTGCTCGAGGCGGCGCTTGAAGGCTCGATCCATTGGGACGCCGGCCTGCCTAGACGCCTTCGGGGACGGTCGGCCCGACCTCGCGCTCGGCCCAGTGGCCGCGGCGGTCGAGGACGAGCTGCTGGAGCTTCATCATCCCGTAGATCAGCCCTTCCGGCCGGGGCGGACAGCCAGGGATGTAGACGTCGACGGGCATGATCCGGTCGATGCCCTCGACCGTGGAATAGCTGCGCTTGTAGCGGCCGCCCGACACGGTGCAGTCGCCGAGGGCCACGCACCACTTCGGCTCCGGCATCTCCTCCCAGAGGCGCAGCAGTGGTCCGGCCATCTTGGTCGTGAGGGTTCCGGCCACGATCAGCACGTCGGCCTGGCGTGGGCTGGCTCGGAAGGGGAACATGCCCCAGCGGTCCATGTCGTTCTTGCTCGTCGCCGCCGACATCATCTCGATCGCGCAACAGGCCAGGCCCGAGAGCAGCGGCCAGAGGCTGTTGGCCCGGAGGAGGTCGAGCACGTAGTCGGCCTTGGCGGGGATGATCTCGAGCGCGCCCCAGCGGGCGTTGTCGTGGCGGGCTGCCTCGGTCATGCCCCATTCGCGCAGGTGCGTGATCTCCGTCGGCTGGCCGCCGGCATAGGCCGACGGATCCGTCGACTGCCACAGGGCGTTGGGGACCACGATCGGCGCCGTCAGGTCGTGGCCGGCGCCCGAGAGCACGGCCGGCACGTTGCCGGGCTGATCCACGGGCAACGGCGTGAGCTCGGCCCCGGGGTCGCCGGGCGCAGCGCCCTCGCCTGGCCTCATTTCCACGTCAGGACTCCCTTCCGCCAGGCGTACGCGAGCCCGAGCAGCAGGATCATCACGAAGACCAGCATGCTGACGAAGCCACCGAGGAGCAGGTCGCGGAAGACGATCGCCCAGAGGTAGATGAAGATGACTTCGATGTCGAAGGCCACGAACAACAGCGCGTAGATGTAGAACGAGACCCCGAACCGGCCGTGGGTATCGCCGTACGTGTCGATGCCGCTCTCGTAGGGCAGGCCCTTGTGGTGGTCGCCGCGATTGCGATGGGTGAGCAGCCACGCCGCCCCGATCGTCAGGAAGACGAACGAGATGCCGGCGAAGGCGAAGCCCACGATGTACCAGATGCCGGTCAAGAGATCCTCGCGAGGTGAGCTTGAGCGGTCGCGTCACAGACGCGTTCACGGGACCCGTCGGGCAGCCTGCACGATGCGCAGGCGCTCAGACCCACGGGTCTGTGCCTCGGCAATTCTAGCAGGGCCTCACTCGGCGGCCGGGCGCCGGCGGGGGCCCGCTGCGCGGCTCGTCTCGGCCACCGGCGGCACGCCGGATCAGCGGCCGGCGCCGCCCGCCAGCCCGCGGAGTGGCGCATCGGATGGCAGGCCCCGCCCGAGTAGGAGCACCCGGAAGGCGCCCATGGCCCGCGGGTCCAGCATGCGTACGAGGGCGGATCGCAGGTCAACCCACGCCGCGAGGTCCGTGGCTGCATCGGCCCGGACCCGTTCGAGCAGCTCCTCCGCGCCCGCGCCGACGAGGAAGGCGGCCTGGCTCGTCGAACCAAGGACGTCCAGCCCGCGGTCGGCGGCCGCCAGCTCGACGGCCGTGAAATCGACATGGGCCGTCAGGTCCTGTGAACCGACGTGTCGATACGGGTCCGCCGTCGCGTGGTGCCGCACGTAGCCGCGGACCGTGCCATCGAAGCGGTCGCCCGAATAGAGCTGGATCGCCGGCCGGCCGTAGTCGATGACGATGACGGCGCCCTGTTCCAAATCGGCGGCGACCTCGTCGAGCCAGGCGTCGATGCCCGGACAGAGCTCGGCTCGCTGACCGTCGGCGAGCTCGACGCCCTCGCGCTCGAGGCGGGCCGCCAGGCTGGTCGTCGAGGGCGCGGCCTCACGGTCGATGAACCGCCCGTCCTGCCAGTCGACGAAGACCTCCACGAGGCGGCCGGCCCGCTGCACGACACGGTGGACGGGCAGCGCGTCGAGGAACTCGTTGGCGATGACGCAACCTGCAAAGCCCACCGGCTTGCCGTCCGGAGCCCGGACGGACGGCTGCCCGCCGAGGTCGGCATCGGTCAGGCGTTCCCGAAGGGCGTGTCGGCGATGCTGGTTGATCTCGATTGCTTCGTAGCGCACGCGGCCGGCAGCGGGACCGCCGGGGCGCTCGAGCTCGCCCAGCATGGCCACGGCCAGCGCCCCGGATCCGGCGCCGTACTCGCGGACGAGGAACCCCTCGGGCCGGCCGAGCCGCTCCCAGACGTCCTCGACCTGGCGGCCGATGGCCTGGCCGAAGATCGGGTGCGCCTCGGGCGATGTCAGGAAGTCGCCGGCGCGCGACGGCCGGTCCTCGATCGAGCGGTAGTAGCCGAAGTCGGGGTCGTAGAGCGCGAGCTCCATGAACCGCGCGAACGTCATCGGACCGGCGCCGGCGATCTCTGCCCGGATTCGCGCCACGAGCTGGGGTTGGTCGGGCACGTCGGCGGGGTCGAAGGGTGCCAGCCGGCGAGAGTCGAGGCGGGCGTCCACTCGGCCGATTGTAGGCCCGTCCGTGCAGGTGGCCGTGGCCGTGCGGTGGCCGTGCCCGCGACCGTCGCCGTGCCGTGGCCGTGCCGTGCCCGCGTGGCCGTCGCCGTTCCGTGGGCCCGGCCTTGGCCGAACCGGTAGCCGTGCCCCGGCCCTTGCGTCGCCCCGACGCTAGTCGTGCAGCACGGGCCCCAGGAGGTGGACAGCCGGTCCCACGAGCGAATGCCCGCCGAGCAGGATCGGCAATCCGCCGCCGGCCGCCGATTCGGTGAGCGCGCGAAGCCACGGATCCGCGATGGCGGCCGACTCCAGGAGGTCGGACGCGAATCGGTCCTCGGGCAGCCGGCCAGCGCCGTTCGTCGGCCCCGAGCCGGTGGGCCAGCAGGACCCGGCTGTCGACGATGGCAGCGTCCCCGAGCTCGGCCAGGGCCCGGGCGAGGCCGTCCGGACCGTCGAGATCCAGGACCCGGCCGAGCAGCGAGCGTGGCGGTCGCCGGTTCGCGCCGCCGGCCGCCCGCAGGCCGCGCTCCTCGACGATCGCGCGGACGCGGCATCGCGTGTGCGTCTCGAGCCAGCGCAGCGTGGTCGCCGAGGTTCGACCGACCACGACCAGCTCCGAGCTGCGATCGCGCATGATCCGGGCGACGTCCGCCAGGGCCGACCGCAACGGCCCCAGGGCCGGGTCGGCGAGGGTCGAGCCCCCGATCGCCCGAACCGGCGGGGCGCAGGTCCGGTCGCGCGCGGCGAGGATGACATCGAGCGGCGAATCGAGGTCGACCGCCAGGCGCCAGCGTTCGCGCAGGTCGGTCACGCGAACTCCGGCCTGCTCGGCGAGCCAGCGCGGCACCTCGTTGTCGCCGCGGAACGCCGGCATCGTCCGGAGGACGCCGGCATCGGAGATCGCGAACGCGTCGGCGGAGTAGGCGTTGTTGGCGACGGCCTGGCCCGCTGGACCCGCGGCGACCTCCACGAAGTGGCGCAGGTCGGCCGCCCGGGCGAGGGGCAGGGCGCCCGACCCGAGGACGACGAGGCCGCCGCTGATCGGGCGATCGGACGAGGTGGTCCGCCTGCCGGGCTCGGACGAGGTCGGCCGTCGGCCGGGCTCGGTCGCCTGGCCGGGTTCGGTCGCTCGGGCGGGGGCGTCGAATCCGAGCGCGCGCCGCAGGCGATCGCCAAACGGCACGTCCGCCGCCGGTTCGGCGATGAGCCGGACGTCGTCCGCCCCGGCCGCCAGGAACTGCCGGCGGTGGTGTTCGGCCAGCGCCGCGCGGGCAGCCGCCAGCGTCGCCTCGCGTGGTCCCGCCCCGCCGGCCGGCGCGTGGAAGATCAGGACGGTGACTGGCCGCATCAGCCGAGTCTAGAGCCGGCGCTCGGGTGAGACGGCACACCCGACCGGCGACGCTGTCGCACACTCCGCGGGTGGATGACGATCGCGCCCGCACGACGCCCGGGGGCTCGAGTCGCGCGCCTGCTCGACCCGCGAACCCGCCGCGGCGCATCCGCGCCTACATCGGGCTCGGCTCGAACCTCGGGGATTCCGCCGGACGCTTGCGCGAGGGGATCTTGGCCCTGGCCCACCTGGCGGACGCCCGACTGGCGGGTGTCTCGCGGCTCTATGTCACGGAGCCCGTCGGCGTGACGGACCAGCCGGCCTTCCACAATGCCGTCGCCGCAATGGATCTTCGCCTCACGGCCGACGTCGCCACGGGCGCGACGGGCCTGCTCGTGGCGCTGAAGGGCCTCGAACGGTCCTTCGGCCGCCAGGCGCACGGACGATGGGGTCCGCGGGAGATCGATCTCGACCTGCTGCTGTACGGCCGACACCGGCTGGCGCTCGATCGGCCGCCCGACGGAATGTCGATCGACGCGGACGTCGACCGGGGTCGAGCCGCGCGGCTGCTGGAGGTTCCCCACCGCGACGCCCACGACCGCCTCTTCGTCCTCGCGCCGCTGGCGGACCTCGCGCCGGGCCTGGTCCCGCCGGGCTGGCACGAGACGGTCGCCACGGCCGCTCGTCGCCGGCTGGCCATCGAAGGCCCGGACGCCGTGCGCGCCACCGCCGCCTGGGATTCGGCCGCGGCCGACTGGCGGCCCCTGTCGAACACCGAACGGTCGAGAGGCGCCTAGACCCGGACGGCGGGCGGGCGGCTCCGGTCGAACATGTGGACGGTGTCGACGAAGCGGACCTGCGCCGACTGGTAGGCCATCACGATCGAGTGCGTCCGCGCTCCGCCGCCGAAGAAGCGGACGCCCTGGAGCAGGTCGCCGCTCGTCACGCCGGTCGCGGCGAAGATCAGGTTCTCGCCCGAGGCGAGATCCTCGGTCCGGTAGACGCGGTCCTCGTCGGCATGGCCCATCGCCCCCGCCCGTTCGCGCTCCTCGTCGTTGCGGAAGCGGAACCGTGTCTGGATCTCGCCGCCGAGGCAGCGCAACGCGGCGGCCATCAGGACGCCCTCCGGCGCCCCACCCGTCCCCATGACGGCGTGGACGCCGGTCCCGGAAACGGCACAGCTGATCCCGGCAATCACGTCGCCGTCGGAGATCAGCTTGATCCGGGCACCGGCCCTCCGAACCTCGTCGATCAGCTCGACGTGCCGCGGCCGGTCGAGGATGACCACCGTGATGTCGCTGACGGCCCGACCCAGGGCCTTCGCGATGCTGTTGAGATTCTCGGTCGGGGACAGCCGGATGTCGACATGACCGGCCGCTCCGGGGCCCACGCAGAGCTTCTCGAAATAGGTGTCCGGGGCGTTCAGGAGGCCGCCCTTCTCCGACGCGGCCAGGACCGTGATCGCGTTGGCCTGGCCCGTCGCGACGAGGTTCGTGCCTTCGAGCGGATCGACGGCGATATCCACCTCGGGGGAGGCCGCGCCCTCCTCGTTCTCGCGCCGGCCGACCTGCTCCCCGATGTAGAGCATCGGCGCCTCGTCGCGCTCGCCCTCGCCGATGACGATCGTGGCCGCGATGTCGAGCTCGCCCATCGTCGCGCGCATCGCCTCGGTCGCCACGCGGTCGGCTTCATGGCGGTCGCCGCGACCCATGTAGCGGGCGGAGGCGATCGCCGCGGCTTCGGTCACCCGGACCATCTCCAGCGCGAGCAGCTTCTCCATCGGGCTCCTCTCTGGCGGTCGCGGGGACTGCCGGACAGCGGGCGAGCCGGTCGGGCCGGAAGGTCTAGTGGCGGAAGTGGCGCCGGCCCGTGAAGACCATCGCCAGGTGATGCCGGTCGGCCACCTCGATCGCCATCTCGTCGCGAATCGAACCGCCGGGCTGGATGATCGCGGTCACCCCGGCCTGCGCGGCCAGCTGGATGCCGTCGGGGAACGGGAAATACGCGTCGCTGGCCATGACGGCGAGCTTGGCGCGGTCGCCGGCGCGGCGGAGCGCGATCTCGACCGAGACCTGGCGGCTGGCCTGGCCGGCGCCGATCCCGACGGTGGCGCCGTTGCGGGCGAGGACGATCGCGTTGGAGCTGACGTGGCGAACGGCGCGCCACGCGAACAGCATGTCCGTCAGCTCCTCGAGCGTCGGCCGGCGCTGGGTGACGACCTGGAGCTGCCCGCGGTCCAGGCCGAGCTCGTCCTGCGTCTCGACGAGGAGGCCGCCCGCGACGCGCTTGAAGTCGAGCGTGGCGATGCCGTAGTCGCGCAGTCCCTCGGTGGGATCGGGCGGCACGGCGAGGATTTCCAGGCCCTGCTTCTGGCGCAGCAGCCCGAGGGCCGCCTCGCTGTAGGACGGGGCGATCACGGCCTCGTAGGAGTTGGCCGCGATCTCCCGAGCCGTGGCGCCATCGAGGTCGCGATTGACGGCGACGATGCCGCCGAACGCGGCGACCGAATCCGTCTCGAGCGCCTTGCGGTACGCCTCGACGAGCTCGTCGTTGGAGGCCAGGCCGACCGGATTCGTGTGCTTGACGATCGCGACGGTAGGGCCCGTGAAGTCGCGGGCGATCCGATACGCCGTGTCGAGATCGAGCAGGTTGTTGAAGCTCGGCGGTCCGCCGTGGAGTTGCGTGGCGTCCGCGAGGGTGCCGCTGCGGTGGGTGGTCTCGCGATAGAACGCCGCCCGCTGGTGCGGGTTCTCGCCGTGGCGGAGGTCATCGACCTTCTCGAGGACCAGGGCGAGGCGGCTCGGGAAGATATTGCCGGTGAGCTGGTGGAGGTACGCCGCGACCTCGGCGTGATAGGCCGCGATCATGCCGAACGACTCGGCGGCGAGCTGCTGGCGAAGCTCGACGGAGATGATCCCGAGCTCGCGCAGCTCGCGCACGATGCGGGCGTAGCTCTGGGGGCTCGAGACGGCGGCAACGCCCTCGCAGTTGCGGGCCGCGGCGCCGAGGAGCGCGACGCCGCCGATGTCGATCATCTCGAGCGCGGCGTTCAGGTCGACGCCCTGGACGCCGACGGCCGGCGCGAACGGCTTGACGTTGACCACGACGAGGTCGATCGGGCCGATGCCGTGCTCGGCAAGCTCGGCGAGCTGGGCCGGATCGTCGCGCCGGGCGAGGATTCCGGCGTAGACGGCCGGGTGGAAGGTCTTGACCTGGCCACCGACGAGTGGCGGGACCTGGGTCAGGCTCGAGACCGATTCGACGTCGATGCCATCGGCCGCCAGGAATTCCCGGGTGCCGTCCGTGGCGAAGATCTCGATGCCGAGGTCGCGCAGGTCCCGCGCGAGCGCCGTGATGCCGTCCCGGTTCGCGACCGAGAGCAGGGCTCGCACCGAGGCTTCCTCCCAGTCGCGGATTGATGGATCGACGGTCACGCCCGCCGGGCGTCATCTCGCGCCTGCGGCGTTCGCGGCACCCGCCTGCCCAGATCGCCGGACCGGTGAGACGGGTCGGTCCGCGTGTCAGGGGCCCGAGTATACCGCGCAGGCATGGCATACTCCGAGGCCGAACCTCCCTCCCTGCGGGCCAGCCCTCGAGTCGAACACGGAGAGCACCGAGTGAAGCTCCCACCCTGGGAATACCTGTTCCTGCCGTTCAACAGCCGGAATTTCCACGACATCTTTCACCCGATCTGGGTCAGCTCGCTGCTGCTCCTGATCGCGCTCGTGATCCTCTACAACGTCCGGACCCGGCAGCTGCGCGGCCACCAGCCGTTCCTCGACCTGTACGAGTGGCTGCTCTGGACGGGCGTCATCACCTTCGGCCTGCTGCTGATCTTCTCCGTGTTCGTGTTCGACTTCCTGTTCGTCCTCGTGACGATCGTGATCGGACTCGGGACCTTCATCTACACGCGGTTCATCCACTTCCCGCCGATGCTCGCGGTCTACGAACAGCGGCTCGCCCGGCAGCGTTACTTCTCACGCACGAAGTTCGCGCACCCGGAGAGCACGATCCGGACCCGTTCGGCTTCCTCGCGCCGCCGCCGCCGGCGCTGACGTTCCGGCCGCCCCGGCAACCGTCCGTCCAGTCCGATGGAGATCGTCCGTTTCGGGGTCGGCCATCGACGGCCGGAGGGCCCCGCCGGCACGAAGGGCGTCCAGGGCCAGGTCATCCACGCCGATGACCACGGCGTCATCGCCGAGCTTGCCTTCGGACGCCACGCGTCAATTGAGCCGCATTCGAACCCCAACAACGCCTGGTTTGTCGTGATCGAGGGCGGCGGATTCGTACTCGTCGGCGAGGAGCAGGCGCGCGTGGCGGCCGGCGAGGCGGTCCATTGGCCGGCGGACATCACGCATGCCGCGTGGACGGATCAATCGCAGATGCGGGCCATCGTCGTCGAGTTCGCGATGCACGACGCGCGGGTCCGGGAGATCCTCGAGGGTCGGGCGCTGGCGCTGCCGATTGGTGACGGCACGCGGGTCGAGCCGGCGGACGGCCACCTCGAATCCGGTGGCAGCGAGGCCGCCCGGTACGATCCCGGCGAAGGTGAGCCCTTCTGAGACGAGGCAGCCAGGACGTGGGATGCGCGCCGCCGGCCCGACGACCCCGGGGCGCCACACCCGCCCTCGGCTGCAGCCGCGCCCTCAGGCGATCGGTCGCCCGAGCACCGCGCCGAGCTGGCCGAGCACTCGGGCCGTCGCGCCCCAGACGAGGAGATCCCCGATCGGGTACGCGCCGTAGCGCAGCAGTCGCTCGCCGATCCGTGCCTCGACGATCTCGATCGGTGCGTCGGGCAGGAACGCCGCGAGCGGTGCCTCGACGATTCGGCGCACTTCGGCCGGCGCCGCGACCAGGGACGGACGGCGCGTGGCGACGGCGAGGACCGGTGTCAGGCGAAAGCCGCTGACGGGGATCCAGACCGCCTCGAGCAGGCCGAGGATCTGGACGCCGGCGGCCACTGCGTCGAGCCCGACTTCCTCGGCCGCCTCCCGCAGCGCCGTCGCCGTGGGATCCGCATCCTCCGGTTCGACGCGGCCGCCGGGAAAGCTGACCTCGCCGCGGTGATGGCGACCGCCGGTGCCGCGTTCCGTCAGGACGATCCGGGCCTCGCCGCCCTCGTCGGCCGTGAGCAGCACGAGGACGGCCGCCGGGTGCGACTCGACCTGGCCGAGCTCGCTGAGGCGGATTCGCGTTCGCTCGGGGCCCTCGAGAATCAGCGGCATCAGCACGGCCGGCGGCTCCGGCAGCGGATCCGGCAGGCGCTCGAGGCGCCGCATGGCCTCGTCGAGCCGCATCGTCAGGCGGCCATGCCCGACGACGTCAGTTGAGACGCTCGGGCTTGTCGGGCTTGCCGGGCCGGGTGGCTTCGGTCGAAGGCAGGCTGAACGGGTTGTCCCGCGCCGCGGCTGCGACGGGTGTCCGTCCGGCTCGGGCGTCCCGCCGATCGCCGGCGTCCGTCACGACCGCTTCCCCGCCGGCCGAGAAGACGAGCGTTCCGCCGACCGGATCGGCGTCCACGACGATCGTGCTGCCGGGGGTGAACTGGCCCTGCAGCAGCGCCCGCGCAAGCGGGTTCTCGACGAGCCGCTGGATCGCCCGCTTGAGCGGCCGGGCCCCGTAGGCGGGATCCGTGCCTTCGCTCGCGATCAGCGCCCTCGCGGCCGGGGTCAGTTCGAGGATGAGGTCGTGGCCGGCCAGCCGCCGCCCGAGGTCGGCCAGCAGCAGGTCGACGATGGCGGCCAGGTCCGCGCCCGTCAGGGCATGGAAGACGATGACCTCGTCGACCCGGTTCAGGAACTCGGGCCGGAACGAGAGTCGCAGCTGGTCCGTGACCTGGCGCTTCATCTCCTCGTACGAGGCGTCGTCCTGGGGGCGATCCGCGTACTGGGCGATGACCTGGCTGCCGATGTTGCTGGTCATGATCACGACCGTGTTCTTGAAGTTGACCGTGCGGCCCTGGCCGTCGGTCAGGCGGCCGTCGTCGAGCACCTGGAGCAGGATGTTGAAGACGTCCGAATGCGCCTTCTCGATCTCGTCGAGGAGGATCACCTGGTACGGCCGGCGGCGGACGGCCTCGGTCAGCTGGCCGCCCTGGTCGTAGCCGACGTAGCCCGGAGGCGCGCCGATCAGGCGCGACACGGAGAACTTCTCCATGTACTCGCTCATGTCGATCCGGATCATCGCGTTCTCGTCGTCGAAGAGGAACTCCGCCAGTGCGCGGGCGAGCTCCGTCTTGCCGACGCCAGTCGGCCCGAGGAACAGGAACGACCCGATCGGCCGGCGCGGATCCTTCAGGCCTGCCCTGGCCCGGCGGACGGCGTCGGACACGGCCTCGATGGCCTCGTCCTGGCCGACGACCCGATCGTGGAGGCGCTCCTCCATGTGGCTGAGCCTGGTCATCTCGCCTTCGAGCAGCTTCGTGACCGGGATCCCCGTCCACTTGCCGACGATCTCGGCGATGTCGTCCGCGTCGACCTCTTCCTTCAGGAGCCGGCCCGGCCCTTCGAGCGCCGCCAGCGCGGCCTCCTCCTGGCGCATCCGCTCCTGGAGTTGCGGCAGCCGCTCGTACTTGAGCTCGGAGGCGCGGCGGAAGGCCTGCTCGCCGCCGCCGTAGGAGGCCTCCCGCTGGGCCGTCTCGATCTCGTGCTGGAGGTTCTCGATCTCGGTCTTCGTCGCCCGCATCGCGGCGATGGCGGCCTTCTCGGCCTCCCAGCGCTGCTTCATCGCGCCCGACTCTTCCTCGATGTCGGCGAGCTCCTTCTCGAGCAGGTCGAGGCGCGTCCGGGACGCGTCGTCCTTCTCCTTGCGCAGGGCTTCTCGCTCGATCTCGAGCTGGATCCGGCGGCGCTCGAGCTCGTCGAGCTCCACCGGCATCGAATCGATCTCCATCCGCAGCCGGCTGGCCGACTCGTCCACGAGGTCGATCGCCTTGTCGGGCAGGAAGCGCTCGGTGATGTAGCGATCCGAGAGGGTCGCGGCGGCCACCAGCGCCGAATCCGTGATCCGGACGCCGTGGTGCACCTCGTACCGCTCGCGGAGGCCGCGGAGGATCGAGATGGTCTCTTCGACCGAGGGCTGATCGACGAAGACCGGCTGGAAGCGTCGCTCCAGTGCCGCGTCCTTCTCGATGTGCCTGCGGTATTCGTCGAGGGTCGTGGCGCCGATCGTGTGGAGCTCGCCGCGCGCCAGCATCGGCTTGAGGAGGTTCGAGGCGTCCATGGCGCCCTCGGCGGCGCCCGCACCGACGACGGTGTGCAGCTCGTCGATGAACAGGATCACCTGGCCCTCGGCGTCCTTGATCTCCTTGAGGACCGCCTTCAGACGCTCCTCGAACTCGCCGCGGAACTTGGCCCCGGCGATCAGCGCGCCGAGGTCCAGCGAGACGACGCGCTTGTCCTTGAGGCCTTCGGGGACGTCGCCGCGGACGATCCGCTGGGCGAGGCCTTCCACGATGGCGGTCTTGCCGACGCCGGGCTCCCCGATCAGGACCGGGTTGTTCTTGGTCCGCCGGCTGAGCACCTGGACGACGCGCCGGATCTCCTCGTCGCGGCCGATGACCGGATCGAGCTTGCCGGCACGCGCCTCCACGGTCAGGTCGCGGCCGTACTTCTCGAGTGCCTGGTACGTCGTTTCGGGATTCTGGGTCGTGACGCGCTGGCCGCCGCGGACGCTCGCGAGGGCCTGCAGGATCGCCTCACGGCCGGCGCCGTGCCGATCGAGGAGGGCGCGGCCTTCACCGCCCGCGTCGGCGACCCCGAGGAGCAGGTGCTCGGTGGAGACGTAGTCGTCCTGGAGGCGGCGGGCCTCGGCTTCGGCCTTCTCGACGACCTGCCGCGCCCGCGGATCGAGACTCAGCGTGCTGCCCTGGACCCGGGCCCGCCGAGCGAGGATGCCCGCCAACTCCGCCCGGAACGCGGGCAGGTCGACACCCAGGCGCCGGAGGGTCTCGGCCGGCACGCCGTCGTCCGGCTCGACGAGCGCCGCGAGGAGGTGTTCCGCATCGAGGATGGGACTCTGGAGGGTTTCGGCGAGGCGCTGGGCGGCGAGGACCGCCTCCTGGGCCTTCTGGGTGAATCGGTCAAGTTGCATGGGTCGGGCTCAGATCCTGTCGCTGAAAGGTATCAATAGTATTGATAGGTTTGCTACCAATGTCAACGTGTATGTTGGGCGCACGACGAGCGGCGCAGGCCGATGGCGTCGGTTCGTTCGGCGGCCCTGGCGGACGACCGTGCTCAGTGGCTCCAGCGCGGCCACCGTCGCACTCCCCCGCGTGATGCCACCCATCAGGAGCCCCGTGGATCGGGCTGCTCGACGAGGTCGAGGAACGTCTCGGCGGCCTTGAGCGCCTCCGCTGAGAGGCTCGTCGGGAGGACGACGCTGATCCGCACGAAGAGGTCGCCGTTGCCTTCGCCCTTGAGCCTCGGCATGCCCTGTCCGGCGAGGCGGAACATCCGGCCGTTCTGGGTGGCCGGTGGGATCGTGAGCAGGACGCGGCCCTTCATCGTGCGGACGGGGATCTCGCCGCCCAGCAGCGCTTCCCGGAGGGTGACCTTGACCTCGCGTGTCAGGTCCGGGCCCTTGCGCGTGAACGTGTGGTGCGGTCGGACGCGGGAGACGATGTACAGGTCGCGCGCCGTGGCACCCGTGCCGCCGCCCTTGCCCTTCAGGCGGATCCGGCTGCCGGTGTCCACGCCGGGCGGCAGCGTCACCTCGAGGCGCTTGCCGTCGACCTCGACCAGGCGCGTCGTGCCGTGGTACGCCTCGTCGAGTGAGAGCTCCGTCTCCGCCTCGACCGGGGCCTGGGCGCCGGACATCCCGTCGTCACGAGTCGTCGTGCCGGCCGTGCGGCCGCTCGTGGCCGTGGCCGCACCGCCGCCCATGGAGCCGAGCAGCTCCTCGATCGTTGGCTCGGCCGTGGCGGTTCGCCGGCCGCCGCGCGCGCTGCCGGCCGAGCCCGCGGCCGCTCCGGCCGCGGCGCCGCCGAAGAAGGTTCGGAAGAAGTCGCTGAATCCGTCGGCGCCGGCGCTCGAGCGGAACTCGTAGCGGACGTTGCCGGCCTGGCCGGAACCGCCGCCGGACCCGAAGCCGGCGTAGGGATTGCCCTGGCCGGCGCCGCCCTGGCCGGCCCGCGCGTAGGCCTCCCAGTTCGCCCCGAGCTCGTCGTACTGCTTGCGCTTGGCCGGGTCCGAGAGGACCTCGTTGGCTTCGTTGATGTCCTTGAACCGCTGCTCGGCGGTCTTGTCGCCCGGCTTCAGATCCGGGTGGCTCTGGCGGGCGAGCTTGCGGAACGCCTTCTTCACCTCGGCCGCCGATGCGGTCCGGGGAACGCCCAGGATCTTGTAGTAGTCCTTGTAGTCCATCTCAGACCCTGGACCGGTGGGGGTCCGTGGCGCCGCTCGCGCGGAGCCGGCCGGTCGGCCGACGGAGGCGCGCCGGAGCGCACCGTGTCGCCACGATGCGCCGCCGGACGCGAACCGTCACTGGTGGATCAGCCGCCTTGCCGCGGCAGCGGGACGACGACGGCCTGGCGGGTGGGATCGTTGGCCTTGACCACGACGGTCGGCTGCTCGGCGGGCGGGAACGTGGTTCGCCGCACGCGGCTCTCCGGCTCCGGCTCGATCTGCTTGTCGTCCGTGATGACCTTGGCCGGCGCCGGGGCGAGCGCCCGCGGCTTGCGCCGCAGAGCCGCTTCCAGCACCTGGTCCATCGTGTCGACGAGGACCAGCTTGATCTGCTTGCGGATCTCCTCGGGGATGTCCCGAATGTCCTTCTCGTTCTTCCTCGGCAGGATCACCATCCGGGCACCGGCGAGGTGCGCGGCGAGGATCTTGCTCTTGAGGCCGCCGATCGGCAGGACCCGGCCGCGGAGCGTGATCTCCCCCGTCATCGCCACGTCCTTGCGGACCGGGATGCCGGTGAAGGCGCTGACCATGGCCGTGGCCATCGTGATGCCGGCCGACGGGCCGTCCTTGGGGATGGCCCCCGCCGGAACGTGGATGTGGAGCGTGTTCTTCTCGAAGATCTCGCGCGGGATGCCGAGCTCGTTCGCGTTGGCGCGGATCCAGGACAGCGCTGCCCGGGCGGACTCCCGCATGACCTCGCCGAGCTGGCCGGTCAGGATGAAGTCCTCGCGGCCCTCCATCTTGGTGACCTCGATGGCGACCACGTCGCCGCCGACCTCGGTGACCACCAGGCCCGTCGCCGAACCCGTCTGGTCCTCGGCCTCGAGCTCGCCGTATTCGAAGCGCGGCGGGCCCAGGAAGAGCTCGACCTTCTTCACGTCGATGACGGTCCTGCGCTTGCGACCCTCGGCCACCGTGCGGGCGACCTTGCGCATGATGTTGGCGATCTCGCGCTCGAGATTTCGAACGCCGGCTTCCTTGGTGTAGGCCTGGACCAGCAGGACCATCGCCTCATCGGTGATCTCGATGGTCTTCTCGGTCAGGCCGTGGTTGTGCATCTGCTTGGGGACCAGGAACCGCTTCCCGATCTCGATCTTCTCCTGCTGGGTGTAGCCCGGCAGCTGGACGATCTCCATCCGGTCGCGGAGGGCTGGCGGGATCGGGTCGAGGAGGTTGGCCGTGGCGATGAACAGCACCTTGCTGAGATCGAACGGCACCTCCAGGTAGTTGTCCTGGAACGTGTTGTTCTGCTCCGGATCGAGGACTTCGAGCAGCGCGGACGACGGGTCACCCCGGAAGTCCATGCCGATCTTGTCGACCTCGTCCAGCATGAAGACCGGGTTGTTGGAGCCGGCCGTCTTGATGTTCTGGATGACGCGACCCGGCAGTGCCCCGATGTAGGTCCGCCGATGGCCGCGGATCTCCGCCTCGTCGTGGATGCCGCCGAGGCTCATCCGGACGAACTTGCGACCCATGGCCCGGGCCACGCTCTTGCCGAGCGAGGTCTTGCCGACGCCGGGAGGCCCGACGAAGGCGAGGATGGGACTGCGGATCGTGTCGGCGAGGGTCCGGACCGCGAGGTACTCGAGGATCCGTTCCTTGATCTTCTCCAGGCCGTAGTGGTCCTCATCGAGGATCCGGGCGGCTTCCTTGATGTCGAGGTTGTCGTCGGTCGAGACGTTCCACGGCAGCCCGACGAGCCAGTCGACGTAGGTCCGGATGACGCCGACCTCGGGCGAGGCCGAGGGGATGCGGCTCATCCGGTCGATCTCCTTGATCGCCCGGGCCTTGATGTCGTCCGGCATGCCGGCCGACTCGACCTTCTCGCGAAGCTCGTTGATCTCGGCCTGCTGCGGGTCGTCCTCGCCGAGCTCGCGCTGGATGGCCTTGAGCTGCTCGCGAAGGATGTACTCGCGCTGGGTCTTGTCCATCTCGGACTTGACCTCGGACTGGATCTTGCCCTTCAGCTCGAGGATCTCGATGTTGCGGGCGAGGAAATTCGAGACGAGCTTGAGGCGCTCGACGACGTCGATCGTCTCGAGCAGCTCCTGGCGCTGCTCCGTGCTCATGTCCGGGCTGTAGGCGACCATGTCGGCGAGCAGTCCGGGCTCGGTGATGTTGCGGGCGGCGACCGCGGCCTCCGGCGGCACGGGCGCCCCGTTGGCGACGTACTGCTCGATCTGGCTCTGGACCGAGCGCATCAGGGCCTGGACCTCGACGCCGGCCGGCGGCTCGTCGGCGAGCTCCTCGATCGTGGCGAGGATGTACGGGCTCGTCGAGACGAAGCCGTGCACGCGCAGGCGGCCCTGGCCCTGGACGATCGCCCGCACCGTGCCGTCCTGGAGCTGGACGATCTGCGCGATCTTCGCCAGCGTCCCGACGGCGTACAGCTCGGACGGGTCCGTGATGTCTTCCTGGTCGGCCTTGCGCTGGGTGACGAGCGCGATGGGGCCGCCGTTGGCCACGGCAGCGTTCAGGGCGGCGACGCTCTTCTCGCGACCGACCTGGAGCGGCACGATCATCTCCGGGAAGATCACGGTCTCCCGGAGCGCCACGAGCGGCAGGTCGCGTGGCTGCGGCTTGGTGGACGACGTCTGGTCGCCGCGGGCGGCCTGGGACTTGCCGGCCTGGGCCTTGGGCTGGGCGGCCTTGGCCGTCTTCGCCTTCGGCGCGGGCACGGTCGCCGGCTCGTCGCTGGTCGGGTCGTCCGCCTGGTCGGCGGACTGGTTGTCGGGGTTGGGCGTTCGAGGCGCCATCAGGTTCTCCTGCTGTTGCGTGGCGGCAGCACCCGTCACGACCGTTGTGACGGCGAGGCTTTCGCCCCGCGCGTCGGGATGGATCTCGGCTGGATCCTTCACGGCTGGTCCGTCACCGGCGTCCGGCGGCGGCTTCATCGTCATGGCTGACACGACCGGCGGCCGGCCGATCGGGATGGTTTGGGTTGATCGGTCGATTCGCTCGATTCGCTCGCTTCGCGGGCATTGCGGGTGCCCTCGTCGAACAGGACTTCCAGGATTCGCGTCCCCAATCGCTCTTCGAGCTCGAACAGGATTCGAACTCCTGCCAAATTGACGCCGCGCTCCTGCGTGAGGTGCCGGATCCAGAGCACGCGGCGGATGTCGTTTTCGCTATACAGGCGGATGTTGGTCGGGGTCCGGGCCGGGGCGATGAGGCCCTCGTCCTCGTAGATCCGCAACGTCCGCGGGTGAACGCTGACGATGCCGGCGGCGACGCTGATGACGTAGACGGGTCGCGTCGGGTCCCGGTCCAGACGGCGGTCGGCCATCGGCTCAGGCTCCGTGGGGTCCGGCGCTGCCGGCACGGGAGCCGTGGTCGCGCGACTCGCTGTCGTGGAACCCATCAGTGGCCTGGCCCGGACGACGGTCATCGGTCACGCCCGAGAACGCGTTGCCGGGCGATCCGGCGGAATGACGCTCGCGGAGCGATCGGAGGAGGGGGTCAAGGACGATCATTTCGGACTGGTTTCGGGCGATCCCCGAATCGTGGTCTGGCGTCTCGGCCGGGACCGGGAGATCCGGCGCTTCCGGACATCTCGAACGATAGAACCCTGACAATCCTGTTGTCAAGACTTCTGTGGTAACGATTCATAACAATGGCGGGCGTGGCCGCGGCCTCAGTTGCCGAGTTGTTCTCCCAGCAGGTCGAGGCCCTCGATGCGCCAGCCGGTGATCTCGGGCGCGCCGCTATAGACCGGGGGTAGCGGCACCGGCCGCAGCCGGATCGTGCCAAGCTCCTCGACCGGGACGACCCGGTTGTTCGTCGTCGGCAGCAGTCCCAGGAATGTGCCCTGGATCGTCTCGATCCGGACGACCTGGACCGACACGACGATCGTCTGGGCGGCCGTGTCCGACGTGCCGGTCGCGCCCTGCGCCGCGTCGCCCGAGAGTGTCTCGAACCGCAGGCTGTCGAACGGCTGGAGCGGATTGATCCCCGCTGCGGGTCCCAGGCTCGCCGAGAGCCGGGCGAGCTCGGCTACCAGTCGCGCGTCCTGGCGGACCCAGGTGGCGACCATGTCGACCGTCGTGGGCGGCGTGGCGAAGAGGCTGCTTCCCTGGGCCGCCTGGCTGTGCCGCCATGCGGCCGCGTACCGGGAGGTGGTCTCGTCGGCCGAGCTGCCCGAGCCGCCGAGGATCCAGAACGCCGTTGCCGCCACGATGACGATCGGGCTCAGCCACAGCAGATCGACGGCCCCGCCGTCGGCCGAGGGGAGGTCGAAGACCACTCGGCGCCGGCTCGCGCGACGGTAGGCGTGGATGGCGATGGCGCCCCAGGCGGCCACGAACAGGCTGCCGAAGAGGAAGACGAGGTTGCTCGAGAGCCCGCTCGCGGCCGGCCAGCCGAGCAGGACGATCGCCAGCAGCCAGAGTCCCTCGATCGGGCCGAGAAGCCAGCCCCGCCGGTCGCCCGTGGCAATCTGGCCCCAGCCCCAGAGGACCATCGATCGCCGCAGGGCGCCGCGCGCCGTCACGAGCCGGGGCGGCGGCAGGAGCATCTCAGGCCGGCCGCGGGCTGGCCGGGGCGGTCACCGCGCGATCAGCTCGAGTGCCAGTGTCAGCCGACCTGGACGCTCGGGCCGTGAGAACGGCTCGTCGCGCCGATCAGCTGCTGGTGAAGGGCCGCCTGGCACTCGCGGCGACCGATGGCGATGACCTTGTCGCCGGACTGCAGGACGGTGTCGGACGTCAGGGCCCGGGGCTGTCCGGCTCGAATCACGGCGAACAGGGAGCACCCGTCGGGCAGGCCGAGCTCCGCTGCGGTCCGGCCGACGGCGGGCGAGGTGGCACCCAGGTGCGCCTCGATCAGCTCGAGCTCCCCGCCACCGAGGGCCGCGAGGTGCAGGAGCTCCTGGACCGGGATGTCCTGCTCGATCGAGCCCAGGATCATCCGGGTGGGCGAGATCAGCTCGTCCACGCCGAGATGCTTGAAGAGTGCCTCGTTGGCCGGATTGTTGACCCGGGCGATCGTGCGTGGCACGTCGAAGTGGTGCTTGGCCATCTGGCAGATGACGAGGTTGTCCTCGTCGTCGCCCGTCACGGCGGCCACGATCTCCGCCCGGTTGGCGCCCGCCTCCGCGAGGTACTTGCCCTCGGTCCCGTCATGCGGGATCACGATGGAGCCGATCTCATCGACGATCTGGTTCGCCCGCGCGCGATCCTTCTCCATGAGCACGACTTCGTGGCCGGACTGGATCAGCTCACGGGTCAGGTAATACCCGACCTTGCCGCCTCCGACGACCAGAACGAACACGATCAGGCCTCCTCTGCCGCGGTCGCGGCGCCGGACGATGCCAGCGGATGGTCGCCGCCGGGGTGGTGGCCGCGAGCGGCCCGGACGTCCGGCGCGCCGCTGTCCTCGAGGCCGAGGTAGCCGAGGATCGCATCGGCGATCAGGTTCGTTCGACAGACCGTGGCGATCCCGAGATCCGCGTAGGCCTCGGCCCGGACCGGATCGTTGATCTTGGCGACCACCCGGCTCACCTCGAAGATCTCGGTTGCCAGCTGGGCCGACATCACGTTGCGATTGTCGCCCTCGGTCATGGCCAGGAACAGGTCGGCACGCTCTGCGCCGGCCCGGCGCAGGACGGCCTCGTCCGTGCCGTTGCCGCGGATGGCGTGGCCCTGGAACGTGGACGGCAGCCGGTCGAACGCCAGCGTCGACTCATCGATGATCGAAACCGTGTTGCCGGCCGCATCGAGCATCTCCGCCAGGAGCGCTCCGACGCGCCCGCAGCCGACGATGACGACGTTCATGCATGCACCTCGATCGGTTCGCGAACCACCCAGACGGCACACGCCGCGTTCTGGAGTGCATAGGGAATGGCCCGCCCGATGGCGAAATCGCCGCCGAACTGGGTGCGATACGCGAGGCCGAGGATCAGGAGGTCCGCCTGCCGTTCCAGCGCCTCGTCCACGAGGGCCGCGCCAACGTCGCGGGCCTGCAGCAGCACCGGCTGGATCCGATAGCCGGCATCCTCGGCGCTCTCCTCCGCCAGATCCAGCACGCGCTGGGCCACCTCCGAGCGACCAGCGACGTCGGCGTCGAGGGGCAGCGTCCAGTCGATCTCGACGACATGGACGCCGATCAGCTCAGCCTTGTTGGCGCGCGCCAGCGCGCAGGCAAGCCGGACGATCCGATCGTCGCTCGGTCCGCCGATCAGGCCCAACACGGCGCGCCGAAACACGGGCGGATGGTGCTCGGGCAAGGTGCGATGTCACTCCCTGGGGGCGGGGCCTCGGTCAGGTGAGGGTCCGCCGACTCGCGGAGACGATACCACCGAGTCGCCGCGATCGGTCAGCGGGGTGGCGCCCGCGGGCGAGCCGCGCGATGTCGGCGGGTCAGCCGGACGACGCCGGCGAGTCCGAGGGAGGTTGCGCCCCGGGATCGGCCGCCCGCGATCCGACGATCGGCGGCGCGACGACCGGGGGCTGGCCTTCGCCCCCGGATTTGTCAGGTCGGTGGCCGAAGGCCTCGGGCTCCTCGCGCCGATACGGAACGTTGACGACGACGGTGTGCGGCCGGCCAAGCAGGGCGGTTCGCAACCGCTTGGACGACTGGTTGTAGAGGATCCGCTCCCACCAGTGGCGCGCGACATACTCGGGCAGGACCACGAACGTGATCGGGTCCGGTCGGTCGGGCGGCGAGCCGGCATCGAGGACGTCCAGGTACGCCCGCAGCGGCCCGACGAGTGCCCGATACGGCGACTCGACGACGACCAGTGGCACGCCCGGGATCTGGCGCTCCCACTGGGCTCGAACGGTCGCCGCCTCCTCGGCATCCTCCGACACGAACACGGCACGGACGTCCGGAGCGATCGAGCGGCCGACGTTCACGGCCTGGATGACGGCCCGATTGATGCCCGGGATCGGGATGATCACCCGCTCGTCGCGGAGCGGCGGCGGGACCACGAGGTCGGGCCGCACCGCGAGCTGCTTCGACGAGGCCGAGTACTGGCGGTGGATGAACAGCATGATCGCCACGAGGATCGGGATGATCACCGCGACCAGCAGCGATTCCGGCGCCTTGGCGGCCGTCACGACCACGGCCACGATCGCCGTCAGGACGCAGCCGAGGCCGTTGATCGCCAGCCGCCAGCGCCAGCCGTCGCTGCGCTCCCCGCGCCAGTGCCTGACCATGCCGGCCTGGCTGATCGTGAACGACACGAACACGCCGACGGAGTAGAGCGGGATCAGGGCGTGCGTGTCGCCCTGGAAGTAGACCAGCAGGCTGATGGCGACGAGCGACAGGATGACGATGCCCATCGTGTAGGCGAGGCGGTCGCCCCGGAAGCCGAACTGGCGGGGCATGAAGCCGTCGTGGGCGAGGATCGCGGCCAGCCGCGGAAACGCGTTGTAGCTCGTGTTCGCGGCCAGGAACAGGATCAGGGCCGTCGCCGCCTGGAAGAAGTAGAACGCCAGCGAGTCGTTGCCAAAGACCGTCGAGGCGACCTGGCTGATGACCGTCTTCTGGACCGGCGAATCGACCGCGACGATGCCGAAGCTGTCCGCGAGGAACGTGATCCCCATGAAGAGGATCGCCAGCAGGACCGCCATCGCCGTGAGCGTCTTGGCGGCGTTCATCGGCTCGGGCTTCTTGAACGCCGGCACGCCGTTGGCGATGGCCTCGGTTCCCGTCAGTGCCACCGAGCCAGAGGCGAAGGCCCGCAGGATGAGGAGGAGCCCCACGGCCTGGAGCGGATCGGGCGCCCCCGGCAGGGGATTGGGCGGCGGCGCGCCTTCGCCCAGGACGACGATCCGATAGGTCCCGAGGACGATCATGATCAGCGCGCCGCCGACAAAGAGATAGGTCGGGACGGCGAAGATGTTGCCCGACTCCCGCAGCCCCCGCAGGTTGCCGATCGTGAGCAGGATGATCACGACGACGCCGATCTCGACCTGGATCGCCGCGAGGTCGGGGGCGGCCGAGACGATCTGTTCCACGGCCGAGGAGGTCGACACGGCCACGGTCATGATGTAGTCGACGAGCAGCGCCCCGGCGGCGATCAGCGAGGCGTACATCCCGATGTTGGCGCGGGCGACGGCATACGCCCCGCCGCCGGACGGATACGCGTAGCCGATCTGGCGGTAGCTCGTCGAGACGACGGCCAGCAGGATCGCGATGGCCGCCGCGATCGGCAGGCTGAGGAGCAGTGCGCCGGCGCCGGCGAGCACAAGGACCCGCAGGATCTCCTCGGTGGCGTAGGCCGAGGAGCTGATGGCGTCCGAGCTGAAGATCGCCAGCGCCTTCTTCTTGGAGAGGCGCTCGCCGATCTCCTCCTCGTTGGCGAGGGGGCGACCGAAGAGGACGGCCCGGCCGCGGGCGACGACACGGCCGACAGCGGTCGTCGGACGGCTCGCGGCTTCCTTGGCCACCATCTGGCCGGGACCGGTGTACCGGAAATACGGCGAGTGCGGCCGCTCGACCCTGACGCGCTTGTCGGCCGGTTTACGGCCGGGGAGTTGGGGACCCTGGCTCATCTGGGACAGCCGAACCGGATCGCTGCGGGCGAGTTCATCTGGGCGTTCGATGGTCCTTCATGACGATCCTGCGCCGGTCTCGGAGTCGGATTCGAACGAGGTCCAAACCCGCATGCTGCCCAGGCGCTGGGTCAGGACACGCGCCGATAGGGTACGTCGGCAGCATCGGTCCTCGCCGCTGACTCGTGCGTTGCGCTAGAGGCCGAATGCCAGCCTGTCGATCAGCCGCCGAGGCAGATCGAGTGCGGCCATTGCCGCCTGGACGCCGGCGATGTCGTAACCCACCCGGCCCCAGTGGACCCCCTGCCGATCTGGTTCGAGCTCCAGGACGAGGTAGCTCGCGGCCGGGTTGCCGTCGCGCGGCTGCCCGACGCTGCCCGGATTGATCATCGCGGGCCGGCCGTCGAGCCGAAGGGTCGAGCGATCGCCTGGCGCGAGGGTCTCGATCCGGCCGTCGTCATTGCGAAACACGATCGGCAGGTGCGTGTGCCCGTGCAGGCACCAGGTCGTCGCGATGATCGCCAGGTTCGCGCGCGCGACGGGCGCCGAGGTGACGTATTCCCAGGTCGGGTCGCGCGGGCTGCCGTGGACCAGGGTGAAGCCCTGCTCCGTGCGTCGCTCCGGCAGCGCCTCGAGCCAGGTTCGGGTGTCCGCGCCGATCTTCGTCCGCGTCCACTCCATGGCCGCCCTGGCGTCCTGGTTGAACATCTCGATCTCGCGACCGCCGACGGCCGCCGCATCGTGATTGCCGCGCACCCCGATCGCCCCGAGATCGCGGAGCCGCGCGACCACCTCGTCCGGCTGCGGGCCGTAGCCGACGACATCGCCAAGGTGCCAGACGGCCTCGAACGGGGCGGCGTCAGCCAGCACGGCTTCGAGGGCAGCGAGGTTGGAGTGGATGTCCGAGAGGACGAGGATCCGCATTTGGGACCTGAGCGTAGCAGGGCCCGTGAGGCGTCCCGGGTCCGTCGCGCCGTCGGACCTCGCCGTCGGACCTCGCCGTCGGACCTCGCGGGGACTCTCGCCGGCGCGCACGACCGCCTGCGCCGCCGGGCGCTCGCCGGGCGCTCAGCGGGGCGCTCTTCTTGGCGCTCAGCCGTGCCCGGCGCCCGGGTCCTTCGATTGGCCGGCGGCCGGCGGGACCACCGTCCGCCGTCGCTCGGCCGGTGAGCGCGGGTAGGCCGCAGGCGTCGGCTGCAGCTTGCGGACGACGACGAGCCGATGCGCCTCGAGGCCCGCGATGCGGACGGCGTGGCTCGCCACGGGCCCGGCGCCCAGGGTGCGGAGGATCGGCTCCGCCGCTTCGAGCTCGGTGTCGAAGGGCGCGCGCTTCCACGCCACGAGGCAGCCGCCGACGACGAGGAGGGGGAATGAGAGCTCCACGAGCTCCGCGAAGCTCGCCACGGCCCGGACGACCACGCCCTGCCAGAGCCCGCGATCGCGCTCGTCGCGTGCCACGTCCTCCGCGCGGGCCGTCGTCACCCCGACCCGCTCGTCGAGATCGAGCGCCCCGACCGCCGTGTCGAGAAAGCGGGCCTTCTTCGCGACCGACTCGACCAGCAGCAACCTGGCGTCCGGGTTCGCGATGGCGATGGGGATTCCCGGCAGGCCGCCGCCACTGCCGAGATCGATCAAGTCGGTCAGGCCCTCGGAGCGCAGCAGCGGCACGGCGGCCAGGCTGTCGAGGAGGTGGAGGCGAGCCACGTCGACCGGCTCGCGGATGGCGGTCAGGTTGATGGCCGAGGTCCAGCGGAGCAACAGCCGGACGTACCCGTCGAGTTGCGCGAGCGCCGTCGGTGGCAGCGCCAGGCCCAATGCATCGAGGCCCGTCGCGAGCGTCGACTCGAAGGCGTCGGGGAGCGCCGGCAGGCCCTCGAACGAGGTCGGCAGAGGTTCCCGGTTGCCCGCAGGCGCCCGGTCAGCCGCCGGCGGCGCCGTGTTGCCCCGGACACGATTCGGGAGCGGCTGACGCCGACCGCTCACGCCGTCCCTCCCGGACGCCGCGGCCGTCGTTCGGTCCGCTCCCGTGATCGCAGACTGGCGCACTCAGGGCGTGTGGCTCGGTTTTCCACGACTCCTTCAGTTCACGGCCGGGTTACCCCGAACCCCTTGTGAGTCACGTTACCCGGGCGGGCGCTTCGCAGTGCGGATGCCGGACGGTACCGACCGCCGGCAGGGTGTGTCAACGGCGTTATCCACGAAGTGGAGCGCGAGCCGGAGATTGGTGGACAAGTCGACGGTTCTGCCGAGGATCAGGAGCCGAACCCTCACCGCGCGGGGCCTGCGTGGCCCGCCGCAACCGGCCCGGGGCCCGCGCCGGCGAGTTCGATTACGCCGGCGCCGCCGGATCGCGCCGCGCGCCGGAGCCGTCGATCGCCCGCAGCTTGACGGGCGCTCCAGACCGGCCGGCCGAGGCGACCGCCGCGCGCTGGCCGTCGAGTCGTTCGAGACGCGGCTTCCCGTTGGCATCGAGGGCCGGTCCGGCCCGCCGCTCGCCGAAGCGTCGCTCGGCTGGCGCCCCTCGATTGAGAGATTGCAGGCGCCGCATCATCCCCAGCTCCTCGAGCCGGTTCGTCTCACTGCCAAGGGCTCGATCGAGGATCGTCGCGATCGTCTCCCGATCGGCCGGCGTCGGGCCGGGCAGGACGAGGACGAAGCTCGACCCCGAGCGCTGGACCGAGGCCACGTCGAGGTCGCCGCCCATCGCCTGGGCAAGCTCGCGGGCGATCGGCAAGCCGAGACCCGTGCCGTTGATCCGCTCGTGGCTGGCCATCCGGAAGAACCGCTCGAAGATTCGCACGCGGTCCTCGGCCGCGATCCCCTTCCCGTCGTCGCGGACGGAGAGGACGGCCACGGGGCCGTCGAACCAGCCGGCCAGCTCGACCGTGCCGCCGGGTGGCGTGAACTTCAGGGCGTTGCCGATCAGGTTCGTCAGGATCTGCTCGACGCGACGCCGGTCGCCCGTGGCAGCCCGCAGGCGCGGTGGCAGGTTGGAGGCCAGCTGCACCGACCGCTTCATCGCGATCGGGGCGAGGTGTTCGATGACGCGCTGGCCGATCTCGGCCACGGAGAAGGCGCCGGACTCGAGGCGCAGGCTGCCGGACTCGAGGCGGGACAGTTCGAGCAGGTCGCCGACGAGTTCGTCCATCGAGCCGACGATCTCGCGACTGCGCTCGAGGAATTCGCGTTCAACGGCCGGGTCGGCGATCGTCTCGGACAGGATGAGCTCGAGATAGCCGCCGAGACCGGTGAGCGGCGTCCGCAGCTCGTGGGCGACGACCGAGACGAAGCGGGTGCGCTGGGTGTCCTGCGCGCGCAGCGTCTCGAGCTCGCGCTCCGTCGCCAACTGGTCGGCGATCAGCGCCAGGGCCGCCCCGGCGTCGCGGACGAGGGCCGGCGGAAACCGTTCGGCGCAGAGCGCAGCGCCGGCCGCGTCCTCGAAATCGAAGCCGAGGACGACGGTCCAGCTGCTGGGAATCGTGAGACAGGCATAGTGGGAGCCCGCGTCGTGACTCGGCTGGATCTGCGCAGCCCGCCGTTCCGTGATCGATTCGGGCGGCCGGCCCGGGTTGTCGCTGCCGGCCGCCCCGGCGGCAGCTGCGCCTGACTGGCTGCCTCGACGGCGCTTTGGCGTTCGTGTCGGGGCAGGCTCGGTGGCCCGGGGAGCGCCGACGGCGATCGAGACGAATGCCGGGGCAGAGGCGGCGCGTTCGGCCCGCGAGCGGGGGGCACGCACGTCGAGCCAGGCGGCCAGCGCCCCCGCAGCCCGGGTGTCCTCATCGGGGCGGACGGACACGGCCACTCGTCGCTCATCGCCGTCGGCCAGCACCGCCGAGCGCACGGCGCCCGCCGTCGCGGCGATCAATTCGAGCAGAGCGGCGAGCCGCTCTTCCGCCGAACCGGGTCCGGCGAGCAGGTCGAGGCTGCGCGCAAGGAACGCCGTCTCTTCCTGGGCCACGTGGTCGACACGCCGTCGCGTCCGCAGACGTCGGTCGCTGAAGCGCGGGGGCGGCGGGACTGCGGGTGGCGTCACCTGCACCCGTCGCCCGGGCTGATCGCTCAATGCAAGGCACCCAGGGCACGACTCGGAGTTCAGGGCCTGGTGGCCCTCGATGGGATCCTCGCAGTGGGAGCCGGCCGGCGGTATCCCCCGACGTACTGGTCGGCGGCCGCCAAACGTCCTATCCGGCCCCGCGGGTACTGCCTCGAACGGGCCGGCCGAGGGTCCGCCGGACGACCTCCAGCACCTCCGCGACGTAGACGTCGGCCTCGCCGCGCTCCGCCGCGGTCCGGACACAGCCCTGGACGTGGTCCTCCAGGACCAGGACCGCCAGTGCGTCCACCGCGGCGCGCAGTGCGGAGGTCTGCTGGAGGATGTCCACGCAGTACTCGTCGCGCTCGATCATCCGGGCAATGCCCCGGACCTGGCCTTCCATCCGGCTGAGCCGTCGGACGAGCTGGGCCTTGTCCTTGCTGTACGAGTGGCGGAACGTGTCGCTCTCGCCCTCGCCATGGGCGTGGCCGGGGATCGGCAGCGGTTCTGGGGTGGTCATGGCGGGTCGCGCTCTCCGGGTTGTCCCATCGGTCCGGACCGGCGGTGACCGATTCATCATACCCGGGGGGAGTATCGACGACAACACGACGCTGGGTCGCCGATCGGGTCCCGGCGCGCCAGCCGGCCGGTGACCGGGTAGACTGGCACCCGATGGACGCCCGCGAGTTCGCCGCCTGTCGCCGTCCGTTTCCTGGCGCGGAGCCTCGGAACGGCTTGCCGGACCATCAGCGACCGAGGCGCGGCTGACCGCCTGATGAGCGAGACCCCGACGATCGCCGACCCTTCGACCGTCCCGTCGTCCCCGTCGGTTGTCTCGACCGTCCGCCCCACCTTCGCCCACGCGAGCGAAGGCGAACTGGCCCGGATCCTCGACTTCTACCAGGTCCGCTGGGAATACGAGCCGCACGTCTTCCCGATCCTGTGGAATCTCGATGGAGCCGTGGTCGAAAGCTTCGCGCCCGACTTCTACCTCCCGGATCTCGATCTCTACGTCGAGCTGACGACGCTGCGGCAGCCCCTGGTGCGGCGCAAGAACCGCAAGCTCCGGCGGCTCCGCGAGCTCTATCCCGACGTCCGGATCAAGCTGTTCTACGCCCGCGACTTCCGGGCCCTGATGCTCAAGTACGGCAAGCTCGGCCTCGCCGACGGCCTGAGCGGAACCTCCGGCCAGGTGCCGCCGCCCGTCCGCGGCCTCACGAACGGACTGGCGGCCATCGCGCTCGAACTCGACGAGGCCACGACCGACCCGGCCGGACCGACCGCCCCAACAGCCACGACGGCCGCGACGGCCGCGACGTGCCGCGACTGCCGCGACGGCCGCGTCCGCCACGACGGCCGCGACCGGCCATGCCACGGACTCCGGCCGTCGGGGTCGACGGCTCCGCCGGGCCCGCGCCGGCCAGGCCGCCGATGCGCCCCCGGTCGCCGTTCGAACGCCGGCTGAGCCGCGGTCCGAGCCGTGAGCGGCTCGAGTCAGAACCTGGCCGACGACGTCGCCGAGATCCTCCTGACCGAGGAGCAGATCGCGGCCAAGGTGGCCGAGCTCGGCCGCCAGGTGAGCGCCGACTACGCCGGCCGGGAACTGACCCTCGTCAGCGTCCTCAAGGGCTCGCTGCCGTTCATGGCCGATCTCATGCGCCAGATCACCGTGCCCCTCCGGATCGACCTGATGGAAGTGTCGTCGTATGGCGGCCTCACCACGGAGTCGTCGGGCCTCGTCCGGATCCTCAAGGACCTGAGCTCGAGCATCGACGGCCGCGACGTCCTCCTCGTCGAGGACATCATCGACACCGGGCTGACGCTGAACTACCTGCTGCGCTACCTGCGCGGCAAGAATCCGCGATCGCTCAGGATCTGCGCGCTGCTGGACAAGCCGGCCCGCCGGCTCGTCGAGATTCCGATCGACTACATCGGTTACACGATTCCGGACCAGTTCGTCGTGGGCTACGGCCTCGACTACGGCGAGCTGTACCGTAATCTGCGCTACGTCGGCGTTCTCCGACCCAGCGTGTACGAGCCGACCTGACCGCCGGCCGGAATCGCCGGCCTCGCCACACTCGGGAGTTCGATGCATCGCTTTCCTCTGGGGCGGGGCCGCTGGCTAGCCGGCGCGTCGGCCGTGGTCATGCTCATCGGGTGCGTGCTGCCGTGGTACACGGTCGGCGGCACGATCGGCGGCCTTCCGCCCTACACCGGCAATGCCTTCGAATCGACGGGTATCCTCGTCTTCCTGGCCGCCCTCTCGACGCTGGCGCTGGTCGCGCTGCCATACGCCGCCGGCGACCGGCCACTGGCCCTCGATCGCTGGCTCGTCTACCTGATCATCCTCGTGGTTGCCGTGATCGGCTACGCATTGCGCCTCGTGGACATCCTCAGCAAGGTCGGCTTCCAGCTGCCGGACAACGCGCCGGGCCTGTGGCTCGTCGCGATCGGCCTGATCGGCCTCGCCCGCGCGACCTACGAGATCGCCCAGACCCAGGAGCGGCGCTGAGCCGGACGCTCCTGCCGCCGCGCCGCGCTCTGCCCGGCAAGATTCCGCGTCGCATCGCGCCCCTGCGGCTCGTCCCAGCCCTCTGCCGGTGGGTGATACCCTTCCGCCCACAAACGACCCCGGCGGTCGAATCTTCGGTTCGTCCCCACGTCGCGACAGTCCCCGGCGGTCTCCTGCGGGCCAGCCGCTTGAAGAGGTGTTCGATGCGCATCCCGCGTTCAATCGGGGCTCTGGCCCTGGTTGCGCTGTTCACGGCCACAGCCTGCGGCTCCACCAGCTCCTCCCCGGCGGCGAGCAGCTCGACCAGCGGCAGCGCCCGACCGTCCGCATCGGCATCGGGTTCCGGATCGGCGCCCCACTCGTCCGCCCCGGCCACCGCCGGCGCGGCGCCCTCGACGGCGGCGCCGTCCGTCGCCACGATCGCGGTCCCCGCCGACCAGCTGATCTTCCCGACCAAGCTCCTGATCTGCTCGGACATCCCCTATCCGCCGCAGGAATTCTTCGATGACCAGGGCAACCCGATCGGCTCCGACATCGAGATCGGCCAGGAGATCGCCCGCCGCCTGGGCCTCGAGCCGGTGATCATCAACTCCGTCTTCGACACGATCATCGCGGCCGTCAACGGCGGCAAGTGCGACATCATCATCTCGGCCCAGAACATCACCGCCGACCGCAAGAAGCAGGTCGACATGATCCCGTACTTCCAGGCCGGCCAGGCCTTCGTCGTTGCCAAGGGCAACCCCGACAACATCAAGACGCAGCAGGACCTGTGCGGCAAGGCCATCGCGGCCGAGACGGGCACGACCGAGGTCGAGTACCTCCAGGGCTCGGGCGACTACAAGGGCAAGGGCCTGAGCGGCGCCTGCACGAGGGCGGGCAAGGCGGCGATCGACGTGAAGACGTTCGCCAAGGACAGTGACGCGCTCCTGGCGCTCCAGGGCCAGCAGGTCTCCGCCTACTTCGCCGATTCACCGGTCGCCGGCTACTACGTGACCCAGCACCCGGACGCCTTCGAGCTGTCCGGCCTCACGCTCGCCGTCATCAAGGAAGGCATCAGCGTCTCCAAGGACAAGACAGGCGTGCGCGATTCCGTGAAGCGGGCGCTGACCGCGATGGTCGCGGACGGCACCTACCTCGGCATCCTGACCAAATGGGGCGTTCAGAGCGGCACGATCTTCCAGTAAAGGGGCCCGGACCGCGGCCGGCGACCGTGACCGTGCCGCTGGCTGAGGTCGGGCCGTGAGCTGGTTGCTCGCCGCCTACCAGTACGACTGGGACATCTTCTTCCGGTCGGTCTTCGCGCCGGACGGACTGATCCTCGCCGGCCTCTGGCTGACCGTCTCGATCGCCGTCTCGGCCCAGGTCATCGGCGTCATCCTCGGGATCATCGCCGCCCTGGCCCGGATGTCCCGGCTCCGGCCCGTCCGCTGGCTGGCTGGCCTCTACATCTGGTTCTTCCGCGGGACTCCGCTGCTCGTCCAGATCGCGTTCGTCTTCTACGGCCTCAGCGTCACCGGCATCTGGCGCTGGCCCGATCTCGTCGTGCCCGGCATCGGCTTCACCGTGGCGGGTGCCGTGCAGGCCGGCATCTTCGCCCTCGGCATCAACGAGGGCGCATACATGAGCGAGATCGTCCGGGCCGGCATCCTCTCGATCGATCGCGGCCAGATGGAGGCCGCCAAATCACTGGGGATGACGTCCGGCACCGCCATGCGGCGAATCATCCTGCCCCAGGCGGCCCGAGTCATCGTGCCGCCGCTCGGCAACGAGTTCAACAACATGCTGAAGAGCACGTCGCTGCTCGTGGCCATCTCGGTGCCGGAGCTGTACGTCGTCTTCTCGAACAAGAACGGCAGCGGCGACACGAGCTTCCATCCGTTCGAGCTCTTCCTGGCCGCAGCGGTCTGGTACCTGCTGCTCACGACGATCTGGGGCGTCGTCCAGGGCTGGATCGAGCGACGGTTCGGACGGGGCACCGGGACCGAGGCCGGACCGACACTCGGCGCCCGGCTGGTCGGCCTCAGGACTCCGGCCAGATGACGGGTCCGGCCGCGGGCAATCCGCCGGGAGAGCCGACTTCGTCCGCCGCTGCCGGCCCTCTCTCACCTGCGGAGCCGCGTCTGGTCATCGGGCACGACCTGCTGGCGACCGTCGGCGGCATCCCGGTCGCCACCGGCGGCGAATCGATCGTCGAGGCCACGGACGTCGAGAAGTGGTTCGGCCGGCTGCAGGTGCTCAAGGGCGTTTCGATGACGGTCGGCCGCGGCGAGGTCGTCTGCCTCATCGGCCCGTCCGGCTCCGGCAAGACGACGTTGCTCCGCTGCATCAATCACCTCGAGAAGATCCAGGGCGGCCGGATCAAGGTCAACGGTCACCTGATCGGCTACCGCGAGGTCAACGGCAAGCTCGTCGAGGATCGCGAGGCGGCAATCGCCCGGCAGCGCCAGGACATCGGGATGGTCTTCCAGAAGTTCAACCTGTTCCCGCACATGACGGCCCTCGAGAACATCGTCGAGGCGCCCATCCACGTCCGCGGCATCGCCCGCGACGAGGCCATCGCCATGGGCCGGGCGCTGCTCGATCGCGTCGGGCTCGCCGCCAAGGAGAACGCGTTCCCGGCGCAGCTCTCCGGCGGCCAGCAACAGCGCGTGGCCATCGCGCGCGCGCTCGGCATGCGGCCCACGCTGATGCTCTTCGACGAGCCGACGAGCGCCCTCGATCCCGAGATGATCGGCGAGGTCCTCGAGGTCATGAAGGAGCTGGCGCGCGAGGGCATGACGATGATCGTCGTGACCCACGAGATGGGCTTCGCGCGCGAGGTCGCCAACCGGGTCGTGATGCTCGACGAAGGCCTGATCGTCGAGGAGGGCACGCCCGAGCACTTCTTCACGAACCCGACGAACGAGCGCACGAAGGCGTTCCTCTCCAAGATCCTCTGACGCCGCAGGCGCGCCAGAGAAGACGACGGGGCGCGGTTCCGCGGCGTCGGTTCGACGCCGGTGAGTGGCGAGGATCCGGGGGAGTGGCTCCAGCGCGGCCGCGTCGCCACTCAGCTATCGCAGCAAGAAGCCCTCGCCCAGCTCGTCGCGGGCATCGACCACGAACGCGTGGTGGCCCGTGACGAAGCCGCGGCCGGCGACGCTCGGCACGATCGCCGGATGCGACCCGAGCGTGGTGCGGCCCTCGATCCGGCCGCGGAAGATCGCGCCGGTCAGGCTGGCATTGGCGATCTCGTCACCGACGGCCAGGCTCCCGCGGGCGAAGCCCTGCGCCAGCAGCGCACAGGTCCCGGTGCCGCAGGGCGACCGATCGACCTCGGCATCGGCGAAGACCGTCACGTTGCGCAGGTCGGCCGTGGCGGCCCGACCGTCCGGGGCCGAGGCCGGCTCACGGTCCACGATGATCGTGCCGTACACGAAGCCGAGATCGGCCGCCTCCGGGTGGGTCGGCGTGTGGTCCCGGCGCAGCAGCTCGGTGATCGCGGCGCCCGCTCGGGTCAGCTCGGCCGTGGCCGCGGGCACGACGCGCAAGCCCAGCTCGGCCGCGTCCACGATGCCGTAATACGCGCCGCCGAACCCGAGATCGACGCTGAGCGAGCCGCGCTCGGCCGCGGCGCCCGCGAGCTCGACACCGTCGGGGCGCAGCGCGAGGTCGCGCGCCGCCAGGTAGGCGGGCACGTTCGTGAACCGGACGTCCTCGACGATCACCTCGCTGTCAGCGCGCCGGACCGCGGCCTTCGCCACGACGAGTCCGGCCGGGGCCTCGAAGCGGATCGTCGTCTCGGGCTCCGTCGCCGGCCAGAGGCCCTCTTCGAGCAGGCCGGTGGCCAGCGCGATGATCCCGTGCCCGCACATCGTGCTGTAGCCCTCGTTGTGCATGAACAGCACGGCCAGGTCGGCGTCATCGCGGAACGGCGGCGCCAGGACCGCGCCGTACATGTCGCGATGGCCGCGTGGTTCGAAGCAGACCGTCCGGCGGACGTGGTCGGCGTGCTCGCGAACCCAGCGTCGCCGATCCAGGATCGGGGCGTGCGGCAGCGGCGGATAGCCCGCCGTGATCAGTCGCAGCGGCTCGCCGCCGGCGTGCAGGTCGAGGGTCTGGATGGTCAGCCGCGAGCGCATGAGGGAAGGCTAGAGGGTCCCGACCGGAGCGTCGAGCCGGCTCGGAGTCAACGGCTCGGTCGAGGCGAGAACGGCGGCGACGCGGCGGGCGGTTCCGGCGGTGGAGCGATGATCTCCGCACCGAACCAATCGCGTTTCGGCACGGCTCCGCCGGTCGTGACCGCGAACACGTACCGGCCGGGCGGCCAGGTCGAGCGGGCTACCGGCACGGCACCTGCCACCTGGGTCGCTGGGGCCGAAGCGCCGGATGAGCGGGGGCCCTCCGTCGGCCCTGGTGTGGCGGACCCGCCCGCGCCCGACCCGCCAGTGGCGGCCACTTCGCCCGTCATCAGCGCGAATCCGCCACCGCCGCTGCCGGGGAACGCGATCGGGCTGACCGGGTGGGGCTGCCAGGTCCCGTTCGCCGCGAGCATCCAGACCGCCTGGATTTCCACCGGCACGAGACCCGCCCGCTGGCCGACGCCGCAGAAGCCGATCTCGATGAGATCCTGGCCGCCGACCCGGACCGGCTCGATCGCCGGATCGTCCGGGCCGCTCGCCACCACCGGTCGAACCAGCGTCCAGCTGCGGGATTCCCGTTCGCCCGATCGCTGCAGCGTCACGATCCGCCAGCCGTCGGGCTCCAGGCATTCGATGGCGTCCGGGTTCGGCGATGGGGTCGGCGCCGCCCGAATCGGGCTGGGCGATGCGTCGCCACCGGCCGCCGCAGACTGGGCGCTCGCCGGCGACTGCAGAGGCGAAACCGATGGCGTGACTGCGTCCGGGCCGGACGCCGCTCCCCATGGCTTGAGCAGCGCCACAAGGATCAGGACAACCGCAAGGGCTGCGAGCCGGATCGGCAGCTTCGACGAGCCGCCGACCGGAGTCAGGACCGGGCCGTCACGCCGCTGATCCATCGCCGGAATGGCCGTCGCGGCCGCGATCGATGGCAGCCCGGGGCCGCGGAGCGGCGGGAGCTTGACCCGCGCCAGTCATGCGCCGAGGTAGGCGCGCTTGACGTCCGGGTTCTCGATCAGCCTGCTGGCCACGTCGTTGAGGACGACGCGACCGGTCTGCAGGATGTAGCCGCGATCGGCGATCCCGAGCGCCATGAGGGCGTTCTGCTCCACGACCAGGATCGTGATGCCCTGACGATTGATGTCGCGGATGATGTCGAAGATCTGCTCGACCAGGATCGGGGCGAGGCCCATCGACGGCTCGTCGAGCAGCAGCAGGCGTGGCTTGGACATCAGCGCGCGGCCGATGGCCAGCATCTGCTGCTCACCGCCGGAGAGTGTCCCGGCGTGCTGCGAGCGTCGCTCCCGAAGTCGCGGAAACAGCACGAAGATGCGCTCGTACTCATCGTCGAGGCCAGCCGCCCCGGACCTGCGAATACGCACCCATCTGGAGGTTCTCGAGGACCGTCATCCGACCGAAGATTCGGCGCCCTTCGGGGGAATGGCCGATCCCGCGAGGAACGAGCTCGTGGGCGGCAACCGTGCTGATGTCCTTGCCCTCGAACTCGATTTTGCCGGTTCGCGGGTGGAGCAGGCCGCTGATCGTCTTGAGCGTCGTGGTCTTGCCGGCGCCGTTGGCTCCGAGCAGTGTCACGATCTCCCCGGGCCGAACCTCGAGCGAGACGCCCTGAAGGGCGTGGATATGGCCGTAGTAGGTATGGACGTTGGTGAGCCGCAGGAGCGGCGCCGCGGCCGGATCCACCGGCGGGCGGGTGGTGTCAACCGCGGGCTCGACGATTGGGCTCTGCGTGGGGTCTGACGACGCCGTCATGCTCCGCCCGCTCCCTTGCCGAGGTACGCCTCGATGACCCGCGGATCGCGTCGCACGTCCGCCGGTGAGCCCTCGGCGATCTTCTCGCCGTGGTCGAGTACGGTGACCCGATCGCTGACCCCCATCACGACCCGCATGTCGTGCTCGATCAGCAGGATCGTGAGGCCGAGTTCGGACCGGATGCGGGCGATCAGGGCGGTCGTCGTGCCCGTTTCGGAGGGGTTCATCCCGGCCGTCGGCTCGTCGAGCAGCAGCAGCTTGGGCTTGCTCGCCAGGGCGCGCGCGATCTCCAGGCGGCGCTGATCGCCGTACGGCAGGTTCTTGGCCAGCTCATCCTCGATCCCCTCGAGGCCGACATAGGCCAGCCATTGCCGCGCCTGCGCGATCGCGTCGGTCTCCTCACGCACCTGGCTCCGCCGCCGCAGGACCGCGTCCAGGGGGTTTGCCCGCAACCGGGAATGCATGCCGACGAGGATGTTCTCCATCGCCGTCATGTTGTGGAACAGGCGGATGTTCTGGAAGGTCCGGCCGATGCCGAATGTCACGATGTCGTTGGGGCGGGCACTGTGGAAGATGCCGACCCGATGCAACAGGCTGGTGTACCAGGGCGGCCGGATGACCGCGGTGATCAATGAGCCCAGCAGGAGGGTGAGGGCCAGGAGCCAGAAGATCGTCGAGACGCCGTTGCCGCCGATCGTCAGGATCAGGGCGATGATCGTCGGGATCGCGGGCAGGCCGACCCAGAAGAACGGTTCGGCCCAGGCCCGGACGGGTCGGGCCACCATCCGCTGGTCCAGGAATTCGATGGTCCCGTCGGTCGGCTCATAGAGGCCTGCGATCACGTTGAAGAACGTCGTCTTGCCGGCCCCGTTCGGTCCGATGAGGCTGACGATCGAGCCGGTCGGAATGTCGAAATCGATCGAGCGTACGGCGACGAGACCGCCGAACCGCTTGGTGATCCCGTGAGCCCGGAGCAACAGCGCGCCGGCCGAGGTCCGCGATTGCCGGCGGCCATGGGGCACCGACCGCAGGGCCGGAAGTCCCTGCCGATGTCGGTGCCGGCGAGGACTCCGGCATCTCGGGGCCAGGTCCCATCTGCGGTGCGTCGGGCGGCTGGCGCCGTCATTTGTCGGCCTCCTCCAGGAGGACTTCGCCCTCGAACTCCTGGACCTCGTCCGTGTCCTCGTGCAGCTCTCGCCGCCGCCGACTGCTCGGGAAGAGGCCCTCGGGTCTCAGGATCATCATGCCGACGAGCGCGATCCCGTAGAGCAGGTATTGGTAGTTCGTGTAGTTGATGGACCCGAGATCGATCGAGATCGAGCCCAGGTTGATCGACGGGAATGTTGAGCGACTGCATGAATTGGCCGAGTTGCTTGAGGCCCGTGCTCTGGAGCTCATAGATGATGAAGGCCCCCGCCGCAACGCCCCAGGTGTTGCCCATGCCGCCCAGGACGACCATGGCCAGGGCGGTGAACGAGACGGTGAAGCCGAACTGGTCCGGCGTGACGCTGCCCAGCTTGGCCGCGTAGAAGACGCCGGCGAGACCGGCGGTGGTGGCGCCGAGGGAGAATGCCAGGAGCTTGGTCGTGACGGTGTTGATGCCCATGCTGGCGGCCGCCAACTCGTCCTCGCGAATGGCCACCCAGGCTCTGCCCAGCCTCGAATCCTGCAGGCGGTACAGGATCATGAACACGACCATGATGATCGCGACAACGGTCCAGAAATACGGCCATGGGTTCGTGAAGCCGAAGTCATTGACCCCGAACAGGCCCAGGAAGTCGGGCTGCGCGAGTCCGGTGATTCCGTTGGTGCCGTTGGTGTACTTGTCGGCGTTGAGGATGACGACGGGCACGATTTCGCCGAAGCCGAGGGTCACGATCGCGAGATAGTCGCCTCGCAACCGCAGGGTCGGCGCGCCAAGGAGCAGCCCGAAGACGGCGGCCACCGCGGCACCGATCGGAAGCATGATCCAGAACGGGATGTCGAGGCCGGTGAAGCCCGACGATCCGTAGGCGTACGTGTACGCCCCGATCGCGAAGAAGGCGGCATAGCCGAGGTCGAGGAGGCCCGCCAGTCCGACGACGACGTTCAACCCGACAGCGAGCAGGACGAAGACACCCGCGCTGGCGAAGCTCCCGACCCAGTCCTTCTGCGAGCCGAAGCCGTTGAACGGTGGGAGCAGCGCGATCAGCGGCAGGAAGACGATGATCAGGAGTGCGCCGAGGAAGATCGTGAATGACTGGTGCCGGCGGAGGTACTGGCGCGCCGGGTCCAGCGGGGCGAGCGGCGACGGCTTGGCCGGCTTTGCGCTCCGGGAACGGGTTCCGCTGACGGCGGTCATGCCCGGTCTCCCGAAGCCTGGCCGAGGATGCCGGTCGGGCGGAAGATCAGGACGAGGACGAGCGTCCCGAAGACGACCGCCTCACTCCACCGGCCGTAGCCGAAGACCGCGCTGATCACTTCCAGGAAGCCGATCATGAATCCGCCGAGGGCCGCGCCCGTGATGTTGCCGATCCCGCCCAGGACCGCCGCGGTGAATGCCTTGAGGCCGGCCTGGAACCCGAGGGTGAACACGGTCACCCCGAAATAGAGCCCCTGGACGACGCCCGCCGCCCCTGCGAGGGCCGAGCCGATGAAGAAGGTCAGCGCGATCGTCCGGTTGATGTGCACGCCCATCAGCTGGGCGGCCTCGCGGTCGCTGGCGGTCGATCGCATCGCACGCCCCATGCGGGTCCGGCCGATGAACAGCTGAAGACCGACCATCAGGACCAGCGACAGGACGATGACGAACAGGTTGATCTCGCGGATCGCGATCGGCCCGATGTCGATGATCGGGTTCGGGATGATCTGCGGCACCGTGATGATCGAGTTGCTGACCGTGACGTAGATGATGTTCTCGAGGATGAACGACACCCCGATGGCGGTGATCAGGGGCGCGAGCCGGGGGGCGTTGCGAAGCGGCTTGTAGGCGATCCGGTCGATGACGACGCCCACGACTCCCATCACGAGCATCGTGACCCCGAACGTGATGACCAGGGCGCCGACGAGCACGAGCGGGTCGCCGATCGGCCCCGTGAACCCCATGCTCGTGAGGAGGTACCACGCCACGAACGAGCCGACCATGAAGACCTGGCCGTGGGCGAAGTTGATGAGCTCGATGATGCCGTAGACCATCGTGTAGCCGATGGCGATGAGGGCATAGATCGCGCCGATCGTCAGCGCGTTGATGTACTGCTCCTGGGTCTCCTGGAGCCGGGCAGCCTCGCCCAGCGCCTTGGGACCGACCCCGATGTAGATGAGCACGTACAGCACGACCAGGACCGCTACGAGCGTTGCAGGGCCCTTGAGGCGACCGAGAGCGAACCGCGTCGGACGCGCCTCGGGGACCGCGACAGTGGTCATGGCGTTGTCACCTGCTTTGAGGTGCTGCCGACCTGGATAGCAAGACGGCCGGGAGCCCTTTCGGAACCCCCGGCCGTCGTGCCGTCACCCTACTTGATCGGATCGGCGATGAAATCACGCTGCTTGAAGAAGACCCAGTCCTTCGCCGTGGCGTCGAACTTGTAATACGAGATCGTGTGCTGGGTGGTGTCGCCGTTGGCGTCGAAGCCGAAGGTGCCCAGGACGGTGTCGTACTTGTTGGTCGGGTCGGCCACGTACGCCCGGATCTTCTCGCGCAGCTGGGCGAGGTCCGTGACGCCGGTGCCGACGGCCTTGAGGGCCTTCAGGAAGGCCTGCGTGCACGCATACGCGGGAGCGCTGTAGGCGCCCGGATCCGTGTTGAACTTGGCCTTGTAGTCGTTGGCGAACTGCGTCGGGTTCGGGATGTCGTGGATCGCCGCGACCGTGCTGTACGTATTCACGTCGCCATCACCCCCGGCGATGTTCAGGAACGAGCTCTTCGTCCCCTGGGCGCCGTCGTTGATGCCGTCGCCGCCGCCCATCGGGATGTTGGCGATGCCCTGCTGGGCCATCTGCTTGCGGAAGAGGCCCAGGCCCGACGTGGTCACACCGGCGTAGTACACCATCGGGGGATTGAGGCCCTTGATCGTGGTCACGTACGTCGTGAAGTCCGTGGTCGTGGACGGGACGCCGTCACGCTTGATGATCGTGCCACCGAGCTTCGTGTAGGCATCCGTGAAGCCGTCCGCGAGGCCCTTGCCGTAGGTCTGGGTGTCGTCGAGCACGTAGGCCGACTTGGCCCCGACCGTATTGAAGGCGATGTCGGCGCCGCCCGCGCCCTGGTTGTCGTCCGTCGTGGCGACGCGGACGTAGGCGATCTTGGTCGGGTTCGTCTTGCGGAGCGCGACGGCCGCGTCGCCCTTCGTCAGCGTGACGGCCGTGTTGGCCGGGCTGCACTGCATGAGGCCGGCCGCGTTGCTGACCGGGATCTCGGCCTGCGCGACGCTGGAGTTGTAGGGCCCGACGACGAAGAGGACCGTCGGGTCATTCGCCAGGGTCTGCATGTTCGTCGCGCCCTGGTTGGCGTTGTGCACGCCGTTGACCGCGTCGTCCTGCTGGTTGATCGTGATCGTGAAGCCCGTGACCGAGATCTGCGAGAGGGCGAGCGCCACGCCGTTGGCGGTCGGCACGCCGTTCGGGGCCTCGCCGCCGGTCATCGGCAGCTCGATCCCGATCTTGATCGCGAGGTTGCCCGCGGCGGCACTGCCCGGGGCGGCCGTACCGCTACTGCTGCTGCAGGCTCCGAATACGAGCACCGCGCCGGCGACCAATACGCCGAGCTTGGTGAGCATCATCCTTGACTCCTCCTCTACGCGCCGGTCCACGGCGCGGAAACAGGGCGGCCTGCCGGCCGGCCAGTGTCGGCTCCTCTGCACGACTCGCGCCCACGGCGCGCCAGGGGATTCCGCCGTTGCATCGCAGTGCAACTGCAGGAATTCGGCGCACCCCGGGTCCGGGGGTGGTTCTTTCCGACATGCTGGGCGGGTTCGCAGGTTGCCGCCGAAGCGATGCCGTATCATAGCCGTCGGCGAGCCGAATGCAATACTGGTCGTCTCGCGATCCGGGCTGGCTGTGGACGCGACCCGCGTTCCTTGCCCCCGTTCCGCGACAACGATCGGCGGACCCACTGGGAACCGATCGGATGACCTGCAGCGGTCAGCCTCCTCACGAGGTACAGACCCGTCAGCGTGGAATACCTGGTCCGGGTGGCCCGCATCACGGACGTCGACCGGCTTGTCGTGCTTGGGCAAACGGTCCTGGAGCCAGCGGCTCCTGGGCCAGCGTCCATGGGGCTCGAGTCGGTTCGGACGTCAGGCGGTGACGGTCCGACTGTCGCCGCGGACCTGCTCCGGCAGCTGGTCTATCTGCCGCAGGCAAGCATCGTCGTGGCCGAAGAAGGCCGCGATCTGGTCGGCGGAGGCGTTCTCGCTCTCCGGCCCTCCGTGCGAGCCGGCGGATTCATCGGCACCGTGGATCTGCTGATGGTGGATCCTCGGCATGACATCGAGCGGATCACGGAGTTGCTCCTTGAAGAGCTCCTCCGATCGGCTCGGAACAAGGGTTGCTCAGTCGTGGAGGCCCTCCAGCCACACGATCTGGACAGTCGCAACCGCTGGGAACGACTCGGGTTTGTCGGGTCGGCACCCATCATCGAACGAGCCGTGGCGCTGGATCGGACAGCAGCCCGGTAAACCTGGCAACGGGCCGTACCGAGCAGCGAATCGCGCCGGGCCGGTGACCGAAGTGGACTAAGGAGTCATCGTGGGCAAGAACGTCGCCGTCTTCGTGGACGTGGCGAACATCTTCTACGCGGCCAAGGCGGCCGGCGTCGACATCGACTACGTCACGCTGCTCAAGGCGGCCATCGCCGGGCGCGACTTCGTGCGTGCCTACGCCTACACGGGCCTCGATCCCGACAACGAGAACCAGCGCAACTTCCATTCATTCCTCGCCCGCCACGGCTACAAGGTGGTCAGCAAGGACATCCGCAAGTACGGCGACGGCAAGGTCAAGGCGAACCTCGACATCGAGCTGGTCGTCGACATGATGAAGACGGCCCGCAACCTCGACGTGGCGATCGTGATCAGCGGCGACGGCGATTTCGCCCCCGCGATCCGCGCCGTCCAGGAGATGGGCGTCCGCGTCGAGGTGATCAGCTTCCGCGGCAATACAAGCTCGGACCTCATCGAGGTGGCCGACGTCTTCACGGACATCGTCGCCCTGGCCAAGGTCGAGCGCGGCTCGTCCCGCTCCGGCCGGCGCGTGGCCGACGACGAGTTCGACCTGTCGATGACCGAGGTTCCGGACAAGCAGACCGAAGGCACCGGCCGGCCGCGCGGTCGCGGTGGCCGGCCTCGCAGCCGGACGGGTGAGCCGGCGACGCCGGTGGCGGCACGCTCCGGCGGGCGCACCGAGAGCGTCCCGGTCGCCCAGCCCATCGCCGGCGCCGGTTCGATGACCGTTCTGCCCGGGGAGAAGCTCTCCCGGGTCGCGGCCAGCGCGACGGCCCCGGTCGAACGCGCGCCGAGCGACGCCGACGATGCCCCCGACGACGAGTTGGTCGAGGGCGAGGAATTCGCCGCGGCCGGCGGCACGGAGCTGGACGGCGAGCCGCGACGCCGCCGCCGCCGAGGCGGCCGAGGACGAGGACGCGGCCGCGGTCGGGCTGACGAGGAGCAACTGCCGATCGCCGGCGAGGCCGACGGGACCGAGGCCATCGCAGCCGCGGCGCCGGCGACGCCTCGCGCCCCGATTCGGGCGATCGAGGAAGACGAGGAACCGGTCGAGGTCGCTCCGCGCGGGCCCCGGCCGACGCCGTTCGGCTCGATCTGGGACTCGCAGCTCGGCGTGCCGGCCAACCGGTCGGCGCAGCTCGGGCCGTTGCCCGAGGACGAGGACGAGGACGAGCCGGCGATTCCGGAGTACCTCCTCGCGGAGCGCCGCCGGGGCAGCGCGCCACAGCGTGGCGGCAGTCGACCGGTGCAGCCCCGCGGCCGGGCCGGCTACTCCGCCGCGGTCGATCGGGAACGGTACGGCGGCAACCGCGCCAGCGGTGGCGTCGGCACGGGCGGGATGAACCGCTATCCGGACGTCAGCCGCAACCAGCCCGCGCCACAGCGATCCGGACCCCAGCGATCCGGCCCGCGACGGGATGACCGGCCGGCGCCGGTGATGCGCCAGGATCGGCCGGCCCAGCGCTCCGAAGAGCCATGGAGCGAGGTCCCGCCGGAGATCGAGGAGATGCTGCGCGCGCAGATGGCGGGGCGATCGTCGCGCCCGCCGGAGCGTTCGCCGCGACCGGCCGGGTCGGAGACCGCCGTGTCCGCCACGGCCGAGACGGCCACGGCAGGTTCGCCTGACGGTGCGACGTCGAGCGGCACGGCCACGGCCGCTCGTGGCGGGCGTCGCCGCCGGCCCGAGTCGGTGACCGCCGCGTCCGCCACGGCCGAGGCGGCCACGGCCACAGTCGAGACGGCCACGTCGGCCGGTGCCGGGACAGCCGCCGCTCCGCGCGGTCGAGGCCGGCGCCCTGCCGGATCGTCGGCGGCCGCGGCCACCCCGGCCGGCAGCCAGGGCGACGACACATCGGGTGTCGAGGTCGCTGCGCCTCCTACGACCTCGACCACTCGCGGTCGCGGTCGCAGCACGACGGCGAGTCGGTCGGCCACGGCCGCTGAGCCGGTCGCCGAAGGGGCCCCGGCCAAGGCCAGGCGCGGTCGTCCGGCCGGCACGGCCGCTGCATCGGGCGACGGCGCAGCGGCTCCGGCCGCGGCTGCCGCTCCGGACAAGGCGCCGGCAACCCGCAAGCGGACGACGTCGGCCAAGCCGGCCACCGCCGCATCGGCCGCCAGCAGCGATGCCGGTGCCGGCACTGCCACGGCGGCAACGGCTGCCCCGGCCAAGCGCGGCGGACGCAAGAAGGCCGGCACCACGGAGCAGTGACCGGGTTTCGGACCCGGGGCCAACCCGCCGCGATCCTCGCAGCGACGGCGATGATCGCGGCCGGGCCGCCGCACGCGCTGCTCATCGTCGGGCCGGGCGCGGTCGGCAAGACCACGCTCGCGCTCGACCTCGCGGCAGCACTCCTCTGCACGGCGCCTGACCCGGCCGATCGGCCCTGTCGAGCCTGCCGGGCCTGCCGCCTCGTCGACGCCGGCAATCATCCCGATCTGCATCGCCTCACGGCCGAAGGGCCGGGCGGCCAGATCACGATCGGGCAGGTCCGGAACCTGGTCAGCGAGGTGTCCCTCCTGGCCATGGAGGGCGGCGCCCGGGTCGTGGTGATGGAAGGCGCCCAGCGGATGAACGACGACGCCCAGAACGCCTTCCTCAAGACGCTCGAGGAGCCGCCGGCCGGGCTGACGATGATCCTCTGCGCCGACGAGGAAGACCGCCTCCTGCCGACCGTCAGATCTAGGGCGGCCCGGCTGCGACTCGGCCCGCTCGGCAGCCGGGAGATCGAAGAGCTGCTCGTCGAGCGTGGTGACGCCGACGCGGCGACCGCCGCCCATCTCGCTCGTCTCGCCGGCGGGCGGCCCGGTCGCGCCGTCGCGCTGGCCAACGCACCCGACGCCGTCCGCGCCCGCGGCGAGATCTCGCGCGCACTCCTCGACCTCGTCGACGAGGGCCGGGCCCGCCGACTCGCGATCGGTCGCGAGCTGCTCGCGCGGGCCGGCGAGGTGGCGGCCGCGCTCTCCCAGTCGCCTGCCGGCGCCGAATCGACCCCGGCCGCGCGGTCGCGACGGACCCGGGGGACGGCTGCCGCGTCCGCAACGGCCGCGACCTCGACCGGCGGGTCTGCGACCGCCCGTGGAGGTGCCGATTCGAGCGACGGCCAGGCCGACCCGGCGCGCGCCGACACGGACGCCTCGGCGACCGCCGAGCCTTCGGCCGACGAACCGGCTGCAAGTCGCGGAGCGCCGGCCGAGCGCCGGCGCAATGCCCTGGCCCTGCTGGAGATCTGGCGCGATCTCACCAGGGACCTGGCACTCGTCGGCCTCGGGGAGCCGCGCGGCCTTCACGAGCCCGAGCTGCTGGAGGAGCTGCGGGACGTCGCGGCCCGGACTCGCCCGGCGGCGGTTGCCGGGATGCTCGTCGAACTCGATCGCGCGGGCCAGCTCATCGACGCGAACGCCAATCCGGAGCTGGCGATCGACGTCCTCGTGCTCGCCTGGCCGCGGCCCATCGCGGCGGAGCCGGCGGCCCGCACGCCGGGAGCTGCCCCGGCCGTCTCCGCCCGGCGATGACGTCGGACGATGACGCAGCACCGATGAACGCCGGCGACCGGCCCGACTCCGCGACCGTCGAGTCGGCAACGGGCGACGCCGGGCGCGTCCGCATCGAGGCCGTCGTCCGCGGGCTCGTCCAGGGCGTCGGGTTCCGCTACTTCGTGCTGCGCCAGGCCGAGCGCCGTGGCCTCACGGGCTGGGTCGCCAACGCCACGGACGGCAGCGTGGAATTGCTGGCCGAGGGCTCGCGGTTCGAGCTCGAGGGACTGGCCGATGCGCTGGCCGTCGGCCCCTCCGGCGCCCACGTGTCGAACCTCGAGTTGCGCTGGAGTCGGGCCACCGGCGGCTTCGATCGATTCGCGGTTCGGGCCGGCGGGCATTCGGGCGACTGAACTGGCGGCCGGGCGGGATCCTGCGCCGCAACGCACCCGGTCGAGGCGGCAGGGCTGGTGCTTCGACGCACCTCATGCGGATGGATGACCTCGTGGGTGACCGCGGGGGCAGCCGATCGGGACCACTCCGGGATGGCAGGCGGTGGGGCACCTGAACGATGGTTCAGGAGATGGAGAGTTCCGCGACCCGAGCCGACGACCTGCCCCTGCTGTATCGGTCGATCCTCGACCTCGTCTGGCAGCTGGAACAGACCGGCGATCGGCAAACCGCGCAGCGACTGCGCCGTGAGGCGACGCGGGCCTACTCGCATTCGTGGACCCGGTCGCAGGAACTCCGCCTCCGCGACCTCGAGCGCCAGCTCCGGGACCGCCTCGAATTCGTCGATCGGCCGCGGCGGCACGGCCTCGGGTTGCCCCGCCTGCGTCGCGAGACGTCCCTGGACGATCCCGTCCTCGGTCACGGCGGGACATCGACCGGCGGCAGCCAGGCCAGGACCGGCGCCTCCAGCGGCTGACCGTTCGCCGATCCGGTCGAACCCCCGTCGGCCCGGAGCCGCTAGGCTTCGGATCCATGACCGAGCGACCACCCGCGACTGGCTCGGCGCCCGCCCTCGTGGAGCGCGCGCTCGAGTCCTACCAGGACCTGACCGACCTCGGCGAGCAGATCGAAGACGAGTGGCAGTACGTCACCGACCTGAGCGCCGCGTGGACGGCCGAGCTCCGCCAGCTGGCCGCGGCCGACGACCGGCCGATCGACGCCGCCACGGACGCGGCGGTCTCGGCCGCGATCGATGAGATCGCCCTGATCACCGACCCCCACCGCGCCATCGACTGGCTCTCGACGTTCCCCCAGATCGTGCGATTCGTGCTGGAGAGCCGGACGTGAACGGCCGGGGTCCGGCCTGATGCGATTCCAGGCCGCGAGTCCGGACGCCCGGGCCATCGTCTATGCGGGGATCCAGGCCGACCCGCTCGTCAAGCGCGTGGCCGGACTCCTGGCCGGCGCGTCGCGCGGCCAGCTCGTGCTCGCCCGCGCCGTGATGAACGGTGAGCGGACGGAGTCGCCGATCTGGCGGCAGATGTTCCCGGCGCTGTTCCGCGAGCCGCTCGTCGAGGGCTCGGAAGCGATCCTCGCGGCCTGCCTCGAGGTGGCCGAGCGCGGCGAGCAGGCCCGCAGCCAGTACCGCGGGGCGATCGTCGAGCAGCTGACCGAGGACCTGCTGGCGCGCCGCGCCGAGGCCGTCCGGCGGGAGCGACGCGTCCTGTTCGACGGCGTTGCCGCCGAGATTCACCCCTACGACGTCACGGTCGAGGTCCCCGGCCACGGCGAGGTGTACGACTGCAAGTGGGGCGCTCGCGGCATCAACGCCGACGTGCTGCACCAGCTCGACGACGCCCGAACCCACGCGGAAGCCGAGGGCGAACGGCTGACCGTGGCCCTGGTCATCTTCGATGCCCGGCGGTCCTGCGAGGTCCGGGTCAGCCGGCTCACGGCCCCGGCCGGCCAGACGCGGCTGTTCGCGCTCGAATCGCTCCAGCGCCTCGCGGGGGCGCGGCCGGCGTCGGGCTGAGGCCCGCCGGGATGTCCGAGGAGCGATTCGCCGCCACGATTCCCTACCGCGTCCGCTTTGACGAGTCCACCTCGGCCGGGATCCTGCGGGTCTCGGCCCTGCTGCGCTACGCCCAGGACGCGGCCTGGATCCATTCGGAGCGACTCGGCTTCGATCGTGAGTGGTACGCGGCGAGGGGGCTGTGGTGGCTGGTCCGCTGCGCCGACCTCGCCGTGTTCGGCGATGTGCCGATGGGCGAGCAGCTCGCCGTCACGACCCAGGTCATCGGCTACCGCAAGGTCTGGGCGCGACGGCAGACGGATGTCGTGCGGCCGGCCGGCCAGCTCGCCGCGCGCGCCCTGACGGACTGGGTGATCACCGATTCGCGCGGCATGCCGACCCGCGTGCCCGCCGAGTTCGGGGTGTTCGGGACGGCGCTCGCGGCGTTCACGCCCGGTCGGGTCAGCCTGCCGCTCGCGCCCCCGGATGCGGTTGTCGACCATCTCCAGGTGCGCCACCAGGACCTCGACCCGATGGGCCACGTCAACAATGCCGCCTATCTCGACTACCTCGAAGAGGCCGCCGCCGATTCGGCGATCGGCCGGGCGGCCATCGCCGGGCTGCCGCGGCGCTACCGGCTCGAATATCTGCTGCCGGCGACGCCGCGCGCCCACCTGACCGGGACCTCATGGGCGTTCGAGGCCGGTCTCGCGTTCCGGCTCGCCGACGAGTCCGGCACGGAGTTGCTGCGGGCGACGGTGGGGCCGCCGGCGGGGTAGGCGCTGGCTGAGCTGTCGCCGGCCCTCAGGCGAGCCCGAACCGCTCGATGGCCCGGCCAGCCAGCTCGCGCCCGATCGCGAGGGACGCCGTGGCGGCCGGCGACGGCGCGTTGCGGACGTGGATGACGTGGTCCGACTCGCCGAGCGAGAAGTCGTCGACCATGCTGCCGTCGTTGCGGAGCGACTGGGCCCGGACGCCGGACGGCCCGAAGAACATCTGGTCGCCGCGAACCTCCGGCACGTAGCGCTGCATCTCCTTGAGGAAGGCCGCCTTCCAGAAGTCGCGATACATCTCGTGGAGTCCCATCTTCAGGAACTTCGCCGCGAGGCGCTGGAAGCCGCGGTACAGCAGCACGGACGTCGTGTCGCGAAGGCTGATGTCGTTTCGCGCGTAGCCCTCGCGGGCGAAGGCCAGGACGGCGTTCGGACCGGCCCAGACCTGCGCCGTCGATCCGCTTCGTGAAATGGACGCCCAGGAACGGGAAGCGGGGGTCCGGGACCGGGTAGATCAGGCCCTTGCACAGATACCGGGCGTCCGGGGTCAGCGTGTAGTAGTCGCCGCGGAACGGCACGATCCGCTCGTTGCCGGCAGCGCCGGTCATCCCGGCCACCTTGTCGGACTGGAGGCCGGCACAGGTGATGACGTTGCGACCGATCACGTCGCGCTCCACGCCGTCACTGCCGGTGACGGTGACGACGATCTCGTTGGCGCCTTCCCGGATCTTCGAGACACGCGAGCCCGTCCGGATCTCGGCGCCCAGCGCCCGGACGTCGTCGGCATAGGCCAGCGCGACCTGGCGGAAGTCGATGATCCCGGTCCGTGGCGAATGGAGGGCGAGGATTCCGGCGGCGTGCGGCTCGATCTCGCGGATCTCCTCGGGCCCGACCTCGCGCAGGCCCGGCACGTTGTTGGCGATCGCCCGCTCCTTCAGCGCCGCGAAGCGGGTCAGCTCGGATTCGTCGAGCGCCACGACCAGCTTTCCGCAGAGCTCGTACGGGATCCCCTTCTCCGTGGCGTACGCCTCGACCGCCGCCTTGCCCTCGCGTGCAGAGACGCGCCTTGAGCGAGCCCGGCGCGTAGTACAGGCCGGCGTGGAGCACGCCGCTGTTGTGGCCGCTCTGGTGCATCGCCAGCTCGGCCTCTTTCTCGAGGATGACGATGCGCAGGTCCGGCTTCTGCCGCAGCAGCTGGAGCGTGGTGGCCAGGCCGACGATGCCGCCGCCGACGATGACGACGTCGAAGCGATCCGTCATGCGGGCTCTGCCAGCGGGTCGAGGACGTGCAGGCCGAAGCGGCTGGTCAGCCGTTCGAGGTTGCGCCAGTGCTCGCGGTCGATCACGATCCCGTCGCGCCGCGAGCGCTCGGCCCGTTCGGCCTCTGGCTCGCCGGGGTAGAGCACCGGTCCCGGTGCGTCCGGGATCAGCGGCGCCGCCCGCAACTGGTCGATGAGGTGCTCGAGGCGGGCCGCGAAGGCGCCGGGCTCGTCGATCGCGGCCGGATCGATCGCGATGTAGCACTGGCCGTTGTCGCTCGGCGACTCCGTCGAGAACAGGCCGATGATGTTCGGCCCGTACGCCGCCCCGCCGAGGATCCCGGTGAGGACCTCGACGATCAGGCTGAGGCCGTAGCCCTTGTAGCCGCCCGTCTCCTCGATGCCGCCCAGCGGCTGGAGCGCACCCTCCAGCGCGACCTCGGGCGTCAGTGCCGGCAAGCCGTCCGGGCCGATGGCCCAGCCCGGCAGCAGCGCCTCGCCGCGCCTTGCCGCGACCTCGATCCGGCCGCGCGGAATCGTGCTCGTGGCCATGTCCAGGACGAGCGCGCCGTAGCGTCCGGCGGGGGCCGCGATTGCGATCGGATTGGTGCCGAGCATCGGGATCCGCGCCCGCGTCGGCGCCACCAGCGGGGACGTGTTGGTGAAGCTGGCGCCGATCAGGCCGCCTTCCGCGGCACGCATCGCGTACCAGCCGGCAATGCCGTAGTGGTTGCTGTGGCGGACGACGGAGATGGCCGTGCCGAGCGTCAGGGCCCGCTCGATGGCGTCGTCCATCGCGACGCGACCGGCGTGGTGGCCCCAGCCGTTGCGGGCGTCGAACAGGGCGAGGCCGGGCCGGCTGCGCTCCTTCACCGGGCGGGCCGTCGGGTCCATCGTGCCGGCCTCGGCGAGGGCGACGTACTGCGGCAGCCGGGCGGTGCCATGGGAGGCGATGCCGCGCAGGTCGGAGGCGACGAGGATCTCGGCGACGTCCGCGGCGATGTCGGGCGGTGTCCCGATCGCCTCCAGCAGCTCGGTCGTCCAGAGCTGGAGCTGGCCGGCGGCCAGGCGGATGCCGTCGGGTGGGTCGTCGTAGAGCGGCATGGCGTCAGGATACCGAGGCGCAGGCCGGGTCCGGGCGGCGACGGCCCACGATCGGGCGACGAGAATTCGGGCCGCCGGCCGGCTCGCACACGACGCACAATCGACGAATGAGCACGCCGCCAGCCGACCGGGACACGTCAGTGGCGCGACCCGGAACCGGTCCCCAGGTCGTCACGGTGCGCGGTCCGATCGAGCCCGGGCAGCTCGGCGTCACGCTCAGCCACGACCACCTGATCATGGACGGCTTCGCGATGTACGGCGAAGCGACCGCGAACTACGGCTGGATCCTCGACGACGTGGCCGTCGCGATCGCCGAGGTGGCGGCGTTCCGGGCGGCCGGCGGCGGCGCCATCTGCGACCCGACGAACGAGGGTCTCGGGCGCGATCCGCTCGCCTTGAGGGCGATCAGCGAGGCGACCGGCGTGCATGTCGTCATGGGCTCGGGCTGGTATCGCGAGAAGGTCTACCCGGCCTTCGTCCGCGAAGAGATGCCGGACGAGCTGGCGGACCGGCTCGTCCGGGAGCTCACGATCGGCGTTGGCGAGACCGGCGTCCGAGCGGGCTTCATCGGCGAGATCGGCACCGGTCGCGGCTCGATCAGCCCGGCCGAGGAGCGGGTCTTCCGGGCCGCCGCGCGGGCGCATCGACGGACCGGCTGCCCGATCCTGACCCACACCACGCACTTCGGCGAGCTGGCCATCGAGCAGCTCGACCTGCTCGCCGAGGAAGGGGTCGATCCGCGCCGCGTGATCGTCAGCCACCTTGGCGATCGCGTCGGGATCGGTACGCTGCGGCCCATCGCCGAGCGAGGTGCCTGGCTCAACGTCGACAACCTGGGCTTCTCCGGCGGCTATGCGCCGCTGGCCGTTCGGGCTGACAACATCGCCGCGCTCTGGGCGGCGGGCTTCGGCAGCCAGCTCATGCTCAGCAACGACATCTGCCTGCTCGACCAGCTGGCCTCGTACGGCGGCTGCGGCTACGCGAACATCCAGGCCAACGTGCTGCCGCTCCTGCGGGACCGCGGGCTGACGGACGAGCAGATCGAGACGATGCTCGTCGCGAACCCGGCGCGCGCGTTCGCGTACGACGCCGGCGCCGGCGCTGTGCCCGCGCGGTAGCGTCCGCCGGCGCCGCGCGGTAGCGTCCGCGGGGGACGCGCGCCAGGCCCGCGCGAGGCCGGCGAAGGCCGATTTGGGTGGCCGATTCGCGGCCCAGGGTCAGACGATCGCGACGGGCCGTTCGATGGCGGCGTCCGTCCGGAACCGCCGGTCGATCAGGGCCCGGATCACGTAGACGACCTGGAGGCCCGCACCGTCGAAGGATGGGGCGGACCCTGCCGGCACCGCCAGGCTGACCTCGGCCGAGCCGCTGCTGAACGCCGCCGGGTCCACGGCCACCGAATCGATCACCCCTTCGACCCCATTCGGCGCATTCGTCCGGCGATGCAGCTCGAGCCGGCCTTTCTGCCCCCCGGGCGCGGACGGCCAGGCCACCCTGACGACGATCGCCGTGCCTGACGGTGCAGGCAGTGGCGAGGACACGCCGATGGAGGCGCCCTCGATCGACACCTCCGTGAGCATGCTCTGGCCGCCCTGCTGGCCGACGCCGGCGCGCAGGAGGTCCGGGTGCTGGGCCAGCGGCAGCAGCATCGCCACGAAGTGGTCGGAGCCCATGGCCACGTCCCAGCGGACTTCCAGCGCCCAGGCGACGATCGACTCGCCGAGATGCGCCGACGGCGGGCCGAGGGGCGGCGCCGGGATCGAGAAGGTGCCCTCCCACGTGGAGCCGGCGGCGAAGGCGGCGGGGATCGCCGGTTCCATGAACTGGTCCTGCGTGAACAACTTGCCCTCGGCCTCGACCCAGTCCTCGCGGCTCGTCACGTTGCCCTTCGAATCGTGCTGCTCCTTGGACCGGCGGACCTCATCGAGGCGCAGGCCGACCAGGCGCAGGATGCCACTGCGGGCGTTGACCGGCGCGCTGGCCGTGAGGTTCAGCTTGCCGCTGATTCCGTCGCCGACGCGGGCCGGGTGGTCCAGCACGAACTCGCCCCGGATCGGGCCGTCCATCGGCCGGACGAGCTCTTCGGGCCGAACCGTGTGGAGGGGGTGGCTCCCCTCCAGCCCGGCCAGCCGGCTGCCGTTGAGGGCGTCGAATGGGGCCGGCGCCGAGCCCTGGTGGGAGCCGGAGCTCAACGCGGCGACGCCGGCGCCGAAGAGGTCGATGGACATGGTGCTGGGCCGCCCGTTCCGCGCTGCGATCAGGAGGCGTAGAAGAGCTGGATCAGCATGTTGCAGCTGTACGAATCGGTGGCCGTCTTGAACGCGCCGCCGACCGGCAGCGGCGGGGTGTAGACGTACGTCCCGTTGCCGCCGCTGCAATACATCGCGCCCGTCGAGCGGGCCTGGATCGCGATGTAGTCGCCCTTGTTCACGTGGACGTTGATCGTGAAGGTCTGGACGATGTAGTGGTCCCCGTTGTCGCCGCCGCAGACGTCCTGCGGATCTGCCTTGTAGTTGATGGTCGGGCCGCTCCGCACGATCATCGCCTTGTGGCCGCTGACCCGGGCGAACTGCAGCCGGAAGCTGCCGGCCACGCACGAGACGAGCTTGAGCCGGTTGATCGTCCCCGTCTTCGGGGCCCGCTCGTGGCCGCCGTTGTGATAGGCCTGCACGGAGACCCAGGTGCAGTTGGCGTTCTCGGGAATGCCATTGAACTCGGAGCAGGGATAGCCGCCCTCGGCGTTGGCCGGCTGGCTCTGGCTGGTCAACTTGGCGCCGAAGCTCGTGACGGACGCCTCGGCCTGGAGCGGCAACATGGCGACCAACAGCAGAGCCAGGACCGGGCTGGCGATACCGCCCAGCAGACGCTTGCGCATGCGACGTCCCTCCCATCTCGGATCCGGACGGGTCCCGAGGGGTCGGGCGCCCGGATGCTGCGACTCCGTCGTATTGGCGCAGGGTACTACCGGCCCGCGGGTCTCCGGAAGCGATCGCTCCGGGCGATCAGGGAAGTGGTCGCCAGGCCCGCGCCAGCAGGATCGCGAGTGCCGCGGCCAGGGCCCCGACGGCCACGAAGATCACGCTGATCTCCATGACCTCGTGCTTGACGATCAGGTTCGTCGGCAGGTTCTCGAAGACACTCTCGAGCTGATCGGCGCTCTCTGCCGGGTAGTACTCGCCGCCGGTCATGTCGGCGACCTGCTTGAGCGTCGCCTCGTCGATGCCGCGGCGGAATCCTCCCTGGCCGCCGCCGCCTCCACCGCCCCCGCCGAACCCGCCGGCATTCGGCTCGCGGCCCTGGAACTGCGGTGCGCAGCTCGGCGAGAGCGCCCCACCGCTGGCGGTGCCGAAGCCGATCGTGTAGACGCGCACGCCACGGTCCGCGGCCTGCTGCGCGGCGTCAACGGGCGTCGGGCCGGCATTGCTCACCCCGTCGGTCAGGACCACGATGATGTCCGGGGCGTAGGCGCCCTGTGGGACGGGCGGCGGCGCGACGCCCGGCGACGTTTCGGAGACGCTCGGCGCGACGTTCGGGTCGATCTCCGCGATCGCATCGAGCGAGCCGAGGATGCCGCTGCCGATCGCCGTGCGGCGCCCGGTCGTGAGGCTGTGGAGCGCCGCGAGCAGGGCCTGGCGGTCGTTGGTCGGGGGTTGCACGACCTCGGCGAAGCCGCCGAACGCGACGATGCCGATCTGGGTCGTCGCTCCCTGGTTCTGGATGAACGCGGCCGCGGCCGCCTCGGCGGCTTCGAGGCGGCTGGGCGGGATGTCGGTCGAGCACATGCTGCCGGAGACGTCGATCGTCAGGATCACGGTCGTCTGATCCGTGGCGACCGGCACGATCGCAACCGGTCGCGACAGCGCGATCGTCAGGCTGCCGATGGCGAGGAGGAACAGCGCGAACGGCAGGTGCCGGCGGATGACCGAGGAGCGCGGCATCGCGTCGCGGACGAGGCTGAGGCTCGAGTACCGAGCCGCGGCGGGCTTGCGGCGGCGCCGGATCCAGACGTAGGCGGCCGCCAGCAGCGGCAGCAGGACGAGCAGGACGAGGAAGCCGGGCCAGAGCAGCTGCATCTAGCGGCCCATCCGCGCGATCGGCCCGGGGGCCGGGGGCCGGGGAGCCGCGACCCGGGAAGCCACCGGCCGGGGAGCCGCAGGCCAGACCGTCATGCGAGCGCTCACGGCAGTCGCCCCAGCCACCACAGGGACAGGAGCCCGCCGACCAGCAGCGTCGCGATGCCCGCCCCCGCGAAGAGTGACGTCACCTCGGTGACCTGCGGCTTGAGGACGAGCTGCGGGTCCAGGTTGTCGTAGATCTTCTGGAGATCCGCGGCGCTGGCGGCGTTGTAGTAGGTCCCGTCGCTGATCTGGGCGATCTGCTGGAGGAGCGGCTCGTTGAGCTGGGTATGGACCTTGAAGCCGTTGATGTCGAGCGTCGTGCCGGCGGCGCTGCCGATCCCGACCGTGTCGATCCGGATGCCCGCATCCGCTGCGGCCTGTGCCGCCGTGACCGGGTCTGGATTGACGTTGTTCTCGCCGTCGGTCAACAGGATGATCACGGCCGAGCCGTGCGAACCCGGTGGCACCGGGGCGGGCTTCACGGTCGGCGCGGGGGACTGGTTCGTGTAGTAACCCTGGTTCGGCGGGGCCTCGGCGACGGCGATCGTGTTGAGCGAGGCGAGGATGCCCTGGCCGACGGACGTGCCCTTCTGGGGCGCCAGCCGGTTGATGGCGGCGAGCACGGCCCCCTGGTCGCTGGTCGGCGTCTGGACCGAAATGCCGCCGTCGCTGAACGCCACGACGCCGATCACGATGCCCGCCGGCTGGCGTTGCACGAAGTCCGTGGCGGCGGCCTTGGCCGCCTCCATCCGCGTCGGCGCCATGTCGGTCGCGGCCATGCTGCCCGAGACGTCGAAGGCGAGGATCACCGTGCCTTCCAGGCTCGGCAGGCTGACCTCGGCCTGCGGACGGGCAAGCGCGACGACCATGATCGTGAGACCCAGGACGAACAGCGCCGCCGGCAGGCGCCGCCGGACCGTGCCGCTGCCGTTGGCGGGCCGCTGGGCGACACCGAGGCTGCCGTGCGCCGCCACGCGGCGGCGCCGTCGCTGCTCCAGCGTCACGTAGACCGCGATGCCGACCGGGATCAGCACGAGGAGCAGGAGCATCGGCGGCCAGAGGAACGTCATCGGTGCGCTCCCGCGCGCTGCCGCAGGCTCGCCATCCGCACGATCGCCCGGACGAGGTCCTCGTCGGTGGACAGCGCCGTGGCCGACACGCCGGATCGCTTGAACGCGGCCCCCAGCGCGCCGTTGCGGCGCTCGACGCCCTCGTAGAACCGGCGGCGGAAGCCCTTGTCCCCGGTGTCCACGTAGAGCTGCTCGCCGGTCTCGGAGTCCTCCATGAGGAGCGGCCCGATGTCCGGCAGCTGCTCCTCGCTGCGATCCCAGAGCCGGACCGCCAGCACCTCGTGCTTCTGGCTGAGCAGGTTCAGGGAGCGCTCCCAGCCGGGCTCGCTGATGAAGTCGGAGACGACGAACACGAGCGAGCGGCGCTTGATGAGGCGGCGCCCGGCGTCCAGCAGCGGCGTCAGGTCGGTCAGGGGCGCCTTCGCCAGCCGTGGCTGGTTCAGCAGGTCGTTGACGAGCCGGAGGACCTGGATCCGGCCGCCCCGAGCCGGGACGACCCGCTCCACGTGGGTGTCGTAGAAGATCGCCCCGACCCGGTTGCCGTGGCGGGTCAGGACCCGTGCCAGGGTCGCCACGAAATCGATCAGGACCGTCCGCTTGACGCGCTCTGTCTCCAGCGTGCCGAAGTCGACCGAGGGGCTCAGGTCCAGGAGGAACCACGCCGTGATCTCGCGGTCCTCGACGTACTGGCGGGTGTACGGCGTGTCCATCCGGGCCGTGACGTTCCAGTCGATGTAGCGCACGTCGTCGCCGGGCTGGTATTCGCGCAGGTCGGCAAAGTCCACGCCGTTGCCGTAGAACAGCGTGCGGTAGTTGCCCTGGAGCAGGCCGTCGAGCCGGCGGATCACCCGCCAGTCGAGCCGCTGCAGGATGCGCTCAGGCGCTGGCGCGGACGGCTGCATGCTCACGGAGAGGCACCGTTGGGATCGCCACGCGGCTGAGGATGGTGTTGAGGAGGGTATCGGCGGTCACGTTGTCCGAGAGCGCCTCGAACGAGAGCACGAGGCGGTGTCGCATGACGTCGAGCGCCATATCGAGGACGTCCTGCGGCAGGACGTAGTTGCGGCCCCGGACGAACGCGAGCGCCCGGGCGGTCAGGATCAGGTTGATCGATGCCCGGGGGCTGGCTCCGAACGAGATGTACGGCTCGAGTTCCTTCATCCCGTACGTCCCGGGTGCACGAGTGGCCGTGGCGAGCCGGACGGCGTAGTCGAACAACGCCGGATCGACGTAGACCTGGTCGGTCTGCACCTGGAGGCCGATCAGCTGATCGGTCGTGATGACCTCCGTGACCGGCTGGAGCGGGCTCGTCATCCGCTCGACGATGACGAACTCCTCGGTCGTGCTCGGGTAGCCGACCAGCACCTTCAGCATGAAGCGGTCGATCTGCGCCTCCGGCAGGGCGTACGTGCCCTCCGTCTCGATCGGGTTCTGGGTGGCCAGGACGAGGAACGGATTCGGGACCTTGAAGGTCTCGCGGCCGATCGTCACCTGGCGCTCCTGCATGACTTCGAGCAGGGCGCTCTGGACCTTGGCCGGCGCCCGGTTGATCTCGTCGGCGAGGAGCAGGTTCGTGAAGACCGGCCCGAGGGACGTGTTGAAGTCGCCGGTCTTCTGGTTGTAGATGCGGGTCCCGACGAGGTCGGCCGGGACCAGATCCGGCGTGAACTGGATCCGCTTGAACTCGCCGCCGATCGCGTCGGCCAGCGTCTTGATCGCCATCGTCTTGGCCAGGCCCGGCACGCCCTCCACGAGGATGTGGCCGCGAGCCAGGAGCGCCACGACCAGCCGTTCGAGCAGGTGGTCCTGGCCGACGATGACCTTCTTGACCTCGTAGAGCAGCTGCTCCATCGGCAGGCTCTGGTCGGTTCTCATTCGTTGATCCACTGAGTTCCCTCCACGGCCGTGCAGCCGGTGATTGGACCCGATTGGGCGATCAGGGTGCTCCTAGTACGGCGGCAGGCCGGCTGCGCCACCGGCCACGGTGATCGGCACGGCGAGGCCGATGCCGATGAAGACGTCCTCGGGGGTCGGGTTGACGAGCGCGGCGACGATTCCGACGACCTGGCCGTCCCGGTTGACCAGCGGCCCACCCGAATTGCCGGGGTTCACGGCGGCGTCCACCTGGATCAGGCCCTGCAGCACCGGGCCGTTGTCCGGCAGCTGGAACGTCCGGCCGAGACCCGAGATCACGCCCGCGCTCATCGAGCCGACCAGGCCGAACGGATTGCCGACGACGAAGACGTCCGTGCCGACCTGCAAGCGCGTTCGGATTGCCGAGCGTAGCCGGCGCGAGCTGGGCCGGCGGATTGTTCGCACGCAGCACGGCGATGTCGTTGAGCGGCTGCCGATTCACGATGCTGCCGCCCGAGGTCGTCCCATCGGCGAACGTCAGCGTGATCTGGGTGGCGTCGTCGACGACGTGCAGGCTGGTCAGGATGTCGCCGGCGGCGTCGATCACGACCCCGGTCCCGAGGGCATTGCCGGCGGCGCCCCCGGCCCGGTTCTCCTGCTGCGTCTGGATGAGGACGAGCGACGGCCGAACGGCCTGGTAGACGGCTTCGCCGATCGGCGGCGCCGGCGTTGCCGACGCGAGCGCCTGGGCGACGCTGTCGTTCACCTGGACCTGGGTGAGCGGCGCCGGCGCAGGATTGAGCACGCCGTACAGCCACACCGCGATCAGGGCGGCCGCGATGCCGGCGGCGAACGGCGCGGTCCGGCGCACACGCAGGCGGAGTCCCGCGAGTCGCCGTGACCACGGTTGCCGCTCGGGCTGCGTCGGCTGCTCGGCCGGTCCCGTCATGGCCGGGAGAAGTGATCCATTTCGGAAGTGGCCCTGTTCATCGGCGATCCTTCCCGGGGACTGCGAGGCGGGACCCGGTGGCCGGCGCCGGCGTCGAGTGTCGCACGGTCCGGCGATCCGCAGGGTACGCCGGAAGTCGCGAGTCGCTCAGGGCACGATACCGGCCCATCCTGAGAGGCCTCTGACAGCACCGCGGCCGCGGGTTTCCCCAACCGATCATGGTCAGAGGATCGTCGCGCGCGGCCAGCCGGTTTTCAGTCGTCCGAGCCGAGGCCGCGGACGTGGTTGACCAGGACCAGGATCAGGATGATCAGCAGCCCGAGCAAGGTCACGTGCACCCACGGGAGGGGCATCTCCCTGGGGATGATCGTGCTGGCGTCGTTTGGGTCGGCCAGGACGAAGTACAGCGCCGCGCCGACCACGAGCACCGACATGCCGAGGCTGATGAGCGTGCGGCGCGCGTTCCGCATCCGGAGCCGGATGCCGAACAGCGTGTTCGTGGCCTCCGTGATGAGCGGCTCCTGGGCCTCGAGGAATTCCACGAACTCGAGGGCCCGCTGCAGCCGGATCCGGCTGTCGTACATCCTGCGTCAGCGTCAGCCGCGGGTCGAGCCAGCGCAGGCCCTCCTGGCGGACCAGCCGGCCGAAGAAACGCCGCACGTGGCGGGGCAGGTCGTAGTCCGAGGCGAGCTGGTGCCGCAGCGTGCCGAGCGTGACCAGCATCTTCAGGTACGCCACGACCGTCCGCGACAGCGTCAGTTCGTTGTCGCGGACGATCTTCATGATGTCGACGGAGAGCTTCGAATACGGGTTGTCCGCCCCGGGATCGCCGGGCCGCACGGTCCGAACGGTGGGGTCGGAGGGGCCGCGATTCGTCTCGTAGAGGAACGCCTGGTGGACGCGGATCAGCTGCCAGCGCGCGGCCGCCGTGTCGGTCGCCGCCGACGGCGCGAGCCAGCGCATCAGCTCGGTGATCGCGTCCTCGACCTCGCCCTGGAACAGGAGCCAGCTGTACCGGATGAGCGACTCGCGGACCCGATCCGGGAATCTGGCCGACGATCCCGAAGTCGACGTAGCCGATGGCGTTGCCGGGCAGCACGAACAGGTTGGCCGGGTGCAGGTCGGCGTGGAAGTAGCCGAACACGTAGACCTGGTTGAGCATGTTCCAGTCGAGGTGGCGGACGACGAGATCGAGGTCGTAGCCGCGGGCCGCGAGGTGCCTCGAGGTAGGCCGTGTTGCGCTCGCGCCGGGCGAGGATGATCTCGATCAGCGGGATGCCCTCGATGAGCTCCGCGGTCAGGACCCGGGAGGTCGTGTACTCGCGGTAGACGCGGGCGATGCGTTCGAGCGCGTCCCCCTGGGCGTGCTCGTAGAGGAGCACGGCCTGGCGGGCCTCGACGAGGTAATCGAGCTCGTCGGCCGTCCAGCGCGCGAATTCGTCGATGACCTCGCGGCTCTTCGTGGCTCCGAACAGATGGGTCCAGTTCAGGACGCCACTGAACGCGTACATCAGCTGGATGTCGGCCTGGAGGATCGCGCGGATCCCGGGCCGCTGGACCTTGACGGCGACATGCTCGCCGGTATGGAGCACGGCCCGGTGGACCTGGCCGATCGAGGCGGCCGCGAACGATTGCGTCTCGAACGAGCGGAAGATGACCTCCGGGTCGTCGCCGAGTTCCTCGCGGACGATCTCCCGGACCTGGTCGTACGGGAATGGCTTGACCTGGTTCAGGAGCTTGAAGAGCTCGTCGCAATAGGCCGGCGGCAGCAGGTCGAACCGCATCGCCAGCATCTGGCCGAGCTTGATCCAGGCGCCGCCCAGGCGTTCGAGGGCGAGCCGGGCGCGCACCGGACCGGGCAGCGGCGCGCGACCGCCGGAACGGCAGCCGCGGCCGGACGTAGAACTCGAAGAAGACCGAGATGACATCCCAGACCCGGCGAGGGTGTCTGGTCGAGGGTTCTCACATCCAGGCGCTCAGGCGGCCGATTCGGGACGCGTCGGGAGGACGATCGGCGCGGCGATGTGCCGTCGGGTCGAGGTCACCGCAGCTGGCGATCTGAACTCCAGATGGACACGCAGATCCGCGGTGGAGGCGGGTCCGTTGGCTCGCGGTGCGGCGCTCAGCGGCCCTCATCATCGAACGGCACGCGGCGGCGGCCCGGCGACTGGGCTGTCTCTTCCTCCCACTCGCGACCGGCCCGCACCAGCTCGGCGAGACTGCGCCGCGACCAGCGCCACATCAGGCTCATGGCACCTTCGGCCGCGAGCTGCGTCTCCCGCGTGTAGCGGCCGATGGGGGGACGGCGGCGTTGGCTGCCCTTGGCATCCGCCTCGTCATCAAGCTCCGCGAGCCGGCGCTCACGCTCGTGGCGCGCGAATTCGGCGCGTTCTGCTTCGGTCGGGCCCTGCAGCCAGGCCTCGCGGCGCTTGCGCTCGCTTTCGGCCCAGGCCCGGATCTCATCATCGGTCGGCTCGATCTGGATCGGCATCGCCGGCTCCCCCGCCGACTCAGCGGCCGCGGCCGGCGCCGAGCCTGCGCTGTGCCTGGTTGACTTTGCTGCTGAGTCCACACCCACGTCGCGCCTCCTCAACCGAGGATACACCTCGTCCTCGCGGTCCGGACAGGCAGTGCGGCCATTCGGCCGATGGGCCCTGCCCGGGTCCCCGAACCCTCTCCGGTGTGCTGGTGAGGCTGCACGCGGCCGAGTTCGGAGCGGCGTTCAGACTAGCGCATCGGCGCGCATGCGCAGCCGGCCTCAGCGATCGGCCGGATCCTGGAGGATCCAGGTCGAGTCGTTGCCGTCGTCGCGGACCTCGACCCCGGCAGCGGTCAGGCGGTCGCGAATCAGGTCGGCGGCCTCCCAGTCGCGCAGCGCACGGGCCCTCGCCCGAAGGTTGAGGAGCGTCCCGACGAAGGGCTCGACCGCGTCCCGCGGGTCGCGCAGGCCGTCAAGTGCCGCCTCGCCGAGCCGGGCCAGCATGGCCCGGAAGGTGGTTCGGGCGCGATCGAGCTCCTGGTCGTCCGCCCCGGCCCGGATCCGTGCGTCAATCACCGAATCGAGCTCGAACAGCGCGGCGACTGCCGTCGGCGCCTCGTGAGCGTCGACGGCCGCGGCGAAGACGCGCTCCAGGACTGCCACCTCTTCCGCGAGGGACGCGACCTCCGGCGCGACGTCCGCCACCGCAACGGGGTCTCCGCGCCCGCCGGGTCGGGGCGTCGCCGCTCCGTGGGCGAACACCGGAATCGCCGGTGTCGCGCCGGTCTCCGCCTCGAGGTTCGTCCCCGGGGCGTCGGCCAGGCCCAGTTGTCGGGCGGCTTCGACGAGGGCGATGATCGGCAGCTGCGTCCCGCTCGCGAAGACGATGCTCCGGCCGTTGACCCGGACCGTCACCGTCCCGAGACCCGCCACGCTCATCGCGCCGCGTTCGAGGTCGAGGATGAGCGCCGTATGTCCGTCGACGCCCAGGACGAACGTGCCGTCGGGCAGGGTCTGTTCGAGGACCCCCAGGCGGCGCTCGCCGAGGTAGCAGAAGCGAGTGTCGTGGGTGCCGCCTTCCGCGTTGTCGTAGTGGGGCACGATCGCCGCCCGCAGCCCGGTCGCGGCCTCGAGCAGGTTCAGCCCGGTCAGCCAGTACGGCTCGGCGCCGGCCTTGTAGATCTCGTACACCGGGATCGTTGCGATGCCCAGGGTCAGGGCGGCCGCGCTGGCCACGGTCACGATCCCGCCGCCGGCCAGCTTGTCGGCCAGCGCGTCCGCAATCGGCCCGTCGATCCACTGGCGCAGGGCGTAGCTCGGGCTGCCAGGTCCCGCGAGGACGTAGTTCGCCTCGTAGATTCGGGCCACGGCCGTCGCGGCGTCGAGGGGGTCGATCGATCGCGAACGGTAGCTGGCGATCGTGAGTTCGCGCCCGAGGCGAACCGCGAAGAATTCGACGAGCTTCTCGCTGATCTCGTCGGCGTTCTCCTGGAACCCGTACGGCGTGTCGAGGTTCGTCGCGGGTCCCGGCCGATCGCCGAGCCGTTTCAGGAGCGCCCGATGGACCCTCGCCATCGCCGGGGCAGTCTCGCCCGAACCCATGATCGCGAGGACGCGCGGCTCGCTCATGGGGCGAATCCGTCGGTCGTGAGTTCGTGCAGCACATCAGCCAGTTCGGCCGGATGCTGCGCGTGGATGTCGTGATCGCTTTCGAACCAGCGCACTCGCGCCATCGGAATAGCCGCCGCGGCGGCGTCAACGGCCCTGCGCTTGTCGCTCGCGTCGGCGCGACCGTCGTCCGCAGGCGTGAGGAGTGCCGGCACCGTGACCGATTCGTAGATCGCCGACGGGTGGTGCTCCCAGAGGCCGCGCAGGACGACCAGGTGCCGCTCGTACGTGAGCCACGGCGCAATCGTTCCGTCCGGGCGCACCTCGAAGTTGGCCAGCGAGCCCCGGATCCCGGATTCGGGCCAGTCCGGATGGGCCTTCCGGATCCAGCCGTCCACCTCGGCGAACGGTCGCCCGACGAGGTGCGGCGGGGCAAGTGCGAGGCGGCAGGCCTCCCAGTCGGGGAACGGAACCTGGAGCTCGATCCAGCCGCCGTCGACGAGTGCGATGGCGCGCACGGCCTCCGGGTGGCGCACGGCGAGCTCGATCGTCACGTTGCCGCCCCACGACTGGCCGGCCACGATCGGCCGATCCAGGCGCATCCGTTCGATCAGGGCCGCGAGGTCGGCCGCGACCGTGGCCACGTCGTAGCCCGAATCGGGCTTCGAGGAGCGGCCGTGACCGCGCAGGTCCACCGTCACGACCTGGTGGCCCGCTGCAGCCAGAGCGGTCGCGACGCCGTCCCAGAGCCGGGCGTTGGAGGCCAGGCCGTGAACGAGCAGGAACGGCGCGGGCGTCGACCGGTAGGCCGTCCGGGGCGGTCGCTCTGCCGACCGCATGGCGCCCGGCCCACCCGTCGCGAGCCCGGGTTCGGCCGGGTCCCAGCGGTCCGCCGCCAGCTCGATGCCGTCGGCGACGCGGATCCGTTCGGTGCGCATGAGGCCATGGTACGGCCCGAACTCCGAGCCTCTTCGATGGTGCGGCGGGCTGGACGGCGCCCGGATCTTCCCGCTACGCTACCGGGCGATGAGTCCTCTGACGCCCGTCCTCCAGGCCACTCGAGTGTCGACGGCCCCGCTGTCCGACGTTCGTGGCGCCCACGGCGCAGCCGGCTCGATCTGTCCGAGCCTGTACCTGTACCTGGCGGGCGCCGGTCAGATCCACGCTGCGCTGACCCTCGGTCAGAGAACGCGCGGGAACACCCGTCTGGCCGGCCTCGCAGACCCCGCAGGCCGCAAGACCACGCATCAACGGTTCCTGACATTCCACCTGATGGGAGTGCGCCCCGATGTCCCAGATTCTCGATGAAGTCCTCGCCGCCAACCAGTCGTATGCCGCGTCCTTCGGCAAGAAGGGCGAACTCGCGCTGCCGCCCGCCCGCGGCTTCGCGATCCTGACCTGCATGGACGCCCGGCTCGATCCGGCCAAGTACGCGGGCCTCAAGGAAGGCGACGCCCACGTGATCCGCAACGCCGGCGGCCGCGCCAGCGACGACGCGATTCGCTCGCTCGTGATCTCGTACAAGCTCCTCGGCACGAAGGAGTGGTTCGTCATCCACCACACGAACTGCGGCATGGAGTTCTTCACGGACGACGTCATGCGGGGCCTGCTCGCCAACAGCCTCGAGACGGCCGCGCTCGGCTCGGATGGCTTCTACGACGTCGGCGACGGCCCGGGCTCGCATGAAGCCAAGCACATCTCGTGGCTCACGATCGCGGACCAGGCCAGCAGCGTCACCGAGGACGTTCGCCGCATCCGGAGCCATCCGCTGGTCCCGTCGCGCATCCCGGTCTACGGCTTCGTCTACGACGTCGCCAGCGGCAGGCTGATCGAGGTCGGCGAGGCCAACAAGGTCGGTCGCGCGGCGTAATCCGCCAGCCCGGTCAAGGCCGGGATTCGACACCAGCGGGGCCGGGGACCGAGGGGCAGAACCTTCGACCTCCGGCCCCGTCCTGCCGCTACGGCCGTGCTCCGATGGCCAGCCTTCCTCCCGGCCCGAGATCCATCGTCGGCTCCTGTCCGGTTTGGGCAAGGCTACTTGTCCGTCGATAGCAAGGCCGGTTGACCCGTATCCGCCGGTCCGATACGATCCGCGGCGTCACCAGCCGTCTGTCCGCCGAGGAGCCGCGTCCCCGATGTCCTTCCAGGAGACCGTGCTCCTCGCCGCGTTTGCGGGCGCCACGATCTTTCTCGGCCTGCCGATCGGCCGACTGCGCAACCTGTCGATGCGGACGCAGGTCATGCTGACCACCGCGGCGGCGGGAATCATCCTGTTCCTGCTCTGGGACATCCTCTCCCAGGCCGTCGAACCCGTCGAAGCGGCCCTCGTGGCGACGCGGGAAGGGCTCCAGCCGGCCACGGAATTCTTCGTCGATTTCGCGGCCTTCGGCATCAGCGTGGCCGTTGGCCTGCTGTCCGTCGTCTGGGTCACCATGCGGATGCGTTCCTCGCGGACCGAGCCGGCCACTCCGCAGCAGATTGCGCTCGGCACGGCCGTCGGCCTCGGCCTGCACAACCTCTCGGAGGGCCTGGCGATCGGCCAGTCCTCGGCGACCGGCGAAACGGCGCTGGCGATCCTGCTCGTCCTGGGATTCGCCGCCCACAACGCCACGGAGGGCTTCGGCATCGCCGCGCCACTCACCCTCGGCGATCGGCCGACCTGGCGATTCCTCTTCCTGATGGGCGTGATCGGCGGCGGTCCGACGTTCGTCGGCGGCGTGATCGGCTACTCGTTCGTGGCCCCGCTGCTCTCGATCATCTTCCTCGGCCTGGCGGCCGGAGCGCTGATCTTCGTCTTCAATGAGATGATGTCGGTCTCACGCCGGTTCTCATCACCGGGCTGGGCGAACATCGCCCTGCTGATCGGTCTGCTCGTTGCGTTCGGCACGGATTTCCTGCTGGTCGCCGCGGGGGCCTGACCCATCGCGTTGCCGACGCCGGCTCCGGGCGGAGTCCCTCGGCTGGCGTCCAACCGCCGAACCCGGCCGCCCATCGTTCGATCGCCGGGTCGACAGGAGAATGTTCCCGATGCCGTCCCCACGCCGCCTGACCCTTGCCGGCGCGATTGCGCTGCTCCTCGTCACGACCGTCGCGCCGCTGGCGCGCGCCGCCGATGCGCCCGGTTGGACGCAGGAGACGGTCACGTTCACCGGGTTCACGCCCGCGTTCCTGGCCGGGCCCGAGCTGCGTGCCGCGCGCGACGGCCGGCTGGTCGGCGTCGGCGTGCGGGCCACCGCGGACCTCTCGAGCGGCGGGATCAGCATCTTCGAGCGCGGGCCGGGAGCCGGCGATTCCTGGCGGATCGTGGCGAACACCCACAACTCGGACGTCGAGCCGTCGCTTGCCGTCGCCCGCGGCGGCACGATCAACGTGGCCTGGCGGCGCGAGGGCTCCGGTCTCCGCTTCACCTCCAACCGAACCGGCCGCTGGGTCGTCGAATCGATCCCGTCGTCCACCGCGGCCGCCGCGCCATCGCTGGCCCTGACGAGCGGCGGCAGCCCGAGCATCGCCTGGGCGAACGCCCTGTCCCGGACGACGAACGCCATCCGGATCGCCTCGAAGACGGTCTCGGGCTGGCAGGTCCGGACGATCGCCAGCGGGGCGGTCGGGTCGCCCGCCCTCGCCATCGACCAGTGGAGCAAGCGCTACGTGGCCTTCGTTCGGACCGCCGGTTCGGCGCCCGGCCTCTACCTCGCCACGGACCGGTCCGGGACCTGGACGACGACCCGGATCAGCTCGCAGACCGGCATCGGTTCGGTGCGGATCGCCCTGGATCTCGCCCGCCACGTCCACGTCGCCTACACGCGCGAAGCCGGCGCGACGTCGATCGTCCGTCACGCCACGAATGCGTCGGGGCGGTGGGTGGTCTCGACCGTCAGCGGACCCGGCGGCGGGCGCTCTCCGGAACTGGCGATCGATTCGGCCGGCCGGCCGCGCGTGGCGTTCGCGGCCGCGCCGACCTACGGCTCATCGACGGCCACGCTCGCACGCTGGACGGCGACCGGCTGGACCCGCGAACCGATCAGCACCGACCTCGTCGACGGCCGGCCCGGCCTCGCGATCGACGCGCACGGCGCCGATCACGCGCTCCTGTTTCGGATCACCGACGGGTTCATGGGCGGCGAATTCATCCACGCGACAACCGCTCCCTGACGATTCGGTGGGCCTGACGCCATGACCGTGCTGGTCGCGGTCATGCCGCCCGGTTGACCCGCAGTCGAGCGCCGGGCGCCACACTGGACGGCGTGAGCCAGACCATCGAGGAACGCCGGGAATCCGGGTGGCCGCCCGACGATGTCGAGCCGGGAACTGCCCCTGCGACCACGACCGGCCGCGGGACCGATGGCGGCCCCGGGACGGACGCCGGCCCGGAGTCGGACGCTGGCCGGCGAGGCCCCGAACGCCTGCTCGCGGGCCTGAACGCGGCCCAGCGCGAGGCCGTCGTGCTGACGAGCGGCCCGCTGGCGATCATCGCCGGCGCGGGCTCCGGCAAGACGCGAGTCATCAGCCACCGGGCGGCCTACGCCATCGAACAGGGCGTCGTCCGCGCGGATCGCGTGCTCCTCGTGACCTTCACGGACAAGGCGGCCACGGAGATGGTCGAGCGGATGGCCGCCCTCGGCCACCCGGATGTCGCGGCCCGGACGTTCCACGCGACGGCCCTCGCCCAGCTGCGCCACTTCTGGCCGGCGCACCACGACGGCCAGCCGCTTCCCGACATCGTCGAATCGAAGGCGCGCCTGCTCGCGCCGCTCGCGGCGCGGCTGCCGGGCCACTACCGGTTCACGCCGCTCAAGGACCTCGCGGCGATCATCGAGTGGGCCAAGGTCCGGCGCATCCGGCCGGCCCGCTGGTTGGCCGAGGGGGGCGATCGGGCGCCGATCCCGGCCGATCTCTTCGCGCGGCTGTACGCCGACTACGAACGGGCGAAGGGGCGAGCGGGCGTCATCGACTTCGAGGACATGCTCGTCGAGACCGTCGAGCTCCTCGAGTCGGACCCGGGCGCGGCCGATCTCGTGCAGTCGCGCAAGACGTGGTTCAGCGTCGATGAGTACCAGGACACGAACCCACTCGCGGAGCGGCTGCTGGAGCTGTGGCTCGGCGAGTCGCGGGACCTCGCCGTCGTCGGCGACCCGGACCAGACGATCTACTCGTTCACCGGGGCGACACCCTCGTTCCTGCTCGAATTCGCCGACTCGCCATCCGGGTGCCCGGACCGTCGCCCTCGTCGAGAACTACCGCTCGACGCCGCAGATCCTCGCGCTCGCCAATCGGCTGATTGCCCCCGGGCCGAGAGGCCCGCTGCTGGCCACGGTCCCGGACGGCCCGGTCCCGACGGTCCGGCGGTTTGCCGATGACGAGGCGGAGCTGGCGGCACTGGCCGGCTGGGTGCGGGGCGAGATGGACGGCGGCACGGACCCGGGCGAGATCGCCGTCCTCGTCCGGGTGAATGCGCAGCTGCCACCGATCGAGCAGGCGCTGACCCGGGCCGGCATCCCGTTCCGCGTTCGAGGCCAGCGTTTCTTCGCCCGTCGCGAGGTGCGCGATGCCCGCCAGCTCCTCGGGCGTGCGCGTCCGGCCGAGACCGGCAGCGCGCTGGTCGGGGCGATCCGCGAGCTCTTCGCGGAACGTCTCGGGCTCGAGCCGGCGGGCGACGTCGGTGGCAGGGAGGGGGAGGAGCGATCGGCGTCGCTGCAGCTGATCGTCGAGATCGCCAGCGGTCTCGCCGCGGCCGATCCGGGGATCGACGTGGCGGGCGTCCTGGCCGAGCTCGATCGGCGCGATGCGGCCGAGGCAGCCGGATCGAAGAGCGGCGTCAATCTCCTGACGTATCACCGCGCCAAGGGCCTCGAGTGGGACGCCGTCTGGCTGCCCGCGCTGGAGGAGGGCCTGCTGCCGATCCGCCAGGCGAAGGACGACGAGTCGGTCGCGGAAGAGCGGCGCCTGCTCTACGTCGGCATCACCCGTGCCCGCCGCCTGCTTGCGCTGTCCTGGGCGCAGCGGCGTGCGGGGGTGAGCGGCAAGGAAGCTCGCCGCCAGCGATCGAGGTTCCTCGACGCGATCGACGCGGCCGGTCCCTCCGAGCACCGGCGCGACGGCGATCGTCGAGCGGCCACCGAGCCGCGATCGGGCTCGGAGCGGCGGGTGTCCGTCCTCGTCGCGGCCGGTGCGGACGCCGGTGACGACGTCGCCGGCCGGCGCGTGCTGGAAGGGCTCTACCACTGGCGGCGCGACCGCTCCCGGGCCGACGCGGTGCCGGCCTACGTCGTGGCCCACGATGCGACGCTGCTGGCGATCGCCGAGGCGCGGCCGGCGTCCATCGCGGCGCTGCGACGGGTCCATGGGATGGGACCGGCCAAGCTCGATCGCTACGGCGCCGAGATCCTGGCGGTCATCGCCGCCAGCGTGGAGCCACCAGCTCCCTGACGCGGCGCGGAGGCGCAGCTCGACCGGCCCTCGCGCCCCCGCCCGCCGATTCCTGCCCGTGAATGGGCGGAGTGGGACACTGGGGCCGCAAAGCCGCCTCACCTGGCCCACGATCGACCCGCCGCGACAGCCCGGACCGGTACCCTCGCGGCGAGTCCATGAAGGAGCTCCCATGGCCGACAACGACGCCGATCCGATTTCCTGGAAGACCCTGCGCTACGGCACGCCCGTCTTCGCCGCCGACGGCCGGCAGGTGGGCCTGCTGCGTGAGGTGCTGGGCTCCGATTCCGAGGACATCTTCCATGGCCTGCGGGTTGAGCTCGACGAGGGCGGAAGGAACGTGATGGTCGCCGCCAACGACGTCACGGCGATGACGGCCCAGCGGATCGATGTCGACCTGACCCGTGCCGCCCTGGAGGCCACGCCGGCGTACCAGGAGGAGGCGACGTACCACCTCGCCTCGGTCGGCTGGCTTCGCAAGCACGTCGGCTGGACGAAGGACTCCGAGAGCGACGAAGAACCCGGCTGATCGAGGTCGCGCGGCCCGACCGCCACGTCGCCGGCCTGGGCTCCCGGTGCGCTGCGTTTTCTGGCCAGTCGGCGCTTCGTCGTCGGCTCCCCGGGCCGTAGGCGGTCCCGGCCGCGCTTTCGTCCGTGTCGTCGAGCAGGAGCTGGCGAGACCGGTCGCGTTCGACCTCCCCCGTCACGACCGAGCATTCCGGACCCGGCGTCGGCGGTCGGGCCTGAGGCGCGGTCTCGTCACAGCCCGTCCGATCGGTTGCCTACCCCGGTTCGCCCAGGAGCTCGCGGATCACCTGCTCGGAGCCTTCGTAGTCGCCTTCGCCGAAGGACGAATGGCGGACGTTGCCCGCACGATCGATGAAGAAGAAGGCCGGCCAGTAGCGATTGTGGAAGGCGTTCCACGTCGCGAAGTCCGGGTCGAATGCCACCGGGAACCGGATGTCCGCCGATGCCACGGCGGCCTTGACATTGTCGAGGTCGCGCTCGTACGAGAGTTCCGGCGTATGCACACCGATCACCACGAGGCCGGCTGAGGTGTAGCGATCCGCCCAGGCCTTGACATACGGCTGGACATGAATGCAGTTGATGCAGCCGAACGTCCAGAACTCGACGAGCACCACCTTGCCGCGGAGCGACGCCAGGGTCACGGGCGGGGAGTTGATCCAGGCCGTGATTCCTGCCAACTCCGGAGCCGGCCCCAGGTCGTCGAGGGCCCGATGCGCCGGCAGGTTCTGGGCAATCGGAGGAGGGAGCAGGCCGGTTGCCGGCGTGCCACCGCCCCCGGTGTTGGCCGGGCCGGCGTCGGGCGCCCCTGCGTTTGGTGCCGCTGCCGTTGCGGTTGCCGTTCGATCCGATCCGAGCATGTCCAACTCCTGCCCGATGCCGGGCTGCTGCTCAACCGCGGTGAGAGCACTGCTCCAGCCGGCCGGCAGGGCACTGGCCACCGCAGTTTCGATGGCCAGGTCCTGGCCGCTGACGACGAGGACGGCCGCCAGGACCATCGCGACGCCAAGACCGCGGCGCCAGGCCACGGCCCGACCCGCTCCCCCGAGGGCTTCGCCCAGGCGACGGCCGAAACCGGCGATGAGTGCGATGGGCAGTGCCGCGCCGGCGACGTAGGCCAGCGCGATCGCGACCGCCTCGGGGCCCGGACCGTTGACCACGGAGGTGGCGATGACGGCCGCCATGATCGGCCCGACGCACGGCGACCAGATCAGCCCGATGGCCGCCCCGAGGACGAGACCGCCGGCGAATCCGTCGTTCGGCCGACGGCCGGCCAATTGCGTCCCCAACCCGCCGACCGGAGCCAGGCGTCGCTCCGACCAGGCGCCGATCGAGCTCGCGGCCAGGGAGATCCCGACGAGTCCCAGGACAACCGCACTGGCCACTCGGAGGCGATCCGTCGTCAGCCCCGCCGCCGCAAGCACGGACGCAAAGAGGACGGTCGCCCCGACGAAGACGAGCCCGAACCCGATCACCAATCCGATGGTCCGGCGCTGGCCGCCGGCTGCCGAGGCGCCGACAACGAGTGGCACGACCGGCAGCGTGCAGGGACCAAGGATCGTGAGGACACCCGCGAGGAACGCGAAGGCGAGGAGCGGCAGCACTACTGGAGCGGCGCTGCCGCGATCGCGTGGGCCATCTCGGGGTCCCAGAGGACGACGGTATGCAAGGTCATCGCGTCGGCGGACGCGGGAACCTCGAAGTCCTGCATCCCGGCAGTGCCCTTGAGCGGGCCGAGGTCAACGATCGCGCTCTTGTCGATATCGGTGTCGGCCAGGACATCCTTGTTGGGCACGAGGATCACGTGGGTATTCGCGAGGCTTGCGATCGAGAAGTTCTCGAACGTGATCGTGAACGTCCCATTCGCCTGGTGGAACAGGGCGGCTGATCCACTGGCCCGACCATCGACGGCGTGGAACTGGCCCTCACTGACCATGGCCGACACCGCCGTCGAGGCGCTCGGCTCGGCCATGGCAGCGTGGCTGGCCATCGCGCTCGGCTCGGCCATGGCGCTCGACCCGGCTGTGCCGCTCGGCTCGGCCATGGCAGCGTGGCTGGCCATCGCACTCGGCTCGGCCATTGCAGCGTGGCTGGCCATCGCGCTCGGCTCGGCCATGGCCGATCCCGCCGGCACCGGCGGCGCACTGGCGGCGGCTCCCGTGCAGCCGGCCACGGCGGCCAGCGCCACGAGCCCGATGAGCGCTGGGCGCAGGACGGCAGAACTGGAATGACGCACGACAACTCCTTTGACGGAACGAGTGACTGGATTGATCGAGGGTGCTCGTCGTCGGTGACGAGCCGATGACCGTTCCGTGACTGCCACCGCCCCGGACGGTCCGGTTGACAGGCAGTGGATCCCGCGCCCTGCCACCGAGTGGCGAGGTCGTGTGCCAGAACTTCGAGTTGCCGATACGCTCCATCTCTGCACGGCAAGGCGACCGCAGAAGCGGGCGCCGGACAGCATCGGCCGTGCCACTGGTCACGGATCCGGCCAGCCTTGGAGCCATTCCTTGAATTGATCGTTCGCGCTCGCGCTCGCGACAGCCCTGCTCGCCGTCGGTACCGCCGCTTGCGGCTCAACCGCACCCTCGTCAACTCCGGTCGTGGTCAATCCGCCGGCATCGACCGTCCCGCCAGCCACTTCCGACGCGGCTTCGTCGATCGCGCCCGCCACGGCCGTGCCGGATCCGGCGCTCGAGGCGCGCCTGCCTGGCACGCTCAACGGGGTCACGCTCACGAAACTGAGCTTCAAAGGGCCGTCGATCGTGGCCAATCCGAATGCCGTGGGATCGGCCGAACTCCTCACCGTCCTGGCCGCGGCGCACAAGACGCCCGAAGACCTGAGCGAGGCCTTCGCGAGCGATTCGGCCGGCAACCTCAAGGTGAGTCTCGGCGCCATCCGGATCGCCGGGGCGGATGGCGGTGCAACGCTGGCGGCGTTCGTCAGTGCGAACGAGAAGCGGCTCCCGGCGATGACCTCGAGCCAGGCCGCCATCGGCGGCAAAGCGGTGACGGTGACCTCGAACCCGAGCGAGCCGATCATCGGGCTGACCTATGCCTATGCCCAGGGCGACACCCTGTTCTTCGTCACGACGCCGGACGTGGCACTGGCCGCGGCCGCGCTCCAGGCGATGCCGTAACCCAGGACGTGCCGGTTCCGGCCGCCCCGACTCGGGTCAGGTGCCGGGCAGTCGGGTCTCGCCCGCCATCGGCTGTGGCTCGGCAGCCGGGCGACGGAGGACGTCGGCGGCGCCCGCCACGGCGATGAGGATCCCGGTCGCGAACAGCGGCCAAGGGAACCAGCCCGGGACGCCGCCGGCGATGATGTTGCGTGCATCGATCGTGAAGCTGAGCAGGACGATTGCGCCCCCGAGCAGGCCGGCGGCCACGTCACGACCGCGAACCACGGGCTCAGGCCCGGTGGCATACCGGCGTGCCACGAGCAGGCCCGTGACGATCAGTGCCATGCTCACGACGATCGGCGCCCACACCGGGCCGACCCACGGGACGGGTATCAGGAACAGCAGATCAACGTCGAACAGTGACGTCGGCCAGCCGATGAAGACCGCGAGCCAGCCGTAGTAGGCAATGTCCCAGACCCCGAACGCGACGGCCGTCCAAGCGAGCCATTCCCAGCCGCGCCGTGAGATGGCCCAGCCGACGGCCGCCAGCATGACGAGCGTGGCGAACTCCCGGCCGACCTCGATCAGCGCGAGTCGTTCGGCAGGGCCGGCCTCCTGCAACGGGAAGCTCGGCGCTGCGCCGAGCCCGAGCGCCGCGCGGAGATCGACCACGACCGCTGCCTCGACGTAGCCCATCGCCACGGCGAAGGCCACGACCGCCAGCGCACGGCGGGTGATGCCAGTTCGATGTCCGGTCATGGCAGGCATTGTCGGTCAGACTGCGATCAGCGGCCAAACGGGCTGGCGCGCAAGCAGGGGCTTGACACGCGCCACCGGGCCGTCTATAGATCGCGAGACGATATAGTCTCGCGCGAATCCGGGTCCACTCGAACCCTCGGAATCCCGGCGCGGCAGCTCGGCCGCCGGGCAGGAGATGAGCGCCGTGGCGATGACCAGCTCCGTACTTCGGGATCTCGAATGAGCTTCCTCGAACGGGTAGACGGAGCGGTCCGACGCAGCGTGATCTGGCGGTCGTTGTTCCGCCAGGGCTATCCCAATGACGAGCGGACGCGGGCGTACGCCGTCATGAACAACGTCTTCCTGCACATCCACCCGGTCCGGGTCCGGCAGCACGCGGTTCGATTTGCGTACACGTTCTGCCTCGGCGGCCTGAGCTTCTTCCTCTTCCTCGTGCTCACCGTGACCGGCGTCTACCTGATGTTCTTCTACATCCCGTCGGTGACCCAGGCCTACACGAACATCCTGGCGATCCAGAGCGAGGTCACGTTCGGATTGCTCACCCGGAACATCCATCGCTGGGCCGCCCACCTGATGGTGTTCTTCGTCTTCCTGCACATGATGCGGGTCTTCTACCACGGGGCCTACAAGCCGCCGCGCGAGTTCAACTGGGTCGTTGGCGTGGTGCTCCTGTTCCTCACGATCATGCTCAGCTTCTCCGGCTACCTGCTGCCGTGGGACCAGATCGCATTCTGGGCGGTCACCATCGGGACCAACTTCGGGGCCTACTTCCCGCTGATCAACACGCCGACGAAACTCCTGCTCCTGGGCGGCCTGGAGGTCGGCCAGAACACGCTCCTGCGGTTCTACGTACTCCACATCATGGTCTTCCCGCTGACGGCAGCGATCTTCCTGGCCGTTCACTTCTGGCGGATCCGCAAGGACGGCGGCATCTCCGGCCCCCTCTAGGCCCCGGGAGGTCGGCCCCGGCGGCCGCTGTGACGGCACTCGGCCTGGACGCCGGCCGGACGTCGCCGGGCGATGGACCTTGCGCCCCGGACAGAACTCGGTAATATGCGTTCGTGCCGAATGCCCGTTACCAACGCCGATCCGGATCCGCATCTCCGCGGGCATGGCGGCTCCCTGCCCTGGCGATCGTCCTGCTGCTCTCGACCGCTGCGTGCGGCAACATTGCGCCGTCCCCTGCGCCAGCGTCCGCTGCCGCCGACGCATCCACTCCGGCTCCGGCACCGGCCACTGCCTCCGCTCCGGCTCCGACGGCGAGTGACGCCTGGCAGGTCGCCGAGCTGGCCCAGCCATCTGCCGTCACGAGCGCCCCATCCCTCCCGGCGGGCTTCCAATGCCACCCCTGCCACTTCCTCGCCGAGAATCAGCTGTTCGGCATCGCCCCGTCGGCAGCCGGCCTGATCGCCGTCGGCGTCCAGGAGCCGCCGGTCCAGGCCGTCGCGTTCGCGTCGAGCGATGGTGCGAACTGGGCGCCCATCGCGGGCTTCACCGGCGCGGATGGCACGACGGCGATCGCGGTCACCTCGGCCGGTGGGCGGACCGTGATCGTCGGGTCCGACCACGCGGGCGCGACCAGCTGGGCCTCCACCGGCGGACCGTGGACGCAGGCACCGGTGCAGGCCGATCTCGCGGTGCCGTACGCAGCCGGGCAGATGACCGCGGTCATCCCGTTCGCGGGCGGATTCCTCGCCGGCGGCTACCGGGACGATCCCCTGCATGCATCGGCGTCGGCCGCGGTCTGGCGATCCGACGACGGCCTGACCTGGCACGTCGACGATGGCTCCGGGGCGTTCGCGGGCGGCCGGATCTCGAGCCTCGCGGCGACCGGCGGGACGATCGTGGCCGTCGGCACGAGCGGCGATCCGAGCTACGGCCCAGCCGCGGCCTGGCGATGGACGCAGGCCACCGGCTGGCAGCGAGCAACGATCGGTCCCAACGACGGCGGGGCCATGCGAGGAGTCACCGCAACAGGTGCGGGGTATGTCGCGGTTGGCCTGAATGGCCACGACGACGGGGCGATGACGTGGACGTCATCAGATGGCCTCACCTGGACCGCGGCGCCGGATCAGCCGGCGTTCCGGTACTTCGCCCTGTCGCTCCGGATGCAGTCGGTCGTGGCGGGCCCTGCAGGGCTGGTGGCCGGTGGTTGGCGATCGGACGCCGGCAAGGGCTCGGCCGTGACCTGGACGTCGGCCGACGGGGTGACCTGGAAGGGGCCCACGTGGCAGTCGTCGTTCTCGGGTGGCCAGATCACGGGTCTCGCGGTCGCCGGCTCGGCCGTGGTCGCGGTCGGCCGGGAGGGCTATCCGGACTGGAACCAGGCCGCGATCTGGGTTCGCCCGAACCCGTGATCCAGGGTCCGTCCGACGTCGTGAGCCGGATCGCATCGCGTGAGCCGGCGGTCGTCCGCCTGACGGCAACTCTGAGTCGCAGCGACCTCCTCTGGCTTGCCAACACGGCCCATGGGGCTGGCGGCCACTGGCACGCCCGGGTCCACGGCGGCGAGCCGGAGCACGACCACCTGGCGGAACCCGAGAGTGCCGGGCGCTACCTCGCGGATCACGGCGTCCACGTTCCGGACGTGCTGCCCGACCCGGCGGCCCTGGCGGAGCTGCGGATCGTCCGGGAGATGGTCGAGCGACTGATCGAACCCGGAGCGGACCCGTGGACGGCCGAGGGTCGCGCACTGCTCGAGTCGGCCGACTTCGCTGTGACCGCCGATGGCCAGGTCGCCAGCAGCCGAACGGGTTGGGCCGGCTTCAGTCGCGAGCTGATCCTGCCGCTGCTCGACCTGGTCCGCGACGACGCGCGACTGCGCCGGTGCGCCAATCCCTCCTGTCACCTGCTCTTCGAGGACGTCTCGCGGAATCACGCCAGGCGCTGGTGCGACACCGCGGGCTGCGGCAATCGGGATCGCGTCAGGCGGGCCCGAGGACGGCACGCACCGCCGCCGTCGGCGTAATCGCGTCGACGACGGCGGCCCGAGCCGGCCCCGTCAGGGTGGCGGCAGAACGACGACCCCAGATCGACGCCCCGCCGCCTCCCCTGGCGTCAGTTCAGGTTGGCTCGGACCAGCGCGACCTGCGTCCGCTGGTTCCAGGCATTGAAGAAGTCCGCGTGGGCCGAGTAGATCGAGCCCGACGCGAGCGTCAGTCCGGTCAGCGCCGGCAGGTGATAGTGGAAGTTCAGCGAGAGCTTCGGGACGCGGACCGGGTACCCGGCCGGACACGCTCCGCCGACGCGATAGGCGAGGTGGCTCATGTGGTCGGCCGAATCGAGGTCGCGCCCGTTCCAGCAGTCGGGGAAACGGATGACGAGCACGTTGTCGGTGCCGGCCGGGCAGGCGACCGGGACCGTGGAGAGTGCGACCGGCTGCGCTCCCGAGCACTTCCAGCCGGTGATGGCGGTCGATTGGGCCGAGGTGGCCTTGCTGTTGCCGGCGACGATCTTCAGCCCGGGCGGGAAGGCGAACGTGACACCGCGGCCGCCGCCGCGCAGGTAATAGGCGTTGACCCGGAGGGGTGCGACCCGCTGGCCGCCGGCGAGCACGCTCGGCACCCAGTAGGCGGCCGTGTCACCCGGGATCCGGCAGGTCGTCGCCTGCCCGACGAGGGAGCGATAGGTCGACGCGGCGTCGGTCGTCGCGTTGCCGAAGAACTCGTGCTGGTGGCTCGCGCCCGCTTCGCCCGGGTGAACGATCGGATCGTCCATGGCAACGTGGCTCGGCAGGCAGACCGAGAGGAAGATGCCGTCGTGGATCGCGGGCGCCGCGACTCGTGCGGGTGCGATCGCGAGGCTGGTCGCCGTGATCGGGGCCGCAGCCACGACCGGTGCGACCAGGACGACGGCGAGGAGCGCCGCCATCGACGACAGGAGCGGCCCGCGCACGCCGCGGAAGCGGAAGCGGGCGCCGGTTCGGCGTGAGTTCGATGGCCATCGGCGAAGGCGCTGGGTGCTGATCATCGTTGATCCCCCTGAGTACGAGACAGAGCCGGGGCGCCTGGGCGACCCCCCGTCTTCGGCAGCCTGCCAGCCGGGCCGGCTTCCGGTCGATCACGAGCGAAGCCGACTTCGTAAAACGTTTGTAAGTCCAGCGCGGACCCCTGCCTGCCCCAACCCTGCCACTCCGTTGCCAGGGTTGTCGAGCGAAGTCCGGTTCTTCGCGCCGCTGATCGTCGGCGCACGGTCCGGCCCGATTCGCGGCCTCGCCTCGAATCCGGCGTAGCCTGTGAATCACACCGAATCGACCAGGAGCGTCCGACCAGCATGATGAAGCGCAGCCTCTCCGCAATTGCCGCCATCTTCCTGTTGGTGCTGGCGCCGATCGGCGCGGCAGCGTCGAGCACGGCTCCGGGTGACTCGGCCGGCGCGCCGTCCGGCACCGCGGCCGCATCGGCCGCTGCGATGACGCCTTCGATTCGCGCCGCCGTGCCATCGAGCTTCCGGGCGCTGTCCGTCACGTTTGCCTCGCCGAGCGAGGGCTGGGTGCTCGGCTCGATCACGTGTTCGAGCGGCCGCTGTCCGGCGCTCGCGCACACCCTCAATGCCGGCCGCACCTGGTCGCTGCTGCCCGGCCCGGCCACCACGATCAATCCGGACCCGGGCTCGGCCGACGCAACGACTGGTGTCAGCTCGGTCCGGTTCGCGAACAGCCACGACGGCTGGGTCTCCGGCCCGGAACTCTGGGCGACTCATGACGGCGGCCACACCTGGACGCGGGTCAGCGTCTACGGCGCCCACGCCGGCCCCGTCGTGGCCCTCGAAGCCGCCCGGGGCACGGCCTACGCCGTCCTGTACGACGGTGCCTCGCACTTCCGAATCGCCACGACCCCGGTTGGCAGCAACGACTGGCGTGTCGTGCACCTGGCGCTCGAGGTTGGGGCGGGCCCCGTTCCGGAAATCCAGCTCGTGCTGTCCGGTTCGTCGGGCTGGGTCCTTCAGAACGACCGGACCGTCGTCAACGGCGCCCGGCTCGTCTCGGGCACCTGGGTCACCTGGCACCCGGCCTGCGCCAGCACCGTCGGCCCGGCGCAGCTCGCGGCCGCCGATTCGACGCACCTCTTCGCGGTCTGCGACGTCGGACTCTGGTCCACGCCCGCCGGCGAGCACCTGTACCGCTCGAGCAACGGCGGGACCTCGTTCGTCCGTACGGGCAGCACGCTGCCGACCTACCCGGCGTTCGAGGCCGCGGCTGCCTCCCGCACCACGATCGCCGTGACCGGGGTGCGCGGTTCGTCCGATGCGCTCGAGCTGACCTTCAACGGCGGCGTCACGTGGCACCGCGCGATGACCTTCACCTCGGCGCCTGCGGATCTCGGGTTCACGACGGCGTCGCAGGGCGTCCTCGTGAGTGCCAGTCGCCTCTGGATGACCCGCGACGGCGGCCACAGCTGGAGCCGCATCACGTTCTGACCGGCGGCGCCGTGATCGCGATGCCGCGGCCCGGCCCTCCCCGCCAGAGGCGCGGCGTCAGACGCCTTGCCAGCGATTCGACACGATCTCGGCGCGGGCGACGTCGCCGTCGGGGTCGAACAGGCCGATGCTCAGGTCGACCTCCTCCATCCGGGCCTCCTCGCCGAGGTTCGGGTCTTCGAAGACGCTCTCACCGAAGGAGCCGAGGTCCTCGATGATCCGTTCGTACCGGTAATAGGCCAGCGCCACCGGGTCGATGGCGACCGGCCCGTAGCCTTCGAAGAACCGGTCCTCGTCGTCCGGCTCCACGACGCCGGCAATTCGCGATCCGACGATGAAGATCAGGTCCCGTTCCCGTGGAGCGAGGAGCGGCATGGGCGGGCCGTCCCAGTCGATGAGGAAGATCCGGCCGTCCGTGCCGACGAGGACGTTGGCGCCGTGGATGTCGCCGTGGCACAGAACCGGTTCGAACGGCCTCGATCGAAGCTCGGCCGCCCAGCGCTTCCGCACGAGCCAGGAGCCCGCGAATGCGCCCGTCGTTCTCACGCCAGAACGTCGCGAGTCGCGTGGCCGCCGGGCTGTCGAACCGCAACTCGTCGAGCATGGCCAGGAGCCGTCGGACCACGGCGGCCGAGGGCAGGGCAAACGTGTCGACCGTCAACAGGCCGGGGAATCGAGCGCCGAGCCCGCTCTCGTGGACCGCCCGCAGGCTCGACCCGAAGATCCGCCACTGGGCATCCGACATTCCGACGGCCGCGGCCTTCCCGCCTTCGATGAACGGCGCCACGACCACGCTGGCGCCCGATCGATCATCCAGCGGGCACCAGAGCGCTCCCGTCCGCGTCCGCAGGGGACCACGGATGTTCGGCACGCCGGCCTCGACGAGGGCGGTCGGCAGACGCACGCCGATCTCGCTCACCGGGCCGAACCGAACCTTGACGAGCGAGGCGGTGCCATCCCGCAGGAGGGCTCGATAGGCAGCGGCAGCCGGGTCGAAACCAAGAGGCAGAAACGCGAGGGAGACCACGTCCATGCCGTAGTTGACGTCGAGACAGGCAGTGATCGCAGCCGCGTCCAGCCCCGGGTCTTCTCGCATGCGGGTCATTGTCCTCTGGCGCGTCGATCGCGACCGGGCCACGGGCCCGAGCGCCGCCTGGTCGCCTCGAGCGTCTTGCGAGTCGCCGCCCGCCGCCCTAGGATCGTGCCGCTCGCGGCCGTCGTGCCGTGGCAGCGCCGAATCGACGCGAGGAGCATTGCCGTGCGATTGCCGTCCGCTCTTGCGCTGATGCTGGCGGTCGGGTTGGCCGTGTCCGGGTGCGCCGTCGCGGCGACGCCGGGCGCGAGCACAGGAGGGTCGACCGCAGCTCCGACATCGTCTCGTGCGCCCGCCACGGGGACGCTCGGCCAGCCATCGTCCGCTCCGACTCTGGCTCCGACGACCCCGGTCGGCAGTCAGGCCGCCGGTCCGCATCTCAGCGCCATCGTCGCCTGCTCCCTCCTGGACGTACCGACGGCTTCGAGCCTGGTCGGTTTCCCGGTCAAGGAGTTCGGGCCTGCCGACCCGCAGGCTCGAGTGCCCTTCAAGGACACTGTCGGCCTGACCGCTTCCGGCGTCCCGATCCGTCAATCGACCTGCGGCTACTGGGAGCCGACGACGGCCTACGACTCGCGCACCCTGACCGTCGGCATCATGCAGGGGGACCCGGCCAAGCCCGGGACCTGGTCGGCCGAGACCGCCCATGCCCACTTCCTGGTCGTGCTGGGTCTCGCGGCGGCGTTCAAGCCCCAGGCGATCGCGGGACTCGGCGACGAGGCGTTCGGCTGGGTCGGCCCGGGCTCGGCGCGTCTCGTGACCCGCTCAAGCGATGTGATCGTGGTGGTCGAAGTTGACTGGGGCGCCGCGAACTCGGTCAGCCTCGACACGATGCAGAGCGTGGTCCGGGCCGTCCTCGCAAAGCTGTGAAGCTCACGCGCTGATCAGGGCGTCACCAGGTGTCTGGCCGTGTCGGCGCTCGTCGCGAAGTTCGAATCGCCGAGATACGTGGCCGTGATCGTCAACGCGCCGGCCGTTGGCGACCGCATCAGGCAGCTGCCCGCCGCCACGCTGGCCGTGCACGTCGTGACCCCGTCCGAGATGCGGACCAGTCCGGTTGGCGTGCCCGCACCCGGTGAGTTGACGCTCACGTTCCACATCACGACGTAGGCTCCATTGCGGCGGGTCGGGATCGCGAGCACCGCGCGATTGGTGATGGAGGTCGTCGTCGACGCCCTGGTCACAAGGTGCTTCGCCTGGGCCGAACTCGACAGCCAGGTCGCGTTCTCCTGGTACGTCGCCGTGACGACCTTCGTGCCCGGAACGAGCGACGTCAGCAGGCAGGAGCCGATGCCGGAGATCAGGTTGGCCGTGCAGCTCCCGCCCGCGCCATCGGTCACCGCGACGGCCCCGATCGGAACGCCGCTCGGGGAGTTCACGATGACCAGCACCTGGTAGGCCTGCCCGATGACGGTGACAGACTCGAGGTTCGGGACGACCTTGGTCGCGGTCGACCGCTTGTTCACGGTCTGGCTCACCGTGCCGGTGCTCGAACCGAACGTGCTGTCGCCGCCGTAGACCGCACTGATCGAGTGCGGGCCTGCCGACAAGGCGCTGGTGGTCAGCTGTGCCTGGTTGCCCGAGATCGAGACCGGCGATCCGACGTTCGATGCCCCGTCCTTGAACTGGACCGTTCCCGTCGGTGTTCCGGCGCCGGGTGGGACGATCGAGATCGTCGCCGTGAAGGTCACGGCCTGGCCAACCAGCGACGGGTTGACACTGCTGGCGACGACCGTCGAGGTCTCGACGGTGCCAACCGTGAGCGTGCCATTGACGTACCCGATGAGGTAGTTGGAGTCGCCTGCGCCGCTCGGCATGATCGGATAGGTGCCTGGAGGGCTCGAGGTGATTGCGGTCGTCGACAGCACGACGGGGATGTCGAGGGACCCCGGCAGGTCGCCATTGACAAAGCCGTCGTATGAGGCCGTCAGCGTGGGATTCGACGCCCCGGCGGGGCGATTCTTGTCCTCTGCCGTGATCGTCAAGGGCGCGCGGAGCACATTGATGGTCGCGTTTGCGGACGCCCCGTTGTAGTCGGTCGTGTCGTCCGGCGTGAACTGGACATGGAGCGTCTGCCCGTTGCCCGCATTCAGCACGGTGCCGGCGGCGGGCGTGTAGACAACGCTGCCGGACACGGACGCCGTCGCGTTCAGCTGCGTCCCCGTCAGCGCCGCGCCATAGGTGATGTTGGCGGGATTTGCCCACGTGATCGTTGGTGTGATCCGATCGACGTGCTGCGACGCGGTTGCCGTGGAGCCGTTGAAGACGGGGTCGCCGGAGTACGTCGCCGTGACGGAATGATCGCCGCCAGCCAGGCTGCTCGTCGTCAACGACGCCTGCCCCGAGGCATCAATCGCGACCGGGCTGCCGAGATCCACGCCGTCAGCCTGGAACTGAATCGAGCCAGTGGGCGTGCCGATGCTCGATTCGACCGGGGTCACCGTCGCCGTGAAGGTGACGCTCTGACCGTAGCTTGATGGGTTCAGGCTGCTTGACAAGGCGGTCGTGGTGTCAGCGCAGGTGGGGAGCGCGCCCGTGCCGAGATTCGACGATGCGTAGACGCAGAGGTTCAGCGAGCGAAAGCCCGGCGTGCTCATGTGGATGATGTAGAAGCCGACGACCTCGGTGACGAAGTTGAGGGTCGTGAAGGCGTCAACCCGGCAGGAGATATGGTCGAGCTCGACCACGAAGCAGCCGAGCGTCGGTGCCCCCGTGAAGACGCCGGGTGAGGTCGGCGGATCAGTGGTCGGCCGATGCGTGATCCGGACATCGAAGACGCGAGACGGATCGGCGGTCATCACGTCCGCGCCGCAGGCGTCATACAGCCACACGCCGTACGGCGGCTGGTTGAAGCCGATGCCGAGATTCTTCACAATCTCCGAGCCGACGATGGTGTTCGTGCCGGTCGCCAGGACCCCGTTCTCCTTGTAGGCCACCTGCGGCAGGGTCGGCACGCAGGGGGTGGCACTCGCGGCGGTCGTGGCCTGGTCGGCGCCACGGGCGCTGGCCAGAGCCGACCCGGCGGCGCCCAGCGTCGCGGCGAGCAGGGCGACCGTCACGGTCGCAATGGCAACTCCACGCAACCAGCCCGGCCGCTTCGTGCGTCGGGGTCGAGCCAATGCCGGCATGACCGGATCTCCTTCATCCTCGGTCGTCGACGCGCTCTCCAGACCGAGGTCCAGCACTGCCTCGTCCCCGCGCCCAGGAGCAAAGCGCGCGAAGAATACCATCAGCCGTTGGGCGGCTCAATCAGGACGATTCGTGCGCAATCGTCGACCGTTGGGCCTCGTCGGGTCAGCGCGCGCGAGACAGGATCAGGGCTTGGACGGCCTCGACGGTCTTCCAGGTCGCCTCGGCGATCGTCGTCGAGGTCGTGTCCACCTCCACCACCCGTGCGCGTAACTCGAGCGGCCGCCACCGGCCGCCCGCGAGCTCCGTGCGGAGCGCCTCAACCTGGTCTGCCTCGAGGTGTCCGGCGTGCCGAAGTCCCTCGTCGACGCGCCGTCGGAACCGCTCGACGATGATGTCAGGGTCCGCGCGGCAGACGACCTGCAGCAACCGGGCACCAGTCCCGTTCAGAACGGCGGCAAACCTTGCGTTGTCGAACTCCGGGTGGACGGTCGTCTCGACGATCACGCTCTGCGAACGACCCAGCGACTCTGCCGCGATCGCCAGCAGGATCCGCACTGAGGCAATCCCCAGGCGGCGGGACCAGTCCCGATCAGCCGCCCCGAGCTCCTCGAACAGGATCTCCTTGACCAGATCCTTGCCCAGGACCGGAACCCGAATCACATCGCCCAGCCCCGCGGCGAGGGTCGTTTTGCCCGATCCGGGAGCGCCCGTGACGAGGATCAGCCACGGCGCGGAGGTCAATGCGGCCCCTGGCTCAGGGGTCGGGTGTCCCGGCGGAAGGCACCTGGCTGGGCACCTGACTGGGTTCGAGATTGCCGATCGTCGAATCACGGGTGCCATCCCCGATCACGAACAGCACCGCTCGCCAGGTCGTGGCGATGATGCCGAGGACCGGAATGATCAGGAACATCCCGACAATGCCGGCGAGCGCGGAGCCGACCGGGACGGCCAGCAGGACGACCCCCGGGTGGATGCTCACGGCGCGCCCGTAGATGATCGGGCCGAGGATGCTGCCCTGCACGAGATTGATGACGATCGTGAAGATCCCCATGATCACGATGTCCTGGGTCGAGCCGTACTTGACGGTGACCAGGAACGCCAACGCGGTCGTGATGAACGACCCGAAGTACGGGATGAAGCCGCCGAAGAACGAGAGAATTGCGAGCGGCAGGGCGAGTGGGAGGCCCAGGACGAACATGATGAACCACTGGGTCACGGCCCCGAACGCCGACAGCACGCCCGTCCCGAGCATGTAGCCGCCGAGGGCTCCGACGGCTCGATTGCCGGCGGCGTCGAGTTCCTTCCGCCGCCAGTCGGCCATCCGGCTCGTCACCACGGACCAGCCTGCTCCAGCATCCCGAAGCAGGAAGAACGTCAGGATGCCGGAGAAGACCACGACGATGACGATCACGGTGATTGCAGCCGCGCCGGCCGCGACGGCCGCCAGGATCGCGGCAGTGGACGTCTGAACGATCTGGGTCAGCCAGGCAATGAGCCCGTCGGTCGCCTGGTTGGCAGTATCCGAGCCACCGGTCGCCGAGTCCCCGATCGCTCCGACCTGCGCGACGAGCGAGACGAGGGTGAGCCCCAGGATCACGCCTGCGACCACCGCGGTTCCGAGCGTGGCCACCAGGGCGGCGACGGTCGGGGTCATCCCGCGCTTGCGCAGCGCACGCACCAGGGGTGCGAAGGTGGCCGCCAGCACGGCCGCCAGGACGAGGGCCCCGACGAACAGGGGCAGCAGTCCCGCGATGAAGATGACGACCCCGGCCAGCAGGAGGCCGAGCAGGGCCCGCCAGCTCCACTGCGCCAGCCGGTCCAGCCAGGCCGGGATGAACGAATCGGGGACGGGCTCCGCACCGTGGTTTCCGCCGATCGCAGCGATCGCGGGGCCTGAGAGCGCGACGAGGAAGGCGGCCACCGGCACCGCCACGAACAGGCCGGCCAATCCCGCGAGTGCCGAGCCGACGAGGAGCACTGCCAGGACCACGGCCGGGTGGAAGCGGGCCGATCGATTGGCAACCACCCGGTCGCCGTATCGACCGAGTGCCAGATCCACGACGACGATGAGGACCACGAGCGCCGTGGCCGCGGCTGCACCGTTGGAGACAAGGGCCACGAAGAAGATTGCCGACGTCGTGACGAGCCCGCCGAGGTAGGGCACAAAGCCGCCGATGAAGACCATCGCGGCAAGGGCAGCCGCGTACGGCACCCCGACGATCGACAGGGCGACGAACACGATGACCGTCCGGATCGCGGAGGTGACCCCAGCCTCACGGACGTAGCCGCCGACCCGATCGACGGCGTCGTGGCTGCTCTGCTCCATCTCGTCGCGGCTCCAGACCGGCACGAACTGGCTGATCCACACCCAGCCGTGGTCGGCATCGAGGATGACGAAGAAACTCAGGAAGAAGCTGATGATCACCACGCTGGCCACGAGCGAGACCGTCGAGGCGACATTCTTCACCTGGCTGACGAGCCAGTCCTGGATCGCCGCGGCTGCCTGCTGGAGCGCCACGGACGCCTCCGGGGCGAGCCCGTCGTTGGTGAGGTTGTCGCGGAATGCCTGCACGCCGGCTGCGATCGCCCTGACCGCATCGACCGCGACCGGGACGAGGGCCAGGGCCACCAGCAACGCGACGACGGCGATCACGGCCCACGAGCACAACCACGTCACGACGGCGACGCGGCTGCGCGACCAGCCTCGCGTGCTGAGGCGGCGTTTCAGGGGACTGGCGGTGGCGGCAATGAACCCCACCGCCACGACCGACGCCGTCGCGACGAGGAGGACGCCCGCCACATAGACGACGAAGCCGACGAGGGCCAGGACCACGAGGACCCGCCAACTGACCGCGGCGAGGTGGCCGAGCCAGATGGGCACGCCCGAGATCGGCGAACTGCCGAAGATGGCGCCGGAAACTGCGCTGCTTCCCGGGACGCTCGAAACGGCGGTACCGGGCGCGCCCGAGATGGCGGCGTCCGCGGCCTGGGCGCCGGCGTGACCGCGTTCGGCCAACGCAGGAGCCCCGGGCTCTTCCATCGAACCCCCTTCTGGTCTCGCAGGCCGCTCGGCCATGGTCTCGGTAGCGGCGATGATAGTCGCGACCGGCGGCAGCGACTGGACCGATTTCGAGGGTGGTCAGCGCGACGTGGCGACCGCGCCCCATGACGGCCGGCGTCGCAGCGCCCGGACGTTGAGGATCAGGCCGGCGATGAGGGCCGCGCTGCTGAGCAGCGGGATGCGCTCACTGAGCCAGGCGGGCAGGAAGATGTCCGTGACCGAGCCGCTCGCGGCGCCGAGTTCCTCCGCCAGGGGCGTCAGCGGGCAGACGAGGTTGTTGCTCGCGAACACGACCGCCTCGGCCACCGCGACGCTCGCGGCGACGGCGGTTCGTCGCCGCGGCTGCTGGCGCAGCGCGTCCCAGTCGAAGAGGACGATCAGGCCGGCCACCGAGAAGAATGCGGCTGTGTGCAGAACCTTGATCGCGAGCAGGGCCGTTGGACGCGAGCGGCTCGGGATGCGCCCGGCCAGCGGGACCGTGAGACGCGCGCTCCAGGCGGGCTGTCGAAAGGCGGGCTGTGTCACGGTTGATCCTCCGGTCCTCGCGAGCTTCGCCCGAACGGTGCGTGGGGCCAAGGGCCGACCGGCACGTCGAACGAGCGAATTGGCCTCGGCGACGGCCCCTCAGTCCGGCACGGCATGACCCGCGAGTACGCCGGTCACCCGTTCGTTGTCGACGGCGATCTCCCCGTTCACCAGGACATATTGGATGCCGGTCGGGAACTGGCGTGGGTCGTCATAGGTGGCGTTGTCCATCAGGTGGTCGGCATCGAGTGCGACGACATCCGCCCAGTAGCCGGGAGCCAGGCGCCCGCGTTGCCGCAGCCCGAACCGTCGAGCCGGCAGGTCGGTGCAGTGCTGGATCATCGCCTCGAGCGAGAGGCCGCCGAATTCGCGGCGCAGCCGGCCGAGGAAGCGCGGAAACGCCCCGTAGGACCGCGGATGGGGCAGCCCGCCGAGCGGCGTGATGTCCGAGCAGATCATGTAGTCGGAACGGGCCAGGAGGCTGCATGGAATCCCGGGACACCTGCCTCCAGCGGGCGACGCTGGCGGGGACGGCGATGCAGAAGCCGACCTTCAGCGTCTCCGCCCGGAGCAGGTCGCACAGTGCCGTCCCCATCGAGACGCCCCGCTCCGTCGCGATCTCCGGCAGCGCCACCCCTTCGAGCTCTGGCTGGCCGGGAAGGTACGAGAACACGAACCGCTCGAGCGGGATCCCACCTCGCCCCTGGTGCTCGTGGTCGAGGAAGTCGGCGATGCGGGCACGACTCCCGGGATCGGCCAGGTGGGCGAGGATCTCGTCCGGCCCGCCGTCCTGGGCCCAGGACGGGAGATACGCCGCCGGGAACGAGCTGCCGGTCGGGTAGGGGTAGATGTCGAAGGTGCAATCGAGGCCCTTCGCCTTCGCCGCGTCGAGCCTGCCCATCAACGATTCCAGGTCGCCGGCCGTCTCGGGCTGCGTGCGGTGGTGCGCCAGGTGAATCGGCGCGCCGGAACGGAGTCCGACCTCGATCGCTTCGTCGATCCCCCACGGATCCGAACCGCGCGCGCCACCCGAGTAGCGCAACTCGATGACGTGGACGCCGCCGGCCTCGCCGGTGGCCCGGGCGAGGTCGATCACCTCGGCCGTGCTGGACCAGGCCCCGGGGTAGTAGTTGAGCCCGCTCGAAAGGCCGACGGCGCCCTGGTCGATCGATTCCCGGACCAGCCGCCGAGCGGTCTCGAGTGCCGTCCCGGCCAGGGGCACGTCTCGGAACCCCAGCGCCTCCAGCCGAATGGCCCCGTGCGCAACGAGATAGGCGGTGTTCACCGCGACGCTGCGGTGGTAGTTCGCCCGAAACGCAGCGACGCTGGTCGTGTCGATGTCGGTTGGCGGGTCCCCCAGCAGGCCCGCGAGATAGCGCCGGTACAGGAGGTAGTGCTCGCGGGAGAGCGGGGCATAGGACACCCCATCGAGACCGAAGATCTCCGTGGTGATGCCCTGGCGGATCCCGTACTCGTGCTGCGGGTTGACGAGCAGATCGCCTTCCGAATGGGTGTGCGTGTCGACGAACCCGGGCGCCACGACCAAACCGGTCGCGTCGATGGAGCGCTGCGCCTCGGCCGCCGAGAGGTCGTCGATCGCCGCGATGCGTCCATCGCGGATCCCGACGTCCTGGCGGACGGCCGGACCGCCGAGGCCGTCGGCGACGAGACCATTGCGGATCACCACGTCAAACGACGTCATCGATTCCTCACGCCAGCCAATGATGGGCAACCCCGGCGCGGACCGTGGCGCGCCCGGTCCCTCGGCAACCACCCCTCGTGGCACGGAGTTGTTGACGCCGGCGAGTACCCTCCGAGCTGATGTCGAGACTCCTTCGCCTGGCTGCCTTCACGCTCGATCCCGGTGGCGGGAACCCGGCGGGCGTGTGGATCGGCGACACGCTGCCGGCGGCAGCCGAGATGCAGCGAATCGCGGCCGACGTGGGCTACTCCGAAACCGCCTTCCTCGCCCCCGACGGTTCCGGTCGACCGGGCGCCCATCGCGTCCGGTACTTCAGCCCGGCGGCCGAAGTGCCGTTCTGCGGGCACGCAACGATTGCGAGTGGCGTGGCCCTCGCCGAACAGGGCGGCCCGGCGCAGTTCCATCTGACGACCAACAACGGCCTGGTCACGCTCGACACGCAGCGCGGAGCGGACGGGCAGATTCGGGCGACGTTGACGTCGGTCCCGCCGCGGGTCCGCGAGGCGGAGACGGGTCTGGTTTCGGATGTCCTGGCGGCCATTGGCTGGCAATTCGACGAACTCGACCCGGCGCTCCCCCCGGCCGTCGGCTACGCCGGAGCCTCGCACCTGATCCTCGCAGCCGCCACGTCCAAGAGACTCGGCGCCCTGGACTACGACTTCGACCGGCTCAGGGCGATCATGCTGGCGGCCGACCTGACGACCATCCAGCTCGTCTGGCGGGAGGCCCCGGACGGGTTCAGGGCACGCGATCCGTTTCCGGTCGGGAACGTCGTCGAGGACCCCGCGACGGGCGCCGCCGCGGCGGCGTTCGGCGCCTACCTCCGCTGGCGCGGTGAACTCCGGCCTCCGGCCCGATTCACGATCCACCAGGGCATCGAGATGGGCCGGCCGAGCCTGATCGAGGTCGAGGTGCCGGATTCGACCGGGGGGATTCGCGTGAGCGGCACGGCCGTGTCGCTCGATCGGCCAGCCGCCACGGGCTGAGGCCGACATCGTCTGTCGAAACCGTCAATTGGCAGCGCCGGCGAGGTCGCCCATCCCAATTCTTCATCGGTTGCCGCCTTGTCGCTTAACAACTCGCGCCTATGGTCATGGACAGGAACCGGGAATCGGTTCCGCGCGAACGACGGGCCCCGGGTAGACCGGCCCACCAGACCATGACCGCGCCGAAGGACAGCGAGAGACATGAGACATCCATCGATCCACCTGCCGGATGGCCGCCTGATCGCGGAAGGCCTTGCCGGTGCGGTGATCGGGGCGATCGGTGGCACCATGGGTGGGAGCCGCCAGGCCCGAATCGGACCTGGGAGGTCGTCTGCCGCCACCGCCGCGTCGACGCCGGCGTCCGGCGCTCCGGCGTCGCCATCGCTGTCCTGGCCGTCCGGGCTCATCCCGGTCTTCCGCGGCAAGGCGGTGCTCGTCGACTTCGATCAGTCTCTCGACGGGCAGGCGCGGGTCGTCATGGCCGGCGTGGCTGGCCTGATCGGGCGACTGGACCGGCGCCAGGCGACGGAAGCCGAGCTCGTCGCATCGATTCCATCCTTCGTCGCCCAGTACCAGCTCCGGGCGCGCTTCGTTGCCCGGACCAGCGAAGCCATGGCGTTCCGGGTGATGCCGCAGGACGCGCCCGACGTGGATGCCGACGCGCCGTTGTGGATCTGACGACGGACGCATTCCCGGTCGCCATTTCGCCGGCCGGAACGGTCTGACCCGACCTTCCCGTCCCGCCCGGCTCCCGGAGCGCTGGCCGCGTCCGTAGACTCGACGACATGGCCACCATCAAGTTCGGCGCCCTCTGCTGGAACCAGTACACGGACTGGCCGGCCCTGCTCGCCGCGGGCGAGACCGCCGATCGGCTCGGCTACGACAGCCTCTGGACCTGGGATCACCTCTATCCGATCGTCGGCTCGGCCGAAGGCCCGATGTTCGAGGGCTGGCTGACGATCACGGCCTGGGCCGTCGCGACGAAGCGGACCACGATCGGCCTCATGGTCGGGGCGAACACATTCCGCCAGCCGGCGGTGGTCGCCAAGATGGCCACGACGCTCGATCACATCAGCGGCGGGCGCGCGGTGCTGGGCCTTGGCGCGGCCTGGTTCGAGACGGAGCACACGGCCTTCGGCCTCGAGTTCGGCAGTGGCGCCCCAGAGCGCCTGCGATGGCTCGGCGAGGCGCTCCCGATCGTCCGCGGCATGCTCCACGGCGAGGAGCCGATCGCAGCCGGCCCCCACTATCAGGCCCATCGGCCGCGCAACGAACCGGCGCCGATCCAGCGCTCCATGCCATTGCTCGTCGGCGGCGGTGGCGAGCGGGTGACCCTCAAGCTCGTCGCCCGCTATGCCGACGCCAACAACATCGGGGGCACGCTCGAGACGGTGACCCGGCGGGAGGGCATCCTCCGAGAGCACTGCGAAGCTGTCGGCCGCGATCATCGCGAGATCGAGCGCACCAGTGGTCGCGGGACCGTGGTCATCCGCGACTCGCGGGCCGAGGCCCGTCGCGTGCACGCCGCGATGTTCGAGCGGAACGGCCAGGCGGCCGTCTGGGAGGACCAGCCGGTCGGGACGCCCGAGGATGTCGCCGAGCGCCTGATTCCGTTCGTGCAACTCGGCTATCGCCACCTGATCTTCGGGTTCCCGAGCCCCTACGACCAGGAGTCGATGACGCGATTGATGACCGAGGTCAAGCCGATCGTCGAACGCGCCACGGCCTGACGGCCGCAGGCGGCAACCGGGATGCGGATGTGGTCCACAGCAGGAGGAAACGCGTGAGCAAGATGCGGGTCGGGGTCATCGGGGCGGGCCGGATCGCCGCCGGCTCGCACCTGCCGTGCCTGGCGGCCTTCGACGACGTGGACCTGATCCTGTGCGAAGTCGATGAGCAGCGGCTGCGGCTCGTCGCCGATCAGTATTCGATCCGCGAGACCCGGACCGACTACCAGGCCATGCTGTCGCACGACGGGCTCGACGCGGTCTTCGTCCTGACTCCGCCGGCCGTGACCTATGGCGTCAGTCGCGATTGCCTCGCGGCCGGCGTGCCGACGCTCATGGAGAAGCCGCCCGGCATGTCCACGGCAGAGACCCGGGACCTGCTCCGGACCGCCCGGGCCACGGGCGCCAAGGCGATGGTCGCGGTCAACCGGCGATTCCAGCCGATGCTCAACCAGGCGCGGGCCATGGTCGAACGTGACGGGCCGATCGCCGTGATCGTCGCCGAGTTCTACCACATGAGCATTCCGCTCTACCGCTCGATGGGCTCGAGCGAGGAGTCGCTCGCATCGGTCATCACCCCGGGCTCCATCCATACCGTCGACCTCGTCCGGTACCTCGGCGGTGACGTCCGCGAGGTCTTCGCGTACGCCGACAACTACTTCGACAAGCAGCGCGACAGCTTCACGGCGCTCATCCGATTCGAACGCGGCGCGACGGCGCTCCTGAACTACAACCTGACCTCGCCGGTCCGCATCGAACAGGTCTCCTTCCACGGACCGAACGCCTCGGCGTTCGTGGTCGGGCTGGCGGACAGCTGCGTCGTGCACCAGGACGAGATGACGTACGACCTGGCGAACATCCACCGCCGGGATCCCTCGTCGCCCGAATGGTCCGACCGGCCGTGGAATCCGTACATCAACGGCTGGTGGCACCAGGCCCGGTTCTTCCTCGACTGCGTCAAGGAGAATCGCGAGCCGGCCTTTCCCGCGTCCAACCTCGAGGATGCCGTCAAGACGATGGAGCTCATCGACCTGATCCGCGACCAGGCGAAAGGCGCGGTGCCCGCGGGAGCCTGAGGCCGTCGTGCCTGCGGGAGCCTAAGGGCGTCCCGGGTGCTGGTCGACGGGATCGCGGGCGGGTGACCCGGCCGTCGTTGTCTCCGTAGCGGCAGCGCCGGCCTCGTAGGTCGAGCGGAAGAACTCGAGGACGGCCGCATCCGGGTCGGCGAGCTCGCGCACGGCGTCGTACGGCAGGATGAACTCCCCGAGTCTGGTGTCGAAGTACGCCGCGGACGGTCGGACGGGCACCGCGCGGATGCCATCGGGCTCGGGAGACGTATAGGCGTAGAACGCCGGGCCCGGCGCCTCCGTCGAGGGCCACCAGCCGGTCGCGCTTTCCTCCTGCGAGTCGGCCTCCTCCATCACCGAGGTCGAGTCGTTGAGCGCGCCACCCGGATGGAGCGGAGCGGCTTCGCCGGAGTAGCGCGACGCCGCGAGATCGAAGCTGCCCCAGAACAGCTGGACCGGGCTGGCCTTGCCCGCGAATCCCGATTGGAAGAGCCTTCAGGACCCGGTCGGCCTGGACGAACCCACGCCACATCGCATGCGCATGGCCGCGGTCGTACGAGGCGTGATGCTCGTCGTCCTCGAACCGCGTGGTATCGGCGACCTCGACCGGCCTGGTCGCGATCCGAACCTCGATCCCGAGTTGGAGCAGCCCCGCCATCAACTCGCGGTAGAACGCGGCGACGGAGCGTGGTTCGAGCGACATGGTGAACGACCGGGCATCGGTGTCGACGATCTCCAGCCGATGATCCACGAAGTCGAAGTCGATCTGGAACAGGCGCGGCCCGTACGGGATCGGGCTCGTCGTCAGGCCACGAGTCGTCACGTACAGCGGAATGTGCCACCAGTGATTGAGCGGCGGCGCCAGCGTCATCCGCACCTTGCCGACGATCTGGAGCCAGAGGTGCAGCGTCGAGACGGTCGGCTCCCACTCCCGCCACGGCAGCTCGGGCCAGGCCGTGCCGGGTTCGACGCGCGACCCGTCGGCCGTCATCTACCTCGGCCCGGCGTTCGCCGTTCGATCAGCTCGGCGACCCACTCGCGGAGGCGATCGAGATGCTCGAGGTAATGGTCGCTGCCGGACTTCCGAATCCACCAGGCCGCCTCGTCAGTCGGCTCGTCCAGCAGCGCCCACTCGGCGACCATCCGCGACCGGCCGGCGTTGGCCTGGATCCAGGCGACGTCCCAGGGCTGCCCCGCCATCGCGGTCAGGAATGTCGCATTGAGGGCGTCGATATCGAGGTCGTGGCCCTCGTAGGTTCCGCCCCCGATCCGCTCGAACTGCACCTCGGCCTCCGCAAGCCACGTGCCGAGATGGGCCACGAGATCGCGAACGGTCCAGTCGGGGTCGCGGTAGTAACCGGGCTCGAGGCACTCATCGGGCGTCAGGGAGCGCACGAGGCTCGTGAACTCGTACCAGCCCGAGCGTTCGGAGTCGAGCTCGGCGATGTAGGCCGGATCGAACGATGGGCGATCGCCGCCCGACGGCTCGTCGCTCATGCCGCGGCGACCGCTTCGCCCTCGAGTGGGAGTCCGCTGTCCTCCCATTCGAGCAGGCCGCCCGAGTAGCGGCGCACGTCCCGGTAGCCGCGCCTGACGAGGTCGCGATACAGCGCGACGCTCGAGAGGCAGTCGACGTTGGAGCAGTACACGACGACTTCGTCGTCGGGCCGGATCGCGGCATACAGCGCATCCGGCGTATCGAAATGGAGCGAGCCGGGGATGTGCTTCGCGTCGTACGCCCAACGGCCCAGGGCCATGACGAGCCGGAAGTCGTCACCGCGGTCGAGCTTCGTCTTCAGCTCATCCCGGCCGATGGTTCGGATGGGTTCGGTTCCCAGGGCGGCATGCGGATGGGGCTGATCCATGTCTGAGGGAAGTATCGCGCCGATCCCAATCCGGGTTCGGGGCGTGCGCGGGGCGCCGCGCTCAGGACGTCGCGGGGATCTCGACCAGGCGGCCGTCGGCCCAGGCAAAGGCCCACGCGTCGATGGCGGGCGGTTCGATGCCGAGCATCGTCAATGTCGTGCAGGCCTGGCTTCGATGATCCGTCCCGTGGTCCAGTGCCTGGGCCAGACGGATGCCGAGCGGAGCGCGGCTCTCCGACCCGTCGTCGCGGCGTCGCACCACGACCTGGTCCGGGTCGAGGTCCTGGGTCAGCAGGTTCGCCCAGGCCGTGCCGTTGGCTTCCATCGCGACCCGCAGCCCGGGCAGATCGATCTGCTCCTCGTCGATGGCCGCCACCGCGCCGCCCGTGAGCAGGTTCAGGTACGAGCAGTCGCCTCCGACAAGGTGGCGCAGCGTCTCGAGGATCGAGCCGTAGGTGCCGGGCACGGCCGTCGCCAGCTGCGCCGCGTCGAGAGCGGTGCAGGCGTCGATCATCCGCAGCGTCGCCCAGACGTGATGCTCGAACGGATCGGCCAGCAGGGACCGGCTCATGAGCGCACCTTAGCAACACGGGGCTCGTCAGGGAAACGGAACCGGAGGCCGTCGCCGTGCCTTCCCGAGCCTGACCCCATCGCTCGAACACCTGAATTGCCGACCTGCGAGACCATTGCCGGAGGCCGGGCAGCGGCCACTATTCCCGGGAGGGCCGGCGCGATGATGAGACGAACGATCGTCCGATGGAGCGGCAGCCTGCTGGTGGCCGGGCTGGCCCTGGTGCTCACTTCGTCGTCTGCGCTGGCCGTCGTCTGGGGACCGGATGTCAAGCTCTCCAGCACGGCGACCTCGGACCACGAACTCGTCCGAACCGGTCCGGCCCAGGCCATCGCCGTCTGGCTGCGCACGTCGACGCTGATCGCGCGGCGGACGTCGGATGGTGGTCGGACCTGGCTTCCGTCGCAGACGCTGGCGACCCACGTGGGCCTCGGCATTGGCGTGACGGCCTCGGGCCAGAACGTCAACGTCGTCTACCCGGTCAGCACCGCATGTTCGGCCGGTGGCGTCGCCTCCCGGCTGTACGAACGGCACAGCTCGAACGGCGGCGCGACGTGGTCCATCCCGCGCCCGCTGACCTCGGCGTGCTCCCGGGTCGCCGAGCCGGACGTGGCCCGGAGCCCCGATGGCCAGGTCTCGGCCGTCTGGACGGGGCTTGAGACCGGCCGAATCCTCATGCGAACGAGTCGCGATGGCGGCGCGACCTTCGGCCCCGCCGTCCAGGTCGCCACGACTACGAATCGAGTGTCGGACGCGGGTGGTGGTCGTGCCTCGTGCTGCTTCACGGCCTGGCCGGCGGTCGCGGTCGGCAGCAGCGGCACGACGTACATGAGCTACACCGCCGCACCCGGCCGACTCGCGATCCGGCGCTCCGTGAATTTCGGGGCCAGCTGGTCAGTGGCGACCACGCTCACGAGCGCCTCCGTGACCGATCGCGCCAGCATCGTTGCGACCGGCTCGCGAGCGGCGATCGCGTACACCGCCAGTCTCGGCCGGTTTCGAGCGGTCGATCGCACCACGGCCGATCGCGGTGCGAACTGGTCGTCGCCGCGGGACGTCGTCGCGCAGTCCGGTCGCGAGTTCAGCATCCGGCCCGAGTTGGCCATCGATGGCGGAGTGCTCGGCGTGATCGTGAAGTTCGGGACCCCGGGCGCATCGCCGATCTGGTACCGCCAGAGCCCGAATTGGGGCCTCTCCTGGTCAGCGACCATCCGGATCAGTCCGGCGCCGCACAGTGGCCTCGATCCCGATCCGGCCGGCCTGGCGATTCTCGGCGGGGTCGTCCTGGCCGGTCACGCCGAGAACGGAGCGACAGCAGGCTTCTGGGTCCGCCAGGGCACTCGGTAGGGGGAACGGGCCGATGGCCCTGCCCGGTTGAGTCTTCCGCCTCTGGCAAGGCCGGAGTCCTGCCCCGAGCATTCACGGTCAGCGGCAATGCACGGGAGGCTCGTCCATGTTGACCACATCAGCCACCCCGCCAGTCCTGGACGCTGTCGAGACCCCGGCCGAGGACCGCGTCGCGGCGACGCTCGGGAAACCGTCGGCGGCATGGGCCAGACGGCATCTCACGACCGACATCGTGGGCTGGGTGACCACTCGCTCCGTGGATGGCCGCCTCCAGAGCTCCGTGATCTCGTTCCTCTGGGATGACGGGACCGTGCTGTTCTACAGCCAGCCGGACACGCCCAAGATCCACAACATCGAGCACGATCCGGCCGCGGCATTCCACCTGTTGGGCGATGGGTACGGAGACCATGGCCTGGTCATGGAGGGCCTGGCCGAGATCGACCCATCGACGGCGCCTTCGAACGTGGAGCCGGCCTACCGCGCGAAGTTCCGCGCGCCGCTGAGGCACTGGCGGATGGACGAGGACGAGACCGCGGCCCGCTTCTCGGTCCCCGTCCGGTTTCGCCCGACCCGGCTGAGAGCCTGGTGATCGGGGGTCGCCCCACTCCGGTTTTGGCCGGGTGTACGGTTGGGAATCCACGGACCGCTGGCCCGCCCACGCGTAGGATCCGCGCCGCACCGCAGGGTGCGGCCGAGATCTGGCGGCGACCTTACGGGCGAAGCTGCCGCCAGGTACGTCCGCCGTCGGCGGTCGTGTAGAGCTTCGAGCTGTCGCCGCCGCCGGCCCAGCCGTGAAGAGCGTCCACGAACTGGACCCCGTCGTACGGCTCGACGCCGGCCGGGAGCTGGCCCGACCGCTGCCAGGTGTGGCCGCGGTCGGCGGTCTTCCACATCGAAGACGTGCAGGCCAGGGCGACCGTGCAGGTCTTTGCAGCAGCCAGCCAGCCGGCCGGATCCAGGAAGGCAATCGGCAGCACGGAGACATAGCTCAGGCCGGGGCCCGGTTGCGGCAGCGTGCGCCGTCGGAACTCCCAGGAGCGCCCTGAGTCGGTGGTCAGTGCAAGCTCGAACTCGCTCGCCGATTGCAACCCGAGGATCCAGCTGCGCGCGTTCCAAAAGGTGACGCCTGAGATCAGACCGACCTCCACTGGCCCGTCAAGCGTCGCGGCAGCCAGGTGGTCCCAGCCGGTCGTCGTGCTGAACAGCGAGCGCCCGTCGGCCATCACGATCGTGCTGGTCGTGCGAAAGGCCAGCTGAAGGTCGAGCGACGTGGTTCCCGTGCCGACGCGCCGCCAGCTCGCACCACCATCGCTCGTGCGGTAGAGCGGATGGATCTCCGAGTCCGTTCCCTGGACGTAGCCGTAGTCCATGAACGCGTCCGTTGGGCTCAGGGGATGGAAGGTGACCCCGAACCCGGCGCCGCAGGTCTGGCCGCAGATCGGGCCCGTCTCATGAACGAGATGCGGCAGGGTCGTCCGATGCCAGGTGGCGCCACCGTCGGCGGTCCGCCAGATCGTCATGGTGAAGTCGACGTTGTTGAGGGCTTCCGTCGCCAGGAATGCATGGCGCGAATCGAGGGCGCCGAAGCCGTAGACGTTCGTCGCGCCGAGCCCCGGATCCGACGCGGGATGGATCGACAGCCCGGCCGGGGTGACGGTGGTCCAATGCCGGCCGTCGTCGGTCGTTCGCTTCAGCGAGTGCCGACTCAGGACCCAGCCAGCGCCCGGACTGACGAGGCTGGTCAGGACGACAGGATCCGGCGAGCTGGCAGCGCGCTCGATCGACCCGGGCCGGTCCCAGCCTGCTGCACTGCTCGATGAGGCAAGGAGGACGACAACTGAGAGCACGACCGGCACGGCCAAGACCGTCCGCCGACGCCGCCGGATCCGTCCCTCCGCAGTCGGTCTCGATGGAATGACCATTGCGCAGCGCGTTGCGCGCTGCTCTCCGGGACCGCTGCCATGGCTCGAACCGTAGACCCTATGGCGGTCGCGTCAAGGGTTCGGCTTCGATCGTTCGGTTCGGCGACGGTTCGACCAGGTCCCCGACGGCTCGATCCGGCGTTCCGCTTCGCGCCTGAAATCAGGGCTTGACACTCTGGACTTTACACCGTACAGTTCCGACATCCGGTGACTTTACATCGTAAACCCCAGAAGGAGACGCCCCGATGAAGGCCATGGTCCAGGACTCGTACGGCTCAGCCGACGTGCTCGAACTCCGGGAGATCGACAAGCCGCAGATCGGCGATCACGAGGTCCTGGTTCGGGTGCGTGCTGCGGGCGTCAATCCGGCTGACTGGGCGATCATGAGCGGCCTGCCCTACGTCGCTCGCCCGGCACCAATCTACGGGCTCCGCCGGCCGAAGAACGGCGTTCGCGGCACCGACGTCGCGGGTCGGGTCGAGGCCGTCGGCACAGCCGTCACGCGCTTCCACCCGGGCGACGAGGTCTTCGGCCGTTGCCGGGGCTCGTTCGCCGACTACGCGGCTGCCTCGGAAGACGAGCTGGCCCTCAAGCCCGCCAACCTCACCTTCGAGCAGGCCGCGGCCGTGCCCATGGCTGGCATGGTGGCTCTCCAGGCGCTCCGCGATCACGGGGCCGTTCGAGCCGGGCAGAAGGTGCTGATCAACGGGGCCTCCGGCGGCATCGGCACGTTCGCCGTCCAGATCGCGAAGTCGCTCGGCGCGGAGGTGACCGGGGTCTGCAGCACTCGAAATCTCGACCTTGTCAGATCGATTGGTGCCGATCACGTCATCGACTACAGTCGGGAGGATTTCACGAAGAACGGGCAGCGGTACGACTTCATCCTCGACAACGTCGGGACGCATTCGCTGTCCGAGCTCCGGCGAGCACTCACGCCCACGGGAACGCTGGTGCCGAACGGCGGCAATTTCGACAACCACTGGTTTGCCGGTGGGGGACGCGTCATCCGCGCGCTCGTACTGTCGCGGTTCGTGAGCCAGTCGCTCGAGCCGTTCATCCTCTCGCCGAACCTCGAGGACCTGGTCGCCCTCAAGGACCTGATCGAGGCCGGGCAGGTCACGCCCGTCATCGATCAAGCCTATCCGTTGAGCGAGACCGCTCGAGCGATCGACCACGTGGCGGCCGGCCACGCGCGGGGCAAGGTGGCCATCACGGTCTAGAGGCGCGGCGACAGCCGGCCCGTTGCGGCCGGCCACGGTCGTCGGCCCGGGACCGGCCGACTGACTCCTGGCGCCGAGGGGCCGGCGCCGGGGTCGATCAGGCAATCGGTCGGCCGGCCTATGCCGGGGTCAGGATCACGATCGTCTCCGGGCGGACGCCGTCGTACTTCATGGCTTCGCCAGCGTCCGGCGAGGCCAGGACCGCCTGGAAGGCTTCCATGCTCGGGACCTCGACGAGGAGACCGACCTTGTTGCTTTTCTGGCGGTCAACGACGAACGTTCGCGCGGACATTCCCAGGGGCCCGAAGAGCTCCCCCCGGCGGGGTGAACTGAGCCAGTGATCGACGTCGTCGACGTCGTGCAGGATCATCAGCGTGACCATGGTTGGTGCCCTCGGTGACGCCGGCAGAGGGTGCGGCGCGCTTCGTCAACCTTGCGCCCGCGATCGCGATCCGTCCAACGTGCGTCGATTGGACAGGTCTCCCCTCAACCGACGGCGTTCCTTCGCGAACCGGGCGGACCGTCACTGTGGATGAGGATCCCTCCCGGGCGCAGGAGCCGGCGTTCCTGCGCATGGATCTCGCTGCGAATGGCTTCGGTTGCCGGACCGTGCGCTGACCGGAACTCCGGGGAACCGAAGAGCCGGCTCTCGTGGATGGCGTCGAACGATCCGGTCGCCAGGAAGTCGAGGGCCCCCGGGGCGCCCAGGTCGATTCGATGGTGCTCGAAGGCTTCACCCGTGTTGTCGCCGATGTCGAGCCCGACCGGTCGGGCCCCGAGCTCGAGGAGCAGGCGGCACATCCAGGGCTCGAATTCGGACGTCGGGCGCCCTGTGATCGGCGAACGACTGGACCGAGAGCCACAGGCGATGTCGAGGACGGCGTGGCCGCGAACCGCCGAGAGCGAGCCGAAGGCCTTCATGAGGCGGGCGACGAACTGGTCCATGATCGCCGCCAGATTCGGCTCCTCCGCGATCTTGCCGCCGAGCCCGAAGCGGGTGTCGAGATTGCCGACGACCTGCGCCAGCAGCGCCTGATCGGACGCGGTGCGGCCGAGATCGACGAGGTGCTCCAATGCCTTCGTTGCCGCCGCCACGCCGGGATCGTAACGCTCGTCGGATTGACAGTCGGTCGATCCGCCGCGCAGGCCGGCCAGCTCGTTCGAAACCTCGGTGGGCATTCCCGCGTATCAGCAAGTGGATCACATCGCCCAATGGAAGGTCTAGCCATGCAGCCACTCGTTCGACTCACCGGTCCCATGGTCGCCGCGGGGCTCGTCATCGCCGTTCTTGCCGGGGGGACGGGCGCCGCTGCGTCGACGGCCGGTGGCGGCGGTTCGCCGCTCGCTCCGGCGCTCCGGGCGGCTACGGTCGGAGCCGGGGCGTCGAGCCTCGGCACGGTCCTGGTGGGTGCGACCGGGCTCACTCTCTACACCCATTCAGGCGACACGAGCACAACCAGCACCTGCACCGGAGGCTGCGCGACGGCCTGGCCGCCGCTGACCGTCCCCGCCGGCCAACAGCCGACGGCGGGTCCCGGAGTGACCGGCAAGCTCGGGACGCTGGTGCGATCGGATGGCTCCACGCAGGCGTCCTACAACGGCCACCCCCTCTACTACTGGACCGGTGACTCGAAGCCTGGTGACGTCAGCGGCCAGGGGATTGGTGGCTTCTCCGTCGCAAAGGTTGCGCCGACGCAGAAGCCGGCCACCACGATCGCCGCGGGGATCCGCGCCGGGACGACCCGGACCGGTCCGTTCCCCACCACGACGCTCAGTCTCCCGAACGGGCACGCCGCCACCGTCCGGTTTCACTTGGGCACCGGGTTCGTCGGCAAGCCCGTCTCGATCCAGGTCGCAACACGGAACGCTGCCGGAACCTGGTCCGCCTATCACGCGCTGAGCGTGCGGCATGTCGAGGCGAACGGGAATGTGTACGTGTTCGTCACGGTGCACGGCTGGGAGGCGTTCCGAGCCTCATACGCCGGGGACGCGGCGCACGGCGCCGGGCTCTCAAGTTCCGTCGTGGCTCACGGGCACTAGAGGCCAGAGCGGGCGGCCGGGTCTCGACCGGCCGCGCCGACCGCGTCGCGTTCCCCCGAACTTCCTGACTGGCGTTGGCGCTGCCGCAGGCCGATGATGACCCGATGCCGGAGCCTGGGAGCGTTGCACTGTCCGATGGCGTTGTCCGCCTGCGACCGCTGGAGCCTTCTGACGCCGCCGATGTCTTCGCCGCGTGCCAGGATTCGCTGATCGCACGGTTCATTCCCATTCCACAGCCGTACACGATGGCGGCGGCCGAGGCCTTCGCCGCCCGCCGGGTCGCCGATTGGGAGACCAAAACCGAGGCCTCCTTCGCGATCGTCGATGACTCGGGCGGCGCATTCCTCGGGACGATCGCCAGGCATGGCCCGACTGGCCACCATGTCTCGTTTGGTTACTGGTTGAGCCCGGCTGCTCGCGGGCACGGGGTGGCGACCCGAGCCCTGCGGTTGATCGTGGCGTGGACGATGGCGACCACGTCGGCGATTCGATTCGAAGTCTGGACCGACGTCGACAACGAGGCCTCCGGTCGAGTCGCCCTGCGAGCGGGCTTTGCACGTGAGGGCATCAGGCGTGCCTGGTCGCTCGATCGCGACGGCCGGCCCGAGGACGCGGTGTTCTACGTGCTCGTCCGTGATGGTCCAGACCCGCTGATCGGCGACCCGGCTGCCGCGCGACAATGAGGCCGTGGATGCGATGCCCGACCCGCCCCCGGGCGCAAGTACGAGCGGTCCGGCCCGGCGGTTGACGGCGGCCCAGCTGGCCGTCGAGGCACGCGTCACGCCGGAATACGTCGCGGAACTCGTCAACGCCGGCGCGATCCGGCCCGATGGTGATGGGTCGCACGACCCGGTCGACGTCGCCACGATCCGCTTCGCGGTCGCTTTGGGTGCGGGCGGCATCGACGTCGACGACCTGATGTGGGTGATCCAGAGCGGCGGTCATCCACTGCATCGCATCGGGCAGATGTGGAACGCGCCCGAGTCCACGGGACGGACGACGGCCGACTTTGTCGCGTCGCTCGGCGAGCGAGGCGCCGATCTCCCGGCGATCTACGCGGCCTTCGGGTTGGCCGCTCCGCCGCAGGACGCCCTGACGCGTCGCGACGAGGAGGCCGTGCTGACGGACTTCCTGGATATCTGGTCGATGGTCGATAGCCGCCTCGAGGTCTCCCTCCGGGCAGCCCACATCGTGGGCGAGGGCGTCCGAAGGATCCAGGAGGCCACCCTGGACCTGTTCGACGAATTCGAAGGGTCTCCGCCGCCACGTTTCCGCCGGGGGCTCGACGAGGATGAGGCCCTCAGGCCGTCCATCCGCCTCACGCCCCTGATGTCGAGCCTCCTGGTCTGGCTGCTCGTCCGCCACTCGGAGCACGAAGCCTTCGAGCGGATGGTCGACGACGTCCAGGGGACACTCGCGCGGGCCGGGCGAATGCCCGCTCGCGAGGTCCAGCGCCCGGCCATTGCCTTCGTCGATCTGACCGGCTACACCGAGCTGACGGCAGCGGCCGGCGACGAGCACGCCGCCGATCTCGCGGGGACGTTGCAGGTCCTCGCCGGCTCCGCGGCCGCCAATCATCGCGGTCGGATCGTCAAGCTCCTGGGCGATGGGGTGATGCTCCGATACCCATCGGACGTCGATGCCATCCGTTCCGTCCAGGAGCTCATGGCCGATATCCTGCAGGCCGGTCTCCCGGCAGCCCATGCCGGCGTCGCGGCCGGGCCCATCGTGATCCGGGACGGCGACGTCTACGGTTCAACCGTCAACCTCGCCGCGCGCATCTCCGCCCGCGCGCCTGCGGGCGAGTTGCTCGTCCCGGCCGACGTCGCACAGTCGATCGCGGCGGCAGGGTTCCAGACGGAGGACGCCGGCGAGACACAGCTCAAGGGCATCGCGGATCCGGTCAGCCTCGCCCGCGTGATCTCGGGGCCGGGAGAGGCCGCCAGCCGGCGTTAGGCCGGCGACGATCCGCGGGCGCGCTCGAGGCCGTCGAGGACCAGATCGAGGCCGTACTCGAATTCGTCGCCGTAGTCGTACCCGGGTTGCATGGCGTGGTCGGTGATGAACGCGACGAGATTGGGGTATTCGTCGACGGGGAACGGCGCCAGCATCTCCTGGGCGACCTCCGCAACCGCATCGCCGCTCTGGAACGGCAGGTTCAGCTTCGTGAGCGCAAAGCCAAAGAGGTAGCCGTCGAGGACCGAATATGCATGGGCAGTCAGGGCCATCGAGAAGCCGCCGGCCAGGAGGCTGCCGATGACCGCGTCGTGGTGGCGCAGGCTCGCCGGACCTGGGTGGGCGCGTGACTCCATGAGGCCGATCGCCCAGCGGTGACGCAGGAGCGCGTCGCGGAGCGAGATCCCCCGCGCCCGCATCGCGGCCTTCCAGGCACCATCGCCGGTCGGCAGATCCACCTCGCCGAAGACGAGATCCACGATGCCGTCGACGATCTCGTCCCGGTTGGCGAAGTGGTAGTAGAGGGCCATCGCCTCGACCCCGAGCTCCTGGCCGAGCCGTCGCATGCTGAGTGACTCGAGGCCGCCCTGATCGGCGAGCCTGAGGGCGACCTGGAGGATTCGCTCGCGGGTCAACGGTTCGCGGCGCTGGGCGGTGGCGGTGGCTCGGGCTGTCATGGGCCCTCCTGACTTTACAGCGTAGAGTCGCACACCGCCGGCCCCGTTGTCCAATGACCACAGCCGGTCCCCAACGGGCAGCGTGCTACTGTCCGGCGCGTGTATCAGCCCGCCCACGCCCGATTCGCCGTGCCTGACCCGGCGGCCGAGCTCGCGGCCCTCGCCGAGCACGTGCCGGCCACGCTGGTGACGCTCGCCGGCGGGGAGCTGCGAGCGTCCATCCTGCCGATGCTGTTCAACCCGGCCGACGGTCCGCGCGGCACGCTGCACGGGCACCTCGCCCGACCGAACCCGCAGTGGCGGGACCTCTCGTCCGAGGTCGAGGCACTGGCCATCTTCGACGGGCCCGACACCTACATCTCGCCGGCGTTCTACGAGGCGAAACGGCTCACCGGCCAGGTGGTCCCGACCTGGAACTACACGACGGTCCAGGTCCACGGCACGCTCATCTCCCACCCGGAGCCCGAGTGGCTGCTGGCCCACGTCACCCGGCTCGTGGAGCGGCATGAGGCCGGCCGGGTCGACCCCTGGTCCATCGACGACGCTCCGGCCGAGTACATCGCCGGCCAGATCCGCGCGATCGTCGGCCTCGAGCTGCGGATCTCGCGGATCGAGGCCAAGCGCAAGCTCAGCCAGAATCGCAGCGCGGCGGACGTAGCCGGCGTCATCGCCGGCCTGTCGGCTGGCTCGCCGCGCGACCAGGCCGTGGCCGACGAGATGCGTCGAGAGCCGCCTCGCCGCTGAGGCGACGCGGGCCGGTGGCGCCAGCGCCGACGCCGGAACGGATCCGTGGCAGGATGACGGTCTCATCGGAGGGTTGGGGCGGATGCCGCAGGCTGCTGTTCAGAGCCGCGTCCCGGCACTGTCGGTCGATCGCCTGACGAAGCGATTCGGCGACCGGATCGCGTTCGAGGACGTCTCCTTCGAAGTTGGCCAGGGCGAGGTGTTCGGGTTTCTCGGCCCCAATGGCGCCGGGAAGACGACGACCGTCCGGACCCTCGGAACCCTGATTGCGCCGACCTCGGGCTCCGCGACGGTCGCCGGGATGCCACTCTCGCCTGACAACGGGGTGGAGATCCGCCGGCGGATCTCGATCATGCCCGAGTCGCCGGGCCTCTATCTCCGCCTCAGCGTGCTCGAGAACCTCCAATGCTTCGCCGACCTCTACGAGGTGTCCGACTCGAGGGAGCGCATCGATCGGGCTCTTCGGGCCGTCAACCTCGCCGATCGGGCCGGCGATGCCTGCGGCACCCTGTCCAAGGGCCTGCGCCAGCGGGTCGCGCTCGCGAGGGCGCTCCTGAGCGACCCGCAGATCCTCTTCCTCGACGAGCCGACCGCCGGTCTCGACCCGGTCGCCGCGCACGACGTCCACGAGCTGATCGACGATCTGCGCAAGCGCGGCGTCACGATCTTCCTGACGACCCACCGCCTCGAGGAAGCCGAGCGCCTGTGCGATCGGGTCGCGATCCTGAACACGACCCTGCGGACGATCGGCCGGCCCGACGAGCTGCGCGAGCAGCTCTTCAGCCGGACGCTCACGGTCGCGACCGTCGGCCCCGTCGCCGAGCCCGGCAGCACCTTCGGCGGCCTCCCGGCGGTCAATGGCTGGCGGCAGGACGGCCCGGCTGCCTACATCCTCGAGGTCACGGATTCGACCGTCGCAGCTCCTGCGATCACCCGTGCCCTGGTGGCCGCCGGTGCGGATGTGTTGTCGATCAGCGAGTCGCGGCACTCGCTCGAGGATGTCTACCTCGAGCTGATCGACGACGACCCGGAGGCGCACCGGCCATGAACCCGCAGGCCACGAACGCGCCCGCCACGAACCTGAGTAGGCGCCGTATCCGGGCGATCTTCGGCAAGGAGTTGCGCGAGTATCGCCACAACAGTTCGATCGTCGCGACGATGGCCGTCATCCCGCTGATCTTCATCATCGCCCCGTTGATCCAGGTTCTCGCGCTGCCCGCCTCGTCCTCCAAGGCGCTCCTCAACGGCGATCCGCTGGCGATCCTCCTGGCCATCCCGGCGCTCGTGCCGGCGACGGTCGCCGCGTACGCCGTCGCCGGTGAGCGCCAGCAGGGCACGCTCGAGCCGGTGCTCACGACCCCGATCCGTCGCGAGGAGTTCCTGCTGGCCAAGGCGCTCGCGACGCTCATTCCATCGCTGGTGATCTCCCTCGTCGTCTACGCCTTCTTCCTCGCCCTGGTCGCACTCTTCGCGAAGCCGCAGGTGGCGTCGGCCGTCTTCAACGGCCCGGACATCGTCGCCCAGCTGATTTTCACGCCACTCCTGGCGACCTGGTCGATCTGGGTGGGCATCACGTTCTCGGTCCGCTCGACCGACCTTCGCGTGGCGCAGCAGCTCGGTTCGCTCGCAAGTCTGCCGTCAGTATTGGTCATCTACCTCGTTGCGTACGACGTGATCCATATCTCGCTCGGCCTTGCCATCGGCCTGGCAGCCCTGCTGCTGATCCTCGACGGGCTCGGCTGGCGAATCGTGTCGGTCGCCTTCGATCGCGAACGGCTCATCACCGGGACGAGGTAACTGCGCCCGGCGTCGCCCGTCGGTCAATCCCGGGGTGAGGCTCCGAGCGTCACGCGACGAGCGCCAGCGATTCGTGGCCGACGATCAGCCCATCGCGCATGTGGATCGTGCGGTCGGTGCTGGCGGCGACCGCGGGATCGTGCGTCACGATCACGGTCGTCTGGCCGCGATCGCGGTTGAAGCCCCGAAGCAGTGCCAGGACCTCGGCGGAGCGTGCCGAATCGAGGTTGCCGGTCGGCTCGTCCGCGAGCAGGAGCCGCGGCGAGTTGACGAGCGCCCGGGCCAGCGCGACGCGCTGCTGCTCGCCGCCGGAGAGTTCCATCGGCCGGTGCCTGGCGCGCTCGGCCAGGCCCACGAGGTCGAGTGCATCCGTCGCCGCTCGACGGGCCGTCGGGCCGTGGACTCCGGCATAGTCCGCCGCGAGGATCACGTTCTCGAGCGCGGTCAGGGTCGGCACCAGGTTGAAGGACTGGAACACGAAGCCCATGCTCCGCGCCCGAATCCGGGTCCGCGCGCCGTCCGAGAGGCGGGTGACATCGGTGCCGTCGAAGCGCAGCTCCGGCGCCGCGCCGGTGGTCGTGTCCGGGGAGTGGAGCAGGCCCAGGAGGTGCATGAGGGTGGTCTTGCCGGAGCCCGACGGGCCCATGATCGCGACCATCTCGCCGGCCTCGATCGCGACGTCCACGCCGCGCAGCGCGTCAAGGCTGTTGCGCCGGCTGAGCCGGTAGGTCTTGCGCAGGTTGCGCCCTTCCAGGAGTGTCATCGTCGTGTTCCTCACTCGTAGCGGAGCGCCGCGACCGGGTCGAGCCGGGCAGCATTCCAGGCTGGGACGACTCCGGCAACCATGCCGAGGATCGTGCTGAAGGCGACGGCGAAGAGCGCCGTGCCGGCGGTCAGGTCGAAGAGGCTGGTCCCGGAGCTCCGGCCGGCCTCGTTGGCGAGGTAGACCACGAGGGCCGCCAGCGCCAGGCCGATGAGCCCGCCGATCACGCCGATCAGGGCGGCCTCGGCCACGAGTTCGCGGATGATCCGGCGGCGCGAGCTGCCGATCGCCCGCTTGATGCCGATCTCGCGGGTTCGCTCGGTGACACTCATCGCCATCGTGTTGATGACCGAGAGGCCGCCGACGACCAGGCTGATGATCCCGACGCCGAGGATGATCGCGTTGAAGATCAGGTTGGTCGTACCGACCTGTTCCTGCCAGTCGGCGCTCGTGATCGTGGTCACGTTGCCGAGTGCCTTGATGCGCCTGGCGAGTTCGTCAGGGTCGGCGCCGGGCGCGGGATACGCGACGATCTGGGTCGCGAGGTCGCTGGCGTGCAGCGCCCCGGCGAGCTTTGGCGGCAGGCTTGCGAGGAACAACTGCTGGGCCGCCGCGAGCGGCAGCCTGGCCGTCGTGTCGGGCGCGGTCAGGGTGGGCTCGAGGATGCCGACGACCTGGAACGACACGCCACGGATGGCGATGCTGTCACCGATGCCGACATCGAACGTGCGGGCGAGATCCGAGCCAAGGACGGTGACCTGTGAGCCCTCGTCCGCCGCGGTCAGCAGGCGGCCCTGGGCGGGCGTGACGTGGGATCGGTCGAGGCCGCCGTCCGCCCCGGCCACGGCGCCGAGGATCAGCTTCGGGATGCCGAAGCCCGCGGCCTTGGCATCCTCGAACGGCATCTGCACCTGCGGATCGACCGCGCCAACGCCGCCCAGGGCGCGGACCTGGTCGGCCAGACCAACGTCGATCGGCACGAGGCCGATGCCGAAGCCGCTCGTCGAGCCATCGCTGACGACGACCTTGCCGATGTAGTAGTCGCTGCCGCTCGCGACCAGCGTGTTGATCTTGTTGGCCATCGAGCTGAAGACGACCAGCGCCCAGATCCCGATGACGATCCCGAGGACAGTGAGCGTGGTGCGGAGCCTTCGGCGCCCGAGGTTGCGCAGCAGGCTCATGACGCGCCGGCCGTCGTGAGCGTCGAGGCGGTCGTCGTCCGCCGCGGCCCGTCCGGCCCTGCGACGACGTACGCGAACAGGGCCAGCAGACCGAGGTCGAAGACCCCGAGCAACGCGAGGGCGATGAACCAGGTCTTGCGTTCGAGTGTCGAGGTGTTCAGCAGAGCGCCGATCCAACCGGCAACGGCGGCGAACGCCGCGCCGACGAGAACGATCACGCCGGCCACCCCGAGTCCGAACACCGCCCACGCGAATGTCGATCCCTGGACGCCGACGATGTCGGCGCCGTTCTTGACGAACACGTCGGCCGGGAACACGCCCCACGTCGTAACCACGAGGATGGCGCCCACGATGCCGGCGGCGACACTGCCGATGAAGAACTTGACGATGGTTGCCTTGGACATGGAAGTGACTCCCTTCTGACCCCGATGCGGAGCGGGATCGATGTGCGATGGGTGAAGTGGGTGAGGGTTGAAGGGTCCTGGAGACGGACTCCCGGACCCTTCCCGTCAGGCGGCGGCGCGAGGCTCGAGCACGACCACCGCGGTCTGCCCGGAACGCTTCGCTGCCCAGGCGTCGTACTTGTCGCTGAACTCGCCCCAGCGCGCCCAGAGCCGATCGCGCTCGTCGCCTTCCGCGGCGCGACCGCGGACTGCGCGGGGACCATCCTTCAGCTCGACCACCGTGTTGGGCTGCGCCTGGAGGTTCAGCCACCAGGCGGGCTCCGCCTCAGCCCAGCCGTTCATTGCCAGCGTGACCAGGTTCGGGCCGTCCTCGTAGTAACCGACGATGGCGACCCGTGGCTGGCCGGAACGCCGCCCGATCGTGTTCAGGCGCAGCATCCCGAAGGTGTTGCCGGCCTCGGGGGGCCGGAGTCCAATTCGCCCCCCACTGAACCGGTACAGCGCGCGGTGCAGCACCCAGGCGATCCGAACGAACGCGCGAGGCGGGACCGTGGCCGGCCGCACTCCGTCGGCGGTCATGCCGCGCTGGCCTTCGCGGCGACGGGGCTCGGTGACGAGATCGGCCGCGCGGAACCGTCAAGGGCCGCCTGCTCGGCGGCGGCCTCGATCATGAGCGGCGCCGTGCGCTTGAAGCCCTTGAAGGTCATCCAGAGGCCGATCCCGAGCTCCCACACGAAGATCGGCACGACCGCGAGTCCCGACCACAGGGAGACCTTCTCGTTGATGCCCAACAGGATTCCGATATCGGCCGAGAGGAGCAACGGTGCTCCGATGAGTCCCAGGACGGGCAGGATCCGTGGCACGAGGCCGGATCGGTACATCAGGTAGCCAAGGAGGAGGGCGTTCACGGCCGGCATGAGGCTCTGGCCGAGCAGGAAGGTCGAGTTGTAGGTCGCGACGAGCGACGCGCCGGTGGTGACGAGCGACGGCGCATCAGCCGCCGAGGCCACGGCACCTAGGTTCGTTCGCAGAGTGACCAGCGACAGGATGCTGACGACACCGGTGAAGATCATGCCGGCCTCGACGATTCGCGACGCGACAAAGCCGAGTGCGAAGCCCTCGTTCTGCCGTTTGACCACCGGATAGAGCGCGACCGCGGTGCCGATGCCGGCGAGGGCGACGATGAGCTCGAGGACGGTGGAGATGAGCACGCCGGCGTCGCGACCGGACCCGAGGATCCAGGCCGGATTGTTGAAGATGGGTCCATAGAGGGTCAGCGAGGGGATCGAGATGAAGGTAATCAGGTAGAACACGCCCGCGACGAGTGCGGTCTTCCGCATCGACTCCAGCGGGGCGGGCTTGGGCGACGTGGTGCGGGTTGCGTTGGTCATGTCGGGTCTCCTGTTCGTGGGTTGGCAGATGCCGATCGAGGACCTGGGGTGGGCACGCCGGGCCGATCCGGCTCGACGCAGATGACCGAGACGAGCGGCAGGCCGATGTCCCGGACCTTCTGGAGCAGGCCATGCAGCGCGGCCTGGTCGGGCAGGGGGCCGGAGATGACCGTTGTGCCATCGCCCTGGTGGCTGAGGCTCAGCCCGTCGAACCAGGCGGCCCAGCGGTCATCGAGATGCCCCTTGAGCCGGATTTCGTACCGTCCGGACTCGTGGCGATCGGGGTCGATTCTTCCGCTCATCTGCTCCTTTCCGCCGGCGTTGCGTCCGTTGCCGGCGTGATCACGAAGCTAGGAGCGGATGTGGTGAGTGGGCATCACCAGCTGTGGTGAATGAGGTGGTGAATTGTCAGCGGCGTCTTCGGCCGCACGCCGGGGTCGGCCTTCTGGCCCTGTGTCGCGGCGCCCGCCGATCAGGCCCGAGGCTGGCCGTCTCGTCTTCGGGGGAGGAGGTCGAGTTCCTCTGCCCGACGAACCGCGGCCCGCCGGTTGTTGACACCGAGCTTGGCGTAGATGCTCTTCGTGTGGCTGCGGACCGTGTGCAGCGACAGCACGAGCTGGCTGGCGATCTCCGGGCCGTCCAGGTCGGTCGCGAGCAATCGAAGGACGTCAAGCTCACGCTCGCTCAGCGGCTCGATCAGACCCTGGCCGGTCGGGGTTCCGTCTCCGCTCCGGCCCTCGCCCCGGCCCGCCCCCCGGCCGAGGGCCGTCACCAGTTGACGGACGTACCTCGGGGCGATCCCACGCGTTGCGGCCGCCTCCAGCAGCACCGCCATCGGCGGCCCTTCGTCAACGAAGATTCGGACGTAGCCCTCCGGCTCAGCCAGCGTCAGGGCACGCTCGAGCGGCCCGAGCGCCGCCGGGATCTCGCCCTGCGACTGATGACCGAGCGCCTGCAGGACCAGGATCTCGATGGCGGTGCCCGTCCGCCCGCCCGCTTCGGCTCCGTTCAGCAGGCGCTCCAGCAGGCCCATTGCCTCGTGAACGCCACGGTCTGAGCGGTCGATCCTCGACTGGGCCAGGAGCACCCTCGCCAGGGTGATGTGCGCGAACTCACCGACGTAGTCGAGGTCGTCCGCGGCGGACAGGCCCTGCTCGCGCGCCCAGCCGGCGGCTTCGGCGATCCTGCCCTGGGCAACCCAGAGACGTGCCTTCAGCGCGGCCAGGGGACGCACATCGGGGAAGAAGTAGTCCCTGACGTGCTGCCGCTCGGCCTCGGCCAGCAGGTCGAGAGCGCCGTCCAGATCTCCCTGGGCCTCCTTCAGCCGAGCCATGGCAACGGGCCATCGAGAGCGGTTCTGACCGAACCCCGTGCGCTCGGCGAGGTCCTTGCTCCTCTGCAGGTCCCGCAAGGCCTGCTCAAGTTCGTCTCGCTCACGACTGAGCTCGGCCAGGCCCACATACAGGTCCGCCGTCCCGAGCGGGAGCGGTTCGCCCTGCTCCGCCGCGAGCCGCAGTGCCTGCTCGTAGGTGCGTCCTGCATCGCGGAGACGGCCCTGGGCAATCCGGAAATCGGCGAGGGGCATTGCCCCGCTGATGGCGTCCGAGATGTGTCCGCCCTTTAGCACATGGGCCATGCCCTCGGCAAACATCCGGTAGGCCGCCTCGAGGTCGCCGCTCGTCCAGGCGGCGAGTCCCAGGAACGCTGCCGCCGATCCGCGTCGGAGGTGCTCATCCTCGGGGACCAGGTCCAGCACCATCCGAGCCTGCCTGATCGTCTCGGGCACGTCGCCACGACCCTGGGCAATGGCGGCGCGATACAGGGCGATCGTCGCCGGCAGATCGCGAAACTCCTCCTCGTTCACGACGACCATCTCTGCGCGACGTGCGCCAGCCGGCGTGTCCAACCACCGTTCGGCGTCCCGCAGACGAGCCTCCGCGGCCTCGAGCCGGCCCGCTTCGAGCAACACCCAGACATATCCGGTGCCGAGCACCGGTCTGGCTTTGATCAGCGCGTCAGGTAGGGCCTCGAGCCAGGCAAGCGTTACGGCACGCTGCCGATCCCTGCGCAGGACCGGCAGTGCCAGCTCAACGAGATCCGCCACCCTCGGGAAATCCCCGGCGGCCAGCGCGTGGCCAATCGCCTCGACCTGCTCGCCTTCCTGCTCGAACCAGAGGCTCGCTCGCCGGTGCAGCTCGGGGATGTCGGCAGGCCGCTCATCGACGAGGTGGGTGTGGACGACGTCGGCAAAGAGGTGCTGATAGCGGTACCAGCGGCGGCGGTCGTCGAGCGGGACGACAAAGAGATTCGCCCGGTCCAGGGCTTCCAGCACAGCCTTGCCGCCAGGCTCGCCGGTGACGGCATCGCAGAGTGGGCCGCTGAGGCGGTCCAGGATGGAGGTCTGGAGGAGGAAGCTCCGGACGCGTTCGGGCTGGCGCTGCAGCACCTCTTCCACCAGGTAATCGACGATATAGCGGTCGTCCCCGGCGAAGCCGGCGATGAAGCCGGCGATGTCGTCTCGCCCCTGCATCGAGAGCGCCGCCAGCTGGAGCGCGGCGATCCAGCCTTCAGTGCGCGCTTCCAGCGCCGCGACGTCGCGGACCGTCAGCGCCAGGCCCATCACCTCGTTGAGATACGCCGCGGCCTCGTCGGGCGTGAATCGCAGATCCGCCGCGCGGACCTCGACGAGCTCGCCCCGCGCTCGCAGGCGGGCCAGCGGCAGCGCCGGATCCGCGCGGGTCGCGATCACGAGGTGCATTCGCGGCGGCAGATGGTCGATCAGGAACGTCATCCCGTCCTGGATCTCGGACGCATCGACCAGGTGGTAGTCGTCGAGCACCAGCACGATGTCGTCGGGGACGGCGCTGAGCTCGTTGAGCAGGGTGGTGAGGACCGCTGAGATCGGCTGCTGGGGCGATTCGAGGAGCGCGACCGCGCCGGCGCCGACCTCGGGCGCCACCGTCCGCAGCGCCGCGATCAGGTACGACCAGAAGGAAGAGGCCTGATTGTCGCTGGGGTCAAGGGACAGCCACGCCGTCAATCGGCCGGTGGCCGACGGGGCGGCAAGCCACTCCGCCAGGAGGGTCGATTTGCCGAAGCCGGCCGGTGCGGAGACCAGGGTGAGCCTGGAATCGGCCACGCGACTCAGGCGCTCGCTCAGCCTCGGACGTGCCACCAGACCGCGTCGCGGCTTCGGGACGTAGAGCTTGGTCTCGAGCAGCGGGCTTGCCATGACCATCTGCCGCACACCATACCCCGAGGACCGCCCGCTTCTGCGCTCCGGCACACCCGAATCGGGAACTCGAGCTAGCTCGCCAGGTACTTGGTGATCACATCCTGGCAGCCCTTCACCGCGGCGGCCTGGGCCTGCGCGGCCGTGTACTCGCCGCTGATCATCCTGGTGACGACCTCGTTGAAGACCGGTTGCGTCTCATACGGCGTCGGCCACGAGTTCGTCACGCCCTGGTACTGGAGGGCAAAGGCCGCCAGCAGTGGAATCGCCTCGATGACGTTCGGGTCAGTGATGACCGATTCGCGCGCCACTGTGTAGTGTCCGGCGGACAGCGCGGCCGCCTTTCCGACGTCGGCACTGAACTGGGCTCGCATCCAACTCCAGCCCGCGTCAACGTTCGTCGAGAACCTGCTCACGCCGCAGCCGCCCGGTCCGCCTGCCGAGCCGGTCGTGCCAGGCTTGATGCCCGGAAACTGCCGCACGCCGTGATTCGCGCCGAACTGGGCCATGTCGCCGGTCGGGACCGGGTACGCGCCTTCCATGGTCGTGGCGACGTTGCCATCGTTGAAGATCTTGAAGGCATCGTTGTCGTTGGCGAGGTTCATGTACCTGGGATCCCACCAGCCTGTCCCGATGCCCTGCTCGATCGTCTGGAACGTGAGCAGGCCATCATCCCCGTCGAACATCACCTGCGTCTGGTCGTCGCTGAACATCGGATGGCTCGTCGAGTTGTAGATCTGCGTCCAGTACAGCTGCGCGAACAGGTTGGCCTCAGTCGCCAGCCACGGCTGGACACAGGGAATGATCCCCTTGGCCTTGAACTTCGGCACGAGGGCGAACAGGGCGTCATAGGTGTCGGGCGGGTTGTCCGGGTCCTCCCCGATCGCCGCGAAGTGCTGCTTGTTCCAGCCCCACAGGTACGTGTTGTCGTACAGCGGCAGGGCACGCAGGACGCCGTCCGACGATGTCAGGCCCTGGAGCGAATCGTCGAGGAAGTCGCTCGTGTCGCCAACGTGGTCCCCGATCGGCAGCAGGAGGCGCTCTCCGAACCTGAGCACGTAGCCAAAGGCAGCGGTCGTGTACAGGATGTCGAACGAGGGGTCGCCGGTCGCGATGATGCCGGCCATTTTCACCCGATACTCGGCGAAGTCGGTGCTGACCGGGGTGGCGGTGCCGCCCGTCGCAGCATTCCACTTCGCCGTCCCGAGAGCGAAGTACGGGTCGAAGTAGCCACCCGGGGACATGATCGTCAGGTCGGTGCCCGCGAAGTTCTGCGCGGCGGCAGTGGGCGCGGCCGTGGGAGCCACGGTTGGCGCTGCCGAGGGGGCGGGGGTTGGAGGTGTCGTGGGCGCAGCCGGCGTGGCGGCGGTCGAGGCCACGGGAGGTGGGGCCGTGTGAGCGCTGGTCGGTTCAGTCGTCGGGGCGGCGCTCGGGGTTGGCGTCACCGCGCCCTGGCAGGCCGCGAGGAACGCGGCACCGCCCGCGATCAGGCCGCCGCGGAGCACCTGGCGCCGCGAGAGCTGGCGCTGGATCAGCGATCGGGCGTCGCCGGCCTCAACGTTGCGCACTGCGTCGAATGCTCCCCCTAGGAATGCGGCGTCGGCTGGCCGCCATGCGGCGAGTCCGATCGTAGCAGCGATTCCCATCGACTCGATCTGGCCTGCTGGGCGTCCGCCGTAGGTGGAGTCGGGCCGGCCATGAAGCCGGACGTGGCAGAGGCCCCGCAACGACTGCGGGGCCTCGTTCTGCCGGGGCCGGGGACGCGTCCCGCCCCCGGCCGAAGGACATGAGCGTCAAGCGGCGGCGTATGCCGTGGCGACGCCGACCTGCTGTGGGCTCTCCGCGACGACGGGGGAGGGCTTGAACCCCTTCACGATGAGGTAGATCCCGAACGAGACCTCCCAGGCGAGGACGGGGAGTCCCGCCAGTGCGCCAATCGAGGACATCTGCGCATAGAGCCCGAACATGACCGCGATGCCCGATCCCACGATCAGGGTGCCCCCGAAGAGGCCCAGCGTTGCAATCAGGCGCGGCACCAGCTGTGACCGGTACATGACGTACGCGAGCATGACGGTGTTGACGCCGAGCACGAGGTTCGGGCCGAAGAGGAAGGTCCAATCGTGCAGGGCGATCAGCGCCTGGGCGAAGGGCACCAGAACGATGGCGCCCGCGCCATCCCCGGCGGCGAGCTGGGTGTGGAGCGTCACGATCGTGAGGAGGCTGAACGCGCCGATGAGGATGATCACCGATTCCAGGAGCCGTCCGGCCACGTAGCCGATCCCGAGCGTTTCGTTCTGCCTGCGGATGACCGGGTACAGGATGACCGCGGTGCCGATGTTGGCGACGACGAGGAGCGCCTCGAAGATGGCGCCGAAGAGGACCGACGTGTCACCGACGCCCGTCAGGACGAAGTCCCGGTGGTTGAGCACGGGTCCGTACAGGAAGTACCCGGCCAGGGCGGTGACCTCGGTGAGGAGGAAGAACAGGCCTGCTGCGAGTGCGGTCTTTCGGTTGGATGTCATGTCCGGTTCCTTTCTGGATCGGTAGATGAGATTGATGTGTCGGAGCTGCTGGATGCCGGGTGGCTGATCCCGGCGGGGCGGTCAGGCTTCGAACATCGCCGACCTCCCCCCGACGAAGGGGCGATCCTTCATGGCTCGTCTCCCTGTCGTTGCGCCTGGGTCCCATCGATGGCGGGGATCGAGGTAAAGCTGACGACCTCGTAGCCCCGCACCGCCTCGAGAAATGGCTGGAAGCTCCCGCGGACCAGGCAGCGGATCGTTCGCCCGACGACCTCGACGTCGGTGACGCCCGACGCCTGCGCGATCTGGCGCGTGGGCGGAGTCACGACGAACGTGACCTCGACTCGCTGGGTGGCTGCGTCCTTGAACATGTGAGCAAGCTAGGCCCGGCACCGAGTCGTTCAAATCGACCGAATAACTGATTCGATGCGTAGTCGGGCCGACGAGGTTGCGTGATACGGTGCGGCGACCGTGGCAAGACCGAGGCGCCGACTGGGAAACCTGCCCGCCGAATCGACGAGCTTCGTGGGTCGTCGCCGAGAGTTGGCGGAGCTGCGAAAGACGTTGGCCAGTTCTCGCCTGGTCAGCCTCGTCGGCCCCGGAGGGGTCGGCAAGACACGCCTCGGCCTTCGGATCGCGACGGACCTCGGACGCGGTTTCGAGAACGGTGCCTGGTGGGTCGAACTCGCCGAGATTCGCGATCCGGCACTGGTGACCAACGCAGTGGTCGCTGCCCTGGACCTCCGGGACCAGGCCGGAGCGCAGCCGCTGCAGATCCTGTTGGCCTACCTGCGAGACAGCGAGCTCTTGCTCTTCCTCGACAACTGCGAGCACGTGCTCGAGGTGTCCGCCCGACTGGTGGCCGAAATCATTCGGGCCGCGCCCAACGTGCGGCTGATCGTCACGAGCCGTGAGCCGCTCCAGGTGCCCGGCGAGCACGTCCTCCCGGTGCCGCCACTGGACCTGCCTGCGGCAGACGAAGGGCAACCGCTGTCCCGGGTTCGACAGAACGAAGCCGTCCTGTTGTTCACGGAGCGTGCCGCGGCCGCCTCAGGCACGTTTGAACTGACCAGCTCGAACCAGTCGGCCGTCGTCCAACTCTGCCGGCGGCTCGACGGTCTGCCGCTGGCGATCGAGCTCGCTGCCGTCAGAACACGAGTGCTCACCGTCGAGCAGATCCTCGATCGGCTGACCGACCGATTCGCGCTTCTGACCGGTGGAAGCCGCGCGGCGCTGCCACGTCAGCAAACGCTCCGAACCACGATTGACTGGAGTCACGACCTGTTGGCTGCGGCGGAGCAGACGCTTCTGCGCCGCCTGTGCGTCTTCGCGGGCCGCTTCACCCTGGATGACGTTGCCGGGGTCTGTGCGGCCATCGACGAACCCTCCGATCTGACCCTGGACCTGCTGACTGCGCTGGTGGACAAGTCGCTCGTCACCAGGGACGACGTCGCGGGCATCGCCTGCTACCGATTGCACGAGACGATGCGCGAGTACGCCAGCCTCAAGTTGCGGGCCGCCGCCGAGGAGGACATGCTCGATGAGCGGTACGTCGAGTACTACAGGACGAGGTGCCTGGACGCTGAGGGCGCCTCCCGCCATCGGCCGGTCGAGTGGCTCCAGTGGGTCGACCTGGAGATCGACAACATCCGGTCGGCCCTGCAGAAGTGTCTCGTGGCTTCGGACTGGCGACGCGGACTCGAGCTCGCCACGTCGATCGGCTACTACTGGGCCACCCGGGGCACCACGGAAAGCATTCGCTGGTTCGACGAACTGCTTGAGGTTGCGGCAGGATTCCCGGACGTCCCGGCCCGGGCCTACTACTTCCGGGGCCGGTTCAGCATGCGGCAAGCCGATGCCGAAGGCGCCCGGCCCTGGTTGGCTCGAGCCATCCACGGAGCCCGAGCGGCCGGGCAGCTTGCGCAATTGTCCGAATCCCTGTCGGCGGCATCGATCGCAGAAGGCATGGCGGGAGATCTCGCTGCCGCCCGTGGGTTCCTCGACGAGGCCGAGTCGCTGACGCCACCCCTGCACGACTACCCAGCGTCGATCGGCCTGATCCAGGCGAGGGCGGTCCACGCGTTCTTCGCAGAGGACCTCGACCTGGCCAGGACGGCGTCCTCAGACGGCGCCCGGTTGAGCCGGGCAGCCGGCGACCTGTACCACCTCGTCCAGATGCTGTTGTACCTGGGCCAGGTCGCGATGCTGACCGGTGACGTGGCGGGATCGAAGCCGCGGCTGATCGACGCGTTGCGGATCGCGCGGCAGATCGACGACCGGTTCGCCCAGTTTGACTCGCTGAGCCTCCTGGGCTGGCACGCGGCCGCCTCTGGCCAACCTCGCCTTGCGGCACGGCTGCTCGGGGCAGCGGAGGCGATCGGGACGGGGGCGGGCGCCGGGATGACCGGTCCAGCCACGCCATACCTGGCGCGGGCCCGCGAAGCGGCGGCCGGCAGCCTTGGGACATCGAAATTCGAGGCCGAGTACGAGGCGGGCAGACGCCTCGGTCGAACGGCCGCATTGCGCCTCGCGCTCAGCGAAACCGAAGACGTCGATGTCGACGCGGCCGGCCAGGTCGAGACCGGACCGCTGGCGAAGCGGGAGGTCGAAGTGGCGACGTTGATCGCGGCAGGCCTGAGCAACAAGGAGATCGGCACGCGCCTGTTCATCTCCGATCGAACCGTCGCGACGCATGTTCGCAACATCCTCGACAAGCTCGGGTTCGACTCACGTGCCCAGATTGCGAGCTGGATGGCGTCGCCGAATTCCTAGCCGCCGAATTCCTTGCTGCGAATTCGCAGAGAGTTCTCAGACGGGCGAAGGACACTCGCGGTGGCTCGCACCTCGGCTCCGCGGACGTCGGTTCACTCTGGCAGTCCTTCGCGATGCACCGACGCCCGGGGCGCCGAGCTCGACGGGCTGCCACGGATCGATGTGTCCTGTACGAGCGGTCGATTGCAGTGGCGGCATGTTCGGCGCCCCATCACGCCCGATCGCCGGAGCAGCCGGCTGGCTCAGCCGTCGCCCTTGAGGCGCCGCCAGCCGCCAGCCCGGTTGTTGGCGACGATCTGTCTGAACATCACCCCGAGAGCGGCCGCGTTGATGCGCTCACCGCGACGCACGGCGACGGTCCTCGCGGTCGTGTTGGCATGGCCGGCCGTGATGATCCCCTCGGGATCGGGGACGATGGCGCCGTCGTAGAGGAACACGTTGACGTGGTCCCTGGCCGCCAGCAGGGCGCAGATATTGCCGTCCAGCACGAAGTAGGGCTGGCGGGTGCGCTTGATGGTCTCGATCACCTCCGGATCGGCCGCGTGGACAAGCTCGCGGACTTCGCGGCAGATGGCCTGCTGCCACTCCGGCAGGCCGTCGATGTAGGCGTCCACCCGGGGATCGGCGACGTAGGTCATGGGGCCCCGGCTACATGGTCTCGTGGAGCTTGAGCCTCTCGAGCATCTGACGCGCCCGGTCGCGGTCGCTGTCGTTCGGGTGCTGGTGATCGGCCAGGATGCCGCAGTACACGTCGTGGATTGCCTGACTCATCGAGTCCTGGTCGGCCACCGCGACGCCGCGTTCATGGAGGGCAGCCATCGCGTCCTCCGTGCTGCCGCGGCCCATCGCATCGTCCAATGCTTCGCGCATCGTCATTGGCGCACCTCCATCGCAAGCTTACCGGCTTGACCAATCCTCTCGCCCGATCTCCTGGAGCAGACCCGAAACCCGACGTGGAAATCGCTCACCGGCGTCGGGAACGAACTCGCGGGGCTTCGGAAGCAGTCGTCGGCGCGGCTCACCGCGAGGATGGCCCAGACCGGCTGTGGCGCGGATCACGTCCAGAGGCGCCGGCTCTTCGATGCGTTCGCGGGACGACCGTCGCCACGTCAGGCCACGCACCGAGACCAGGGCTCGTCAGTCGGGCATCGGCTTTGGCTGCCACAGCTCGATCTTCGTCCCCTCCGGGTCGAGGAGGTGAGCGAAGCGGCCGTTGGGCTGGTCGGGGAGGACGTCGGCCTCGACGCCGTGCTCTGCGCACCTCGCCAGGATGCCGTCGAGATCGTCGACCGCGAGATTGATCATGAATTCCCTGGTCGAGGGTTCGAAGTAGGTGGTGTCGGCCTCGAACGGGCTGAACACGGTGCCGGCGCCCGGCTGGTCGGTCATCGCCTCCGGTCGAAAGACCACACCGCCCCAGTCCTCCACCGGGAGGCCGATCACGTCGCGGTACCAGTTGATGAGCGTGCCCGGGTCCTTCGCCTTGAAGAACACGCCGCCGATCCCGAGAACTCTGGACATCTGACCCTCCTGACCCGGCTGAACATACGCCGGCTGGCGCGGCGGCCGCACGACAGATGGACTCGAGGAGAAAGCGGGTCAGATCGCGCCATCTACGAGCGGATCACCTGGATTGCGCTGCTAGTATCCGCGCACGATCACCCCGGTCGGGCTCCTTGGGTGGAGCAATGTCCAATCGGGCGGGGCGGCGTTCATCGCAGGGGGACGACGGATGGCTCTACCGAGCGTTGGCCGCCGGGCGCGGGTCGCCGCGGCAGGATTGCTGATCGCCCTTTCGGCCTCGCTGGTTCCCGCGACGAACGTCTTCGCCGTGGATGTCTTTCCGGCCACCGGTGGCAGCGCCATCTCGGCGGATGACGCCGGGACCGACAACTGGACGCTCCTCACCGGCCCGCAGATCCGCGAGGCGGGCCCCGGCGAACTGTTCACGGACTCTACGACGATCCTCAATGCACCGTCGGCCTTCCGATTCAAGCCTGGAGACGGCGGTGTGATGCTCAGCCCCGGCTGCAGCATGGGCCAGACGCTGAGCATCACGTCGACCCAGGCCACGCTCACGGTCCATAGCCAATCCACCAACGTCCCCTGCACGCTCACCTTCATCCTCAAGGTGCAGCCCGCGACAGGGAAGGGCCTCGCCAGCAACCACATCACCAAGACCGGGACGAGCGGAGCACCGAGCGGCGGCACCAGCTACGGGCTGCTGACCATCGTCGCCGGCGCGCCCGCAGCCCTGGCCTATACGGCCCAGCCCAGCGCAACTAACACCGCTGGCACGGCCTTCGCAACCGCCCCCGTGATCACGGTGAAGGATCAGCACACGAACAACGTCTCGCACGCGTCGGTCGCGCTGTCCATCGCGCCCGGAAGCGGACCGGCAGGGGCCACGCTCGCCTGCCCGACCAACCCGGTACTCGCGAATTCCGTCGGTGCCGCGACCTTCACGGGCTGCAAGATCGACCTCGCGGGCACGTACAAACTCCGTGCCTCGTCCGGCGCGGCATTCGCGGACAGCGACTCGCTGACGGTGACCGGCGGGGCGGCGACGAAGCTCGTCTTCAAGAGCTATCCGGCCGCGTCCACCCCAGCGGCGTTGACGCCCCAGCCGCGCGTCGCCGTTGTGGATGCCGGTGGCAACACCGTCACCTCGCTGCCACCGACCACGATCACGCTCTCGATCAACAAGATCGCCGGCACGTTCTCGTGCACCGGCGGCCTGACGGCGCAGACGGTGAACGGTGAAGCGACCTTTGCCGGCTGCACGCAGACGACCCCGGACACCGGCTATGCACTGACCGCGAGCGCAAGTTTCGCCAATACGACGGGCGCCGCCTTCGCGGTCGCCTCCGCGCCGGTCGTAACGCCGGCCTCCATCTCGCTCACGACGTTCTGCGGCACGCCGACGCCGATCTCCACCTCCGGCCCGAACCAGTGCGCGCCGGATTCCAGCAAGACACCAGCCCAGGCGAACATCAAGCTGCCCCAGGCAGCCAGCGAGGGCGTCCGGCTGCAGGCGCACATCGGCGCGAACGGGGCGAATCGGTCGCTGACGTTCGAGGTGTCCAAGAACCAGACGACGTGGTCCGCGATCGGCTCGGCGACCACGGACGCGTCGGGTGACGCGAGCGTCTTCTATCGGCCGTCGGACAACCGCTACTACCGGGTGAGCTTCGCGGGCGCGGCCGACCTGGGCGCGGCCACGAGCCCGCAGGTGCGCGTCGTCGTTCGCGCGCTGGTCTTCATCCGGCCAACCGGCTGCACGTCGTCGAACCCGTGCCGCATCAGCCTGAACGACGAGATCAACTTCACGGCCACGGCCCGCCCGAACCGCGCCGAGCTGCCCCCGCAGTTCGCACAGTTCGTCGTCCAGCGCAAGTCGGGTTCGACGTGGGTCGACGCCGGCATCGACGCCCTGGTGATCCCTGTCAGCAAGTCGACCGGCACCGCACTGTTCAACGTGGGGTTCAACGTCAAGGGCACCTGGCGACTGCGCGTCAACCTGGCGCCCACGTCCGTCAACGCCAACAGTTTCCCAACGGACTACGAGTACTACTCGGTGTCGTAAGCAGTCGATCTGCGGCATCGAGCCGGACACGCGCCCCTGATGCGCTACGATCCGGCGACCATGCGCCTTCCGAGACTCCTCCGAATCCCGATCGGGCTCTAGCCGAACAGAGTCGGCCCCGCCGACATGGCTAGAGCCGCTGGCCACGATCGCCGAGATTCGAGGAGTTCTTTCGATGTCAGCGCCTGCATCCAACCGTTCCCGTGCGTCCCGATCGGCCGACTTCGGCCAGTGGTATCTCGACGTGGTCCGCGACGCCGAGCTTGCGTCGTACGCGCCCGTCCGCGGCTGCATCGTCGTCCGTCCGTATGGCTTCGCGCTGTGGGAGCACGTCCGCGACGCGCTCGATCGGCGGATCAGGGAGACGGGCCACGAGAACATCTACCTGCCGCTGCTCGTGCCCGAGAGCCTGCTGGAGACCGAGGCCGCCCACGTCGAAGGATTCAGCCCGCAGGTCGCCTGGGTCACCCACGGCGGCGCCGGCGAGCTCACCGAGCGCCTCGCGATCCGACCGACCTCGGAGGCCATGGTCGGCGCCGTCTACCGCGACCTGATCCAGAGCTACCGCGACCTGCCCGTGCTCGTGAACCAATGGGCGAACGTGGTCCGCTGGGAGCTCCGCACACGGCCCTTCTTGCGCACGGCCGAGTTCCTGTGGCAGGAAGGGCACACGTTCCACGCCAGCGCGGCCGACGCCCGCGAGGAAGCGGAGCGGATGCTCGGCGTGTACCGCGAGATCTGGCAGGACTGGCTCGCGATCCCGACGATCAGGGGTCGCAAGAGCGAGGCCGAGAAGTTCCCGGGCGCCGAGGTGACGCTGACCGGCGAGGCCCTGATGGGCGATCGGCGCGCACTGCAGATGGGCACCAGCCACGACCTCGGCTCGAACTTCGCCCGGGCGTTCGACATCCGCTACCTGGATCGCGACAACGAGCGGCGGCACCCGTTCGGGACCTCGTGGGGGTTCTCGTGGCGGACGATCGGCGCAGTGATCATGGTCCACGGCGATGAGCGCGGCCTCGTCCTGCCGCCACGGATTGCGCCCATCCACGTCGTGGTCGTGCCGATCTGGCGAACTGAAGAAGAGCGGACGGCCGTGGAAGCGGCGATCGCCCCGGTCGAGGCCGCGCTGCGGGCACACGCCGTCTTCGGCGACCAACGCATCAGGGTGCGGGTCGATCGACGCGACGAGCTGACCGCAGGCTACAAGTTCAACGATTGGGAGCTGCGCGGCGTCCCGATCCGGCTCGAGGTCGGGCCGCGGGATGTCTCAGCGGGCACCATCGTGGTGGCCGAGCGGTTGCCGGCGACGAACGGCACGAGCACGAAGGAATCGGTCTCGGTCGATCGCCTTCCGGACGACGTCGCGGATCGGCTCGAACGGATGCAGGCGCGGCTGCTGGAGCGGGCGATCACGTTCCAGCGCACCAATACGCACCGGGTCTCCGGCTGGGACGAGCTGGTCGCCGTGAACGCCGCGCAGGGCGGTTTCCTCGCCGCCGGCTGGTGTGGTTCGGCCGTCTGCGAACGCGAGGTCCAGGCCACCACCGGCGCCACGCTGCGCGTTCTCCCATTCCAGGGTGAGCTCGAGGACCCTGAACCCCCGATGACCTGTGCCCGCTGTGGCGCGCCGGCATCGGAGACGGCCGTGTTCGCTCGCGCGCACTGACCGGCGATGAGGCAGCCCGTCAGTCGGACCCTGCCCCCGAAGCAACGGTCGCGACCAGGCTGACGTCCCGTATCGTCTCCGAGAAGACCCGTGGCGGAACCGCCGCGAGTGGTCAGTGCAGCTCCGCCCCGCAGGCCATCGTCAAACGCGCGGCGGAGATGGCCGAGGGCTCGCTGTGCACACGGCGGCGCGGGTGATGTCGACCTGCGCCTCACCCGGGGACAGCGTTGGAGCCCGCTCGCTCGTTATTGACGCTGGGCGAAGATCTTGCGCGGCGACCCGTTCGCGGTGAACGAGAAGAAGGGGAACTTGGCGCCGCCGGGGCAGGCCGACCCATCGGCTGTGAACGGGTTCGCCTGGCACGTGGAGGCAATGGGCTGGCGACCCCCGGTCACGTTCGCGAGTGTCGTCTTCGGCAACAGGGTCACGCCGTTCGGGGTGTCGAGGTGGAATTTCGGTGCCGTTGCGCCGCCGGTGAAATGCCCCACGAACAGCCGGTGAACGCCCCCCGAGAAGGCCTCGACCCAGGAAATGGATGGCTCGTTGCCGACGAACTCGATGTCAGGCTTCTCGGCGTTACGGGTGATGTTCGAGATGGGCTGGCCGGCGTTGAACAGTTCGAAATGATCCTTGCCCACCAGTCGCGAGATGAAGATCGCGTGTTTTCCGCCGCCGATCGATTCGGCCCAGACGACCCACGGGACCGTGGGATTGCCCGCGACCAGTGTGCCGGCCGCCACGCGCGCGTCCTCGGCATCGTTGGTCGCGACCCTGTTGAGCGAGCACGCGTCTTCCTTCGCCTTCGAGGACGAGCAGTCGCCGAACCCGTTCGCGCCGGTGCCGTCGAGTGTCTCGGTCAGTCCGGCGGTGCCGCGACCAACGGCCTGCCAGGCACCACCGCCGTCGGCATTCGCGTTTGGCACGATCTTGGCGGCGAACACCTGCTCGTTGCTCCGCAGGCCGAGCTTGGACGTCCCCTGCTCGTACCACACGACCCAGGCGACGGTGTCATTCGGCCCGGTGAAGGTGTTGTTGGGCTCCACCCCGTCACGCGACGGGTCGATGTTCAGTGTCGGATCGGAGGGCGATGCCGAACCGCCGCTCGCGTTGAGCCGCTCCAGGCCAACCTGCTGCCAGCAGAAGAAACCGACGCTGTTGTCGCCGGCCGGCGTGGTGCCGTTGGGGCAGGCCGCTGCCGACGACGCGTTCTTGATCGGCTTGGAAACGAAGATCTGGTCGTGATTACCCGATCCCGCGATGTTGCCGTCCTGTTCCTGCCACGCGACCCAGGGGCCCGGGTCGGCGCCTGCCGTGAGGGTTCCGCCCGCAACGGACGGGTTCTCGGCGTCCTTATTGGTGTGGATGTTCAGCGAGGGGATCAGCGATCCGCTGCTGCGGTCCTGGCCTTCCGGGATCCAGACATTCCCGGCGCCGCACACGGCACTGGCGGTGGCACAGAAGCGGCTGGCGAAGATCTGCGTCTTGCCCCCGAACGACGCGCTGGGTTCGTACCAGGCGACCCACGGCACCGTGCGGCCGTGGCCGGCGAAGTCGATGGACGGGGCCTCGGCCTCGACGCTGGGATCGATGTTCAGTGACTGGCCCTGTGTGTGCCAGCCCCCGCTCCTGAACGCGCGGACGAAGATGTGCTGGCCGCTGGCCGCCTGCTGCTCGAAGGCGATCCACGGCACCTCGGCCGCGCCGGCCGCCAGGGCCCCGCCCACGACATCGGTGACGCCGCCATTCCTTGTGGGCTCGATGCCGTTTGCAGTGTCCTTGTTGATCTGCGCCCCGTTCGACGGGAGGCCAAGGCTTGCGGCCAGCGCGGGCACGGCGGCCAGCACGACCATGGCCAGTGCGGCGGCCGCTGCCATCCTGGGCTTTCTCATCTCAACCCCCTGCCGGTCGACGAACAGCCGGCCAATCATGGGTGCGCGCCCACAGCGAGTCAATCGAATTTCGCCTGCATGGGCACGGCGGCTGATCGATGCCCGCCTGGTTGCCGGACCACGACCGTGACCCGCGATCACCGGAGGCGTAAGGTCAGCCGTAGCCATCGTCGGAGGCACTGTGCGATCGCGTCCCGGTCTTCTCGGTTTTCGGATCTCCGCCACTGACGCGACCGGCATCGACTGGCCGGGCCTGTCAGCCACCTGGACGCTGGCGGGCGAACTCGAGATCTTCGACGCGGGGTGGACAAGCGACCACCTGAGCGATGCCAACCGTGAGCAGGGTGGCGGCAGCTTCGAGTCGCTGACCGTGCTGGCGGCTCTCGCCGATCGCGTCCCGGGCCTGTGGGTGGGCGTGGCGGTCGCCTCCACCACGTTCCGCCACCCGGCCGTGCTGGCGAAGGCGGCCACCGTGCTCGATCAGGTCACGGGTGGCCGCTTCATTCTCGGCCTCGGGGCAGGCTGGCATCCGGGCGAGCACGCCCAATTCGGGATCCCGCTCCCGCCGTTGGGCGAGCGGTTCGATCGCTTCGAGAGCGCCGTGGGGGTCGTGTCGGCCTTGTTCTCCGAGGCGGCCAGGAGACCACCGGGCGTGACTCGAGCGGACCCCTTCTACCCGCTGCGGGCGGCCACGAACGAGCCACCACCGCTCCGCCCCGGAGGCCCCGCGATCTGGCTGGGCGGTCAGCGGCGGCGCGGCATCGCACTCGCGGCACGGTATGCGGAGGGCTGGGTGATGCCGGGCAATCGCCCTGGCGACGTGGCCTATTTCGCGCAGAAGCGAGACGAGATTCGGCAGGCCCTCGAAGTCGTCGGGCGGAACCCCGACGACTTCACCTTTGCGGCTCAGCTCAATGCGGGAGGGTCAGCGCGCGAGCGCCGCGAGGCCCGTGCGACTGCCATGGAGTTTCTGCGCGCCGATGCCGACCACCTGATCATCGGCGTGCCGGGCCGTCTGGGTCCGGATGGCCTGAGGCGCATGGCCGCGGATGTCGCCGGCCCCGCCCGGGATGCGAACGGCTGACCGGACCCGCATGCGCCGGCAACGGCTGCCGTCAGCCACGAGGGCTGGTCAACTCCTGGGACGATCCGGCGGCTGTGGACTCGGCTACCAGTGGATCAAGCCCCGGAAGAAGAGCGCCGTCATGCTGACTGCGAGGATCACGGCGGCCAGCTTGAACAACATCCGAACTCCCCTCGAGAGGTGGTACGGATTGCCGAGTGTCACCTCCTCAGCCGGCATCAACCCGTCGACGCGTGGATCCGGGTCTCGGCGGTCCTCCGATGGAAACCCCATCTAACACCCTGTAATCGATCAGTCGCCCGTCGTCCCGTCGAGCTCTCCTCTTCGGGCGAGCTGCAACCAGTTGCCGTTCATGCACGCCGCGCAGCCAATCCTGACGACTTCATGACCGTCCCGCGCTCGCGTCCAGGTTGACGAGAAGCTCGTCCAGCTGCTGAAGGGCCTCGGGCATCCCGGACGTCGACCCGGATGCGATCGCACCGTCGAGAGCCTCCTTCGAGGGATAGAGATCGTGCACGACCAAGAGCGTCGAGCCGCCCGTTTCCTCGAAGGTCACCGTGGTGACCGTCCCACCCTCGTCCCCTTCGTCGTTGGTCCAGACCAGGCGCGAGTGCGGTGTCACCTCAAGGTACCGACCGAAGAACTCCATGGTCGAGCCCTCGTAACCGAACACCAAACGGTACCTGCCGCCGACGCGAACGTCCGTCTCGCAGGAAAGCAGCGAGATGGGGAACGACTTCGGTGCCCACCACCGCTCGAGCAGTTCGGGCCTGGTCCAGGCATCGAACACGATGCGCGCCGGGCCGTGGACGGTTCGCGTGACCACGAGTTCTCGCTCGGACCTCCGTTCCACCGTCGCGTTGTTCCCCATGGAGGTGGGCTCACTCTGGCTGATTGCGTCCATCGACCTTCTCCTTCCGATTCAGTTCCTCGACAACCTTGTCCAGCTCGTCGAAGCGTGTCTCCCAGAGCCGGCGGTACTGCTCGGTCCAGACCGTCACTTCTTCGAGTCGACGGGGACCGAGCCGGCATGTCCGCACGCGCCCGACCTTCGCCGTGGTGACGAGCTCGGCCTGCTCCAGGACGCCGACGTGCTTCCTCATGCCCGTGAGGGTCATGTGGAAGGTCCGGGCCAGGTCCGTGATCGAAGCGTCGGCACGTCCGAGATGCTCCAGAACGCCGCGTCGCGTGGCGTCCGAGAGGGCGGCGAACGAGGCATCGAGTCGGGTACCCGGATACTGAACCATACGGTTCAGTGTGCACCAATGAATCCGCGAATGCAAGTCGGGGGGAAGAAGCGGTGAGCGCCGCGCCGGCCGGCAAGCTCGTTGCGCAACGCGTCGCCGAGTCTGCTAGCGTCCTGCCGATCGCGATCGGCCGGGAAGGAGGTGAACTCATGAACGCAACATCCACATGGGCCCTCCCCTGCAGCCCACGATCGGGCGACTGAGCCAGTCGCCCCGGGGAGCGCCCACCACGCAATTCGCGAAAGGTGACTCCCATGAACACGACTCCTTCTTCAACTCCGCACCTCACCTCGACGACGGCCTCCGATGGGCCGACGTCCGACCAGGTTCAGCCGCGGGTCGACGCCACACAGCGGGCGCGCGCCGCGGGCGAGCGAGCGTTGGTCCTCGGGGGCGGCGGATCGACCGGCAACGCCTGGCTGATCGGCGTCATCGCCGGCCTGTTCGATGCGGGCCTGGACGTGACCACGGCCGACCTGACCATCGGGACGTCGGCCGGCTCGACGACCGCGGCCCAGATCGGTGGCGCGACCCCGACCGAGCTGCTTGCCGCCACCCTCGCCGCCGTCCCCCAGCGGCGGACCGGTCCGATCGGATCCGATCGGGAACGAGTCCCGACGACGCCGGTGGTGGACCACATGGAGAGAACCAGCAGGATCATCGCCTCCGCTGAGGATGCGGCTGACATGCGCCGCAGGATGGGCGCGGCGGCACTCGACATGGATGCGGCGTCGGACGGCTCCTGGCAGGCACAGTGGCGCGCCACCGTCGCCGCGCGGCTGCCCAGTCAGCTCTGGCCGCAACGAACGGTGCTCATCACGGCGGTCGATGCCCAGACGGGTGAACCGGTCGTGTTCGACCGCCACAGCGGCGTCGACCTGGTGGACGCCGTCGCCGCCAGCTGTGCCAGTGGCCTTCCCTACAGGATCGGGGACAGCCGATACATCGACGGCGGCTACCGATCCAACGCCGAGAATGCCGATCTGGCCGCCGGATCCGCACGCGTGCTGGTGCTTTCGCCATTCGGAGGCCGAACACGCACGCCGCTGGCCTGGGGCATGCATCTCGCAACACAGGTCGACGAACTGCGCGCACGCGGCAGCAGCGTCGAAACGATCTTCCCGGACAGCGACTCCGAGCACCTGTTCGGCGCCAATGCGATGGATCTGTCGCTGCGTGCGCCCGCTGCTCGAGCGGGTTACGACCAAGGCAGATCCCGTGCCGAGCAGCTCGCCGAATTCTGGCGCTGACCGGGGGGCCGTGATGAGCGGCTTGTCGCGCCCGGTCTGGAACCCGACTGGGATACCGTCTCGACAGGGCGGAGGATCGGCCCAGCGGCCAGGGACGGCTGGGACTGGGTGGCCGGAGTCCATGAAGGGCAACGCCAGCGGCTCGTCGAACGGACCAACCCAGCCGCGTCTCTCGCTGAGCGCGTTCGTAGACGGGTGTGACGACCCGCCGCGGGCGCGACTGACGAGGCTGCTCGTGATTCCCGATCGCGCTGACGCCGTACGGGCCAGTTGGCCCTAGCGCCGCCCACTCTGACCCGGGATGATGGTCCTCGGTCGGAGGAACTTGGCCATGGCCAACACAGGACAGTCAGTCGCGGACGTGATGTCGACGAAACCCGTCGTCGTCGACGCCGGCGCGACCCTCGAAGCGGCGGACATCGTGCTTCGGTCCATCTTTCTCAAGGGCATTCCGGTGGTCGATCGCGAGGGCAAACTGGTCGGGACCATCAGTGACGCACATCTCGCCGCGCACAGATTTGCCGAGGTCGATCCCGTTCGAGCCGAGACCGGATCGGCTCCACGTGGGCGCACCGATTAGTTCGCTGACGGTCACGGCCCCGATTGCTGCGCCGTCGTCCTCGGCCGGCCCGGTCGTCGGTGGACCGTCCCACCGTCTCGTCGTCCGGAGTCGCGGTCACGCACTGCTCGCGCAGCCACTCCTCAACAAAGGCACGGCCTTCACCACCCGCGAGCGGGACGACTTTGGCCTCCTCGGTCTGCTGCCACCGGGGGTGGCGACCCTCGACGAGCAGGTCGCCCGGGAACTCGAGCATGTCCGGCGCAAGGACGACGACCTCGAGCGTCATATCGGCCTGGCCGCACTCCACGACCGCAACGAGACCCTGTTCTACCGCCTCCTCGTCGACAACCTCGAGGAGTTCCTGCCGATCGTCTATACACCGACGGTTGGCCTTGCGTGCCAGCACTTCAGCCATATCTTTCGGCGTCCGCGCGGCGTCTGGATCACGCCCGATGACGTCGGCCGGATCGACCACATCCTTCGGGCAACCGGCGACGCCATCCGCCTGATCGTCGTCACCGACAATGAACGCATCCTGGGCCTGGGCGACCAGGGGGCCGGTGGGATGCCGATCCCGGTCGGGAAGCTGGCCCTCTACACCGCGGCCGCTGGCATCTACCCGGCGCTGACGCTGCCCGTCTCGCTGGACGTCGGGACGGATAACAGCGCCCTTCTTGACGATCCGCTCTACCTCGGTCATCGGGCGCCTCGCTTGCGCGGCCCGGCATATGACGCGGTCGTCGCGGCGTTCGTGGACGCCGTTGCTCGGGTCTTTCCCACCGCGGTCGTGCAGTGGGAGGACTTCAAGCAGCACAACGCCGTTCGCATCCTGGAACGGTATCGGCGCCGGCTGCCGAGCTTCAACGATGACATCCAGGGAACCGCAGCGGTCGTCCTGGCCGGCCTCCTCGCGGCGCGAAGGGCACGCGGCGGTCTGACCTCGGACAAGTTCATGTTCGTGGGAGCCGGCGCAGCGGCGATCGGCATCGCAGCCCTGCTTCGGCGTGAGCTCATCGCGGAGGGGATGGACCCCGCCGCAGCGGCTTCAGCCATCGTCATGCTCGACAGCCACGGCCTGGTCCACACACTTCGGCCGGCGCTGCCGGACGACCAGCGGCCGTTTGCGGCCGATCCTGCTCGCCTGCTGGAGGCCGGCCTTCAACCGTCGGAACTGGCCGACCCGGTCGCCCTCGCCCGCGCGACCGGAACGACGGTCCTCATCGGTGCATCGGCCTGCGCCGGCGCGTTCACCGAGGCACTCGTCCGAGAAGTGGCGCTCCACGACCCGGTCCCGATCCTGCTGCCGCTGTCAAACCCGACTGCCTGTGCCGAGGCGCGGCCTGAGGACATCCTCGCCTGGACCGCGGGGCGGGCACTCGTAGCCACGGGTGGCCCGAGCCGCGACGTCGCCGGCCCGACCGGGGTCCGCGTGATCGGTCAGGCCAACAACGTCTTCGTCTTCCCGGGGGTGGGTCTCGGAGCGATCATCGCGGAGACCCGTGAGGTGACCGACGACATGTTCCTGGTCGCCGCTCACGAGCTGGCCGGTCTGGTCTCGGCCGACCGGTTGCATGTCGGCGCGCTCTACCCGCCGATCGCGGGCCTGCGGGCGGTCGCGCGGACGATCGCGGTCGCCGTCGTCCGGGAGGCACGGGCGAGCGGTCACGGGCGTGCCGCGTCGGATGAGGAGATTGAGTTGGCCGTCGATCGCGCGATGTGGTGGCCCGACTACGTTCCCTTCGAGCCGGGCGACTGATCCGAGCGGAGGGTCGCGTTCCGATCAAGGCTCAGGCGGCGGGGCCGACACACGACGCGGCCCCGCCTTCGCGCTCGAGCGGTCAGACCCTCTCGAACGCCATGGCCACGGACCCACCGCCGCCGAGGCAGAGGGTCGCCAGGCCGTAGCGGGCCTCTCGTCGCGCCAGCTCGTGGAGGAGCGTGGCGACGATCCGGGCTCCAGACGCGCCGACCGGGTGACCGAGGGCGATCGCGCCACCGTTGACGTTCACCTTGTCCCAGTCGAAGCCGAGTTCCCGGCCGTCGGCCAGGACCTGAGCGGCGAACGCCTCGTTGATCTCGATGAGATCGAACGCTTCGATCGGCATCTCGATCCGATCGAGCAGTCGGCGGACACCCATCACCGGCGCCAGGAAGAGCCACTTCGGCTCCATGTCCGCCTGGGCATAGCCGACGATCCGGGCAAGTGGCTTGAGTCCGAACCGCTCGACCGTCCGCTCGCTGACTACGACCGTCGCCGCGCCGCCGTCCGTGATGCCCGGCACGTTGCCGGCGGTGGCGGTCCCGCTTGTCGCGCCGCCGCGATCTTCACCCTGCGGTAGATCGAAGGCGGGCCGCAGGCGGGCCAGCGCCTCGATCGTCGAGTCCCGACGGGGGCCTTCATCGACGCTGACGAGGGTCTCGCGGCCCTTGGCGTCGCGGACGGTCACCGGGGCGAGCTCGGCGTCGAACCGGCCGGCGTCCATCGCCGCGATCGCACGCACGTGGCTGCGCAGGGCGAACTCGTCCTGATCCTCGCGACTGACCTTGTTGGCGATCGCGACACGCTCGGCGTGGGTGCCGACATGGCACTCCTCCACGGCGCACCACAGCGCGTCATGGACGGTTGCGTCAACCAGCGTCGCGTCGCCCAGGCGATACCCGAAGCGGGCACGGGGCAGGAGATAGGGCGCGCCGTTCATGCTCTCCATGCCGCCGGCGACGACGACCTCGGCGTCACCGGCACGGATCTCGGCGGCCCCGAGCATGATCGCCTTCAGACCTGAGCCGCAGACCTTGTTGATCGTCGTCGCGCTCGTCGACACGGGCAGTCCCCCGAGGAGGGCCGCCTGACGGGCCGGCGCCTGGCCTGCGCCGGCCTGGATCACCTGGCCCATGAGGACCTCGTCGACGGGAGTGCCGGCCGGCAGGCCGCTGCGCTCCATCGCGGCCCGGATGGCCACTCCGCCGAGCTCGACCGCCGGGACGCCCGCCATCGCGCCACCGAACTTGCCGATCGGCGTCCGTGCGGCGCTCACGAGATAGACGCCGCCGTTGCGGCCTGTCGTGGTCGTGTCATCCATGGTGACTCTCGTTCCTTGGCTTTACGTGTACATTCCGCCGTCGATGGCGATCACCTGACCGGTGATGTAGTCGCCCTTCGTAACGAGGAAGGCGACAAGGTCGGCGATCTCCTCCGGACGCCCGAACCGACCCATCGGGATCTTCTCGAGGATCCGGGCGCGGACGTCGTCGGGCATGGCTGCGATCATCTGCGTCTCGATGAAGCCGGGCGCGATCGCGTTGACGGTCACGCCCTTGCGGGCGAGCTCGAGCGCGGCGGTCTTGGTGAAGCCGACGATCCCGGCCTTGGCCGCGGCGTAGTTCGCCTGACCGAAGTTGCCGTGGAGGCCGACGACGGAGCTGATGTTGACGATCCGGCCGTAGCCGGCCTCGACCATGTGCGGCAGCACCCGTGCGGTCAGGTGGAAGACGCTCGTCAGGTTCGTCTGGATGACGGCATCCCATTCGTCCGGCGACATCTTGGCCAGCGAGCGGTCGCGGGTGATCCCGGCGTTGTTGACGAGGATGTCGACGCTGCCGAACTGCTCCTTGACGCTCGCGACGGCCGCAGTGATGGACGCCGGATCGCGAACATCGCAACCGATGGCGTACGCCTGGCCCCCGGCCGCCGTGATCTCGGCGGTGACTTCGTGGGCCTGTTCCTCGTGGTTGTGTCCGATCTCGTCGGAGTGGTACGCGACGGCCACACAGGCGCCGTGTCGTCCGAGTTCGAGAGCGATCGCTCGGCCGATGCCGCGCGATCCGCCGGTGACGAGGCAGGATTTGCCTTCCAGCTCAGCCATCGCAGAACCTCCTGGGACCGCGACGGGCGGAATCGGCCGACCGGTCGCCGGTCGATTCCGTGGGTCGTCGGCCGATGGTCAGCGCTTGGGGGTTTCCGTCGCCATCGAGGCGGCCTTGACGGCGGACTGCCAGCTCTCGAGCGTCGCCTGCTGGGTTCGCTTGACGATCGTCGAGAACTGCTCGACAGCCTTGCGGTTGCCCTTGAGGCCCAGATCGAACAGGTTCAAGCCGGCGACCATCGCCGCATTCTGTGCCTCGAATGCCGTCTTGAGGACTGCCTCACTCTGGGTGAACCAACCCTCGAGCATCTCGCGGCCGATGACACTGGTCTCACCGACGTACGAGCGGGTGGCCTCGAACGAGGCCCTCGCCGTTTCGGTGCTGTTGCGGGCCGCCTGGGCGGCGATGCGGGAGGCCTCGGCCACAGCGGCAGCCGCCGACTCCGGAAGTTCGGTCGTTGTAGTGGACATTGCGAGCTCCTTCGCCTATGATCGTGCTGTCTCTACGGACAACGTAACTCTAAGTGCAGTGTGCATCTAGTGGTCGAGACTGTCAAGTCGACAGCCCGCCCGGAGACCGAGAATCTCATGGACGACCGTGACTGACCGCCATAGACCCAGCGCCGCCGCTTCCGAGTCCGATCGCACCGCGGGCGCGGCCGATGCCTCGGCCCCGGAAGCTGACGGACCGCCGGAGCCGGCCGAGGAGCGCGAGCAGTTCCCCGGTTGGCCACCTCGTGATTTCCTGACGCCGTTCGTCCTGCTGGCGGTCTCGCTCCAACGGGCCCACGGCTACGCAATCGAGGACTACCTGCGCGGGTTCGGCCTGTTCGGGATCACGATGAGCACGCTGTATCGGACGCTCCGCCAGATGGAGAAGGACGGTCTGCTGGAGTCGGCCTGGGAACCGGGTCCGACCGGTCCCGCCCGCCGCGTCTACACGATCACTGGCCCCGGCGATGCCTGGCTGGCGACCTCCGCGGCGATGCTCGATACCTATCGCGAAACGATCAACAGGTTCTTCGGTTTGTACGACGCTGGTCCCGGCGCGAAACGCAGCCAGCCCGGCGAACCGACCGACCGGAAGGAGACATCGGCATGACGAAGACCGAAGAGGCGGGCCCGACCACCGATCCGTTCGAGGTCTGGCGCGAGATGTACGACGCGAACGAGCGTGCCTGGAGCACGGCCCTCGAGCAGGCGATGGGCAGCCCGGAGTTCAGCGACTCGAGCGGCAAACTGCTCGAGACCATGCTCGCCGCGCAGAAGGCGACCCGCAACAACATGCGGACGTATCTCGAGACGCTGAATGTCCCGACGCGCGAGGACATCGCCCGACTCGGCGAACTCGTCATCGGGCTCGAGGAAAAGATCGATCAGCTCACCGATCGGTTCGATGCGATCGAGGAGGCGGTGCGGACCCCCGGACCCGCCGGGCCGGCGGGCGTACCCGGGGCCCCAGGCCGAACCGGCGCCCAGGGACCCGCTGGACCGAAAGGACCCGCTGGACCGAAGGGACCACTGGACCGAAAGGCGCGGCCGGGCCCAAAGGATCCGTCGGCGCCACCGGCAAGGCCGGCGCCAGCGGGCCCGCGGCAGCCGCCAGGCCGGCAAACCGCGCGAAGTCATCGCAGGCTGCCAAGCCCGCTCCGTCCGACAGGGCCGTCGGGTGACGGCCTCAGCGTGGTCGATGCTGCCTGACGCCGCGACGGTGTGGTCATCGACCGATCGTGCTCTTGAGATGGCTCGAATCGTGCTGGGCTCGGCCGACGCGCCGGTCGGTCTGACGCCGAAGGAGCTGATCTGGCGCAAGAACAAGGCGCGTCTCTACCGGTATACCCGATCGGAGCCCGCCACCCGTCGAACGCCAGTCTTCCTCGTCCTGCCGCTCATCAACCGGGCGTACATCCTGGACCTGCGCCCGGGGGCGAGCTTCGTCGAATTCCTGTTGGGCGAGGGATTCGACGTCTTCCTGATCGACTGGGGTACACCCGGCGACGAGGATCGGGCGCTTGACGTGTCGACGCTCGTGACTCGCTACCTCCCGCGCGCGGCGAAGGCGATCCAGAAGGTCACGGGCGAGGACGGGATGACCGTGCTCGGATACTGCATCGGCGGCGCGTTGGCGACCTGTTTCGCCGCCCTCCACCCCGAGCTGACCCGCAACCTCATCCTGCTGACCGCGCCGATCGATTTCTCGGATGCCGGTCAATTCGGTCGGATGACGGCTCGCGACATCTTCCCGGTCGACAGCGTGACCGACACGTTTCCGATCGTCCCCGGGCAGATGCCGGACATCGGCACGAAGTTGCTCGATCCCAAGGCCAGTTACGTCGGCACGTACCGCCAACTCTGGGACAAGCTGGCCGATCCGAAGTTCGACGTTCGGGGCTGGCAGGCGATGTACCGCTGGGTGAACGACAGCGTGCCGTTCGCCGGCGCTGCGTTCCGCCAGTGGATCGTCGAGTTCTACCAGGAGAACCGCCTGGCGACGGATACGCTCGTGATGGATGGTCGGCCGGTCCGACTGGCGGACATCCATTGCCCGGTCCTCAACATCGCCGCCAGCCGAGACCCGATCGCGCCACGGCCGACGACGAGTGTCATCACGAAGCGCGTCAGCAGCAGCGACGCGTCAGAGATCGTCGTCGAGGGCGGCCACGTCGGGATCGTCGTGGGCCGGACGGCCAGCCAGAATCTGTGGCCCAAGGTCGGCGCCTGGCTGAGCGCCCACGACTGATGCGGTAAGCAACCCGGCTGTCCATCGCGCGTCTCCGCGGGTCCGCCCGCGCACGAGTGGCCGCCCTCCTGCGCCTTCCTGAACGGCCGTCCGGAAGCGGCACCGTCCGATCGACCGCTGGCTTGGCTGTCGCTCGCATGGGCGAACTCTACCGATGGCGAGCGCGCCGCGATGATCACTGTTCAGGTTGGAAGAACGTCGCCGACGACGAGTCGGAGACAGAGCGCTCTCGCGAACCCGGCGATGACTGTGTCGCCCTAGACTGCCTCGATGGCCGAATTGCGAGGGCGGATCGTCGACGCGGCGGACGGGCGGGCCCTCGAGGCCCGCGTGCGCGTCGTTGCCTCGACCGGCGAGTCGCCGGTTCCAGAGGCCGCGCTGCTCAAGGTCGGCACCGGGGAGCCCTTCTTCTACGCCGACGGGACCTTCGAGGTCGAGGTCGAGCGCGGGCAGGCGGACATCATCGTCGAGCGCGGCACTGAGTTCGAACCGCTGCGGGTGACGGTCGAGGTGCCGGCACGCGGCGCGATCGACGTCGACCTGCCGCTCCGGCGCTGGATCCGCATGCCGGACGAGGGCTGGCATGCCGGCAACACGCACGTCCACTACGACGAGAAGGAGACGCGAGCGCTCGATCGCCTCCGCGCCGATCCGCGCGTGGAGGACCTTCCGGTATTCATCGTCAGCCAGTTGCAGCGGCGGGAACTCGCGTACGCATCGAACGTCTTCCCGATCGGCCGCCACTCGCTGTCCGAGCCTGCCCACCTGATCGACGTCGGCGAGGAGACACGCCACAACCGCGAGGCGCGCGTGGAGGGCTACGGTCACCTGATGCTGATCAACCTCGAGCGGCTGGTGGAGCCGCTCAGTCGCGGCCTGCTCGTCGACGACGCGACGCCCGACTACCCGCCGCTCATCGACGCCTGTCGCGAGGCGCGGCGGCAGGGCGGCCTCGCGATCTGGTGCCACAACGGGATCGGGATGGAAGCGCCGGTTGCGGCGGCCCTGGGCGCACTCGACGGGATCAACCTCTTCGACCCGTACTGGATGGACCCCGAGTACGACATCTGGTACGCACTCCTCAACTGTGGCATCCGGCTGCCGGCATCAACGGGCTCCGACTGGTTCGTCTGCTCGAGCAACCGCGTGTACGTCGACGTCGGCAGCGATCTGACCTATCCGGCCTGGCTGGCTGGCCTTCGGGACGGCCGGACGTTCATCACGGACGGGCCGATCCTGCGGCTGACGGTGGCCGGGCATGCGCCCTCGAACGAGGTTCTGGCGCCGACCACGAGCACGGGCGCACTCGACGTCGTCGTTGATTGGGCAAGCGCCATGCCGATCACCGCCGTCGAGATCGTCGTCGACGGCGAGGTCATCTTCCGCGAGGAGACTGCGCCGGGTGCGCGATCCGGATCGGTTCGGACGTCGGTCGACCCTTCGGCCGGCTGGGTCGCGGCGCGCGCCTGGGGCCGATCCCGCAACAGCTACGACCACGCCCTCTGGGCGCATACGAGCCCGGTCTACGTCCACGAGGCCCCGGCTTCGGCGATCCAGGCGACCGCGGCACGCGCATTCATGCGAGGACATCGACCGCTCGTTGGCCTGGATCACCACGCAGGCGCGGTTCGACGTCGACGTCCCAGCGCGACCGGATCATCGAGCTGTTCCGCGAGGGCCGCGGCGTCTACGAGCGATTGGCGAATGCCTGAGTCCCGCAGGCGGCGCGACGGACCGCGAGGTCCGGAGGGTCGAAGAACCGGCTAACGCGCCACGCGGTAGCGGAGGTAAACGACTCTCGAGCTGAACGAGCGGGTTTCGACGAGCTCGAGATCGACCCGGCGTTCCTGCCGGGGGAAGAACGGGATGCCACCGCCAACGAGCACCGGGTAGACCATGGGCCGGTACTCGTCGATCAGATCCAAGGCCGCCGCCTCGGCGGCGAGCGTCGCGCCGCCGATGGCGATCTCGCCCTCCCCCGGCTCGGCACGCAGCCGCTCGATCTCTGCTGCCAGACCGCCGGAGGCCAGGCGGGCATTGCCCTGCACCTCGGACAGCGTGGTGGAGAACACCACCTTTGGGAGCGGCTTCCAGAGGGCGGTCCACTCGAGCTCTGCGTCGTCGAGCGATGGATCCTGGTCGGCGGTCTCCCAGTACAGCATCGTCTCGTACAGCCGCCGTCCCATCAGATGGACGCCGACCCCTCGGATCTCGTCGATCCAGAAGCGAAAGACATCCGCGTGGGGCGGCGTCCAGTCGAACTTACCGTCCGGCCCGACGATGTAGCCATCGAGCGACGCGCCCATCGAATAGGTCACGCTGCGCATCAGAAGTCCTCCTATGTGGCGGGTAGGACGATACGACCGCCGAACGCCGCAGAACTCATCGCGCTCGCGGGATCCCCTGGGCGATCGCCACTGAGGCCGAGCCTGCATCGCGGCATTCGCTCCCGATCAGGGTGAGGATCAGTGGTATTTGCTTGACAATATGTTGTATAAGTCATATATTCCGATCCATAGACAACACGTATGAGCGGAAGGGCGTCCCGATGATGAGTAGACCCACGTCACGAAGCCAATGGCGGGTGGACCGCCTGTCCCAGAGGAGCCGGCGCATCGTCGCCGTCGCGACGCTCCTCGCGCTCCCCGCCATGTTCGCCTGGTCGTCGTTCTGGCTCACGACGTCCGTGTCCAACCTGTTCTGGGGCCCGATCACGTTCGGGCTCCTCGGCGTCACCCTCTTCGGCGCGCTCGTCCTGTACCGCTACGTGAGGAACCGGGCCGACCTGCCTGGCACGGGGCTCGACGAGCGGGAGCGCCAGCTTCGGGATCGGGCCTGGATCCTCAGCTACAAGGTCCTCGGGACCGTCGTCGTGATCCTCGGCGCGGCCGTGGTGATCCCCGTGCTCGGCTTCGGTCGGCCCGTCACCGTCGACGCTCAGCTCGCTACAGCGATCGCGCTGTGTCTGGGCGTGCTTCTACCGCTGCTCCCGGCCGCGGCCCTCGCCTGGCTCGAGCCCGACCCGATCGAGGAAGCCTGATGGGGCGCCAATCCGAGCGCGTCGAGCCCGTCCTCCACAACCGCCTTGCCGTGCTGCGGGCCGAGCGCAACCTCAGCCGCCAGGAACTGGCGGACGCGATCGGCGTGAACTACCAGACCATCGGCTACCTCGAGCGCGGCGAGTACAACCCGAGTCTCGATCTTGCCCTCCGCGCCGCCGAGTTCTTCGGTCTGCCGGTCGAGGCGGTGTTCAGTCGCCGGCCGTTTGCCCCGATGTCAGCCCAGCTCTATGCGGCCCCCGTGCCGCCCGTCACAGACATGCCCAACCAACAGAATCGTCCAGGAGATGCGTCGTGATCCGGTCATCGCCCTGATCGCGGATGCGACGCTCCGGGCAGGAGCGACTAACGTGTGGATCCCGGCTCCGCGGCTGCCGAAACCACCGGATCCGAGTCAGCCGCTCTCGCCGAGCGCCTTGAGCAGGAGCGGCAGCGACCGGTGGAGGGCGCGCTCGAAGTAGGGCCACGAGTGGCTGCCCGGGCCGTATGCATCCACGGTGGCCGGGATGCCAAGCTCCTTGATCCGCGCCACAAACGCCCGGTTGCCGATCGCCCGGAAGGCCTCGCCATCGTCCCCGGGATCGACTGTGTCGAGAGGTCCGCGCCCGCCGTCGCCGTACGAGATGTACAGCGCCGTCCCTCGCAGCGCCTCCGCGAGATCGATGGGGTTGTGCGCCTTCCACACGTCCAACTGATCTACAGGGTCACCCCAGGTCGCCGGGTCGTTGCCCAGGATACCCGCGTCCTTCTCCCCGAGGATGTCGAGCGGGCCGCTGAACGACGCTGCGGCCTTGAACATGCCCGGGTGGCGGGCGGCATAGACCATGGCCCCGTAGCCGCCCATCGAGAGGCCGGCGATCGCGCGCCGGTCGCTGGCATGCCAGTCGCGCTCGATGATCGCCATCAACTCCGTCAGGTGGAACGTCTCCCACATCGGCGGGCCGCCGTTGCCGCCGTTCCACCAATCGGAGTACCAGCCGAAGCCATCGCCCTGGGGCATCACGACGAGCAGGTTCGTGGGCGCCACGAGCGCCTGGACGTCGGTGCTGTAGGTCCAGGCCCGGAAGGCTTCCTGGTCCAGGCCAGCGCCGTGGAGCAGGTACAGGACAGGCCAGCGGCGGTCCGGCTCGGTCTCGAAGCCGGCCGGCAGCAGCAGCCGGACACCGACCGGGGCGGACAGGGACGGCGTCTCGATCAGCAGATCGCGCGTGCGCTCGTCGACCGTCTCGACGCTGACGACACGGACCCGTGAATCGAGCGAAGGAGCCGGCGACGACGGGCCGCTCGAGGTGGCCGGTGTACCGGCGGGCGCCAGGGTCGGCGCCTCCTCGGTGGGAGCCGGGGTCACGGGCGCTTCGGTCACCGGCGCCTCGGTCGCCGGCGCTTCGGTCGCTGGTTCAGGGCTGAGCGGCGTTGTCGGCCCGGGCGTCGACGTCGCCGCGACCGGCCCAACGGAAGAAGCGCCGGCCGAGGCCCCGCCGGACGGCGTGGCACCGGGCGTCGCGGCCTGCGATCCGCACGCGGCGGCGCAGAGGACCACCACGAGGATCAACCCCCAGAGCGGCCGGCTGTCACGTCTCATCCCGTGATCTTGCCGGAAGTTCTCGATCGAGTTCGGTCGGTTCAGCATCGGCCCGGCGGCGCCGGTTCGATCGGGAGATTGCTCAGGGCGTCCCCGAAGGCCTCGCTGACCGTGAACATCCCGTTGTCGCCGCCGCCGGTGCCGGTGATGGTCATGCGCTTGCCGGTCGGGTCCACGCTGATGTTCAGGTCGTACTCGACGTCGAGGTCGAAGACGGGCGTCGGCACGACGCCGGAGACGTTGGTCTGTGCGGTCCTGCCCTGGATCGTGAACGCGATCGGAAGGTCAGTGAACGGGACCTCGAAGCCTCCTGCGCTCAGGCCGCCCAGCCGCATCACGCCATTCCACGAGCCGAACGGCCCGGTGCAGGAAACGATGTCGAGAACGGTGCCGGGCAGGACCCCTGAGCTGGCGGGCCGCTCGAGATGCACGCGAACGGCCTTCGACGGGCGCTTGCAGAAGTCTTCAAGGCTGCTTCCCGTCAGGGTCCCTGAGATGCCTTTCTCCCCGCCGGTGATCGCCAGGACTGCGTTCGTCCCGTCGAGCCGCGGAAGCGCCGTCGGCAGCGGCGACCCGTCCGGACACTCGGGTTTGCAGTCCTCCTGCTTCGTGCAGAACACACGCGACACCAGGTCGATCCCGGCGATGTCCACCTTGCCATCCGACAGGCGGCCGTGGCCGAGGAGCACGATCTGCGTCACGTCCGCGGTGAGGGTCAGCTGGTAGAGCGCGTTGGTGTACGGCATCGCCGAGACCGGCACCTCCGCGCCTTTGCCGACGGACAAGCCGACGGGCATCGCATTGTCGTCCGTGATGCCCGGACCGGTCGCATCCCACGCGGCGCCGCGAGCCCGCGATCGCAGGAAGCCCGAGGCCCACGTGTCGAGGAAGGCGTCAGAGGTGGCGCCGGACGCGGCGAATGCCGCCGGCTGGTCCAGCGCCGCCCGGAACACGGCTCGGAAGATGGACCACGGGCTGGTGCCGGACGCGTCCAGATGGGCCCAGAACCCCATGGCGTCATACGTCTTGGTGAAAAGCGGGAGTTCCGGCTTCGTGAGGTATTCCTCCCACCATCCCGCCTCATCGAAGACTGACGGCGCAACCGTTGCGGCAGCCCACTCTGCGCCGCCCTCGATCACCCAGTCCGGTGCGGGGCCCCAATCCGCCCGCTGATAGTCGCGCGCCTGGAAGCAGTGGAACACCTCGTGGGCAACGGTGTTGACGATCAGCACCGCCTCGCTGCCCGCGCTGCTGGTCAGCTCGATCCGGCAGCCTGCGTAGGCGCCGTCCTTCCACTGGACGCGCGCGTAGCCGAGGTCGTCATCCTCGCCGGGCACGCCGGTGAGGGTGACCGTGATCGTGCCCGGGACGTCCGCGCCGAGGAGTCCCGCGAACTGGGTCCGGAAGCCATTCGCTGCGTCGGTCACCGCCTTGACGACGGCCGGTTCGGGGGCCGCGCCAGGCACGATCGCGCCGCGCCCACCGACCATGGCGATCCGCGCCTGGGCGACGGTCGGCGGGGTCCCAGCCTGGACCGGCTGGATCGTGATCTCCACCGCATCAGCCGGCGTAGTGAGGTAGGCGTCAACTGCAGTCTGCTGCTCAGGTGTCAGCTCGTCGCGATGCGCATCGATCGCCCGGACCGCGATCGAAGCGGAACGGACGCCACGACGGTCCGTGGGTGCGTCGACGCCAGGCAGTGGCCCGAACGCAATCGCGAACAGCCGAAGGGCCAATTCGCGCGATCGGCCTCCGTCCGGGTCAATGTCGCGGAGAGCCTGTCCCCACGCCGTCGAATCCATATCTGGCCTTGCGGTCGCCGACTCGCTGGTCGGTCCCGGTGACGCCGTCCCGGGCGATGCACTCTGGCCCTGCGCCACCGCCGTCCCGCTCGGCGTCGGGCCGACGGAACCGGTCGTCGGGGCCGACGGGCCCGAGCATCCCGCCAGGATCCCGGCAAGCAGCAACAGGACAGGCAAGCGGCCGGGGCGGGGCATGGCGGACATGATGGCAGATTGGTCAACGCGAACGCGCGGGTCGATTCGGAGGCGGATCTCGGCGGCTCAGCGCACCACGATCCAGGCCACCGGCCGGGACGCCCACACCGTCCGGTATCCTAGAACGACGCCCCGTCGACAGGAGAACCTCCGCCCCATGCAAGTTCCGCGCATGTTGCACGTCCCGCGCTTGGGCGCCGCCGCGCTGATCGCGTCGCTCGCCCTGGCCGCCTGCGGCGGCGCCGGCGTGCTGCCCACCACCTCGAACAGTGGCCCGATTCCGTCGTCGATTCCGTCACCGGTTGCGTCGCCGACGCGTGCCGTCCCGTCCATCGCCGCGTCACCCACCGTCCGTACTGCGACGCCGGCCTCGCCAACGTCCGCCCCGCCAACGTCCGCCCCCGGCTCTGCCGTGGCGATCGGCGACGTCTGCGCGATGTTCACAGCGGCCGAGTTGGAGTCACTCACGGGCCACAAGTTCGTCGGGAAGACGACCGACGGGATCCTCTCGGATGAGGTCGGCTGCGTCTGGTCCTTCGAGACGCCGACACCTGGCGTCACGTGGGACGTGGTGCTCTCATTCCTGACGCTTGATGCTCGCACTCGCTTCAAGGATTTGAAGCCGTTCGCGGCGACCGGCTCGCCGGTCCCCGACCTCGGTGTCGAGAACTACCCGAGCGGCGGCGGCATCATCTACGCCCTGAAGGGCGAGGTGATGGTCACGGTCCAGTACGTCAATCTCAGCGACGATGCCAACCGCGAGCAGGTGCCGGTCGAGGTGATGCGGCGGGCGCTGGCCACGCTCGACTAGCGGCCCCGAGTCGGCCCGCGGAAGAGCCAGAGCGGTCAGCGATCGAGTCATGTCGCGATGGCTACGGGCAACTTGCCAGCCACGCGCCCGAGTCCGACCTCGGGCCATGGACATCACTTCGGGTACGCGCCAAGGTTCGTGTTGCCGGAACCGGCTCCGATCGCCGGGCTGCCCGACCGGAGGTGGTAGTCCCCGTTCGCGGGATCGACGAACTGCGGGTCCGCCGAACGGTTGCCCGTGCCGGGCTCCGTCGTGATGGTGGATTGGACGGTGTACGTCCCGTCGAGCGCCGTGTCGAATTCGCGGGTGTTGCCCCAGATGATCGAGTTCCGAACCGTGAGACGCGATTTGTCCTCGACGAGGATTGCCGCCCCCTGCGGCAGGGCAGAAGGGCAGTTGTGGTCGGCGATGGTCACGTGATCGATCGTCACGACCGACGGGGCTGCCCCGCCGTCGACAAAGAGCGCAACACCCGTTTCCACACCGGTCGGGCAACCGTTGGCGTACAGGAGATCCCCGGTCATCGTGCCCGTGGCGCCCTCGTCCCAGAACACCCCGGAGCCGTTCGAGGGGGCGTAGTTGCCGGTGATCACGTTGCCGTGCAACGTCGCCGGCACGCCGGCAATGATGATGCCGCCGCCGTAGCCGTAGTTCACGGTCGCCCCGATCTCGTTGCCGCGGACCACGTTGTCTGCCACCTCGGTGGTTGCGGTTGAAACGTAGATGCCGCCGCCGTGGTCGGAGTGCGCGCGGTTCGCCTCGACGACATTGCGGAGGATCACGGCGCTGTGACCGGTGACGTTGATCCCTGCTCCGCGTCCCGCCTGGTTGCTGTGGACCACGTTGTCCTCGATCCGGATCGTCGGCGTCGAGCCGTCGTAGTCCTGTCCGTCGGCGTTGATGCCTCCACCGCGGCCCTCGTCCTCGAACTTGGCGGTCTGGTTCCCGAAGATCTCGTTGTGCGAGATGAGCACCTCGCCGTTGCCGAGGATCTCCACGAACACGCCTCCGCCGCGTCCGTTGCCGTCCTCTGACGTGGTGCCGAGACCGCGCCCGCCGGTGATCCGGAACCCGTCGAGAACGGTCTTGCCGGCCGACTGGAGGTGGAGCTGCACCGCAGGCGCCGCCTTGCCGCCGCCGTCGATCACCGAGCGGAACTGGGAGGCGTCCCTGGTCGCGAAGTCAGGACTGAACCCGCCGAGGAGCGTCAGCTCTGTCTGGACCAGGGCGTTGAGCTGGGTGCCGATGGCGACGTTCTCGGGATAGGTGCCGGCCGCGACCTGGATCACGTCGCCGGGACGCGCAGCCGCGATTGCCGCGTTGATCGTTGCGAACGGGGCCGCCGCTGTGCCCTTCCCGCCGGCCGTTGCCCCGGCCCGCACGCACAGGACCGACGGAGATCCGCCGCCCGTCCCGGTACAGGCGGAGCGTTGGCCGTTGTCATAGCCGTTTGGTCCCTTGCCGAGGAACTGGAGCGGGCCGGTCCAACCGTCCGCCTTGGCCTGGCCCGAAGCTGGTGGGTCCCGACTTGCCCGGCGCCGACGTGCCGGCAGTGCCGGCCGAGGCCGGTGCTGCCGAAGGGACCGGTGCGGCCGAAGCCGGCGCGCCAGACGTGCCCGGCGCAGCCGATGAGGCCGGCGCACCCGACGCGCCAGTCGCCGCGAATGCACCCAGATCCGTGGCGCCCGCTCGCGGCCGCCCCGCGGCCGGGTGCACATATTCGAAGTCGACCGTGGCTCCGAGCGCGAGCGCTGCCTCGTGCAGGGCGGTGGCAACACCGGCCGCAGGGGAGCCTGCCGCGAGGCTGAAGTCGCCGTTGGCCTCGTCCGTGAAACCGGGATCGCTGCTCCCTGCGCCGATGACCTTGTCGAGGCCGGTGATGCCACCCGTCGCGGGAGCCTGATCATCGCGCCACTCGAACATGCCGGAGGTCGCCCAGTTGACGCCCAATTTGAGCGTGCCCTCGGATCGCATCCAGGCGAGCTCGGTTGGAGGGGATCCGGCGGTGGCGGGGCCGACAACGATGATGTTGTTTCGCGCATCGATCGTCTCGTCGGCCGTATCGGCATCGAACACGGAGGTGCGATATCGCGCATTCGGGCCGTCGCGGTCGGCGCGCACGACAACCGTGTTGTTGTAGAAATACAGAGTGCCCTTGCGGTTGTTCTCGGGAATGCCGTTGTCGCCGCCGTAGTGAATCATGTTGGATGCGCCGACGGGGCCGTTGATCAGGAGATTGCCGTACACGAGTGTTGTGCGGTATTCGGGCAGATCGCGTGTCATCGTCGACGATTCACCGGCATCGACGAGATCCAGCGTCCGTGCGCCTCCCTCGATCCGGTTGTAGCGAATGACGGTGCCGGCCGAGCGATCCTTGAGCGCGGCGCCGCCCGAGCCCTCCCGCAGCGGCCCAATGTCGTTGAACTGGAACACCATCCCGACGGCTTCGGTGTAAATGTTGTGGTAACGGTCGTTGGAAACCTTGACCGTGCCATTGCCGTACACCCGCGAACGCTCGAGCAGGATGTCCCGCGACAGCACTTCTTCAGAGTCACCGGAGGCAACGAAGAAGCCGTTGCCGTTCCCTTCAATCTCGACGCCGCGCACGACAATATGTTCGCCGCGCTCGATAAAGATGCCGGCTGCGTTCTCGGTGTAGGGAACCTTCTTGCCGGCGGAATTGATGAACGAGTACTCGTAGAATGCGTTCTGGATGTGGAGGCCCTGGATGACGATGTACTTCGGCTTGTAGCCCCACGGGTCGTTCGCGCCAAGGGTGACGTGGATCAGCCCGCGCGGCTCGCCGGCCCCGGAGTTCGGCGTGGGCAACCCAGCGCGCGTGACCGCGTCCTGGCCATCGATCACCGGCAGCTGCCCATTCGGACCGGCGACGCCACAGACCACGATCGGCTGGTCCGCGGTGCCCTGGCCACGCAGCATGAACTTTTCACGGTATGGCTCGTCGCGCCAGTGGATGCGGACGGTGTCTCCCGCCACGAGGCTCTCCCAGGGCACGTCGCCGAGCGCCTTCAGGGCCTCGTCCGGGCCAACGTCGTATGCCTTGCCGGACCCAGCGTGCTCGCAAACCAGCGCAGCGAGTCCGGCCTGCGCGGGCCCTGCGCCTGGCGTCGCGGTGGCGGTCACCGGCGCTTCGGTCGCTGGTTCAGAGCTGAGCGGCGTTGTCGGCCCGGCCGTCGAGGTCGCCGCGACCGGCCCAGGGGAAGCAGCGCCGGCCGAGGCCCCGCCCGACGGCGTGGCACCGGGTGTCGCGCTCTGCGATCCGCACGCGGCGGTGCAGAGGACCACCACGAGGATCAACCCCCAGAGCGGCCGGCTGTTACGTCTCATCCCGTGATCTTGCCGGAAGTTCTCGATCGAGTTCGGTCGGGCCTGCGCGCCATCACGCCTGCCGCTGGTGCGGAGCACTGGCGACGACCGCGGACTATGCGGTGCCGTTCAGCCGTGGTGCCCAGCTCGCGGCAGCCTGCAAGGGGAGACCTATTCCCGAGGCGGCCAAGTTCGGGGGCACGGTCCATCCGATCGTGGTGGTCGTCATGACGAACGGGCATTGGGGGGTCGACGACGGCTCGATTTACGGCAACAACGCCAAGTGGTTCGAGGAGCTCTGGCCCGGCCCCGTCCAGCTCGTCCTCTGCAATGCCGAAGTCACGGCGGTCGAGGTCGGCTCCTGCGGGATGTACCAGGAATCGGGCACGGGCAGGATCGGTGAGGTCGTTCGGTACAAGTACGCCCAGACGGGCCGGGTCGTCGTCGCCAGGACGGGCAAGACCCTGCGGTCGACGACGTTCTACGGAAGCGTTCCATCCTGCGAAACATGGGATGTCAGCCAGATCTCGGTCACCCCGGACGGCTGGAGAGTCGACGGCGCCACGATGCCAGACGACCACCAGATCAACAACTACGCTACGACGGTTTCGAAGCAGAAGGTGAAGTAGCTCAGCTGCTGGCCGTGCCCAGCTGCCGGAACCGCTCGGGCGGTTCGGCACCGAGCGCCGGCGGACCCTTGGCCTGCTCGTTCACGCAGACGTACGCCTCTAGCCACCAGTCCTCACGTTCCTCGTCGATCTCGCCCTCGCCGACGAGGAAGCACGTGTTCAGCCAGCGGTAGTGCTCTCCCTCGGTCGTGAGCTCCACGCGGGCGAGGATCGCGCGCGGTTCACCGGGTGCCTGCTCCTGGACACTCTGGCCGTGGATGGACAGGAGCAGATCGCTTCCATCGTGCGTCGTGATCGCGCCGCGCAGGTTCGGGGTCCACACGCCGTCCTGGCGGCGCCGCGGGTAGTTCGCCCAGACCAGCGTCCCCTCGATCTCGCCGGTGACGGTTCCGTCACCGCGACCGAACCCGAGCCCCTCAGCGCCGTCGTCGCGATCGCCGAACGGACGTTGCCAGCTGCCGTCCGTATAGCGCATCGAGATCCTGCACAACGACTCGAGTCGCATCACCCTGCCCTCCGATCATGGCGGTTGTCGCGATCGCGACTCGAATGATGCCGCTCAAGGATCGGAGTGGCGCGCCCGACAGGATTCGAACCTGCGACCTTCGGCTCCGGAGGCCGACGCTCTATCCACTGAGCTACAGGCGCGCGGGGGACCTCGTGCAGTCGGCACGGGAGGGCAAGGATATCAGGGGCAAAAATTCAGAGCGGCTCCCGAAGGAGCCGCTCTGATGCTGTCCCGGTGAAGGCACAGACCGCCGAAACGAGCTGTACGTCTTCTGCCGCGCTTCGAGGGCATCTATCACGTCGGCTGCACCGACTACCCTAACCCTACCTACCCATGGCCTTGAAGCTGGGGCAGCGAGGTTGACAAGCAACCTGCGGATACTGTACCCGCTGGAGGCCCGAATTCCAAGGGTTTTGTGCGTCGAGGGCGTGAAAATTCCTTAACGTTCCGGCAACGTTCATCGCAGATCCCTTGCGATTCGGGACCCGTTTCAATCCTCGTGGACGGTCACCGTGGTCATCTTCACGGGCTCGATCGGACGGTCCTGCGCGCCGGTCCGGCCGGCGGCGATCGCGTCGACGACGTCGAGGCCCTTGGTCACCTGGCCGAAGATCGTGTAGTTCTTGGGCAGCTTGCCGGCGAGATCGGCGAGGCAGATGAAGAACTGGCTGCCGTTCGTGTTCGGGCCGGCATTGGCCATCGCCAGGGTGCCGCGCAGATAGTCGCCCTTGAACGGCTCGTCGGGGAACTGGTAGCCGGGTCCCCCGCGGCCCGTGCCCGTGGGATCCCCGCCCTGGATGACGAAGCCCGGCACGATTCGATGGAAGATCACGCCGTCGTAGAAGCCCTTCCGAGCGAGATCGAGGAAGTTGTTGGCGGCGCGCGGCGCATCGCTGGTGAACAGATCGACGTCAATGTCGCCCTTGTCCGTCGAAATCGTGGCGCTGGGCATGTCGTGCTCCTTCCGGGCGTTGGTGTTCGGTGTCGGGGTTCACCGGGGGCCGTGCCACGGCGCCGCGGCCGCGACGGCCCGTCGTGTCGCGACCATCATCCCCTGTTCGGGCTGGATTGGCTGAGCGTGATGGGTCGAGGGGCGCGGGATCGGCCGCCGGGTGAGTGGGAGCCGCCCGAAACGAGCCCTCCAATTCCGCCCGGCTGACGAGTACCCTGAGCGCGTCGCCATGAGCGCTCTTCCGGCGGGGGCTGTGATGGAGGGGTGGGGTATGCGTCCGACACTCGGTGCGCGGGCCACGCGGCTGCGGCGGGGATTCGCCATCGCACTGGCGGCGACGGCGCTGTTGGCCAACACGGCAGCAGGGGCCGATTCCACCATCAGAGGCGGCTGCACGGCGGTCGGGACGTCGACGTCCGGCGGCGTCATCGACCTCACCACGAACGCCATCTGGCACGTGCAGTCGACAGATCAGATCCACCTGGCCGGCCAGGCGCCGACGCCACAGACCTCGGTCTCGGTGAAGGCCACTGCGTTCGGCTTCGCGATTCCGATCGGAGGCGGGACTGCGGACCCGAACAGCAGCGCCGAATCCGACACCTATGAGATCTCGACGCTCGCGATCCTGGGGCGCGTCTTCCTGATCTCCGGCGTGTCGTCCGGCCCGGGCGGCGGCTGCGACGGCGAGGTCGAGCTCATCATCGATGACGTCAATCCGATCCTGACGGTGCTCGGCGGCGCGGGCCTGGCCGGGCTCCTGATCGGCCTCCTCGGCCTGGGCTGGGCCGTCCGAAAGCCGGAGGGCCTCCGGCGGCGCCTCGTTGGTCTCGGTGCGCTGGCCCTGATGGGGATCGGCGGCAGCCTGCTGCTGCAGCAGGTCGTCCCGCCCGGCGATCCGTCCTTCTCACTCGCGCATTCACCATTCGTGGACTCGGTCCTGAGCCCGACCCAGCTCATGGTCAACCCTGAGCTCATCGCGAAGGCAAGCCTCCTGACCATCGCGATCCTTGTCCTGCTGCCGTTCCCGAGCCAGCTGTTCAATTCCACGCTCGAACAGAACTACGACTCGATTCGAGCTGGCTTCCGGCGGATGCCGCTCGTCGGGCGCCTACTCCACGCGCCGTCGGACGAGCCGGTGACTCGGCCGACCGGGATCGCCCACTGGCTCCTGATCGCCGCGTTCGTCCTGGTGAGTGGCCTGCTCTATGGGCTCCTCGACCCGACATTCGGGCTGGACGAGCGTTCACTGATCACGTATGCCGGGATCGTCACCTCGCTCGTGATCGTCACCTGGGCAGCAGCCCTGCCAAGTCGCGCGATGCACGCGCGGCTCGTCGGCGATCGTGGCTACGCCTCGGCGCTGGCCGGCACGCTCGTGGTCGCCGCCATCTGCGTGCTCATCTCTCGACTCGTCGGCTTCCTGCCGGGGTACCTGTACGGCCTCGTGCTCGGCTTCTCGTTCCTGAAGTCGATCGAGCCCGCCCAGGACGGTCGGGCCGGACATCTGGGCGCGTGGTGGATGCTGGCCATCGCGTTCATCGCGTGGCTCACGCTCGGCGCCGTCCGGATCCCGGGCGTGGAGGACACGCTTCCTGCCATCATCATCGCGAGCGTCCTGGCGGCACTCACCGTGGCCGGCATCGAAGGCATCGTGTTCTCGATGATGCCCCTCCGATTCCTGCCGGGCGAACTCGTCTACCGCTTCCAGCGCTGGCGTTGGGCCGCGCTCTATGCCATCGGGCTGTTCGGCTTCGTGATGATCCTGCTCAATCCCGCGACCGGCTACATCCCGTCGCAGAATGGGGTGCCGTTCGTGATGGCCGTCGCGCTGTTCGTCGCGTTTGGGGTGGTCTCGGTGCTGTTCTGGGGGTATTTCCGGTTCCGACCGAAGCACGACTCGGCAGCCGCCGAATGAGTCGCTGCGCCCTGGGCCGGGCATGAGCGATGAACCGGCGAACCGGCTGGGGGCGCTCGGCGTCCCGCCCCTGATCAATGCCGCCGGCGCCTACACGATGTTCGGCGGGTCCCGGCTGGCGCCGGGCGTGGCGGCCGCCATGGCCGAGGCATCGGACGTCTTCCTGGAACTCGACGTGCTGCAGCGGCGGGTCGGGGCGCGGATCGCCGATCTGACCGGCAACGAGGCCTGCTTCGTCTCGAGTGGTGCCGCGGCCGGCGTGGCGATCGCAGTCGCAGCCTGCGTTGCGGGCCGGGACCCGGCGGCGACCCAGGCATTCCCGGTGCCGGGCGATCGGGAGGTGGTGATCCAGCGGTCGCAGCGGAACGGCTACGACTACTCGGCGCGGATGACGGGTGTCCGGCTGGTCGAGATCGGCGAGGCGGATGGCGGTGCCCCGGATGGCGGTGCCGCGGGCACTGGCACGGCTGTCGACGGCGGCGCGTCCGCGGACCTCGCGCCAGCCGCGCTGGCCGCCGAGTTGCGTGCCGCGATCGGGCCACGAACGGCCTGCGTCCTGGTCTTCGCGGGCTCGATGTACGAGCCGGGGGCGCTGCCGCTGCCGGAGGTCGTCGAAATTGCCCACGCCGCCGGCGTGCCGGTCATCGTCGATGCTGCCGGGCAGGTGCCCCCGGCATCGAACCTCCGGCGATTCACCGCGATCGACGGCGCCGACCTTGCCGTCTTCAGCGGCGGCAAGGCGCTTCGCGGCCCCCAGACCACCGGGCTCGTCGTCGGCCGCAGCGAACTCATCGAGGCGTGCCTGGCGAACGCCAACCCGAGCCATTCGTTCGGGCGCCCCATGAAGGTCGGCAAGGAGGAACTCCTCGGCATCCTCGCCGCGGTCGAATGGGCGACCTCGACGGACGAGGCAGCCCACGAGCGGGCCTGCGAAGCGATCGTGGCGAGCTGGCTCGAGGGGCTCGCGGACGTGCCCGGGATCTCGGTCGCCCGACATCCTCGCGGCGTCGTCGGCGAGCCACTCCCCCAGGTCTTCGTGACGCTCGAGTCGGGCGGCACCGCGGAACGCGATGCCCTGATGGACGCCCTCCGGCTCGGCGATCCGGGCATCGCCACCCGACCCTGGGGCATCGACACGATCGCGCTCAACCCGATGTTCGTGGAGCCTGACGAGGCGCCGCTGGTCGTTGAGGGACTTCGCGCGGCAGTGGCCGCCCGCACCCCCGTCGAGGCCTGACTCGTCCGTCGGTCCGGTCGTGTCCGGCCGCCAGCCTCCCTGGAGGTCCGCCGGAAGGGCTGCTCAGAAGATCCGACCAGAAGGTCTGACCACATGGTCTGACCAGATGGTCAGAATTCCGGCGCCAGCGCTCCCTGCCCTCGCTCGTCGTCGGCGCGGGCGAGGGCAACGCGCGATCCAGCAGCTCCGAGTTCCTGCCGGTCAGGAACTCAGGAGCGTCGATCAGGGATACGCCACGGTCGCCGTGGTGATCGAAACGGGCGTCAGCGCCTGGTTGTTCGGCGGGCCGCTGTTCGGCATAGCGGCGATCTTGTCGACGACCTCCATGCCCGACGACACGTTGCCGAAGATCGAGTAGTTCGGATCCAGCGAGACATCGGCCAGCACGATGAAGAACTGGCTGCCGTTCGTGTCCGGGCCCGAGTTGGCCATCGCGACGACGCCCCGGGTATATGAGCCGTGCACGGGATCGTCCTTGAACTCGTAGCCGGGACCGCCCTGGCCGACATGGCTCGAATCGACGTTGGGCACGCGGCCGAATTGGCCATCGCCGCCCTGGATGACGAACCCGGGCACGAGTCGATGGAAGATCGTGCCGTCGTAATAGCCGCACGACGAGAGCGCTACGAAGTTGCCGGCGGCCCTCGGGCCGAGAGCACCGGCGACCTTGATGACGATTGTGCCCGCCGTCGTATTCAGGGTGACGATCCGGACCTGATCGGCCGGCAGTGGCGGCGGCGCCTTCGTCGGGCACGCGGCCGCCGCCGACGAGGCGCCGGCGGACGGAGCGGCTGCCGAGGCCGCGGCCGAGGGTGGCACCGCGCCCGGGGCGTTCGTGGCTGTCGCGCTGGGGCTCGGTGACGCCGCGCCGGACGAGCAGGCGGCGACGAGCATCAGCGACGCTGCGAGCGCGGCGACCTGGCCGATACGGCGTCCGACGCGAAGGTCGACGCGATGACGCGGGAACGAGGGATTCATGCGGCTGCCTCCAGGGCGGCTGGGAATTCGATGGCCCCGGAGAGGAGAACCTCCCCGAGGATGACGCCATGCACTCCGGCGTCGCGAAGACGCCGGATGCCGTCGATGTCGGTCACGCCGCCCGCCACCAGGACGTCGGCGTTGACGAGCCGGACGATCGACTCGAGCAGATCGAGGTCGGGCGTGCTGCCCCCATGCGTCAGCACGAACCGGGCGACGCCGGCATCCGCCAGCTCGCCGACGAGCTCGGCGAGGGTCGGCACCCGATCCCGCCGCCAGCCGAACGCGGCGAACCGGTCCGGACGCGGATCGAGCCCGACGGCCAGCCAGTCACCGGCCACAGCGACGCAGTCGCGGAGCACCTGCGGCTGATCGACGACGCTCATCGCGAGGACGACGCGCGTCGCCCCGGCGGCGAACGCCAGGCGGATGTTGTCCGCGCCTTCCAGGCCGCCGGCGAGCTGGATCGGGTTTGCCACGCGCGACGCGACGCGGCCGACGGCCTCGAGGTTGACCGGTGTACCACTGCGCGCCCCGTCGAAGTCGACGAGATGGACAATCTTCGCGCCGAGGCCGCTGAATTGCTCCGCGATCGCCTCCGGACGGTCCGTCGGGGCGCCGATGCCGGTCGAGGCGCCGGGCCAGTAGACGACGCGAGAGCGGCCGGCCTGGAGATCGATCGACGGGATCACCAGCACGGGGCGAGGACGAGGCTGCGCCGCGCGCCCGGTCGAAGCGCCGAACTCGTCGCGCCGCCCGGACGCTGGACCGGACTCGTCGCGCCGCCCGGGCGAAGGGCCGGACTCATCGCGCCGCCCGGGCGCTGGGACCCCCGCCGGCGCCGCGCTCTGCGGCCACCTCTTCGGCGAGCAGCCGGCGATGGAAGCTGATCGGCAGGCTGCCGTTGCGCAGGAGCGTGTCATGGAAGCCCATCAGGCTGAAGCGGCCGCCGAGCCGTCGCTGCTCGTCGGAGCGGAGCTGGAGCAGCAGGACCTTGCCCAGGAGGTAGCTCAGCTGGTAGGTCGGGGTGTAGGTATAGCGGTGGACCTCGGCCCGGGCATTCGCCTCCTCGAAGCTCGTGTGCTCGATCAGGAACGCGATGGCCTCGTCCACGCTCATCTCGCCCCGGTGCATTCGCACGTCGAGGATGATCCGGCAGGCCCGCCAGATGGCGTCCGTGTACATGTTCAGGCGGAAGTTGGCGGCGGCATCGAAGCCCTGCTCGCGCATCATCTGCTCGCTGTACATGCCCCAGCCCTCGGTGAACTCGGGCGCTTCCGTGACGAGGCGGGTCAGCGAGGGATGCCGGTTGGCCACGGAGAGCTGCAGGTGGTGGCCGGGGTAGGCCTCGTGGATGCTCGTGTTGCTGATCGAGCTGTAGTTGTGCTCGCGCATGGCGTGGGGATCGTCGCCGACGGATGGAGTGACGACATAGATGCCGTCGGGATTCGTGTCGAACTTGGGCGGCTCGAAATACGCCGCGAACGGGAGCACGTTGCGCAGGTACTCGGGTGTCGCGATGACCTGGATCCGCTCGTCCGGCGGGACGGTCACGATGCCGTGGTCGATCAGGTACTGGCGGGACCGGATCATCACGTCGCGATAGGCCGTCAGCGCCTCGTCGAACGTCGCCGGATGATCGCGCTTGAGCCGATCGACGACGGCCGGCTCGTCGACGGTCGGATCGACTTCGTGCGCCGCCCGCACGCGGGCGGCCTTGTTCTCGGCCAGCTGCCGCTCGCCGATCTCGAGGATCGCGTCGGCGTCGAGGCCGTCGAACGCCCGCAGGGCGACGAGCTCGTCGAGCCGGTCGCGGCCGAGCTCCCAGTCATCGACCGCGCCGGCCATCGTGCCGCGCAGCCACGTGCCGTAGGCCTCGATCGCCTCCTTGGCGCGGTTCGAGGCCCGCTCGAGTCGCCGCTGCTCCGGTTCGGCCAGCACGCCCTGCCCGGCCGCAACGATCTCGTCGAAGAGGGAAGGGATCTCCGCAACCGATTCGATCTCGAGTTCCTGCCACAGGCGGACGGGCGCCGCCGTCGCCCGGGTCCGGTGCTGATCGAGATAGACCGGCACTCCCTCCAGGCGGGCCGATCATCGACTGAAGGCGCTCCGGCAGCGGCGCGAAGTCACGGGCGAAGACGGCGAACAACGCGTCCCCGATCCCGTCGATCGCCGTCGAGCGACGCTCCCAGACGCGATGGACGTCCGTGTCGAAGATCGAGCGCCGGAGGTTGTGGATCTCGAGGTCGCGCTCGAACCGGCCGGTGGCCGAGAGCCCGGCCGGATCGATCGCCTCCACCGCGGCGAGGTGGATCCGGTCGGCCGCGAGCTCGCCCTCGATCGCATCGCGCGTGCCGTCGCCGAGGCGCTCGTCCTCGGTGTGGATGCCCACGAAGGTCGCAAAGGAAGGATGGTCGCCGAGGGCCTTGCGGAAGCGCGCCTCGACCAGGTCGTAGAGCCGGTTGTCGAGCGGTCCATCGGCGCCGGCTTCCGGCCGGGTCAGCACCACGTTGGCGAGGGAGCGGTTGCCTGGTTGTGTCACGAGCGTCCTCCCGGAGCGCGGGCCCGGCGATCGGGCGGTCAGGTGGTCGAGCCGATGCGACATCGGCCGGGACATCGGCAGGGAATCAGTGGGCGATGACGACCCGTGGACGATCGGGGCGGCGAGCGTCGGCCCCGGCGGCCGCTTCGGGATTGGCGCTGCTCGGATCGCCGCCCCGGTCGAGGTCGTCGGAGACGCGCCGAACGGCCGTTTCCCGAAGCACGTCGGCGACGGTCCTGATCACGAGGTCGATGTCCGCGGCCGTAATGCCGTAGTGGGTCGCGGCGCGAATCTGGCCATGGGGGTACCCGACGAGGAGGATGTTGCGGTCGGCCATGGCCTCGATGAAGGCCGCCCGATCGCGCTCCACCTTGAACAGGACGAAGTTGGTCCGGACGCGGTCGGGATCGAACGGGCCGGGCGCCGGCTGGGCGAGGTCGCCGGCCGAGACGATGCCGGGCATCGTCGCGAACGCTTCGCCGAGGCGTCGGGCGTTGGCGTGATCCTCGGCCAGGCGCTCGATCATGCCCGCGGGACCGTCGCGCAGTGCGATCAGACCGGGCGCCGCCATGACCCCGACCTGGCGCATCCCGCCGCCGACCATCTTGCGGGCGCGCCGGGCGCGGAAGATGAAGTCGCGCGAGCCGACGACCATCGAGCCGGCCGGGCAGGCGAGCCCCTTCGAGAGGCAGAACGTGATCGAGTCGGCCGGGCCGGACAGATCCGTCGGCCTCACGCCCTGGGCGACGACGGCGTTGAAGAACCGGGCGCCGTCGACGTGGAGGGGCACGCCATGGCGGTGGGCGATCGCAGCGACGTCGGCCGTGTAGCCGGCCGAGAGCGGCTGGGCCATCGACATCGCGTGGGTGTTCTCGATGGCGACCATGCCGCTGATCGGCTCGTGGACGTCGTCCTCGCGAAACGCGGCCTCGATGTCGGCCAGCGCCATCGTTCCGTCCGGCCGTTCGGGGATCGGCGTCACCGTCGTCCGGACGATGACGGCATGGCCGCCCGCCTCGTCGACGATGATGTGCGTCTGGGTGCCCGCGATCGTCTCCATCCCGCGCTGGAGATGGGCGAGCTGGGCGACGAGGTTGCCCTGCGTCCCACTCGAGACGAACAGGCCGGCTTCCTTGCCGAGCAGCTCGGCGGCCCGCTCCTCGAGCTCGATCACGGTTGGATCGTCGCCCAGGACGTCGTCGCCGACCTCGGCCTCGGCCATGGCGCGGCGCATCTCCGGCGTCGGTTTGGTCACGGTGTCGCTGCGCAGGTCGATCAACGGCATGGCGGCGAGTATACCGTCGAGTGACCGGATTCCCCGGTCGCGCGGTCCCGTGGCGCGAGCCAGAACGGCTCAGCCACTGTGGACGCAGACAGGTCCCCGCGCACCTGCTATCCTCGCGCCTCGGCCGGGGACCCGTGGTGTAGCGGCCCAACATGCCAGCCTGTCACGCTGGAGATCGCCGGTTCGAATCCGGTCGGGTCCGCCATCTCCGCACATTCCTGCGCCCCGTCCGCCGCCCGGATGGGGCGCTTCTCATGTCCGGCTCCGCCGCCTCGTATCAGGCGAGACCCGCGAAGAGATCCGTTTCGGGGAGCGGCGCCTCGACCCGCGATTCACGGCGGACGAAGGTCTCCGTGCCCGCGAATTCGAGCAGGGCTTCCCGCGGCAGCTGCCGCATCATGAAGAACGGGCTCGACTCGGAGATCTGCGTGCGGTGGGCCTCCATCGCCCGGTACCGGTGCTCGATGTAGTCGGACACGTCAATCCGCGTGGTGATCAGGGCATCGTCCACGGTCGCCCGGCTCATGAACGATTCCCACTCGGCGACCTTGTCCGGATCGGTCGGCCGTGACCACGGCGTCGTCTGGCCCATGGCTTCCGCCGCGGCCGACATCGCCTCGCGGCGCGAACGCGGGAACGCCTGCTCGTAGAGCTTGAGCGGCGTCCAGGGCTCGAGACCGCCCTCGGCGACCGGTGGACCGTCGCCGCCGAGGTCGTTCGCCAGCTGCTTCGTGTAGGCCAGCGGATCGCCCGCCCGCTCGAAGGCTCCGATCGCCACCAGGTGCGTCCGGATGTGGTCGGGATGGCCGTAGCCGCCGAATGCGTTATAGGTGGTGATGACCTGCGGCCGGTACCGCCGGACGAACCAGACCAGGCGGCCGATCGCCTCATCGAGATCCGCCTGCCAGAAGCAGCGCGGATCGAGGTTGCCGGGCCGGCCCATCATGTCCGAGTCGCGGTAGCCGAGGTTCTCCCACTCGGTCAGGCCGAGCGCGGCGACGGCCTCCTCCAGCTCCGCGGCTCGCAGCTCCCCGAGGCGGCGGTGGTTGTCCGGCGTGTCCAGCTCCGGGACGACGATGTCGCCCATCTCGCCGCGCGTGCAGGTGACGAGGACGACGCGCCGGCCTGCCTCGGCGGCCTTGGCCATGGACCCGCCCGTGCCGATCGTCTCATCGTCCGGGTGGGCGTGGACGCTCATCAGGGTCAGGGGCGCCGCCTGACCGGGGGGATTTGCCGGGGCAATCGAATCTGACATGGCATCATCGTAGCGAGCCCAGCCGGGCCCCGATTGCGGCAGCGTCTCGACGCGATCCGGGTCACGGACTACGCTGGACCCTCCAGTTCCATTGGCGCGAGGAATGCCGTTGCTCTGCCCCACGTGTGGCGCTGCCACCGAGCCAGGCCGCAAATTCTGTGGTGATTGCGGCACGAGGCTGGCTCGCACCTGCCCGAACTGCGGCTTCGCCAACGGTCCAACGGTGCGGTTCTGCGGCGAATGCGGCGAACGGCTGGACGTCGCGGCCGCCGGCGCCGGCCCGGCCGCTGGCGCTGGTGCTGCCGTGGGCGGGGCCGGCGGGATCGCTCCGGGATCAACCGGCGGCGCCGGTGCTGCGGCGTCCTTCGGGTCCGCGATGGGCTCGGCCGGGTCACCCGTCGCCCCGATCACCGAACGACGGGTCGTCAGCGTCCTCTTCGCGGATCTTGTCGGCTTCACGGCTCGCTCCGACAGCAGCGACCCGGAGCAGGTCCGCGAGTTCCTGAGCCGCTACTTCGATGCCGCGCGCGACGTGGTCGGGCGGTACGGCGGCACGATCGAGAAGTTCATCGGCGACGCCGTGATGGCCGTCTGGGGGACGCCCGTCGCGCAGGAGGACGATGCCGAGCGAGCCGTCCGCGCGGCGCTGGACCTCGTGGAAGCCGTCCGCCAGCTCGGCCGGACGTCCGGCGACGAAGGTCTCGAATGCCGGGCCGGCGTGCTCACGGGCGAGGCGGCCGTGACGATCGGGGCGACGAACCAGGGCATGGTCGCGGGCGATCTCGTCAACACCGCGTCACGACTCCAGTCCGTCGCGCCACCGGGCGCCGTCCTCGTCGGCGAGGCCACGGAACGGGCGGCGAACCGGGCCATCCTCTTCGAGCCGGCCGGCGCGCAGATCCTGAAAGGCAAGACCGCGCCGGTCCCCGCCTGGCGGGCCCTGCGGGTCGTCGCGGAACGTGGCGGGCGCAACCGCACGGAGGGCGTGGAGGCCCCGTTCGTGGGCCGCGACGACGAGCTGCGCTACCTGAAGGACGCGTATCACGCCACGGCCCGGGAACGGAAGTCGCGCCTGGTCTCGATCACGGGCCAGGCCGGCATCGGCAAGAGCCGCCTCGCGTGGGAGTTCTCGAAGTACTCGGACGGCCTGCTCGAGACCGTCCGCTGGCACCAGGGCCGCTCGCCGGCCTACGGCGAGGGCATCACCTTCTGGGCTCTCGGCGAGATGATCCGCCGCCGCGCAGAGCTCGTGGAAAACGACGACGAGACGACGACACGGCTCCGGATCGCGGCGACTCTGGCCGAATTCGTGCCCGACGAGGCGGAGCGCCGCTGGATCGAGCCATCGCTGCTGTTTCTCCTTGGCATCGGCGGCGCCCCGGCGGGCGGTCGTGAGGAGCTGTTCGCCGCCTGGCGGACGCTCTTCGAATGGATCGCCACGACCGAACCGACCGTCCTCGTGTTCGAGGACCTGCACTGGGCGGACAGCGGGCTCCTCGACTTCATCGACCACCTGCTCGACTGGTCGAAGAACTTCCCGATCCTCGTCGTCACCCTGTCGCGCCCGGAGCTCCTGGACCGGCGGCCGGGCTGGGGAGCCGGCCGGCGCAATTTCATCGCGCTGTCGCTCGAGCCGCTCAGCGAGCTGGCGATGCGACAGCTCCTCGCCGGGCTCGTGCCCGGTCTGCCGGAGCAGGCGAGCCAGACGATCCTCGCGCGCGCGGGCGGGATTCCCCTGTACGCGGTCGAGACGATCCGGATGCTCGTGGAGGAAGGCCGCCTCGAACTTGCGGACGGTGCCTACCGGCCGCTGGGCGACCTCTCGGAGCTGAAGGTCCCGGAGAGCCTGCAGGCATTGGTGGCCGCACGCCTCGATGCGCTCGAACCGGCGGATCGGGCCCTGCTGCAGGACGCCTCGGTGCTCGGCCAGACATTCGCGCTGGCGGCGGTCGCCGCGGTCAGCGGGCAGCCTGCCGACGCGGTCGAGCCTCGCCTGCGCGACCTCTCGCGGCGCGAGGTCCTGGCACTCGACACGGATCCGCGCTCACCGGAGCGCGGCCAGTACGGCTTCAACCAGGCGCTGATCCGCGAAGTCGCGTACTCGACGCTGGCGAAGCGCGATCGGCGGGCGCGACACCTCGCGGCCGCGCGCTACTTCGAGGGCATCGGCGACGACGAGCTGGCCGGCGTCCTCGCGACGCACTACCTCGCCGCGTACGAAGCGAGCCCCGAGGGCCCCGAGGCGGACGCCGTGGCCGTCCAGGCCCGCCTCGCGCTGAAGGGCGCCGCCGAACGTGCGGCCGGCCTCGGCTCCCACGACCAGGCCATCGCGTACCTGCGGCAGGCGCTGACGGTGACGACCGACCAGGCCGAGATGGGCGAGCTCCTGGAGCGGGCCGGGGCGTCGGCGTCGGCGGCCGGCCGCCACGAGGAGGCCACGGCCTTCCTCAGGCGGGCCATCGAGACCCACCGCCAGCGGGGCGATCGATCAGCCACGGCCCGCGCCACGGCCGCGCTCGGGAGCAGCCTGCTGCAGGGGTATGAGAGCCAGGCCGCCATCGACACCCTGGAGCCGGCCGCCGCGGAGTTTGCGGACCTCGTGGACGATCCGAACCTGGTGGCGCTGAACGGCCAGCTGGCCCGTGCGGCCTACTACGTCGAGGATTTCGTCCGGGCGCAGGCGATCGCGGAGGGGGTCCTCGGCGCGGCGGAACGGCTCGACCTGCTGCCGATCATCGCCGACACGCTGGTGACCCGCGGCATGGGTCACGCCCTGAGCGGCCGCGTCTACGAAGGCGCCGGCGCCCTCGAGGCGGCCCTGCGGCTGGCCGAGTCGCGCGGGTTCGTCGGCACAATCATCCGGGCCCGGATCAATCTCGGGGGCACGTTCTGGTGGCGCGATCCGCGGGTCGCCGTCGCCGCCTCGCAGCCCGGCCTGGAGGTGGCGCGGCGCTTCGGCCGTCGCTCGGAGGGGATCATCCTCCTCTCCAACGCGGCGCTTGCCGCGATCCGGCTCGGCGACTGGGACTGGGCCCAGGGCGAGCTCGAGGCGCTCCTGACGAGCGATCGCGAACCGGCCGACCTCGCGATCATCTACCAGACCGTCGTGGTGATTCGCGCGTACCGGGGAGGCGACGTCGCCGAGATGCTGGCGGAGCTGGAATCGCTGCTCATCGACGAGACGGACCCCCAGAACCGGGCGGACCTGCGCCGCGCGCAGGCGTCCGTGGCGCTGATGAACGGCGACCTCAGCCGGGCGTTCGACCTCTCGATCGAGGCGGCCTCGTCGAGCTGGGTCAATGGGCCCGCCCCGATCGCCTGGGCGGGTCGCGCGGCAACCTGGGCCGGCGACGTCAGCCGGGTGCGGAGCTCGCTGGAGCGCCACGTTGCGAGCGCGCAGCACGGCCCGGCGCTCGAGCTCGAACGGATCACCATGCGGGCGGCGATCGCCGGCCTCGAAGGGCGAACCTCTGAGGCCGTTGCGCTGTACCGCGATGCATTCCGCGGCTGGCGGGAGCTCGGCTGCCGATTCGACTTCGCACTGGCGGCGATCGACGCGGCGACGGTGCTGGGGGTCGGGGAGGCCGAGATCGACGCCGCCGCGACCGAATCGTCGGACTTCCTCACGAGCGTCGGGGCGACGCCGTTCCTGGCCCGGCTGGATGCCGGCCGGGTGACGACCGGCGCGCCGGTCGGGGGCGCGCGGCGGCCGTCTCGGGATCCGGGCGCTGCCGGTGACGCGCGGCCGACGGTCGGGACCCACGGCTCCCATGAGGCAGCACCGTGACCTGTCCCAGCTGCGGCACCGACAACATGGCGGGGGCGAAGTTCTGCCTCGAATGCGGGACGCGCCTCGCCTCGGCGTGCCCGAGCTGCGGGGCCACGAATCCGCCGAGCGCGCGGTTCTGCAACGACTGCGGCACGAAGCTCGGCGGGGCGACGACGACGCCGACGGCGCAGGCCGCCGGTGCGGGCGCCCCGATCGGTGGCGGGAGCGGCGCGCTGCGAACCGGCGCCGCTTCCGGCCCGGCCGGCCCGATCGCCGTATCCCGGCCCGCCGTCGAAACCGAGCGGCGCGTCGTCTCGGTCCTGTTCGCCGACCTCGTCGGGTTCACGAGCCTCGCCGCCGACCGCGATTCGGAGGCCGTGCGGGACCTGCTGACGCGCTACTTCGACACGGCCCGTGACCTCGTCGAGCGCTACGGCGGCACGATCGAGAAGTTCATCGGCGACGCCGTGATGGCCGTCTGGGGCACGCCCGTCGCCCAGGAGGACGACGCGGAGCGCGCGGTCCGGACGGCGCTCGATCTCGTGGAAGCCGTGCGCGGCCTGGATGCGGGCGCCGACGGCCGTGGCCTGGAAGCCCGGGCGGCCGTGCTGACGGGCGAGGCGGCGGTCACGATCGGCGCCACGAACCAGGGCATGGTGGCGGGCGACCTCGTCAACACCGCGAGCCGTCTCCAGTCGGCCGCCCCGCCCGGCTCGGTCCTCGTCGGCGAGGCGACCCATCGGGCGACCAGCCTCGCCATCGCCTACGAGGAAGCCGGCGAGCAGGTTCTCCGCGGCAAGGCCACCCCGGTTCCCGCGTGGCGGGCGCTGCGGGTCGTCGCCAAGCGTGGCGGCCAGGGTCGCTCCGAAGGCCTCGAGGCGCCGTTCGTCGGCCGCGACGACGAGATCCGCCTGCTCAAGGACTTCTTCCACGCGACCTCGCGCGAGCGGCGGGCGCGCCTCATCTCCGTCACGGGCCAGGGCGGCATCGGCAAGAGCCGCCTCGCCTGGGAGTTCCTGAAGTACGTCGACGGCCTGCTCGAGACCGTCTACTGGCACCAGGGTCGAAGTCCGGCCTATGGCGAGGGCATCACCTTCTGGGCGCTCGGCGAGATGGTCCGGCGGCGGGCCGGCCTTGCGGAGAACGACGACGAGGCCACGACCCGGGCGGGGATCCGCGCCACGCTGGAGGAATTCGTCGCGGACGAAGCCGAACGGCGCGCCGTCGAGCCGGCATTGCTGTTCCTGCTCGGTTTCGGCGACGCGCCGGCCGGCGGTCGGGACGAGCTCTTCGCCGCGTGGCGCACGTTCTTCGAACGGATCGCCAGCGTCGCGACGACGGCCCTCGTCTTCGAGGATCTGCAATGGGCCGACCAGGGCCTGCTCGATTTCATCGATCACCTGCTCGAATGGTCGGCGGGCTACCCGATCTATGTCGTCACGCTGGCCCGCCCGGAGCTGCTCGAGCGGCGGCCCGACTGGGGCGCGGGCCGGCGCAACTTCGTGGCTCTCGCGTTGCAGCCGTTGCAGGAGTCGGCGATGCGCGTGCTGCTGGCGGGCCTCGTCCCGGGCCTGCCCGAGCCGGCCGTGAAGGCGATCCTGGAGCGTGCCGACGGGATCCCGCTCTATGCCGTCGAGACCGTCCGAATGCTCGTCGCCGAGGGCCGGCTGGAACGCGTCGAGGACACCTACCGGCCCACCGCCGACCTGACGTCGCTCGCGGTTCCGGAGTCGCTGCATGCCCTGATCGCCGCCCGTCTGGACGCGCTGGACGCAGCCGATCGCTCGCTGCTCCAGGACGGGGCCGTGCTTGGCCAGACGTTCCCGCTGCCGGCGTTGGCCGCGCTCAGTGGCGCCACCACGGACAATCTCGAGGCCCGGCTGCGCTCACTGGGCCGGCGCGAGATCCTCGCCCTCGACACGGATCCGCGTTCACCGGAGCGTGGCCAGTGGGGGTTCACCCAGGCGCTGATCCGCGAGGTCGCCTACGCGACGCTGTCGAAGAAGGAGCGGCGAGCCCGGCACCTCGCGGCGGCACGGTACTTCGAATCTCTTGGCGACGAAGAGGTCGGCGTGCTGGCGACGCATTACGTCGACGCCTACCTGGCCTCGCCCGAAGGCCCCGAGGCCGATTCGGTCGCAAGGCAGGCCCGGATCGCGCTGCGAGCCGCCGCCGATCGGGCGTCGGCCCTGGGCTCGCACGAGCAGTCGGTGGCGTACCTGAAGCGCGCGCTGGACGTGACGTCGGACGGGACGGATGCGGGAGAGCTCCTCGAGAAGATCGGCTCGGAGGAGATCCTGGCGGGCCGGTTCCGCGATGCCGAGGCAACGCTGCGGCTGGCCATCGACACCTATCGGTCGGTCGGCGACCGGGCAGGCATCGTTCGGGTGACGACCGTCCTTGGCTTCTCGATGAACACGCGCTACGACCCGGCGGCCGCGCTCGACGTGCTGGAGGGTGCGACGGGCGTCGCCGCCGAGCTGGGCGACCGCGCGCTCCTCGTGCGCCTGAACAGCGAGATCGCCCGTGGCCAGATGTTCAACGAGCAGATGAGCGAGGCCATCGCCTCCTGCGACAGGGCGCTCGTCGACGCCGAGCGGCTGGGTCTCCTGCCGGAGATCGCGGCGCTCCTCTCGACGAAGGGTCAATCGCTCGCGAGCGTCGGCCGGATGCGCGAAGGGATCGGCTTGCTGGAAGCCTCGGAGCGTCTCGCGTTGTCGATCGGCCAGACCCTCACCGCGCTCCGTGCCGAGGTCAATCTGACGGCCACCCTGCCCCTCGTCGATCCCCGGGCGGCCGTCGAGGTGGGGCGGAAGGCTGCCGAGACCTGTCGCCGGGTCGGCCTGCGACACATCCTCACGCTGCTGACCGGCAACTCGGCGGAGGCGGCGATCCCGACCGGCGACTTCTCGTGGACCCTTGACACGATCGATGAGCTGCTGGCCGGCGAACTCGATCCCAGCACACGCGGCGCGATGCTCGGCCAGGCGGTCACCGTCTACGGGCTGATCGGTCGGGAGTACCAGGCGGAGCTCGAGGAGCTGGAGCGCATCGTCGCCGAGGGTGAAATCGGCCAGACCATCACGCTGGCTGTCGCCCGGGTGTGGGTCGCCGCGTTCCTTGGCGGCTACCGCGATGCCTTCGATCAGGCCCTGCATGCGGCCGCCATCAGCACCGGCAATGCGCCGATCGTCCTTTCGTTCGCGGCCCGGCTGAACGTCCTGGCGCGCGACCCGGAGCGGGTCAAGGTGGCGCTCGACCGTCTCGCGGCAACCGGGACCCGTGGTCCGACGCTCGACGCCCAGGTCCAGGGCGCGCGTGCGGGGCTCGCCGCGCTCGAGGGTCATTGGCCCGAAGCCGCAGCCTCGTTCGCCGACGTCATCCGCTGGATGGGCGATCAGCGCCTCGACTTCGATCTGGCACTCGCCTGGATGAGCATCGTGGCGACGGCGCCTGAAGGGGAGCCGCTCGCCTTGGTTGCGGAGCGCGAGGCGCGGACCCTGCTCGAGCGCATCCCCTCGCCCCCGTTCCTGGCGCAACTCGACCGGCTCGTCGCGGAGCGGGCGACGGCGGCGCGGCCGGCTGGCCGGGTCACGAGCGCGATGAGCGCGACGGCCGCGGCGTCGAGCACAACAAACGCGACCGCCGCACCGGCGGGCGCGACGGTCGCGCCGGCCGACGCGTCGCCGGAGCCTGCGTGACGGACGACACCCCGGCGATTCGCGCCATCGCGGCGGCGGGCGTGCCGCACCGGGTCGTCCACACGGAGGCGGCCGGGAGCGCCGAGGAAGCCGCCCAACTCCAGGGCATCGAGCTCGGGGCCCTGATCCGGACGATCGTCGTGCGGCGAGGCGAGGACGACTACGTGTTCGTGCTCATCCCGGCCGGCCGCCGATTCGATTGGCCGAAGCTGCGGGCCCTGCTCGGCGTCAGCCGGCTCTCGCTGCCGGATGCCGACGAGGCCCGCGACGCGACCGGCTACGAGCGCTACACGATCACGCCGTTCGGGGCGAGCCGTGCCTGGCCGGTCATCGCCGATGCGTCGCTCGCCGGTCGCGACGTCGTCTCGATCGGCGGCGGCGCGCGGGGCGTGAACCTTCACCTGTCAGCTGCGGACCTGTTCGCGGCGCTCGACGCCCAGGTGGCCGACGTGTCGCAGCCGGAGGCGGAGGCGGCCCCGGGCGGCTGACGGCCAGGCAGGTCGTCGCGCCTTCGGGCGGGCCTTCGACTCGCCGGATCCGCACCTGGTGCGTCTTAGGCAGGTGGCCAACACGGGCCCGGCGGCTCGTGCCGCACGGAGCTCGACCCGTCGCGGCTATTCACCTGCCGGAGCCGGCGCTGGTTGCGTACTCGGCGAGTCGCATTCGCGGATCACGCACCAGGTGCGTAAGCGGCGGGAACGTGGCACAACGGACCCACCGCTGGTCGAAGAAGACGGTGCGGCGCGGTTACGGTACGTCGGTTCGCCACTGCGGAGCGGCGGGAACGTTGGTGAGTGGCCTCCAGCGCGGCCGCGCTGGAAGCAGGGCCGACGTTCGGTGGCACGACCCGTCGAAGAACCGACGCCCAGGTCCGCGCCAGATCGTCGTCCGCCGGCGGCAATTCGCCGGACCCTGCCGACTCGTACGATGGGCTCGTGCCGAGCGAGCCGCTGTCCGATCAACCGCTGGCCGGCGTTCGCGTCATCGAGTGCGCGACCGTGCTGGCCGGCCCGTACGCGACGATGGTGCTCGCCGATCTCGGCGCTGACGTCATCAAGGTCGAGCCACCCGATGGCGACGCCACGCGGGGCTGGGGGCCGCCGTGGGTCGGCGATGGCCCCAATCGGACCGCGGCCTACTACCTTTCGATCAACCGCAACAAGCGCTCGATCGTGCTGGATCTCCGGACGCGCGACGGCGCCGAGGTGCTGCGGCGGCTGCTGGCCGGGGCCGACGCGTTCGTCGAGAACTTTCGGTTCGGGGCGCTCGAGCGGCTCGGGTTCGGCGACGACGAGCTCCAGCGCCTCCGGCCGGGTCTCGTCCACCTGGCGATCTCCGGCTATGGCGTCACCGGGCCCGAGGCGTCCAAACCGGGCTACGACTTCGTGGCGCAGGCGGTCGGCGGGCTGATGTCGATCACGGGCGCAGCCGATGCCGCCGGAGGAGAGCCGACGAAGGTCGGCGTCGCGGTCAGCGACGTGGTCACCGGGTTGTTCGGGGCGATCGGCGTGCTGGCGGCACTCGCGGGGCGACGCGGCCTGGCGGCGCGGAGCGGCGCGGCGGCGAGCAGCGACGCGGCCGAGGCGGCGAGCGGCGCCCCGGCGGCGAGCGGCGCGGCCCCGGCCGGGAGTGGCGCGGCCCCGGCCGAGGCCGACCGACGGCCCACCCCCGCCACGCGCGTCGACGTGTCGTTGCTCGAGTCGACGCTCGCGATGCTCATCAACCAGGCACAGAACGCGTTCGTCTCGGGCGTGTCACCCGGACGTCGCGGGAACGCGCATCCGAACATCGTCCCGTACGAGTTGTTCGACACGGCTGATCGCCCGATCGTCGTGGCCGTCGGCAGCGAGCGCCAGTGGCCGCGGTTCTGCGAGGCCATCGGACTCGCGGGTCTCACGACGGACGAGCGATTCGCGACGAACGCCGACCGCGTCGCGAATCGCGATGCGCTCCGGGCGTTGATCGCCGCGAAGCTCCGCGGCGGCACGGCCGCCTCCTGGCTCGGCGGCGCTTCGATGCTGCGGATGTGCCGGCCGGGCCTGTTAACGACGTTCTCGGCGCGATCGAATCGCCCCAGTCGCGGGCACGCGGAATGGACGTCGCGATCGACCACCCGGTCCTCGGCACGATCCGCCAGGTCGGCCCGGCGCTGAAGCTCGATGGCGCCACAACCCCGATCCAGCGTCCGCCGCCGACGCTCGGCGAGCACACGGCCGAGATCCTCGCGGAGCTCGGCTACCGGCCGGCCGCGATCGACCGGTCCGGTCTCAACGAACCAACCCCGGACTCAACGTGACTGCCGTGAGCGGAGCCGCGACCTCGCGCCCGTCCGGCAGACCTCAGATGAGTCACCCCGCGGTTCACGTGGGGCCGGCACGAACTGCCGGATCGCGGTGAGTCGCCCCGCGGCTCAGTTGAGCGTCGACGTTCGGCCGGTTCGCTCCCGGGCGTCACGATGAGTCCGCCCATGAATGGTTGAGAATCCAGGAGCCATCCGGGCCCCGAGGAGGGCCGGGTTGGAGCCACCCGGCCGAGCCGACCGGAGCCGCCGGCCGACCGCCCCGGTCGCGCGCGGCCGCCGACGAGAGCCGCTGGCCGCTTGGAGCCGCCCGGCCGCGCCGACCCGAGCTGCCGCCGCGCCGACCGGAGCCGAGCGGCCGCGCTGGAGCTGCCGACCCTGGTTCCTCGCCGCTCTCCAATCTCGAACCGACGCCCCGCGCCGCGCAGGCGTCCTCGCCGTCAGGCCGACTGATCCGTTTCGCCGCCGACGTCGCGCCGATCCGGATCGTCGCGCCAGACCCGGTAGGAATAGATGAACAGGGTCGCGATCACCACGATCAGCCCGATGATCAGCACCGCGACTTCCAGCCCTTGCTGCCCAAGCAGGGTTGCGACCACGACGGCGCTCCCCAGGATCACGAAGAGCTTTCCGCCGAGTCGGTGCGTGCGGTTCCACGACAGCTCGCTCGTCAGCGTCCAGGGCGTCCGGATACCGAACATGAAGTTGCTGCGGACCTTGCCGAGATAGTTGCCCATGACGATGAACAACACGCCCGTGCCGCCCAGCGCCAGCGACCTGATCGAGAGGTCGTAGCCGAGGACGACGAGCGTCGTCACGATCTGGATGAAGAGCATCAGGGCGATCACCGCGAGCCACGTCACGCCGTAGGCCCGGCTCGAGCGCGACAGGTTGCTGCGGCGCGGCTCGATGCGCGGGATCATCGCGAACAGCCCGACGAGTCCAAGCGAGAGGAGCGGTACGAGCAGGAGCCCGACCTCCTTCGAGGCGTAGCCGTTGGGATTGCCCGCGGCGTCCCAGTGGATCGGGATCTGCGCACCGGGCGGCAGCTGCGGCCACGCCCAGGCCGCCACGAGGAACATCGCCGCCACCATGCCAAGGCTGATCAGGACGTAGCGACGGACGTTCATTCGGTCCTCCTCGGCTTGACCCCGAGCCCATCCATCAGGGCGAGGAGCGCCTCGTCGAGGACGCTCACGTTCAGGCGGTAGTGGATCGTCGTGCCGACCTTGTCGGACTGGATCAGGTCGGCCTCGCGCAGGACGGCGAAATGGCCGGACATCGTCGGCCAGGTCAGGTCGAACTTCGAGGCAAGCTCGCCGGCGGTCATGTCGCGCTCGCGCAGGAGCGCCAGCACGCGGCGCCGGGTCGGGTCGGCGAGGGCACGATAGACGCGGTTCACGGTGAGTGGCTCGGGCCTTGTTTCGGTGAATGACGAATTTGGTAGTTGCCAAAATAGATCGCGGCACCGGCGACGTCAAGGGCGCTGGGCTGGCCCACGGCCCGAGGCCGCTGCACGGCCCATGGCCGAGGCCCGAGGCCGCTGCACGGCCCGCAGCCGAGGCCGCCGTCCGGCCCACGCCCGAGGCCGCTGCACGGCTGCATCCTTCGGCCCTCCTCGGCCGGGCGAGCACTGCTAGACTCCGGCGCTCCGGGCGACCGTCGCGAGTCGCCGGCTGAGGGAGGCGACCGATGACCGACGACCGCGAGCGCTGGGCGCTCATCCTTGGCGCGTCGAGCGGCATGGGCGAGGCCACGGCGGTCGCGCTGGCCGAGGCCGGCTATCACATCGTCGGCATCCACCTCGATTTCCGGGCCGCCCTGGCGCACGTCGACGAGGTCAAGGCGCGCATCGAGGCGACGGGCCGCCAGGCGATCTACATCAACATGAACGCGGCCGACGACGAGAAGCGGGCCGCGGCGCTCGAGACGATCCAGGCGCGATTCGCGGAGCGGCGGGCGGCCGGCGCGAAGCCGTACCTGCGGATCGTCATGCACTCGCTCGCGTTCGGCACGTTGCTGCCGTTCATCGCCGACGATCCCAAGGCCGCGATCTCGCGCAAGCAGCTCGAGATGACGCTCGACGTCATGGCCAACAGCCTTCTCTACTGGGTCCAGGACGTGTACCGGGCGGGGTTGCTCGGCGACGGCTCGAAGGTCTACGCGATGACGAGCGAGGGCTCCAGCAAGTCCGTGCCGACGTACGGCGCGGTCTCGGCCGCGAAGTCGGCGCTCGAGTCGCACTGCCGGCAGCTGGCGATGGAGCTGGCCCGGCGCGGCAGCGGCGTGTCGGTCAACGCGATCCGGGCGGGCGTCACGATCACGCCGGCGCTCATGAAGATCCCCGAGCACGACGCGATCATCGAGGCGAGCGTCCGCCGCAACCCGACCGGCCGGATGACGACGCCGCAGGACGTGGCGAACGCGATCGTGGCGCTCAGCGGCGAGGGTCTCGACTTCGTGACGGGCAACGTCATCGGCGTCGACGGCGGCGAATTCATCACCGGATAGCGCCTCACGGACGAAGTCGACGGATCCGCGGCGCATGCCGTCGGTTCGGCGTTGGGGAGCGGCCATGAACGACGGGCGAGCGGCTCCACCACGGCCGCCCTCGCGGCGCGTGGCGTCCGTTCGGCCAGGGGGAGCGGCCATGAACGACGGGGAGCGGCTCCACCGCGGCCGGGTGATCGTGGTCGGCTCGGTCAACGTGGATCTTGTCGCCCGCGTCCCGCGCCTCCCGCAGGCCGGCGAGACGGTCGGCGACGGCCGGTTCGAGCGCCATCACGGCGGCAAGGGCGCCAACCAGGCCGTCGCGGCCGCACGGCTCGGGGCCACGGTCGAATTCGTCGGGGCCGTGGGCGACGACGACCTGGGCCGAGCGGGACTTGCCGCGCTCGCGGCCGACGGGGTCGGCACGGCTGCCGTTCGGGTCGTCGCGGGCGCGGCGACCGGCGTGGCGCTGATCCTGGTGGATGCGGCCGGCGAGAACCTGATCGCGGTCGCGCCGGGGGCCAACGCGATGCTCGATCCCCGGGACGTCGCCGACGCGCTGGGCCGCCTGGCGATCGGCGAGGCGGACGTGCTGCTCGTCTGCCACGAGATCCCGACGACCGTCGTTCGCGCCGCGCTGCGGGCGGCTCGAGCCGCCGGCGCTCGCTCGATCTTCAATCCCGCCCCGGCCACCGGCCTCGACCGCGACACGATCGGCCTCGCGGACGTGCTGACGCCCAACCGCGTCGAGCTCGCGGCGCTCGCGGCCGAGGAAGGTCGCCGGATCGGCCGGCCGATGTCGGGTGACGGACCCGATCGCCAGGCACGGGCGCTGCTCGCCGCGAGCTCGGAAGGGCCGGGCCCGAGCGTGGCGGTCATCGTGACGGTCGGAGCGGCCGGGGCCGTGGTCGTCGAGGCGCCATCGGCGGCGGTCGCCGACGGCGGGGTGCGTCGGACGGAGCTCCCGGCGCATCCGGACCGCGGCCATCGACACGACCGGCGCCGGCGACGCGTTCAACGGCGCGCTCGCGGCGGGCTGGCTGGAGGGCCGATCGCTGGTCGAGGCAGCTCGCCGGGCCCAGGTCGCGGCCGCGCTCGCGATCACGCGGGTCGGCGCCCGCGAAGGCATGCCGACGACGGCCGAGCTCGAGGCCGCGCTCGAGGCAGCCCGCGAAGGCTGAACTCGCGCCTGCGGCTACCCGGTCGCGGCTCGACCCCGCGGTCGCAACAGGCCGGTCCGCGGACCAAACAGCAGCGCCACGAGGAAGATCGCCGTCTCCACGAGGACGATCGTGGCCCCGCTGGCGGCATCGAGCCAGTAGCTCAGGTACAGGCCGACGACCGGCGAGACGATGCCGATCAGGATCGCGATCAGCACGAGGCGGTTGAATCGCAGCGTCAGCAGCTGGGCCGTGGCGGCGGGGGTGATCAGCATCGCCACGACCAGGATGATTCCGACGGCCTGCAGGCTGACCACGATCGTCAGCGCGATCAGCGCCAGGAACAGGTAGTCGAGCCGCTCGACCGGCAGGCCAGACGCCGCGGCGCCCAGCGGATCGAACGTCGAATAGAGGAATTCCTTCCAGAACACGCCGATGATCGCGAGGACGATCAGGCCGAGGACCAGCAGCGCGACCAGGTCCGTGACGCCGATTCCCAGCACCTCGCCGAACAGGAAGCCGAAGAGGTCGCCGACGTAGTTCGGGATCCGGCTGAAGAGGAAGACGCCGAGAGCGAACATCCCCGCGAACAGGACGCCGATGACGGTGTCGTTTCGCAGGCTCCCGCGCCGGCTGACCCAGCCGATCGCCAGCGACGTCGCGACCGCCGCGATCGCCGCGCCGAGGTAGAACGGCGCGCTGAGCAGGTACGCGATGACCACACCCGGGAAGGCCGCGTGACTGAGCGCGTCGCCCATGAACGCGAGGCCGCGCAGGACCATGTACGTCCCGACGACCGCACAGACGATGCCGCACATCGACGCGGCGAGCAGGGCCCGCACGAAGAAGCCGTACTGGAGGGGGTCGAAGATCGGATCCACCTAGTGCGCTCCGTCCGAGTCGTGGTGATGCGGCCGCTCACCGGGCGCCTCGCTGTCGTGGTGGTGCGCGTCGTCGAGCAGGACCGTCTGGCCACCGAGCACGAGGAGGTGGCCGCCGTACGTCTTGGCGAGCACCTCGCTGTCGAGCACGAGCGACGCCGGCCCGCTCGCGATCAGCCGGCGATTGACGGCGATGACCCGATCGAAATGCTGCGCGGCGGCAGCCAGGTCGTGGGTCGTGGCGAGGACCGTCTTGCCCAGGTTGGCCTCGCGTTCGAGTACGCCCATCAGGTCTTCCTGGGTGCGGACATCGACACCCGTCACCGGCTCGTCGAGGAGGTAGAGATCCGGCTTCGAGGCGAGCGCCCGGGCGAGGAAGGCCCGCCGGCGCTGCCCGCCGGAAAGCGACCCGATCTGGGTCCGGGCGCTGGCCGTCATGCCGACCTTGTCGAGGGCGTCGCGGACGGCATCGCGATCGGCGTTGCCGGGCCGGCCGAGCGGACCGAGCCTCGGATACCGGCCCATCATCACGACGTCCCAGACGCTGACCGGGAAGCCCCAGTCGACGAGTTCCGCCTGCGGCACGTAGGCCACGCGCTGCGCGGTCCGGCCGGCCGGTTCGCCGAGGACGGTGACGGTTCCGGTCCACGGCCGAAGCAGGCCGGCGACGAGCTTGAGCATCGTCGTCTTGCCGCCTCCGTTCGGCCCGAAGATGGCCACGAGGCGACCGGCATCGACCGAGACGGTCACGTTGTCGAGCGCGGTTCGGCCGTCGTACCCGGCGCTGACGCCGATGAGCTCGACGGCCGGCGGGCCGATCGGGGCGCGATCCGCGTCGGGCCGGCGCGGCTGGTGCTCCGCGTCCGGGACATGCCCCGTTGCTGCGTGGCCGGCCATGGGATCCGTGGCTGTCGAGGTCGTGGCCGCCGAGCCGCCCGGACCCGCCTCGCCGGTCGCCGAGCCGTCCGGACGAGCGCCACTGCCGAATTCCGCGCCGCTCATATGCGCCCGCTCACTTCAGCGCCGCCACGAACTGCTGGGTGTCCCACCGGATGACGGCCTCGTAGGTCGTGATGGGCGGATCGCCCAGGGCGTCATCGTAGAGAGTGGACACGACGCTCGCGCCCGTCTCGGCCGCCAGTTGCTGGACGAGCTTCGCCGGGAACTGCGCCTCGCTGAAGATCGCCTTGACGCCCGCCGCACGGATCGCGCGAATGAGATCGGCCGTGTAGCCGGCACTCGGATCCTGGCCGGGCGCGTTCACCGCCACGCCGACGATCGTCAGGCCGTAGGCCCGGGCGTAGTAGGGAAACGCGTCATGGAACGAGACGAACCGGCGGTTGGCCCGCGGGGATCGTGGCGATCTGCTGCTGGACCCAGGTATTCAGCGCGACGAGACTGGTGTGGTACGTCGACGCGAGTCCGTCATAGGCGGCCGCATTGGCCGGGATCGACCTGCTTGAGCCCGGCCGTGATCCGGTCCGCGTACAGTTCGGCGTAGTCCACGTTCATCCAGAGGTGCGGGTTGGTGGTCCCCGCGCCGTCGCCATCGATGTAGTCCACGCCCGGCAGATTCACGCCGAGCTTGACGACCGGGGTGCCCGAAGGCGCCGCGTTCGTCACGATCTTGTCCAGCCAGTCATCGAGGCCGAGCCCGTTCATCACGATCAACCGCGCCGCGGCGAGCTTGCCGATATCGGACGGCTTGGGTTCGAACGTGTGCACGTCGCCATTCGACGGGACGAGACTCTGGACATGGACGAGAGTGCCGCCGAGTTCCTGGACCATCTCGGCGAAGACGGTCGTGCTGGCGACGACCTGGATCGTCGCTCCGGCCGAGCCGGCGCCGCCAGATGCCGCGCCGGATCCGGCGCCCGTGCACGCCCCGAGCAGCATCGCGGCGACGGTCACGAGGGCGGCCAACCGGGCCAAGCCGAGATCCGATCTCGGATTCAGTCTCAATTGGGGTCGCGGTTGAGACACGATGGAAGGTTCCAGGTCGACTGCGGGTCAGGCCTGGGCTGCCGAACGACGGCAGTCCGGGCAGAGGCCGAAGAGTTCGAGACGGTGCTCGTCGATGCGATAGCCGGTCCGGCGAGCCACTTCCTGGGCCACGGCGGACATCCCGCAATCGTCGACCTCGGTCGAGCGCGCGCAGCGCGAGCAGACGACGTGATGGTGGTGCGCAGGCTCGCAGGAGACGTAGGCGTGCGTCCCGGAGGGCAGGTCGAGACGCTCGACGAGGTTGACCTCGGCCAGCAGCTCCAGCGAGCGAAAGACGGTGGCCCGGCCGATGCCGAACCGTCTGGCACGGGCATCGGCGACGAGATCGTTCGCCGTGAAGTGCCCGCCGCGGTCGGCGATCAGCGTCGCCACGGCACGTCGCGGCTGGGTCAGCCGGATGCCGGCCCGGTCCATGGCGTCGATCAGCGGAGTTGCGTCACCCATGGCCAGATGATATCAGGTCTCAACTGGCAGGATCGTCGAACGTCCCGATCGACTGTGGAACGGGCCCTCAGGTGGTCCGGCGGAGGCTCAGGGCCAGTACGGCCCAGGTCACGATCACGCTCGTCGCGTAGGTCACGCACCAGATGCAGACGGCGTGGATGACGAACAGCTCGAGGTAGGTCAGGTAGGCCACGAAGACCACGCCGAGCAGCCCGATGGCATACGCCGCGTAGAGCACCCGCCGATCGGTCGTCCGCAGCCAGGCCAGGATGAGGCCGAACAGCACCACCGAAAAGGCGAACCCGAGATAGGCGACCGGGACGCCGAGGAGTTCGCTGTAGGGACTGAGGGCGACGGTGTCGCAGCCCTGGACGGGCCCGCACGAGGGCAGGCCGCCAGTGGCCCGGGTGATGGAGAGATACCCGGACGCAACGAGGCCGATGGCGGCCGCGACGACCAGGAGCCCGGGCCCGGCGAAGCGGCGCCAGCCGGTCTCGACGGACGTGGTCGCAGGGCCGGACGCCGGCGCCCGAGCCACCGACGATGGTGCCGAGGCTGCCCGACCGGCCGATGCGCCGCCGCGTTTCGCGTCAGCGGCGGCAGTCGATCGCGACGACTTCGTCACGGAGTGGCGCTCGCGGGGCTGCCGGCGCCACCGGCCGCAGCGGCCTTCGCCACGAGCTGGTCGACGATGCCTGCCAGCTGCGCATAGGGCGGCGAGCCCGGGATCACCTGCGAGCCGAAGTCGAGGGTCGGCGTCGAGGTGACCCGACCCTGACCGGTCAGCGTCTCGGCCTTGGAGTCGGCCGCTGGACCGGGCGTGGCCAGGCAGGCGTCAAAGGCGGTCCGATCGAGCCCGATGGCGTCGGCGAAGTCGTCGATCTTGGCGCGAGTCGCCCAACCGCTCCGCTCGGTGCCCTGGTTGGCGAAGACGACGTCGTGGAACGCCCAGAAGGCACCCTGGTCACCGGCACAGCGAGCGGCAGCCGAAAGGTCGATCGACTGCGCTCCGATCACGATGAAATCCCGGTACTCGAGGCGTAGCTTGCCGGTGGCCACGTAGTCGCGAACGAGCGATGGCTCGACCTGGGTCGCGAACACCTGGCAGGCCGGGCACTGGAAGTCCGACCAGACGATGAGCTTGACCGGGGCATCGGCACGTCCGAGCGAGCGACCATCGACGAGGGATGTCGGGGTTCCGACCATCGGGACGAGGATCCCGGCGGCCGTCCTCGTGCCGGCCTGGGCCGGGCCCGACGTGCCGCTCGAGGACGGCAGGAGCTGGATGGCGCCGATCAGCAGGATTCCGGCCACCAGCGCACCCGCGGTGAGCAGCGCGATCGGGGAGCGCCAGGCGGGCCGCGCGGCCGGTGGACGGTTGTGGCTGGTCCGTCGCTCGGCGGCGCGCCGGTCTCGACGCCGGGTCGGGGTCGCCGCATTCTCGCTGGGGTTCACGGGGTGACTCCTTCGAAGGTCAGGTCAACGCCGGCGGTCGCGCACCCGCGCCGCCGTCGCAGGACTCAAGGGTCGGGCGCGAGGCGAGATCGGGGCAGGGCCGAATGACCCGGCAGCGGCGGCCTCTTGGTCACAACCGGGCCGCCGCCCGCAGGAACGGTCAGTTCTTCGGGTCGCCGTCACCGGACTTGAGAATGCCGACGGCGCCCTTGCCCACGAAGTTGAAGGCGTGGTCGACCATGACGTACATGCCGTCCTCGGCCGTCTGGAACTCGATGATGGCCCCCTGCGCGGGCGAGAGGTCGACGGCCTGCGAGCCGTAGCCGCCGCTGTTGTCGCGCGAGAGGACGATCCCTTCCTTGACGACCGTGTCGAAGATCGTGCCGACGATGTGGAAGGACGTGCCGATGTTCGGGCCGACGTTCAGGACGTACGCCCGGATTCGCTTGCCGGTGTTGATCTGGATCGGGTTGTCCTTGTACTGGTTCGCCACGCCGTTGAAGACCTGGAAGTCGGGTGCCGGCGCCGCGGCGTTGGCCTTGGCGTAATCGGCCGGCTGGCCCTGGGCCCCCAGGTACCACTCGCTCTGGACGATCGCCAGCTCGGTGTCGACCGGCGGCAGGCCGCCCTTCGGTTCGACGATGACCATCCCGAACATGCCGTTGGCGATATGGAGCAGCGCCGGCGCGGTGCCGCAGTGGTACATCCAGACGCCCGCGTAGTCGGCCGTGAAGGTGTAGGTCCAGGTCGCGCCGGGCTTGATCTCGACCATCTGGTCGTTCATGGCCGTCTGGCTGGCATGGAAGTCGATCGAGTGGGACATCGTCGTCTGGTTCGTGAGGTGGACCCGGACGGTGTCACCGAGGTGGACGTGGATCGTCGGTCCCGGGACCTGGCCGCCGAACGTCCAGGTGTGGACGACGTAGCCCGCCGCGACGGTCATGTCCTTGTCGACCATGGGCATGTCGATGTCGTGCTCGGTGCCGGACAGCAGCGGCGGCGCGATCGGGTTGAAGACCTGGTAGGCGGGAGCGTTCGGATCCGGGGCGATCGTCGCCGCCGGGGCGGCGCCGGAACCCGTCCCGGCGGAAGGCGTGGCCGACATCGCGGGCATGCCGGGCATCCCGGACATGCCGGGCATGGCCGACATCGCCGGCGCCCCCGAGGTGGAGTCGCTGGCCGCAGGGGCCCCGGTTGGCCCGGCGCCGACGCCGCCGGCGGTCACCGGGTACGTCCAGGTGGCGGTCCCGGAGGCCGCACAACCGCCGACGCATGGCCAGCCGTGGCGATGAGAGCGAGTCCCCGTACTCGCGGCTGCGTTCATGGTCCCGACCTCCACCGGCGAGACCAGAGCGGGCGCCGGCTAAACGATGACTAAATTGGTCATAGTTCAGCATCGGGCCGGATGCGCCGAACAGGGCCATTCGGACTGTTTCTGGCCGTCGACCGCCGGATTCAGACCTGCCGGAGGATCACCCCATCGGCCGAGGCGATGACGTCCCCGAGGGTGGCCCGGCCGAGTTGGTCGCGCACGGCCTCCTGCGCTCGGAAGAAGACCTCGTGGACGGCGCAGTGACCGTCCCGCGAGCAGGGCCCGCCGCGAAGGACGCAGGTCTGTCGGCGCGTGTCGCCTTCGATGGCCTCGATCACCGTCAGCAGGCTGATCTCGCCGGCGGGCCGGCCCAGCCGGTAGCCGCCGGTCCGGCCCGTCTGGGCCGTCACGAGGCCGGCCCGCACGAGTGGCCGCATGACCTGCGGCAGGATCGGGCGCCGGGATCGCCATCGCGGCGGCAATCCGGCGGACGCTGATCGGCGGCCTGCCCGTCGTTGGCCGCGATCGAGAGCATCGCCCGGATGGCGTAGTCGCCGCGTCGCGTCAGTTCGAGTCGCACGCCTGCGAGTATGCGGCGTCGCAGCCGAACGTCAGCGCGAGGCGCTGCCGGACGGGCCGTAGCCGGTCAGCTCGACGTAGGCCTCCCCGTCCAACGGCTGCCCGTCGCGCGTGGCGCGCACGATCTGCGACCCTTCCCAGTAGACGACCCCGGTCGTCGGTCGCGTGTCGAGCTCCTGGTCCGGCGACGGTCGGCGCCAGGTCGATCTCCAGGCCGTGACCGGGAACCGAGAGGTGCCAGCCGGCCGGGTAGTGTGCGCCGGTCTTCGGGCTGGTCCAGGAGCCGGTCGACGTGACCGAGAAATCCGACTTCGCGAGCGCGACCGTCGATCCGTCGGGTTCCACCAGCGTGCCGTACACGAGCGGATACCCGCCCGCGGCATCGCGGACGAGCGAGAGCGTCAGATCCGTGCCATCGGCAAGGTTGACGGCGAACCAGTCCCAGCCGCCGGCCCCGACGGCGATGAAGTTGCCCCACTGGTGGTCGAACCAGGCGGTCCCGTCCACCGTGAACGTCCGACCGTCCACGGTCAGCTGGCCGGTGGCGGCCATCCGCGGCCGCGAGTAGTAGTAGGAGCTCCCGGCCATCCCGAAGTCGATCCAGCCGATCCGTTCATGCAGGACGGCCGGCGTCTCGGTCGCGAGCTGGAGGTCGAGCCCGAAGGACGCGCCCTGGCCCTGGGCCTGCGCCTCGGCCGGAGAGAGCGCCGCGACGAGATGGTCGTGGCCGTCCACCCCGGTCATCGTCCACGGGGTGCCGGCGGGAGCGGTCGGGGCCGACGGGTTGAAGCCGGTGATGGCCAGGTTGAAGCCGGCCGGGCCGGCCGTCGAGGTTGGAGCCCCGGCCGTCGGCGTGACCCCGGCCGTCGGCGTGGCACCGCCGGCGGCCGCCCCGGCGGTTGCCGTCGCCCCGGCGGTTGCCGTCGCCCCGGCGGCCGCAGCGTCGCCGCCGCCGCGGCCGGAGCCGCCGCCCCGAGGTCGACCTGCGGCCCGATCTCGCTCCGCTGGCCGTAGGCAAAGGCGTGACCCGATTCGTCGGTCAGCGCCAGGTGCGAGGCCCAGCTGACGGGAATGCCGCCCCGCTCGGCGCGGAAGATCACGAATTCGAAGCCGTAGCGCTGGCCGGCCGCGTCCTTGAGATGGCCCGTGTAGTACCACCACTCGGTCAATCGATCGTGGGCGCCGTCGTCGGTCGGGAAGACGATCGGCTGCGGGTCCGCCCTGGCCACGACGGGTGCCGGAGTGGCGGGCGGCAGCGGCCGCTCGGCGGGCGGATTGGCCAGGATCGGGCCGCCCGAGCAGCCGGCCAGCACGACGGCCAGGCTCGCCAGCAGCACCGCCGTCCGGCCGAGCCACGACCCGCGACCGAGACGGAACCGCCCAGCCGGCGCACGTCCGAGAGCGGGCCGGCGATTCACGACACCCCGCCGATCTCGGTCTCGGGCGCCGGCAGCCGGCTGGCCATCCAGCGTTCGAGTCGGGTCGGGATCCACCAGTTCCAGCGGCCCAGCAGGCGCATCGTCGCGGGCACGAGGAGCGCCCGGACGACCGTGGCGTCCAGTGCCACCGCGATGGCCATGCCGAGTCCCAGGGCCTTGATCAGCACGATGTCGGCAAACGCGAACGATCCGGCCACGAGCACGACGATGAGCGCGGCACTGGTCACGATCCGGCCGCTGCGCTCCAGCCCGCGCGCGACCGCTTCGCGGTTGTCGCCCGTGCGGTCGTAGACCTCCTTCATCCGGGTCAGCAGGAAGACTTCGTAGTCCATGGAGAGGCCGAACAGGACGCAGAACAGGATCACCGGCTGGCTCGTCTCGACGAAGCCGAGGGGCTGGAAGCCGAGCACCCCGGACAGGTTGCCGTCCTGGAAGATCCAGACCAGTGCCCCGAAGGAGGCGAGGATCGAGAGGCTGTTCATCACCAGGGCCTTGAGCGGCAGGATCACCGACCGCAGCAGCACGAACAGGACGAGGTACGTCGAGACGAGGATGAACAGGGCCGTCCGCGGGAAGTCCGCGCCGATCTGGTTCACGACGTCCGTGACTTCGGCCGCGCCGCCGCCGACGAGGATCGTCATCCCGGCCGGTGGGGCGAGGTTGCCGGACCCGGCTGCGCAGGGCGCCGACGAGCGCCCGGCCCTCGTCGCGATTCGGGCCGTACGGGGTGTAGATCGTGACGGCCGTCAGATCGCCCTTCGTCGTCGCGCTCAGCGCCAGCTGGAGATACCGGTCCGGTGGCCCGCCGGGCGATCCATACAGCAACTGGTACTGCGCGAGGTCCAGGCGCGGGTCCACGTCCACGATGCTGTCGACGCGGTTCACCCGCGGGTCCGCGGCGATCCGGCGCGTGTAGTCGTACAACGCGGCAAGGTTGGCGGCCGACGTGGCCGGGCCGGTGGTCCGCACGGCCACGGTGAGCGGCGCGAACTCACCCTCCCCGAATTGCGCGGCGAGCAGGTCGTAGGACGCGCGGGACGCCACGGACGCCGGCAGGATCGTCGCGTCCGGGGCGTTGAACCGGACGTGGAGGAACGGCAGGCCGAGCAGGAGCAGGAGCCCGAGCGTGGGGATGAGCACCGCCACCGGATGGTTCATGACCCGGCGCGCGAGGCGGGCCCAGGCGCCCTCTCCGTCCGGCGACACGGTCACCTTGCGAACCGCGAAGGCGTCCAGGCGCGTTCCGAGGATCGAGAGCATCGCCGGCAGCAGGGTCAGGGCCGCCAGCACGGCGAAGAACACGACGATCGCCCCGGCCATCCCGACCGAGCGCAGGATCATGAACTCGAACAGCACGAGCCCGATGAGCCCGAGCAGGACGGTCAGGCCACTGAAGAACACGGCTCGCCCGGCCGTTGCCACGGTCGTCTCGACGGCCGCGCCGATGACCGCCTGCCGCGCCGCCCGACCCTCGGGTCCCGCCGGAACTCGCTCGAGATCGACCGAACGGCGGGCCAGCTCCTCGCGGAATCGGCTGGTGAGCAGCAGCGAGTAGTCCACGCCCAGGCCGAGTCCCAGCAGCGTGGCGAGGTTCAGCACGAAGATGCTCATCGGGGTCAGGCTGGCAAGGCCGTAGATCACGGCCAGCGCGGCAACGACTGCGGCTCCGCCGACGGTCAGCGGCACCGCCGCGGCCACCAGCGAGCCGAACACGACGATCAGCGCCAGGCCGGCCAGTGGCAGCGAGATCAGCTCGCTCCGCCGCAGGTCGGACTCCGACACGCTCTGGACGTCGCCGTAGAAGGCCGGCCCACCGGCCAGCTGGACGTCGAGATCGGCCGGATGGCCGAGGAGGGGTTGGAGGATCGGCAGGATGTCGGGCGAGTCGTCGGGGGCGAGGTCGAGGAGGAAGACGTCATACGCGGTGTGGCGATCGGCCGAGACCTGGCGTTCCGCCAGCAGGTGCGACAGCTGGCGGACGACGTGCGGCGCGGTGGCAAACCCGGCCGTGGCTCGCGCGGCGGCTGCCTCGAAGGCCGCGGTTCCCGCCAGCAGCGTGTCGCTGTGGTAGACGACGGCGATCGCCGACGGCGGCGCGCCGAGCTCCTGTCCGAGGGTCGCTCGGGCGCGCGCCGATTCGAGCGAATCGAGGCTGAAGCCGCCGGCCTGGAGGGCGCTGCCGGCGCGCGGTGCGAACGGGATCGCGAGCAGGATCAGGACCGCCCAGGCGGCCACGACCCACCAGCGGCGCCGGTGCACGAATCGCCCGAGGCGTTGAAACGGACTCATGCGAGAGGTTCGGTGGCCGAGCCGGCGCGGATGGCCGGGCGTCGGGGCGTCGGCGTCCGCCGTCCGGACGCGGGCGTGTGCGGCCGAGGTGTGGAAACGGGGGACATCGCCCCGTCATCCTAGCCGGGGCGCCCGAATCGGACCGCCGAGGGCTGGAACGGGGCATCGGGATCGCCGCGATCGTTCGCCGGGGGGCCTGGGCGCCCGAATGGGACCTTCGAAGGCGTGGAGCCGGTCAGATCCGCCGGGTCGAGCGCGGATCCAGGGCGTCGCGCAGCCCGTCGCCGATGAAGTTGACGGCGAGGACGGTCAGGGCGATCGCGATGCCGGGCGAGATCCAGAGCCACGGCTCGTCGATCAGCACCGTCGGCGATTGGGCGGCGTTGATCATGTCGCCCCAGCTCGGCACCGGCACGCCGACCCCGAGGCCCAGGAACGACAGGCCGGCCTCGAGGATGATCGCGCTCGCGACGCCGAAGGTGGCGAGGACCGCCAGGGAGCCGACGATGTTCGGCAGGAGATGCTTGATCAGGATCTGCGAATTGCTCACGCCGATGACGCGCGCGGCCGTCACGAATTCCGCCGCGCGCAGTGAGAGGAGCTGGCCGCGAACAAGCCGGCAGGCACCGGGCCAGCCGAGCAGGCCGATGACGAGCACCACCGAGACGAGGCTGGGACCGACCACCGACACGAACACGATGACGAGGAGGAGCGTCGGAATGCTCATCAGGGTGTCCGTCGCCCGCATGATCAACTGGTCCGTGCGACCGCCCGTCATGCCGGCAATCCCGCCGAGGATCGTGCCGATCGATACGTAGAGGGCGACCGCCACGAGACCGACCGTCAGCGAGGTTCGGGCGCCGTGCACGAGTCGGGCCCAGACGTCGCGGCCGGAACGGTCCGTGCCGAGGAGATGCAGGGGACTGGGTGGCTTGTTGACCGCCGTTACGTCGGTGGCAAACGGGTGACTCGAGATGAAATCGGCGAAGACGGCCATCGCGATCACCACCAGGAGGATCACCGTGCCGACCACCGCCAGCCGGTGCCGCATGAATCGGCGGAGCGCTGCCTTCTTGAGCGAAACGTGCTCAATGGCGACGACCTGCTGGGGGATCTCGACGGCGTCAGCCATTGCTGTCAAAGCGCACCCTCGGATCCACGCGTGCGTACATGACGTCGACCAGGATGTTGGTGATGATCACCGCCACCCCAACGACCAGGACGACGCCCATCATCAGGGCCGGGTCGCGATTGCTGGCGGCCCGGACGGCGAGCTGGCCCATCCCCGGCCAGGCGAAGACCTGCTCCGTGATCACGGCCCCGGCCACCAGCTCCGGCAGGAGCAGGCCGATGACGGTGATGATCGGGATCAGGGAGTTGCGAAACGCATGTCGCATGATCACGGTGTTCGACTTGAGGCCCTTCGCCCGTGCAGTCACCACGTGCTCGCTGTTCAGGACCTCGAGCATGCTCGCCCGAGTGTAGCGAAGCAGCGGCGCCGAGGCGCCAAGCCCGAGGACGAACGCGGGCAGCATGAGGTGGGAGACGAGGTCCTGGAGCGATTCCGGTTTGCCAAGGGTCGTCATCCCCCCGCTGGGTAACCAATGCAAGCCCACGGCAAAGAGATAGATCGCTGCCAGCCCGAGCACGAAGCTCGGGGTGCTGCCCATGAGCATCGTGAAGGTGGATAACGTGTAGTCCATCTTGGAGTACTGGCGTAACGCGGAGAGGATCCCGAACGGAATGCCGATCAGCAGCGCGATCATGATGGCCGTGCCCATCAACAGCAGGGTGGGCGGGATCCGCTTGCCGACCTCCTCGGCGATCGTCCGGTGCGACTGGATGGAAAAGCCGAAATCGCCCTGCACCACGCCAGCCAGCCAGACCACGTAGCGGACCGGCATCGGCTGGTCGAGCCCCAGGGCGTGGCGACGCTCCTCGAGCACCTTGGGATTTCGCTGCATCTCGGCGAGGATCGCCGGATCCAGGCGAGCCGTGAGCGGATCGCCTGGTGCCAGGGACAGGGCCGCGAAGCTGATCATCGTGATGCCCAGCAACACTGGGAACGCGATCAGGATGCGACGGAAAAGGTATGCGCCCACCCGGCCGCCTCAGGAAGCCTGGAGCGGCGGGTGGGCGCGGACCTTCGCGATCATGGGTTGGTCAGGACGGGGTCCTGAACCTCCCTACTTGGTCAGGGTCCACTTCTCGGCGCCGAGGATGAACTCGCGGGTATCCGGGGGAATGACGACTCCCTGGAGCCCCTTGGCCTTGGCGCTGAGCGCGTTGGTCGTCCAGAAGCTGACCTTCTCGACTTCGTCGCCCGTCATCTTCGAGATGCTCTTGAAGATCGCGAGCTGCTTGGCCGGATCAAGTTCCTTGCGGGCCGCGGCGAACGCATCGTCGATCGCGCAGTTCCGCGAGTAGGTCTTGAAGTGCGGCGGATCGACCTGCTTGCAGCTGTAGTACAGCTCGGTCCGGAACGGGCTGACGCCCTGGTCGCCGCCCTGGGCGATCGTGACGTCGTAAGTGTCGATGGCGTCGTAGGCCGGCACGGCCGCAGCGCTGTCGAGCCCGATGAGGGTGACCTTGAAGCCGATGGCCTCCAGGTTCTGCTGCAGGATCGGTGCGTACTGGGTCACTCCGGCGAATGACGTGTCGTAGAGGATCCGGAGCGGCTTGCTCTTGTCCCAGCTCGACGAGTCGAGCAGTGCCTTGGCCTTCGCCGCGTCGAAGTCGACGAACGGCTGGTCGTCGGCCGCCGGCATGCCCGGGTTGACGCCCCGGTTGAGGCGCGCCGCGCCGCCGAAGACGCCGTCCACGATGCCCTTGGCGTCGATCGCAGTGACGATCGCCTGGCGGGTCTTGACGTCCGTGACCGAGAGCAGGTTCATGTACAGGCTCGCCGTGCCGACGCCGGGCGTCGAGAGCACGTCGAGCGTCGGAACGGCTTCGAGGTGGGCCTTCTCAGCCGGATTGAGCCGGACGGAGAGGTCGAGATCGCCGGCCTGGAGCTGGGCGATCGCCTGGTCGCCGGTGAGGCGCTTGATGAAGATGTTCTTGATCTTGGCCTGACCCTTGAAGTAGTCCGGGTTGGACTCGAACTGGCTGTACTGGTCCGGCTCGTACTTGACGAACTTGTAGGGACCGGTGCCAACCGGGCTGGTCGTCGCGAACGCGCTCGAGTCGAGCTTGGTCGGATCGACGTCCTTGAGGAGGTGCTCCGGCATGATGAAGGAGGCGTAGTCGGTGAGATCCAGGTAGTAGGCCGCGTTCGGTGCGGCGATCGTCAGCGAGATCGTGTTGTCGTCGATGACCTTGACGCCGGACGCGGTCGTGGCCTTGCCGGCCTGGACGTCCTTCCAGCCGACGACGGCGGACCATGCCGAGGTCGGGTTCTTGAAGACGGTGACCTTGGCCGCATAGTTGACCGTGAAGGCGACGTCATTGGCCGTGAACGGCTGGCCGTCCTGCCACTTGACGCCCGGATGGAGGTGGAAGGTCCAGACGAGGCCGTCCGGGGAGACTTCCCAGGTGTCGGCCAGGTCGGCCTTCGGCTTCCAGGTGCCGGCCGTGACGTCCCAGTCGCGGTCGATCAGCTTGTTGAACATCAGGTAGAAGTTGATCGACTGGCTGAACGTCTCACCCAGGGACGGATGCCACAGCGGGGTGATGTCACCCAGCCAGTGCATGTTCAGGGTGTCGGCGCTGGCAGCAGCGGTCGTTGCTGCGGTCGGGGCTGCGGTCGGAGCCGCAGTGGCCGCAGCGGACGCCGGTGGCGCCGCAGTCGGCGCGGTGGTCGCTGCGGGCGTGCTGCTGCACGCTCCAAACAGCATCGCGGCAACAGCGAGAAAGGCAACGGTACGCCTACGCACTGACCATCTCTCCTCAAATGACCCCGGCGCCGACGGAGCGCCGAAGGCAGGATCGTGAGGGAGCCGGCCGCGCCCTGTCAACGCCATTCTTAGAGGACTCTGATAGGGGCGAGTGAAGATTGCGATACATTCGGAGTGACCGGTCGCCGGGTCTCCACGGGCGCCTTCGCGAAAGGCCGATCTGCTAGGATTCCGCCCGACCCACGTCGACTCGCGCTCGCTTCCTGGGGAGGCCACGGCCGGTGCAGCTCTTCACCGTCATCTTCCAGCAGCCGATCCCGTTCGGAATCGCGGGGCTGCTGGCGGGCGGCATGGTGTTCATCATCCTGCAGGCCGCGCTGTCCACCGAGCGTCGCAAGGGCGGCTGGGTCCGGGTGATCACCAGCCCCAACGCCAAGATCTTCTTCGGGTTGCTGTTCGTCATCTGGGCCGTGGTGACCGGGATCGGCCTGCAGCTCGTGCCGCATGAGGGCGCGAACTCGCCCTACGGCGGCCTGGCCCTGATCTCCATGTTCACCGGCTTTTTCATCATGATGGGCTTTCTCTGGTCGGTGATCGGCGAATAGCGCGTCGCCGCTGACGCCGGCGGCGACGCGAGTGCCTCGCGGGACGCACGATGACTGCGTTGGGGCCTGCGCTCATTCGCTCACCTGCCGGCCCGTACTGGACAGCCGCCGATCCTGCGGTAGTATTCGGAGTGCATACGATTTATGCGCTCCGGAGGCGGCTCCATGCAGACGATCGAGGCGGTTGCCTCACCATTCGTGAACCGGCGCGACCCGGCCCTGGCCCTCGGGGCCGATGGCCGGCCCGCCGTCAGCCGCCGCGCTCCCGCCTGGGCCGACGTCCCCGACGAGCAGTGGAATGACTGGCGCTGGCAGCTCAGCCACCGGGTCAACGACCTCGCCGAGATCGAGGACATCCTCCATCTGACCGACGAGGAGCGAGCCGGCCTCTCGGCGCCGGAGAAGTTTCGCGTCGACATCACGCCGTATTTCCTGAGCCTCATCGATCCCGACGATCCGCTGGATCCGATTCGCCTCCAGGTCATCCCGACGGCCCGCGAGCACGGCGCGTTCACCGGGATGATGGCCGACTCGCTCGCGGAGGACCGCCACTCGCCCGTCCCGGGCCTCGTCCACCGCTACCCGGACCGCGTCCTGATGCTCGTGACGACCCAATGCGCGAGCTATTGCCGCTACTGCACGCGCTCGCGGATCGTCGGCGACCCCACCCAGAACTTCAACCGGCGCGAGCACGAGGCGCAGCTCGAGTACCTCCGCCGGACCCCGCAGGTCCGCGACGTCCTCATCTCGGGCGGCGACGGGCTGACCCTTGCGCCCAGACTCCTCGAGACGATCATTCGCGGCCTGCGCGAGATTCCCCATATCGAGGTCATCCGGATCGGCTCACGGGTGCCGGTCTTCCTGCCGCAGCGGGTCGACGACGAGCTCTGCGACATGCTCCAGCGCTACCACCCGATCTGGATGAATCTCCATTTCAACCATCCGAACGAGATCACGCCGGAGGTCTCGCGAGCCGTCGACAAGCTCAGTCGGGCGGGGATTCCGATCGGCAACCAGTCCGTCCTGCTGGCCGGCGTCAACGATTGCGTCCACGTCATGCGCGCACTCGTCCATCGCCTGGTCGAGAACCGGATCCGCCCGTACTACATCTACCAGTGCGACCTGGTCGAGGGCTCCGGCCACTTCCGGACGCCGGTCGGCAAGGGCCTCGAGATCATGGAGGGCCTGCGCGGGCACACATCCGGCTATGCGGTGCCGACCTACATGATCGATGCGCCCGGCGGAGGCGGGAAGATCCCCGTCATGCCCAACTACCTCATCAGCTACTCGGATCACAAGGTGGTCCTGCGCAACTACGAGGGCTACATCACGACGTACGAGGAGCCCGAGACGTACGAGCGCCACAACCCGGCGGCGTGCGCCTATTGCCGCGATCAGCGGCCCGAGCCCGGCCAGTCGGGCGTCTTCGGCCTGCTCGAGGGCCACGGCATGTGGATCGAACCGAAGGGCTTCGCCGAGGTCCACACGCGCGGCAACACGGAAGCCCATCGGCTCCAGGAACCGGGCAAGTGGGTGCCGTTCGGCGTCGGGGCGATCGACGGCCGCAGCCGCCAGCTGGACCTGCTGCCGGAACCGACGGCCAGTGCCGTGACCGCCGGCACGGCCGTGTCGCGCGAGGCCTACGGGCCGGGCGAGGAGCCGCGACCCCGGGAGGGCGAACCGACGGCCTCCGCCCACGGCGAGATGCTCTGACGCGATCGAGCGTCTCACCTTCGAAGCCGTCGCGGTCGCGTCCTGATCCGGCTTCGACCGGCCGGCCCTGGCTCAGCCCGGGATCACCGGCAGCACGACGTGCGAGGGATGGTCGGCGTCGTGAACGACCGTCTGGTGCGCCTTGCGGACGTCCGCTGACGTCCCGATCGGCGCCCCCGTATTCGGGTTTCGATCGAAGCGCGGGAAGTTGCTGGACGAGATCTCGACCCGGATCCGGTGGCCGGCCCGGAAGAGGTTGCCGGTGACCATCAGGTCGATCTCGTAGCGTTCGAGGCTGCCGGGCTCCAGGAGGCGCTCCTCGCGATCGCCGCCGCGGAAGCGCGCCCGGATGATCCCGTCGCACAGGTTGATGGCCCGTCCGCTCGGCCAGACGTCGACGAGCTTGCCGGTCCAGTCCGTGTCGAGACCGTCGGTCGCGGCCCACAGCACCACCCGGATCGGGCCCGTGACCTCCACGTCCGCCGCGAGCGGCTCGCTCGTGTAGCACAGGACGTCCGGCCGCATCTCCAGGTCGCGCTGGTCGTACGGTCCCCACGGCACGAGCTCGGGCGTGCAGCAGTTGCCACCGCCGTTGGTCGGAACCGGCACGTCGGGGTCATAGACGAACCGGTCCGCCGACTCGACGAGCGGCGGAATCGGCGAGAGCGTCCCATCGCCCGCCAGCGTGTTCGCGCCGCCATGCGAATGCAGGTACCACGGCTGCCAGTCCGTGCGGGCCAGCGGCCATTCGTGCTCGTCGCGCCAGGCGTTCGCGCCCATGACGAACAATCGAATCGGCGCGTCATCCTCGGCGCCATTCGGAACGTCCTTGAGCCAGCGGTCGAACCAGCGCCGCTCGGCCGCATCGAGGTCGACCATCGAACGAGCGCCGAAGTCGAGAGAACCCGTCTGCGTCGAGCCCGAGAGCAGGTGCGGCCACGCGCCGACGATCAGCCGGCTCTGGCGGGCGCCGGGCGACGCCGATGCCCGCATCGCCGCGAACTGGCGGAAGACATCGTCGGCGTAGAGGTCGTACCAGCCGCCCATGATCAGGGCCGGTACCGGCATCTCGGCGTGGCGGCGCTCGTAGTCGACCGCGTCCCAATAGGCATCGCGCGTCGGATGCGCCAGCCAGTCGCGCCAGAACGGGAGGTCCTGCGACGCCTCGTCGGCCGTGTCGCGCAGCGGCAGCACGCGGAAGGCCTCGACCCAATCGACCGGCGAGAGCTCCTGCATCGAACGCCCGCTGGTGTTGAGGCCCCAGGTCAGGAGCACGCCGAGGTTGAACGCGCCGCCGCGCCAGACGAGCCCGCCTCGCAGATCCGTGGCCATGACCCGCGGCACGATCGCCGCCAGGTGCGGGCTCCCCTCCGTGGCGGCGGTCCACTGGGTCCAGCCCGAATAGGAACGCCCGGTCATCCCGATCCGGCCGTCGCACCAGGCCTGGGCCGCCAGCCATTCGATCGTGTCGAAGCCGTCCGGTCCCTCGTCGCGAAACGGCTCGTACGTCCCGTCCGAATCAAATCGGCCCCGGACATCCTGGATCGCGACGGCATAGCCCGCGTCGGCGAGCGCCCGACCCTTCGCCACGAGCCAGGGCAGCGTGTTGTTGTAGGGCGTCCGACTGAGGACGAGCGGGAATGGCCCGGGACCGTCGGGCAGGTAGAGATCGGTCGAGAGCTCGACTCCGTCGCGCATCGGGACGCGCACGTTCGACCGCAGACGAAGTCCCCACCCGACGCTCATGGGTTGGGAGTCTAGCGGCGACCCCGGGCGCGAATCGGACGGCGGCCCGTGCGCCGGTGGTCGCGGCCGTCGTCGGGCCGCCGCGCCACATCCGACCACAAGGTCTGACCACAAGGTCTGACCATATGGTCGGAATTTCGGGCCGGGCGCGGCAACCTGGCGCGCCGCCCCGCCCGCGCCGCCCCGCTCGCGAATCAGCCTCGCGCGCGCAGCTCCCGGCGGATGACCTTGCCCGTGGCCGTCATCGGCAGCGCGTCGACGTACTCGATCTGGCGGGGATACTCGTGGGCGGCCAGCCGGGTGCGGACGAACTGCTGGATCTCGGCGGTCAGCGCGGGCGTTCCGTCGCGGCCGGGCGCGAGCACGATGAAGGCCTTGACGATCTCGGTCCGGATCGGGTCGGGGATCCCGACGGCGGCGGCCATGGCGACCGCCGGATGCCGGAGCAGGCAGTCCTCGATCTCGCCCGGTCCGATTCGATAGCCGCCGCTCGTGATGACGTCGTCGGTGCGGGCCTGGTACCAGACGTAGCCGTCCCGATCCATCGAGCCGCGGTCCCCGGTGCGGAGCCAGTCGCCGATGAACTTCTCGCGCGTGGCGTCCGGCCGGTTCCAGTACTCCAGGAACATCACCGGGTCGGGCCGGCGAATCGCGATCTCCCCGATCTCGTCCGCGCGGCAGTTCCTCCCCGTCCGTTCCGATGACGGCCACGTCGTGACCCGGCACCGGCCGGCCCATCGAGCCCGGCTTCACCGGCATCAATCCGGCCGAATTCGCGACGACGAGGTTGCACTCGGTCTGGCCGTAGAACTCGTTGATCGTCACCCCGAACGTCGCGCGACCCCAGTCCAGCAGCTCCGCACCCAGGGTCTCGCCGCCGCTGCCGACGCTGCGCACCCCGGCGCCCGCGCCGGCCGGGACGCCCGCCTGACGCATGAGCTTCAGCGCGGTCGGGGGCAGGAACACGTTGCGCACGCGGTGGCGCGCCAGCAGGTCGAACGCGCGCTCAGGGTCGAACCGCCGGCCGCGATGGGCCACGACCGGCAGGCCCCAGGACCAGGCCGGGAAGAGCACGTCGTAGAGGCCGCCGATCCAGGCCCAGTCGGCCGGCGTCCAGAAGAGGTCGCCGGGCGCGGCGGGAACTCCTGCGGCAGGAGCACGCCGGGCAGGTGGCCGAGCAGGAATCGGTGGGCGTGCAGCGCTCCCTTCGGCGGGCCCGTCGTGCCCGAGGTGTAGATGATGATCGCGGGGTCGTCCGCGGCCGTGTCCACGGCCCCGAATCGGGCCGACGCCGCGGCCGTGGCCGCATCGAAGTCCAGCGTCCCGTCCACGCCCCTGCCGCCGACGACGATCGCCCCCCGCAGGTCCGGCAGCCGGTCGCGGATCTCGGCGACCTTCGGCCAGTTCGCCTCGTCCGTGACGACCAGCGCGGCCCCCGAATCGGCCAGGCGGAACTCCAGTGCGTCCGGCCCGAACAGCACGAACAGCGGCACGGCGATCAGGCCGGCGCGATAGGCCGCGACGTGCGCGACCGCCGTTTCGGGGCCCTGCGAGAGGAGGATCGCGACGCGGTCGCCGCGGCCAAGGCCCTGCGCCGCGAACGTGTTGGCGAGCCGGTTCGCGAGGTGGTCGAGCTCGCGGAACGTCCAGGGACGTACGACGCCCCCCTCGTCCTCGACGATCAGCGCCGTCGCCGCAGGGCGGGTGCGCGCGTGCCGTCCCAGCGTGGCCGTCGCGATGTTGAATCGCTCCGGGATCTGCCAGCGGAACTCCGCCCGCAACGCCTCATAGGTTCGCCGGCCGGCTGCGGCCACGATTCGCCCGGGCCCCGCGCTCAGCTCGGGACGATCGGCAACAGGACGTGCGACGGATGCCCCGCGTCGTGGAGCACGGTCTGGCTGGCGCGTCGCACGGTCGCGTCCACACCGAGCGGAGCCCCCGTGTTCGGGTTGCGATCGAAGCGTGGGAAATTGCTCGACGAGATCTCGACGCGGACGCGGTGGCCGGCGAGGAACGTATTGCCGGTCACCATCAGGTCGATCTCGAAGCGCTCGGCGCGCCCGGGCTCGAGCGGCACGGGCGCGAGCCGATCGGCCGGCGTGGCATCGGCTGCCTGGGCCCGACGCCAGCGGCCGCGAACGATGCCATCGCAGAGGTTCATCGCGAAACCGCTCGGGCGAACGTCGACGAGCTTGGCCGTCCAGTCCGTGTCCGGCCCATCGGTCGCCGCCCACAGGACGACGCGCACCGGCCCGATCACCGTGAGGTCGCGGGCCAGCGGCTCGCTCGTATAGACGAGGACGTCCGATCGCATCTCGACGTCGCGCTGGTCGTATGGGCCCCAGGGGATGATGTCGGGCTGGCAGCAGTTGCAGCCGCCGTTCGTCTGGACCGGGTAATCGGGGTCGTAGACGAAGGTGTCGGCCGATTCGTCCGCCGGGGCGACCGGCGACAACCCGCCATCGCCCTGGAGCGTGTTCGCCCGGCCGCCGGAGTGGAGGTACCACGGCCGGAACTCGGTTCCCGGCAGCGGCCAGTCCGTGGCGTCGCGCCACTGGTTGGCGCCCATCACGAAGATCCGGACCGGGGGCTCCTCGTCGACACCGTTGGGGATGTCCCGCAGCCAGCGATCGAACCAGCGGTTCTCGAGACCGTCGAGATCGACCAGCGAGCGGGCGCCGAAGTCGACGCCGCCGGTCGTGGTCGAGCTGCTCAGGTCATGGGGCCATGGACCGACGACGAGCCGGCTCCGGCCGGCGTCGCCGGCGCCGCGGGCCCGGACGCCGGCGAAGCTCGCGAAGGTGTCGCTCGAATAGAGGTCGTACCAGCCGCCGGTCACGAGCGCCGGAACCGTCACGTCCTCCCAGTGCGCGTCGAGATCGAACGGACCCCACCAGTCGTCCTCGGCCTCGTGGGCCAGCCAATCACGCCAGTGGGGGATGTCCTGCGCCGCCGCGAGCGCCGTCCGCGACAGCGGCAGGGTCCGGAACGCCTCGGTCCAGTCGAGGTCATCGATGCGCTGTCGCGAGTGGCCGCTGGTTCGCAGGCCCCACGTGAGCAGGACGCCGAGGTTGAGCGCGCCGCCGCGATAGACGAGGCCGCGATGGAGGTTGGTGGCCATCACGCTGGGCACCGTCGCGGTCAGGAACCGGCTGCCGAGCGGCATCGTCGACCACTGCGTCCAGCCCTCGTATGAGCCGCCGATCATCCCGATGCGGCCATTGCACCAGCCCTGCGCGCCGAGCCACTCCTGGGTATCGAAGCCGTCGGGGCCCTCGTTGCGGAAGGGCTCGTAGACGCCTTCCGAATCGAACCGGCCGCGGACATCCTGGAGCGCCACGGCGTAGCCGGCGTCGGCCAAGCCGCGCGCCCGGGTCACATGTCCGGGCAACGAATTGTCGTAGGGCGTCCGGATGAGAACCGTCGGGAATGGACCGTCGCCATCCGGGACGAAGAGGTCGGTCGAGAGCCGGACGCCGTCCCGCATCGGCACCGGGACGTTGGAGCGGATCCGAACGCCCGTGCCGCTGCGAACCGCGCCGTCAAGCATGCGGCCGATTGTAGGAGGGTGAACCCGGCACGATTGGCCGCTCCTGCCAGCAACGCGCTGGCGGCAACGCACTGCCGCGCCACCGGCAACGCGCCGCCGCCGCGCCGCCGCGCCACCAAGGCGGCGTGACGAACCGGCCGTTCGGCTGCGACGATGGATCGGTGAACGCACAGCGGCCGCAGGTCTGGCGGACTCTCGCTCTCGTCTACCTCGCGACGAACGCCCGGTGGGGCCCGCGGCTCGTCGGTCGCCGCTGCCAGCGCGTGATGACGCGCCCCGAGCGCGAGGTGATCCACGGCATCCTCGAGCGAGTTCCGGCGGCGGTGGCTACCTGGAGCCACGGCAATGCCGCGATGGACCCCCTCGACGTCGTCGAAGTGCGGCGGCCGCTCGGGTCGCTGACGCATTCGGGCAATGGCCAGTGGTGGGCAGGCCCGCGCGACTGCCGGGCCGACATCGCGGACGCGGCCCCGAACGGCGGCTACGACGCCATCTTCGTGCTGTGGCCGTCGGACGGCGCCGTGCCCCTCTGCGGCTGGGGCTGCACGGTCGGGCCGGACCAGGGCGTGGGCGGGGCCGGCTTCAGCTCGATCGCGAGCGACCACTGGCCGACGCTCGCCACGTCACCCGATCCCGAGCAGGGCTACGTCCACGAGTGGCTCCACCAGGTCGAGTCGACGTACCGCGCCCTGGGCGTGACCGAGGCCGAGTTGCCGAGCCTCCATGACGCCGACCTCTCGTCGTGCCGCGGTCCGGACGAGGCGCCGTTCGGCCAGCCCTACAACGCGTATCACGACGGTGGAGCGCGCACGTGGCGGCCCTGGTACGAGGACTACATGACGGGCCAGGTCCGGACTCGCGACGGGCGCGGCTGCTGCGGCCTCACCCCGGAACGATGGGCGTTGCGGTCGGCGACCCGTTCCGACGACTGAGGCCGGCCGCGGTCAGCTGCGGTCGAGGACCGGAATGGGCAGGTGCAGCGGCGGAATCCAGGCCAGCTCCGCCGGCACGGCGACCGGCCGATCCGGGTGGCTCCCGAACAGGACCGACGTCAGCTCGCGCCGGGTCAGCTCGACGTGCCGGTCGAGCCGCCGGGTGCCGATCGCCATCCCGAATGGCCGCGGCTCGATCGAGACGGTCAGGCCCGCGTCCGTGACGTCGATCGAGGTCGCGTCCGCGACGCTGGCGCCGAGCTGCGCCAGCCAGGGCCGGACGGCCCGCAGGTACGCGATCGGGTCGTTGAGCCGGACCATCATGTTGCCGTCGAACGGGATGGGCTCGACCGAACCGAGGGTGCCATCGGCGACCTCGTCGAGGACGCCCGGCGCGAAACCCTCCTGGAGATCGATCGTCTCCTCGGCAGCTGAGACCGTCGAGCGCCTCCCGGACCAGGCCTTCGACGGCCTCCGCGTCTCCGCCCGCTTCGAGCAGGCCCGGCTTGTTCGACGCGCGGCTGACGACGAGGTAGCCCGCCACCCGGCCGTCGCGCATCGCCACGAGTGTCCGCATCTTCGGCAGGTGGAACAGCGCGGCGGCCTCAGCGGCGCTCCGCTCGATCCGGGCCGGCAGGGTCTCGTAGAGCGCCAGCACCTCGGCCAGGCGATCCGGCTCCGATCCGAGTTCGGCGATCTCGCCCGGCCACGCCCGCAGTCGCCTGGCATCGGCCCGGGTGAGCCGCCGGGCGCTGCCGAACCGCGCCACGGCCTGGAAGCCCGCGGCTTCGTAGAAGGGGAACGTGGCGACCATCGTCCAGAGCACGGCCAGCTCGAGGCCGAGCTCAGCCATCCGCTCGACGCATGCGTTGACGTTCGCGAGGCCATAGCCCCGATGCTGGAAGGCCGGGTCCGTGGCGGTCGGAGAGATGATCCCGAGGCCGATGGCGAATCCCTCGCCGGTGGCCCGCTTCGGCAGGACCGGCACGACGGACCGGACGGCCCCGTCGACCGCGACGACCTGGACGTTCGGTCGGTTGGCCGGGGCATAGACGAGCGGATAGTCCGTGAGGAGCGTCTGATCGGAGCCCTGGCGCATCGCGGCGTCGACCAGACCGATGACCTGCGTCAACTCCTCCGGCCGGCAGGCTCGGGGCCCATCGACCGGGCCACCGCCGGAGCCCGAAGACACCGCAGCCGCGCTCACGCCGGATACCAGGGGATCTTCGGCTCGACGGCTCGCGGCTCGCCCGCTCGCTCACCCCAGCCCGCGCGTGGAAACTCGACGCCCGCCGCGCGGATGTCGTCGATCAGCTCGTGGATCGTGTCATCGGTATTGGCAAGACCCGGGGCCACGGCGATCAGTTCGGCGGCGCCGGCGTCGCGCCAGCCGGCGATCTCCTCGGCTCGCGTCCCGATGCCCTCGATCAGCTTGGGATCCGTGCCCGCGAACTCGTGCGATTCCATCATCCGCTGGCCCCCGAAGTTGGTCAGGCCACGATAGCGAACGCTCGGATTCAGCGAGCCCTGGAGGTCGAGGCTGGCCGGATCCCGGCCGATCTCCTCGCAGCGCTGGCGGATGACCGGCAGGGTCTCGGGCGTCTCGGACAGCTGCACGCCGACGTTCAGTGTGTCGGCGTACTTCGCGGCCAGCCGGAACGTCACGTTCGGGCCCCGGCCGGCGACGAGCAGCTTCACCCGCGGCCGGCGGACACCCCGCGGCGCCCCGTCTAGTTCGTGGACCCGGGCGTAGCGGCCCTCGAAGGTGAACGGCGGTTCGTCGGCCGTCAGCATCCGGCTGATGATCTCGAAATGCTCGGTCAGCATCGCGAGCCGTTCGTTGAGGGACGGGTAGTCGAAGCCGTAGGTCGTCGCCTCGATCTCGCGGAAGCCGGTGCCGAGGCCCAGGATCACGCGGCCATTCGATACGGCGTCGAGCGTCGCCGCCATCTTCCCGGTCAGGGCCGGATTGCGGAACGTCGAGTTGGCGATGTCAAAGCCGATCTCCGGCGCCGGGACGACGGCCGCGACGGCTCCCGCCAGGACGAAGCAATCGAAGGCGATGGAATTGGGGCCACGCCATTTCGAGAGCACGTGTTCGCCCAGCCAGAGCGATTCGAAGCCCAGGCGCTCGCCGAGCTGCGCGACCTCGAGGATTCGCCGCCACGCCCGGGCGGGGTCCCAGCCATCGAATTCGTTGAAGTAGCCCTGGGGAAGTTGGAGCCCGATCCGCACGATGTTCCCCCGGTCATTTGGCTCGAGATTTGTTGCGTTCGCCCTAGCCGCGGGTCGAACGCACGCCTTTGGGCTAGCCGTGCCCAAAGGCTATCCGCAACCACCGAATGTTGACGATGCACTCCTCCTCGCACCAGAACGCGAGCAGGACGTCGCCATTCGGCTCGAGCGTCATCGACGGGTAGCCGAATTTCAGGGCGACAAGTTCGGTGCCCGTGCCTTCGCCGCCGGTCATACCGGATTCGGCGCCCTGCCAGAGTGGCGCCGTCGCGAGGTTGACCCAGCGATCGCCATCGATCCGGGCCAGCGTGCCCCACAGCCCCGGCTGATCCTGGCGGCGATAGGCGCAGAAGACGCGACCGTCGGGCAGGACGATCATCTTCGTCGTCTGGCCGAGAAAGCCGGTCGGGCCGAGGTCCGTGAAGTGCTCGCCGTCGGCCGAGATCGCGTACGGCGTCGGGTGGACGGCTCCGGTCTTCCAGTTCAACCGCCAGGCGACGGCCAGGAGCCGGTCGTCCTGGAGCTGGACCAGCGACTGCTCCCAGTGAATCAGGTCGTCGCTCCAGCGGTCGAACTCGACGAGGGCACGCGGCCAGGATCCGCCCTGGTCCTCCGACACGAAGGACACGGCCGTCATGCCGTTGGGCGCCTCGCCGTGCCAGCCCATCCAGCTCGAGAGCGGCAGCAGCCAGCGGCCGTCGCGCATGACGACGATCGAATGGCAGAGCTCCCAGCTCGGGCCATCGAACGGGGGATCGAGCGGTTCCGGCGCGCTCCAGCTCCGGCCACGGTCGGTGCTGCGAATGAGCCACAGGTCCATCTCGGCGTAGCCGATGCCCGGCAGGTTGACGATGCCGGCATCCGGATCGTCGCGGAACATCCGGCCGACGACGCCGACGAGGGTGCCATCCGGCAGGCGGCTGGCCCGGATGATGTGAGTCGTTGGCCGCTCGCCCCAGTCGGCCAGCACGCGGACCGGCTCGGACCACGTCGCGCCGCCGTCTGTCGAGCGACTCATGAACGAGCGGTAGTCGAGCGACTGGTCGGCGGACGCGCGATCGAAGACGCAGACGAGCTCCCCGTCGTCGAAGCGGATCAGCGACGGATGCCAGGCGTGGAGCGAGCGAAGCTCGGGCCGCGGGTTGCGGTAGACGTGGCCGGTGCCACGGACCTCGATCACGTTCCGGAGTCCGCCGTTGCGCCCGCGGCTTCGTCGGAGCGGGGTCCCCACCCAGCCCTTGGGAACTCGACACCTGCCTCGCGGATGTCCTCGATCAGTTCATAGAGGCCCTCGTCGGAGTTGTGAAGGCCGGGCGGCGTGACGATGAATTCGTCCATGCCGAGCTCGCGCCACTTGGCGATTTCCTCGACGCGCGTCCCCAGGGCGTTCATCACGTCCGCAGACGCGAAGGCGCGCTCCGTCGGCAGCATGATCCGCTGGCCGTAGGTGTTCTTGAGGTTCTTGTATGGGATGCTCGGATTGATGCCGCTCTGGAGCTCGATCGAATCGGGATCGCGCCCGATCTCCTCGCAGCGCTGGCGGAAGACGGCGAGCGCGTCGGGTGCCTCGGGCGATTCGACGCCGAGATTGAGGATGTCGGCGTACTTGGCGGCCAGTCGGAACGTCACGTTCGGGCCGCGGCCCGCGACCATGATCTTGACCCGCGGCCTGCGGACGCCGCGCGGCGCGTTATCGATCTCGTGGACCCGGGCATAGGTTCCCTCGAAGGAGAACGGCGGCTCGTCCTGGTTGAGCATCCGGGTGATGATCTCGAAGTGCTCGGTCAGGATCGCGAGGCGCTCCTTGAGCGCGGGATAGTCGAAGCCGAACGTCGTCGCCTCGATCTCCCGGAAGCCGGCGCCCAATCCGAGCACCACGCGACCCTCGGCGATCGTGTCGAGCGTGGCCGTCATCTTCGCCGTCAGGGCCGGGTTGCGGAACGTCGAGTTGACGACGCCGAACCCGATCTCGACCTTGGGCACGAGCGCCGCGATCGCGGTGGTCAGGACGAAATCGTCGAAGGCGATCGAATTGGGGCCGCCCCACTTGGACGTGACGTGCTCGCCGGTCCAGATCGATTCGAAGCCGAGACGGGCGCCGAGCTCCGACACCTCCAGGATCCGCTTCCAGGCCTTCACCGGCTCCCAGCCGTCGAATTCGTTGAAGTAGCCCTGGGGAACGCACAGACCGATCCGCATCACTTGTCTCCGTTCGTGCCGCTGGCTGGCGGCGGTTGGTCACGCGGCAGGGCCGCTGAACCGCTCCGACTCGACCTCACGCGGCCGTGACGGAGGGCTCGACGAAGGTCAGGAGGCGCCGCGGCGTCCCGACCAGGAGTTGCTCAAGATCGCTGTCGCCGAGACCGGCCCACCTGAACCCGTCGAGGACCCGCTCCACGATGTGGGCGAAGCCCCAACCGCCGTTGGCCACCAGCATCCGCTTGAAGCTGATGTCGTGGGAGACGGCGAGCTGGTCGAGGAACCCGGCGTCGGCGAGGCGGGCGATCTCACGGACGCGCTGGACGTCCTGGACGGACGAACGATCCCAGTTCCGGTTGCCCACTTCGTAGCCGAACTCGTCATATTCAATGGTGATTCCGCGGCGCAGGAGCGACAGCTGCTGTTCGAGGTCCTGGCCCGTCCGGTCCATGTGGCTGAAGACCGTCCGGGCAAGGTCGCCGCCGTTCTCCTCGATCAGGTCCGCCAGCTGATGCTGGACCGTCCGGTCGCCGGGCGTGTACGACTGGTGGACGTTGAGCATCGCGCCCGTCCGGCCCTGCGCCCGCGCCGCCGCCCGCAGGGATCGCAGCTCACGGTCCGTCGGCGTCGTGGTCCCGATCTCCCCGATGTGACCGGCGCGAATGCCCGTGGAGCCAACGCCGACCTCGATGTCGCGCACGATCTCGTCGGTGATCTCGTCCTCGGTCAGCGCATCGAAGGAAGCCGGGATGCAGCGGTCCTGGTAGTACCCCGCACCCATCGTGACGTGCACGCCCGTCGCCTGCGAGATGCGGCGGATCGCCTCGGGGTCCCGGGCGAGGCCGACCGTCGTGCAATCGACGATCGCACTGCCGCCGGCCTCTTTGAAGAGCCGGACCTCGTCGATGACGAGTGCCTCGTCGTCGACGTAGAGCTCGTCGAGATTGCCCATCCAGTCCCACTGGACCTTCGATCGCAGAGCCGGCGTTGACCGGGCATTGGCGTAGGAACCGTCGAGGTCCCAGGGCAGGCGGCGGTGAAGCGGGCGAAGATCGAACAGGAAATGCTCATGCATCAGGGTCGTGCCGAGCGCCCCTGGCTCGATCAACCCGGCGACCGTCTGAATCCGGCCGGTCCGATCGTTCATCCGGAGATGATGCCATCGGGGCCATCGCCCCGCGGGCCCGGGACAGTCGCCGCGTCGCGTCTGCCGGCGGCGGCCGACCAGGGAACGGGCCGCAATCCGGGTCGCGGATCGTGACGACGATATTCGGCGCGCAGCAGGACTGGATGCTCGCGCCAATCGGTCCGTGGTCTCGGTCGATGGTCGGCCGGACCGCGGTTCAGGACACGCGAATCCGCAGCCAGCGGATGTTCTTGATGCAGTCCTCCTCGCACCAGAAGACCAGCATCACGTCGCCGTCCGGCCGGACGATCATCTGCGGGAAGCCGAACTTGAGCTGGGCCAGCTCGGCGCCCGGATTGCTCTGGCCGGCCATCCCGGAGCTCGCGCCCTGCCAGAGCGGCGCCGTTTCGAGGTTGATCCAGCGATCGCCCTCAATGCGTGCGGTAGTGGCCCACAGGCCCGGCTGGTCGTTGCGGCGATAGGCCGCCAGCACGCGGCCATCGGGCAGCTGCACGATCTTGGTCGTCTGAGCCAGGAAGCCCGTCTCGCCCCTGATCGGGAACGTTCGACCGTCCTCGCTGATCGCGTAGGGCGTCGGGCCCGTCTTGCCGGTGGCCTGGTCGACGACCCAGGCAACGGTCAGGAGCCGGCCGTCCTGGAGACGGATCATCGACTGCTCCCAGTGGATGAGCCCTTCGGCCCACCGGTCGAACTCGACGACGGACTCGGGCCAGGTCCGGCCCTGGTCGTGGGACACGAGCAGGATCGCGTTCATCCCGTTCGGGGCGTCGCCGTGCCAGCCCATCCACGTCGAGGTCGGTGCGAGCCAGCGGCCGTCGGGCAGCTCCACGATGGCGTGGCAGATCTCGAACGCCGGCCCGACGAGCGGTGGCTCGATCTTCGTCGGGCCTTCCCAGGTTCGACCGCGGTCGTGGCTCCGCAGGAGGATCAGGTCCATCTCGACGTAGCCGAGTGTCGGGATGTTGATGAGGTGGCCCTCGGGGTCGTCCCGGTAGTTCAGGCCGCCGAACGCCACGACCTCATCCGGCCCGGACGAGACCCGGGCGATCCGAACCGAATGCGTCGTCGGCCGGCCGGCCGGATCGGCGAAGACGCGAACGGGCGCGGTCCACGTCTGCCCGTCGTCCGTGGAGCGGCTGGCATAGGTCCGGTAATCGTGGGCTACGTCGGCCTCGGCAATGTCGTACGTGCAGAGCCACTCCCCGTCGTCGAACCGGACGATCGTCGGATGCCAGGTCTGCCTTGAGTGCAGCTCCGGCCGCGGGTTGCGATAGACGAGCCCGGTGGCAGCGACGTCGATCATCCGGATGAACCTCCGTGTGTGGTGTGGACCGGGTCCGGCAGCAGGAGCCGAACCTCAGCCGCGATTCGCCCAGGCGGCCCATGAGTCGAAGTACTCGGGCGCCCAGCGCCGGGCCAGCAGGTAGCGTTTCTGCGAGTAGCGGCCGTGCGGCGGCAGGACCTCGGCTTCCAGCCAGGCCTCGGCTCCCTCGAACGTCGGGAACTCGATGAACCAGGCCCGGTGCCAGTCGGCCTGCGGGCCCATCGCCGCATAGGCTTCGATGCCCATCATCCGGTGCTCTCGCGCGACCGACTTCATGAGCTCGTTGTGCTGGGTGTCGCCGCGCTGCTCCGGGCTGGCGAGTGGCCCTTCCGGGTGCCACCTGCCCCAGAGGAGCACGACGACCGAATCGCGGTCCACGTCGAGTGGCCGCAGCACGTGCGGGTCGGCATCGGCCGGGACGACCGGCGGCACCCGCGGATTTGGGACCCAGTCGTCGAGCTGGCCGCGGAGGTGCGGCCGGGCGAGCTGGTAGTCGTAGTAGCCATACGCGCCGTACGGCGGCGCCATCTCGGCGCTGATCCAGGCTTCCGCGCCGGCCAGCGTCGGGAACTCGATCAGCCAGTAGCGGACCCACGGCTGCTGCGCGGTGATCAGGCGGAAACCTTCCAGTCGCCGGAGCCCGTGCTCGCGGGCGACGCTGAGCATCAGATCGACGTGCTCCTGCTCATGGGCCCGGCGAGTCTCGGCCGGGAGGTCGTCCCACGTCGGGAGACGGCCGCCCTTGTAGAGCACGACGACGCTGTCGGGACTGACGACCGATCCGGGACCCCCCACCGCACACCTCCATCGCGACTCGACTCCGCCATGCTAGCGGCGGCGCGGCGACAATTCGGGACGGCGGTCGCCCACGACCGCGCGCAGGGAGGGCGAGCGATGCACCTGGAGATCGAGCGACGGGATGTCGTCTTCGAAGCCGCCGCGGACGATCCCGCCGGCCACGCGTGCGAACCGCGGATCGCGCGACTGGCGAGTGGCGAGATCCTCGTCTCGCACCGGGCCGGGATCCGGCGCGAGAGCGCCGACGGACGGCCGCACCTCCTGCGCTCGATCGACGACGGCCGGTCCTGGCAGGATCTCGGTCGCCCGTTCGACGACGCCGCCCCGGCCGGCTGGGACCTGCGGGGCATGGGCATGACCCAGCTGGCGTCCGGCGAGGTGCTGAGTGTCGTGATCGGCCTCGACAAGTCGGGCGACCGGCCCGTCTACAACCCGGACGGCGAGGGGCTCGTCCCGATCCGGAACCTGTTCTCCAGGTCGTCCGACCGCGGGGCGACCTGGCTCGAGCCATGGCCGCTCACCGGGCAGCCCATTCCGCAGACGGCCTCGCAGGGCGTGCTCGGGCTGCCGAACGGCGAGGCCCTGATGACGTTCGAGACGTTCAAGGAGTACGACGAGGTCGGACCGTGGCGCTACCAGGGCGGCCTGCTTCGTTCACGGGACGATGGTCGAACCTGGGGCGAGCAGGTGATCTCGGCCAGGTCGGATTTCGAGGGCGACCCCCACGACACGATGTGGTGGGATCCACGGATCGCGCGACTCGCCGACGGCACCCTCGTCCAGTTCTACTACGCGTTCTGGCACCGGACCGGCGGCGAGGGACTCGTGCACGCCGGTTGGAGCGGCGACGACGGCCGGACCTGGACGCCGCCGGCGCCGACGACGCTGCACGGCCAGGCGACCTATCCCATCGCGCTTGCGGACGGCGGGCTGATCGTCTTCCAGCAGCGCCGCACCGAGCCCCAGGCGATGGTGGCGCACTGGAGCGGCGACGGCGGGCACACGTTCGACCCGGCGTCGGAGACAGTGGTCTACCGCCACGAGGCACCCTCGGCCGCCGCGTCGAGCTCGGCCGTGGAATCGTTCGACTACCTGATGAGCATGGACCAGTTCACCTTCGGGCACCCGTGCGGGGTGCCGCTTGGGCCCGATCGGGTCCTGCTCGTGTGGTATGCGGGCGGGCTGCTGCGGACCGCCGTTCACGCGGCCACGATCCGTCTCGTGCGGTAGCCGCGGACTCGGGGAAGCATGGCTGGCCGTCAGCATCGGCGTGGCGGGCGCTTCGCCGCGATTAACGCTTCTTTGTGGATTCGGCCTTGTCACTGCAATGGCCATGCAATACCGTGAGCGCGCTCGGCTTCGGGCAGTTGAGGAGGACAACGTGGATACGCGACTGACGTCCGACGGCGCGCGCGAAGACGAAGGGGCTCAGCCCGAGTCCGCGATGTACGCCATTCTCGATCGGCGGGTGAGCCGCCGCGACGTGCTCCGGGTGATGGGGCTTGGCGCGATTTCCGGCGCGATCCTGGCCGCGTGCAGCACGGCCGCGACGGCGTCGCCGGCGGCCACGGCCGCGCCGACGGCAGCCCCGACCGCCGCCCCGACTGCGGCCCCGACGGCCGCGCCGACGGCAGCTCCCACCGCCGCCCCGACTGCGGCGCCAACGGCCGCCCCGACGGCGGCTCCGACGGCCGCTCCCACCGCCGCCCCGACTGCGGCCGCGGCGACGGGCACGATCCGCGCCGGCGCCTTCGAGGGCGGCGGCATCTTCCTCTGGATGACCTGGGACAACTTCGGCCAGGACTTCGCGTGGAACTGGTCCGCCCAGCGCCTGATTTCCGTGGCGCCGGACGGGACGGTCATCTACGACATGGCGAAGTCCCACGAGGTCAGCGCCGACGGCAAGGTCTACACGTTCCACCTCGTGGAGAACGCGATGTGGCACGACGGGATGCCGGTGACGGCGGACGACGTCGCCTTCACCTACAACACGTCGCTCAAGAGCACCGCCAAGTCCGCCATCGTGGCCAAGGTGAAGCCGATCTCGGGTTCCGCCGACGTCATCGCCGACGAGTCCAAGAACGCCAGCGGCATCGTGGTCATCGATCCCCACACGATCCAGTTCACCCTCGACCAGCCGAACGCGGCGATCATGTCGACGACGTTCAGTTCGATCTGGATCTCACCCAAGCACCCGTATGACGGCGTCCCCCTCGCGGACTACGAGAAGCAGCCGATCGCGACGGACCTCTTCATCGGCTCGGGCCCGTACAAGATGGTCAAGTACGACAACAAGACCTCGATCAACTTCGAAGCCTGGCCTCAATACGTCAATGGCGATGGCTACTCGGGCCCTCCCGGCGCCGCGGCCGTGACGATCCGGATCTACGCCGACGACCAGGGCCAGCTGCTGTCCACGAAGGCGGGCGAGGTCGACTTCCAGTACTTCCGCAAGCCGAGCGGCGACCAGCTCAACCAGCTCAAGTCGATCTCGGGCATGCACGTCAACAAGTCGCTCGTCGGCTACAACATCTTCTATTCGTTCAACCTGCTGACCCCGTCCATCCCGCTGCTCAAGGACAAGCGCGTCCGGCAGGCGTTCGTCTATGCGATGGATCGCCACACGTTGATCGACGACGTCCTCGGCGGCGTCTTCAACTTCCCGTCGCACATGAACGACTGGATCGCCGACTGGGCGAACTCGAGCAAGCTCAACCCGTACGAGCAGGACGTCGCCAAGGCGAAGGAGCTGCTTGCCGCGGCGGGCTGGGATTCGACCGCTGTGGTCAACGTCCGCCACTATCCGCCGAAGCTGACTGACGACGTGCCGGTCATCGTCGAGCAGTGGAAGGCCGTCGGGATCAACGTCAAGCTGACGCCGCTCGCTGACGACGCATTCGTCAACGACTTCTACCGCCAGAGCAAGGACACGGGCAAGACCGACTCCGGGCCGCTGTACGACGTGGCGTTCGTCTACGGCTATGGCAGCCTGCTCGGTGCCCCGTACGGGCAGGATGCCGAGCTCGGCTGCAACTCGATCTGGCCGAACGGCTCCAACTCGATGCGCTGGTGCAGCCAGGAGTGGGATACCGAGTTCGCGGCCGGCCTGCAGCAGATCGCCCAGGCCGACCAGGCGCCACATTTCCAGCGCTGCTCGGAGATCTTCAACGACGAGCTGCCATACGTTCCGATGTACGCCCGCGTCGACTACGCGGTCGTTTCGGACAAGCTCCACGGCCCCGAGCTGGCCACGATCACGCACCCCTCAGCCACCGGCATCAAGTACTGGAACTGGTCGATCGATTCGTAACGAATTGATCGTGATCCCGCCTCGCCGCGCTTGGTGAGGCGGGATCCTGTCGTTCGAGTCCGGCGGATCATCCCTGCCGCATTGGAGCGTCGATGCGCCGCTACATCATCCGCCGGCTCCTCATCTCCATCCCGATTCTGATCGGCGTCTCAATCGTCACGTTCACCTTCGCCAACCTGGCGCCCGGCGATCCGATCTCGGCGCTCGTCCGACCGGGCAGCGACATTCGCTCCGTGGACCTCGAAAAGCTCAAGCACGAGCTGGGTCTCGATCGGCCCGCCCAGGAGCGCTACCTGGCGTGGCTCGGGCTGCAGCCCGTGGTCGCCTTCTTCACCGGGCAGCAGCCAGTCCCGGGCATCCTCGAGGGCAATCTCGGGGTCTCCTACCAGGGCCAGCCCGTCGCGAAGACGCTCGGCAAGGCCATCCCGAACACGATCAAGCTCATGCTCACGGCCCTGATCATCAGCGTCACGCTCGGGGTGCTGTTAGGGGTCTTCTCGGCCTACCGGCAGGGCTCCAAGATCGACAATGTCATGACGGCCGTCGTCTTCTCGGGGATCTCCCTGCCCTCCTACCTGATCGCCCTGATCGCCGTCTTCGTGTTCGCCGTGGAGATCAAACAGGTGACCGGATTCGCCGTGTTTCCGGCCGGCGGGCTCCAGGATCCGAGCTCAAAGCTGCCACCCGAGATCGACCAGATCTGGCACATGATCCTGCCGGCGCTCGTGCTCGCATTCGCCGGCACGGCGACGTTCCTGCGGTACACGCGGGCGAGCGTGCTCGAGGTCATGCGTCACGACTACGTCACGACGGCGCGGTCCAAGGGGATCGCCGAGCGCACGGTGCGACGCCGCCACGTCCTGCGGAACGCCCTCCTGCCGATCGTGACGGTCATCGGCCTCAGCCTGCCATCGCTCGTGACCGGCGCCCTGTTCGTTGAGACCCTGTTCTCCTGGCCCGGGGTCGGCAGCCTGGCGATCCAGGCGGTCCAGCTGCACGACTATCCCGTGATCATGGCCGTGGCCATGCTGACGGCCGTCGTGATCGTGCTGGCCAACCTCGCCACGGACATCGCCTACGCGTTCATCGACCCGCGGATCCGCGTCTCGTGACCAGCCTGACGCAGCCGGGCTTCGAGGGACCGGGTGTCGGTTCGGGTCCGGTCGATGCCGGCTCGACCGAGGGCGTGGTCGTCAACCCCAACTGGCCGATCTGGGTCGCCGAGCAGGCCGACGACAGCCCGCGCAGCTCGCCGCGGCAGCTGGCCTGGCGCCGCTTCCGCCGCAATCGCCTGGCGATGGTCGCCCTCGGGGTGATCCTGACGCTGACCGTGCTGGCGATCCTCGCCCCGCTGATTGCGCCGTACGACCCGATCATCCCCGTGAAGCCCCCGGCGTACGGCAAGCCGCCGTCGCTCCAGCACCTGATGGGCACGGACGGTTCGGGTCGTGATGTCTTCTCGCGGATCCTGTATGGCGCCCGGGTCTCGCTCTCGGTCGGCTTCGTCGCGGTCTCGATCTACCTGACGATCGGCATCATCCTGGGCTCCATTTCCGGCTTCCGGCGGGGCATGGTCGACGCCACGATCATGCGGATCACGGACACGGTCATGGCCTTCCCGGTCCTGATCATCATCCTGGCGATCATCCCGATCGTCGGTCCCAGCATCGTCAACATCATGCTGGTCATCGGCCTGCTCGCCTGGCCGTCCGTGGCGCGCCTCGTGCGCGGCGAGTTCCTGTCGCTGCGTGAGCGCGAATTCACGCTCGCCGCCCGCGGCATCGGGGCCAGCGACAAGCGGATCATCTTCCGCCACATCCTGCCCAACGTCGCCGGGCCGCTGGTCGTGGTCGCGAGCTTCGGCATGGCCGACGCGATCATCACGGAGGCCGGCCTCAGCCTCCTGGGGCTCGGCGTCCAGCCACCCGACGCGAGCTGGGGCAACATGCTGAGCGCCGCCACGGACGTCGGGATCCTGACCGCGAAGCCGTGGTTGTGGATCTTTCCGGGCCTGATGATCGCGCTGGCGGTGCTCTCGATCAACTTCATCGGCGACGGCCTGCGGGACGCGCTGGATCCGCGCGGCTCCGGGCGCCGCTGACCGATGGCCGCCCTGACCCCGACCGACGGCACGACCGGCGGCGAAGTCGCGTCGACCCCGGTCGCCGGGGCCGGGACCGGCGCCACGGCCGCGGTCGGTGCTTCATCTGCGGCCGGCGCCGCGCCGCGGCCGGTCCGGCTCCACGATCCGGCTCCGGCGGCGAGCCACTCCTGAGCGTTCGCGACCTGATCGTCCGGTTCCGCACCCAGGATCACACGGTCTATGCCGTCAACGGCGTCAGCTTCGACCTGCTGGCCGGCGAGACCCTCGGCCTCGTCGGCGAATCCGGCTGCGGCAAGAGCGTCACCAGCCTCGCCCTGACGCAGTTGCTGCCGATGCCGGCCGGCCGGATCGAAGGCGGCAGTGTCCATTTCGGTGGCCGCAACCTGCTGGCGCTACCGCCCGACGAGTTGCGGGAGGTGCGGGGCGAAGAGATCGCGATGGTCTTCCAGGACCCGCTGACCAGCCTCAACCCGGTCCTCACGATCGGCACCCAGATGACCGAGGGCATGCTCGTCCACGAGCGCATGACGCGCGAGCAGGCCACGGCCCGGGCGGTCGAGCTGCTGGCCGACGTCGGCATTCCGGATGGCCAGCGCCGCATGAAGAACTACCCTCACCAGCTGAGCGGCGGGATGCGGCAGCGGGTGATGATCGCCATGGCACTCGCCCTGCGACCGCGGTTGCTGATCGCCGACGAGCCGACGACCGCGCTCGACGTGACGATCCAGGCGCAGGTCATCGAGGTCATCCGGGAGCTCACCGTCCAGAGCGGCACGGCCGTGCTGATCATCACCCACGACCTGGGCGTGGTGGCCGACATGACCCAGCGAATCTGCGTCATGTACGCGGGCTTCATCGTGGAGACGGCAACGACGCCCGAGCTGTTCGCGTGGCCGCGCCATCCGTACACGGTCGGCCTGCTCAACTCGATCTCGCGGATCGACGTCGACGTCCCGGGCGAGCTGCACCCGATCGAGGGCGTGCCGCCCGAGCAGATGCGGGCGCCGACCGGCTGCCCGTTCGCGCCACGCTGCGCCTGGCGCCTACCGGTCTGCTGGACGGACAACCCGGGCATCGCGCCCGAGGTCCCGGGCAGTCTGATTGTCATGGCCGGGCCTGCCGCCACGCACCAGCTCGCCTGCCACAACCCGGCCACGGCCGAGGAGGCGGTCGCAGGCCGGCCGCTCCGCGAGGGGTTCCAGGCGGCGCCGTCGCCCACGTCCTCGCCCTCGTCGTCGCTCGCCGCGGACGCCCTCTCGCCGGCGGCCGCCGGATGACCGTGTCGATGCCGCCGGCCCCCACCTCGACCGGGGCAACGACGCCCGGCAGCCGTCTCCTCGAGGTGACCGACCTCAAGGTCCACTTCAAGTCGGGCGGAGGCCTGAGCTTCGGATCCGGCGGACCGATGGTGCAAGGCCGTCGATGGGATCTCCCTGCACCTGGACCGCGGTGAAACGCTCGGCCTCGTCGGCGAATCGGGCTGCGGCAAGACGACGGCCGGCCGCGCGATCGTCCGGCTGCTGCCGCCAACGTCGGGCTCGGTCCGGTTCGATGGGATCGAGCTGGCCGGCCTCAAGGACGACAAGCTCCGCAAGCTCCGGCAGCGCTTCCAGATGATCTTCCAGGACCCGTATTCGAGCCTCAATCCGCGCATGACCATCGGCTCGATCATCGGTGAGCCGATGGATATTCACGGGATCGGCACGAAGGAGGAGCGACGACGTCGGGTGTCGGAGCTGCTGACGATCGTCGGCCTGACGGGCCGATCCGCGGATCGCTTCCCGCACGAATTCAGCGGCGGCCAGCGCCAGCGCGTCGGGGTCGCCCGGGCCCTCGCGCTCAACCCCGACCTCCTCGTGGCCGACGAACCGATCAGCGCCCTCGACGTCTCCATTCGGGCGCAGATCCTGAACCTGCTCGAGCGCCTCCAGGCCGAGTTCAACCTCGCCTACCTCGTCGTGGCGCACGATCTCGCCGCGGTCCGCCACATCAGCGATCGCGTCGCCGTGATGTACCTCGGGCGGATCGTGGAGATGGCCTCGGCCGCCGAGTTGTACAAGCGGCCGCTCCATCCGTACACCGTCGCCCTGCTCTCGGCCGTGCCGATCCCCGACCCGAGCGTTCAGCAGCATCGGCGCCGGATCATCCTGAAGGGCGATATCCCGAGCCCGGTCAACCCGCCGCCCGGCTGCAACTTCCACACGCGCTGCTGGCTGTACGAACGAATGAACCGGCCGGAGGAATGCCGGACCGTCTCGCCGCCGCTGCGCCAGCCGAAGACGGCCCACGACGTGGCCTGCCATTTCGCCGAGCAGCTCGACGACTCGATCGAGCAGCGCCAGGCCACGGGTCAGCCGACCGGCCAGGCCGTCGCGGCCGGCTCGCTGTCTCCGGCCGCCAGTCCCGTCGGAGCCGGCGCCCCGCCGGCCTGATTCGAGAGCGGCCGGCCCATACAATGCAGCGGCCCGAACCACGCCACGACCGGCCGCCCGACCCGCGGATCGCCGGTCCTCGTCACCGCCAAGCAGTGAGGCACGCCCGATGAAGGTTGGACTGGTCATGCCGCAGGGCTACTTCGACGAGTTCGACGGCTGGCCGGCCGATCGCGCCTGGGACCGCATTCTCGAGATCGCCAGGCTCGCCGAACGGAATCACTTCGATTCGCTGTGGTTCGGTGAGCACGTCCTCGCCAAGTGGGACCGCCGCGAGGTCATCTTCGACTTCTTCAGCCTCGCGATTGCGATTGCCGCGGCCGTGCCGCGCGTGGCCATCGGCTTCACCGTGGTCAACTCGACGTTCCGCAATCCGGCCCTGACGGCCAAGATGGGTGCGACGCTCGACGCGATCAGCGGCGGCCGGCTGATCCTGGGCCTGGGAGCAGGCTTCAAGCCGACGGAGGCCGAGGCCTTCGGGGTGCCGTTTCCGGACATGAAGGAACGGCTCGCCATGCTCAGCGAGCACTTCGAGATCATCAGCCGGCTGACCACCGCCGGCGCCGAGCCCCTGACGTTCAATGGCGAGTACGCCAGCGTCCACGACCTGACCGGCGCGCCGCATGGCGTCCAGATGCCGCGCATTCCGCTGGCGATCGGCGGCCACGGCAAGAACGTCACGTTCCGCCTCGCCGCGAAGTACTGCGAGGAGATCAACGTCGACCTGGCGCCCGAGGAGATGCCTGACGGGCTGGCCGTCCTGCGAGAACGTTGCGAGGAGATCGGGCGCGACCCGTCGACCCTCGCCGTCGCCGCCGGCACGCATCCGGCCTTTCCGTACCGCGGTCTCAAGGTGACCGGCGGCCAGCGGATGATGACCCAGGAAGACCTGCCGACGGTCATGAACAACGACCTGAACAACCTCGGCACGCGCGCCGAGGAGCTGATCCAGTGGCGCGAGCTCGGGATGGACCGGCTGACCTGCGGGGCGGCCGGGCTGGCGACGACGGATGAGGGCATCTACGAGCTGATCGACGACCTGCGGACGGCGGGCATCGAACTCGAGCCGGGTGTTCCGGGGGCCACTCGGGCCGCGAGCGGCGCCTGGCTGCCCACGAGCCGGCGCGGGGCGTAGGCTGGGGTTACCGGGTCGCCGTTCACCGCGGGCCGGTCACTGCGGGCCGGCGAGTCCGCCGCCGACGCAGGGCCCGTCGCGCGGCCCGCTCGGGCTAGTTGCGGCGCCCTCGGAAGATCGCCATCACCTGTCGCACGTCGTCCACATCCGAGGCGTCCGGCCGCTCCTCGAGGTAGTGGCGGAGGCCCGTGATGGCATCCGTGAAGCGGCCCATCCGGCCGAGGAGCAGCGCCCGGTCGCGGCCGTGATCCGGCTCGGCGGGCTCGATCACCGCCAGGAGTTCGACCGTCCCGAGCGCCGCGGGCCAATCGCGCTGGGCGAGCTGGACCCCGCGCAGGTTGCGCAGGATTCGGGCCAGGATCTCGCGGCGTCCGGCCGGCCGCAGCATCCGCGGATGGAACAGGATCCGCTCGCCGAGGGATTGGCGGACCAGCGCCTGGCAATCGTCCGGCGTCAGGCTGCGGCCCGATCCTGCCGGATCGATGAGCGTCCCGATCGGCGTCCGAAGGATGAAATGGCCGGGCAGGCCGACGCCCTCGAGCGCGAGACCGAGGCGCCAGGCGACCTCGAGCTCCACGACGGCCAGCGAGATCGGCAGCCCGATCCGCCGCTCCATGACTCGGTCCAGCTGGCTGTTGCGCGCGTCCTGGTATTCGGCCGGACCGGGGCCACGGAACCGCTCCTCGTGGAACAGCACGCCATGCAGTCTGGCGAGGACGACCTCCGGGCCGTCACCGCGATCGAGCCGGACGCGGACGAGGTCGGTCAGCCGCTCGAGGGCGCCAAGGGTCGGCGCGAATTCGAGGTCCGGCCGGCTGTCGGCGGAGATGCAGAGCGCGCCGAGCGCCAGGTCGATGTCCGGCTCGGGCCGGGCCACCAGGCGCGCGAATCGAGCACGATTGGCGGCGCGGGCCACGTCGCTTGGGCTCATCGGCGGATTGTAGACCCGGTCTGCGCGAGGCCCGGTTCGCGCGAGGCAGGGCCGGGGGCGAGATGGAGGACCGTTGCCACTCGCCACATACGCGCTGCATCCGTCATCGGCGCGTCGGGGATGGTCGCGGCCACGTTGCTCCCGCACGGAATTCCACTGGGCGCCGCGGATCGCCCGCCGGAGCCGTCATCCATTGCGTACCCGGCAAGTCGCATTCGCAGATGACGCACGAGGTGCGCAGGCGGCGGGAACGCGAGGAGACCTGCGCGGCGCGAGGCGTCGGTTCGTCGCCGGCGAGCGCCAACGTCAAAGCCCCACGGCTCCAGCGCAGCCGCTCCGGGCCAGTCCTGTCCGTGGCACCCTCCCGACGACTGGCAATCGCCCACCGAGGTCCGAGGCGGAGGCCTCCGACGCCATCGGCCCGAGGTTGAGGTCGTCCTTTCCGCCGCCCGCAATCCCCAGTAGACTCGTCGGACATGAACGTCTCCGTCCCGGACGCGATCGTCACCGCCCCTGGCGCGCTTGAGCTGCGCCGGGCGCCCGCCGGCCTGCCCGACCCCGATCTGCAGCCGCCGCAGGTTGCCGAATTGGGCGATTCGTTCAGCGCGCTGCGGGTGATCCACGTCCTGGCGAGGCTCGAGCGCGGCCGGCCCGTCCGGCTCGACGACATCGTCGACCACCTCAATGCCATTCACCTCGACTGGCTGTTCTCGCGCGCCGTGGTCGCCGACGTGGCGCTGCAGCTGCAGGCGAACTGGATGGCCGACTATCGCAACAGCTCCGGCATCGTCGTCGAGGACGGACCGTACGGCCCGGAGATCACGATCGAGGACAGCAGCCGCGTCGATCCGTGGATCGTCAGGCAGGCCGATCGGCTCGCGGCCGAGTGCCGCGAAGCGCTCCGCTCGTTCAGCCGGCTCGATCGGGTGGCCTCCGGTGGCTGATCGGGCGATTTGCGCCGCGCGAAGTGCCGCGACGGCAGCATGTCCGGGGCGCGGCTGTCTCTGTCTCGAGCGGGCCCGATCCTGACCGATCGGTCACCCGCGCCGTTGCTCGCGTCGAGCCCGCAGCGTCATCGCTGATCCGTCCCGCAGTCCATCTCACCAGTCCAAGGAGCTTGCCCCAAATGAGCCACCATGAATCCCACGACGTCCTCGTCGACGCCGCGTGGGCCCAGGACCATCTGAACGATCCCAAGGTTCGCTTCGTCGAGGTCGACGTCGACACGTCCGCCTACGACCAGAGTCACATCCCGGGCGCCGTCGGCTGGAACTGGACGAGCCAGCTGTCCGACGGCATCCGCCGGGACATCGCCACGCGGGCGGAGTTCTCCCAGCTGCTCAGCGAGTCGGGGATCGGGCCGGACACGACCGTGGCGCTCTACGGCGACAACAACAACTGGTTCGCGGCGTGGGCCTACTGGCAGCTGAAGCTGTACGGCCACAAGGACGTGCGAATCATCAACGGCGGCCGCAAGTACTGGCTCGACAATGGCCTGCCGCTGTCGGTCGACGTGCCCAGCTACCCGGCCACGAACTATCGCCTGCCAGAGCCCAACTTCAGCCTGCGCGCCTATCGCGACGACATCCTGCCGCGCCTGAACGATCCGTCGCTGATCCTCGTGGACGTTCGCTCGCCGGCCGAGTTCAACGGCGAGATCATTGCCCCTCCGGGCATGAGCGAGACGGCCCAGCGGGCTGGCCACATCCCCGGGGCGAAGTCCGTGCCGTGGGCCCAGACCGTCCGCGAGGACGGCACGTTCAAGAGCACGGACGACCTCCAGGCCCTGTACGCGGGCAAGGGCGTCTCGGGCGATCAGGACATCATTGCCTACTGCCGGATCGGCGAGCGTTCGTCGCACACCTGGTTCGTGCTCCACGAACTGCTGGGCTACGAGCGGGTTCGGAACTACGACGGCTCGTGGACCGAGTGGGGCAGCCTGATCGGCGTGCCGATCGAGAAGACCGCGCCGGCCGCGACGGCCTAGCGGTCGATCGGCCTCGACCGGCGGGCGGTCGAGGCAGCGTTCATGAACCGGACGGGGCGCCGGGCCGTGTTCGGCCCGGCGCCCTGCGGTGTCCGGGCCTGCCGGCCCCCGCTGGCCGCTCGACCTATCATCGGGCGGTGATCGCGCCCACGGATTCCGCCCCCGCTGCTGCCGGCCGCGCCTCGTCACCTGCCGCGGTCGTGCTCGTGGCACTCCCCGAGGTCGCGGGGCGGCGCCCGATGGACGTCGCAGAGCGGTTTCGCGACCGGCCTCGACTGGCGCTGCTCGAATCGGCTCGCCCGGGCGGTTCGGCCCGCTGGAGCTACCTGACCGCCGATCCCCTCGCCGAGGCGATCGGCGCCGACCCGGGGCCGGACCCGTTCTTGGCGGCACGGGCCCTGCTCTCGCGCGTGGACGGGGGGCCGAGTGCGCCCGGCGCGGCGCCGCGCCCGGGAGTCCGTGCGGGCGCGATGGTCGGCCACCACGGCGCCACGCCGCCGCCGTTCCTGGGCGGCCTCATCGGCTATCTCGGCTACGGCCTCCGGCGGAGGCTCGAGCCGCGACTGGCGCGCCATCTCGACGAGACGCCTCTGCCCGACCTGTGGTTCGGGCTGTATGACTGGGTCATCGCCTGGGACCAGCGGACCGGCGTGGCGTGGCTCGGTGGCCGGGCCGTCGACGGCGACGCGGAACGGCTCGCCGAACGGCTGGCGATGGTCCGCGCGCGGCTCGCCGACCTGCCGGGGCCACCGTCGGCGGGCAACCGAAGGCTCGAGGCCCGGACGACGTCGGCCGCGACGGCAGCCGGCGCCGACACCCCGGCCGACAGCCCCACCGCGGAAGTGCCGCCCGAACCTCTCCACTGGTTCGTGCCGAGTCTCGACCGTTCCGCCTATGAAGCAGGCGTGGAGCGGGTCCGCGCCTCGATCGCGGCCGGCGACGTCTACCAGGTCAACCTGACCCGACGTCTCGCGACACCGTTCGCCGGCGATCCGTGGCCGCTCTACCGGCAGCTGCGGCTCGGCGACCCGGCCGTCAACGCCGCCTATCTCTCGCTTGGCGGGCGCGGCCGCGAACCCACGGGCGCGGACTGGGGCACGCAGCCGGCAACCGGCGAGCCCGGCCCGCGCGCGATCGTCTCGGCCTCGCCCGAGGGCTTCCTCGAGGCCGATTCGAGCGGCCATGTCTGGGCCCGGCCGATCAAGGGCACGAGGCCGCGCGGCCGTGATCGCGAGGCGGACCGCTGCCTGGCCGGCGAGCTCCTGGGGAGCGCCAAGGATCGCGCCGAGAACGTCATGATCGTGGACGTGCTGCGCAACGACCTTGGGCGCGTCTGCCGCATCGGCTCGGTCACCGTCCCGCGGCTGTGCCGGCTGGAACGGACGGATGCCGTCCAGCACCTCGTGACGACGATCCGTGGCCGGCTTCGGCCCGGCATCGGTCCGTTCGACCTGCTCGCCGCCGCGTTTCCGGGTGGCTCGATCACCGGTGCGCCGAAGATCCGGGCGATGGAGCTGATCGATGAGCTCGAACCGGTCGCCCGCGGGCCGTACACGGGTGCGCTCGGCTGGATCGGCCCGGACGGCGCGCTCTCGACGAGCATCCTGATCCGGACGTTCGTCGCCGACGGCCGCGAGCTGAGCCTGCACGTTGGCGGTGGCATCACCTGGCACAGCGACCCCGCGGCCGAATTCGACGAAACGGTCGCCAAGGCACGCGGCGCGCTGCGGTCGATCGGCGGCCGGGAGGTCGGCGTGGATCCGGAGGCTCGCGGATGGCCCGCGTGATCTGGCTGAACGGCCGTCTCCTGGCGGCGGATGCGCCGCACCTGTCCGTCACGGATCGCGGCTTCCAGCTGGGTGACGGAATCTTCGAGACCCTGCGGGCGCGGCGCGCCGTCGCGATCGAATTCGACGAGCACATTGCGCGGCTGCGGGCCAACGCCGAGGTCCTCGCCCTGCCCATCGCGCTCTCCGACGATGGATTCAGCGACGGCATTCGCGACCTCCTCGCCGCGGAGGGCCTGGCGGGGTCGGGCGCGGCCGGCGAGTCGGCCGGCAACGCGGTCGGCAACCCGGTCGGCGACGCGGCGATTCGGATCACCGTCAGTCGCGGACCGCTCGAGCAGCGCGGCCTGCTGCCGCCCGGCTACGAGACGCTGCCGGCGACGATCGCCATCCAGGCGTGGCCGTTCGCGCCGCCGTCGACCGAGACGCTCGAGCGCGGCATTCGTGCCATCACGAGCCGGTTGCGTCGTGACGCGACGTCGCCGCTGGCCGGCGTCAAATCCACCTCCCGCGCCGAGTCGGTCGTCGCGAAACTGGAGGCGCTGGAACAGGGCGCGGACGAGGCCGTGCTGCTGACCCTCGACGGCTGGCTCAGCGAGTCGACGACGGCCAATCTCTTCCTCGTTCGCGGCACGGAGCTGCTGACGCCGCCACTGACCGCCGCAATCCTGCCGGGCACGACCCGGACCTGGCTCCTGGCCGCGGCAGGCTCATTGGGGCTCCGCCCGATCGAACAGGCCCTGTTGCCGGCCGATCTCGCCGGGGCCGATGAAGCGTTCCTCTCGAGCAGCGTCGCCGGGATCGTGCCGCTCACGATGTTCGACGGCGCGGCCATCGGGTCCGGCCAGCCGGGCCCCGTCACGCAGCGGGTGCGGGCCGCGCGTGAGGCCTGGATCGACGCGGTGTCCCTCGGCGCATCGGCAGGCGCGTCCCGATGACCCGGGACGAATTGATCCTGCGGACGCGGCAGTTGGTCGAGGAAGGCGACCGCCTGCAGCAGCAGCCGTCCCTCGGGTCGCTGCGGACGTGGCTCCAACTCTCGGATGCCCTGCTCGCGTCAGCGTGGGGCAGCATGGATCGCTACCACCTCGCCTGGCTCATGGTCGGCAAACCGAAGGACATCGTCCGCGGCCGGGAGCTGACGCGCGACGAGGAAGCGGCCTACGTCCGCCACGTCGCGGAGCAGAAGACCGCCGCGCTGCGGATGAGCCTCGATGCGGTCGAACGCCAGGGCATGCCGTTCGTCGGCGAGGTCGGCGGGGTCGGACCGGGCTTCGAACTGGCGGCGCCGGTCGAGCTCGAGGAGGCCCGCCGCGACGCCCTCGCCCACCAGGAGCACACGCCGGGGCCGGACGGACGACCCCGTGCGCCGCGGCCGGAGCGGATGCGCCGGTGAACCGGCCGATGACGCCGGCCGTCGGCGGCGAGCGCGACGTGCCGGTCCCGGACCCGATCGCACGCGACTATCTCCTGCTCGCGCTCCGCCTGGACCAGCATCTGCCGGGCCTCGTCGATGGCTACTTTGGGCCGGCCGACCTGAAGGCCCAGGTCGACCTCGAATCGCTCGCTCCGCCGGCCCGCCTGGCCGACGATGCCGTCCGCGCTCCGCGATCGCCTCGGGGACGTCGACGATCCTGTTCGTCGGCAGTGGCTGGACGTCCAGCTCGTCGCCCTCGAAGCGCAGGCCCGGGGACTCGCCGGCCAGGACATGCCGTATCTCGACCTCGTCGAGCGCCTGTTCGACCATCGTCCGGAGCGACTGCCCGATGCGCCCTTTCGAGCGATCGGGCGCGAGCTCGAGACGCTGGTCCCGGGTGACGGCCCGCTCGAGGAGCGGCTGGCGGCCTGGGACGCCTCGCTCACGGTCCCCGGGGACCGCTTGCCGGCCATCGGCGCCTGGCTCATCGAGCAATTCCGGGCCACCGCGGCGGCTACCTTCGGCCTGCCCGACGGCGAAGGGCTCCGGCTCGGCTTCGTCCGCAATCAGCCGTGGAGCGGCTACAACTGGTATGACGGCGGCCGCCGTTCGCGCGTGGACCTGAACCTGGATCTGCCGGTCCGGGCGCCGGACCTGATCCACGTCCTGGCGCACGAGAGCTATCCCGGCCACCACCTCGAGCACACCATGAAGGAAGCGCATCTCGTGGACGGGCTCGGCCGCCTCGAATCGAGCGTCCTCCTCATCAATACCCCGGAGTGCCTGATCAGCGAAGGCCTCGCCGACCTGGGCCACCGATTCGCGGTGCCCGGCGATTCGGAGGCCGTGATCCTCGGTGAGCTGCTCGAACGTGCCGGCTTGCCCGACACCCCGCCGGCCCGGGTCGTCCGGGTGGCGGCCCTGCGGCGTGGCCTCGGGGCCATCGCGGTCAATGCCGCGCTGCTGCGCCACGCGGACGGGACCGGGCACGACGATGTCCTGGCCTACCTCGTCGACGTCGGCCTGATGAGCCCGGAACGAGCGGCCAAGCGCCTCTCGTTCATCGAGCATCCGCTCTGGCGGAGCCTACGTCTTCGTCTACAGCGAGGGCGAGGCACTCCTGCGCCGCTGGCTGGACGGTGTCCCGGAAGCCGAACGGGCCGAGCGATTCGGACGCCTCCTGCGCGAAGCTCCGACGCCGTCCGACATCGCCGCCGAGGTCGCCGCAGCCGCCTGAGGCAGGGCTACACGGACTCCCTCGGCTCGGCTGGCGCCGCGACGGCCGCCACGGCCGCCGCCGACGCCGCGGACACCCCCGTCGCCACGTCGACTGTCGGGAGCGCGCATTCGAAGATCGAGCGATCCTCGCCCTCGCCGTCGTAGTCCGCGATGGCCGGCCAGCCGTAGAGTCGCGGACCCCCGGCCGAATCGACCGCCGCGAACCCGATGGCCCGCAGGAACGCGATCCCACCCGGGTTGCCCGGCCAGACCACCGCCTCGATGCGGCGCGCACCACGTTCGCGGGCATCCAGCACGAACCTTGCGACGAGATCCCGGGCCACGCCGCGCCGCCGCCGCGCGGGGATCGTCGTCACGAGGTGCAGCACGGCGGTGCCGGGATCGTCGGGGCTGAGGAAGCCGACCAGCAGGGCAACGGGCGAGCCGGCCGGCGATTCGGCCAGCCACGACGTGCCGCCGAAGTGGCGGAGCCAGAGCCGCGGCAGGCGGCCCCGGCCGCGCTCGCCCCACCAGGTGTCGACGGCGCGCGCGAGGCGGGCATGGTCAGCTTCGGTCGGCCGACGGACGATCACGTCGGGCGGCGCGGCGCCCGTCCCGTCGGCCACGTCAGCGGGCGCTCCACCAGGCCGCCAGGCCGGCCGCGGCGAGTTCGATGAACACCAGCGGTCCGTAGACCTGGTTGAGGTAGTCGAGCAGGGGCAGGTCGCCGCCCTCGTTCAACGCGAACTGCCAGGTCCCGACCTGGGCCACGACGAACCACAGCAGCGTCACGGCCAGCGCGACCGCGACCCGTCGGCCGGAGGTCACGGCCCGCCCACCCCCGACGCGAACCGCCAAACCGATCGCCCGACCGGCGATGATCGCCGCGATCACCAGGCCACCCGTGAAGGACAGCGGTCCGGCCAGCCAGATCGAGACGGCCGCGAAGATCGCCGCGGCCGGGATCGCCAGCAGGATCGCCCGACCCAACGATGGCTTGAGGCGCCCGCCGGCATCCCAGTCGGGCCTGGGTTGAGCGGCGGTCAGGCCGGAGGCCGATCCGGCGCCGGTCGACCCGGGCGGCAGCCCATCGGCCGATCGATACCGCTCCCCGGGCGCACGGTCGAGTCGTCGCGGGGGCGGAGCTGCCGGTGGCGGCGTCGGATCGTTCACGGACGGATCGTACCCGCTGGCCGGCTCCGATCCAGCGCGCCTTGCGCCCGCGTTTGGTGATCCCGAGGGAGGAGCGGTCACGCCACCCGGAATCGCGGTTACTTGCCGGTGAAGTAGTACCTGCCGTCCCACTTGCACGTGACTCCCGAGCAGGTGACGGCGATGAGGGCGTGGAAGCCGCTCAGCGTCCCAGTGCCCTTCCAGAAGGTGCACATGCCAATGCCGCTCTGGTTGTCGCCAAGGCAGTAGCCGGTCGCGGTCGCGCCAGATGGCGTCTTCAGAATCGTCGTCGAGCTCCACATGACGGAGCTGCCGTTGACGGGCCCGTAGTACCAGGCCTTCGTCGTCGCCGGGATCGCCCGCCAGGTTCGACGCCGTGACGGTGCAGAAGCTTGGGTTGCCGCCAGTGTATTGACTGCAATCCTTCGTGAGATGGAGTGCGTGGGGGGTGGACGCCGCTGCCGACGGGACGAATGCGGCGAGTGGCCACGAGCGCGACTGGCGACGACGAAGATGCTCCGGATCAGGCGCATGGTTGGGTCCCCGTTCGGGTGCCTCTGGTCGAGGCACTACACCTCCTATGAGCGGTCGCGAGGCATCAAACGTTCATTCGCCTGCTCGTGAGCCCTGCGAGCAGTCGCTTCGGGCCCATTGATCGATCGATCTGAACGTTTGCGCGCCCTGACACACTCATACAGGGTGACTGCGCCAACCACGGCGGCGTTCATCCGGGGGGCAAGTCAGTGCGGGACCTGGTCATCCGGGCGCGGGACGGCGATCGCGATGCGTTCGCGTCGCTCGTCGAGGCGACCAGCGACCGGATGTATGGCGTAGCCTTCCGAATCCTCCGTGACACCGGGCTTGCCGAGGACGCGGTCCAGGACGCGTTCCTCACCGCGTGGCGCCATCTTCCGACGCTGCGTGACGTCGACCGGTTCGAGGCCTGGTCCCGACGTCTCCTCGTCCATGCCTGCTACGCGCAGGCCCGGCGCCGCCACACGTGGACCGCCAACATCCGACTGCTCCCGATGGACGCGACGGCCGGCACTGAGGCCATCGTCGCCCTGGCCGACCGCGATGTGCTCGACCGCGCGTTCCGCCGGCTGTCAGTCGAGCACCGCGCGGTCTTCGTGCTTCATCACCACGTCGGCGTTCCGCTGGTCGAGATCGCCGACATGCTTGGAATTCCGGCCGGCACGGCCCGATCGCGATTGCACCAGGCGACGAAGACGCTTCGCTCGGCGATTGAGGCCGACATGGCACCAATCGTTCCCAAGGGACGGATGGCATGACCGACGAGCGGCTGCTGGATCGACGCGTCCTGGACTGGCTGGAGCTGGGACCCGACCATGCCCCGGACCGCGTGATCACAACAATCCTGAGCGCCGTCAAGGTGACGCCCCAGGTGCGCGCTCGGTCAGGACACGGGTGGACGTGGAGGTTCACCTCTTCGAAACGAGCCGTCCTGGTCGCTTCGATTGCGATCGCGACCGTTCTCGTTGCCACGAGCAGCACCTGGCCCGGTCGTCCGAGCATCCCCGTCGTCGGGCCCGGAGTATTCACGTCGCCTTCCGGGGCGGGGACGCCGCGGCTGCCGAGCGTGGTTCCCAGCCCGAGTCCCTCACCGGCTCCGTCCGCCTCGTCGACTCCGTCGGCGAGTCCAGCCCTCCCGTCGACCCCCATCGGCAACCCATCACCGAGTTCGACCCAGCCTGCGCCGCCGACGCCGCAGCCGAGCGTCGCGCTGAGTCCGCTTCGCGACGCGATCGGGGTCGCGACGGGCGTCGACTTCAGCTGCGCGCTCATTCGAGGCGGGACGGTCAACTGCTGGGGGGTCAATGACGCCGGCGAGCTCGGGACCGGCTCAGGGTCCGGGCAGTGCAGCTACGACATGAGCCAATCCCCGTGCAGCAGCGTGGCCGTGCCGATCGCGGGCCTCAGCGGCGTGGTCGCGATCTCTGCTCATGGCAGTCACGTCTGCGCTCTGACTCTCGGTGGTGGAGTGAGGTGCTGGGGCGAGAACATGAACGGCGAGCTCGGGAACGGCACGACGACCTCCAGCAGCACACCTGTCGACGTCGTCGGCCTTGGAAGTGGCGTCGTCGAGATCGAAGCCGGGTATCTCCAGACATGCGCCCTGACCGGGGCCGGTGGCGTCAAGTGCTGGGGCGACAACACCTATGGCGGTCTTGGCAACGGCACCAGGACGAGCAGCAGCGTCCCGCTCGATGTGACTGGCCTCACGAGCGGCGTCGCCGCCATCTCCTCGAACGGCGGGGGCGCCTGCGCGCTCATGACCGCGGGCAGCCTGGAATGCTGGGGCGGCGGCTACGGGGCCCTCCTGACCGGGACTGTGAACGGCAGCCTCACCCCAGTCGCGATCTCCGGTCTGGAGGGTGTCAGCGCCATCGCCGTGGGCGGGTCTCATGCGTGTGCGATCGTCACTGGTGGCGCGGTCAAGTGCTGGGGAGCCAACCAGGCAGGTGAGCTTGGAAACGGCTCGACGAAGGACAGCGGGTTGCCAGTCAGCGTGACTGGGCTGACTGGCATATCCGCCCTCGCCGTCGGCGGCTTCTACACCGGCTGCGCCCTCACCAGGAGCGGCGGAGTCAAGTGCTGGGGCTACAACGGATGGGGCGAGATCGGCGACGGCACGACGACGGACCGGTCCACACCCACTGACGTCTCGGGTCTGCAGAGTGGAGTCAGCGCCATCGCCGTTGGAGGGCAGAGGCACGCGTGCGCGCTCATGACTTCCGGTGGCGTGAAATGCTGGGGCAACAATGGGCCCGGTGAACTCGGCAACGGGACGACGGTCGACAGCCCCACGCCGGTGGACGTGGTCGAACGCTGATCTCAGGACCAATCGGACCACATGCGTCCGACGAACCGGCGCCGGTGCCCGTTTTGCGCAGATTGGCCAACTCGAGTGGGCGCTCGGCAGCCACGATCGCCATTGCCGGCCGGATCCTGGGCCATCCGGCCCCACCAGCGGCTCGCACCGACGCCGCCGAGGGCGATGGCATCGGCCCCGGCGCCACGCTAGACTTTGCGGGCCGTGAGTCATCCCACCCTTGGCCTGCCACCGCGCAACCTCACCGCCGGGTATCCCGAAGCTGCCGCGCGCCTGCGGGCCGCGTCGGACCGGATCGCCAGCCGCGCGCTCGAGGATGCGATCGAGCGCGACGCGACGCTGCGGACGCGGAACGACGACCTCGCGCTGCGCCATCTCCTGCGCGACGCGGAGGTCTACGTCGACCGGATCGCCGTGTCGGTCGCGAGCCTTGACCCGGGCCCGACGGCAGACTGGGCCGAGTCGGTGGTGCCGCTCTACCGCCGCCGGCGGGTGCCGCTCGGCGACGTGATCAACCTGAGCGAAGGGTTGCGGCGATCCGTCCGCGGCGTCCTCACACCAGAGGAGCAGCCCACGGCGGACGCCGCGATCGATGCCGCGATCAAGGTCCTCAAATGGCACCGCCGCCTGGCCGGCGACGCCCGCAAGCGCAACAAGATCCTGGCGTTCATCTACAAGGGTGCCAACCTGTGACGATCAAGTGGGTCAAGGTCGATCCGCTCGTCATGAACGGCGAGCCGTTCCTCTACGGCAGCCGCCTGACGGTCCGCCAGCTGCTCGAGCTGCGCGAGCACGGCTACACGCTCACGGAGATCCTCAAGGATCACCCCGAGCTGCGGGTCATGGGGATCGCCTCGGCCTACCGCTACGCGGCCGATCACCGGGCGCAGTACGTCGACTTCTTCGAGGCCGATGGGTCACTGACGGGGATCGGCCTGACCGCCGCCGAGGCGGCCGTGCTGCCGCCGGATCTCCACATTCCGGGGATCGTCGTCACTGCTGACCGGCTGGCCGCCGCGCCATCGCGCTGACCGCCCGAACGCCCGGGATCCGGCCATTCGCTGGGACGGACAGAGACTCGGTGATAGGCTTGTGCGGATGACCCGGCGCGGACCGATACGCTCGACGCGACCGTCGTGGGTCAACCCCCGAAAGCGAGACTGATCCAGATGGATGCCACAGCCCAGACCCCACTGCCGCAGACCGACGAGTCTGCCGGCGACCGCGCCGAGGACGCGCCAGCGTTCGATGCCGCCAAGCGAGCGACCGAGCTTGCGATTCTCGATGCCCTGCGCAGCGTCGTCGACCCGGAGATCGGGATGAACGTGGTCGAGCTCGCGCTCATCCGGCAGATCATCCTGGCCCCCGATTCCGCCGAGATCAAGATGATCCTGACCACGCCGTTCTGCCCGTACGCCGGGTCGATGGTCGCGCAGGTCAAGGAGCAGGCCGAGTCGGTGCTCGAGCTGCCGGTCAAGGTGACCCTCCTCGCCGAGCGCTGGGATCCGCGCGACGCCGGCCTGATGTGGTAGTCGGCCGTGCCGACAGACCGCCTGCGGGACTCGCAGGTCGCAACCGGCAAGGGTGACGACGGCTCCACCGGGCTGTTGTTCGGCGGCGATCGAATCCAGAAGGACGATCCGCGGACCGAGGCGTACGGCACGATCGACGAGGCCGTCGCGGCGATGGGCCTCGCTCGAGCCGAGCTCGGGGCGACGGGGGCCGGTGACGCACCTGCAACGGGCCTCGCGGAACTGGCCGACCTGATCCTTCGGTTCCAGCGCGAACTGTTCGCGGCTGGCGCGGAGCTCGCCACGAACCCCACGGCCTGGGACCGACAGGTCGATGGCCAGACGCGGGTCTCACAGGCGATGCTCGACGGCGTCGAAGCCGTGCTCGCAGAGATGGAAGCCCGGATCACGATGCCGCGGGAGTTCGTCGTGCCGGGCGAAACCCGCGCCAGCGCCGCGCTCGAGCTGGCCCGCACGATCCTGCGCCGGGCCGAGCGTCGCACCGTCGCCGTCCAGCGCGCCGGACTGGTCCCCGGGCCGTACCTGCTACCGTATTTGAACCGTCTGGCCGATCTGCTCTGGGTGCTTGCCCGGGCGGCCGAACAGGCGGAGGCGCGGCACGCCACTCCCGCACGGGTTGGCGGTCGGCCGCAATCGACCCGGTCCGACGCTCGTCGGGCCGCGTCAGACGATCCGCTCTAGGAGCACAGGGGCATGAACAACTACCGCACTCCATCGCAGATGCCGTCCCAGGTGGGTGTCCGACCCACCGCTGCGCTGTCTGCCGGTTTCCTCACCCAGGCGTTCACGTGGATGTTCCTGGGCCTGCTGCTGACCGCCGGGGTCAGCTACCTCGTCCAGGGCAACGAGCGCCTGTTCGCGGCGGCCCGGGACCTGTTCCTGCCGGCCATCCTGCTCGAGGTCGGCGTCGTCTTCGCCATCGGCATCTTCATCAATCGCATCTCGGCGATCGTGGCCCTCGGGTTGTTCTTCGTCTACGCGGCCCTCAACGGCCTGACGATTGCCCTGGTCCTGAGCGCGTACACGACCGCGTCCGTCGGCGTCGCCTTCCTCAGCGCGGCAGCGGCGTTTGGTGCCGCCGCGGTGTATGGCGCCGTGACGAAGCGGTCGCTCGTCTCGATGGGCGGCTACCTGTTCATGGCCCTGATCGGGCTCCTGGTGGCGATGCTCGTCAACCTCTTCCTGCAGAACAACGCGATCAGCCTCGTGATCTCCGCGGTCGGCGTGGTGATCTTCACGGCGCTCACCGCCTATGACGTCCAGCGGATCCAGACCGGCGACTACGCCGCCGGCATGGGCTCGATGGAGAAGGGCGCCGTCTTCGGTGCACTGCGTCTCTACCTCGACTTCGTCAACCTGTTCCTGCTCTTCCTGCGGCTGACCGGCAGCCGCCGCTAGCCTGACGGCCGCCGGCCGTCGAAGCTGAGCCGCCATCCGTGCGCCGGTTGGCGGCTCTTCCATTGCCCGGGAACGGCCGCAATCCGATGGGCAGATCCTCGCGATGAGCGCCCTCCGCACCGCCGCGAGCCTGGCGGTCTTCCGCTCGGCCGGCGTCCTGATGGCGGGCGCCCTGGCGTTGCATGCGGTCGCGGTCCTCAAGTACCCGAACGGCCTGCTGGCCGTGCTGGCGCTGTCGCTGTCCGTGTGGCTGCAGGGCGGCTGGGCGCTCCTCGCGTGGACCGCCCCGGCCGCGGCGCCCCGGGCGGCCGCGATCGCCGGCAACCTGACGCTGGTCGTCGTCGATCTCGCTGTGATCGTCGTCGGGCGCCGGCGGTCCCGCCGTCACGGTCGTGGCGGGGGCGGCGCTCATGCTCGAGATCGGAGCGCTGGCCGTCGTCGCCGGGCCACTCGAGCGAGGCGAAGGCTTGTCACCACCCAACGCCCGCCGTCTCCCGATGGTGGCTGCCATTGCGACGGCCGTGGCCATCGTCATCGCGCTGGCGCTGTCATCGGCGGCCGCATCCGCGCCGGCCCTGACCTCGGTCGTCGGCATCGCGGGCGCCGCGGCACCGAGCGGCGAGCCCGGCAACCCGGCGGTCGGCGCGGCACCGAGCGTATCCTCGGACGGTGCGGCAGCCTCGAGTCCCGCGCCAGGCGGGCCGACCGCCACGGAGTCGTCGCCCGGGGCAACGGGTGCCTCGACGCAGCCAGCGCCCGCGAGCCTCGCGCCGTCGGCGTCGGCCGGCGGATCGACCGTCTCACCCGATCTGGCCACGGCCGCGCCGCCGGCCACCTCGAAGGCCGCGCCGGCCGCGACTTCGCCCGCCGCGGCATCGACCGGCGCTCGTGCCTGGAGCCCCGGCCCCGATCGGGCGCGTCCAGCCGACGCCGATCCCCGTCCCGACGCCGGGGAAGTCCTCTGCCGCCGCCACCACACCGGCATCGACCCCGAAGCCGAGCCTGACCGCGGCTCCGACCGCCGTCCCGGACGCCGCCCCGACCGAGGTCCCGACTCCGGCGCCCACGCCTCCCGACGCCACGCCCCACGCCCCGCCCGACGCCGAACCGTCCCGACCCCGACCCCGCCGCCGATCGTCGCCGGCAACCCGGGCGTGATCACCTTCGGGGCCGACTACGACCCCGGGACGCTGGCGATCATCGGCCGGGCGACGACGTTCCGGGTCGGCCACCAGGAGGCGTGGCGCGCCGACCTCACGGAACCCGCCGGCTCAACCACGCTCACCTTCACGATCACCCAGCCGAACCCAAACGGCCACGAGTTCCCGCACTGGCAGCAGGACTTCTCGGTCGGCGATCCGTCATTCGCGGTCATCGCCGGCCGGGCCGACCTCTCGGTCTACGTCCACGGCGAACCGGGCACCTTCACGATGCGGATCCTGCGCGATTCGACCGTGCTGGCCGAGGGGACGTTCCGGATCATCCCCTGACGGCGGCGCGCGCTGGAGCCCGAGCGGGTGCGCGCCCGAGTGCGGCGCGGCCCAGCGAACTACGTCGGTGACGGCACGACCGCGAACGGGGCATCGGCCAGGCGGGTCGCGACCAACCGATCGCCGTCCCGACGGTACGTCACCCGGACCGGTTGCGAGGTCGCCAGGTGGGTCGTCAGATGGGGCGCGTCGAACCCGCCGGTCGTGAGGTCGAGCGGTCCGACGTCGAACGTCAGGACCGTGCCCTCGATCGTGCGCAGGTCGAAGCTCGACACCGATAGCGGCCCGTTGTGGCGGATCGCGACCACGATCCCCGTGTCGCTCGGCTGCGACTGGCTGACGACGTAGGCGATCGGCAGCCCGATCGCGACCACCGCGAGCAGCCCGAGCAGGAGCGCACGGGGCGTCCTCACCGCGTCCGACCGCGACCCCGGGATGCGCCGTCGCCGCCAGCCGAGGATGGCGCCGCCGAGTCCGGCCGGCACGATCAGGAGCGCGGCCCCGAGCGGTTCGACCGGCGAGGCCGGCGTCGGCTCATCGAAGGCGCCGATGGCCCGGCGTCGCAGCCAGGTCGCAGCCTGGACCGCATCCGGCCCGTCGGACGCGGCCGGCGAGGTCGACGGCGAAGCCGCGACGGCGTTCGGATCCCCAGCCGTGACGCTGCCCGACAACCCCGCCACCGGCGTGGGCGCGGGTGCCGCGGCCGTTGTCGACGCGGGTGAGTCGGACGCTCCGGGCACCCTGGACGCGGCCGGCTCCGGGGACGGCCCGCGGCCGTTGATGGAGCGCAGGTAGTTCACGAGATTCCAGCGATCCGTCTCGGACAGCTTCGTTTCCCATGCCGGCATGCCGCCGGGCAGCCCGGTGCTGATCCAGTAGAAGATGTCGCCGTCCGTGTGCTGGTTGAGGTGACCGGACACGAGCGACGGCGGCCGGATCTGCGTCGAGCCCGCCAGCGGTCCGCCGCCCCGGGCATCGACACCGTGACACGCGGCGCAGTTCGCGAGGTAGAGATCCCGCCCGGCGTTGACCGACGTGACCGTGTCGGGAATGGGGTTCGGGGTCCCGGATTCCGGGGTCGTGTCGCCGAACATCGCGCCCAGCACGAGGACGGCGCCCGACGATCCCCGCGAACCAGGCGACCGGCCGGGCCAGACCCGCCGCGACGCGGCCAGCGGCGACGGATCGCCGGGGCCGCCACGAACAGCAGCCCGCCCACGATCAGCGCCTCGAGGCCGACCAGCAACCCGAGGCTCGAGCGGTGGCGGAAAGACGACGGCCAGGGCGGCGTTCATCGCGGACCTCCCGAGAGAATGATCAGCCCGAGCACAGTGCCCACCATGCTGCCCGCAAATCACGGCAATGCGGCTCGTGCGCACATCGCAGCGTGGCGATCGACCGCCGGCAACTCCGTACGCGAGGCCCAGCAGCCCGCCCAGGAGGAGCAGAACCGCTACGAGCAGGACAGGGTCGAGCGGCGGCAGTTGACGGCCGGCACTGATCCCGGTCTGATCGAGCGCGAACGTGAATCGGGTCCGCCCGATCTCCTGGCCCGCCGCGGTCGAGACGATGACCGTGGCGTCCCAGCTGCTGTCGGCGGCCAGCTGGCCGCCGTCCGTCAGGAATTCGGACGTGGCGCCGTTGCTCTCGGCGGCGGTGGCCGGCCGCAACGGCAGGCGCGACGTGCCGACGTCAGTGTCGAGCCGCTGGAGAACGAGGACGACGGTCGACCCGGCCGGTGCCGCGGGGCTGACGCTGGCGAGGTATCGATTCGGGCCCGGCCGACCCGGTTGGATGGCGAAGGAGCTGCTCACCGCACCAGCCGGCGCGCTGCTGACGGCCGGGGCGATGGCGATCGGCTGGCTCTCCCCGGTCGGCGACCCGCTGGTCAGATTCGCCGTAAGCACGACCACGGCGATGGCCAGGCCGGCCTCGAGGAAGACTCGGGTCCGGAACCCGCCGAGCCAACCCCGGTCGCGCCCGCCGTCGAAATAGTTCAGCGCCCCGAAGACGAGAGCGATCAGGAAGACCGCGACTTTCAGGGCCAGGTTGAGGCTGTAGGGATTGGCGACCGAGGTGAAGTCGTAGGTCTGGATCCAGGCCTGGTAGGTTCCGGTCGCGACGATCAGCGCGACGGCCACGAGTGCGACCGCCGAGAAACGCGGCACGATCGAGCCGAGCACGCCCGGTTCGACCGGCTTGACGAGCGCCAGCCAGACGAGCCCGACGACCCCGCTCAGCCAGACTCCACCCGCGGCGAGGTGAACGAGGTCGACGAAGAGCGGCACGGGTGAGTCGAACCCGGCCGCGTGGCCACCGAGCGCGACCAGGCCGAAGCCGACGGCCGCGGTTGCGATCCCGACGAGCAGCGCAGCGACCAGGTGCCGCGCCCGGGTGAGGCCGAAGACGACCGCGGCCCCGCTGAGTGCGACGATCGTCTGGGCCAGCAGCAGCTGGCCGACCCGGCTCTGGGTGGCGTAGTCGACCAGATCGATGTTGCCGCTCGCCACCGACGTCGGCAGCGAGGCCGCGCCGACGATCAGCCCGACCAGGCTGCCGCTGGCCGCCACGAGCAGCAGGATCCAGACCGCATTCGCGGCCATGCCGAGGACGCCCGGGATTTGCCGCCGGAACAGGAGCGCGAGCAAGCCCAACCCGAAGGCCAGCAGGAGCCCGCCGTAGTTGGCGGTCTTGCCCTCGAGGTCGGCAATGACCTGGCCGCCGCTGTGGCCGGCATGGAGGTCGCCCGAGTTGGACGGGTTGCTGCTGCCCTCGCCACCCGACGAGCCGGCGCCGACGCCGAACGTGATGAAGCCCTGCGTGACGTGCCCGTCGGCCGCTGACACGGCGCGCCAGTTGACGGTGTACGAGCCAGCCGACAGCGCCGGGACCGGCGCGACGAGGATGTGGTCGTCCGCCGGATCGGCACTGCCGACGTCCAGCACGATCGCCTTCCCCTCGCCGTCGAGCACGTCGAGTGACGTGTAGCGCGGTTCGATCGGCTCGCTGAAGACGAGGCGGATCTCGGTCGGCGAGGTCGGCACGACGTCGCCGGCGCCCGGCGAGCTGCTGACGAGTTGCGAATGCGCCGAGACGGCAGGAGCGATCGGGCCGGCGGCGACCGGCCCGACCAGGACTGCCGCGAGCCCCGCGATCACGGCCGCGATCAATGACCGCCGAACGGTCACGGGTCGCGCGATCAGGGCTCGCCAGGTCATTTCGAGCGCGATCGACCGGCGATCGCGACGCCGAGCGCCGCGAGGCCAACGATCAGCCCGGCAACCCCGAGGCCGATGGCAATCGTCACCTTGCCAGCCGCGTCGGCGCCCTGCTGGGCATTGCTGACGAGTTCGGCCTGGGAGGGGAACTGCACCGGGAACTGGCCGGCGGTCGACTCCTGGACCTCATCGAAGCCCGTCGGACTCGAGGTGAACGACTGATCCATCGTGCTGCCGTCGGGCAGCGTGCCCTTGAGCTTGAACGTATACGGGCCTGCCGCGGTCGGGATGAACACCGACTCGTAGGTCCCGGGCACGCCGTCGCGGGCGGAGATCGGCAGGTCGCGCGTCGAGCTGCCGTAGGTGACCTGCGCGGTCAGGGTCTTCTCGAGGCCCTCCACCGGTGTGTCGTTCTGGTTGACGATGAACTCGAGGCCGCTCCGTTCGCCCACGAAGACGGGCTCGCTGATGAAGCCGACCTCGAAGGCATAGCCATTGATCTCCCGTTCCTCGTGCGCCAGCGCGGCGCTCGAGAACAGGACGACGAGGAAACCGGCAGCCACGGCGGGCACTGCCCACCGTCGGCCGCGAAACGTCTGCATCGGTTGTCACTCCCCTTGGGGCGCCCGGAATCAGATGCCGGGACGCACCTGTCTGGGACCGGCCGCGGTCGACCGGTCGCCGATCAGCCAGCCGGAACCGGCGGGGCGCGACCGAGGTCGAGACGGACGAGGAGCCAGCGATGGCTGCACAGGGCGGCCAGCGCGGGCCACGCGAGACCGGGTTGCCGGGGCTGCAGCCCGCGCTCGCGAGGCCGATGAGCGGCCGTCGCTACGCGGAACTCGAGAATCGCGACGCGCCAGCGGACGAGCGAGCCGACGGCCGCCACGAGCAGAGTGATCGCGGCGAGGATCGGAATCGCTGCTGCGTGTTCCGCGCCGAAGAGCACGCCGATCCCGGGCGCGGGCTGGCCCATCGCCAGGTGCTCGAGGTTCTCCTGGATCGCGAACGCGACGGAGGTGAGCGCGAGCAGCGCCGGCCAGATTCGCCGGACCTCCGGCAGCCAGGTCGGCCGGCCCCGTTCGACCGATCGCGTCCGCAGCGTCCGGGTCCGCAGCCAGAGCCGAAGGCCGCGCAGCGATTCTCGGGCCAGGACGGCCAGCGCCAGGGTGACGATCACGACGCTCAGGGCCATCCAGTAGCCGTCGTGGCCGCCCAGGCTCATGGCCTGCCGGAAGCCATCCCCAAAGCCGTACTGGATGCCGAAGATGGCGTCGTGGCCGATCAGCACGCTGATCGGGAGCAGCACCAGCAGGCGCACGATGCGCCAGGCGCGAACGGCCTGGTGGCTCGTCGAAATGACCATCACGGCGGATCATACGAGGCCCGGCTCGACCGCGGTTTCGAGCGCTCCTGCGCGAGGATTCCCGCCAAGCGACCGCGCCCCGCGAACCGTGCCCCGCTAACCGCGCCTGCGCCCTATCGTTGTCGGGCTGCGCGGGCAGGGCATCACCGGGACGCTCGGGACCACGTCAGTCACCATCGTGGAGATCGCCTTCATGCCCGCGCCGTCGCCGACGCCGCCCGCGCCTCCGGGTCCTGCGAGCTCGAGCCCGCCGCCGCTCGTCTACAGCGACGCGGAGCTGCTGCGGATCCTCGAGTCGACCCGGACGATCGCGATGGTCGGGGCCAGCCCGGACTGGAACCGGCCGAGCTACTTCGCCATGAAGTACCTGCTCCGCAAGGGCTACCGGGTCATCCCGGTCAACCCACGGGCCGCCGGCACCGAGATCCTCGGCCAGCTGGTCTACGCCAGCCTCGCCGAGATCCCCGAACCGATCGACGTCGTCGACATCTTCCGCCGGGCCGACGCCGTCCCGGCCATCGTCGACGAGGCCATCGCGATCGGCGCGAAGGTCGTCTGGATGCAGCTCGGCGTCCGCCAGGATGCGGCGGCGGAGACGGCCCGTACGGCCGGTCTCGAGGTGGTCATGGATCGCTGCATGAAGATCGAATACGGCCGCCTGTCGGGCGAGCTCGCCTGGAGCGGCATCAACTCCGGGATCATCAGCAGCCGGCGGCGGAGGTTGATCGGGTGACACAGCCCAGGCGGCCCTTTGGCATCGAGACCCGCGCGGTCCACGCCGGGACGCCGCCGGATCGGACGACGGGCGCTCGCAACATGCCGATCTACCAGACGACCTCGTACGTCTTCGAGGACGTCGATCACGCGGCCTCGCTGTTCAATCTCCAGACCTTCGGCTACATCTACAGTCGGATCACGAATCCGACCGTGGCCGCGCTGGAGGAGCGCGTCGCGAGCCTGGAGGGTGGCCGCGCCGCCGTGGCCTGCGCGTCCGGCCACGCCGCCCAGCTGCTCTGCTTCTACACGCTGCTCGAGCCGGGCGACGAGTTCATCGCCGCACGCAACCTCTATGGCGGCTCGATCACCCAGTTCAGCCACACGTTCCCGCGCCTGGGCTGGACGTGCCACTTCGTGGATGGGCCGGAGCCCGCGGCCTACCGGGCCGCGCTGACGCCGAAGACCAAGGCGATCTTCATCGAGAGCCTCTCGAATCCGAGCGGCGCCGTCGCCGACATCGAGGGCATCGCGGCCGTCGCCAGGGAGGCCGGCATTCCCCTCATCGTGGATAACACGCTCGCCTCACCGTACCTCTGCCAGCCGTTCGCCTGGGGCGCGGACATCGTGATCCACTCCCTGACGAAGTTCCTCTCGGGCCACGGCACCTCGATGGGCGGCGTGATCGTCGAATCCGGCAAGTTCGACTGGCACCAGGGCGGCCGGTTCCCATCGCTGACGGAGCCGGATCCGGCCTACCACGGCCTGACATTCCACGAGACGTTCGGCGACTTCGGTTTCAGCATGAAGACCCGCGCGGTCGGGCTGCGGGATCTCGGCCCGGCCCTGTCGCCGACCAATGCGTTCCTGATCCTGACCGGCTCGGAGACGCTGCCGCTGCGGATGGAGCGCCACGTCCGCAACGCGACGGCCGTCGCCGAGTTCCTGGCGGCCCATCCGGCCGTCGCCTGGGTCTCCTACCCGGGGCTCGCGACCAGTCCGCAGCGCGATCTCGTGGCCAAGTACCTGCCGCGGGGCGCGGGCTCCGTGTTCACGTTCGGCCTCAAGGGCGGCTTCGAAGCGGGCGTTCGACTCGTCGAATCCTGCGAGCTGTGGTCGCACCTGGCCAACGTCGGCGACACGCGGAGCCTGATCCTGCATCCGGCCTCGACGACCCACCGCCAGCTCACCGACGAGCAACGCTCGGCGGCCGGAGCGGGCCCGGAGGTGGTCCGGTTGTCGGTCGGCATCGAGACCGTCGAGGACCTCATCGACGACCTGGCCCAGGGTCTCGCCCAGCTCTGAGCCAGTTGCTCACCCCCGGCCCAGTGCGTCAGGGCGCCGCCGCGGCCAGCAGGTTCGCGTAGACCTGCGCGCCCAACGCCCGCAGGTGGGTGCCGTCGTTCCAGAACAGCTCGGGCCGGTTGACGCTGGCCGCGTGCCAATCGACGAGCACCGCGTTCGGGTACTTGCCGACGTTGCCGGCGAGGACGCGGTTGACGTAGCCCTCCCATGCGTCGGGCACCTTGAGGTTCACCAGGATCACGTGGTCGACGCCGCTCAACACGGTCATCAGCTGGTCGAGCTGGTGTGGCGTGAACGGCCCGTTCGTCCCGAGGTGGACGATCACGGTCTTGGGGAGCCGCCCGGCCGCGGCCCGATCGCGCAGGAGCCTCAGACCCGCGTTGAACTGCCGGTTCTGGAGCGCGTCCACCTCGATCGAGGCGAACCGGTGGCGAAGGGCGCTCACGGCGCCGAGCATCACGGAGTCGCCGACGGCCAGGACCCTGGCCGGCGGGCCGGTCGCCGGCGCCGCGGTCGGCGCCTGCGTGGGTGCCGGTCCGGAGCCCTGGCTCGCCGGCCGGGGGCGCCTTTGGCCCCGGCGTGCGACCTGGCGCGGAGGACGGCGGGGACGAGCCGGCAGGCGTGGCCGCCGGGTCGGGGGGCGGTCCCGAGGCGGACGGGTCGGCCGCATTGGGATCGCCGGCAGGATCGCCGGCCGCAGGATCGCCGGCCGCGGGATCGCCGCCCGGATCGGTCGCCGCGGGATCCGTGCCCGAGGGTTCGCCGGCCGCTGCGGACGCGCCCGGCCCCAGCGCGACCACCATGGCCGACGGCGGGTCGGCGACGCCGACGAGTTCGGACGAGGGATCGGGAGGCTGCGCCACAACGACGTTGACCGCCGCGATCATCACGGTGACGACAGCCAGGCAGCTCGCGACGATGAGCGGCCGATCGATGACCCGCGCGCCCGGACCGGCCGCGGTTGGGCTCGACGAACTCCAGCGCGCCCAGGTGCGACCGAGTGCGCCGCCGCGGATCGGCCGTTCGATGGCCCGGAACGACAGCTCGGCAAGCGCGATCGTCAGCCCGAGCCGCAACCCGACGAGCGCGAATCCGCCGAGCGCCAGGTCGACGCCGGGCCGGGTCACGAGAAAGATCGGCCAGTGCCACAGGTAGATCGAGTACGACCGCAGCCCGAGGTACCGCAGTGGCTGTCGGTCGAGAAGGCCGCGCCCGAGGTGCCCGTGCGGGTGCACGACGGCGGCGATCAGCGCAGCCGCAACGATCGCCACCGCGAAGAACCCGCCCTGGAAGAGGAATGGCCCGTACGGGTCGCTCTCGAGCATGAACCAGGCGAGCACGGCAATGGCGGCCAGCGCCAGCCCGTCGGCGGCGAGGCCCGGCAGCCGCAGCGACCAGCTCGGCCAGGCTGGGGCCCGGCCGTCGGCGCCCGGCGACGGCAGCCAGACGAACGCGAGCGCCGCCCCGATCAGCAGCCCCGCGGCATGGGTATCCGTGCCGTAGTAGAGACGCGACGGATCGACGTCCGGCGAGTAGAGGATCGCCATCCAGAGCGCCGACCCGACCGCCAGGCCGATCGTGACCGCGAGCGAGCGACGTCGACCGAGGACCGCCAGCCCGAGCACGAGGAAGAGCGGCCAGAGGATGTAGAACTGCTCCTCCACGGCCAGCGACCAGAGATGCTGGAGCAGCGACGGCCGCGCCGGATCCTCGAAGTACGAGTGCTGGCCGACGATCAGGAACCAGTTCGTGACGTAGGCCCCGGCCGCCAGCGAATCGGCGCGGAGACGGGACACGTCGTCGGGCAGGACGATGACCGCGAACGCGACCACGGCCACGATCAGCGCGCCGACCGCCGGGAGGAGCCGCCGGGCCCGGCGCCGCCAGAAGTCAGCGACGTTGAGTCGGCCTGTCCGGGCGTGCTCGCCCAGCAGGAGGCCCGTGATCAGGTAGCCGCTGATCACGAAGAACAGGTCGACGCCGAGGAATCCGCCCGGCAGCAGGTCCGGATTCAGGTGGTAGGCGAGCACGGCGATGACCGCGAGCGCACGCAATCCATCGAGCCCGGACAGGTGGGGCAACGACCGCGACGAACCGGTCTTCGGCGGCGTGGAGGCGGCCGCGACCGCCGACGCAGCGGCTGGGGACTGCTCGGCAGGGCTGCCGGCGGGCATCTGGAAGCACCTCGCGGGGGTGATGTCAGGACGTTGGTCAAGACTACCGCGAGCCGCCGCCTGTGACGAGTTTCAAATCAGAACGGGTGGCGCGCCCGGTCACTACGATGACCTGAGCCCCGACCGGGGTTCGACCGTTGAGGAGGGTTCGGAGCGTGACTCCCGAGAAACCCCGGCTTCGCGTGCATGGCAACGCCTACAACATCTTCATCCTGGTCCTGACGATCTACTCGCTGGCCCTGATGGTCCTCCTGATCCTGCCGCTCGACGAGGACACTCGACACCTCGTCAATTTCTACGACAACGCCGTGTGCGTCATCTTCCTGATCGACTTTGCCTACAACATCTCCGGCGCGAGGCCCAGGCGGGCGTATTTCATCGGGCAGCGGGGCTGGCTCGATCTCCTCGGCTCGATCCCGAGCTTTGGATTCATCCCGTTCACCGCGCTGTTTCGCCTCGCGCGCCTCAGCCGCCTCGGCCGCATCACCCGGCTGTTGGGTGGGCAAGCGGGCAAGGACCTCATCCTCGATGTGCTCCACAACCGGAGCCAGTACGCCACCTTCATCACGATCCTGCTGGCCGGGATGGTGCTGTCAACAGCGAGCATCCTCATCCTGCAGGAAGAGAGCCGTTCCCCCAATGCCAACATCGTGACCGGGGGCGATGCGATTTGGTGGGGTATCGTGACGATTACCACGGTCGGCTACGGCGACTTCTACCCGGTCACGACGCTCGGGCGCCTCACCGCCGTGTTCGTGATGTTCGCCGGCATCGGCATCATCGGCGCCCTCGCGAGCATCCTCGCCAGCCTGCTGGTCTCACCGGCGCCGTCCGAGGAGCCTGAGCCCGCGGTCGCGACCGCAGTCGAACCACCGCCGGTTCCATCGGTGACAACGGGCTCGATCGCTGAAGAGCTGGCTGGCCTGCGGGCCGAGATGGCGGGCCAGCGAGCCGAGATTGCGGCGCTGCGGGCATCGCTCGACGCCAGGGGAACCTGAGGGGGTTCCGAGTCGGATCGCGCGGTTGACGGGCTGGTCTTCCTGACCGCGAAACCCGGGGCTGCTGGGCTGCGCCGCGGAATTGTGCGCGACCTCGGGCGGGTCTAGGCTATCCGGGAGTACGCGCCGACCTGCGCCCCGGCGGCGCCTGCCCATCGACCGTCCTATGCAGCCCGCGATCCGCGCATGGCAAGAACGAGCCTCCGTGCCGTCGATCGCTGCGACCAGTCGTTCCGCGCCGGGCCATCCGGGTCCGGGCACCCGAAGGGAAACATCGACATGGCCATCGCCCAGAACCTGATCGCCGACGAGAAGATCGTCTTCAGCTCGAAGAAGGCCTGGATCGCGCCGGTCCGCGATTCGGTCATCCCGCTCCTGCTGCTGATCGGCGCCTGGCTGATCAACGCGGTCTCCCCCGACAAGGAGGGCGGTGTCTTCGGTTTCGTCGGCAATCTGCTCGACCTGTTCAGGACCGGCCTGATCATCGTGGCCGTCGTCTGGTTCATCTACAACATCATCGTTTGGCGGACCGCCGAGTTCGCCGTGACCAACCTCCGAGTCATTCGGGAGGAGGGATTCATCTCCCGACGATCGTCGGCCACGCTGCTCAGTGCGGTCTCGGACGTGCAGTCGAAGGTCGGGATCCTGGGGAAGTCGCTCAAGTACGGGGATCTCACGATCTACACCCAGTCCGGAGAGGCCGGCGCGGATCGATTCAAGTCGATCACCGATCCCGAGGCGTTCCGCAACGCGATCATGACCAAGAAGATGGCCGACGCTCGAGATCTCACGGCGCGCCCCGCAACGGCCCCGGCCGCGGTCACGATGGCGGCGCCGGCCACCGCACCCGCCGACCCGGCTCCTGCCCAGGACCCCGCGCAGACGCTGGCCCAGCTGGCCGATCTGCGGGATCGCGGTGCGATCACCCCTGCCGAATACGACGCCAAGAAGGCCGAGATCCTCGCCCGAATGTGATCAGGCGGCCCGACGTCCGGAAGGCCGGTCCGTGACGACCGCGGTCAGGCCGCGGACGTCCTCCTGCGGATCTCCCCGGCGTGCCGGAAGAGGACCCAGTTGAGCAGCACGATATAGATCAGCACGAGGATCGACCCGATCGCGCCCAGCGTGATCCCGAGCTTGATCGAGCCGGCGGTCTCGGTCAGCTGCGTGCGGAGGGCCGAGACCCGCGCCTGGACGTCTCCGATCCCGCTCTGCAGATCCGCGATCTGCGCGTTGACATTGTTCGCCGCCTGGGCGATCGCCGCCGCGGCCTGGTTGATTGGGCCCTGCCCGGGATCGATCGTGATGAGGCTGGTGACCTTCGCGTCGAATGCCTGGAGGCGCGCATCGAGCGCGGCCAGGGCGTCGATCGGCCCTTGCGGAATCGAGACGGCGGGGACGATGCGACCAAGGGTCTCCAGGCGGTCGGCCATGGACACGAGCGACTCCCGCGCCTCGGCGTAGTTCACGCGCAGGGCCTGGTACCGCTCGGAGACGGCCGCGAGCGCGGCGCGCAGGGTGTCAGCCACGGTCCCTCCGGGGCTTGGGTCAGCTGCGACCGCGTTGGCGCCGTCCGCCACGGCGCCCACTCGTCCTGAGATTTCGCCGAGCTTGGCCGAAACCTGGGTGAGGAGTGGATCGGCCTTCGCGATCTGCGCATCCAGGGCCGCGGCGATGTCGTCAACGGTGCCGAGAGCGGATGCGCGTCCGGCGACCACGCCGACGGCGCCGAGCAGGCAGAGGACGATCCCGACGACTGCGGCGACCTGGCCCGCGATGCCGAGCCTGCGATCCCGCCGGCTCGTCGTGGGCGGCGGCGCGTGCACGGGCCGGAACGGTGTCGCGACCGGCGGCGGCGAAGCCATGTCCTGCCCGGGAGCCGCCTCGGCAGGCGGCAGGTCACTCGGCGGCATCTCGGCCGGCGGCTTCTCGGTCGCCATCAGTCACCTCGCGCGAGCGAACATTGACTCCACGGAACGATAGCAGCGTCCGCCAGCGCTCCGTGGCCAGTCTCGCACTCGTTGACGGGATGGTCGTGTGGCGCGATGCCGACGCTGAGCGCCTTCGACGACCTCGATGCACGGCTACGCTCAACGGATCCGCACTGATCAAGGTTCGCTCGGGCGCGGTCCCGCGAGTCCCTGGCTCCGCGGCAACTCCAAGCCGCGGCACACTGAAGGACCACGCTCGGCCGCGAGGCTGATCGCGCAACCAAAGAACATAGGAACACGCCGCATGCCCCGACTCCAGGTCAAGACGTTTGGCAGCCCCGACCAGCTCCGCAAGATGCCGAACGGCTGGGCCGAGATCGTGACGGTGGACGACACCACCGTTGGTCACTCGCGATTTCGAGCCTGGCTGGCGCTGGTCGAACGACCTCGCGCAACTGATGGGCACCAGGACCTGCGAGCTCCACCACCTTGGATACTCGATCTCCGGGCTGATGCATGTCGTCATGAACGACGGGCAGTCGATCGATATCCCGCCGGGCTCGGTCTACGAGATCCCGTCAGGCCATGACGCCTGGGTTGTCGGCCCGGAACCTTGGGAGACGATCGAGTGGACGAGCGCCCGAGAGGTTGGTGTCCCACCGGACGAACGCTCCGAGCATGTTCTCCTGACGGTCGTCTTCACGGACATCGTCGATTTCGACCGCGACGCTGCGACGGATGGGCGACGCCGCGTGGCGTGAGGTCCTGCGTGTCCACAACGCCAGGTTTCGCGAAGAGCTCAACAGGTTTCGCGGACGCGAGGTCAACACGACGGGCGACGGATTCCTGGCGGTGTTCGACAGCGCGACCCGGGCCGTCCGGTTCGCTGCCGCGATGTCGCGTGCCGCGCAGAAGATGGGCCTGTCGATCCGCGCCGGCGTCCACACGGGCGAGGTCGAGTTCGTCGGCGGAGATGCTCGGGGCCTCGCTGTGCACGCGCGTTGTTGCTGCGTCGACGAGGCGCAGGCGGGCTGGCGACATCACGAGGAGCTTGCCGCGATACCTGGCGCGCGGGTGCGAATAAAAGCCCTCCTTGCGCGAGTCGGGCGAGCCTGTCACACTGAGATACTTTCTACTATCCCGATATACGAGGCTACGCACATGGCACTGGTCGACTCCTTCCCAGCCAGCTCGTATGCGGGCCTCGCATGTGACGACGCCGGCCGCTCCGACGACCGTCCTCCGCTCGTCCTCCTCCACGGACTCACGTTCGACCGGCAGATGTGGCGCCCTGCCCTGACCGAGCTCGAGCTGCTGGATCCCAGACGGCGGATCGTCAGCATCGATCTCCCTGGGCACGGTGGCTCTCCGGATGCACCGTCGTACTCGATGGACGCGATCGTTGAGCACGTCCATTCTGCGGTCATCGAGGCAGGCCTCGAAGACCCGGTGATCGTCGGTCATTCGGCCAGTGCGGCGACGGCCACCCTGTACGCGGCGCAGTACCGGACCCGCGGCGTGGTGTCGGTCGAGGGAGCCTTGCGGGTCGCCGATTTCGCGGCCATGGCGCAGTCTCTCGAGCCCGTCCTGCGCGGTCCCGGCTTCGACGAGGCCTGGGGTCGGATCACCGCCAAGATGTTCCGCACCGAGGAGGTCGCGCCCAAAGTCCAGGAGTTCATCCGGGCTACGAGCCAGGCCCGGCAGGAGGTCGTGCTCGGGTATTGGCAGCCCCTGTTCGAGCGGACTCCCGCGGAGCTCGATGCCTGGGTCGTCAGAGCCGTTGGCGCGATCAGGGAGTCCGGCGTGCCCTACGTGTCGGTCCTGGGTCAGGACCCGTCAGCCGAGGATGTCGCGTGGCTTCGGACGAACCTCCCTGAGGCCCGAACGATGGTCTGGCCGGACAGCGGTCACTTCCCGCAACTTGCGCACCCGCGTCGCTTCGCCGAGCTGCTCGCGGAAACCGCTACGTGGGCCGGCCAGGCGCTGGCCACAATCGCCACTCGGTGATGTCAGCGTAGCTACCGGCTGTGGCTTCGGCGGTCAGGCGGGATCAATCCGGGCGGCCGTCGCCATCATCGCCCCGACCACCCGTCGGAGACCCTCTCCGGAGGTCATCGAGCTGCGTCCGTCGGCGTGAGCAGCTCGCAGGCCGTCGGTCAGAGCCTGGCTCAACTCGGTGATCTCCATGGCGGACATCGGCAGGACGATGCCGACGCTGGCCGCGAAGCGCTCGATGTGTCGGGCGATGATCTCGCGGCATCGGCGCTCCGCGTCGCTGAGCTCCGCCCAGGCGGCGGGAACCGTCACGGCGTATGTCCGGTACTCATAGAGCAGCCGCCACCAGCGCGGAGGAACGGCGTCTTCCGCGGCGGCCATCCGGTCGAGCTCCCGGTCGATCCGCTCTTCGACGGAGACGGCCGATGGATCGGAGTTGGAGTCGTCCTCATGGAATGCTGCGGCAAGGCTCTCCTCCGCGATGCGGAGTCGCTCGCGCATGAGCGCGTGGAACACCTCGTCCTTGCCCGCAAAGTTCGAGTAGACCGCGCCGATGGTGTAGCCAGCACGGTCCGCGACATCCGTGAGCGAGGACGCGCGAAAGCCTTTCTCGCCGAAGACCTCGGCGGCGGCCTCCAGGAGGCGCCGACGGGTGAGCGCCTGGGCTTCGGGACGGGTCAGACGTCGATGGCGGCGACCGGTTTGGCGGGGCTTCGCCACAGGCGGTTCGGACGTTTTCACGTCCGGATTATCGCGCGTATCCGGAGGACCCGCCCGAGCCAGCCTCGCATCGGCCTGCGCCCCGCTACGAGGGCTCCAATGCGGTCACCTCGCCGCACGTTGCGACCCCGGACTCGTCCGCATACAAGGCCCTGACCTGGCACCAAGTGGGACGGCAATTCCGCGCACGCCGACACATCGGACCAATCGGCGCACGGCGCAGCGACCTTCATAGAGGGACTACTTCGTAGGCGCCAGCACGTGCAGCACGCTCGAGCTGTCTGCCAGTTCCTGCGCGGCCTGGGCTGTCAAGTCGAAATAGATCATCGGGATCAAGTCGTAGGTCATCCGGACAGTCGCCCCGACGGCTTTTCCAGCGGCCAGGAGGGGCGCTTGCGCATCCCTCAGGACTTCTGACTTGGCGTCAAGGAGTCCAAGAAAGGCAGCCTCCCTCGCGCTCGGATCGGAACTGACGGGAACATCACCGTCCCATGCAACCTCTCGATGGGACGAGATATACGCTGCCACGGTCGCGGAATAGTCCGGCTCCGGAAAGATAAATGCGAGCGTAATCAAATCGGTGGGCGCTGCGTTATCTACGATCTTCCGCGCCTCTGGCGAAAACTTGTCTTGTTGCCGTGGCAGCGTCGGGGGCGACGAGGTCGGTGGCAAGGTCGTGGTCGAACCGGGAGACGGAGGTGTTGACTGGCTGACTCGGGTGGGCGACGGCCTGGGTGCGATTAGGGTCGCGGCGACGGACGGTGCGGGGACCTGAGCCGTCGGCACGGAAGGGCTCGGGTTGGTGGTCGCCACCGCGGGCGTCGGCGCGGAGGGAGTCGATGTCGCCGGTGGCGCAGGCGGGACGGCATTGCCGCAGCCAGCGATGAGGGGCAGCAGCAACAGCAGAGCTGGGAGACGGGACATCGGAACCTTTTAGACGCCGCGATGGCGCAGTTTGTGCCGCAGCCGCACCCGCCTCACGAGGGCGACGGCGACGCTCCCGGCGCGCCGATCGGGGCTGGCAGCGACCAGATCATGTCGGCGGCAGTGTTGGCCGGGTTGCTGACGTCGGTAATCCCCGATTCCGGCCCGACGAAGCACAGCGGGTTGTGAAAGACCCCGGCACCCGGGGCAGCACCGGTCGGCGTCGGGAAGACCCGATCCCCGCGCAGCTGGATCAGCCAGACCGGTCCGTCGTGCTGGAACTCGATCTGGTTCTTCGAGACGGGCACGTACTTCCACGCGTCACGGGCGTGCGGGATCTTGCCGGCCGCGACAATCTCCCTCGCGGGATCGGTGATGTTGCACTGCTCGATCGCCGACGCGGCATCGGCCGTCAGGTGCGACAGGTCGAGCGGCGCGATCGACGGATCGACCGGCGGCAGGCAACGCCGATAGAGGTCCGACCAGGGATTTGTCGCTGGACAGGAGGGCGTCGGGCTCGGCGGCGGAGTCCAGACGACCGCGTCGATCACCAGCAACGACTGGCAGTAGGCCGAGTCGGATCCCACAGGTCGCCGCCAGCGGGTCGTCCGCGTGGGCTCGCAGGACCACGCGTCCTGCCGAAGGGAACCCCGACGTCGTGCAGGTCGAGCAGGCCGAGAACGCCCGGGCCACCGGGCTGGTCGGCGAGGACGACGTTCGAGTTGCAGCGCGCATCGAGCAGCTCGTTGAGACCGAACGTTGGACACGGCATCAGGAGGATGCCCTGCGACCAACCGCCGACCAGGAACGGCTGCAGGATCTGGCTTCAGACCGCCCCGAGCGCGACCTCATCTGGCACGGAGCACGGGTTCGCCGTCGATCTGTGCCGGGATGCCATCCGGATACGGCGTTCGCCGTGGCGCTCGTGGCCGAGGGTTGGGTGGTCGCGGTTTGGGTTGGCGATGGCGGCGTCAAGACCGTCGGCGTGCTCGAAGAGGTCGGGGTCGGCGCCGGGATGGGCGCCGTCGTGCCAGGGGGCGTCGGGGCGGGACCGCAGGCAACCGCACACGGGAGGATCAGCGCCAGCAGGAGAAGCAGCTTCCGCGGGCCCGTGTTCACCATGCGCTCCAGAGCTCGGTCATCGTGCCACCTGCCCCTACCCGTGTGGCTGTGCGACGAGGACCAGCTGGACTTCGCCGTTCACCTGCCACGCGTCGAGGTCGTCCTGGCCGCCGCCTCGAAGGCCGACCACGACGGTGCCAAGGAACGTCCCGGTTGGCGGCGGAACGGGACATGCAGCAGTTCCGTTCGCGCACGGCTTGGTGGTGGTTGTTGAGCGGATCCGTTGGCGCGGCAATCGACCGCCAATCGGCGTGCAGGACCAGCTCGCATGATTGCCGGGCACCGGCCGTTGAGAGCGGGTGCGCAGTCCGCCGGGGTCGTGACGAGGCGAACGCGGTTCGGCGCCGGGAAGCCCGCGAGGCGATACGGCAACGTGGCCGGCAGCACCGGCGGAACCGGGACCGGTGGGCCGACGGATGCGAAGCCCGCGTGGATCGTGAGTGGGTTCGGGAGGAGGTTGCCCGTCGCGAGCTCGAGCTGGCGCGCGCTCGCGGTCGAGACGCCACCGTTCAGCGCGTCGACGAGCGGGACGTCGCCGAGCGTGACCACGGATCCGGTCGAGAATTCGGTCCAGATCTGGGGCACGGGCGCTGCTGCGGGCACGGACAGCAGCGATCGGGAATGGCCCGTCCGCAGGTCGATCGCCAGGACATGGGTGGAGAGCGCGTAGTGCGTGGTGGCCGCCCGGCGGCGCTGGACGACGACGAGCGTCAACCTGCCCGACATCGCACTTGGGGCGGCAAGGGTTCCGCCACGACCCAAGGCGGGGCCGCTACGGCAGTCTGGCGGGCGATGGTGGCGGTGCGGGCCGGTCAACGATCAAGAATCCGCAACACGATCCATGCCGCCGCGCCGACAGCAACACCGGACGCCCAGATCACGGCTGCGACGCCGATGGTCACCAGTTGACCCAACGGGTACATCGAGCCGATATCCCCCGGACAGCCTATGGCAGCGCACCAGCCAGTTTCGGCCTCGTAGCGACGCTCGTTGGTCAGCAGGACGATCGCTGCGACGATCAGGATCGCGCTCGTCCAGGCGCAAAGCGCTCGGAACCACCGACTGTGCAGCACAGCGGACGCCATCTCCCGCAGGCGTGCGACGTCGCTGAGGGGCTCCGTCGGCTCGCCCGGGCCGAGCAGATCCCTGCGCGGCTTGCGCCGGGAGCGCCGGACCGACGGCGTCGGGGATTCGATCATGGCATCCGAAGGGCCACGGGGGTCATCACTGGCTACTCGGTGGCCTGCACGGCATCGTGCGTGATGGTGCCCGTGTCGAGGTTCAGAAGGTCGAGCGACTGCGGACCGAAGGCAATGGGGTAGCTCGACAGCGAGGGGCCGAACACGGCCCAGTGCGCCGATCGCCCGTAGTCGACCAGCCGATTGGGATTTGCGGCGACCTCCGAAAGGAGTTGGCGGATGCTCGCCGCCCTCGGCGTCACGAGCCAGGTCTCGTAGCGGACCGATCCGGCCGTGAAGCCCGAGACGAGGAAGCTGCCGCCATCGATCGCCCGCGAACGCTCGGCGGCGACGATCGACGTGCCAAGGACGCGGGTCCTGCCCGTCGCCAGGTCGAACACCTGCCACGGACCGGGATTCCGGTCATAGCCGAGCACGGTCTCGTCGGAGACTGCCGCCAGCCACCACTTCACGGGCAGCCGCCTGACGTGATCCGTCGCGGCGTCCACCACGTCGATGGCGCACGGCGATTCGACCACGCAGACCGAGGACGCCAGTGTCCCGCCGCTCGAGGACCATTCGAGCGCCGTACGACCGGCTCCCGCCGCCTTGGTCGGCGCGACGAGCGTCCGCTCGTGCCCCGTTGCGAGGTTGACCGCGTAGAGTCCCCCGTCACCGTCCAGCCGCGGTGACTCCACCATGAAGTAGAGCTCCGTGCCGGTCGAGTTGAGCGTGGCGTCCACGACCGCCTGGTGGCCGGGCCGGCGGTACAGCTCCGTGGCGTGGCCGGTGGCCGGGTCGATCCGCGAGAAGACCCAATCCGATCCGACGAGCTGCTCCGCCACGACGCGTCCGAAGTCGAGCCGGACGAAGCCGTCCTGCTCGGTGATGGGCAGCCGGATGGTCGCGGCCCCAGAGCGGCCGATCGTCCAGGTGCCGGTGCTGTCGGGCGAGACCCAGTAGGTCGAGGCGAGGAACTGCTCCGCCGTCACGTCGGGCGTTGGCGACGGCGCTGGTGTCGGGTTCGACCACACGACCGCCTCCACGACCATGGCCGCATCGCATTGCCGGCGGTACTCGCGCCGTGCACTCGACGGCCCGTGGATCGTGAGAGTGGACGCGCAGCACGACCCAGCCGGCGTCGGGCAGGGCAACGCCGGCCGGGTTGATCAGGTGGCCTACCAGGCCCGGGAAACCAGGGCGCCTCCCCCAGGGACAACTTGCCGCCAAGGCAGGACGGACGCGAGGTCAGGGCCCGCATCCGACGTCGGGCAGGGCATCGGAGGGGTTCACCGACAACCAGCCACCGACCAGGAACGGCGTCGCGTCCGGCGCGCCATCCGCGTAGCCAGCCGCCCCACTCGTGCTCAGGACGTCGCTGCCATCGACCTGGCGCGGGATGCCGTTGGCATACGGCGGGCGGGCAATCGGGCAGGTCGGACCCACGAGGTCGCCGCCATAGCCCTGCTGGTCGATCTCGCCGGTCTCGGCGTTGATGAACCAGGTGAAGTCCTCGTCCGAGTCCGTCGGTGTCGACGCCGAGGGGAGCACCTGGACGACGTAGGCCGGGTGCTCGGGAGGGACGAACCCAACGCTCGGGAACCGTTGGCCAACGTAGTAGCCAAGGTAGATGCAGCCGACCGAGTAGACCAACGCCGAGAGGGGCGGCACAGTGAGCCCGCTCGTCCCAAGAGCCGTGGCTTCGGCCTGCTGCTGCGTTACGGTGACACGAGTGAGTTCACCACTTTCCAGTGGTCGGAACTGGATCTGGGCCTGCGCCAGCGCCGCCGTGACCGCCCCGGTTGGCGGGAGGCCAAGCGTCCCGGGCGATGCCGCGGGCGCGATCGAAGGCACCGCAGTCGCCAACGGTGTTGCCGCCGATGCCGACGGCCCTGGGCCGCCGAGCGTGGCAGTCGGCGCAGGGGAAGGTGCGGGGCTGCACGAGGCGATGACCGCGCACGCCAGGAGCATCAGCCCAAAGCTGCGACGTTGAACGAGCACTGATTGAGGCGACAGCCTGATCAAGGAAACCTCTACCGCCGCGCGGACACAAAGCGACGCAGCCTAGAGGGTCTCAGACCAAGGTTCAGGGGCGGCCATCGGTGCGGCCAAGAATTCGCACTCTAGGCCACGGGATTCCGTGGTGCAGACCATCCGGCGGGCCCCACCACGCAGAGTGGTATCTCGGTCTCCCCGTGGCGGACCATCTGGATGGCACGATGCATGCCATCGAAGATCCGCTACTACCTCGCGATTCAGGCAACTAGACCCAGCCCATCGGAAGTTCTTTCTGGGGGGCAAGTCGATGTCGCTCCTGCAACCACCCCGCGCGCTCGTTGACGCCGTTTCGCGCCCGTTTCGCGGCTCGCGGTAGACTCATTTCCGACGGATTTGGTCGGAATTCCCCGGGGCGCCTCGCACCGGAATCCGGGCCGCCGTCGCCAGACCTGAGGAACACGGCGCTGACCAATCGACACGTCTTTCACGGCACCGGAGCCGTCTCGTTCTCGACCAAGGGCGAGTACGGGGTCCGGCTCATGGTCCAGCTGGCCCGCCACCACGGCACGGGCCCGGCGTCCCTGGCGGAGATCGCCATCGAAGAGGACCTGCCGCGGGCCTACCTCGAGCAGCTCGTCGTGAGCCTGCGCGACGGCGGCCTCGTGTCGAGCACGCGTGGTGCGCGGGGCGGCTACGAGCTGACCCGTGAGCCCGCCGCGATCCGGATGAGCGAGGTCCTGCGTGCTCTCGAAGGGCCCATCGCCCCGATGATCTGCGCCAGCGAGGACCCCGAACACGCGACGGTCTGCGATCGGACGGCCCGCTGCACGGTCAACGTGCTCTGGGTTCGCGTCCGGGAAGCGATCGCCGGGACCCTCGAATCGATGACCCTCGCCGATCTCCTGCCCGCGAACCAGCTCGGTTCGCTTTCGCCCGCCTCCGGCACGCCGGCCCGACCCGTCCAGGTCGAAGGCCTGCCGGCCCGCCCGACCAATCGACCCGAGCCGCTCACCGTCTGATGCTCGAGTCTTCGCCATCCCGCCGGCTGCCGGCGGCCATCCGGGAGTACACCAGACCAACGTGAGCGACCAGCATCTCGTCATTCGCGGCCTGCGCGTGGCGCCGGCCGCCGCCCCGACCCGGGAGATCCTCCAGGGCATCGATCTGACGATCGGCAAGGGCGAAGTGCACGCCATCATGGGCCCCAACGGCTCCGGCAAGACCACGCTCGCCTACGCGCTGATGGGCCATCCGTCCTACGTGATCACCGGCGGCACGGTCACCTGGAAGGGCCGCGATATCCTGAAGCTCTCGCCGGACAAGCGGGCGCGCCTCGGCCTGTTCCTCGCCTTCCAGTACCCGACGGCGATCCCGGGGCTCTCCGTCGCGAGCTTCATCCGCAGCGCGCTCAACGCGAAGCTGGCCGGCGTCGACAAGACCGGCGACATCGACCCGACCGACCCGATGAAGGGCGGCATCTCGATGCGCGACTTCCGCAACAAGATGCGCGAGAAGTTCGCCCTCCTCAAGATGGACGAGTCGTTCGCCAGCCGCTATGTCAACGAGGGCTTCTCGGGCGGCGAGAAGAAGCGCCTCGAGATGCTCCAGATGGCCGTCCTCGAGCCCGAGATGGCGATCCTGGACGAGACCGATTCGGGGCTCGACATCGACGCCCTGCGGATCGTCGCCGAGAGCGTCAACGCGATGCTCAACCCGAACATGGGCGTCCTGCTGATCACCCACTACCAGCGCCTGCTCAACTACATCACGCCGGATTTCGTGCACGTCCTGGCGGCCGGCCGGATCGTCAAGTCCGGTGGCAAGGAGCTGGCGCTGCAACTCGAAGAGGAAGGCTATGAGCCGATCCTGGCCGAGGCCGGGCTGCAGGTCACGGCCGGCGATGCGGCACCCGCCGACGAGTCCGAGGGGCCCACGATCACCCGACCGCGACTCGAACGCCGAGCGCGAGCGCCCAGACGGTGGAGGCTGCCCGCTAGGGCAGGACGAACGATGGCCGAGGCAACCATTCCAGCAGCGCCGGCGGTGACGGCGGCGTCCGCGCCCCACACCAATGGCTCGGGCCCGACCGGCACGACCGGGACCGTGGCCGCCGGGCCGTCCCCGGCTGCGGCCGACCCGCGCGGACCGCTCGATCCGCACGTCCTGCGGGCCGACTTCCCGATCCTCGGCACGCTGGTCCACGGCAAGCCGCTGATCTACCTCGATTCGGCCTCCACGAGCCAGAAGCCGCGCGTCGTCATCGAGGCCGTCGACACCTACTACCGCGAGTACAACGCCAACGTCCACCGTGGGATCTACGAGATCGGCGAGCGTTCGACCGCCGCGTACGAGGCGGCCCGGGCGTCCGTGGCGCGGTTCATCAACGCGCCCGACTCGCACGAGATCGTCTTCACCCGCAACGCCACCGAGGCGATCAACCTCGTCGCCTACTCGTGGGGCCGCCGGAACATCAACCGCGGCGACGCCATCGTCCTGACCGAGATGGAGCACCACGCCAACCTCGTGCCGTGGCAGCTCCTCGTCCAGGAGAAGGACGGCGACCTCGAGTTCATCCCGATCACGGACGACGGCCTGCTCCGGCTCGACGTCTTCGAGGTGCTGCTGCGCCTGAAGCCGAAGCTCGTGGCCTTCACCCAGGTCTCGAACACGCTCGGCACGATCACGCCGGCCCGCGAGATCATCGAGATGGCCCATGCCGCCGGCGCGCTGGTCCTCGTCGACGGGGCCCAGGCCGTGCCGCACATCCCGGTCGACGTCCAGGAGCTCGGCGCCGACTTCTACGTCTTCTCCGGCCACAAGATGCTGGGGCCGACGGGTTCGGGCGCGCTCTGGGCGCGGCGCGAACTGCTGGAGGCGATGCCGCCGTTCCTCGCCGGGGGCGAGATGATCCGCGAGGTCCACCTTCGCCGCAGCGAGTGGAACTCGATCCCCTGGAAGTTCGAGGCCGGGACGCCGGACATCGCCGCCGCCATCGGCCTCGGCGTCGCCGCCGAGTACCTGATGGCGCTCGGCATGGATCGGGTCCGCGAGCACGAGCGCGAGCTCGTCGCGTACGCGCTGGACACGCTGCGCCGTGAGTTGCCGAGCCTGCACCTCTACGGTCCGCCCGCGGACGTCCGGGGCGGCGTCGTGCCGTTCAACGTGCCGGGGGTGCATGCGCACGACGTGGCCCAGGTGCTCGACCGGTCCGGGGTCGCCGTGCGAGCCGGCCACCACTGCACGATGCCGCTCCACGAACGGCTCGATCTCGCCGCGACGGCGCGGGCGAGCTTCAATGTCTACACGACCCACGAGGACGTCGATGCGCTGGTCGAAGGCCTGCGCGACGTCGTCCGAATCTTCGCCGGCTGACCGGCGAAGCTCGACCACTCCACCGAACGATTCGATACCCTGAAAGACCGATGGACGATCTCTACCGCGACTACATCCTCGAGCACTACCGCCACCCGCACAACTTCGGCGTGATCGAATCCCCGACCGCCAGCTACGAGGGCGCGAATCCCCTCTGTGGCGACCGGATCACGATGATGCTGGGCATCCGCGACGGGGTCGTCGCCGAGGTCGGCTTCACCGGTCGCGGCTGCGCCATCAGCCAGGCCAGCGCGTCGCTCCTGACGGACGACATCAAGGGCAAGCCGGTGGCGGACGTCGCGAAGATGACCAGCGCCGACGTCCTCGACCTGCTCGGCATCGAGATCAGCCCGGCGCGCCTGAAGTGCGCCCTCCTCTCGCTCGACACGCTCGAGCACGCCATCGCCGAGACGGTTCCCGCGGAGCCGTCCGCCGAGACCAGCGCCGCATCCTGAGTCGTAGAGCCGCCCTGCCGAACTCTCGGCAGCCCGTCGCCCACCGGAGCCACCAGCACCGTCATGACCAAGAGCTACTCAGAGATCCTTCGCGAAACGCGAGCCGCCATCCACGAGATGGGCCCGAACGACGTCGCCCAGGCCCGGGAGAAGACGCCGGACCTCGCGATCGTCGACGTCCGCGAGACGACCGAATGGGACGAGGGCCACATCCCGGGCGCCGTCCACGTCGCCCGCGGCTACCTCGAGCAGAACATCGAGGCGGCGGTCCCGGACCACGATCGACCGGTCGTCGTCTACTGCGCCGGCGGCGTCCGCTCGGCGTTCGCCGCCCGAACGCTCCAGGAGATGGGCTACACGAACGTCACCTCCATGTCCGGTGGCTTCCAGCAGTGGAAGACCCACGGCCTGCCCTGGGCGCTGCCGGCCCGGCTCACCAGTGAGCAGAAGCAGCGCTACAGCCGCCACCTGCTGATCCCCGAGGTCGGCTCGGAGGGCCAGGCGCGCCTGCTCAACTCGAAGGCCCTGCTGATCGGGGCCGGCGGGCTCGGGTCGCCGGCGGCGCTCTACCTCGCCGCGGCCGGCGTCGGGACGATCGGGATCATCGACTTCGACACCGTCGACCTCTCGAACCTCCAGCGGCAGGTCATCCACACGACCGACCGGATCGGCCAGAAGAAGGTCGACTCGGCGCGGATCGCGATCAACGCCCTGAACCCGGACGTGACGGTCGTCGCCCACGAGGAGATGCTCGACGCGAGCAACGTCGAGCGGATCATCGCCGGCTACGACGTGATCCTCGACGGCACGGACACGTTCGAGACGCGGTACATCCTGAACGACGCGTCCGTGATCGCGGACATCCCCGTCGTCCACGCCAGCGTCTTCCGGTTCGAAGGCCAGCTGACGGTCTTCCAGCCCTATGTCGGGCCGTGCTACCGCTGCCTCTACCCGACCCCGCCGCCGCCCGAGCTCGCGCCGGGCTGCTCCGTCGCCGGCGTCCTCGGCGTCGTGCCCGGGATCATGGGCCTGCTCCAGACGAACGAGGCGATCAAGATCCTGCTCGGGATCGGCGACACGCTGGCGGGGCGGCTGCTGCTCTTCGACGCCCTCGATGCGAGTTTCCAGGAGCTGCGCCTCCGCCGCGACCCGGCGTGCCCGGTCTGCTCCGATGCGGCCGTCGCGGCGCGGGAAGCGGGTCATCCGCTCTTCCTCGCCAACGTCGGCGCGGACGCGCCGTTCTCGCTGGGGGCGGGGCCGCTCGGTTCGGCCGCCGGTTCCGTGGCCGGCAACGGCTCGGGAACCGCCGGCGATGCGGCCGCGGCCGGCGCCGGGGCGCGGGCATGAGCCAGGTCCGGATCCCGCCGGTGCTGCGCGCGTCGGCCGGCGGCAACAAGCAGGTCGAAGTGGATGGGGCGACGGTCGGCGATGCGCTCGAGGCGCTCGTCACGCAGTACCCGGGCCTGCGCTCGCAGCTCCTGACGCCCGAAGGCGAGCTGAACCGCTTCGTCAACGTCTACCTCAACGACCAGGATGTCCGCTACCTCAAGGAGCGGGCGACGCCGGTCGAGGCTCGCGACACGCTGATCATCCTGCCGGCCATGGCGGGAGGCTCCGGACCGGAGTCCTGAGGGTGCCCGACGAGGCGGCCCGCGGGGGTGGTCGGTACGCCGACATCGTCGATGCGATCGGCCACACGCCGCTCGTCGAGATCGCCCGGATGTCGCCGAATCCGAACGTCCGGATCCTGGCCAAGCTCGAGATGGCGAATCCGACGGGCTCGGTCAAGGATCGCGCCGCGAAGTACCTGATCGAGGACCTCGAACGGAGCGGCCGCCTGGGTCCCGACTCGATCATCCTCGAGCCGACGTCCGGCAACACGGGCATCGCCCTGGCGATGATCGGCCGCCGGCGGGGCCACGCCGTGACCCTCGTCATGCCCGACAACGTGACCCTGGAGCGGCGGCAGGCCGTCACGCTCTTCGGGGCGGACGTCATCGATTCGCCGGGCGAGCTGGGCTCGAACGGGGCGATCGCCCTGGCCAAGAAGCTCGCCGCGGAGGATTCGCGCTACGTGATGCCGTACCAGTACGGCAACCAGGCCAATCCCGCTGGCGCACTACGAGACGACGGGCCCGGAGATCCTCGCCGACTGCCCCGAGATCGACGTCTTCGTCGCGGGCCTCGGCACGGGCGGCACGCTGATGGGCGTCTCGCGCTTCCTGCGCGAGCATCGCCCCGGCATCAGGGTCTATGCCGCCGAACCTCTGCCGGGCGAAAATGTCCAGGGCCTGCGATCCCTCGACGAGGGCTTCATCCCCGAGATCTTCGACCCGAGCCTCATCGACGGCAAGTTCCTCGTCTCGAACCGCGATTCGATCGCCTCGCTGCGTGACCTCATCGCGAAGGAGGGGATCTTCGCCGGGCCCTCGAGCGGGGCAGTCGTGGTGGCGGCGGCTCGCGTCGCCAGGGGCATGGACCACGGGACGATCGTGGCGCTGCTGCCGGACGGCGGCTGGAAGTACCTGTCGGCCGGCACGTATGCGCGCGACCTCGACGAGATGGAGGACGACCTCGAAGGGGGCGTCAACTGGTGGTGAGCGACGACGCCGGGAAGGCAGGCGCCGCCTCCCCGGCCGGCGTGCCCGAAGGCGTCCATCCCGGCCCGATCAGCGCGTCGGTCCCGGTGGCGATGGTCCGGGCGATCATCGAACAGGCGCAGCGCGAGTATCCCAACGAGGCCTGCGGGATCATCGCGGGGGCCGGCCTGGCCGAAGCGGGCGGGGCGGTCACGGGCTGGTTCCCGGCCCGCAACGAGTTCGCCTCGCCGCTGCGGTTCAACATCGCTCCGGACGACCTGCTGCGCATCTACCAGGCGATCGACGACGCCGACGAAGAGGTCTGGGCCATCGTCCATTCGCACGTTCGATCGCCTGCGAAGCCCTCGCCGACGGACGTCGGTCGAGCCGCGGGCTGGCCGAGCGCCCTCTGGGTCCTCGTCTCCCTGGCCGAACTGGGCGGCGACGGCGCGATCCCAACCGACGCGGACCTGATCGCGACGCCGGCGCCAACCGTTCGGGCGTGGCGGATCCTGGACGGCCGGATCTGGGAGGTTGCGCTGGCGGTGACCGGATGAGCGAGTCCGACCGCGAGGAAGGCGGGCGATCGGCGCCCATCGAGACGTCCGTCGCCTCGCCCGATGCCGGCCGGTTCCAGCCGGTCGAGTTCGTGCCGGTCCTGGTCGGCTTCGGGGCGCTCGTTGCGGGAACGCTGGCCGGTTGGGATGGGCGATTCCTCGATGCGTTGGCCCACCTGCCCGTCGTCGTGCGGTTCACGCTCGGTGCCGCGTCGCTGATCGGCGCGGCGCTGCTGCTCGGCGCAGCGATCGAGCGGATGGAGGCCCGGACGCCGGGGTCGAACCACCTCGTCGAGATGCTGCGCGGCATCCGCCTCGCGTTCCTCGCCCTGGCGGCGGTCTCCGTGGCTGCCGGCTGGCTGCTCGGTCAGCCACTGCCGTTCGTGGTTGCCCTGATCATCGCCGGCATCGACATCGTCGAGACGTCGTTCCTCCTGCTCGTGGTCCGCCGGGCGCCGCCTGCCGAGGGCTGAGCAGCCGCGGCCCTTGGATCTGGTCGCCGGTGGTGCAAGCCGAGAATGCGACCATATGGTCAGACCAGATGGTCGCGATGTCTGCCGGCAGCAGGGCTCGGACGCGAGCCAGCCGGCGGGAGAGGCAGGACGCGAGCCGATGTCGGATCAGCGGGTGGTTCGGGGTACGATGGCCGAGCCCCGGTGACAGCTCACGCGCGCCCCACCGGGTTGCGCGAGCGCCGCGAGCGCCCGGCACGTTGGAGCACCCGATCGCCATGCCCGATCCGACCCCTGCGCCATCGCCGCGGGACCGCTCACCGCTGACGAGCTCCAACGCATCGATGCGTACTGGCGGGCCGCCAACTACCTGTCGGTCGGCCAGATCTACCTGCTGGAGAACCCCCTGCTGCGGCGGCCGCTCGAGGCGGACGACATCAAGCCGCGCCTCCTGGGCCACTGGGGAACGTCGCCCGGCCTGAACTTCCTCTACGCGCACATGAACCGGGTGATCCGCAACTGGGATCTCGACGCCATCTACATCATGGGTCCGGGGCATGGCGGCCCGGCGGCTGTCGCGAATGCGTACCTCGAGGGCACCTACAGCGAGGTCTACCCGAGCATCGGCCAGGACGAGGCGGGGATGCGGCGGCTCTTCCGCCAGTTCTCGTTCCCGGGCGGCATCCCGAGTCACGTCGCGCCGGAGACGCCGGGCTCGATTCACGAGGGCGGCGAGCTCGGCTACGCGCTCGTCCACGCGTACGGGGCCGCCTTCGACAACCCGGACCTGATCGTCGCCTGCATCATCGGCGACGGGGAGGCGGAGACGGGCCCACTGGCCGCGAGCTGGCACTCCAACAAGTTCCTGGACCCGGTCCACGACGGCGCCGTCCTGCCGATCCTCCATCTCAACGGGTACAAGATCGCCAATCCGACGGTGCTGGCGCGCATCTCGAAGGACGAGCTGACCCGGCTGCTGGAGGGCTATGGGCATCGGCCGTACTTCGTCGAAGGCGACGACCCGGCGCTGATGCACCAGCAGATGGCGGACGTCATGGACCGGGTCGTCCGCGAGATCCACGAGATCCAGCGGGCCGCTCGCGACCGCGGCACGACGGAGCGGCCGCAGTGGCCGATGATCGTCCTCCGCTCACCGAAAGGCTGGACCGGGCCGGCGTTCGTCGACGGCCTGCCGGTCGAGGGCACATGGCGCTCCCACCAGGTCCCGATCGCCAACGCCCGCTCGGACTCGGAGCATCGGGCGCTCCTCGAATCCTGGATGCGCAGCTATCGCCCCGAGGAGCTGTTCGACGCCGGCGGGACCCTGCTGCCCGAGTTGCAGGCCCTGGCGCCGAAAGCCTACCGGCGGATGAGCGCGAATCCCCATGCCAACGGCGGCCTGCTGCGGCGGGACCTCGCCATTCCCGACTTCCGCCAGTACGCCGTTGCCGTCGCGAAGCCCGGCACGACGTCGAGCGAGGCGACCCGGGTCCTCGGAGCGATGCTGCGCGACGTCATCACCGCCAACCCGACGAACTTTCGCGTCTTCGGGCCGGACGAGACCGATTCCAATCGGCTGAGCGCGGTCTTCGAGGCCACCGCCCGGGCGTGGGAGGCGGAGATCCTGCCGACCGACATCAACCTGGGGCGCGCCGGCCGCGTGATGGAGGTGCTCTCGGAGCACCTCTGCCAGGGCTGGCTGGAGGGCTACCTGCTGACCGGCCGGCACGGCCTCTTCAATTGCTACGAGGCGTTCATCCACATCATCGACGCGATGTTCAACCAGCACGCGAAATGGCTGCAGGCGACCGACGACATCGACTGGCGCGCCCCGATCGCGTCGCTCAACTACCTGCTCTCGAGCCACGTCTGGCGCCAGGACCACAACGGTTTCTCGCACCAGGATCCGGGTTTCATCGACCTCGTGGTGAACAAGAAGGCCAGCGTCGTCCGCGTCTACCTGCCGCCCGACACGAACTGCCTGCTCTCGGTGGCGGACCACTGCCTCCGCTCCCGCCAGTACGTCAACGTGATCGTGGCGGGCAAGCAGCCGACGATCAACTGGCTCTCGATGGACGAGGCGATCCTCCACTGCACCCGTGGCATCGGCATCTGGGACGTCGGCAGCAACGACGAGGGCGCCGAGCCCGACGTGGTCATGGCCTGCTGCGGCGACGTGCCGACCCTCGAGACGATGGCGGCCGTCGATCTGCTCCGCCAGTACCTGCCCGACCTCAAGGTCCGCGTCGTGAACGTCGTGGACCTGATGCGGTTGCAGCCGTCGTCCGAGCATCCGCATGGGCTGTCCGACAGCGAATTCGATTCCCTCTTCACCACGAGCCGGCCGGTGATCTTCGCCCACCACGGCTACCCATGGCTGATCCACCGGCTCACCTATCGCCGCACGAACCACGACAACCTGCACGTTCGCGGCTTCAAGGAAGAGGGCACGACCACGACGCCGTTCGACATGGTCATGCTCAACGACCTGGACCGCTTCCACCTCGTCATGGACGTCATCGACCGGGTCCCGGGCCTGGCCTCGAGCGCCGGTCATGTCCGCCAGATGATGGACGACCGGCGAGTCGAGGCACGCGCCTGGACGCGCGAGCACGGTGAGGACATGCCCGAGATCCGGGACTGGGTCTGGCCGCACTGACGGGCGGAGCGGCGCCGCCTGGGCGGCCGAATGGAGTGCAGGACCGGATGCGGATTCTCGTCGTCAATGCGGGCTCGAGCAGCCTGAAGCTGCGCGTCCTCGACGAAGGCGATGCGTTGATCGCGTCGGCCGACGCGCCGCCGCCGCGGGAGGGGGCGCCTGCCGGGGTCCCTGGTCGCGGCGATCGCTGCGCTGGGGCCGGTGGACGCGATCGGCCATCGCATCGTGCACGGCGGGTCGTTCTTCACGGGTCCGGTCCGGATCGATGCCGAGGTCAGGTCCCGGCTTCGGTCGCTGAGCGATCTCGCGCCACTCCATCAGCCGAAATCGCTGGCGGCGCTCGACGCGGTGAGTGCCGCCCTGCCCGATGTCCCGGCCGTCGCCTGCTTCGACACGGCCTTCCACGCCTCGCTGCCGGCCGCGGCGTCCACCTACGCGATTCCGATCGAATGGCGGATGCGCTGGGATCTACGGCGATACGGATTCCACGGCCTGTCGCATGCCTACGCCACGCACCGCGCGGCCGAGCTGCTGGGGCGCCCGGTCGCCGGGCTGCGCCTGGTCACCTGCCATCTCGGCGCCGGCGCCTCGCTCGCGGCCGTCCTCGATGGGCGTTCCGTGGACACGACGATGGGCTTCACGCCCCTCGAGGGGCTCGTCATGGCCACCCGCTCGGGTTCGATCGATCCCGGGTTGGTGCTCTGGCTTGAGGACCACGTGCGGATGCCCCCGGCGGAGCTCGCAGCGACCCTCGAGAACCGGTCCGGGCTGCTCGGGCTCGCAGGGACCGCGGACATGCGCGAGGTGATCGCCCGAGCGGGCGCCGGCGACGAGCGCGCCGCCCTCGGGCTGGCGGTCTATCTGCATCGGCTCCGCCGAGAGATCGCGGCCATGACCGCGTCCCTCGACGGTCTCGACGTCCTCGTCTTCACCGGCGGTGTCGGCGAGCGGTCGGCGCCGGTGCGGGCGGGCGCCGCCGGCCAGCTCGGCTATCTCGGGGTCGCGATCGACGAGGACGCGAACGAACGCGGGGCAGGAGATCGGGACATCTCGGCCGGCGGGGCAGGCGTCCGAACGCTCGTCGTCGAGTCGCGCGAGGATCTCCAGATCGCGCGCGAGGTGCGCGGGCTGCTCGGCGCCGCCTGACCGCCACGCGGACGCGCTCGGGCCGCGAATCGGCGGCGATTCGGATGCTGCGGGGCCCGAATCGGCGGCGGTTCGGACGCTGCCGTACCCTGTCGCGGTCAAGGCTGGGGGGCTGCAGGCGCGCCGGACGCGAGCCGAGTGAGGGACCCCGTGAAGCGATCGATCCTTGCCGCCGCCCTGGGCCTGGCCCTGCTTGCCGCCGCGTGCACGAGCAAGCCGCAGGTGGTCACCGCGCCACCGGCGTCGGAGGCCGCCAACGCGACGCCGATCGCGACCGGGGCCGCCGCGGGCGACCTTGGGATCTACCCGCTGGGTGCCGGCGTCGCCGTCGGCGGATCGGACGGGGTCACCGTCCGGGTCATCAAGTTCGAGCGCAATCCACCGTGCAAGGACCTGAGCGCGGCGGCCGGTTCGACCCTCGTCGGCGTCTCCGTGGACTACGTGCCGCTTGGGGCAGGCGTGCCCTATGCCCTGACCGATTGGTCGGCCCGGGACGAAACCGGCGCGACGATCGCGCCGCAGGCGGCGTGCTACAAGGACGTCCTTGGCGCGGGGACGACGGCGCCCAGCACGGCCCAGGCGCATACGGCCGGCTGGCTCGTGCTCCAGGTGCCGACCTCGAGCCAGCACCTCTGGATCACGTACACCGGCACGGCCGGCGCCAGGGTGGCGTGGCAGCTGTACTGATCCCGGAACCGGTGGCGCGGCGCACGGGCCGGGCGATCAGCCGAGGCGGCTGAGCAGCTCGCGGGCATCGAGCGGCACCGGATCCATCCCGAGCCGGGCCCCGATTCGGGCGGCCGGCGGCGGCTCGAGGCCCGCCGATGCCAGGAGGCCCGCCCCGGCGGCCGAGAAGATGTGCTGCGGCGAGCCGTCGGCGATCACCTGCCCTTCGCGCATGACCACGACTCGCCGGAACGTGCGCGCCGCGAATTCCATGTCGTGGGTGATCGCCACGACCGTCCGCCCGGCCGCGGCAAGCGCGGCGAGGATGGCGCCGATCCGGGCGATCCCGCGGTCGTCCTGACCGGCCGTCGGCTCGTCGAGGACGAGCAGCGCCGGATCCATGGCGAGCACGCCGGCCAGCGCCACGAGCTTGCGGGCCGAGACATTGAGGTCATACGGGTTGGTCGTGCGGTCCGCCGTGAGCCCGGTCGCTGCCAGGGCCGCGGCAACGTTCCGGGTCACGACCGCCTGGCCGAGGCGCAGGTTCCGCGGCCCGAACGCGAGCTCGCGCTCGACGGAACGCTCGAACAGCTGATCGTCGGGGTTCTGGAACACGAATCCGACCATCGCGGCCAGCTGGTTGACCGGCTGATCGCCGATGTCGGCGCCGTCGAGCAGGACGCGACCCTCGGTCGGCCGGAGCAGCCCGTTGAGGTGCTTGATGAGCGTCGTCTTGCCGGATCCGTTCTGGCCGACGATGGCGATCGACTCGCCCGCTCGGATCGAAATCGTGACGCCCCGGACGGCCTCGATGCCGTTGGGGTATCGGTGCACGAGACCCTCGACGGAGACCGCGACGCCCGGCCGGTCCGAGCCCGGCTGCCAGTCGGGAACGGGTTCCACCTCGGCCGGCAAGGCCCGGCTGGGCGCACCGAGCGCCCGCAACCCTTCGGTGATGGCCGTTTCATCGAACGCCTGCGCCGGCGGCAGACCCGCAGCCTCGGCCAGCCGCACGAGGGTCGGCGTCGCGAGTCCGCGATCCGCGAGAACGGCCGAGCCCAGCGCCGCCCCGGGCAGGTCGTCGATGACCAGCCGCCCGGCGTCGAGCAACAGGCAGCGGGCCGCGCCGCCCAGGACGATCGAATCGTGCTCGACGCAGAGGACGGCGGTTCCCGACCGAGCCAGCTCGCCGAGCAGCCCCGCGATCTCGCGCGTCCCGGCTGGATCGAGCTGGGCCGTCGGCTCATCGAGGACCAGGACGCCCGTGCCCATCGCGACGATGCTCGCGATCGCCACCCGCTGCTGCTCCCCGCCCGAGAGCGAGAACGGCTCGCGATCGGCCAGGTGCTCGATCCGCAGGCGGGCCAGCAGGCGATCGATCCGCGGGTCCATCTCGGCTCGCGGCAGGCCCAGGTTCTCGAGGCCGAACGCGAGCTCCTCGCGAACCGTCAGCTTGGACGCGGACAGCTGATTGGCGGGCGTCGCGAAGACGATGCCGACGCGACCGACGACGGCGGACGCCTTCGCTCCCACGACGGACGTGCCGTCGACGAGGACCGAGCCGCCGACCGCCGCGCGCACGACGCGCGGGATGAAGCCGGCCGCCAGCAAGGCAAGCGTCGATTTGCCGGCGTTGGTCGCGCCGGCCACTCCCACCACCTCACTGTGCCCGACGGCGGTCGAAAGCCCGGCGAGTGCCGGTTCGCGTCGGCCCGGGTACTTGACCGTGGCCGCCTCGATCAGCAGTCCCGGGCCCGAGCGGCGATGGATCGGCCGGCCCGAAATCGTCGTCGCCACTGGAGCCGCTCGTGCCGCTCGTCACCGTCAGACCCGCGGCACGCCGACGACCGCGACGGCGACGACGCCGAGCATCGCCAGCAGGATGAGGGGCCGCAGCACCCGGTCGACGGGCGGATCGGCGACGCGCCGGTACGCCGTGCGATGGGGGAGCGCGCCGAATCCGCGCGCCTCGAGCGCGAAGGTGCGCTCGCGGACGTCGATCAGCGAGCCGAGCAGCACGGGCCCGATAAGCGGCACGAGCGCGCGCAGCCGGACCCGGAACGACCCGGAGATCGCGAGACCCCGGGCCTGCTGCGCCTCGAGGATGGAACCGGCCCGTTCCTGGAGCCGCGGCACCATCTGGACGGCCGTCAGGACCACGAACGAGATGCGGTAGCTGACGCCCCGGCTGATCAGGGCTTCGAGGAGGTCATCCGCGAGGGTTGTCTGGAGGAACAGGACGGACGCGACGAAGGCGACGATCAGCCGTCCCGCCGCGTTGAGGCCGAACGCCAGCCCCTCGCTTGTGATCCAGAACGGCCCGAGCCCGGCGATCCGATTCGTCGCGCCCGGAAAGAAGAACGCGTTGACGACCAGGATCGAAAGGAGCAGCAGCGCCGGGATCCGGAGCGTCCCGACCACGGCCCGGAACAGGCCGCAGGACGTGGCCACGAGCACGAGGACCGCGAGCAGCACCGGCAGGACGATCGGCGGCAGCAGGAACGCCGCGATGATGACAAGGAGCAGGGCCAGGAGCTTCGTGACCGGATTCCGGTGATGGAGCCAGCTCGAACCCTCGCGGAAGTAGCCGGTAGCGGCCGCCACCGCTACCGTTCGCCTCGCTCAGTCCGCGACAGTGGAGTCACCGCGGCTGAACATCGTCCGCACCGTCATCGGCATCGCGAGCAGGATCGCGAAGACGACCGTGTAGCTGATCGTCTTGTCGAGCGGATCGCTCGTCAGCCCCTGTGCGAAGGCCGACTGGAACACGCTGAGGCCGAGCGTTCGGAAGATCGCCACGAGCGCGTCGGTCCCGCCGCCTGTCACGCCGCCGAAGACGCCGGCCGCGATCGGCGCGGAGATCGTGGCCGCGACGAGGCCGGTCGTGAAGCCGCCGACCCAGACCGGGAAGAAGCGCGCGTTGTCGCCGCGGCGGGCCCAGATGAAGGCGCCGGCCGCCACGATCAGCGCGACGACGCCCACGACGAAGAACCCGGCCGGATCGGACAGCGCGAGGCCCGACAGGTTGGCGCCGCCGAGGAAGTCGTCGGGGCTGCCATCAGCCTTGACCCCGGTCACCGTCGAGAAGTAGCCGCCCGGGCTGAAGAGCAATCGCAGGATCGAGAAGACGAGCAGGAACGCCGAGATCGCGGTCGCCCCGCTGAGATACGAGGCGATGCGCGGGTCCTCCGGTTCGAATCGGAAGACGGTCCGCCCGGACCACCAGGCGACGGCGATGCCGACGACGGCGATGACGATCCCGATGAGGACGAACGACGCCTGGTTCGTGTTGGTCTGATCGGCGTTGTCGGGGAACAGCTCCGGCAGGCCGATCGTGTTCTGGACGACGATCAGTGCGACCCCGGCCGCGGCGACACCCGCCGCCAGCGCGAGGAACTGGCCGACACGCGAGTCGTCGGTTCGGAGGCGGAAGACGCCCCGGCCGGCCCAGAACCCGGCCATCAGGCCGATGACCGCGGCCACCGGGGCGAAGAACGCGCTCGTCGGGCCGGCCCCACCGGGGATCGGCAGGAGCGACCAGATCAGGTTCGAGAGGAGGCCCGTCAGGGCCCCGGCCCAGGGTCCCGCCAGCGCACCGACGAGGACCGTCCCGACCGAGTCGAGGTAGATCGGCAGGCGGAGCGCGTAGATGATCGAGCCGATGGCGATGTTGATCGCGATCGCCACCGGCATCAGGGCAAGGGTGGCGGTGCTCAGGTCCCGCGAGCGGAGGGCGATGATCAGCAGCAGGATGGCGCCGACGACGAGGATGCCGAGATAGGCCAGCTGGATCGGCGCGACGCAGCCGCGAGGTCTGGTCCGCGGCGCAGATCTGCAACCAGTCGATGTTCACGACGGCCTCTCCCTCCCCCGAGAGCCCCGCGCCAGCGCCGAGGTCCGGATCAGCTTGCCACGTTCGAGTGCCGCTCCGCCAGCCCTCCGACCCGCTCGATGAAGCGCTCGAGGAAGACGTCGGCCCTCGCCTCCACGGCCACGTCGAGGTTCGGTGGCCGGCCCCACGTGCGGCGCCAGTCCGTCACCGTTTCGCCCGTCGTGAGGCGGCCGCCGAGCTCGATGTCCACGGTCAGCGCCTCGGTCCGCACGAGGGCCGGATCCAGCGCGGTCGCCAGCGCCAGCGGGTCGTGGATGAAGGCGCCGTAGAAGCCGTCAAACCGGCTGTGGAACTCCATGTAGAAGCGCAACGCATCGGCGATGAACCGGATGACGGGATTCGACGCGACCGACCGGGGTTCCATGGCCATGGCGGCGGAGCCCGGCCGGCGACCCCGAATCGACCATCGAATCGTCGGGCCGGCTCCCCGAACGGCGGGCCAGGCGGACCATGTGCTCCGGCGTGAACTTCGACCGTTCGGTCACGTCGAGCCCGAGCGCGATCGGACGCGGGATGCCGGCGCCGCCCCCGAACGCCGTCAGGACGACCTTCGCCGCGTCCGGATCGACGCTGATGTTCCATTCGGTGGTCGGCGCCGTGTTGCCGGGCGAGCGATACGAACCGCCCATGATCACGACCCGCCGCAGGAGACGCGGCAGCTCGGGTTCCCGCAGGACCGCCACGGCCAGGTTGGTCAGCGGCCCGAGCGTCACGAGCGTGATCTCGCCGGGCCGTCGGCGCGCCTCCTCGATGAAGACGTCGACGGCGTGGCGATCCGACAAGGGCCGCGTCGGGGGCGGCAGCTCCGCGTAGCCGATGCCGCGCGGACCGTGCGTCTCGGGGGTCGTCTCGAGCGTCCGGACGAGGGGTACCTCGCGCCCGAGCGCGACCTCGATATCGGTTCGTCCGGCGAGCTCCAGCACCGCGCGGGTGTTGAGGCCGACCTGGCGGGCGTCGACGTTGCCCGCCACGCAGGTCACGGCGACGAGCTCGGCCTCCGGCGAAGCGCAGGCATAGAGGAGGGCGAGGCTGTCGTCGATGCCCGTGTCGACGTCGACGATCAGCGGCACGCGATCGGTCATGCCGCCGATCCTACGGCCAGCAGTGGGGAGGCGCTCGGTACACTCGCGCCTGTGACCAACCCCCCGATCGGACCCTACCTGCGCCAGGAGCTGGCCGTGCGGCCCTGGGATCCACGCGCCAGGCAGGTCGCCGACGCCGTCGATCGCCTCGTCCGCGAGCGGCGGCCGGACCTCGTCCGTCGTCCACATCGGGAGCACGGCCGTCCCGGATCTGCCGGGCAAGGGCGTCGTGGACCTCGGGATCCATCCGGCCACCGCGGCGGACGTACCGGCCATCGAGCGGCTCCTCGTCGAGCTTGGATTCGCGCGCGACCGCGGGCCCGCGGCGTTTCCCGATTCGCGGCCGCTCCTCACGGGCTCACTCGAGCTGGACGGCTCGGCCTTCCCGATTCACCTCCACGTCATCCCGGACGCCGCGGACTGGCAGCGCCACCTCGCGTTTCGCGATGCCCTGCGCGCCAGCCCGGCGATGCGGACGGCCTACGCGGCGAAGAAGCGGGAGATCGTGGCCGGCGGGCCGGCTTCGAGCCTCCAGTACTCGTTCCAGAAGACGGCCTTCATCCAGGCTGAGCTGGAGGCGATCGGCGTGGCCGAGCCGGCACTCGCACCGGGTGCCACGATCGGAATCCTCGGTGGCGGACAGCTGGGCCGGATGCTGGCGCTGGCGGCACGCTCGATGGGCTATCGGGTGGCCGTGCTGGATCCGGATCCTGCCTGTCCGGCCGCATCCGTCGCGGATCGGGTCGTCGTCGCGCGCTACGACGACGTGGCGGCCGCGCTCGACCTGGCGGCCGGCAGCGACGTCGTCACCTACGAGTTGGAGCACGTCGCCGCGGACGTCGTCGGCGCGCTGGACGAGATCCGGCCGGTCCGGCCGTCCAGGTTCGCGCTGCTGATGACGCAGGATCGGCTGACCGAGCGGCGCTTCCTCGAGTCCCTTGGCGTTCCCGTTGCGCCGTGGCGCGAGGTGCGCACTCGCGAGCAGCTCGGCGAGGCGGCGGCATCACTTGCCGCGGGGAGTGCCGCCGCGCCGGCGCAGGGGAGTGGCGCGGCACCGGAGAGAGGCGCCGAGCCGCGGAGCGCCGGCCCACCGGCCCTCCGGCTCAAGGTCGCACTCGGCGGATACGACGGCCGGAGCCAGGTCCGGATCGCGAACGCCGCCGATCCGGGCGCGCTCGATGCAGCCTGGGCGAGCCTCGGCGGGGCCGCCCAATCGGTCGGGCTCGTGCTGGAGCTCGAGCTGGCCTTCACGGCCGAATGCTCGGTCGTCATCGCCGGCGACACGGCCGGCCGGCTTGACTGCGTACCCGACGACCCGCAATCGCCACGACGAGGGGATCCTCGTGGAATCCGTCGTCCCGATGCCCGGTCCGCGCGCCGTTTCCGAGGCGGCCCAGGCCCTCGCCCGGCGCGATCGCCGTCGGGCTGGATCTCGTCGGGGTCGCCACGATCGAGCTGTTCGTCCTCGGCGACAGTTCGCTGGTCGTCAACGAGCTCGCCCCGCGCGTGCACAACAGCGGCCACTGGACGCTCGAAGGCGCCCGCACGAACCAGTTCGAGCAGCACATCCGGGCCATCTGCGGGCTGCCGCTCGGCTCGGTCGAGCCATTGGCCCCGGCCGTGGCGATGGTCAACCTGCTCGGGACCGGGCCCGATCGTCCCGCGGCGCTCGAGGGCCTGTCACGGGCGCTGCGCGATCCCGGCGTCTCGGTTCACGTGTACGACAAGCGGCGCGTCTTCGAGCGACGGAAGATGGGCCACGTGACGGTGATCGCGGACAGCCTCGGCGACGCGATGGCGCGCGCCCGGGCGGCAGCCGCGGCACTTGAGTGGGCGGGTCCGGACGGGGAGAGTGTCATGACGAAGCGAGCCACGCCGGTCGTTGGCATCGTCGGCGGCAGTCGATCCGATTTCCCGGTGCTCGAGAAGGCCGCCGAGCTGCTCGGCAACGCTCGCGATCCCGCACGAGCTGCGCGTCGTCTCGGCGCATCGCACGCCCGACCTGCTGTTCCGCTACGCGGAGGATGCGTCCGGCCGCGGCATCCGCGTGATCATCGCCGGGGCCGGCGGGGCCGCCCACCTGCCGGGCATGCTCGCCGCGAAGACGCTCCTGCCCGTCATCGGCGTGCCGATCCCGACGCAGCACCTTGGCGGCCTCGATTCATTGCTTTCCATCGTCCAGATGCCGCGCGGCGTGCCGGTCGCGACCGTGGCGATCGGCGGCGCCGAAAACGCGGCGCTGCTGGCGGCCGAGATCCTGGCCCTCGCCGATCCTGCGCTGGCGGAACGGCTGGCGGCGCATCGCTCGGCGCTGCGGCAGGCGGTCCTGGGCGACCCGTCCAACGCCGAGGCCGAGGAGTAGCCGGCTGACGGTCGCAGGTCGGCGGCCCGGGCGGCGCACCACCGCCCGGCTCGGCGCCACCACCGCCCGGCCCGACGCGGCCGATCGTGCGGCCCGGCGTACACTCGCCGCCGATGAACGACGAACGTCACGTCCCGGGCATGCCGGTCCTGCACCGGCAGACACGCCCGGAGCCCGTCCTGCCGCCGAGCCTCCAGGGGCTGCCGCCCCGGTCCGTGCCCGAGGTTCGGCCGACGCCCCTCCAGCGCCAGTACATCAACCTCTCGGTCATCGTCCTGTTCTGCGGCGCCATCGCCATCTCGGCGCTCGAGCTCGGCACGCCGCTGGGCAGCCCCCTGGTCAAGCTCTGCGCGCTCATCGGGGCGCCGATCCTCGTCGTGACCACGGCCGATGCCACGCTCCGGATCTGGCGATCGGCCTGGGCCTGGATGCCGGTAGACCGGGTCAAGGGCGTCTTCCGGCTGTGCTGGGTCGTGGTGTCGCTGATCGGCCTCGCCGCGCTCACGGCCGCGGCCATCCTGGTCCTGACCGCGTGACGGATCGACCCGATCGAGGCGCGCGACCCGGCGATGGCCCGACGGGCGCGTCGTCGGCTGCTGGACCGCCGGACCCGTTCGACCATCCGGTGCTGCGCAGCTTCGGCCGGGGCCCGGACGGCCGGTCGACGGACATCGCCTCGCGCGGCGGGGTGCCCGAGTGGCTTGGCGCAATGCTCAACTTCTGCTCCCGCTGCGGCGCCCAGCTCGGGTTCGGGCCGGTGACGGGTGAGGATCGCGATCGGCTGGCCTGCCCCGCCTGCGGTTTCGTGGCCTACGTCAACCCGCGCCTCGTCGTGACGACGCTGCCGATCACGCCGGCCGGCGAGCTCGTCCTGTTGCGCCGCGGAATCGAGCCGGGCCGGGGCTGGTGGGCGCAGCCGGGCGGCTTCCTCGAGGTCGACGAAACAGTCAGCGAGGCGGCGATCCGCGAGACCTGGGAGGAGACGGGCCTGATCGTCGAACCGGGCGAGATCGTCGGCCTCTACTCGAGGCTCGAGGCGACAGTCGTCGTGATCGCCTTCGAATCGCGCGTCGTGGGCGGCGAATTCCGGCTGAACCCCGAGGCCCTCGAGATCGAAGCGTTCGCGCCCCAGCGAATCCCCTGGCCGGAGATCGCGTTCAAGACGAGCGAGCTGGCCCTGCGGGACTGGGTTCGCCTGCGACACCCCGACCTGGTACCCGGCCAGCGGTGACCGGCGGCCTCAACCGCCCGTGGGCGTCTGGACGACGTTGCGGAACACGGGCGCAACGCCGGTGATCTCGTCGGCCGCACGGCCGGGTGGACGCCGATGGGGCTCGGCCGCGGACGAATGACGTAGCGGCAAGTCCACAAAGCCCGATGGGTCCTGGCCGGACCGGCGCCGATCATCTGGTCATCAAGTCGCCAGCCTCTCGACGACAGCCAACCAGGAAGGGATCGCCGCCATGTTCAACCCCAACCCCTTCATGAGCGAGGACCACATCGCCAGCCTGCTGGCTGAGGCCGAGCAGGATCGCCTCGCGACCCACGCCCGCCTGTTCCGGACCAGCCAACCAGCCCGCCCGTCGCGCTTCTCGACGATCGTCGCGGCGGTCCGCCGTGGACTCGCGTCGCCGGTGGCCGCCGCCACGGACGACGTGGTGCCGACGCTGCGGGACTACCCGATGAGCCATTCGCGGGCTTCGGTCTGACCCTCCCCTCGATCGCGTCGCATCAGGCCCTGGCGACCGGCCAGATCGAGTCGCAGGAGCCGGATCGCCTGGGTCCGGCCGCCGATCGAGAGCCCGTCCTCGAGGCGGCCGATGTCGTGAAAGCCGGCGGCGGTCAGCAGCTCGATCTTGGCGCGGTCCTCCTCACCGAGTCGCGCCAGCAGCCAGCGCCAGCCGCGCTCCGAGGCCGCCCCGATCAGGGCGTCGAGCAACTCGCCGGCAGCCGCCGCGAACGCCGGGTGGACGAACAGGTCCAGCTCACCGCCGATCGGCTCGCGTTCGTTGCCTCGCGGTTCGAGCGCGCCCGAGCCGACCAGGGCGCCCTCCGCGTTGACCAGGCCGAGCCAGGCGCCGCCGCGCGTGGCCTGCCAGGTCGACTTCACGAGCGAGTTGCAGCGGTTGTGGATGACGGCGGAGGGAGAGAACAGGCCCTCCATCATCGAGATCGAGAGCCACGGATTCGGCGTCGAGTAGAGCGCCACGATCCGCGGCACGTCACCCCAGTGGATCGGCCGGATCCGGACGCTCGATGCCGCGAACCAGTCGTCCTCGAACGTCGAATCGACCGGCCGGACCCGCCGCATCAGGCCCTCCGGGTACCGCTCGAAGCCGAGCCCGCGGTAGATGCGGGCGGCGGACGGGTTGCTCGTGCCGAGGAACATCCACCGGCCGCCCTCGGCATCGAAGGCGTCGAGCAGCGCCGCGCACACGGCCGGCGCCAGGCCGTGGCCGCGGAACTCGGGCTCCGTCCAGACCTCGCCCAGTGATCCGATCCGCGTGTCGTCCGCCGGCGTCATCGTCCAGGCGGCACTGACCATGCGACCGTCGATCTCGGCCCACGCGAACCGGTTGCGCGCGACGTCCTCGTAGAGGCCACGGGCGGCGACGGTCACGAACAGGTCCGGCTTCTCCACGGCCCCGAACGCGCCTTCCAGCAACCAGCCGATCCGGGCCCCCTGGTCGACGGGCATCGGGCAGCGGCAGCGGAAGAGGCGGGCCGTCCCGACGGCCGTCGGCAGCTCGCGCAATTCCTCCACGGCCGCGATGGGCGCGCTGGGCACGGCGACGGACTCGATTCGCGTGTGTGAGGGCTAGGCGCCCGGGAGGCCGATGGCCGGTCCCTGGCGCTGGATCGCGATCATGGCGGCGCCGACGATGCCCGCGTTGTTGAGCAGCTGGGCCGGCTCGATCGGCGGCCGCAGGGTCAGGCGCGGGAGGTACCGCGGGGCCTCCTTGCTGACGCCCCCGCCCAGGATGATCAGGTCGGGCCAGACGAGCCGATCGATGCGGTTGAGGTACTCGTTGAGCTCGGCCGCCCAGCGATCCCAGCTGAGCTTGCGCCGGGTTCGAACCGACGCGGCCGCCCGCTGCTCGGCGTCCTTGCCGCGAATCTCGATATGGCCGAATTCCGTGTTCGGGACCAGGCGGCCCTCGACGAACAGCGCCGAACCGATGCCCGTCCCAAGGGTCAGGAGCAGGACGGTTCCGGCCCGGCCGCGACCTGCCCCGAAGCGCATCTCCGCAAGGCCGGCAGCGTCGGCATCGTTGACGATCGAGACGCTCCGGCCGAGGGCGGCGGCCAGGGCCACTTCGGCGGCAAATCCGATCCAGGATGGGTCGATGTTGGCCGCGGTCATCGTCACGCCGCCGACCGTGACTGCCGGAATCCCGAAGCCAACCGGCACGTCCGCGTCGACGTGGCCTTCCTCGACGACCTGGTTCGACGAGGACCCGGATGGCCTCGATCATCGGCTCCGGCTTGGCGGGAATCGGCGTCTTGGCCCGCACGCGCTGGGTGAGCAGCTGGCCGTGGACCACGTCGACGAGCGCTGCCTTGATGCCGCTGCCGCCAATGTCGACGCCGATTGCCTGGAAGCCCTCGATCACGGTTGCCTCCGAATGACCGATCGCCCGCGGGTCTGACCGGGCATTCGATCGGACCGGTTCGCCCATGTCCCTGCACGGACCCTAGCCGAATTCGGCCGCCTCGTGCCGGCACGCGGGCGCCGGCCGGGCGAGTCGACGGACCGGGCTCAGTAGAGCATCGTCGCGTCGGACGGGAACGTGAAGAGGAACGCCGCGGGCGCCAGGGTGACGTTCGTCTCGAGGCTCGTCACCTCGGCGTCGCGGGTGACGTCGTCGCCGATCAGCTCGACGAGGCGGGAGATGATGCCGGTGTCGCGATCGACCGTGATCAGGAAGTGATGATCCGGCCGATCTGTCGTCACCTCCGTCGCGCGGGGGTGGAAGCATTCGAAGACGATCGCCTCGCGGCCCGCCTGCTCGGCTGTACCGACGATGCGGCAATCGCCCGTGGCGAGGACGTTCTGGCAGAAGCCGGCCGGGTGGATGAACGACTCCGGCAGCGTCTCCATCGGCAGCGACGTGATCGGCGTGTAGACCTGCGACATCGACGGCAGGTCCGGATCGTCCAGGCCGACGACGCGCCGGCGAACCGGCCGCTGCGTGCCGAGGCGGTGAATGCCCGAGTAGGTCCGGACCGTCTCGCCGTCGGACAGCCACAGCTCGTAGTTGCCGGAGGTCCCGAGGCTCGGTTCGCTCGTCGTGACCCGGGCCTCGCCCGGATGTCGCACGACGACATCGATGATCTGGACCTGCTCGCCGCGGGACCCCGTCACGCGTTCCTCGATCCGCATCCGGAGCGTGGCGAAGCGCAACTCGGCGTCGCGCATGAACCCGAAGAGCTGGGCGATCGTCGGCAGCTCGGTCGGCAGCGCGATCAGCTCGGGCTGGCGTGTCGTGCCGGCTCGCGCGGGCACGACGGCGGCGCGGTCCCAGAGGCGGGTGGACATCGTGGGGCATTCTAGCGCGTGGCCCGGGGCGGAGACGGCCGCGGGCCGGCAGGCGGCGTCGCGCGCGTCCGGCCTCGGTTCGATTCGATCGCGCGGCCGGGCCCGGAGCGCGATACTGACAAGGCGCGCCGGAGCCGACACCCCCTGAGCCGCAGCCGCATCGCCACCTGGTCGCAGCGCCGAGGCCCCACCGTCGACATGACCGATCCTGCCACCACCCGATCGCCGGCATCGAAGGCCGGCGCGACACGCATCGAAACCGACTCGATGGGCCCGATCGCCGTGCCGGCCGAGCACTACTGGGGCGCCCAGACCCAGCGCTCGCTGCACTTCTTCGCCATCGCGGACGACGTGATGCCGGCGCCGATCGTGCGCGCCTTCGGCCTCCTGAAACGCGCCGCGGCCGACGTCAACCGCGACCTCGGCCTGCTCTCGTCCGAGAAGCACGATCTCATCGTCCAGGCGGCCATGGAAGTCGTCGACGGGACGCTGGCCGCCGAATTCCCGCTCCGGGTGTGGCAGACGGGCTCGGGGACGCAGTCGAACATGAACGTCAACGAGGTGATCGCCGGCCGCGCCAACGAGCTCGCGACGGGGACGCGGGGTGGCAAGACGCCGATTCACCCGAACGACGACGTCAACCTGAGCCAATCCTCGAACGACACGTTCCCGACGGCCCTCCACATCGCCGTGGCGACGGAGCTGAGCGAGCGCCTTCGCCCCTCGGTCGAATCCCTGCGCGACGCGCTCGACGAGAAGGCACGGGCCTGGTCGGGCATCGTCAAGATCGGCCGGACGCACCTCCAGGACGCCGTGCCGATCACCCTTGGCCAGGAGTTCTCGGGCTATGTGGCCCAGCTCGACGGCGACCTGGACCGGCTGGACCTCGTCCTGCCCGGACTGCGCGAGATCGCCCTGGGGGGCACGGCCGTCGGGACCGGGCTCAACGCCCATCCCGAATTCGCGGTCCGCGTCGCCGCCCGCATCGCCGAGCTGACCGGCCAGCCCTTCGTCACGGCGCCCAACAAGTTCGCCGCGCTGGCCGGCCAGGAGGCGACGGTGTTCGCGTCCGGCGCGATCCGGACCCTCGCGACCAGCCTGATGAAGATCGCCAACGACGTCCGCTGGCTCGGCTCCGGGCCGCGCGCCGGGATCGGCGAGCTGCACCTGCCCGAGAACGAGCCGGGCTCGTCGATCATGCCCGGCAAGGTGAACCCGACCCAGAGCGAGATGATCACGATGGTCGCGGTCCAGGTGCTCGGCTACGACGCGGCGATCGCGATGGCGGGCTCGATGGGCAACTTCGAGCTGAACGTCTTCAAGCCCGTCATCGCCTACGACCTGCTCCACGGAATCCGCCTCCTGACGGACGGCTGCCGCAGCTTCCGCGAACACTGCATCGAAGGCCTGGAGCCGGACGAGCCACGAATCGCGGAACACGTCGCGAGCTCGCTGATGCTCGTCACGGCGCTCGCGCCGCACATCGGCTACGACAAGGCTGCGCAGATCGCCAAGACCGCCCACCACGATGGAACGACGCTGCGCGAGGCGGCCGTGGCGTCCGGCTTCGTGACGGCGTCCGAGTTCGACGCCTGGGTCCGGCCGGAGGAGATGACATAGCTCCGGCGGCGGCTACGCCGGAGCGTGCGTTCGTCCGGTGCGGCTAACCGGCGAACGCAGAAAGCTCGCGCCACGGCCGAATAGCTTCGGGCGCGGCTAGCCCGAAGCGTGCGCTCGTCCGGTGCGGCTAACCGGCGAACGCAGAAGGCTCGCGCCCCGACCACGCCGCCGCCGGAGCTACGCTCGGACCGCGCCGGGAGTACGAATAGGCCAGCGATCTGGGGTCTGCGGGGCCCGATGCTGTGCTGACGATGCAGGTGCTCCGAAATGTCATCGCGATCCTTCGCGCCCGGCAGCGCCCGATCCGCCACGGCCTGACCCTCGCCGGTCTGCTGCTCGGCATCGTCATGGCGCTCTCCCTGGGCGGCCGCCCGATCGACGTCCACGCCTACTACGCCGCCAACCCGGTCGATCCGTACCACAACGCGGCCGTCTACCAGGAGGATGCCTACCTCTACTCGCCGGCATTCCTCCAGGTCGTCCACCCGTTGACGGCCGTCGGCTGGCCGGACTTCCTGGCGCTCTGGCGACTCGCGATCGTGATCGTGGTCGTGGCCCTGACCGGGCCGTTCTCGCTGCTGATCCTGTTCTTCGAGCCCGTCCTGATCGAGCTCAACACCGGCAACATCCATGCCTTCATGGCGCTCGTCATCGTGGCGGGTTTTCGGTGGCCGGCGGTCTGGGCGTTCATGCTCCTGACCAAGGTGACGCCAGGGATTGGGATCCTCTGGTTCGCCGTACGCAGGGAGTGGCGCAACCTCGCCATCGTGATCGGCGCGACGCTGGCGATCACCGCCGTCTCGTTCGCACTCGCGCCCAACCTCTGGTTCGACTGGCTGCGCGTCCTGACGGCGTCGTCCAACACCGGCCAGACCGCCACCGGTTCACTGGGCGTGCCCCTGGCGATCCGGCTCCTGATCGCCGTCGCGATCATCGTCTGGGGCGCCCGATCCAACCGCCGCTGGGTGCTGCCCATCGCGATCCTGATCGCGCTGCCGGTGCTCTACCCCCATGCCCCGACGATCCTGATCGCCCTCGTCCCGCTGATCACGCTGCCGACGATCGCCGAGTCCCGGTCGGCGGGCGTTCACCTGGCCCACTGGCCCGGCCGCTGGCTGCGGCGCGGAGTTCCCGGCCCGACCGTCTCCTGAACAGCTGATCCGCGCGGCCACGTTCCGACGGCCCCGGTCGGCCCAGATCGGCCGTCCGCCGCCGCCGGAGGCGCGACGCCCCCGCCCTGCCGTCGGCCCGTCTCAGCACGATCTCAGGCATCGCCTGTACAGTCCGCAGTCCCGGGCGCGATGAGCAATGGTGTCCCGGCTCGCCCTTGTCGCGTCCGCGGATCGAATCCATCCGGGACCGAGGGCTCACTGCTGCCAGAGGTCCGCTCGAACATGCGTCTCGTCCTGTTGATCGCCGCCGCCAGCTTGGTCGCCGCTGCGTGCGGCTCGGCCGGCTCAACTGCCACGCCGCCGTCCTCCGTCGGCCCCAGCGCGGCCGCGGCGTCGGCCCCCGCTGCCTCACCGACCGCGCCGCCAACGTCTGGCACGCCGACCGCCGCACCGGCGACCGCCGCGCCATCGCAGGGCTCGCCGGCGCCGACGAACAACGCCTCGCCGGCCCCCTCGGCGGCTGCCGGCCAGAGCCCCGACACGACCGTCGGCAGTCACGTCGCGCCGGACCTCGAAGCCCTGCTGCCGACGCTCGTCAACGAGATCCCACTGACCCTGGCGAGCAACACGGGCGCCGCCGTCTTCGATCCTGAGGACCCGGCAAGCCAGGGGATGATCGCGTTCCTTGCCAGCAACGGCAAGACGCCGGCCGACCTGGTCTTCGCGCAGGCCTACGACGCCTCGGGCGGCCTCGACCTGTTCCTCGCGGCATTCCGCGTCAGCGGCATGGATCCGGGCACGCTTCGCAACGCGCTGCTGGAAGTCGGCCTCGCGAACGGCTCGGAGCAGTCTTCATCCGCGACGACGATGGGCGGCAAGCCCATCACCAAGGTCGTCTACCCGGCTGGCGGCTCGAACAGCTACCTCTACGAGCGCAACGGGGTCGTGTTCGACGTCGAGACGAAGGACGAGGCGCTCGCGACGCAGATCCTGAGCCAGCTGCCCTGACCCGACGCGCTGAGGCGTCCCGGTCCGGGTCGCCTCAGCTGTACTGCGCGCGGCCGCCGTGGCGCTTGAGCCCGCCGGCCCGAACGAGAGCCGCGACCTCGCGCAGGTCGTCGAGGTAGCGATCGATGTACGGCTCGTGGCCGGGTGACTGCATGAAGCGGATCGACTCCACGGGATATTCGTCGCGCGAGACCAGCCAGCCGCGGGCCTCCAGGCCTTCGGCAATGGCGAAGATGTCCAGGTCGGGATCGGTCGAGGTATAGCCGAAGACCGTCATCGCCGGCTGGCCCATCACCTCGAGACCGTCGATCGCGTTGATGCCGGCCTGGAATCGCTCCATGTAGCGCATCGCGCTGCCGACGACGCGGAGGTAGCCGTCCTCGCCGAGGTATTGCAGGACGGCCCACGCGGCGGCCATCGCGCCGCCCGGACGCGTGCCGGTCATGGACGGCGTGACGTACCAGTCGTCGGGCCGCGGGGGCGCCCCGAACTTGAAGACCTGGTACTTGAAGATGTCGGGGTCGCGCGACAGGATCGTCGACGCGCCCTTGGCGGCATACCCGAACTTGTGCAGGTCGGCCGAGATCGTCGTCACACCCGGAATTCGGAAGTCGAAGACCGGGATCGGGTAGCCGAGCTTCTCGACGAACGGCAGGAAGTAGCCGCCGATGCACGAATCGACGTGGAAATTGATGTTCCGCTCCAGCGCCAGCGGGGCCAGCTCCCCGATCGGATCGATCATCCCGAGGGTGAAGCTCGGCGCCGAACCGACCATCAGGACGGTGTTCCGCCCGATCAGGCGCTTGTAGGCCGGCACGTCCAGCTGGAGGTCGTCGCGCAGCGGCGCCTCGACGACCTTGAGGTCGAAGTACTGGCCCGCCTTGGTGAACGCCGGATGAGCCGAGAAAGGCACGATCATCTCGGGCTCGCGGATCTCGGGATGCAGGTCACGGGCCCGGTCGCGGGCGCTCTTGACGCCCATCAGGATCGACTCGGAGCCGCCCGAGGTGACGCTGCCCGTGGCATTGGGGCCGTGGTGCAGCGCCGCCGTCATCTCGACGATTTCGCGCTCCATCCGGGTCAGGCTGCCGAAGATGCTGGTGTAGAGCGGGTTCGTCGAGAAGTACCTGAGGTACGCCTCCTTGGCGACCTCCATGACGTCATCGCCGGCCGGATACGTCCCGCCGGCCATCAGCTTCGCTTCCCAGTTGCTGGTGTCCGTGGCCGACGCTTCCTCGAGGAGCCGGCTGACCTCCGCCCGCGAATGGCCGTGGGCCGGGAGCGTGGCCCGGGCTTCGATGGCCCGCTCGGCGGTCGTCATGGCTGGACCTCCTGGTGACGCTGACAGGCGCTGATGGTAGCGAAGGCGGCCATCGGCTAGAACGCCCGTCCGGGCCGCGCGCCGGTCGAGGCGCCATCCCGGACGACCCAGCGGCCGTTGACCATGACCCGGTCGATGCCGGCGGGCCGGGCTGCCGGGTCCGATTCGACGGCCCGGTTGGCGATCGTGGCCGGGTCGAAGATCACGAGGTCCGCGAACCAGCCATCGGCCAGCCGGCCACGATCCGTGATGGCGACCCGAGTCGCGGGCACTTCGGTCATCTGGTGAATGGCGTGCTCGAGGGTCATGACGCCCGCATCGCGCACGTAGCGGCCCAGGATCTGCGGAAAGCTGCCGAACGTCTTGGGCATGATCCCGAGATCGCGATGCTTCACCGGGTGGGCGGCCATGCCGTCCGTCACCGGCACGCCGAGCGGATGCGAGAGCAGGCGATCGAGATCGGGCTGGCGCTTGATGACGGGGGCGACCCAGAACTGGCCCTCCTCGACGACGAGGTCGAGGGCGGCGTCGAGCGGATCGATGCCGCGATCGCGGGCGATCTGGCCGACCGTCTTCCCGATCAGGTCTCGCCCTTCGGGCCGGTTCACCTTGACGATCAGCTGGTCATCCCAGTCGTCGGCCCAGTCGAAATTGGGGTCTTCGAAGTGGTCGCGAATCCGTCGTCGGACGGCCGGATCGCGAAGCCGCTCCGACATCGCCGCCATGCCGCCGTCCAGCACCCACAGGGGCAGGCTCTGGACCCAGGCGCCGCCGCCACGCGGAAAGACCGTCGTGTCCCAGGTGACCCGGATGCCCTGGGCACGGGCGCTCTTCGATCATCTCGATGTAGTGGTCGGCCTCATCGACCGGATCGGTCGGCCGAGGGTAGAGGTGCGAGATGTTCAGCTCGGCGCCGGACCGCGCGGCCGTCGTGAGCGCCTCCTCCACCGAGGCCCGGACGCCCTGGTCGTCGTACCGCATGTGCGTGTGGTACGGCTTGCCCGCGCGCGCCGCAACGGCTGTCAGCTCGATCAGCTCCTCGGTCGTCGCGAAGCAGCCCGGGCGCATAGGACAGGCCCGTGCTGAAGCCACGCGCACCCTGGTCCAGGCCCTCGGCGAGGAGCTGCTTCATGCGCGCCAGCTCGGCATCCGTCGGGCCGCGCTGCTCACCGCCCATCACGACTCGTCGCAGGGTGTTGTGCCCGAGCAGCGTGACGGTGTTGGTCGAGACGCCGACGCGATTGACGGCCTCGAGATAGGTGCCGATGGAATTCCAGTCCCAGGCGACGTCCGGAAACCCGAAGACGGGTTCCTCGTCGATCATCGTCCGCAGCGATTCGGGCGTGACAGGCCCGGCCGAGAACCCGCACAGGCCGACGACCTGCGTCGTGACGCCCTGTTCGATCGCGCTGATCGCGTGCGGCTCCGACAGGTTCGACACGTCCGAATGCGTGTGGAGGTCGACGAAGCCCGGGGCCACGACGCGCCCGGTTGCATCGATTCGCTCGGCACCGTCGGGCACCGGAACGTCGCCACGGAGGACTCGCAGCCGATCGCCTTCGACCAGGACGGTGCCGGCGAACGGCGGCGCGCCGGTCCCGTCGTGGATCAGGCCGTTCGAAATCACGATGTCGACCACCGAGGGTTCCCTCCTGCCGGCGAGCGCCGCCTCACGGCCCGGCCACCGGACCGCGGTTCCGATTCGCCGATCCCAGCCTAGGGGATTGCGTGGGGCGGGGTGGCCCCGGTCGGGACTGTAGGTTCCGCAGGTGCGGGCTCAGCGGCCGATGGGGACGGCTCGAAGGCGACGCAGCAGAGACCCGGCCGCTCGTCGATCCGGGCCGTGAACTGCTCACTCGCGAGACCGTCGAGGACGCCCTGCATCAGCGCCAGGTTCATGCCGCAGGTCAGGTTGCGATGGCGCGAGACCAGGCCGTGGAACGGACAGTTGCCGAGTCGCACCGCGCCCGATTCATCGAGCCGCGGCTCGAATCCGGCATCGGCGAGGACCCGCTCGAGAGCCACGGAGTCCTTGGCCACGGTCGCGACGCCCGGCGCGGCGGCCCCGGCGTGTTCGCCCAGGTTGCGGCCATAGGCGCTCGCCGCCGTCGCGAGGCGCTCGATCGGGTTCGCGCCGGTCGGGTCGTCGAGCGCGTCGGCAAAGAGACCCGCCGCGAGCTCCATGTTGCGGCGCGGCAGGGAGACCGAGATCGAGCGCGAGCGGGCCCGGCGGTAGAGCTTCGCCGGTCGGCCGGCGCCGGGTCCCGTCCGGCCGCTGCGGCGCCGGTATTCGGTCTCGAGGAATCCATCGGCCACGAGCCGGTCGAGATGGAATGCGACGAGCGCGCGGCTCATGCCGGTCGCGGTGGCCGCCTCATCACGGCTGACGGCCTCGGGGCTGGGAGCCACGTAGAGATAGAGCGTCCGGCGGGCTGGCTCGGCGAGCGTGGACAGCTCCTCGAGTTGCTCCTCGAGAGCATGATCGACCGGTGGGTCGATGACGGATGGCGGGGGCTCAGGCACGTTGTCACTCTAATGCAAGCAGGGACTTGTGAAAAGCACTTGACATGGCGCTGAGGTGGCGTCTATAAGTAAGGGATATTAGTCAAAGAGATGCAGTCGACGACGGGTCGGCTCGCGACCCATGCCGCCGCCGGAGCCGGCAAGGAGACCTGCATGAAGACGCAGTCGATGGTGATCCTCGGTGGAGGCCTGACCGGTGCATCGGCCGCGGCGGCCCTGCGCAAGCTCGGGTTCGACGGCCGCGTCACGATCGTCGGCGAGGAGTCGGAGCTGCCCTATGAGCGCCCGGCCCTGTCGAAGGACTACCTGCGCGGCGAGTCGGAGCGCCCGAGCCTGGACGCGAAGCCCAGCGCCTTCTATGGCGAGCAGGACATCGACGTTCGCACCGGCGTTCGCGCCACCGAGCTGCGACCGGCCGAACGGCGGGTCATCCTCGAGGACGGCTCCGCGCTGGACTACGACCGAGTGCTGATCGCGACGGGTTCGTCCCCGCGTCCTCTCGAGATCCCGGGCTCTGACCTGCCGGGTGTCCACCTGCTCCGAACCGTCGCCGATGCCGACTCGATCCGCTCCGCCGCGGCGTCCGCGAGCCGGGTCGTTGTCGTGGGCGGCGGCTGGATCGGCTCCGAAGTGGCCGCCTCGCTGCGCCAGCTGGGCCACGAGGTGACGCTGGTGGCACGCGGCGCGGTGCCGCTCGAGCCGGTGCTCGGCCCGGAAGTCGGCGCGATCTACGCGGACCTGCACCGGGCCCACGGCACGACGCTCGCGATGCACGAGGATGTCGTGGCGTTCCACGGCCGCGGCCACGTTCAAGCGGTGGAGCTCGAAGAGCGGCTCCCGAGTTCCGGCCGACCTCGTCGTGGTCGGGGTCGGGGCGGCGCCTCGGACCGAGCTTGCCGTTGCGGCCGGAGTGCAGGTCGGCAACGGGATCGAGGTCAGCGAGCTCCTCGAGACCAGCGCTCCCGGCGTGTTCGCGGCGGGCGACGTGGCCGGCGCTTGGCACCCGGTCTTCGGCGAGCGCGTTCGCGTCGAGCATTGGGACAACGCCAAACGGCAGGGCGCCGCGGCGGCGGCGAGCATGATCGGCCAGGGTGCGCCGTACAGCCGAGTGCCGTACTTCTACTCGGACCAGTTCGACCTGTCGATGGAGTACTCGGGCTTCGCTCCGACCTGGGATCGCGTGCTGTTCCGTGGCGATCCGGCCAGCGGGTCGTTCATCGCGCTATGGCTGAACGATGGCCGGCTCGTGGCCGGCATGAACGCCAACGTCAAGGGCGCCAACAAGGCCCTCTCCGCGATCGTCGCGTCACGACGGCCCGTCAACGTTCGCCACCTCGTCGATCCAGACGTGCCGCTCGACAACCTGGAAGCCGTCACGAACGCACCGGCCGCCACCACTGCTACCACCGCCACGACGTCGGCCGGGTCGGCGTCATGACGTTGACCCACACGGACACCGAGACGAGGATCCGGTCCACGGAAGCGATCCCGGCCGTCGGGCCGATCGTGCCGCCGCACTCCCACGGCCATGGTTCGGCCGGCCTGGCCGGTCCGTCGTCCTCGGCCGAATCGTTGTCGAAGCGGCCGCCGTTGAGCGCGGAGGAGCGAGCCCATTTCGAGGGTGCCCTCGCGGAGCTCCTGGGCCGGCTCGGTCTGGACATGGCCAAGCCGGACACCCAGGCCACGCCGCGTCGCATGCTCAGTGCGCTCGTCGATGCGACCAGCGGCTACGACGGCGACCCCAAGCTGATCACGGCGTTCGGTGCGGAGTGCCACGGCGGCGCGAGCTGCGAGGTCGCGCAGATCGTCGAGGGCCCGATCCCGTTCTACGCGCTCTGCGAGCACCACGCCTTTCCCTTCTTCGGGCGGGCCTGGCTCGGCTACGTCGCCCACGACCAGATCCTCGGGATCAGCAAGCTGACGCGACTCGTGCGCGTGCTGACGCGACGCTTCGGCGTCCAGGAGGGCCTGACGCATCAGATCGCCGACGAGCTGGCCGCGATCACGGGCGCGCACGGTGTGGCGGTCTACCTCGAGGCCGAGCATCTCTGCATGCGGATGCGCGGCGTCCGCGACGACACCTCGGTGACGCGGACCACGGCGTATCGGGGCGTCTACGGCGTCGATCCCGCCCTGCGTGCGGAGTTCCGCTCGATCGGGGGCATCGGTCGATGACCGCCGAGACCGAGACGAAGATGGACCGGGCGATGGGCTCGGCGACGCCCACCCACGGGTGGACGCCCGAGCCGGAACGCCCGCCCACGCGGGAGCACCCGCGCGGAGTCGAGCCGATACGCACGCTCTTCGAGGCCGCCCCCGATTCGATCGTGACACGTGACCTGCCGGGCTCGTCGGAGCTGGTCCGGCTCTACGACGGTCCACTCGCGATTCCGCTCGTGGCCGGCCGGCCCTTCGTGATGGCCAACTTCGCGACCTCGCTCGATGGCGTCGTGGCCATGGACCGTGACGGCCGAACGAGCGGTGGCGACGTCAGTGGCTTCAGCCCGACCGACCGATCCGTGATGGGCCTGCTGCGGGCCATGGCCGACACGATCGTCGTCGGGGCCGGCACCGTGCGCGGCTCGGGCGGACGGGGCTGGACGGCCGATGGCGTCGACCCGGCTCGCGCCGGCGCTCACGCGGAGCTGCGGCGGAGCCTCGGCCTCGCGCCCGAGCCGACGGTCGTGATCCTGACCGAATCGGGTGCCCTCGATCCGGGCCATCCGGCATTCGCCCGATCCGGCGCCCCGCTGATCGTCGCCGGGCCCGCGACCGCCATGGCGCACCTCCGGGCCGCCGGCCTGCCGAGTCGCGTGGCCGTTCGGCCCGTGGCCAGCGACAGCGCAGACGCCGCGGACGAACTCGCGGCCCTGCTCGTCGAGGTCGGCGGCGGCGTCACCCTGTTCGAAAGCGGCCCACACCTGTTCGGCGCGTTCCTCGTCGCCTCCCTGATCGACGAGCTGTTCCTGACCCTCTCGCCGCAACTGGTCGGGAGAACTGACTCGGAGCCTCGCCTGGAACTCGTGGAGGACGCGGTTCTGTGGCCCGATCGAGCCCCCTGGGGCGAGCTGCGATCCGTTCGCCAGGCCGGCAGCCACCTGTTCCTGCGGTATCGGCTGCGCAGTCTGGCCGTCGCCGGTGCCGCACGGGACACCGGCTGATTCAACCCCGGCGGGGCGTCGCAGCCCCGGCGTGCCTAGACTGGCGTCCATGCGCCCGGACAGCGAACTGTTTCGTCGAGTCATGGGCCACTTCGCGACCGGAATCACCGTCGTCACGACGCTCGAGGACGGGCAGCCCCAGGGAATCACGGTCAACGCCCTGAGCTCGGTCTCGCTCGATCCGGCGCTCGTGATGGTCGCGCTCGACCGGCGGCGCTTCATCACGCCCAAGGTTCGGGCCCACGGCCAGTTCGCCGTCAACGTCCTGGGCGAGCACCAGCAGGCGCTCTCGGACTGCTTCGCCGGCGCCCCGGTCACGCCCGATCGCGAGGCGTTCTGCGGCGCGGCCTGGACGCCGGGCGAGCTCGGGCTGCCGCTCCTCGACGGCGCCATCGCGACCCTCGAATGCGAGACGGTCGGGACCTATTCGGCCGGCGACCACGACCTTTTCATCGGCCGGGTCATCTCACTCGGCAGCGATCCGCAGAACCCGATGCCGTTGCTCTATTACCGGCGCCGCTATCTCCGCATCGAGCGCGCGGAAAGCTCCGCGGTCGAAGGCAAGCCCGAGACATGAGGCGCCGGATCGACGGCGATCGACGCGACGCGTTCCCGGCTGAGGCCCGGCACGACCCTCCCCAGCCAGCGGCGCGCGGCTGATGCCGACGGTCGCCGCCAATGGCATCGAGATCGGCTACGAGGTTCATGGCGCCGGGCCGCCGCTGATCATGCTCCACGGCGCCGCCTCCTCGAGCCGCGAGGACTGGGCCGCGCAGGTGCCGCTCTTCAGCAAGGCGTTCCGCCTATACCTGCCCGATGCGCGCAGCCACGCGACGACCCGCTGGGACGTGCGCGACGGATTCTCGAGTGCCATGCTCGTCGCGGACCTCGAGGCGTTCGCCGATTCGCTCGGCCTCGACACGTTCCACCTGATGGGGTTCTCGATGGGCGCCGTGACCGGCCTGACCTTCGCCACGCGCCATCCGGAGCGGCTGCGGACGCTGGTCGTCGCGGGGATCGCCACGGAACGTGAACCGCGGGTCAGCGTCCTGCGGCGGCTCATCGATCCCGACCGCCGGCCGCCGGCCGGGCCACTCAGCGAGGCGGCACTGGCCCGTCGCCACGATCCTGTCCAGGGCCCGGATTCGTGGCGTCGCCTCCTGCCGGCGATCCTGGCCGACGTCGAGGCGCAGCCGCCGTTGGAGCCGCGGGATCTCCATCGGATCGACCTCCCGGTGATGGTTGCCGTCGGCGACCGCGACCCGTTCGTGCCGGTCGATCACGCCTGGAGCCTGCAGCGCCAGTTGCACGACGGCCGGCTGTTCGTGGCCCCGGATTGCCCGCACGAGTTGATGGTCCGCCGGCCGGCCCTGTTCAACGAGGCGTGCAGCGGGTTCTATCGTTCGACCGAATCGGCGGCCACGCGGCGGGCGGTGGGACGAGGCACGATCGATCCGCCCTGGCCGGTCGAAGAGGGGGCCAGCGCATGACCGGATCCGAGCTCGTCCTCACCGAGATGCCGGCGCGTCATCCCACGACGGGCGAGGCGGTGGCGCACGTCGCGCTGCTGACGCTGAACCGGCCGGCGGCGCTGAACGCGCTGAACATCGCCCTGATGCGCGAGCTCGTCGATGCGCTGCACTCGCTCGAGGCAGGTCCGGACTGCCATGTCGTCGTGCTCCGGGGTGCCGGCGAACGTGCCTTTGCCGCGGGGGCCGACGTGCGGGAAATGGCGTCGCTATCCGCGACCGACCTCGCGGCGGCGAATCCCTTCGCCCGCTGGGAGGAGGTCGCCCGAATCCGGCTCCCGATCATCGCCGCTGTTCGCGGCTATGCCCTCGGTGGCGGCTGCGAGCTCGCGCTGGCGTGCGACCTGATCGTCGCCGGCGACGACGCGAAGTTCGGCCAGCCGGAGCTCGCGCTCGGGATCATCCCCGGCGCCGGCGGCACCCAGCGGTTGACGCGTGCGGTCGGCAGGGCGAGGGCCATGGAGCTGATCCTGACCGGCCGGACGATCGACGCGCGCGAGGCCGAATCGATCGGCCTGCTGACGCGCGTCGTGCCGGCCGAGCAGACCATGACGGCCGCCCTGGAGCTCGCCGCAACGATCGCCGCCCAGCCCGTGGCGGCGGTGGCCGCCGCGAAGCAGGCCGTCTCGCGAGCCGAGGAGCTGCCGCTGGCGGCCGGGCTGGAACTCGAGCGGACGCTGATCGCGCTGCTGTTCGCGAGTGACGACCGCACGGAAGGGATGACGGCGTTCCTCGAGAAGCGGCCGCCACGCTGGTCCGGGCGGCGAGATGCCTGAGAGGGGGCCGGCGCTGACCGCGATGCCCCGCGGCGGCCCGGACGCGCCCCGGTCCGGGCTCCGGTGGTGGCTTCGGTCGTGAGCCGCGCCTGCCGATCGCCCGATCCGGGAAGCCTGGATCGTCGATGCAGTCCGAACGCCGGTCGGTCGCTACGGCGGTGCGCTTGCCTCGGTCCGACCCGACGACCTGGCCGCGGCCGTGATCTCGGCGGTGGTCCGTCGGACCGGCATCGACCCGACCCTCATCGAGGACGTGATTCTCGGCTGCGCCAACCAGGCTGGAGAGGACAATCGCAACGTCGCCCGAATGGCCGCGTTGATCGCCGGCCTCCCGGTCGAGGTCGCCGGGCTCACCGTGAACCGCCTCTGCGGCAGCGGGCTCCAGGCCATCAACTCGGCCGCCCACGCGGTCGCCGTCGGGGACGGCGACGTCTTCATCGCGGGCGGCGTCGAATCGATGACCCGGGCGCCCTACGTGATGCTCAAGGCCGACGCGGGCTGGGATCGCGGCCCCCGCGAGCTCGTCGACACGACCCTTGGCTGGCGGTTCGTCAACCCGCGCCTCGCCGAACGTCATGAGCCGTTCTCCATGGGGGAGACGGCCGAGAACGTGGCCGAACGATGGGGCATCTCGCGTGAGCGCCAGGACGAGTTCGCGCTGCGCAGCCAGCAGCGCGCGGTGGCGGCCATCGAAGCCGGTCGGTTCGCGAGCCAGATCGTCCCGATCGAGATTCCGTCGTCCGGCGGCCGTGGCGGGGCGCCGGTCATGGTCGACCGCGACGAGCATCCGCGAGCCGATTCGTCCGCGCAGGGCCTGGCCCGGTTGCGGCCGGCGTTCCGGCAGCCCGGAACGGTCACGGCCGGCAATTCGAGCGGCATCAACGACGGTGCGTCGGCGACGCTCATCGTGGAAGCCGGCCGGGCCCGCGACCTCGGCCTTCGACCGCTCGCGCGAATTCTCTCGACGGCCGTCGCCGGCGTCGATCCGGCGATCATGGGCATCGGGCCCGTGCCGGCCACCCGCAAGGCGCTGGCACGGGCCGGGATCGGCGTTGCCGACCTCGACCTGGTCGAGCTGAACGAGGCGTTCGCCAGCCAGTCGATCGCCTGCATCGACGAGCTTGGCCTGGATCCGGATCGCGTGAACGTCAACGGTGGCGCCATCGCCCTGGGCCACCCGCTGGGGATGAGCGGCGCCCGGATGGTGACGATGCTGGTCCACGAGCTGGCGCGGCGCGGCGGACGCTACGGCCTCGCGACGATGTGCATCGGCGTCGGCCAGGGGATCGCGACGGTCGTTGAGCGGATCGATGCCGCCCGACCGTAGGCAACGCCGGCAGTCATTGGGCGGTTGACCTCGGGCGACTTCCGGGGAGAGGATTCGCCTCTCGGCCGCTCATCTCGGCCGGGTGAGCCATCCAGCCAGCAGAGGAGCCCGCGATGTCCCGCGTCCCCACGGCTACGAATCCGGCCTCTGTCGATTCGGAGGTGATCAGGCCCTTCCAGGTCAACGTGCCGCAGGCAGAGATCGACGAGCTTCGTCGCCGGCTCCAGCAAACCCGTTGGCCCGAGAGCGAGACCGTTGCCGACCTGTCACAGGGCGTGCCGTTGGCGACGATCCAGGAACTCGTGCGGTACTGGGGCAGCGACTACGACATGCGGCGATTCGAGGCGCGACTGAACGCCGTCCCGCAGTTCGTGACCAGCATCGACGGCCTCGACATCCACTTCATCCACGTGAAGTCGCGTCATGCCAACGCGCTGCCGCTGATCATCACGCACGGCTGGCCGGGCTCAATCATCGAGATGCTGGACGTGATCGGCCCGTTGACCGACCCGACGGCCCATGGCGGCGATGCCGCGGACGCGTTCGATGTCGTGATCCCGTCCATTCCCGGTTACGGGTACTCCGCCAGGCCGACGACGACGGGCTGGGATCCCGTCCACATCGCGGACGCCTGGATTGCCCTGATGCGCCGTCTTGGATACGCGCGATTCGTCGCGCAGGGTGGCGATTGGGGAGCGCAGATCACGGACGTCATCGGGGCCAAAGCGCCGCCGGAGTTGCTCGGCATTCACTCCAACATGCCGGGCACCGTGCCGCCGGACGTGTCCAGGGCCCTCACCTCGAATGTCTTCGGGACGGGCCACCCCGCGCCGACGGGACTCTCGGCCGACGAGCAGCGCGCGTACGACCGCCTCGCCTTCCTGTTCACCAAGGGCGTTGGCTACGCCGTCGAGATGGGGAATCGGCCGCAGACGTTGTACGGGCTCGCCGATTCGCCCGTTGCCCTTGCCGCGTGGATGCTCGACCACGACGCCTACAGCCTGGAGGACATCGTCCGGGCCTTCGACGGCCGCCCCATCGACAACCTCACGCGGGACCAGGTCCTCGACAACATCACGCTGACCTGGGTGACGAACACCGGGGTCTCCTCGGGTCGGCTCTATTGGGAGAACAAGCTCGGCTTCTTCGACATCAAGGGGGTCTCCGTCCCGGCGGCCGTCAGCGTCTTTCCGCGGGAGCTCTACCAGGCGCCGCGCAGCTGGACGCAGCGGGCCTACCCCAACCTGATCTATTTCCACGAAGTCGGGAAGGGCAACCATTTCGCGGCCTGGCAGGAGCCGGAGCTGTTCTCGACCGAGCTTCGAGCGGCGTTCAGATCGCTTCGCTGACCTCGGCCCGTTCCGGGCCGGCATCTGAACGAGCGCATGCACGCCTGAGGAGGAACCTCCGATGTCAGACACCGCGATCGGGACGTCCTCCCGTGTCCCCGGTCTCCTGAGATCGATCGCTCACCGTCTGCCCGGTGACGCGGCCGAACTCCCGGTTGAGGGCCACCTCGCCTCGTTCGACGGGGCGACCGGCTGGCTCAACTCGCCACCGCTGGCGCCCGCGGGGCTGCGTGGCCGCGTCGTCCTCGTCGACTTCTGGACTTATACCTGCGTCAACTGGCTTCGGACGCTGCCGTACGTCCGTGCCTGGGCCGCGCGATACGGCGAACAGGGGCTGACCGTCGTCGGCGTTCATACGCCCGAGTTCGATTTCGAGCACGACGGCGACAACGTCGTCGCCCGCTCGCGCGACCTCGGGGTCACCTGGCCAATCGCCGTCGACAACCGCTACGGGGTCTGGCGAGCGTTCGCGAATCACTTCTGGCCGGCGATCTATCTCGCTGACGCGGAGGGCCGGATCCGGTATCACCACTTCGGCGAGGGCGAATACGCCATGACGGAGATGGCGATCCAGCAACTGCTGCAGCAGGCCGGCGCCGCCTCGGTCGAGCCGGATCTCGTCTCGGTGGATCCCCGCGGCCTCGAGGTGGCGGCCGACTATCGGAGCCTGCGTTCCGCCGAGACGTACCTCGGATCGGGGCAGGCGACCGGGTTCGCCTCGCCCGACGGTCTCCGCGAGGACCGGCCCCACGACTACACCGCCCCGACCAGGTTGAGTCTCAACACCTGGGCGCCGATCGGAACGTGGACCGTCACGGACCGCGCAGCGGTGCTCGGCGAGCCCGGTGGACGGATCGCGTTCCGCTTCCAGGGCCGCGACGTCAATCTCGTGATGGGCCCGGCGCAACGTGGCACGGCCATTCCGTTCCGCGTCCGTCTCGACGGCCAGTTCGCCACCGCCTCGCACGGATCCGACGTCGGCGCCGACGGCAGCGGCACGGTCAGCGAACAGCGCACGTACCAGCTCATCCGCCAGGCTGGTTCGATCGGCGAACGGACCTTCGAGATCGAGTTCCAGGACGCCGGCGTCGAGGCGTTCTGCTTCACTTTTGGCTGAGCCTGAGAATTTCCGCTCCACGCTTGTCGAAACTCGTTGTGGTGCGTACCATTGACCTCGGCGCCGGAATGGTCCGGCCCTGACACCGCGTTCCACGCCTCCAAAGGAGGATCAGCCCTGATGATCGAGTCCCAGCCGGCGGTCCTGGCCCTGACCGATGCGGCGGCGAGCAAGCTCCGCGAGCTGACAGCCGAAGAAGTCAATCCGCAGATCGGCCTGCGTGTCTACGTCTATAGCGGCGGCTGTTCGGGATTCCGCTACGGGATGATGCTCGAGGATGCACCGACCGAGGAGGACAAGACCTTCGAGGCCAACGGTGTTCGCGTCTACGTCGACGGCAAGAGCATCGACCTCCTCACCGGCGCGCAGATCGACTACGTCGACACGCTGATGGGCGCCGGCTTCACCGTCAACAATCCGAATGCCGTCTCGGCATGCGGTTGCGGGTCGAGCTTCCGCACGGCCGGCGACGAAGGCAGCCCGCGGAGTTGCTCACACTGACCGTGTCCGGCTTTGGCCGGAGCCTCACCCAATCGAAGCCGCCGCGCCCACATCGGCCGGCGGCTTTCTGATTCCATGCCAGGCGACCTGACCGGCGATCAATCGATGGACCTGCCCCTGTTCCCGCTGCATACCGTGCTCTGTCCCGGCGTCGCGCTGCCGCTCCATGTCTTCGAGGAGCGGTACCAGGCGATGATCGGGCACTGCCTCGCCGAGTCCTCAGCGTTCGGGGTGATCCTGATCCGCGAGGGCCGGGAGGTCGGCTTCGGTGACATCGCGGTGGCCGAGGTCGGGACGATGGCCGAGATCCGCGAGGCGACGCGCCATGACGACGGCCGCTACGACCTCCTGACCATCGGCACCCGCCGCTTCCGGCTGGACAGCGTGCGCATGGACCCCGACGCGTACCTGATCGGCGAGGTCACCCCGCTGGCCGAGGAGGTCGGGCGAGCGGAGCGAGCGCAACGACTCGCCGATCGTGTCAGCCGCCTCTTCGTGCGCTACCTCGACCTGCTGTCGAGCGAAGACGACGAGCCGGACGCGACGGCCGCGGCCGCCGACGACGAGGCGGGGCCCGCCGCCGGCGCGAGTGCCGACGGTTCGGGGTCGCTGGAGGCCGAGCCGGGCGCCGGGCAGCTTCGCGCCGTCGAGCCCGGCCGAATCGTCGAGCCCGGCCGAGCGGTCGAGCCCGGCCAGGTCGGCCAAATCTCCGAGCCCGGCCGGACCGAGGCGGACTCGCCGACCGGATCCGCGCTCGATCCCGCCGCGAGCCTGTCCTTCCTCGACGAGGCGGCCCACAGCCTCGTCATTCCCGACGACCCGACCGTGCTCAGCTACCTGCTGAGCGGCATCGTCCAGGTCGAGCCGATCCGCCGCCAGAACCTGCTCGAGATGCCGACCGCCGAGTTGCGCCTGGCCGAGCTCGCGAGCCTGCTGAAGCTGGAGATCACCCTCCTCGAGCGCCGCCTGCGGAACTACCAGCCGGACCCTCGACTGCTGGCCCTGCGCCGCAACTGACCGTCAGACGAGCGTCGCGTCAGACGAGCGCCGGGCTCGGCTCGCGTCAGACGAGCGCCTGGCTCGTCGTCCCCGCCACCTGGCTCGGCGTCCCGGCCGCCTGGCCCTCGAACTGCGTGCGGTACAGATCGGCATAGGTGCCGTTGCGGGCCAGCAGGTCCGGATGTGTGCCGCGCTCCACGATGCGGCCGTCGACGACCACCAGGATCTGGTCCGCGTCCCGGACGGTCGAGAGGCGATGCGCGATGACGACCGACGTCCGCCCCGCCAGCGCGCTGTCCAGGGCGAGCTGGAGGGCCATCTCGGATTCGGAGTCGAGGTGCGCCGTGGCTTCGTCGAGGACGACGATGTCCGGCGCCTTGAGCAGCAGCCGGGCGATCGCGATGCGCTGCTTCTCGCCGCCCGAGAGCCGGTAGCCGCGGTCGCCGACGAGCGTATCGAGGCCATCGGGCAGCGACTCGATGAGGGGCAGGATCTGCGCCGCCCGCAGGGCCGTGACGAGCTCCGCGGTCGTCGCGTCCGGCTTCGCGAACAGGAGATTGGCGCGGATCGTGTCGTGCAGCAGATGCGCATCCTGGGTCACCATGCCCACGACCCGATGGATCGAGTCGAGGGTCGCGTCGCGCACGTCGATGCCGTCGATCCGGACGGCGCCGGCCCGGACATCGTAGAGCCGCGGAATCAGGTGGCTGATCGTGGTCTTGCCGGCGCCCGACGGGCCGACGAGGGCGACGAGCTGACCCGGCTGGGCCGCGAATGACACGTCGAAGAGCACCTGCTGCTGCGGCGCCTGGCTGATCACCGCGACCGACTCGAGGGATGCCAGCGAAACCTCGTCGGCCGTCGGGTAGCTGAAGTCGACGTGGTCGAATTCGATCGTCGCGGGGCCGGTCGGGATGTCCGCCGCGTCAGGCTTGTCGCCGATCATCGGCTTGAGGTCGAGCACCTCGAAGACCCGATCGAAGGACACGAGCGCCGTCATGATGTCGACCTGGACGTTCGAGAGGGCCGTCAGCGGCCCGTAGAGCCGATTGAGATAGGCCGTCAGAGCAACGACCGTGCCGACCTGGATCACCCCGTTCGCGGCGAGGACGCCACCCCAGCCGTAGACGATGGCCGTGGCCAGCGACGCCGTCAGCAGGATCGCGCCCGTGAAAACGCGCGTGTACATCGCCTGGGTGATCCCGATGTCGCGGACCCGCCCGGCCTTGTCCTCGAAGCTGTGGAGCTCGGCGTCCGGCTGGCCGAAGAGCTTGACGAGCAGCGCGCCCGCGACGTTGAAGCGTTCGACCATCGTCGAGGTCATCGTCGCGTTGAGGTTGTAGCTCTCGCGCGTGATCGCCTGGATCCGGCGGCCGACCCAGCGCGCCGGCAGCAGGATCAGCGGCAGGAGCAGCAGCGCGACGATCGTGATCTGCGGCGACAGCAGGAACATCGCCACGAGCGTGATCGTGACGCCGATGATGTTGCCGACGACCGACGACAGCGTCCCCGTGAAGGCCTGCTGTGCGTTCAGCACGTCGCTGTTCAGCCGGCTCACCAGCGCGCCGGTCTGCGTCCGCGTGAAGAACGCGATCGGCATCCGCTGGATGTGCTCGAAGACCCGGGTCCGCATGTCGAAGATCAGGCCTTCGCCGACCTGCGCGGAGATCCAGCGGCTCGCCAGCGTGACGCCCGTGTCGATGATCGCGAGGCCGGCCAGCAGCAGCGCGAGCTGGACGACCAGCGCCGAATTCCCCGGCAGGATCCCCTGGTCGATGATCGCCCGGTAGATCAGCGGATTCGCGGCATTCAGCAGGGCGTCGACGACGATCAGGACGAGGAAGACGATGAGCCGCCCGCGGTAGGGCCGGGCGAAGCCAAGGATTCGCCGGACGATGCCGGGCGAGAGCTTCTGCGAGCGGACCGAATTGTCCCGTCGGAACGACCGCATCATCCCGGGATTCCCGGTGACGTTATGGCTCATCGGATCCCGGATCTTGCGCGGCGGACCCGCGCCGTCGATCCCGCCCGGCCGGCTGGAGCGTGCGGTCTATTCGCTGTAGCGCTCTTCCTTCCACGGGTCGGCGTCGTTGTTGTAGCCGTAGCGCTCCCAGAACCCGAGGATGTCGTGGTCGAGGAACTCGAGACCGCGAATCCACTTGGCGCTCTTCCAGAAGTAGCGCTTCGGGACGAGCAGCCGCAGTGGGTAGCCGTGCTCGGCCTCAAGCGGCTCGCCGTTGAACGTGTCGGCGAGGAGCACGTCGTCGTCGTTGAGGACCCCGATCGGCATGTTGGCCGTGTAGCCCTGCTCGGAATGCGCGAGCACGTGGGTCACGTTCGAGTGGACCCCGGCCGTCTCGAGGATCGTCTGGATCGCCACGCCCTCCCAGACCGTGTCGAGCTTCGTCCAGCGCGTGACGCAGTGGATGTCCGTTTCGACGGTCTTGCGCGGCAGGGCCTTGAACGCGTCCCAGGTGAGCGTGAACGGCGAGTCGACGAGGCCGTAGACCTTGAAGTCCCAGGTCCGCAGGTCCGTGCGCGGCACCGAGCCGTAGTGCAGGACCGGGAACTTCGTCGTCTGATACTGGCCGGGCGGGATGCGCGCCGCCACTGCCGGATCCTTTTCCTTGCCGCCGAAGAGGCGCTCGAACATCGTGGGTCTCCGTTGGGCTGTGTCGGCCTATTGTCGTTCGTCTCGTCGTGCGATGCCCGCGTGACGACCGCCGCGGGCGACGCAGAGAGCGGCCGGGTCCGCACCGCTGATCGCCTGACCCGTCCCGCGGTGCGAGGCGCTACCCTTCCGGTGTGAATTCGTCGTCACAGGGACCTGGGATGACCACGCCAGCGCGGCCGTCGCCGGGGACGGCGGTTGGCGCGCAGGCGGATTTCGGCTTCGAGGGCGCCGGGCAGGCCCCGGGTCGTGATCGTCATGCCGGCCTACAACGCCGCCAGGACGCTCGAGCGGACCTACGCCGACATCCCCCACGACATCGTCTCGAAGATCATCCTCGTCGACGACGTCTCCCGCGACGAGACCGTCGAGATCGCCCGCCAGCTCGGCCTCGACGTGATCATCCACCAGCAGAACCTGGGCTACGGCGGCAACCAGAAGACCTGCTACGACGCGGCCCTCGAAGCGGGCGCGGACGTCGTCGTGATGCTCCATCCCGACTACCAGTACGACGCCACCCGGATCCCGGCGCTCATCCAGCCGATCGTCGACGGCTCGGCCGACCTGATGCTCGGCAGCCGCTTCCTCGGCGACCCGCTCGCGGGCGGCATGCCGCGCTGGAAGTACGTCAGCAACCGCTTCCTGACGATCCTCGAGAACTTCGCGTTCGGCCTGCACCTGTCCGAATACCACACGGGGTTGCGGGCCTACAGCCGCCGCCTGCTCGAGACGATCCCGTACCGGCTGAACAGCAACGACTTCGTCTTCGACCAGGAGCTCATCGCCCAGGTCGTGGCGGCGGGCATGCGGGCTCGGATCGGGGAGATCGGGGTGCCCACGCGGTACTTCGAGGAAGCCTCGTCGGTCGGCTTCAAGCGGAGCGTCGTGTACGGCCTCGAAACCCTCCGGGTCGTCCTGCGCTACCTGCTCCACCGATTGCGCGTTCGTCGGTCGCCCAAGCTGACGGCACGACGCCGCTCGCGTTGACCCCGTGACCCGCCTGCGGAGCGGGATGGGCCGCAGCCTGCTCGGGCTCGGCATCTCGCTCGTCTCGCTCTACCTCGTCTTCAGCCAGGTGGACCTGGCGGAGACCGCGTCGATCCTGCGCACGGCGATCGTCGGCTGGATCGTCGTGATGCTGATCGCGCAGTGCGTCGACATCCTCCTGCGAGCCTGGCGCTGGCAGCGACTCCTGGAGCCGATCCAGCACGTCCGCTACCTCCGGACGCTCGAGTACCTGTTGATCGGGTATCTCGCCAACAACGTCCTGCCGGCGCGGCTCGGGGAGCTCGTGCGCTGCCACTACCTCGGCGATCGCGAACACATCAGCCGGGCGACGGCCCTCGGCACGGTCGTCGTGGAACGCGTCATCGACACGGCGGTCGTCGTCTCGATCGCGTCGCTCGCGATCCTCGTGCTGCGGGTGCGCGGCCTCGTCGCGAGCGCCGTCCTCGTCGGCCTTGCCGTCACGGCGCTCCTCATCGTCGGGCTGATCATCGGCCTGACCGCCCACCGACTGCCGGGCGCCGAGCGGGTCATTGCCTTTGCCCAGCGCTGGCCGAAAGTCGTCGACCTGTCGGGCAAGTTGCGCGGCGGCCTGGCGGTCGTCAGCCGGCCTCGCACCCTCGCCGAGGCGCTCATCCTCAGCTTCTTCGCGTGGGGCGCGACGGTCGTCATGTTCGCCGCCGCGGCACAGGCACTCGGCGTGCAGCTGACGACGGCGCAGGCCGCGCTCCTCGCGTCGGGCGTCGCGCTCGCGACGGGAATTCCGTCCGGGCCGAGCAACCTCGGCACGTTCGATCTGGCCGCGGTCGCGATTCTCGGGACGTTCGGGGTCGATCGGGAGACCTCGCTGGCGATCGCGTTGCTCGCCCACGCCTCGGTTCTGATCATCACGTCTGTCGGCGGGGCGGTCTCGCTGCTGCGTCTCGGCTGGCGCCACAACCGCGAGACGGCAGTCGCCGAGGCGGCCGAACGGACGGCCGACGCGCCTGCGGGGGGCGAGGTCGCCGCGGCGGTGGAGCCGCCGGCCGCCGGCTGACCCAACGGCAGTCGCTGGCGGAACCGGTCAGTCGTCGGCAGATCCGAGCCCTTTCCAGGACCGCAGACCGCGCCTAAGATCCAGGAGCGTCTCGGCAGCGATGCGCTCTGGAGGGAGCGGTGTCGATCGACGCGCCGGCTTGCGTCCCACTACCTCGACCGTCCCGACCATCGACAGCGTCGTCGCGATGACGAACGTCGTCGAGCGCAACCGCGCGATCACCCTTGGCTACCACGAACTGTCCGAAGCGGTCTGCGCCCTGCTCGGATACGACCACGCCAACTGGATGACCTTTGGGCAATGGGCCAGCGCGGAGGCCGGCAGGGCCATCCGAGGCGAGTCCATCCCGAGTCTCGTCCGGCCGCTCCTGGGCCATGAGATCGAGGCCGCCGTGGCAGGCGGCAACGCGGCGGTTTTCGGCGATGTTGGGCCTGCGTTCGTCCGATTCATCCTGGCATTCCGGAGCGACCCGGACGCGCAGAGCGATCCTGTACGTGCCGCGGTCGTGCTGGGTGAGCTGTGCAGCCACCCGGACCTGACGCGGAATGCGGACCTGACGCGGGCATTCACGGCCTACACCGACGCGCTCCTCCTGAGCCACGCCACCGATTCAGATTCCCGCCGCCGGCGGGCGCAGCGGATGCTCGTCGCCAACGTCTCGATCGGCGCCGCGGAGCAGCTTGTGGCCGACCCGTTCGTTCGCGCGGCGATCCCCGGCCGGTCGCTCGTTGCCATCATCGCGACGGCGCACATGGGGATCCACCTGCCAGACGCGGTCCTGGCGCTCGATCGCGACGTGCCGCCGCCGGCCTATCTCGACGGCACCGAATTCCCGGTGGATCTCGCGTCGCTGTCGGATCCGGATCTCGTCGCACTCGCTGACCGCTTTGGCCAGGCCCCGGATTCGGCCGTCAACAGCGACGCGCCCGACTGGGAGAGCTACGAAGAGCGGATGGGCTTCATCTTCACGTTCCTGCGCGCCTATCAGTGCGACCCGGCCCTGTTCGAGATGCCCGCGCGATCACATTGACGCGCGGCCCAGCGAGTGGCGGCCCAGCGAGTGGCGGCCCAGCGCGCATCTCCGCGCGGATCTCAACGAGTCATTCGCGGACTCAACGTGACCGCTGCGAAGGTCGGGCCGCCTCGTTGTCCTCTCACTTCAGTCGCCGCGTGACTCGGCAGAAGGTCAGGGCGTCAGCCGGGATTGGTTGATGCGTCAGGTAACTCTTCAGAGCTTCGGCGGTTCGTCTGCCCCGCAAGTGATGCTCCGGCCGCTCACGATGAGTCCCCTGGTGACTCGGTGTGAGACGCACCGTCCGAGCGGCCGACGCTGCGCTCGGCTCCGCCTCTCGGAGTCGCGGCGACCCAGGTCGGGGCCGAGGCCTCGGTCAAGGCGCGAGACCGCCTCCGCCACTGCCCCCCGGAGAATCGTCGAAGCCCCGGCGGTGGCCGGGGCCTCGAGACTGGGATCGGGTGCGAGGCCCTCTCGGGGCCCGGGGCTACTTGACGAAGCCGGTGTCCTTCAGCCACTGCTTGGCGACATCGGCGATGTCCTTCTTGTCGACGCTGACGGACGTGCCGAGCTTCAGCAGCGTGGCCGTGTCCATCTTGGCCGAGACGTCGTTGAGGATCTTCGAGAAGGCGGCCTTGTCGACCTTGGCGAGGTAGTCGTTGCGGACGACCGGGGCGATGTTGTCGGCCGGCTGGGTCTGCTTGTCGTCCTGGAGGAGGACCCAGCCGTTGACGGCGATGTCGGGCTGCGTGGAGCACAGCTCGGCGACGTCGATCGTCTTCGCAAGGAGGGCCTGGGCCATCGGCGCGTCACAGGCCGAGAGGAGCGTCGCCTTGGTCGTGTCGAGGCCGTAGGCGGCGTTGAGGGCTGCCCCGCAGACCGGGTTGGTCGGGCAGTCGGTGGCGAGCCCCAGCTTCAGCTGGTCCTGGACCGCGGTGAGATCGCTCATCTTGGCCAGGTGGAACTGGTCGGCCGTGTCCTTGCGGACGACGAAGGCGTTCTGGTCCTGGGCCGGGGTGTAGCCAAGGACGGTGATGCCGCCGCCCTTGCCGGCGAGGACCGTCGCGAGGGCCGCCGCGTTGGCGGCCGCGTCGCCCGTGGCCGGCTGGCTGTAGTAGGCGAGCCCGGAGCCGATGTACTCGGGCTTGAGATCGATCTGGCCGCTCTCGAGGGCCGGGGCCGTCACCTTGCGGGCGCCGAGCCCGAGGTTCCGGGTGACGGTATAGCCGTTGGCCTCGAGGGCCTGGGCATAGATCTCGCCCATCAGCTTGCTTTCGTAGAAGCCGTCCGAGCCGATCTTGATGGTGGCCTTGCTGCCCCCACCCGCTGAGCAGGCGCTCACGAGCACCAGCATCAGCGCCCCGAGGGCAAGCGTGCGGAGACTCCGCATGGGTTTCCTCCTCCTTTGATCCGAGCCAGTTCCAGCCTGCGCACCCGGCGGGCGACGCCAGACGTGCGGACGATACCCCGTCCGCACGGAGGTAGTCGCATGAGGGTCTTCGTCGTTACACGGCATCTGGATGAGCAGCGGCCTCCGCGAGCCGTCGGGAATCGACCGTCCGTTTCAGGCCCGGCGAGGTGAAGGCGCGCTGCAGGAGGCTGAACAGGATCTCCGTGAAGATCGCCAGGAGCGCCACGAGCACGACCCCGCCGAAGAGCATCCCGTCGTCGTTCTGGGCGATGCCCTCGACGATGAAGCGGCCCAGACCGCCGAAGCCGAAGATCGCGCCGAGGGTCGCCGTGGCGACGACCTGCACGGCCGCCGACCGGACGCCGCCGAGGATCACCGGCAGCGCGAGCGGGACCTCGACCCGGGACAGGATCTGCCGCTCGCGCAGGCCCATGCCGCGCGCCGCCTCGACGAGGTCGCGATCCACCCCGGCGATGCCGGCATACGAATTGACGAGGATCGGCGGGATCGCCAGCAGGACCATCGCGATCAGCGTCGGGTAGACCTTGAATCCGAGCTGCGGATCGAAGGCGGCGGTGATCGGCAGGACGATGGCGATGACGGCGAGCGAGGGCAGCGCCCGACCGAGGTTGGCGACGTTGATCGCAAACGTCGCGCCACGTCCCGTGTGGCCGATGTAGAAGCCGACCGGCATGGCGATGCCGACCGCGATGATCATCGACACGACGGAGATCGCGATGTGCTCCGCGAGCCGGACCTCGATGCCGTTGGGGCCCGTCCAGTTGGCCGGGTTCGTCAGCCAGGCGAACGTCTCCGAGATGACGTCCATCAGATCGGGCCCTCGCCCTGCATCCGGTTCGCATGGGTCCAGGGCGTGAGCCGCCGCTGGGTCCGCACGAGGAGCACGTCGACGGCGATCGCAAGCATGATCGAGGGGACGGCCCCGACGTACATCTCGGTCGGGAAGTTCAGGCTGTAGCCGGTCAGGATGAAGTAGCCGAGCCCGCCGTAGTTGTCGCCGAGCGTCGCCGTGATCGTGACGAGGCCGATCGTGGAGACGCTCGCGAGGCGCACGCCGGCCATGATCAGCGGGATCGCCAGCGGCAATTCGACCTGGCGCAGTCGCTGGTTGTTCGTGTAGCCCATCCCCGACGGCCGACTCGAGGACATCCGAGCCGACGCTGTCGAAGCCCGAGACGATGTTGCGGACGAAGATCACGAGCGTGTAGAGGATCAGCGGGATCTCGACCGAGACGAGGGAGAGGCCCGTGATCGAGACCAGGGCGGCGAACATCGCCAGGCTCGGGATCGTGTACAGGATCCCCGAGACGGCCGTGATCGGCCCCAGCGCCGCGCGCATGCGCACGGCCCACAGCGCGAGCACGAACGAGATCAGGAAGCCCACGAACACGGCAATCGCCGCGAGATAGAGATGCTGGACCGTTCGGGCGGCGATGTCGTCGAGGTGATCGAAGATCCAGGCCCAGTCGATCATCGGGCGCTCAGCCGCGAGCGGGCGGCGAGACGATCGGTGCGGCAACCGGCCCGTCAGTGGCGGCGGGCGCGACCAGGCTCGCCGCGTCTGTCGGGCCGCGGAGGGCGAGACCCATCGCGTCCAGGGTCACGAGACCGAGCGGCCGCCCGGCCCGGTCCACGACGATCCCCGCCTGGACCTCCGCCTCCAGCATCATCGAGAGGGCGTCCTTCAGGGTCGTCTCGGCCGCGAGGAGCGGTGACGACGCGATGGCCAGCCCGGGGACGATGATCGCGTCCGGCGCGAGACGTCCCGCATCGAGCCAGCCGTCCGGCCGCCCGGCGCTGTCCACGACGAGGATGTACGGAAAGCCGAGTCGCATGGCCTCGTCGCGAGCGGGACCGGCCGGATCGCCGGCGTGGGCAATCGCCACCGCCTGCAGATCGAGGTCGCGGACGCGGGTCAGTGACAGCCGCTTGAGGCCGCGGTCGGCGCCGACGAAGCGGGCCACGAACTCCGATGCGGGATTGGCCAGGAGATCGGCCGGCGGCCGCGAACTGGGCCAGGATTCCGCCGACCTGCATGACCGCGACGAGGTCGCCCATCTTGATCGCCTCGTCGATGTCGTGGGTCACGAACAGGATCGTCTTGGCCAGCTCCGACTGGAGGCGCAGGAACTCGTTCTGGAGGCGTTCGCGGACGATCGGGTCCACTGCGCCGAACGGTTCGTCCATCAACATGACCGGCGGATCGGCCGCCAGGGCGCGGGCCACGCCGACGCGCTGGCGCTCGCCGCCGGACAGCTGCGTCGGGTAGCGGTCGCGATAGCGCGCCGGATCGAGTCCGACCAGCTCGAGCAGCTCGTCCGTGCGCTCGCGGACCCGAGCGGAGCTCCAGCCCAGAAGCCGCGGCACGACGCCGACGTTCACGCCGATCGTCTGGTGGGGGAACAGGCCGACCTGCTGGATGACGTAGCCGATCCGGCGGCGCAGGGCGGTCACGTCCTCCGTGGCGATGTCGACGCCGTCGATCAGGATCTGGCCGCTCGTTGGCTCGATCAGGCGGTTGACCATCTTGAGGCTGGTCGTCTTGCCACAGCCCGACGGCCCGACGAGGACGCAGATCCGGCCGGCCGGGACCGTGAACGAGAGGTCGTTGACCGCCCCCGGGGCACCCTTCTCGGCCTGCCCGTAGACCTTGCTGACATGCCGGAATTCGACGGTCGCGGCCCGCGCCGAACCCGTTGGCGTCCCGGTCGCCTGCGTGCTGGCGGTCATGCGCTCGATCGAATCCGGTCTAGGCGTGATCGAGTTCGCGCGAGATCGCGCGAAGGATGAAGCGAGCCGCCTCGGCGCTCTTGCCGCCCAGGCGCTGGCCATCGTCCTGCTCCAGGGCGACGTCGAGGTCGGCGAGCATCCCATCGAGCGCCTCGGTCCGATGCAGGGCGCCGGATTCGAAGGCCCGGTCGAGGCCCGAGACGGCCGTGCGAGCGTTGTCGACGGCGTGGCCCCTGGCATCCATCGATGCTCGAAATTCGGCCCGGGCTGCGTCGGCGGCGGGCCCCACCGACGGTGTCGCCGGGGGATCGATCATCGGCCCGGTCGCGCGGCGTCCACGCGTGGTTCGCGGCTGTCCCCGGTGCGAGGCGCATCGTCCGCCGCACGGAGTTCGTCGTCGGCAACGCCCTCGCCCGCGGCGCCGGCCAACCCGATCGGACCCCGGCGGCCCGAGCGGCTCGCCCGCCACTCGTTCTCGAGGATGCTCATCGAGAGTTCGTCCCAGAACCGTCCGTCCCGCCAGATCGCCTCGCGAGCGCGGCCCTCGACGTTGAAACCTGCCTTGCGGTACGCCCGGATGGCCCGCTCGTTGAAGGCGAACACCGAGAGCGAGACGCGATGGAGGCCGAGGCTCGTGAACGCGTGGGTCGAGCATCAGGGTCGTCGCCTCGGTCCCGTAGCCGAGGCCCCAGGCGTCCTTCTCGCCGATCGTGATGTGGTAGAGCGCCGAGCCGTTGTCACCGTCGAGCTGGCTGAACGCGCAGCTGCCGATGAGGCGGTCCGTGCCCCGGACGTGGATCGCCATCGTGAGCGAGTCCGGCCCGACTACGCGCGCCGCGAAAAACCGCTCGATCTCCTCGGGCCGCATCGGGCCGTCCTGGTAGCGCGTCAGGCGGGCCACTTCGGGATCGCTGTACCAGCGCTGGAACGTGGCGAGATTGGCGGGCACGTGCCGACGCAGGACGACGCGCTCGCCGACCAGCGATTCAGGAGACCACGCTCGAAGGGCCATTCCGAGGGAAGGTATACCATCGCCGCCGTGCAACGCTGGAGCGAGCTCGCCGACAAGGTCGGGGCGACCACCCGAACCTCCGTCAAGACGAGTCTCCTGGCCACCTACCTCTCGAGCCTCGAGCCCGAGGAGCTGCCGATCGCAGCCGTCTTCCTGACCGGCAGGCCATTTTCCGAGGCCGACCAGCGGACGACGGGGCTCGGCTGGGCGACGATCGCCACGGCCGTCACGAACGTCGCCGGCACGCCCGCCGGCGCACTCGGTGCGGCCTATGACCGCTCGTCCGATCTCGGACTGGCCGTGGCCGATCTCCTGACGCGGGCTGGCCACACCGGCGATCCGGCCGGGCCGCCGAGCCTGACCGAGGTCGCCGAGGCCTACGCCGCCATCCAGGCGGCATCGGGCGCGGCGCGCAAGGGCGCGATCTTCGAGGAGCTGCTGCGGCGCTGCGATCCCCTGACGGCCCGGTACGTCGTCAAGGTCCTCTCCGGCGAGCTGCGGATCGGCCTGCGCGAGGGACTGCTCGAAGCGGCCATCGCCGAGGCCTTCGATCAGCCGCTCGATGCCGTCAAGCAGGCCGGCATGCTGACGGGCGACGTCGGTCGGACGGCGATCCTCGCCGAAAGCGACCGCCTCGGGGAAGCGCGGCTGGCGCTTTTCCATCCGCTCAAGTTCATGCTCGCCTCCCCGGCCGAGGACGCGGCCGAGATCCTCGCCCGCCTCGGGCCGACGGTCTGGGTCGAGGACAAGTACGACGGCATCCGCGCCCAGCTGCATCGGGCCGGTTCGCAGGTGACGCTCTTCAGTCGCGATCTCAACGATGTCAGCGAGCAGTTCCCGGAGATCGTGGAAGCCGCTCGCGGTCTCGCGTGGGATGGAGTCCTCGATGGCGAGCTGCTCGCCTACCGCGATGGGATGGTCCTGCCGTTCCTCTCGCTCCAGACACGGCTCGGCCGCAAGAAGCCGTCGAAGGCGATCCTCGCGTCGGTCCCGGTGATCTTCGTCGCGTTCGACGTGCTGGCGCTGGCGGCGCCGGGTCCTGAAACGGGTCCTGAAACGGGTCCCGACCGGAGCAATGGACACGTGCCGGCGGCCGCGGCCGTTCTGGCTGCGACGGCCCCGATCGGGCCGGGCGGTGTCAACGGGGGCGAGTCGACGCGCCTCGTGGAGCCGCTCCTCGGCCGGCCGCTGACCGAGCGGCGCGACCTCCTCGAGTCGCTCGACCTGCCGCTCGCCGAGGACGGTGGCAGATTCGCGCTCTCGCACCTGATGACCGTGGGCTCCGTCGATGAGCTCGAACAGGTCTTCGCCGAGGCCCGCGGCCGGCGCAACGAAGGCCTCATGGTCAAGGACCCCCAGAGCCGCTACTCACCGGGCCGGCGCGGCCTCGGCTGGCTGAAGATGAAGAAGGCGCTGGCCACGATCGATTGCGTGGTCGTCGGCGTGGAGGTCGGCCACGGCAAGCGCCACGGCGTCCTCTCGGATTACACGTTCGCCGTCCGCGACGAGGCGACCGGCCGGCTCGTCAACATCGGCAAGGCCTACAGCGGCCTGACCGATGCCGAGATCGCCGAGATGACGGAATGGTTCGTGGCCCACACGATCCAGGAGTTCGGTCGCTACCGGCTGGTCGAGCCGACCGTCGTCATCGAGGTTGCGTTCGACGTGATCATGCGCTCGACGCGCCACCAGTCGGGCTTTGCGCTCCGGTTTCCGCGGATCGCCCGATTGCGCCTCGACAAGACGGCCGCCGAGGCCGATACCGTGGCAACCGTAGAGGCGCTCTTCCAGGGTCTCCAACAGGGACCGGAGCACCTCGTCACCGCCGCCGCTCGCCGCTGAGTCGGCGGGCTCGAGCTCGTCGGCGGGCCCGTTCGGCGCATCGAGTCATGGACCGATCGGGGATGCCACGCGGTGCATCGTCGCGGGATGCTGACAGCCCCATTCGATGGCCGCGACCGGCCCGTTCGAGGCGGACCCGACCGAGGGGTAGCGCCGCAACCTGGTTCGGGTGGCTCCTGCTCCGGCGGCTCCCGAAATGACTCATACGTTCACCCCGGGAACGGTAGACAGGATCTCGACGCCTACGGCCGCGAAACCGGACCTCGTTCATCCCGGTACCCGCACGCAGTGGGACAAATTCGGAGCGAGGGCGCTCGCGGGTCGGCCCCAGGCCTTGCCAACGTTCACCCGGTGCGCATGTGAGAAAGAACCGCGCGCGAGCGGCCACCGCGAGCGGCCACCGCGAGGGCGCCTCAGCGTTCGATGGGCAGGTCCAGACGCTCGCCCCATTCGGCCCAGCCGCCGTCGTAGACCGCGACGTCCTCGTGGCCGAGCAGCGTCAGGATGAACGCGAGCTTGGCAGCCGCGATCCCGGAGCCGTCGTAGCAGACCATGCGCCGGCCACGCGCCACGCCGGCCTTGCTCAACTGGGCCCGCAGCTCGTCGCCGCCGCGGAATCGCTGGCTGCCCGGCCGGCTCATCGCCGCCACCGGAACGTTGACGGCCCCCGGGATGTGGCCGAGCCGCCGGCCGTTGCCCTGGAAGCCCTTGTACTCGGGCGTGGCGCGGGCATCCAGCAGCATCACGTCGGGTGAGCCGAGCAACCCGCGGACATCGGACGTGGTGAGTCGCATCCGCAGCTGCGCTCGTGGCGAGAACGTCCCGGCCGGCGGCAACCCCGTGGCGCTCGAGACGGCCCCGCCGTCCGCGACCCAGGCGCTCATGCCGCCATCGAGGATCCGCGTGCCTTCGAACCCGTAGACCCGCAGGCTCCACCACACCCGCGAAGCGAACAGGCTGGAGGCGTCGTCGTAGAGCACGACCGTGCTGCCGTCACTGACGCCGGCTCGGCCGAGGGCGGCCGCGACCTGGTCGGGCGGGGCCAGCAGGAAGAGGCTGCCGTGCTCCTCTTCGGCGACGAGCTCCGTAGACCAGTCGAGGTAGGTCGCACCGGGAATGTGGCCGCCGCCGAAGACGGTGCGCGCCGTTCCGTCGGGCCGGAACCGGACGTCGATGATGCGAAGCTCGGGTCGCCCCAGGTTCTCGGCGAGCCACTCGGCGGACGCGAGAAGCTCGGGGCGCGCATAGGCCTTCATCGAGGGTTCGGCCACGATGGAAGGGGGCGAACTGGCACGTCGGTATCATACGGAGCCGTGGTCAGCCCCTTCATGCCCGACGCCGAGAAGCTCGCGGCCGTCCGCGAGCTGCTGCCGGCGACCGGGGCCGGGATCTACCTCAACACGGGCACGGCCGGGCCACTGCCATCGGAGACCGCGAAGGCCATGGCCGACCTCGCCGAGTGGGAGGTCCGGACCGGCCGGGCCGATCCCTCGTACGAGGAGGAGACGCTCGTCCGGATGGACGAGGCGCGGGGCACGATCGCGGCCGTCATTCGGGCCGGTGTCGACGACGTGGCGCTGACCCACGGCACGACGGACGGCCTGAACATCGCGGCCTGGTCAATCGATTGGCAGCCCGGCGATCGACTGGTCACGACAACGCTCGAGTACCCGGGGGTGATGGCGGCGCTCGGTTCGCTGGCGGCGCGGCGGGGGGTCGAGATCGTCTCGGTCGACGTGGACGCCACGGGCGACGACGAGCGGACGCTGACGGCGTTCGAGCAGGCAGTGACTCCCCGGACCAGGCTCGTTCTCTGTTCGCACGTGGCCTGGTCGACGGGACAGGTCCTGCCGGTCGAATCGATCGCCGGGCTCGCTCGCGCCAACAGCTCGATCGTCTGCATCGACGGCGCGCAGGCGGCCGGCGCGATCCCGGTCGATGTGACGGCGCTCGGCGCCGACCTGTACGCGCTGCCGGCCCAGAAGTGGCTCCTCGGCCCCGAGGGCATGGGTGCGCTCTACTGTCGTCCCGGGCTCGAGGATCGGGTCCGTCCGGCCTTCGCGGGCTGGCTGGGCATGGTCGATGCCGGCGATGCGGCGGCCGGCCTCGTCTCGGCGGCGCGACGGTTCGAGGCCACCAACTTCCATGCCCCGTCCGTCGTTGGCGTGGCCCGCAGCTGCGGCTGGCTGGCGATGTACATCGGCCTTGACTGGGTCACCGATCGGGCACACGGCCTGGCGCGCGGCGCGGCGGACCTGCTCGCGGCCATCCCCGGGGTCGAGATCCTGACGCCGCTCGATCGACTGGCAACGATCGTGACGTTCCGGATCGCCGGCTGGCCGGCCGAGGACGCCCGACGGGAGCTCGGGGCGCGGGCCTTCGCGATCATCCGCCGGATTCGCTCGCTCGATGCTCTTCGCATCAGCACGGGCTTCTTCAACACGGACGCCGAGGTCGCGAGGTTCTGCGCCGCGGTCGAGGAGCTGGCGAAGTGGACGCCCGAGACGATCCCGGCCCGGCGGCGCCTGACGATCCTCGGCCAGGACGACTGATGGCCGGCCCCGAGTCGGCCGGCGGGGCGGCCCGCCCGACCATCGAGCCTGAGACCGGGGTCGCGAAGGCATCCAGGCCGCCGGGGGCCATGGCTCGGCCCGCTGATGCGTCGCCCGTGCGCAGGCGGTCCTGGGCGGAGGTGCGCTGGCGACAGTTCCGCCATGCCCCGCGACCCGTGGTTCGGGCGGTCGTCGCAGACCTGTCGGTGGCCGTCGTCCTCGGACTGGTCTACCTCGCCTACGACGTCGCCCTGACGCGCGGCGCGGACCTGCCGGGTGGCGATCTGCGGACGCTCGGCGTGCTGATCTACGTGTTCGTCGTCCTCGGCGTGGGCAGCTGGATCACCTGGCTCATCGTGCCGCAGCCCGGTGCGAGCGGCCGGGGCGGCGTTCGAAGTGGCTGGAGCGCGGCTCTCGGGTTCTTCGCCGCCGTTCCAATCGCCTATCTCGTGCTCGTCGTCGTCGTCCAGATCGTGGAGCCGCTGCTCGTCTGACCAGGCGGCGCCGCGGTCGGCCGCGCGCCAGCGGCCCGCTGCCTGCCGCCGCAACCTGCGGGACGGGTGCAGGACACCCGTTGCGGGGCCGCCGCGCACCACTTCTCGGGCGCGGAACGGCCGTTCGGGACGTTTGTACCATTCCCGGCGCGCACCACCCGGCTAATCATCGCGATGCCTACCAATGGTCCATGCAGCACCGGTGAGAGGGAATTCGTGTCCACCGAGAAAGAGCACGTCGCCCTGCCGCAGCTGGTGGGGGTCGCCTCGCAGCGACGCCGGCGGACGGATGTCGAGGATTCCTGGCGACCGCTCGGACCTGACGATCTTCCACTCGAACGGTTCCGATCGCCCGAAGACGACCAGCTGGCGGACGAGCTGTTCCCGACGGCCTACATGTCGCGCTACGTGATGACCACGGCCCGACGGCCCTTCTCGACCGAGACGGCCGCGGCAGCAGCCCCAGCCCGACCGCGGCGGCTGTCTCTGCATGCGATCGCCCTGAAGTTCCGCGGCGGCAACCACCACTGACCTCCAGGGTCTCGGCGCGCGCAGATCGCGCTGGCTTGCCGGGGCCGCTCACCACCTGAGTCGGAATCCGACGCCGGACCTGTCACCGGTCGGATCCCGACCGCGCTCCGTGTCGCGATCTCGCTGACCGCCGGTTCGGAGCCCTGACGGCCGCCGGGGACAGGCCGGCGGCCGTCGCCTCTTCCCGTGTGTGGCCGTGGTCGGCGTCCGGACCTGTGTCTTCGTCTACTGCGCACCCGAGGAACGCTGGACAAGGTTCGTGCGGATTCTGGATCGTCCGTGCCCCGCCGCGAGCTAAGTCGGGGGCTCGTTCGCGCACGAATCGGTCAGGCGCCGCCGCTGCGGTTCTCCGAAGCGATCGGAGTTGCTGTCTTGCGTTCCCCGGGTGAGCGTATGAGCACGAATCGGCCGATCCAGGCGGTGCAGCCCTCGGGCAAGCGTTCTCCGGTCCTCGAAAATACCGGTGCTACGATCGGTGCCGGCGGGGGAGTAGCTCAGCGGTGAGAGCAGCGGTCTTATACACCGCCTGTCGCTGGTTCGAATCCAGCCTCCCCTACCACCGCCGCCGCGGCGATCTCGGCCGAATCGTCAGCCCTGTGCCCGGATCGCCCGGACAGCTTCCGTGACCCCCTTCGTCCACTCGGGCCCGTGGCCGGGCAGCACCCACCGGGCCGTCAGGCCATCCAGCGCCGCGAGGGACTCGAGCGTCTTCGCCCGATCGACCGTGAACGGGCCGAGTGCCGGGCCGACCTTGCCGGTCACGACGGACCGGGTCGTCATCGCATCGCCGACGAACAGCGCGTCGACGCCGGCGAAGTGGTAGACGACCGACCCTGGCGTATGGCCGGGCATTGGGATCACCCGCGGCGAACCCGGCACATCGAGCGTCGCGCCGGGCTCGAACGTCATGACTTCCTTGATCGGATGCTGCCGGAAGCCACCCTTGCGCATCGCAAAGATCATGAATGACGTCATCGCGCCGATCCGCATCGGGTCTCGCGGTGCGGGCGGCTTCTTGGACTCACCGCGAGCCTCGCTGGCATCGAGCGGGTGGACCCATGCCGGGACGCCGTGATCGCGCCGGAGGCGTTCGGCGAACCCGACATGGTCGATGTCGCCGTGCGTCAGGACGACGGCTCGGACGTCATCGACGGTCCGGCCCATGGCGGCCAGTTCCTTCTCGAAATCCTTCCACTGGCCGGGCAGGCCCGTGTCGACGACGGTGAGTCGGCCGCCCTCCTCGACGATGTAGCTGTTGACGAGGCTGGAGGTACCGATTCGGTGGAGCGATGGGGCGAGCTGCATGGTGGTGGTCCGTTTCTCCGTGGCTCGGGGCGCTGATTCTGCGTGGCGGCGCCGGGGCATTGCCGGCCCGTTCAATGATCGCTATGATAGATAGCCTTCATCGCTATTGTCAATAGCCATGGGATGGGCTCGTGCCAACACCATCGCGAACATCGGTCTTGGAGATCGTCGCCGCTGGCCGCCGGATTCTCGAGGCGGACGGCCTGGACGGCCTGACCCTGCAGCGCGTGGCCGAATCGGTCGGCGTCCGGGCGCCGTCGCTCTACAAGCGGGTCGACGGCCGGGCCGAGCTCATTCGGCTCATCGCGAACGATGCGGCGCTCGATCTGACCGCCCGACTCAACGCCGCCGCCCACACCGGGGACCCGACGACCGACATCCGGGCGCTGGCCGAGACGTATCGATCGTTCGCGCTGGCGAACCCGCGGGCCTACGCGCTCCTGTTCTCGGCGACGCCCGCCGGCGGTGGGGTGGACCCGGGCATCAACGCGGCAGCCAGCGAGGCGCTGCTGCGGAGCGTCCAACCGCTGGCTGGCGGCGAGCACGCGCTGGAGGCCGCCCGCCTCCTCGTCGCCTGGGCCCACGGCTTCGTGAGCATGGAGCTCAACGGCGCGTTCCGGCTCGGCGGGGCCGTGGACGATGCGTTCGCCTACGGGGTCGAGCGGCTCACGGCCGCCATCGCAGCGACGCCGCCGAACGACGAGGGCGAAGCCCGGCGATGACCGACGATCGCGCCGCCGCTGACGTCAACGACGCGATGGGTGATGCCGTTCTGTCGATCACGGCCCGAGCCGGCCGCTGAGCCGGCGGCACGATCACGTCGGGGAGCACTCGATCAGTGAGCTGCGCCGACCGGCTGCAGTGCCTCGGCGATCTCGGCGGCCCAGTCGAGAATGTCCTCGGGCGAGCGGAAGTCGCCTGACGGGGCCCGGACGGCGCTGACGATGACCTTCTCGCCGAAGCTCAGCGTGCTGCGGTCGATTCGACCGGCGAACACCCGGTGTCCGCGAGCGCCCGTCTGGTCCATCAGGTCGGCGACGTCGGCGGGATCTCCGGCCGGCTTGGCCGGATCGCCGAGTGGACCGCTGGAGAACAGCCAGACCGGCATTCCGAGCAATCGCTCTGACTGATCGCTGATCAGGCGCCTGGCCGGCTCGAGCCAGTGCCCGGCGTAGACGCCACTGCCGATCACGACGGCATCGAAGCCGTCCAGCGTGGTCACCGCATCGGCGGGCAGCACGACCGCATCGAGGCCGGCGCCGGAGAGCCCGGAGCCGATCAGATTCGCGATCTCGAGCGTCGTCCCATGCTTTGACGCAGCCGTCACCAGGACGCGCATCTCGACCACCTCGGTTTCATCGTCCGTGGGACGCGTCGCATGCCCGGGGGGCAGCGGAAATGGAGAGTGGGCACCGGGCGTCCCCTCCGATGCCCACCCTCACGACACAGGATTGCGCCGGTTGAGAACCGAATGGCAGGGCCGTATGGCCTGATCCGTTCGGGACTTCTTCAGGATCTCCCGGTTCGGTCTGTGGCCCTTCCTCGTCCGCGACGGGGCTGGCCGGACGCCATGGTCGGACCGCCTTTGAATTCGCAAAGGTTGCGGAATCGACGCACGCACAACATCGATGCTCAACCGGGAACCCGTACGGTGCGAGGGAGTCCACAGCCCCTGCCCGGCGCTCCACGATTCGGCGGCCCAACCACCGATCCGTCTCCGAGCGGGCTCGAAGACCCGCCGAGGAGTACGGTGCGGATCACATGAACGAACCGGAACCGGAACCCAGCACCCCACCCGTTGCCCCGGATCCCTGGTCGGCTGGGTATTCCGAGCCACCGGTCGAGACGACGATCTGGGCGCCACCGAGTGCGGCCGTGCCACCAGCCGATGCGGTCCCGCCAGCCGAGGCCGTGTACCCAGCCGCGGCCGATGGGCCGCCTCCAACCTGGGCGAATTCGACCGCGGCGACCTCGTCCGGCTGGATGACCGCCGGCCCGGTCGGGCTGCCGTCCTCATCGCCGCCGGCCCCACCCGCCGGTCCCTCGTCGATGACGATCACGTGGCGGCGCCTCGTCGCTGCGCTCGTGGCCGTGGGCCTCGTCAGCGGCCTTGTCGCGGCAGGGTCGACGGCCGTGGTCGTGATGCTCGCCAATCCCTCTTCGAACGGCGGCTCGTCGTCGGCCGTGACCGCCCTGGTGCCGTCGCCCGTTCCGCAGGGCGTCTCGACGAGTGCCTCCGCCGCCCCGCCGGCCGCCGCCTCCGCTGCACCGTCAACCGCCGCCCCGACCGCCACTGCGGCGCCCAGCCCGACCCCGACTCCATCGCCGTCGTCCGCCCCATCTGCCGCGCCCAGTGCCGCCCCATCCGCCGCCCCAACCGCCGCTCCCACCGCCACGCCGCTCGTGAGCCCGACCGCCAGTGGCTCGGGCTCCGCCCAGGGCATCGATCCCTTTTCGGTCGTCGTCAACGCCGTCGCCCGAACGGAACCCGCCGTCGTCACGATCACGGCGACGGACCCGAACGGCGGACCGTTCGGCGGGCCGTCCACGGGGATCGGCTCCGGGATGATCTTCGATGCCCGTGGCTGGATCCTCACCAACGATCACGTGGTGAACGGCGCGACGACCATCAGCGTCGCCCTCCCGGACGGCCGGACGTTTGCCGCCCGAATCGTCAGCGAAGACGCCGGCCACGACCTGGCCGTGATCAAGGTCTCGGCAACGGGCCTGCCGGTCGTGCATATCGGGCACTCGACGGGCCTCAAGATGGGGCAGCTCGTGATTGCCATCGGCAGCCCGCTCGGGGAGTTCACCGACAGCGTGACCACCGGAATCATCTCGGCCATCGGACGGTCGCTCGACGTCGGGTCGAATCGGCGGCCGCATCGGCTCACCAACATCCTGCAGATCGACGCGCCAATCAACCCCGGCAACTCCGGCGGGCCGCTCCTCAACGCGGCCGGCGAGGTGATCGGCATCGTCTCGGCCAACGACCCGAGCGCCCAGGGCATCGCGTTCGCGATCCCGATCGACACCGCGCGCCCGATCATGCAGAAGGCGCTGGGCGGCGGTTGAGGAGCGCCACGATGACGCGGCTGGCCGTCCTGACGCTCGTTGCCGTGCTCGGGGCATGGCTCGCACCCGGCGGTGACGTGGCGGCCGACGCGGCCACGGACGGGCGGGCGATGACCGGAACATCCAGCAGTTTCGCCGCCGACGGGTCCGCGGCGCCGCTGGCCTCGCTCCCTGATGGCCGATTCCGTTCGGGCGTCCGGCTGGCAGCCCCGGCCACGACGCTCGGGATCCAGTACGTCGTGGTGGTCTTGATGGAGAACCGGGCGTACACCTCGATCGTCGGCTCGCCCAACGCGCCCTACCTGAACAGCCTCATGCGCACGTACGGCCTGGCGACGAACTACTTCGCGGTCGCCCACCCATCGGAGCCGAACTACCTGGCACTCTTCGGTGGCTCGACCTTTGGCGTCGTCGACGACGGGGTGCACAACATCAGTGGTGTGAATCTCGCCGATCAGCTCGAGGCGCACGGTCTGACGTGGCGGATCGCCGCTGAAAATGTCCCGCCCGGATGTTTCAAGGGCGCGACCGCCTACGGGGGATCGGACGGGCCTGGCTGGTACGCGCGGAAGCATGAGCCTGCCGTCAGCTTCCGGTCGATCACTGGCAGCGCCGCGCGCTGCAGGAATATCGGCAACCTGAAGTCCTTCACTCCCGGCGCCGCCACCGTCCAGTTCGTCATCCCGAATTTCTGCCACGACATGCACGATTGCTCGACGGCCAAGGGCGATGCGTTCCTCCAGACCTGGCTGGCGGGCCTGCTCGCCAGTCCAACGTTCAAGCAGACGCTGCTCCTGATCACCTGGGACGACGGCCTCTCGCCGGTGGGCGGCGGCGGGCGTGTCGCGACGATCCTGGCGGGCCCGACAGTCCCGGCAGGGACGAGGATTGCGAGCACGCTGAGCCACTACTCGCTGCTCCGGTCGATCGAGGACCTGTGGCAACTGGGGTGCCTGCGGAAGTCCTGCCAGGCAGCGAACATGCTCGGGGCACTGCGGCCGGCGCCCTGACGCTGGCAGAATGCAGGCGTGGAGCCCTCGCCCGTCATCGATGTCTATCTCGAACTCGGGACGAAGCGGATCTTCGCGAGCGCAGTCGAGTGGCCGGGCTGGAGCCGCGCCGGCCGAACCGAGGAGGAGGCCGTTGCGCGCCTGGCCGATTATGGCCCGCGCTACGCATCGATCCTCGGGCGTTCGGGGATCGCCATGGAGTTGCCGACGAACGCATCGGGGTACAAGGTCGGCGACCGGGTCGTCGGGGACGCGACGACCGACTTCGGGGCGCCATCGATGCCGGCGCCCGCGGATCGACGGCCGATCGATTTCGCGGACGTGGAGTGGCTGTCGCGGATCCTCGGGGCCGTCTGGGCCGAGTTCGATCGGGTGGCCGCCGGCGCAATCGGGCTCACGTTACAGACGGGCCCGCGCGGTGGCGGGCGCAGCCTCGAGAGGATCGTCGACCACGTCGTCGGTGCCGAGGAGATGTACCTCAACGCGCTCGGGGCCCGTGCGCCGAAAGCCGGCCCGGACCTCACGGTTCGCTGGCGAGACTTGCGGCCGATCGAGTTGGCGGCGATCGCGGCTCGCGCGCGGGGCGAAGCGCCGGCCAATCCGAGCCAGACGAAGAAGCTCTGGCCACCGCCGTATTTCGTCCGCCGGGCAGCCTGGCATGTCCTCGACCATGCCTGGGAGATCCAGGATCGGGCAACTTCCGACAAGTAGGGCTCAGCTCGACACAGAACCCCGGGCGGGCGCATGGTCCCAACGTCGGATCTAGCGGCGACGCCGCAACTCTCATGGAGTCGTGTCCGGACTCGTCGAGACGGTCGCCTGTCTCGCCGCGACCTGATCGGCCACCATCGAGTCGTTGCCCGACTGAGGCGTTGAGAACGCGAATCGCGGCCGTGGCCCCGCCGTCAGCTTCTTCTCGAATTCCCGCCCCACGGCACGTAGGCGCGAGACGCGGCGTCAGGCGCGCGCCCCTCGGGAGGTGCGCTTCACGGATTCGACTACTTCGGCTCCAGTCTGGGCCGGTTTGGTCCCCTCGGCCCATCGCACTCCCGGCTAAGGACCACCTGGTGGGAATCCAGCAGGATTCCTGGTTCGGAACGACCTCGTGCGGGGCGTTGCTGGCCCGCTGCTCCGCGATTTGCGCGGTTCGGCGGGGCCGCCCACAATCGACGGCCCGATGACTCCCAAGAAACACGACTCGCCCACGCCCAAGCACAAGAAGGCCATGCCGCCGCCGTTCCCGGTGGTTGGTTCCGCGTGGGCGCCGACCAAGCGAACGCACAAGGCCGCGCCGGCGATCCCGCCCGACCCTCCACAGTCGGCCGAGACATCATGTCCGGCCGAACCCGCGCACGCGGAGGGCGCACACGACGGCGCCGAACTGTCTGACGGATCCGCTGCGTTCGCGGCCCTCGGTGTCGGCCCGGCCCTGCTGCCCACGCTCGCCGCGCTCGGCTACGAGGAGCCGACGCCGGTCCAGCGCGAGGCGATCCCCGTCCTCCAGGCCGGCCGCGACGTCCTGGCCGAGGCTCCGACCGGCACCGGCAAGACCGCGGCCTTCGCGTTGCCGATGCTCCAGCGGCTGGCGCTCGGAGTGGTCGAGGAGGGGCGGACCGCAGGGCTCGTCCTCGTGCCGACCCGCGAACTCGCGATGCAGGTTGCCGAGGCGTTCCATCGCTACGGCCAGGAGGTCGGCGTCCGGGTCCTGCCGATCTACGGCGGCCAGCCGATCGGCCAGCAGCTGCGCGGGCTTCGCCGCGGCGTCGATGTCGTCGTCGCCACGCCAGGCCGGGCCGTCGACCACCTGAGCCGCGGCAGCCTGAAGCTCGATCGGGTCACGTTCGTCGTGCTCGACGAGGCCGACGAGATGCTCGACATGGGGTTCGCGGAGGACCTCGAGACGATCCTCGGCGCCACGCCCGCCGAGCGTCAGACCGCCCTCTTCTCGGCCACGATTTCCCCCACGATCACGAAGATCGCCCGCCGGCACCTGCGCGATCCCGTTCGGGTCAACGTTCGATCGAAGGCTCGAGAAGGCGATTCGGGCGCCCTCGTTCGACAGGTCGCCTACGTCGTCCGTCGAGCCGGACAAGCTCGCCGCCCTGTGCCGGCTGCTCGACGTCGAGGATCCGTCGTCGGCGCTCGTGTTCGGGCGGACCCGCGAGGAGGTCGACGACCTGGCTCGCGCGCTGACCGGGCGCGGCCACGATGCGGCCGCGCTGCACGGCGGGATGTCGCAGGACATGCGCGATCGCGTCATGAACCGGTTTCGCGATGGGCAGCTCGACATCCTCGTCGCCACGGACGTCGCTGCGCGCGGGCTCGACATCGAACATGTCTCGCACGTCATCAATTACGACGTGCCGTCGGCGCCGGACGCGTACATCCATCGAATTGGGCGGACCGGTCGAGCCGGTCGCGAGGGGACGGCAATCACCCTGGTCGAGCCGCGCGAACATCGACTGCTGCGAAATATCGAGGCGGCGACGCATCATCGATTCGAGATCGCGCAGGTCCCGACCGTGGCCGACATGCGCGAGCATCGACTCGAATTGCTGCGCGGCCAGCTCCGCGAGACGCTGCTGGCGGACGGCTTCGATCGATACCGGGCGGTCATCGAGCCCCTGGCCGAGGAATTCGACGTCGTCGACATCGCGCTGGCGGCCGTGAGCCTGGCCGCGGGCGATGCGACGCGCGAAGAGGACGACGTCGAGGTGGCGCCGGCCGTGCTGCCGTCGGGCGCGCCGCGGTTCGCGGGGCCGGATGAGCGGCGGGGATTCGGGCCGGGCGCACGGTCCGGCAGGCGGGCAGTTCCGCGCCTCCGGGTGGCGCTGCGGTCCCGGGGCCCCGGATTCGATCGCTCGGGCGGGCGCTCCAAATTCTCCGGCGGCCCCCGTCAGGCGCCTCCTGGCCCGAACGCCGGCTGGGCGCGCCTCTTCGTCGGCGGCGGCCGAGAAGCCGGCATCCGCCCCGGAGACCTGGTTGGTGCGATCACGAACGAAGCCGGCGTGGGCGGCGAGACCGTGGGCGCCATCCAGATCTTCGATCGCTTCTCGCTGGTCGACGTCCGCGAGGAACCGTCCGAGGCGATCCTGCGCGCCCTGAGCAACGCCAAGATCAAGGGCCGCAAGCTGACCGTGCGGCGGGATCAGTCCAGCTAGGCGGTCGTTCTCTCGGTCCGGCGCTCTCGAACCCAGGCGATGACCTTCTCAGACGTATCGACCTCGGGGTACTCGGCCGCTGTCCAGGCTCCCGCAGCGCGAGCCAGTGCCAGCCCGAGTCGTTCTCGCTTCAGGCGATCACGAATCGCGGCCTCAACGAAGTGCGCTCCGATTGCGATTCCCGACGACGCGATCGATCTCGTCGACCAGGTCGCGCGGCAACGCTGAGCCGAATCGCTGCGGGCATTCATGGCGACAGCGTCGCGCTCCAGGCGTCGCGCGATCGTCAACCGGTTCCCGGGCCTGCCCACGACCGGGCTCCGCCTGCATTTCGAACGTCAGTTCGGTTCTGTGTCATCCTAGGTGACACGGCCGCCACGCAACTTGGGGCTGACCCCGGCGGGCTGCGGCCGGTAGACTGACAGGGACACCGGGTGCCGATCTTGGCAAGTGTTACGAGTCCAACCAGCTTGAAGATCGAGCCACTGTTCGGCGACGTGTTCGCCCAGCCTGACTCGCGCCCGGACATCCTCGCCCGGCCTCCGTTCGACGACCTCACGGTGGACCGCCGCCAGGGCCAGTTCCGATTCATCGACCTGTTCGCCGGAATCGGCGGGATCCGGATCGGCCTCAGCAGAGCCGGCGGGACCTGCGTCTACTCGGTCGAGATCGACAAGTTCGCCCGGCAGACCTACGAGGCGAATTTCGGTGTCTGCGAAGGCCGCGACATCCGGACCGTCGACCCGGCGGACATCCCGGCCTTTGACGTTCTGGCCGCTGGATTCCCGTGTCAGCCGTTCAGCATCGCCGGAGTCTCGAAGAAGCTGAGCCTCGGTCGAGAGCACGGCTTCAACGACGTCAAGAGCGGCAACCTGTTCTTCGAGATCGTTCGGATCCTGGAGGCCCGTCAGCCTGCGGTCGTGTTCCTCGAGAACGTCAAGAACCTCCGGAGCCACGATCACGGCAACACGTTCCGAGTGATCCTCGGCGAGCTCGATCGCCTCGGGCTACGAGATGAACCACAGCCTCATCGACGCCCAGCACTGGGTACCGCAGCATCGAGAGCGGACGTTCATGATCGGGTTGCACCGGGACCGATACGACGGACGCCGTTTCGAGTTCCCCCGCTTGGACCGCCGCCCACGACCCAGGCTTCGCGAGGTGCTCGACCCCTGGTGGGACAAGAAGTACGTCCTGACGCCGCGACCTGTGGCAGTACCTGCAGGACTACGCCGCGAAGCACCGCAGGGCCGGCAATGGGTTCGGGTTCGGCCTGTTCGGGCCGGAGGACATCTCGCGGACGCTGTCAGCGCGGTACCACAAGGACGGCTCGGAGATCCTTCTCGACACCGGCAGCAACTCTGCCGCGCCGCCTCACCCCTGTTGAATGCGCCCGCTTGATGGGCTTTCCCAGCCCGAGGATGGTCGTCGGCGTCCGACCCGATCGGTGAGCGAGACGAACCGATCGACGAGTTCCTGATCCCCGTCTCCGACACCCAGGCGTACCGACAGTTCGGAAATGCCGTCGTCGTGCCGGTGATCGAACACCTCGCGTGGGCGCTCGTCGAGCAGGCGGAGTTCGTGGAAGTTCGCGCTTCGGCCTGACGATCAGCGCACAATCACGTCGTGAGGGCACCACGACCGGCAGCGAGCTCAGAAAACGCGCGGCTCACAATGGCGGCCAACCTCGCTGTCTCCAAGCGCGAAATTGCGTTCCGCAAGTCCCTTTGGGCAGCAGGTGCACGTGGATACCGCATCCATCCGAGGCTGCCGGGCCGGCCCGATCTTGTCTTCCCTAGGCTCAAGCTTGCGGTGTTCGTACATGGATGCTTCTGGCATCGGTGCGTCATCTGTCGGCTCCCTGTGCCCAAGTCGAATGCGGAATTCTGGTTGACGAAACTCAACGGGAACGTGCGACGTGACGCGAGTGTCGAGGGAGAACTAGGTGAGCTAGGGTGGGATGTTGTCATTATCTGGGAGCACGAAATCCGACCAAATCCAGCGCCACGAGCAGAATTGTTGGCGCAGGAGGTCAATCGATTGCGCACCTCCCGGAAGCCAAATTGACCACGCCATTGGCGTCCTGGCGTGGTCGTACACTCTGTCTTGATCACTGCGGGGCGTGGCCCGGAACGTAGCCGATTGCGAACGGGAGACAGGCCGTGCAGGCAGACGACCCAGCGCTGCTCGAACCAATCATCGAGAACATTGGGCGTCAGGTTCGTTCGGGCACGTCGCCCAGCAACGCCGCGGCCCAATCTCAGAACACTGGTCACGAACCCCGGTCGCGTCGATGCAGCTCTGGCGGAGTATCTCCGGAGAGTCGGTGAAATCCGCTACCTAAAGGAACCACGTGGCCTCCAGGCGGAAGGTCTTCAATCATGGTACCCGGGCCCGAGCCCCGACGATCGGTATTGGCCAGCGCTCAAGCAATCCCTGCGTGATAGAGAACCACCGTGGTCCGACGACGTGATCCGCGAACTGGATCGCTCGTCGACCAAGGTCGTTTCGTTGCTTCCTCCGCCCGGCATGGCCGAATTCCATTCGCGGGGCTTGGTTCTGGGCTACGTGCAGAGTGGGAAGACTGCGAACTATTCGGCCGTGATCGCCAAGGCTGCGGACGTCAACTACAAGCTTTTCATCGTCCTATCGGGCGTCCACGAAGCCCTCCGCCGTCAGACGCAACAACGATTGCACGATGAGCCTGGCCTTCCTTCACCCGGAGGAATGGGCCGCACTCACGACGACGCACGACGATTTCAACCTGCGCGCAGCCGGCAACGCCGACTTCTATCTCACGAATCACTTCGATCATCGCGTGTTGCTGGTGGTGAAGAAGAACGTCTCCCGGCTCAGGGCGCTGATCAAGTGGCTCTCGTCGGCGCGCGGGAACGTTCTTGCGGCGTGCCCGACGCTCATCATCGACGACGAGGCAGACCAGGCTAGCTTGAATGCCAGCAGAGATCCAGCTCGGCGCACGACGATCAATCAGCTAACGATCGACTTGCTGCGGACACCTCCCAAGGCAGCATATGTGGGCTATACCGCCACGCCGTTTGCGAATTTGTTAGTCGACGTCGCGAACGCCGATGACCTTTACCCGCGCGACTTCATCGTCGACCTTCCCAGCCCCGCCGACTACTTCGGTCCCGAGCGGCTCTTCGGCCGGGATCGCCTCAACCAAGAGGAAGGGGACGAAGTCGGTGGCTTGGACATGATCCGTTTGATCCCAGACGAGGACGTACCCCTGGTCAAACCACCGAGCCGAGGTCACGGGTCGTGGACTCCTGTGCTGGGTGAGTCCCTCCACACGGCGCTCGACTACTTCCTGCTCGCAGCGACCGCACGAACCTACGCGGGCAGAGTTAACCCTCCAGCATGCTTGTCCACACGTCCATGTACACGGACGTCCATGAACAGTTGGCAACTCTTGTGGTTGCGTGGCAGGCCGAGCGCAGTCAGCAACTGGCCGCCACAGCTGGAAATGCCCTGCATGATCTGGAATTGCTATGGATCGACGAATGCCTCCGCGTGTCAGCCGAAGACTTCGATCAGGCTCCGGTCACATTTGGAGAGTTGGAACCGCGCTTGGCGGAGGTCCTGGAGCGCACTGGAAGTCGTCGTTGAAAACAGTCGGAGCCCGATACGGCTCGACTACTCGGCCGAAGGCCACCCCATTGTGGCAATCGGTGGCAACACCCTTTCCCGAGGCCTGACGCTTGTTGGCCTGATCGTCAGCTACTTCGTGCGCACGGCATCCGCATACGACACGCTCCTCCAGATGGGTCGCTGGTTCGGATATCGGCGCGGGTATCCGGATTTGCCGCGCGTTTGGATGACGGCAGAACTCGCTAGGTACTTTTTCGATCTTGCGACAGTGGAGTACGAAATCCGTCAGGACATCAAGCTCTACGAACTAGAAGACATCACCCCGACTGAGTTCGCTGTGCGTATACGCACCCACCCGGTCCTTGGTATCACTGCGCGGTCCAAGATGCAGACGGCCACGGAATCGTTTGCATCCTATTCGGGCCGTCGGCCGCAGATGATATTCTATCGGTACCGAGACGAAGAATGGCTTGCGCAGAATTCGGGCCGCCGCCTGGTCGCTTCTCGCCACGGTGGGCGGGCCAGGCGATCCTGTCGGTAGCAATCTCGTATTTCGCGACATCGACGTCGTCCGCATCCTAGAGTTCGTGCAGGCGTTTCAATTTCATTCGCGCAATGACGAACTCAAGGCCACCCTCCTGAGCGGCTACATCCACGATCAAAATACGCTTGGCTCGTTGCTCAAGTGGAATGTGGTTGTTGTCTCTCGAAGGTTTCGACCTGGAGATCGCCTGTTCGAAGTTGGACCTGGAATTGCGACGCCGCTACTGAATCGTGCCAAGCTTGGCGAACAGTCTGATGGAGCAGACGCGTACTTGGGAGCAATCATGAGCGAGGCTGAAATAGCCGCCGACCTGCCGGTTCTTCCTCCCGAGCTGCGCGTCGAATGAAGATGTGGTTCTGATGGAAACGAAGCTGTGCCGGATGGGGTAGCGCAGTCGGCGTGGACGGAATTCTCAACGCGACGCCGTCGCGGAGATCCAACCGAAAGCTCTGGTCGGGCGACTCGATCATCGTCCGTTCGAGCCGGGGTGACACAAGAACGCTGGGGCGGCCGTCTTGGTAGGCCACGGTGAACAGTCCGGCATCGAACATGCGATGAAGGGTTGGAGTCAACGGCAGACCGTTTGACACGTCATCTGAACCATTGAGGTTCACGGGTTGAATGTGAGCAGCGTCAAGCAACCCATAAGCCTTCGAAGCTGGGATCGAGGCCAAACTCGCGGACCGAGGGTCACTGTTGCGATTTCCGCCGACTGGTGGGATGTTGACGGCGACATTTGTCGTCATACCAAGGGAGATTGACGGGCGGTGGCGCGTAATTGTCAGTCTACCGCGGGACGCGATAGTTTCAGTGGGACTTGAAGCCGAAGCTGGGGATTAGGATTGGTTCGAATCGCCGTGAGGCCGCATCTCGTAGCCCTGAGTTGGCGAGCCGAGGCGGGACCTTGGCTGCAGATGGGTGGCGTCCTTCTGACGAGCGCGGGGATCACCAGATGGGACCCAAGTGTGGACGTACAACTGCGGCGACGCCTGGCTGTAGACGTGGCCGGCGTCCAGCAGGATTGCCAGATACCTAGTACGGAAGCTTTGGCCGCGGTGGTCGTGTGGCACTGTCCAGCCACCATGCTGCGCGGCTCTGGAAGTCGAGTCGAATTGAATCACGGCCACGGCGCGCCGACGCTCGAAGCCGAGATCACGTCGAAATGTCGCGTCGAGCATCAGCGTCCAAACTCAGATCGATGCTGGCCAACACCGAAAGGTCTCAAGGCATTCGACCCTCATTCGGCGGGTCTATTCTTTGGGAAGACCGCACGAATATCGCCCTCGAAGGGACCGGATCGCGGTTCCCGATGGAATGGGTGGACTTTAGGGAGGCCGGCTGGCTGGAATTCGCCGCCGGGTGGCGTCTCGACTGGGACCCCGCCGACCCTGATCAGCCCGCCTTGGACGGGCATCCAGCTCTTTAAGCAGCGAGATTAGGACCTCAGCGAGCGCTCTCGCGCCACGACCACTGGCTCTCCATGCTCGGTCCTGTCGGGTACCCAATCGTTTCGACGATAGCTGGCGCCAGCCCAGAATTCCTGGATCGGCACGGTGCCTTCGTCGGGTTCGGTCGGATCGCGCGTACACCGTCTGATCGGTCACGTTTCCGCGAGACGCTCGAGGCCTCCGTGCAGAACTGGCCACAGATCTCGAGCGTTTCGAAAGCCAGCTGCAGAGCTCCCCTTCAGATTGTTCCAAGTCGGCCAGTGAAGCTATTCCCCAAAGTCCCCAACGCCCCTGCGCGAGCTTCGGCGGCCGAGTTTCGCCAGCTCAGCGTCGGAGAATTGGCGAATCGAAGCAGCGAGAGCCATCCGACACAGATTTTTGCGGCAACGGGTGGTAATCGAGTTTCTACTCGCGATCTTTCGGACCTCGCCGCTCGATTGCGTTCGGCAGCCGCCGATCATGGATACCCTCTCGCAAGAGGAGACCTTGGTAGGTTTGATGCAGCGTGTGCAACGATCCTGTTTGGTGACATGACTATATCGGCTGCTGAGGCATCAGACCCTCGCCTGTGGAACTTCATGGGCTGTGTCCTACTTCCGGACCTGGTCCGATGGAGATTCGAAGGGGGACCGGAGGGTACCGCCGTTGAGAGATTTCTCGGCGGTGCTCGTAACCTCCGGAATACATTTGGCCGATGCTGGTGGCGAGCACGCTTGCTTGGGTGCGCGCTAAGCGACCCGCCGACGGACTTCATCGATCGCCTGGGCGAAGATCAGCTCGTCCAGATCACGGAGCGGACCAACCTGGCGGGCAGCCCTCGACTTGCCCGGCAAATCGCCGATTCATTCCTTGAAGCGACCGAACGCTACGGCCAGACCAGCCGATCCGAGCTCATGCGAGACGCCATCAAGAGGATCCGTCGGCTCGCAGCCTTGGCATCGCTTGACGCAGTCGATAGCGACGTACTCGTTCGCATCGTCGACGGTGGCTTCGAAGCCGCAGCGCGGGCGCTCATGGCCACGAGAGCATGAGAAAGAAATGCCAATCGTAGTTCGCTCGACAGGACTGCGCGGAAATCCTCATGGCCCAGTGGGGACTTCTGCGAAGACCTTCAGATGCACGGTCCCTCGGGAACTCCTTGTGCGACGCGACACTCGGACTCGGATCCTCGATTGCAGTTACTCGCCGAAGCCCGATAGCGACTTCGTCTTCAGGCGTGTCTGCCACGAGCCCCGGGCCCATAACCGATCCGGCGACCGCGAACTGCGCCGCGTCTGGATGGGGAACAACGACCACCGACAGCCCATCGATGCCGGCGAAGTCCTGCGGGTTGCAGGTGAAGAGCGGCAGGTCGTTGGCCAGGGCGATCGCGGCGATCATCGCGTCGTAGGCCCTGCGCGGCCGGCTTTCGACCGGAGCGCCGCAGCGAGGCCGCCACGCGTCCGAAGGCACGAGCGGCCGCGGCGTCGAATGGGAGTGGCTCGAAGTCCGCCTCGGCCTGCTGGAGGTGGGCCTGGCGCGCGATCCGCTCCGGCTTCGGTCGTTGCGACGAGCGGGCCCACGGTCAACTCTGCCAGCGTGATGGTCGAGATGAGCGGGTGGCTCGGCAGAACCGAAGCATCGCGGAGTCGGCTCAGCAGGATCAGCGTGCTCGTATCGAGCAGGCCGGCTTCTGGCGGGTTCACAGGGACCGGTCAAGCGTCGAGTCGATGTCTCGCCGCAGAGCCTCAGGATCAAGCGGCGGCAGCCGGCGCCAGCGATCCAGCAGCGTCGCGGACGCCAGCGCCTGTGGTCGGAGCGGCCGAAGTTCCGCCACCGCCTTGCCGGACCGCGTCACCGTCAGGTGCTCACCGGCCGCCACGCGATCGATTACTTCGCCGCCGTGGTTCCGAAGGTCGCGGATCGTGACGTTGGCCATGGCCGCAATGTATCACGTGTGAGACTTTCGGTCGAGCACGTTGCGTGGCATAGTCGGACCATGACCCCTGAACTCCTGCGAATCGTCGATCGTCGGCTCGAGGCCACGGGGGCCCTCGAGCAGTCCTGGTCGCTGCTCGTCATCGGCGCGTGCGAAGGGGCCGAGACGCTCGACGGGATCCTCGGCGGCGACAAGCCCGCGGCCCGCGCCGCCCGCGCCCGGACTCAGGCCGCCACGGAGCCCGCCCCGACCGCCGGCGCCTACCTCGATTCGATCACCGTCGAGGGGTTTCGTGGCGTCGGTCCGAAGCGGACCCTCGAACTCACGCCGACCGCCGGCCTGACGCTGGTCGTCGGCCGCAACGGCTCCGGCAAGTCATCGTTCGCCGAGGGCGTCGAAATTCTCCTGACCGGCACGAATTCGCGCTGGGCCAAACGGTCGAAGATCTGGCAGGAGGGCTGGCGCAACCTGCATCACACCGCTCGGACCGCCGTCGAGGCGACGTTCGCGATCGACGGCCAGAAGGGCGACACGTTCGTCACCCGCAACTGGGCCGACGGTGCGGGCCCAGATGACTCAACCGCCACCGTCCGACTCCCCGACAAATCGAAACACGACCTCAGCACACTCGGCTGGACGAGCGCCGTCGAAACATTTCGGCCGTTCCTGTCATACAACGAGCTCGGCGCCACATTCGATGCCGGGCCGACCGAATTTCACGACCGGCTTTCGCGAATTCTCGGCCTGGGCGACATCGACGAGGCGCTGCAACTCCTCAAGCGCGCCCGCTTGGATCGGACCGGCATCGTCGATGACGCGAAGCAGCGACTCAGCACCCTCCTCGACCAGCTCGAAACCGTCGACGACCCACGAGCCACTGCGGCCCTGAAAGCACTGAAGGGCCGAACCTGGGATCTCGACGCCGCCGAGCGAACCCTCGACGCAACCCCCGGCGGCACGACAACCGCCGAGGAGACTCAACCTCCTTCGCGGCCTCGCGAACCTCCAGGCGCCCGACCCAGCCGAGGTCCGCCAGCTCGCCGCCGACCTCGAATCGATCGCCGAGCGCGAGCGCGCCGTCGCAAACACGCCCGCCGGCGAGGCGCGCGACCTGATCGAGATCCTCCGCGTCGCGGTTCGCCATTTCGACACGCACGGCGAAGGCGATTGCCCGGTCTGCGGCAAGAAGCTCGCGCTCCTGCCGTCCTGGCGCGCCCGAACCGATGGACAAGATCACCGAACTGACCGCCCGAGCCGCCGAAGCCGAAGCCGTCGCCGCCGACGCCCGGGCCATCCGCCAGCGCACGGCCGCGACCCTTGCCGAACCACCGGCCGCCCTCGAGCCCGCCGCCGAGCGAACCAACCTCGACGCCACGGACCTCCTCGACGGCCTGGCGCCGCTTCGCCACTCAACCCGCCGATCCCGACCGCCCTCCCGCGCCACCTCCTCGACACGATCGACCCCCTCGCGACCGCCGCCGAAGCCTTCCGCAACGCCGCGCGCGACGAGCTCACCCGCCGCGAGGCCCTCTGGACGCCGATCGCCCGCGCGCTGACGGCCTGGCTCCCTGATGCGCGCGCGGCCCAGCACGCAAGCGCCCAGGTCGCCGACCTCAAGGACGCCGAGAAGTGGCTGAAGGACACCTCGGGCGAGATCCGCGCCGATCGATTCGCCCCGATCGCCACCGAGGCCATCGAGTACTGGACGATCCTCCGCCAGCAGAGCAGCGTCGAGCTCGACAGCGTCGTCCTGACGGGCTCCGGCCCGGCTCGCCAGGTGAAGATCGACGTCACGATCGACGGCGTCCCGAGCGCCGCCCTCGGCGTGATGAGCCAGGGCGAGCTGCACGCGATGGCGCTCAGCCTCTTCCTGCCGCGCGCGACCCTGCCCGAGAGCCCGTTCCGCTTCGTCGTCATCGACGATCCCGTCCAATCGATGGACCCGTCGCGGGTCGACGGCCTCGCCCGCGTCCTCGAAGAGGTCAGCCGTGCGCGACAGGTGATCGTGTTCACGCACGACGACCGGCTGCCGGAATCGATCCGCCGCCTCGGCATCGACGCCCGCCAGATCGACGTCACGCGACATGAGAATTCCGTGGTCGACCTCTCGACGAGCGTCAATCCGATCGAGCGAAACCTCGACGACGCCGAGGCGATCACGCTCGCATCGGACGTGCCCGACGAACTCGCCCGCCAGATCGTGCCGGGTTATTGCCGGGCCGCGCTCGAAGCGCAGGCGATCGAGCTCGTCCGCCGCCGCCGGATCGGCCGGGGCGAATCCCACGCCGACGTCGAGCACCTCCTCGAGCAGAACGACCAGCTGAAGCCGCTGCTCGCCCTCGCGCTCTTCGACAATGCCGGCAAGGGCGGCGAGGTTGGGAGCAAGGTCGCCGGCTGGGGCCTCTGGGCATCCGAGGTCCTCGACACGGCCACGCACGGCGCCCACTCGGGGGCGGGCCTGATGCCGCTCAACGAGCTCGTGCCGAACACGCGCAAGTTCTGTCGCCGCCTTCGGGACGTCGCCGGGTGAGCGCCGGTCCGGCCGCGCCGATGACGCCCGCCCGGTTGCTGGAGTACGCCTACTCGCTGCTCGACGATGCGCCGGCCGGCTTCGCCGGACGCTGGCCACGGGCGGTCGCGCTGCTCGGCCGGCAGGCCCTCGAAGGCACGCTCAATCAGCTCTGGCAGGCGCGGCGGGTCAAGATCGGCTGGGCCAACGAGCGCGTCCAGCTGCTCTGCCTGCCCGTCATCCTCGGCAATCGCCGGCTGGCGGCGGACGCGGCGCTCGCCTGGTCGGGCCTCAGCGGCGCCTGCCATCAGCACCCGTACGACCTCGCGCCGACGGCCGGCGAGCTCGCGGCCTGGCTCGACACGGTGGACGAATTGCGGCGGGCGGTGGCCAAATCGACGGAGAGCGCCGCCACGTAGACCGACGACGACAATTCTCCGCGGGCCGGGGCGTCGGTTCGCTCGACGGTCGGCTCGACGTCCGAGCGAGTGCCTCCAGCGCGCCCGCCGCCAGCCGGCCACCGCTCAACCCCGGTTCTCCTGTCGAATGAGCACGGTGCGCTCGTTGCCCAGGTGTCGGTGGCGACCCGATCGGCCGCGCCCGCACGCGACCGCACTTCGCTGCGGCCCGGGACCGTCAGGCGAGCGCACGGTGCTCAGGTGACGGCCGCGACCTGGACACGGTGGGTGGGGTGCTCATGTGACGGCTCCTGACTCGCGGGAACGAGTTGTGCTACCGTGTGCGTCATGAGCGACGACCGAAAGCCGGCCCGGGTCGGTGTGCGCGAACTTCGGCAGAACCTGTCCGTCTACCTCGACCGCGTGAAGGATGGCGAGAGCCTGGAAGTGACCGAGCACGGCCATCCTGTCGCTCGCCTGACGCCGCTTGATCTGGCCGTCCACTCTCCCTATGAACGCATGGTCGCGGAGGGCCGGGTGGTCGAGCCCCATGGCGATCTGCTGGATGTGCTGCCACCGCCAATCGGACAACTGCCGCCGGGGACCCGAACGCTGACCGAGATCCTCCTCGAGCGGCGGCGGGCCGAACGGTCGTGAGCGTCGTTTATCTCGACGCATCGGCCATCGTGAAGCTCGTCGTCCGGGAGGAAGAGTCGGCCGCCCTCGCGGCGTATCTCCAGCCGAGTGAACTGCGCGCGACGAGCCAGCTCTCGATCGTGGAAATCACGCGAGCCGTCACGATCCAGGCCGGACCGTCGTCAGGCCAGCTCGAGGAAGTCTTCGGCCGGCTGGCCATCATGGCCATCGATCGCAACGTGGTCCGAGCGGCCGCGTCCCTGGCGCCAGCTTCGCTTCGGTCGCTCGATGCGATTCATCTCGCATCAGCGCTCGAGCTCGGGACGGATCTCGCGGCGTTCGTGACGTACGACCGACGGCTGGCCGACGCGGCCGGGCTGCAGGGTCTGAGGGTCGAGTCGCCGGGGCAACCGGCCGAATGATGCCGGGAGTCCTCCGAACGATCACGCGCCAGCCGGCAACGCCATACTCACCGCCATGCGCTTCGTCGTCGCGCGCAACCCCGACCCGGATTCGCGCCTGCCATTCCTCCTGAAACTCCCGATCGACGGCGGCCTCGTGCTGAAGGCGCGTGATCGGTGGCCGGCAACCAGTCGCGTCTTCTGCGCTCGTGCCGAGGGCTGGCCAACCGAGCCCGCGCGGGGCGAGCTATGAGGCGGCCGGGAGTCCCGATGTTGGCGCCGCCGATGCGAGCCCCGAGCCCGCGAGCTCAGCACGGCCAGCACGTCGGCGGTCGCCGACTGGGCGAAGCGCCGCCGCAGGCGGCGACTGAACGGGAGCGATCGGGGCCCCGCTGGAGTCACCAACCCGGTTGTTGCCCCGGCCGTCGGCGAACCGACGGCACCCAGCCGCGCCTGTTCGTCGTCCGTTCGTCGTCGTCGTTCGTCGTTCGTCGTCCGTTCGTCTCAGGCAACCGTCCCAGGACTCAATGTTCGCCGGGGACGCCGGCCGGGACCGGATTCGGCCCCCGAGAATCTCACGCCAGGCAGGCGATGACTGAGCGAGGCCGCATGTCGAGCCGATTCGCACTCAGAGTCAACCGGTGACTCAAGTGAAACGGCGCGAGCTCAGGCCCGATGGCCACCGGTCTCGTTGAGTCCACCCGTGACTGCCTGAGACTTCCGCCGGTCACTTCCGCCGGTCATGGACCGCCACAGGCGCGCTCGTCCCGGCCGTTGCAGAGCCGCACGCATCCGCACGAGGCGGAGCGCCGATCGGGCGTAGCATTGGCGCGACAGGTCGGTATACGGGCGTCGGCCGGCGAATTGTTCGTCCGTGAGGATTTCGATGGCCGTCGACCACGCCGATACCGACTCCGGGCCCGAGAGCAGCCCTGCCACGCAGCCCCCGAAGTCGTCCGCGGAACGGCCCGACCCCGGCTATGACGCGACCGGGCTCCTCATCGAGCTCGAGCCCGAAGCGGGCCGCCTCTACGACCGCCACGCTTCGATGGCCCAGGAATGGTTCCCGCACGACTACATCCCGTACCGGCTCGGCCGGGACTTCGACAAGGATCCCTGGACGCCGGACCAGCCGCGGCTGACGGGCGTCGCGCAGGTCGCCTTCGAGATCGGCCTCCTCACCGAGGACAACCTGCCGAGCTACCACCGCCTCATCCACGGCATCTTCGGCCGGGGCGACGGCGCCTGGATCAACTGGGTCGGCCGCTGGACCGCCGAAGAGGGCCGGCACGCGATCGTCCTGCGCGACTACCTGACCGTGACGCGGAACATCGACCCCATCCTGCTCGAGCGCGGCCGGATGAGCCAGCTGCAGACGGGCTACGACCGCCCGTCGCCGGACGTGCTGCGCGGTCTCGCGTACGTCGCATTCCAGGAGCTCGCGACGCGGATCTCGCACCGGAACACCGGTCGTTACTCGGAGGATCCGGTCGCGGACAAGATCATGGTCCGGATCGCCACGGACGAGAACCTGCACATGGTGTTCTACCGCGACATCCTCGGGGCCGCGCTGCAGATCCAGCCGTCGGCCGCGGTTCGGGCGATCGTGGCCGAGGTGCTCGCGTTCGAGATGCCCGGCGCAGCGATCCCGGGCTTCCTGCGCAAGGCCGCGCAGATGGCCAAGGCCGGCATCTACGACCTGCGGGTCCACCGCGACGAAGTGCTGCTGCCGATCCTGCGCCACTGGCGAATCTTCGAGCTGACCGGGCTCGATGCCGCGGCCGAGGAGGCGCGACGGACGCTCGAGCTGCATCTCGAGAAGCTCGACGAGGCGGCCAAGCGGTTCGAAGCCAGGCTCGCGTCGTCGAATGTGCCGCGGATGGCGGCTTCGCGCTAGGGGTCCATTGGCGGAAGCCCCGGCCGAGCGCCTCCCGTCAACTGAGCACGATCCGCTCCTTGCCCAGGTGCCGGCGACCGGTCCACGACCCGTCCCCGCACGAGATCGCCGAGCGTGGCGGTCGGGCGCCGTCAGAAGAGCCGATGGTGCTCAACTGACGGCCGCGACCTGGACATGGTGGCTGGTGCGCTCATCTGACGGTTGATGGTCGCGTTCGGCCACGGAACGGCGGCCGCGCTGGAGCCACGGGTCGATTCGTGGCCACGAACGTCGGCGCCACGGAGCGGCGGCCGCGCTGGAGCCACTTGACTCGGTTGGCGGCCCTGACGTCGGCGAACCGACGGCCCGGCCTGCGGAGAATCGTCCTTCGACGCGTTTGAGAGGACCAGGTCCCGTAGCCGGGCGAGAAATCTGACCATAACGTCAGACCATCTGGTCGCAATTGCTGGTGGCGGCTTGCGGGTCCCCGGGATGGGGACCGAGGTCAGATTGGAGCGGGTCTCCGGCTCGCCCGATGGACGCCACTCGCGACGCCCATCGGCCAAGTCACGGCACGTTGATCAGGGAACGCCGGCCGTTGGCGGCCACTCCGCGACGATCGTGTCGCCGACCGCGCCCTTGTTGTTCTGGACGGTGTACTCCCAGCGGATCTTCTGGAAGTTCAGGCTCATCTCTTCGGACGGGAAGTCGTCGCGGTCGTCCGCGGCGACGCTCTGGTCGAGCGAACTGACGAGCACATCGCTCAGGGTGATCTTCAGGTAGTCGTCACGGCCACCGCCGGACTTGCGGACCGAGATGATCCCTTGCTTGATGTGCTCGCCGGTCGCGCACTTCAGGAACAGGACGGGCGACGATTTCTGCAGGTGCGAGACGAAGTGGAACTCGTGGAAACTCGCCTTGCCTGAGCCGCCGCCGGTGCCGCCGCCGCCCACATTCGTGCGGTTCTCGATGCCGAAGCTGTACGAGAGGATCTCGATCTCGTTCTTGTGCTTGCTGTCGTTACTCTCGCCATCGATGGTCGTGCCGTCACCGTTGATGAACTTGATGAACGCGTCAACTGCCATGGCCTACCCCTTTGCGCCAGTGACGTTGAGGGCGAACTCGGCGTCTCGGCCGAACGCGCCTGGTCTGATCGTCGTCCGGTAGGAGCCCGCGGCTCCCGCGTAGCGGCCGGTGCCGCCGACGAGCGCGTACTCCTCGTCGTCGAGGCGGCCCGAGCCCATCCCGATGAGCGTCCCGTCGGCCAGCGTGAACCGCTGGAACGCGATGTGGCCGTCGGAGCCCGGCAGCGAGCCGCCCGAAAAGCTCCCGACGTGATTGCCGGCCGAATCCTCGAGGTGACCGTGCGGCGCAGCGGGCGAACCGCTGTCCGGTCGAGTGCCGGCTTTGCTCGATCGGCCCGCGAACCGGATGTCACGCACGAAGAACAGGAGATGCGTCGGCCCGGCGGCGGTATGGACGGTGCCGGCTCCGGCGGGCGCGACCACCGATCGCGTGCCGGCCGCGACACCGGTTCCTGCGAGGCCGAGGCCGGCGGCCCCTGCCGCGATCCAGAGCCCCTGCTTCATCAGGGCTCGACGGCTTGTGCCTGCGGTGTTCGTGTCCACCGCGCCGGCCGCGAGGATGGGCTCCCCGTCGGCCGCAACGTCTGAGGTGACGGGAGTCGGCCTCCGGGCAATGGAGAATCGACTCGCCAACCTGGCACGGAGCATGGCAGCCTCCGAATCCTCTCTGGGGGTGGTGCTCCCACCCCGCGTTTGGATCGGTTCATCTGGGCGTTGGCCGATGATGCTCCGAGGCTTCGGCCCGGGTCAACCCCTCCATTGATGATTGCAGGGTCGGCGAGGCGCCGACCTAGGGTGCGGCCTCGGAGGTGGCCGACTCGACCATTGCCATCCCGGCCTCGAGCAGCTCCCGCGCGATGCGGATCCCGCTGGCGCGGACCCGTTCGGGCGGCGCGTCGTTGGCCCGCGCGAACCCATCGAGCACCTCGCCGAGCGGCGTGCTGCCATCGAGCTGCGCCAGGAAGATCGCCGTGAAGGAATCGAGCTCGGCCGCGAACGGCAGTCCTTCCGCGAGCTCGAGCTCGGCGGCCTCGGCCCAGCCGTCGGGCTCCATCCGCAGGTGCGTGTTGATGGTCGCGCCGTTGACGATCGCAAGGCGCTGCGCGGCCAGGGCGTTGTCGTCCGAGAACCGCATCGAGAGGTCCGGCCCCGTGAAGAGGCGCAGCACGTGGGCCTCGGGCTTGACGCGCGGCTGGTTCGGCAGCTCCCGGCTGCGAATCCAGTTCGGCCCTGGTGGCGCCGTCCGGGCCCCCGTCCGCCGCCGGAGCACGATCGCGCCGTAGGCCAGCGCCGTGATGCCCTCATCGCGGAAGTAGGTCGTCCATCGATCGATGGCGGCGGCGTACTTCGCCTCATCGATCGTCGCCTCGCGGTTCCAGTTCGCGGCGGTCGAGAGCGGGTCTTCGACGCCCGTGTGCAGGATCCACGCGTCGCAGCCGCTGCCCTCGAGCCACTGCCGGGGTCGAGCGGCGGGATCCGGACCGTCCTGGATCCAGCTGACGGTGATCGTGCCGAAGCCGCCCTCGTTGAGGAAGCCCGGCAGCTCGCCGACGAGGCTCTCGCTGACTCGGTCTCGACCGAGGCCGGAGTCGCGGAACAGATACTCCGTCTCGGGCGAGATCACGTATGGCGGATTGCAGACGACGAGATCGAACGTCTCGCCGGCCGCGGGTTCGAAGAAGCTGCCCAGCCGGAACTCGATGTTCACGATCCCGTTCAGCGCCGCGTTCAGTCGCGCGAAGGCGAGCGCGCGCTCGTTGATGTCGGTCGCGACCACCCGCTCCGAGTGGCGCGCGGCCAGCAGGGCCTGGATTCCGCAGCCCGTGCCGACATCGAGCGCCGCGCCGGCCGGTCGCCGGACGGTCAGATCGGCGAGCGTGATCGACGGCCGATGCAGGCCCGCCACGAAATCGCCGTGGACGCCTTCGTGCTCGGGCAGGTCCGAGGCGATCACGAGCCCACCGTGCGGCACGATTCGGACGAGGTTTCGCGTCTCCCCACCGCTCTCGGCGATCACCCCGAGCGCAGCGAGGGGCCCGAGGCCGGTCGGCGCCAGGGCACGCTCCGCCTCGGCCGTGGTGACCGGCTCGTCCAGCAGGAAGAGGCGGATCAGGGTCTCGAGCGTTCCCGATCCGCTGAGCCGGCGCAGGTACACCGGCCGATCCTTCGGCCGGGCGAGCACGTCGCCGCCGACCCCGAGCAGCCCCTGGATTCCGTCGCGCGTGTAATTCGCGCGGCGCAGCAGCTCGCGGAACTCGGTCGCGTGGCGGGGATCGGCAGAAGGCGGCGCCGCCTCGAGTGTCACGATCCGATGCTACCCGGCAAGGCAACCGAAGACGACGAGGCGCGGGCCGGCGGCGTCGGTTCGCCGATGGTCGAGGCGGACGACCGAGTCCCGTGGCTCCAGCGCGGCCGCCCGGCCGGGCCGCTGGTTGCCCCTGCGGCCGTGCCGCCGCCCGCGGCCATCCCGCGACTGCCACGGGGTGACAGCTAACCAGATTCGCCCGGCTGGCCGGGGCCGGCGGGGCTCGGCTCGGTTCGAAGTAGACGAAATCGTGCAACTTCGGCGGCGACTCGTCGTTGCCAGGGCCACGCCTCAACGCGACGCGAGGTTGGCTAGCGGTCGTGGAGTGGCAAGGTGGCGGGAAGCTCGGGTGCGGCGGCCGCGACGAACAGGTGGCAGAGATTCGGGCTTCAGGACGCGTCGCCGAGGCGATCCAGCAGGTAGATGAAGAACTTCACGGCCGGCGTGAAGGCATCGATCTCGATGTACTCGTTGGGGGCGTGGTAGCGGCCGCCGTCTGGCCGGATGCCGCCGAACAGCGTTGGCGCGCCGAGGGCGGTGCCGAACGGCTCCATCACGACGCCGCCGGCCGAGTTCGGGGAGATCGCGGCAGGCTTGCCGTACCACTCCTCGGAAATGGCGGCGACGCGCTGGACCCACGGGTCGTCCGACGGGGTGCGGAAGGGGATGCCGTCCTCCGTCTCGACCTTGATCGAGATGTCGCCGAACCCGTTGGCCGCCAGGTGCGCGCGCAGCTTGGCGAGGATGTCGCGGGGGTGCTGGTCGGGGACGAGGCGGAAATCGATCTTGGCCGAGGCCTTCGCCGGCAGGATCGTCTTGAGGCCCTCGCCCGAGTAGCCGCTCCATAGGCCGGCGATCGTGGCGGTCGGCTCGCCGAGGACGCGCTCCATCAGTGCGGCGCCGGTGACGTCGTCGGGGAACGAGGTCAACTCGAACTGGGTGCGCCAGCTCTCGGTCGGATCGGGCAGCTTCGCGATCAGGTCCTTGTCGAGGGTCGTCAGCGGCCGGATGTTGTCGTAGAAGCCGGGAATCTGGACCCGGCCGTCCGACCCGACGATCGAATTGAGCGCGCGGACGAGCTTCCAAGCGGGGTTCGGGACCGCGGCGGCAAGGCTCGAATGGACGTCGATGGCCGGCCCGCGGGCCTCGAGCGTGACGTAGAGCATGCCCTTCGTGCCGAGGACGAGGGTCGGCCGGCCGCTCGGGTCGAGCTCGGCCGCCTCGACGAACGCGAGATCGCAGGCGAGCTTCGCGGGATTGCGGCGGATGTAGTCCTGGATCGCGACGCCGTCGATCTCCTCCTGGCCCTCGAACAGGAACTTGACCGTGATCGGCAGCTCGCCGCGGATCGCGAGGAGCGCCTCGACGGCGGCGACACGGGCCACGAGATCGCCCTTGTCGTCGGCGACGCCGCGGGCGTGGAGGCGGCCGTCGCGAACGGTCGGCTCGAACGGGGGCGAGAGCCACTCATCGAGTGGGTCGGGCGGCTGGACGTCGTAGTGGTTGTAGGCGAGGAGCGTCGTCTTCGAGCGGCCGGGGATCTCCGCGAATACCCCCGGCGCGTCGTCCGTCTGGACGACCTCGGCCGGGAGGCCCCAGGCGTGCATGAGCTCCTTGATCGCCTCGGCCGTCTCGGGCAGCGAGCGGTTCTGCGCCGAGACGGACGGGTAGCGGCAGAGCTCCGCGAGGGCGTCGATATAGCGGTCGCGGTTCGCGTCGATGTACTCGTCGAGGCGCGCCTCGAGCTTCGGCTGGACGTGCGGCACGTGACGGCGCTCCTGCGGTGGGCGGTGTGGTGAGTGGCGGGACCATGGTCGCCGAAATGGGCCCCCGGGAATCGGTCGAGCTGTGGCGCGCGGCGGGCCGGGTGGCGGAGGCAGCCGCGAGTGGCGAGTTTCTGTCACCCAGTCGTGGGGCGACTGGTATCTGGCGATGCAGTCTGCCGAGGCCGTGTCCTGGACCAGATTCGTGCGTGGGATCGGCTCGTGAGGTCCCGAACGGGGTGGTAAGGCCCGTCTACCAGTCGTGCGGACGACTACCTGCCAATTCGGGTGGCGCGGGGCGATTCGGCGGCGCGGGGACCGCGGCGCCGGGCCGGCTTGCGGCCGCGCTGGAGCCACGGACCTGGTCTTCGCCCCGGACATCGGCGAACCGACGCCCCTGCCTGCGCCCCGTCGTCCTTCGCCCGGAGGGCTCGAACTCAGGCGAGTTGGGCCTGGAGTGCCTCGGCGGCTTGGAGCATCGGCTGGACCTCGAGTTCTCGCAGGATCGTTACGGCCGCGGCGGCGTCGGCCCGGGCGGAATCGCGGTCGCCGGCCGACATCGTCGCGTTGGCCTGGGCCCGACGCAGCAGGACCTGGGCCTCGCGCAGCGGATCGCCGGCATCGCGTGTCTGGGCGAGCAGCAGATCGAGTCCGTTGAGCGCCTCGGGATCCTCGTTCGCCATGGCGCGCGCGACCTTGAGCGACACGTTCGACATCCGCTCCACGTCGAGGGCCCGGCACTCGCCCGCCTGGGACCGCGCCTTGTCGAGGTACTGGATCGCGGGACCGAGGCGATCCAGGTTGAGCTGGCTCTCACCGATCAGGAGGTTGGCCATCGTCATGCACATCAACTCGTTGATGGACGTGGCGCGCTCCCCGCCGGTCATGGCCAGCGCGGTGGCCTCTTCGAACCGGCCCTGCATCGCGAGCATGAAGCCCTGGAAGATGTCGGCATCGGCGAGCGCCTTGGGGTCGCCGCTCCGATCGGCCAGCTCCTGGCCTCGGGCGGCGACGCGCGCCGACGTTTCCAGATCGCCGAGTTCCGCGTAGGTCAGCGCGAGCGAGAATGCGTAGAACGACGCCTCGTTGACGAGGAATTGCTCCAGCAGATCGATCGCCTGCTCGAGCACCGGGATCGCCTCCCGCCGCTTGCCGTCGTGGATGAGCAGCAGGCCGTTGACGGCCATGGGGATCGCCAGGATCTCGGGATCGTTGAGCCGCTCGCCGATCGCCAGCGCCTGCGCGACGGCGTCGCGCTGCTCGCTCGGTCCGAGGATCCAGCCCTGGAGCGCGATCGTGCCGACCTTGCGCGAATAGACGAGGCCGAGCAGCCGTTCGTCGCCGAGCCGCTCCGCGCGCGTGACTGGCGTCGGCCAGGATCCGAAGGTCGTCGTCGAAGGTCGTCGACAGCACGCCGGCAGAGGCGTGGTCGATCGCGATCTCGATCCGCTGGCGCTCGAACTCGGGCGTTTCGGGGGCGTCCTCGAGGAGCGCGGCCGCCCGTTCGAGCAGGTCGCGGGCTTCGGCGAGCGCGCGCCGCCGGATGGCCTGGCGGCCACCGGTGTGGAGGTAGTGGACGCCGCGGTCGAGATCGCCCGCACGCTCGAAATGGAGGCCGAGGATCGCGGCCATCTCATCGCGCTGGTCGCCGAGTCGATCCTCCAGCGCCTCGCCGACCATCCGGTGGAGGCGGCGGCGGTCGGCCTTGAGCAGCGAATCGTAGGCCGCCTCCTGGATGAGGCCATGGCGGAATCGATAGGCGGGCTCGGGATCGGCGGCGGCGAATCGGATGAGGCCGGCAGCTTCGGCGAGGCCGAGCGAACGGGTCGTCGCGGCCGGATCGGCCGTGATCGTCTCGAGCAGGTGGAGCGGGATTTCGCGGCCGATGACCGAGGCCATCCGGATCGTCCGGCGGGCTTCGTCGGGCAGGCGATCGATCCGGGCGAGAAGCAGGCCGCGCAGCGTGTCGGGGACCTCGGCGTCCTTGATCGAGTCCGAGCCGACCCAGTGATCGCCCTTCCGGACGACCCAGCCGCGCTCGATGAGCATGCGGATCAGCTCTTCGACGAAGAACGGATTGCCCTCGGCGCGTTCGAGGATCGAGCTTCGGAGGCGCTGCGGCAGCGATTCGATCTCGAGGAGGTTCCCGACGAGCAGGCTGCTGTCGGCCGGGTCGAGGGGTTTGAGGGGCAGCTCGACGAGTGCGTCGCCGAAGACTTCTCGGGCGGCCTCGATGAGGCGCCAGCCGACGGCGGATCGTTCGGGTCGGGACGTGAGGATGAGCAGCAGGGGCAACTCGAGGGCGAGCGGCAACAGGCGGCTGACGAGGTCGACCGAGGAGGGATCGGCCCAGTGGCAATCCTCCAGGACGACGACGGCCGGGCCGTTGGCGCAGAGGCGGCGCATCAGCTGCTCGACCGCGACGAGGTAGTGGACGCGGATCGCCTGCGGGCTCAGGGGAGCGAACGACGCGATGGCCTCGGGCGCCAGTGGCAGGTTCAGGAGGTGGCCGAGGCTCGCGTAGGTCTCGGCCCAGTCGTCGCCGAACAGGAGGCGGCACTGGGTTTCGAGGTAGGCGAGGCGATCCATCGGGCTCGAAGCCGGCGGGAGACCGAGGCCGGCGGCGACGAGGTCGCCGATGAGGCCGTCGGCGACGTTTTCGCCGTAGGAGGCGGAGCGGGCTTCGACCCAGCGGATCTCGGGGGTGGGGTCGGGGGTGGCGGCGGCCGTGGAGGGGTCGGCGGCCGTGGCGGGGTCGGCGGCCGTGGCGGCTTCCCCGGGAGTGGCGGCGCCTTCGGCCGTGGCCGAGCCACCGCGCGTGGCCGTGCTCTCGCGCAGCTCGCGAAGGAGGCGGCTCTTGCCAACGCCGGGCTCTCCGAGGAGCAGCGCCGCCCGGCCGCGTCCCGCGCGAATCGCCGTGACGAGCGCCTTCAACTGCGCCAGTTCGTCGTCGCGGCCGACCATGTCGCTCGTGAGGCCGGCGACGCCGCGGCCGCTGCCGGGCTCGTCCTGGCGGCCGGTGACCTCCCAGGCATCGACCGGCGCCGTCTTGCCCTTGACCGTCACGCCGCCGAGAGACGTGCCGCGGAACGTCGATCCGGCAAACCGCCAGGTCTCGCCGGTCGCGATCACCGTGTCCGGCCGAGCCGCGCCCTGCATGCGAGCGGCCACGTTCACGGTGTCGCCGAGCGCATCGACGTCGCGCGAGCCGTCGCCGCCCATGCCCTCGACGATGGCCAGGCCCGTGTTGATCCCGACCCGGACGTGCGGCCCGTCGCCGAGCTCCCGCCCGAACTCGCGGCGGAGGCGCGGGCCATCGAGCAGGACCGATTCGATCATCTCGAGGCCCGCCTGGACGGCTCGAACCGCGTCGTCCTCGTGCGCCGCCGGCGCCCCGAAGATCGCGAGCAGCCCGTCGCCCATGAGCTGCGCGACGGTGCCGCCGTAGCGCTCGATCGGCACGGACATCAGGGCGAGCGTGGCGCGAATGGCGCCGCTCCAGTCCTCGGGATCCATGCGCTCGGCGAGGGAGGTCGAGTCGACGACGTCCGCGAACAGCACAGTCACGAGCCGGCGCTCGGCCGCGGCGGTCGCCGGGGTGGGGCTCTCGGATCGGGCGCTGAGGGTCATGACACGTTCAGTATCGCGCGATGAGTGGTTGCTGCAACAACGAGGTTGGGTCGACGGGCTGTCAGGTGTGTTGTGCCTCGGTCTTGTGACCGGAGGATGACGCCCGGGAGGGCCTGGCGCTCAGGGAACCGTCGTAAAGCCTTCGACGACGAAGTCCGCGTCGAGCGCGAGGGCGATTTCGACCTCGTGGTCACGCATGGTCGCGAAGGACAGCGCGTCGACCATTGACAGGCGGCGATCCGGTCGGGCTCGAAGGAAGTCTAGGCAAGCCGGATCTCGCCTGGGCCGGTTGCCACGAGACCGAGGAGACGACGAGGATGGTTCGAATTGACGTCGAACCCTGTGCCGACCTGGCAGGACGCCGCTCGATTGCTGGACGTGCCGCGACGCCTGTTCACGGTCGCCCGCGACAAGCCATTCGATGCCCTGGTCGAGGGCGAGGCGATCATCGTGACGCCCGCGACGGGTCAATCGCGGCGGATCACCCGCGCCGAATTCGAAGCGGTCGTCCCAATGATCGTGCTGGGGAAGTCGCCGGGCGATCTCCAGGCAGCGACCTTCAATAGCTCATACCTCGAGGCGATCGTTCACTACCTGAGGCGGCACGGGTAGTCTGGCCGCGACACGTTGCGGGTGCCGCCTACCCGATCTCAGGATCGCCGGGTCGATCAGCACCTAAGCCGCCGGTAAGCGGCTACGGATACCGTCCGGGCTATGCCTGAAGTCTCAAGGTTCTTCGGCATCGTCATCCAGATGTACGTCGACGATCACCTCCCGGCCCATTTCCATGCACGTCATGCAGGACTGGAAGTCGTGATCGCGATCGACACGCTCGCCATCATCCGCGGGCGGCTCTCGCCACGAGCACATGCCCTGGTTGTGGAGTGGGCCGCTCTGCACGCCGCCGAGCTCCGTACCGATTGGGAGCTGGCGACGTCCGGTCTGCCATTGGTGCGGATCGAACCTCTGCGCTAGCATCCGACCGTGATGCTCCGTGTTCGATCCGCCGTCCCCCTCGAAGGTCGCGGGCTCCGTCTCACGCTGACGGACGGCACGGTTGTCGAGCGCGACATCGGCGACCTGCTGTGGGGTCCTGTGTTCGAACGACTGCGAACCGACGACGCATTCTTTCGCCGCGTGCGGGCTCGACACGGAACCGTGACGTGGCCTGGCGATCTCGACATCGCCCCGGAGACGCTCATCTGGGACGGGCCTGATCCGGCCGAAGGGAGTCGCCGCCCCGAGCCGTTCCTCCGTCCCCGTTCTCCAAGTCGATCAGCCCGTGAGGGTTAGCCGACGGGAGCTTCCTTGAGCGACTGCAGGTAGACGTCTTCCGGAATCCCGAGGATCTCCCAGATGGCGATGTCCTCGTCGACATCGGGCCAGTGCACCGAGATGCCTCGCGGTCCGATCGTCCAGTGGTCTCGCTGCGCCTGCGTGGCCTTCGAAAGCCGGGTAGAAACCGAGATCGGAAGGCTCACCTCACGGTCCTGATCCAGCTCGAAGATCAGGCGATCGTCGATTGCCCGGATCGTCTTGATGATCGGTGGCGCCATCACGATTCTCGCTCGCAGAACCTATCGATCGCCCGGATCAACCGGACTCGCTCGACCTCGACGACCTTTCTGATTCGATGGATCTCGCGAGGACTGTACCCCACGCTCTCAGCGAGCGACCTCGGTCGCGGCGACCCCGACCATCACCTCCGCCAGCCGTCGCACCCCGTCGTCGATCGCGCCCTCCGCGATCCCGCCGTACCCGAAGATCAGCCCGCCTGGCCCCGGCGCCGATCCGCCGCGCGCCCAGGCCCGAGATCCCGATCCCGGCCGCCAACGCCGCCGCCACGATCCGCCCCTCATCGAGTTCGGGCGGCAGCCATGCCAGCACATGCAGCCCGGCCGAGATCCCCGTCGGCCGCAGCGACGGCAACTCCCGCGCCAAGGCCGCGAGCAGGACGTCCCGCCGCCGTCGATAGATCGGCCGCATCCGGCGCAGGTGGTGATCGAGCTCGCCGCGCTCCACGACGTCGGCGAACGCCAGCTGGTCCAACGCTCCGGACCCCATGTCCGCCGCGAGCTTGGCGGCCGCCAGCTCAGGAACGAGCCGCGCCGGCGCGATCAGCCACCCGAGCCGCAGCCCCGGCGCGAGGATCTTGCTCGCGGAGCCGGCATACACGACGTGGTCCGGGCACAACCCCTGGAGCGTCCCGATCGGCGCGCGGTCGTAGCGGAACTCGGCGTCGTAGTCGTCCTCCACGATGATGCCGTTCCGCCTCTCGGCCCAGGCGACGAGCGCCGCCCGCCGGTCCGCCGGCAGCACGCCGCCGACGGGATATTGATGCGCGGCGGTCACGACGACGGCATCGGCATCGACGCCATCGAGCAGCTCGACCTGGAGACCAGCCGCGTCCACCGGCACGCCGACGACCTCCAGGCCGGCCGCCCGGATCGTCGCGCGGTACTCCGGAACGTACGGATCCTCGACGGCGACCCGGCGCGCGCCGCCCGCCCGAAGGACCGAAGCCGACGAGCGCGAGCCCCTGCACGAACCCCGAGCTGATCACGATGTCGGCCGGATCGGCGACGGTCCCGCGGGCGCGGTTGAGATACGCCAGCCAGCGCCACCCGCAGCTCCGGCATGCCGCGCCCGTCGAGATACCCGAACCGCGAGCTCGGCGCCGTCTCGAGCACCCGCCGCATCGCCCGCAGCCAGGCCGCCCGGGGAAACTCGTCGACGTCGGGCGCGCCGGGCCGGAAATCGACCGCGAACACCGCCGGCTCCGGCTCAGCAACCCGAGGAGCCGCCACCCCCGACACCCGCGCCACCCGCGTGATCCCGCCGGGCTGCGCGTCGAGATAGCACTCGGCCACGAGCTGCTCGTACGCCTCGACCACGATCCCGCGCGACACCCCGAGCTGCCCGGCCAGCGCCCGAGACGACGGCAGCGCGGTCGCCGGCGCCAGGCGGCCGTCTCGAATCGCCGCCCGCAGCGCCCGTTCGAGTTGCCGGTGGAGCGGCTCCGGATCCTCCCGCCGCAGCGGCACGAGCAGCTCGAGCGCGGAACTGGTCCTCGTTCTTGCCATTGGACTGGACCTTAGCAGAGGACCGGTCCGAAGTCACGATACGGCCAATCGACCGCATCCGACGCCCGGAGTGACCCCATGACGACCACCAGTTCGCGCCTCGACTGGCCGCTCTTCCTCGCCCTCGGCGGGATCTGGGGCAGCAGCTACCTGTTCATCAAGATCGGCGTGGATGCCGGCCTGCCGCCGTTCACGCTCGTGACGATGCGGCTGCTGATCGGCCTCGCGTTCCTGGCCACGATCATCGTCGTCGCGCGCGAGCGACTGCCGCGCGACCCGGCCACGTACCGCCACCTGTTCGTCGTGGCGGTCCTCAACGTCGCGTTGCCGTTCAGCCTGATCGCCCGGGCCGAGCAGAGCGTCGATTCGGCGCTCGCGGCGACCCTGGCCGCGGCCATTCCGCTGGTCGTCGTTCCGGCGGCGGCCGTGATGCTGCGAACCGAGCGGATCACGACCAACAAGGTCATTGGCGTGCTCGTCGGGTTCGTCGGCGTCGCGGTCCTGGCCGGCTTCAATCCCGCGCAACTCGCCGGCCGCGATCTCGGCCCCGAGCTCGCGCTCTGCGCGGCGACCGTCTCGTACGCGCTCGGCGCCGTCTATTCGCGCCGCAGCCTCCACGGCGTCCGGCCGATGATCGCCGCCGGCTTCCAGATCGGCTTCGCCTTCGCGATCGTGGCCGTCCTCGCGTTCGTCTTCGAGCATCCGCTCTCGACGTCGGTCCGCCCGGAGGCGCTGGTCGTCGGTCGTCTGGCTCGGCCTCCTCGGTTCGGGCGTCGCGTACCTCGTGTTCTTCCGGCTGCTCGGCCACTGGGGCGCCACGCGGACGACGCTCGTGTCGTACCTGATGCCGGTCGTCGGGATCGTGCTCGGCGGCCTGGTGCTGCACGAAACGATCGATTCGCGGCTGCTCCTGGGCGCGGCGCTGATCATCGGTGGGATCGTGCTGGTCAACCTGCGACGGCAGCTCTCGATCCGGCGGTGGGTGCGGCGGCCCGAACCGATGGCGGGCGTTCGATCGACCGCCCAGCCGATCGACTGACGAACGAGACGACGGAGACCGATCGAAATGACGACCTGGGACGAATTCGCCGCGGCGGCGCCCGAACTGGCGGCGAACGGACGGCGACTGTTCGAACGAACGGGCTCGGGCGAGGCGCTGCTGGCGACGGTTCGAGGCGATGCCCTGCCGCGGATCCACCCGATCGCGATCGGGATCGTCGAGGGGCGGCTGCTCGGGTTCCTCATCGTCGGCTCGGCGAAGACGGCCGATCTGGCGGCCGATGGGCGGTATGCACTGCACGCCCACCAGGATCCGGCCGAACCGCACGAATTCCTCGTCCGCGGTCGGGCTCGCGAGGTGAGCGATCACTCGCTTCGGTCGGCGGCCGCGGCGGCCTGGTCGTTCACGGTGGACGAGGGCTATCGGCTGTTCGAGTTCTCGATCGACCATGCCGTCTTCGGGGAGCGCGGCGACCCCAACGCGTGGCCGCCGGTCTACTCGTCGTGGCGAAGTGAGGGTGCGTCGAGCGCTAGGTCAGCCGCCGATAAGCCGCCGGTGAGCCGGGTACGTGGCTCTGGATACCGTCCGGGCCATGCCGGAGGTTTCGCGGTTCTACGGGATCGTGATCACGTTCAACTTCGACGATCACCTTCCACCGCATTTCCACGCACGGTATGGCGACCACCGCGCAACGCTCGCTCTCGACGGCGCCGCGCTGGTCGGGGCGTTGCCGCCTCGAGCGCTTGCGCTGGTCCGAGCCTGGGCGCACCTCCATCGCGGGGAGCTGCGCACGGACTGGGAATTGGCGCGGCGCAGTGAGCCCGTTCTACCAATCCCGCCGCTTGATTGATATCCTCAGGCCATGCTTGAGATCCGAACCGTAGAACCCCTCACCGGTCGCATGGTTCGACTCACGTTGAGCGATGGCACGGTGGTCGAGCGGGATCTGACAGACCTGCTGTTCGGTCCCGTGTTCGAGCCCATCGTGGAGGACGAGGCCCTGTTTCGCCGGGTACACGTGGACTACGGGACGCTCGTCTGGCCAGGCAACGTGGACATTGCGCCAGAGACACTCATCTGGGACGGACCATATCCGCCCGACGAATCGAGTCGGCGCCCACAGCCATTCCTGCGCCCGAGACGACCGCAGGGCTGAGGTCGGCGACAAGGCCGCGGCCGCTTGATAAGCCCATCACGATCATGAGTCCCCGCTACGATGCGGGCCATGGGCAGGCTCTTCGATCGCTGGCCGACGTCACTGCTCACGGCACGGATTGCTGCCTGCGGCGGTACTTTCAGATCACCGCCGCTCGGCACCGAGAGCGCCATGCTGCGGGCATGGGATCCGGAGTCGGAGATCTCGGTCACTCGGTTGGGTCCACGTTTTCCGGAGTGGGTGCGTCGGTCGGCGGACTCATGGACTCGATCGGCACGTCAGTCGGTGCGGCAGTGGGGCAGGCGACAGCCGCCGTCGGAGGCTCGGTGCCCTTGATCCTGCTGGGCGGCGTGGCCATCCTCGGGATCGCCTGGTTCGCCTTGCGGCATTGATCCGCTCCGATCGCGGCCGCGTGGCCGTACGGCGCGCCACCACGCGCGGCGAGCCCGCCGAACGGCTCAGCGCCCGGCGAGACGCTCCACGATCGGCGCCAGCGCGTCGACATCGTCGAGCATGATGCTGCTGATCCCGAATCGTTCACGCAGGCCGACGATCTTGTCCACCAGCGAATCGATCGTGCCGATGAAGATGTGCGGCGATTCGAGCAACTCCGCGCCACTCACCTCGCCGTCGGACTCGGCGCTGGCGCGAGCCGCGAGCGCCTTGGCCTCCCGCAGCGCGTGATCCGTCACGATGACGGGGCTCATCGACGGATAGACATTCAGGATCAACCGGCCGAATCGGTCGCCCGCCGCCTCCCGAACCCAGTCGATCTTCTCGGCGGTCGCCGAGGCGCGAAAGCTCGAGAGATCGCGGCGGCCACCCGGGCCCAGGCGCGGCGCGAGCCCTACGATCTGCGCCTCCCGACCGGCCAGCGTCAGCGTTCGGCGCCCGCCACCCCCGATGAGGAACGGCGGATGCGGCCGCTGCACGGGTTTCGGCTGACCGTCGAGCGCGGTGATCCGGTAGTGCGATCCTTCGAACGTCAGAGGCTCATCCGCGAAGAGCCCCTTGAGGACCGCAACGGACTCTTCGAGCCGCTGCGCTCGAACGCCCACGGCCTCGAACGGCAGTCCGATCGCGTCGTATTCGGGCCGGTTCCAGCCGGCGCCAATGCCGACGATCAGCCGGCCGCCACTCAGCACATCGAGGGTCGCGAGGTCCTGCGCAAGCACCGCCGGGTGCCGCAGGTCGTTGTTGAGCACAAACGTGCCGATCCGCAGGCGCTCCGTGGCCGCGGCGATCACCGCCAGCGCCGGGACCGGCGCCATCTGTGCCAGGAGGTGATCCGGGACGACCAGCGCGTCAAATCCAGCGGCCTCTGCCCGTTTCGCCCGCGCCGCAAGCGCGCGACCGTCGACGATCTCGCCGGCGCCGCCAAGGAACTCGAATGGATGCATGCCGGGATTGTCGTCGAGGAGCGGACCGCCGGCGGCTCAGTGCAGCTTGGCGAGGACGGCCTGCTGGTCGTAGCGCCGCGGCGGCCCCAAGCAGAGCAGGCCGCCCCGCGGGGAACCGCGGGCGGTCCGCTCTTGTGCGTTGCTCGGGGGTCTGGCACCCGGCTCACCCATCGCGCCAGGACCACCATGATCGACGTGGGCGCCGGCCGGCGCCATAGACCTCTTCGTACTGGGCGCCGGCCTGGCATCGAACGGAGCCTGCCTGGCGCCCACTGATCCCGCGATCGCCCCGACGCGAAGACCCGCTACGTGCCGGTCCTGAACGTCCAGCTGGTGGCCGCCAACGGATTGCCGGCGAGGTCGCGGATCGGCGACCCGACCAGGACCTGGTACGTGTGCCGTGGAACGAGCCTGGCGGCCGGATCCAGGATCGCCCGCCGATGAGCCGGGTCGTACGTGACGCCGGCAGTGACCATCAGCCCGGAGGCTGGGTACCGCAAACGGATCGAGGTCGTCGCTGGAGTTCAGGCCTGGACGCATCAACCGATCGGTCGTCCGCGATCAGCGGTCAGTCGAACCGGCGAGCCGGCGCTCGGCGGCCGGCAACGCGGATCGAATGGCCCGGGACGATCACGGCGCACCCCGCGCCACGGTCATCGGCGCCGGAAGATCCGGCTGCCCCAGAGGAACAGGGCAAGGCCCGCCACGAACACCTGGACTCCCGCGTAGGCGATCACGGGTGAAACCGCACCTTCGATCATGAACCCGACGCCGGCCAGGCCGACGATCACCGCCTCGACTCTCCGCACCGTTTCGGACTCCTCGCTGGTACCCGTGCGGGTCCTGTCAGCCAATCGTAGTCAGGGCACCCGGATTCAGGCGAAGAAATTGGTACCGCTGGGACGGCAGGCGATGGTCGCAGGTGCCGGCTTTTCGGGAGGCCCGGGAGCCCCGGGCGAGGCGGGCGAGGCCCTCCCGCGCTAGCCGCCTGGCGGGTCCGGCCGCGCTGATCGTCTGCGCGGCGGAAGCGGCGAATTGCCGACGCGTCCTGAGCGAGGACCTGGCGAACGGCGGCACGTATGGCTCCATCACCATCGAGAACCCGTTTGGCTGACGATCGCCCGATGCCGCGCTCGCCGTCGGGCGTGCGACTCGCCGTCAGTCCTCCGTAGCCCAGCCGCGCGACCGCTCGACGGCGCGCCGCCAGCCGGCGACGAGACGTTCGCGCTCGGCACGGTCCATCCGCGGCTCGAATCGCCGGTCCAGGCGCCAGGTCGATGCGGTCGCCGCCGGGTCCGTCCAGACGCCGACCGCCAGGCCCGCCAGCAGCGCGGCGCCGAGCGCGGTCGTCTCGGTCACGACCGGCCGTTCCACCGGCACGTCGAGCAGGTCCGCCTGCAGCTGGAGGAGCGAGTCGTTGACGGATGCGCCGCCGTCGACGCGGACGACATCCAGGCGCCGGCCCGTGTCGCCCTCCATCGCCTCGAGGACGTCGTTGACCTGGTAGGCGATCGAATCGATCGTCGCCCGGGCCAGGTGCGCGACCGTGGTGCCGCGCGTGAGCCCCACGATCGTGCCCCGCGCCGAGGCGTCCCAGTACGGTGCGCCGAGGCCCACGAACGCCGGCACGAGGTAGACGCCGCCGGCGTCGGTCACCTGGCCGGCGAGCGCCTCGATCTCCGACGACCGCTCGATCGCCCTGAGGCCGTCGCGGAACCACTGGACGGCCGCGCCGGCGATGAAGACCGCACCCTCGAGGGCGTAGGTGGCCGGACCGCCCGAGGCCAGCTGCCACGCGATCGTCGAGAGGAGGCCGTGCTCGGACGCGACCGGCCGCGCCCCGGTATTGAGCAGCAGGAACGCGCCCGTGCCGTACGTATTCTTGGCGCGGCCGGCGTCGAGGCAGCCCTGGCCGAACAGGGCCCCCTGCTGGTCGCCCACCGCGGCCGCGATCGGGACCGCGGCGCCCAGGACGTCCGGGTCCGTTTCGCCGTACACCTCCGAGGTCGCCCGGACCTCCGGGAGCATCCCCGGCGGGACCCCGACGATCGCGCACAGCTCCTCGTCCCAGGCGAGGCGGTGGATGTCGAAGAGCAGCGTTCGGCTGGCGTTCGACACGTCCGTCGCGTGCACCCGACCGCCCGTGAGCCGCCAGATGAGGAAGGAGTCGATCGTTCCCGCGGCCAGCTCACCGCGCTCGGCGCGGCCTCGGAGTCCCGGCTCCGCGTCCAGGATGTGCGCGATCTTGGGCCCGCGAGAAGTACGCATCCAGCGGGAGGCCGGTCCGCGAGCGGAAGAGCGTCTCGTGGCCGTCGGCCCGGAGCCGGTCGGTCGCGCCCGCCGTGATCCGGCTCTGCCAGACGATGGCATCGGCCACTGGCCGGCCGGTCGCGCGCTCCCAGACGACGACCGTCTCGCGCTGGTTGGCGATCCCGATCGCCGCCAGATCGGACGCCCGCAGCCCACTGGTCTCGAGCGCCTCGCGCGCCGATCGGAGCTGCGAATCCCAGATCGCCTCCGGGTCATGGGTCACGTGGCCCGGCGATGGAAATCCCTGGGGGAACTCGTGCTGCGCCCGCGCGACCGGCGCCCCGGCCTCGTCGAACACGATCGCCCGCGACGACGTCGTGCCCTGGTCCAGGGCGAGGACGTGCGTGCGCGCCACCCTCAGGCCTCCACGCCGGGGATCCCGTATTCGGCCCGGGCGCCGGTGAGGTAGGTCTCCACTTCCCGGGCGCGACGCGCCGCGTCCCAGCCCAGCTCATCGCCGAGCAGGTCCGCCACCCGCGATGCGACCGATGCGCCGCGGTCTCGCAGCTCCATCGCCAGCCGGAACCGGCGCGCGAGCACGTCGTCCAGCGAGAGGGCCATCTCGCGCTGCGCCGCCCAGGCGACCTCGGCCTCCAGGAACGGACGACCCGGGACCAGTGGGCGAAGCAGGTCGCGCCGGCGGCCCAGCTCCACGACGGCCATCGCCTCCGTGCCGTGGCGCTGGGTGAGGCGGCTCGCCTGGTCCGCCGTCAGGTCGTGGTCCCTGGCGATCCGGTCCGCCAGACCTGACAGCAGCCCGCGCGAGGCCGCGCCCACGAGCGGCAGCGATTCCGTTGCGGACGGCCGCGTCTTCGCCTCGGGACCGAGCGCTGCGTCCACGGCGTCGCGGGCCATGATCCGGTAGGTCGTGTACTTGCCGCCGCCGATGCGGACCAGGCCCGTCCGATCGACGGTGACCTTGTGCTCGCGCGAAACCTTCACGGTCCCGCCGCTCCCTGGCTCGCCGACAAGCGGCCGCAGTCCCGCGTACGTGCCCACGATGTCATCGACCGTCAGGTTCACGTCCAGCGTCTCGTTGACGATCTCGAGCAACCGGTCCACCTCGGCGCGGCTGGCAGACGGGTGGTCCGGGGCGCCCTCGTACGGAACATCGGTCGTGCCGATGACCCAGAACTCGGGCCACGGCACGAGGAACGCGACCTTGCCCGGGACGCGCAGCGTCAGCCCGTGCTTCACCGGGATCCGGTCGCGCGGCACGAGGATGTGCGAACCCCGGCTGGGCACCATGCGGGCGCCGCCGAACGGGCTCGCGGAGCTCGCCGCCCAGACGCCCGTCGCGTCGATGACGTGGGTCGCCCGAATTCGCAGGTCCACCTCACCGAGGAGATCACGGGCCACGAGGCCCCGGGCCCGACCGCCCTCCAGGACCAGCCCGTCGGCGCGGACGCGCGTGACGGGGACGCCGCCGAGCCCGGCCGCCGTCCGGGCGACCGCGAGCGCATAGCGTGCGTCGTCCTCCATTCCGTCGTGGTAGACGATCGAGCCGCGCAGGCCGGCCCGACGCAGCGGTGGAGCGAGCTCAAGAGTGGCGTTCACGCCGAGGTGGCGCGAGACGCCACCCTGCCGCGCCGAACCGAGCGCGTCGTAGAAGGCGATGCCGGCGCCGTAGAACGCCCGCGTGACCACTCGCGGCCCGTAGAGCGGGAAGACCAACGGCCGGAGCGAGACGAGGTGCGGGGCGAGGTCGAGCAGGCGGGCGCGTTCGGCGAGCGCCTCCCGCACGAGACCGACGTGGAACTGCTCCAGGTATCGCAGGCCGCCGTGGATGAGCCGGGACGACCGGCTCGACGTCCCCGCCGCGATGTCGCTCTGCTCGATGAGCGCCGCACGGAGGCCGCGCGACACGGCGTCGAGGAGGATCCCGGCCCCGGTGACTCCGCCGCCCACGACCACGACGTCCCACGCCTCGCTGGCCAGGGCGGCGAGGTCGGCGCGTCGTGCCGCCGCCGGATCGGTCGTGGTGGCAGCGACCCCGATCTCATCGGTCATGCGGTCATCGTAGGGCTGCGTCCAGCGGCCCGGACGGGCCGGTGCGGTGCTTCCGACGGGCCGATCGGCCCGATGACAGGCGGCTCAGGATCGCGCCGGTTCCGGCCACGTGTAGCCGACCGGCCCGAGCGTCGCGGCGAGGGCCGCCACATCGGCGGCCACCTGCGCGGGCTCCCGCCGGCGAAGGATCACGTCGGCGATCAGGCCGGCCGCGGCCGCCATCGTCGCCTCCGTGGCGCCGAGTCGCGTGACCTCCTGCGTGCCCAGCCGGAGTCCCTCTCGGCCGTGCTCATCGGGCAGGGTGGCGTGCGTCGTGATGATCCCGGCCTCCTCGAGCCGGAGGGCTGTCGACTCGCCCGGCGCGATCCCGGCCAGCTTCACGAGCAACGTGTGCGAATCGGTCGGCCGGCCATCGACCTCGATGACCGGGATCCCGAGGTTCGTCAGCCCCCGACCGAGCGCCCGCGCGTTCGCGACGACCTGGTCCATGTAGGCGGCGCCCCAGGTCGCCATCTCCGCCAGGGCGAGGGCCATCGCCGGCATCCGCCCCGGGTGGTGGTTCGTGATCAGGCCCGGCACGAGCGCCTCAGTGACGCGATCCATCAGCCCGTCGTCGTTCGAGTAGATGATCCCGCCCTGGGGCCCCGGGAAGGTCTTGTGGGTGCTGCCGAAGACGATGTCGGCGCCCTCCGCCAGCGGATCCTGGAACCGGCCGGCGGCCAGGAACCCCATGACGTGCGACGCGTCGTAGGCGAGCACGGCGCCCGGAATGCGATGCACGGCCTCGGCGATCGCCGCCACCGGGTGGGGGAACAGGAAGTGGCTGGAGCCGAGGATCACCAGCCGCGGCCGCAGCTCCTCGATCTGCCGGACGGCGGCCTCGGTGTCGACGTTGAAGCGGGCGGCATCGAACGGCAGGTACTGGACGTCGAGCGAGATGAGCGGGGCGACGACGAGCCGGCCGGCCTCGCGGTGACCGCCGCCTTCGCGACCGACTTCGAGCACGACGTCACCCGGCTGGCAGACGGCCATGACGATGGCGAGGCCGGCGAGGTGGCCGGCAATCGGGCGAAGCTCGACGAATCGGGCGTCGAAGAGGTCCTGCGCCAGTCGCACAGCCTCGGCCTCGATCTCGGCGATGTACCGGTTGCCGCGGTAGCGACGCTTGCTCGGGTCGCGCCCAGGATAGTCGGCGTAGCGGGCCTGGAGATCGCTCGAGAGGGCGGCCAGCACCGCGGGACTCAGGACGTTCTCGGACGCGATCAGGTTGAGGGTGGTGCGTCGCCACGCGGTGTGGCGCGCGACCAGGTCCTCGATCGAGCGGCGAGCGGCGAGGGCATGCGACTCGTCCATGTCAGGCCGACTTCGGTTCCCGGAGGAGGGCTTCGCCGCGTTCGATGAAGAACGTCGCGCCGACCGAGCGATAGAACGCGAGCGCCCGCTCGAGCTCGGCTTCGCCCTCCGTTCGGCGGCCAGCGGCGATCAGCTCCTCGGCCGCTCGCCCGCGGAGGTAGGCCTCCCAGGTCGGGCTTCCGGTTTCGAGCCATAGGTCGGCGGCACGGCTGAACTCGCGGTTCAGGCAGGCGAGGGCGATCTCCTGCCACTTTCGCGCGGGTCCACGCTCGACGATCTCGCGAAGGTCGTCTTCCAGGCCTGCTGTCGATTGGGTGCCGAGCAGCCAGAAACACAGGAAGACGGTTGCTTCTGCCTCCGGAATGGTCCTGGCGAGGGCAAGGATCTGGGGCGCGAGCGAGGTTGCCTGGTCGACCCGCCCCAGGGATTCGGCCGCACGCAGCGACGACCCCAGTGCGTGCACGAGCACCTGTGGGTCCTTCGCGTCGCGCGCGAGCTCCATTGCCCGCTCGATGTCGGCGAGTGCTCCGTCGATGTTGCCGCGACCCAGCCGGATCTGGCTCCGCACCCACCGAGACTGCGACTCGAGGTAGTGGGGCGAGCCCGCTTCACATTCGGCGATGAACGCGTCAACGCCGCGAAGGGAGGCGTCCCAAAGGCCGTAAATGAAGTCGTTGCCTGCAATCTGCCCACGAGACCAGCGCAAGCCCGACGCGTCGCCGAAGCGTTCCGCGATGCGGCCTGCCTCGACGTAGGCGGCCCGCTCTTCGCGCATGTCACCCTCGTACCAGGCGGCGATTGCGAGGTTGTTGGCGCTCGACGACGCGACCGGAGAGCCAATCGCCATGGCCAGCTCGATGGCGCGCCGCAGGTCGTCGGCGCCGCTTGAATCGCCCATGGACCCCTTGGCAGTGCCGATCGTCGCGACGGCATGGGCCTCAAGCTCGGGGATCTTCAGGGCCTGTGCCATCGCGAGTGCTTCGGTCGCGATACGCAGCCCTTCCGCGGGATTCCCTGCGATCGAACGCAGCCGCGCGGCGAACGCGAGGACACGCGCCGAAGCGGGCGAGGATGCTCCCCCGGCGAGTTGCTCAGCCCGCTCCAGGTGAAGGACCGAGTCGTCCCGCCGGCCGCGCTCCCACCATATTCGACTGACGAAGGCTTCGGCCTCGGCGGCCTGTTCGTTGTCGCCGGCCGCGATCAACGCATCGCGGGCCTCTTCGAGCGCCGCCATTGCGGTTGCGTCGGTCGCGATATAGAGCGCCTGGGCCCGGCGGTAGAGGAGCTCGGGCCGCTCGGGGTCGTCGGCCGGCCACACGGCGAGCGCCTCGCCGAAATAGGCGGCCGCCCTTGGGTAGGCGTAGACGGCAAACGCCCGGTCGCCGGCGGCACGCAACGCGAGGCGCGCGGGGGTCTCGAGCTCCCGAGTGTCCTGGCCGGCGGCCCGCGCAAGCTCAAGCGCGAGGCCCCAGTGGAACGCGAGCAACTCAGCGTGGTCGTCCGGGCGGGCGAGCCCCTCGATCCACTCCGCCGTCTGACGGTGCTTTCGCGCTCGCTCGGCCCGCGGGATCTGACCGTAGGCAGCGTCCCGCAGGAGCATGTGCGCGAACGCCCACTCGCTCTCGCCCTCGACGGACGTGCGGCGCTGGCGGGTGAGGAAGCCCTTGCGCTCGAGGCCGTGCAGGAGCGGCTCGATCGGGGCCGCCTCTACCTCTACCTCCGCCTCCGCGGCCCGGGCCAGCGCGCCGGTCCAGAAGACCTTGCCAACGACCGCGGCGTCCTGTAGCACGGCTTTCTCCTCCGCGGCCAGCCCATCGAGGCGGGCGGCGAGGATTCCCTGCAACGTCTCCGGCAGCGGCAGGTCCTCCGCCGAGCCACGTTCGAGATACAGCTCCGCGAACTGCTCCGCATACAGCGGGTTGCCCTCCGCCCGCTCGAGCAGCACCTGCTGGATGTCAGCCGGCAGCAGCGGCCGGGCGAGGACGCGCGAGATGAGGAGGGCCGTCAGGTCCGGCGGAGAGCGGCGTCAGCCCGATCGTCGTCGCGTTGATCTGGCCGCCGCCCCAGCCGGGCCGGCGCTCCAGCAGCTCCGGCCGCGCGCTGCAGACCACGAGCAGCGGGACCTCGCTGAGCCAGCCCATCAGCTCGTCGACGAAGTCGAGGAGGCCGTCGTCGGCCCAATGCAGGTCCTCGAGCACGAGCACGAACGGCCCATGTTCGGCGAGGGCCTCGAGGAACCGTCGCCAGGCCGCGAACGCCTGGCCGCGACGATCGCCGCCGAGCCCGGTTTCGGTCTCGAGGCCGACGAGCGGGCGCAGGTGCGACTCGACCCAGCGGGCATCGGCTTCGTCGGTGAAGACGTCCTCGACCGCCGCGTGCAGTTTCTCGGCCGTGGCCTCCGTGGAGTCCTGCTCGAGGATGCCGGCCTGGGCCTTGACGACTTCGCCGAGGGCCCAGAACGCGATCCCGGCGCCGTAGGCGATGCACCGGCCCTGCCGCCAGGTGATCAGCTGCGGGTCGGCGTCGACGATGCGCTGCAGCTCGTGGATCAGGCGGCTCTTGCCCATGCCCGGGACGGCCACGAGCGTCACGAGCTGCGGGACTCGCTCATGGCAGGCGCGCTCGAAGGCGTCTCGGAGGATCGAGAGCTCGCGCTCGCGGCCGACCAGTTCCGTGCGCGCATGGTGCGTGACGTCGATGCCGAAGCGGGACCGGGCGGCCGTCGCCTCCCAGACGGCGATCGGCTCGGTCTTGCCCTTGGCCTGGATCGCGTCGGCCGGGCGATAGTCGATGGCGGCGCGCGTCGCCCGGCTCGTCGTGGCGTCGACGAGGATGCCGTTGACGGGGGCGGCGCTCTGCAGGCGGGCCGCGGTGTTGACGACGTCGCCCGCGGCCATGCCCTCGCCGCCGGCGGGGTTGGCGTCGAGGGAGATCAGCGCCTCGCCGGTCGTGATGCCGACGCGCAGCTCGAGCCCTTCCTCGAGCGCGAAGTCGCGGATCGCGAGCGCCGCGCGGACGGCTCGCTCGGGGTCGTCCTCATGGGCCGTGGGAGCGCCGAAGAGTGCCATCACGGCGTCGCCGATGAACTTCTCGACCGTGCCGCCGTGCCGTTCGAGCTCCGTGCGCACCCGCTCGTGGTACGGCCGCAGGATCGCCTCGACGTCCTCCGGGTCGAGCGACTCGGCACGCGCGGTGAAGCCGACGAGGTCGCAGAACACGACCGTGACCACTTTCCGTTCGCGTCGTCGGTCGGCCGGCATGGCAAGAGAGTACGGCGTGCACCCGCTCCGAGTCCGGCGGACCACGCCCGACGGCCCGTGCCATCATCGGCGGACATGACAGCGCGCGTCGTCCTCGGCGTCGACTTCGGGACCTCCTTCGCCAAGGCGGTCCTGGCCACGGAGCACGGCGAGATCATTGCCCGGGCGAGCGTCCCGCAGCGCGTCGATCGGGGACCCGGTGGCGTGGCGGAGCAGGATCCGGAGGCCTGGTGGCGCGACCTCCGGATTCTCATCCGGGAGACACTGGGAGAGACCAGCGCCGGCCGAAACCTGGCGCTGGCCGGCATCGCGATGAGCGGCCACCTGCCCACGCTCGTCCTTGCCGACGAGACCGGCCGGCCGCTGGCGCCGGCCATGCTCTACGCGGATCGGCGCGCCGACGCGTTCATCGAGCGCGCGTGCGAGCTGTCGGGCCAGAGGCTGTCGGGCGACGAGATCCTGCCGAAGCTCCTCTGGCTGGCCGAGCACGAGCCCGACCGGCTTCGGGCGGCCCGGCGCCTCTTCAACCTGCAGGATCACCTGGGGTTCCGGATGACCGGGGAGCGGGCCCTCGACCATCGCACGGCGATGCGCTCGGGGCTCTTCGATCCGGTCGCGTTGGACTGGCTCTGGGACATCGCGGAGCTCGTCGGGCTCGATTCGGCGGCCCTGCCGGCGGTTCGCCCCGGGGGCGATGTCGCGGGTCGCGTGCTGCCGGGACCGGCCGCCGACCTCGGCATTCCGGCGGGCACGGCCGTCCTCGTCGGGCTCGGGGACACGCCGGCCACGCTCGTCGGCGCGGGTGTCGTGCATGCGGGCGAGGCGATGGTCTACTACGGCACCACCACCACGCTGGACGTCTGCACGCACGATTTCGGCGCGTACCTGGCGGACCCACGCTCGATCCGGGACTGGGCACCGTATCGAGAGGTCGGGTACGCGGTCCTGGGGCCGGCGATTCGGTGGGCCGCAAACGGGCTGCGGCCGGTGGACCGGGAAGGGGCCGAGGCGTCGGCCGACCTCGCGGTGCTCGACGATGCGGCGGCCGCGCTTGCGCCGGGCGAGGATGCCCCGTTCGTGATCCCCTCGTTCGAGGCGCATGTGTCCGGCGGCGGTCACGCACCGCCGGCGATCGTCGGGCTCCAGCCGACCCACAGTCGGACCGACCTGCACCGCGCCATGCTCGAATCCTTCGGGTTCGTGGCTCGCGCCGGCCTGGAAGCGTCGGGGTTGGCGCCGACGACCCATCGATTCGTTGCGGCCGGCGGCGGCGCCCGCAGCCCTCTCTGGCGCCAGATCGTGAGCGACTGCCTCGGTGCTCCCCAGGCGTGGGCGCGCCGCGCCGATGCCGACCTCGGCGATGCGATGCTCGCGGCTCGGGCGGTCTTCGGTGCCGACGTCTTCGGCGCGGCACTGCCCGACTGGCTGGGCGAGATGGACGTGACGACACCGGATCCTGCGCAAGTCGAGGTCCAGGACCGCCGCTACGCAGTCTGGCTGGCGACCCGCGCGGCACTCGCCGGACTTCGCTGAGGCGTACCTCGTCGCGTCGGCGGAGCGGTCCGGGATCGGGGTCGTCGCGTCCTTCGATCGGTCGATCGACCGCGTGGGAACGATCCGCCGTTTGGAGCCAGGCTGACCTTCGGCCCTATCCTGCGGACGCGGCGCCCTGGGCCTGGACCTTCGCCCATGAGTCCTTGAGCGTCAGCGTCCGGTTGAACACGAGTTGTCCGGGCGCCGAATCGACGTCCGGCGTGAAGTAGCCGAGCCGTTCGAACTGGACGGTCTCGCCCGCCGCAGCCTCGGCGAGGGCAGGCTCGACGAAGCAGCCCTGGAGCACCATCTCGGATGCCGGATTCAGATCGGCGAAGAGATCGCCGTCGGTGCCAGGATCCGGCCGCGCGAACAGGTAGTCGTAGAGCCGCACCTCGGCCGGGATCGCAGCCGCCGCCGAGACCCAGTGCAGCGTCGCCTTCGGCTTGCGCCCATCCGGTGAGTTGCCGCCGCGCGTCACGGGATCGTACGTGCAGCGCAACTCGACGACGGCCCCACTCGCGTCCTTGACGACCTGGGTACAGGTCACGAAGTACGCCGACCGGAATCGAACCTCGCGACCCGGTGAGAGGCGAAAGAACTTCGGCGGCGGCTCTTCCATGAAGTCGTCGCGCTCGATCCAGAGCTCGCGCCCGAACGACACCTGCCGCGTGCCGGCCGACGGATCCTCCGGGTTGTTGACGACCTCCATCTCCTCGACCTGGCCTGCGGGGTAGTTCTCGATCACCACCTTGATGGGGTCGAGGACACCGAACCTCCGCGGTGCCGTCCGGTTGAGGACGTTGCGCACGGCATGCTCGAGCAGCCCGATCTCGTGCGTGCTGTCGGCCTTCGAAACGCCCACCTCGGTGGCGAAGTCCCGGATCCCCTCGGCCGGGAAACCGCGCCGGCGCAGGCCCGAGATCGTGGGCATCCGGGGATCGTCCCAACCCCGCACGTAGCCCTCGTTGACGAGACGGAGCAGCACGCGCTTCGAGAGGACGGTGTGCGTCAGATTCAGCCGGGCGAACTCGTACTGGCGCGGCCGCGACGGGACCGGCAGGTTCTCGATCAGCCAGTCGTAGAGCGGCCGGTGGGCCTCGAATTCGAGCGTGCAGATCGAATGGGTGACGCCCTCGATCGCGTCGGACTGGCCGTGGGCGAAGTCGTAGGTCGGGTAGATCGGCCAGGCCACCCCGGTTCTCGGATGGTCCGCGTGAACGATCCGGTAGAGCACGGGATCGCGCAGGTTGATGTTCGGCGCGGCCATGTCGAGCTTCGCGCGCAGCACGCGGGTCCCGTTCGGGAAGTCGCCCTCGCGCATCCGCGCGAAAAGCTCGAGGCTCTCGGCGGGCGGGCGCTCCCGCCACGGGCTGTTCCGGCCGGGCTCCGTGAGCGTGCCGCGATACTCCCGGATTTCCTCGGCCGAGAGATCGTCCACGTAGGCGTGACCGGACTTGACCAGGTCGACGGCCCATTGGTAGAGCTGCTCGAAATAGTCGGACGCGAAGTAAAGGTGCTTCCCCCAATCGAACCCAAGCCAGCGCACGTCGGCCTGGATCGAATCGATGTATTCCTGCTCTTCCCTGGCCGGATTCGTGTCATCGAAGCGGAGGTTGCAGTGGCCGCCGAATTCCTGGGCGACGCCGAAATTCAGGCAGATCGACTTGGCGTGCCCGATGTGGAGGTAGCCGTTCGGCTCGGGCGGAAAGCGGGTGACGACCTCCGCCACGCTGCCGGCCGAGACGTCGGCGGCCACGATGTCGCGGATGAAGTCGCTGCGCTCCGGCTCGGGCGGTGCCTGGGTGTTCACGCCGCGGAGTATGGCAGCGGCTGACCCGAGGCCGGTGGCGCCGCGATTGACGTGTCGAGTTGACACGTCCATTATGGACGTCAATACTGGACGCATGACGACGCGGGTCAAGCGCACCTACAACCTGAGCCCGGAATCCGTTCGCCGCGTCCGGGAGCTCGCGTCGGACTATGGGGTCGCGGAGACGCAGGACGCGGTGGTCGAGCTGGCGATCGACCAGCTCTACCTCGAGAAGCGGGACGCGGAGGAGGCCGCGCAATGGGCAGCCGCCGCCCAGGATCCCGAGTTCTCCCGGGAGATGGCCACCGTCGCCGAAACCATGCGCGACGACCAGGAATGGCCGCGCTGAGCCCCGCGGCGCTCCGGTGGGCCATCGTGCTCATCGACTTCGACCCGGCCCGTGGCCACGAGCAACAGGGAATTCGGCGCGGGCTCGTCGTCTCCTACGAGGCGTTTCATCGAAGCGGGATGGCAACGGTCTGCCCGATCACGACGCGCCCGCCCAAATATCCGGGCGAGATTTCGATACCCGCGGGCCAGGCCGGGCAGACGAAGGACGGACTGATCCTCGTCCACCAGGTTCGAACGATGGACCTCGCACGGGTGACCGCATTCGTGATCGGCGGTGAGGCGCAATCCCTCTCGGATCCGATGGCCAGGCGACGCGTCCGCGACAACCTGTCGCACCACCTCGGACTGGATCTCCCGCCGGAAATGGACGGCGCGCCGGGCGAGTGAGGGTTGCGACGAGCCAATGCCGAGCGCTCAGCGGCGATCGTCTGTCCCTCCAAAGAGGCCCCGCTCGACCATCCTCCGGACGGCCGGACACTCGGCACGAAACGTCAAATCGTCAAGCACTCGGTCCTGGATCACTGCCCCGCGGCGATCACCGCGATGAGCGCCAGCGCACCGGGCGCCGCCTGGACCAGCAGGATCCGGCGCGAGACGGTCGCGGCCCCGAACACGCCGGCGACGACCACGCAGCCGAGCAGGAACAGCCGCGCGTAGTACGCGACATCTGACGGGACGAAGAACGACAGCGCCAGCCCGGCCGCGAGGAAGCCGTTGTACAGGCCCTGGTTCGCGGCGAGCGTGGCGGTCAGTCTCGCGGTCTCCGCGGTCAGGCCGAAGGTCCGCAGGCCCAGCGGCTTCTGCCACAGCACCATCTCGAGCACGAGGAACCAGGCGTGGAGCAGCGCGACGATTCCGACCAGGATGCCCGCCACAATCGCCATGCTTTCTCCCTGGACGGCGGGTCAATCGCCGAACCGTGTCTCCTTGACCAATCGGCCGGTTCGGTCGAACGTCCGCCAGACGCCGGTCTGCCGACCGCGGTCGAACGTGCCGGTCCGCATCACGGTGCCGTCGGTCCGGTACCAGGTCCAGGCTCCGTGCTGCTCGCCGTCGAGCAGGAAGCCGTCGTACTTCACCCGGCCATTTCCGTAGTGGACCGTTTCGGAGATCGGTTCGGACGGCAGCGCCATTTGGGCGAGTATCGCATCGGCGACGCGCCCCGCGTGGCCGGCCCAACTGGCATCCTTCGACGATGACGTCCCAACACGCGACGGCCGGTCCCGCCGCCTCTGCTCCCGCCAATGCCGCCGCCGAGCGCCTGGCCGCCGAGCGCCTCGCCGACGCCCGCGACCTCATGCGCCCGTGGACCGTGATCGACGCCCACGGCCACTCGCTGGATCTGGCCTTCCGCCGTGGCGGTCGTCTCGACGCGCCGCTCCTGGGCACGACCGACATCCCGATGCTCCGCGCCGGGGGCGTGACCGTCCAGCTGACGCGCGACGTACACGCCCGACATCGCGCTCTCGGGGCCGCACGACCACTCCGTCGAGAATCCGCTCGTTGCGGCGCTCCGAATGCTCGACTACCTCCACGCCGAGCTCGAAGGCCCGGCCGGGCGTTCGGTCGCCCTCATCGAAACCGTCGCCGACATCGATCGGGCGAAGGCGAACGGCCAGGTCGGCCTGCTCGTCGGGATGGAGGGGACCGACGCGCTGGCCGACGATCTCGCGATCCTGCGAACCTTCCACCGCCTCGGGCTGCGCCACGTCTGCCTCGTCCACGAGCGAACGAACGCCTACGGCTCGGCCACGCAGGCCTGGGAGCACGGCGAGATGCGGCGATTCGATCCCGCCATCGATCCGCCGGCCTTCTTCACGGACGCCGGCCGGGCACTGATCGCGGAGTGCCAGCGGCTCGGGATCCTCGTCGACCTGACGCACCTCGTCGAAGCCGCGTTCTACGAGGCGCTCGCCGCCACGAACCGGCCGGTGATCGTGAGCTCATGCCGGCGCTCGGGCCCTGACGAATACGCCGCGCTACCTCTCGGACGACCAGGTCAGGGCGATCGCTCGAAACGGCGGCGTGGTCTGCGCATCGCCCTCGCCGCTCGGGCCGTCCGACGAGACGCCGGGGCTCGCGATCCTGCTCGATGCGATCGACCACTTCGTCAGCCTCGTCGGACCCGAGCACGTCGGGATCGGGACCGATTTCAAGGACCAGGTCGGCTTCTATCCGCCGCCCTTCGCGAGCAGCGCGGAGACGCCGGTCGTCGTCGATGCGCTGCTGGACCGCGGCCATGGGCCGGCCGCGGTCGAGGCGATCCTTGGCGGCAGTGTCCTCCGCGTCATCCGGGCGGCCCTCGAACCGGCCTGACGACGAGCCGACGAGAAGCGCAACTCCTCCGCGTCGGCGCGAAGGCCCGAACGACCGGTCGCCGGCACGTCATCATCGACCTCCGCGAGCGATCGCGACGGCGAGTTGACCACCAGGGCGGAGGGGGACGCAGGTGCGGATCACCGGCATCACGTCGCGCATCCTGAGCTATGACGTCTCGGCCATCTATGGCGAGGTCGGCCCGCCCACGGAGATCAGCTCGGAGTACCGCTACTCGTTCGACACGCTCCACACGGACGAGGGCATCGACGGCCACACGATGCAGTTCGGCTGGCTCGGCGAGGGCCAGGCGATGGGGCACGCGCTCCACCAGGGCTATGGCCGCTTCCTGATCGGGCGCAACCCGCTCGAGCCCGAGAAGCTCTGGCAGGAGTCTGCGCCGCCAGAACCGCCACCAGTACAACCTGACCGACGCGCTGCTCGGCGCGATCGACGTCGCCATCTGGGACATCCGGGGCAAGGTCGCGGGCCAGCCGATCGCCGAGCTGCTCGGCCTGGCGCGGCGGACGATTCCGACCTACGCGACGGCGATCACCGTCAATCCCGACGCCCGAGCAGGTCTTCGAGGAGGCGCAGCTGCGCGTCGCCCAGGGCTATCGCGGCTTCAAGATCCAGTTCTGGGACGGGCTGGACGCGGACATTCCGCGGTTTCGAGCCGCCCGCGAGGCCGTGGGCCCGGACTTCCCGCTCTTCCAGGATGCCGCGGGGTTCTACTCCTGGACCGAGGCGCTGGCGGCTGGCTACGTGCTCGACGAGCTCAACTACCGCTGGTTCGAGGAGCCGATTCCCGATCGCGAGGTCTTCCAGCTGAAGCGGCTGACGGACGAACTGCGGACGCCGATTCTCGCCGGCGAGACGAGCCGGCTGCACGAACTGCCCGAGTTCCTGCGGATCGGCGCCGCCGATCTCGTCCGCGGCGACGTCCTCATCAAGGGCGGAATCACGGGCCTGCGCAAGGCGGCCGCGGCCGCCGAACTCTTCGGCTTCAACATCGAGATCCACGGTCTTGGCGCGCCGCTGCTCGACATCGCCAACCTCCACGTCGCGCTCTCGATCGAGAACTGCGAGTTCTCCGAGGGCCACGATTCGCTCTACTACCTGGGCCTCGTCGGCGAGCCGCTGGCCATCGATGCGGATGGGAATCGGCGGCTGCCGCTCGGGCCCGGCCTCGGCGTCGAGCTCGATTGGGACTGGATCGACGATCACACGGTCGAGATGATCCGGACGCCCGAGGCGTGAGGGAATCGCCGTGACGGGGACGCACGAGCAGCCCGAAGCGCACGTGTCCGCCACGACGATCCCGCCGGTGCCGGGCGGCGTCTGGGCGGCGATGCCGTTGCCGTGGAACGCCGACGGGTCGCTCGATCGCGGCCTTGTCGGCGAACTCGTGGCGCGCTATGCGGCGGCCGGGCTCCAGGGCGCCTATTGCACGGGCTCCGACGGCGAATTCCACACGCTCGAGCTCGACGAATTCCGGACGGTGGTCGACACGTTCGCCGGTGCGGCCGAACGGGCGGGCCTGCCGAGCCAGGCGGGGACCGGCTGGCTGACCGCGCGCGGGGCACTCGAACGGACGCGCCACGCGCGCGACCGCGGCATCCGCTGGGTCCAGGTCGTGCCGCCGTTCTGGATGCCGCTCAACGACATCGAGCGTGTCCGCTTCTACGGGGAGCTGTCGGCGGCCGTGCCCGACGTCGGCCTCGTCATCTACAACACGGAGCGGATCGGCCGCGTCCTCGACGCTGGCAGGATCAAGGCCATCGCCGATGCGGTACCGGCCGTCGTCGGCAGCAAGTACGACGGCTGGGACAAGGACGAATTCGCGGCCATCTGCGCGGCCACGCCCGATCTCGTGCACATGCCGGTGGACGTCGGGCATCGGCCCGAGCGCCGCGTACCCCACGAAGGGCCTCTGCAGCTGGATCGCCAATCTCAACCCGGTCTGGATGATGGACTGGTGGGCCGCCTGCGACCGCGGCGACTGGGTCGAGGCGGATCGCCGGACCGCACGGGCGATGGCGCTGATGGCCGATTGGGAAGCGCTGCTCGGACCGCTGACGGCCTCGCCGGCGCTCTCGAAGATCTGCACCCGGGCGGGCATCCTGCCCGAGATGCCGCTGGCGGTGCGGCCGCCCTATCTTGCCGGGACCGAGGCCGATGTCGATCGGCTCCGCCATCTGCTCGAGACGACCTATCCCGACCTGGTCTACCACCCCTGATGGGACGAGGAGGAACGCGATGACGTACCAGAATCCGCTGCGGGCCATCTGGCAATCGGGCCGCGCGAGCTACGGCGGCTGGACCGGCAGCCCGGACCCGATCGTCGCCGAGTGGATCGCGTCCTGCGGCTTCGACGAGGTGCTCGTGGACCAGCAGCACGGCGCCATCGAACCGAACCAGCTCGGGGCGATCTTCACGGGCATCGCGGCTCGCGGCGTCATCCCGATCACCCGGGTCGCCGCGAACGATGCCGCGGCCATCGGCAAGTCGCTCGATCTGGGCGCCCAGGCCGTCGTCATTCCGATGGTCAACAACGGGGCCGAGGCGGCCAGGGCCGTGGCCGCCTGCCGCTTCCCGCCGCAACGGCGTGCGCTCGATGGGGCCGATCCGGGCGCATCTCGTCTTCGACAGCGACGAGATCGAAGACCTCGAGTCGCCCGTCTGCATCGCCATGGTCGAAACGGCCGCGGGTCTCGCGAACGTCGACGAGATCGCCTCGACGCCGGGAGTCGACGCCATCTATATCGGTCCGGCCGACCTGTCGATCGCCATCGGCGTGCCGTTCAACCGCGCCCGCCGAACGCCGGAGCAGGCTGCGGCCCACGCCGCCGCCGTCGAGAAGGTCCGGCTGGCGTGCGATCGGGCGGGGATCGTGGCCGGGATGAACTGCTCCCACGGGGAGCTGGCGCGCGGCTACGTCGAGCAGGGCTTCCGGATGGTCACCGTCACGGTCGATGCCGACATGATCCCGCGTGACGGGATGCGGGAGCTCGGGATCGCGAAGGGTCAGGCGTAGACGAAGGGCCCGCGACCGCCAGTTCTTCTCTTCTGCTCACCGGAGGAACACAAGCCAACCCGAACACCTCCGAATCGGGCTCGCGCGGTCGGCTGCGTCGCTCGGCGGTGCGCCGTCGTGCGGGAGCCAGCGCTTCGAGCGACTCCAACCACCTTCGCAGGACCGTCGTTCGTCTCCAGTGTTCCCCGGGTGTACGTTCGAGCAGGATTCGGTCGAATCGGATCGATAACGCTCTCCGGGTGAGCATTCGCGCCTCAGTCGGAGCGGCTCGCCTGGTCACAGCCCCAGTTCCGCCGCGACCTCCGCGCTCGTCGCGACCCGCCCGAAGACCCGGGCGTGCGCGAGGAGCGCCTCGTCGTGGGCCCGCTGCGTGTACGAGGCGCAGCCGTCCTCGACGATGACCGTCCAGTAGCCGAGCTCCGCCGCGGCCCGCGCCGTGCCCAGGACGCACATGTCCGTGACCACCCCGACGACCGCGAGGTTGGTGACCTCGAGATTGCGCAGGGCGTGGTCGAGATACGTGCCGGTGAACGCGCCGGAGGTCAGCTTGTCCACGACCACGTCGCCCGGCTGTGGCGCAATCGAGGCCTCGATCTCGTAGCCCGGCGTGCCGCGAAACCGGTAGGTCGGCCCGATCTTCGGCCGCAGCCGCGGCGCCGTCTCCCGGGCATGCGGCGTGATCGGGCCGTTGCGCGTATAGACGACGGGCAGGCCGGCGGCGCGAAACCCGGCGACCAGCGCGCGGATCGCCGGCATCGCCACGTCCGCCACCCGCCGGTCCCAGTACTCGCGAATCGCCGGATACCGCAAGGCCAGCTCCGAGTCGGCCGCCACTTCCATGTCCCCGGCCTGGACGTCGACGATCAGGAGCGCGGTTCGGCCGGTCGCCAGCGAGACCCTGGTCGCGAACAGGTCGAACGGCCAGTCGGGATCGAGTGCCCGGGGATCCCAGCCGGCCGTCGCGGCCGAAGGTTCGCGTGCAGACGACACGGTCGTGGTCCTCATCAATGGTCCGCGGCGACCGGGCCCATCCACTGCCGGCCATTCGCGGAGTGACGACAAGCCTAAGCTTGCGGCCATGGCCCCATCCATCCCGCTGACCCGCATCGTCCGCGATCCGCGATTCGATCGCCTCGTCCCGGCCGGCGCCCGGCTCGAGCGACTGGCGGACGGGTTCCTCTGGGCCGAGGGGCCGGTCTGGCTGCCACACGACAACGCCCTGCTGTGGAGCGACGTCCGCACGAATCGCGTCATGCGCTGGACCGCCGCGGATCGATCGGTTCGCGAGGAGTACAACCCCTCCGACTTCGCCAACGGCCACACCCTGGACCACGACGGCACGGTGCTCGCCTGCGAGCACGGCACCCGCCGCGTGGCCCGCTACGAGCGCGACGGCAGCCGGACGACCATCGTCGACCGCTACGAGGGCAAGCGCTTCAATTCGCCGAACGACATCGTCGTCGCGTCGGATGGGGCGATCTGGTTCACGGATCCGCCGTACGGGATCGTCGATCCGCGGGAGGGCTACCCGGCGCCCTCCGAGCTCGGCCAGTGCTACGTCTTCCGGCTCGACCGCGAGACCGGCGGAACTGGCGATCGTCAGCGACGCGCTGATCGACCCGAACGGCCTGGCGTTCTCGCCGGACGAGCAGACGCTCTACGTCTCGGACACGTCCGCCGCGCGGATCGACGACGGCAACCACCACATGCTCGCGTTCGACGTGGTCGACGGCCGACAGCTCGCCCGGCCACGCGTCTTCAAGGTCATCGAACCGGGCTTCTCGGACGGCTTCCGGGTCGACGTCGAGGGCAACATCTGGACCTCGGCCGGCGACGGAATCCACGTCCTGGCGCCGGACGCCACGGAGCTCGGGCGAATCGTGCTCCCGGAGGCGGCCGCGAACTGCCAGTTCGGCGGACCGGCTGGCCGCACGCTGTTCGTCACCGCGACTTCCACGCTGTGGTCGATCGAGGTGGGCATCCGCGGGGCGATCACGCCCTGGGTCGACGGGGCCGGCACCTCGAACGCCTGAGCCTCTCCGCCTGACGCCCCAGGTCGGGAATCAACAGGGGCGCTGCCGTCGATCGGCAACGCCCCTGTGTTGGGCACCGGTGGTGCGCGAGCTACATCGCGTTGAACGTCTCCGCGACCTCGACGCTGGCGCCGCCCTGCAGAACGGGGCAGCCTTTCGCAAGCTTGACAGCCTCGTCAAGGCTGCCGGCCGAGATGACGCTGTAGCCGGAAACCGTGCTCACGCCACCGTCGGTCACGGAACCGTTGGCGTGGATCGTCCTGGACCTTGGAGGTCGGGTTGCCGCCGTCGACGAGGCCCTCACCGAGCTGCTCGAACCAGTCGGTCCAGGCCTTCATGACCTTGGCGCCCTCTTCGGGGGTCTCAGGCATGGAGCCGCCGTGATAGAGGAGCAGGAAATTCGCCATGTGAGTCTCTCCCGGGGGTGAGGGGTCTTCGCGAGGCCGGTGGCTGCGCGAGGAGGCGAGTGCCTTCCTACCCCGACAACGAACGGGCAGACGCGGAATCGACAGGTTCCCGGGAACAACCGGTGCGAAATCGCCTCAGAGCCAGATGTTGTCGTGCAGCCGGTAGAACTCGGCCAACGCCTCGTCGCTCGGCCGGCCATGGATCGACTGGTCGCGGAGGCCTTCGAAGTAGCCCTCCCGGGGTGCGCCCGGAGCAAAGAGCAGGAGCATCGACGCCGGCTCGCCGGACTCGTTGCGAAAGCCGTGGATCCCGCCGGGCGGGACGTGGACGAAGTCACCCGGGTTGGCGTCGATCCAGCGCTCGCCCTCGTAGATCTTGATCGTGCCGGTCAGGACGTAGAACGATTCGGCGATCGAGCGATGGAAGTGCGGACCCGGGCCGCTCGGCGCCGGCCCCATCACCCAGCGGTAGAGCCCGAAAGTCCGCCCGTTGCGGCGCCCGTCGCGAGGTAGTGGACCGAATTGCCGGTGGCCGGATAGACGAGGTCGGGCGCCTGGTCGAACGGTCGGACCGTGGCGCTGACTTCGCCGTCGTCGCCCAGGTACCGGGGTTCCGGATAGCTCATCGATCCTCACTTCTGGTTTGAGACCGGGTCGGGAGCCGGGTCCCAGGCCGTTGAACACGGATCCGTCGCCATGAATCTTGCTCGAACAGGGCAATTCGGGACATCCGGCACTGGCCCGATTCGCTGGCGCGGGCCAAGATTCGAATTCGGGCCACCCTACCCCGCGTGAGACGAGCGCGACGCCGCCGAAAGGCGCGGCGTCAGCAGCCACAGGCGAGCTCTGGCGGCGACTGTCGATCTGTGCGTTCCCCAGCCGCCGCATGCGAGTGGTTCGTGACGGGCAGCTGCCCGACGGCATCGGCGCTGCCCCTGGCAACCTGTCCCAGCGATGGGACGAAGGAGGCATGGGTCCATGGCAATTGCCGCACGTGAATTCACGTACGCACCCCCCGGCGCGGCGGGCAGCCCGGTTCCGCTGAAGGAGCGGTACGACAACTTCATCGGTGGCAAGTGGGTCGCCCCGGTGCAGGGGCGCTTTGCACTCAACCTGAGCCCTGCCACCGGCAAGGGCTTCACCGAAGTTCCGCGCTCGACCCCGGAGGACGTGGAGCTGGCGCTTGATGCCGCCCATGCCGCGAAGGCCGCATGGGGTGAGACGTCCGTCACGGAGCGCGCTCGCGTCCTGAACGCGATCGCCGACGTGATCGAGGCCAACAAGGAGATGCTCGCCGTCGCCGAGAGCTGGGACAACGGCAAGCCGGTGCGCGAGACGCTGGCCGCCGACATTCCTCTCGCCGTCGATCACTTCCGTTACTTCGCCGGTGTCATCCGCGGCGAGGAAGGCTCCATCAGCGAGATCGACAAGGACACGATCGCCTACCACTTCCGGGAGCCGCTCGGCGTGGTCGGCCAGATCATCCCGTTCAACTTCCCGCTGCTGATGGCCGCGTGGAAGATCGCTCCGGCCCTTGCCGGTGGCAACTGCACGGTCGTCAAGCCCGCCAGCCCGACCCCGTGGTCCATCCTCAAGCTGGCCGAACTCCTCCAGGGCGTGGTCCCCGCCGGTGTGATCAACATCGTCAACGGGCCAGGGGCCGAGGTCGGCATGGCGCTCGCCTCCAGCAAGCGCATCGCGAAGATCGCGTTCACGGGCGAGACGGCGACCGGCCGGCTGATCATGCAGTACGCCGCGCAGAACATCATCCCGTCCTCGACGGAACTGGGCGGCAAGTCCCCGAACATCTTCTTCGACGACGTCATGGCCGCCGATGACGACTTCCTCGACAAGGCGATCGAGGGGCTCGTGCTCTATGCCTTCAACAAGGGCGAGGTCTGCACCTGTCCGTCACGCGCCCTGATCCAGGAGTCGATGTACGACCGGTTCATGGCTCGCTGCCTGGAGCGCATTGCGGCGATCAGGCAGGGCCATCCGCTCGACATCACCACGCAGATCGGCGCCCAGGTCTCCACGGCTCAGCTCGAGAAGATCACGAACTACGTGAAGATCGGGCTGGACGAGGGAGCCGAGCTGCTGATCGGCGGCGAGCGCAACATCCTTCCGGACGAGCTCGCCGAGGGCTACTACTTCAAGCCGACCGTCTTCCGCGGCGACAACAAGATGCGCATCTTCCAGGAAGAGATCTTCGGGCCGGTGCTCGCGGTGACAACCTTCAAGGACGAGGCGCAGGCGCTCGAGATCGCCAATGACACGCCATACGGCCTCGGGGCCGGCGTCTGGACCCGCGACGGCACGCTCGCGTTCCGCATGGGCCGCGGCATCAAGGCCGGCCGTGTCTGGACGAACTGCTACCACCTGTATCCGGCCGGTGCCGCGTTCGGTGGCTACAAGGTGTCGGGCGTCGGTCGCGAGACGCACAAGATGATGCTGGACCACTACACCCAGACCAAGAACCTGCTCGTCAGCTACAGCCCGAAGCCGCTCGGCTTCTTCTGAGCCACCGGAGCAGACGATGGACGCCAGCCGATTGGAACCACGGGTCCGGGCCACGCCGGCGGCGCTCGAGACGATCGAGCGACTGACCGCAACGTACGGGCCCCTGGTGTTTCTGCAATCGGGTGGCTGCTGTGACGGGAGCTCGCCGCTGTGCATGCGCAGGGGCGAGCTCCTGGTCGGGCCGAATGACCGGCTCCTTGGTGAGATCGGCGGCGCGCAGTTCTATGCCGACGCCGATCTCTACCACCGCTGGAATGAGCCGGAACTGATCGTGGATGTCTCACCCGGTGCCGGCGACTCGTTCTCACTCGAAGGGCGAGACGACGTCCATTTCCTCCTTGCGCCGCCCGGCGCGTCCTGAATCCGGCGCCGCCCCGCGATCGCCCGGGGTGTCGCGCACCAGGCCCACGTCGAGATCCCGCACCCGTAGGATTGGCACGCGCCAGCCACCCAAGGAGGATCCGACCATGCCCGACGACGCCCGCCCCGACCTGCCCGAGGGCCACGGCGTGCCGCGCGTCTTCACGATCTCGACGTTGATCCCGCGGGCGAATTCGCCCGTCAGTCGCTCGGCGCGGGTCGTGACGGCGGAGACGACCGGGGCCCAGAACCTGCTCGCCGGGATGTTCTGGTCCGAGCCCGGGGCCGCTGGCGGCTGGGCTTTCGGCGACACCGATCCCATGGTCGATGGCGCCCCGCACGTCGGCGTCGGCGAGGAGGTCTACCTCTGCCTGCGCGGCCGGTGCCGGGTCGAATGGGAGGGCGGGACGTTCGAATTCGGGGCCGGCGACATCGTCTTCTGGCCGAACAACCGCTGGTACCGCTCGGTCGTCATCGGCGACGAACCGGTCCAGATGTTCTATGTCATGGCCCCGCCCCCGACCTCGATGTGGGGCCTCGGCGAGCGGGTGACGACGACGGGCGAACCAGTCGACTGACGGTCCGGTCGAGCGGGCCCGGTCCGCGGCCCGAGCCCCGGTGGCCGGGCCCTGCCCCCGCGCCGGTCGACGAATCGCCATCGACCTGCCCGATACTGCTCGAGACAGCCGGGCCGGGGCGCCACCTCCGGGATGACCGGCACGCATCGACCGTCCGAGATGAGGGATCCATGGCCAGGGACGCCGAGTGACGACGCTTGCCGATCGGGCGCTGGACGAGGCGCGCGCCATCGCCATGGGCAATCACCACGAACACGTCGAACCCCGACACCTCCTCTGGGGCCTGATGAAGGCGCTCGGCAACGATGCGCCACCGAACATTCCGGCGGCCCGGGTGAAGTTGCTGATGGCGCCGGAGGGCACGTTCAAGGGCCGGCCCGACGTCTCACCCGAGGCCCAGGCGATCCTCGACAAGGTCGATGGCATTCCGGCGGCGCAGGCGGCGGCGGTGGAGCTTGCGGCCACCCTGCTCGCGAACATCCCCGAATTCGCCGATCCGGCCGTCGTGGCCGGGACCGGCGCCACGACGGCGACGGCTGCCACGGCCCAACCGTCGGGTTCGAGCGGGCCGGCTCCAGCGACGGACACGACGGAATCGGTGCTCGCGGAGCTTGACGCGCTGGTCGGCCTCGCCGCCGTGAAGGCATCGGTTCGGCGGCTGATCGCGGTCCAGAGCCTCAACGCCGAGCGCAAGGCCGACGGCCTGCCCGAGGTCAACGCCAGCCACCACATCGTGTTCACCGGTAACCCGGGCACCGGGAAGACGACCGTCGCTCGCCTCATCGCCCGGCTCTATCGGACGATCGGAGTCCTGAGCAAGGGCCAGCTCGTCGAGGCGACGCGCGCCGATCTCATCGCCGGCTACGTCGGCCAGACCGCGCTCAAGGTCCAGGAGGTCGTCAAGGGCGCCATCGGCGGCATCCTCTTCATCGACGAGGCCTACTCCCTCGCGCCCGAAGGTCCGTGGGACTTCGGCAACGAGGCGATCGCGACCCTCGTCCAGATGATGGAGGAGCACCGCGCCGACCTTGCCGTCATCGCCGCCGGCTACCCCGAAGAGATGAAGACCTTCATCGACGCCAACCCCGGGCTGCGCAGCCGCTTCACGAACTACATCGATTTCCCGGACTACTCGACGGCCGAGCTGGTCGAGATCTTCCAGGTGATGGCCAACCAGGCGAAGGTGAACCTTGGGCCCGGTGTCGTCGACCGCCTCGGGGGCATCTTCGCCGAAGCTGCCGCCGGGACGAACTTCGGGAACGCGCGGTTCGCGAGATCGGTCTTCGAGGATTCGTACGCGAACATGGCCGGGCGGGCCATGGCCGACGGCAAGATCGAGAAGTCGGAGCTCAGCGACCTGCTCGTCCTGGACCTGCCGGGCGCCGACCGCCACCAGTTCGCCGAGCACCGGCCGATCGGCTTTCGCGCGCCACCGGCCGGGACCTCGGGCAAGGCGGCCCAATCGAGCTCGGACGTGGGCGCGGGCGGCGCCGGTTCGGGCGGTACCCCCGGTTCGGGGCCGGAGGTGCCGGCGCGAGTGCCGCCGCAGCCAGTGCCGCCGCAGCCGGACGATGCCGGCACGGGCGGGGGCGCGACGACCGAGCCCGGGAAGGACACCCCGCCGCCGGCCAAGCCCGGGTAACCCGTGCTCTGCCCCCGGCCAACCCGCGAGCAGGACCGCCCGCCGCCGGCCAACCGCGGGTAAAACGCCCCGCCGCCGGCCATCCGCGGGTAACCGATGCTCGAATGTTCACCGGGGGAACGTTGGACAACGTCCGGCCTCGGCTGCCAGGGTCGATGGCGCGAATTCGTCCCGGCGCGAGCGTGGCTCGGGATGGTCGATCACCCGACGTTGCCCCGCACACCCGGTCGGCGCCCTGAAAGCCGATCGTGTGTTCCCCGGGTGCACATTGGCGAAAAAAGCCGTCGTGGGCCGGCCACCAGGGTCGCCGGCCGGCGGCCTACGGCCTATGGTTTGGTGAAGGCGTAGACGCTGGACGAGACGTTCGTGTCCGGCTGCCGCGCATAGACGGCCAGCAGCCGGCCGCGCGCCTGGTCGAGCCGCAGCGCCACGGAGTAGGCCTTGGCCGACGTCAGCTTCTGCTGGCTCCAGGCGCCCGACCCGGGCTTCGTGTAGTAGCGCACCCCGAAGTCCCCGCCGAGGAGCACGTGGACCCGGCCCGTCGCGGTGTCGATCGTGAGCGACGCGGCCCCGATGTCCGTCGTGAAGCGGCGGGCTGCCGGGGCCGTCCAGCTGCCGCCGGCGTTGGTCGCGTAGTACATGCCATCGAGCGGACTGCCCTCGCCGTCGCCGCAACCGGGCCCCGTCGTATGGCTCCAGACCACGTGCGCCCGATTGTTCGCGTCGAGCACCAGGATCGCGTTGCGATCGTCGGCCGTGGTCCCGGGGATCGACGACTTCGAGAAGCCCGAGCCCGTGAACACCGCGTAGCGCAGCGAGTGCGCGCCGTCGTAGACGATCCGCGCCCGGCCGTCGCTGCCGATCCGCAGCGAGGAGAGGCCGACTGCGTCACTGAGCAGGTAGCGATGCGTGACGCCCGACTTGCTCGACTCGTAGAAGACGCTGCCGGCGTTGTCGACCGTGGCGTACAGCGTGCCGCCGACGGCGCGGAACGACTGGAGGTGGTCGCCGGCGCTGCCGAGCCGGATGGCCGCCGACCAGGATCCGCTCGGCAGGGCCCGGGTCCGGTAGAAGACGCCGACCCAGTCGAAGCCGCAGGTGGCCGGGCTGTTGCGCGAGAACGCGACGTAGATCCGATTGCCATCGACCGCGACCTGCGGCTCGAGCTCCTCGAACCCGTTCGGGACGGCGAAGTTGGTCGATGACCAGGCGCCGCCGGGATGAGCCGTCGAATACCGGATCCGCCCACTGCAGTCGGCCGCGGCATGGAAGTTGCCGGCGGAGTCGATGGCTGCCGCGGCGTCGAAGCAGAAGCCGGTCGAACCGACGAGCTGGGGGCCGGTCCAGCCGGTCGCGGCGGCAGCCGGGCTCGCGGCAATGAGCAGGGCGATGAGCGCCGCGAGCAGCCCGAACCGGAGATCACGCGTGGCGGTGAGCCGGCGCGTCGGACGCCGGCGGGCGAACGCCGCCCTGATTCGAACCCGCACATTACCCATCACGGTGAACTCCCGGTCTCAGACGAGGCGGCGGCGACGAGGCCACGACGCGGCTGGGCCAACAGTATCGCCTCGCAGGACGTTGACGATCACCGTACGCTCCCCCGATGAATTCCGGCCCGGGTCCATCCGCCGAAGCCCCGATCGCGGCGGCTGCCACGGTCGTGCCCGGGAACGAACGCGACCCGGCTGCGATCCAGGCAATCGTCATCGCCACTCCGACGACGGGTCTCAGCGAAGAGGAGGTCCTTGCCCGTCGCGCGGCCGGCAAGGGCAACACGGCCGGGCTCAAGACGGGCCGGACCTACACCCAGATCTTCCGCGAGAACGTCTTCACCTTCATCAACGACGTGATCTTCATCCTGGGGATCGCGCTCGTGATGGTCGGCCGGCCCCTCGATGCGCTCGTGTCACTCGGCGTCATCGGGGTCAACATCGCGGTCAGCGCCGTCCAGGAGATCCGGGCGAAGCGGATCCTCGACCGGATCACGCTCCTGACGCGGCCGACCGCCATGGTCGTTCGGGACGGCAAGGAGGCGGCCGTTGGCCCCGAGGCACTCGTCATCGGCGACCTGCTGCGCGTCGGCGCCGGCGACCAGATCGTCCTCGACGGCCAGCTCGTCGACGGCCGCCTGGAGGCCGACGAATCGCAGCTGACCGGCGAATCGGATCTCATCTCCAAGCGGCCCGGCGACCCCGTCTACTCGGGCAGTTTCGTCGTCAACGGCGGAGGCACCTTCGTGGCGACCGCCGTCGGCGACGACAGTCTCGCCAACCGGATCACGGCCGGCGCCCGGACCTTCCGTCGCGTGCTGACGCCGCTCCAGTCGGAGATCCACCTCGTCATCCGGGTCGCGCTCGCCGTCGTGATCTACCTCGAGATCCTGCTCGTGGCCAGCAACCTCATCAAGCTCGTCGGGGCGCCCGAGACGGTCGGCCAGGCCGCACTCCTGGTCGGCCTCGTGCCGAACGGGCTTTTCGTCTCGATCGCGATCGCCTATGCGCTCGGGGCCGTCCGAATCCTCCGTTTCGGCGCGCTGGTCCAGCAGTCGAACGCGATCGAATCCCTGAGCAATGTCGACGTCCTGTGTCTCGACAAGACCGGCACGCTGACCGCGAATCGCCTCTCGGCGCAGGACATCGTCCCGTTCGATGGCAGCGAGGCGGACCTGCGCAGCCTGCTCGGCGACGTCGTGGCCAGTGTCGCGATCCGCAACAAGACGTCCGATGCGATCGCCGCGGCCTGCCCGGGCAAGACGTGCCTGCTCGCCCGTGACGTCTCGTTCTCGTCGGCGCGCAAGTGGAGTGCCGTCGCGTTCGCGCCGGACGCGACGCCCGGCCGCAACGGGGTCGTGGCGCTCGGCGCGGCCGAGTTCCTGCGGCCGGCACTCGGGACCGGGGCCACGGATGAGCAGGCCTGGGCGGACCTGCGGGCAAAGATGGAGCCGTTCACGCGCCAGGGATTGCGTGTCCTCGTGGTGGCCGGTCACGACGATTCGGCAGGTATCGCCGGCGAGGGCGACGACGCGATGCTGCCGACCGGGATGAAGACGCTCGGGCTGGTGGTACTGGCGGACGAATTGCGCCCCGACGCGAAGGAGACGCTGGCCCGGTTCATCGCGGCCGGCGTCACGCCCAAGGTCATCTCGGGCGACGATCCCGAGACGGTGGTCGCGCTGGCCCGGCAGGCGGGCCTCGGGCCGGACATCAAGTCGATCGCGGGCCCGGCACTCGAATCGATGAACAACGAGCAGCTGGCCGCGGTCGCCCTCGAGACGACCGTCTTCGGGCGGATCACTCCCGCCCAGAAGGAGCGGCTCGTGGACGCGTTGCGATCCCGCGGCCGCTACGTGGCGATGATCGGTGACGGCGTGAACGACGTCCTGTCGCTCAAGAAGGCCAATCTCGGGATCGCGATGCAGAGCGGCAGCCAGGCCGCTCGCGGCGTCGCCGACATTATCCTGACGACCGATTCGTTCGCCTCCCTCGCGCCCGCCGTCGAGGAGGGCCAGCGGATCATCAACGGGATGCAGGACATCCTGCGGCTGTTCCTGTCGCGGATCACGACCGTCGGCCTGCTGATCATCACGTCGCTCGTGATCGGCCTCTTCCCGATCGACCTGCGAAACGGCTCGGCCCTGACGATCTTCACGGTCGGGATTCCGACGATCCTGCTGGCGATCTGGGCCCAGCCGGGACCCCGGATGCGCGAATCGCTGGCCAGGACGCTCGCCAGGTTCGTCGTCCCGGCGGCCGTCCTTTCGAGCCTGATCGGATTGTTCGTGTTCTACGGCATCCTGACGCTGCAACTCGGGAGCTTCGACGCTCTCGTGAACCGGCCGCCCGGCAACAGCCCGGAGCTCGAGCCGCTGCTCCGGGTCTCGCAGACCGCCCTCACCTCGTTCCTCGTCTATACCGGGCTGATGCTGGTCGTCTTCGTGGAGCCGCCACTGGCCGTCCTCGCCGTCGTCGAGCCACTCAGCACGGACCGCCGGCCGCTCGCCCTGGCCGTGCTGCTCGGCGTCACGTACCTCGTCGTGCTGGCGATGCCCGCGTTCCGCGAACTGTTCGCGCTGCGGTCGATCAGCCTGGCCGAGCTCGCGCTGGTCTTCGTGGCCGTGGCGATCTGGACCGTTGCGCTCATCGCCACGTGGCGGTACCGGGTCGTCGAGCGGTTCCTGGGCGTGTAGCTCGATCCGACTCTACGTCAGCTCGTCCGCCAGCAGGTCCATCAGCAGGCCGTCGTGCCAGGTTCCGTCGGCGCCGCGCTCGTACTGGCGCATCACGCCGACGGGGCGGAACCCGACCCGCGCGTAGGCCCGGATCGCCCGCGCATTGGCAGTCGCGGGATCGATCGTCAGCCGGTGGTGACCGCGTTCGCCGATGAGGTAGCGGGCCACGGCGCGAATGGCGTCCGGACCGAGGCCGCGTCCCTGGACGGCGGACGTCAGGAAGACGTCGATGCTGGCGCTCCGGTAATCGTCCGTCAGCTCCTCGAGGAACTGGATGCTGCCGACGATCGCACCGTCGAATTCGATGACGAGGACGACCTGGTCGTCCGGCTCGACCCAGTCGGCGGCCGGCCCGGCCGGGGTGACAGGGCCCCACCAGCGGGCGACAGACGGCTCGGCCAGGATCTCGCCGAGGCGATCGAAGTCGGCGGGGCGATACGGCCGCAGAACGACCTGCTGCCCGTGCAGCGGATGAGATGGTTCGACCGGACCGCCGGCTTTGGCGGCCTTAGCGGGCTTGCCAGTCTTCGCCGCCTTCTCGGGCTTCCCGTCCGCCGTCGGCATCCTCGGCCCCTCTCGATGTGCCCGCAGTGGTGGCGGTCCATGGTCGGTCGCTCCGCCGGACCTCCGCGCCGCCAGTCACGACGCCGTCCGCGCAACCCGCCATCCCGAGCCTACCAAAGCCGCCATCCAGCGCACGATCCGTCGGCGAGTGTCACGATGACTTTGCGGCGCAACCACCTTCGTCCCACGCTCGCGCCGGGAGGCCCAGCACATGTCCAGGACTCCGTGGCTCGGCTACCACATGCCCAACTTCACGTTTCCGGGCGTCCCGCCCGAGCGCCTCTTCGAGCACGTCATCGAACTCGCCTGCGCGGCCGAAACGGCCGGCTTCCGGCTCGTGACGGTCATGGACCACCTCTACCAGATCCGGGGCGTCGGTCCCGAGACCGACCCGATGCTCGAGGCCTACTCCGCGCTGGCCGGCATCGCGGCGCGGACCTCCAGGGTTCGACTGGCGACGCTCGTCACCGGCGTCACCTACCGCAACCCGGCGATCCTCGTGAAGACGGTCACGACGCTCGACACGATCAGCGGCGGCCGGGCGATGCTCGGCATCGGGGCCGCCTGGAACGAGGACGAACATCGCGGCTACGGCGTCGACTTCCCGCCGATCCGGGAGCGGATGGACCGCCTCGACGAGGCGTGCCAGATCGCGAAACTCATGTTCACGCAGGATCGGCCCTCGTTCGAAGGGACGCACTACCGGCTCGACTCCGCCCTGAACGTGCCACGGCCGATCCAGCCAGGCGGCCCGCCGATCCTCATCGGCGGTGGCGGCGAGCAGCGGACGCTGAAGATCGCCGCGAAGTACGCCGACCTGACCCACTGGTTCCCGGCTCCGCTCGAGGTGCTCAACCACAAGACCGAGGTCCTGGAGCGCCATTGCGAGAGCGTCGGTCGCGATCCCTCGACAATCGAACGGACGATGAGCGCGCCGTTGATCCTGATCGAGCGCGAAGCCGACGCGGAAGCCGCGCTGGCGCACGTTCCCCCGGAGCGGCGGGCCCATGTCCGGGCATTGACGCCGATCCAGGCGGCCGAGGCCATTCAGCCGTATGTCGCGGCCGGGTTCACCGGGTTCACGTTCGGCAACACGACGCTCTCGACCGTCGCCTCGCTCCAGGTGGCCGGGGAGTTCATCCGTTTGATCGGCTAGAAGCCGGGCCGAGGCCGGATCGCCTCGCCCGGGCGGCCGGATCGCGGCCGCGCCATGGCGCCGCCCTCCTCATCGGCGCGGAGTTCCCGCGCTTGCCCCGGGCGGGGTAGGCTGACGCCAGCCGGATTGGAGGTGAGACCAATCTGGCCGGCAGCACGGAGGGTCTCCTCGTGAGGCAACACGGCCGATCGATTCGAACTCCGATTCCCTGGCTGGTGCTGGCCGCCGCCGTCCTCCTCGCCGCCTGCCAGGGGGCCCCCGCGGCATCGACGGGCGGATCGGCCGGGGCATCGGGAGCGAGCGCTGGCGTCCAAGCCGCCCCGACGGCCACCCCGAGACCGACAGCCAAACCCAAGCCGACGCCGAAACCAACGCCGTTCCCGGTGGCGGGTCAGAAGTGGCTGAAGGCGTACTGCCCGGCAGCCCAGGCGTTCACCGATGCGCTGGGGACGTACCAGTCCATCCAGGCCGATGCGTCCACCTTGAATTTCGCGGCGATTCCGAACCAGGCCCAGAAGCTCCTGGGCCAGGTCGTGGCCCTCCAGGCGCTGGTCAAGAAGATCCCGAACTGGGGCCCGGGCGCGGCCGCCGGCGGCCAGCTGACGGCCGCCGTCGCGAAGCTCAACACCGCCGCGACCCTGTTCCAGAAGGCCGTCAGGACCCTGCCGCCAGACCTCGGGACCCTCGCCTCGGCGGCCGCCGCCGGGGCCGATGCCGTGGCGACCGGCGCGCAATCGTCCGGCTCGTTCGCGCAGCTCGCGACGCTGACCGGCCAGAAGTGCTACGGGTTGTAGCGGGCTCGAGGAGAAGGGGGACCGGATGGGACAGGTTCGGGAGTCCGTCGACGTCAACGCTCCCCTGGAGCTGTGCTGGGCCCTGAACGCCGACGCGTCACGGCTCACCGAATGGAACCACGCCGTCCTCGAGGTCCGTGACGTGACCGGGCCGCTCGATCGGGTCGGGACGACCTACACCGGGGTGATCAAGGTGATGGGCCGCCGGTTCGACGGTCGCAACGAGGTGATGGCCGTCACGCCGCTCAAGTCCGTGGATACGGCAGGAACCGGGGTCGGCGGTGCGAAAGCCCGGGTCCACGCCGAATTCGAGCGCCGGGGCGAGGGCACCCGCGTGACCGTGACGATCACCTTCGACCTGCCCGGCGGGCTCTTCGGCGGCATCGCGGAGAAGCTGTTCGCGACGCGCCAGCTGGAGACCGATCTCCGGGCATCGAACGCGGGCTTCAAGAAGCTCGCCGAACGGGAGGCGGCCAGGGTCGCGGCACCCGCATCTGCGGTCGGGGACGCGGCACCCGCGCCCGCCGCCGAGCCTGCGACCTCGGTACCGACGCCGGCGACGGCCGCTGACTCCGCCGCCGGCACAACCCCGCCAACTGGCCAATGACCGACGCGCACCCGTTCGAGCAGCTTGACTTCATCTACTGGCCAAGCCGGGACGTCGCCGTGGATCTCGCCTGGTTCGAAGGCGTGCTGGGCGCCCGGGTCGTGTTTGCGATCGAGGGCATGGGCACGAAGGTCGCGATGCTCGAGCTGTCCGGAGCGCCGCCCCGCCTGCTCCTGTCCGGCCACCTCGAGGGTGACGCACCGATCCTCGTCTATCGCGTTCCGCAACTCACGACCGCGATGGCCGATCTCGAGCGCCGCGGCTGGCAGCGCGGGACGACGCTCGAGATCCCGCATGGACCGGTCTGCTCGTTTCGGGCGCCGGGCGGGCAGCGGCTGGCGATCTACGAGCTTGCTCGGCCCTTCATGGACGAGCAGTTCGCCGGCCGGCGGGACTTCTGAGAGGATCGGCCGATGAGCGCCAGCGATCAGCCCGCGTCGGCCCGGCCGTCTGTCCCGGGTCCGGTCTCCATCCTGACCTGCACGAACTGCCGCGCGAAGAACTCGATCCGGCCGAGCGCGACGGGCGCGCCCCACTGCGGCAAGTGCGGCAAGCCGCTGCCGTGGGTTGTCGACGCCGCCGATGCCACCTTCGATCTCGAGGCGAAGGCCGCGCCGATCGTCCTCGTCGACCTCTGGGCGCCGTGGTGCGGGCCGTGCCGGTTCGTCAGCCCGATTCTCGAGGAGCTCGCTCGCGAGCACGCCGGCCGCCTGAAGGTCGTCAAGGTCAACGTCGACCACAACCCCGCCCTGTCGCGGCGGTTCGAGGCCCGGAGCATTCCGACGATGGTCGTGCTGAAGGACGGCCTGGTCGTGGATCGGATCGTTGGCGCGAGACCCAAGGCCGAGCTCGAGCAGCGGGTTCTGCCCCACCTCGCCAAGGCCTAGCCCGCGAGTCCCGGCGCGAGGGGCGCCGCGACCCGGTCAGGCGATCCGGACCATCTCGTTGTGCGCGTCCCAGCGCACGGACTTCGAGTAGTGCCAGACCTTGGCCCCGCCGTCGATGTCCGTCGGCACCCGGACGATGAACTCGATCCAGCCCGGCACGTTGAAGGCCGAGAAAGCCAACTCCATGCCGCTGAGCAGATCCGCCGGCTCCCGCGTCAGGTCGGGGTAGAGATGCGGGCCCGTGTCGGTCTGGTAGATCCAGTCGCGCTCGTTGAGGTTGATCGTCTTGACCGGATATTCGATGACCGCGGTGTACGGCCCTTCCTTGATCGTCGTCCGGGCCACGAGCCGATCGCCGGCGAGCCCCGCTTCGACGATCGCCTTCGCGTCCGGCAGCACGGTCCCCTCGACCATCGCCAGGTCCACCGTGAATTTCGCATACGCGTCGGCCAGGACGGCCTCCTGGCGCTCGTTCTGGGTGCCGCTGCCGGGGGGCCAGAGCGGCATGGATTCGCCCTGTTGCGCGTACGTCTTGAGGGCCAGGATCCGCTCGGCCGAGGCGATCGGGAGAAAGTCGGCGTTGGGGCTCATCCAGATGTCGCGCTCGACGCCGACCCGCTCGGTCTTGCAGGAGGCGCCGTGGACGAACTGGTGGGTCCGGCCGTCCCGCGCGTCGGTGATCCAGCAGACCGATTCGAGCAGGATCCGCGCGTTGTTGAGCGAGAACGGCGGCTTGTGGCTGGCCGTGATCGGCGGCTTGACCAGCGTGTCGATCCGAAACGTCAGGGATGAGCGCGCGAAGTCGTTGACCCTCACGTGGGCTCCTCGTGGGTGGCGGCCGGGAATCGAATGGGCGACTGCGATGGTAGCGCCCCCATACTTCCTGCGGACACCACCGGGAACCGATTCGAGCGGATGGAGGGACGCGGATCACCATGCCGGATGCGACTCCAGGCGAGCAGGCGAGCCTCCTCCACGGGCGCTCGATCGTCATCGACGCCCTCGACGTCAGCGTGCTCAATCGCGAGCACCTCGAGCACATGCGGGCCGGCGGCGTGACGGCCGCGAACTACACGATCACGTACGCCGACGGCTTCGATTTCCGGCGAACCGTCGAGGAGATCCGGCACGTCGAAGGCGTCATGGCCGCGAACGCGGACATCGCGAGGCCCGTTCGATCGATCGCCGACATCGCTGCCGCCAAGGCCGAGGGACGGGTCGGGATCATCTTCGGGTTCCAGAACACCTCGCCCTTCGAGCGCGACCTGCGGCTCGTCGAACCGCTCGCCGCACTTGGCGTGCGGATCGTCCAGCTGACGTACATGACGGCCAATCTCGTCGGCGACGGCTGCCTCGAGCCGCGCAACGCCGGCCTCACGTTCTTCGGCCGGGCCGTCGTCGGCGAGCTGAATCGGCTCGGTCTCCTCGTCGATCTCTCGCACGTCGGCGACCGCTCGACGCTGGAAGCCATCGACGAATCGGCGGCACCGGCCGCCTTCACGCATGCGAACTGCCGGGCCCTCTGCGCCACGCCGCGCAACAAGACGGACGAGGCGATCCGGGCGCTCGCCGCGCGTGGCGGGGTGATGGGTTTCACGCCGTTGCCGGGCTTCGTGACGGACGATCCGCGCGACGCGACCCTCGCGGGCTATCTCGACCACATCGACCACGCCGTGCAGCTGATCGGCATCGATCACGTCGGTCTCGGGATGGACTGGATCGAGTTCCAGTCCGTCGCGACGCTCGCGCCCGAGGCGGCCGTGAAGTGGGGCGGGGTGTCTCTGCCGAGCCCGCTCGGGGTCTCGATGATGTACCCGGAACACCTCCGGCCCCAGGCGCTGGAGCTCGTCAAGGCGCCGTACGCGGCCGGCATCTCAAACGTCGCCCAGATGGCGAACGTGACGGACGGCCTGCTCCGGCGCGGCTATGCCGAGGGCGACGTCCAGAAGGTGCTGGGCCTCAACTGGCTGCGACTCTTCGAACAGGTCTGGGACGCCTGAACCCGAGGCCGGCAGCCGGCTGCAGGTGGCCGGCGGTTACTTGACCCCGAGCTCGGCGCGGACGATTCGCGTGCCGGCGACCATCGCCCGGAGCTTGCGGACGGCCAGCCACCGCGGCACGGCGAAGAAGCCGCAGTCCGGGACGACGCGGATTCGTTCCGCCGGCGCGGACCGCAGGACGGTCCGGAGCCGCTGGGCGACGAACTCGGGCGGCTCGAGGTAGAACGACTTCACGTCGACGAGGCCGACCGCCACGTCCTTCGCCTCGGCGAGTGCTCCGACCAGCTCGATCTCGGCCATCTCGCGGTTCGCGAATTCGAGGACCAGCTCGTCGGCCCGTGCGTCGAGGATCGCCGGCAGCAGCGGCGCGTATGTCCGCTCGAAATGGGGCCGGCTGGCGTGATTGCCGAAGCAGACGTGGAGGGCGATCCGGGCCTCGACGCCCTCGACGCAGCGATTGAACAGCTCCACCGCCGTCGCCGCCGAGCCCAGGATCGAATACGACGGCTCGTCGATCTGGATGTAGTCGGCGCCCGCGGCGACGAGGGCCTTCAGCTCGGCATTGATGGCCGGCACGAACTCGTTCGCGAGCTCGAAGCGGTCGCGGTAGACGCTCGGCCGCTCGCGGATGTAGATCGACATCGTGGCGGGGCCCGGGCAGGTCGCCTTGACGGCGTGGGTCGTGATCGACTTCAGGTGCGCGAACTCGGCGACGATGCCGAGGCCGTCGGGCACCGTGATTCGTTCGATCGCCTGGTAGCGCGGGATCGTGTCGTAGGCATCGGGCCCGAGGCGGCGCGGCGAACCCAGTGGCGCCAGGCCCGTCATCCGCGCGTAGAAGCCCTGGATGAAGCTCGTCCGGCGCATCTCGCCGTCGGTGATGACGTCGACGCCCGCCTCGATCTGATCGTCGACGGCCAGCCGGACCGCGTCGTCGTAGAGCTCGCGGATGTCCGTCGGCCCGAATCGGCCGGCCTCGACGCCTTCCAGGGCGTGGTGGAACCAGCTCGGGAGGCCGTGGCTGCCGATGACGGTGGTCGGCAGGAGCGGCATCGCGGTCATCCGGCATCTCCTTCGATTCGAGCGAGCCGGCCTGGCTCGACGATGACCTCGCCGCCACGGACGACGAAGACGGCCTCCCACGCGCCACCCGGCCGGGATCCTGCCTCGGTGTCGACGTGCGGCCCGCCGCCGGCGTTCCATCGCAGGCCGCAGAGGTCGGCCGCGGCGCCCGGGCGCAACGTGCCGATCTCCCCGGCCAGCCCGAGCACCTCGGCCGGCCGACGCGTGGCGGCTGTGAAGGCGGCGCCTTCTGGCATGCCGGCCGCGATCAGCTTCGAGATGGTCCGCGGCAGATCGTGCTGCGGCACGGAGCCGACGTGCCGGCGGTATTGATCGGTCGAGATCGTGTCGGGCGGGAAGCCATCGGCGAGGGCCGCCTCCGCGATCCGGAAATCGAACGAGGCCATCCCGTGGCCGATGTCGAACAGGACGCCGCGCGCGCGGGCAGCTCGAACCGAGTCGCGGACGCGGCCGGATCGGTCGTCGAGGAGGTTCTCCGGGGTGCCCGAGTAGCAGTACGTGACGATGTCTCCCGGGCGCAGCCGCATCAGTTGCTCGTCGAGGGAGACGTCGGTCTCGCGCCGGCTGCCGAAGAGCAGGGGAACGCCGGCCACCTCGGCCGCCTCGATGGCGCGGTCGAGCACGGCGCGAGGGTCGTTCGCACCCGTCACCGGCCGCGACGAATTCACGGCAATACCCCAGATCAAGCGCGGGATCCGCCGCCGCGACGCGGCCACAGGCGTCGACGTCGATGTCCGCGTCGTCCTCGAGAGCGGCGCCCGGCATGGCCTCGCCGCGGCGAGACAGGTTGAGGGCCATCCGGATCCGGGTCCGAGACGGCCGAATCGTCTCGGCCACATAGCTCGCCCAATCGTCTGCGCCCGCGTCGCCCTGCGAGAGGACGGTCGTCACGCCGCGGGGCAGGAACTCGAGGTCCGGATCCACGCCGTACTTCGAACCGGCGGCCCGGCGGTCGGGGTGGCCGTGGAGATCGATCAGGCCGGGCAGGAGGACGACCGCGCCAAGGTCGATCGTGCGGCGAGCCTGTGCGGCCGGCGAGGCGTCCGACCCGACACGGGGCCCGGAGGCCACGATCCGATCGCCGGCGATCGCGACCGCGCCCGGGCCATCGAGGCCGAGATCCGCACAGAAGACGCGATCGGCCCGGATGAGCACGTCGGCGGGACCGCCGCCACCGGCGCGAAGGTCCACCTCGCTCATCCGACGACCGCCCGGAGCGTCGTCCCGAGGCTGAGGCTGACCACGAACGCTCCGAATCGGACCGCCCAGGCAAGCGTCGAGCCCTCGCGTTCGGCGATCTGCCGTGGGGCGAACACGAACATCAGGTAGAAGACGAGGCAGCCGATCGTCGCAAGCCCCACGACGAACAGCACCTCCTGGAGCTGGCCGGCCGTGATCGCCGCGGCGGAGAGCCGCAGGTCGAAGATGCCGGCGATGCCGGAAATCATCTCGTTGAACGAGCCGCTGCTGACGAGCACGAACGGGACGACCAGGGCGCGTCGCTGCTCGACCGCCAGTGGCGCCAGCAGCCAATGGGCGGCGATGCCGCACCCGACGGCGAGGGCGAGGGGCAGCCAGGCCAGTCCGTCGCCAAGGCCCAGATGGGCGTTGGTCGTGTACAGGGCGAAGATCACGGCGCCGGTGAGTGGCCCGACCGCGTAGGCCAGGTCGCCGCCCGCGACGAGCCCCGTGTGGGACCCATCTCGGCTCCGGCTGCCGAGGCACACCCCGACGCCGCAGAGCGCGACGATTCCGAGCAGGCCGGACAGTGGATCGACCCCATCGAGCTCCGTGCCGCCGACCTGGCCCGGCAGGATGAGCGGCCCGATGAGGAGCCAGGCGAAGAGCAGGATGTCCTCGAGCCGGAGGTGGCGCGCCAGCCGGTCGATCGGGCGGGGCGCTGCGGCCGGCGGTTCCGGCTGGCGGTTCGATGTCGCACCGTTGGTCGTCACCGCCACCTCGTCAACCCCGGTCGAGACGCCGTCTCGCGAGGATACCTTGCCGGGGGCCGGGGGCCGGGGGCCGGGGCCGGCCGGGGGCCGGGGGCCGCTACTGCGAACCGGCCCCCGATTCGACCGGTGCGACGCGCGGCTCGGCCGGCGTGCTCGGCGTCGCATCGGGCTCGTCGTCGCGGCTGAGATGCGACGGCCACCAGTTCCAGCGACCGAGCAGCACGACGATCGACGGCACCAGCAGGGAGCGGACGAGGAACGTGTCCATCAGCACGCCGAGGGCGATGCCGTAGCCGATCTGCTGGATCTGCTCGCCGCCCGCCGTGCCGCCGGCCGCGATGGCCAGCACGGCAAAGCTGCCGCCCAGGATGACCCCGGCCGTGGTGATCGTGCTGCCCGTCCGACCGACCGATCGGGCCACCGCGTCGCGCAGCGGGAGGTGGTGCGCCTCCTCGCGGATGCGGCTCATGATCAGGATGTTGTAGTCGGAGCCGAGGGCCATCAGGAAGACGAACATCAGGAACGGCAGGACGAAGTTCAAGCCCTCCTGGCCGCCGATGTGGACGAAGATCAGGCCGGTCAGGCCGAGAGCCGCCAGGTACGACAGCACGACGCTGGCCACGAGGTAGATCGGCGCCACGAGGCTGCGCATGACGATGGCCAGGAGGATGCCGATCAGGATCGCCACCAGCGGGATGATCCGCTGGAGGTCCTGCTGCGAGATGTAGCTGACGTCATAGGCGAATGCGAGCTGGCCGAGGAAGCCGCTGGCCGTGGCGCCGACCGCCTTGCCGACCGCATCGACCTCGGTCCGGATGACGGGCACGGTGGCGAGCGCCGTCGGGCTCGTCGTATCGCCGTTGACGAGTCCGACGGACCACTGGACGGTCTTGCCATCGGGGCTGATCAGCTGGCCCGTGGCGCGATAGGCGTTGTACAGCTGCGGCGGGACCGCGGTCGTGGTCTGGACCGCCGGCAGCTCGCGGGCCGGGCCGAGCTGGGCGTGAAGCGCGACGAGCTGGTCGGTCGTCAGCGGGATCCCGTTGGGGTTGAGCGGCCCGACCACGCTGCTGAACTCGGGGATGGCGGTCAAGCCGGTCTGGGCGGGTTCCAGGACGGTCGGGTTCGTCCAGACCGATTCGGGGAATTCCATCAGCACGGCGGACCGGCTGGCCGTCGAGGACGGGAAGTGCTGCGCGATGAGCTCGGCGCCGGCCGCCGAATCCGTGCCGCTGGCACCCGCCGTGGCGTCGGCGAAGCCCGGACGTCCCGGTGAAGAGCAGGGTCGCTGCCAGTGAGCCGAACAGGATCAGGCCCGCCACGAGGGTCGGCAGCGGTCGCCGGGTCACGATGACGCCGACCTTGTCCCAGAACCCGTGCTTGTCCTCGCTGGCCTTCACGCCGCTCGGCCAGAAGACGGCACGGCCGAAGATCGCGAGGAGTGCCGGGAGCAGCGTCAGGCCGGCCAGCAGCATCAGGAAGATGCCGATGGCGAGTGCGGGACCCATGCTCTGGTACAGCCCGAACTCCGCCAGCGCCAGGGCAACGAGCGCGGCGATGACGGTGAACGCGGAGAACGAGATCGATTCGCCGACGCGGGCCACCGAGCGCTTGACCGCCTCGTGTGGCGCCAGCCCGTGCCGCAGCTCCTCGCGAACGCGGAAGACGAGGAAGACGCCATAGTCCGTCCCGGCCCCCAGGATCAGCACGATCAGGATGAACTGGGTGATCCCCGAGACCTGGATGCCGAACTCCGTGGCCTTGGCGATGACGGGACCGGACAGCACCAGGACGAACGCCGCTGGAATCAAGGTCAGGATCGGAGCGAGGAAGGCGCGGAAGGCCAGCACCAGCAGGACGACGATGAACAGGAGCGTGTAGCCCTGGGTCCGATCCTGCGATCCGCCCGACGCCTTGACCGAGTCGACCTGCGTCGGCAGCTCGCCCGTCAGGTGAATCACCAGGCCGGGATTCGCGCCGGACGTGACGAACGTCGCGCGCATGTCGTCGACGAGCTTGTCACTCTCGCCACCGCCGCTGAACTGCGGAACGTCGGCTTCGACCAGCAGCTGGCGGGCCGCGCCGTCGGCCGAGACGCCCAGGTCGATCACCGCGACGACGTGCGGCAGCGCCCGGATGTCCGCCGCGATCTTGTCGATCGCGACGTTGTCCGCGGGCGTCAGCCCACCCGGGCGGGCGGCGATCACGGTGGCCGTCGCCAGGCTCGCGTCCTGGAACGGGGCGGCCATCTGGGCCGCCTGCATGCTGGGCAGATGCGCGGGCAGGAACCCGCTGGTCGTGTTCTTCGTGACGCTCGCGAGCGAGGGCAGGAGTTGCACGGCGAGGACGGTGATCAGGATCCAGGCGGGCACGATGAGGAAGCGGAAACGAACGTCGAACCTGCCCAGGATCTCGAAGAAACGGCTCATGAAGCTCCCCGGTCGTAGCGCATCTATTGGTCGCGGAATGATGACGGATCGCGCCGATCCTGTTCGCCGGGATCTCGTTCGCGTCGGATCCATCCCGGCCCATGGGCTGTGGTAGCGTCGGATCCCCGTGACCGACGCCAACCTCGACCGTTCCTATCGAGCGCTGCTCGCCGTCCCATCGATGCGACGCATCCTCGCGGGGATGACGATCGCCCGCGTCGCGGGCTCGATGGTCTCGGTCGCGGTCATCCTGTTCAGCCTGCAGAAATACCAGTCGCCGGCGATCACCGGACTCGTCACGTTCTTCAGCCTGTTCCCCGGGATTCTCCTCAGCCCGATCATGGGCGCGCTCCTGGATCGCCACGGCCGGACGAAGCTCGTGATCATCGACTACCTCGTGGCGGCGTCGGCGCTCGTCACGATCGGGGCGCTCGATCTCGCGGGGTCGCTCCAGCCGTGGGTCCTGATCCTGATCGTCTCGATCTCGTCGATCACGGGTCCGTTGAGCAACGCCGGCCTTCGGACGCTCTTCCCGATCCTCGTCCCGCGGCACCTCTGGGGCCTCGTCAACTCCGTCGACGCCAATGCCTTCGTCGTCGCCCAGCTGCTCGGCCCGCCGATCGCGGGCGTCCTCGTCCAGACGGTCGGCGGCGACGTCGCGCTCGTCCTGATCGGCTGCCTGTTCGCGGTGGCCGCCTTCGTGACGATCGGGATCCCGGAACCGGCCATGGCGACGCACACGACCGGCCGCCTGCTCGTCGATGCGTGGCAGGGTCTCGTCTACACGTGGCGCAACGCGACGCTGCGGGCCCTGGCGATCTGCATGTCGACGCTGCACTTCGGCGCGGGCGTCCAGGCCATCGTCGTGCCGGTCATCCTGCTCGGCCGGCTGCACGAGGGCCCGGCCGTCGTCGGCCTTGCCTGGGGCCTGTCCGCCGTGGCGAGCCTCGTGTCCGGCATCCTCTTCGGACGCGTCGACACCCTCGGCCGCGAGCGCAGGTTCCTGACCGCGTCGCTGGCCGCGACCGGGCTCGGGATGATCCTGCTGCTGCCGACACCCGGGTTGCCGCTCGTCCTGCTGGCGATGGTGCTGACCGGGATGCTCAATACCCCGGGCGAGATCACGATGTTCACGCTGCGCCAGCGCCGGACGGACGCCGCCTGGATGGGTCGGGCGTTCGCGGTCTCGATGGCGCTCAACTTCGCCGGCTATCCGATCGGGACCGTCGTCGCCGGGACGCTGGCCGAACAGTCACTGACCATCGCCATCCTGATCGGGGTCGGGATGTGCTTCCTGGCCGGCGCGCTCGCGTGGTGGCTCGTGCCCGATCACGCCCCGGAACCGCGCCACCAGGCGGTCCCGGTCGCGAACCCCTAGAACTCGAGGGCGGCCCCAGCGGCGGCGGCATCGGCGGCGAGGGACGCGAGCGCGGTGCGGTCGGTCATCGCGGCCGGCAGCAACGCCATCACCCGGGCGATGCCGAGTTCCCGATACGCCGCCAGGAGCGCGACGCGGCCGGGACCGGCCGCTGCCGCGTCGGCCGGCAGGATGTGGACCGAGACGGACAGGCTCGCCGGATCCCGGCCGATCTCGGCGCAGCGGTCCCGGATCGTGATCAGCGCTTCGGCCGTGGCCGCCGGCGACGGACCGTCGAGATTCAGCTCGTCGGCATAGCGGGCAGCCAGTCGCCAGGTCACGTTGGGGCCGTTGCCGCCGACGACGATCGGGATGCGCGGCGATTGCAGCCCCTTCGGCAGGTTGATGGCGTCGGCGATCTGGCGCTGCTCGCCGGCCCAGGTCCCGCCGCCCGCGTCGAGCAGTCGGGTCACGATCTCGAGGCTGTCACGCAGCGTCGCCATGCGGGTCGCCATCGGCGGAAACCCGAAGCCATACGAGCGCGCCTCGTCCTCCTTCAGGCCGGCCCCGAGGCCGAGCTCCGCACGGCCGCCACTGATGACGTCGAGCGTCGAGACCATCTTGGCCAGCAGCGCGGCATTGCGGTAGCCGACGCAGGCCACGAGCTGGCCGAGGCGGATCCGGCTGGTCAGGCCCGCCAGGGTCCCGAGCATCATCGACGATTCGAACGTCGGCTCCAGCCGCGCGCCGCCGAACGTCTGGACGTGGTCGTAGACCCAGATCGACTCGAAGCCGAGCTTCTCGGCATCGATCGCCAGTTCGAGCGTCCGCCGCCAGGCCCGGACGGGCTCCCAGCCGGCGAATTCCCCGGTGAGCCCCTGTGGCAGGACGAGTCCGACCTTCACGTGTGCCTCCGGCATTGGGCGCCGCGCCGGTCGGCAGGACGCCGGGCTGCGAACCCTGAGAACGGTAGCGGATGCGCCGAACACAGTCCGGCGCTCCGACCTCGGGGGGTCGGAGCGCCGGGAGGAGGACTGTCGCGGCTCAACCGCGGAGATGGGCAGGTCGGAGGTGCGGGGTGCGCCCCGCGGTGGTTACTGGACGGTCGCGGCCCGGGTCGTCAGGGTGACCTGGACTTCCAGGGCCGAGGATCCGCGCTGGATCCCGAGGGTGATCGAGTCGCCGGGCGCATGCGCGGCCAGCAGCTCGACGAGCGGATGCGTGGCGTCGACGTTCGTACCGTCGACCGAGACGATCACGTCGCCTTCCTTGAGACCGGCCTTGGCAGCCGGGCTGTCGGCCTGGACGGCCGGGGTGGCCGCGGCACTGCCCTGCTTGCCGGTCCCGCCGGTGCCCTGGCTGGCGGCCGACCCGGCCGTGATCCAGGCACCGTGGTCCACGGTCAGGTTGTTGGCGGCGGCGAGGCCGGCGTCGAGGGCCTGGTAGCGGACGCCGAGCCAGGGCCGCGAGAGCTTCTCGCCGGCGACGGCCTGGGCCGTGATGGCGCGGGCCAGGTTGACCGGGATCGCGAAGCCGATGCCCTGGGCCGTGCTGGCGGTGGCCGTGTTGATGCCGATGACCTTGCCGTTGGCGTCGAGCAGCGGTCCGCCGCTGTTGCCGGGGTTGATCGCGGCGTCGGTCTGGATGAGGTCGTCGAGGCTGCCTTCGCTGAGGTCGATGCTGCGGTTGAGGCCGGAAACGACGCCGGTCGTGACGCTGTCGGTGTACTGCGCGAGGGGATTGCCGATGGCGATGACGAGCTGGCCCGGCTTGAGCGAGCCCGAGTCGCCGAGCTCTGCGGTCGGCAGGCCGGTCGCGTCGATCTTGACGATGGCCAGGTCGGTCAGGGTGTCCGTGCCGTAGACGGTGCCCTTGAAGGTGCGGCCGTCGGAGAGCTTCACGCTGATGGCGGTCGCGCCGTTAACGACGTGATGATTCGTGAGGATCCAGCCATTGGAGTCGTAGATGACGCCGGAGCCGACGCCCGTGCCGCCGCCACTGCCCTGCCCGAACGGATCCGGGGTGGTCGACGAGGAGCCGATGGTCGAGACGATCGTCACGACCGCCGGGGTGACTTTGGCTGCGACGTCGACAACGACCGAGCCGCTCGTGGGGACGGACTGGACGGTGGCCGGCTGGCCGACCGGGCCCGTGGCCGCCGCCGGTGGCGTCGCGGCCGCTGGAGCTGGCGCGGCAACGGTGACGCGATTGAGCGCGCCGCTCGAATCGAGCGCGGCGTAGGTCCCGCCGGACGCGAGGGCGGCGGCCAGGATCGCGACGGCGAAGGTGCCGCCGACCGAACGAGCCCGACTGCCGTGAGCCTGGCGAGCCGGGCCGGCCGCGACGGACTCCGGTCGCGGAGCGTACGAATGGGCCGGGTCAGGCGTCATGGCCTGTCCAACCGGGGCCCAGGCAAACGCCGGCTGGGGGGCCGGGGTCACGTCGGCGACCGGAGCAGGTTTGGCAGAATCGCCGGCTGGCGACCAGGCCGGGGCCGCGTCGACGGCGTCGCCGATCGGCGCCCAGGTCGTCGGCTGGGGCGGCAGGCGCCAGATCGGGGCGGCCGCGTTGCTGGTTGCGGGCTGGTCCGTGTCCGCCGGGCGAGCCCAGAGGGGAGCCGGCTGTGGGTCGACGGGGAAGGCAGATGCGGCAGAGGCCTGTGAGTCGGAGGGCTCGACGGGGTGGGTCGAGGGAGTGGTGTCGTCCATGGGAGTGGCGCTTCCTGTCTTTGTCACTGGGTCTTGACAGGACCAACCATCTCGCCCGGAGATGAGAATTGGCTGAGGGAGGCGCCCGGTCCAGGCTAAGCGCGGGTTAACGAATGTGTACCAACCGTTCCGCCGCGCGCCCGCGGCGTGCCCGCCCGGCGGTCAGCTCGACCGGCGCCGAACGGCTCGGGCGAGGCTCAGCCCCAGCAGGAGGCAAACGGCGGCAGGCATCAGCACGGCCGCGACCTCGGCCTGGAGTCCCATTCGGTTGACAGCCCAGACCAGGCCGAGGATCACGATCACGCCGACGAACAGTTCAGGTCGATCGCCGACCAGGAAGTCGTACCAGAAGGCGCCGAAGGCCCGGAGGTAGCGCACGTCAGGCCTCCGGCTCGAGCCTGGTGGCGGGCGCCGCTGCGGGCTGCCGCCGGGCGCGACTGAGCGCTTCGACTGCCACGAGCGAAACGATCAGGTAGACGACGAGCAGGCCGACGATGGCGAGATCCTCGCCCGGCCACTCGATCCCAAGGCCTTCGCCGGACCAGAACGTCCCGAACGTCACGAGCATCAGCCCGACTCCGAACTTCAGGCCGTTCTCCGGGACGCGACTCAGCGGCCGGTGGACGAGGACCCCCGCGATCAGCACGAGGACGACAGCGGCGAGGGCGCCGGCGGCGGAAGCCGGCAGGTGGCCCGAAGTCGCCCCGAAGGTGATCACGATGACCGCGACCTCCAGGCCTTCGAGAAGCACCCCCTTGAAGGCGACGGTGAAGGCGACCCAGTCGAATCCGGTGGCTGGCACGGGCGGATCCGCCTGGAGCAGGGCGACCTCGCCGGCGAAGATCGCGGCCTCGTCGTGCTTGGCCTTGGCGCCGGCCGCACGGAGGATCGCCTTCTGGAGCCACTGCAGGCCGAAGACGAGCAGGAAGCCGCCGATGACGATCCGGAGGGCGTCGATGGGGACGAACAGGACGATCGCCGTGCCGAAGATGGCGATGACGACGACGAGCAAGCCGGTCGCGGCGCCGACCCCGACCAGCGTCGCTCGCCAGCCCCGGGTGACGCCGACGGCGAGCACGATTGTGAGCGCCTCGACGGCCTCGACCAGCGAGGCCAGGAACGCCGGCGCGGCCGCCATGACGGAGTCGATCGAGAGGTTCATCGGGTCACGCCCACAGGGTAGCGGAGGCGCCCACCAACGTCGGTCGCGGGACGCATAGAGTGTCCCTGGGCTGGCCGCATTCCGGCCGCCGTCTCGAACCTGTGAAGGACTGCCCGTGAAGATCACCAGGGTCACCACAGCGGTCGTTCAGGCCAACTTCGACTACACCTACGTACGGATCCACACTGACGAGGGGCTGTACGGGACGGGCGAATGCGTGTCCGTTCCCGGCCTGACCGGCATGCTTCGCGAGCTCGGTGAGCTGTTGATCGGCCAGGATCCCACCCGAATCCATCCGCTCTGGGCCCGGTTGATGGCCGTTTATGCGAATCCCGGTGCCGGCGTTGGCTACGTTCCCATCTCGGGCCTCGAATTCGCCCTCTGGGATCTCAACGGCAAGGCGCTGGGCGTGCCGGTCGCGCGACTGCTGGGTGGGGCATTTCGGGACTCGGTCGAGGTCTACGCCGACCTCCATGCCGGCCACGAGCTCACGAGCATGTCCGGGTCGATGCAGTATCGGCGGCCGTTCTGGATGTCGGAGTCCGGGAAGACGGAGCCCGGGGCCTTCTACTGGGAGGCCGAAGAGGCGGCGGCGATCTCACCCGACGCCATGATCGCGAGAGCCAGGACGGCGATGGCCGATGGCTTCCGCTACCTCAAGTTCGACCTCGACGTGTTCCCGGCGGCCCGTGAGGCGACCGATCGCTCGGCGAGCTCCACCGACGTCCGACGGATTGCCGACAACGTCCTCGCCCTCCGCGATGCCCTGGGCCCGGAGGTCGCCATCGCGTTCGACTGCCACTGGCGGTTCGACGTCCCGACGGCGCTCCAGATTGCGAACGCGATCGCGCCGGCACGCCCCTTGTGGCTGGAGGATCCGGTTCCGCTGAACCTGGAGGCAATCGCGGCGGTGACGGCGGCAAGCCCGGTCCCGATCGCGACCGGCGAGAACGCCTACCTGCTCGATGGATTCGCCGACCTGATGAAGGGTCGCTGTGCGCATATCCTGACCCCGGACTTCGCCGGCGTCGGCGGGCTCCTGGAAGGGATCCGGATCGGTGACCTGGCCGCCCGGCAGTTCCTGCCGATCGCGCCGCACTGCGCGGGCAGTCCGCTCGCCTTCATCGCCGCGGCACACGTCTGTGCCGCCCTCAGCAATGTCCTGTGCCTCGAGTTCCACGGCACGGACGTCCCGTTCTGGAACGACCTCGTCAGCGGCGGTCAGCCGATCATCGTGAACGGCCGAGTGCCGCTCCCAACGGGACCTGGCTTCGGCATCGAGCTCGACCTCGACGTCGTCCGGCGTTATTCGGCCCCCGGGGAGCCGGTTTTCGACGAGCCGCCGGCACGCTGACCGGTCGGCGATCAGCCGCGCAGAATTCCGAGGCCGACCCCGGTAGGCTGGGACAGCCCACGTCCGACCTTTAGAGGAACCCCGCTGATGGCCCGCTACCCGTCCACCGTCATGGTCACCGCCGTCTGCCCCTGGGATGAGCAGGAGCGGCTGGTCGAGGACGTGTTCCGGCGCCAGCTCCGCCTTGCCATCGAGCGCGGCTTCCGGCGGATCTACGTCTTCGGGACGGCGGGCGAAGGCTATGCCGTCGATACGGCCCAGTTCCGGCGCGTCGTGGAGGTCTTCGGCGACGAGCTGCTGGGTGGCGTGGCCGTGCCGATGGTCGGCGCGATCGGCCTCTCGACCGGCAATGTCGTCGAACGCCTGCGCATCGCCCACGATCTCGGCTTCCGCGACTTCCAGATCTCGCTGCCGTCCTGGGCCGCCCTGACCGACGAAGAGGTGCTGCGCTATTTCGTCGACGTGTGCGGCTCCTTCCCGGACAGCAGCTTCATGCACTACAACTCGGCCCGGACGCGGCGGGTGCTCACCGGCCGCGAGTACCGCTGGCTGGTCGAGGCGATTCCGAACCTCGTCGCCACGAAGATCATCTCGAGCGACCTGTCGGTCGTTGGCAGCGCGGTCCGCGACGCGCCGGAGCTCATGCACTTCCTGGCCGAGTCGACGATCGCCCACGGCTCGATCTTTGGCGAGTGCGCCCTGCTCGGGACGTACGCGATGCTGGCGCCACGGCACGCCTGGGCGCTGCTCGAGGCGGCGCAGGCCGGCCGGCTCGCGGAGGCGGCGGCGATCGGAACGTGGTTCGAGGGCCTCAACCGCGAGCTGTTCGAGCCGCTGTTCGTGGATCCGCGAGTCGACGGCGCCTACGACAAGGTCATCGCCAGGCTCGCCGGCGTGTCGGACCTGCCACTGCGGATGCTCTCGCCCTACCGCTGCATCGCTGACGACGAGTTCGACCGCACGCTCGAGCTGCTGCGGGAGCGATTCCCCGACTGCGACTGACGGCGGCCTCGGGGGGGGAGCCGACCGCTCGGCCGCTGGCTTACGCCGGGACGAAGTCCACGGCCCAGGTGCAGGTCGGCGGCGGCGTGATCTCGACGTCGTACTTGCCGCTCATGTTCTTCAGGTCGGTCACCTGGTCGACGTAGGTCGCGGCGAGCCCGGTCGTGCCGCTGCGGAGCACGATGAAGGGCGTCGTCCCCGTGTCCGAGCACTTCGTGATGGTCATCGTGTAGTTGCCGGTCAGGGTGAACGAGGGCGAGGTCCCGACGCCGAGACCCTCGACATGGACCTTGTTCCCGTCCACCGTCACGATCGGCTTGCCGGGCACCAGGCTCGCGGCACCGATCGAGGGCCCGGCGATCTGCGAGGCGGACGGGCCCGCCGTGGGCGCCGGCGTGTCCGACGCCCCTCCGCCGCATGCGGCCACGGCCAGACTCGTTGCCAGGAGCAGGCCGGCCGCCCGAAGCGTTCGCATGATCATCCCCTCCAGATGGGACGGTACCTGATCGTGACGCGGAGGTCGAGGATGGAGTATCGCGGATCGCCGTGACGGCGGCGGGCCGCTCAGCCGCGCTTGATCGTCTTGGGATCGAGTGCGTCGCGGAGCCCGTCGCCGATGAAGTTCACGCCGAGGACCATCAGGGTGATCGCGACCGCGGCCGGGACCCACTGCCACCAGAGCTGGTTCAGGACGACCGGGCTCGTGGCCTCGGTGATCAGGTTGCCCCAGCTGGCCTCCGGCGCGCGCACGCCGAGTCCCAGGAAGCTCAGGCTCGACTCGAGGATGATCGCCGACGCGATGCCGAAGGTCGCCACGACGGTCAGCGGTCCGAAGATGTTCGGCAGCATGTGCCGGAACAGGATCGTCCGGTCGCCCACGCCGACGACCCGCGCCGCGGTGATGTACTCCGATTCCCGCAACACGAGCAGCTGGCCTCGCACGAGGCGGCACGTGACGGGCCAGCCGAGCAGGCCGATGACGACGATCACGGAGCCGATGCTCGGACCCACCATCGAGACGAACACGATGATCAGCAGCAATGCGGGGATCGCCATGATCGTGTCCGTGAAGCGCATGATTCCCTGGTCCACGTAGCGTCCGTAGAAGCCGGCCAGGAGCCCCAGCAGGGTCCCGATCACGAGGTAGAGCGCCACCGCACCGAAGCCGACGATCACGGACGTCCGCGCGCCATACAGGAGGCGCGACCAGACGTCGCGGCCCGACACGTCAGTGCCGAGGGGATGCAGCGCGCTCGGCGGCTGCCGCGAGCCCGTGATGAAGTCGATCTTGTTTGGCGGCCACGTGGCCAGCACCGGCGCCAGGATGGCCAGGATGATGACCGTGATGACGATCACGAGCCCGACGAGCGCCAGGCGGTGGCGCCGGAACCGGCGAACGGCCGCGCGCAACGGCGTGACGTGCTCGAGCACGATCTGCGCCGGTTGCGCATCCGGTCGTGGCGATGCCGTCATGCCCGGCGCGATGCTCTGGCTTGGTTGGGCACCCTCTTGGTGCGTCATTCACCTACCTCGCAGGAGCGCCGCATCACTTGGCTCGGTCATAGCGGACCCGTGGGTCGGCGACTGCATAGCCGATGTCGGCGACGATGTTCGCAAAGAGCACCGCGACCCCGACGATCAGGATGATGCCCATCATGAGCGAAGGATCGCGAGAGTTTGCGGCATTGACGGCGAGCTGGCCCATTCCGTTCCAGGCGAAGATCTGCTCGGTGATCACCGCACCCGCGATGGCCTCCGGGATCAGCAGCGCGACCAGGGTGATGATCGGAATGAGCCCGTTGCGGAGCGCGTGCCGGATGATCACGTGACGGTCGACCAGGCCCTTGGATCGGGCGGTCGTGACGTACTCGCTGCTGAGCACGTCGAGCATGCTGGCCCGGGTGTAGCGGACGAGGGGGGCCGCGTTGACGATCGCCAGCACACAGGCCGGCAGGATCAGGTGGTAGAAGGCGTCCGGCACGTCGGTGTGCCCGGACGTATGGAGTGCGCTCGTCGGCAGCCAGTGCAGGTTGACGGCGAAGACGTAGATCGCGATCAGGCCGAGGACGAACACCGGGGTCGAGGCCAGCAGGATGGCCAGGGCGTTGAGGCCGTAGTCCAGCTTGGAGTACTGGCGCACGGCCGTGATGACGCCGATCGGGATGCCGATGACGACCGCCAGGGTCAGCGCCGTGACCATGAGGAACAGGGTCTGCGGAATCCGCGAGCTGATCTCGAACAGGATCGACCGGTGTGACGTGATCGAGTAGCCAAGATCGCCGTGCAGGACGTTCCCGAGCCAGATCAGGTACTGGTTGGGGAAGATCGGCTGATCGAACCCGAGAAGCTTCCGCTGCTGCTCGAGGATCTCAGGGTGTGCGAGGAGATTGCCGAGGACCTCCTGGTTGACCGAGGCCAACAGGGGGTCCCCAGGCGATGCCTTGAGCGCGATGAACCCGAGGAGCGTGATCCCCAGCAGGACGGGGATCGAGATCAGGATCCGCCGAAGAATGTAAGCGCCCACCAGTGGGAACCTCCTATTCCTTCGAAGGGAGGCGGCCGGTGGGCGCCTGCATCGCTCAGCTACGAAGTGTGACGACTGACCTGGACGGGAAGACTACGGTGCGTAGGTCCAGTCTAGGATCTTCTTGAACGACTCGCGCTCGTTCGGATAGATGGCGAAGCCACCACCCAGGCGATCGCTGTAGACGTGCAGGTAGTTCGGCTGCCAGAGATAGATCTCGGGCAGGTTGTCGTTCAGCGACGAGCGCCAGCTTGTGCAGGATCACATCCTGCGGGTCGCCGGTGACTGCGCTGGCGGCGTTGAACTGCTCGTCGTAGATGCACTGGTCGGCCGACAGCTTGAGCTGCGTGGCGCCGAGGCCAGGGCAGGCGTAGTACTGCTGGCTCTGATACCAGCCGACACCCTCGCTGCCACCGAAGGACAGCGCGACTTCCCAGTCGTTGGTCTTCTGGATCAGGTCGCTGTACGGCGCCGTCGGCAGGGCGGTGAGCTCGACCTTGAGGCCGAGGCCGTCCTGGAGGTACTGCTGGAGCGCCGGCGCGGTGACGGTGAAGTTCGGGTCACCGGCGAGGTACGCCAGGCGGAACGGCTTGCTGATGTCCCACTTCGACTGGGCAAGTGCGGCCTTGGCCTTGGTCAGGTCGAAGTCGTACTTGTTGATGTCGTCGTAGACCTTGAAGCCCGGCGGGATCGTGTAGTTCAGGGTGGCAAGACCACCGAGGACCTTCGCGATCATCTCCGGGCGGTTGACCGCGTACGCGATCGCCTGGCGCAGCGCCTTGTCCGTGTTGGCGTTGTTGAAGTCCATGGCGAAGATGCCGACGCCAGGAACGTTCAGCTGCTTGAGGCCGGCGACGTTCGCGAGGCCGGGGCCTTCAGACGGCGGGACGCGGATGACCAGGTCGAGCTCGCCGGCCGCCAGCTGGGCGACCGAGACGCTGGACTCCTGGATCTTGTAGTCGATTTCCTTGATCTGGCTGTCGCGGCCCTTCCAGTAGCCGGTCTTGGCCGTCAGGACCGCACCGGTCGCCGAGATGGACGTGGTGAAGTCGTAGGGGCCGGTGCCGGGGGTCTTGCCGGCGACCGCGAGGCAGAAGTCGCAGGTCTCGGCCTGGGCAGCGGTGAGGTCCTTGAGGACGTGCTGCGGCATGATGTAGTAGACCGCACCGGCGATCCGGCGGAGGAAGGTCGCGTCAGGCTGCGAGAGCGTGATCTCGATGTTCTGCGCGTCGATCTTCTTCAGACCGGTCGGGATGTTGGTCGTGCCCTTGACGTCAGCGGCGCCCTTGACGCGGAGCCACTCTTCGACGCCGAGCTGCTTGTAGGCATCGGGGTTCTGCGCGGCCCACGAGATCGTGTAGATGACGTCATCGACGGTGGCCGGCTGGCCATCGCTCCACACGGCCTTGGGATCCAGCGAGAAGGTGTAGACCGTCGCGTCCGGCGAAGCCGTCCATGACGTCGCCAGGCTCGGGATGATCGTGACCTCGTCCTTGTCGACGTCGACAAGTCGGTTGAACACGAGGTCAGCCATCAGCTCCTGGTTGCCCGTGCCGAGCTCCACCGGGTGGATGCTCGGCAGGAAGTCTGCAGATCCGGGCGACTCGCAGGACGCTCGGGCGGCCGGCGGCGGCGGAAGCCGTGGGAGCCGCGGTCGGGGCCGCTGTCGGAGCGGCAGTTGGGGCAGCCGTCGGAGCGGCTGTCGGCGCAGCCGTCGGGGCTGCCGTGGGTGCCGCGGTCGGGGCCGCTGTCGGAGCGGCGGTCGGAGCCGCCGTCGGCGCCGGTGTCGCGGCCGAAGAACAGGCCGAGGCAATCAACCCGACTGCCGCGACCAATGTCAGAAACCGAGCTCGCATCCAATCCTCCTCATGCGAAGCGCCCGCCGCACCGGGGGTGCAGGCCGTCGCATAGTGAGGCGCGCGTGATGCGGTGTCAAATGACGCCCATCGCAGTCAATTGCCGATTTCCCGGCGCCCGTTTTCGCTCGGTTCGGCGACCCGCGCGGCCCTCCCGGGCGACCCTTCCGAACGACCCCGGGGGCCGTCGTGGAGACGCGTCCGAACCTGCCCGCCATGCGGAATTCACGCTCCGATCCCTGCTGGGGGCAGCCCGCGCGACGCGTTCCGGTCACGTAGTCTTGGCGTCGTGCCGAAGGATGCCCCGCCGAGACCGAAACCTGCCCGCCGGTGCGGCGGGCCCGGACCCGGCCGCCTCGCGCGCGAAGCCCGGTGAAGATCACGGCCGTCGAGGCCTTCGCGATCCGCTACCCGCTGCGCGAACCGATCCGGGACGCGACCCATGACCTGGCCCTCTACGAGCTGACCGTCGTCCGGATCCACACGGACGAAGGCGTCACGGGTCATGGCTTCACGTCGGCCACGCACGGCGGCGGCGAGGTCATCGCGAGCCTGATCCGGACGATGCTGATGCCGGTCCTCATCGGTCGCGATCCGTTCCATGTCCGCGGCCTCTGGGACGAGATGTTCTGGCGGACGCAGATCGTCGGCCGGGGTGGCGTCGCCCGCCTGGGCATGGGCGCCGTGGACATCGCCCTGTGGGACCTGAACGCCCGGTCGCTGGGCGTGCCGCTCTGGAAGCTGCTCGGCGGGACGGGGGTCGAGCGATTCCCGCTCTACAGCACCGATGCCGGCTGGCTCAGCTTCCCGCAGGACGACATGATCGCGAAGATGCGGCGGGCCCTGGCGGCAGGGTTTGCCGGCGTGAAGATGAAGATCGGGAGCCCGGATCCCGTCGCGGATCTGCGGCGCGTGGCGGCCGTGCGCGAGGCGATCGGCCCGGAAGCCGCGCTGATGGTCGACATCAACACCCACTGGGACCTCTCGACGGCACTCCGCTATGGCCCGCAGCTCGACCAGTTCGACATCGGCTGGCTCGAGGAGCCGATGAACCAGCACGACGTCAAGGGCCACGCGCAGCTCCAGGCCCTGATGCGGGCGCCGCTCCTCGTCGGCGAGAACCTGACCTCGCTGACGCTCTGGCGCGACTTCGTCGAACAGAAGGCCCTCCGTCTCGCCCAGCCGGACGTCACGCGCCTGGGCGGGATCACGCGCTGGCTCGACGTGGCGTCCCTCGCGCGCGCGAACGGTTTGCGGGTCGTGCCCGCCTGCTGGGATTCGATGCAGGTCTCGATCCACCTCGCAGCGGCGACCCCGGAGGTCCACCTGATGGAGCACCTCGACTGGACGCTCGACATCTTCGAAGAGCGCCTCTCGATCGAGGACGGCTGGATCAGCGTCCCGACAGGCCCCGGCGTTGGTGTGACCGTGCGGGCCGACGTGATCGAGCGCTACCGGGTCGACTCCGCCTGACGGATCGCGTCAGGCCCCTTGGCGCAGGCCGCCGCCCGCGTGGCCCCCGCCGCGCTCAGCTCTTGCCGACGGCCTGGTCGATGATCTTCTGGGCGTCGTCGATGGGGATGGCGAACCCGATCCCCTCGGCGCTCTGGTCGAGGGCGACGTTGATGCCGATGACCTTACCCGCGCCGTCGAGAAGCGGCCCGCCGCTGTTGCCGGGATTGATGGCCGTGTCGGTCTGAAGCAGGTTGGTGAGCCGCACGGGCCGCCGGGTCAGGTCGTCGGTCACCGTGATGGACCGTCCCGTCGCCGAGAGGATGCCGCTCGTCACCGAGTCCGTGAAGGTCCCGAGCGGGCTGCCGATGGCGATCAGCAGCTGGCCGACCTGGAGCGTCGCGGACTTGCCGACGCCCACGACAGGCAGGCCGGCGGCGTCGATCTTGATGATCGCGAGATCGAGCGTCGGGTCGGTCGCCATGACCTTGCCCGGGAGCTGCCGGCCATCGTACAACTCCACGGTCAGGCCGGAATTGCCGGCCACGACGTGGTTGTTGGTCACGATCCAGCCGTCCGCCCGGATGATGAAGCCCGAACCGACCCCGGTCGCCGGGATGCTGAACGGACTGAGGCCGCTGCCCGAGATCGAGTTGGTGATCGTCACGACGGCCGGGCTGACGCGGGCTGCCACGTCCACGACCTGCGACGTGCCGGCGTTCCGGCTCGCGCTGGATCCGGGGACGTCGCTCGCGCCAGGGCTCGCGGGTGCCGCGGTGGCCCCGCCGGTCGGGCTCGGGGCGACGGCCGTGATCGTGGTGGGCGACGGCGCGGGCGCAGCGCCCGGGAGCACCGCGTAGGCGACCCCGAGCGAGGCGAGGACGGCGGCGAGGATCGAGAAGACGAACGCGAGCGCGACCGTCGAGGCCGATTGCCGGCGTGATGGCCTCGCGGGCGGTCGGCCGGGACCCCCGCTCACCGGCTCCGGGAGCGATCCCCAGCCTGGCTGCTGCATTGTCACGGTCTACGCCTGGCGCATGAGATCGGTCTGAGACAGCACGCGGCGGTGCTGCGCGCGATCGGGCGCGACGCCCGCCGTGACGATCGCAGCGATTCGATTGCGCCTGCGTTGAGCTTCCGTCATCTCAGGACCTTCTCAGGATGGATGGCCACCGTACTGGTTGCGGCCAGCGTCCGCGTCTCTGATTCCTGAGGTTCTGCATGCTCAAGCTCGTCTCCGTCTTCGTCCTGCTCGCGATTGGGCTTGGCGCAGTCGGCTGGGTCGTCCTGGGCGGCCAGACTTCACAGACGTCGTCGTCACAGTACCTGACCTCCGCGGTGGCCAGCGGCGACGTGACCCAGAGCGCTGTCGCCACCGGGACGATCTCGGCCACGCGAACCTATGGCCTCGCCTTCGGCGCGACGCCGGCGCTCGTTTCCAGCACCTCGTCCACGACCAGCTCGGCGTCGAGCAGTGGCGGAACGTCCACGACGACGCTCGTCACCGCCGTCAACGTCACCGTCGGCAGCGTCGTCAAGGCCGGCACGGTGCTCGCCACCGCCGACACGGGCTCTCTGAGCCTGGCGCTCGCGGTCGCCAAGTCGAACCTCGAGTCGGCGAACGCCAAGCTCTCGACCGACACCGGCGGTCCGACGGCGGATATTGTCGCCTCGGCGCAGGACTCGGTGGCCCAGGCGGAGCTTGGCTACGAGTCGGCGGTGCAGGGCGCGACGAACACGTCGATGTCGACGTCGATCTCGATCGCCCAGGCCGAGCTCGCGCTCCGCAACGCCGAGAACCAGCTCGCCCTGGACAAGAAGGGCCCAACGGGCGCCAGCCTGGCCGTGGACCAGGATCAGCTGAATCAGTCACGAGCAGCCGTCACCCAGGCCCAGCAGAACCTCGACGATCTCAAGCGGCAGGACGCGCTGTCGATCGCGCAGGCGCAGGCCGCCGTGACCACTGCAAAGCAGAGTCAGTCGGATCTCCAGGCACAGGACGCCCTCTCGCTCCAGCAGGCCCAAACGGGCGTCACCACCGCCCAGCAGGCCCTCGCGAACCAGACGGCGCAGGACCAGACGTCCGTCACGACCGCGCAGAACCAGCTCGACGCCGCCCAGGCCAAGGTCGACGCCGAGACGACCGCGTCCCCGTCCTACGCCGCGGACTTGGCCGCCCTGAACCAGGCCAATGCCAACCTGGGCTCGACCCAGCTGAAGGCGACCCAGTCCGAGCAGCAGGCGCAGAACGCCGTCACGGCCGCCCAGGCAGCGGTGACGTCCACCCAGCAGAAGAACACGTCTGCGGAACACAACGCGCAGAACCAGGTCGACAGCGCCATCGCCAACGTCACGTCGACGCAGGTCAAGACCGCCGCGTCGGAGCGGTCGGCGCAGGCCCAGGTCACCTCGTCGAAGGCGGCGCTGACGGCCGCAGCCCACAACTACAACCTCAAGGTGCTGCCGACGGACACGACAATCGCGGCCGACAACCGGGCCATCGCCAGCGCACAGCAGTCCCTCCGGGCCGCGCAGGTCCAGGCGGCGATCTCGAAGTCGAACGCCAGCGCCCAGGTGAAGTCGGGCCAGCAGTCGGTCACCGCCGCCCAGCACGCCTACACGACCAAGGTCGGCGCCGCGACCGACGCCGTGATCGCCGCCGACCGCGTGGCGGTCGCCACGGCCGAGAGCGCGGTCGAGACAGCCCAGGCGACGGTCGATGCGGCCCAGATCGCGACCCCGGTTGACGGCACCGTGGTCGCCGTCAACATCGTCGTCGGCGCGCTCGCGCCTTCGGGCTATGCCATCGAAGTCCAGGACGCGACGCTCCAGGCCACGGCCAGCTTCACCGAGACGGACATCGACTCGATCCAGGTCGGGCAGGCCGCCGTCGTCACCATGACGGCCCTGAAGACGAACGCCGACGCGACGGTGAGCTCGATCGCCGTGCAGCCGACCAGCACCTCGACGGGCGGCGTCGTGACCTACGGCGTCACTGTCGCCCTGACGAACCCGCCTGCGTCCGTCCGGGTTGGCATGAGCGCGCAGGTGTCCGTGATCACGGCCCAGGCAAGCAATGTCCTCTATGTGCCGATCTCGGCCCTGCGCGGTCGAGCCGGCTCGTACACGGTCCAGGTCCTCGACACCAGCGGCCAGGTCCAGACGGTTGCCGTCACGATCGGCCTCGTCACCAGCACCACGGCCGAGGTCCAGAGCGGCCTCAGCGAGGGCGACCAGGTGGTGACCGGCTCAACCGCCACGCGTACCGGCACGACCACGACGGGTGGCGGCGCCGGTCTCGGCATCCCGGGCCTCGGTGGCGGCGGATTCGGCGGCGCTGGCGGCGGCGGCCGCGGCGGTGGTGGCAGTGGCGGCGGCGGCAACCAGTGATGCCCGACAACGAGGTCTCGGGCCGAACCGGCGACGTGGGCGGCGAGACGCCCGAGCCCGCGGCGACCTCCGCTGCCGATGCCCCGTGGCGAGCCGAGCGGCCGAGCCGCCGGAACCGGACACAGCCACGGTCATCGTGGACGGTGCCCCGACCGCGGCCCGATCCAGCGGCTGGCGCCTCCCATGGCGGCGGCGTACCGGGACCGTGACGGCCGTCGCGGCCGAAGAGGCGTCGACAGCCGAGGAACCGGCCACCGACACGATCGCGGCCGGCGAACCCACCACGGACACGATCACCGCAGACGCGACTCCCCCGGACGGGGCGACACCGCCGCTCACGCCGCTTCTGACCGGCGACGCGGCGATCTGGGGCGATCCCCGGATGGCGAACTCGGACGTCGTGCCGGCAGCGGCGCCACTCGCCGCGGGAGCGAGCCAGCCCGGCAGCCCGGCCGGCCCGGCCGGCGCCCGCCAAACAGATGAGTCTGCGATCTGGGGCGGCCCGGCCATCACCGGCGGCCGACCGTCGGCCGACGGCGAACCGGCCTGGGGCGGCCCGACCGGCGAGACGGCGCCCATCGTCGCGACCACCGGCCCCGCCCAGTCGACGGCGTGGGCGCCGGTCGGGATGGGCATCCCGAGCCTGAGCCGGCCGTCAACCGTGCCCGGCGAACCGATCGTCGAGCTCGAGCTGGTCAGCCGGATCTACCAGCTCGGCCACGTCGAGGTGCCCGCGCTCGTCAATGCGAACCTCGTCGTCGGCCGGGGCGAATTCGTCGCGATCGTCGGCCCGTCAGGTTCGGGCAAGAGCACGCTGATGAACCTGATCGGCTGCCTCGACCGGCCCTCGTCCGGCGTCTACCGCCTGGCGGGGACTCCCGTCTCGTCCCTCGGTGACGACGACCTGGCGCATGTCCGGAGCCGGCTGATCGGCTTCGTGTTCCAGTCGTACAACCTGCTGCCGCGGACGACGGCCATCGAGAACGTCGCGACGCCGCTGATGTACCAGGGTGTGAGCCGGCGCGAGCGCTACGCCAAGGCGGCAGCCGCGCTGGAGCGACTCGGCCTGGCCGACCGGCTCAACCACGTCCCGACCGAGCTGTCCGGCGGCCAGCAGCAGCGGGTGGCAATCGCACGGGCGCTCGTGACGGACCCGGCCCTGATCCTGGCGGACGAACCGACCGGCAACCTCGACTCGCATTCGGGCGCCGAGGTCATGGGAATCCTCCACGAGCTGCACGCCTCCGGCCGGACGATCGTGCTGATCACCCACGACTCGAACGTGGCGGCCGCGGCGTCACGCCGGGTGCTGATCGCCGACGGCCAGCTGAGCATCCCGATCGAGGCCCGGGCTGCATGAGCGTCGTCGATCTCCTCCGCCTCGCCTTCACCCGCCTGGGCTCGAGCCGTTTGCGCGCGGCCCTGACGATGCTCGGCGTCATCATCGGGGTGGCCTCCGTCATCGCCCTCGTGGCCGTTGGCCAGGGCGCTTCGAGCGGCGTCACGAGCCGGCTCCAGGGCCTCGGCACCAATCTCCTCACGATCACGCCGGGCTCGACCGTCACGGCCGGCGTTCGTGGCGCGGCTGGCTCGGCGACGAGCCTCTCGACCGCGGACGCAACAGCGGTGGGCGCACTGCCGGGCGTGGCCGCGAGCGAACCCGAACTCTCGACCCAGAAGGTCGTCATTGCCGGGACCAGCAACACGACCACGACGATCATCGGCACGACTCCCGACTACCCGACCGTGCGGGCCTACGACATGTGGGTCGGGAGCTTCCTGAACCAGGCGGCCGTGGACCAGTCACTGCGCGTGGCCGTCCTCGGTGCGACGACCGCCGATGCTCTGGGCCTCGGGGCGACGTCGGTCGGCAGCACCATCGGGATCGCCGGGCTGCCATTCACGGTCGTCGGGATCATGCAGCCGAAGGGCGGCACCGGCTTCCAGAGCCCAGACGACGAGGTCCTCGTGCCGCTGACCGCGGTTCAGAAGTACTTCGTCAGTGGCGACACGGTCCGCCAGGTCGGCGTCAGCGTCGCCAGCACGGACCAGATGACCCTCGTCAGCGCGGAGATCGAGAACTCGCTGCGCCAGCGGCACGGGTTGAGCGGTACCGCCACCGACGATTTCACCATCACCAACCAGGCCCAGTTGCTCTCGACGGTGTCGTCCGTCACCGACACCCTGACCCTGCTGCTGGCTGGCATCGCCTCGATCTCGCTCATCGTGGGCGGCATCGGGATCATGAACATCATGCTGGTCTCGGTCCGGGAGCGGACGCGCGAGATCGGCATCCGCAAGGCCATCGGGGCGCGCGGCCGGGACATCCTGGCCCAGTTCCTCGTCGAGGCCCTGACGCTCTCACTGCTGGGCGGCGTGATCGGCGGGTTGATCGGCGTGGCCATCTCCTTCGCCATCGATTCGGCTGCCGGCTGGCAGTTCACCTTCAGTCCCACCACGTTGATCGTCGCGCTGGGCTTCAGCGCGGCCGTCGGCGTGATCTTCGGTGTGTGGCCGGCGAGGCAGGCAGCGGCCCTCGACCCGATCGCGGCTCTGCGGTACGAGTAACAAGGAGACATCCAGGCAATGAGCAGCAACCTTCCCCCGACACCGCCACCCGGCGGTGCGCCACCGCCCTACGGCGGTCCGCCCCAGTACGTGGCTCCGCCACCGTACGTTCCGCCGCCGGTTGCGGCGCCGGTCGTCGTCAAGTCCAAGGGCGGGCCGTCCGTCGTGAACGTCGTCCTCGCGCTGGCCGTGATGGTCGCGCTCGGTGGCGTCGCGTTCGCGGCCGGCCGGATCACGGCCCCGGCCTCGGCAAGCGCCAACGGGACGGGCTTCCCCGGTCGGGGCGGAACCGGGAACGGAGCCGGCGGCGTCGGCGGCGTCGGCGGATCGGGTGGGGCCGGATTCGGCGGCCGCGCCGGTGGGGCCGGGGCACTCGGCGGTGCCGGCCTGACCATCCAGGGCACGGTGACCGAGGTGGCCGCCGACCACGTCACGATCAAGCTGGCCTCTGGCGCGACGGTCAACGTTGCGACGGATGGAACGACGACCTATCACCAGCAGGCGGCCGGTGCCAGCAGCGACGTCGCGGTCGGTAAGACCGTGCAGGTCGAGCTGAGCGGAGCCGGGGGCTTCGGCGGGTTCGGTGGCCGCGGTGGCGGCGCCGGGGCCGGGGCTTCGCCTCCCGCAGCCGTTGGCGGCGGCACCACTGGCGGCAATGCCGGTGCCAGTCCGGCGGCGCCCGGTGCGTCCGCGGCCACGCCGCAGCTCGGGCCGGCCAAGGACATCACGGTCGTCGGGCAGTAAGGTCTCACCGCCATGGGCGTCGGTCAGTCGTGGTCGACGCCCGCCGGGACCCCGGGGGAACGCATGCATCTGCTGGTCATCGAAGACGATCCGAAGCTCGGCCGGCTGCTCTCGCGCCTGCTGAGCGAGGATCGCCATGTCGTCGAACTGGCGGCCGACGGTGAGAGTGGTCTCGAGGTGGCCGAAGGGGCTCCCGGTCTCGACGCCGTGATCCTCGACGTGGGATTGCCGGACATCTCGGGCCTGGAAGTCGCGCGCCGCCTCCGCGCGGCAGGCTCGATCGTGGCCATCCTGATGCTCACCGCCCGCGACACGGTCACGGATCGGGTCGCGGGTCTCGATGCCGGCGCGGACGACTACCTCGTCAAGCCGTTCGCCTACGAGGAGCTGGCGGCTCGAATCCGGGCGCTCGCCCGACGCTCCGGGCTGACGCAGCATCGGGACGGCGGCCATCTCGTCAATGGGCCGATCACGCTCGACGAGGGCATGCGCCGGGTCACCGTCAACGGCCGCCTCATCAACCTGAGCCCGCGCGAATTCGCGCTGCTCGAGTGCCTCCTGCGGCATCCCGGGCAGGTCATGACCCGCGACCAGCTCCTCGACCAGGCCTGGCCGTTCGGCGTCGCAGTGACGCTCAACGCCGTCGATGCGTACGTGCACTATCTTCGGGAGAAGCTCGGATCTGGCGCGGATCGGATCGAGACGGTTCGCGGTCTGGGCTACCGAATGCACGAGTCATGACGGACGATTCCGGCTTTTCGGCCGACGACGCATCGCCGGGAGGCAACGGCGGATCAATGACGATCGACCGCCCCTCGCCGGCGACTGACCGCCCTTCGCCCGCAGCCGTGGTCACAGCCCCCCGGGGTTCCCGCCGACGCGCAGCGCCGGACGCCGCGCTGCTGCGGCGGGTCCGCTGGCGGCTCGTCGCATGGAGCGCCGGCACGACGTTGCTCGTCCTCGTCATCGTCGGCTGGGCGCTCTACATCTCCGTGGCCGGGTCGCTGGCGAACAGCGGGCGCAGCCAGCTCGAGGCTCGTCTCGAGCAGGTCCGCCACTTCCTCGTCGAAGTCCGCGGCCTGCCACAGAGCCGGGCGCCGATTGGCGTCTCGATCGGCGGACCGGCCTCTGGCACCTTCGCCTTCATCATCTCGCCGAACGAAGAGTCCTACGGGCCGAGTGACATTGCCGTGACCGGCCTCCCCGATGAGGCCAGCCTGGCGGTCGCCCGCAACGGCCAGATCGACGTCCGCGTCCTGAGCCTCGATGGGACGCCGGTCCGCATCCTGAGCGCGACCGCCGCCGACCGGGCCGGCGCCATCTATATCGTCCAGGTCGCCCAGGACATCACGGGCGAGCAGCGGCTGCTCAACGCCGTGATCCTCGTCCTCGTCGCCGGCAGCGTCCTGGCGATGCTCGTCGCCGCCGCCGCCGGCTGGATCTACGCGACACGGGCACTCGTGCCGATCCGCGAATCGCTGCGCCGCCAGCGCGAGTTCGCGGCCGACGCCAGCCACGAGTTCCGGACGCCCCTCACGGTCATCCGGGCGTCGCTCGACGACCTGACCCGCCACAAGAACGAGCCGGTGGCCCAGGTCGGCACGGCCCTCGACGACATCCGCGACGAAGTGGACCACCTGACGGCGCTGGTCGGCGACCTCCTCCTGCTGGCGCGGACGGATTCGGGCGTGGCCGAGACCGATCCCGTCCCGATCGATCTCGCCGAGGTCGCCGAGGAGGCCGTGCGCTCGGTGACCGGCATCGCCGAAGCCAAGGGCGTCCGAATCGTGCTCGATCCCGAGCCCGTCCCGCTCGTCGGGGACCCGTTGCGCCTCCGGCAGCTCGTCACGATCCTCGCCGACAACGCCATCGGCCACAGCCCGGCGGGCTCCCAGGTCATCGTTCGAGTCGCCCGTGAGGGCGACGGGGCGATCGTCCAGGTGGACGACCGGGGACCCGGTGTCCGGCCCGAGGACATGCCCCATGTCTTCGACCGCTTCTGGCGGGCGCCGGGGGCGCCGGCCGGTGGCACCGGCCTGGGTCTCGCGATCGCCGCCTGGATCGCGACCCGGCACGGCGGCCGGATCGGCGTCATGGACAATCCCGGCGGTGGGGCCCGATTCGAGGTTCACCTGCCGGCCCATCCGCCGTAAGCTCGTCAGTCGTGGACAGGACCCTGCCGCGGCTCACCCTTTCGCCGCTGGCGATGGATCTCCTCGTCGCCCTCAGTCAGCGGCCGGACGGGAGCCGCGCGGCCGATCTCGCCCGAATCGTGGCCGCCCCGCCGACGTCGGTCACGGGCGTCCTTCGCGATCTGGGCGGCCATGGCGTCGTCACGCGGAACGGCTGGACGTATCACCTGGCGACCGAACACCCGGCGCACCACGAGCTGCTCGAGCTCTGCCTCCGACTGCCCAGCCCCGAATTCGCCATCGAGATCGTCCTGCGAGCCAACGATGCCATCGAATTCGCCTGCGTCGATCCGGGCGGCTTCATCGCCTCGGAGCGGTCCGCGGCTCCAGAGTCCCAGGCCGCCCTGGAGATGGCCATCGAGACGATCCGGCGGGACCGGGCCGACGCGCCGTATGTCCTCCGCTTCAGCGTCTCCGATCTGAATCGAATCGCCCAGTCGGCCGTCGGCCTGCGGGCCCGGTTGAAGGCCGGGCGCGTTCTGAAGGGACGGGTTCGGACCGGGCGCTGAGGACAGGTCAGGCCGGCCGTCGCGGCCGTTCGGATCGCCTGGCCGCATGGTCGTCCCGCGAATGCCCCGTTGCGGAGAACGGCGTAGCCCCGTCTGGGCCGTCTGCCAACGGCGGATGGTACGGACGATGGATGGCGGGCCACGCATCCCGGGCATCGGCGATGGTACTTACGGATGGACCGATCGTCCGTGGTGGCCATGGCCACCAGCGCCACCGAACGAGTAGGTTGTGCCGTGATCGGATCGGTTCGGCGACGGGCCGCTCCGCAAGCTGGCCCGGCCGATCGAGAAGAGTGCATCGAGCGGCAGGCCCGGGCCATCGCGGTCATTGCACAGGAAGGTGGCCAGCATGCTTCAGTCGATGCTCAACCTGATCCGCCGGGACGAAGACGGCCAGGGACTCGCGGAATACGCACTGATCCTCGCCCTGATCGCGATCGTCGCGATCGTCGCCCTCGTCTTCCTGGGCGGCCAGGTCAGCACGATCCTGAGCCAGGTCGGCTCGTCCGTCTGACGCCTCCGGGCCTCAGGGCCCGACGCGGCACCGTTCAGCAGCACGATCGGCCCGGACCTTTGTCCGGGCCGATCTGATTCGACCCGGTTTCGACCCACTAGCGGCGCCCCGTCCGGATGGCTTCCGAGCGCAGGACGATGATGTGCTGGTGGGCGATGTTCGGGACGAAGGCCCGGGGATAGCCGTACGGCCGCAACCGGGTGCCGGCCTGGTACCAGATCAGGTCGCCCTTGACCGTGAAGCCGACCCGCGTCGCCCGGGCCGCGAGATCGGCCGAGGTGAAGACGTAGCGGCCCTCCTGGTACGCGTCCCGGACGATCACCGCGGCATAGCGCGTCGGCCGCAGCACCCGCAGGAGCTCGGCGAAGATCGCCTCGATCCGATCGAGGAACGTGGCGTAGTCCGGGCTGTTGGCAAGATCGGCCGGGTCGTTCGTGACCATCCCATAGTCCGTCCGCCGATTCGCGTGCTCGACGGCCAGCGCCCCGCCCGACATCGTGATCGGCAGCTGGACGTTGTAGGGCGGGTCCGTCACAACGAAATCGATGCTGCCCGTCTCGAAGCCCGCGAGCACGATGCCCGCGTCCCCGATGACCATCCGGCTGCCCGACGGATCGAAGGTCCGGAGGCCGCCGGGATCGGTCGGCCCGAGGTCCGCCAGCAGCGGTCCGGCCCCGTCCCGTTCCGACTGCAGCTCGCGCACGACCTGCTCGTAGACCCCGGCCCAGCGAGGCTCGATCTCGATGCCGATGGCCCGCCGCGGCCCGTGGGCGATCGCCGCCCCGAGCAGGGTCCCCCCGACGCCCGCGAACGGGTCGAGCACGAGCTCGCCCGTCCGGGTGAAGAACTCGATCAGGCGAGCCATGAGGCGGGGCGGCTTGTTGGCCCCATGCTGCTTGCGCAGCGCATGGCCGAGCTCGGAGGGGTAGGCCGTGGACCAGACGGACTTGGTGAAGTAGAGCCACTCCTCGCCTGACAGCTCGTTCAGGGTGTTGTCCGGGTGGGGCGCCTTGCGAGTGTCCTGCACTCCGTCAGCCTAGCCGAGCCCGACCGGGGCAATCCGGCGCGGCCACCCGGCCTCGGAGCCGGATGCGGGGTGCCTAGAATGGGATCCGTGGGACTGCCCGTCACCAGTCCGACCTTCGTCGGTCGCCGCCGCGAGCTGGCCCGTCTGGCCGGAGCGCTGGCCGCTGCCGCCGATGGGCAGTCGACGACCATCCTGGTGGCCGGCAGCTCGGGGATGGGCAGCAGCCGGCTCCTGTCCGAGGCCGAGCGCCGCCTCGCGTCGCTCGCCGAGCCGCTGCTCGTGCTGCGCGGCGGGGCGCGCGCCGCTCGCCGCGGCGAACCCTACGCACCGGTCCTCGAAGCGCTCGATCCGCTGTTCGCGAGGTTGACCGACCGGGACCTGGCGGAGCTCGTCGGCCCGAGCGGCGAGGAACTCGGCCGGCTGATGCCGCGCCTTCGGCCCCGCTTCGCGGAGCTCGGACTCCTGCCGGCCCGGCCGACCGTCACCGCTCCCGTCCGGCGCCAGGGCCGGCTGCTCGAGGCGATCTTCGGGCTGCTGGCGCGGCTGGGCGAGCGGCGGCCGGTCGTCCTGATGCTGGAAGACCTCCATGAGGCAGACGCGGCGACGCGGGCATTGGCGACGTTCATCGCCCGGATCTCGCGGAACCAGCGCCTCTGCCTCGTCGCGACCTACCAGCCCGACGAGCTGATCCGCGGCCATCCGTTCCTCGGCGACCTTGACGCCATGGCGGAATCGCCGCGGCCGCTCCAGCAGGTCGACCTCGGTCCGCTCGATCGCGACGAGCTGGCCGAGCTGGTCGAGCAGATCGACGGTGAGCGCGCATCGGCGTCCGTCCTCCTGCTCGTCGCGGAGCGCTCGGGCGGCAGCCCGCTGGTCGCGGAAGAGCTCCTGGCCGCCCGCCGCGAACTCGCGAGCGTCTCCCTCACGGGGACGTATGAGCAGCTGGTCATCGCGCGCCTCGCGACGCGCAGCGTCGCCTGCCGGGACGTGCTGCGCCTGCTCGCGCCGGCGGGTCACCCGCTGACGCGCGACGAGGTCGCGGCCGTGGCCCTCGCCTACGAATCGCCCGATGGCGTCCCGGATTCCCTGGCCACGCCCGGCCGGCTCGAGCCGCGCCTGGAGGACGGCCTGGCCGAAGCCGTCGAATCAGGCTTTGCCGTCGAATCGGCGGCGTACGACGTGCGCCATGTGCTGATCGGCCGGGCCATCGAGCAGGATCTGCTGCCCTCGGATCGACGGCGCCATCACGCCGCGTTGGCGACCGGGCTCGCGGCCCGACCCGCCGAATCGGCCGCCCACTGGCTGGCGGCTCACTCGCCGGTCCGTGCCCAGGTGGCCGCGCTCGATGCCGCCACGGCCGCTGAGGCCGTCGATGCGGCCGCCGTCGCGCTGGTGCATCTCGAACTCGGCCTGGAGCTCGCGGAAAGCGTGCCCCACGATCAGGCCGACGACCCGGAGGATCTGGCGGCCGCCCGGGCCAGACTCGAGATCCGCGCGGCGGAGGCGGCCTATGCGGCCGGCCGGGCCGATCGGGCCGTGCAGTTTGCCGAGTCGGCCATCTCGCGACTCGAGCCCGGGGGCCATCGCTCGAGGCTGGGCCGCCTGACCGAACGGCTGGGGCAGTTCCGGCGGGCCGCGGGCGACCGCGACGGCGCCCAGCTCGCCTTCCTGCGAGCGATCGAGCTGATCCCGGCGTCCGACTGGGCCGATCGGGCGCTCGTCCTCGGCAGCCTGGCCCACGCCGAAGTCCTCGACGGGTCGTTCGCGGCCGCGGAGCGTCACGCGCTCGAATCCATGGGCGCGGCGGCACGGCTCGGCGACGCGGGCCGGGCGGCCCAGCTCCACCCGATGACGACGCTGGCCGTCGCGCGCAGCTGGGGAGACGACCCGGAGGCCGGCATCGAGCTGCTCTGGACGGCCCGCCGGACGGCCGAGGAGTTCGGCTCACTGGACGATCTCTTCCGCGTCCTGGCGAACCTGACGACCGTCCTCGACCTCGTCGGCCGCCGCGAGCAGGCCATCGTCGTGGCCTACGAGGGCATCGCCGAGGCCCGACTCGTCGGGCAGGAAGCGGTCTTCGGCAACTTCCTTCGCGGCAACGCCGCCGATTCACTCTTCCGGCTCGGGCGCTGGCCGGAGGCGCGCGAACTGTGCCGGACGGCGCTCGAATGGAGCGCCTCGGGCGTCAATTTCGTGAATGCCGCTCTCAGCCTCGCCACGATCGAGATCGAGGCGTCGGCGGGGGAGGAGGCCGGGCGCCTCCTCGGCCGCCTGCTGCTGGAGCTCGAAACGGTCCGGGAGCCCCAGTACACCGTCCCGACCTACCAGGCGACGGCATCGTTCGCGCTCTGGCGGGGCGATCCGGCCGATGCGCTGCGCGCCGCCGAGCGCGGCTGGGAACGGGCGCAGGGGAACGAGGACTGGGTGCTCGTGGCGCGGATGGCCTGCGCCTTCGCGGAGGCCGGCGCCGCGGCCCTGCCGCGATCGGGTCAACGACGCGAGGGTCATACGGCGGCCGTCCTGCGAGCCCGCGTCGCGGCCGTCGTCGCCGAGGCCGATGCGACGGTCGAGGCGGCCGGGGTGTCGGCCGCGATCGGTTCGCGACGCGACGCCGAGGCCTCGCTGGCGACCGCTCGCGCCTACGCCGGCCGCGTCGCAGGCCATGATTCGGCCGCTGCGTGGGACGCCGTCGCGACGCAGTGGGCCGAGCTCGGCGATCCGTACCAGGTGGCACGTGCCCGCTGGCGGCAGGCGGAAGCGGCCCTCGGATCGACGGACGGACGGGCCGGCCGGATCGATGCGCGACCGGCGCTCATCGAGGCCATGACGATGGCCCAGGAACTGGGCGCCGGGCCGCTGCTGCGCGAGTTGGGCGAACTCGCGGGCCGGGCGATGATCGCGATCCCGGCACCGTTGCGAGTGCTGGTCGAGGTCGGCACCGGCCCGTCGGCCGGCGCGGCCGGCGCGGAGATCGACGCGCAGGACGCCCAAGTCGGCGCCGCGGGCCCGTCGAACGGCCACCCGATTGCCGGTCCGACCGTCGTCGGGATGCCCGCCGGCCCCGGGGGCGCATGGACCGCGAACCGGAACCAGGCGATCGACCCGGCCTCAGCCGGTCAGTCAGCGATCCTGCGCGGGTTCGCCGATGCCGCACCCCGCCGCGGGAACGCCTTCGGACTCAGCCCGCGCGAGCTCGAGGTCCTCGCGCTCATCGCCGAGGGCCGCACGAATCGGGAGATCGGGGCGCGGCTGTTCATCAGCGAGAAGACCGTCGGGGTCCACGTCGGCAAGGTGCTCTCGAAGCTCGACGTGTCCGGCCGCGTCGAGGCGGCCGCGGTGGCGATTCGGCTGGGGCTCGCGGGAGCGGCCTGACCGGCGCCGGGGACTACCAGCGCTTGCCGGCGACGACCACGACGAGCAACGACAGCAGCGGCAGCAGCGGCACCACGAGCGTGGCGAGCCGGCGAATGGACAGCGCGAGCTGGGATCGCATGACACCCCTCTGCCGACCGGGGCCGGAACCCGACCCGTGGCGCGGAGCGAGACCGTAGGGCCGGGCCTGGTGCCCGGCAATTCAGAAAGAAGTACTACGGAGTACTGGGGTCGGGTGCGGGGTGGTGCGGTGTGATCGGTCCGGGTGGTCGTCCCGGCGCCCCATCAGACCGGCACATCCGGCGGACCTGCGCTACATTGGAGCCGCTCCCAGCGTCCCGGCGCACCCCCAGTCGTGACATCACCCGGTCGGTCGGAGCCCCGGTTCTCGTCCCCCGCAGTCCGCGCCGTCGCGGGCCCGCATGTCGTCGTGGAGGCCAATCGTTCATGCTCGCTGTCCGTCGTCCCCGCCTGATCCCGCTGACGCTCCTGGTCGGGGTGGCCCTGGCCCTGTCCGCCTGCGCCGGCAGCGGTGATGCGACCTGGACCTACGCGCCGCAACCCTCGATCACGCCGCCGCCCTCGCCGACCGCGGCCGCCAGTGGCGGCGCCAGCAGCGCGCCGAGCGCGGCCCCGAGCAGCGCCACCGGCTCCGCCGCGCCGAGCGCGTCGGGCGGTTCGACCGGCACGACCCTGGATGTCGTCGCCCTGAACATCGCCTTCGACAAGACGGACCTCTCGGCGGCGGCCGGTCAGGCGTTCACGATCAACTTCGACAACCAGGACTCCGGGATCCCGCACAACATCGAGATCAAGGACGCGAGCGGCGGATCCGCCTTCAAGGGCGACATCATCACGGGCCCCGCCAAGGCGGCGTACTCGGTGCCGGCGCTCGACTGCCGGCGCGTATACGTTCGTCTGCGACGTCCACCCGAATATGACCGGGACCCTCACGGTCAAGTAGACGATCCGCCCGCCACGCGTAACGAAGGGCTGACCCGGTGAGCGAGAACCTCTGCTACACGGACGCGCTGGCTCGGTCGGTCGAGGGGCGGGTCGTCTCCGTCGAGCCGCCGGCGTCGGAAGGTTCGGGTGCCCAGGTCGTCCTCGATCGCACGGTCTTCTACCCGGGTGGCGGCGGCCAGCCGTCCGACCGCGGAACGCTGAGAGCTGCGGACGGGCGAACGTGGGAGGTCCGATCGGCCCGCAAGGCCGGCGATGACGTCGTCCACGAGCTCGCTTCCGGAGCACAGCCACCGGCGGTGGGGACGGTTGTCACGGCCGAGCTTGACTGGGAGCGCCGCTACGCCCTGATGCGGACCCACACGGCGCTGCACACGTTGTGCGGAGTCGTCTGGCGCGACTTCCACGCCCAGGTCACGGGCGGCAACATGGAGCCCGGATCGGGCCGGATGGACTTCGAGTTCGAGACGATGTCGGCCGAGCTGGTCGGCACGATCGAAGAGCGCGTCAATGCCGAGCTCACGGCTGCGCGTGATGTCCGGGTCAAGATCCTGCCCCGCGACGAGGCGTTCGCCATCCCCGACCTGATTCGGACGAAGATCAACCTCCTGCCGGAGGGCATCACGGAGATCCGGACGATCGAGATCGTCGGCCTCGACCTCCAGGCGGATGGCGGGACGCACGTCTCGAACACCCGCGAGGTCGGCACGATCCGGGTGACCGGCTACGAGAGCAAGGGCCGGATCAACAAGCGCATCAGGATCGAACTTGCCTGAGTCATCGCGGCCGGGCCTTGCCGGCCGGGTGGCGATCGTCACCGGCGGCTCGCGCAACATGGGTCGGGCGTTCGCGCTCGGCCTCGCCGCCTCCGGAGCCGATGTCGCGATCCTCGACCTGCCGGGCCAGGAAGCGGCTGCGCGGGCGGTCGTCGGGGAGATCGAGCAGCGGGGCCGGCGCGGCATCTTCGTCCCGGTTGACGTCCGCGACCCGGATTCCGTGGCGGCCGCGGTTGCCGCCGCGCAGGCGGCGCTCGGCGTGGTCCGCGTCCTGGTCAACAACGCCGCGCGGACCGACGACGACGCCGGCTCGGCCCTCGACTACCCGGTCGCTGCCCTCGACGCCAACCACGACGTCACGGTTCGCGGGACGTTCCTGATGTCCCAGGCCGTGGCCCGGGCGATGGTCGCCGCAGGTGTCGGCGGCGCCATCGTCAACATCTCGTCGCGCGTCGGCCAGCAGGTCCAGTCGGGCGGGCTCGGCTACTCCATCGCCAAGGCGGCCGTCATCCACATGACCCGCGTCATGGCTCTTGACCTCGCGCCACACGGCATCCGGGTCAATGCCATCGGACCGGGCTCGATCCCGCGGCCCGAAAGCGGCATGGCTGGACCGGGCGCCGATCGCTTCCCGCTTGGCCGGCAGCTCGCCTACGAGGACATGGTCGGCACGGCCCTCTACCTCGCGTCCGACGATTCGGCGATGGTGACGGCGCAGCTGATCGTCGTTGACGGCGCCCTGGGGCTGATCTCCGCGTACTGAGCGCGGCGGCCAAAATCGGGTCTGTTCCGCGGCCACGCGGGAGCGCACGATACGGGCGATCGGCGAGGGGACGCGCCGGGCGTCTGCCAACCGCCGGGACGTGGCGCGGGGCACAGAAGGATGATCGGTCGACGTCCACCGCAATCCGTCGTCGCGGCGTCCGCCGCGTTGCTCCTGTTGCTGTCGAGCGCAGCGGCCGGGGTGGTCGCCGGCCGGAGTGCCCTGCCAGCGAGCGGCGCCCGAGATGCCGCGGCTGCCACTCCGACCGCCGTGTCGGCGGATGCCACTCGTCTCGTGAGTACCGGCGCTCAGCAGGTGGTCACCGAGACGGCGATCGTCCCCGTTGGCGCCACGATCTCCGGCGAGATCCTGAGCCAGACGATTGGCGTCAAATTCGATGCCCTCCAGTTGTGTCGCCTCGCGCCTGCGATCACGAACGACGACCTTGGCCGGAACGGCAACTGTGTGGACGGCCAAACGAATGCCGACGGCACGTTCAGCGTCGGAGGACTGCCGTCGGGCACGTACATCCTCCAGGCTGGGCATCCGTTCAATTCGTCCTCGCCCGGCGGCTTCTACGGCCCCGGCGGGTTCGCCGCGAGCGCGGCCCAGGCGACCCCGATTGCCGTCACCGCGCCGGGCACGGTGGCCGGGATCACCGTCAATCTGCCATCACCGCTCGTCGACGTCGTGCTGAGCGGCAAGGTCACGGGCGTCGGCGGCGACGCCGCGGGACTGGCCGGCGTCCGAATCGATCTCTGCCCCGTGCCGACGTTCACGGACTGCGCGGGCAGCCTGTCCGTGAGTGGTGGCATCTATGCCGTCCCGGGCCTCCAGAACCAGAACTACGCCGTGCGCTTCAGTGCCCCGGTCGGCAGCACCTACCTCGCCCGGACCTGGCTCGGGCCAAACGGCACTGCGGTGTTCGACCCGTCCGCGGCACAGCTCATCAATCCCACGACCAGCGGCCCGATCAACTTCGCGGAGATCACCGGGCACACCTGGACCGGCACGCTCAGGACGACGACCGGCGCACCGATCAACGGCGCGACCGTCTCAGCGTGCCTGGGGAACGGCTTCTGCGTCGGCGGTCGGACGAACAAGGCGGGTGCGTTCAAGGTCAACGGACTCCAAACCGGGACCTGGTCGCTGAACTACATCCGACCGACCGGGGTGTCCTGGGCCTCGGGTGGCTGGAACAACGACGGCCTGGCCTTCGATGGGTTCCGGCTTCCGGCAGGCTTTTCGATCCGCAGTACGGACTTCACGCCGAGCGGCTTCCTCGATCGGGACATCTCGACGGACATCCGGGCCATTGGTGACAACTACCTCCTGCAATTCATCGCCAAGATGTCCAGTGGCAAAGCGGCCGTCGGGGTGCCCGTCACGGCGTGCACTCCCATGTACCTGGGCAAGCCGTTGCCAACGGCCTGCGAGAGCGGCATCACCGACGGCCACGGTATCGCGAAGATCGGGCTCTCGATCCCGGGTCCCTACATCTTCCAGATCGGTCGGGGCGCCGGCGGCACGACGGGCGGCTGGTTCCGCCCGGGTACGGGCTTCGTGCCGCTCTACCCCCAGGCGAGCGCCGTGTCGGTTGGAACTGCCGTGTATCCGAGCGTCACGAACAGGCAGCCAAAGCCCGGCGCGACCAACGTGTCCCAGACCGGCAACATCACGTTCCACCTGTCCGATGCCGTCTGCGGCAAGGCGACCCTGCTCGGGGTCCACCTGATCGATCCGAGCGCCGGAACTGGTGTGCCGGCCAGGGCGACGCTGAACTGCAAGACGGACGTCCTGACGCTGGATCCACTCAACTCCCTCCTGCCGCAGCATCTCTACGAGGCCGAATTCGAAGGGGTGATCGGGGAGCACGCCCGACCATTCCCGCCCACGGGCTGGACATTCAAGACCGGCGGCAAGGCCCAGGCCGAGTTGTTCACGTTCACGGTGACGACCTCGGGGTCCGGCCACGGCCATGTCAGCATCGAGGTCTCGAGCTCGCAGCACCAGGATTGCCCGCCCGACTGCACAATCAAGGTGCCCAAGGGCCATCACATGAGCCTCCAGGCCATTCCCTTCGATGGCTCGACCTTCGGAGGCTGGAGCGGCGGCGGGTGTGCCGGGGTCATGACGCCCCATTGCGAGCTGGACGTGAACGGCGCCACCACGATCGACGCGCGATTCGATCCGGCCGCACCCGCTTTCAAGGTCGCCATCGGCGGCCGCTGGTTCCACAACGGCCCCGGGGACTCCTCGTTCTTCGGGTGTGGCAGCAGCACGCCGGCGTTGCCGGGCGCAGCCTGGACGGACGTGATCACCGTCCCGAGCGGGGCGACCACCACCCGGTCGGGAACGCTGGACGCCGCCGGCAAGGCGACGTTCACCCTGCCGATCAACACGTACGGCGACTATGTCCAACTCTTCACCGTGACGTCCGGCGGCATCATGGCGTCGGCAACGACGACGACATCGGTCACGTCATCGCAGGGTTCGGGTCCGTGCCAGTAGTGGGCGGCTGAGGCGGCAACCTGGGGGCCGGTCCGCGCGACCCTCCTGGTCGATCGCGCCGCCGCTACCCTTCCCGGATGCGCTACGGAATCATCCTCAACACGGGCACACTCGATCAGATCGGCGACCTCGCGGCCTCCGCCGAGCAGGCCGGCTGGGACGGCGTCTTCTACTGGGACGCCGTCCACATCCCCGACTTCGGGGACATGTTCGACCCCTGGGTCGCCCTGACCGTGATCGCGATGCGGACCAGCCGGGTCCGCCTCGGGGGCATCGTGATGGCTGCCCCGCGTCATCGGCCGTGGCTCTTCGCGCGCGCCGCCGCGAGCGTCGACCACGCCTCGCACGGCCGCCTGGTCCTGCCGCTGGGGCTCGGGGCGCTCGACGATACGGGCGTTGGCGGAGTCGGCGAGCCGACCGGCACGCGGGAACGGGCCGAGCGCCTCGACGAGACGATCGAATTCCTCGAGGCCGCCTGGACGGGCGAGCCGTTCTCGCACCACGGCCGGCACTACCGCACCGACGAGATGACATTCCTGCCGCGCCCGGTCCAGCGGCCGCGGATCCCGATCTGGGTCGTCGGCGCGTGGCCGCGGGAGAAATCGATGCAGCGGGTCCTGCGCTACGACGGCCTGCTCCCGAACAAGCTCAAGGCCGAGGGCGGGCAGGAGACCGTGACTCCGGACGACATCCGCGAGATGGCCTCGTGGATTCGCGAGCGGCGGGGCACGCTCGACGGCTTCGACATCGTCAGCGAAGGGCAGACCGGCGGATTGGACCTAGGTGCTGCCGCCGCGATCGTGCGGCCGTGGGCGGACGCTGGGGCCACCTGGTGGACGGAGGCCGACTGGCGCGGTAGCTACGACAACCTCCGCCGGCGCGTCGAGCAGGGGCCGCCGACGCTCGAGTAATCGGCGGCGTTCGCGTTGGACCCGCGAGGGCGGGGGCCATTTGCCGTTCCTGGACCCTGCAAACGCTGCCAAGATGCAGCACATGACGCGAAGTGCCACGTGGGCCGGGATCTATCCGGCCTCGCTGACCATGTTCACGGCCGACGGCGATCTCGATGACGAGGCGATGGGCCGCCAGCTGGACCGCCTGATCGCCGAGGGCGCACACGGAGTGGTCGTCGGTGGCACGAGCGGCGAGTTCATCGGGCTGACGGATGCGGAGCGGCGCCACCTGATCGACGTCGCGGTCGCCGCCGTCAATCACCGCGTACCGCTGATCGTCGGCACCGGCCACTACTCGACCGCCGAAACGGTCCGCCTCACCGAGCACGCCGCGCGAGCCGGGGCGGACGGCTCGATCGTGATCCTGCCGTACTACCAGCGCCCGTCCGAGGCGGAACTGCTCGAGCACTTCCGGGTGGTCGGCCGAGCCGTGGACCTGCCGTTGATGGTCTACAACAATCCAGCCAATTCGGCCGCGCCGGCGCTGTCCGCAGATTCGCTGCGGCGGCTCTACGACGAGGGCCTCGCGGCGGGCGTCAAGAGCACCTTCCCGACGGTTCACCAGGTGCACGAGGCGCGGGCCGCGACGGACGAGGGCTTCCGGGTCTTCTACGGCAGCTTCATGGCCCCGCTGGAGGGCATGGCCGGCGGCGCACACGGCTGGATCAGCGGCATCCTCAACGTCGTGATCCCCGATGCCGTCGCCCTCTGGAACGCGATGCAGGCGTCCGATCTCGCCGCCGCGCGGTCCGCGTGGGCCCGGATCCTGCCGATCAAGCGCCTCTACACCGAGCAGCCACTGGGCCCGGTCGGCGATCTGGCCCTCTATCGGGCCATCCTGCGGCTGCGTGGCCAGACGGCCGGCCACTGTCGCCGGCCCCTCCTGGAGCTGACGGCCGACCAGGAGGCGCGCCTGAAGACGCTGCTCGCCGCGCCGGACGCCGTCGGAGGCCGGCCTTGAACCTCGACCAGTTCGCCCGGACGCCGCTCCTGTTCGGTCCGTCGCCCGTCCATCCGCTGCCGCGCCTGGCCGCGCACCTCGGCGGCGGAGTCGAGATCTGGGCCAAGCGGGAGGACGTCAACAGCGGCCTCGCGTTCGGCGGCAACAAGACCCGCAAGCTCGAATACCTCGTCGCCGAGGCGCTGGCGACGGGCTGCGACACCCTCGTCTCGATCGGCGGCATCCAGTCGAATCACACGCGCCAGGTGGCCGCGGTCGCGGCGCATCTCGGGCTCCGCGCCGTGCTCGTCCAGGAGCACTGGGTGGACTGGCCGGATGCCGTCTACGACAAGGTCGGCAACATCCTCCTGTCCCGAATCCTCGGGGCCGACGTCCGGCTCGATGCAGCGGGCTTCGACATCGGCTTCCGCCGGTCCTGGGAAGAGGCACTCGAATCGGTCCGCGAGTCGGGCGGGACGCCCTACGCCATTCCGGCCGGCGCCTCGGATCACCGGCTCGGCGGTCTCGGCTTCGCCAACTGGGCGATGGAGGTCGAGGCGCAGGAGCGCGACCTCGGCGTGTTCTTCGACACGATCGTCGTCTGCTCGGTGACCGGTTCCACGCAGGCGGGGATGATCGCCGGGTTCGCCGGCCAGGCTCGGCCCCGGCGGGTTCTCGGGATCGACGGCTCGGCGACGCTCGCGAAGACCCACGCCCAGATCGCGCGAATCGCCCGGGCGACGGCGGACCTGATCGATCTCGGGCGGGACCTTCGCGACGACGAGATCACGCTGCTCGACGGCTGGAATGCCGGCATCTACGGCATCCCCGACGCGGTCACGATCGAAGCCATCCGGCTCTGCGCGCGACTCGAGGGGATGCTGACCGACCCGGTCTACGAGGGCAAATCGATGGCGGCGCTGATCGACCTCGTGCGCGACGGTCGAATCCCGGCCGGCTCGACGGTCCTGTATGCCCATCTCGGCGGGCAGCCGGCGCTCAACGCGTACAGCGGCGCGTTCTGACCTTCGGCCAACGCGGCGCCGCCAACAGGCCCGAGAGTACGGGCGGGGTCAGCGGAAGGGGTCCGGGCGGGTGAACCCAGGGGCGGCTGGCCGGAGGCCGAGCCGTGGGGACAGCGAGCTCCCTGGCCGCTGACGACCATGGTTTTCGCCACTTGACGGCCCGGGCCGGACCGTCACGATGGCCGCAGTCGCCGGGTGCGCCCTACCTGCCGCGCCATCGCCCATCGTGCGCGCCGGCGGACCGCGAGGCGTTGGGGGGCCAGCTGATGACCGCGCGTGCCGATGGGTCCTGGGCCGTCCCGGCCCGGAATCTCTACCTCGTGGCGATGGCCATGTTCGTGGTCACGATCGCGATCGGGATCCTGAACGGGTCGGATGTGGTGGAGTTCGACAACAACCAGATCCTGACCCACGTGCACTCGGGCACGATCGGCTGGATCACCCTCGGGGTCGTGGCGACGGCGTTTGTCCTGTTCCGGATGGCGGATCGGCGATTGGCCCTGATCCTGATGATCCTCGTACCGCTCTACGTGGCTGCCTTCTACACGGGCAACTTCTCGCTGCGGGCGATCGGCGGCGTGGCGCTCCTGGCAGCGGTCGCGTGGCTCTTCGTCTGGCTCTGGCGGACGTACCTGGCCGGCGAGCGGACGCTACCGCGACTGGCGATGACGCTCGGACTCACGACGTTCACGTACGGCGCGGTGGTCGGCGTGGTCCTCCAGATCCAGTTCGCGCTCGGCGCCAGCTGGCTGTCCGGCGACAGCATCGGCGCCCACGCGGCGGCGATGGTCTTCGGCTACCTGGTCCTCGTCTCGATGGGGCTGATCGAATGGCGCGTCCGCGGCTCCACGTCACTCTCGAGGGGCGGTGTCGTGCAGATCGGGGCCCTGTTCGTGGGCGGCCTCATCCTGTCGGTCGGCCTGCTCACCGGGACCGGCCAGGCGGCCGGTGGCCTCTACCTGCTGTGCGAGCTGATTGCCGTGATCCTCTTCGTCGTCCGTGTCCTGCCGGCCTCGGTCCGGCTCGACTGGACCGGCGCCAGTCCGGCCCGCCACATCGGGGCGGCCTCGATCTGGGTCCTCGTTGCCATGGGCATCTTCATGGTCCTGATTGCCGCCTACATCTCGGCCAACGGCGATGCGAGCAAGATCAGCCGCAACATCCTGATCGCGAGTGACCACTCGGTGTTCGTGGGCGTCATGACGAACGTGGCGTTCGGGCTGCTGGGGGGATTCGTCGCCATCGAGACGCGCGCCCGCCGGGGGGCCCTGGTGGCGTTCTGGGGCATCAACCTCGGGCTCGTCGTGTTCGTCCTGGGCCTGCTGGGCAACTCCGTCGAGCTGAAGCGCCTCGGAGCGCCGGTCATGGGCGTCTTCCTCCTCTACGCGCTGGCGGTCTACGGCTGGGCACTCTGGCAGGAACGCACGCTTGCGCCTGACGCCGTCGAATCGCCGGCCTCGGCCTGAAACGAGTTGTCGTTGCGCTCGGATCGGTGGCGCCGAGTCTCAACGAACCATCCACGGACTCGACGAGACCGTCGAACGCCCGAATCCTTCTTGATCCGTCTCAGGCAGTCCTGGCCTGACTCAATGAGACGAAATCCGCCCCGAATCGAGGGTCAAGGCGTCCTGGCGACGCACGGGCCCTCTCAACGAGTCCACCCGTGACTGGATGAGAATCCGGGGGCGGCCGCCGGCGGCCGCGCCGGAGCCACTCGACGCGGAGGCCGCCACCGTCCCCGATCGAACCGACGATGCGGGACCGCGCAGGTGGTCTCTTCGTCGTGAGGGCTCGCCGGCGGGCTAGAGGGCCTTGACCGCCGCCGTGAGCGCCGCCAGGCCTTCCTTCGCGTCGGCGAAGAGCATGCCGGTCTTGGGGTCGGTGTAGAGCTCGTTGTCGATGCCGGCGTAGCCGCGGCCCATCGAGCGCTTGATGACGATGATCGAGTGGGCGTGGTCGACGTCGAGGATCGGCATGCCGGAGACCGGGCTGCCGGGCCGGCGCGCCGCCGGGTTGGTGACGTCGTTGGCCCCGACGACCAGGGCCACGTCGGCGCGGTCGAACTCGGGGTTGATCTCCTCCATCTCCTTGAGCTGGGGGTACGGCACGTTGGCCTCGGCCAGGAGGACGTTCATGTGGCCCGGCATCCGGCCGGCGACGGGATGGATGGCGTACTTGACATCCACGCCGCGCGCCTCGAGCAGCTCGGCCAGCTCGCGGACCTGGTGCTGGGCCTGCGCCACGGCGAGCCCGTAGCCCGGGACGACGATGACGTGCTGGGCGTAGGCCAGCTGGATCGCGGCGTCGTCCGCGGAGATCTCCCGGACCGACCCGCCGCCGGCACCCGTGATCGCGACGGTGCCTTCGCCGCCGCCGAACCCGCCGGCGATGATGTTCAGCACCGACCGGTTCATCGCGTCGGCCATCAGCTTCGTGAGGATGCCGCCGGACGCGCCGACAAGGGCGCCGGCGATGATCAGGACCGGGTTCTGGATGACGAAGCCGGCCATGGCCGCGGCCGTGCCGGTGAACGAGTTCAGGAGGCTGATGACGACCGGCATGTCCGCGCCGCCGATCGGCAGGACCATGGTGATGCCGAAGATCAGGCCCGCCAGCACGACCAGGCCGAGCAGCGCCAGGGTCACCGTCGTCGACAGGACGATCGTGCCGGCCGCGCCGAGGATCAGGACGATCGTGCCGAGCGCGGCGACGATCGCGATCACGATGGTCGTGATCTGGCCGCCGGGCACGTAGATGGGCTTGCCGGGGATGAGCCCCTGGAGCTTGCCGCCGGCGATCAGCGAACCCGTGAACGTCACGGAGCCGATCACGGCGCCCAGGACGACGAAGATCGTCGTCGAGAGGGTTTGCTCCGGCGTGCCGACGATTCGGATGAAGTCATCGATGGCAACGAGCGCCGCCGCGCCGCCGCCGACCGCGTTGAACAGCGACACCAGCTGCGGCATCGCGGTCATCTTCACGGTCCGCGCCGCCTGGAGGCCCGCCCCGCCACCGATCAGGAAGCCGACGATGATGATCCCCCAGGCCGCCGGGCTGAGGCCGCCGGGAGCCGTCGCGAGCCCGAAGAGCGTCGCGATCACGGCAATCGCCATGCCCGAGGCGCTCAGGCGGTTGCCGTTGCGCGCCGTGGCCGGCGAGTTCATCTGGTGGAGGCCAAGGACGAAGCACGAGGCCCCGACCAGCCAGGCCAGGTAGACGAAGGTGTAGATCCACTCCTGTGACATCAGTGCGCTCTCCGACTAGGAGCCGGAGGCGCGCGGGGCGCCTGCGGGATCGGCCGCGGCTGCGGCTGACGGTTCGGGCTGGGCCGCTGCGGGCTTGGCCGCGACGGGCTTCTTGCGGAACATCTGGAGCATCCGATCGGTCACGACGTAGCCGCCGACGACGTTCATCGCGCCGAAGACCATGGCCACGAAGGCCAGGGCATAGCTGATCGGGTTGTCGGCGGAGGCGGCGATGTACATGGCGCCGACCAGGACGATGCCGTGGATCGAGTTGGCCCCGGACATCAGCGGCGTGTGCAGGGTCGCGGGGACCTTGCTGATGACCTCGAAGCCGACGAGGATCGCCAGCACGAAGATCGTCAGTGACGTGAGCAGTTCCTGGCTCATGCGGAAGCACCTCCGGGCGCAGGCGCAGCCGGCGCAGGCTCGAGGAGTTTCTTGGTCGCCGCCTGGACGACCTCGCCGCCGTGCGTGATCACGGTGCCGGCGGCGATCTCGTCGGTGAGATCGATGACCAGTTCGCCGTTCTTCACGAAATTCAGCAGCAGGGCCGAGATGTTGCGGGCGTAGAAGGCGCTCGAGCCGGCGGGCATCGTCGCCGGCAGGTTGTCCGGGGCGATGATCGTGACGCCGTTGTCCGTGACGACCGTCTCGCCGGCCTTCGAGAGCTCGACGTTGCCGCCGAGTGCGCTCGCGGCCATGTCCACGATCACGGAGCCCGACTTCATCCCGTTGACGGCCGCCGCGGTGACGAGGACCGGCGGCTTGCGGCCCGGGACCTGGGCCGTGGTGATCACGATGTCCATGCCGGCGAGGACGCCGTTGAGCTCGGCCTGCTGGGCCGCCTGCTCCTCGGGCGTCAGCTGGCGGGCGTAGCCGCCGGTGCCGGTCGCATCGACCGCGGTCTTGAGGACGACGAAGGTCGCCCCGAGCGATTCGGCCTGCTCCTTCGTCTCGGGTCGGACGTCGTAGGCCTTCACGACGGCGCCGAGCCGGCGTGCCGTGCCGATGGCCTGGAGCCCGGCCACGCCGATCCCCAGGATCAGGACATTGGCGGGCCGCGCCGTTCCGGCGGCCGTCGTCAGGAGCGGGAAGTAGCGGCCGTACTCGTTGGCGGCGATGAGGACGGCCTTGTAGCCGCCGACATTGGCCTGGGACGAGAGCGCATCCATGGTCTGGGCACGGCTGAGCGTCCGCGGCAGCGCGTCCAGGCTGATCGCCGTGACACCCTGCCTGGCGAGCACCGCCTCGAGCTTCGGGTCGATCAGCGGCTGGAGCAGGCCGATGACGGCCTGTCCGGAACGCAGGTGAGCTGCTTCCGCCTCGGACGGCTTCTGGACGCGCAGCACGACACCGGACTGGGCGTACAGCTCGGCCGTCGACACGATCGACGCGCCGGCCTCCGCGTAGGCCGCGTCCGGGATCGCGGCGCCGGCCCCGGCGCCGGTTTCGACGAGAACATCCAGCCCGGCGGTCTTGAGCTTGCCGAGCACCTCGGGTACCAGGGCGACGCGCCGTTCTCCGGGCGCGGTCTCCTTGGCGACACCGACCTTCATGGGCACCACCTATGGCGTGACGGGCTGTGGGAAATCCGTAGAAGGATACCGAGGTCCGGGCACGAGCGCGCGGTTGCGGAAGCATCGCCGGCCGCGAGGCCGTGCCAGCATCGTCATCGCGGGAGCGGCAGCAGATGCTGGGCCGCGAATCCCAGCCGGTCGCGGCTGCGGGTCAGGTCGAACGGGACCTCCCGGCCAACGAGCGGCCGGCGGAGGGGCGTGGACGGGTGATACCGGGCCATCAGCTCGGCGGTGGGCAGCGCCGAGTACGTGTCGGGCGCCATCACGTTGATCACCTGGAAGCCGGGAATCTCGCGCTCCACCCCGAGCGCGAAGGCACGTGCCGCATCGCGCACGTCGAGGTACGCCCACAATTCCTTCGCGAGGTCCGCCGGATCCTCCGCGACCGTCGCCATGCGTGCCAGGTGAGACGCCATCGGCGCCGTGTTCGAAATGCGAAGCGCGACGACCTGCATGCCGTGCCGGCGGTGCATCATCGCCCCGGTTGCCTCATCCACCTCCTTCGCCAGCGCGTACGGATCGGTGCCGATGTTCGGGTGTGCCTCGTCAACGGGTGCATAGAGCGGCGCGAGACCGGGCGCCCCCCACGGCAGCCCCAGCAGGGAGATGCTGGAAGCGAGGGAGACACGCCGGACGCCGGCATTCCCCGCGGATTCGAGGGCCACGAACGTCGCCTCCACGTTCGTCGAGAAGACCTCGAGTGGCGTCCCGTGGCGGGGTGTGGGCAAGGCCGCCAGGTGGATGAGGCCCTCGGCCCGTCCAGTCTCCATGACGCGGGCCATCAGCGCCGGGTCGCGCACGTCCCCCACGACCCAGCTGGCGCCGCTCCCTGCCAGGTGACCGGGTGCCGGCACCCGGTCCAGTGCTTGGACGTCGTGGCCGTGCGCAAGGAGGTCCGCCACGACGTGGCGACCGATGACGCCCGCGGCACCCGTGACCACGATCCGCATCCGTTGAACCCTCCTTGGCCATGAGGCGGGGGTGCGCCGGTTCGCCCGCTCGTCGCCCGGCGAAGGCCGCGGGCGGGTCGATCCTGCGGTCGATCCTACGCCGGGTGCCGCGCCACCCCATCCTCGGTCGCAAGCGGCCGACTTCACGCCCAGAGCCTCCTGCTACGCTCCTCGTGCGACGTTGCAGGAGAGCGCTGAGTGATCTGCTCGAATTGCGGGACTGAGAACAAGCCGGGCCGCAAGTTCTGCGGTGGCTGCGCGGCACCGCTGGCGGCCGCCTGCCCGAATTGTGGCTACGCCAATGAGCCCGACATGCGCTTCTGTGGCGAGTGCGCAACGCCGCTCGTCGCCGGAGCCGCCGCGGCACCGACTTCGGCCGCTCGGTCAATCGCGGCCGCCGGCTCGATCCTCTCGGCCGGGGCCGCCGCTTCCGTGGCCGAGCTGCGGCTCGTGTCGATCCTGTTCGCCGATCTCGTCGGGTTCACCACGCTGGCCGAGGGTCGCGACGCCGAGGACACCCGCGATCTCCTGTCGCGCTACTTCGATCTGTCGCGGGAGGTGATCGGCCGCTACGGCGGCACGGTCGAGAAGTTCATCGGCGACGCGGTCATGGCGGTCTGGGGCGCGCCCGTGGCCCGGGAGGACGATGCCGAGCGAGCCGTCCGGGCGGGCCTGGACCTCGTGGATGCCGTCCGGACCCTGGGGCCGGGGATCTCTGCCCGCGCAGGCGTGCTCACGGGTGAGGCGGCCGTCACGATCGGGGCCACGAACCAGGGCATGGTCGCCGGCGACCTCGTGAACACCGCCAGCCGCCTGCAATCGGTGGCAGCCCCCGGGTCGGTCCTCGTCGGCGAGGCCACCGAGCGGGCCGCGTCCCGGGCCATCGTGTTCGAGCCGGCCGGCGAGCAGACCCTCAAGGGAAAGTCGGTTCCGGTGCCGGCCTGGCGAGCCTTGCGCGTCGTCGCGGAACGCGGTGGGCGCGGCCGGTCGGACGCCCTCGAAGCCCCGTTCGTCGGCCGGGCGGACGAGCTGCGGCTGCTCAAGGACCTGTTCCATGCGACGACCCGCGAACGCCGGGCGAGACTCGTCTCCGTCATCGGCCCGGCCGGCATCGGCAAGTCGCGGTTGGCATGGGAGTTCAACAAGTACCTCGATGGGCTGATCGAGACGGTCTGGTACCACGATGGGCGGTCGCCGGCCTACGGCGAGGGGATCAGCTTCTGGGCGCTCGGGGAGATGGTCCGGCGCCGGGCCGGCCTCCTGGAAACCGACGACGAGCCAACCACCCGCACCAAGATTGCCGCCAGCGTGGCAAGGCATGTCGCCGATCCGGCGGAGCGGCGCTGGGTGGAGCCCGCCCTGCTCGCGCTGCTGGGGATCGACGCCGGCTCCGTCGCGAGCGACGAGTTGTTCGCCGCGTGGCGGACCTTCTTCGAGCGAATGGCCGCGTCCGACCCGGTCGTCATGGTCTTCGAGGACTTCCACTACGCGGACACGGGCCTGATCGATTTCGTCGACCACCTCCTCGAATGGTCGCGCGCGCTCCCGATCTACGTCGTGACCCTGTCGCGACCCGAGTTGCTGGAACGCCGCCCGGACTGGGGCGCCGGCAAGCGCAGCTTCACGTCGATCTTCCTGGAGCCCCTCTCGCCGGCGGCGATGCACGAGCTGCTGGCCGGGCTCGTGCCGGGCCTCCCGGACAGCGCCGAGCGGGCGATCGTCGCCCGGGCCGACGGCATGCCGCTCTACGCCGTGGAGACGGTCCGAATGCTGCTGTCGGAGGGCAGGATCACGCTGGAGGACGGCGTCTACCGACCGACTGGCGACCTGACCAGCCTCGCGGTACCCGAGACACTGACGGCCCTGATTGCCTCGCGACTCGACAGCCTGCCCGCCAACGAACGGGCCACCGCCGCCGATGCCGCGGTGCTCGGCCAGAGCTTCACGCTGGTCGCGCTCGCGGCCGTCAGCGGGCTCGATGAGCAGGACCTGACCGCAAGGCTGCGCTCGCTGGTCCGGCGCGAGATCCTGGCGCTCGAGACCGACCCTCGCAGCCCGGAGCGCGGCCAGTACGCGTTCGTCCAGGCGTTGATCCGGGAGGTGTCCTACAACGCCCTGGCGAAGCGCGACCGGAAGGCTCGCCACCTGGCCGCGGCGCGCTTCTTCGAAAGCCTCGACACCGACGAGATGGCCGGGGCGCTGGCCGGCCATTACCTGGCGGCCTATCGCAACAGCGCCGAGGGCGAAGAGGCCGAAACGGTCGGCGCCCAGGCGCGGATCGCCCTGATGGCCGCGGCGAATCGGGCGGTCGCCCTGGGATCGCACGACCAGGCCGTGACGTTCCTCGAACAAGCGCTCACGGTCACGACCGACCCGACCGAGACGGCCGCGTTGCTGGAGCGAGCCGGCGAAGCGGCCACGTCCGCGGGCCGCTATGAAGCTGCCGAGGCGCTCCTGCGAAGGGCGATCGCGACGCGCCGCGAACTCGGGGACCGCTCGGCCATCGCCGGCGCCACGGCGGGCCTCGGCCGCGCGCTCCTCCATGCCTTCAAGACCCCCGATGCCGTCGCTCTGCTGGAACCCGCGGCCGAGGAGTTCGCCGACCTGGCGGCAGAACCGACGGGCATCGCACTCGGGGCGCAACTCGCACGCGCCCGGTTCCTCACGGGCGACAATCGCCGGGCCATCGAGGTCGCCGACCGGGTGCTCGAGGCGGCGGAGCACGCCGATCTCCTGGCGGTCGTGGCCGACACGCTCGTGACCCGCGGAACCGCCCTGGCATCGATCGGGCGGTCCATCGAAGGGCTTGGAGCGATCATGGCCGGCCGGGCGGTCGCCGAGGCGAGCGGCCTGAACGATACGGTCCTGCGGGCCGACAACAACCGCGCCTACGCCGAGAATTCGCGCAATCCCCGGGCCGCGTTCGAGACGTCCCGGACGGGCCTCGCACTCGCGAGGCGGGTCGGGGCCCGGGGCTGGATCCCCGGGTTCGTCCAGAACGCCGGCGAGTTCGCCCTCCGGACGGGCGACTGGAGCACGGCGCTCGCTGAGCTCGAAGCAACGCTTGCCGAGGAATGGGAGCCATCGGATCGCCTGGTGCTGCTGTTCTCCGAAACCCCGCTTCGAGCGCTCCGTGGTGAAACGGTTGATGCGCGTCTCGACGAGATCGTCCGGTTGGCCGGTGACACCACCGATGCCCAGATGCGGGCCGGCGTGGCGATGACCCACGCGTTCGCGGCGTTCGTCGCGGGTGAGCTCACGCAGGCGCGGGCGGGGTGGCACCGCGAAGGATCGGCCGTGAGCTATCAGCTGCCGATCGCCTTGCCGCGCGCGACGCGAGCGGCCCTCTGGGCGGGCGACGCCGTTGCGGCCCGTGAGGACCTGGCCGCGCTCGATGCCAGCGGCGTGCACGGCCCGGGGATCGAAGCGGACCGGCGGACGATGCTGGCCGGTCTCGCCGCGCTCGAGGGCCGCCAGGTGGAAGCGCTGGCCCTGTATCGCGAGGCCCTGCGCGCATGGCGCGATCTCGGCCTCGCCTGGGACGAGGCGCTCTGCGGGCTGGACATGGCGCTGTTGCTCGAGCCCGCCGAATCGGAGGTTCGCGTCGCCGCGACATCCTCACGCGACATCCTGGTTCGCCTCGAAGCCGAGCCGTTCGTCGCCCGCATGGACGCGGCGCTGGCTCGTCCATCGAGGGTGCCCGAGGGTCGCCGCGCGAACGCGGACGCATCCGCGACCAGTCTGAGCACGCGTAGCGGGTGATTGTTGGAGCTGGCGGCCGCCTCGCGCGATCGCCTGGCTAGTACACCGACGGCGCCGCCGAGTGGCGGCGGAACAGGAGAGGGGGGACGGGTGACGAGGCTCGACCGGACGATGCTCGCGCTGGCCGCGGCCCCAGCCGTCCTGGCCATCCTGCTGCTGGTGCGGCCGACGTTCGTGACCGATGTCTGGCCATTTCCTGGCACGACCGAGGTCACCTACATCTTCCTGGCCTCGATCCTCGCCGCGGCCGCCGCATCGACCGCCTGGGCGGCCGTCTTCGGCGAGCGGCTCTCGTACGTCGGCATCGCGCTGGACATGCTCGTGATCTTCTGCCCGATGGTCGTGTACCTCATGGTGCTCGACCCGGCCCGCGGCGGCGGCCCTTCGATCGTCTTGCTCGGTTCCATCATCGTCGTATTGGCCGGGGCCTGGATCCTCTCGGTGAGCGTCGGGCACCCGCCACAGGATCCCCGGCCGACCCCTCGCGTGGTCCTCGGCGCCTTCGGATTCTTCCTCGTTGCCCTGGTCGCCGTGGGCGGGGCGCTGGTGCTCGGCACTCCGAACATCCTGCCGTGGCAGGTGACGCCGGAGATCTCGGTGATCTGCGGGTTGATCTTCCTGGGGGCCGCAGCCTATTTCGCCTTCGGCCTCTGGCACCGGCGCTGGAGCAACGCCGGCGGCCAGCTGTCGGGATTCCTGGCCTACGACGTCGTGCTCATCCTGCCGTTCCTGAGCCGGTTTCCCTCGATCCCCGACAAGTGGCGGGTCAGCCTCAGCCTGTATATCGCCGTACTCGTTGTCAGCGGCGTGATCGCCGCGTGGTACCTGTTCATCGATCGGCGAACCCGGATGCGCCGAGTGCCCTGACCGAGGCGTCACGGGGCCGCCGTGCGGCGTCCTGAGCCCGATTGATTCGCCTCCCGAACGGCAGCGAATGGGGTACCGGGCGGGGTCGAGCTGCCGCGGCCGATGGTCCGCCGGGGTTGCCAGATGCGGCGCCGACATGCCATGGTTGGGCCGAAATGGTTGCTCAGCATGGCCCTGCGGACGGGTTCCGCCGGCCACCGGAGTGGCTCCGGGGCGCCAGCCACGGACCATCGGCCGATGTTCCAGCGCCGTCCGTGGGATGGCCACCCGCGCCGTGGACGGGCGACCCTCGGGCCATGATCGTCGCTCCAGCTACTGGCCTCCGCGGATGATTCGCGCACGGGTCCGGCGACCGCAGGCCCTCATCGGGATCGTGGCGGCGATGCTCGTGGCGGGTTCGATCGTGTCCTCGCCGCCCGGCGCGGTGCGGGCCGCGGCCGTCTGCAGCGGCTGGACCAGCAACATGACGCCGCCGTCGACGATCCGCGTCCTGCGCACGTTCGGTCCGGCGGCGGGCAGCGTCCAGCTCGTCGCGTTCCGCCAGTACGTCAACGTCGTGATGGCGGCGGAATGGGGTCCAACGAACCCGATCGAGGCCCTTCGGGCCGGTGCGATCGCGGTCAAGCAGTACGCCTGGTACTACACGATGGTCTGGCGCGGCCGCTCCGGGCCCGACGGCAGCTGCTACGACGTCATCGATTCCACGACCGACCAGCTCTATTCGCCCGAGACCCGGACGGCCGCCCAGACCGAGATCGACGCCGTCGATTCGACCTGGACGACCAGCCTGCACAAGAGCGGGCGGCTGTTCGCGACGGGCTACCAGGGCGGCGCCTCGGTCGCCTGCGGCGCCGATGCCGACGGCCACCGCCTCTACCAGCGGAGCGCGATGCGCTGCGCCAGGGACGGCCTGATGGCCGACGCCATCCTCCACACCTACTACGACCCGGGCGTCCAGATCTACCGGCCCGGAGGCGACAGCACGGGTGACGGCCTCGGCGACGTGATCGTGGTGAGCCCCGGCGTCGACCCCTCGAGCGTCGGGACGCGGATCTATCCATCCGGCCGTGTCCCGGATCCGGCGACGGCAGCGGCGCTGCAGACCAGCCTCGCCGTGCCGGCCTCGGACACCCTCTTCCGGGGGACCGGGGACGTCAACGGCGACCATGTCCTGGATCTCGTCGTCCTGAGTCGCAGCGCGGATGGCACCCTGGCGATCTCCGTCGCCCTTGGCACGGGTTCGGCGCTTGCCGCCGCAACCACCTGGTGGTCGGGACCGCCGGCCAGTCTCGGCATCACGCCAACGTCTGCCATTCGGTTCGTGGTCGGCGATTTCGGTGCCGACGGCCGGGCCGACGTGGCGATCCTGGCCGGCGAGCCCGGAAGCGTCGCTGTGCCTCTGCCCATCCCGTCGCCAACCGCCTCGGGGGAGCCGTCCGCCGATCCCTCGTCATCCCCGGCCGAACCGCCGGTGACCCAGGGCACGCTCTGGCTGCTGGCGTCGACGGGATCCGGCTTTGCCGCGCCGCGAACGTGGTGGACCGGTCCCCTCGATGTCGGAACGGTCCTGGCCTTCGCCGGCGATGTCGATGCCGACGGCCGGGCGGACGTGATCCTCCAGGTCGATCAGGCGCGCCAGCAGCCGGCGGTCGCGACAGGCCTGCGCTACTCCGTGATCCGCTCGACCAGCGGAAGCAGCGGCTCGCTCGAACCATGGCTGGACCTGCCGGACACCCCGGCCGATCGCGTCCGGGCCGTCGTCGCGGACGTGAATCGCGATGGGCGGGCCGACGTCATCATTGACCGGGTGAACGGCACCGTCGGCAGCCAGCTGCTGGGCCTGATCTCGAATGGCGTGACGTTCGTGCCCCGATCCATGTGGTCGAACGCGAGCTCCTTCCGCTGGAGTGCGAGCCGGCTGGCCGCGAGCGATGTGAACGGCGATGGGCGTGTCGATGTCGTCGTGCTCTACAACGCTGGGGCGGCCGGGACACGGTTCTACCCGTTCCTCTCGAGCGGCACGAGCCTGCGACCAGCGCCCGCGACGACCGATCCGACCCTGCCCTGGGCCGGCGCCGCGCCCTACTGACCCACCAGCCCCGAGTCCAGAGGCGGTCCAGATGCTGTCAGATACCGGCGTCCCGTTCGAAAGCGCCGCCCAGCGAGCGGCTCACGCCGCGCTCCGGCCGCGACTCGAGCGCCTATTTCCGGGCCTTGTTCGCGAGCGGATCCACGCGATCGGATACGTGATGACGATCGATGGGGCGACGCTCACCTGCACCCTGGCGCCGTGGGGCGATGACGAGACGACGCTCGCCGTGCGCACCTATCTCGCCGGCGAGGTGCCGATGACGGTCGAGGTCCTCCGCGAGCTCGCCAGCTGGACGACGGAGCTGCGGTTCGGGGTGTTCGGGGTGGATCCGGCCGACAACGTGTACGTCGAAGAGCAGCTGGTGCCCTCGACGCTGACCGACGAGATCCTCGAGCGGACGGTACGCGAGGTGCTCGCGCTCGCGGCCCGCCACCACGACGACTTCCGGGCGAGGTTCGGCGGCTCCGACCTGTAGGCCGCGCCCGGCGACCAGCCGGGCTGGCATCAGGCGACCGCCAGCGCCGTCGCCCCGAAGTTCGGCGCCGGCTCCCCAGGCAACGAGGTCCGGGCCCGGGAATCGTCGAAGGGGCCGCCGATGGCGACCCCTTCGAGTCGAGCAGCCGAGGGGCCGCTACTTCACGACGACGATGCCGGCCATGCCGTCATGGATCTGGCAGACGTAGGTGTACGTGGTCTTCGCGGCGCCCTTGAACGAAACGGTCCAGCTATGGATGGTCCCGTTTGTCGGCAGGCCGAAAGCCGTCGTGCCGGCCACGGTCGCGACGAGACCCGAGTCCGACTGGGTGGCCTTCGAGGTGACATGCGACACCCCATTTCCGCCGCCGTTCTCGAGTTCGTCGAGCGGCCCCCCATTGCAACCGAGGTCGGCCAGGCTCATCGGCGGGATCACGATCGGGACGGCAGGCGTGTCCGTCCCGTTCGGCCCCTCGCAGAGTGGGGCGGAGTCGGTCCCGAGGTACTCGGGGAACGTGACCGTGTGCACCTCGTTGAGGCCGCTCGGGAGCCAGGCGACCTTGTCGCCGGCCTTGATCGTGAGCTTGGCCGGAAGCATCTCGAGCAGGTCGACGTGGCCATCGGCCGATTCGACGCCGACATGGGCCCACCAGGTTCGCGTTCCGTCGGCATTGGTGGTGTACGCCGGCTTGCTCGCCGCAGCCTCGAGCTTGGCCGCCGTCGAGACCGCTGCGGCCAGCTGATTGGTGTTCGTGGCGGCCACGTCATCGGCCGAGGCGACGCTCGGGTCGCCCGGCGGGACGACGGTCAGCGCGCCGGTCATGGCCGGATGAATGCGGCAATGGATGACGTAAGTGCCCGGGGGAGCAGCGACGTAGATCGTGGCCGGCGTCTCGGGTGGTCCGAGCGGCGCGCCCTGCTGGACGATCTCGTTCCCGGTGAAGTAGCACGGCTTGACCGTCGTGCCACAGGTCGCCGTCGGCAATTGGGTGCCGACGTTCTGGAGATTCAGGACCGAATGGCTGCTGCCGTTGATATTCGGGGTGGTGTCGTCGGGATCCGGTGCCGCGATGCCATTGGCGGCGATGTCCTGGGCGGCGCTCATTCCGGTCGGCAGCAGCGTCGCGGTATGGAAGCCTTCGATGTTGAAGGAGATGGTGGAGCCCTGGGCCACGGTCAGGGTCCGCGGGAAGTAGTCCGCGAACTCCCAGAAGTGACCGGCCGGCGACGCCTGCGGCGCGTCTGCGGTGATCGTGTAGCTGGCGGCAACGGACTGGTCGGTCAGCTGACCTCGGATCTCACCGCCCGGATGGGCTGCCGTGTGCACGTTGACGTACGTCCCGCCGGTCCGGATCGCATCGACGGCCTGATCGAAGGTCAATCCACCGGCGCCGGTGAAGTCGGCCGCCGTCAGGGTCGTCGTCAGAGGGCTCGGGCCGATCTTGAACGGGAAGATGATCGGACCATTGGCGCCGATCGCGCCAAGATGAATGTGGGCTGCGACCGCCGGGCTGGAGAGGTGCGTCCAGGACACCTGGACGTAGAGGCTCTTGCCGTCCGGGGCAATGATCACGTTGGCCGAGCCGGTCCCCGCCGTCGCCACGCTTGGCACTTCGTGCAGGCCATTCAGCTTGGCCGTGAAGGTCCCGCCGCCGCTGGCCGCGGAAGCCGTGGCGACGACGAGCAGCTGCCCGAGCAGCAGCGCCGTGCCGGCGACCACAATCCCCAATCGCCTGATCACATAACCCTCCCATGGCGGCATGGTGCCGCAGTCCGTCTGACCTCCGGCCCTTCGACGCGCGCTGGTGAGCCATGGGACGCGCTGCGAGTCGAAGCCGAATCCGTCCGCGCGATTGTGGCAACACGGACGCCATCCGTACAGATGGAATTTCGGATCATCGGAATGGCCGCCGCGCAAGCGCCCATCGGCTCGGCCAGACTGTGCCGCATGGCAGGATCCAGCGTCGAATCGAGCCCTCGCAGCCGTGGCTCGGTGGTGGAGGTCCTCCTCGTGGCCGGGCGTCTCGGCCTCACCTCGTTCGGCGGTCCGGTGGCGCATCTCGGCTACTTTCGCGAGGAGTACGTGCGCCGGCGGGCGTGGCTCGATGACGCGACCTACGCGGATCTGGTGGCCCTGTGCCAGTTCCTGCCCGGGCCGGCGAGCAGCCAGCTGGGGATTGCCATCGGCACCATGCGAGCGGGCGTGGCCGGCGGAGTCGCGGCCTGGCTCGGGTTCACGATACCCTCCGCCATCGCGCTCACGATCTTCGCCCTCGCGACGGCCCATCTCGACGCCGCCTCGGCGGGCTGGCTGCACGGCCTGATGCTGGTGGCGGCGGCCGTGGTGATCGTGGCCGTCGTCCAGATGGCCCGCCGGCTCACGCCCGACCTGCCGCGCATCGCCATCGCGCTCGGGGCGGCCGCGATCTCGCTGGCGGTGCCAGCGCCCCTGACCCCCGTTGCGCTGATCAGCGCCGGCGGTCTCCTCGGGCTGGCGTTCCTGCGCAGCCATCGCGCCCGGGAACCGGTCATCGGGCCGGCGGCTGACGCCGTGCTTGCCCGGCCGATCAGCCGTCGCGGCGGCTTCCTCTCGCTGGCGGTCTTCGGCGCGGTCCTCGCGGGCCTGGCCGTCCTGCGTGGCAGCACCGGGAGCCAGGCCGTCGCCATGGCCGACGCGTTCTACCGCTCCGGCTCCCTCGTGTTCGGCGGCGGCCACGCGATCCTGCCCTTGTTGCACGACGCGGTGGTGACGCCTGGCTGGATCAGCGACGACCGCTTCCTGGCGGGCTACGGGGCGGCGCAGGCCGTGCCCGGGCCGCTCCTGACGTTCTCGGCCTACCTCGGGGCGGCCATGATCCCCTCGCCGAATGGGGTCCCGGGGGCGGCGATCGCGCCTGCTGGCGATCTTCCTGCCGTCATTCCTGCTCGTCTTCGCTGCCCTGCCGTTCTGGCACGACCTCCGCTCGTCGGCGCGGGCTGGGGCGGCCCTGGCCGGAGCCAACGCCGTCATCGTGGGGATCCTGCTGGCCGCTCTCTGGAACCCGATCTGGACGAGCTCCGTGCACTCGGCGATCGATGTCGTCGTCGTCCTGGCGGGCGTCGCTCTGCTGACGGTGGCGCGCCTGCCGCCCTGGCTCGTCGTGATCCTCGGTGCCGCCGCGGGGGCCGGGCTGCAGGCGGCCGGTCTGCAGTAGATTGGCCGCTGCGGTTCGTCATTTGGGCAAGGAGACTTCATGGCCGACGCGCTCTGTACCCATCTCGATCAGATCAGGGACGTCACGCCGTCGGCTGACGGGTGCGAGGACTGCCTCCGCATCGGATCGTGGTGGGTTCATCTCCGGATGTGCCTGACCTGCGGCCACATGGGCTGCTGCGACTCCTCGCCGAACCGTCATGCGACGAAGCACGTCCGGGCGACCGGCCATCCCCTGGTGCGGTCCATGGAGCCCGGTGAGGACTGGGCCTGGTGCTACGTCGATGAGGTCGTCATCGAGCCGATCTGATCGCCGATCCGGCGAATCGGCAACGCCAGCCGTCGCGGTGGCGACGCCTGGCGATGTGCTCCTGGAATCGGTTGGCACCGGAGCCGACCGACGGACTCCGGTGCCTGCGCGATGGCCACCGAGCGGTGGTTCAATTCTGGCGATCTTGAGCTCCGCCGCCCTGATTGACGGAGTTCTTCACCGTCTTGTTCAGGAGATCGAGGTTGGCTGCCGAAGCATTCTGGACGGAGCCAGTTGGGTGTCCCGAGCCGGTGCCCTGCGAGCCGGCTGCGAAGCCCGCCGCCGAGGCCGCACGAGCCGCGCTATCGGGACCGGCTGAGTCAGATCCGGAATGCTGGGCCGCTGAGGCCTTGCGAGCCGCGCTATCGGGACCGGCGGAGCCGTAGACGGCATTGAAGGTGCCGATAACGACGCCGCGATCCGGCAGGACTGGCGCGTACTCGGCGTTGAAGGTTCCAATCGTCACGCCGCGATCCGGCAGGACGGCACCGGGGACGACGGCCTCGGCGATGGTGGCGTTGTGCGTCGTTGACCGGGACAGGCCGATCGCGAGGCCGGCCGCGAGGATGGCGATGGCTGCGAACCCGATCACCGTCATGGTGAGCCGGGGCTGGCTGTGCTGGGCTGGGACCTGGATGCTGGTAGCGGTCATCGTGATGCTCCTTTGAAAGCTGAATGGATGGGTTGCTGGGCGCGCCCGCCCGTGGACACGGGAACTGGAGGTTCGAGCTGAGTCGCGGCGACGGTTGAGCGCGGCTCTGGGCTGGATCGATTGAGAGGGGGGCCGGCGATCAGGTCCGCACGGGCCGTGGGCCACCTGAGCCAAGCGGTGGGACGGCGCCGATCAGGCGGGCAATGCGTGCCCGGAAGCCGACGGCGTCGATCGCGCCTGCCCGGTTGGTCTTGTACTGCTGGACCAGTCGATCGCGTTCGGCCTCTTCCCGCAGGTCGTCCATGCGGTGCTTTGCGTGGTCCAGTCTCATGATCGTGTCCATGCTCGACCTCCTGTCTTCCGTGTCGGCCGGTTGGCCGCTGACAGGAGTGAGACTGGGCTCGGGGGCGCGCAGGATCATCGGGCGATCGCCTTACCGCGATCCGCCAGCTACCTCAAAGATTCGCCCTGTGGGCACCGCGGCGCCGAGTCGAGGGCCCTTGGCTGCTCCGAACTCTGTGTGGAGGCGCCGGGCTGCTAGCTCTCCAGGCGGTCGGCGTTGGCCTTGGCGCGCTCAGCCTCGTCCATCGGGCGTTCGGCGTCGGCCTGCGCGAGGCCGGCGTTGTGCTCGAGCGCCGCTCGGACGACGGCGCCCTCGGTCTTGAGGTCGTCGCCGAGCTTCCACATGACGATCGCGAGCGTCCGCTCAGAGCCATGGCCCGAGTACACGACCGCGTAGAGGTGGAAGTTGCTCAGGGTCTCCTCGTGGTTGACGATGAAGGTCGTCGTCCGCGTGGCGGGCGTCACGTCCTCGAGGACCTCGGCCAGCAGTGCGCGAACGCCGTCGTCAGGGTCCCGGTCCCGAGCATCCAGGAGCATGGCCACCGGCTGATGGATGAAGAGCTCGCAGTCGGCCGAGCTGGACTTGAAGCGATTGGCGATGACGCGGAAGGGGATCTGGGTGTCGTCGCGGGTCGGAGCGAGCTTCGAGTGATCGATCTCGATCCAGCCAGTGGTGTCTCTCTCGACGAACTCGATGACCATGGCGCCCCTCCCGTGGTCTCGACCCGCAGCTCGCAGGACCGCGTTCGCTCGGGCCGTCTGACCGCCATTCATCGTAGTCGCCGCCCTGCGATGCGCCAGCCCTTTCCGCAGGGGACAAAGCTCGAAATCGGGGTGGTTCCCGGGACATACTGAGCGAATGGGGATGGGCGTCTCCAGCCCGCGGATCGTCGGGCGCAGCCACGAGTTGGAGGCGCTGTCGGACGCCCTCGCCCGCGCGGCGGCCGGGGAACCCGGAATCGTCGTGGTGGCGGGCGCCGCCGGCGTCGGCAAGAGCCGCCTGATCGCCGAGTTCTCCGCGCGGGCCCGGGCCATCGGCGCCCGGGTGCTCATCGGCGATTGCCTGGAGCTCGTTGGCGGGGGACTCCCGTTCGGACCGCTGGCGGCGATCCTGCGCGACGTGGCTCGCACCACGACCCCCCAGCGCCTGGAGGAGGTTCTCGGGCCCGCACGAGCCGAGTTCTCGCGCCTGGTGCCGGAGATTGCGCCGGCCACGGACCCCGACCTCGGCGCGGATCGCGGCGCCGCGGACGCGTCCGACGTGGACAGCAGCCGGGCCCAGGCACGTCTCTTCGAGCACGTGCTGGCGGTGCTCGGGAGGCTCGGCAGCGACGCCCCGACGGTGATCGTCCTGGAGGACGTCCACTGGATCGATCCGGCGACCCGCGACCTGATCTCGTTCCTCGCCGCCAATCTCCGGGCTGAGCGGGTCCTGCTGCTGCTTACCACCCGCAGCGAGCACCTGCCCCGGACGGATCCCCACGCGGCCTGGCTCGCCGGCCTCGGCCGGAGCCCGCGGACTCGCACGATCTCCCTCGAGCCGTTCTCGGCCGACGAAACCGCCGTACAGCTCGGGGAAATCCTTGGCCTGCCGCCGGATCCGGCGCTGGCCGACGTGGTCCACCGGCGCTCCGAAGGCAACGCCCTGTTCAACGAGGAGCTGCTGGCCGCCATCCAGGCCGGATCGCCGACGCTGCCGGCGATCCTCTCCGACGCGCTGGGGGCCAAGATTCGCGGACTTCCGGCCCGTTCGATCGAGGCGCTGACGGTCGCCGCGATCGCCTCGCGGTCGTTCGACGAGCGATTCCTGGCGGCGGTCCTCGGTGGGGCGGAGGAGGACTACCTCGAACCCGTGCGCGAGGCGGTCGTCGGCCAGGTGCTTCTGGCCGGGCCGGCAAGCTATCGCTTCCGGCACGGGCTGTTCGCCGAGGCGATCGTGGCGGACCTGACCCCGGGCCAGCGCCGCAGCCTGCACGCGAGGATCGCGGCGGCCCTGGAGGCGCAGCCGCAGCTGGCCGAGGGCGGGCCGGCGTGGGTGGCCGGGGAGGCCGCCGATCATTGGCGAGCGGCGGATCGGCCAACCGAGGCGTACCGCTGCGCCCTCGCGGCAGGCCTGGCCGCCTCGGCGATGTACGCCCATGAAGTCGCGTTCGAGCGCTGGGAGCAGGCGCTGTCGACCGGCGAGCGAGTCCGGGCGGCGGACCGGCGCGAACTGCTGGCGGCGGTCGGACTCGACCAGCCAGAGCTGCTGATCCGCGCGGCCCAGGGCGCCGCGCTCGCCGAACAGCACGACCGGGCCGTGGCACTTGCCGAAGAGGCGCTGCTGTCGCCGGAGTTGCGGGAGCAGCCGGCTCGCGCCGGGGTCCTGCGGTCGGACTATGCGCGAATCCTCTGGGGCGCCGGCCGCTTCGAGCGTGCCGACGAGGAGCTGCGCGAGGCCGTGGAGCTCGTCGAGACAGGCGGGACGATCGCCGAGCGTGCCAGGGTGATGGGCCGCTACGCCACGATGCTCCTCTGGCGCGGCCAGCTGGCCGAGGGGATCGGCGTCGCCCGGGAGGCCGTCTCGTCCGCCCGCGAAGCCGGCCTGCAGGGGGTCGAGGTCGAGGCGCTCGACGCGCTCGGCATCGGCCTTCGGATCACCGGCCAGATCGACGAATCGATCGAACGTCTCGGGGAGGGACGGGAGGTTGCCGCCTCGTCAGGCAGCATCGAAGAACTCCTGTTCGTCGCGGACAGCCTGGCCGAATGCCTGGTGGATGCCGACCGGTTCGATGAAGCGATCGCGGTTGCGGGCCGGGGTGGCGACGACGCCCGCCGGTTCGGCCTGGATCGGATGTACGGCGCGATGTTCCGCGGCAACGCGGGCCTGGCCCTCTTCCACCTCGGCCGTTGGGCCGACGCGGACGACATGACGGCCCACGGGATGGAGGCCGGCCACGGGCGGGTCTGGGGCCTGTCGGTCCGGGCCCGGATCCTGGCCGCACTCGGTCGCGGCGACGACGCTCGATCCGCCCTGGCCGCATTGGCCGCGATGTTCCCCGAAGGGCTGCCGGACCTGGCACGGCTGGAGCCCGCGCTTCCAGGGGCTGAGCTCCAACTCGCCGACGGCGATCTATCCGGTGCCGTGGAGACGGTCACGTCGGCCCTCGACATCGAGTGGCCCCACGTCGGGCTGCGGTTGGACCTTGCCGCAGTCGGGTTGCGTGCGGCGGCCGATCTCGTCGGCGAGCGGCGCTCGCGACGCGATGAGGCCATCGTGACGCTGGCTGTCGCGGCCGCCGAACGGTGCGTGGCCGAGGTGGCCACCCAACGGCAGATCCTGGCCGGCTGGCATCCGCCGACACCGTCCAAGCTCGCCACCGCCGATCTCGCCGAGGCGGAGATGGCGCGGCTCCGCGGCGGCGCGACGCCCGACCAGTGGGCGACCATCTCGATCGCGTTCGACCGGGTGCCGATGCCCTACCAGGCGGCCTACGCCCGGTACCGCGAGGCGGAAGCGCGCCTGGAGCGGGCCGGCGTCAAGGCCGAGGCCGGCGATCTTCTCCGCGCCGCGTATCGGAGCTGCGTGGCGTTGGGGGCGCGGCCACTCGCAGCGACGATCGAAGGCCTTGCGCGCCAGGCTCGGGTCGACCTGGCCGCGCCGCCCGAGGGTCCGGCCGGCGACGCGACAGTGGTCGTGGCGCCCTCCACGCCGTCAACGCCACCTGAACGCCGCCGAGACGACCTCGGCCTGAGCGCTCGCGAGATCCAGGTGCTCGAACTCGTCGCCGCGGGCTGGACCAACGGCCAGATCGCCGAAGAGCTGTACATCAGCCCCAAGACCGCCTCGGTCCACGTGACGCACATCCTCGACAAGCTCGGGGCGAGCAACCGCGTCGAGGCGGCGATGATCGCTTCACGGGCCGGGTTGCTGAAGGCTCCCTGATCGGCCGAAGCCGCATCGGATCGATCCACGACCACGTCGGGCGGCAGCGGGCCGAGCCAGACGAGGTCGGTCGGGCCATTGACGATCGTGACCCGCTGGCCGGACCGGATCAGCAACCTGTGCGCGAGATCGGACATCGGCGGCACCTCGGTCCACGTGGCAAGGAAACGCTGCACGGCCGGCGGCGGCGTACCCTGTCTCAGACGGTTCTCATCCGTCGTCACTAGACAGAGACCATGATCCACCTTCATCCCGGCCTCGCGTGAGCGCGCCTTCGGCCACCCTCGAGCGGCCCTGGGCCGCACGGACCTTCGGATCCCTCCGCGTGGTCGCGCTCCGCCGTGCCGCGCTCGTCGCCATCGTGGCCCTCGCTGCCCTCCTCGGCCTCTGGCGCCTGGACGCTGAGGGGTTCTCGAACACCTACTACGCGGCGGTCGTCCGCAGCATGCTCTCGAACTGGCACGCCTTCTTCTTCGCCTCGTTCGATCCGGGCGGCTTCATCACGGTCGACAAGCCCCCGCTCGGGTTCTGGGTCCAGGCGCTGAGCGCGGCGGTCTTCGGGTTCAACGGTGTCAGCCTGCTCCTGCCGGAAGTCATTGCCGCCGCCTTGTCCGTGGCCGTGCTGTACCAGGTCGTGAACCGAACGTTCGGCCCGATCGCCGGCCTGATCGCAGCCCTGGCCCTGGCACTGACACCGATCGACGTCGCGACGAGCCGCAACAACACGGTCGACAGCATCCTTGTCCTCGTGGTCCTGCTGGCGGCCTGGGCGGTCTCGATCGGGCTGGATCGCGGCCGCAGCCGCTGGCTGATCCTCGGGTTCGTGCTCGTCGGCATCGGCTTCAACATCAAGATGCTCCAGGCGTGGCTCGTCCTGCCCGCGCTCGGCGCGGCCTGGCTCCTCGCCGGACCACGTTCGATCCGGACCCGGCTCGGCGGGCTCGCGGTCGCGGTCGTGGCCGTCGTGGCCATCTCGGCGTCCTGGGCCCTCGTCGTCGACGCAGTGCCCGCGGCCGATCGGCCCTATGTCGGTGGCAGTGCGACTAACTCGGTCGTGGAACTCGCACTCGAATACAACGGGCTCGACCGCCTCGACAGCGGCTTCGGCTTCCCCGATACGGGTCAGCCTGGTCCGTTGCGGCTCTTCGAAGGCTCGGTTGCGGGCCAGGCCAGCTGGCTCGTGCCATTCGCCCTGGTCGTGCTGCTGGCCGGGGTGCTGCTCTGGCTGCGTCGCTGGCTCCCGGCCGGCCGCCGGGCCCAGGCCCCGGACGACGCGAGCCATCGGGCCGAGGCGCGGTCCGGGATCGAGCGCCGACGATTCGGGAGCCTCGTGCTCTGGGGCATGTGGCTCGCCACGACGCTCGTCTTCTTCAGCATCGCGCGCTTCTGGCATCTTCACTACCTGGTGATGCTGGCGCCGCCGGCCGCGGCACTGACCGGCATCGGTGCCGTGCTCCTCGGTCGTGAGTACCGCCACGGATCGGCGATCGGCTGGCTGCTGCCGGTGGCCATCGCGATCGGGGGCCTCGCCCAGATCGCGATGCTCTCCGCTACGCCCGAGTGGCTCGGCCGCCTCACCCCCGTTCTCGTGGCGGTCAGCCTGGCCGTCGCGGCCGTGCTCGTGCTCGTGCGACTCCTCCCGGCCTGGTTCGGCTCCGCGACGCGCCTTCGCGTCACCGGGCTGCTCACGGCCCTCGGCATCGGGGCCCTGCTCCTGGCGCCCCTCACCTGGTCGCTGATCACGGTGGACGACGCGCCGGGCGGTTCCCTGCCGTCGGCCGGTCCGACGGCCGTGGGCACCCTGCGCGGCCCGTTCGGCGGCGGCGGTGGTGGTGGTGGCGCCCCGCCGATCGAGGTCGGGCCGACGGACCTGTCGGCGTACCTCATCGCGAACCGCGGCGACCGCGCGCTGGATCGTCGCGACGACGAGTGCGATGACGGCGGCGCCGCTGATCGTCGCCACCGGCGAGCCGGTCATGGCGATCGGCGGCTTCACGGGCGGCGACCCGGCCATCAGCCTGGCTGGCTTCCAGGCGCTCGTTCGAACGGGCGAGATTCGATTCGTGCTCGTTGCCGGCGGCCCCGGTGGATTCGGGGCCGGCGTGCCCGGCGGCAACGGTGGCAACGCGGCGATCGTGCGCTGGGTATCGACCGCGTGTCAGCCGGTCAGCCTCACCGGTCGCCCGGGCAGTCCGCCCGGATTCGGGGGCTCCCTGCGTGGCGGGCCCTTCGGTGGCGGCACGCTCGTCGATTGCGCCGGAGCGGGATGAGTCCTCAGGCTGGGTCGAACGCCAGGTGAAGCGACACGAGGCCGCGATTGGTGATGTCCGGCCGCAGCACCGGCGTCGGATCGACGGCCGGGTCCAGCCGCAGGTTCGGCAGGCGGCGCACGAGGGTCTCGATCGCGATCTGCACCGGGGCCTCGGCGCGCAGCTGCTTGAAGACGGGGTACGGATCGGCCAGGAACGCGGGCGCAGCCAGCAGGTCCTCGAGGTCGATTCGACGGGCGCCCGCCTGGCTGCGTCGGAGCGCGGTCATCGGCGCATGGTGGCATACGAGGCGGCGCGGCTGCCGGCCCGACGGGGAGTCGGAGCGGCATGAGCGGGGCGCCTCGCTCCGGGCGAGTCGGCGGACCTGCGGCCGCGCCCGACGGTCGCGGCAGGCGCCCGATGCATGCTCCGCCAGCAGCCGTTCGGATGCCGCGCATCTGGCCGGTGCGCGCCCGGGACGTCGCCTGGGTCTTCGTGCTCAACGCCGCCCTGATCGTCGGGATGTGGGTCCGCCACGGCGGCCTCAACGGCCTGGGCTCGACCGGCGGGTTGCTCACGGCCGCCGGGCAGTTGACGGGATTGCTGGGCACGTACACCGCGCTGCTGCAACTCGTGCTGATGTCCCGCAGCCCCTGGCTCGACCAGCTCTTCGGAACGGACCGGCTGACGGCGTGGCATCGCTGGCTCGGCTTCCTGACCGTCTGGCTGCTCGTCGGCCACGCGGTCCTCATCACGGCCGGCTACGCGATGGGCGACGGCAGCAACCTGCTCGAGGAGGCCTGGACGCTCCTGACGACGTACGAGTACGTGCTCCTCGCCGGGGCCGGCCTGCTGCTGATGATTGCCGTGGGCGTCACGTCCGTCCGGCTGGCACGGCGTCGTCTCTCGTACGAGACGTGGTACTTCATCCATCTCTACGCCTACCTCGCGATCGCACTGGCCTTCCTGCACCAGCTGGCCGTCGGCGCCGACTTCATCTCCGATCCGATCGCCCGCCTTTACTGGATCGCCCTGTACGCGGCGGTCATTGCGCTGGTCGTCGTCTTCCGGATCGGCCAGCCGGTGGCGCTGTCGGTCCGGCACCGGTTGCGGGTCGCGAACGTGGTCACCGAGGCGCCGGGCGTCGTCTCCATCTACATCACCGGTCGCCGCCTCGACGAGCTCGCCGTTCGGGCGGGCCAGTTCTTCCAGTGGCGGTTCCTGGCCGGCGACGGCTGGTGGCGTGCTCATCCGTACTCGATCTCGGCTGCGCCCAACGGCCAGTTCATCCGCCTGACGGTCAAGGACCTGGGCGACGATTCGCGGATGCTGAAGCGAATCAGCATCGGCACATGGGTCTTCGCCGAGGGGCCCTATGGCGCGTTCACCGGCGCCCGCCGCTCACGCGATCGCGTCCTGCTCGTCGCCGGCGGGATCGGCGTCACGCCATTGCGTGCCCTCGTCGAGGAGATGGCGATCCGGCCGGGCGAGGTGACGCTGCTGTACCGGGCGAGTTCGGCGGACGAGCTCGTGTTCCGCGGCGAGCTCGACGCCCTGGCGGCCCAGCGCGGCGTCGAGGTCCACTACCTCATCGGCCGGCGGGGGACCTCGTCGATGCCCGGCGATCCGCTCGGGCCGGCATCATTGCGACGGCTGGTGCCGGACGTGGCCCAGCGGGACGTCTTCATCTGCGGCCCGACAGGGATGATCGACTCGGTCCAGAAGAGCCTGCGGTTCCTGGGGGTGCCGGGGCGCCAGATCCACTCGGAGCGGTTCGCGTTCTAGCGGTCGTCGCCGGGGACGGCCGTCCTAACAGGCGCGAAGCGCGTCGATGTTGCTCGCGGCCGAATGATCCGGAGCCGTGCTGAGGCACGGCCCGAGCTGGCAATCGGCCGCCGGACAACAGTCCGCCTGCCGGATTCGCGCGCTGGCGCCGCCCGTGCCCTGGGTTCGCCAGACCTCACCCCGGTTGATGCCAGCGATGACCTGCTGGATCGTCCGGAATCCGCCCTCGCGAAGCAGGACCCCGACGATGTGGCGGTGGCTCCCATCGTCGGCCGGCTCGCGTCGCACGCGGACCACTACAGGCATGGAGTTGCCTCTTGTACAGGAGATCAGAGGGACGGAGTCTGTGCTACCCCGACCGGAAGGTCAAATTGACTCCGCCGCAGCGTGCCGGCTCCCTCGTGGGGCTCGAGTCAGGCCTGATCGATGGTGACGGTGACCTTCGAGACGCGCGGTGTGGAGCCACTGTTCGTGGCGCCGAGCGCCAGTCGATACTGGACCCACGGACCGCTCGACGGCTGCGGAACCGGGTCGCCGCGTTCGAACCAGCTGCCGAGACCCGTCGTCCCGCCCCACGCGGCACCGGCCAGGTCCGCCGGACTGGTCGCCACGCGGAGTTGCGCCCGGACCCAGGTCTTCGGTCCCAGGGCGGCCTCCCAGTCGAGGGCCGTGACCCGTTCGCCGTCCGCCAGCTCGAATGGCTCGGACTCGTAGAACTCCTCGGCCCCGCGATCGAGGAGGTTGCCGGGGCCCGGCGTCACCGTGCCGTGCGGGCCGCGGGTCGGGAGGTTCGTGACCCGGCGCGGGTCGAAGCCGTCGGGGCCGTTCCACCAGATCGTCGAGTCGCCGACATGATCGCCGTACGTCTTGTGGTTCGCGACCACGAGATCGACCCAGCCGTCCTCGTTCAGGTCGGCCGCGAAGTCGCCCGAGGCCGAGTGCGTCGGCAGACGGGTCACGTCGGCCGCCGTGAAGCCCCGCCCGGCGCGATTCCAGTAGATGTAGGAGTCGATGTCGCGACGCTTCCGGCCGTCCTGGTAGCTCCCGACATAGAGGTCGAGACGGCCGTCATTGTTGAAGTCGGCGACCGCAATCGAGTTGACCGCCTCGCCGGGCAGGAGGGTCCGGCGATCCTCGCGCAGGCCGTCGGGCCCGTTCCAGTAGATGTAGACGAAGCTGTCGTGCGGCCCGGTCGGAGAGGCCGAGTGGCCGCCGACGATCAGCTCCGGCCGGCCGTCTCCGTCGAGGTCCGCGGCATGGGCGCTGCACGGATGCCAGACCGACAGGCGCTGACTCCGCTCCACGCTGAAGCCATTGGGTCCGCCCCACAGCAGCAGGCTGTGCGGCGCGTCGATCATCGGGACGAACAGGTCCAGCCAGCCGTCGCCGTTGAGGTCCACGAGCTGGATGAACCGCTGGTTGAGGTACGTCTCGCCGTCGATCTCGAGGCGGATGCGCTCGGGATGCTCGATGTCGAAGCCGTCCGGGCCGCCGTGGACGATGACGATCTCCGGCTGGTCCATCGTCGCGAGGACGAGATCGAGGTAGCCGTCCCGGTCGAGGTCCGCGCACGCGAGCCCGTGGGCCTGGTGGGGCGGCAGGAGCTGCGAGAAGACGGGCTCGAAGCCGGGCCCGGTGTTGCGATAGACGAACGAACCCGGCGCCCGAACGGCGTCGCTCTCGGCGGCGTTGGCAATCACGAGATCGACCCGGCCGTCGTCGTCGAGATCGGCGCAGACCGAAACGCAGGCGCCCCAGCTCTCGACCGTCCGGCGACGGGCGGGGTCGTAGCCGTCCGGGCCGCCGGGATAGACGTACACGGAGCCGCGATCCGCCAGGCTCCGGCCGTACCGGTTCAGCACGAACAGCGAACGCGGGGCGTCCGGCAGGTCGACCACCGCGACCGATCGCGGATCGTGCGTCTCGATGGCCTGCCACACCGATGCGGTCCGGCCGGCGAACCGCAGGATGGGACTCTGGACGGTGAAGGAGTCCGCGTCGTGGAACGCGGCGACGGCCAGTTCGAGCCGTCCGTCGCCGTCGAGGTCGCCGATTGCGACGTCGCACGCGCGCTCGACCGGGAGGTGCAGCCAGGAATGGGCGGCCGCGCCGCCACTCGGCGCGTCGCCGGCCACCGGTCCGCTCCCGCTCGGCAGGCCGTCCGGACCGCCCCAGCCGATCCAGGCCCCCGATTCGCCGGCCGCGACGACCAGGTCGTCCGCGCCATCTCCGTCGAGGTCCGCGATCGCGACGGCCAGCGCGCCTGGGACGTGGAAGGTGAGCGGCGTGCCGGCACTCCGATCCCGTCGAATGGGCACGAGCGTGAACTCCTCGGGGCCAGCGGCGAAGAGGTGCGGGACGCCGTCCAGCACGACGACCTGCGGCCGCGCCACGGGCGGACCGGCCACGTCCACCAGTGCCTCGGCGGCCGGGATGAAATGCGCGGCTGACCCGCCGTCGGCGGCGCCACCGACGGACGCCCGCAGCTCGGTCCAACGCTCGGCATCCAGGCCGTTCGGGCTCCCCCAGTAGATCCGGACCCCGCCGTCCCGGCCGCGCACGACCAGCTCGGCGCAGCCGTCGCCGTCGAGATCGGCGCCCTCCAGCGCCTGGCCAGAGATCGGCAGGTCCACGAACGCCTTCGGTTCGAAGGCGAGCTCGGTCTGGGTGAAGACCCGCAGGCTCGTCGCGAGGAGGAAGGCCAGGTCCGGCCGGCCGTCCCCGTTGAAGTCACCGACGGCGACCGCGGTACAGCCGGGGGCCGGCAGGTACTGGACGGCATGCTCGCCCCAGCCCCGGTCGGTGCCGTAGTAGACGATCGCGTTCACGTCGAAGCCGACGCCGTCGAACTGGCGGCCGATCACCAGATCCGGCACGCCATCGCCAGTCAGATCGGCGATGGCCGCACAGCGCGCGCCCTGGGTCGTGATCTCCCGGCGGCTGAACGCGTTGCCGTTCCATTGCCAGAGGTCGGACGGCGCCGTTTCCCAGTAGTCGTGGCTGTTCGAGAACACGAGATCGATGTAGCCATCGCCATCGAGGTCGTACTGGTGGATCCGCTGGAGGACCCCGCCCCGCGAGACGTACAGGTTGTGGCCGGCGTTGCCGAAGGTCCCGCGCCGGAACGAATCGAACCCTTCGGTCACGAGGGTGCGGGGTGTGGTCGACACGCCTCAATGATGGCGTCGGCGAGGCCCGATCGCCCGACGCGACCGCCGGCCCGTTCATATGGGGGCAAGCGGCACTGGCGGTCGCGACCTGCCGCCCGCCACGATCCCGGCGGGACAGTGCCGCCTCGGGGCGAGCCTGCCCGCGCGCCCAGGCAGCGGAGGAACGGGACATGAAGGCACTCGTCGTATTCGATTCTCGATCGGGCTACACGGAGGCGATCGCCCGCGCGATCGGCGTGGCGCTGGCCGAGCACCTCGACGTCAGCATCGTGCCGGCGAGCGAGGCCCTGGCGACCGGCTTCGCCGGCCTCGATCTGCTCGTCATCGGCGGGCCGACGGAGGGGCATCGGGCGCGCGCTGAACTGCGGACCGTGCTCGCCGGCCTCGGCCACGGGACGCTGCCTGGCATCGCGGCCGCGGCCTTCGACACCCGCCTCGACTGGCCGAAGCTGCTGTCCGGCTCCGCCGCCGACGAGGTCGCGAAGGCCCTGAGGACGGCCGGCTGCCATCTCGTCGCGCATCCCGAGAGCTTCTTCGTCGAGGGTCGCGAAGGCCGGCCGAGCGAGGCCGAGCTTGAGCACGCGCGAACCTGGTCGGCGGGTCTCGTCACCGCCCTGGCGGTGCCGGTCAACTGAGCCGCGGAGGCCGCGGGACGCGCCGGCCGTGGCCCGGCGCCTGGCGGCGCCGGCCGTGGCCCGGCGCCTGGCGGCGGCCTCGCTGACGATGTCGTCGCCGGCACCTCGCCGGCACCTCGCCGGCACCTCGCCCCTGCGGCCCGAATCAGCCCGGACCGGCCTCGATGACGGCTGACGCGGCCGGCCGGGTCCGGTACAGCGCGCCGACGTACACGCCGACCAGCACGAGCAGGCCGCCGGCGAGGAAGATCGGCTGGACGGTCTCGCCAAGGATCAGGGCACCGAGCGCGACGGTCACCAGGGGAATCAGCAGGAAGCCGTAGGAGTTCGCCGATGCCGTCCACCTGGACAGGACGAACAGCGTCAGGCTGAACGCAATGATCGACCCGAAGACGACGAGGTACGACAGCGCCAGCCACGTCTCGAGATGGCTCGGGATGACGTGCGGCTCGCCGGCGACGACCGAGAGGACGGCCAGGAACCCGGCGCCGATCGGCATGGCGATGACGGTGGCCGTCAACGGATCGCCGGGCGGAAACCGCTTCACGAGCACGCCCGTCTCCGCGATGCAGGCCGCCGCGGCGACGAGGGCGATGAGCGCGCCGATCGGCACGTTCAGGCTGGCCTGGTTGCTGAAGACGAGGGCGATCCCCGCGCCCGCGATCAGCGCCCCGACGAGGCCGAGCGGCCGGAACCGCTCGATCCGCTGGGCGACCGCGAAGACGAGGGTCAGCAGCGGTACGAGTGCCGTGATCACCGAGGTCGTCCCGGCGGGCGCGGACCGCAACCCGGTGTACAGGAAGACGTAGGTCAGCCCGAAGTTGAAGAGGCCGAAGAGGACGATCCCGCGGTAGTGCTCCGGGGCGGGGCGGCGCCGCCGGAAGACGAGCAGGAGGATGCCGAGGACGATCGTCGCGATCGTGAATCGGAACGCCGCGCCCCAGAACGGCGTTAGCTCCCGCAGGCTGATCCGGACCGCGATCGAGTTCGCCCCGCCGATCAGGACGCTTGCGGTGAACGCCGCCAGGGTGAGTGAATCCGGGCGTCTCGGTGTCAGCACGTCGGTGTCACCGGCGGAGCATACGGGCCATCGGCGGTCGATTCGCGTTCGGCGCGGGGCGACCTCGGCCGCCGGAGAATCCGATCGGCGGCCTGGCCGGGGCCAGACCGCCGATGGAACCGGGCTGTTGGGATCAGTCGCCGGTGGCAGCCTCCGGTGCGTGGCGGCCGACCCAGACGCGCCAGGCCACGAACGAGGCCAGCTCAACGGCGATTGCCATGAGGGCCAGTGCCCAGCGGATTCGGCGATCGGTCATCTGCGGTTCTCCTTCAGCAGGTTCAAGGTCGTCCGCGTGTCAGCTGGCCATCGGCGCAGCGGCAGCCGGGGTTGAAGGCGACGGCGAGGTGACGACCGTGGTCCCCTGGCCCGAGCGGAACGCTCGCCAGGCCAGCAGGAGGACGGCGCCGAAGCCGAAGAAGCTCGCGATCATCGCGAGCGGTGGCAGCAGGGACATCAGCTCCATGACGATGACGCCGATGACGGCCGCCAGGTATGGCCGCTCCCGAGGCGTCCCGGAGCCGAACCGGGCCAGCAGCCAGTCACCGATCCAGATGGCCGCGACGAGATAACCGAGGAATGCCGTCAATGGCCACAGTCCCAGGAGCATGGCCAGCGCCAACGGCGCCCCGACGACCGTCAGGATCAACGGAATGGCGATCACGATCGGCAGGACGATCCCGAGGAACCCGGCGCCGAGGACACTCAGCGGCTCCTTGCTGATCAGCTGCTCCGCCGCTCGAACCTGGCGCGCCGCGAGGGCGGCCAGCAGCAGCGCCGCGGCAATGGCGGCAATCGCCATCCCGAAGAGCCACAGCAGGACCAGCGGGCCGATCACGAGGCCGGCCCAGGTGAAGTCCACGGCGAGGTCGCGGACGCTGCCCGTGACCGTGGCACCGCCGGTCTGGGTCACCGTCGAATCGACCGTCAGGACGTCGCCGCTGACGACCGTTCCCGTTTCCAGGGTGATGGGTGAACGAATGGCCAGGATGGTCTCCGCCTGGGCGCCCGACAGGATCGCGGAGCCGTCGATCACGACGAGGCCCTGGACCTGGCCGCCGATCGTGGCCGTGCCACGGATCACGATGACGGCGTCGGCCTGCTCGCCGGCCGGCAGGGCCACATTGCCGTCAATCGAGATGAGGACGCGACCCGTGTGCGGGATCGGTGTCGCCGTTGCGACCCGTCCCGAATCGGCCGCCAGTGCCGCAGGCACCAGGAGGACCAGGACGACCATCAGGGCGGCCGTCAGCCCGAGCAATCGGCGAGTCATGACCGGGCCTCCCCCGGGGTCGGGACGGCCAGCGGTGGGACCGGCAATCGGCGCATGCGGCGCTCGAGCTCGGACGGGAGCTGTGAGCCGTGCCTGGAGGTCGCCAGAAGCGTCGTGGTGACGGCCAGGGCGGTCGACAGGAGGAAGAGGAAGACAAAGCGCTTCATGTCGGCGCACCTCCAAAGAGCTGGCGCTCGAACGGGCCCGAGGTTCTCGTTGTGCGACATTCGTCCACGGCGGCCCACTCGTCGCCTCCCGATCCTCGTCCAATCCGGCCGGCGTGCGATAGGGCTATTGGGGGCCGAGTCGCGGGGCGAATGGCCCGTTGGCCCTCAAGGTCGTCGTGTCCTTGCCTGCGGGCCCAGAGCGCCGCGGGTCGGGACCTTGGACCGTTGGCCGGGCGTCCAATGGCCCTGTTCAGGAGCGCGTCGGGAGGCCACGCTGTGGGGACGACCAGGTGGCCGAAGACACGGAACGGAAGGTCGACCATGAACCACAGTCGAACGGCCAGCGCGACCATCGAGCCGGTCCCGCACACGATCCGCCGGGCGCCGGACGGATTCGGGGGCGATCGGCCGGACCAGGACGTCGGCCACGACCTGAGCCTTGTCTGGATCGACACCCGTCGAGCCGTCGTCCTGACCTGGGAGGACGGTCATCTCAACACCCTGCGCCTGACCTCGGACGTCCCGGCACATCGGACGTCCATCGGCCACGTCCGTCACGACCCGACCGTCCGTCACGGCGGCGGCGCCGATCAGTCCGCGGGCGAGGCTCGCCGCGCCGAGCACCTCCGCCATTTCGTCGAGCAGGTTGCCGGGACTGTGCCCGTGACCCACCCGGTGGCCGTCATCGGACCCGGCGAGACCCGTGAGCAGCTGCAGCACGTGCTCCTCCAGGCGGACATCGATCATGGCTATGTCCGGGACGTCGACTGCCGGCCGGCCGGGCGCCTGACCGAACCCCAGCTCGTCGCCAGGCTGCGCGAGCTGGCGGGCGCCCCGGCACCGCGGGCGGCGGCCGGAACCTGGCCCTGGACCGGCGGGCACGCGGATCGGCCAGCGAACGGCCGCCGGCCAGTCTGGCGAACGGCCGTCGACGAGGCACGCCGGTCCGATCAGACGGCCGCCGCCGAGGAGATCGCCGAGGCGCTCGAGGACGAGCCGGTTTCCTGAAGGGTCGGGCCCTGCGCCTCAGCCCACGTGTCGGACGCGTGCCGGTCAGCGACTCATGGAGCGGTACTTGCGAACTCCGAGTGGGATGAAGATCGCGAGCAGGACGACGAACCAGATGAGCGTCAACAGGATCGGCTGCTCGGCCGGCAGCCCCGATGCCGCATAGGGATTGGGATTGCCGAAGAGCTTCCGCTCGGCCGAGGTCAGCACGCTGACCGGGTTCCACTCAGCGATCGGCTGCAGCCAGGCGGGCAGGGTTGCGGTCGGCACGAACACGTTGGACACGAACGTCAGCGGGAAGATGACGATGAAGGCGACCTGCTGGGCGACCTCGACCGCCGGCACTGACAGGCCGAGGGCAATCCCGATCCACGACATCACGAAGGCGAACCCCAGCAGGAGCGCGAACCCAAGCAGGAATTCCGGGATGGTCGTGTGGACGGCCCAGCCGACGGCGAGACCTGCGCCCATCAGGATCAGCAGGATGCCGCCGTTGTAGATGACGTCCGAGACGCTCCGGCCGCTGAGCACCGCCGAGCGGGCCATCGGCAGAGAACGGAACCGGTCGACGATGCCCTTGTTGATGTCCTCGGCCATGCCGATCGCCGTGGTTGCCGCGGCGAACGCGATGGTCTGGACGAAGATCCCCGGCATCAGGTACTCCGTGTACGAACCGCCCCCGGGCAGCGGGATCGCGCCGCCGAGTAGATCTTGACCAGCCCTTCGGCTGTAATGGCGTTCATTCATCTCCTTCGAGTGCGGGATCGATCGGGATGGGGGCGCTCGGGCGCGCCGTTGCGTGGCGCTCTGTCGTCAGGGGCGGCGCCCCAGCTTCGATCGGATGATGTCGACCGCGGCCACGAGTCCAGCCGGCAGGCGCGTGGCGATGTCGCCGGGTCCGGCCGGGCCGGCGGGCTCCACTCCGGCGCCTCCGATGGCGATCACGAGTTCCGGACGGGCGGCGATCAGAGCGGCCACGACCTCGTCCGCGGCGGGCCGGTCGGCGCGGGTCACGATGCCGACCACCACCGCGCTGGCATGACTCGCCGCCATCGCCTCCACCCAGTCGACGGCCGGCAGGTCGGCTCCCAGGTACAGAACGGGCAGGCCCGAGCGCCGCGCCGCGATGGCGAATGCGAGGGCCCCGACCTCATGGCGCGAACCCGGCGGCAGGCCGACCAGGATCGGTGGCTCACGACCCGGCCGCCCGGCGGCCTGGAACGCGGCAGCGAGACGGCGCAGCACGGCATGCGTGGCGGCATGCTCGGCAGCGACGTCCAACCGGCCGTCGGCCCAGGCTTCGCCCAGCCGCTGTAACGCCGGGAACAGCAGTTCGTCCATCACGGACTCGAACGAGCCGCGCGCGAACATCTCGTCGAGGACCGCCTCCACCCTGTCGGCATCGAGCGCCGCGCCGGCCGCCACGAATGCCTCGATCAGAGCGCCGCTCGAGGTCCCGCCGACGTCCGCCACGGTGACGACGCCTGCAGGTTCGCCGCCGGGCGTGCGAGATGCCGGCCCGGGCGCCTGGGCGAGCTCATGGACCCGGGCGGGATCCGACGTCCGGATCGAGTCGGACGCGGCGCTGGGCGACCAGCCCTCATCAACGAGGTGACGCATCGCGCGCAGCCGCTCGATCGACTCATCGTCGTAGACGCGGTAGCCCGAGGCCGTGCGATCCGGGTGGACGACCCCATAGCGTCGCTCCCAAGCCCGCAACAACTCCACGGAGACGCCGGCCCGAGCCGCGGCTTGTTTGATCCTGTACATGGTCTGTCCAACATACCACGGTCGCAGCGCCTCAACAAGCGCTTGACAGCCCACATCCCGCCCGCTAGAGTCTGCACAGACCTTAGACAAAGGCAGGACACGCCGGACTTGATCGGGTGTCAAACAGCATGGAAAGGGACCATCGGTCGTGAAACTTCGTGGCTCGATCATTCGTTCAGCCCTCGTCGCGGGCTTCGTCTTCATTGCGGCGGCCAGCAGCGTGTCGGCCGCCGGCGACGCCAAGGTGCGGGTCCTGCATGGCTCGCCCGACGCGCCCAACGTGGATGTCGTCGTCGACGGCTCCAAGGTCCTCACCAACGTTCCCTTCGGCGCCATCTCGGACTACCTGACCGTTCCCGCGGGCAAGCACCAGGTCCAGGTCTTCGCAACGGGCACGACGACCGGCGCGGTCATCGACGCCAGCCTCACGCTCGACGCCGGTACGTCGTACACCGTGGCTGCCACGAACTCCGTCGCCAAGATCGAGGCCCAGGTGATCGTGGACGACCCGTCCGCATCCTGCGACACGGCACAGGTCCGGGCCGTCCACCTGAGCGCCGACGCTCCTGCGGTTGACGTTGCGCCCCACGGCTCACCCGTCAGCGGGGCTGTCGTGAAGTCCCTCACCTATACCAACAACAGTGGCTACCTGGCGCTCCCGGGTGGCTCCTACGATCTCGACGTTCGCGTGGCGGGAACCACGACCGTCGCGCTGCCGCTCGGCACGGTCGCCGTCAAGGACTGCAACAGCTACAGCGTGTTCGTCATCGGCTCGGCAGCCAGCCCGGCGGTTGGCAAGGGCCTGACGGCCGTCGTCGCGGTCGATGAGACCACGAAGGCCGCGGTTGCCACGCCGGCCCCGGACCAGACCCTGCCCCCGACCGACACTGAGCCGGTCACCGGCGGCAGCGGGACCCCGACCCTGCCGATCGTCCTGATCGGCGCCGGTCTCGCGACCGTCGCGCTCGCCCTCTTCCTCGGCTTCGCCAGGATGCGCACCGACTCGCGCGACTGACCTTCTCCTCTCCTCTCCTCGCCGACGCCGGCCCTCTCCCAGGGCCGGCGTTTGCGTGTCCGGCATCTGGGCCCGCCGCGTTTTTGGAGCCGTGCCCGGTCGCGGCGCGACGGCGTGCCGTAGCATTCGCCCGTGACCCTCGAGCAGGAACTCCGCGACACCTCCGACAGCCTCATGCGGGCGCTGGATCAGCTCCAAGCGCTGGAGGCCGAGAAACGCGACATGCCGACGGGCACGCCTGAATTCGTCAAGCTCGCCCAGCAGATCGAGGAGCTCGCGATCGAGGTCCTGCGACGCACGGAGCGGCAGGCGGACCTCGCGGCAGACACGGGCGAGCGGCGTGAGGCCGGCGGTGGCGTCGGCCCCTCGATCGAGGAGACGCCCGCCTCGACCCGCGAGCTCAGCGTCATCCTCGCCGAATGGCGCGACGCGGAGCGGCGACTCGCTGCCGCGGACGCGAAGAGCCCAGAGTCCGCCGCCGCCGCCTCAGCCGTCCGACGCCTTCGTGAGGAGTACCGCATGGCGCACGAGGCTCGGGCGACCCGCTCGCAGGAGTAGCCGCCCGGGCCGGAACGGCCCGTGTCGCACAACGGCCCCGGTCACGGCTCCGTCTCCTGGTTTCAACGCAGCGACCGTTTCCGTCCCGGGCCGCCCAATTCCGTAGGATGGACTGCCACCATGAACGCCTCTCGTCCCCCAGCCGATCCGCGGTCCGAGGCCGAAGCCGAGTCTGCTTCGAGGATCGTGGCCGATGGCTACGACGCCCTCGATGACCGATATCGGGCGTGGGCCGCCCAAGGCGTGGATGACTCGCGCGAGGGCTGGGTCGATCGCCTCGCCGAGACCCTGCGCCCTGGCGCGCGGGTGCTCGATCTTGGTTGCGGCTCTGGCATCCCGACGGCGCGACGTCTGGCTGAGAGCTTCCAGGTCACCGGCATCGACCTCTCCATCCGGCAGATCGACGCAGCCCGCGCCGCGGTCCCGAGGCTCGATTCATCGTCGTGACATGGTCGCGATCGGATTCGAGCCGGCCTCCTTCGATGCGGTGATCGCGTGCTACTCCCTGATCCATGTCGAACACTCGGTGCTGCCGGCCTCCTTGGACGAATTCACGACTGGCTGGTGCCCGACGGCCTGTTCCTGGCGACGCTCGGCGCCTCGGAAGGCGAAGGCATCCGGCCGACTGGCTCGGCGTCCCGATGTTCTTCGCGGGTCACGCGCCCCAAACGAACCGAGCGCTGCTGGTCGCGGCCGGCTTCGAGGTGGTCGACGACTCGATCGCGACCGTCCGCGAGCCCGAAGAGGGCGACACGACGTTCCACTGGTTGCTCGCGCGACGGACGGTGGCGCGGTGAGCAATCGGCCGGCGCCGCGCTACCCACCGAAGCCCCGGCGTGGCGATCGCCTGGCGATCGTGTCGCCCTCGTCGGGACTGCCGAGCCAAGGCCTGGAGCTTCCAGCGGCCGCTCGAAGATGAGGAGTGGAACCATGTTGTCCGAACGCCGTGTGCACACGACCCTGCCGACGCCCGATCCCGAGCGGCTGCGGGCCTTCTACGAGGGCGTCCTCGGCCTGACTCCGTGGGCCGAGCGGCCCGGCGCGATCCTCTACAAGGTGGGCGAAGGCACGATCTTCGCGCTCTCACGCGCCGGCGGGCGGGCCACTGGCGGCACGACGCAGATGGCCTTCACCGTGCCGGACGTCGATGCGGCCGTCGCAGAGCTGGCCGGTCGGGGCGTCGTCTTCGAGGAGTACGAGGCGCCGAAGACAGAGGGCGGGATCGCTCGTCTGCCGGTCGGCCGGGCGGCCTGGTTCAAGGACCCGGACGGGAACCTGATCGGCATCCTCCAGTTCGACGATCCCGTCTGAAGGTCGGGGCGGGCCCCGCGGATGACGCCGTCGGGGTGCGTCGGCGCCGCGCCTCCCGATTTGAGCCCGACCACGTGCGCGACCGGTGGCCACGAATCGCGCACTGCTGGTAGGGTTGGGGCGTCGCCGTGGAAACTCGAGCGAGGGCGCGCCCTCCCGAACCCCTCACGGCCAACCGTTGCCCGGCTCGTCACGGCGAGCACCGAGGAGGAATTCGATGGCTGACAAGAGTTCGACGCCCGCGCCCAAGACAGCGGCGAAGACGACCACCAGCACAGCGTCCAAGACGGCCGCAAAGCCCGCAACGAGCGCGTCCAAGACGGCGGCCAAGCCCGCCACGACCACTGCCGCGAAGCCCGCCGCCAAGCCGGCTGCGAAGTCGACCGCCAAGCCCGCCGCCAAGCCCGCAACGACCACCGCCGCCAAGCCGGCGGCGAAGTCGACCGCCAAGCCTGCGACGACCACCGCCGCGAAGCCCGCCGCTGCCGTGGCGACGACCGCTGCCGCCAAGCCGGCCAAGCCGGGCAAGGACGACGTGGTCGTGGTCGGCGCGACCGTCTCGGACCAGTACGGCGTCCTGGCTGAAGGGGCCGTCGCCGTCCAGGGCCCCCACGCCCTGGTCGTGGCCCGGTTCGCAGACATGGATGCCGCCTACGCCGTCTACGGCAACCTGATCGACGCGGAGATCGAGAACACGCTCCACATCGATGGCGTCCTTGTCGTCAAGGCCGACAACAAGGGCAAGCTGCACATCCAGAAGATGACCGATCACAGCACCCGGACGGGCCTCAAGTGGGGCATCGTCGGCGGCGTGGTCGCCGGGATCTTCCTGCCGGCCACGATCATCGGCGGCGCGGTGGCCCTCGGCTTCGCCGGCGCGGCCGCCGGCAAGGCTCGCAACCTCTCGCATCGACTCGATGTCGAGAAGGAGCTCGTCGGGGTGATCACTCCGGGGACCTCCGGGATCATGGCGCTGGTCACGATGGCCGACGCCGAGAAGGTCTCGGCCAAGATGGCGAAGTCGACCGCGGTCAAGACCGTGCCGGTTGACGAGGCCACGGCCGGCGCGATCAAGGAAGCTGCCGTCGCAGCTGACGGGACCCCGAAGGCCGCGCCCAAGAAGAAGTAATCGGTCGAGGCGCGAGCCGTCGGGGCTCGATCCCTCGAGGGTCACAGGCAACGGGGCATCGGCCAGGGTCGGTGCCCCGTTGTTGATTCCCGCCCCGGATGCACCACATGGATCCCACGCTGGACCTGAACGACCCCTGCCCGTAGCGTTATGGACCACGGTGGTTCCGAGGGCGCAGGTGGAGGCGTGGGCGATGGTGGGGGGCGGCCTTCTGCTCGGCCGGCAACGCGAGATGGCGGTCCTTCGGGGTGCCTTCGACTCTGCTGAGGCGGGCCATGGCCGCCTCGTCCTCCTCGAAGGCGATGCCGGCATCGGGAAGACGCGGCTCGCCGATGCCCTGGCCGCGGAAGCCAGGGTTCGCGGGGCGCGCGTGCTCTGGGGCCGATGTTGGGAAGCCGGTGGCGCTCCGGCCTACTGGCCGTGGCTGCAACCCATTCGGGCCTACCTTGCCGATGCCTCCGGGTCCGAGGTCGCCGAGGCGCTCGGCTCGAGCGGCCCCTCGGTCGCCCGGATCGTCACCGAGCTCGGCACCACCAACCCGGACGAGCCCGGGCTCGCGGCGGACGACTCCGAGGGTTCGCGGTTCCGGATCTTCGACGCAACCTCACGGTTCCTGAGGGCCATTGCCGCCGAACGGCCACTGGTCCTGGTCCTCGACGATCTGCATGCTGCAGACGAGCCCTCACTTCGCCTGCTGCAATTCCTTGCGGCCGACATCTCGGCGAGCCGGCTCCTCGTGATCGCGATCTACCGCGAGGAGGCCTTCGATCCGGGCGACCCCCGTTCGACGCTGCTGGCCGATGTCGCTCGAGCCACCGGCGCCGAACGACTCTCCCCTCGAGGCCTGACCGAGGCCGAGGTCTTCGATTACATCGAGGCGGTCGGCGAGAAGGCGCCCCAGCCCGGACTGGCGCAGTCCGTCTTTCGCGAGACGGGCGGCAATCCGCTGTTTGTCGGCGAGGTTGTCCGGCTCCTGGCGGACGAGGGGCGCCTCCATGGCGACCGGGACAAGCTGGGGCGCCCGCTCGGTGTCCCGGCAGGTGTCCGTGCCGTCATCGGGCGTCGCCTGGCTCGCCTTTCAGAGCCCTGTCGGGACCTGCTGGGCCGGCTGTCCGTCTATGGCGAGGTGCAGCTCGACCTGCTCGCGAACCTGGAGGAACGCTCGTCGGACGAGCTTCTCGAGCTCCTCGACGAGGCGGCGGCCTCCCGAGTGCTGCAAGCACCGGCGAGCCCCGGCGGCTCCTGGCGTTTCGAGCACGCCCTGATCCGGGACGTGCTCTACGCGGCGCTTCCGGCAGCGGCTCGCATCCGGCTGCACCGGCGCACGGGCGAGACGCTCGAGGAACGCTACGGGGGCGATCGGGAGCCGCCGCTCGCGGAGCTGGCGCACCATTTCGCCGCCGCTGCAGTTGGCGCAAAGGCGGTCGACTACGCGAGTCGGGCGGCCGCGCGAGCGACCAGGCAGGCAGCCCACGAAGAAGCCGTCCGGTTGTACCGCCTGGCGCTCGAACTGGGCGGGCTCGACGACCGAACCCGTTGCCGGCTGCTGCTCGACCTTGGCCAGGCGGCGACCCGGGCCGGCGACCAGGCGACGATGCGGGAAGCGTTCGTGGCGGCCGCGGCGATCGCCGAGCGACTCGGCCTCGCGGAGGAGCTGGCACTCGCCGCCGTCGGGTACGGCGGGCAGCTCGTCCATCGACGGGCCGGGGACGATCCGCTCCTGATCCCGCTGCTCGAGCAGGCCCTCGCCGCGATCCCGACCGATGACAGCCGGGTCCGGGTCCGATTGCTCGCCCGGCTGGCGGGAGCGCTGCGGGACGAACCGACCATGGCCCGACGACTCGCCGTGAGTGCCGATGCCGTCGCGATGGCGCGGCGACTCGACGATCCGGTGACCCTCGGCTTCGCCCTGCAGAGCCGGCAATCGGCCATCTGGGGACCGGATTCGCTCGCCGAGATGGCTCGCCTCCTCGATGAGATCGAGGCCGTGGCGACGGTGGCCGGAGATCGGGAGCGCCTCACCGAGACGCACCACAATCGCCTCGTGCTGCTCGCCACGATCGGGGCCGACGCCGAGACGATGCATGCCGAGGCGGATGCTGCCGAACGTCTCAGCCTGAGCCTCCGGCAACCGGCGCTCTCCTGGTACGACGTCCAGTGGCAGATGGTCGAGGCCCTCAACGATGGCCGGGTGCACGACGCCGAGGGATTGCTCCAGGAGGTCCGGCGGCGAGGTGACCGGGCGGTGCCGTGGGACGCGGATTTCGCGTTCCGCTGCGGGTTGTTCCTCGTGCGTCGCGAGCAGGGCCGGCTCGATGAAGTTGCCGGGCAGGTCCGCCAGGCCGTCGTGGACTTTCCGGGCTACCGGCTCCTCTCCTGCCTGTCGGCGTACGTCGAAGCTGCCACCGGTAGCGAGCGGGCCGCGTCGCATGCGCTCCTGACGATCGCCCGCAACGGATTCGCATTTCTGCCGCGCGACCTCGGCTGGCCGTTCGGGATGATGTTCCTCGGCGAGACGGCCATCCTCCTCCACGACGGGGTGCGTGCGACGGAGGTCGAGGCGGCGCTTCGGCCGCACCACGGATTGTTCGGGACGGCTTCGGGGTCCTTTCCCGCGGGCCCGGTCGATCGCGTGCTCGGCCGCCTTGCCGCGAACGGTGGCCGGTACGACGAAGCGCTCGAGGATCTGGACCGGGCCGCACGAGCCTGCGAGCGCGTCGGAACGCGGCTGTGGGCCATTCGCGTGGATGTCGACCGGGCGGCGGTGCTCGTCCGCCGCGGCTTGGCGGGGGATCGCTCGCTCGCAGCGGACCTGCTTGCCCCGGCGCTGGCGTCCTGTCGTGAACTGGGCCTGGTGGCAATCGAAGGCGAGGCCCGCGCCCTGCTCGATGAAGAGGCCCGCGCCCTGCTCGATGAACTGGAGATGACTCAGCCGAAGGAGTCCGGTGCCGCGGCGCCGTCGACCACCAGTGAGCTGATGTTCCGCCGGGAGGGCGACTCCTGGGCGATCGGGGCCGGCGGGGCCTTTCGGCTGCACGACTCGAAGGGCCTCCGATACCTCTCCATCCTGTTGAGGTATCCAGGGCGGGAACTTCACGCCCTGGACCTGTTGACCGGTCTGCGCGGTGCCGAGGGCCTGGCCAGCGCGTCGGACGCTATCAGCGTCGGGCTGCGAATTGGCGACGCCGAAGTCGTCGAGACCGGGATCGATCCGGAAGCTCGAGCGGCCTACCGGGCACGCCTGCGAGAGCTGCAGGCCGACCTGGACGAGGCCGAATCCTTCAACGACCCGGAGCGAGCGGACCGTGCCCGCGAGGAGATCGAGGCACTCGAGCGCGAATTATCGGTCGCCTTCGGCCTCGGCGGACGGGCGCGCCCGTCGATCTCGCCTGCCGAGCGGGCGAGGCAGAGCGTCACGAAGGCCATCCGCGACGCCCTGCGCCGGATCGAGGCGGAAGACGCGGCCGTCGGGCGCCATCTCGCGCGTTCCGTTCGGACCGGGCTGTTCTGCATCTACGACCCAGATCCGGACGCCGCCCCGCTCTGGCGCCTCTGAGCTGCCGTCCGGCGTCGGGACCGCGGCCCGCTCGCCCAGAAGCGCGATGGCGATTTCACGGATTCCGGCCCTGTCCGGACGCCTGCGTCACCGCCGTGACCCCGGATTTCACGCCTTCCTGGTGAGAGCCCGCCGCATGGCGGGACCGGCGAAGGATCGGGGGAACATCGTCATGGCACGGATCGAACGCATCAAGGCCGGTGACGCGCAGCATGTCGGCCTTCGGGTCGCACTGGGAGTTGCGGTGGCAGGGGCGGTTCTGATCGCGGGCGTCGGGCTTGCTCGCCTCCAGGTCGTCTCGGGAACGGCGCCCGCGGCCGGGGCAGGAGACACGGCAGCCAAGGCCGCCGCACTAGCAGCCTGGCTCGAATATCGAGCGGGCGAGCGCGCCGACCTGAGCGTGGCGACCAGCCAGGCCGCCTGGCTCAACTATCGAGCGGGCGAGCGGGGAGACCTCGATCCGGCCGGCAGCCAGGCCGCCTGGCTCAACTATCGAGCGGGCGAGCGGGGAGACCTCGATCCGGCCGGTAGCCTGGCTGCCTGGATCAACTACCGCGCCGGGGAGCGCGGCGATCTGCCTGCTCCAGGGAAGTAAGCCGGCCGACGCAGTCGAGGGGCCGGCTGCCCGACCTCAGAGCTTGCCGGCGATCTGCTGGGCCAGCGACTGGAGCTTCGGCTCCAGGTCGCTCCCGGCGGTATTCGACGTCTGTGCGTAGACCACGACGAGGGTGTTGCCCTTGGCGAAGGCCACGGTCGCTTCGTTGGGTCCGGTCACCTGGCCCGCGGTATCACCGAGGCCGCTGACCGGCACGAGATCGCCATTCGCACCCGCCGCCCGGATCGCGGCTTGCAGGATCGTCGCCCCGACGGCGGCGGGAACCGGCTCGACGAGGATCGTCACGCTGTCGCCGGTGCCATTGGTATACGAGGCGAGGCTCATCCCGGGCGCCGAACCGACGCCCGGCGTCTGCACCTTCGTCACGGTCCCGCCGATGATCGACGCGGCCGCGTCACTCGTCAGGATCGAGGAGGCGTCCACGGCGCCGCCGTTGTTCCCGCCGCCCGTGTTGCCGCCGGCCGGGACGCTCGCCCCCGCTCCAGCGGAGGCCGCCCCGGGTGACGAGGCCGACCCGGAACTGCTGCAGGCGGCGGTGGACAGGACGACGAGCGCGAGCAGACCGGCAACAGCGAGGCGTGGGCGAGTGTTCACAATGTTCTCCCCAAGTGTGGCGCCAACCGGTCGCGAACCGGTGGCTCAGCGAGATCGTACCGCGCGAGACCCGTCACGACACCAGTACCCATTCCGATCGATCGTGAGCCTGATCGTTCACGGGCCGCCGCCACTGGCCCTCGCCCAATGAAAGGAAGCCCGCCCATGTCGGATCCGCTGCGCATCGTGTCCATCGGCGCTCATCCAGCCGATACGTTCGACCAGAGTGGGGGCACGATGGCGCATCACGCGGCACGTGGCGACATCGTCGCGACGATCGCGATCACGCACGGCGCTCGGGTTCACGACGCCGCGATCGACTCGCTGTATCACCGTCGGGAGGTCCCCGATGCGGATGGTCTGTCGCAGCTGATCCACGAGCGGTCCGACGTGAAGGCCGATGAAGTCCGTGCCGCCTGCCGGATCCTGGGGTTCGAGACCGTCCACTTCCTCGGGCTCGACGACGGAATCATGCTCGTGGAGCGGCCGGTCATCCGCCGCCTTGCCAGCCTGCTTCGAGAGCTCCGTCCGGACATCGTCCTGACCCACTACCCGGGGGAGCACGGCGGTCTCGGCGATCACGCAATGACCGGCCAGATGGTCGTCCATGCCCTCGGCTCGGCGGCGAGTGTCGATCCGGGCGATCGCCATCCGCCGCACCGGGTGGCGCAGGTGTTCTTCTTCGGCCAGGGCGCTGCGGCGGTGCGCAGCGGGCTGTGGGATTCGGCCGGCGGCTACACCAACGACGTCTTCGTGGACATCACCGACGTCATCGACCGCAAGTTCGCGGCCATGGAATGCCTCGTCAGCCAAGGCTACGCAGGGGCGTACAACCGCAAGAGGATCGAGAACGGGGACGGCGCCTTTGGCGGTGGAACGGTCGCGTACGGCGAGGGCTTCATCCGGATGAACGCCGAAGTCCACTACGTCCTGCCGCTGACCGCGTACGCGAGGCGCCGGGCCGGCGACTCCGATCACGAGGTGATGAACCGGTACTCGTGGCGCCTGCCGCTGGCGGAATCGGATTCACTGGACTCCCGGCCAGAATCCATGCCCGCGGAAGGGTAACTCCGGCGGACCAGGGGGCCGAACCTGCCGCCCCTGCGACTTCTCGGGCCCTTCATCGCCCTTGCGGTCGCGGCCCGGGAGGACTGGGCCGTGGAGGCCGCCGATGGCTCGGCCAGGACTAGACTGGCCCGAACAGCCTCACCGACAGACAGGAGATTCGACCATGCCCAGGTACATCACCTTCTTCTCCTACACAGGCGCATCGGCGGCGGCGATGATCGAGCACCCGAGCGACCGTTCGGCGGCCTCGAAGGCGCTGGTCGAATTGCTCGGCGGGACGCAGGAAGCCTTCTACTGGATGCAGGGCAAGCACGACGGCTTCCTGATCGCGAGCCTCCCGGACGGCGTCGCCGCGGCGGCCCTCGCGGCCGCGGTCGCCAGCACCGGCGCCGTCGGCGGCCTCGACACGCATCAGATCTTTGACCACGACGAGCAGGCCAAGATCATGAAGCAGGCCAAGACGGCCAAGCAGGCCTATAAGCCGCCGACCGCCTGACCGGCCGACCACGCGTCCCGGGCGGCTTCGCACACGGCCGAGGTCGCCCGGGATCGAGCCCTATCCGCTCTGGGATTCAACCGCGGACAGCCGTTCGCGAGTGGAGTTCCAGCGCGCCAGCTCGAGCAGCGCCCTCTCGGATGCCGAGCCAGATTCCGCCGAGTAGGCGACGATGGTCAGGCCTTCGTCGCCGAGCACGTCCAGGGCGGCGCTTGACGCGCAGTGCACTATCGGGCGACGGCCCAGGCGACGCCAGCGGGCCGCGAAAGAGGGGGTCATGGCCATCGACACGAGCATCCCGCGGACCCGACGCGCCGTTCTGGGCGCCGGTCTCGGCGCGTTTGTCGCCGTCGTCGCGACTGCGCTGGGGCGACCGGTCGGCGCGGATGCCGCCACTGGCGATCCGCTGCTCCTTGGCAAGGACAACACCTCGGACGACTCGACGTCCGTCTCCTCGCCGGGCCACATCGGCATCCAGGGCATCAGCGAGTCCTACATCGGGGTCCAGGGGACGAGCAACTCGTACGAAGCGGTCCAGGGCCTGAGCTCGACCGGGACAGGTGTCCATGGCCGGTCGAACCAGGCGGCCGGCTATGCCGCCGGTGTCTACGGGGAGTCGGTCAGCCCCGGCGGCGTCGGTGCCTTTGGGAACAATCACGCCACCAGCGGAAACGCGGTCGGCGCCCAGGGAACCAGCCACAGCCCGACCGGCCTGGCCCTCGTCGGCTGGGCGGACGCCGGCGGCCTGGCAGTTTCGGGCTTCAGCGGCGGCCGATTCCCGGCCATGCCGAGCAAGACCGGGGTGCATGGCCGCGCCGACCAGGATGGCAGCTCGGTCGGGGTGAGCGGTTTTTCGGCCGCCGGTCGTGGCGGCCTCTTCGCGGGCCAGCTGGCCCAGTTGCGCATGACACCCTCGACGGCCGTCAGTCATCCTGCATCGGGCGCGGCCGGCGACTTCTTTGTGGACAAGAGCGGCCGGCTCTGGTTCTGCAAGGGCGGCACAATCTGGAAGCAGCTCGCCTGAACCGCCAGCCACGACGAACCAATCTGTCAGCGAGGGGGCCTGGACGATGATGCACCGTTCAACGGCGATCCACCGCATCGTGCTCGGCGCGATGGCCGCGTTGCTCATTGCCGGTGGGCTGGTGCCTGCGACGTCGGCGACAACGAGCCTCAACGCGAGCCTCGGCAGCCACGGCAGTGCGCGCTGGACCGTCGGCTCGTCCGTCACCGTGAACCTCAAGTCGATGACCGCGGGCACGTGGAAGCAGCAGCTCTGGTCCGGGACCTGCAGCGCGCCCGCGACGCGGCTCGCCGTTCTGTCGAGCCTCGTGGTTCCGACCTCGCACACGCTCGTGAAGGCGACGAGCGTGGCCGCGTTCGCCGTGCCCTCCACCGGAGTCGTCCTGCGTCTCGTGCGCGGAACATCCGTCGTCTGCGGCGTGTTCCTGAATCCGGGTGTCGGGCTACCCGTACCCACGACCTTCCACGGAGTGGACCTGGTGGGCATGGAGATGGCCTATACCGCGTTCGATGTGGGCACTGGGCCGGTCGCGGACACGAACTATCCGGTGATCGATACCCGACTCATCGACTACCTGGCGTCCAGGCACGTCTCCATCCTGATGTTCACGTTCTCCTGGGAAGGGATGCAGTCGCTGTTGATGGGTCCCATCCCGGCGGCCCCGACCGGCAACTACCGCGCCTATTTCGACAACTACAAGCGCATCGTCGACTACGCCACGTCAAAGGGGATGGTGGTCGTTGTCGCGCCGTGGCAGGCCGATGCCGACGGCGGAATCGGTGGTCCGACGTGGCGCGGCCAGCTCGTGGGTTCGGTTGACGTGCCCGTGACGGCCTTCCAGGACTTCTGGACGAAGATGGCAAATGTCTTCAAAGGCAATCCGCTGGTCTGGTTCAGGCTGATCACGGAACCGCACGACATGTCGACGATGTCGTGGTGGACGACGGCCCAGGCGACGGTCAACGCCATCCGGGCCACGGGCGCGACCCAGCGAATCCTCGTGCCCGGGAACGACTACTCGGCAGCCAGCACGTGGACCGACAACTTCTACGACACGGCGCCGGTCCAGCGCTCGAACGCCTTCGGGTACCTGAACGCCAACGGTCCGGGTCAGCCGCTGACGGATCCGCGCAACAACACGATCATCGAGGTCCACACGTACGTCGACCCCGACGAAGGCGGCGTCTCGCCCGAGATCACATCGGTAACCGCAGCCCGCGAACACGTGGCCGTGGCGATCGCCGAGGCACGCGCGCACGGCTACAGACTGTTTCTCGGTGAGATCGGGATGTACGCCGGCCAGACCACGGACGACGGCCATCCCGCATCGGCCGCCTGGGCCAACTTCGCCGCCTATGCCCGCGCCAATACCGATGTGCTGCTCGGCTGGACGTGGTGGGCCGCCGGCGAACCCGACTGGTGGGACGACCTGACCGCCCCACACTTTGCCGTCACGCCGACCAATGGCAATACCTTCACCGGCGACACGGTGAACATGACGATGATCAAGGGCGACTTCTGAGACCGCAGGCGGCGCCGTGGATGACACGACGCCGGCCCCCGGCCTCGCTCGCGGCGGAGGATGAGAGGTCCGCCCTCTGACCGATCGGGGGCGCCGAACCCGGCCTGACCTGGGACGACGCCGCGATCAGGCGACGGCGGACTCGTCGATCGACCAGGTCGCGTCGATGCGCGGTGGGGTGAGGAGGGTCTGCAGGACCACGCAATAGCGCTCGGTCCGGGCCTTCAGCCGCTCGAGGCGCTCGGGCGGAGCGTCGCCTTCCACGGTGAACCGGAGCCGGAGGGCCTCGAAGCCGACCTGGACATCGGGCAGCCCCAGTGTCCCGCGGAGATCGAGGTCTCCATCGACGGTCACGGCCACCCGGACGTCGAGCCCCATGTTGGCCGCGACCATCTGCGCCGTGATCTGGGCGCAGGCGGCCAGCGCGCCGAGCAGGAGATCGCCGGAGCAGGCAGCCGTGCCCTGCCCGCCGACGCCGATGTGCGCCTGGGCGGCATAGATCGCCCGACCGATGTCGACCGAGCAACTCATCGCGCCGTCCGTCGTACCGCCTGCCGCATGCAGCGTGATCTGCGCAGCTTCAGGTTCGGTGCCGTAGCGCTCCTTGATCGGTGCCTGGATCTCGCGCAGGGTCACGCCTTCTTCTCCTCATCGATTCGGCGCGGCCGACGCCGCCACCGCGGCCGACCCGTCCGACCTAGACCTCGACCGTCAGCTCGTAGACCTGCGGGGTCGGATGGCCTGCTCGTTCGTGGATCCGCATGACGGCTTCGCGGCTCGGGCCGGTCGCAAGGCAGAACACCTTGCCCGCGACGGGATCGAGCCAGGCGTGCTCGAAATGCACCTCTTCGTCGCCTTCGATCGCAAGGTCCGCGGCGTGAGCGGCCGCGAGCTCTTCCGCGCTGACGCCGAAAAAGCCGTCGTGCACGTCCATGAACTTCTTCGCCATTCGATCGTCCTCCGTCGTTGTCGTCGTTGCCGTCGATCGTCGACCGCTCGACCTCAATGGTGGCCGTCCGTCGCCGGCGAGGCAACTCCAATCTCTGGAGTGACCACACCCTCAACATCCTGCTGCGTACTCTGCGGCTGGTGGGAGCCTCGCGGCGGCTGGCGCTTCGAGTTAGCGCGGCGCTTTCGGCTGGACGATCGCCAGCACGTTCCGACCTGGGTCGATGAACCAGGCGGCCCATGAATGGCCCATGTCGGCGATGCCGTCCACCGTCACGGGATCCGGTGAGGTGTACTCCTCGATCCGCACGCCCCGCGCCCGGAGCTCGTCGACTGCGGCCTTGATGTCCGGCACTCGCCAGGCCATCTGGGTCTGCCGATCGCTGGTGCCGATCGTGCTGAGCGTCACGGCCAGCTGGGTTCCGCCACCGCACCGGAAGACGATCCGATCGCCTGGATCCTCGCGCAGGATCTCGAGGCCGAGCAGGTCGTGGTAAAAGGCCCGGCTGGCATCGAGATCCTTCGACAAGAGAATCGGGAATACCGGAAAGTCGCTCAGCACTGCGACGCCCTCCTCTGCGCTCGACGATTGGAGCAGTGTGATCGATCCTGCACATCACTCAGGGTCGTCGGCGACCGGTGGGAGGTCGGCTTCGAGAGCGAGCGCGACTGCCTCCTGAAGGCTCAGCGCTGATCCCGCTCGCACGGCAGCCTCGAACGCCGCGGGCTCGGTCTCGTCATCTCACGAGAGGTTTCGAGCTGATGGTCGAGCAGGTGATTGACCGAGAGCCTTCGCGATCGGAGGGACCGGTCCCTCTACGTCCTCGATGATGGCTCGTCCCATGGCGGCGCTCCATCTGTCAGTCGGCTGCGCCAGCGCCGGCCGCCGAACCGGGCTGTCCCACGCGCTGGCTCAACAGGGTCGAGACCTGCTCTAGCGTCCTCGACTGCACCGTCCTGACGCGACCGTCAGGCGCTGGCGGATCGACCGCTCGCCACCGACCATCGCTCGACAGCGCGCGGGCCCGCGGCTACGATCGGCTCCTCGATGCAGGGCGAATTCATCGCTCCCTCGAGTAGACGGCCGGTGCGTCTCGGGCCGACAGGGGGTTGCCGTGGGCCGTCTGCAGCGAATTGCCATCATGAGCGGCACCAGCTTCAGCCTGGTGGCTGCCCTTCTCGGAACGATCCCCGCCACGGCGTCTGGCATGGCCTGGGCGAGCCAGACCGATTCTGTGTTCGCCGGCTGGGGGGACGATCCGAGTCGCGTGCCGTACGCGAACAATGCAACCATCCTCGTCACCCGCGATTTCTCGTCGACGTCGGGCCTTGGGCGCACGATCTTCGTGGACGTCGAGATCAACTCGTCGCACTGCGACACCATCCACGACACACTGACCCTCGTGAGTGACACGACGATCGATAGCGTGGTCGGATCTCCAGCCGACCTGATCCTGTCCGCGACGTCGGCGCATTACAGCGGCAAAGTCAGCCTCCGCGAATTGACACGTGTCTACCACCACTGCGCTGCGCCCACCGATCCGGTCATCACCACTCGGGACCTGGGCTCCGTGTCGGTGACCGCCGACTGGGTCTTCGCGAAGCGCGTCGGGGTCCATGTCTGCACGTTGTACGCCACACCGCCCCCGCCCACGCTGGCCTTCACCGTCGGCTGGCGGGCCTTCGGGGCGCAGGCGAGCATGAGCCTCGCCGGCGGCCTCACGCTGTCCGCGGTGCCCGCGACGCAGTATTCCACCAGCGTATTGAGCACAGCGACCATCGGCGGCATCCCAGCAGTCAGCGTCCCCTCGAACTGCGTCTCCGGATAAGCGCCGCCCGCGAGCGGCCGTATGCGGAGGGATGACATGTTGTACGTGTGTGGTCGATTGCCGGAGATTCGTCCCAGCCCGGTCCCGAGCGCCGATGGCTGACGGCGATTCGTTCTATGGCGCACCGTCCGCCCCCGGGCGGCATCCCGACAAGCTCGTGGCTGTTGTCGTCGTCCTCGTCGTGGTCGGGATCGCGTTCGCCGTGGCCAAGCCGTGGGGCGACACCCGCCAGCCGGCGGCCTCGAGTCCACCCGGGGTGGCCGCGGTCAGCCCCTCCGCCGTCAGCCCCTCCGCGGTCAGTCCCTTGGCGGCTGCCAGTTCCGCGCCAGCCCCGCCCGCTTCGTCAGCCCTGCCGACCCACCTCCTCCATCCGCTGGCGGTCGCCTTCACCACTGCCCCGCCGCCGCGATCCGAGACGTGGACCGGCCTCGAGTGGCGGCGACTCGCGCCGGACGACCCGCTCGGGATCGTCAGGACCCAGGTGACCTCGGGCGAGACCTCGGTCGCCATCGGTGACATCGAGGGGACGACGTCCACCACGGTCTGGGCATCGACGGACCGGACCCATTGGCAGCCGCTGGACCGCCGGACCTCGGCGAACCTCTGGTCGGGCCTGACGGTGATCGGCCTGGCCACCCTTACGGGGAAGTTCGTCGCCGTCACCGAGATGAACGACTACCTGTACCGCTACCTCCCGCCCGTTGTGGCCTGGACATCGACCGACGGCCGGAGCTGGACCCATGCGACCACCCTGCCGGTCGATGCGCTGTCGAGCCCGACGGGTTCCGCTCCGCTCGTCGCCGCCGGACCGGACGGGCTGGTCGTTGCGACGAGCGGCCTCGCCGCCCGTTCCGCGACCTCCTCCGACGGATCGCACTGGACCCTCTCGCCGCGGAACGCGTTCCCGGCCGACTTCGCCATCGACGACCTCAAGGCCACCTCGACCGGCTACGTCGCGATCGGAGCGTGGATGAGAGGCGGCCTGGCCCGAGCGGCGGCGCTGTGGTCGGCCGACGGCCGCCACTGGCCGAAGACGCCGACCCTCCTGCCGACCTCGGCGTCGAGCTCAGGGAGGCCGGCCTTCTCGAATGCGGTGACGCTCATGGTCGGCGACCACGGCATGATCGCCGTGGGGATCGGCGACTCGGGCTCGGCCCTGTGGTGGCGATCGCCCGATGGCCGGCACTGGCAGCCGCTCCAGAGCTTCCCGCCCCTCGGGGCCACGACCTGCGGAGGCGCGAACTGCGGCCTGCGGCCGAACGGGACGCTCATCGGCGACGGTCATCGGCTCGTCGCGGTGCGCGGTGGCTCGGACGCAACCGCCCTGGTCTCGACCGACGGCCAGCACTGGACGGCGCTTGCCCTCTCCGGGGATCTCCCGACTGCGCAGGCCCAGGCGCTCCTCCTGCCCGGCGGAGTGCTCGTGTCCGACGGGACGACGACCTGGTTCGGCCAGGCCGTCGGCCGCTGACCGCCGCACCCCCAGGCCGGCCTTCGCGGCAGGGTCGATTGGCGGCGACCATTGGCATACTGAAGCAAGTGCCCAAGCAGTCACCTGGAGGGACGTCCATGGCCGTGCGAGTTGACCTGAACATCTCCCTGGACGGCTTCGCGACAACGACCGACCAGACGCCCGAGAACCCGTTCGGGCCCGACTGGGCGCGTCTCACTGAGGCCTACGTCGCCACCCGCACGTTCCGGGCCCGAGTGCTGCACGAAACGGCCGGCGAGGGAACGACCGGTGTCGACGATCAGTACGCGCAGGCGTACTTCGCCGAGGTGGGCGCGGAGATCATGGGTGCCGGCATGTTCGGGCTCCACGCCGCTGGCGAAGATCCGGACTGGCGCGGCTGGTGGGGCGACGAGCCTCCGTTCCATGTCCCGGTGTTCGTGCTCACCCACAGCCGGCGCCCGGTGCTCGAGATGGCGGGCGGCACGACCTTCCACTTCCTCTCCGCGGCGCCGCGCGAGGCGCTCGACCTCGCGTTCGAGGCCGCGGGCGGCAAGGACGTGCGGATCGGCGGCGGCCCGACCGTGGTCCGCGAGTTCCTCAAGGCCGGACTCGTCGACCGGCTCCACGTCGCCATCGTCCCGATCCTGCTGGGCCGCGGCATCCGGCTCTGGGACGACCTCCGCGGGTTCGAGGACGGCTATCGCGTGACGTCGGAAGTCGCCCCGAGTGGGACAACGCACCTGACCTTCTCGCGCTGAACCGTCACGTCCTCCAGCGATGACCTCGCCGGGCCCCGGGATGCTGGCGGCGACGATGCTGGCCGATGCGAGGGCCTCGGGTTGCCCGGGGATGCTGCGTTCGCAACCCGAGCTTGGCGGACGACCTCGTCGGCAGAGACCCGTGGCCCACGGTATCGTCCGCTTGCGATGAGGTGCCGCGGCACCCGCGGCGCCGAGAATCGCCCTTTCGGGAGGCCGGGCCGATGCGTTCGACCACGTCCGTCCGTATCGCAATTGCCCTCGCGACGACCATCGCGGCGGGTTGCGGTGGTGCGTCCACCTCGCCGATCAGCCCGCGGTCGACGGCGACCACTGGTTCGACCGCCGCGTCGACCGCCGCCCCGGTCTCGACTGCCGGACCCGCGAGCTCCCGCGCGGCGCCCGGGACGCCCGGGCCGGGTGGGCAGCCAGGCGTCGTCCAGGGGTCGGTCGTCACGTCCGCGCCCTACCCGGCCACATGGACGTTCGTCGTGGGTAACAACAGCGTTCGACGCGATGGTCTGGTGGGGCTCACGTCGGACCAGGGCACGCCCGGCAAGGGTCCTGAAACAGACATGCAGGTCGACGCCAGCGGCGCGATTCGCTTCGGGTCGGTCACGGCCGGCCAGGACGGCACGGAGCCGCCCGAGGTCATGGGCCAGATCTTCAATGGGACCGGTGGACATCCCGACGTGCGTGCCGACAGCAACGGGAACACCTACGTGTGCGGCTTCACCCTGGACAACGATGTGGCGCCGGCCAGCGGCAGCCCCATCCTGCACATCAAGGGCACGATCAAGATCGTCGGCACGATGGACACGGTCCTGGGCCCGATCGACTGTTGAGGGGCCTGCCAACGCAGGGCGTACGCGGCCCATGCGGTCAGCACGGCACTGCCGGCGGGGATCCGACCGACTACCCGGCCAGAGCGAGAATGAAGGATCGCCCCTCGCGTCGGATGGTTTTACACGGCGGCGCGGTGGCCGCGGACGTTCCACGGAGCACGGTGCGATGGCGCGTGTACTCCCGGACACCATGTCTTCAACTCGCTCGCGAGGTGGCGCGCCCGGAGGGCATCGGCCGCGCAGGAACAACACCGCGCCCGGGAGTTGTGTAGCGGTCTGGGACGAGTCAGTCGCCCGCGGCCCGCGACCCCTGCATCATGCCGTAGACGTTGCCGTCCGGGCCGCGGAAGTGGAACCAGCCGTAGCCGGGGATGCTCCCCGCCCACGTGATCTCGTCAAGCACCTCGGCACCCGCTGCCTGCAGCTCCGACCTCGCGGCGGCAAGGTCGCCGACGACGAACGCCACGACAGGTCCGGTCGTGTATGTGGCCGTGTGGAACTCCATACCCTCTGCGCCGGGGCCGATGATCTCGACGTAGTCGTGGTCGGCTCCGGGGAGGGACAGCATCGCGAAGTCGGGCTCCTCGTAGGACGTCGCCAGGCCGAGGACCTCGCGGAAGAACCGCGCAGTCTCGGCGAACTTGTCGGTCCGAGTTCCGAGCCACCCGAGTCGTCGAACGTCCACCGAATGGCCTCCAGTGTCCGGCGCGCAAACTGCGCTGCCACTCGCGACATGGTCGTCCTCAGGTCAAGCGAGCGACACGGCGGCCCGTACCCGCAACGCCCGCGAGGGGCGGCCAGGCTTGCCCTACGGTCGCGCTTTCAGCGCTTCTCCGCCGCCGTCGCCCTGGGGGGCCCGGCGACGCATGGCTCTCCCCTGCGGATACCTGGTGCGTAGCCCGTGGCTACGCTCCTTCAGCCCGCGAACCAGGGCCAGAACAGAGAACCTACGGGAGGACTCTTCAACTTAGCGGTGCCCACATGCTCCGCAATCGGCCGTCCAATGCAGTCTGGTGCTGTGCGGAGCCTTGTTGCGGCCGAAAGTCACCCGTACTTTTGGACTATTCGTCCTTGATCGACAGTTGTGCCGCCCGACGGCCTTCGGGGTCGAGGGATCCTTCTCGATGGACGGCCGCGGGGCTGCGGATCGAATCGCATAGACGTTGACTGCCGAGCTTGAGCCGGTTCCGAGAATCGCAAGACAGAGGCCGAACGGTAGTGATGCCAGCAAAGATCTTGGTGATTGACAGCGAGGCCGGGCGGCGAACCCTTCGACCTGCGCTGCGGCAGCACGGATATGACGTGCTTGAAGCCACCTCGGGCGCCGAGGGATTCCGGCGCTGGCAGGATGAGAGCCCCGACCTTGTGCTCGTCGCCGAGTCCACAGCGACGATCGACGGCTATGCCGTGGCCACGCAGATCCGCGCGACGGAGCAATTGCGTCATACGCCCATCATCATGGTCGGCGCCGGAGGCGCGGTCGACCAGAAGGTGCAGGGTCTACGGTCCGGCGCAGACGACTTCCTGGTCACCCCGCTTCAGCCGGCGGAGCTCATCGCTCGGATTCGGAGCCTTCTCCCGCGTGCCGGGGCCCCCGAGGCCAGTGCCCCCGAGGCCAGTGTCGGCCGCCCGCGAATCGGACGCGTCCTCGCGTTCTACGGCGCCAGGGGTGGCGTCGGAACCACCACTCTGGCCGTGAATACGGCGATCGCGCTCCATCGGAGCGTCGGCCGTCGAGTCGCGCTACTCGATGCAAAGCTCCAGTATGGTGACCACCGCATCTTCTTCGACCTCGCCCTTGACCGGAAGAGCATTATCGACGCTGTCTCCGCAACGTCGATCGATCTGGATGTCCTGAAGCAGATCCTCGTTCGCACGGAGTCAGGCGTTGACGTGCTGCTCGCCCCGCCATCGCCTGTCGCGGCGGAACTCGTCACCCCCGACCACATCCCCCAGATCCTGTCGACGCTGACCTCGGAGTACGACTACATCGTGGTCGACGTCGACACGCGGCTGGACGAGAGCACCCTCCAAATCCTCGACGCAGCAGATGCCATTCTGGTGGTGATGACCGCCGACCTGCCTTGCCTGAAGAATGTGCGACTGCTGTTGGAGACGATCAAACAGGTCGGCTACGACGACTCCAAGGTGCAACTCATCCTCAATCGGTCCACCGCGGCCACTGGCATCAGCCCCAAGCACGCCGAGGGAGCTCTCGACCGACGGATCAATCATCGGATCATCAACGACTATCAGCGTGTGATGAGCTCCCTCCAGAGCGGCTCACCCTTTGCCTCCACCCGCCCCGACGCGGCAGTGGCCCGGTCCATCGCCGCCTTCGCCGAGGCGATAGATGGCTCATCCGCCTCCGTCTCGGCCCAGCCACCGGCGTTGGTGCTGGGCCCCGGCCTCGACCCGAGAGCTGCCCAGCGTGCCTCGACGTCTCGCTGGATGGCTGCACGATTAGGATCTCGTCCGAGCCAATGATCACGTTGCCAGGGCCGGGAAGGTGCGTTTTGCCGGCCGCAGCAGCGTCTTGACAGGCGCCTTCGCAGGCATTCCCGAGGCGCTGGTTGCGCAGCCCAAGAAACGAGACCCCGGTCGATGGCCGGGGCCTCGAGCGACCGGCTGATCACATGTCGCAGATGTCGCGACTCATGTGTCACCGATGTCGCGACTCAAGACAGTGGCGCGCCCGGAGGGATTCGAACCCCCGACCACCTGATCCGAAGTCAGGTGCTCTATCCACTGAGCTACGGGCGCGAGCGGCGAGCTTGCCTCTGCGTGGGTCACGACCGGCCTCGATCCTGCCGCCTCCGGGCGACGCAGCGAGGTTGGGCGATGGTACTTCGCCTGCCGCCCGGCTCAGCCGATCGGCCGGAACGCCGACCTCGAGCTCGCCGGCCATCTGCGGGCGAGGGCCTCGAGCTTCGGCTCGGGCGCTTCCGGCCGTCTTCGAGGTTTCTGCGAAGACGACCACAAGCGTGTCGCCCTTCGCGAATGCCACGTCGCTTCGTTCGCTCCGGTCACCTGGCCGGCGCGTCGCCCACTCGCTGAGCGTCACGAGATCGCCACTTGAGCCTGCAGCCTGGATCGCCGCCTGCAGGATGGTCTTACCGACGCCCGCCGGAACCGGCTCGACGAGGATGGTGATGCTGTCGCCGTCGCCGTTCGTGTACGAGGCGAGGCTCATCCCTTGTGCCCCGCCGAACCCGGTGTCTCCTCCTTGGTCACGGTTCCGCCGATGATCGAAGTGGCGACGTCACTCGTCAGGATCGTCGTGGCATCCACCGCACCGCCCTGACCGCCGCCCGTGGTTCCGCCCGCCGGAGCGCTCGCACCGCCTCTGGCGCAGCAGTCGCAGGTTTGGCGGTTGATCCGGAGCTGCTGCAAGCGCAGCTGCAAGCATGACGGCCGCGACCAGACCGCCGCCGACGAGCCGTGGATGAGCGTTCACGACCGGCCCCTCGGTTGGTGCGCCGATCGCGCCGCGACCGAAGACTCGGTCAGCATCGTACCCGCGCGCGGCCGAACCAACCCTGCGATCAGCGCGACCCCCCCACCTCAGCTCGTCTGGATCCCCACCTCGAACGTGGCCTCGAGGCCGGTCGCCGGATCGCCGGTCGGCGCGAGCAGCAGCTGGTCGCCGCCCGAGCCGTAGATACCGTCGTCGGCGTTTCGGGTAGAGCGCGTGCCCTTGGCCGCGTACGGCGCGAGCGCGAAGACCTGGTCCGTGAGCGTGTCGTCGAAGAACAGCTGCGACGTGAATTCGGTGCCGCTGGAAGCCCCGGCGTCGGTCCGGATCTTGAAGTGGATGTGGACGGTTCGGCCCTGGTACCAGCCGGGGAAGATCGTCGTGATCGTCGCCAGGCCGTTCGAATCGGTCGTCTGGTAGCCGCGCAGGTAGGTGTGGCCGACGCTCGATTGCTGCGAGACGTCCGAATACACACCCGCCGCGTTGCAGTGCCAGACGTCCACCAGCGCATCCGCAAACGGGACGCAGTTGCTGCCGCTGACCTTCGACACGAGGAACTTGATCACGAGCGGCAGGCCGGCCTGGACGGAGCCGTCGGCCGTATCGGAGCGGATGTCCGACCGATTCAGCTTGACGTCGACGAAATACGGGCCTTCGGTCTCGGCCGGGCGGACGATGCAGGACGGGAGGGACGCGACGGCGGCCGCCGATGCAGACGGGACGGCCGAAGCCGAAGCCGCCGCGGTGGCTGCCGAGCTGGCGGCCGCGGAACCCACGGCGCCGCTCGCCCCGCTGGCCGGACTCGCGGATGGCAGCGCCGAGGCGATCGAAGCGACCGCGCCCGGGGCACAGGCGGCGATCGCGACCGCCACGCCGGCCGTGCCGAACAGCGCGAGGACCTCGCGGCGAGTCAGGACCCGGCCGATCGGCCGATCGTCGTCGTCCTCCTCGAACGGAGGCGGAGATTCGAGACGCTGGTTCATCGTCATGTTGCCTTTCAGGAGGTCGGGTGGAAGTCTGGGGCCGATGGTGCCGCTCGCTGTCTTTCAGATCGATGACAGCGCTTCGAATCGAAACGCCGCCGTGGATGGAGTCCAGCGGCAGCGCCTCGTGCGGCGGGCGGCCGGCGACCGGGCCGTCCGCGATCGAATCGAGGGCGATCAGCTCTTCGTGAAGAACAGCTGGAGCTCCATCGTGCCCGTGTCCTCGATCGAGAGGACGGCGAACGAATTGGGTTTCGTGATGTTGTAGTCGGCGAAGGCGATCGGCAGTGAGCCCGTCACGACGATCGTGCCGCCCGACAGCTTGGCCGCCATCGCGATCTGCACGCTCTTCGTCACGCCGTGGAGCGTGAGATCACCGGTCGCCGTGACCTTGACGGCCGTGCCGTCGGCGGGGACCGACCCGAGCTCGATCGGCGTCGTGAGCTTGAACGTGGCGTTCGGGAACTGCGAGGTCTCGATGCCCTGCCTGCGGAGCTGCCCATCGCGTCGCTGATCGTCGCTGGCGAGCTGCGTCAGGTCGGCGGTGATCTCGGTCGCCGTCACGGTCGTTCCCGAGATGGTCATCGTGCCACTCACGGCCGGCGTCCGGCCGACGGCAGTGTTGGCGCCGATCGAACCCAGGACTTCCTGGACGCGATAGCCGACGAATGAATCGGTGAAGTCGCTGAACGAGCCAATCGAAGTGTCGACGGTCCAGGTGCCCTCGATCCCGGTGGTGGCCGCCGAGCTCGAGCCGGCCGAGGTCGAGCCGGCGGCGCCGTGCTGCCCGCCGCCGGTCACGGACGGTCGGTGCCGTCGTGGCGGACACGCCGGTCGAAGAGCCCGCCCCGGTCGAGGCGGCCGCGCTGGCCGACGGAACCGCGAGCGAACCGATGTCAACCGGTGGCGGGCCGCTTGGCCGGAAGAACAGGTACCAGGCGCCGTAGGCGGCGGCGATCACGCCCACGATGAGCAGGACCGAGACGATCCAGAAGATCGGCCGCGACCGCAGGCTTGATGAACTCGATGGCTGGGGGTTCAACGGGGCACCTCAGTGGGGGGACGTCCGGAATCTACAGGCTCGACGGTGGCGGTCCGGCTGGCGTACGGTGAAGATTCGCCAGCCGGGAGGTCGTGGATGGTCAGGCGGCGGCGGCCTTTGCGGACGCCATCAGCGCCCTGGCCGCGTCGATCGGGATCGCGAACCCGAGACCCTCGGAGTTGCCGGCCGTTGCGGTGTTGATGCCGATGACCTGGCCCTGCACGTCGAGCAGCGGTCCACCGCTGTTGCCGGGGTTGATCGCGGCATCGGTCTGCAGCAGGTTCGTCAGTTGGCGCGGTTGACCGGTCTGGTCGTCGGTGACCGTGATGTCGCGCGAGGTGCCCGAGAGGATTCCGCTGGTCACCGAATCGGTGTAGGTGCCGAGCGGGCTGCCGATCGCGATCACGGTCTGGCCGACCTGGAGCGTGCTCGAGGTGCCGATCACGACCGTCGGCAGGCCCGTCGCGTCAATCTTCACGACGGCGAGGTCCGCCGCGGTGTCGCTGGTGACGACCGTGCCGGTGAACTTGCGGCCGTCGGCGAGCTGGACGCTCAGCGACGTGGCGCCTTCGACGACGTGCGCGTTGGTCAGGATCAGGCCGTCGGAGCTGTAGAGGAAGCCCGATCCGACGCCCGTTCCGGTCGCGGTCTGGCGGCCGCGGCTGACGCTGACGGAGCTCGTGATCGTGACGACGGCAGGGCCGGTGGCGGCGGCCGCGGTCACGACCGGATCGGTCGGAGTCGGCGGCCGTGGCCGAGGTCGAGCTCGTGCCGGTCGAAGCGACGATGACCTGCGGGGTCGCGGCGGGCGTCGTGGCGGCGGTCTCGCGCGGCAGTTGGGAGGTCACGGCCAGGGCCGTGAACGAGGAGGCGAGGCCGGCCGAGAGGACCGAGATCGCGAGCACGACCGCGATCTGGCGGCGCAGCCCTGACGGCCGGCGGGGCGGTGGGGTCGGTCCGGTCGCGCCCGGCGACTGGAGCTGGGTCGGGGTCGAATCGATCGGCGCCCATTCGAACGCGATGGGGCGCGGGGTGGTGGGAGGGTCGTCGCGCGGCGGCTCGATGGCGGCCCATTCGAACGAGACGGCGGGGCGGGAGTCGGCGGACGGCTGCGGCGCCGGCGCATCGGGCCAGTCGAACCCGAAGGTCGGCTCGGTGGTCGGGTCGAGCGGGTGGAGCGGCTGGAGGAGCTCGATCGGGTCGACCGCGCTCGACTCGGGATCGTTCGGCGACGTACTGAATTCCTGGTTCATGGCGGGGACTCCATCTGTTCTGGCGTGCTGCCGGAGGTGATGACCGAACTCTGCCGCGAGCCACCTTTCTGTCCGGTTACGCCGAATCGAGAACACCGACCGGGCTGTCGAGACCCGGCCGGTGTGTCGGGAGGAATAGTCGATCTCATCGAGTCGCCACCGGACTCGTTGTGGCGGGCGGGTGGGCGTCCGGCGCCAGTCGCCATCGTCCTCGTCTCATGCGAGTCATCGGGCGCATGACTTGGACCAGGAGAGCGGCCCCAAATTCCAGTGAGTCGCCCGGTGACTGGATTGGGCCCCCGCGATGGAGCCTGCGGCGACCGAGCGCCACATTGAGTCCCGGGACGACTCGGTGAGACCGGGCGGGTGCTGCGGCCCGCGAGGGCCGTCAACTACTGGACGGTCAGGTCCCGACCGGCCGCGCGGGCTGCCTTCGACTTCGAATCGGCTCGGAACGGGACTCTATGGCGCGACGACGGTCACATCGGCCGCGGTGCCGGCCGTGCCCGATCCGGTCGTGCCGGTGTCCGGGCGAGGCGGCCGGGCCACCCGGTCCGCCGAAGCCGCCGCCGACGAGGGTGATCGCGACCTGGCTGCCGACGGCGACGTCGGTCGAGCTCCCGGCGTTTTGGGCGTGATACGTGGTCGAGGCGTCGGTCGGGATCTCGATCGTCTGGCCGGACGCGAGAGTGAGCGTGATCGAGTCCGCCGAGACGGCCTCACGGTTCCGCTCACGGTGCGGCCGCGCCGCCGAGGCCACCGGGTCCGCCGAATCCGCCGCCCGGCCCGCCGGCGCCCTGGCCGGTTCCGGTTCCGGCGCCCGTGCCCGCGACGCTCCCGCCGTCGTCGTCGGGGCCGTCAGGCGGCCGCCGGCAAACGCCAGCCCGGCCACGGCCACAGTGGCCGCGACGAAGAGGACGAGCGACGTCGCCGACCGTCGCGGGGCCACCGCCGCGGGCGACGTGACGACGGCGACGGGCGGCGGTGCGGCCGGCACTGGCCGGGGCTGGGGCGTTGTGTCGGCCGAAGACTCGCCGCACCGTGGCCGCCGTCGGCATCCGTGGCCGCGGCGGGACCGCGGCAGCGGTCGACCCATGGTCGGATTGCTCGGCTGGATCGGAAGCGCTGGCTGCAGCGGCACCGGGAGCGGGAGCTGGGCCCAGTTGCCAGACCGGCGCGCCGGGAGTGGCGTTCGCGGTCGGTTCGAGCGTGGTCATCGATGTTCCTTTCGGTGTGGAGGCGCCTGATGCAGTGGAAGGGCCGGCCCGGATCGAGCGATCCGCACCGGCCCGGGCTTACGAGGTGGTGGCCGTCGAGCAGTCGTAGATCGTGGTGCCGTCGATCGTCACGGCCGTGCAGTTCTGGCTGACCCAGGTGCTGACCTCGCTCGCAGTGCCGGAACGCCCGCCCGGCCCACCGCCACCGCCGCCGTTGAGGATCGCGAAGCGCAGCTGCCCCGAGGCGACGAGTGCCTGGAACTGGGCCAGCGTCGGAGTCGGATCCGATCCCGAGAAGCCGCCCATGGCCATGACCGGCTCGCCCGTGGCGAGTTCGATGGAGCCCGCCTGGTTGGCCGACGAGATCGCGACGATCCAGGAGGCCGTGCCACGGTTGGCGACGAGGTAGTCGAGGACGGCCTGGCTCGTGGCGCCGCCACCGCCCCCACCGCCGGCACCGCCGCCGAACCCGGCCGCCGGGCCGCCGCCGGTCGGAGCTCCGCCACCCGCGCCGCCCGGCCCGCCGGCCTGGCCGCCGAAGCCGCCCTGTCCGGACGATGGACCGGCGGACGGGTCGCCGCCGGAATAGGCCGTCCCGATCGTGCTGGCCGCGTAGGCCGCCGGCCCGATCATCAGTGCCACGAGAGCGACGGTCGCGGCGACCATCGAGAGCCTCGGGAAGTGGCGCGCCTCGGGCATGGCGATGACGATGGCGCCCGCGAGCGCCGCCATGACGATCACCACGTCCGCCCCCGGCAGGAACGTCGGCGTCCGATTGAGGAGCACGGCGCACCAGATGGCCGTGACGAGCACGCCGGCCGCCAGGACGAACCCGGCGACGATCGAATGGGATCGCGCCCGCCAGAGGTCCACGACGCCCGCGCCGACGAGCACGCCGATCGCCGGCGCGAGGGCCACGGCGTAGTAGCTGTGGATGATCCCCGACATGTAGCTGAAGACGAGCGCCGTGACGAGGAACCAGCCGCCCCAGAGGAGGTAAGCGGCGCGCTTCGGGTCGATCCGCGGCGCGTGTCGGTGGATCCAGAGGCCGGCGGCCAGCCCGACGAGCGCGAGCGGGATGAGCCAGCTGATCTGGCCGCCGAACTCGGCGTTGAAGAGACGCAGCAGGCCGACAGCGCCGCTGAAGCCGCCGCCACCACCGCCACCCGGCGCCCCGCCGCCCTGGCCGAAGATCCGGCCGAGGCCGTCATAGCCAAGGAGCAGCTGCAGCGGCGTGCCATCGGTGCTGCCACCGACGAACGGCCGCATGGATGCGGGCAGCAGTTGGAGCGTCGCGACCCACCAGCCGCTCGCGACGAACGTCGACGCGGCCAGGACGAAGAAGCCGCCGATGCGGTGCCGGAGCCCGCCGACGCCGGCGATGACGTAGGCCACGACGAAGGCCGGCAGGACGAGGTAGGCCTGGAGGAACTTGGTATTGAAGCCGAGGCCGACGAACAGGCCGGCCAGGACGAGCCACCGGAAGCGCCGATCGGTGATGGCCCGCTGGATCGCCCAGGCGCCGGCGATCAGGAGCAGGGTCAGCAGGGCGTCCGGGTTGTTGTACCGGAAGATCAGCACCGCGACCGGGCTGAACGCCATGACGAGTGCCGCGATCAGGGCCGCGGCCGGGCCGAACGTGCGCCGGACGACGACCCACAGGAGGGCCACCGAGGCGACCCCGATGAGGGCCTCCGGCAGGAGGATCGCGAAGGAATTCAGGCCGAACAGCCGCACCGAGAGCCCCATCAGCATGATCGCCAGCGGTGGCTTGTCCACGGTGATGAAGTTCGAGGCGTCCACGGAGCCGAAGAACCACGCGCTCCAGCTCTGCGAGCCGGCCAGCGCCGCGGCCGAGTAGTAGGTGTTGGCGTAGCCGCTGATCGTGAGCCCCCAGAAGTAGAGGACTGCGGCCAGCAGCGTCACGCCGATGAAGGCGGGCCGGGCCCACGCCGCGTCCGCGGCATTGCCGCGAACGAGGCTGCGGAGCGAGGCCCAGGCACCGGACCGAGGACGTTCGCCCTCACCGGCTCGAGGCTGAACGACGGTGGTCATCGGGGAGTCCTTTCAGGGTTGATGCCGGCAGAGGGAGGTGAGCGAACGCGGTCGATCGATCCACGTGCGAAGGAGGACGAAGCGCACGACGGTGGCCAGTGCGTTGGCGGCCACGAGGACCGCCAGCTCGATGGCTCGGCCGTGGCTTGGCGCGACCGCGCCGAGGACGGCGATGGAGGCCGTGGTGATGGCGATGGCGACCCCGAGGGCGATGAGGCCCGCCAGGTGGTCCCGCGCGAGGCCGTCGCTACCTCGGACGGCGAAGGTCATCCGGCGGTTGGCCGCCGTGTTGCCGACGGCCGTGGCGACGAGGGCGACGATGTTGGCGACCGGGGCCGGAGCCACCGATCGCAGCACCGTGTAGAGGACGAGGTAGGCGGCCGTGCTGACGATCCCGATGGCGAGGAAGCTGCGGACCTGGCGGACCGTGGCGGATCGGGGAGCCTGCGGACGCCTGTCGGCGACGTCAGCGGGAGGTGCGGGATGCGCTCGGGTGTCCATGAGCGCACTGTCGTCCCGCGAGACTTTCGATTCGGTTACGCCTGCGGGGCGTCCCTCAGTCGGCCGGAAGACTCTGCGACGAAGCCGACGAAGCGGGGGCCGAAGAAGCGGCCTCACGAGGGCCGGCGAAGGCGCGCGGCCACGTCACGGACATGCTCGCGCCACCGGACGGGGAGCTGTCGACGCGCCAGCGGCCGTTCGTGGCCCGCACGATCGCGTCCGCGATGGCGAGGCCGAGACCCGCCCCGCCCGGCGAATTCGTGGCGCGGTGGAAGCGATCGAAGATCCGGTCGCGTTCCTCGACCGGGATGCCGGGGCCCGAATCGTCGACGGTGAGCCGAATCCGGCTGCCCTCGCTCGCCGCCGTCACGCGGACCGTGCCGCCCTCGGGCGAATAGCGGCAGGCATTGTCGAGCAGCACGCCGAGGAGGCGATCGAGCCATTCCGGCGGGGCATTGACGACGAGGCTGCCGGCGTCGGCGCGGACGGCGAGATCGAGATGGCGCGCCTCGGCCACGATTCCGAAGCGATCGACGGCCTGGTCGGCGAGGATGCCGATGTCGACGGGCTCCGCGTTCGGCTGGCCCATCGTCGCGTCGAATCGCGCCAGCCACAGCAGGTCGTCGAGGAGACGCCGAATCCGCTTGCTCTCCTGGTCGACCCGGCCGAAGGCGCGGCGGTACCACTCGGCATCGCGATCCTGGGCCAGGGCGAGCGTCGTATGCGCCTCGATCACCGATAGTGGCGTCCGCAGCTCATGCGAGGCGTCGGCCGTGAATTCGAGCTGGCGCTGGTGGGCGGCCTCGATCGGGGCGGCCACTCGTCGGCCGATCGCCACGGCGCCGAAGAAGACGATCACGAGGAGGATCGGCCCGATCAGGAGCTCGGCCAGGATGATCGTCTGCTGCGCCTGGCTGACCGGGGCCATCGTCTGGCCGATGACGACCTGGTCGCCATCGGCCGTGGTCATGCCCATGATCCGGACCGAGTCGTCGCCGATCGAGATCGTCGTCGGCGTCGTCACGGTGTAGTACTCGGCCGGGAGCACGGCCAGCGGGTTGCTCGTCATGACCGTGCCGTCCGTCTGGATCGTCCAGACGATGTACGGCGCGTTGAACGGCGTCCCGCGATCCGGCGGCTGGAATCCGCCGCCACCGCCGCCGCCCGGACCACCGCCGGGCCCACCGCCGCCACGCGAGGTGTGGGCCAGGGTGTCGGCCAGGCGCGCATCGATCTGGGCCGTGAGGTTCTGCGTCGTGATCGCCACGACGGCGAACGCGATCAGGAGGTAGGCGACCGCGACTACCGCGGTCGTCGCGAGGGCGACGCGGATCGACGCGGTTCGAACGTTCTGGAGCCCGGCGGAGGTCATGCCTCCTCCAGGCGGTAACCCGCTCCCCGGACGGTCACGATGCGGATCCCGGCCGACGGCAGCTTCGCGCGCAGCCGGCTCAGCTGGACGTCGATCGCATTCGAACCGAGGGGATCGGTCTCGTCGCGCCAGGCGTGCTCGGCGATCGCCTTGCGGTCCACCACGGCCGGCGAGCGGCGCATCAGGACCTCGAGGATCGCGTACTCGGTCACGGTCAGGGCAAGCGGCCGGCCGGCGACGCTGACTTCGCGCCGGACGGGGTCGAGCTCGACGCGGCCGCGGGCGATGACCGGTGCGTCGACGCCGCGGGGCCGTCGCTGCAGTGCCCGGATCCGGGCCAGCAGCTCCCCGAAATCGAAGGGCTTGACGAGGTAGTCGTCGGCACCCGCATCGAGGCCCTGGATCCGATCCGGGGCGGCATCGCGGGCCGTGAGCATCAGGAGCGCGGTGGGCTTCTGGTTCCTGCGGGCCCAGGCCACGACGTCGATGCCCGGGGCGCCCGGCATGCGCCAGTCGATGACGGCGACGTCGTAGTCGTAGAACTTCAGCTGGTCGATGGCGTCGTCGCCGCGCTCGACCGCGTCGACGTAGTAGCCCTGGTCCTCGAGGCCGAGCACGAGGACGTCGCGCAGTCCGGGATCGTCTTCGGCGATGAGAATGCGCATCGGGGCCTCAAGGACGTGGCGGCCAGCGGCACCATTATTGGCGGTGTGCCGGTTCGATGGTCCGCTGGCCTCGCCGGAGTCTCGGTCCGGGACCCTTTCGAATGGGTTACGCGGGCGGTCATCCGTCCGTCACGCGGGCTCGCGACGATCGCGGGATGATGACCGTGCCTCCCCGATCGGCCCGTCCGTCGGGCGCGCCTTCGATGGCTGCGCGCGCTCGCACCGCGCCAGATTGCGCTGCCGCTCGCCCGCAGGCACGATTGACCCATGCCTGACGCCGCCGATCGCCCGATCCTGGTCGTCGACGATGACGAGAAGATCGTCCGGCTCGTCCGGACGTACCTCGAGCGCGAAGGCTTCGCCGTCATCGCCGCCCGCGATGGCCAGACAGCGCTGGATGCGATCGCGTCGCGGGACCCGGCCCTCGTCATCCTCGACCTGATGATTCCGGAGATCGACGGCCTGGCCGTCCTGCGAGCCGTGCGCCGGCGTGGCACGACCCCGGTCATCATCCTCTCGGCCAAGGGGACGGTCGCAGATCGGATCGAAGGACTCGAATCGGGCGCCGACGACTACGTCCCCAAGCCGTTCTCGCCCGCCGAGCTCGTGCTGCGTGTCAAGCGGGTCCTCGAGCGCACCGGCGACGAACGCGACGTCGCGGCCGGCCCCGAACGGACGCTGCGCCTCGGCGACCTGTGCATGGACCTCAATCGCCACGAGGTCACGATCGCCGGCCAGTCGATCGCCCTGACCGCGGCCGAGTTCCGGCTGCTGGCCGCGCTCCTCGAGGCGGATGGGCGCGTCCTGACCCGCGATCAGCTGCTCGACGCGCTGCACGGCCTCGGGGAGGCCGAGGTGCTGGATCGCGCCATCGATGCCCACATCCGCCGGCTGCGCGACAAGCTCGGCGACGAGCCGGACCGGCCGCGCTACGTGGCCACGGTCCGGGGGGTCGGCTATCGCGCGGCCCCGGCCGCCGGCGAGGGCATCGCCTCGTGAGGCGCCTGGCGGTCCCGGGTGGCATCGCGGTCCGGATCGCGCTGGCGGCGATCGTCGCCGTCGTGGTGGCCGTCACGATCATCGCCCTCGGCGTGACGCTGATCGGCGGCCAGGCGCTGACGGACCTGATGACGAAGCACGGCGAGCCATCCGACGCCGCCCGCCAGATGTTCGACGAGTCCGTGACCCGGGTCGTCCTGCTGGCCGTGGTGGTGGCGGTGGTCGCGGCCGCGGCGCTCTCGATGCTGTTCGCGAGGCGTCTTGCCCGGCCGTTGCGCGACATCGGCGCCGCCGCGCGACGGATCGCGCAGGGCGACTATCGGGCCCGGGTCCCGCGTGACGGCCCGGAGGAGGTCGCCAGCCTGGCCGACTCGTTCAACCAGATGGCCGCCAGCCTCGAAGAGCAGCAGCAGGTCCGGCGCGACTTCATCGCCAATGCGGCGCACGAGCTCGGGACCCCGCTGACCAATCTCAAGGGCTACCTCGAGGCGATGCGCGACGGCGTCATGCCGGCGGATCGGGCGACGTTCGAATCGCTCCTCGAAGAGGCGGATCGGCTGGTTCGCCTCTCGCAATCGCTCAATGCGCTCGCCGAGGGCGACGCGGCGATGCACGCGCCGGCCGCCCAGGACCTCGATCTGTCGGCGGCGATCCGGTCAGCCGTCGAGTTGGCCCGGCCGTCGTTGACGCGGGCCGGCCTGGAGGTCAGCGTTGATATTCCCGACGAGCTGCCGGCCCGTGGCATGCCCGATCAGCTGGCCCAGGTGCTGGCGAATCTGCTGCAGAACGCCGTGCGGTACACGCCGCCGGGCGGCCGCGTCACGATCCGGGCCACGCCACGACCCGGCGACGTGCTGGTCGTCGTGGCGAACACGGGCGAGGGGATCCCCGCCGCCGACCTCAACCGCGTCTTCGAGCGGTTCTATCGGGTGGACAAGTCCCGCGATCGGGCGCTCGGTGGGGCGGGCATCGGGCTCGCCATCGTCCAGCAGCTGGTCGAGGCAGCCGGGGGCCAGGTCGGCGTCGAGTCGCGCGAGGGCTGGACCCGCTTCTGGTTCAGCCTGCCGCGTGGTCTCGGGCCCGGGCTCGCGCCCCGGCCCGGCAGCGCCGCCGGTGCCAGCGCCGGCCCGCGATTGCGATCATGAGGTCTGACCATCAGGTCTGACCATGTGGTCAGAATTCTTACGGGGCAGGCAGCGCGGCTGCCGACGGGGCGTTTGAAGGGAGGGGGCCAGTGACAGAACCATTCGTGACCAGGGGCTTCGTCGGCCGGCGGCGTGAGCCCGGCACGGGCAACCGCATCCCGCCGGGCCAGCATCGGATCTCGGACTTCCCGGTGCTCTCGGCCGGACCGACGCCGCACACGCCCCTCGACCAGTGGACCTTCACGATCGAGGGCCTGGTCGATGCCCCTGCGCGCTGGTCGTGGGCCGAATTCCTCGCCCTGCCGGCCCAGGAATTCGTCGTCGACATCAGCTGCGTCACGAAGTGGACCCATCTCGACATGCGCTGGTACGGCGTCAGCGTGGACCTGCTGCTCGAGCATGTCCGGCTGGACCCCAAGGCGGCCTTCGCAATCGCGTACTCGGACGGCGGCTACACCACCAATCTGCCGATCCCGGACATCGTCAACGGCCAGTCGTTCATCGCCTACCAGTACGACGGCCAGCCGCTGTCGCCACCGCACGGCGGCCCGGCCCGGATGGTCGTGCCTCACCTCTACTTCTGGAAGAGCGCGAAATGGATCCGGGGCATCCGGATCGTGGAGCGCGACCAGCCCGGCTTCTGGGAGTCGCTCGGTTACAACAACCACGGCGATCCCTGGAAGGAAGAGCGGTACAGCGGAGACTGATGCAGTCGTGAGAGCGCCCCTCGCCTGGCAGATCGCCACCCTGACCGCCGTCCGCCAGGAAACCGCCACCGTCAGGAGTTTCACGCTGGCCCTGCCCGACTGGCAGCCGCACCTGGCCGGCCAGCACTACGACATTCGACTCACCGCGCCGGATGGCTACCAGGCCCAGCGGAGCTACTCGATCGCCTCCGAACCGATGCGGACGGGCGAGATCGTCCTCACGGTCGAGCGGATCGAGGACGGCGAGGTCTCGAGCTACCTCCACGATGTCGCCGTGGTGGGGGACCGGATCGAGGCCCGCGGCCCGATCGGCGGCTATTTCGTCTGGGAACCTGAGCTCGGCGGGCCGCTCCTGCTGATCGCGGGCGGATCCGGCGTCGTGCCGCTGATGTCGATGCTGCGCGAGCGGGCAGGAGCCTCGGTCCATGTCCCGACCGGGCTCCTCTTCAGCTCGCGCCGGCTCGATGACGTCATCTACTACGAGGAGCTCGAGGTCCTGCAGGCGATGGATCCGACCCTGCGGGTCTTCCATGCCCTCACCCGCGAGCAGCCGCCGGGCTGGACGGGCTACGGCCGGCGAATCGATCGCTCCATGCTGATCGACGTCCTGGCCTCCATCGGCGGCCAGCCGCGGGTCTTCATCTGCGGCCCGACCCTGCTGGTGGAGGCGGCGGCCGAGGGTCTCGTCGGCCTGGCCGTCGAGCCATCGCTGATCCGCACCGAGCGATTCGGCCCAACCGGGGCGTGAGCGAGGACACCATGAACGAACCATCGAATCCGATGTCCGACGAAGCGATGCCCATGGATCGGGCGATGATGCTCGATGGCAATGCCGTCGCCGGCCTCCTCATGGAAGTGTTCGGCGCCGAGATGACGGCGATGCCGACCGAGTGCTCGCATTGCGGGAATCACGCGGAGGTCGGCTCGACCCGCGCCTACACCCAGGGTCCGGGCGTCACGCTGCGCTGCTCGATCTGCGGCGGAGTCATGGCCCGGATCGTCCAGACGCCCGACGCGACGTACGTAGACCTGCGCGGCACGGCCTGGCTGCGGATGCCCCGATCGGGGGCGTAGAAGGACCCGGAGTGATCTCTCGGTCTTCCAGTCATCCCGGTCCGAGGTGGCTCCGCTGAGATGATCTCGGGAGCCGACGCTGAGTCCGGGTCCTGGTGATCTGTCTCCCGAAGGAGACTTCCGCTCCTGACCGCTCCGGGTCTGATCGGATGATCGCGCGGCATTGGTGGCCGGGATAGTGCCGAGTGGCCTGTTCTCGGCTGGGCCGCGCCGGCCGAGGCGGGGCTGGCGGCTGGTCGGTGTGACGCGTCCCGCAATCGGCGTCGGCGAGACCGGGCCAGTTCCTTGTCATATTCTCACCCCGGGAGCGTTAGCCGCGAAACGATCGACGCCATCTCTCGGTCGGCTCCCCGAACGGTCCGATTCGTCCCTGGCCGTGCACGCCGCGGGATGAATCCGGGCCCTCGCACGGCTCGCACTGGCGGAAACCTTCGCCAACGTTCCCCCGGCGAGCAGTTGCGGAATATTCGACGTCGGCTCGGTCGACCCGGCCTGCCCGGCCGGCCCACCGTCAATTCGGCCGCGCTTCGAGCACGACCGACCCCACCGTCGTACAGCTGGGGTTGACTTTGGCGGGCGACGCATCAAAGCTGACCGTGTCGGTCCGCCACGACTGCTTCGTCTTCCGTCCGGGTAGCCCTTGCCCAGGCGCTCCGGCGTGCCGGCGGTCCGAGCCAGCGATGAGTGGCGCTACCGACGGGAACGAGGGTCGTGCCGATGAGCGGCGTGCGGCAACTGCGTTCGAGCATCGAATCCGGGGGAATCGAGTATCTCCCGGAGTTGATCCCCCTCCTGCCGGAGCGGCTGCTGCCACTCGCTCTCGCCGCAGCGCGCGGAACCTCGGACGTACCAACCCGCACGCGAGCTTTGGCCCGGCTGTCCCTCCGGCTGCCGCAGGGACCGGCATTGCTGCACGAAGCGATCGACGCGGCCCGAGCGAGCGAAAGCGAGGCGGCCGCCTCGCTGATCGGCATCGCCTCCGTGTTGCCTGAAGGCGAGCGGCCGGCGCTCATCCGGGACGCGCTTCGCCTCGCCCATGCATTCCACGATCCGTACGACGTGATCGCCGCGATCGCCGCCGCTCCGGGCGACATGCTCGACGAGGTCTGGCGGTCGATGGATCTCGTCGGCCGGGACGAACTGCCATCGGCGCTGCGCGCCTTCGGACTGCGAGCGACGGCGCTGGACGACGACCTCCGTGGCCGAATCCGCGCTCGAGCAACCGGCCTGCGGCCAGCGAGATTCCGCCTCCTCTGTCTCGCGAGCCTGCTGCCACTCCTCGATCCGAGCGAGCAGGCAAAGGTTCTCGCCGACGGCCTCGACGCCGTGTTGCGCGGACGATCCGTGGACGCCGAATTCCTCTCGGCCATCGCCGCGGCCTGGTCCGAGTCGCAGCAGCTGGCGGTGTTGCGTGATCTCGCCCATCGCGGGGGCGACGATGAGGAAGCTGGCCTGGACGCACTGCCGAGTGAGCTTCGCCCAGCCGTGCGGCGCGAATGGGCGGCGAGCCGGCGGCCCGCGGTCAAACGCGGGCACCTCGATCGATGGCTCCTGGCACTGATCCCCTATCTCCCCGGCGACGCTCAGCACGAGATCGTCGACGCGATTCGGAGGTCGAAGCCTGCGGCCGTCCGCCGTCGCGCCATTGCGGACATCAGTTTCCAGTTGAACCCGGACGTCCTCCGAGACTGCCTGGTCGCAGCCCAAGGTGCGGGGGAGGCCGACGACTGGGCGCTGGCGCTGCCCAACGTTGCGGAGAACCTCGATGATTCGCTGTTGCCCGTGGCACTGAGCCTCGCCACGGCGGTGCGGGACGGGGCCAACCGGCAGCGGGCGCTGATCGCCCTCGTGCCTCGCCTGTCCCTGCGAGACGGCCGCCTTCTTGCCCATCGCGTCCTGACCGACCTGAACCTGCTGCCCAGGGCGGAGTGGGGTGAGGCGCTTGAGTCCATCTCGCCTCGGCTCGATAGCGCAGATCGGCTCGCCGCCATCGAGACCGCCCGCGGCATTCGGCAGGCCTGGGAACGACCGATGGTCATCGAGACCCTCTGCGAACCATTGAGTCCGCAGGCGATCCGGCGGCTGCTCGGCGATCCCCGGAACATCTCCGATCCGGCGACCTGGTCCGGCGTCATCCGCGATCGATCCGCCGACCTGCGGGCACGCGACCTCGCGATGGTGCGACCCCTGGCCGCGGCCCTCAAGGATCCTGATGAGCGCGCCCAGACCATGGCTCACCTCGTTCGACTTGCTCCCGAAGACGAGCGTGTCGGCCTCGTCCGATCCATCGTCAAGGACCTGCGCCGCGGCGACGGGACTGACTGGGCGACGACCCTCGAGCTCATCGCCGCGGATCTTCCGGCCGCCGGCTGGAGCGGAATCGATCTTGCGCACGAGATCGATGACCCGTCGGAGCGACGGGTTGCGCTCGAGGCGATGCGGCCGTGGCTCGGCCCCCGTGAGCAGGTTGCCGCGGACGCGGAGATCCGCCGGCTGCCGGAGATGGCATCGGCCGGTGGCGGGATGGGCGCCTCTGGAGGGGACGCGCAAGATCCGATTGCGGCAGTCTCCGCGCTGCCGGCCAGGCAGCGGGACCAGATCCTGACCGGGGTGCTGGCGACCATGACGGCGGACCTGGCGCCGGCGGCGGACACCGGCGCTGACCTCGCGGCGGCGAACGGCGGTGGCGGGCAGACCTACGGCGGCGGCGCCATGGCGAACGGCGGCGGTGCGACAGCGAACGGCGGCGGTGCGACAGCGAACGGCGGTGGCGCGACGGCCAACGGGGGCGGCCACGCGGAGCACGGCGCGGAGGCTCCTCCGCCTTCGAGCCGCCGGCGGGCGCGACCTCCGGAGCACGGCGCCGAGGCTCCTCCGCCGCGTGCGAGCCGCCGGCGGCGGGCCAAACCCCCGGCCGGCGTCGGCGCCGATGCTCCGCCGCCCGAGCGACCCCAACATCGGGCCTTCGGCCTCGTCGACTGCCCGGCCGAGGTCGTCGTCCGCAAGGCCTTTGCCGTGAAGGTCGGCCTGACCGCGACGCAGGCGGCAGGTGTCGCGGGTCGGGCGATGACGCTGCCCCCGCTTGACGTGAAGTCGTACTCCGTCTGGGTCCGGATCGCGGCGCCCGGCTTCTCGGTCGCCCCGGGGGAGCGATATCGCCAGGAGCTCAAGGTCAGCCTCGTCGACCCGTATCCCAGCACGACGGTCAACCTGATCCCGAAAGCGTCAAGCCTGCGGTTGGCGGAGCCGCGAATCACCGCCGAGTTCTGGATCGGCGGCGGCCGGGTCACCGACGCGATCCGCGCCGCTGTCGGTGGTCGCGAACGAAGCCGCGCGAACCCGTCCCGCGGCCGACCGGGTGACATCGGGGATCGACCTGCCCGCTCCGACGGGCGAAGCCGTGGCCGACCTGACGATCACCGTCCGCTTGTCGGATCTCCCGCGGAAGCTCGATTGGACCCTCAATTCGCCGCATTCGGTCGTGGACCCACCGGACGCGCCCGTCCACGCCGGCATCGGCGAGGACCTCGAGTCGTTCCTCGATGATCTCGTCTCCACCGTCGGCGCCGAGGAAGGTGGCCAGGGCATCTACACGGCCGTCCTGGGCAAGGCCCGCGACATCGAGGCCGCCGTTCCCGCCGAGGTCTGGACGGCGCTCCGGGCCGTCAGCCTGAAGATCGGCCACCCGCCGACGATCCTGCTCGTCTCCGAGGAAGCCTTCGTGCCGTGGGAGCTCGCGCACGTGGACCCGCCGCTCCTGCCAGACCCGGACCCGGCGCACCCGCTGCCGCCCTTCCTCGCAGCTCAGGCGCGGATCGGGCGCTGGCTCCAGTCAAGCCGGATGTCGGACGGCCAGCTGCGCCCGATGCCCGATCCGCCCCGCACGAAACACGTCGACAAGGTGGCGGTGGTGTGGGGCGAATACAAGGGCATCGACGGCTGGACGAACCTGGCTCATGCCGAGGAGGAGGCGAACGCGCTGATCAAACGTTACGGCGCCGAGACGATCCCCGCTGCGTGGCCGCAGATCTACGCGCTGTTGAAGGCCGGCGGTCCGGATCTCGTGCACTTCGCCGTCCATGGCCAGTGGTCGAAGAATCGCACCGACCAGGACGGCATCATCCTGACCGACGGCCACGTCGTCGCCCATGGCGACATCGACGCCCGAACGCTGCCCGGCGCACCGGTGATCTTCCTCAACGCCTGCCAGGTCGCGGCCGGCCACGCGGCACTCGGGCGCTACTCCGGCATCGCGGCCGCCTTCGTGAAGGCCGGTGCGAGCTGTGTCGTTGCGCCGCTCTGGTCGATCGACGACGCCGTGGCCCACTCCATCGCCCTGGAGTTCTACACCCGGGTCGCCAAAGGCGAGGCTCCGAGCGAGGTCCTGCGGAGCGCCCGCAAGGCGTTCGTCGATGAGTTCTCCACCACGTCGGCGACGACGATGGCCTACCAGTTCTTCGGTCACCCGGAGTTTGTCGTGAGTGGCCTGCGGACCGGCAAATAGCGAGGAGGAGCGAGGTGGCAACCGCAAGGCTGGATCAAACAGGCGTCGTCGAGCTCGAGGGAGTCGTCGTTCGTTCCTCGGGGCTCCGTGGCGAGGTCACCGTGGAGCGTGCCCCGACCGGTGGCGCACTCCGTGGCCGAAGCAGCGTCAATGACGAACTCGAACGCGCCCTTGGCGCGCTCGACATGCGCACGGATCGGACGATCGTGATCAAGGATCCGCGCTCGACCGTCACGGGTCCCCCAGCGGCGACGACCCGCGGCCGCCGAGGGGCAGCCGGGGGAGTTCGACCGCAGGACCTGGAACTGGAGGTCCCGGCACCGGCCGACGGCGAGGCCCAGGTGCTGCTCTCGATCGACGAGCATGGCATCGCGACCTTCCATCGGCCCCAGAAGATGGCCGGCGGCGCGGCCACCGTTCGCGGCGCACGCCGCATGCAGCGGTATGTCGTGCCGCGGGTCATCGCTCCGCCTCCGGCCGGCGTCGCCACCACCCGCGGGCTCATCCCGGGCCTCTCGCAGGTGATCCGCATCATCACGTTTCCCATCGTCAGCGCGATCGGGCACCTGGCGCAGTCGGCGGCGCGGTCGTGGGATCGGGACCATCATCCGCACCAGATCCGACGCCGCCTCGTCGACGGTTCCTGGGCTCCCGTTGAGGATCGCAGCTGGGCCGACCTCCAGAAGGGCCCGGCACTGTTGTTCATCCACGGCACGTTCAGCACCACGGAAGGCGCGTTCGGCCGCCTGCCCGCCGACACCCTGGCCGAGCTCCAGCGTCGCTACGACGGCCGCGTGCTCGCCTTCGACCACCCGACGATTGCCGACGACCCGAGTGTCAACGTGCGGGAATTCCTGCGCCTGGTGGGGGATCGGACGATGGCGTTCGACATCGTCTGCCACTCGCGCGGCGGGCTCGTTGCCCGCACGCTGGCAGAGCGGCCGGGCCAGCTGAAGGATTTGGGAACGAACATCAAGGTCAGGAGTGCGGTTCTGGTCGGCGCGACCTGCAACGGCACGATCCTGGCCAGCGCGGACAACTGGGACGAGCTCATCAACCGTGCGACGACTCTCCTCAATCTCGTCCCGGGGCTGGCCGTGAACGCCACGCTCGAGACGATCCTCGCGGTCGTCCGCTCGCTCGCGGTGGAGGTGGTCAAGGACCTCGAGGGCCTCAGCTGCATGGCGCCGGGCAGCGACTTCCTGAAGCTCCTGAACGACAAGACGGCCAAACCGACCGCAGCCCGCTACCGGGCCATCGTGTCGAACTACGAGCCCAAGGATCCGGCGCTCGTCGCGTGGCTGAACGACGAAGCCCGCGACTGGATCTTCAAGGGAGTTCCCAACGACATGATGGTGGCGATCGAAAGCATGGATGGCCCCAACGGCTACGGCGCGTTTCCGATCAAGGTCCATCGCGACTTCCAGCCGGACGAGGGGGTCGAACACTCCGACTATTTCGGCCAGCCGATGACCTCGAAGGCCCTGCTCGGATGGCTCAAGCCGGCTCCGCCGACGGTCGCCGGCGGCCATTGAGCGGTTGCCCGATCAGTCGCTGACGGGCTGTCGCACGATTGCCGTCTCGGCCGCTGGGTCGCCGCGTTGCCCGGTCGCGGTCGCCGCGTGCCCGGTCGCGGTCGCCGCGTTGCCCGGTCGCGGTCGCCGCGTTGCCGGGTCGGCGGGGTCGCCGCGCCGCACGGTCGCCGGGCCCCGGCCCAGTTCTTGGTCGGATTTCTCACCCGGGGAGCGTTCGATCGGAAACGGACGCCGCTGGACCTTCGTCGAGCTCTGCAACGACTCCAATTCATCGCTGGCCCTGCACGCGACGGGAGAACCTCGCCCGCTCGAACGCCGTGGACGGGCTCCGACCATCGATAACGTTCCCCCCATGTGCGCAAGAGAACGTCGCTTCGGGTCGGCCGGGCGCCGGCGCTCCCGGAATCGAAAGGCCGGGCTGGTTCGACCCCGAACCGCCCGGCCCCTGCTCTTGCCGATTGAACTTCCGGCCCGTCGGGGCCGGGCGCCGATCCTAGAAGAAGGAGCTGCCCGACCTCTCGTTCGAGAGGGCGCCTTCGCCGATACCGTTCACGGCGCTGACCCGGTAGTAGTAGGTCGTCCGGGCCGACACGCTCGTGTCGTTGTACGAGCTGACGTTGCCGACCGTGGTCAGGAGGACCTCGCCGCCGCTCGCGGTGCTGCGGTAGATGTTGTAGTTCGTGATCGTGCTGCCGTTGGCCGCGGCCCCGCTCCAGGAGAGCTTGAGCCCGTGCTGGAAGAAGCCGATGCTGCCGACGCTGAGGGTCGGAGCGCCGGGGACAGTCGCTCCGCCGCCGGTCGGCGTCAGCGAGAAGTTCTGGGTGGTGGTGTTGCCGGCGGTCACGTTGACCGTGCTGACCGTCGAGTTGGTGAAGCCCGTGGCAGAAGCCGTGACGCTGAGGTTGGATCCCGGCGTCACGTTGTTGATCGTGTAGGTGCCGTTGGCGGCCGTCGTGGCCGAGCCACCGCCCGAAATGCTCACGGTGGCGCCGGAGATTGCTGCCCCACCCGAGGAGTTGGTGACGGTGCCGGTCAGGGTGCCGGTCGTGGGCGCGTTCGGGGTCAGGGAGAAGTTCCTGGTGGTGGTATTCCCTGCGGTCACAGTCACGGTGGCCGTTGACGATGTGAAACCAGACTTCGAAGCGGTGACGCTGAGGTTGGATCCCGGCGTCACGTTGTTGATCGTGTAGGTGCCGTTGGCGGCCGTCGTGGTCGAGCCACCCCCGGAGATGCTCACGGTGGCGCCGGAGATTGCTGCCCCACCCGACGAGTTGGTGACGGTGCCGGTCAGGGTGCCGGTCGTGGGCGCGTTCGGGGTGAGCGTGAAGTTCTGCGTGGTGGAGCCACCCGCTGTGACTGTCACGTTGTTAACCGTGGCCGAGTTGAAACCAGACTTCGATGCCGTGACGCTGAGGTTGGATCCCGGCGTCACGTTGTTGATCGTGTAGGTGCCGTTGGCGGCCGTCGTGGCCGAGCCACCGCCCGGAGATGCTCACGGTGGCGCCGGAGATTGCTGCCCCACCCGAGGAGTTGGTGACGGTGCCGGTCAGAGTGCCGGTGGTGGGCGCGCCGCCGTAGGACTGCTGGCAGGAGCCGCCGCTCGCATTCAACCAGTTGCGCTGGACGAGGAAGTTCTTGGCGCCGACCGGGATGTTGGCAGTGCCGCCATTCAGATTGACGGTTCCGAACCCCCAAGCGCACTTGTCGGCGTTCTCATTGCCCGAGGTGTCGTCCCACCAGGCATTGAGCCGAGGATCCGTGTTGGCCTCTTCGAGTTCGTGGGCGAGTGTGTTGACGATCGCGTCCGCACCTGGATCGGCGCTTCCGTTGGCCGGTCCGCTACCCTGGAAGGCCGTGCATGAGCCTTGGTAGGAGTAGTCATATGGCATGGCCGCGTAGAGCACGGTATTGCCGTTGTAGCTGAAGTAGCCATGATAAGCGCAGTACTGGAACGGATAGGCCGACCCTGAGCAATTGCCGAAGCCACCCGAAGTGCTTCCACCCAAATTGACCTTGCCCGCCGAAAAGACTGCATAGATGGTCTTCGGGTCGTACGTGATATTGCCGGACGCGAAGCCGTTCGTAATCATTGTCTGAATGGCGCTGTCACTGACGACTGGTGTGCAGTCCGTCGGAACGTTCGTGTTATTCGCCCAAAACCCCGTGTATGACAGGCTGTTAGGTATTGGGGTATTCGAGCCATCGGTGTAGGTCGTATTGATGTTGTAGTAGGAAGTCCCGCCGAGATTGCTCAGGAAATAGCCGACGAGGGAGTCGTCGGCGCTTCCTGCACCTGTCGTCCCTGGGTGGGCCCGTTCACGTAGATCGGAGAACTAGCCCAGTAGATGGCGACAACCTTCTCGCCCATCACCACTGGTCCGTTGTGGTACCGGATGCCGTTCCTGAGAAATTGCCCCGTTGATCAGTCCCGCGATCGCGCCCAGCAATGGCCGGCTCTTCTCCGGTTGATCGGCGCCAGTTGAACCGCGGGGTCGGAGATCGTCAATGTGGCTCGATGCGCTGGCTGCCAGCTGAACCGATGTCGACGCGGGTTTGGCCGCGCCGGTCTGGACGCTGACTGCGAGTCCGAATGAGCCGAGCAGCGCCACCGCCGCCAGGAGTGCTGAAAGTCGCCGTGACATCGTGATGGTCCCCTCGATGATCCGGTTTCACGCGAGACGCAGGCGCGAATCCTTCCGCCCGACGATCAGTGACACCTTAGTCTGTGAATGGTTCGATTCAATAGGCCTTTTCGGTGATCGATCGGCCCCGACTGGCCTCGTCCGGCCGCGTTGGCCGACCGGTCAGACGGTCGGTAGCGAGCGCCGGGGTGATCCGACGTACAACTGACGAGGGCGGGCGATCTTTTGCTCCGCGTCGTCGATCAATTCGAGCCATTGGGCGACCCAGCCGCTCATCCGGCTCGCCGCGAAGAAGACGGTGAACATGTCCGACGGCAGTCCGAGGGCTTCGTAGATCAGTCCCGAGTAGAAGTCGACGTTGGGGTAGAGCCTCCGGCTGACGAAGTATTCGTCGGAGAGCGCGGCCTGCTCGATGGCGATCGCCACGTCGAGCAGGGGATTGGTGCCGGTGACCTTGAAGAGGTCCTCCGCGGTCTGCTTGATGATCGTCGCCCGGGGGTCGTAGTTCTTGTAGATGCGGTGGCCGAAGCCCATCAGCTTGTGCTCGCCGGTCTTCGCGCGGCGGATGACCTCCGGCACATGATCGACGCTGCCGACCTCGCGGAGCTGCTGCATCACGGCTTCGTTGGCCCCGCCGTGGAGCGGCCCGTAGAGCGCGGCGATGCCGGCGGCGAACGCCGAGTAGGGATCCACGCGGGAGGAGCCCACGGCCCGGACGGCGTTGGTGCTGCAGTTCTGCTCGTGGTCGGCCTGGAGGATCAGGAGAACCTCGATGGCGCGGATGATCGCCGGATCGGCCGCCGGCGCGTCGGGCCCACCGAACAGGTTGGCGGCCACGGTCGTCGGGTAGTCCAGGCCCGCCGGCGGCAGGGTCAGGGCCTCCCCGCGGCCGTGCCGGAACAGCAGGCCGAGGAGGCTGGCGACGCTGCCGAGGAAGACGGGGACTTCGCGCTGGCGGAGCCCCGGGTCGTCGACCGCCTTGGATTCCGGGTGATAGGCCCCGAGGGCGGCGAAGGCGCTCATGAGAATCGCCATCGGGTGCGCGTCGCGCGGGAACGACCGGATGAGCGCCACGACCTGTTCCGGGAGCTGCGAACCGGCTCGCACGGCCTCGGCGAACGTGGCCGACTCGGCTGGTCGTCGGCAGCTCGCCGTGGACGAGGAGCCAGGCGACGTCGAGATAGGACCGCCGGGCCGCCAGGTCCTCGATCGGGTAGCCCCGATAGAGGAGGATGCCCCGATCGCCGTCGATGAACGTGATCGCGCTGCGGCAGGAGGCGGTGTTGAGGAATGCCGGGTCGTAGCTCACGAGGCCCGGTTCGTCTTCGGCGAGACGGATTCGGGCGAGGTCTCGGGCGCGAATGGCGTCGTGCTCGATCGGCAGCTCGTACGACTGGCCCGTGCGGTCGTCGCGGATGTCGAGGGTCGCGGGCCCGGCGGCATCGGGCGTCGCGGTCGCGAGGGCGGTTGGCCGATCCGCCGGATTGGTGAGAGTCATCGTCGGGCTCCTGTCGAGGCCGGTGTTCGGAGAGCCGTGGGGTCCGTCCGTGGGGTCCGTCGGCGGTGCGATCCACACTGTAGCCGGGACCCCGGACCCTCGCCGGACGCGAGCCTGCCGGGCCGCACTTGGTCAGCCTGCCGAAGCGGCACTCCGTCAGCCGGCGCGGTCAACGCGCCGTCCGGCGAGCCAGACGTCCTGGACGTGCTGGAGCGCCGCGAGGTCGGCCAGCGGATCGCCGGCCACGACCACGATGTCCGCCTGCCGGCCCGCCGCCAGCCGGCCGGCCGTGTCGCCGAGGCCGATCGACTCGGCCGAGCCCGAGGTCCCGGCCACGATCGCCTGCGAATTCGTGAGCCCTGCCTGGCCGAGCATCTGGACTTCCTGGGCGAGGCCGCCGGCCCGGCCCCAGCGCCACGCGGTATCCGAGCCGGCCGTGATCTTCGCGCCCTGCCCGATCATTCGCCGGACGCCGTCGAGCAGCGTCTCGACGGAGGCGTGGGCCGCGGCGAGGTCAGCCTCGTCCTGCGGGGTCAGGTGGCCCTGGCGGAGCGCGCTTGCCCTCGATGCCCTCGATCTCCGTGTAGGCGCCGCCGTAGAGGGTTGGGTTGATCCAGCGGCCGTCGGCCACGGCCCGGTCGATCAGTTCGGGTCGATAGCGATAGGAGCCGTCGGGCTCCCAGAAGACGCAGTGGATGATCATGTCCACTCCGGCGTCGAGGACGTTGACGATCCCCGCGGTCGCCGTCGTGTGGGCGCCGGTCAGCTTCCCCCGCCGATGCGCCTCGTCCACGATCGCCGCCAGCTCCTCCGTCCGGAACGACGGCCGGAACGGATCGGAGCTCTTCGTGCTGCCGCCGGTGGCCGTGATCTTGATCCAGTCCGCGCCGTCGCGAATCAGCGTCCGGACGGCCTGGCGGACGCCGTCGACGCCGTCGGCCGGCTGGCCGAAGAAATGCAGGTGGCCGCCGGTCGTGGCGATCGGCCGGCCCGTGATCGACAGCCGAGGCCCGGGGACGATGCCGCGCCGGATCCCCTCGCGGATCGAGAAGCCGACCTTGTTCTTGGCGCCGTTCTCGCGTGCCGTCGTGATCCCGAGGTTGAGCATCCGCCGCACGTTGGCCGCCGCCTGGAGCAGCAGGATGTCGTCGTCCGTGGCGGCCACGCCCTCGCCCGGTGTGCCGTCGCCGGGAGCGATCACGTGCGTGTGAGCGTCCACGTAGCCGGGCAGGATGGATGCGTCGGGGTGATGCGATTCGACGACCGAGGCGCCGTCCGGCGCCCGGAGGTCGCTCCGGTGACCGACTCGGACGATCCGGTCGCCGTGGACGAGCAGCCCGCCGTTCTCGATCGGAGCGGCACCCGTGCCGTCGATCAGGCGGGCCGCGGTGATCAGCGTGAATTCGGCCTCGGGCTGCGGCATCGGTCTCCTCTGGGGGCAGTGACGGACTCAGGGTGCGCGCCCCACGGCCCCCGAGCGTGACGATTCAGGCGGGGACGATCGAAGGTTCTGGGTGGCCGGTGGTCGTGGACGAGGCTCCCGTATGCGCCGCTCCCGTGGGCCGGCTGGTCCCGGGGGCGGCCGTGGCGCCGGCGGGTGTTCGCATCCGGGAGCCGCTCGCGTCGTAGAGCGGTTCGGCCGTGACGGTTGCCGGGTAGCGGATGCCGAAGTATTCGATCTCGAGCCGCTGCCCGGGGCGTCGCGAGCTCGGGCGGCAGGTAGCCATAGACGATGCTCCGGTCGACCGCGAAGCCGAAGCCGGCGCTGGTGACGTAGCCGACCTTCCGATCGCCGGCGAGGATCGGCTCCCGCCCCATGACCACGGTGTCCCGCGTGTCGAGGACGAGGCAACTCAGCGTTCGGGTAAGCGCGCGGTCCCGCTTGCGGAGGAGCGCGTCGCGCCCGATGAAGTCGCCCTTGTCCATCGCCAGGACGAACTCGAGGCCGGCCTCGAACGGGTCGAACTCGGTGTGGATGTCCTGGCCCCAGAGGCGGTAGCCCTTCTCGAGCCGGAGCGTGTCCTGGGCGGCCAGGCCGATCGGGGCGATGCCGTGCGGCCGGCCGGCTTCCCACAGCGCATCCCACAGGCGAAGGGCGTACTCGGTCGGGGCGTAGATCTCCCAGCCGTGCTCGCCGACGTACGAGACGCGGAGGGCAAGTGCCGGGACCCCGGCAATCGTCACGCGACCGGCCGTGAACCGGCCGAAGGTGACGGGTGCCTCTGCCACGGCATCCATCACGGCCTGCGCCGCCGGGCCCCACATCCCGATGCAGCACCAGGCCGAGCTGACGTCCGAGACGACCACCGAACCATCCGCCGGCGCGAGGTCCCGGACCCGACCGATCGTGCGCAGGCCCGTGCCGGCGCCGTCGACCATCAGGAATTCCGTCTCGGCCGTCCGGGTCACGGTCAGGTCGGCCAGGATCCCGCCGCGCTCGTCGAGCAGCGTCGTGTAGGTCACCTTGCCGACGGGCCGCTCGAGATCGCTGGCCGTCAGGCGCTGGAGGTAGCCGAGTGCGCCGGGCCCGCTGACCGAGATCTTCACGAATGGGCTCAGGTCCATCAGCGCGACCGCTTCGCGCGCCGCCAGGTGCTCCACCCCGTTGATCGGCGACCAGTTGCGGGTCTCCCAGGGCCCGCGCCGCCAGTGCCGCGTGGCGAGACCGTCGGCATTCGCGCCATACCAGCGCGGTCGCTCCCAGCCGGCGCCCTCGAAGAACGTCGCCCCGAGCTCGACCTGGCGCCGGTGCAGCGGGCTGAGCCGGATGTTGCGGGGATCGCTGAACTGGTCGAGCTGGTGGACGATGTCGTACACCTCTCGGTACTGCTGGATCCCGCGCCGCCGGATGTAGGCCTGGTTGTAGACGTGGCGATGGAAGCGCCGGACGTCCACCTCGCGGACGTCGTAGGTCGGCGTGCCATCGACCAGCCACTCCGCCATGAGCTTGCCGACGCCGCCGCCGTGCGTCACCCAGACGGCCTCCGCCAGCCACAGGCCGCGGATGTCCGGCCACTCCCCGAGGATCGAATTCGCGTCCGGCGTGAACGAGAACACGCCGTTGAGCTTGCGGACGAGGCGCCGGCCGCCGACGGCGGGCAGCAGGTCCGCGGTGTACTCGAGCGCGTTCGCGAAGTGCTCGTCGGGGAAGTCGGCGAGATGGGCGACGCTGTGGCCGTGCTCGTGGGGCAGGTCGGCCGCCTCGATCGGCAGCTCGACGTGGCGATACGAGCCGATCCCGTAGCCGTCGCCGATCTGCTTGAAGTACATCGAGCGATCCTGGTGGCGCAGGACGGGGTGCTCGAGCTCCGGGCTGGCGGCCGTTCGTCCGGCGGCCACCTCTGGCACGGCCTCGGTCTCGGCATAGAGGTGACGGAACGGCATGAGCGGGATCGTGATCCCGGCGAGGCGGCCGACGACCGGCCCCCAGATGCCCGTGGCGATCAGCACGATGTCGCTGCGGATCGTGCCGGCGGTGGTCTCGACGCCGCGGATGCGGCCGTTGTCGATGAGGAAACCGGTCACCGCGGTGTTGCCGTGGAACGTCGCACCGGCCCGTTCGGCCATGCCGGCCAGCTTGGCCGCGGCGCGCGTCGCCTTGACGAGCCCGTCGGTCGGGCACGTGGAGCGCACCGAGGACGCGATCGCGATTGAGCAGCGGCAGCCGCCGGGCGGCCTCGTCGGGATCGATGACGCTTGCCGGCAGGTCCCACGACTGGGCGTACCCGACGCGACGCTTGAGCTCCTCGAGCCGTTCCGGCGTGGTGGCGACCTCGAAGCTGCCGACCGAATACCAGATCGGCGTGGTCTCGCCCTCATTGAGGCTCTCGTAGAGCTTGACGGTGTCCTGGGCGAGCTTCGAGACGGTCCGCGCCGGGTTGACCTGGAACACGAGCCCGGGGGCGTGGGACGTCGAGCCGCCGGTCTCGAAGAGCGGGCCCTGGTCGACGACGACGATGTCCGTCCAGCCGAGCTTCGTGAGCTCGTAGGCGGTGCTGCAGCCGACGATGCCGGCACCGACGATGACGATCCGGGCACGATCCTGCATCTGGCAGACGCCTCGCTGCTGACGGGCGATCGAAGGACCGCCGGGCGACGGCCCGGTCGCTGGTGGGCCGGCAGCGATGATACGGCGCGGACCGGCTCCCTTGGTGACGGGTCGAACCGTGCCGGCTGCATCGCGGCCGCGCTGGAGCCCGTTGAGCGTGGCCTCGCCAGGGCCGACGGCGAACCGACGGCACGGGGTTGCGCCGGCGTTCGCTCCGTCTCATCGTCCGGGGCGGTCAGCCCGACCGTCGCGTGCACGCTCCATGTTCATTCGGCAGGGTCGGAGCGGGCCAACGTGCACTGGAGGGTGCCGGATCGTGCCGTTGGAGGCGTTGTCGCACACGTGGCGATCGGCGAGCCGCTTAACGACGGGTTACGAGCCACCCAGGCGGCCTGTCCCAGGGGTGCGCGCAATCGAAGCCCCGGCAATGCACATGTGGCGATCAAACCGCGTGGCAAGGTGCCCGCAGGGAAATTCTGACCAGATGGTCAGACCTTACGGTCACATTCGCCGACGCGGCGGACCCGCCGGCGGCGCCGTGGTCTGGTACAACCCTCGGATGCGACGGCTGTTGCTCCTGACCGGCCTGGGCCTGGTGATCGCGGCCGCCGTCGTGGTCGGGTTGCGGCTGTCGGGACCCGGGGCCACGGTGGTCGAAGGGGCCGGTTCGGGCGCCGCGGTCGCCGGCGCATCGGATGGTTCCGCCACGTCCGCGGCGCTGCCCCAGGCGACCGCGGGAGCGGCATCGGCGGCCCCGCCCGATTTGGCGGCGTCACTGTCGGCGGGTCCCGGCGGCGGCGGGCTCGCGACCGGATCATCGACCGCGGCGGCAACGGCCACATCGAACCCGACCGCAGCGGCGTCATCGGCCGCAGCGGCCACTTCGCCCGCGGCGGCGGGCGCCCCTGGTGCCGCGGCGGGACCTGCCTCCGGCGCCGGAGGCACCTCGGCGATGGATGCCGTGGCGCCGAGCGGCGACCTCGGGCCGCGGGTCCGCGGCACCGACCGCGCGATTCTCCCGCCGGACGAGCTGACGGGCTACGTCTCGCCGCTGCCGCGCGGCCGGATCACGCTGCCGTTCGGGCCGACGCCCTGGGGCGGCAGCCTCGTCGACGGCCAGGTCTTCCACGACGGCGTCGACCTGGCGACGGTCTGCGGCGACCGCATCGTTGCCGCCCACGCCGGCACGGTCCTCGCGGCGAGTCGCCACTTCGACGAATTCATCGGCTGGCGCGGCGACCTCAGCGCTTACGAGGCGCGTCTTGATGCGAAGCACCTCTGGTGGACCCTGCCGATCGTCGTCGTGATCGACGACGGCAACGGCTACCGCAGCATGTACGCCCACTTCTGGAAGACCGTGGTGACCCCGGGCCAGGTCGTCAAGGCGGGCCAGCTGATCGGCTATGAAGGCGCGACCGGCCGGGCCACCGGCTGCCACCTCCACTACGGCCTGTTCAACCCGCGCGATCCGGGCTCCTTCGGGATCGATCCTGCCGTCGCGAAGCGGATGAAGCTGCCGCTCGAGCAGACGGCCCGCGTCGACCCACTGCTGGTGCTGCCCGCGCGCCCGGACCATGCCAAGCCGACGAGCCCGACGACCGCGACGCCACTCGATCAAGCGCGTCCCGGAGGCGAGAAGCTCGCGCCCTGAGTCCCGCGGCGAAGGAACGGCGGATGCGCCGGCCCCGCCCGCCAGCCCCGCTCGCCGGGCCCTACTCCGGACTTGCCTCGGCCGGATCGCCACTCCGCCGGAATCGGCGCGCGATCAGCGCGTAGGCCGGCAGCCTGGCCAGCGCTCGATCGAGCGAGATGGGCGGACCGCCCTCGCGGCTCTCGATGGCGAGCAGCGGCGGTCCGGCGGTCGTGGTCGGGCGGGCGTCCACGACAGCAAGATCGATCGCGATCGAACCCGCGATCGCGTCCCCAAGCGCGGCCAGCTCGGGCGCCGGCGCGGCATCGCCGTCGTATTCGAGCCGGACCTCGGCCTCGGCGTGCCACCGGGGCCGGCGCATCAGGACGGCCCGCCAGCCGTCGGCGATGGCCCGCGGCACGTGGCCGTCGCCCGGAACCGGGGATTCGGCCAGCGCCTCGCCACGCACCCAGAGCGCGGCCTGGTGCAGGAGCCCGTATTCGTCGAGGTCCGCGTACCGCTCCAGTGCGTCGGCCGGTGAGGTTGTCCCGAAGATCGCCCGGATGCTCGCTTCGAACACCTCGGCGAGGTCGAGATCGATGGCCCGCACGGTTCGATGGAAGTAGACCTGCTGGTACATGAAGAGGCGCGCCGCGAGGAACATCTCGAGGGCCCCGAGACCCGGCTCATACAGCGTCAGCCCGGCCGGCCCGAAGAAGCTGTACCGCCGCAGGCGCTCGACGTCCACCGGACCGATCGCCACGCCCGTCAGGTAGGCGTCACGCCGGACGTAGTCGAGGTTGTCGACGGTGAACACGCCCGAGAAGAGCGGCTGGAGGCGCTGCACCCAGGCCGGCATCGTCGCGTCCTGCAGGGCGGGCTTCGAGATCAGGTAGGACACCCAGCGGGGGTCGATCGACTCGTCGGCGGCGAACGCATCACGGGCCGGGACGAGGCCCGGCGCCCGGCGCAGGCGGCGAAGCAGGTCGCCGAGCTCGCGCTCGACGATCAGCTGCGAGAGATCCTCGTGGGACAGCCGCTTGCCGCGCTCACGGCGGGGATCGACCGGCGCCGGGAAGGCCGCCAGCACGTGCTCGTCGAAGAAATGCGCGAACGGTCCATGCCCGACGTCGTGGAGCAGGCCGGCCATCCGCATCGTCTCGACGACGAGCCCCTCCGAGGGGAGCGGCTCACCGGGTCCGGTCGACGCCAGGTGAGCGGCGAGGCTCGGATACAGCTGCCGGGCCCAGAGCCCGGCCTCGTGCATGACGCCAAGACCGTGCGTGAAGCGGCTGTGCTCGGCGGTCGGGAAGACCCAGCGCGCGCTCTGCAACTGGCTGATGCGACGCAGACGCTGGAGCCAGGCGCTGTCGAGGAGATCCTCCTCGGCGGCCGTCTCGCGGGGCAGGCCGGCCTCGTCGGCGTCGGATGGTCCGAGCGACTTCGTGAGCTCGATGTACCCGTGGATGGGGTCGCTGATGAGGTTGACCGCGCGGAACCGGTGGCGGTTCGTGCCGCCCGTCATCGGTCGCGCCTCACCGGAATCAGGGGACCCGGACCGATCGAACCGCGTACACCGAGTCGTCCATGCGCGGACGGTCGTCACGCTGAACGGCAGGCCGGCGGCCGGAGGCCGGGTGCTCGTGACAGATCCGCATGGGACCTCCTCGCGTTGCCGGGATCGGCGGGCGGTCGTGTGACAGGCTGCGGGCCGCCGCGCGAACACGGATGCTCGTGGGCGACGAGGGCTGGGTCTCGGAGTGCGCTCAGGTTCCCGGCCCGGCGCGACACGTTCCTGCAAGGGTAACCGGTGCGGCGGCGCACCGTCAGCGTCGCCCGGGCGGCTCCACGCGCGGTGTCACGGGCGGCTCCACGGGCGGTGTCACGTACTGCGCCGCCGCGGCTCGGTGGACCTCGGCCACCTCCGCGCGGAGTTCTGCTGGCCCGAGGACCTCGACCTGGGCGCCCCAGGAGAGGATCCAGACGCGAACTTCGAGCGTCCCGGACACCCGGGCGCGCCAGCGCAGCGAGCCGTCCGCCTCGGTTTCGACTTGTTGGCTCGGGTGCCAGGTCGCCTCCTGGACACGGGCCGCGACGGCCGCGTCAAAGCGGAGATCGATGGCCACCTCGGGCTGGTCCGAGATGATGTCCCAGGCGTTGTAGAGCGCCTCTTCGATCGTCCCTTCCGGGGGTTCGAAGATCTGCGGGGTCAGCGCGAGGGAACCGATGCGCTCGATCTTGAACGTCCGGACGGCTGCGCGCGTTTCGTCGAACCCGATCAGGTAGAGGGCGTGGGTCGCCAGCGACGGCTCGATGTACCAGGGACGGACACGCGCCTGGCGAGGCGTTCGTGCCGCATCGTGGACGGAGCTGTCGTAGGTGAAGGTGACGACGCGACGCTCGGCCCAGGCCTGCGTCAGCAGGTGGACGTGGTGGGTGAATTCCGCGTCCGGCGCCCGCCTCGCCATGACCTCGAGCGTCCGACCGACATGCTCGGCGAGGACCGCGGGGAGGCCGCCGGCGAGCTTCTGGAAGGCCGCTGCGAGGTCGGCGTCGTACTCGTCGGCATAGCGGACCATCAGCCGCGCGGAGAGGAAGACGGCCATCGCCTCGGCCCGGGTGAACTTCATCGGCGGCAGGAACGCCTTGCCTTCGACGCCCCAGCGGCCGCCCTCGCTCCAGAGCGGGATGCCCATCTCCTCGTCGAGGGCTCGCAGGTCGCGGTAGACGGTCCGTCGCGACACGCCGACCTGGCGCGCGATCTCATCGATCCGGGCGCCGTGCTCGCCGCGGCTCTCCAGCACCCCGATCACCCGATAGAAGCGCGCGAGGCGATCGCGTTTGGCCCCGACGCGGTCGCCCGGCACGTCGTCGTCCGGTTGCGGCTGGCCGGCCCCGTCCGTCGCTGCGCCCGGGTCGTCCGGGTCGTCGGTCACGTTGGGGATCATGGGCCGGCCGGTCATTGCGCCGGCGCCTCGACCGAGGTCGGGAGGTCCCGGTCCGTGGCAGTCATCGTGACGTGGATCGTGGCGAGCAGGCCCGGCCGGCCGAGACCGGTGGCCTCGCCATTGACCGAGGCCACGACCTGGCCGAGCTCGCCGTCGAGGAAGAGCCAGTAATCGACCTGGCCACGCCAGCGGTGGAGATCCAGCCGGTTCCCGAACCACGAGACGTCCGGGAAGGCCGCCGCGAACCGCGGCCCGTCCACGGCGATCCGGCAGTGGCGCGCACGGGCCCCCTCGATGAACTCCAGCCCCCGCTCCTCGGCCGCCGTGCGGTTGTCCGGCGACAGGGCCGTCGCCAGGACGAGTTGGTCGAGGACCGGGCCGGCGGCTGTGGCCTCGGAGTTGGCGCGCCACGGGCCGCCGGGCTGCTTGGCCCAGGCGCGCCGGCCGATCCGGGCAAAGCCGTACTGGCCCTGCGATTGATCCGTGGCCACCTCGTCGAGCTGGCGGACGTCCTGCCCGGACCTCGCGCCGCGGATCTCGACCGAGCCGATCTGGTGGCCGTCGACGTCACCCATCAGGTCGATCTGGAGCTCGGCGCTGCTCGCCCCGACGATCGGGTCGCCGCACTGGGGCGGCTCCACATCGAACAGGGTCGGCCCGAACCGCGACGCGGCAGCTGGCTGATTCCGGAGGGCCACGTCGTTGGCGATGGCCGCGCCGGCAAAGAGCGTGCCGCTGAGGAGGGTGAAGATGACCGCCAGGACCAGTCCGAGCTCGAGGCGCCGACGCCGCATCGACGTCTGGCCGAGCACGGCGCGGGCGATGCCGAGCCCGGCGAAGAGGCTCGTCGCCGCCAGGGCGAGGACCCACGGGTACGCCGCCTCCAGGGAGGGCAGGAGCGTCTGCGGCCCGCGCGCGATCAGCTGAGTGAGGATGCCGCCGATCGACGGCACGAGGAGCAGGGCCGCTCCAAGGCCGATGCAGGCGACGCCGGCAAAGCCGCGGCTGGATCGGACGGCCGGCGGCCAGATGACCGCCGCGACGCTGATCGCGATCGGCATCGTCGCGGCCACGCCGACCAGCAGATCGATCGGCCCACCCGGCCGGTACCCAAGCAGGACAAGCCCAGCAGCGATCGTCCAAAGCCCGGTGAGCGTGACGGCCAGGAGCCGGAGCTCGAACAGACGAACTCGCATCGATGCGCAGTCTACGCGCCGATCGGGATGCGCCCGAGAACGCAGGTCGGCGCTGTCCGCGATCCGGCCCCTTCGCGCCCGCTGGGCGGGTCCCGCCAACAAGTACGGCTCGATCCGGGACGAACGGCCCATCGCCCAGGGTTGCCGTGACGGACAGAGTGGTGGCGTCCGGGATAGTTGCCCAGCGATTGGCGGACCGCCAGACCGGACAGGCCAGCATCCTGCCATCCTGCCCAGACGGAACAGGTCGTCATCCATGCCCGAACCGGCGCGTCTGCGACAACCTCGAACCGCTCCATCCTCCGCCACCGCCTCCGGCACGGGCGCGCGGCTTGGGTTCGACGTGGCCAGGGTTCCGGTGAAGCGGCCCGGCCAGCGGCGCGATCTCCTCGACGGCCGGCCGACGCAGCCGGTCGCAACCAGGGCGACACATCGGCTCCTGATGTTGCGCGGCCTGGCGGCCGACGAGGCGGCAAACGTGACCGCCTACCTCTGCGGCCTGCCGGTCGTGGATCGCCACTGGCAGATGGGCGAGATCAACCGGTTGCTGTTCCTGCGCGAACTCACGAGGTCGGGCCGATTCGGAGCCCGCGACGGTGAGGCCGACTGACGGCCCCGGGGCGGTGCGCCCTTCAATTCGAATGTCCCCGGTGGTTCCAGCGTAGCCCCTCCTCCGCTGACTCCACCCGACGAAGCGGCGCCTACCTCCTCAAGGCGCCGCTTCGCCGTTTCTCAGCTGTGCCGCGACCGGCGACGCGCGGTTTCGCGAGACGGGCCGCTGTTCACGCCTGCAGGACCAGCCGTCAGAGGCCGAGCAGCTCCGTAAGCTTGACCGGTTCGAGGCCGCGCGAGCCGAGGCCCGCCAGGATCTGCGGGAGCGCCTCGACCGTGTGGATGCCGCCGACGTGCATCAGGACGATGGAGCCGCCCTGCGCCCGCGAGAGGACCTTGGCGACGATGTCGGCGGTCGTCGGGCCGCCGTCCGAGGTCGGCTTCGCATCGAGCGTGTCGACGTCCCACATGATCGTGTAGACCCAGCCGGCCTTGCCGACGGCCAGTCGGACGGCGCCGTCCTGGGCCCCCAGCGGCGGCCGGAAGAAGGGCTTCGTGGTCCGTCCCGTGGCCTGGAAGATCGCCCCTTCGGTGCGGGTCAGCTGGTCGGCGATGGCGGCATCGTCGAGACCGGTGAACGAGGGGTAGTCCCACGAGAGGTTGCCGAGGTCGAAGAGGTCAGGGTGCGCCGCGACGAGCGCGATCGCCTGCCGACCGGCCTCGGTCTGTGACGCCGGACTGCCCACCACGAAGATCGTGGCGCGGACGTCGTTCGCGATCAGCCATTCGATGACGTCAAGGGTGGGCGGAATGTCGCCCCCGAGATTGAAGGTCAGTGCGACCTGGTGCGTGCCCCGCGTGCCGTTGGAGATGAGCAGGCTGCTGCCGTCGACCTGGGCCGTCGGCGGTGGGCCGATGCTGACCGATGGCAGGGGAGTCGCCTTGCCCGACGGCAGGGGACCCTGGTCGTCGAGCGTCACCCCCGGCAGGATCGTCAGCTTCCAGCCGACCTCGAGGTGGTTCGGCGTGTACTTGGGCGAATCGGGATCGAGGCTCGGGTATTTCGCCCGGTTCCAGTAGGCAATGCTGCGGGCCGTCGTCGAGTATCGCTTGGCGATGTTGATCAGCGAATCGCCGCGGGCGACGACGTAGATGACCGCGCTCGGGCCCGGCGTCGGCGTCGGCAGGACGAACGACGGCGAGGCGGATGGCCCGGGCGATGTGCTCGCCGCAACGGCCGAGGGGGAGTTGCTCGCATCGGCGCTCAAGGTGGGATTGGCCGACGACGTGTCGGACTGTGATGGCCGAAGCGTGCCGATGGGGCCGGGCGAGCAGGCCACCGCGACGATCGACAGGGCGACGAGGAGCGCAGCGAGGGTTGCGGCGCGGCGGCGAGGGCTGCGGCCGGCTGCACAGCTGATCAGGCGGTCGACGGCGTCGATCGGGAGCGCGGGGATCCGGGTCATTGCCCCAGTCTGACGAGTCCCGCGATTTCGGGGTGACGCGGCCCGATTCGGCCGTCGATGCCCGCTGGTCAGGAACGCCGCGCGAGCGTCAGGCGGCCGGCCTCGGCGAGTCGACCGGGGTCGGCTCCTGCAGGGAGAACTCGGCGGCGAGGACGAGGCCCTGGGCCGCGGTCGCGACCCGGTCGCGGCCTGTGCGCTTGGCGACGAAGCAGGCGCGGTCCGCGGCCAGCAGCATCGTCTCGGCGGTGGTCGCGTCGTCTCCGAAGCTGGCGATCCCGATGGAGGCCGTGACCGTCGGGTGCCGCCGGTGGCGCGAGACGCTGCCGAGGCCGACCGAGCGGACCGCTCCGAGCAGGCGGTCGGCCACGAGCAGGGCGCCGTCCGTCGTGGTTCCGGGCAGCAGCAGCGCGAACTCATCGCCGCCGTAGCGGAACACGGCATCCCCGTGGCGAGCCGTCGCGACGATGGCCGCGCTGATGTGGCTCAGGAGCCGGTCCCCCGCCTGGTGGCCAAGGGCGTCGTTCACGCCCTTGAAGTCGTCGAGATCCATCATCACGAGGCTGAACGGCTCCCCTCGGGCAACGCTGCTCGAGAGCCATTCGGTGAAGGTTCCGTGGTTCAGCAGCCCGGTCAGGTTGTCGGTGCGAGCGCGAACTTCGATGGCCCGGTAGACCTCGGCGTTCTGGAGAGCGATGGAGACCTGCGCCGCGAACAGCTTGACGAGCTCGAACTCGCCTTCCGTGTAGGCATCGCCGTCACCGCTGCGTTCCAGCGTCAGGACGCCGGTGGCGCCTTCGCGGCCGCGCAACGGGACGACGATCAGGCTGCCGCCGACCTTGGCAACCCGGATCCGGCTGGCGCGCGGGTCGGCAACGACGTCGATGACAAGAGCCGGTTCATTGTGTTCGACGACCCAGGTGGCGAGACCACTCTCGTCGGGATCCCACGGTTCGAGATTGGTCGCCGCGTGGATGCCCCGGGCGACGAGCGGGGCCAGGACGCGGGTCAGGGGATCGACGACCTCGATGGCGAGGTTGTCGTACCCGACGACGACGCCGAGCCGTTCGGCGATCTGGTCAAGGACGGCGTGTGGGTCCATGGTCGTCAGGATCGATTCGGTGATCTGGAGCAGTTCGCGCTGGCTGCGGAGTTGCCGCTCGAGGGCCGCGGACTGCTCGCGGAGCCGCTCAGTGGCTTCGGCGTGGGCCATGGCCTGGGCGGCGAAGCTCGCGTAGATCGCCAGCAGGCGCAGGTCGTCGTCGTCGAACTGCGCAAGACCGTGGCGCGTCAGGACGATGACGCCCAGGACAGCGTCCTCGAACAGCATCGGCGCCAGGAGCATCGACTCGTCGATCGGGTCCGTGCCGGGGATCCGGCTGCCGCGCTCGTCACTCTCGGCATCGGTCAGATTCTGGGCGATGCCGTGCTCGGCGACCCAGCCAGTGATGCCCCGGCCGACCTTCGTCCGGAGGGATTCGGCCGTCTCGCCCTCGTATTCCTCGGTCCAGCCAAGCAGCGCCACCGGGATCAGGTCGTCGCCCTGGCGCTGGTAGACGCGGACGGAGTCGTACTGGATCAGCTGGCGGAACTCGGTGGCGATCGCGAGGCCGATCTCGCGGACGTCCGTCAGCCGGTTCAGGCGCGAGCCAAGCTGCTGGATGGACTGCATCTGCGCCGCCCAGCCGGCCAGCCGGCCGAACTGCAGCGCGCTGCGGATGATCGTGGAGGCCTGGGCCGCGAAGGCGGCGATCGTCTCGAGCTCGCTGGGAGTCCAGGCGTGCGGCCGGTCGTGATACAGGTTCAGCAGGCCCAGGAGTTCCTGGCCGTCGAACAGCGGCGCGGCGCAGATCGTGTCGAAGCCTTCCTGGACCAGAGCGATCCGGACTGGGGCGCCGCGCGGATCCCGCTGGTAGTCGTTCACGAAGACCGGCATTCGGGCCACAATGGCCTCGGCGTCGACTGATGGCGATGGGATGTTGCGCACGGCAGTCAGGAAGCCATCCGATAGCCCGTGCGAGACTCTCGCGGTCAGGTGGCCGTCTCGTTCGCGCAGGAAGACCGCGCCCCGGTCGGCCGCAAAAAGCAGCATCGCATGGTCGATCAGGCGGGCAAGGGCCTCGTCGAGATCGAGCTCTGCGCCGATGTCGGACGCAACCCGCCGCAGGGCCTCGGCCCGATGCAGCTCGTGGGCCGCCTCCTCGAGCAGGCCGGCCGAATAGACCGCCACGCTGATCTGCGCCGCGGCGGCCGTGAGGAGTTCCAAGTCGCCGGCATCCAGAAGGCCGGGGCGGTCCATGCCGATCAGGAGCACGCCCCACGGCCGGCCCTGGACGCGGATCGGTGCGGCGGCCTCGGCGTGCAGTCCGGCCGAGGTGGCCAGCCAGCCCTGACCCGGACGGCCCTCATCCTCATCGAGCACCGTTGCATCCTTCAGAAGAGCCTGGCCTGGCGTGCCTTCGCTGCGGGCCAGGACGCTCCGCTGCGCCGCGGACACGCCGTCGGCCGTGCGCCTGACAAGCCGCTCGTCGCGGAGCTCCCAGACGGAGACCGCGACATAGCCGCGCCACTCGCGGATCCGGCGCACGGCCGCCGCGAGTCGCCGGTCGAAATCGCCCTCACCGACGGCCAGTCCGGCCAGATCGGTCAGGAGGCCGAGGTCGCCGTGCGGCACGCTTCGGTCGGTTCCTGCGTCAAGGCGACCCTCAAGGAAGCCGGGCAATGGCTGCGGCCGGTGCATCCGTCCGCCCCGTTCAACCCGTGAGAGTGGCGTGTACGCGGCCGCGGTCGCCCGGGCGCCTGCAGCCGCACGGACGGCCGCGTCGGACTGCCTGGCCGGGAGCGGCACGGGCGCCGGCCCGGACCCGAGATCACGCTCGGCGGTGTTGAGGAATCGCTGAAGGTCGACCATCCGGTAGCGGCGGTCACCACGCGTGTTGATGCGGTAGTAGCGCAGATGGCCCTGGTCGCTCCAGGCGCGAATCGTGTTCGGATGGACGCCCAGGACCCGGGCGGCCCTGGTGACCGAGAACGTCGCATCTTCGGGGTGGGTCAGGAAGCCGGTTGCCACGAATCACACCCATTGGGAGGATCTGTGAAGTGATCTCTCCAAGAATGGAAAACCTCACAGTTCTTTCCAATAGGCCGAACGTACCCGCCCCCCCATGGTCAAACCGGCAACGATCGGCTGCGGCCCCCGCGCTCCCGGGGGTTGGCGCCGCCGGCGCGCGGTCGACGGCCCGCCTCGGCCGGGTCGGGCGGACGGCGGGGTGGCGCACCCCCGGCGGTGGCGAACCGCCCGACCCAACCGGCCTAGTGCTTCGGGTCGGCCGCCAGGAGCGAGGGCATCGGGTCGAAGCTGTCGAGCAGGCGGGTCACCCCCGCGTAGTGGAACTCGACCTGGAACGGCGTTCGCAGCTCGAAGTGGAGGTGGGGGATCGTCCCTTCGGCGTTGCCGGTGATCCCGGTCTTGCCGACGACCTGCCCACGCTTGACGGCCTGCCCGACCTTGACGTTCTGGACGGACAGGTGGACGAGGATCGTCTCGTACCCGCGACTCGACGCCTCCGTGCTCCGGATGGCGACCACGTTGCCGTACCGCGTGGGATCCCATGGCTTCCAGGTGGCCTTCGGATCGATGACGACGCCGGCGAACGGCGCGAGGACCGGTGTCCCGACCTTGACCTGGATGTCCACCCCGTCATGGGCTCGGAGCAGGACGCCGCCCGGCCCGACGCCGTGGATCTGGTTGTAGGGATAGACGATCCCGAGGCGCGGCACCCGCCATGCGTCGCCGTACTGGTACGAGGCCGACGAGCGCAGCGGGAAGAGCATCGGAACGATCGTGTCGCGCGGCTTGAAGCCGACCGCGGAAGTCGGAGCGACACCGGGTGTGGTCGAGGCTGCGCCGCTCGTCGGAGCGGGCGACGCCGCGTTGCCGCCGGAGCCGGTCACGGTGCGAGGCGTCGCGCCAGGTGACGCGTTGGGCGACCCGGTGCCGGTCGACCCGGCAGCGCTCGTCGACCCGGCCACGCCTGCCGATGCGCCGCCTGATGCGGCCGATCCGCCGGTCCCGGCCGGGACCGATGCGAGTCCGAGCCCGCCACTGCTCGCCGTCGACCCGCCGCCGCCCGCCAGCGGGTCGGCACCCGTGGCCGGGCGCGTGGCATACCAGGCGGCAGTCACGAGCCCGGCCGCGACCAGCACGGCGAGGATCGCCATCGGCCGCCGCCGCGATGGACGGCCACGGCTCGTACTCGACCGAACCGCCGGCGCGATCGGGGACGGTGGCCTGCCGACCGTCATCCGCCGACGCTCATTCGGACGATCGGCGGCCGCCCGAGAGCCGGACGTACGCCGTCGTGACGATGACAGTCAGCAGCCCGATGCCGAGAACGGCGAGGATCGCGAGCGCCGGAGCCCCGACGATCCCGGGACCGTCACCGACACTGCGGGTATCCCCGCCGGCTTCGGTGCTCGGGGCTGGCGAATCGGCATGCACGGCAACGGCCCCCGCCGCCGGCGTGGCTCCGAGCGGCACGGCACCGACGGCGAGGACCGCGATCGCCAGGAGCGCCGCGGCGGCGAGTGAGCGTCGGATGAGATGCATCCCGGCAAGCCTAGAGCAGAGCCTGCCCAAGGGCCCAGACCAGTCCGATGGCGCAGAGGCTGAGGCCGCCGACGAGCAGGCCGACGGCCAGGAACGCCCGGGAGCGGCTGCCACCGCCGAGCACGCGCATCGCTTCGGGGACCTCGAGCGTCGAGACGACGAGGGGCCGCCCGAAGCCGGCCGTCATCGCCGCGCTCCCATCGGGCTCCCGGACCGGCACCCCCAGCACGATCGCGTGCTCGACCGCCGAGACCTGGCTGACCCGGTAGCGCACCCGCGAGGCCCGTGGCAGGCCGGCCGGCATTCGCTCCGGGATCTCGCTCGCCGTGCCGGACGATTCGCGGGGCAGGACGACGAGGCCCGTGTCGAGGACGGCGCCGTCCACGGCAATGCCGTCGAGATCCTCCCGGACTTCGAACGGCACGCGCTCGAGTTGCTCGTCGATCACGTTCCAGCGGCCCCGACGGCGGGCTTCCAGCCGCCGACGCCGGAACACGAGTGGGCGCTGGTGCTCGTCGGGGAAGTCATCGGCGGAATCGATCCGGCCGTCGACTCGGACGTAGCGCGGCGGACCGGCGGACGCGATCCCGAGCGCTTCCGCGATGGTGACCCGCGGCGTGGCCGACAGGAGCCGTCCCACTCGATAGCGCGAGCCGTACGAGGACAGCACGGCGATCCCTGCGGCGAGCACGGCAACGCCGAGGACGAGACAGAGCAGGGGAGCCACGGGCCGATGATACCGGGGCCGCCTTCCGGGCACAGAAGGGCCCGAAGGAACCTACTCGACGCGTGGGCGTTGATGCGATCTCTGCCGCTAGCGTGCGCTCGGCCCCTCCGGGCTGGTGATCACGGTAGGGGACGCCGGGAGCCTCGTCAACGAGCCTTGTCCACCAACTTGAGGCCGCCCGGCAGGTTGTCCACCGCCTGTCCCCACGGCGCGCGATCTCGAGCCTTGCAGGCCCTCCGGCCGGGCGTCGCGACCGCGCAAATTCAGCCGCCCTGGCGGCCCGTGGCGGGGTCGAGCGCGGAGGTTTGGCCGTCGAAGCTGCCGAGGACGAGCCGGCCGCCGACGAGCTCGGCCGAGACGACGACATCCGAGTGGGCGACCCGCCAGGCCACCTCGCCGTCCGCTTCGACCGCGAACGTTTCGATCTCCGTCTGGATCAGGACGTGGCGGAGGCGTGACGAGCCGAGGACGGCGACGAGTGGCGTCTTGGAGCGGTGGTGCCATCGAAGCTCACCGGTGCGGGCCTCGAGGCCATAGGTCAGGAAGCCATAGCCGACGACGAGGAGGCCCTCAGTGTCCCAGAGGATCGCGGCCGGGTCGTCGAAGATCGGTGACGCGAGGCGGACCGCCCACGGCCCGGCCGGCGTGTCCACGCGCAGTTCGGCCCGACAGAGGCGATCGGGGTCGGGGCTGGCGAGCTCCCCGAGATCCGTCAGCGTGCCGCCCGCCTCGGAGAGCGCGAACACGGCGGGCCCCTGGCCGCTGCCAGCCCAGCTCGACCGCACGCGGAGGCCGCCGGGATACTGCACGACCGAGTGACGGGGCTCAGCGCTCATCGAATTCCCTGGTCCGCGGTGGGCTGGAGGAGCGGCGATGCCGGGCGTCGCGCTGGCTGCCGCGGGCCGGCTGCGGCTGCCCGTGTGCTCGCGTTCGTGCTCGTGCTCGTGCTCGTGCTCGCGCCGTGTCGACTCAGGTGGCCGTGTTCGAGCTGACGCCGGCCTGGCCGTCGCCGGCCGCGGCGCCGGACGATGGGTCGGCGACGGGTCGCTGTTCGGTGACCGGCGCGACGGTCGCATTGGCCAGGGTACGCAGCGTCCCGGGCGGGACGGGAAAGACGGCCGTCGGTGTTCCAGCGGCGGCCCAGACGACCTCGAACCGCGTCAGGTCGGGGTCCATCAGCACGCGCATCGGACGGCTGTGGCCGATCGGGGGAATGCCGCCGATCGTGAAGCCGGTCAATTCGTTGGCCTCGCGAGCCGTTGCCCGCCGGACGCCCGATTCGCCCGTGACGGCTGCCAGTCGAGCGAGGTCGACGCGATTCGGCCCCGAGACCAGGCACAGGATCGGCTGCAGGGTGCCGTGGTCCGGCGCGACGAAGACGAGGGATTTCACGATCTGGCCGAGCTCGGCGCCGACGGCTGCCGCGGCCTCCTCGGCCGTGTGCGTCGACTCGTCGAAGACCCGGACCTCGAGGGTGACGCCCTTGCGTGCCGCAGCGTCGAGGACGCGCTGAATGGCGGCGTTCGGGACAGGCTCGGGCACGGCCGGAGTCTAGCACCTGCCTCGTCGAGCACGACCGGGCGATGGCCTCCCGGGCTCGTCGCGGCCGCCCGGACGGGGCCGCCGGCGGCCAACGTCCGCTGGGACGACCCTCGAAGGCGCTAGCATCCATGCCGATGGAGGCGATCCTGTTCGACTGGGACGGCACGCTCGCCGATTCGCAGGTGGCGATCTTCGACGCCAATGCCGCCGTCATGGCCGCATTCGGCCTGCCGTTCGATCGCGATACCTACCGGCGCCACTACTCGCCCGACTGGCAGCTGATGTATCGCCGGCTCGGCGTCCCGCCCGACCGGGTGCCCGAGGCGGCCGCCATCTGGCTGGCGGCCTTCGGCCAGGCCGAGGGCGTCGCGCTCTTTCCGGGGGTGCGCGACGCGCTTGTGCGGCTCGCAGCGGCCGGTCATGTGCTGGGCGTCGTGACCTCTGGCCAGGGCGAGATCGTCCGGCCGCAGATCGAACGCTTCGGGCTCGGTGGACTGCTCTCGGTCCGGGTCTTCGGCGACGACCTGCCCGAGCAGAAGCCCGATCCGGCTCCACTCGTTCGGGCGCTGAACAGTGGCCACCTCCGAGGTCGGGCCGTCGACGCGACCTACGTCGGGGACGCGCCCGAGGACATGCAGATGGCCGTCCGGGCCAGCGTCCGGGCGATCGGGGTCACCTCCGGGATGGGCGAGGCGGCCGCGCTGATCGCCTCTGGCGCCGCCGAGGTCGCCGATTCGGTGGCGGCCTGGGTGGACGGATGGCTCGGCCGATCGCCCGGGGTTCGGCCGAAGGCGTCGCCCGCCGTCGCGACCGGCCGGCCGGCAACCGATCGCAGCGCCTGACATGCGGGCCCTGATCGTCGCCGACGGCGATGCCCCGGATCCCGACGGACTCAGCCGATCCTGGCCGGGCTGGGCGGACGACCTCGGGCTGGTCATCGCGGCCGACGGTGGAGCGCTCATCGCCGAGGCGCTGGGCTTCCGGCCCGAGCTGGTGGTCGGGGACGGCGATTCGCTCGGGCCAGCTGAGGTGGAACGCCTCCGCAACGCTGGAGTGGCGGTGGAGATCGCCCCGGTCGACAAGGACGAATCGGACGCGGAGCTGGCGATCGATGCCTGCCTGGCCCGCGGGGCGACGTCGATCACGATCGTCGGGGCGTTCGGCGGCCGTCTCGATCACGCCCTGACGAATATCTGGCTGCTGGCGCTGCCGCGACTCGCCGGCTGCAAGGTCGAATTGCTCGACGAGGCGACGCGGGTCAGCCTCGTTCGGGCGTCCGCCGACGAGGGGCCGATTCGCCGTGAGCTGCCCGGCCGGATCGGCGACATCGTCTCGCTCATCCCGCTCGGCGGGACCGTCGTCGGCGTCGCGACCGAAGGATTCCGCTACCCGCTGCGAGACGAGCCGCTCACCGTTGGTCCGTCGCGGGGCCTGTCGAACATCCGCCTCGCAGCGGACGCCGCCGTGACGATTCGCCGGGGGTTGCTGCTGGTGGTCGAGACCCCTGCTACCCTCAGCCGATGAGCACCGAGCAGCCCCCGGCCGGCGGTCAGACGGCCACTTCCGACGTCGACGAATCAACCCGCAGCGTGCCGGAGACCGGCCAGGCCGCACCGGCCGTCGCGCTGCCGGACGAGACCGGCCGGATCCATCGTCTGGCCGATCAGCGCGGCCGCTGGACGATCCTCTACTTCTATCCCGCCGACGACACGTCCGGCTGCACCACCGAGGCGTGCCAGTTCCGGGACCTGCACGAGAACATCGTCGCCGGCGACGCCGACGTCTGGGGCGTCAGCCCGGACGGCGCTGCCAGCCACGGCCGGTTCAAGACCAAGTTCGACCTGCCATTCACGCTGCTCTCCGACGAGGACCACGCGGTCGCCACGGACTACGGTGCCTGGGCCATGAAGAACAATTACGGGAAGAAGTCGATGGGCATCGTCCGCTCGAGCTTCCTGATCGATCCGGTCGGCCGAATCGCACGGGTCTGGCCACGGGTCAAGGCCGACGGCCACGCCGCGGCGGTCCTCGAGGCGCTGGCCGAAGCCAGGGCCACCTGGGCCGGCTGACCACCCCGCCCGAATTGGTCATGACGGAGCCCGCCTCGACGACCCCGGTGGCGGCCCCCCACGCCTGGCGGCCGTCCCGCTTCATGGTCATCGCCGCCCACCCCGATGACGCCGACTTCGGCCCGGCGGCCACGGCGGCCCGCTGGATCGACGCCGGCTCCGTCGGCTGGCTCGTCTGCTGCACGAGCGGCGATCAGGGTGGCGAGGATCCGGATCTCGACCCGCTCGTACTTGCGCGCACGCGCGAACGAGAACAGCGGGCCGCAGCCGAGGTCGTCGGGTATGCCGGCGTGTCGTTCCTGCACCAGCCGGACGGCGCGCTCGCCAACGAGCTTGCCCTGCGCGAGCAACTGGTCCGCGAGATCCGGACTTTCCGTCCGGACGCCGTCCTGACCCACGATCCGGACGTGACCTTCTACGGCCGCGGCGGGATCAATCACACGGACCACCGTGCCGCCGGGATCGCAGCCGTGGATGCCGTCTACCCGGCGGCCCGCAACCCGATGGCCTTCCCGGGCCTCGCCCGCGGCGGCCTGGCAGCACATCGGGTCCGGCGGCTCTATCTCTTCTGGCCGGATCGGCCCGACGTCTGGGTCGACGTATCGGCCACGCTCGATCGTCGAATCCGGGCGCTCGGCGCGCACGCCAGCCAGATCAAGGATCCGGCGGCCATGGAGACCCGCCTGCGCCACTCGGCGACCGAGACCGGGCGGATGATCGGTGCCGAGTACGCCGAGGCGTTGCGCCTCGTGGTCATCGACGAGGACGAAGAAGAAGGGCCGGCCTCCGAGTAGGTCGCGCCGATGGGTCGGTCGTCCGGCCGCGATCAGGTGTGCAGGCCGTCCGGCCGCGGTGTAGATTCGCCAAGTCGGTTCCCACCGTCCTGTTACGCCTGCCCCCTGAGCGCGGAGAGGCACAACTCCTCGTGGCCATCGATCCCAATCAGGAATTCCTCGTCCAACCGGTCGACGCGTCCTGGCTCCAGTGCAACATCGAGTGCCAGGAAGCCTGTCCGGTCGGGACCAACTGCCGCGGCTATCTCAACCTCGCGGCGGAAGGCCGGTTCGAGGAGGGGTACATCCTGTCGCGGGAGCCGAACCCGGTTGCGGCGATGTGCTCGTACGTGTGCTCGGCGCCCTGTGAGCGGGCCTGCCGCCGCGGCGACATCGACCGACCCCTCGCCATCCGGGCGATGAAGCGGTTCCTTGTCGAATGGCACGAGGCCGCCGGGATCCCCGACGCCATTCCGCAGATCACGCCGCGCGACGAGCGCGTCGCGGTGGTCGGCGCGGGCCCTGCCGGCATGGCCATCGCTCGCGAGCTCGCGCTCAAGGGCTTCGGCGTCACGGTCTTCGACAGCCTGCCGTTCGCCGGCGGGACGATGCTCATCGGCGTGCCGGCCTTCCGCCTGCCGCGCGAAGCCATCGAGATGGATGTCCGCCTGATCGAGCGCCTCGGGGTGACATTCCAGTACAACACCCTGATCGGCGAGGACATCACGTTCGAGCAGCTCCAGCGCGACTACGACTCGGTGGCGATCACGGCCGGAGCGATGAACGCGGTCGTCCTGGACGTGCCCGGGGCCGAGCTCGAGGGCGTCCAGTACGGCGTCGACTTCATGAAGAAGGCCAACCTCGGCGAGCCGCTCGATCCGGGCAACGACGTCGTCGTCATCGGCGGTGGCTACACCGCGATGGACTGCTCGCGGACGAGCCTCCGCCACGGCGCCCAGAACGTCGCCATCGTCTATCGCCGCACCCGCTCCGAGCTCGTCGTGGACGAGGAGGAGCTCGGCGAGACCGAGCGCGAGGGCGTGCGACTCGAATTCCTGGCCAGCCCGGTCGAGATCCTCGGCGAGGACGGTCACGTCGTCGGCGTCAGGTTCATCCGCAATCGCCTTGGCGAGCCGGATGCCTCCGGCCGGCGCTCGCCCGTGCCGATCCCGGGCTCCGAGTTCGTCATCAAGGCCGACACCGTCATCCCGGCCGTCAGCCAGGCCGCCGACCTGACGTTCCTGCCGGTGGAGGCAACGTTCGAGATCAACCGCGGCCGGGTCAAGGTCGATCCGGCGACCTATGCCACGAACGTCCGCGGCGTCTTCGCCTGCGGCGACTTCGTGACGGGCCCGACGACGCTGATCGAGGCCGCCGGCCACGGCAAGAAGTGCGCCTACGCGATCGATCGCTACCTGTCCGGCCGGACGGACGTCTCGGTGGCGGCCAACGTCAAGATCACCAGCTCGTGGCGCCACGACATGCCGGAGCTGTACGACGTCCTGCCGCGACAGCACATCCCCATGGCGCCGCTGGCGATGCGGATGCCGTCGACGGATCCGCAGGTCAACTTCACGAGCCCGGTCGAGTATGGCTACGACGCCACCTCGGCCGTCGCCGAGTCGACGCGCTGCCTGATGTGCAACTACAACATCTGGTTCGACCCGTTCCGCTGCGTGCTCTGCGGCGCCTGCGCGGATGTCTGCCCCGAGGGCGTCATCCACATGGTCGACATCAACCAGCTCAAGAGCGAAGGGCTCCTGCCGGAGGTCGAAGAGGCCTACGGCTGGTCGAACGGGGCCGCCATGATCCTCGATGAGGAGCGCTGCATCCGCTGCGCCCTCTGCGTCAAACGCTGTCCGTTCGACGCCATTACGATGGAGCGGTTTGAGCTCCAGGAGGTTTCGAGCGACGGCCGGCTCTACAAGGAGTCGTACCGGGACGCGCAACTGGCCGGGACCCCCGGCGTGGCAGGAGGAGCCAGGTGAGTTTCCTCGAGCGAGTGGATACCACCATTCGCCGAAGCGTCATTTGGCGGTCGTTGTTCCGTCAGGGCTACCCCAACGACGAGCGGACGCGGGCGTACGCCGTCATGAACAACGTCTTCCTGCACATCCACCCGGTCCGGGTCCGGCAGCACGCCGTCAAGTTCGCGTACACGTTCTGCCTCGGCGGCCTGAGCTTCTTCCTCTTCCTCGTGCTCACCGTGACGGGCGTCTACCTGATGTTCTTCTACATCCCGTCGGCGACCCAGGCCTACACGAACATCCTGGCGATCCAGAGCGAAGTGACCTTTGGGCTCTTAACACGGAACATCCATCGCTGGGCCGCCCACCTGATGGTGTTCTTCGTCTTCCTGCACATGATGCGGGTCTTCTACCACGGGGCCTACAAGCCGCCACGCGAGTTCAACTGGGTCGTCGGGGTCGTCCTGCTCTTCCTGACGATCATGCTCAGCTTCACCGGTTACCTTCTGCCGTGGGACCAGATCGCCTACTGGGCCATCACGATCGGCACGAACATGGCCGGCTACGCGCCGCTCTTCAACACCCCGAGCAAGCTCCTGCTCCTGGGCGGCCTGGAGGTCGGCCAGAACACGCTCCTGCGGTTCTACGTGCTGCACATCATGGTCTTCCCGTTGGTCGCGGCCATCTTCCTGGCCGTTCACTTCTGGCGGATCAGAAAAGATGGGGGCATCAGCGGACCGCTATGACAGCCCATCGCCGCGTTGTCACCTCCGCTCCCTCGCCCACGGACGTCGAAGTCCGCTCGCTCACGTGCTCGGCTCCGCCTTGCGCTGAACTGTCCCATCGGTCCGCTGGGGTTGTCGCATGACAGACACGAAAGCTCCACCCGAGCGGCGCGTCGTCCTGCCGGTCGATCCGTCCCGCCGGACGGAGATCGACAAGCAGCGCGTGCCCATGTCGGCTCGGCCGTATCGCCTGCTGGCGATGGTCAAGCAGGATGCCGTCGTGCGCGTTCAGAAGGAACCGGACGACACGGTCATGACGTGGCCGCACCTCCTGACCATCGAATTCATGGCCGCGGCCGTGATGAGCGTGTTCCTGCTCCTCTTCGGCCTCTTCGTCAACGCGCCGCTGGAGGACCTCGCGAACGGCAACATCACGCCGGCCGTGGCCAAGGCGCCGTGGTACTTCCTGGGCCTCCAGGAGCTGCTGGCCTACTTCCACCCGGTCGTGTCGGGCGTGCTCGTGCCGACCTTCGTGCTGGTCGGGGCCGCCTTCATCCCGTACGTCGACCGCGGCAACCTGCTGACCACGCGGCCCTCGCAGCGCAAGACCGCGGTCCTCCTGTTCAGCCTCTTCTGCATCCTCGGCCTCGTCGTGACCTTCGTCGGCATCTTCTTCCGGGGCCCGGGCTACAGCTTCGTGATCCCGTACATCACGACCGACGGCTTCCACTTCAGTCTCTGATCACCCAGCCACAGCACAGGATCTCGAGACCCATGAGCAACTACAGCGTCGAACCCGCTGCCAAGCCGCAGGCATTGACCAAGGAAGCGATCAAGGCCCTGCGCCGCGAGCAGGTCCAGGGCATGTCGCGCCGCCAGTTGCTGCGAACGTCACTGTTCGCGGGCATCGGCATCTGGGTGCTCGAGCTGACGGCCGGGACCCTCGGCTTCCTGTGGCCAAACCTCGCCGGCGGCTTCGGCGGCAAGGTCACGGTCGGCAGCTTCAGTGACATCAAGCTCAAGAACAGCAACCTGCCGATCGACGAAGGGTTCCCGGCCTACGTCCAGGACGCCCGTGCGTTCGTCATCCTCATCGACACGACGCACCAGCAGTTCACGCAGGGCACGGATCCGACCGGCGAAGGGACGACGACCAACGTCCGGCCGCTCTACCAGCGCTGCCCGCACCTCGGCTGCAAGCCGAACCCCTGCGTCAAGAACTTCTGGTTCGAGTGCCCCTGCCACGGTTCGCGCTACGACCGCCTCGGAACGAAGGCCGCCGGCGCCCAGTACGGCCCAGCCCCCCGGTCGATGGACCGGTTTTCGGCGTCGGTGGACGAGAAGGGCGTCCTGACGCTCGACACCGGCAAGATCACCCTCGGACCGCTCCCGGTGGCGCTCGGTCAGCCGGGCCTCATCCCGCCGCTTTCACCGACCGGCTGCCTCTAGGCCGCCGAACGGATCCCGAACCGCCAGTCACCCTCGAGGAGTTCGATGACCGATCAGCCCGGAAGCGAGCCGGAGCAGCGTCTGCCCGTCCCGCGTCCGCCGTCGGAGATTGCGCCGGCCGAGCGGTTCAGCGCGCCCCCGAGCATCCACACGGAGTCGCTCACGCCGGAGCGGGCGGCAACGATCGTCCGACAGTCTGCCAGCGCGCGCTGGATCGGCTTCGTGGCGACGGTGATCGTCGTCCTCTTCGTGATCGTCTACTACTTCTATGAGCTGGGCGTGCCGGGCGTCGGCGGCGAGGGCAGGCTCGGCAACGAGACCGCGGCCCAGCAGGTCACCTCGGTCGAGCGCGGCTACACGATCTACCAGGCCAACTGCGCCCGGTGCCACGGCGTCGATGGCCAGGGCGGCATCGGCCCGATCCTCCACGACCAGTCCAAGCTCTACACGCACCTGAACGCGCAGTACATCGCGAATGTCCTGTACGCGGGCGGCCGGTACGTCTGTGGCAACCCCAACAGCCTGATGCCGGTGTGGGCCGTGGCCAACGGCGGCACCCTCAACTACATCCAGGTCCAGGACGTCATCAACTTCATCCGCGCCCCCAGCGATCAGACCTTCACGGTCCGGGACGGCTCGACCAAGGAGCCCGTCGCGAACCCGTCCACCGGCCAGGTCGAGACCTTCGCCGGCTGGCGCGATCCCAACTACAAGCCGCTGCCGAACGCCACGCCGGTGCCGGCCTGCTGGTCGAGCGCCTTCACGAGCACCCCGGGCCCGGGCGGCTCCCTGGCCCTTCCGTCGGCCAGCATCCCGCTCTCGTCGATCGCGGCCCCGACCGTGAACGTCACGGCCCAGAACATCGCCTTCACGCCCACCGACCTGACGGTGACCTCCGGCCAGCCGTTCCAGATCGCCTTCGACAACGAGGACGCCGGGATCCCCCACAACATCGATATCCACGACGCGGCCGGCGCGTCGATCTTCAAGGGCGAGATCATCACCGGCGTCGCGAAGCAGACCTACCAGGTCGACTCGCTGCTGCCCGGGACTTACACGTTCGTGTGCGACGTGCACCCGAACATGACGGGCACCCTGACGGTCAAGTGAGCCGTTCCGATCTCGGCCGGGCCGTGTGGAACGAGGATGGAGGACGATGACTGAACAGACACTGGGCGCTGGATCGACACCCCGACGCCGAGTCCTGTTCGGGCTCCTCTCGGCCGATGGCTGGTCCTGGGCCGGCCTGAAGGCCCTGTTCTGGTTCATCACCATCATCCTGCTGCTCGGCTACATCCCGGATCGCGCCTACTACTTCACGGTCTTCTCGACGATCGATCTCGGGATCAACGCCGTCTCGCCGATCAATTTCTGCCCGCCGTCGAACCAGGACATCCCGTGCCCCGCGCCGCCGGGTGCGGTGCTGCCGTGGCAGCCGGCGCCGACGGAACTGGTCCTGCCTGCGCCGCGCTCCGATGGCTCGCTGATCCTCGCGGGCATCAAGCTGATGTACATCGGCGGCACGGACGGGACCGCGACCAGCGACACGGTCTTCACGGCTGACGCGTTCACACCCGGGACGTTCGGGACGTGGTCCGAAGGGCCCAAGCTGCCGGCGCCACGGTCCAAGGCGGCGACCGTGTTCCTCAACGGCTCCATCTACGTGATCGGTGGCTTCGATGCGGCCGGCAAGCCGACGACGACCACCTATATCCTCACGCCTGACCCGACCACGGGCGCGCTGCCGCCCTGGAAGACGGCCACAGAGGCGGCGCTGCCGATCGATCTGCCCGAGGCGCGAGCCGCGGCGGGCATCGTGGTGGCACCCGACGGCCTGATCCTCGTCGGCGGCTACGGACCGGACGGCAAGCCGACGACCACGGTCTGGAAGTCGACGGCCGACAAGAGCGGCAAGCTCCAGGCATGGCAGCCGAATGCGGCGCTGCCGGAGGCCCGGGCGGATGGCACGGCCGCGCTGAACGGCGCCCTGCTCTTCTACTACGGCGGCGGCAACGCCGGCGGACCCACCACCGTGGTCCTCCGCGGCGATGTCGTGGTGGACAGCAACGGCGTGAGCCAGGTCACCCGCTGGGGCTCGGGCCTCGGCAATACGAACCTGCCGGCGCCGCGATCGGATGCCGGGGGTTTCATCGCCAACGGGACGCTCTACCTCGTCGGCGGGACGAACGGCGCGCAGGCCGAGAACGAGCTCTATTGGACCGTCCCGACCGCCAACGGCACGATCGGCGAGTGGAAGCACCTCGACGCCTCGGACCTGCCGCCACCCGGTCTCATCGGGCCGCGGGTCGTGGTCAGCGGCGCGACGGCCTTCCTGGTCGGTGGTCGCACGGACACGGCCACGACCACCACGGTCGCCCGAACGAACCTCGCGCCGCAGCCGCCGTTCTTCCAACTCGGCCTGATCGGGGCGACGATCCCCGGGATGCAGATCCAGGGCGAAGTCGGCCAGCAGCTCGGCTACCTCGCGGCGGCCGGTGTCGGGACGGTGAACTTCATCCTGCTGCTCCTGATCGGCTGGGCGTACGCGCACCCGGCCAACGTCAAGGCGATGTGGGCGAAGATCCGGCACCGCCGGCACTGAGCCGCGGCGCAGTCGGGGGCCGCGTTCGGCGGCCGATCGGTCCCCGCTAACCCTTCGGCAGGTCGCCCTCGCCGGGCTGGATCGGGCCGCTCGTGACGGCATAGCCGGCTCGCTGCCAGGCGGTCATCCCGCCCGCGACGTTCGAGACGTCGGCGAAGCCGTTCTGGAGGAGATAGGCCGTCGCGGTCGCCGAGCGGCCACCGGCGGCGCAGATCAGCAGCAACGGCCGGTCCCGCGGCAGTTCTGCGTACCGGATCCCGAACGACGTCATCGGCAGGAACACGGCACCCGGCGCCCGGACGGCCACGATCTCGTGGAGCTCACGGACGTCGACGAGCAGCGGCTCGCCGCTGCCGCCATCGAGGCGAGCTGCGGCTTCGTGGACATCGACGGTCGGCACCGGGACGGGTGCGTTCATGGGCGGCGGCTCCTCGTGCTGGCGATGGGACTCACGGAATGGGTCGACCTGATCGGCGAGCGGTCACGGAACGTGCCTGGGATGCGTGGTGGCGGAAGCAGGCTCCCCGGTCGAGCCACGTCCAGGGCGTCGATCTGGGCGACGACCGCGGCCACGTCGATGCGGGCCACACGGGGACTGACGGCCGCCGCATCGGCCAGGCGCTCCCGTGCCCCGGCCAGGTTCTTGACGACTCCCGCGCGATTGCCGCGAACGTCGTGGACGAATCCCGCCGCGAGCTTGATCAGCCCCTGGTACAGCCCGCGCTCCGCCGCGTCGGCCGTGCCCATCCAGGCCGGCTCGAGCAGCTCGTGGGTCTCGAAGAAGTCGCCCCTGGCCCAGGCGGTGAGCGCCGCGTCCAGGGCCGCTTCGCGAGCCGCCGGTTCGATCGGGCGGTAGGCCTTCAGGCGGCCGCCCTGGCGCACGGTCGCGGACGAGGTCACTCGATGTCGCTCAGCCTGCGTCGGCCGGCAAAGCCGACGTCAAGGTCGTGCCACCAGTCGATCGGGCCTTCGCCCAGCCGCCAGCAGAGCCAGATCTGGCGCCCCATCACGAGGGCCGGGAAGTCGATCAGGCCGGTGTCGATGTCACGCAGCGTGATGCCCCAGCCGTCGATCTGCGCCACGGACGCCTGCATCTGATCGATGACGCCCTGCATCCGCAGCTGGATGCGGCGGTCCTCCGCGGCGACCTCCGGCGACGAGCGGACCGAACCGCCCCGGCCGGCCGGACCGGGATCGGCATCGACTGGCCCGGCCGGCCCAATGGACCCCGAGTCCGCCGGGTTCGCCGACCCCTGCCCGCTGGCCGCCTGGACCTGCAACTCGAGCAGGCGATCTCGCAGCCGGCGCAGCTCGTCGCGGTCGTCGCGCAGCCGGAGCAGCAGATCGCGAACGTCCGGCACGCGGGCGTTGGCCGAATCGATCGTGTAGAACGTGCGTCACGGGCCGATTCTACCCGCCCGGGTCGCACGGCCCCGGCCTGGCCCGGCAGGCCGGGGCGACCGTCGGACGGACCTTCGAGTTGCTAGCATGCGAAACATGAGACTGGCCGATCGCATGTCCCGCCTCGGGACCGAAGCCGCCTTCGAGGCCGGAGCGCGGGCACGGGCCCTGGAGGCGACCGGCCGGAGCGTCATCCACCTCGAGATCGGCGAGCCGGACTTCGAGACGCCGGCCAACATCCGGGAGGCCGCCAAGCGGGCGCTCGATGCCGGCTGGACGCACTACCCACCGGCCCCCGGCCTGCCCCAGCTGCGTGAGGCGATCGCCGCGGACTTCGCGGCGCGGCGGGGCGTGGCGGTCGATCCGGGTCACGTCGTCGTCACGCCCGGCGCCAAGCCGATCATGTTCTACGCGATCCTCGCCCTGGCCCAGCCCGGCGACGAGGTGATCTACCCGGACCCGGGCTTCCCGATCTACGAGTCGATGGCGCGCTTCGTGGGTGCGACCCCGGTGCCGTTGCCGATCCGCCAGTCGAACGACTTTCGGCTGGACCCGGACGAGCTCGAGCGGCTGATCACGCCGCGAACCCGGATGATCATCTTCAATTCGCCGGCCAATCCGACGGGCGGCGTCCTGACCCGAAGCGATCTCGAGCGAATCGCCGCCGTCGCCATCCGGCACGACCTGGTCGTCCTGGCCGACGAGATCTACGGCCGCATCCTGTACGAGGGCGCGCACACCTCGATCACGGAGCTGCCGGGGATGCTGGAACGGACGATCGTCCTCGACGGATTCAGCAAGACCTACGCGATGACCGGCTGGCGGATGGGCTACGCGATCCTGCCCGCGCCGCTCGTGGCGCCGTTCAGCCGGCTGATCATCAACTCCGTGTCCGGGACGAGCGCGTTCCAGCAGATCGCCGCGGTCGAGGCGCTGACGGGGCCGCAGACCGAGGTCGACGCCATGGTCGCCGAGTTCCGTGCCCGACGGGACCTCATCGTCGATGGCCTGAACTCGATCGCCGGCGTCTCGTGCCTCCGCCCAGCCGGGGCCTTCTACGTCTTCCCGGACATCTCGGGGACCGGGCTGTCGGGCGACGAAGCGGCGGACCGATTGCTCCACAGCGCCGGGGTCTCCGTCCTCTCCGGGTCGGCGTTCGGGACGGTCGGCGCCGACCACCTCCGGATCAGCTACGCCAATTCGCGCGAGCGGATCTCGACCGCCCTCGAGCGGATGCGGTCCGTCCTCGAGCCGCTGGCGGTCTGAGCCGCCCGCGGCGTCCCTGTTCGTCGTTCGATCATCCGACCGTTCGCGGTCCACAAGGAGAGCCACGTGGCCCGTCCCCGCGTCTTCGTCAGCCGGCGCATCCCCGAGGACGGGCTGCGCCCGATCCTGGCCGAATGCGACGCCACGGTCTGGCCCGATGAGCTGCCGCCGCAGCGTGCCGAGCTCCTGCGCAGCGTGGAGGGCTGCGACGGCCTGCTGACGCTGCTGACCGACCGGGTCGATGCCGAGCTGCTCGATCGGGCGGGCCCGCAGCTCAAGGTCGTGAGCAACTATGCCGTCGGCTTCGACAACATCGTCGTGCCCGAGGCCACGTCGCGCGGGGTCGCGGTCGGCAACACGCCGGGCGTCCTGACCGACACGACCGCCGACCTCGCGTTCGCGCTCCTGATGGCCGCCGGGCGCCGCGTGGCCGAAGGCGACCGGTACGTCCGCGCAGGCCGCTGGAAGACGTGGGGCCCGCTGCTGCTGCTCGGCACGGACATCTCCGGCGCCACGATCGGCATCGTCGGCTTCGGGCGGATCGGGCAGGCGGTCGCCCGCCGAGCCGCCGGTTTCGGAATGACGATCCTCTACCACGACGTGGTGGAGCTCCCCGAAGGGGTCACGAAACCGCTCGGCGCCACGTACGTGCCGCTGGACGAACTGTTCGCCCGCTCGGATTTCGTGTCGCTGCACACGAATCTCACGGCCGAGACGCGCCACCTCGTCAACGAGGCCCGGTTGCGCGCCATGAAGCCGACGGCGGTCCTCGTGAACACGTCGCGTGGCCCGGTCGTCGACCAGGCAGCCCTGTATCGCGCCCTGTCCGAGGGGTGGATCATGGCCGCCGCCCTGGACGTGACGGATCCTGAGCCGATGCCCGTCGACGAGCCGCTGCTGACCCTCGAGAACTGCCTCGTCGTGCCACACATCGCCTCGGCCTCGCGGGCGACGCGTGGGCGCATGGCCGAGATCGCCGCTGCCAACCTGCTGGCCGGCGTTCGCGGCGAACGGCTGCCGGCGCCCGTCAATCCGGAGGTCTACGGACCGCCGCCCGGCGCGTAGCCATGGACGCCGTCCTCGGCATCGACCTCGGGACCACGGCCGTCAAGGTCGGCCTCATCGGGCTCGACGGTGAGGTCCTGGGCCTGCAACGCCGCTCGTACCCGATGCTCGACGGGCCGGACGGCGCAGCGGAGCAGGATCCGGCGGCCTGGTGGGCGGCCACGGTCGAGTGCATCGTGGCGCTCGGTCCGGCCCGGCAACGAGTCGGCGCCATCTGCACGACCGGCCAGGGCCCGACGCTGGTCATGGTGGATGCCGACGGCCGGCCCACGAGGCCCGCGATCACGTGGCTCGACCGGCGGCCATCCCAAGCGCCGGCCGTCCGGTCGGGCGATCGCGAGGACTCGAGCCGCGACTTCGGCCTGGCCCGGACCATCGCCTGGCTGGCGGCCACCGAGCCCGCGGCGATCGCACAGGCGCGCTGGCTGATGGCATCGTGGGACTGGCTCGGACTGCGACTGTCCGGCGTGGCCCGAACGAGCCTCCAGTGGGGCGAGGCGCCGGCGTCGGCCGAATCCGCTGCCGCGGCCGAATCCGCGGCGATGGCCGAATCCGCTGCCACGGCCGAATCGGCCGCGACCCATTCGATCGGGGAGAAGGTCCCGCCGGCCGTGCCTGTCGGAGCGCCGCTGGGGCCGCTGCTGCCGGCCCTCGCCGCTGAGCTCGGCCTGCCCGCCGGGGTGCTCGTCAGCGCCGGCGTCAACGATGGGACCGCCACGATCCTGGGGGCGGGTCTGCGGACGGCCGGTGACGCCGTGGACACCGGCGGCGCGTCCGGCGGCTTTGCCGTCTACGCGGATCGGCCCCTCGACCTGCCGGGGATCTTCTGTGCGCCGGCGCCGCTGCCGGACCTCTGGGTCGTCGGCGGGGCCATGGCCGCGACGGGCGCGTCCCTCGCATGGTTGGCCGATTCGATCCTCGGGGGCCGGTGGACGATCGACGAACTGATCGCCGAGGCGGCAATTGTCCCGGCCGGCGCAGACGGCCTCGTGTTCCTGCCGTACCTGGCAGGGGAGCGGTCGCCGATCTGGGACGAGCAGGCGCGCGGCGCCTTCTGCGGCCTGACCCTGGGGCACGGCCGCGGGCACCTCGTTCGGGCCGTGCTCGAGGCCGCGGCCTTCGCGATCCGCGACGTGGCCGCGCCGATCCAGGGGGCCGGCGTGCCGGTGAGGGAGATGCGTCTCGCCGGGCGCCCGGCCAGCAGCGGGACGTGGGCGCAGATCAAGGCCGACGCCACGGGCCTGCCGGTCGCCGTGCCCGCCAATCTCGAAACCAGCGTCGCCGGCGCGGCGATCCTGGCGGCCGTCGCCGGTGGCGCCCACCCGGACCTCGCGACAGCCCTCGCGCGGATGGTCCGTGTCTCCGAGCAGCGATGGCCCGAGCCCGCGGCCGCCGCGCGTTACGACCGGCTGTTCGACGTCTACCGGCGGCTCTACCCGTTGCTCGCCGACACGTTCCGGGACCTCGGGGAGGTCGCGGCCGAGGGCTGAGCGGCCAGGGCTGAGCGGCCAGGGCTGAGCCGCGGACCGCGACGTGCGACCGGCTGCGGCTACGGCGCGGGCAGCAGCGCGCTCGACACGACCTGGTCGGCGGTCACCGGGTTCGGCACGAGGCCGATCGACGTCATGAAGGCGATGGACGATGTCCAGCCCTGGCCGTCGATCGATCCCGGGCCATGGGCCGTCGTGTACGGGCTGTCCCAGAGCGCGACGGTGGCCTTCAGGATGGCCAGTTGCGTGGCGGGGTCCTGGCCGAGCGCCGGTACCGCCTTGATGGCCGCGTCGACGCCCTTCTGCGGGTCGGCCTTGATGTCCGCCTGCGCCTTCAGTGTCGCGGCGATGAACGCCTTCAACGCGTCGCCCCTGGTCGCGATCGTCTGGGTCCCGGCGATCAGGCCGTTGCCCGGCAGCGGCGTGGAGGCGTCGAGCGCCAGGACGGTCACGGGGATTCCGGCCTGCTGAAGCTGCAGTGGCTCGTTGTTCGCGAAGCCCGTCGCCGCGTCCACGGCTCCCTGCTGGAGCGCCGTGGCCTGGCCGAAGTCGGGATAGAGGACGATCTGCAGGTCGTCCGGCGTGAGACCGGCCGACTTCAACAGTGCCTGGAGCATCACCCAGCCGCTGCCGTACTTGCCCGGAATGCCGACCTTCTTGCCCTTCAGATCGGCGGCCGTCCTGATCCCACTCGAGGTCTTGGCGAGCACGATGTTCGGGGTCTGGGCGTAGATCGTCGCGACGTATTTGACCGGAATGCCCTGGCTGACGGCCGGTACGACGCTGGTGCCGTCGGCGAGGCCGATGTCCACGGAGCCCTGGCCGACCAGCGTGATGAGATCCGGATCGATCTTGTTCTGGAACGTCACGGTCAGGCCGGCCGCCTGGTAGTAGCCAGCCTGCTGCGCCAGATAGAACTGGGCGAACTGGACGCTCTGGATGTAGCCGAGGCCGACGGTCAGGGCCGTCAGGCTGCCGGCCGAGGCCGATGCGCCGCCAGCGCCCGAGGCCGTGGCCGTGACGGCCGGGGAGCCGGGCGCCGCCGAACCCGCGGACGGCGCCGGCGTGGCGGCCGCGCTGCAGCCGGCCAGTGCCACCGCGAGGGTCGCCGCCAGGGCCCGGATCGTGCGTTGCCGGCCGAGCCGGCGGATCCGGCCGTCGAGGATCGCGGGGGTCACGGTCTGCGTCATGCGTTCTCCCTGGTGCTGCCGCGATCGCCGACGAGACGGCGTTCGACGAGGACGACGATGAGATAGAGGACGACCCCGAGGGCCGCGATCGTGAAGAGCGTGGCGAAGAGGAGCGGCGTGTCGAAGAGGCTGCCGCGGGCGAGGTTGATGAGGACGCCGAGGCCCGATTCGCCGCCCGCCCATTCGCCGACGATCGCCCCGATGACCGCGAGCGTGATGCCGATCCGCAGGCCGGCCATGATCGACGGCAGGGCCGCCGGCAGCTCGATCACGCGCAGGATCTGGCGCGACGAGCCGCGGAACGAGCGGCCCATCTCGAGGAGGCCGGGATCCACGCCGCGGAAGCCGATCATCGTGGAGACGGCGATCGGGAAGAAGCTCGTGAGGGCGCAGATCACGACCTTGCTGGTCAGCCCGCTGCCGAACCACAGGGCGATGAGCGGCGCCAGGGCGAGGAGCGGCGTCGCCTGGGCGGCGACGATATACGGGGAGAGGACGCGCGCCGCGAGCGGCGACCGCGCCAGGAGGAAGCCGCAGAGAATGCCGATCACGGCCCCGACGAGGAACCCGAGCAGGATCTCGGACAGGGTCGTCGCGACGTGCGGCTCGATCAGGCCGTCGGCCCAGGCCCGGACGAGCCGGGCGAAGATCGTCTCGGGTGGTGGCAGGATGAACGGCGGGTAGTTGCCCACCACGACGACGAGCTTCCAGGCGCCGAACACGAGGATCGCGCCGAGGACGATCGGGGCGCTCGCCCGGCCGAGGTCACGCAGGCGATGCGACGGCGCGGTCGTCATGCGGCTCCCGTCGCGCGGCGCGACCCGACCTGGAGGCGATCGTCGCCGGCGACGAGGTGCCGCCGGATCGCTCGGCCGATGTCGCCGACGGCCTGGCCATCGAGATCCTCGAGCACCCGCGGTCGCGGCAGGTCGATGGCGATGTCCGCGACGACCCGCCCGGGGCCGGGCGAGAGCACGAGCACGCGATCGGCGAGGAAGATCGCCTCGGGGATGCTGTGGGTCACGACGAGGATCGCCGGGTTCGCCCGGTCCCAGAGGTCGAGCAGCTCCACGTTGAAGCGCTCCCGATTGAGGGCGTCGAGCGCGCTGAAGGGCTCGTCGAGCAGCAGCACCGACGGCTGGAGAGCGAGTGCGCGGGCAATCGCGACGCGCTGGCGCATCCCGCCGGACAGCTGGTGCGGGCGGGCCGCGGCGAACTCGCGGAGGCCGACGAGGTCGAGGAGCTCGGCGGTTCGGGCGGCTGCCCGGTCGGGCGCCCAGCCGGCGAAGTCGAGTGGCAGCCGGATGTTGGACGTCGCGTCGCGCCACGGCAGCAGGCGGGCGTCCTGGAAGACGAATGCCGCGGTCGGGGACGGCCCGGAGACGGGCTGGCCGGCCAGCTCGACGCGACCGGAATCCGGTGCCAGCAGGCCGCCGATGATGCGCAGCAGCGTGCTCTTGCCGGAGCCGTTGGGGCCGATGAGCGCCACGATCTCGCGCTGGTGGACGGTCAGATCGATGCCGTCGAGGACCTCGATCGTCCGCCGGGCGCCGCCCTCGCCGGCCGCGCTGAACGTCTTGCGAACGTCACGGACCAGGATCGCCGGAGGGGTTGAGCCGGACCCGTCGGGAGGCGCGGGACTCGCCGTCGACGCAGTCGAAGCGGTCGTGCCGGCGGCGCACTCGGAACGCTGCCCGGATCGGACATGCCGGCATCGCGGGCGCTCGCATCCGGGCCGGACGCCTGTCCGGGCGGCACGCTGCCCTCGACCGAAGCTGCTGAGTCCGTTGTGGCTGCCGACGCCATTCCGATTCCTCGATGGGCCTCGGGGCGTTGCCACACGGCGCCCGACCGGCACGGCGAACGTGCCAATCGAGCCGCCTTCTTCCATCCGGACTGTACCGTCGGCTCCGCTCGTGACCCGGAGGCCACCGTCGGATCTGCTGCATCCGCCGTCGATCGCGACGCCGGACCGCTCGTGGGCTCGTCCCGCAGTGCGGGCACGACCACCGGTCGGGAATCTCACCCTGCCCCGAAGGCTCTGGAGCAAGTCTAGCATCGCCGCCGGTGGACTCCGTCAACCGGACGGATGCGCGGGCCCGTCGACCGGGACAGGGTCGCCCGGCTCAGATCCCCAGGAATTCGATCGAATTGATCGGGTAGAAGCGCAGCCAGGCCCGGCCGATGACCGACGAGATCGGGATTGGCCCGAAGACCCGCGAATCGAGCGACACGCCGCGGTGGTCGCCCATCACGAAGATGTCGCCGGGGGGCACGGTCCACTCGCTGAGATCCGTCGAGGGCAGCGTCGGCTCGCCGCCGTAGAGATACGGTTCGTCGAGCTTCGTCCCGTTGACGTAGACGGCGCCGTCCTTGATCTGGACCTGGTCGCCCGGCAGCCCGATGACGCGCTTGATCAGCGGCTCGGTCCGGTCGGCGCCCTCGGGCGCCTGGAAGACGATGATGTCGCCGCGCTTGTAGGGATCGAACCGTGGCGTCAGCTCATCGACGATCACGCGCTGGCCGGGCTCGAGCGTGCCCTCCATGCTCGTCTGCTCGATGGCGTACGTCCGCCCGACGAAGGCCTGCAGCAGGATGAAGATGATCAGCGTCGCGAGCAGTGTCTCGATGATGCCGACGGCGGCCCGAATCACGGGGCTCGAAGCGGGAAGCAGGCGGTTCAGGTCGGTCTCCAGGGGTCGGCCGCGGGGTGCGATGCGTTGTTGCAGCCGTCATTGTGGCGGAAACGCCGCGGAGAGGCTGCCGGCGGCTCAGCTGTACTGCGGCTCGAGGCCGATGGCCACCCGGGCCGCGTCGTACTGGGCCGCGATGCGACGCAGGTCCGGGTACTTCGTGTTGTGCAACGGGTCCGGCTCGAGGGCATCGGCGACCAGGGCCACGGGCCCGGCAAGCGCGACGTTGATCGTCAGGGCCATCAGCTCAAGCTTGGCGCGCGCATCGTTTCGCGCGAGTGAAGCGAGGCTGCCGGACGGGGCGATCGCCACGCGGATCGAGCCTCGGTCGTGGATCGTCGCGGCCCAGGCCATGGCGTAGACGAGAGCCTCCACGTCGTCGAGCCGGGCGGAGGTGGCATCGATCGCCCCGCAGATGATCCCGCGCTCGGGCGGCGCCTGGAGGATCAGCTGGAAGTTTTCGGGGCCCTTGACGAGGTCGTAGAAGTAGCTCGCGTAGGGCAGGTCGAAGAACGTGGCTGGCCCGGCCTCGGCCGCGCTGCCGCCGCTCACCGCGAGGGACACGTGGACAAGCTCCGGGTCCTCCAGCCCGGCCAGCAGCCGGCGGTGGGCCTCGCCGAACAGGGCCCGCTCGGACGCGTCGTCGCCGATCGTGACCGCGGCGTCCTCGTCGACCTGGATCATCAGGCTGCCGGCTTCCACGATGCTGACCAGCTCCCGGTTCAGCGCTTCGGCGTAGGCCAGCGTGACCGACTCCCGGGTCCCCGATCCTGGATCCGTCAACCGGCCCAGGGTGTACGGTCCGGGCACGACCTGCTTGACCGGGACGTCGCGGCCCTCCGCGGCCACGCTCCAGGCATCGGCAAAGATGGACTGCTGCCAGCGGATGTCGCCCGTGACGACCGGCTGGCGGACGAAGAGGCCCGTCGCCAGCAATGGAATCCGCGGGCCCGCCGCCAGTCCATCCAGGCCGCCGATCACCGGCTGGAAGGAATCCGCCCAGCGAACGCCCCCGTCACACAGGACGTCGAGGTGGGCCTGCTGCTGCTCGTCGACGATCTCGCGGACGAAGGCATCGATCGCCGCGCTGCGGGCTGGATCGTCCGGCGCTCCGGCTGCCTCGGCCCGACGGGCATCGCCGATCACATCGGGTTGACCGGCGAGGGGCTCCCCCGAGTAGCCGCCGGCCAGACATGCGAACACGGGCACTCCCCCTGCCGACAAATGAAAGAGGGCAGAGCCTGAGCTCTGCCCTCTCTTGCCGGAACCTGACCGAACGGCCAGGCCCCGGGACTACGCGCTCAGGTACTTGATGATGGCGTCCTGCGTGCCCTTGACCGCGGCAGCCTGGGCCGCCTTGGCATCGTAGGTCGCCGTCGATCATCTTGGCGATGACTTCGTTGAAGATCGGGGCGATGTCGTAGGGCAGCGAATAGCCCTCCGTGATGCCCTTGTACTGCAGCTGGTAGGCGGCCTGCAGCGGCTGAGCCGCCTGGACGACCGGGTCGTTGGCCACGGACGTGCGGGCGGTCGCGTAGAGCACGAGTGCGCCCGTGCTGTCCTTGATCGTCGTCGCCGCGGCGAGGCCGATCTCCTTGCTGAAGTTGTCGGTGGTCCAACTCCAGCACGCATCGACGTTCTTGGAGAACTTGCTGACGCCGAGGCCGTCCGGGCCGGCCGTCGAGCCGGTTGAGCCGGGCGTGACGCCGGGGTGCTGGCGCACGCCCGCGATGGCCGCCGTGGCGGCCGGCAGGGCAGGGCTCTCGCTGTTCATGACTGCGCCGACGTTGCCGTCGCCGAAGATCTTGAACGCGTCGTGCTCGTTCAGGATGTTCATGTACTTGGGATCCCAGTACCCGGACTTGAAGCCCGTCCTCGATCACCTGGAAGGTGAGGAGGCCGTCGTCGCCGTCGAACATGACCGTGAGGAAGTCCGGGCTGAACATCGGATGGCCCGTGGAGTTGTAGATCTTCGTGAAATACAACTGCGCGAACAGGTTGGCCTGCGTGGCGAGCCACGGCTGGATGCTCGGGATGATCCCGGCCGCCTTGAACTTCGGCACGAGCTCATACAGCGCCGGGTAGTTGTCCGGCGGATTCTCGGGGTCCTCGCCGATCTTCTCGAACAGCTTCTTGTTCCAGTTCCAGACCGACGGCGAGTCGTAGAGGGGGAGCGCGCGAAGGACGCCGTCCGGACTCGTCAGGGCCTTCAGCGAGCTGGCGAAGAAGTCGTCGAGCGCACCCGCGCGCCCCACGGCGTTGTCTGGTCGACCGGGAGCAGGAGGCGCTCACCGAAGCGCGGGATGTAGCCGTAGGAGGCGGTCGTGTACATCATGTCCCAGGACGAGTCCTGGGTCGCGATGATGCCGGCCTGCTTGATCTGCTTCTCGGCGAAGGTGACGTTGTTGCTGACGGTGTCGCCGCCCGTCTTCGACTTCCACTGTGCGGTCCCCGCGTCCAGCCACGGGATCATGTAGCCGCCCGTGAAGTTCTGGAGCGTGACGCCCGCATAACTGACCGGAGTCGGCGTCGGTTCCGGAGTCGGAGCCGCGGTCGGAGCCGCCGTCGGCGCCGCGGTCGGAGCTGCGGTCGGCGCGGCCGTCGGGGCCGCGGTCGGCGCGGCCGTCGGAGCTGCGGTCGGGCGCGGCCGTGGGGCCGCGGTCGGCGCTGCGGTCGCGGAGCCGCCGTCGGAGCCGGCAGCGTCGCGCCGCAGCTGCACGCTGCCAGGAATGCGGCGCTGCCGGCGAGCAGACCTCCGCGGAGTACTTGGCGTCGACTCAGCTGCACGTCCAGCAAACGTGAGCCATCCCCCGTTTCGGGAGCGCGAGTCGGCTCTGGCATAGCGACCCTCCATGTGTGCGATGACACGTCTACTTGGCGCTGTGGCCGCCGCAGTATGCCATACCGCAGCGAACTGCAATACAGCCAGTTTCGGCCAATTCAGGGCTGCGCCGCCTAGCCCTTGACGAGGCCCTCCGTCAGGCCGGTGATGATCCGGCGATGGAACAGCAGCACGAGCATGAGGCACGGGATGACGGCCACCATCGCGCCCGCCGCGAGGAGATTTGGCGGCGGGGATTCGTTGAGCCGATAGGGGAAGTTCGTGATCGAGCGTGATCAGGCGCGTGATCGTCACCGCCTGGCGGTTGCCGAGGATGACCGCGAACAGGAACTCGTTCCAGGTCCCGATCAGGACCAGGATCGCGGCCGCGGCGATGCCGGGGCGCGCGGCGGGAACGACGACCCGGAACAGCGTGCCCAGGCGAGAGCAGCCGTCGATCCGGGCGGCATTCTCCAGCGAGATCGGGACTTCGGCGAAGAAGTTCCGGAGCAGCCAGACGATCAGCGGCAGCCAGAACGCCACGTTGACGATCACGAGCGCCGCCACGGTGTCGGTCAGGCCCAGGATCTGGAAGATCCGCAGGACCGGGATGGCCATGACGATGGCCGGGACCATCTGGACGAAGATCAGGACGGCCAGGATGGCCCGCTTGCCGGGCAGCTGGAACCGCGCCAGTGAGTAGGCCGCCGGCGCGGCCAGGACGATGACGAAGGTGGTCGTGAACACGGCGGTCAGGAGGCTCACCACCAACGAGCCCTGCCAGCGGCCGTCCTGGATGAGGCGGACGTAGCCGTCCAGCCACAGGTTCAGTGACAGGTGCGGCGGCAGGTTCGAGAGCGCGTCGTCGGTCTGGAGGCTGGCGATGATGATCCAGACGATCGGCGCCACGAAGAAGAAGAGCAGCGCTCCGGCGCCGATGCCGAACAGGACCCGGCTGACCCGCGGCGACACCCTGATCAGTGGGCGACGCGGTTGCTCGAGGACGATCTCGCCGGATCGCGTCGCGCCGAAGGTGGTCGGGATGGTGCTGAAGCGCAGCGATGTCCGGGCGCCGGCCGTGGCGAGGTCCACGTCGTCACTCGTCGTGGGCGCGTAGCTGCGCCGCCGGCGCGACCTGGAAGACCAGGAGGAGCAGGCTCACCAGGAGGATGAATCCGAACAGCACCACCGTCACGGTGGAGGCGTAGCCGAAGCTCAGGTTGTTGAACGCGAGGTCGTAGATCGCGTAGATCAGCACATAGGTCTGGCGACCGGGCCCGCCGTTCGTCAGCGTGTAGAGCAGGTCGAAGACCTGCAGGCCGATGATCACCTGGAGGATGCCGACGACGATCAACGTCGACCTGATGGCCGGCAGGGTGATGAATCGGAACGACTCCCAGGTCGTCGCCCCGTCCATCTTGGCGGCTCGGTAGAGCGATCCCGGGATCGTCTTGAGCGCCGCGAGCAGGAGCACGGCCAGCAGCGGGACGCCTCGCCAGGCCTGGGCGACGATCGCGATGGCCACGGCCTGCGAGGTGTTCTGGAGCCAGTTGATGGGCTCGGCGATGACGCCCCAGCCGATCAGGATCCCGTTGATGATCCCGAAGTGGGTATCGAAGATGATGCGCCAGAAGATCCCGGCCACCACGCCGGAGATGGCCCATGGCAGCAGCACGGCCATGAAGAAGATCCCGGCGCAGCGGAAGTTGCGATTGAGGACGAGTGCCGTGACCAGCGCCAGCGGCAGCGTGACGGCGGTCGTGAGACCGGCCAGGACCAGCGTCCGCGGGATGGCGTCCATGATCTCGCTGTCGCCGGGCAGCCGGGTGAAGTAGTTGATCAGCCCGACGAACCGGACGATGTCGTCCTTGGCCAGCTCGATGCGGAACAGGCTGAGCCCGAAGACGGTCAGCACCGGCGGCAGGACGATCAGGGCGAGCAGGATCAACCCTGGAATCGATACGAGGAGCGCGAACTTCCGCTCGCTGAGGCGGTCGAACCGTTTCGAGATTCGACCGGCACCGCGACTGATGGCGACCGTGCCAGCGGCCATGCGACATTCCTTCCCGTAGCGCGTCGGCAATGATGCGGTTGCCGACAATGCGGTGTCAACGTGGACCGGCCCCCCCGGGGTTCCCCGCCGTCAGCCCCTCCGACTGACGATCTTCGACTCCCCGAGCGCCGTGCGGCGCAAGAATGCCATGTCCGGCGACACGCCGAGGCCGGGTCCGTCAGGGATGGCGAACCAGCCGTTCCGGAGCTCCAGCGGCTCGGCCAGCATCTCGGTCCGCAGCGGGTTCTCGCCGAAGTCGTATTCGAGCATCGGCGCGTCCGCGGGGAGGCGATTCGGGTCGGGCAGCACGGCCAGCAATTGCAGCGTGGCCGCCAGGGCGACGGCTCCGTTGCAGGCGTGCGGATGACAGGCGATCGCCGCCAGGCGCGCGAGTGAGGCGATGAAGAGCGTCTCGCCGATGCCGCCACAGATCGTCGGGTCCGGCTGGATGAGGTCGACGGCGCCCGCATCGATGAAGGCCCGCGCCGCCCCGCGGCCCTCCAGCGATTCGCCGCCCGGCCAGCGCGATGCGGAAGCTTGTCGCGCAGGGCTGCGTAACCGGCGTAGTCGTCGGTCGGGATCGGCTCCTCGAACCAGCGGTAACCGGCGTCGGCCAGGGTCCGGCCGACATCGAGCGCGGTGCCCATCGTGTACGCCGCATTGCCGTCGGCCATGAGCTCGAGCCCGGCGGCCTCGGCCGCGAACGTCTCGAGCATCGGCCGCTCGACGGCGGCGCTCTCGCGGCCGATCCGCAGCTTCATCGCGGTGAGGCCCATGGCTCGAACCGCGTCGGCCTCGGCCCGCCACGCGTCGATCGGATCCACGCCGACGACGTACCCGCCACTGGAGGCGTATGCCCGCACGGACGACCGCAGCCGACCGCCGTAGAGGGCGCTGATCGGGACGCCGAGACGCCGCGCCCGCAGGTCGTCGAGGGCGATCGACAGGGCCGAGATCGCCAGGCCGTCGTTCGTGGCGCCGCGCATGCTCGCCCAGTTGGCCGCCGCATCGGCCGGATCGCGGCCGATGAGGCGCTCCGCCAGCTCGGCGATGATCGCGACCACGCCCGTCCGCGGATACGTCTCGCCCCAACCCTCCACGCCGTCGGTGTCGCGGACCCGGACCAGGACCGATTCGCGGGTGACGTTGCCGCCGGTGGCGTACAGGCGCCGTCGGGACAGGACGTGGGTCGGGACGAGGACTTCGACCTCTTCGATCGGCATCGGGCAGGCTCTCCAATGCGAGTGGCCGGCGGCACGTGGGCCCGGCTACGATACGGCGGTCCGGCCAGCTGTCCGCCGCCCGCGCGCAGGCGAGGTTCACGCCGCGAGGATGGAAGACGGCCGCCGGCTGCATCCCGCTCGGTCCGCCGGAGGTTTCTCGATGACGGCTCGCTACCCCCAGGCGCTGCTGGCGGCCTGCCCGACCGCGTGGGATGAGCGCGAACGCCTCGACGAGGCGATGTTCCGGCGCGAGGTCGAGCTCGTCCTCGAGGCCGGCTTCACGCACCTCTACGTCTTCGGCACCGGCAGCGAAGGCTATGCCGTCGACACGCCGCGGTTCACGCAGGTGGCCAGGGTCTTCTACGAGGAGACGAACCGGCCGGGGACCCATCCGATGATCGGCGTGATCGGGCTCTCCACGGCGAACATCGTCGAACGCCTGCGAATCGCCTACGACATCGGCTTTCGGACCTTCCAGATCTCGCTGCCGAGCTGGGGCGCCCTCAACGACGACGAGGTGCTGCGGTTCTTCGTCGACGTCTGCGGCACGTTCCCGGACTCGAACTTCCTGAACTACAACCTGCCGCGCGTCAAGCGCGTGCTCAAGGGGCGCGACTACGCCCGGGTCATCGCCGAGGTGCCGAACCTCGTCGCGACCAAGACGACGAGCGGCGGCCTGGAGGGCGCCGAGGACCTGATGCGCCACAGCGCCGAGCTGATGCACTTCATGAGCGAGGGCAACTTTCCGCACGGCTCGATGTACGGCTCGGTGGGGCTGCTGTCGTCGTACGGCGAGCTCGTCCCGAAGATGTCGTTCGAGTTCTTCGAGGCCGGCCAGCGGCAGGATGTCGAGACGCTGTTCAAGATGCAGCACCAGTTCGAGACGCTCAATACCGACCTCTGGGAGGCGGCGGCGTCCACGCCGCACATGGATGGCGCCTACGACAAGATGCTGACGAAGCTGCGGATGCTGCCGGACTTCCCGCTCCGGCTGCTCTCGCCGTACCAGAGCTTCACGGACGACGATTACCGCGCCATCAAGCGGGTGCTCGACGAGCGATACGGCGACTGGGTGTGAGGGCGGGGGAGCGCCGGCGCGGCCGATTTCCGCGGCCGAGGGCGCCTACGGCTTGTCCTTGCGGCCGGGACGCTGGCGAGCCAGGCCGCGGAGGTGCTGCCAGCGCTCGATGGCCCGCTTCGTCTCGGCCGGCGAGAGCGTTCGGCCGGCGTACTGCTCGAGCTGGTAGTCGGCGGCAAGCAGCCCGGCCGCCGCGGGCACATCGGGCGCGGAGCGGCGCAGGCGGCTGGCGTGCCCGGCCGGACCTTCGAACGGCTGGCGGGCGAGATCGTCCGATTCGGTCAGGTCGTCGAGGAACGCGAGATAGGCGCCGGTCGCGGTGACCGGCCGGCCGCGGCGGTGGCCGCCGCGGCGGCGCAGCGTCGGCAGATGCCAGCCAGTGCCCGCGAACTTGAAGTGATGCTCCTCGAGCACCGGCAGGGGTGGGCCTTCGACATCGGGCCGGCGCCGTCGGCTGACCAGGATGACCACGACGACCGTGACCACGATCGCGACCATGATGGCGATGGCCGGGAGAATGTCGCTCGGTCCTCCAGGCTGGATCGTGTGCGGAGGGGTCGGGAGCGGCGTAGGGGCCATGATCCGCCTTCGGGGGGCTGCTGCTGTTGCACCGCGTGGGTCACGCTCTTGATCCAGGCAATCAATGGATCCAGCCAGAAGAACAGCACCTCGAAGATCGCCCCGAGCAGAGCGCCGATCGGGGTCAGGATGATCGCGAGCGGCCCGAGCAGGAGGGCCAGCAGCTGCGTGAGCGGTGTCCCGACGAGGAACGCGGCCGGAATCGCGATCAACGTCACCGCCGCGACGACCCCGCCGAGCAGGATCAGCCAGGACCGGTTCTGGCGCCAGTGAACGGGCGCCGTCGCGGACAGGGCCTCCAGGCGCGCCAGGCCGAGGCCGAGCAGGCCGGCCGCGACGAACAGGACCGTCCAGGGAAACGCGGCGGCGATGAAGTCGCTTCGGAATGGCTCCGGCACCGACGTGCCGAGGATCCACGGCAGCGCCAGCAGTGGGATGCCCCAGGTCAGCAGCGTCGACATGACGAGGTCGTCCTCGTCGCGCTGGCGGTGGCGCGAGCCGCGCAGGACGGCCACGGGCATCAGCAGGACGGCCGATTGGCGAAGCAGGACCTCGACGCTGAGCGAGCCGCTGCCGGGCCAGCCCGACTGCAGCACGCCGCCGACCGCGCCGCCGACCACCATCAGGACGATCAGCCCGACCGCGGTCGACCCCTCGTCGTTCGGCTGGCGGATCCAGAGGAGCCCAGCCGCCGCCGCGATGGCGTACGGCAGTGGTCCCCAGGCCGTCGTGCCGCCGCTGAGGCCGATGTCGATGGCGGCCCCGACCACGGCGATCCAGGCCGCTTCCGCGACGACGTCGAAGAACGGGACGAGTCGGTCAGCCAGCCAGTTCGAGATCATCGCTCGCTCGCCAGCCAGCCGCAAGATGTGCGGTTCGTCCGGCCAGCCCGGCGCGATTCGCGAGGTCGGCCCATTCGCTGCGCCGCTCGCCCATCGCGATGTGCGTCACGGGAAAGCCCATCTCCGCCAGCCGGACCTCGGCTGCCAGGTTCGGCCCGGGATCGCGGCTCGAGACGACCAGCACGCTCGTACCGGCCGTCAGCCGGCGCGGCAGCTCGTTGAGCAGCGACTCGAACGGGGCCGACGAGAAGGAGCTCATCCGGCCGAGCACGTCCGAGATCTCGGCGAGCTGCGCGGCACCCGTCGCCGGGGCGAGGTAGGCGAGCCTCGCGATCCGGCCGGTCCAGGCGGCCGCGGCGAGGCCGCACGCTCCGCCCTGGCCGATGACGTGGCGCGCCAGGGAGCCGGCGGCCACCATCAGGCTCTCGAGCAGCTCCTCCTCGAAGGTCATCATCCAGTAGGCGTCGTCGTTCGTCTGGACGTCGAGGGCGATGACCGACTGCCGCATCATGATCGGCTCGAATCGCTTGACGACCGGCTTGCCGAGGCGCGCCGTCGCCCGCCAGTGCATCCGGTTGCGGGGATCGCCCGGCTGGTACTGGCGCACGCCGGCATAGAGCGCGGGGTCCTCGTGTAGGCCCCGCCTCGCCCGATGGACGCCGAGCGGCGCGACCTCCGGGTCCGTGATCGTGATCGGGACCGTCCGCGGCCGGACGAGAAACCCTCCCGGCGCCTCGTCCTCGACGGTCGAGATGTCGCGCCCGAACAGGTCGGCCGCCCGCAGTCGCGCCGGCCCGAAGCGGAAGTAGCCGCGGTGATCGGCGACGAGATGGAAGTGGCGGATGACCTGCTCGTAGGACGCCAGCGTCCAGGTCGTGCGCAGGACCTGGAACCCGGGCCGGTCACTTCGTTCGGCGGGAATCTCGCGGATCATCGTGCCGTCGGCCAGGAAGTCCTCGATCTCGAGCCAGGCCAGCGGCAGGATCTTCGCGTTCCAGACCGACACCTCGAGCGGGACCTCGTCGCCCCAGACGGCCCGGTCGTGGGGGACAGTGCGTTCGTAGCGCACGTTGCGCAGGCCGTACTTCGACCAGATGGTCGTCAGCACCGAGACGAGGGTGGCCATGGCCCCGACGAGGACGACCCCCGGCGCACCGGCGGCGATCCCGACGATTGCGAGGCCGATGCCGAGCCAGCCCCACCGGCTCATGACGCGTCGGCGAGGGGAACCGGCACGCTGTGCAGCAACTCGTCGAGGATGTCGTCGGACGACGTGCCCCGGAGCCGGCGGTCGATGTCGATGATCACCCGGTGGCCGAGCACGGGCCGCGCGACGGCCGCGACGTCCTCCGGCCGCACGAACGCGCGGCCCTCCAGGAAGGCCCAGGCCTGGCTCGCGCGGTAGAGGGCGACGCTGCTGCGCGGGCTCGCGCCGAGGCGCAGGTCCGGCCGGCCGCGCGTGGCACGGACGAGATCGACGAGGTACTCGGCGACGGCCGGCCCGACCCGCTGGCCCCGGACCTGGGCCCGCAGCGCCAGCACCTCGGCCGAATCGATGATCGGCGTGATCGCGTCGAGCGGCTCGGCCGAGTCGCGGTAGCGCTGGGCAATCGCCAGCTCGGCGTCGCGGGTCGGGTAACCCACGCCGATCTGGACGAGGAATCGATCGAGCTGGGCCTCCGGCAGGCTGAACGTGCCCTCGAGCTCGATCGGGTTCTCGGTCGCGAGGACCATGAACGGCACCGGCAGCGGCCGCGTCTCGCCTTCGATCGAGACCTGCGCCTCCTGCATCGCCTCGAGCAGCGCCGACTGTGTCCGCGGCGTCGCCCGGTTGACCTCGTCGACGAGCAGGACGTTCGAGAAGATCGGCCCCGGGATGAACCGGAAGGCGCCGTTCTCGTAGATGGAGCTGCCCGTCACGTCACCGGGCAGCAGGTCGGGCGTGCCCTGGACGCGCGCGAAACCGAGGCCGAGGGCCTTGGAGAAGGCCCGCGCGAGCAGCGTCTTGCCGACGCCCGGGACGTCCTCGATCAGCGCATGCCCCTCCGCCAGGAGCGCGACGGCCAGCAGGCGCAATGGCGCGTCGGCGTCCACCACGGCCAGCCCGACGGCCTGGCTCAGGGCGTGCCAGAACCGATCGCCGGCGTGGATGGAACTCGGTGGGCCGTCGGTCATGCAGTCGGGTCCTTTCCGCCGAGGACGGCTGCGGCGCGGCCGCTGGCCTGCCGTTGCTCGTCCGTCTCGAGGTGGCGCCGATCGTAGGCGCTGTTGTGGGCAAACGCTTCCACGGCCGTCGCGAGGTCTCCCAGGCGGGCGAGCTGGGCCGTGGCGACCGGTTCGAAGGCGGCCAGCGCCGGCCGGCCGGCTCGGGCCATTGTCGTCCAGATGACCAGCAGGTCGTCGAGGCAGAACTCGGCCCTGGCGAGCGCGGCGGCCCATTCGGGATCGGCCAGGAGCCGGACGAGCGAGACCGCCGCGATCGCCTCGGCCTCCGCGGCCCGCCGGCAGAAGTGGCAGTCGGGCGGTCGGGCGGCCGCTTCCAGGCGTCGTTCCACACCGCGCCCGGGACCTCGACCGAGGCCGCGCGGCTGGACGCCGGACAGGCCGTCGAGCTCCGCCAGGCGGACCCGCAGGATCGCCCCGAACAGGATCGCCACGCTGGCCGTGCCGCCGCTGCCTGATCGATCGCGGCGCAGCAACTCGCCGATGTGCGTTCGGCAGTAGCCCCGGGCGCGATCGAGCTGGCCGCGCACTCCCGGGTCGTTGACGCTCTCGGTCAGCAGGCCGTCCATGCCACGCGCGACGGCGTCGTCGCGGACCGCGCAGAGCGGGCAGCCGGGACCAGCGACGTGGCGCGCCAGCCGGATGTCGGCCATGGAGCGGGCCGGCAGGACGCTCTCGGCCGCCAGGCGGGCCGCCCGGCTGGTCGGCGGCGGCTTGGGCGCCCGGTCGGGCGAGACCGCGGGATCGGACATCGCGCTTCAGATCGCCCGAGCCGCGGCGGCACCGATCAGCACGCCGACGAGGCTGATGCCGACGCTCGCGATGACGTTGACGCCCGCCGCGAGGTAGCTGCCCTCGCGCGCCAGCGCGACCGTCTCGTAGCTGAACGTCGAAAAGGTCGTGTACGAGCCGAGGAAGCCGATGATCAGCATCGGCCGAAACCAGTCGGGAGCGACGAACTTCTCCGTGATCAGGATCATCAGGAAGCCGATGATGATCGACCCCGTGACGTTGATGACCAGCGTCCCGTAGGGGAACGCCGAGCCGAACCGGTCGCTGATCCAGCCGCCCAGGAGGTAGCGGACGTTGGCGCCGAGGACGGCCCCGATCGAGATGGCGACATAGACCATCGGATCAGCGGCTCGTGCCCTGGGGCGCCGGGGACGTGGCGGGCGCGGCCGAGGCCGCCGGCAGCGGCGGTCCGTAGTGCCGGATGCGGCAGACCTCGACGAAACCGATCCTCGTGTAGACGGGAAAGCCGAGCGGCGAGCTGCCGAGGATCGCGACGCGGTAGCCGAGGGCCCGGCCGACACGCAGGGCGGCGAGGGTCACGGCCCGGCCGATGCCGCGGCCCCGGACCTCGGCCACGGTCCCGACGTTCCAGATGCCGGCCACGTGGCCGTTCGTGAAGAGTGCCGAGCAGGCCACGGGCCGGCCATCGAGCCTGGCCACGAAGTTGCGCAAGGGGCGCTCCTCGCCGAAGCCGGCCGGGATGTGCACCCGCCGCCAGACGTCGGCCGTGGCGTCGTCGAACGGGAACGAGATCCGGCAGACCTCGAGCCACTCGTCGAGCTCCTCGGCCGTGGCGACCTCGCGGATCTCGAGCCCGTCGATGGCCGGTGCCTCGTCCCGCATGGCCGCGATGTCGAGGGCCATGCCCGGCGTGTTCGTCAGCGGCGGCAGGCCGGCCGCCTCCAGCCGCTCCGTGAGATCGGCCGGCCCGCTCGTGGGGCCGACGAACCAGCGGAACGGCACGCCGAGCTCCCCGAAGAACGCCTTCGCCTCCGCGATCCGGTCGTCGGCCGTCGCCGCTGTCAGGCGCGCGAGGTTGACGGCGTTGACGACGCGCGCCGGCAGGCCGCTGCCGCTGAACCGGACGTCGGGATGGTCACGGACGACGCCGCCCGCCCCCAGGGCGTAGTGGGCCTGGAGATCGGCGAAGTTGCGCTCCAGGCCGGCGGCAAGGCTCTCGACGTCGAGGCTGGTCGAGGACGCCGGGGGATCCGGCCGGGGTCGGCATCAAGACGCCGCGGACGGAGCCTGGGGTTCGGCCGCGAACTCGGCCCGGGCCGCGGCGAGGAGCGCCGGATCGGTCAGCAGCTCGGCCGCGGTCTGGGCGAGGCAGACCGCCCCGATCAGGGCCACCTCGCCGGCCCGCGGCGTCGCGGCCGCCTCCCGGAACGCCACGGAGTGCAGCGGCACCGGACCGTCGACGATGCCCAGCATCGGGTGGATCGTCGGCACGACCTGGCTGACATTGCCGATGTCGGAGCTGCCGAGCCGCGGGCTCAACGGGCCATCCGCGAGGCCGGCCGCCGCGAGATTGGCCGCGAATCGCGCGCCCATGACCCGGTTGTGGCGCATCGTGCGGGCGTGCGCAAAGAACCGCACCTCCGACTCGCAGCGCGCCGCGAGCGCCGCCGCCCGCACCAGGTCGCGAAATCGTTCCTGCATGGCCTCGTGGTAGGCCTGATCGGCGTGGCGCAGCCGGAACTGCCCGACGGCCCGCTCCGGGATGATGTTCACCGCCGTGCCGCCATCGAGGACGATGCCGTGGACCCGGGCATCCGGCCGCAGCTGCTGGCGCCACAGGCCGATCGAACCGAACAGGAGGAGCAACGCATCGAGCGCGTTGCGGCCGTTCCAGGGATCGGTCGAGGCATGGGCCGAGAGGCCCGTGAACGTGACTTCGATGTCGATCGAGGCCAGGAGCTCGAGCTCGACCTGGGTCTGGTTCGAGGCGTGGATCATCATCGCCGCATCGACGCCTTCGAAGAGGCCGTCGTCGATCATCACCTGCTTGCCCGCCAGGTCCTCCTCGGCCGGCGTCCCGAGGAACACGACCTCGCCCGGCAGGTCGGCCGCGACGTCCGCGAGCGCCAGCGCCGCCCCGACCCCGGCCGCCGAGATGAGGTTGTGCCCGCAGCCGTGGCCCAATCCGCGGAGGGCGTCGTATTCGGCGAGGATCGCGACACGCGGTCCCGGCCGGCCGCCGGCGATTCGGGCCCGGATCGCGGTCGGGAGACTGCCGGCCGGATGCTCCACGGCATAGCCTGCCCGGCGAAGGATCGCAGCCACGGCCGCGGAGGCCTTGACTTCCTCGAAGCCACCCTCGGGATTCTCGTGGATCTCCCGCGACAAGCCCAGGATCTCGGCCCGGTGGGCTTCCACGGCGCCGGCCAGGCGGGCGTTCAGCGACGGGACCGGGTTAGGTGCATGGGACACGAGCGCCTCCTCCACGCACATTCTGGCGGCTCCGGGCGCTGGACGTGGTCCGGCCGATGGTCGTCGCGCGACCCCGGAACGGCGGGGCGTCACGGGTTGTACCCTCGGCCGGGCGCGGCGGATGCAGGTTCGCGGGTCGCCGGTGGCGCGCAGGTACGAGGGGTTCGATGAAGAAGGTGTTCGCGATCGGCGGTCGGGCGGTGCTGGTCGAGGTCCCGGAGCCGGTGCTGCGCCCGGGCGAGGTCCTGGTGGCGCCGGCCTTTTCCGCCATCAGCGCCGGGACCGAAACCTCGGTCATCAAGATGAGCGCCGATCCCGTCCACATCCACGACCACGACTACCCGGGTCCGGTGCCCTACGGCCCCAAGCTGCGGTCCTCGGCGACGACCTGGGGCGGCCTGGAGCCGCGCACGTCCATCGAGGGACACGCCCTGATCGGCTACAGCCTGGCCGGGATCGTGATGGCCGTCTCGCCCGAGGTCACGGATCTGCGGCCCGGCGATCGCGTCGCCTGCTCCGGCAGCCAGTGCTCCCATCACGCCGATCTCGTGGCCGTGCCGCGCAACCTCTGCACGCCGGTACCGGACGGTGTCGGGCTTGACGATGCGGCCTTCGTCACGCTGGGCACGATCGCGCTTGAATCGGTTCGCCTGACGCGAGCGCACTTCGGCGAGACGATCGTGTCCTACGGCGTCGGGCTCCTCGGCCTCCTCGCGACCCAGATCGCGATCAGTGGCGGGATCTACGTCGTCGGCCTGGACGTCAGCGAGCCTCGGCTCGAGATGGCCCGCCAGTTCGGGGCGATCGCCACGGCCAACCCGCTCGATGGCAACGCGAAGGAGGTCGTCTTCGCCGCCACCGATGGCTTCGGCGCCGACGGCGTGATCCTGGCGACTCTCACCGACTCGAGCGAGCCGCTCAACGACGCCATGCGGATGGTGCGCCAGCGCGGCGTCGTCGTCGGCCTCGGCGCCTTCGGCACGACCTTCGATCGCGACGCGATGGTCTGGAACGACGTCCAGCTGGTGATGCAGCTGGCCTATGGCCCGGGCCGCTACGACCAGGTCTACGAGGAGGGCAACGTCGACTACCCGATCGGCCTGTCGCGCTGGACGGAGAACCGCAACTCGCAGCACTTCCTGCGGTTGCTGGCGGAGCGCAAGGTCTCGGTCGCGGGTCTCGCGCCGGATCGCGTGCCGTTCGCCCGGGCGACCGATGCCTACGACCTGCTTCTCGCGCCGGACCGCCCGGCGACGGTGCTCTTCGACTACGGCAAGGCCTAGCAGGTCGCCGCTGGTCGCCGCTGGGCGCCGCGCGTCGCCGCGGGTCGTCGGCGGCGCGCCCTCTCGGTCCCGTCGGAGTCAGCCCGGGGAGCCGACGAACCCCGAGACGTGCCCGGTCCGGACGAACCCGAGGCGGCGGTAGATGGGCTCGCCCAGCGACGAGGCGGACAGGACGGCGTAGCGCGCCCCGGCCTGGCGTGAGGCGTTCAGCGTTGCCAGCGTGACGGCCGTCCCGAACCCGCGGCCGCGGGCCTCGGGCAGGGTGTCGACGTGGTAGATGCCACCGACGCCGGCGCCGAGATACAGCGTGGCGTTGGCGACCGGCTGCCCGGCCGACCAGGCCGTGAAGTGACGGAGGGGCTGCGTCGTGGCCAGGCCGGCACCACCGTGCGCGATCCGCCAGGCGTCGGCCGTCGCGTCGTCGAGCCCGAGGTTCCGGCGGCGGACGCTGAGCCAGCCCTCGAGATCGTCGGGGGTGAGGACCTCCCTGACGCCGGCTGCGACCGTGGCCGGTTCGACGACGGCTTCGAGATCGATCGCCATCCCGGGCATCTCCCAGCGGCGTTCAAGGCCCAGCGCCTCGAGACGATCGGTGAGGCCCGGGGCGCTCGTCACGCCGACCATCCAGCGCCACGGCACCCGTGCCTCGACAAACTGCCGCCGTGTATCCGCGACGAGCTCGGGCAGATCCTCGGCCGCGTCGTCCGCGCGAAGGATCCCGTTGAGGAAGCCCGTGTGCAGGCCGCTCGCGAATCGGAAGAGGGACGGCGTGTCGTCGAGGCGGCCGCCGTGGATCGCCACGATGTGGCGCTCCAGCGCCTCCCAGTTCGCGAGCACCGCATCGGCCAGGGTCGCGACATCGGCCGGTCCCTGGAGCATCGAGTCGTCCATCGTCGGGATGCTACGACGGCCGGCCTGCCCTGCGCGCGCCTCACCGGGCTCGTGGCCCGGCAGCGGGAGGTGAGCGCGGCTGGCATGCTGGGCTCGCCATGCAGGATCTCGATCCGGCCAACATCCCGGTCACTCCGGTGCGTGCTCCGGGCTCACGCCTCGCCCTGCTCGTCGGGCTCGCCCTCGTCATCGGGCTCACGGCGACCATCGGGCTCGGGATCCTGAACAACCGAGCCGCCCCGACGCCGGAACCGCAACCATCGGCGGCGATCGGTCCGACTCCGGCCGTCTCGGGCTCGGCCGTTGCGCTCGAGCCAACCTCTTCGCCGGCCGACTTCCTCGAGTTCACCGCGGATGGATACCAGCTGATCGGGCTGCCGGCCGGATTCGAGCTGAGCCAAACGGTGCCTGGGCAGCGGGTGACGATCTTCCGGTCGCTCCCGGGTTCGAGCTTCTCGCCCGGCGGCGCGATCCTGATCGCGACCGGCACGCCGGCCGCTTCGCCGCAGGTCGGCGTCGGTCGACCGAGGCTCCGGCTTCCCGATCAGTCGCTCGCGAGCCTCGAAGCCGCCTATCGCGCGGAATTCGGGCCCGTCCAGGCAGCTTCGGATGCCACCATCGACGGGCAGCCCGCGCGGATCCTCACCAGCCAGCCCTCCGACGAGGATTGGCACGCCGTCGCTCTCACCACGATCGGGCTGCGGACCTACGTCATCGATGCCTCTGCGTTCGGCGACGGGCCCGATGCCACCGCGCCGAACGCGACGGCCGCCCTGCACAGCTTCCTGCAGGCGTTCCGCTTCGCCGGGCCCGCGATCTTCGCCAGCCCGAACCTCGGCTTCGAGGCGGAACTACCCGCCGGGGTGTCACCGCTCGGCGGCTATTCGGCCGGTCCAGTCGACGAGGCTGGTGGGCTGTTCGTCTTTGTCGACGGTACCGCCAACGCGGGCGGCATGTGGTCCAACCGAATCGGCGTGTCCGTCGGGAGCAATGCCCATCCGGCCCAGGCGTTGATCCTGCCTCTCATCTCGGAGCTGCCGGTCCTGGACACGATCTGGGGCTCGACGATGGCCGACGTCCAGCGCGACTACCTCGATCTCCTCGACGCGGGCACCTCGCTCACCTCGGAGGTGTCCTTCAAGGGGGAGCCGGCCATCGAGGTCCAGGCGAACATCGGACCGGCGATGGCGCTCATCACGATCCATCACGGCCGCGTCTACATCATCTCGACGACCGGCGTCACCTCCGCCCAGGTCGCGCCGCACTTCCAGGAGTTTCTCGACTCGTTCGAATTCCTGGACTGACGGCGCCCCGGATCGGGCAAGCGCCGCCCGACCGGAGTGCCAGCCCACCTGCTCAGGCTCGATTGCCCCCGTATGCGGACATGAACCGGGAAGTCCCGCGGGCGAATCGATCGAGCGAGAAGAGCGCGATGTCGGCGTAGTCGACGGGTTGTCCGGCGTAGGCGCCGGCCAGCATCTCGGCCATGGCCGGGGCGATCTTGAAGCCGTGGCCGCTGCCGCCGGTGAACAGGAGCAGGCCGTCGAGTCCGGGTACGGGCCCGAGCAGCGGGTGCCAGTCGGGCGTGATGTCGTAGAGGCCCAGACGCGCCTGGAGGAGCGGCGCTTCGGCCAGGGCCGGCTGGCGGATCGCCAGTCGTTGCCGCAGCTCCGTGACGAGGTCGGGCAGGGCATCCTGGCCCGGGTAATTCGCCGGATCGCCGGTCGGGTAGGCCTTCGGGAAGCCCGTCCCGACGAGCACGGCCATCTGGCCGGGTGCGACGGAGCGGCCAAGTTCGGGATGCTCGTAGACCGCGTCGACGGCGTTCGAGATGGAGGCCGTCGGGGCGTCGCCTTCGGGCACCTCGAGCAGGAGCTCCTGCTCCACGGAGAACTCGATCGGCAGGTCGAGGCCGGCCGTCGCCGCCAGGGGCTTCGACCAGGCGCCGGCCGCGAGGACGACGGTCCGGGCTTCGATGAGTTCGTCGGCTCCGACCCCGGCGGGCCAGCCCCCGGTCGCTCGCGTCATCACGCCGGTCACGCGATCGTCCGTCCGGATGAGCCGCTCGACGTTGACGCCCGCCCGCGCACTCGCGCCGTGGCGTTCGGCCGCCGCGATGAAGGCTCGCACGGCCGGGACGGGTTCGGCGTAGCCGGATTCGCGCTCGTAGAACAGAGCCTCGATCCCGCTCGACTGGACGTTCGGAGCGAACCGCCCGATCTCGGAGGCCGCCAGTTCCTCGACCTTGGCCCCCTGCGCCCGCTGCATCGCCACGTTCTCGCGGGCCCGTTCGACGGTCGATGGGGACGCGAGGAAGACATAACCGATGTCGTGGAAGACGGGCGCGGCGTCCGTCAGGCGAGGGATCTCGCGGAACAGCTCGCGGCCCCGGATGGCCATTCGAACGACGTCCGGGTTCGAGTAGTGGGTCCGGATGATCCCGGCCGTCTTGGACGAGTCGCGGCCGCCGAAGTCGGGCTCGGCCTCGAGCAGCAGGGCGTCGATGCCCCGCCGGGCGAACTCGAACAGGGCGGTCGCGCCCATGATCCCGCCGCCGACGATGACGACCTCGTGCCGCTCGACCATCCTGGCTGTGTCCTCCGATCGTTCGTGTCGGTGTGCCTCGGGCGCGGCGCTCGGGCTCGTTCAATGATGCCCGTCGTGGCGCGCCCGGCGCGGTCGGATGCGCCTGCGGCCCGGCCTCGTCCGGTAAGCTCGAAGCGTGATCGAGCCGACGTCCCCCGAAACCGGTGGAGCGCTTCTCGAGGAGGAGATCGCCCAGTCGATCGCGTCGACCCTGCGTTCGATCCGCCGGACCGCCGGCCTGACGCTCCAGGAAGTGGCCGATCGGGCGGGCCTCTCGCTGGCGATGGTCTCGAAGATCGAAAACGCCCAGGCGTCCCCGAGCCTTCGGACCCTCGCGCAGTTGTCGCAGGCGCTGGCGATCCCGGTGTCGACCTTCTTTCGCGAGCTCAGCAGCCAGGACGAGATCTCGCACGTCCGGGCGGGTGAGGGCATCGAGCTGACCCGGCCGGGGTCGCGCTACGGCTACCGCTACGAGCTGCTGGCGGCCCAGCTCGGGGCGCGGCGGGTCTTCCAGCCGTACCTCGTTACGATCTCGACGGATTCGGAGCCGTACCCGCTCTTCCAGCACGCGGGCAGCGAGTTCATCTACGTGCTCGAGGGGGCGCTGACGTACCGCTACGGCTCCACGACGTACGCACTGGCGCCCGGCGACTCACTGCTGCTCCACGGCACGGTCCAGCACGGCCCGGAATCATTCGACCAGCTGCCGATCCGCCTTGCTCTCGATGACGCTGACCCGCAGCGACGAGGGCATCGACACGCACTGACGGTGCCGCCCGCGCCATTTCTCACCATTTGTGCACCGGGGGAACACGAGAGCGGTTCGTCGGGTGTCCTGCCCGCCCTTGGCTCTCCAGTTGTCCCGTGGCGTAAACGTTCCGGGATGAGTGGGAGTGGCTGCTGAACCCAAGCAGCGGCATCCGGCCACCTTCTCCTGGCTAACGTTCCTCGGGTGCACAACTGACCACGAGCGCGGATCGGCGAGCTCTGGATCCGAACGATGTCAGGCGTCGAGGCGCTTGCGAGCGCGATCCGCCAGCACGGTGATGCCCTTCTCTTCGTAGAGCAGGAAGGCTCTGCCCAGATAGATTCGGGCCTCCTCCGGGCGGCCGGCAAGCTCAAGCACCTCGGACAGGTCCTCGAGGGCGACTCCGTGTGCCCACAAGAGGTCAGACGTCTCAACGATGGCGACCGCCTCGCGGGCCAAGGCGAGTCCGGCATCGGTCTCGTTCCGCCGAGCCAGGATGAGGCCGCGGATGCTGCGCCAGTCGACGCTCGTGGCGATCTCACGGAGGCCTCCATGCCCTTCGGCGATCGTCGTGAGTTCGTAGGCTTCGTCGTACCGCCCCACGAGATAGAGCATCCGGCCGAGTTGGCACCCGACGAAATCGACCACGGAGGCGCCCGCCCCGAGTTGGCGCAAGGCCTCATAGCCTCGTCGCAGTGCCCGTTCGGCTGCCATCGGATCGCCGGCGAGCCACTCGACCGTGCCAATCCACCGGGAGACGCTGTGAGCTTCGTGCCAGGCACCAATGTCACGGTTGATGTCGATTGCGGAGGCCACAAGTCGACGAGCCGACTCGAAGTCGCCGAGCATGGCCTGGAGCCGACCCAGATGGGCGAGGGCGACGGCCTCGCTCGTCAACTGGCCGGTCGCCCGTGCCCATGCCAGCAGCTCGGTTGCCGTTTGGATGGCCATGGAGACCGTGGAAGGGCCAAGCATGTCGATACTGGCGAGGTTGTTGAGTGCATCGGACTGACCGTGCATGTCGTGGGCGCGACTGGCGGCTTCGGCTGACCGCAGATAAGCGAGCCGGCTCTTCGCCACCTGTCCGAGCGTAAGGTCGACTGCGGCGACCAGTCGCCAGGCCAACCCAAGGGCCTCGTCGTCGCCGTGTGACTCGAAGAAGGAGATCGCCTCCATCGCGACCTCAATGCTCACAACTAGGCCGTTGCTTCTGACCCAGTCCAGGCGCATCTGGTCGATCAGCGCTCGCCACCGGAGGTCATCGTGGCCACCGGCCACGGCGGCGCGCATCAGGTCTTCGTTGGTCTCCCTGGCGGCGTTGAGCTCGCCGCGTTCGATCTGAACCTGGGTCAGATGGAGAAGGAGTGAAAGCCGGGCGGGATCATGCGACGAAAGAAGCACGACCGCCCGCAGGAGCAGGCCCTCGCTGACCGCGGTCATTCCACGGACCATCGCCTGCTGACCGGCCCTCGCCAACCGGACGGCGGCCTCGCGGCCGATCTTGCGGACCTCGTCATTCAGCGGTCCGAGTTCGGACCGATAACGGTAGGCCCGCTCGAGATGTCCACCGATGAGCTCGTCGTCAAAACCCGGGGAGTTCGACGAGGCGTCAGCCAGCCAGTTCGCCAGGCGTTCGTGGAGCAGGATCCGCTCAGATTTGGGCAACCCGGCGTACGCCGCATCGCGGATCAGGATGTGTTTGAAGCGGTAGGTCTCGGCCACTCCGGCCCCGGCGCGATCCTGGCGGATCAGCTCACGCCTCACCAGCGATCCGAGCGCCGAATCGAGTTCGGTCGGGCTAAGCCCAGGTGCCATCGCTTCGATCGACAGGCGGCTGAACGTCTTGCCGACGATGGACGCTCTCTCGATCAGATCCCGCTCGGGACCTGGCAGGCGATCGAGCCGGGCAGTCAGGAGTGCCTGGATCGAACCCGGGATGGCGACCGCATCAAGATCTGTGGTCAGGAACCACGCGTCACCCCGGCGCTCGACGAGCCCGTCGTCGATCAGAATCGCCAGGAATTCCTCGACGAACAGCGGGTTGCCTTCGGCAGCGTCGGCCAGTTTGCGTTGAACGGTCGGCGGAACTGATGGCCCACCGAGGAAATTCGCCACCAGCTGCGAAACCTCCTCCTCGTTGAGGGGCCGCAGGAGCATCGAGGTCGAACTCAGTTTCCCGCCGCCCCATCCCGGCCGTTCGTCGAGCAGCTCAGGCCTGGCGATGCACAACAAGAGGATCGGCACGTCGCGCGAGGTGGCGGCGATGGACTCCACGAGGTCAAGAAACGCCGGCTCGGCCCACTGAATGTCGTCAAAGACGACCACCAGCGGCTTGGTCCGGGCGAGATGGTCGAAGAGACTCCGGATGGCCCAGGCCGTGTCCTCTGCGGTCGACGGCGCAGCGGACAACCCAATCGCGGCACTGACATGCCCGGCCACGACGGACCCACGATGGTGGCCTTCGAGCAGGGCCTCGATCTTCTGGCGAGCGGCGACCGGATCCGCGCGATCGGCGATCCCGGCCGCCTGCTTCACGACCTCGGCGATCGGCCAGAAGCCGACCTGCTCGCCGTACGGCAGGCAACGGCCGCGCAGGACCAGCGCGTCGGGTCGAACCGAGCCCAGGAATTCGTGGACGAGCCGTGACTTGCCGACGCCGGCCGGACCGAGCAACGTGAACAAAGCACAGGTCTCGTCATCGACCGATTGCTCCAGGGCGGCCTCGAGCTGGCCAAGTTCTCGCTGCCGTCCAACGAGGGACGAGCCCAATCGCATTTGGTGCCCGCTGGTGCCCTCGTCCACGGCCGCCAATCGATAGACCGCCACCGGCGATCGCCCGGCCCCCTCAAGGAGTCCCGCCGGAACGGTCTCGGCTGATCGCCGAACGAGTTGGTTCGTGCTCTCTCCCAGGACGATGTCGCCCCGGGGACCCGCCAACGCCAGGCGCTCGGCCGTCTTGACCACCTCGCCGGCCACCAGCGACACCAGGCCGGAGGTCTGGCCGACCAGGATTTCGCCACTGTTGAGGCCGATCTGAGCGCTGAACGATCCGGCCGGATGCCGCCCCGATTCCTCCGCGAGGGATGGCAGCATCGCCCGCATCTCGGCCGCGGCCCGAACGGCACGCAGGGCGTCATCCTCGTGGGCGATCGGCGCGCCGAACACCGCGAGAACGACATCGCCCGTTGACGGCTGCACGGTTCCGCCATGCCGTTCCACGACGGCCCGCAGCCCTTCGACGAAGCTCGCCGGCGGACGATCAGCGGACTCTGGATCCAGCGACTCGCCCGAGGCTGGTCCGCTGACCTCGGCGAAGAGGGCCGTGACTGTTCGGCGAGTCTGCCGCCGGGTCTCCGTTGGCTGGGCGGGCTCGCTCCGGCCATTGGTGGCGGACCGGTGGGCGGGCGCTACCGGACGCTCCACGTCACCCGCCAGTTGCAGGTCCGGGTCGTGCTCGAGGATGGCTCGCTGGGCCGCCTCCAGCTCGGGTCCCGGTTCGACCCCAAGTTCGCGGTCGAGGACCTCTCGCGCCCGGTGGTAGACCGCGAGCGCCTCCGCCTGCCGACCCGATCGGTAGAGCGCCACCATCAGGCGGGTCTGAAAGGCTTCCCGGAGTGGCTCCTCGGCGACGAGATGGTGCAGCGCAGGCAGGACATCGGCATGCCGGCCGGCGGCAAGCTCGGCATCGAGCCACAGCTCGGTCACCCGTGTGCGACGGGCATCGAGTCGGGCCCGCGCCGACACCGCCGCGCGTTCCGACCCCAGGTTGGCCAACGCCGGTCCACGCCAGAGCCCAAGCGCGAGCCGATAGCGATCGGCAGCCGTTGCCGGATCACCCGCCCGGAACGCCGCTTCGGCCTCGTCGGCCAGCGCCTCGAATCGATCGAGATCGACGGCGTCCGTCTCGGACCTCAGTTGGTAACCGCCGAGCCCAGCTTCGACCACGCCAGGGCCGATGAGTCGACGCAGGGCCCCCACGTGGACCGACAGCGCATGCCGCGCGGTCAGGGGCGGGTGCTCGCCCCAGACCTCATCGACCAGGCGCTCCGTGGAGACGGTGCTGCCGCGCTCGAGGACGAGCGAGGCGAGGATCGCTCGTTGCCGTGCGCTGGACAGGACGATCGGCCCTTCGGCTCCGCGGACCTCGAAGGGGCCCAGGACTCGGAATTCCAGGTTGGCCACGTCTCTGCCTCGGGGGCATTGTGCGCGCCACCGCAACCATGGCATCTCGTCTGCCCTGGATTTGCCCGGACCTTGACCCGAGTTTGCTCGACGCTTGATCAACCCGGTCCAGTGTCGGTCTCAGCGGCCGTTGCCAATCCAGCCAGCGGCCAGACGGAGACCCGCAGATGTCGATGAATCCGGACGGCAGCAATCGCATCATCCGGCAGCAGGCCAAGGAGTGGTCCGCGGAGCGAGATGGAGACCGGAATGCCCGGCTCCTGAAGTCGGGGCCATCGGAGTCGCGTCCGTGGCTCGGCAGCCTGCTGCTGCGCCAGGCCGGCGCCGTGCTTGCCTGGCCAGTCTCATTGATTCGGCAGCATCGAACGCAGGAACAGGTGGATTAGCGCTGGGTCGATCGTCGACGGCGCTCCACGGGCCCATCAGATGGCGGCCAAACTCGGTCACCTGCCGTTGCCTCGGCCAAAGGTGTGCCGGATCTGCGGCACCTCCTACGAGGGCGCCCATCGCCGCCACCTGGATCTGAGCGGCCATGCTCGCTCGAGGTCAAGTCGTCGCACCGACGAAGCGTTCCTGGTGAGCGTCCGGGAGCAGTCTGGCCGGACGATCGCCGACGTTGGCACGGAGTTCGGGCTGCGCCGGGAAGCCGCGAAACGAGCGGCGGCCAAGGCTGGCATCTTCCGTCGTGGCCGCCGGGCTGCGAGCCTCGATCGCGACCGCGCGGTCGTCCAACGATCGAGGGAAGGTCTGACCCGGCGTGAGCTTGCGCACGAGTACGGCCTCAGCCTTTCGCACATCTACTACATCCTGCGATTGGCGCGCTCCGACCGCGGTTGACTCTGCGGTTCCCACGGGCGGCCCGATCAGCCAACGGAAGCCCGCGGCGATCGAGCCGACAAATCGATCCGTCCGAGCACGCCGAGTCCGCCCTCGAAGCTCGCGCCGGGAAACCAGAAGTCCGTGGTCAGCTCCGTGAACCCGAGACGCTCATGGAGGTCGAGCGAGGCGCGGTTCCGCAGATTCGCGAAGTAGAAGGCCTCGGACGCGCGACCGGCGATCCCATCGAGCCGAAAGCCGGTCAGCGCGAGTCCGACGCCCCGTCTACGCCAATCGGCCTGGACGATCAGCCCGAGCAGGTACCAGCCGGTGGGCGCCGCATTCGAAGGCGGGTCGGGCGGCCGTTCCCAGGACACGGCCCGGCCGAACCCGACGACCTGCGAGTCCGCGACTGCGACGGCCAGGATGACGCGAGGGTCGTCGCACTGGCTCTCGCACCTCGCCCTCGACGCCGGCTCGTCTGCTCCGCCGCCGTCCCGTTCGATCGCGGCGATCTCGGGGCAGTCACCGATCCGGGCCGCCCGAATCTCGAGCCCCGGGGCCCCTTGCCCATGATCCTCGGGGCGATACGGGGCCCACCAGGCGCTCATGCCTCAGAACAGCGTCAGGTACTGATCGACCTCCCACTGGCCGACGGCGTTGTGGTAGCGGACCCATTCCTGGCGCTTGACCGTGATGAATTCCGCTGGCCAGCTCCGGGCCGAGCGCCGACTGGACGACCTCGTCGCGCTCGAATTCGTCGATCGCCTCGGACAGGCTCTGGGGGATGTACCGGAGGCCCTCGGCGCGCATCTGCTCGAGCGTGGTGTCGTACATGTTGCGGCCGATGATCGGCTCGCCCGGATCGAGGCCGCGCTCGATGCCGTCGAGGCCCGCCGTGATGAACGCGGCCATGGCGAGGTACGGGATTCACGGCCCCGGACACGGCCCGGCACTCGAAGCGACCCGGGCTCCGGGACGCGGAACATGTGCGTCCGGTTGTTGTCGCCGTACGTGATGAACGCCGGCACCCACGTGAAGCCGCTGCGCGCGCCGGTCAGGTAGTGCCCGATCGAGAGCCGCTTGTAGCAGTTCACCGTCGGGGCGATGATCGCGGCCAGCGCCCGGGCGTGGGCCATCAGTCCGCCGAGGAACTGGTAGGCGAGCTTCGACTGGCCGAGGCCGCGAGGATCCTTCGGGTCGACGAACGCCTGCCGGCCGGCCTCGTCCCACAGCGACATGTGGAAATGCGAGCCGTTGCCGGTCAGCCCCGAGAACGGCTTCGGCATGTGCGTGGCGATCGCGCCGTGCCGCTGCGCGACCTGGTTGGTCATCATCTTGAAGAACGTGTAGCGATCGGCCGTGGTGAGCGCATCGGCGTACTTCCAGTTCAGCTCGAACTGGGCGGTGCCGTCCTCGTGGTCCGACGCGTAGGGCTCCCAGCCGAGGCCCTCCATGTAGCCGATCAGCTCGCGCAGGTAGGGCAGGTTGGCGGACAGGCCCTTGAAGTCGTAGCAGGGCTTCTCGAGGGTGTCCGAGCCGGTCGGGTCGTACGGGACGATCGAGCCATCGGGGCGGCGGCTGACGAGCATGTGCTCGGCTTCGATCCCGACCCGGTACTCGTAGCCGGCAGCGGCGAGCCGCTCGATGGCCCGCTTGAGGACCGTCCGCGAGCAGTAGGGCCAGGCTTCGCCATCGACGGTGATGTCGCAGGCGACGCGTGCGACCCCGGTTTCCCACGGCACGACCGTGTAGCTGTCGAAATCCGGCATCCCGACGAGATCGTGGCTGTGCGGGCCCTGGCCCATGCCGACCGTCGCGGCACCCGCGAATCCGGCGCTGCCGCCGAGGAACGCCTCGATTGCGCTGGCTGGCACGCCCTTGCAGCGCGGGGTGCCGTGGATGTCGACCCACTGGGCGAGGATGTACGAGATCTCGTCGCGCTTGAGCTGGGCGGCCGGGCTTGCGGAGGCGGCGCCGGGGACGGCCGCCGATCGAGTGGATCCCCGCCGGGTCGCCGCGCTGGGCCGGCTCTTGCCTCCGTCGCTGGCCATCTCCACCCTCCTCACCTCGAGCCGGAACGTCAGTGTGAAACGGCCGCGGCCGCCTTCTCTCCGATCAGGTTGTCCGTGTAGAACCGTTCGAGTTCGAACGGCCTGATCAGCTCGGGCGTCTTGCCCGACGCGATCAGTTCCGCGATCTCCTTGCCGGCGGCCGGCGCGGCCTTGAAGCCGTACGTGCCCCAGCCGACGTCGAGGATGAAGCCCTTGACGGCGTCGACCGGGCCCATGATCGGGCTGTAGTCCGGCGTCATGTCGCAGATCCCCGCCCACTGGCGCAGGACCTTCACGCCGGCGACGCTCGGGAGCAGCTCCAGGACGTGGCTCGCGGACGACTCCATGAACGGCAGTGTGGAGCGCCGATTGTAGGAGGCATACGGGTCGATCTCGGAGCCGATGACCAGCTCGCCGCGATCCGTCTGGTTGACGTACACGTGCAGCGTGGCGGAGACGAGCACAGGATCGAGGAACGGCTTGAGCGGTTCGGTCACGAGGGCCTGCAGCGGATGGGTCACGATCGGGATCCGCAGCCCGACCATCTCGGCGATCGTGGACGCCCAGCCGGCCGTCGCGTTGACGACGACCCCCGCCCGGATCGGCCCGGCCGACGTCTGCACGCCGGTCACCCGGCCGTCGCTGACATCGATCCCGGTCACGTCCGTGAACTGGTGGAGGTGCACGCCCATCTGTTCGGCCCGTCGGGCGTAGCCCCAGACGACCGCGTCGTGGCGGATGATCCCGCCGGGCGGGTGCCACAGGGCGGCGAGGATCGGGAAGCGCGGCCGATCCGAGAGGTCGAGCGCCGGCACCAGCTCGCGGATCTCGTCGTGGCCGATGACACGGCTGTCCACGCCGTTGAGCTGGTTCGTCTCGGCCCGGACCCGCAGGCCGGCGATCGCGAGTTCCGTGTGGGCGAACGTCAGGTGGCCGTGCTGGCTGAACAGGACGTTGAAGCCAAGCTCGACCGAAAGGCGCTCGTACAGGCCGACCGATTCGTTGTAGAACGCCACGCCCTGCGCCGTCCGGTAGTTCGAGCGAATGATCGCGGTGTTCCGGGTGCTCGCGCCCGACCCGAGATAGGAGCGTTCGAGGACGGCGACGTTCTTGACGCCCCGTTTCGCCAGCTCGTAGGCGATCGCGAGGCCGTGGACGCCGCCGCCGACGATGACGACGTCATAGCTCGCGCGAACGTCATTCGGGCGCCCGAGGCGGATGCGGCGGAACGGGCCGATCACGAGCCGGCCACCGCGGGCGGCACGATCGCCGCGGTCCCGACCGGCGCGAGGCCATGCTGGGCGCCGAGCTCGACGAAGACGTCCCACAGGTGCTCGGCGTCGTCGCGGCCGACGAGCAGGGTGAAGCCTGGGATCGCGCCGTGGTCGCGCCGCGCCAGCACGACCCGGCAATTGGCGATCGTGACCTGGACGATGGCCAGATCGGGGAGTGCCGCGGCCGCGAGGTCGACGGCGACGAGCTCCTCCAGCAGATTTCGGACCGTTGGGCCGATGAGCCGGAGCACCGTCAGGCCCGAGCTCACGTCTGCGACGGTCGTGCCGCGGGCGCGGAGTCGCGTCGCGAGATCGGCCGTCCCGGCCGTGTTCGGCTCGCCAGTGGGAGTCCAGCCCGGCAGGACCAGGATCGCCTCGTCCGCCGCGATGGCCCAGACGTTGACGCCATCTACCTGCAGCGGGATCACCGATCCGGGACGTGCCGTGAAGCCGATGGTCCGAACGGCCTCGAGCGCCTCGGGCCCGCGCACCCAGAGCTTGTCGAATGGGCCGACTTCGGCGAGGCCGATGCCCGTCTCGACGATCCGGCGCTCCGCGGCCGGGTCGCCGTAGCGCTCTGGCCAGGGCATCCGTTCGAACCGCGGCGTCGCGCCGAGGGCTCGATGGACGGCGTCGAGCGCGCTCCGGCGGATGGGCGCGGCGAAGGCCACGCTGGCGGCCGGCGGGTTGGAGGAAAGGCTCATCGCGGGCTCACATCCGCAACCGTTCGCCATCGGGGTCGTAGAACGGCCGGGTTCGGACCCGAGCCGGAACCGTGATCCCCATCGTTCCCGTTCCGAGCCGCACCTGGAGCTCCCGGTCCTCGACCGCGTCGGCGGCGGCGACCCAGGCGAGGCCGATCGTTCGCTCGAGCGTCGGGCTCCACTTGGAGCTCGTCACGCGGCCGACCGCGACGCCCTGGCGCAGGATCGACGCGCCCTCGGCGGGGACGAGCTTCGAATCGCCTTCGACCTCGAAGCCGGTGAGGACCTGGTTCGGGCCGCGGGCGAGGACGGCGAGGCTCGCGTCGCGGCCGATGAAGTCGGGCTTGTCGGCCTTGATGAGCCAGCCCATCCCGGCTTCGACCGGGTTCGAGAGCGCGTCCGTGTCCTGGCCGACGATCGCGTGCTGCTTCTCGAGCCGCAGGACGCGCTGGGCCTCCACGCCGAACGGCCGGAGGCCGAGATCGGCTCCCGCCGTCATGACCGCGTCCCAGAGCGCCACGCCGTAGTCGGCCGGGACGTGGATCTCGTAGCCGAGCTCGCCGACGAAGCCGATGCGCAGGATGATCGCGGGGATGCCGGCCACGGAACCCTCGACCGCGGCGAGGTAGGGCATCCCGTCACGTGAGACGTCGAGGGTCGTGAGGCGGGCCATGATCTCGCGGGAGCGCGGGCCGGCCAGGTTGATCGCGGCGTACTGGCCGGTGACGTCCGTGACGTCGACGCGCCGGCCGCCACTCGCGAGCCACCAGCGCAGCCATTGATCCACGGCGTCGAGGTTGCCGGTCGTCGTCGAGACGAAGAATCGCTCGGGGCCGAGGCGGGCGATCGCGCCGTCGTCGAGGATGATCCCGGCGTCGTCCAGCATGGCGCGATAGCGGACGCGGCCGACCTTCAGGTCGCTGAATTGATTCGGGTGGAGCCAGTCCAGGAACGCGCCGGCATCCGGGCCCTGGACGTCGAGCGTGCCGAGCGTGCTGACGTCGATCACGCCCGCCGCTTCGTGGACAGCACGGCACTCGGCGGCGAGATCGCCGTAGTGGAGCGGCCGCTTCCAGTCGCCCATGTCGATCCACGTGGCGCCGAGCTCCGTGTGCCGCTCGTGCATCGCGGTCCGCCGGATGCGCGACAGGTGCGGGCCGGCGAGCGCCGCGAGGGTGACGGGCTGGAATGGCGGTCGGGCGGTCGTGAGGCCGGTCTCGGCCGGGCTCGTGCCGGCGATCCGGGCATGGACCCGGGCCGCCAGCCCGTGGCACATCTTGCCCTGGCACGGCCCCATCGTGACCGTGCTGTAGCGCTTCAGGGTCTCGAGGCGGTCAAAGCCTTCCTTGACGCCCTGCTGCAGCTCCTTGACCGTGACGTCCTCGCAGACGCAGACGAACTGCTTCCGTCCGCCCGGCACGGACAGGACCGGCGGTTCGGGGAGCGCCGCCGTGGCCGCGGCGATGGCGGCGTCGACTTCGGCCGATGCGGCGGCGAGGTCCAGTAGCCGTGGCCGAGGCCGGCGGCGCAGGGCCGATGCGTCCGTCGCCGCCCCGGCCGCCCCGGCCGCCGCGATGCGCCCGGCCAGCGCACCCTGGGCGAGCACCGGACCGTCCGGCAGCGGCCCATTGACGTGGCCGGCCGCATGCAGCCAGGAAGGCAGCTCGCCGGTGACGAAGTCGCCGAGATCGGGATCCCAGCGTGGAGTGGAGCCCTCCTGGGCAAGGATCGAGATCACCGGTTCCGGCCGGGCCGCGAGCGCCACGAGGTCGGCCTTGATCAGCCGCCTGGCGCCGTCGGCCGTCCGGATTCGCAGGCCCGAGACATGTCCCCGGCCCGTGGCCGTCAGCACGGTTGCCCCCGTGATCAGCTCGACGCCGGCGGCCCGGAGGCGCGCCGCCTCGGGCGGCAACGCGGCAGTCGATGGCCCCGTGGCTGTGGCCGTGTCCGCCGCCGGCACCGACGTGGCCGCGGCCGGCGTGGCCGATACGACCCGGAGATCGATGACGGCCGCCACTGCGATCCCGGCCTCGACGAGCTCGACGGCCTGGCGCCAGCCGTGATCGCCGTCGGCGACGACGACGCATCGTTCGCCGGCCCGGACGCGGTGGAGCCAGGCGAGCCGCAGGACGGCCGAGGCGAGCATGATCCCGGGCCGGTCGTTGTTCTCGAAGATCAGCGGCCGCTCGGCCGCGCCCGTCGCGACGACGACCTGTTCGGCGCGAACATGGACGAACGTGTCGCCCTGGCTGACACCGAGAAGTCGCCCTTCGTAGAGGCCGATGGCCGTGGCGCTCGGGAGATGCTCGATCCGTGGCTCGGCGGCGACGAGTTCGCGGAGTCGCTGCGCCGCAGCCCGCCCGGCCAGCCCATCGAGCCGTGAATCGCCGGCCACGGGGCGGACCCGCGTCCGGAGATGGCCGCCGAGTTCGGGCTGGTCATCGATCAGGACGACCCGCGCCCCGGCCGCCGCCGCGTCGAGGGCCGCGAGGCAGCCGGCGGGCCCGCCGCCGACGACCGCGACGTCCGTGAAGAGGTTCCGGCGCCGGACATGGAGGTCGGGGTAGCCCGTGGCGTAGCGCCTGGGGTCGACCTTGCCGAGGCCGGCCGCGCCGCGCAGCACTCGCTCGTAGAGCGGCCAGAGCTTGCGCGGTCGAATGAACGTCTTGTAGTAGAAGCCGACGGGCAGCAGCCGATCGACCCGATCGGTCAGCGCCATGAGGTCGAAGCGCAGCGACGGCCGGGCGTTCTGCGAGCGGACCTTCATGCCGTCGCGGACCGGCGTCACGCAGGCCCGGACGTTCGGCTGGCCATCCACGTCGACCATGCAGTTCGGGCAGCGCCCTGAGCAGCACAGCAGGCCCCGCGGCCGGTGGTACTTGAAGCTGCGGGCGACCACGTCGACGCCGGCCGCCGCCAGCGCGGAGCCGACCGTGTCGTCCTCGCGGGCCGTGGTCCGACGTCCGTCGAACGTGAACGCGATCTTCGATTCCGGCGCCGCCGGAACGCCGGCGAGTGCCGGCATGCGGCGCTCAGCCATCGAGGCCCCCCGGCCATGCCGAAGCGATCACCCGGTTGTCGCGCGTGTCGCGGTCCGCCTGGAACCAGCGCCGGCAACCCTGGCGATGGAACCACCAGGCGCGTTCGCGGCCCGACACGTTGGTCCGGTCGTAGAGGTACTCGCCCCAGGTCTGCTGCGACGAACCCGGCGCGGGCCGGCGCTGGACCTCGCCGCCGAATCGGAATTCATAGACGTCGCGCGGGCCACAGAGCGGACAGGTCAGCAGGAACGACATGACCGCGCAAGACTAGCGGTGCGACGAGCCGGACGGGACCCAGTTCGTGCCGACCAACGGGATCTGCGTGATCGCGGCGGCTTCGATCGTCAGGGCCGCCAGGTCCTCGGGGTCGAGGTCGTGGATGTTGGCCTTGCCGCAGGCCCGGGCGATCATCTGGACTTCGAGCGTCATCGCCGTCAGGAAGTTCGCGACCCGCTCCGCGGCCTCGTCGATGGGCAGCCGGGCCATCAGCTCCGGGTCCTGCGTCGTGATGCCGACGGGGCAGCGGCCCGTGTGGCAGTGGTGGCAGGCCCCGGGCTCCGTGCCGAGCTTGCGATAGTCCTCGAGGAAGATCGGCCGGTTGCAGTTGAGCGCGATGAGCGCCGCGGTCCCGATGTAGCACGCGTCGGCGCCCAGGGCGATCGCCTTGGCCACGTCGACCCCGCTGCGGATGCCGCCGGCGGCGATCAGCTGGACCTTGCCGTAGTAGCCCGAATCCTCGAGCGCCCGGCGGGCCTCGACGATGGCGGCCAGGGTCGGAATGCCGGTGTGATCCTGGAGGATCTCCGGCGAGGCGGCCGTGCCGCCCTCCATGCCGTCCACCACGACCACGTCCGCGCCGCACTTGGCGGCGAGCTTGACGTCGTCGAAGACGCGGGTCGCGCCGATCTTCACGAAGATCGGGACCTGCCAGTCCGTCGCCTCCCGCAGTTCCTCGATCTTGATGATCATGTCGTCCGGGCCGAGGAAGTCCGGATGGCGCGCGGGCGAGCGCTGATCGACGCCCGGCGGCAGGTCGCGAATCGCGGCGATCTCGGGCGACACCTTGGAGCCCGAGAAGCAGTCCGCCGGTGCCGGGCTTGGCGCCCTGGCCGATCGTCAGTTCGATGCCGTCCGCCGCCCGCAGGTGATGAACGTTGGCGCCGTACCGGCTCGGCAGGACCTCGACGATCATCGTCTTTGAGTGTTCGCGCTCGGCCGGCAGCATGCCGCCGTCGCCCGAGGTCGTCGAGGTGCCGACCGCGGCCGCTCCCTTGGCCAGCGCCACCTTGGCGTTGTACGACAGCGCGCCGTAGCTCATCCCGGTGATCATCACGGGGATATCGAGCTTGATCGGCTGCTCGGCGAACCGGGTGCCGAGGATCGTCGTCGTCTCGCAGCGCTCGCGGTAGCCCTCGAGCGAGATGCGCGTCAGCGTGCCCGGCAGGAACGTGAGGTCGTCGAGCGAGGGCAGCGGCCGCGCCCGCAGCGTCCCGAAGCCGCGGATCCGGTAGCGTCCGAGCGCCGCCTTGTCCTGGATCTCGTCGATGACGTCCGGCGTGTAGACCGGGCTGTACCGAAGGTGCGGCTCGTCGGTCACAGCGCGTGCCGCCAGGTCTCGAGCTCGGCGTGCTCGAAGTTCCAGAGCTTGCGGCCGGAGACGATCTTGCGGAGGTGAGCCGGCGGCGTGACGCCGTAGCGCGTGAATGCGCCGGCCAGCATCGCCTCGTCCGCTGCATCGGGTTCTTCGATGACCGCATCGTTGCCGAGGGAGCCGATCTCGCCGCCGACGAAGACGACGCCCTCGTACATCGAGTCGGCCAGTGCCTCACCGGCGTTGCCGCAGATGACGATCACGCCCTTCTGCATCATGAATCCGGTCATGTAGCCGGCGTCGCCCGCGATCAGGAGCAGGCCGCCCTTCATCGCGACGCCGGCGCGGGCCGAGCAGTCGCCGCGCACCACGACCGTGCCACCCCGGATCGAGGCCGCGGCCCCGCTGCCGGCACTGCCGTCGACGACGACCGTGCCGGAGAGCATCCCCTCGGCGACGCCCCAGCCGGCGGAACCGGCGATCTCGACCGTGGCGCCGTCATTCATCCCGGCCGCGTAGTAGCCGACGCTGCCGTCGATCCGGACGACACCCGGCCGCAGCAGCGCCACGCCGATGTTGTGCTGGGCGCCGGGGTTGCGGACGATGACCGGGCCACCGTCGCCGAGCGCGTCCCGGATCGTTCGGTTCACCTCGCGCATCGGCTGCGCGGCGGCGTCGACGACCGTCTCGAGCGAGGCCGGCTGGGTCGGACGGCACGGCTCAGGCCGCCACGCCGACGGCGATCGGGTCGCGGCGCCAGATCCGATAGACGTGGCCGGTCGGCTCGTAGCCGACGCCGGGGGCGCCGAGCGCGTGGCGGATCGCGATCTCCTCGTTGGCGATCGCGACGTAGCCCGCCGTCTCGACGACGACGAGCGGCTTGAAGGCGAACGGATCGCGGGCGAAGCCGATCGCGTCCGGCGTGGCCACGAGATAGGTGAACGCCCCGTCGAGATCGTCGAGCGACGCCTGGACGGCCTCCTCGAGCGTCAGGCCGCGATCGAGCTGGTCGGCGAGGTACACGCCGATGATCTCGGAGTCGTTCTCGCTGAAGAATCGCACGCCCTTCTGCTCGTAGATCCGGCGGAGGCGGCCGTAGTTCGTGATGTGGCCGTTGTGAACCGTTGCGAGGTCGGCGACGCCATGGGCCCAGAACGGCTGCGAGTGCGAGAGGTCGACACGGCTCTCGGTCGAGAGGCGGGTATGGCCGATGCCGTGGCTGCCGCGAAACCCGGTCACGGCGAAGGAGCGTTCGAGGTCGCCCGGCGCGCCGACCTGCTTCACGAGCTCGAGGTGGCGGCCGAGGCTGACGAGCTCGAAATCCTCGCCTGGGCGCTCGAGCGCCCGGGTGATCTCCCGAGCCGAGGCCCAGGCGCGAAGCTCCAGGCGGACGAGGCCCGCGTGATGCTCGACGCGACCGACGTCGGCCAGGCCTTCGAGCCGCTGGCGGACGACGAGCTCGGAGCCGGCGGCGTCCTCGTCGCCCGGCAGGCGGATCCAGGCGACATCGAGATCCTGTTTGCCCGGCCCGAAGAGGGCCAGGCCCGCGGAATCCGGCCCGCGCCGGGCGAGGCCGGTGAGCATGTCGAGGAGGATCTGCCCGACCGGCTCAGTGCCGGCGGCCGGTCCTGCCGATCGTGAGAGATAGCCCGCGATCCCGCACATGGCGCCCTCGCTGGTGACTCGACCGGGTCCGGCGGAGCCGGTCCGTCCTGGCCCGGGTGGCTCTACTGACGCTCAATATAGTGGAACGTGGAGAGAGCTTCAAGGATCGAGCGGCGCTGCAACCGAGCACCGCGACCAGGGCTCCGAGCCTGCCCGGAGCCCCGATCGCGACGATGGTCGAACGGCTACCGGCGGTGCCGGCAGGCGAGTCTCGGCCGAGTCATCCGCCGCAGGGCGACGCCGACCAGCCCGAGCCCGAGCCCGATGAGGGCCAGTGCTCCCGGCGGATGCCCGACGGTGCCCGGCTGGAGGCTGGCCGTATCGGTCGGCGGCAGGTCGAAGTAGGCCAGGAGTTCGTTGAGAGTGGCGGGAGCGTTGACCAGGCCGCCGCTGTCGAGTGCCCCGTTGGCGGCGACGGCCATGACCGTGACGTCGCGGAAGTCCAGGGTTCCATCGCCCTGCAGCAGGACGATTCGGCTGCCGACGCGCAGGTGGACCGCCTTGTCGTCGGAGGGATACGTTCGAACGTGTGACGCGGCGCCCTTGAGCACCGTTTCGGTCTCGAGCGTAGCGCTGCCGTCCGGATCGTAGGCCCGGACCAGGTCGACCGTGATCACCTGGTCGGCGAAGACTGCCTGATCGAACGTTGGCCCCGAGTTGGGTGAGTCCGCCAGTGTCAGGCCGGCGGCCAGGCCCACCAGGGTCGTCGCCGTCACGAGCGCCACGGCCAGGACGTTCCGCGACCGGGGCCTCGCCAGGCGGATCAGCTCAGTCATCTCAGCGCCTTTCAGAACAGGAAGCCGTAGCCGAGCGAGTTCAGGAGGGTCCAGAGCACGGTCTGCGAGACGTCGTGGACGCCGCCGTTCGAGAGACTCCCGCAGTTGCGACCGCACGTGTCGAGATAGCGGTAGGTACCCGTCGTCTCGTTGTAGCCGATCAACGTGATGGAGTGCTTGACCTGTCGATTCCAGTTCGGCAGGCGGGTCGTGGGATCGAGCCACGTGTACACGTTCAGCAGCATCGGCGCACGCCCATCCACGAGCGTCGTCTTGACGGCCTGCTTGAACATCGGGCCCGTCATCGCCGCGGTATTCCGCCAGGCGTAGAAGTAGTTCTGCCAGTTGGACGCGTGCCCGGAGATCTCCCAGTTGATGACGTCCCGCTGGTCCAGGATGCTGCCGCCCGTGTTCGGGTAGGAATTGAAGTTGATGACGCCCGGCCGGCCGAAGGTCGGTGGCCGGACCTGCTCGGCGAGGTACATCGTGTAGGCGCGGCCGACGGTGGAGTAGCCGTTGCCGGTATCGCCCGAGCCCCCGTAGTCCTGGGAGCGCCAGTAGGTCGTCGCGCGATAGGGCCCGTACGGCTCGGTGAAGTACCCGGACGGCCACGCTGTGACGTTGCCAGGGCGGAAGTACGAGATCACGGCCGCCGCCGAGCCGGCGCTGCAGAAGTTCCAGTAGTTGGCGTCGTAGAACGAACGATGGAGATCGTCGTAGCCGGCGGCCTCCGGCTCGACGATGCTCGCGCTGAGCGAGACATCCAGGTTGAACGACGTCGGGTAGGTGGTCGCGGCGATGGCTGCCCCGGACGCTGCGGCGAGGCCACCGCTGGCGGCCGGGCGGAGGCGGCCCGCAGCCTTGAGGGCCAGCCAGGCGGGATCCTGGACGAGCCTGGATTGCGCGGCTTCAGGCGGCAGGGCGTCCCCGGTGTTGCCGCCCGGCGGTTGTGCCGAGGCCGGCGTGAGGGCGAGGAACGAAGCCGAGATGGAGAGCGTGAAGCCGATGGCAAGGCTTCGCGCACGGATTCCGAGACGCTGTCGGGACATCGAGATCTCCCCGCGGCCAGGGCGGCCGCGATTGCCCGGCGGGGATCGACAGCACGCTCGAAGGCGCGCTCTCGGCGGGGCAGATCGGCGCGGTGCGGGGAAGCGGCGGGTGGGGCGACGGACGAGATCGGGATGGGGGTTGGGCAGCGGCGCAGCAGGCGGACGACGGCGGGCCACGAAGCCCGCCGGACGCCCGGTTCCCGGCCAGGGCGCAGGCGGTTCCGGCTGCCCGTCACCTGTGCGATCCCTGGCTGCATGTTCACGCCCGTTCCACCGTTCGAATCCAGACCTCGTCGGGACTCTAGGCAGGGGCGCTTATCTGCGACGTATTCGGAGGACGTCGCCGCGAGGGTCCGGTTCGCCCGGCTCGGGTTGCGTTCGGCTCGCGCGACCCGTAGATTGACCGCAGCCGGCGACGTCACCGCCAGCCGTGTTCCTTGCCCGCTGTTTCCCGCGGAGGATCCCATGGCCGTCGCCTCGCTCAGCCTTCAGCACCTCGCTCGCCACTACGGCAAGGTGCGGGCGGTTGACGACCTCAACGTGGAGGTGCCGGAAGGCGCGTTCGTCACGCTGCTCGGCCCGTCGGGCTGCGGCAAGAGCACGACCCTGAACCTCATCGCGGGCCTGGACAAGCCCGACGGCGGCACGATCATGCTCGGCGACAAGAACATCACGGACATGCCGCCCAACGAGCGCCGCATGGCGATGGTGTTCCAGAACTACGCGCTCTATCCGAACATGACGGTGTTCGACAACATCGCCTTCTCGCTGAAGCTGCGCAAGCGCCCCGGCAAGGAAGTCACGGCGCGGGTCACCGCCGTCGCCGACATGCTGGACATCGGCCACCTGCTCAACCGCAAGCCGGGCCAGCTCTCGGGTGGCCAGCAGCAGCGCGTCGCGCTCGGTCGGGCCCTCATCAAGGAGCCGCTGGTCTTCCTCCTCGACGAGCCGTTCTCGAACCTCGATGCGGCGCTTCGGAGCCGGATGCGGACCGAGGTCAAGCATCTGCACCTGCGCCTCGGCACGACCAGCATCTTCGTCACCCACGACCAGGAAGAGGCGATGACGCTGTCCGACATGATCTGCGTCATGCGCGACGGCAAGGTCGTGCAGTTCGGACCGCAGTCGGAGATCTACGGCAAGCCCCGCACGGAATATGTGGCCACGTTCGTCGGCAAGCCGAAGATGAGCCTCGTCCATGGACGGCTGGAGTTCGGCGCGGATGGCGTCGATTTCGTCGGGCCGGACATCCGGATCGGGCTCGGCCCGCGTGACGCCCTTGGCCTGCGCGAGGGCAACTGGACCGACGTCGCCCTGGGCGTCCGCTCGGAGGATGTCCGGATCGTCACGGCCGACGCGCCCAAGGATGCCGGCAGCTTCGACGCGACAGTCCAGCTCCTCGAGCCGATCGGCTCGGACACCTTCGTCGAGCTTGCGGTCGGTCCCGCCAGCATCATCGCCCGCGTGCAGCCCGACCTGCCGCTCGAGCTCGGCCAGACCGTTCGCGCCGAGATGACGCCATCCCGAATTCACCTCTTCGAGCGGCAGCAGGGCGACCGCATCAACGCCTGAAGACCTCGGGCCAATGGCCTCGCGGGGCTCGGCCTTGGACCTCGGTGGGCGGGTAGCTCTACCCCGGGGAGGGTGCCAACTCGAGGGCGGAGGGTTGAGCTGATGGCGGTTCCCGGCGACGATCGATCCGACCCCATCCGGGTGCTCGTGACGCATCCGCTGCTCATCGGGGTCGCGGAGCGGTTCGCCGGGCTCGGACCCGAATTCGAGGTCGAATTCCGGGCGATGGACCGCGCGGCCCTCGCGGATCTCGCCGACGATCGAGTCGAAGTCCTCCATGGCGGTCGCGCGCCGGCCGACCTGCGCCGGACGCCCCGGTTGCGCTGGCTCCAGGTGGGTTCGGCGGGCGTCGATCACCTGCTCGCGGACGAACCCTGGTCGCGCGGCCTGATCGTCACGAACGGCAGGGGGGTCTTCGGGCCCTCCATCGGCCAGTACGTGCTGGCCGCCGTGCTCCGAATCAACGAGCACCTTGACGCGCGCAACCTCCTGCAGCAGCGCCACCTCTGGCCCGAGCCCGGCGACGAGGCCGCCGTGACCGGGCGCCTCGCCCGTGGCCAGACGGCGGTCGTCGTCGGCTATGGCGGGGTCGGCCGGGAAGTCGCCCGGCTGCTGGCGGCGATCGGGATGCGGATCGTTGCGATCAAGGCCCGGCCCGAGGTTGTCCGCGATCAGGGCTATCGCGTGCCGGGCACCGGCGATCCCGACGGCACGGTCCCGGAGCGGATCGCCGGCCTGGATGCCCTGGCCGAGGTCGTGCCAACGGCGGACTTCGTCGTGCTCACGGTGCCCCTGACCGATCGTTCGCGCGGCCTGTTCGGGGCCGACCTGATCGGCGCGCTCCGACCCGACGCCTGGCTGATCAGCATCGGCCGCGGCCCCGTGATCGACGAGGTGGCGCTGGCCGCGGCCCTCGGGGATCGCCGGATCGGTGGCGCCGTCCTCGACGTCTTCGGCACGGAGCCGCTCCCGGCGGACAGTCCGTTCTGGACTCTGCCGAACACGATCGTCACGCCGCACGTGTCAGGTGGCGACGCGGGCTCCGTGACGATCCTCGCCGACCTGTTCCTCGAGAACCTGGGGCGCTATTCGCGCGGCGAGCCGCTCCTCAACGTGGTGGACGGCTCGCGCCAGTACTAGCCGCGCCGGCCCCAGATCGCCTGGTCGGCCGCCACGACGATGACGACCCGGTCGAGGTCCTCGGCGATCAGCTGCGCCCAGCGTTCGTCGGGGTCGGCCCCGGGGTGGTACCTGGCGAGGAGGCCGTCGCTCTCACCCCGGGCATGGCGGCCCTCGGCGATGGTGGCGGTGCCGCCGATGGAGCCGAAGTCGCCGGTCTCGAGATCCTCGACGAAGACGGTCACCCGGGATTCCCGCCGGATGTTGCCGATCCGCGCGGCCCAGCCGAGCGACGGGATCCGGAACGTGGCGCCGTCCCAATGGAATTGCGCCGGGGTGAGATGCGGTCCGAGACCCGCCCGGTTCACGCCGAGGACGGCGGTCATGGCGGTGGCCAGCAAGGCCGTCTGCGAGTCCGTTAGCGGCGGCATCGTCCTTCGGGGCGGCTCCGGCGGGGCCGCGGGGATCGGTGGCGCGGCCGGGGCAGTGGAGACCGGCTCGTTCGGTGACGCGGCGACCACGGCGGTGGCGATCGCAGTCGGTTCGCCGATCGATTCCACGGCCGAACCCGTTGGGGCCAGCGCGGCGGCCACCTCGCCAGGCACCGATCCGCCGTCGCTCGCCGCATCTGGCGTCGCCGTCCCGCCCGCCGCGACTGCTGTCGTGCCGTCACCGAGGGCGCTGGCCGCTCCCGATGCGGCCGGGGCCGGCGTCTGCTCGAGCCGGATCGTCTCGAGGTTGTCGACCATCGACTGGCCGGCCGCCGTGACGGATCGCGACAGGATCCTCGACAGGCTGTAGAAGCGGCCGGCGAGCGTCACCGCGTCGGTCGTGGCCTTGCGCACGAATTCCCGCCGCTCGAGGCCCTCCTCGACCGGCGCCGGGACAGGGTCGGGTGCCGCGGCGGCCACATCGGGTCCGCCCGGCGCGGCAGCGGGTGGTGGCGGCGCGTCGGGCGGCGCTGGCGTCGAGGAGTCGGATTCGGACTCGGGCACGTGGGTCTCCGGGCAGTTGGGAGAACCTACACTAGCAACTTCGACGGAGGCCGCCGTCGGGCGATCGAGGCAGCGCCGCCGGGTCCGCCCGACGAGCCCGACCGGCGAGCCAGCCCAACCCAAGCCCGCCCACGCAGACGCCGGAGGCCGCATCCCAGATGTCGCCGCGCGCCACGCTGCTGGTCCAGCGCGGATGAGCATGAACCGGTTCAATCTCGAACCACTCCGGCTGGCGACCTACCGGCGCTTCCTGCTGGCGACGATGCTGGCCAGTCTCGCGCTCTGGGTCTACGAACCGGCCGTCGAGTGGATCGTCCTGCGGCAAACCGGCTCCACGGCGGCCGTCGGGTTCATCCAGACCGTCCTCATCATCCCGGTGGCCCTCGCCGCGCTGCCGTCGGGGCTGCTCGCCGATCGGCTCGGGCCACGTCGCCTGCTGGCCATCTCGATCTTCGGCATCGCCGGGTCCGTGGCCTGCATGGGCATCTTCGGTGCGCTCGACCGGATCACCTTCGAACTGGCCGTGGTGATGACCGTCATCCTCGGCGTCTTCGACGGGCTCTACGGCGTGCCGGTCCAGCTGCTGCTCAACCGGATGGTCGAGCCGCGCCTGCTCGGCAGCGCGATCGGGCTGAGCATGCTGACGAACGGCCTCGGTCGATTGATCGGGGCGCCGCTCGGCGGCATCGTGCTCCAGGCATTCGGGCCGGCGCAGGCGTTCCTGCCGGCGGCGATCGTGCTCGTCATCTCGGCGCTCGTGTTCATCTCGATCCCGGTCAGCGATGCGCGGGAACATGGCGCCGGCCCGCTCGCCGTCGGCGACCTCCGCGAATCGCTGGCCTGGCTGCGCCGGGAACGAGTCGCCCTGGCGGTGACCGTCCTGGGAGGCATCTCGGCGGCGTTCGTCCTCGGCTACGGGGCGCTCCTGCCGACCGTCACGCGGGACCTCCTCCACGCCGATTCCGGGACCCTCGGGCTGCTGAGCGGGGCCGGCGGGGTCGGCGTGATCCTGAGCGCGCTGACGATGGAGGGGCTCGGCCGGCACGTCGGGCGAGGCCGCCTGGTCGTCGGGGCCCTGATGATCGCGGGAGCCGCGGTGGCGGGCCTCGGATTGGCCGGGGTCCTGCCGGTGGCACTCGGCCTGGCCGTGGCGATCGGACTTTTCAGCAGCACGTTCGGCGGCACGTCGGCGTTGCTGCTCCAGACGGTCGCGCCGCCGCGGATGCGCGGTCGGGCCATCGCCCTCTACAGCTTCGTGCTGTTCAGCGTCCTGCCGATCGCCACGGTGTCGATGGGCGCGCTGACCGACCGATTTGGCGTCACGCCGGTCCTCATCGGTGTCGGCGCCATGACGATTCTCTCCTCGGCGGTCGTGGTCCTCGCCTACCGGCGATTGCTCGGCACGGACATCGGCCGCGACGGCGAGCTGCTGATGGACGGCCAGCCGGTCGTACGTCCCGGTCGGCGCAGTGAATCGAGGGCATCGGCGCCGACGCCCATGCCCTCGGCCGCGCCTGGGTCCACGGTGCCGGCGGCCGCCACGGATCCGGTCGCCGAGCCCCCGGATCCCGCGGGGCCGCCCCGGATCCCGCGGGGGCGTCGACGGCCGCAGGACCGGCGCCCATCGGCGGACCGCGTTCGAACTGAGCGGCTGCTCCGGGAACAGGCAGTGCTATCGTCAACTCCATGAAGGGTGATCGAGTCGAGGCTGTCGTCGACACCGGCCAGGGCGTCCAGACCTTCGAGATCGTGGCGACCCGCGCAGGCCGCCGGATCGAGGTCACGACGGCTCGGGGCGTGGTCGAGGTGACCGAGGTGACCAGGGGCGGCACGCCGGTTCGAACCGGGCGTTTCATGGCCAGCCGGCTCGTCGCTCTCGTGGAGCACCCCGCTGCCGAAGGCGATGGCGCCCGGGTCGACGTGAGCACGCGCCGGCGAATCGGCGCGCCCGAGGAGGAGGCGTCCCAGGTACGCCGTCGCGACGCGACTCCGGGCGAACCGGCCAGCCGGGCGCGACTGCGCCGAGTCGAGGCCGAACCGCTGCCGCTGGCGCTCGGCCGGTCGGACGGCGATCTCGAGCCGGATCCGCCGGTGAGCCTCCGCGACGAAGCCGAGCGACGGCGAGACCATCCCGACGATGAGGGCCCCGGCTGACCCTGGCGCGACGGCACCCCGACGTCGCGGGTTCTCAGCACCGTCTCAGAATCGGGCCGAAGACTGCGCCTGACAGGATGGTCCTCCCGGCCGACCCACCCTCTGGCGCCGCCCGACACTCTCGGCCGCGTCGCCCGGCTCGACCGGAAGGCCAGCGCCCAGCGGATCTCAGTGGGGTCGGCCCATGCAACCACCGGAGCGCCACGACCAGGTCTGGACGAGGCGACGGTTCCTCAAGGCTGCCGGCACGGTCGTCGTCGGCACGCTCTCGATCGGCCTGATCGCCTACGAGCTTGACGAGCTCCTCGCGCCGCCGTCGCCCGGGTCGCCGATCGCCGTCACCCCGAGCTCGAGCGCGCAGTCGCCCTTCCTGATCGCCGCGGCGAGTCCGTTCGCGTCGCCATCGCCGAGCAGCCTGGCCGGGGAGCTCGGCGCGACGCCGCCCGCCGCGACTGCCGCTGCGACGGCCAATCCGCTCGACGGCCGCCAGATCTTCCGGTCCCGCCCTGACCTGACGCCTCCGATCGTCGTCGTCCAGACTCCGGCCGGCGCCGTGGCTGCCGGCTACCTCTTCCTGACGCCGAACAACGGCGCGGGCACCGACGGGCCGATGATCGCCGACAACCTGGGCCAGCTCGTCTGGTCCCGGCCGGATACGGGCACTGCCGCCGCGAACTTCCGAGTCCAGCAGTACCACGGAGCACCGGTCCTGACCTGGTGGGAAGGCACCGTCAACGGCGGCAACGGTGTGGGCGAGTACGTCATCGCCGACTCGAGCTACCGCGAGATCGCGCGCGTCAAGGCCGGGCACGGCGTGAACGGCGACCTCCACGAGTTCCTGATCACAGCCCGCAACACCGCCCTGATCACGGGCGGGTCGGGTTTGCCGGCCGGCCAGCGGATCGGCCTGCGGACGCTGCCGTGGCCCGTGTACGACGACGTGGTCCAGGAGATCGACATCGCCACGGGGTCCGTGCTGTTCGAATGGCACAGCGTCTCCGCCATCGATCCGGCCGAATCATTCGTCCCGCCACCGACCGGGCCGACCGACCTCTACGACTACGTCCACGCCAACTCGGCTGAGGTGGACACGGACGGCAACCTGCTCGTCTCGGCCCGCAACACGTCCGCGATCTACAAGATCAATCGGCTGAACGGGGCGGTCATGTGGCGGCTCGGCGGCAAGAAGAGCAACTTCACGATGGGCCCGCAGACGAGCTTCGGCTGGCAACACGACGTCCGCCGGCGGCCCGACGGCACGCTCTCGCTCTATGACGACAACCTGAAGCCGACACCGTCGCGCGGCCTCGTCCTGCGGATCGACGAAACCGCCATGACGGCGACCTTCGTTCGCTCCTATCTCCATCCCGACCCGCTCTACTCCGCGAGCCAGGGCAATCTGCAACTGCTCTCGAACGGCAACGCATTTGTCGGCTGGGGCAGCGTCCCGTGGCTCACCGAGTACGCGCCGGACGGCAGGGTCGTGTTCGACGCGACCTTCCCGGCCGGTGTCCAGTCGTACCGCAACTTCCGGTTCCCCTGGACCGGCCGGCCGACGGACAGTCCGAGACTCGCGATCAGCCGGGCTGCGGACGAGACGGTCCTGGCCGCAGCGAGCTGGAACGGAGCGACCGAAGTCGCGGCGTGGGAGATCGTGGGTGGCGCGAGCCGGACATCCGACGACCTCGTCAAGGTGGCGCCGAGAACGGGCTTCGAGACCTCGATCCCGATCCCCTCGGCGCCAGCCTGGCTGGCACTCCATGCGCGCGACGTGCAGGGCAATCTGCTTGGATCGTCGGAGCCGGTGGCGACCGCCTGACCCGCCGCTGCCGCTCGCGTCATCGCCCCGGGCGCCAGCCGGAAGGGGCCGTTCGAGGGGCAAATCGGCCAAGTGCCGTAGATTCCCTCGGTCGTGCATCTCCCGTGACTGCGGGCCCGCTGACGCGACGGCAGTCCGGAGATGTTGGTGCCGCGGTCGATTGCAGTGCTTTTGGCGTCCCTGCTCCTCGCGCTGGGCGTCGTGATCGGCTTCAGCCTGGCACTGGTCGTGACTCCGGCTCCGGCGCCCAATTCGGGGATCGAGACGTCGCCGCGGCCAACGGGACCGGACACGGCGCTCGCGAGTGCCTCGCCGACGGCTTCCCCGACGCCGCGGCCGACACCCCGACCGACGCCGACCGCGCGACCGACCCCCACGCCGACCCCCACGCCGACGCGAACGCCGTCACCGAGACCCGTCCCGACGCGTGCCCCGACTCCCACCCTGGACCCAACCGATTCGCCGGATCTGCACACGGCGACGGATCTCGAGGCCGTGCTGCCGCAGGCCGTCAGTGGGATCCCACTTCACCGGACGAGCCCGTCCATCCAGGCACAGCTGTCGGCGGATCCGCGGTTCGGGTCGGTCCTCGGCCTCCTCGGGTTCTTCGGCAAGTCCGCCGCGGACATCCGGTTCGCGGAGGCCGTCGATCCGGCGAACCCGGCCAATCTCACGATGGCCGCCTTCCAGGTCCGCGGGATCGACGCGCGGCTCTTCAGCTCGGCCGTCACCGGGATCGTGGTCGGGGCGATGCCCGGGGCGACCACCTCACGGGTGAACCTCGGGGGCAAGAACGTGACGAAGGCCACGTCCGCGAACGGCGGTCCGAACGGCTATCTGTACTCGTCCGGCGACATCGTGTACGGGATCCAGACAGCCGACGAAGGGCTGGCGGCGGCTGCCCTCGCCACCCTGCCCTGATGCTTCCGTGACAGGGAGTCCTCGACGGACCGAGTGAGCCGGGAGGGATTCGAACCCTCAACACGTGGATTAAAAGTCCACTGCTCTGCCGTTGAGCTACCGGCCCGTCCGACAGTGTAGGACGTCACCGCCGCCGTTCTCGCCCGAGCCGGGCCCGGAGGCCTGACCGCGCACCAGCCGGCGCGGAGCTCGGCGGGTCGGGAATTGGATCGGTCGGTGGGGTCACATTGCGCGGCGGAGTGACGTTGCGCGGCGCCGGCCTCGCCGAGGTCGCCGCCCCTCGCGGCGGGCCCGGCCGGCCGACCAGGCGCGAGAGCCCGGCTCTGAACCTGATGAACGGGGCGATGTAGGCGAGGACGAGCACGGGCACGAGGTAGCGGGCCGGCCCGCGAAGCTCCGCGACGAGCAGGCCGAGTCCCAGCATGCACAGGAAGTAGGTCGTCAGGAAGGCGCCGGACCAGCCGCCGAGGAACAGCCGCCGAGTCGGAATCAGCATCAGCAGCCCGATCCCGAGCGCGAGGAGCGCGAACATGATCGGCGACACCCGCGGATGATCGCACGCGAAGTGCGGGAGAGCCCGGACCGGCCGCGGCGCGTCGGAGGCGAACCGCCGGACCGCGTTCGGGTGCCCGTCACGGGTGCCCGTCGCGGCTCGGCTAGCATGTCCCCGATGGTGGACCGGCCGGCGGCGCACACGTGGCGGGAGGCCGTCGAGGTCGTCTCGCCGACCGTTCTGATCCTCGGCGGATTCCTCACCTCGCCCCCCTTCTACCGGCCGATGCGTCGACGCCTCCTCGGGCGTGGCGCGGCCGACGTCGTGGTGGCCCGGGTCTGGACCCCCGATTGGCTTCTGGCCGGGGCCTTCGGGCTCGGGCGCGTCGTGGATCGCGGCGCGTCGGCCCTGCGGCTGGCGCGGGCCAGTTCCGAGCGGTCACCGGCAAGCCTCGGCGCGCCGATCCTCGTCGTCGGCCACTCCGCGGGCGGGATGATCGCGCGGCTGCTCACCTCGGAGGAGCCCTTCGCCGGGCGGCGCTATGCGGCGGCGCCCTCCATTGGGGCCATCGTGACCCTGGGCACGCCACACCTCGTCGATCCGGCGGCATCGCTCGGCAACCGCGTCGGCGTGATGGCCGCCGAATTCGCCAACCGGTCGGTGCCCGGCGCGCGATTCGCGCCACGAGTCGGCTACCTCTGCGTCGCTTCGCGAGCCGTGCCGGGTCGCGGCGATGGCACGGGTCGCGAACGGACGGCGCTGCGCCTCTACCGCGGCCTCCTGCCGGATGCGACCGGTGGGGTCGTGGAAGGCGACGGCCTTGTCCCGGTCGAATCGGCCGGGCTGCCGGGCGTTCCGACAATCGTGCTCGATGACGTTCATCACGGCCCTGGTTCTGGGCGGCCCTGGTACGGCGCCGAGCCGGGCCTCGACGCCTGGTGGATCGCAGCGGTCGAAACGTGGCGCGCCGCGTTGCGCGCGCGGGTCCGCGGCGAAACTGTCGGGCCGCTCGGCGACGTACCGAACGACATGGCCAGCTCAGCGACGCCGGAACGCAGCGACTCGTGAATCGGGTCTCGGCGCTGCGCGCAGCGGCGACCTTCGTCCTCGCGCCCATGCTGATGGGGTGGCTGGTCGTCGGGGCCGCGACGCCGGTGGCCGGCGCCGGCTTCGGGGTCTCGATCGTGAACCGGAGCGCCCAGAGCTGGCACTTCACGCCGGCGACGATCCAGGTCGGGGTCGGCGACTCGGTCACCTGGACGAACCGCAGCGATGCCGGCTCCGAGCCCCACACCGTCACACCGGACAGTGCGGGCGAATTCTCCGGCAGCGCCATCCTCGAGATCGGCCAGAGCCATCGCGTCACCTTCAGTCGACCCGGCACGTTCCCGTATCACTGCGAGGTGCATCCGGACATGACGGGCACGGTCATCGTGGTCGCCAGCAAGCCCCAGCCGACACCGACGCCGAAGCCCACGCCAACGGCGAAGCCCACGCCGAAGCCCAGCGCGACCCCGGCGCCGACAAACACGGCGGCTCCGACGCCGACGAACTCGCCGACGCCACACCCCCCGCCGACGCCACACCCCTCAGCGTCGGCCGGCACGACCGCGAGGCAGACGCCGACACCGACCGTCAGACCGACCGCGAACCCGACGCCGCGGCCAACGGCGTCGGCCCGCGGCAACCCACCGGCGCAACCGACCGGCCAGCCATCGGCCGCGCCAACCACCGTGGCGAGCGCAGCATCATCGGCCGCGCCAAGCGCGCCGCCGAGCCCAAGCGGCGCGTCGAGCCCGAGTGCCGCCCCGACCGATCAGGTAGCCGCGCCGAGCCCGAGCGACGTCGCGGTCGCCGGTGCGCCCGGGGCGTCCGCGTCCGGCAGCGTGGCGTCTGCGGCCAGTCCCACGGCTCCGGCGGCTCCAACCCCGACACCCGCCGAGACCCTGCCAGCGGCGATCCCCGCCACCGCGTCATCGGGTGGCCCGGAGCCGGCGGTCATAGCGCTGCTGCTCATCCCGATCGCGGCGATCGCCGGCCTGCTGCTCATTCGGGCCCGGCGCGGCAGCTAGGCGTCCGAAGATCTACGAGGCCGGCCGCGCGAGCGCGACCTGCTCGCGCGGCAGGTAGACGGCCACCGTCGAGCCGCAGCCAAGCTGGCTCTCCACGAGGATGTAGCCGCCGTTCTGCTTGACGATCCCGTAGACCGTCGCCAACCCGAGGCCGGTGCCGCGGCCAGGCTCCTTGGTCGTGAAATAGGGTTCGAACAGGTGCGCCAGGGTGTGGGCGTCCATGCCCATGCCGGTGTCCTCGACGGTGAGGCGGACGTGCGGACCGACCCGCGAGCCTGGATGTGCCGCGGCAAAGGGCTCGTCGAGGTCGATGTTGGCCGTCGCCACGGCGAGGCGGCCTGCGACCGGCATCGCGTCCCCGGCGTTGACGACGAGATTGACCAGGATCTGCTCGATCTGGCCGGCGTCGGCCCGGACCCGCCCGATCCCGGGATCGAGCTCGATCACGAGGTCGATGCGGTCGTGGACGAGCGGGCGCAGCATCGGCAGGACGCCCGTGATGACGTCGTTGAGGTCCAGCCAGCCGGTCTGCTGGGCCTCGCGGCGGCCAAACGAGAGGAGCTGTCGCGTGAGCCGCGCCGCGCGTTCTGCCGCCCGGCGGATCTCCGCCACGTCCGCCTGCTTCGGATCGTCGTGGGGCAGGCCGCTCGCCACGACGTCGGCATAGCTGGTGATCGCCATCAGGATGTTGTTGAAGTCGTGCGCCACCCCGCCGGCGAGCCGCCCGACGGCCTCCATGCGCAGGGCGCCGTGCAGCTGGGCTTCCAGCCGCCGCCGCTCCGTGGCATCGGACATCACGAGCAGCACGCCGCGATTGCGCCCCGCGTCGGAGTGGATGGCCGTGGCGGTGAGGTTGACGTCGATCACCGACCCGTCGCGTCGCCGTCGCCGCACCGGGAGATCCGGCGTCAGGCCGCGTCGCGCGACCGCCTCCAGCATCGCCCGGTACTCGTCCCAGAGATCGTCCGGCACGACCGGCAATGGCCGCCCGACAACCTCGTGCTCGGTCCAGCCGAAGATGCGCTCCGCGCCGGGGCTCCAGACGACGACCAGGCCGTCCAGGTCGACCACCACCACTGCGACCGGCGCCGCCCGGAGGACCGCCGAGAGCAGGGCCGCTGAATCAGGGCGCGCAACTTCGGACCACTGGTCCTTCGGCAACGGGCGAGCCATTCCCATCCCTTCGTGGGCGAGCGCCCGAATCAGGCGGCGAGGCTCAAGGGTGGGGGAGGCGGCACGTGAATGTCAATTGGTAATTGACTATCCCGCGATCAGGACACGCCAGAGACCGGCCGGGGGTTCGGGCGCCCAGCCGGTCACAGGCGGGAGAAGCTGCGGCCTACTTCGGGAAGATCGTGCCCCCACCGTCCGCGAACACGGCCGAAACGCTCAGGAGCGCCATCAGGGCCGCGAGGGTCCAGGCGGCGGCGATCCTGCGAATTCGGTGAGCGGTCATCTGTCGAGCTCCTCTATGCGGTGGGGCAGGTTGGCGCGTTCTTGCGATCTGGGCTGGACACCGCTGCGCCAGATGCTAAAGTTCGACCATGCAAAAGTCAAGTATTACTAAACTTTACGGCCGCGGACCCAACACGGAATTCGCCCGGCGGCTCGGCCTGGCCATCCGCCTGCATCGACTGTCGGCTGGCCTGACCCAGACCCAGCTCGGGTTTCCCCTGACGAAGGCGTTCGTCTCCCAGGTCGAACGAGGCCGCACGCTGCCGTCGCTGCCCGCGTTGTCCCTCATGGCGGACCGTCTCGAGATCTCCATGGGCCGCCTTCTGGACGATGTCAATGGGGGCTTGCCACAGGTGTACACTCCCGCGGATGAGAACCAGCCCCAGGCGGCCAGTCACAGCCGGTGACACGGTCCTTGCCAATCGGATCGGCAGTCGACTCCGGCTCGCCCGTCGCCGCGCGGGCCTGACCCAGCAGCAGCTGGCAGGCGATCGCTACACGAAGGCGTATGTCAGCGCCCTGGAGAACGGACTCGTCCGGCCGTCCATGGTCGCGCTCGACTACCTGGCCGACCGGCTGAACGTTCCGCCCAGCCGCCTGATCGCGGACGACGCGCCGCTCTGGAGCCGGCTGGAAGCGGATCTGCATCTTGCGGCGGGTCGCTGGGTCGAGGCGGCGGATGGCTATACCCGACTGCTGGACGAGACGACGGAGCCCGAGACCCGCGCCGAGCTGCTGCGTGGTCGGGCGGAAGCGCGGGCCCGCTTGAACGATGGCCTCGCGGCGGCCGGTGACGCGGCCGACGCCGCGCGCATCTTCACGGCCGCCGGCCGCGAGCCTGACGCGCTGATCGCGACCTACTGGCTGGCCAACGCGCAGTACGAGCAGGGCAACACCGGCGAGGCACGGGCGCTCCTCGGGCTGATCCTTACGCGGATCCGGGCCGGCCTCCGGATCGAGCCGGACTTCGAGCTGCGCGTGCTGATGGCGCTCTCCACCGTCGAATCCCGCGAGGGTGAGCACGCCCGCGCCCTCGGCTACCTCGAGGAAGTCCGCGGCGCCTCGCGCGGCCTCGACGATCGACGCCGGGCGACGTACCTCTTCGACCTTGCCTACAGCTATCGCGAGACCGGCGATCTCGAGGGTGCCATCCGGACGGGCCACGAGAGCCTGGCCCTCTTCCGGGCCAGCGGCAGCGAGCTGGAGATGGCTGCGCTCGAGAACGACATGGCCCTGGCCTATCTCGCCCTGCGGAATCTGCCGCGAGCCTCCGAGTTGGCCGCCAAGGCGCGAGCCCGGTTCGAGGAATTGAACGACCAGCGCTGGCTCGCCCACGTCGACGACACGGCCGCCCAGATCGCCCTCGCCGAAGGGCGCCCGGAGGCAGCCGTGGAGCTGACCGACCAGGCCATCCGGGCAGCCGTCGAATCGGGCAATGAGAAGGCGCTCCTCGGCGCTCTCGTCACCCAGGCCCGGGCCAGGGTGCTGCAGGGCGACGTCGACGGCGCCACGGCCTGCTTCGAGCGGGCCGCCGAGATCGCCCGAGCCGCGGGCCCGCGTGGCTGGCTGCGCGACGTCCTCGGCCAGTGGGCCGAGCTCCTGGCGCGAAACGGCCAGCACGAGCGCGCCTACGCCCTGACCCGCGAGGCGCTGACCGCCTGACCCATCCGCGCCCGGGTTGACCCGGACCGATCGTCACCCGGCCGGGGGTCGATCCCTGAGGAAGGCGCCAGCCGGGTGCCTCGATTCAGCCCGGGTCCCCTCGTGAGCGACCCGTCTTTGACGGTCGGGGGTCCGGGCCCTAGAATGAGCGGTCGCGGGGTGGAGCAGCGGCAGCTCGTCGGGCTCATAACCCGAAGGTCAGGGGTTCGAATCCTCTCCCCGCAACCAATCGACTCGATCGCGACCTCTGGGCCTGCCGGCCCGGGGGTCGTTCGATTCTCCGGGCCACGCACCCGGTGACCGTCGGACGGCGCCCCGATGACCTTCGGCACGCGCCGTCAAGCACGACCGAGACGATGATGTCGTGGCGTCCCTCGACCGTCCATGAGGAGGATGCCGATGAACGCCCGACTGTACCGATCGGCCGACGACCGGATCTTCGCCGGGGTCGCGGGCGGACTCGCCGAGTACTGGGACGCCGACCCATCGCTCATCCGGATCGTGTGGGCGATGCTCGTGCTGCTGAGCGGCGGGATCGCACTCCTGGTCTACATCGTGATGGCGATGGTGGTGCCGCTCTCGCCTGAGGCCGACGCGACGACGACCGGCACGGCCGGGGCGGCCTCCAACGCCGCAAGCCGCCGCGAGGCCCGCCGAGCCGCCCGGGCCGCCCGTCGCGAGGCCCGCGATCGGAGTGAGAACACGGCACCCGCGATCGTGTTCGGCGTCGTGCTGGTGGTGATCGGCGGTGTCCTCTTCGTCCGCGAGTACCTGCCGCAGATCAGTCTCGACTGGGCCTGGCCGATGATCCTCATCGCCGTCGGCGTCGTCGTGCTGGTCGCCGGGCTGACCCGTGGATCCGGCAGCGGCACCGGCGTGGGCCACTCGTCCTGAGGAAGCCCGCGGGCCGCGACCACGGCCCCCTTCAGTCCCAGCGGAACGTGCGCGCCGTGAGCGTGACGGACGCCGCGCCCCAGGCGATCAGCACCGCGAATGGGCCGGCGAGATCGATCGCGGGGCCGCCCAGCGCGCCGCGAATCAGCTCCGAGAGGGCGGCCGCGGGCAGGAGTCGCGCGATGGCCTCGAGCGGCGCCGGCAGGTGATCGAGCGGCAGCACGACTCCGCCGAGCAGCAGGAACAGCAGAAACAGCCCGTTGGCCACGGCCAGGGTGGCTTCCGCCCGCAGCGTGCCGGCCAGCAACAGCCCGAGGCCCGCGAACGTGACGGTCCCCAGGGCGATGGCCGCGAGCGTCAGGGGGAGACTGGCGCCGGGCGATGGCTGCCAGCCGAACAGGATGACGGCGATGGCGAGCAGCAGGACGACCTGCACTGCCTCGACGAACGCCACGGCGAGCAGCTTGGCGGCGATGAGCGCCGAGCGCGGCAAGGGCGAGCCGCCGAGCCGCTTGAGCACGCCGTAGCCGCGCTCGAAGCCCGTCGCGATGCTGAGGTTCACGAACGCCGTCGAGATCACGGCCAGCGCGAGCACGCCGGGCAGGAGGAAGTCGATCGGATGGGCCGCACCCGTCGAGAGCACCGGCACGGCCCCGAAGAACGCCAGCAGGGCCGGCGGGATCACCAGCATCACGAAGAGGTTCTCGAATCGGCGCGAGGTGAGCCGAAGCTCCATGCCGGGTCTGGGCCGCGGCCATCCGAGGCCATGGAGCGGCGGCAGGGACGGACGCCCGTGGCGGCAGTCCCGGCGTCCTCTCGGGCGGTCACGACCCGTCCTCCCGGGCGGCCAGCTCGTCCTCGGCCGCCGCCGGCCCGACCAGCGCGAGGTAGCGCGCCTCGAGCGAGGCACGGCCCGACCCGAGCGTCTCGATCGCCACGCCGGCCGTCAGGGCCCAGGCGGCGATGGCGGCCACGAGGGCCGGATCGTGCGTTGCGCCCCGAACCCGGACGTCGCGCCCGCTCGCGTCCACCACACGGGCCGGCGCGACGGCCCGCAGGCTCGCGAGCTCGGCCGGTGTCAGCGGCCGAGCGAAGCGTGACGACGAGGTCCGGATCGTCAGATCCGGCCAGCGACGCCGGCGTCCCTTCGGCCAGGACCCGGCCTGCGGCGATGATCACGACCCGATCCGCGAGGGCCTCGACGTCGCCCAGATCGTGGGTCGTGATGAGGGCCGTCACGCCCGACTGCCGCAGGCCGGCAATGAGCCCCCGGGTCTGGGCCCGGGCGGCAGGGTCCATGCCGGCCGTCGGCTCGTCGAGGATGACCGCCTCCGGCCGGCCGACGAGCGCGAGTCCGAGCGCGAGCCGCTGGCGTTCGCCGCCGGACAGGGTCCGGTAGGCACGCGTGGCAACGGCGCCAAGGCCGACCTGCTCGAGGAGCGCATCGGGATCGAGCGGCTCGCGATAGAAGGAGGCGAACAGCCGCAGGAGCTCCTGCGGCCGGCCGTACTGGTAGACGCCGCCGCTCTGGAGCATGAGTCCGAGGCGGGGCCGGAGCGCCGCCGCATCCCGTTGCGGGTCGAGCCCCAGCACGCGAACCTCGCCCCCGTCGGCGCGGCGGTAGCCCTCGAGGATCTCGACGGTCGTCGTCTTGCCCGCGCCGTTGGGACCCAGCAGTGCCAGCACCTCGCCGCGCTCGACCGTGAGATCCAGGCCGTCCACCACGAGGCGATCGCCGTAGCGCTTGCGGAGGCCGCGGATCGTGATGGCGGGGCCGGCGCCCGGGTCCGCGACGCGACTGGCCGCCGCCAGGCTCACTGCGTGATGGCGGCGTATTGCCGGTCGAAATCCTCGGCCAGCATCTGGCCGATCTGGATCGAGCGAAGCACGCCCTTGCGGTCGATGAAGTAGCTCTGCGGCGGGGCGACGACCCGGTAGGCCGCGGCGATCTTGCCGTCCGGATCGAGGACGCTCGGCCAGCCGATCCCGAACGAGGTCGCGAAGCTCCGGGCCGGGTCGGCCGAGTCCTTGAAGATCACGCCGATGATCTGGAGGCCGTCCGGGTTGTGCTTTGCCAGCTCGTCGCGAAGGAGCGGGAATTCGTCGCGACAGGGGACGCACCACGACGCCCAGAAGTTGACGATGACCGGCCGCCCGCGCAGCGAGCTCAACGTGACGGTCTGGCCGTCGAGGGTCGTGCCGGTGATCTCCGGAGCGGTTTCGCCGTTCTTCGCGGTGCCGCTGCCGGAGGTGCCGCAACCGGCGACGACGACGGCGACCGCCAGCGCGAGGCCGGCGAGGAAGGTGATCGAGCGCGGAATGGTGCGTGCCTCGGGTCTACGGGACGGTGAGTGTCCCGATCATGCTCGTGGGATGGACGTCGCAGATGAAGGCGTAGGTTCCGGCCGGCAGCTGCGGCACGTTGTAGACCTCGGTGGCGACGCCGGGGAAGATCGTTCCCTTGAAGACCTCGTCACCCGTCGGGCTGCCCTTCCGGATGGAGACGTCGTGGGGGATCCCCGCGTCGTCGTTGGTGAACGCAATGGTAAAGGCTCGGCCGCCAGGGGCCGTGACGTCCTTCTCGACGAACGCGATGTTCTGGGCCGTGATCGAGACATCGGCGGCCACGGACGACGGCGGCGGTGCGGCGGACCCCGAAGCCGCAGGTGAGGCGGAGCTGTCCGGCGTCCCAGTACCGCCGCCGGCCGAGCTGCCGGGCGGGAAGATTCCAGCCTGGATGACCACGGCGCCGACGACGAGGATCGCGAAGGTGGCGAACGTCTTCTTCGGCCAGGTCGGTCGCGGCCCATTCTCGAGATGACCGGTCCGGTCGGCGGCCACCACGGCCGTGTACTCGCGTCGGGCGTCGAACAGCCACTCGAGGAGCGAGATGATCATCGCGATGACGCCGACCGCCAGCAGCGCACCCCCGAAGACGAGCCCGTACAGCAGGATCGCCAGCGCGACCCCTGAGACGATCGGCCGGAACGACGGGCCGGGCATGTGGACACCGGCCGGCGGGCCCGTGTGGGCGACGGCGGGCAGGGCGATCAGGTCCTCGGGCTCGACCCGGTCGAAGTCGCGCAGCGCCTCGCGGCCCCAGTAGAGCAGCGAGAGCGCGAGGACGATCGCGCCGATGATCAGCCAGGGCCCATGGAACACCAGCCCGTAGAAGAGGGCCATGACCCCGATGGCGGCGAAGATCGGCGCGTAGGAGGGACCTGGCAGGTGGATCCCGGCCGGCGCCTTCGGGGTGATCCGCCCGCCGCCGTGCCGTATCGGCCCGGCCGTGGCGAAGCGGCGCACGACCCAGAGGAGGTAGGCGAGGACGAGCAGCAGGATCCCCAACGGCAGGAGTGCGATCAGGCCGCCCCAGTCCGGGCTGACCAGCTTGCCGATGAATTCGAGCAGGGAGTTCCAGATGGGCATCGGTTCAGCCTGCTCGCAGGTGGGTCACGACCCGCCTACGAATCGCGCGGAGTGCCTGCCATCAGCACGTAGAACATCATGCTCATGGCGACCGACAGAGCGAGGATCATGGTCAGGCCGGCATAGTCGACGTGGCCGTTGAGGACGGCCGGCGCGAGGTAGAAGACGACCGCGACCACGACGAACGTCACGCCGATCAGGGCTGCGAGGCGGGGCTTCATGGTCGATTCACCTGCCGGCTACAGGAGATAGAGGATCGAGAAGAGCAGGATCCAGACCACGTCCACGAAGTGCCAGTAGATGGACGTCGCCTCGACCATGTCATGGTGCTTGTCCGAGAACTGGCCGACCATGCCGCGGTACAGGACCACGCTCAGCATGATCACGCCGCCCAGCACGTGCGCCCCGTGGAAGCCGGTCAGGGTGTAGTACGTCGTCCCGAAGGTGCCCGCGTCGATCCGGACCTCGTCGGCATAGAGCAGCGAGTAGTCGATCGCCTGGAGGACCAGGAAGACGGCGCCCAGGACGACCGTGATGCCGATGGCGCGGACCATCCCGACCCGGTCGTTGCGCCGGATCGCCCAGACGGCGAGCTGGCACGTGAATGAGCTCAGGATCAGCAGGACCGTGGCCGGGCCGACGAACGGCAGGATGTGCAGCTTGTCGTGGAATTCGAGCGGCGGCCAGACCGGCGCGTTCGCCCGGATGGTGAAGTAGCCCGCGAACAACCCCGCGAAGAACATGATCTCCGAGGTGATGAACAGGAGCATTCCGAGGATCGGGTTGGAGATGCCGCCGCGGGCGTGCTCGTCGGCGCCGTGCGCCTGGGCCACGGCCGGCATGGCCGCCGAGTGTGAGGTCACTTCGGCTCTCCCGAAGCGGCGTCGCTGCCGGGCTGCGGATCAACTCCCGGACCGAGGCCGAGGGCGCCGCCGTCCGGCGAGATGTCGGAGGCGTTGAGGACTTCGGCCACATGGGACGTGCCGCCGACGTGCGGGCCGAGGACCTCGTCGCGGGCCTTCGCCCAGCGCAGGTCGAAGAGCGGCCGCTCCGAATGGATCTCCGGGAGTCGATCGAAGTTGTAGGGCGGCGGCGGCGACGTGGTCGCCCACTCGAGCGTGTTGCCCTCCCAGGGATCGTCGCCCGCGATGGGTCCGTTGCGCAGCGAGATGAACAGGTTCCAGAGCAGCGGCAGCATGCTGACCGCGATCAGCAGCGCGCCCATCGACGAGAGCAGGTTGAGGTTGTTCCAGCCGGCCGTCGAGCTGTAGTCGGCGATGCGCCGGGGCATGCCCTCGAGGCCGAGGATGTGCTGCGGAAAGAACGTCAGGTTGAAGCCGATGAACAGCAGCACGAACTGGATCTTGCCGAGGGTCTCGTTCAGCATCCGGCCGCTCATCTTGGGGAAGTAGTAGTAGAGGCCGGCGAAGACCCCGAAGACCGAGCCGCCGAACAGCACGTAGTGGATGTGCGCGACGACCCAGTACGTGTCGTGGATCGCGAAGTCCACCGGCACAACGGCGCTGAAGGCGCCGTCGATGCCGCCGATCAGGAACATCGTCAGGAACCCGAGCGCGAACAGCATCGGCGTCGAGAACCGGAGCCGGCCGCGATACATCGTGGCGATCCAGTTGAACATCTTGACGCCGGTCGGGACCGCGATGAGGAACGTCATCAGGCTGAAGAACGGCAGGTAGACCGAGCCGGTCGTGAACATGTGGTGAGCCCACACCGTGAACCCGAGGGCCCCGATGCCGGCCGTCGCGAACACGAAGGCCTTGTAGCCGAAGAGCGGCTTGCGGGAGAAGACCGGCAGGACCTCGCTGATGATGCCCATCGCCGGCAGGATCATCACGTAGACCGCGGGGTGCGAGTAGAACCAGAAGACGTTCTGCCAGAGGATCGCGCTGCCGCCGTTGGCTGGATCGAAGAAGTGGCCGCCGTAGTTGCGGTCGATGAACAGCATGATCAGGGCGCTGGTGAAGACCGGCGTCGCCATCAGGACGAGGACGCTCGTGACGAGGACCGTCCAGACCAGGATCGGCATCCGGAACATCGTCACGCCGGGCGCCCGCATCTTGAAGATCGTCACGAGGAAGTTGACGGCGCCCAGGATCGAGGCTGTCCCGATCAGGACCAGGCCGACGATCCAGAGGTCCTGGCCGGTGCCCGAGTACTTCGCTTCCGACAGCGGCGTGTAGGACGTCCAGCCGTTGGCGGCGGCGCCGCCGGCGAAGAACCCGGTGAACATCAGGATGCCGCCGAGCGGCAGCAGCCAGAAGCTGAGGGCGTTGATCCGCGGGAAGGCCATGTCCGGCGCGCCGAGCATCAGCGGCACGACGTAGTTTCCGAAGCCCGCGAGCATCGGGATGATGAACAGGAAGATCATCACCGTCCCGTGCATCGTGAAGAGCTGGTTGTAGACGTCTTCCTTGAAGAACTGGATGCCGGGCTGCGCGAGCTCGGCCCGGACGCCGAGCGCCAGGAGGCCGGCCAGGAAGAAGAAGATGAACGAGTTGACGATGTAGAGGATCCCGATCTTCTTGTGATCGGTGGTCGTCAGCCACTCGTACAACCCGGTCCGGTAGGTCGTGGCTGCGGGCGTCAGCGCGGTGGTCGCCATCGAAGCTCCTCTACTGGACCGTGAGCGTGCCGGTCATCGTCGGATGGACCTTGCACGAGTAGGCGTACGTGCCCGGCGCCAGTGCCGGGATCTGGTACAGGATCGAATTCGGGCCGGTGATGATCTCGCCGTCGAACGCGGGCGCGCTGCTCGTGTCCGGGCCGCTGTGGACGACCACGTTGTGGGGCACGCCGGCGTCATCGTTGCTGAACTTGATCTCGAACGGCGCGTTGGCGGCCGCGGTCAGGGTCGTCTGCTTGAACGCGATGTCCTTGGCCTCGAGCTCGACGATGGCCTCGGAACCGCCACCGCCACCGCCGGCGGACGGGCCGGGCGAAGCGGGCGCAGCGCCACTCGGGGCGGGCGCGCCACTGGCCGGCGGAGCAGCGCTCGGGGCGGGTGGCGGATTCTTGGCGGCGTCCGCGATCTGCTTCGCGAGCCAGGCCTTGTAGTCGTCGAGGCTCAGCGCCTTGACCGAAAACTGCATCGAGTCGTGGTACGTCCCGCACAGTTCGGCGCACTGGCCGCGGAAGGTCTGGTTGACGTCCGAGGGATCCACGTTGAAGTCGAAGACGTTGATCTTCCCCGGCACCACGTCGCGCTTGAACAGGAACTGCGGGACGTAGAAGGCGTGGATGACGTCCGGGCTCGTCAGCGTCAGCTGGATCGTCTGGCCGACCGGCACGTCGAGCTCGGGCGTCACCTGGTTGAAGATGATGTGGCCGTCCTCGCCCAGGTACTGGAAGCTCCACTGGAACCGCTGGGCCGTCGCCTGGATCCGGATCTGCGGACTGGCCGAGACGTTGTCCACGGTCTGCAGGGTCTGGTAGGACAGGACGAAGAGCGCCGCGACGATGACCGTCGGGATGACCGTCCAGATGACCTCGAGCAGGTTGTTGCCGTGAGTCTGCGTCGGCAGGCTGTTGTCACCCGGCTTGCGCCGGTACCGGATGACGGCATAGATGATCAGCCCTTCCACGAGGAAGAAGATCACCGTCGCCACGGCGAAGACGATGTTGTACAGGTTCTGCGTCTGCTGACCCTGGGAGGTCACGGCCTGTGGCGTGCAACCAGCGATCAGGAGGACCCCGGCCACCAGCGCAAGCGGAGCGAGGCGAGGCAGCCTGATCCTGACGTGTGACATCGGGTGTCCTCGGCTGGAGCTCTGCGGCCGGTGCCCGGACGAGGCAAGGCCGACGTTGAACGCATCGTCGAGGCCAGCCAGCGAGGCGGCCCGAACCGGCGCCATCATACCGGAGACGCGGCGGCGTGCGCGGGGCGCATCGACCCCGATCGGCGGATTTCGGGTCACAATGGGCCGCCGCCGATGATGCCCATCCGTCGCTTCCGACCTCTGCCCGCGAACCGGTCCCGAGCCGCGGCCCTCCCGCGCACGGCGAGCGAAGCCGGCCTGCGGATCGGGCTCTTCGTCGGTCTCGCCTTCGGACTCGGCGCAGCCTGGCTGCTCCTCGCCCTGCCGGTGGCGGCCCACGGCGTGAACACCGTCCCGCCGGCCGGGCTCCTCGACGCGCTGTCGCTATGGTCGTTCGACCCCCTGGTCCAGGTGCCGCTGATCCTCACCGCGGTGGCCTACCTCTCGGCGGTCCGCGCGGTGGACGCGGCGCATCCGAAGAATCCCGTCCCTCGACGGCGGCCGATCTACTTCATCGCCGGCCTCATCTGCATCGAGCTCGCGCTCCAGTCGCCGATCGAGCACTACGACACGACGCTGTTCAGCGTCCACATGGTCCAGCACGTCGTCCTGACGATGGCTGCCGCGCCGCTCCTGGCGCTCGGTGCGCCGATCACGCTGCTGCTGCGCTACGCGACGGCCGGACCAGCGCAAGCGACTCCTCCTGCCGATCCTCCACAGCCGGGTGCTGCGCGTCATCAGCTTCCCCGTGGTCACGTGGATCGTCTTCGCCGCCGTGATGTGGGGCGCGCACTTCTCCGCGATCTTCGACGCCTCCCTCGAGAATCCCCTGATCCACGACCTGGAGCACATCGTCTTCCTGGGCGCGGCGCTGCTGTTCTGGTGGCCGGTCGTCGCGGCCGATCCGAGCCCCTGGCACATGCCCTACCCGGTGAAGATCCTCTACGTCTTCCTGCAGATGCCCCAGAACTCGTTCCTGGCCGTGGCGATCCTCGGCGCGTCGGCGCCGCTCTACCACCACTACGCGACGCTGAATCTCCCCTGGGTCGACGCCCTGGCGGACCAGGGACTCGCCGGGGCGATCATGTGGGTCGCCGGCGACGTCGTGTTCATCATGGCGATCATCGGCCTGATCGCGATGTGGATGAAGGACGAGCAGCGCAAGGAGGTCCGGCTCGATGCCCGCCTGGAAGCCCAGCGGGCCGAGATCCGGCGGCGGGAGGCACGCCTGGCGGATCGCCTCGTGCGGGAGCGCTCGGGAGATCGCTGACGGGGGCTGCGGGGGAATTCGGGAGACTCCGTCGGCCCGCCGCAACCTCGGCCTGGCCGCTCGTGATCGCCAGGCTGCCGGTCAGGGCTGGTTGAGCCAGGCGCGATAGCGCTGCGGATCGACGTTCCCGCCGCTGACGACGGCGACGATCGAGCCGCCGAGCCGGTCGAACCCGAGTTCATCGCCACGGCCGAGCATCGCCGCGAGCGCCAGGGCGCCGGTCGGCTCGACGACGAGGTGCGCCTCGTCGGCTGCGATGCCCATCGCCCGCACGATCTCGGCCTCCGAAACGGTCGCGATGCCATCGAGCAGGACGCTCAGGTGCGCGAAGGTGCGGCTGCCGATGGCCTGGGTTCGGGCGCCGTCGGCGATGGTCCGGGCCGTCGACTCGGCGGGCCACTCGACGATCCGTCCAGCCGCCAGCGAATCTCTGGCGTCGGCGGCGAACTCCGGCTCGACGCCGATCAGCCGGACGGTTGGGCGGAGCGCTCGAATCGCGACGCAGATCCCGCTGGCCAGCCCGCCGCCGCCGATCGGCATGAGGACCGCCGCGAGATCGGGCACCTGGTCCAGCAGCTCGAGGCCGATCGTGCCCTGGCCGGCGATGACCCGGTCGTCGTTGAACGGCGGCACGAGTTCGAGGCCGCGTTCGCGGGCGAGAGCCTCGGCCCGGGCCTGCCGCTCGGCACTGGTCGTCCCGGCCACGACGATTGTCGCGCCGTCGATCTCGATCTCCCGCAGCTTGACCGCGGTCGCGTTGGCCGGCACGACCACGATGGCCGGGATGCCCAGCAGGTTCGCCGCTCGGGCCACCCCCCGGCCGTGGTTGCCACTCGAGTAAGTGACGACGCCGCGCTCGCGCTGCTCCGGCGACAGGCCGGCCAGGGCCGTGTAGGCGCCGCGGATCTTGAAGGAGCCGACCGGCTGGAGCGACTCCGCCTTCAGGAACTGGCGGGCATCGGTGCGGCCGATCGAGACCACCGGCGTCCGCATCGCGATGCCGGCGAGGTTCGCCTGGGCCGCCCGGACGGCCTCGATGCTGACCAGCGGGCGTGTCGTGGCGTCCTCCATGGGCGGATCGTACAGGCGCCCGACGGCCAGATACGTGGCAGATAAGCGGCCGGGCGCAGAGTGTGCGTGGCTGTCGGCGATCGGTTCGCCAGGCCGCGCGGGGGCACGCGGAGGTGGTTGGCATGCGTGGCGCGACGTGGCTCCTGGCGGCGGTCGTCTTCGGGTCGGCATTGTCGGGATCGGGCATGGCGGAAGCGGGCGGGGATGACGGCGACGCGCCGGACGCGGTCCCGGCCGCGGTGGCTTCCGGCCGGCTGATCGTCGGCGGCGTGGCCAGGACGCATTCGGCCGGCCAGGAGCGGGACATCGCCTGGGATCGTCGGGCGGCAGATCTGATCCACGGCAAGCGCTGGTCGGAGACGGCGACCATCCGCAACGGACGGCGATGGTCCAGCCTCGCCGGGAGGTCGCCGCGCGGGCGCTGGTCGGACACGGCAGTGAGCACCGCAGGCAAGCGCTGGGGTGAAACGGGCTGAGTCGCGCGGAGTTCGCGGTGGGAGCGAGGCCCGGTGACTCGGTACAGGCGGCGAACCGGCATCCGAGTCAGGTCGGTCTACACTGCCGCCCGTGCTCGACCGGACTCCCCGCCCCAGCGACGCTCCGGATCGGTGCCGGCCCGGCCCCGCCCGCACATCCCGCCCGTCGACCCGCGTCCATCCGAATGGGACACGGGCACGTCGTCGCCTCATGCAACGAACGTCGCTGGTCGCGATCGCGGCTGTCCTGGTGGCCGCGTGCGGTGGGTCGCCCGGCGCCACGCCATCGATCACGCCCGGAACCTCCGGCCGGCCTCGCGAGGTCAACATCATCGCCAAGGACTACGAGTTCGAACCGCCGGTGGTCGATCTGGTGCCGGGGGAGACGGTCATCCTGCACATCATCAACGGGGGCCTCGTCGTCCATGAGGCGATCTTTGGCGACCAGCGGGTCCAGGACGCCTGGGAGCTGGCGGAAGCCGGCGCGGCCGATCCGCCGCCCGGCCCGACACCGCTCGTCAGCGTGCCGCCAGGCGTCGGCGGTCTCCGCGTCGTCGTTGCGTCGGGGCAGCGGGTGGACGTCCGCTGGATCGTGCCCGCCGGCCCGGCCGACACCGTGGGCTCCGGCAGCTCCGGCAGCTCCGGCGGCGGGGCGTCGGGTGGCGCCGCGGGCTCGGTTCCGCTGGTCGGCACGGGTGCCGAGAGTGGTCTCAGCGTCGGCTGCCACATCGCCGGCCACTACGCGAAGGGCATGCACGTGCCGATCAGACTCGTCGCGCCAGGTCACTGATCCGCGGGCCGTCGGCACACGGCCATCGGGTCCTGCCGGACGCCACGAACCATGCCTGCGCGCGACGCCACGCCCAAATCGGGCGGCCCCCGGCCGTGGAGTGATACATTCATGAGGCCGCCGTCGGCGAGCGACAGGCGCGTCAGAGCCTCCCGAATGCACCGGGACCCGAGGAGAACACACGAATGGCCTACGTCATCGCCGAGCCGTGCATCGACGTGCTCGACATTTCGTGCGTCTCGGTCTGCCCTGTCGACTGCATCCACTATGAAGAAGGCGTCGATCGAAAGCTCTTCATCGACCCCAACGAGTGCATCGACTGCGGCGCCTGCGAACCCGAGTGCCCGGTCAACGCGATCTTCCCGGAGGAGTCGCTGCCGCCCGAATGGGCCAACTACACCCAGATCGATGCGACGTGGTTCGTGGATCGCGCCGCCGCCCGGGCGTCGGTTGAGGCGATCAAGCCAGCCTGATCCCGGCCCTGCCCGCCGTCGGCCCGTGGTCGATCGGTTCCTGGCCGATCCGGCGTAGGCTCGGCCGATGCGAATCGTCTCGCTTCTCCCGTCGGCGACCGAGATCGTCTGCGCTCTCGGCCTGGCCGACGACCTGGTCGGCGTGACTCACGAGTGCGACTACCCGCCGGAAGCCGTCGGCAAGCCCGTCATGACCCGTGCCACGCATGAACTCGGGGGCGCCTCCAGCGCGGCCATCCACCGCCTCGTGACGGCGTCCGTCCACGGCGGCTCGTCGCTCTACGAGCTGGATGAAGCGGCGCTGGCTGCGGCAAAACCCGATTTGATCATTACCCAGGAGCTGTGCGCTGTTTGCGCCGTGAACTACCGCCGTGTCAACGAGGTGGCGCGGGCGATCGATGATTCAATCACGGTCATCTCGCTCGAACCGACCAGCATCGAGGGCATCTTCAACTCGATTTCGACCGTCGGGGCGATGACCGAAGCGGAGGACAACGCCGTCGACCTGCTCGAGGACCTCCGGAGCCGCCTCGGCGAGATCGAGGAGCGGGTCCAGGAACGTCGGTCGGAGGGCCAGCCGCCGGTGCGGATGGTCGCGCTCGAATGGCTCGATCCGCCGTTCGCGACCGGGCATTGGGTCCCGGAGCAGATCCGGCGGGCGGGCGGCTGGGACCTGCTGGGGGCCGAAGCGGAGCGGTCGGTCGAGACGACCTGGGAAGCAGTCCTCGAGGTGGATCCCGAGATGCTGGTCCTGATGCCGTGCGGCTTCCATGTCGGCGAGGCGGTGCGCGAGTGGGCCCGCACCCCGCGGCCGTCCTTCTGGCGGGACCTCGAGGCAGTTCGGCGCGGCCAGGTCTTCGTCGTCGACGGATCGGCCTATTTCAGCCGGCCCGGACCGCGCGTGATCGATGGGATCGCCATCCTCGCCGAAATCTTCGACCCCGACGGGTTCGAAGAAGCGTCACCGGTCGGCAGCTGGACCCCGGTCGACTGATCGCCCCCGCCCGCATGCCGTTCCGCGCAACGTTCGATTGCCTGTGGTGCGGGCGGCCGCATACCGTCCGGTCGAACGACGATCTCGAGGGCTACGCGCAGCTCTGCCCCGACTGCGTCGGCAAGGCCGGTGACAACGGATTCCTTCGCTTCCGGCTGAAGCGGGCCCTGGCCGATCGGGCAGCCGCGTCGGCGACGGAGGCAAAGGCGACGAACCAGGCCACGGCGGCGGCGGACGGCTCCCCCGCGCCCCGACCCGCGACAGCCGCGCCCCTTCCCGCGGCGGTCGCGCCCATCCCCGCGGCGGTCGGCCCCGGCAGCTTCCCGATCGAGGTGGCCGCAGCGACCGCGACGCTGCCCGACCTCCACGACGAGATGATCGCCTACTACGCGGGCCGCGCTCCCGAATACGACGACTGGTACCTCCGGCGCGGCCGCCACGCCCGCGGGCCCGTGCACGACATGGCGTGGCAGGTCGACCTCGACACCGCGACCCGCTGGCTCGATGGCGTCCCGTTCCACGGCCAGATCGTGGAACTTGCGGCGGGCACCGGCTGGTGGTCGCCACTGCTCGCCCAGAAGGGCGAGCTCTCGATGTACGACGCCACCGAGGCGCCCCTGATGATCGCGCGCGACCGGCTGACGGCTCACGACCTGCGGGCCCACCTGCACGTCCGCGACGCGTGGGCGGAGCCCGATCGAACCGTGGATGGGCTCTTCGCCGGCTTCTGGCTGAGCCATGTCCCGAGGGAGAGGCTCGCGGAGTTCCTGGGGATCGCCCGGCGCTGGCTTCGACCCGGCGGCACGTTCGCCTTCATCGACTCGCGCGAGGACTCGCATTCGGGAGCTGCGGACCAGCCGCTCTCGACCGAACCCGGGATCGCGCGACGCCGCCTGGCCGACGGCCGCGAGTTCCGGATCCCGAAGATCTTCTACGATCCGGGCGAGCTTGAACGCGCGCTGGGCGAGGCCGGATTCGACGACGCTGAGGTCACGACGACCGACCGGTTCTTCCTCCTCGGGAGGGCCAAAGCTTCCGGCCGCGGCTAGGCCGGAAGCGTGTGTGCGTTCGCGCGGCTAGAGGCGCACACAAGAAGTCCAGCCGCGGCTAGGCCGGAAGCGTGCGTCCGCCTGCGCGGCTGGCGGGCAGACGAGACGTCCGGCCGCGGCGAGGTTCGAGCCGGCCGCGCCTGCCTGCCCCGTATACTCGCCCGATGGCAGCACTCGCGAATTGCACGATCGCCACGGTGGGCTCCGGCGTCATGGCCGAAGCGATGATCGCCGGGCTCCTGCGCGGCCAGCTCGTCGAAGCCGGCCAGGTCGTCGCGAGCCATCCACGCGCCGAACGCCGCGAGCATCTCGAACGCGAATACGGGATCCGGACGGTTGCCAGCAACACCGAGGCGGCCACCGGCGCCGACGTGATCCTGCTCGGGATCAAGCCCCAGATGCTCGCCCGGGTCGGTCGCGAGCTGCGGCCGTGCCTCCAGCGCGGGCAACTCGTGCTCTCGATCATCGCCGGCGCCACGACCGGCGCCCTGACGGGCTTTCTCGGCCACGACCAGGTGGTCCGGAGCATGCCGAACACGCCCGCCCGACTCGGCCGTGGCATGACCGTCTGGTACGCGACGCCCGAGACGACCCCTGAGCAGCGGGTCCAGGCGAGCACGCTCCTGCGGGCCCTCGGCCACGAGCTCGAGGTCGACGACGAGCGGTTCGTCGCCATGGCGACCGCGGTCAGCGGCACCGGGCCGACCTACGTCTTCCTCGTGATGGAAGCCCTGATCGACGCGGCCGTCCACCTCGGCTTCCCGCGGCACGTGGCCCATGACCTGGTCATCGAGACGCTCGAGGGCAGCACGGTCTTCGCCAAGCAGAGCGGCATGCACCCGGCCGAGCTGCGGAACATGGTCACCTCGCCCGGCGGAACCAGCGCGGCGGCGCTCCATGAACTGGAATCCGGCCGGCTCCGCACGGTGCTCTCGGAGGCCGTCTGGGCGGCCTACCGGCGAACCGTGGAGCTGGGCGAGCAGCTCGAGGCGAACGTGCCCCGAACGGGTGACGATGCCTGACGCGGTTCCCCGCGGCCTCCTCGCCGTCTTCGCGCATCCCGACGACGAGACCTTCGGCGCCGGCGGTGTCATGGCGCTCGCCGCACGCGACGGCCATCCGGTCTGGCTGATCTGCGCCACGAATGGCGACGAGGGCGGTGTCGCCGACGAGCAGGGCGACCACGCGATGGATCCGGAGATCCGCCGCAACGAGCTGCGCTGCGCCTGCGAGGCCCTCGGGATCTCCGAGCCGATCTTCCTCGACTACCGCGATTCAGGCATGGAGACCTGGACGCCGAAACCCGGCGCGTTCGTGCTGGCGGATCGCGCCGAGATCGTCGAGCGGCTCGTCGTCGAGCTGCGCCGGCTGCGCCCGGCGGTGATCGTGACCTTCGACCCCGGCGGCGGCTACGGCCACCCCGACCACACTCGCGTGAGCGACGTCACGACGGCCGCCTTCGAGCATGTCCGGTTGGACCCGGCCGCCCCGCGTGCCCTGTATCACCAGGCCATCCCGCGCTCCGATGCCGAGAAGATGGTCGCGGAGTGGGGCAGGAACGACCAGGTGCCGGGCAAGGAGCCGACCGCCGACGACATCCTCCAGCGGACGCGATTCCTCGAGCTGGCTCGGCCCGACGAGGAGGTCACGACCCGGATCGACATCCGGCCGGTGCTCGATCGAAAGAAGGCTGCCTTCGCCTGCCACGCCAGCCAGATCCGGCCGGAGGACTGGGAAGGCGGCGATCTCGAGGCCTTCGAGGAATCGATGGGGCTCGAGATTTTCGTCCGCGTCGCCCCCGAGGCCGCCCCCGGCGAGAAGGAAACCGCCCTCTACGGGCTCGACTGACGAAGCCGCCGCTGGGGCGTCAGCGGCCTCGGCCTGGCCGAGTCAGCCCCGGAATCGCCCGTCCATGTCCTTGGCCATGGCGCCGCCCTTGATCACGACGCGCACCGACCCGGGGTCGCCGATTCGGTCCGGGTGAGCGAGCGGGTCGTGATCGACCGCAATCAGGTCCGCCACGCGGCCCGCCTGGACCGTGCCGATCTCGTTCTCGAGTCCGAGCAGCTCGGCCGCCACGCGGGTGCCTGCCTCGATGGCGCCCATCGGCGTCATTCCGGCCTCGACCAGCAGCCCGATCTCGCGGGCGTTGGTGCCGTGGTAGCCGACGCCACAGTCGGTCCCGAGCGCGATCTTGACGCCACGCTGAATCGCGTGCGGCAGCGTTGCGCGCTGCGCCGTGACCACCGTATCGAGCTTCCGCAGCGCCCAGGCCGGCATCGAACCCGGCTCGGCCTCGGCCCGCTCGCCGACGGACCGGAGGGCGTGGAGCGTCGGGATCATGTAGGCGCCCCGCTCGATCAGGAGGTCCATGCCCTCCTCGTCGATCATGTAACCGTGCTCGATCGAGCGCACCCCGGCGGTGAGGGCGTTCTTGATGCCCTGGGCGCCGATGGCATGGGCCATGACTCCGCCGAGACGCGCGGCCCGAGCCTCCTGGACCGCCACGGCGATCTCCTCGACCGTGAACTGCGGGGTGTCCGGCGGGTCCAGGGGCGACATGACGCCGCCCGTCGTGCAGATCTTGATCCAGTCGGCGCCGGCTCGAATGATCGTCCGGACGACCTTCCGCATCTCGTCGGGGCTGTCGACGATGCCCGCCGGCAGGTCGGAGGTGATCCACGACGGATCGAGCCCCGATGCGAGCGTCCAGTCGGCGTGGCCGCCGGTCTGGCTCAGGACCGTCACGGTCACCTTGAGCCGCGGCCCGGGGAAGATGCCGTCGTCGATGGCGATCCGGAGACCGGCCGGAGTCAGGCCCGCGTCGCGCGCCGTGGTGATACCCGCGTCGAGGGTCGCCCTGGCGAACGGAATCGCGCGGTAGATGCGCTCGCTGAGGCGTTCCGAGTGCTCCACCTCGACGGCCCGGCTCTCGGTCAGGAGGTGGACGTGGCAGTCGATCAGGCCCGGCAGCAGCGTCGCGCCGCCGAGATCGATGCGCTTCGCGCCGCGCGGCAGCCTGGCCGACTTGGCGGGGCCCGCCGCGGTGATTCGGTCGCCCTCGAGGACCACGACCGCGTCGTCGATCGGCTCGCCCCCGCGTCCGTCGATCAGTCGCCCGCCGGCCAGGATCGTCTGCTCCGTCATGAGGTTCGTCTCCCGTTCTTGTGGCCGCGATCGGAATTCACGCTGGTTTCTTCGGCTTCGGTGCGTGGTCGGGCTCGTCCGTCTTCGCCGGCTTCCCGGGTTTCGTCGACGTCTCCGATGCCGCGGGGTCGGCTGCTGCGCCCGAACCGTCGCCGTGGCCCGTCCGCATCCCACCGTGGCGTGGGATCCGGCCGGCCCGACGACCGCCCGGACCGTGGCTGCCGCCGCCCTGGAACGCGGCTGCGGCTGCCGGCATCGGGACGATGCTGATCGATCCGTCGACCTCAAGAATGGCGAGCTTGACGTCCCTCGTTTCCTCGAGCCCGTGTTCCCGCAGCGCTTCCATCAACTCATCGACGGAAATCTCCTCCTGGCGCAGGGCCCGCAGGCTCACGTCGCCATCGCGAATGAGGATTCGTGGCTCACCGACGATGAGTTCGCGGATCGGTCGAAAGCGATCGATCAGGATGTTGAGACTTCGCCCCAGGATGAGGATCACGGCGCCCGCGACGACGCCGCCAAGGATCGAATTGTTGTCGCCGACCATCGAATTCTGCACGGCGTTCGAGAGCAGCAGCAGGACGACGAGGTCCACAATCGAGAGCTGCCCGACCTGGCGCTTGCCGCCGAACCGGAGGCCGACCACCACGAACAGGTAGATGATCGTCGTGCGGACGATGATGTCGATGGGATCCGAACCGATGCCGGGCACGGTCTCGCGACGACCTCGTGGCGGATGGGTGCGGCCGAGTCTACGCCGCGAGGCGGCGGCCGAACGCGACGGCCGAACGCGGCGGCCGGTATGGACGGCCGAACGCGGCGGCCGGCGTGGACCTGCCGAGCGGCCGACCCCGCGATGTACGATCGGCCGCGATGAAGTCCACGAAGCCAGATGTCACCGCCGAGCGGGCGGAGGCGGCCACCGTCGCCCAGCCAATCGACGCCCAACCCGCCAAGGCGCCCAAGGCGCCCAGGGAGCCGAAGGCGTCCTTGCCGCCCAAGGCAACGAAGGCAACCAAGGCGCCCAAGGCAACCAAGGCGACCAGGGCACCCGGGGAGCCGAAGGCGTCGAAGGCGCACGCGGCGGCCCGGCCGGGAGCGTCCGGCGTTCCGGCAGGACCGGCCTCCGGCGTTCCGCCGTCCCCGACGCCCGGCGCCGCGCCCTCTCGGACGCCCCGCATCCGTCCGTCCCCGCCGGCCCCGGTCCCGACGCCCGGCAAGCGTCCGACCCCGACCCCGGCTGCTTCGGCCGCAGGCTTCCCAACGCTCGAGACGCATCCGAGTCCCGCTCCCGAGCGAGCCCTGCGATCCCTGTTCCTGATGCTGGCCCGGCGCCGCGGCCTCGGCCGGATGGCCACGCGACTGCCGCTGACGCGGGCGATGGTCGCCCGCTTCGTCGCCGGCCAGACGCTCGATGAGGCCCTGCTCACCATCGGCCGCATCCACGAAGGCGGATTCAAGACGACCGTCGATGTCCTTGGCGAATTGGTCGCCTCGCCCGAGACCGCCGCGGCCGCAGCCGAGCGCTACGTTCGAACGCTCGATGCGCTCGCCGGTGCAGGCCTCGACCGCAACGTGAGCGTCAAGCTCAGCCAGATGGGCCTCGGGATCGACGCCGACGCGTGCCGGGCCAATCTCGAACGGATCCTCGATCGAGCCGCCGATCTCGGCGCCTTTCTTCGGGTGGACATGGAAGACCATGCGAAGACGGACGCAACGCTGGACCTGGTCCGCTCGCTTCGGCCGCGCTATCCGGATCTCGGGGTGGTCATCCAGGCGGCCCTGCGGCGCAGCCCGGACGACGTGGAGTCGCTGATCCGCGAGGGTACCCGCGTCCGACTCTGCAAGGGGGCCTATAACGAACCGCCCTCCGTCGCACTGACCGACAAGGCGGCGGTCGATCACCAGTACGCGGTCCTGATGGATCGGCTGCTGCGCAAGGGGGCGTATCCGGCCATCGCCACGCACGACGAGCGGCTCATCCGGCGGGCCGTCGGGCTTGCCCGACGCGAGGGGATCGGGCGCCACGCCTTCGAGTTCCAGATGCTCTTCGGGGTGCGGCGCGATCTGCAGGAGCGCCTGCTGGCCGACGGCTGGACGGTTCGGGTCTACGTGCCGTACGGCACGGAGTGGTATCCGTACTTCATGCGCCGCCTCGCGGAACGGCCGGCCAACGTGACGTTCGTGCTCCGCAGCATCCTGAACGAGGGCCGCTCGAGCGGTCCGTCAGCGGCCCGGCGTCCCGGCTGAGCGAGATCGGGCGGACAACGAAAACGAGGCCGTCAGGGTCGACGGCCTCGTTGGAGGGCCAGGAGTGCGACAGGCTGGTTGGAGGAGGTCGATGCCCGGAGGCTCGGACCTAGAACCACCGCTTGCCGGCACCAAGGCTGAGGGCCAGGGTGGCAAGGACCACCAAGGCATAGCTGAAGCGCGCCAGGTTCGCCTTCACGGATTCCCCTTGAGCTGACAATCGCGACCCCGAACCGGCAACCGGGCTGTCTCCACCGACTCAGAGTCGGCAAGATCCCTGGCTTTGCGTCCCTGCCTCACGACAGGTTTGCCCTGGGCGGTCTCGGTGGCGGAAGGTGGATTTCGCCTTCGGGACCGAACGTAGAAGTTCGAACGCCGGCCCTCAATGGGTCCTCAGTACCCCCGCGCCGGAGCGTTCGGGGGAGGTTCCCGGACGCACCACGGTCACGATCGGGCCGACGGGCCGCCTCCTGCGGGCGCCGGAGCGTCGCGGCCGGGCGCTGCGAGGTCGCGATCGGGGGCCGGCCTGTGGCGGTCGTCGAGCGTCGAGTCGCGCATCGTCCAGACGATGGCCACGAAGACTCCGAGCCCGATCAGGACGTCGCCGATGCTGAACACGTTGGCGAAAGGCATCGCAGCCGGCATCGCAAATGCATCGGCGAGTGGAGCCATGGCCGCCGCCGCGAACTCGCGGCTGTTGGAGTATTCGGCGCCCACCTGCTTGCCGAGCGACTCGAGCGCGCCGGGCGCGGCCGGCATGTAGCCCCCGTTGGCCACGATCGCCACGAGGTTGCTCGCGGCGCCCAACGCGACGATCGGCAGGCCGGCGATCCGGATGTTGCGCAGCACGACCACCAGCACGGCCGCGGACGATGCGACGTAGATCGGCGGACCGGCGTCGCCGATGCCGGTCGACACGGGCCCGGAGAAGAGCGCCACCTGGACGAGCAACGCCACGATGGCCAGTCCGCCCCAGCGGAAGCGAAGGCGTCCGAGGCGATCGAGACGGCCGCCGGCCGCCACGCCGACGAGGAGCCCGATCAGGATCGCGTAGAGCATGAACATGGACTGTGATTGTTCGAAATCCGGCGCGTGGCGGCACTGACCCAATCGTCCGGGGTGAGGCGACCCGAGGCGACCAGGGCGGCGCGGCGGTGGGCGGCCCGGGGTGGCCCGCTGCGGCCCAGCGCGGCCATGGGCGGCCGGGCCGCCGCCGGTTTGGCGGTCCTCGCCTCAAACTCAGCCTCGGCTCGCCGGCTCAGCCCCCAAGCGTGCTCGCCAGCTGGCGGACATGCTCTTCGAGATGGCCGACGACGACGGTCTCGAGCAGGTCCTCGATCCGTTGTTCGCCCCGGCTCGGGTGCAATCCGATTGCCGCGACCTCGGCGTCCGTCAGCTCAGGCAGGCGGGCGCGGTAGCGGTCGATGGAGGCGTCGATGCGGGCGTAGAGCTCGCGAATCGGCAAGCTGGCGTCCCGGGCCACGCTCAACCCGCGAATCTGGTCGCCGCTGGTTCGACCGTATGGCGTCGGTCCCGGTGCGCCCGCCACGACCCGCTCGAGCTCGCCGAGCCAGAACGGGAGCATCTCGCCGACATGGGCCAGGACCTCGACCGGCGCCCACTCGTGCTCCGGGCCACCCTGCTCCATCGCCCCGGTCGGCCACGGCGCGCCCTTCTGGACGGCCGGCTGCGTGGCGGCCAGGGCGCTCCCGGCTGCATCGAGGCGGACGAGGTATGGCGTCAGTGGGTGCATCCGGGTCTCCTTCGGATCGAGGAACGTGCCGTCGGCAGCACGAGGAATCGGCGTGACCCCCACGACGGCGGCCAGGTTCAGCGGGCCGTAAACATGCGGATACCGCCGGCCGGGATCGTCGAATCGCCACTCGGCGTCGAGGCGGGCGGGTTCCAGCGTCAGCACGAGGTATGGCCGCGGGTCGGCGCGGTAGTAGCGGTTGCCGACGTGGACCAGTTCCTCCCAGCCCAGGGTGCAGTGGATGAAGCCCTCGTCAGCGAGGGATGCCGGCTCGTGCCGGCCACGCGCACGTGCCGCTCGCCAGTCGTCCGCCGGCAGCAGGTGCAGCATCGGCAGCCTCCGGATCAGACGATCGTCAGTCTCCATCTCGCGCTCCAGTATCGGCCATGCCACCTGCCGCGGTGGCCGTGTGGCAGGTGGAAGCCGTGACCCCGACCTCAACGCAGGGTCTTGAAATGCGATCCCGAGATTCGGCACCATGACCCGGCAACATCCATGACCGGGGGGGACGGGATGCAACTGGACGCACGACGCCACGCGCCGCCCATCGCACGGCCGCGATAGGGCCGGGCGTGTACCTCTGGCTCGTCTTCCTCCACCTGCTCGGGCTGGCACTGTTCCTGCTCGGCCACGGTGTCTCGATCGGCTGCTCGTTCCGCATGCGTCGCGAACGCGATCGGGCGGTCATCGCGGCCCTGCTGGACCTGTCCGCCCGGGCCAACCAGTTCGGTACCGGCGGCCTGGTCCTGCTCGGAATCTTCGGCCTGGCGGCTGCGTGGAACACGAACCAGCTGACGGCGCCCTGGATCGTCGGGTCGTACGTCGTGGTCGTCATCGTGATCATCGCGATGGGCGCCATCGCGTCGGGGTTCTACTACCCGCTCCGCGACGCGCTTGGCGGCGCCAAGGGCGCAACTCCGATCGCGGAGGCCGAACTGGTCGAGCGGCTGGACAACCGCCGGCCGGAGCTGCTGCTCCTGGTCGGCGGGATCGGCCTCATCCTGCTGATCTGGCTGATGGTGCTGAAGCCGGGCTAGGGCGACTGGCCGGGATCCGACGCCGCCGAGCGGCACGCCGCCGCCGAGCGGCGAGGTTCTGACGGCGCTACTCGGCGATCCGGCGCTACTCGGCTGCTACTCGGCGATGTTGAGGATGTGGCGGAACACGTCCGCGGCCGAGACCACCCCGATCGGCCGCCCTCCGTCGACGAGCGGGATGTGCCGGAACCCGCCGACCGCCATCTTCTGGACGGCCACCGCCACGCTGTCGTCCGCGCGGAGCACGACCGGATCCGCGGTCATGACCTCCCGGATCGGCCGGCGGCCGATCCCCTCGCCACCCGCCGCGCCGCCGAGCTTCACGATCGCGTCGCGCTCCGTGAAGATGCCGGCCAGTCGATCGCCGTCGACCACGACGATGCAGGCCCGCTGTCGATCTCGCATCAGGGCGAGCGCGTCGCCGACCGTACCGGAGACGGGCATCGTCACGGGTGCGCGAGTCTCGACGGCGATGAGTCGGACGTCGACCAGCAGGCGCTCGAACGGCGTCGCCGCAAGCGGGATGTCCGAGGTCCGCAAGTCGCCGCCGCAGTTGGCGCAGAGGTCGTCGCCCTGGAGGTTCTCGAAGCCGCAGATCGGGCAGATCATCACCCGCTGGTCCGCGCCGGCCGCCCGAACGGTCTCGGCGGCGGCCCGGATTCGATCGTCAGACGGCTCGGTCATTGGGCTCTCCCGAGGAAACGGGTCCGGCGTCCGGCCGGACGATGTGCCGCGACCGAGCGATCGGCCGTGACGAGTGGCGCTAGGACGCGACCCAGGTCTCGCCGCTGTTGAGCAGCCGGCGCAGGTCGCCGTCGCCCTGCTGCTCGCGGGCATGATCGATCTGCGCCGTCAGCAGCGCATCGTGCGTCGGCCGCTCGATGTTGCGCAGGACGCCGACCGGGACCGGGAACTCCGGGTAGAACATCCGCGACAGCATGAACGCGAGGTACGGATCCTCCGCCGTCTCATCGTGGACGAGCAGGTCGGCCACGCTGTAGCCGTCGCTCAGCTCCACGACTTCGGGATGCAGGCCCCGCAGCCGGATGCCCTTGTCGTGGTCCTTGCCGAAGATCATCGGCTTGCCGTGCTCCAGGACGAGCATCCTGTCGTCCCGGACCTCGCGGTCCGTGAAGGAGCGCCACGCGCCGTCGTTGAAGATGTTGCAGTTCTGGAGGACCTCGACGAAGGCCGAGCCCTTGTGCCAGCCGGTCCGCTCGAGCGTCTGCTGGAGATGCTCCGTGTGGGTGTCGACCGAGCGCGCGACGAACGTTGCCTCGGCGGCCAGCGCCACGGACAGCGGCATGATCGGGTTGTCGATCGTGCCTGCCGGCGACGACTTGGTGACCTTGCCGAGCTCGGAGGTCGGGGAGGCCTGGCCCTTGGTGAGGCCGTAGATCCGGTTGTTGAACATGATCAGCTTGATGTCGACGTTGCGCCGCATCGAGTGCAGCACATGGTTGCCGCCGATCGAGAGCGCGTCGCCATCGCCCGTGATCACCCAGACCATGAGGTCTGGTCGGGCCGCCTTGAGCCCGGTCGCCAGCGTCGGCGCCCGGCCATGGATCGTGTGGAAGCCGTACGTGTTCATGTAGTAGGGCAGCCGCCCGGAGCAGCCGATCCCCGAGATGAAGACGATGTTCTCCTTGGGGAAGCCGAAGTCGGGCATGACCTTCTGGGTCTGGGCGAGGATCGAGTAGTCGCCACAGCCCGGGCACCAGCGGACATCCTGGTCGGACACGAAGTCCTTGCGGGTCAGCTGGATGATCGCTTCGTTCTCGGGGCTGAGCGCCGGTCCGCCGGCCCCGGCGGCGCCATTGCCGCCCGCTGCCGCACCGTGGCCGTTGGCCGTGCCGTTGCCTGGTTGGTTCTGCGCCATGGGGCTCTGTCTCACTTCCCGGCCAGGAGGGCCCTGGCCGCGTCTTCGATCTCGCTGATGCGGTACGGCTTGCCGCGGACCTTGTTGAGGCCCTTGGCGTCGATGAGGTAGCGGGCCCGGATCAGCATCAGGAGCTGGCCCATATTGACCTCGGGGATGAGGACCTGGCGGAACCGCGACAGGACCTCGCCCGTGTTGCGCGGGAACGGGTTCAGGTGGCGGAAGTGGGCGTGGGCAACGGACGCGCCGTCGCCATGCATCCGCTCCACGGCGCTGTGGATCGCGCCGTAGGTCGAACCCCAGCCCAGGATCAGCAGCTCGCCCTTGTCGGGGCCGAAGACCTGCAGGTCCGGGATGTCGTTGGCGATCCCGGCGACTTTCTGGGCCCGCAGGGTCTGCATCAGGTGGTGATTGTCCGGGTCGTAGCTCACGTTGCCGGTCACGTCGGCCTTCTCGAGACCGCCGATCCGGTGCTCCAGGCCCTTGGTGCCGGGTACGGCCCACGGCCGGGCAAGCGTCTCGGGATCGCGGGCGTACGGCCGGAAGGTCGCCGCGTCCGTGGCGTTGTCGATGCCGATGTTCGGCAGGTCCGCGACATCCGGGATCTTCCACGGCTCGGAGCCGGTGGCGAGGAAGGCGTCGGAGAGGTAGATGACCGGGGTCATGTACTTGAGCGCGATCCGCCAGGCCTCGATCGCGTAGTCGAAGCACTCGCCGGGGGTGGCCGGCGCGACGACCGGGATCGGCGAGTCGCTGTTGCGCCCGAAGAGGACCTGGAGCAGGTCGGCCTGCTCGTTCTTCGTCGGCATGCCCGTGCTGGGGCCGGCGCGCTGGACGTCCGCGACGACGAGCGGCAGCTCGACCATGATCGCAAGGCCGAGTGCCTCGCTTTTCAGGGCGATCCCGGGACCGGACGTGGCCGTCAGGCCGAGCGCTCCGCCGTAGGCCGCCCCGATCGCCGCACCGATCGCCGCGATCTCGTCCTCGGCCTGGAACGTCTTGACCCCGAAGTTCTTGTAGCCCGAGAGCTGGTGCAGGATGTCGCGAGGCGGGCGTGATCGGGTACGAGCCGTAGAACAGCTCGCGGTTGGCGAGCTTGGCCGCCGCGAGGAAGCCCAGCGCCGTCGCCTCGTTGCCCGTGATGTTGCGGTACTTGCCGGGCGGCAGGTGGGCCGGGGCGACCCGGTAGTGGGTATGGAAGATCTCGGTCGTCTCGCCGAAGGCGTAGCCCGCCTTCAGCGCCCGCTTGTTCGCCTCGGCCAGGACCGGCTTGGCCCCGAACTTCGAGTCGATCCAGCGCAGCGTCGGCTCCATGCTGCGCTCATAGAGCCAGAACATGACGCCGAGGGCGAAGAAGTTCTTCGTCAGGTCGACCTGCTTGGAGCTCATGTCGAGGCCTTCGAGGGCCCGCGCATTGAGCGTTCCGATCGGGATCTCGAACAGCGTGTACGGCCGGAGTGAGCCGTCCGTCAGGGGATTGCTGGCGTAGCCGGCCTTGTTGAGGTTCTGCTGGGTGAAGGCGTCGGAATTGACGATCAGCGCGCCGCCCGCCGGCAGGTCGCCGATGTTCGTCTTGAGGGCCGCCGGGTTCATCGCCACGAGCACGTCCGGGGCGTCACCCGGGGTGTAGATCTCCGAGCTCGAGAAGCTGATCTGGAAGCCGCTGACGCCCGGCAGCGAGCCGGCGGGGGCGCGGATCTCGGCCGGGAAGTCCGGCAGCGTGCTGATGTCGTTGCCGAAGACGGCCGCCGTCCGCGTGAACTGCGTTCCCGTCAGCTGCATGCCGTCGCCCGAATCGCCGGCGAAGCGGATGGTGACCCGCTCAAGTTCCTGGACCGACACGTCCTTCGTGCCGGCCCCGTCGATCGTGGTGGTCACGCGCCCTCCGGTTGATCCATGAGCTGATGCGGCCGCGGCGGCAGGTTGAGGACTTCCTGGGGGAAGGCCTCGGCGATGTATTCCAGGACATCCCGCGAGTCGAGATGGCCGGCGACCCGGCCGGCGCCGTCGACGATCGGCAGTCCGTGGTAGCCGCGCTGCTCCATGAGTTCCAATGCTTCGGCCAGTGTCGCGTCCATTGTCACGGCGTCGGGATCGGCCGTCATGACCTGATCGACCGTGGCGGACGGCGCGACCGTCCCGGCGAGGACCTTCTGGACGAGATCCCGCTCCGTGAGGATGCCGACGAGCAGCCCGGCGCGGTCGGCGACGAGCACCGAGCGCGTATCGCCGCCCTGCATGGCCGCGATGGCCTCCGCGACCGGCAGATCCGGCCGGACGATCACGGGCTCGCGTCGAGCGACCGTCCCGACCGGCTGATGCCGGAAGGTCGTCGGACTGATTCGATCTGTGGTGTGACCGAGGCGCTTCTGCACGCCGGAGGCAATCCTCGTGATCGTGGCGGGACGTCAGTCGGGGCGAACCAGTCGGCTCGCATGCCAACAGGCGGTTCGCCATTCGACCGCCCGCCGGGATTCTACTCGCCTGCGATGCACGATGCCCCCGGACGATCGGGCCACTGGCCGGGGAGAACGAGGGGGCGCGACGCGGGGCGTCGGTTCGAGGCCGGGGAGCGGCGAGGAACGATGGCCGGTGGCTCCAGCGCGGCCGCCCTGCGCGGCTCCTCGTTCGCGCCCGCTCGGCGCAGTTCCGTCCGGCGCGGCCGCCCCGGCGAGGCACCTTCCTGTCGGATGGCCGCCGGGCGGTTCTTAACCGCAAGGGTGCCCGCCGGGGTCCAGATTTGGGCCGTCATCTGACGCCGAAGTAGACTTCAGCGTCCATCTTGGTGCCGCTGGCGCGATTGGCACCGGAGCTCAACGGCCGTCGGCCTGCCTAACGACCAGGGCATGAGAATTCGGCAGGAAGCCGACCGTGGGATCGCAACCCGGAGTGCCGCCGGCTCGTGGCTCGCCCGGCGCCGATCGATCCGCCTACACTCGGGCCATGCACGAATCAGCCACTGCTGGCGAGCTTGCCCGGGACGTCCTCCTGCCGGCCGCCGCGATCATCCTCGCCGACGACCTGATCTGGTCGTCGCGCCTGGCCGCCGGGCTGCGTGCTCTCGGGGTGGCTCCGACGGTCGTTGCGGGCCTGGCTCCGTTCGAGCGATCGCTCTCGACCGCCGATCACGCCGTCATCGATCTCACGGCCAGGGCCTACGACGGCCTCGAGGCCGTCAGCCTGGCCGCCGCAGCCGGGGCCGTGGTGCTCTGTGTCGCGCAGCACGATGACGCGGAACTGCGGCGCGCAGCGCTGGCGGTCGGGGCTCGGCGGGTCGTCCCGTATCGCACGATGTTCGAGCGAGGGCCGGAGACGCTGCGACGCTGGCTGTCCGAGCCCGCGACCCAGTCCGTGCCCGCAACTCCGTTCGTGCCCGCGACTCCGGCCGTGCCCGCGACCCGCGCCGAGCCTTCGACCCCGGCCGAGCCCGCCACCTCGGCCGCCCGCGCGACCCCGGCCGGGACCGGCGCCCGATGAGCGACCCGCGGCCCACGATCAGCCCGGCGCGCCACGCGGATCGCCTCCGGCGGGCGGCCGAGGCCGCCGGCCGCCTCGGTCGAGACGCGCTGCTGATCGGCGTCGGGGCCGACCTGCGTTACCTCGCCGGGTATGAGGCCCTGCCGCTCGAGCGCCTGACGATGCTCGTCGTGCCCGCGACGGGAACCCCGACACTGGTCGTCCCCCGACTCGAGGCGCTGCCCGCCCGCGGCTGCGCCGCCGTCGCCAGCGGAATCGCAGAGCTCGTCACCTGGGACGAGACGGACGATCCCATGGCGGTCATCGCCGCGCTTCTTGGCAGCGACGGCCGTTCCCGACAACTCGCCGTCTCGGATCGGCTGTGGGCGAGCTTCGTCCTCGGCCTGCAGCGGGCGATCCCGTCGGCCGTCGTTCAGTCTCGCCTCGGTCATCCTGCGCGAGCTGCGGATGATCAAGGACGCCGAGGAGATCGAGCTGCTGCGATTCGCGGCCCACGCAGCCGACCGCGTGATCGCCGAAATCGCAGGCGGCCCGCTGATCGGCCGGACCGAGGCGGACGTCGCCGCGGAGATTCGCCGCCGCCTCGTCGCCGAGGGCCACGACAACGCCGATTTCGCCATCGTGGGCAGCGGGCCGAACTCGGCGTCGCCGCACCACGACGCATCGGACCGCGTGATTCGCGCCGGGGAACCCCTCCTGCTCGACATCGGCGGCCCGTTCGAGGGCTACGGCAGCGACGTCACCCGGGTCCTGTGGCTGACCGGCGGTGACCCGGACCACGGCCCGGACGCCGAGTATCGCCGGCTCTACGACGTCCTCTACGAAGCCCAGGCCGAGGGGACCGCCGCGGTTCGACCGGGAATTCCCGCCGAACGGGTCGACGCCGTTTCGCGCGGCCTCATCACGGCCGCCGGGTACGGCCCCAACTTCTTCCATCGCCTCGGCCACGGGATCGGTCTCGAGGCCCACGAGGAGCCGTATCTCGTTTCCGGCAACACCGAGCCGCTGGCGGCCGGGATGGCCTTCAGCATCGAGCCCGGGATCTACATCGAGGGCCGTTACGGCGCCCGGATCGAGGACATCGTGGTCTGCGGGCCGAGCGGCCCCATCGTTCTGAACGAAGCGCCTCGCGAGCTGCTCGTCGTACCCGGCTGATCCGACGGCGCAGTCCGGGCGCGGACGCAGCGCGGGCACGACCACGGGCCCGGGCATGGGCGAGCGCAGAACGGCCACGGGGCACGGGCACGACGGGCGCGGGCGCGCCGAAGGCACGGGCGCGGGCGCAGCGCGGACCCACGTCCAGTCCGCCGGAATTCTCAGAAACCCGCCGGGACCCTGGGCGTGGCTCGGCCGCCGCCGCCTTGCTGCGACCTCGGACGGCTGGGGTATGATCCGGCGATCGGCGCCCGGGGAAGGTGCCTGCCACTCGGCTTGGTTCATGAACACGAATGACCTGCGGCGCTCCGGCGCCGTCATCGGGCCCCAACGCTGCCGGCAGCGGGCCCCGCAGAACCGCCGACCGGGCGATCCGGCCGGCTTCCGCATCGGGCTGCCCTCCCGTGCGGCATCGACCCGATGAGCCGGCGGACCGGTCCGGGTGGTCGCCTGCGCCCCGCGCCGCGCGCCCATCGCCCGATCAACCTCCGAGCCGAGCCGGCGGCACGCCTGGGCGGGGTCGGCCTGCCGGTCGAATCGCTGGCGACGGCCTATGAGCCCGACCTGCCGGGCTACGACGGCCTGATTCTCCAGGACGATTCACTTCGCGGCCTGGATCCTGACGACGTTGACGGACTGGCGGAGCGCGAGCTGGAATTCGACCACGCTGAAGCCTTCGCCGCGGCGACGGCCGCCACAGGCGCCACAGCCGCCACGGCCTCCGCCAACACGCCCCGCACGTCGGAGCTCGCCGACGGCCCCGAGCCATCCGTCGCCATGTCGTCGGGCGACCTCCCCGCCGCGATCGTGCCATCCCAACCGCAGGCCGCTCCAGCGCGGCCGTACCGATCGGCCGGGCCGGATCCCGCCCGGCTGGATCGCCGGCGCGACGAGTCGGCCGAGGCCCAGGGCGGCGCGCCCGATCGCCAGCCCGGGTCGGAGCGCCCAGAGGGCGTGCCCGGTTGCACCTCACCCCAGCTGCGGCGGTTCATCAAGAGTCGTGCCTACGTCCCGATGCACGAACTGCGCCGCCGATTCGCGATCGAGGGCCAGGACGACGACGTCAGCCCGATCGACGTCCAGGCCACCCGCATCTTCGCCGGGTTGCCGATGCACGAGAGCCGGCTCCTCGGCGACCTGATCCGGAACGGGGAGATCGGCTACGAACTCTCGATCGACCCGGAGACGCCGATCGTGATCGGCGTCTACTCGATGCGACCGGTCTCGCGGACCTAGGAGTCGGATCGCCGACAGGCCCTCCGTCGCCGCCGGGACTGGACTCGCGCGGGTCGCTGATCAAGGATACGGGCAGGCCCGGACGAAATTGACCGGGGTCAGACCAGACCGGGAGACCACGATGAGCACCAAGAAGACGACGGCCGGGGCGGTTGGCAGCGACACCAAGGGCGCACAGCCCGACGGCGGTCATCCCAAGGCCATCGACGAAGACGATGTCGAAGGTCACAACTACGGCCAGAACGCGATGCTGAGCCGGAACGCCCAGCAGGCCCGCGAGCACGACATCCAGCGCAAGCTCCGCCAGCACGAGCTCGAGGCGCAGGCCCGCCGGCCGCACACCAAGGACAGCCGCTGATCACCCGGGCTCCCGCTTGGGCTCCCGGTAGGGCTCCCCGTCGCGTACGATCCGCAGCGGGGAGCATCCTGCTGCCGGGAGGGTTGCGCGCGACCTGATGCCGGGGACGATCGAGACCGCGTTTGCCGTCGAGTCCCTGCGACGCTGCGCCCTGTTTGCCCAGGTTGACGACGCCGCGCTCGAACTCTGTGCCCAGAGCCTGCGAATTCGGAAGTTCCGGCGCAACGAGACCATCTTCCACCAGGGCGATCCCGGCGATTCCCTGTTCATCGTCGAGGAAGGCTCGGTCAAGATCGTCCTGCCATCCCCCGAGGGCGAGGAGGGCGCGATCATCGCCACCCTTGGCCGCGGCGACTTCTTCGGCGAGCTCGCGCTCCTCGATGGGGCGCCGCACTCGGCCACCGTCGTCGCCGTCGAACCGACCCAGGCGCTCGTCCTCGGTCGGGCCGCGTTCGAGCGACTCGTCGACACGGACTCCGGCCTCCGGAATGCCCTCTTCGCCGGGCTCGTCGCGGAATTGCGCCGGCTGACCGGCCACGTCGAGGAGCTGCACTTCCTCGACCTGCCGGGGCGTCTCGCGCGACGCATCGTCCGGCTGGCCCAGGAGACCGACCCGGACAACCGGGGCGAGGTTCGTCTCGCCTGGCCATACACCCAGTCGGACCTCGCGGCGATGATCGGCGGGACGCGCCAGACCGTGAATCGCCTGCTCAGCGACTTCGCGGAGCGCGACCTGATCCGCTTCGAAAAGGACGTCCTGATCATCCCCGACGTCGACCGCCTCGAACGCGCCGCGGAGCAGTGAGCGCGGCCCGCCGCGACGTCCTGCCGGGGCTCGCGGCCCGGCGGCTGCTGGCCGATCTCGGGGGCCGAATCGAAACGGCCCGCCGCCTGGAGCTCGGCGCGTCCGACGCGCTGCTGCGCTCGATCGTCGAAGCCACCGTGACCCTCTTCCAGGCCAATGCCGCCTCGATCGCGCTCTTCGATCCGCCAACCGGGCGGCTGGTCTTCCGGGTGGCCGCGGGCGAGCAGGGCCAGGGCGTCATCGGCCTCTCGATCCCGCCCGACCAGGGGCTGGCGGGCTATGTCTTCTCGACGGGACAGGCGCTCGCGCTCTCGGACGTGGCCAACGATTCGCGCTTCGGGCGGGCGACGGCCGAGAAGACCGCCTACATCCCGAGCTCCATCGTGGCCGTGCCGCTCGTCGACGAGGCCGGCACGATCGGAGTCCTGGAAGTCCTCGACAAGCGCGATTCGGCGGCGTTCAGCCTGCGCGACGTCGAGCTCGCGTCGGTGTTCGCCCGCCAGGCGGCCGTGGCCATCAGTGCCAGCCGCGTCGAACGCGATACCGCGGCACTCCTCACCGAGGTGCTGGGACGCCTGGCGGCCGCCGGCGCTGACCCAGGTGTGGAGCCGGCCGACCGAGCGGCCCCGGACTCCGCGGCCATCGCCGAGCTGGTGGCTGCCGCGACGGCCGAGCTCGGGCGCGACGAGGAGACCGGCCTGTGGCGGCTCGTGGATCTGCTGGCGCGAGTCCGACACGCCGATCCGGAGCAGATCGCGCTGGTCGCGGATCTCCTCGAGGTGCTCGCCGCGCACGTCGAACGGGCGGCCCGGACGAGACACTCCGCTCACGGCCCGAGGTCCGGCGAGGTGCGCGCACGGCAGAGCCGATCGAGCGCCGCCGACCCAGAGCTCGACTGAGCGGGCTGCGGCCATGGACCTGGATCTGCCCGCCTGGAGCGAACCGTTCACGGGCGACCACCGTGCCGAGCTCTCGCGCCTTCGCCCGTTTCGCGGCATCACTCGTGACTGGGCCTGGGGTGGCTCCACGGGCGCGGGTGTCACCGTGGCGATCATCGACTCGGGCATCGAGCGGGGGCATCCGGCCATCGGTGGCCGGCTCGTGCGCAGCGTCCGGGTCGAGCTGGGCGAGGAGGAGGTCCGGGTCGTCGATGATCCAGAGGGCCTCGACGTCGTGGGCCACGGGACGGCGTGCGCGGGGATCATCCATGAGTTCGCGCCCGATGCCGAGCTGATCTCGATCCGGGTCCTGGGGGCCGACAATCGCGGCAAGGGAGCGGCCTTCGCCGCCGGGCTCGAATGGGCGATCGAGCAGGGTGCCGGCGTCGTCAATCTCAGCCTGTCATCCAAGAGCGAGGCCCTGTTCGGGACCTTCCACGACCTGGCCGACCAGGCGTATTTCGCGAACGTGCTGCTCGTCAGCGCCGCGAACAACGTGCCCGGCCCGAGCTACCCCTCCCTGTTCGCCGCCGTGGTGTCCGTCGCGGCCCACGACCAGCCCGATCCGTGGGTCTACTTCTACAACCCGGATCCGCCGGTGGAGTTCGGGGCGCGGGGGCTCGACGTGGAGGTCGCGTGGCGCGACGGCGGCCGGATCGTCGCCACGGGCAACAGTTTCGCCGCGCCCCATATCGCCGGGCTCGCGACGCTGATCCGGGCGCGGCATCCCGAGGCCAGCCCCTTCGAGATCAAGGCGATCCTCGCCGCCGTCTCGACCGCAGCGGTGGCGCCGGCCGTCGAACCCGGGCGACGGAGCCGGCGGCCGTCTTCGAAGGCCGCGCCGTAGGGCAACGCCCCGGACGCGCCGACGCCGCCGGGCTGCACCGATGCGCCGGCGGCGTCAGGACTGCGTCCCCCAGTGGACGCGAGGCGATTGGGATCGAGGCGGGTCCTCCGAGAGCTTATTCGCCCCTGGTGGAGCCGCCGCGGCTGTAGGAATGGCCCTCGACGTCGTCGTCGCCACCGGTTGCACGCGGCAGGTTGCCCTCGGGTGAGGCCTTGCGGGTGGCGCCCTCGGGTCCGGCCTTATGCATGCCGTGGCCCTCGACGTCGTCGTCGCCACCGGTTGCACGCGGCAGGTTGCCCTCGGGTGAGGCCTTGCGGGTGGCGCCCTCGGGTCCGGCCTTATGCATGCCGTGGCCCTCGACGTCGTCGTCGCCACCGGTTGCACGCGGCAGGTTGCCCTCGGGTGAGGCCTTGCGGGTGGCGCCCTCGGGTCCGGCCTTATGCATGCCGTGGCCCTCGACGTCGTCGTCGGCCGCTCGAGCGTCGTTCTTCTTGTCTGCCATCGTCCGATCCTCCGCTTCCCAATCGCCCAGTCTGGGGTCTTGCCGCGCAGCCTACTCTGCGCCGCGACGCCCGACCATCGGGCTCGTGACCCGTCTCGTGTCAGCTGGGCGACACTGCCACGGATTCGGTTCGCAGCTCGGTGCCGGTCGTCCCGCGGTTGAGGTCGAGCAGCCGCGAGCCGAGACGGGCGTCGGTCGAGACGAGCTCCAGGAACGCATCGCGCTCGAGGGCCAGGAGGAGCCCCGGTTCGAGCCCCGTCACGGTCGCGGTTCGCGGCGATTCCCGCAGCAGCCCGATCTCGCCGAACACCTCATCGGGTCCCATGTCGCGCAGCCGTCGGTCCACGCCGTCCGGCCCGAGCTGGGTGACGCGGACCCGGCCCGTGTCGATGAGGTAGAAGCGGTCGGCCGGTTCGCCCTCTCGGATCACGACGTCGCCGGCCGCGAATGGCCGCGGCTGGAGGTGGCGCAACGCCCCTTCGAGGCGAGCCGCCGACATTCCCGCGAAGATCGGCAGGGCCGTGGCCCGGGCGAGCGTGGCCTCGTACGGGCTGACGGGCCTCGTCGCGACGCCCCCGACGAGGATTCGGCCGATCACGGATCCGATCGTCACGGCCACGCCGGCGATCACGAGCACCGGCGTGACCCCGAGCTGGTCCGCCAGCACCGGCACCAGGAACGAGCCGAGCGCGAACGCGAGCGCCGACGCGGTCGCCATCACGCCGAGAGCGCGCCCGCGGATCCGATCCGGGATGGCGCGCTGGAAGATCGTCGTGCTCACGACCTCGAGGATGAGACTACCGGCCGAGGCGACCGTCAATGCCACGATTGCCAGCGTGATCGTGTTCACGACACCCAGCGTCACGAGCCCGATGCCGGCCGCCAGAGCGCCCGCGATCAGGACGGGGCCCATGCTCGGGCGCAGCACCAGGGCGCCGGACAGGATCGCGCCGATGAGTCCGCCGACACCGATCGCGGCGTTGAGCCAACCCGTGCCGGCGTCGCCCGTGCCGTACGTGTTGGTGGCCAGGAACACGGTCAGGACGCTGACGCCGCCGAAGACGAAGCTGCCGACGATGTCCATGATGCTGAGCCCAAGGAGCACGGTCAGGCGGACGTCCCGCTCGATCGCCGGGGCAGTGGCGGCCGGGGGTTCCGTGGCGGGTGGCGGGGGAGTGGCGGCCGTCGTCGCGATCGTCTCGGCCGCCGCTCCTTCGATCGTGTCCGGGGCCGCCTCGCCGGACGCCGCGACCGCCGTCGGCGCGACGCGACCGGTGGACGACGGCAGCCGCCACAGGATCAGGTCGACGATCAGGAACGAGACGGCGTTCAACAGGAAGGCGACGGTCAGTCCGCCGATGGCCACGAGGACGCCGGCCAGCAAGGGCCCGACGACGAACGCCAGGTTGTTGAGGAACGCCCAGGCCGAGTTGGCCGGGCCGAGCTCGCGCTCGTCGCGCACGAGACCCGGCAGGTACGCCCCGATCGTCGGCCCGAAGAACGTCGAGAAACACGTCGCGAAGATCGCCAGCCCGACGATCGCCCCGATCGGCCCGTTGATCTGGACGAGGTACGCCAGTCCCAGCATGATCAGGCCGCGCGCCGTGTCCGTGACGATCAGGATCAGCCGCCGGTCGAAGCGATCGGCCGCCATGCCGGCGGGCACGGACAGGAGGACATAGGGCAGCACCCGGGCGGCGCCGACCACCCCGAGCAGCAGCGCGTTCTGGCTGTACTGGTAGACGACGATCAGGAGGGCGACGAGGTAGAGCCAGTCGCCGATGCCCGAGATGAACTCCCCGGCCAGCAGCCTGCTGAGATTCCGGTTTCCGAGCAGCGATCGATACGCCCGCAGGACGCTCACACGACACCGGCCGTCGCTGGCTCTCGATGGCACGCCCGGCTCGGCGAGTCCGAGCGGGTCGTCGCGAAGCGCGACGCCTTCCATCGCCAGGAGCTCGCGCTTGATCGCGAGCCGGTCCTCGCGAGTCCCGAACCAATCCGAACCGTAGCCACCCAGCCCGCCGTCGCCGGCGATGACCCGGTGACAGGGGACGAGCAGGCCGATCGGATTTCGACCAAGGGCCCCACCGGTGGCCCGCGCGGCCCCACGCCGGCCGATTCGTGCGGCCAGCTGGCCGTACCCGAGGACCTCGCCGAAGGCGATCGTTCGAACACCGGCGAGCACCTCGCGATCCCAGGCGGTTCGCACGCGGAGGTCGATCGGGAGGTCGAAGGACCGCCGGCGGCCAGCGAAGTACTCGTCGAGCTGGCGGCACGCGGCGTCCAGTGTTCGCGCCGCCTCGGCTCCCGGCGTCACGGGCTCGATGGCCACCGTCGAGCGCCGGGCGAGCTCGTCGCGAAAGGCGTCCGGATGCGACAGGAGCGACAGGCCGCACAGGCCACGATCCGTGGCCGCGAGGAGGATCGGGCCCCAGGGGCCCGGATGCTCCGTGGATGCCGCACGATCCAGCGTTCGCATGGCCGCATGGTGAGGCCGCGGCCCGGTTGAGCGAATACCCCCGGGGAGTACGAAGCCCTCGACTACCTCGTCGGCGTCGGGAGAATGAGGACCTGGCCCGGATGGATCGAACGCGGCGAGACACCCGGGTTCAGTCGGAGCAGGACGGCCTGCGAGACGCCGAACCAGTGCGCGATCCGCTCGAAGGCGTCGCCGGAGCGAACGACGTAGACCCACAGCCCTGGCGATCCCGCCAGCGGTCGGAGCACCGCGAGCCGATCGGCCGTCGCGGAACCCGTGGAGATCCGGGCCGGCGGAAGGCGCCGCTTCGGCGGCGGCGTCGCCTCCGGCCTGGCCGGGTGCGAGGCGGGGTGAGGCGCCGGGTGTGGCTTCGCGGCCGGTCGGGTCACCGCCGGACGGGTCACCGCGATGGCGGCAGCCGGCAATGCGACGCGGCGATCGAGGGCCAGTGGCCAGGCATCGCTGGATGCCGTGACCAGCGCCGCCGTCGACACAGCGGCCGATGCGGCCCTTGCCCAGACAACCGGCGTCGGCGTGGCTTCCGTCTGCGGCGCGAGGGGACTCGCGAGGCCCGCGGTCCCGGACCCGCCGGCCTGGGCGATGGAGCCAGGAGATTCCCGGGCCAGCAGCCGGGTTGGGGCGCTGACTTCGGTGGCTGGGGCGACTGAGGCGGCCAGGTCCGACCGCGCCTGCCCGCTTGCCCGGCTCCCGGAGTTCAAGGATTCGCGGGCGATCAGGGTGACCCGGGTGGCCACGACTCGACCGCTGACGAGCGGCCCTGTTTCGCTGGTCGGGAGGCCGGCCGCATGCGAACCGGCAGCCACGGGCCGGCGCGTTGTGGCGACCACGGGAGTCGTCGACCGGCGCTCGTCCGAAACAGCACTGCGCGCGCCGACGGTGACCACCACGACGAGCGGCGTTCGTTCGACCTGCATCGGCATCGCGCCAGGCTGGCCGGCGGAGACGGCTCGGCCGCCGCTCGGGAACGACCCGGTTTCGTCAAACGCCGAGATGTTCGCGGCATCGATGGTCGTCGCCGTCAGGGTCGGCGTGGCTTCCGTCTGCGGCGCAGCGGGACTCGCGAGGTCCGCGGTCCCGGACCCGCCGGCCTGGGCGATGGAGCCAGGAGATTCCCGGGCCAGCAGCCGGGTTGGGGCGCTGACTTCGGTGGCTGGGGCGACTGAGGCGGCCAGGTCCGACCGCGCCTGCCCGCTTGCCCGGCTCCCGGAGTTCAAGGATTCGCGGGCGATCAGGGTGACCCGGGTGGCCACGACTCGACCGCTGACGAGCGGCCCTGTTTCGCTGGTCGGGAGGCCGGCCGCATGCGAACCGGCAGCCACGGGCCGGCGCGTTGTGGCGACCACGGGAGTCGTCGACCGGCGCTCGTCCGAAACAGCACTGCGCGCGCCGACGGTGACCACCACGACGAGCGGCGTTCGTTCGACCTGCATCGGCACCGCGCCAGGCTGGCCGGCGGAGACGGCTCGGCCGCCGCTCGGGAACGACCCGGTTTCGTCAAACGCCGAGATGTTCACGGCATCGATGGTCGTCGCCGTCAGGGTCGGCGTGGCTTCCGTCTGCGGCGCGAGGGGACTCGCGAGGTCCGCGGTCCCGGACCCGCCGGCCTGGGCGATGGAGCCAGGAGATTCCCGGGCCAGCAGCCGGGTTGGGGCGCTGACTTCGGTGGCTGGGGCGACTGAGGCGGCCAGGTCCGACCGCGCCTGCCCGCTTGCCCGGCTCCCGGAGTTCAAGGATTCGCGGGCGATCAGGGTGACCCGGGTGGCCACGACTCGACCGCTGACGAGCGGCCCTGTTTCGCTGGTCGGGAGGCCGGCCGCATGCGAACCGGCAGCCACGGGCCGGCGCGTTGTGGCGACCACGGGAGTCGTCGACCGGCGCTCGTCCGAAACAGCACTGCGCGCGCCGACGGTGACCACCACGACGAGCGGCGTTCGTTCGACCTGCATCGGCACCGCGCCAGGCTGGCCGGCGGAGACGGCTCGGCCGCCGCTCGGGAACGACCCGGTTTCGTCAAACGCCGAGATGTTCACGGCATCGATGGTCGTCGCCGTCAGGGTCGGACTCGGTGTCGGCGTCGGCGTGGGTGTCGGCGTCGGCGTCGGCGTGGGCGTCGGCGTCGGCGTCGGCGTGGGCGTCGGCGTGGGCGTGAGCGTCGGGGTCGGGCTGGGTGTTGGAGTGGGTGTGGGCGTCGGCGTGGGTGTCGGCGTCGGACTGGGCGTGGGTGTCGGCGTGGGCGTGGGCGCGGGCGTGGGTGTCGGCGTCGGATTGGGCGTGGGCGTCGGCGTGGGCGCGGGCGTGGGTGTCGGCGTCGGATTGGGTGTGGGCGTTGGGGTCGGGGCGGTCGTCAGGCTAACGCCGACGCCTGCCGGGACGGCGGACGTTGCGCGATCCGCGTTGACGACCCGTGGGCTCACGCCGGTGACGATCGACGCGATCGTCGTCGGGGTCACGGACGTGTCTTCGGTGGGCGTCGCAAGCGGCGCGGCCGCACGCATCCAGAACAGGCTGGAGGTCGTCGCGGGCGCCTCCGTGTCGATGGCAGGATCGAGGGCCAGCACGACGAGGTAGGTCGGCTGCGTGTCCGCCAGGGCGGGCAGCCGGACGGCGACGATCGTCGACGTGCCCGGCAAGAGGTCGGCGGGGATCGGGATCAGAACCTCGATCGGCGTGGCCCCGGAACCCGAGGCCGGGAGCGCCACGGCCACGACCGATGTTCGCGGCTGCGACCCTGCACCGGACGGGGTGGCCGGTCCGGCATGGATCGTGGCGGTGCCGGTATTGGTCAGGAGGACCGAGGCCAGCCCGCCCTTGAGCGACACGCTCGGGCTGAAGGCGAGGGCGTAGACCGGAGTCGATCCCAGCGTCGACCGGGATCCGGCGATGACGGCCGGCGCAGTCACATTGATGCCGGCGGGCACGGCCCGGGTTCGTCCGAACAGCGCATCGCTGGCCGGATCGGCAGGCGTCACGCTGGCGATGGTCAGTTGCGGCAGGCCGATCGGGGCCTGGGAGCCGAGGCCGGCGCTGGCGACGCCGCCGTTCGGGTCGGTCGATTCAGTGGGCTGGCCCGAGGCGCCGCTCGCAGTGATCACCGTCGAGCTGCCGACGGCCCCCGCCACCGAATTGACCTGGAAGACGCCCGGCGGCGACCCGGCGGGCCGGCTGGCACTGCCAGCCACCTCGAGGCGGACCATGAGCAGGCCCGGGAGATTGCCGGCAAGTTCGGCGGCCGGGATGGTGCCTACCCAGGTGGCCCCGGGAGCAAGGTTGGCGGTCAGCGTCACGCGAGTCACGAGGGTCGCGGCCGCGTGCTGGGGGACGGCCCAGACACCGATCGTCGAGGGCCGCGCCGGCGTGCCGTCCGTGGCCGGGATGACCCGTCGGCCGACGTTCGTGACGGAGATGCGCAGGCCGGCGGTCGTCTGCGTCAACGAGTACGAGACGGCGTCCGAGCCGTAGACGCGCGTCAGCAGTCCGGGAATCGCCAACCGCGAGCCGTCTGTCAGGAGCGTTCCGTCCGAATCGCGGACCTGGAGCTCGAGCACGTAGCGGCCGGGAATGGTCGGAGCCCGGACCGTTGCCTGGATCTGTCCCTTCTTCGTGGTTCCACTGACCAGGGCAAACGGCGGATCTGCGACGGGCTTCTGGGCGGTCGGAGCATTGGCCTCGACGACTGCGATCGGTCGGAACCGCGCCGCGACCCGCAGGCCGTCCGGCAGGATGCCCTGGTCCGTCGTCACGGCCGCGATGATGGTCGTCGATCGGCCGCTCGTGAGCGGCCCGGCGGTGGCCGGCGTGGCGAACCGGATCGTCCGTCCGGCGAGGCTCGGCACCTGGATCTGGCGGGCGATGGCCGCGATGCTGAAGGCCCAGAGCGGGTCGCTGGCGTAGTAGCGCATCCCGCGCAACGTCGCGGCGCCGCCGTAGTACTTGCCCGTTGGGCTGAGGTAGTCCTCGGCGATTCGTCCCGCGACGTAGTCGATGCCGGCGGCGAACGTCGGGAAACGCGTCGCGAAGGCGACCGGATTTCGGTCGAACGCCGACCAACCGAAGAGGTTCCGGAAGCGCTGGGCGATGAAGGATGTCCCGAAGTTCGTCTCGAGCATCGCGTGGGCGACGAGGTACAGGGCGTTGACGCCGTATTTCGCTTCGGCCTCCTTGAAGGCATGGCCGAGCGGCGGGAGGACCGTGTAGCGGGCGAGGTAGTCGTCGATCTGCCAGGCCGAGAGGTGGGAGGCGCTGTGCAGGTTCGTATCGACCGTGAAGTGGCGACCCGGGGCCAATCCGAGCGATCCGACCGGGGCTGCGTCCATCGGTCCACTGATGGCTGCCACGGGCGCGGCGTTGACGACCATCAGGAGCGACAGGGCGAACACGAGGCGGCGGAGGACCGCTGAACTCATCGTCAATTGAGACCCCAGTGCGGACGTAACCCGGGACATCCCAGGGGCCGGTCGACCTCGCTCGCCAGGTTCGGAAGGGCGTGCGCCCGAGCTCGTGACCTGCCCGCCGTCGACTCCGAGGCCGTGGTGGCGTGCTAGCCCCATCGTTGGGGCGGCCAGCTCGAGAGGGAATGAGACGGTCGTACCCAAGCGGGCGAGCGGTTGTACCAGCGCAACACCCCGTGACCACGAAGGCGCGCAGTACTCCGGTCAGGTCCGGTGCGGTCTGTGGGGCTGCGGTGCGCACCGCCCCGGACCGACCGCCGTGGGCTAGCCGAGCCTCGATGCGAGCAGCAGGACCACGGTTGCGGTCAGCCCGGCCGCGATGGCGCTGATCGCGCCCGCCCGCCGGCCGAACCCGAGTGGCGTGAGCACCTGCGGGGCAATCAGCCCGACCATGGCCGGCAGCGCCGCCAGAGCCGCCACGAACAGCCCCGCCCGGATCTGGCGGTCAATCGCGCCGAGACTGACCTCCGTGCCGATCGCGAGGACGACCGCGTCGGCCGCGATGAGGAAGGCGGTGACGGCACCCAGGATCGCGTCGGTGCGGGTCGCGGCGTAGGCGACCGGATAGCTGACGGCGAAGACGCCGATCGCCAGGACCGGCGGGGCGAGGATCAGGGTGGCGAACAGGCCACGGGGCAGGCCAACCGGCCCGAGCTCCGTGCCGATCGAGCCAACCAGGGAGACGATCGACACGATCGCTGCGAGGACGCCCGCCTCGAGGCCTCGTCGCAGCCACGACGGAAGCGGGCCCAACGATCGCATCGGCCGCATCCTACACTCCGCGACGATGGCCGAGTCGCCCGCCTCCGATCGCATCGACGTCCCGTTCGACCCGCGCGACCTGCCCGGGTCATTCCGCTTCCGACGGCCCCTCGAGGTCCGGTTTGCGGACACGGACGCGATGGGTCACGTCAACAACGCGATCTACCTGACCTACTGCGAGCTCGCGCGGGCGGCTCATTTCGAGGCCGTCACCGGGCTGCCGCTGCCGCTCGCAACCCACGGTGCCTCCGAGAGCATGATCCTGGCCGAGGCCCGGATCACCTTTCGCTCGCCGGCGTTCTACGGCGAGACGCTGGCGATCGAGGCCCGGGTCGGCCGGATTGGACGAACCAGCTACACCCAGGAATACCGGATCACGGCCCCGGAGAGCCGCTACGGCGCGGCGCGCCTGGTCGCCGTGGCCAGCGCGATCGTCGTGATGTACGACTACACCCACGAGCGTCCGATCCCGGTCTCGCCGGAGCTCGCGGGGGCGATCGAGGAGTACGAGGGGCGGCGGCTGCGGGATTCGGGATAGTCGCCGCCGGGTGGCCCGGCGTCCGGAAGCGGCGCTCGGCCGCCAGCGCCGACCGCCCAAATCGGGCCCTCCCCGGCGCCGCCGGGTGGTCAGCCGGCCGGGCTCAGGCCTCGAATCGGCGGAAGATGGCCACTGCGTTCTGGCCGCCGAACCCGAACCCGTTGATCATCGCCGTGTCCACTGTCCGATGGCTGGCGATGTTTGGCGTGTAATCGAGGTCGCAGTCCGGATCTGGCGTCTCGAGGTTCCGCGTCGGGGGGATCACGCCGTCCCGGATCGCGCAGATCGCGGTCAACGCGCTGATGACGCCGGCGCCGCCGATCAGGTGCCCGACCATGGACTTGGGCGACGTGATCGGGACACGATAGGCGGCCTCGCCGAGCGCGGACTTGATTGCCCGGGTCTCCGTCACATCGTTGAGCGACGTCGAGGTGCCGTGGGCGACGACGAGGTCCAGTTCGTCCGGGCCGATCCCGGCCGAGAGGAGGGCCTTCTTCATCGCCATCGACGCGCCCCGCCCGGTCGGCTCCGGAGCGCTGATGTGGAAGGCGTCGGCGGTCAGGGCCGCCCCGATGATCTCGCAGAGGATCGGCGCTCCCCGGGCGAGCGCTCGCTCGGCGGATTCGATGACGACGATCCCGCCACCTTCGCCGAGGACGAACCCGTCGCGGTTGAGATCGAACGGTCGAGAGGCCCGTTCCGGATCGGCGTTGCGATGGGACAGGGCGCCCATGTTGGCCAGCGCGGCGACCGCGATCGGCAGGATCGGGGCTTCGCTGCCGCCGACGATGGCCGCGTCGATCTCGCCGACGCGGATCATCCGGAGCGCATCCTGGAAGCAGATGACACTGCTGGCGCAGGCCGCCACCTGGGTCATCACCGGGCCGGTGATCCCGTATCGCATCGAGACCTGGGCCGCCGCCATCGAGCCCGACAGCGCCGGGATGGCGAACGGCGAAACCTGCCCGGGACCCTTGCGCTGCAGCGTGTCCGTGCCTTCGGTGACCTGCTCCATGCCGCCACCGCCCGTGTTGATGATCACGGCCATGCGATCGCGGTCGTCCTGCGACAAACCGGACAGGTCGAGGTTCGCCGACGCGAGCGCCTCCTGGGCGGCGGCCACGGCGAAATGGATGAACCGGCTCATCCGGCGGGCCATCTTGCGGTCCATCGCCGTCGTCGGGTCGAAATCGCGGACTTCCGCGGCAATCCGGACTTCGAACACGGAGGGGTCGAACGCCGTGATCGGTCCGCAGCCGGACTTGCCGGCGACGAGGTTGGTCCAGAACTCCGGCGCCGAATTGCCGATCGGCGTGATCGCCCCGAGGCCGGTCACGACCGCGCGGCGGGCAAGATCAGAATTGGGCACGGATCACCTGCAAGGAACGCGGATCGGGTGAGGAGCCAGGGTCAGGCCGCCAGGTCGGGCGAGCGACTCGGCGATTGTAACGGCAGGTCACGACGGGCAGGCGCGCACCCGAGCGTGCGTGAGCAAGGTTACGAAGGCGGCAACGCCGCCATGGCCGCCAGCAAGGGGCTCACCCATCGTAGCGGCCGAAGATGATGGCGCCGTTGTGGCCGCCGAGGCCGATATTGTTCGAGAGCGCGTAGCGGACCTCTCGCGGCGTCGCCGCCGTCACGATCTGCAGATCGCATTCGGGATCGGGATCGCGGAAGTTGATCGTCGGCGGGATGCACTGTTCGGCGACCGTCTTGACGGTCGCAAACGCCTCGAATGCGCCGGCCGCGCCCATCATGTGCCCCGTCATCGACTTCGTGGCGGAGATCCCGATGTTCGGGGTGTGGTCGCCGAAGACCGCCCAGATGGCCTCGGCCTCCCGCTTGTCGCCGAGCGGCGTGGACGTCCCGTGGGGATTGATCACGTCCACCTCGTTGGCCGGCACGCCCCGCCGGTCGAGCGCCATCTTCATCGCCCGTGCCGAGCCGGTTCCGCCCTCGATCGGCTGGATCATGTCCCAGCCGTCGGCCGCCGAGCCGTAGCCGACCACCTCGGCGTAGATCCGGGCCCCGCGCGCCTTCGCGTGCTCGAGGTCCTCGACGATCATCGAGGCCGCGCCTTCGCCCAGGACGAACCCGTCGCGCGTCCTGTCGAACGGCCGGCTGACGGTCTCGATGGGCTCGCCGGGTCGTGGCGAGCCGAGCCCGCGCATGTTCCCGAAGCCGATGTGGACCACTTCGAGCAGCGGCGATTCGGTCGAGCCGCTGATGACGGCGACGCAATCGCCCCGCCGGATCACCTCGGCCGCCTCGCCGATGTTGTGCGTTCCGGTTGAGCAGGCAGTGACCACGCACATGTTGTGGCCGATGGCGCCGGTCTCGATGGCGATCATGCCCGACGTGGAATCGACCAGGCCGTTGGCGATGAAGAACGGGCTGACGGCTCGCGGCCCACGCGACGCCCAGGCGTCGAGGTTGTCGATGAACAGCTGCTGGCCGCCGCCGCCGGAGCCGAAGACGACCCCGACCTCGGTGCGGTTGGCGTCAGTGATCTCGAGGCCCGAATCGGCGAGCGCCTGCTTGGCCGCGGCGACCCCGAAGTGCATCGCCCGCTCACCACGCCGCGCGGCCTTGAAGTCCATCCACTGCTTCTCGTCGAAGTCGTGGACCTCGCCGGCGGCATGGTGTTCGTAGGGCGACGAATCGAAGCGGGTGATCACGCCGATCCCGCTGTTGCCCCGGACCAGGTTGGACCAGGCGGTGTCGACGTCATTGCCGACCGGGCTGATGACGCCGAGGCCGGTGATGACGACACGGCGGTTGTAGTCGGGGCTGCGCACAGGTGGGCTCCTTCAGACGGCGGTCAGTGACCGGGTCGCGTGATGGATGGGGCCTGCCCGAGGTCGATCGCGGCCACGGCCAGCCCGTCGGCTGCCGCGGGGTCATTCGAGGCGATCGCCAGGGCCTCAGGTTCGATTCGCTTGATCAGGCTCGTGAGGACGCGGCCGGGCCCGATCTCGAGGAAGACGTCGACGCCGCTGGCGGCCATGCCCTGCACGGCGGTCACCCAATCGACGCCCGCGGTGAGATGGTCGACCAGTTCGGCCCGGGCGTCGCCCGCCGTGAGGATCGGCCGGCCGTCGGCGTTCGCGACGAGGGGCGGCTGCGGATCGGCGAAGGCGACGCTCGCGAGGACGGCGGCCATGGCCGTGGCCGCGTCCGCCATGAGCGGCGAATGGGCCGCCACCGAGACGGGCAGAACCACGACTTTGCGCGCTCCGAGCTCGCGAGCGATGTCGACGCTCGCCTCCACCGCGGCCCGCTCGCCCGAGACGACCACCTGGCCCGGAGCATTGCGGTTCGCCACGCCGAAGACGCCGCAGGCCCCGGCGCGTTCCACGAGTTCCGGCAGGTGCGCCTCGTCCAAACCCATGATCGCGGCCATCGCGCCGGCCCGGCCGGCCCCGGACGCCTGCATCTGGCGCCCGCGCTCGCGGACCAGCCGCAGGCCGTCAGCGAGGGAGATGGAGCCCGCGGCCACCATGGCCGAGTACTGGCCCATCGAATGACCGGCCGCCACGGCTGGTTCAACGGTGGCGCCGAGCTCCGCCCATCGCTCGCGGAGCGCGGCCAGCGTGGCGATGGACGCCGCGAGAATCGCGGGCTGGGCGTTCACGGTGAGATCCAGCTCCTCGGCCGGGCCGTCCCACGCGATCCGCGAGAGTGACTCGCCGAGGACGGCATCGGCTTCCGCGAAGACGGCTGCGGCCGCCGGGGAGGCGGCAGCGATCGCCCGGCTCATGCCGACCGATTGCGATCCCTGTCCTGGAAAGACGAAGGCAACTCGACCCATGCCCACGGATCGTAGCGGGCCGCGAGCCGTCAAGCGGGCAAGACCATGCACAGTTGCATGGACATCGCGGGCCGCGTAGGCTCGCGGCATGGCCCAGGACCCCGAATTGTCAGCCCACGTTGCGGCCGCCCGCGACCGCCTGCAGAACCCGCGCGAGCTGTCGGACCGCGTCGCGATGGGCCGGGCGCTGTGGCGCGAGCTGGTCATCGGCTTTGCCGGCCAGCTCGGCGAGCTGCGGATGGGCTTCACGCAGCTGGCCGCGCTCTACGTCCTGGCCGACGCAGGGACGACGACCGTGGCCGACCTCGCGGACATGCTCGGGCGGTCGGCGTCGGCCACGAGCCGCCTCGTCGACGGCCTCGTTCGCCGGAACCTGATCGAGCGACGCGCCGAAACGGAAGACCGCCGCCAGCGCACCCTCTGGCTGACGCCGTCCGGGCAGGCGCTGCTCGCGGTGGTCGATCGAGCCCGGGCCGACCAGTTCCTGGCCGTCGTCCGGCCCCTGCCGCCGGCCGAGCGCGCGCTCATCGCGATGGGCGTGGCCGCCCTGGCCGAGCGAGCCATCTCGCGTCGGGGCCGGTTGATCAAGGCACCGCCAGGCTGAGTCGACCGCGCCGGGGCCGTGTGGACGCCCGCCGGCGCCGCGCCGCGAGGCTGCCGAGCCGCGCCGCGAGGCCGTCCAGTCGAGCCGTCCAGTCGAGCCGCCGATCCGCTCGGGCTCGATCTCCCCTGGCTTGGTCAGGCGCGCACGCCGGCGTAGGTTCGGACCACGTCGTATAGCACCGGCAGGCCGAAGCGCAGGCCGTCGAGGCTGACGCGCTCGTCGACGCCGTGGAACAGCTCGAGGAATCGGTCCTCGGGGCGCAGCCGCAACGGCGAGAAGCCGTAGGTCGGGACGTTCAGCTTCAGCGTGTGCTTCGCGTCGGTCGCGAACGGCGCCATGATCGGCAGCGGCGATGCCCTCGGGATCGTGCTCCTTCAGCGTGGCGACGAGGAGCTCGAACAGCTCGGTGTCGATTGGCGCTTCGACGGGCTCGCCGACATGGAGCGCCTCGAGGGTCACGACCGACCACAGCTCTTCGCCCAGCCGACGCCGGATGAGCGCCTGCATCTCGGGTTCGGGCGTGCCGGGCAGGTTCCGGACGTCGATCTCGACCTCGCCAGTGCCCGGAATCACGTTCACTTTTACGCCCGAGTGGATCATGTTCGGCGACATCGTGTCGCGGAGGAGGGCCCGGGTCGCCCGCTGGAACGACGGCTCGCAGAGCTGGGCGAGGGCGGCGTCGCTGACCCGCTCGTCGGGACTGGCGATCGCCCGGACGAGTCGGGCGGCTTCGGGCGGCAGCTCGGCCGCCGCGATCTCGAAGAGGCGCTCCATGACCGGCGTCAGGCGGGGCGGCTCGAACGGCGCCAGGCGATGGACGACTTCGGCGGCCCGGACGGCGGCGTTGTCGTCGCGCGGCATCGAGCCATGGCCCCAGGTACCCCGGACGGTGATCCGGTAGCGGATGAGGCCCTTCTCGGCGACCTGGATCGGGTAGAACCGTCGGCCGGCCAGCTCGACGGACACGCCGCCGGCCTCGTTCAGGGCACCGGCGGCCCGGAACCATTCGGGCCGGTGGTCGACGACCCAGCCGGCACCCAGCACGCCGCCGGCCTCTTCGTCGGCCGTCGAGGTGAACAGCACGTCCCGGGTCAGGCCAGGGATCGGATCCGTGGCGGGGTCGCGCCCGGCCGCCCGGGCCTCCGCCGCGAGCTGGCGGACGATCGCGACCTCCATGGCGACCATGCCCTTCATGTCCACGGCGCCGCGACCCCAGATGTAGCCGTCGGCGATGTCGCCGCCGAAGGGATCGTGGCTCCAGAGCTCCGGTGGCGCCGGGACGACGTCGAGATGCGACAGGAGCAGGAGCGGCTCGCCACCGGTCCCATCGCCGCGCAGGCGGCACGAGATCGAGCCGCGACCCGGAAATGGCTCGACGACCTCCGGCCGAATGCCGGCATCGGTCAGCACGGCCTCCAGATACCGGGCCGCCAGGATCTCGTCACCGGGTGGATTGACGCTCCGGATCCGGATCAGGTCCTGCAACGTCGCAACGAGCTCGACGTGCGCGCGCTCCCAGGCCCGGCTGTCCAGCGACCGGGATGGAGCCACCGACGAGGCTGAGACCGCGTTCATCGACGTCCTCCTGGGCTGGCGGCCGGGCCTGGGCTGGCCGGTCGGCGCCGGTTCGTCACTTGCCGCCCGCGACGAACCCGGCGATGGTGATCAGGAACCCGCCGCCCACGATCACGATGACCATGAGGGCCAGCAGCCGGAGATAGGGACGCTCGGCGCGCTTCGTTGCCACGATGTCGGGGTCGCGGCCGCCGGGGATGTACGGTGCCGCGAGACCGCGGGCCCGGGCCAGTTGGCCGCGCGGGACGATGGCCTCGTTGTACTCCTCCATCGTCATCAGTCGGACGGGCTGGGCCTCGGGTGCCTCGGGCCCGGGGGCTTCGGTGCCAGCGGCGGACGTCACCCCGTCGGCAACTTCGGCCGGCTCGGCCGGATCGGGGGCGGACGGAGGTTGGGTCGGGCTGGTCACAGCGTCGATTCTGCCCCAGTCGAGCGGATCGCGCCGTTACGCGAGCGTCACCCGGCCGGACGCGGCGCCGGATCCTCGGCGCTGGCCAGGGCCGCCTGCATTCGCGCTCCCGTGGTGACCGCGCCGCGCGAGGCCGAGCTGACGAGAGCCGCGTACTTGGCCATCACGCCACCGCGATAGCGCGGCGCCGGGGCCCGCCACTCGCCGAGGCGCCGGGCGATCTCGGCGGCCGGCACGTCGAGATCGAGGCGCCGGTTGTCGACGTCGATCACGATCGGATCGCCCTCGCGAACGACCGCGATGGGGCCGCCCAGCGCCGCCTCCGGCGCGACGTGGCCGATCATCAGGCCGTGCGTCCCGCCGCTGAAGCGGCCGTCGGTCAGCAGGGCGACGGAATCGCCGAGGCCCTCACCGACGAGCGCGCCGGTCACGCTCAGCATCTCCTGCATACCGGGCCCGCCGACTGGGCCCTCGTAGCGGATGACGACGACGTCACCCGGCACGATCTGCTGGGCGCGGACCGCGGCGTAGCAGGCCGACTCGGAGTCGAAGACGCGCGCCGGCCCGCGGTGATGGCGCCGCTCGTGGCCGGCCAGCTTGACGACGCAGCCGTCGGGCGCCAGCGAGCCACGCAGGATCGCGAGTCCGCCGGTGGCCTTGATCGGCTGATCGATCGAGACCACGACCTTCTGGCCAGCCGTTTCCTGCGCCGCCGCGGCGACCTGGGCGATCGTTCGGCCGTCCACGGTCGGCTGATCGCCCCGGATCAGGTTCCGCTTGAGCAGCTCGCGCATGACCAGGGCCACGCCGCCAGCGTCGTACAGGTCGGACGCGTTGTACCGGCCGCCCGGGGTGAGGTCGGCGACGATCGGGGTCCGATCGGCCACGGCCCCGAACTCGTCGATGTCGAGGGCCAGGCCGTATTCGTGCGCGATCGCCAGCAGGTGCAGGACGCCGTTCGTGCTGCCGCCCGTCGCCGCCACGGACGCGATCGCGTTGTCGATCGACTCGCGGGTCACGAACGACGAGGGCCGCCGGTCGGCCCGGACGAGGTCCATCACGATCTCGCCGGTCCGGCGCGCCGCTGCGTCCTTGGCCGGATCTTCGGCCGGGATCCCGTTCAGCCCGGCGGGTGAGAGGCCGAGGAACTCGGCCATCATCGACATCGTGTTGGCCGTGAACTGGCCGCCGCAGGCGCCCGCGCCGGGGCAGGCCGCATTCTCGACCTCGTACAGCTCTTCGAGGCTGATCTTGCCGGCACGATAGGCGCCGATCGCCTCGAACACCGTCACGACCGTGGCGTTGCGCTGGCCCTTGTAGACGCCGGGATAGATCGTGCCGTTGTAGAGGACCACGCTCGGGATGTCGAGCCGGCCGAGGGCCATGATTGCGCCGGGGGTCGTCTTGTCGCAGCCGACGAGGCAGACGAGGCCATCGAAGAGATGGCCGCGGGCCACGAGCTCGATCGAGTCGGCGACCACTTCGCGACTGACCAGGGACGCCTTCATCCCCTCGGTGCCCATCGTCACGCCGTCGGAGACGGAGATCGTGTTGAACTCCATCGGGGTCCCGCCGGCGGCCCGGATGCCTTCCTTCACGAATTCGGCGAGGCGCCGCTGGTTGAAGTTGCAGGGCATCGTCTCGATCCAGGTCGTGGCGACGCCGACGATCGGCCGCGCGAGATCCTCGTCGGTGAAGCCGATCGCCTTGAGCATCGCCCGCGCCGCAGCTCGATCGGGCCCATCGGTGAGTGCCGCGGAGTGGCGCTTGGCCGGGTCGCTTGGCTGGTTGTAGGGCAGCTCGGGCATGTGACGGATCCTCGGCAGGCTGGACGGGCGGGGTCAGGACGCCAAGTGTAGGGGGCCTCGTGGTCGCTCGGCCGGGTCGGGACGACGCGGCTCGACGCGGCTCGACCCGCCGTTCCCGGGCGTTCCCGGCCGTCCCATGGGTTCCCGCGATCGCTCGACTCAGGCCGGGCCGAGGCGTGCCTCGACGACCTCCCGCAGGGTCGGCAGCGGCAGGGCCCCGCCCGACAGCACGGCATCGTGGAACGAGCGGATGTCGAACGCCGGACCGAGTCGTGCGCGGGCCTCGTCGCGCAGCCGCAGGATCTCGATCTGGCCGACCTTGTAGGCCAGGGCCTGACCCGGCCAGACGATGTAGCGGTCCACCTCGTTGGCGATGTTGTTGGGCGCCAGGGCGCTGTTGGCGAGCATGAACTCGATGGCCCGCGCACGGCTCCAGCCGAAGGCGTGCATGCCCGTGTCGACGACGAGCCGGCACGCCCGCCAGGAGTCGAGGGAGAGCATGCCGAGGCGGTCGATGTCGCTGTCGTAGAGTCCCATCTCGTTCGCCAGCCGCTCGGTGTACAGGCCCCAGCCCTCCCAGAAGGCCATGACCCCGAGGTGGCGCCGGAATTCGGGCAGGTCGATCTGCTGGGCGATGGCGATCTGGAGGTGATGGCCCGGGATGGACTCGTGGAAGGCGAGCGCCTGGGCCTCGTAGCGTGGTCGCGTCTCGGGATCGATCGTGTTGATGTAGTACTGGCCGGGCCGGGAGCCATCCGGGGCCGGCTGGCGGTAGTAGGCGACGGTCCCGTGGCGGGCCTCGTGCTCGCCCATCGGCACCACGACGCAGTCGGCCTTCGGCAGGAGCCCGAACCAGGCCGGCGTCGCGGCTCGGGCTCGCGCGAGCGAGCGCTCGGCCGTCTCGACGATCTGCTCCGAGGTCTCGAAGTGCAACGCCGGATCGCTTCGCAGGCGCTCGATGATGCCCGGCCGATCACGGGTCCCGAGCGCCCGCTCTCCAAGTTCCTCGAGCTCGGCGTTGATCCGATCCACCTGGGCGAGGCCGAGCCGGTGCAGCTCGTCCGCGCTGACGTCCAGGGAGGTGTGGTAGCGGACGAGGCGGCCATAGACCTCGAGGCCACGGGGCAGGCCGGCGATGCCGGGCTCCGTGTCTGGCCGAGTCCGCGGCAGGATCTCCGTCACGAGGGCCTCGCGCAGCCGCGCCAGGGCCGGCCGGACCGAGGTCGCCACAGCGTCTCGGAGGCCGTCGCCGAACGACCGGTGGTCCGCCGGTGACCAGGTCGGGTGCTCCTCGCGGGCCGGGTTCAGGAGCGCCCAGGTCTCGTCCGACTCGGCGAGCAGGCCCGAGAGCGCGTCGATCACCCGCTCGACCGGCGCGTGCACGGCGACGCGGCCGTCGGCCAGGCCGCGGCGCAGGTTCGCGAGGTACTGATCGAGGTACGGGCCCATGGCCGACCAGCGGGCGATCATCGCCCGGCCCTCGGCCGGCGACTCGATCGGCTGGAACGATTCGATGTTGAAGATCTGGACCTGGGGACCTTCGAGGGGGTCCACCGTCCAGTCTTCGAGATCGCACGACAGGTCGGTCAGGTCGTCCTCGAGCTGATGCCGCAGGACCGACGCCGTGATCCGGTCAGATTCGTCGAGTCGGCCGGCAGCATCGGCCGTCCCGGCCAGGGCCCGGATCCCGTCCAGGAGTGCCTGGAGCGTCCGGCGCTGCTGCTCGCGTGCTTGCGGTGAGCGGTCGTCCATCCGGTCGTCCCAGCGCCGATCGCCGTAGGCGGTCGCGTTGACCGGCGAGTACTCCATGGCGGCATCCCAGTAGGCGTCGGCCAGGCGCGTCAGCTCGCCCGCCGCATCTGGCACTGCCGCGCCCTTCACGCTCGTCCTCGCGATCTGGTCGTCTGCATGCGGCCCTCCGTGCCGGTCATCCTGACCGGTTGCTCTGCACTGCCGCTTACCGCGATGCCCGATCGAATCGGATCGGGCAGCATCGACCCCGGCTGCGCGCCGGGCGGTCTCCATGTCTTCGCCAGTGTGGGCTCAACGGATGCATGGGCCCGTGTCGACGGCGTCGGTCAGGCCTTCCGCCGGCGCGATCGCCTTCGCCACGTCGATCGGCGAGAGGGCATAGCCAACGGTCGGATCCGTGCGCGCCTGCGCGAAGATGACTCCGCCGACGGTGCCGTCCGGCAGCACGAACGGACCGCCGCTGTCGCCGCGCTGGATGGCGGCCCGCAGCTCGACGATGCCGCGGCTCACCGACTGATCGCCGTAGAGGTCGCGGCCGGTGGCGTCATAGGTGGCCGACACGGCGCCCGGGATGACGACGAGCGGTCCGCCACCGGGATGCCCCAGGGCCGTGCCTGTCGTGCCGCGCTTCGGATTCTCCGTTGCCAGCGCGAGTGGCGGCGCCTTGAGATCGGGCACATAGAGCAGGGCGATGTCGAGCCTCGGGTCGAAGAGGACCGGGACGGCCCGGAAGCTGCCCGACTGCGGCAGGACCGAGATCGAGGTCGTGCCCGCGATCACGTGAGCGTTCGTGACGACGTAGCCCGGGGCGACGACAAAGCCGCTCCCCGCAAGGCTGAACGCACACGCCATCCCATCCACTTCGACTGTGCTCGGGATGGCCTTGACGGCAATCGCCCGGGCGATCGGGTCCGTCGGCAGGTCGACCGGCGGGGCGGGGAAGGGCTCGAAGCCGACGAACACCTCCGGCAGCCCCGAGGCATCGAGCCAGTGGCCGAGCTCGCCGGCGATCTCGGTGGGCGGCGGCAGGACCGCATTCAGGCTGCGAACCGTGAAGGACCGCTGCGCCTGGGCCGCGAGGCTGGGCAGCGGACCGGCGGCCAGGACGCCCCCGGCGAGCCAGATCACGAGCAGGCCCTGGAACAGGCCGAGCGCCGCTCCCCCGACCGAGTCGAGCCTCGTCAGGACGCCACGGCCGAGCCGGCCGCGGAACCCCATCCCGAGTGCCGACCCGGCCGCCTCGCCGACGGCCACGAGCAGCAGCAGGGCTGCCAGCACGAGGAAGGCGCGAACCCCGGGGTCGAGATCCGCGACCTGCGGCCGGACGAGCGGCAGGAGGAGCAGGGCGACGGCCCCACCGAGGATTGCCCCGCCGAGACCGCCCAGCTGGGGCAGCAACCCGGAGCGCAGGCCACCCAGGAACGTCACGACAAGGAGAACGAACGCCAGGGCGTCGATCGCGTTCATGGGCGCGCGTGATCCATCGCCGCAGAGTATGGCGGGAGTCGCCGGTGAGGCCGTCGGACGCCGCGATCCCTGCGGCGTCGGTTCGAGGTCGGGGATCGGCAGGGAACCCAGGCGGTGGCTCCAGCGCGGCCGCTCAGAACGCTCTCTCGGTGCCGGATTCCCGCCGGGTGGTTCTTCGCCAGATGTGCGGCCGCCTGGGGTCGGAATTCGGGCCGTCCGGCCATGTCGCAGTAGCCGTCAACGTCAATCTGGGGCGGCCCAACGACATCGCAAACGGAGCGCGCTGCCCGTCGCCCCTTCGTAACGCCCATGGCACGGGAATTTGAGAGGAAGGCCGATCGTGGTGCCCTGGCCGCGGCGCGGGCGGGCTGGTGGCTCGCCGGGCCGACGACACCGTCAGTCGGCCGCCACGGCCCCGACCCTGGTGTCGATGCGGCCGGGATGCGCGGCCTCCCACGTCTCGATTCGCGGGATCCGCCGAAGCAGGTAGCCGAGCTCGTCCGTGCCGTCGAGGATCATCTCCTTGATGAACGGATCGATGTCGAACTCGAGGTCCTCGTCGCCCGGCAGGTGGATCCGCTGGGCCTCGAGATCCACGGTCAGGTCGACGTTGGGGTTCGAGGCCAGCATCTCGAACAGCTGGCGATGTCGTTCGGGTTCGACGACGACCGGCAGGAGTCCGTTCTTCAGCGCGTTCGTCCGGAAGATGTCGGCGAATCGGGTCGAGATGATGACCCGGATGCCCCACGCCCCGAGTGCCCACGGCGCGTGCTCGCGCGACGAGCCCGTCCCGAAGTTGTCGCCGGCCAGCAGGATCTTCCGGCGCTGCATCTCCGGTCGGTTGAGGACAAAGTCCGGGTACGGCTCACCGTCGTCGTCGAAGCGCCAGTCCGCGAAGAGGGCCTCGGACAGGCCCCAGCGATCGGTCATCTTGAGGAAGCGCGCCGGCACGATCTGGTCGGTGTCGATGTTCTCGGCCGGCATCGGGATGATCCGGCTCGTGAACGTCGTGAACGGCTCGGCCATCGTCAGCCCGCCCCGACCGTGGCCGGCGGGACGATGCCCGGCAGCGTCCGTGGATCGGTGATCACCCCGTGGAGCGCGGTCGCCGCGGCCGTCAGCGGCGACGCCAGGAACGTTCGGCCGCCGCGGCCCTGGCGGCCCTCGAAGTTGCGGTTGGACGTGCTGATGGCGTACTGGCCCGGGTTCAGCTGGTCGCCGTTCATGGCGATGCACATCGAGCAGCCTGCCTCGCGCCAGTCGGCGCCGGCCGCCTTGAAGACGAGATCGAGCCCCTCGCGCTCGGCCTGCCGCTTCACGTCCTCGGAGCCGGGCACGACCATGACCCGCAGGCCCTCGGCAACGTGCTGGTCGCGCAGCACGTCGGCCGCGATCCGCAGGTCGCTGATCCGGCTATTCGTGCACGAGCCGATGAAGACGACATCGACCTTCTGGCCGAGGAGCGCCTGGCCCGGTTGGAGCGCCATGTACTCGAGCGCCCGTTCCAGCGCCCGGCCGGCCGCCGGATCGGTCGCATCCGCCGGATCGGGCACGTGGCCCGTGATCGGGATGCCCATTCCCGGGTTCGTGCCGTAGGTGACCATCGGCTCGAGCGAGCCCGCGTCGATGCGTGATGGTCTGGTCGAACGTGGCGCCCGCGTCCGTCGGCAGCTGGCGCCAGCGCTCGAGCGCCGCATCCCAGGCCGCTCCCTGCGGCGCATGACGCCGCCCGTGGATGTACTCGAACGTCGTGTCGTCCGGGGCGACCAGGCCGGCGCGCGCGCCACCCTCGATCGACATGTTGCAGATCGTCATCCGCTGCTCCATCGAGAGCCCGCGGATCGCTTCGCCCCGGTATTCGAAGACGTGGCCGGTGCCGCCCGCGATCCCGATCCGGGCGATCAGGGCGAGGATGATGTCCTTGGCGCTGACTCCCGGGGAGAGCCGGCCGTCGACCCGGACCTCGTAGGTCTTCGGGGTCCGCTGCAGCAGGCACTGCGTCGCCAGCACCATCTCGACTTCGCTCGTGCCGATGCCGAACGCGAGGGCCCCGAACGCGCCGTGGGTCGCCGTGTGCGAGTCGCCGCAGACGATGGTCATGCCGGGCTGGGTCAGCCCGAGCTCCGGGCCGATGATGTGGACGATCCCCTGGTTCGGCGAGCCGAGGCCGTGGAGCGGGATGCCGAACTGCTCGCAATTGACGGTCAGCTGGTTGACCTGGTGGGCCGCCATCGGGTCGAGGATCGGCAGGCTCCGCGAGTGCGTCGGCGTGGAATGGTCCGCCGTCGCCACCGTGAGATCCGGCCGGCGGACCGCGAGGCCGCGCTCGCGGAGGCCGGTGAAGGCCTGTGGGCTCGTCACTTCATGGATCAAGTGGAGGTCCACCGCGAGCACGGCCGGCGCCTCCGGATCCTGGCTGACGACGTGCTCGTCCCAGATCTTGGCGACGATCGTGCGGGGCTCCGCGGCGGCGGATTCGGTCGGCATGCTCTGGCTCGCTGTGGTGGTGGGCGTCGGAACCAAGAGCCTAGCAGAGGTGTCGGGCGGCCCGGCCGGTGCGGGCCGCGATGGCGTCCCCCGGGCGCGCGCATGAAGGATTCGGCGCCCGAGAGGACCATCGCACTCGCTGGGGGCGTACCATCGTCCCGCGGCGGGCGGTGCGCGGGTGCGCCACGCTGGCCGCAGGGCAGGATCGACATCGATCGTGACGCACCATTGACGAGTCCTGCTAGACTCCCCTCACTCAACGTGTCGGCAGCCGGCACAGCGGAATATCGGAGGTCGTGTGGGCCTGTTCAACGGTCGGGATCATCGCCGCGTCGCCGTCGTCGTTACGACGGACGGTCGTCGTGTGCACGTTCCGGTTGAAGGCGCCCCCAGCTTCGACGTATCCCTTCTCGAGCTTCTGCGGACCCTCGAGCTCGGTCTTGTTGGCCTTCTCGGCCTCATTACCGGCTCCCGGCGGGGGAACGGAGGACGACGGAGGGACGATCGCGACTGACGCGACCACCACCAGAGACCAACGGGACCCTCGCCGGTAGCGGCGGGGGTTTTTTGATGCAGCACGAAACGACGGATCGAAGGAACGGACGCAGACCACCAGGGAAGGAACCGAGGCCATGACCCTCACGAGACGTACGCCGGCCCAACAGGCGGGCCCGAACGCATCGCCGGCCGACGACGCCGCGCCGGCCGCGGGCGCCAGCCCGGCTCCGGCGACCAACCCGGCCCCGGCCGTGAAGCCTGCGACCACGGCCGCCCCGGTGGCGGCCCCGCCCCGTGAGCGCCACTCGCACGTGCCCGGTGACGGCACGGCCGAGGCGGCGGCCGTCGAACAGGCCCGCAAGGCGATGCTGGACGAGAGCCGCGCCTCGACGCTCCGCCGGACGCGGATCGGCGCCGACGTGGTCTGCGAATCGCTGATCCGCCAGGGCGCCACGACCCTCTTCAGCTATCCCGGCGGCGTCATCCTGCCGCTCTACGACGTCCTGGGCGACTATCCCGAGATCCGCCACATCCTCGTCCGTCACGAACAGGGTGGCTCCCACGCCGCGGACGGGTTCGCGCGAGCAACGGGCCAGGTCGGCGTGTGCATGGGCACGTCCGGTCCGGGCGCCACGAACCTCGTCACCGGCATCGCCACGGCGCAGCTCGACTCCGTCCCGATGGTCGCGATCACCGGCAACGTCCCCTCGGCCCTGCTTGGCAAGGACGCCTTCCAGGAGATCGACATCAACGGCATCACGCTGCCGATGACCAAGCACAGCTACCTCGTCCGCAACGCCGACGACCTGCCCCGCGTGTTCGCCGAGGCGTTCCACATCGCCCGAACGGGGCGGCCGGGCCCGGTCCACATCGACATCACCAAGGACGCCCTCCAGCAGGAGACGAGCGCGACCCACCCGACCGAAGAAGAGGTCGTCGCGGGCCTGCCGGGCTTCCGCCCCACCTTCGACGGGCACACCCGCCAGCTCAAGCTCGCCGCCGCCGAGATCGCCGCCGCGAAGCGGCCGATGATCCTGGCCGGCCATGGCGTGCTGCACGCCGAGGGCTGGGACGCGCTGCGCGAATTCGCGGAGAAGACCCAGATCCCGGTGGCCCACACGCTGCTCGGGATCGGCGCGATCGACGAGACGCATCCCCTGAGCTACGGCTACATGGGCATGCACGGCTGGAAGCACGTCAACAAGGCGATCCAGTCGGCGGACCTGCTGTTCGCCGTCGGGATGCGCTTCGACGACCGGGTCACCGGCAACGTCCGGACCTACGCTCCGTACGCGCGGATCGTGCACGTGGACATCGACCCGGCCGAGATCGGCAAGAACGTCGCGGTCGAGGTGCCGATCGTCGGCGACGCGCGGCGCGTGCTCGAGGCGATGCTGCCGATGGTCGATGCCGTCGATCCGGCCACGCGAACCGAGTACTTTGCCCAACTGGCGGAGTGGCGGCGCGAGTCGGAAGGCTCGAGCTGGCACGGCTCGGGGGCATGGCGCGACGGCCATCTCTCGGCCGACTTCGTCATCGAGCGGATCGGCGACCTGACGAATCACCAGGCCACCCTGGTTTCCGACGTCGGCCAGAACCAGATGTGGATGGCGCGCTACGCCGGCTACCGGCGGCCGAACAGCCACATCACCTCGGGCGGGCTCGGGACGATGGGCTTCAGCGTTCCGGCGGCGATGGGGGCGGCCCTGGGCCGGCCCGACCACGAGACCTGGGCGATCACCGGCGACGGCGGCTTCCAGATGACGTCACAGGAGCTGATGACCCTCGTCCAGGACCACATTCCGCTGAAGATCGCGCTGCTCGACAACAAGAAGCTCGGGATGATCCGCCAGTGGCAGGAAATCATCTACGGCGGCAACTACCACTCGTCCCACCTGCTCGGGCCCGACTTCGTGAAGCTCGCCGAGGCCTATGGCATCCCGGCCTGGCGGATCAACCGGCCAGAGGAGGTCGACGCGACCATCCGGGCGGCGCAGGCCGTCGACGGGCCGGCCCTGATCTGGTTCGAGATCGCCGAGGAGCAGAACATCTTCCCGATGATGCCGGCCGGCAAGGGCCTGTCCGACCTGATCGAGACCTGGGGCGGGCCCGACGAATGAGCGGCGATCCGAACTCCAACGGCGTGGCGACCGGTCCGGCGGCCGGTCTCGCCGCCGGCGCCCCCGCGACGGCCGCGCCCCCGCCCACGCAGCGCCACCGCCCCGCGCCCTGCCGGGTACGGGCCAGGCGCACCGGCACGTGCTCGTGGCCATCGTCCTCAACAAGCCCGGCGTGCTCAACCGGGTCGCGAGCCTCATGCGGGCCCGCAACTTCAACATCGAATCACTCGCCGTCAGCCACACGGACCGCGAGGACATCAGCCGCATGACCATCACGGTCCGCGGCGACGACGTGGCGGTCGAGCAGGCGACGAAGCAGCTCTACCGGCTCATCGACGTGCTCAAGGTCCAGGACGTCACGGCCGAATCGACGGTCCAGCACGAGCTGGCCCTGATCAAGGTCCGGGCGACCGATCGAAACCGGATGGAAATCGTCAAGATCGCGGAGTTGTACAAGGGTCGGGTCGTGGACCTGGCGACGGACGCCGTCATCGTCGAAGCCACCGGCACCGAAGCCGAGGTGGACGCCGTCGTCGGCCTCCTGCGCAGCTTCGGGATCAAGGAGCTCGTCCGGACCGGGGCCGTCGTCATGGTCCGCGGTTCGCAATCCATCGAGGAAGCCGTGAAGAAACAGGCCTTCGGATAGCCCGGGGCCGCGGCTAGAGCCCCGGGCGTGCGCCCGACTCGCGGCTAGAGCGGGCGCAGAAAGCTCGAGAGGGAGCCCGGCCGGAGCCGCTTCGAGCGTGGCATCACACATCAGCAACCAGAGAGAAGGGGACAACTCGCTGTGACCGCCAAGATGTACTACGACAACGACGCCGATCCGGCCGCGCTGGCCGGCCAGACCGTGGCGATCATCGGCTACGGCAGCCAGGGGCATGCCCACGCCCTCAACCTGCACGAGTCGGGCGTCAAGGTGATCGTCGGCCTCGCGCCGGGGTCCAAGAGCCGGGCCCTCGCCGAGGAGTCCGGCCTGGAGGTCGCGGACGTCGCCGAGGCGGTCCGGCGTGCCGACGTGATCATGATGGCGCTGCCCGACACGGCCCAGAAGGCGGTCTACGACGCCGAGGTCGCCCCGAATCTCAAGCCCGGCAAGCTCGTCCTCTTCGCGCACGGCTTCAACATCCGCTTCGGCCTGATCCACCCGGCCGAAGGCATCGACGTCGGGATGGTGGCGCCCAAGGGCCCGGGCCATCTCGTCCGCAGCGTCTACCAGGCCGGCGGCGGCGTACCCGCCCTCTTCGCCGTCGAGACCGACGCCTCGGGCACGGCCCGCGCCCGCGTGCTCGCCTATGCGCGCGGCCTGGGTGCGACGCGCGCCGGCGTCCTCGAGACGACGTTCGCCGAGGAGACGGAGACGGACCTGTTCGGAGAGCAGTCCGTGCTCTGCGGCGGCACGTCGGCCCTCGTCAAGATGGCGTTCGAGACGCTGGTCGAGGCGGGCTACCAGCCCGAGCTCGCCTACTTCGAGACGCTCCACGAGCTCAAGCTCATCGTGGACCTGATGTACCGCGGCGGCCTGAACTTCATGCGCTTCAGCGTGTCCGACACCGCCGAGTACGGCGACTACGTGTCGGGCCCCCGGATCATCAATCCCGAGACCCGCGAGATCATGCGGGCGGTCCTGCGCGACATCCAGGACGGCACCTTCGCCAATGCCTGGATCGCCGAGAATGCCGCCGGCCGGCCGAATTTCAACCGGATGCGCGAGGCGGACCGCGACACGCAGATCGAGCAGGTCGGCGCCGCGCTGCGCTCGCAGATGGCGTTCCTGAACCCGGTCGTGGTCAAGGCCGGCGAGGCCCAGGCCGGGGCCGAGAAGCGGCGCGCCGGAGCCGCCGGGTCGACGGGCACCCGGGAGGCCGCCCGATGAGCAGCGACGGCAGTGGCGTAACCGCGACCAGCCCGCGGGTGCCCGCGGGCACAGTTCGAATCTTCGACACGACGCTCCGCGACGGGGAGCAGGCGCCGGGCGCCGGACTGACCGCAGCCGAAAAGCTCGAGGTCGCCCGCCAGCTCGTCCGCCTCAAGGTCGACGTGATCGAAGCCGGCTTTCCGGCCGCCTCACCCGGCGACTTCGAGGCGGTCCAGCGGATCGCGCGCGAGGCCCGCGGGGTGGCCGTGGCCGCGCTCGCCCGATGCCGCGACGGCGATCCGCAGCGAGCCGTGGAGGCGATCCGCGTCGCGGAGCGGCCGCATCTCCATGTCTTCATCGCCACGAGCGACATCCATCTGAAGCACAAGCTGCGGATCAGCCGCGACGAGGCGCTCGCCGCCGCCCGCCAGTGGGTGGCCTACGGCCGCAAGGCACTCGGCGCGGACGCCGAGATCGAATTCAGCGCCGAGGACGCCAGCCGGACCGATCTCGACTTCCTGATGCAGGTCTACGAGGCGGTCGTCGAGGCCGGCGCCTCAACGGTCAACATCCCCGACACCGTCGGCTATGCGATCCCTTCGGAATTCGGGGCGCTCGTCGGGCGCGTCGTCAATCTCGTCGGCCGGGACGCCACGGTCAGCGTCCACTGCCACAACGACCTTGGCCTCGCCACGGCCAACACCCTGGCCGCCGTCCAGGCCGGCGCCCGCCAGGTCGAGGTCACGATCAACGGCCTCGGCGAGCGGGCCGGCAACGCGTCGCTCGAGGAGGTCGTGATGGCCCTCCGAACGCGCCCGACGCAGTTTCCGCAGCTCGGCAGTCACGTCCAGACCGAGCAGATCACGGCCGCCAGCCGCCTCGTCAGCTACCTGACGGGCTTCGCCGTGCAGCCCAACAAGGCAATCGTCGGCGGCAACGCCTTCGCGCACGAATTGGGCATCCACCAGGATGGCATGCTCAAGAACCCGCTGACCTACGAGATCATGACCCCGCAGTCCGTCGGCCTCCAGGGCAGCCAGCTGACCATCGGCAAGCTGTCCGGTCGCCGCGGCCTCCAGGGCAAGCTCAAGGAACTGGGCTACGACGTCGAGGGCGACCGCCTCGAGGTGATCTACCGCCAGGCCATCGCCCTCGCGGACGCCAAGAAGGAGGTCACCGACGCGGACCTCCTCGCGCTTGTCGAGCAGCGTACGGCGGAGGTGCCCGCCTCGATTGAGCTCCTGGGGTGGAGCGTGACGAGCTCGCACGGCGGCCAGGCGACCGGGACGGTCTCGGTCAGCGTCGTCGGCGACGTGCGCTCCACCGAATCGACGGGCAATGGCCCGGTCAACGCGCTGTTTGCGGCAGTCGATGCCGCGGTCGAACCCGTCCTTGGCTGGCATCCCGTGCTGACCGAGTACGAGATCCGGGCCGTCTCGGCCGGCGAGGATGCCCAGGGCCAGGTCCTGGTCCGCTGCCGCCGTTCGAGCGACGAGGGCCCGGGGGCGCTCGTCGTGAGCGGTCATGGCCTATCGACGAACATCATCGAGGCGTCCCTGGAGGGCTATCTCGTGGCGCTCAACAAGCTCCACGGCGCCGAGATCGCGCTCGTCGCAGGCGCGTTCGTCGCCTCGGAAACGGCCGAGAATCTCCCTTGAGGGTGCAATGACGTCCGACTACCGCATCGTCGCCATCCCGGGCGATGGCGTCGGGCCGGACGTCATCGCCGCCGGACGGAGCGTGCTCGACGCGGTGGGGGATCGATTCGCGTTCTCGATCGAGTGGGCCGAGATCCTCATGGGCGGCATCGCCATCGACGCGTACGGCATGGCGATTCGCCCCGAGGACATCGAGGCCTGCGCGGGCGCGGACGCGGTCTACCTGGGCGCCGTCGGCGGGCCGAAGTGGGACAACCCGAACGCCGCGGTTCGCCCCGAGCAGGGGCTCCTGGCCCTCCGGCGCGCGCTGACGCTGTACGGCAATCTCCGGCCCGTGACCGTCCATCCGGCGCTCGTGGCGTCCTCGCCGCTGCGTCCGGAGCTGCTCGCCGGGGTCGACCTGCTGATCGTGCGCGAGCTGACCGGCGGCCTCTACTTCGGCAAGCCTTCGGAAGAGCGGCTCACGCCCGACGGACGTGCCGCAGTCGACACCCTGACCTACTCGGAGCAGGAGATCGCCCGCGTCGTGCGCCTCGGCTTCGAGCTCGCCCGGGGCCGGCGCCGCAGGCTGACAAGCGTGGACAAGGCCAACGTGCTCTCATCGAGCCGGCTCTGGCGCAAGATCGTCGAGGAGATCCGGCCGGAGTATCCCGACGTGGAGGTGGAGCACCGCCTCGTCGATTCCTGCGCCATGGTCCTCGTCACGAAGCCCGCCGCTTTCGACGTGCTGGTCATGGAGAACCTGTTCGGCGACATCCTCTCGGATGAGGCGAGCGTGCTGGCGGGGTCCCTCGGGATGCTGCCGTCGGCCTCGATCGGCGCCAGGCAGACCGCGCACGGCCGCCACGGCCTGTACGAACCGATTCACGGCAGTGCGCCCGACATCGCCGGACGCGACCTCGCCAACCCGATCGGCACGATCCTCTCGGGCGCGATGCTCCTGCGCTGGTCCCTGGGGCGCGACGACGCCGCGGTCGCGATCGAGGCGGCCGTCAGCCGGACGCTGGACGACGGGTTTCGCACCCGCGATCTGATCGCGCCGAGCAGCTCCGATGCGGATGTCCGGATCGTCGGCACGCTCGGGATGACCGCCGCGATCCTCGAACGCCTCGACGCTGCGTCGGGGCACCCGTGACCAGGTCAGGCGAGGTCGCCCGCCAGCGATCTTTCCGCTCGCCGCCAGCCGCGTGGACGAGCCCACGCACCGGGCCAGCCGCGCCCGGAGCTCCGCGATGAGCCGGGCGTGACCGGTCCCGGCGAGCTGGCCCGCGGGCGCGAGCCGGTCCGCCTCTACGACACGACGCTGCGTGACGGCGCCCAGCGCGAAGGGTTGATCCTGTCCCTCGCCGACAAGCTCAAGATCGCCCGGCGGCTCGACGAGTTCGGGATGCCCTACGTCGAGGGCGGCTGGCCCGGCTCGAACCCCAAGGACATCGAGTTCTTCGTTGCGGCGCGGTCGATGACCTGGCAGACGGCGAAGCTGGCAGCGTTCGGTTCGACGCGCCACCGCGCCAATCGGGCCGCCGACGACCCGAATTTGCTGGCGCTCGTGGCCGCCGAGACGCCGGTCATCACGATCTTCGGCAAGAGCTGGCTGCTCCACGTCAAGGACGTGCTCGGCGCCACGGCGGTCGAGAACCTCGACATGATCGAGGACTCACTCCGGTTCGCGGGCGCGGCCGGCCGGGAGCTGGTCTACGACGCCGAGCATTACTTCGACGGCTTTCGGGACGACCCGGACTACGCCCTCGCCACCCTGTCGGCCGCGATCCACGGTGGCGCTCGGACCCTGGTCCTCTGCGACACGAACGGCGGCACGCTGACCGACGACCTGGTCGGGATCCTGCGGGCGACCGAGCTCGTCATCGATCGGCTGACACCGACGGCCGGCGGGCTGACCTGGGGGATTCACTGCCACAACGACGCCGAGCTGGCGGTTGCCAACACGATCGCCGCGGTCGCGAACGGCGTGCGCCACGTCCAGGGCACGATCAACGGCTACGGCGAGCGGGCGGGCAACGCGAACCTCGTGTCGGTGCTCGCCAACCTGGCGCTCAAGACCGATCTGCCGGTCGAGCCGGCCGGCCGCGTCGGTCAGCTCACGGAGCTCTCGCGCTACGTCGCCGAGATCGCCAACATTCCGCCCGACGACCACCAGCCCTACGTCGGGCGCTCGGCGTTCGCCCACAAGGGCGGCGTCCACGGGGCTGCCACGGCCAAGGTCGAGAGCGCCTACCAGCACATCGATCCGGCGACGGTCGGCAACGTCTCGCGGCTGGTCGTCAGTGAGCTCGGGGGCCGGGCCAACACGTCGCTGCGGGCGGAGCAACTGGGCCACCAGCTCGACGGGGTGGATCCGCTGGAGCTCAGCCGGCTCATCAAGCAGCTCGAGGCCGACGGTCTGGCCTTCGAAGGGGCCGAGGCCTCGTTCGAATTGCTGATCCGGCGCCATCAACCGGGCTACGTGCCGCCGTTCCGGATCTCCGACTTCACGGTCCTCGTCGAGCAACGTGCCGGCGCCGAGTTGCGGGCGGAGGCCACGGTCAAGGTCGAGGTCGCGGGCGAGGTGCTCCACACGGCGGCCGACGGCAACGGCCCGGTCAATGCCCTCGATGCGGCGCTGCGCAAGGCGTTCCGGCTCTTCTACCCGCAGCTCGATGCCGTCCACCTGATCGACTACAAGGTCCGGATCCTCGACGGCGGGGCGGCCACAGCCGCCCAGACCCGGGTGATCATCGATTCGACCGATGGGGTGCTCGAGTGGTCGACCATGGGCAGCGACACGAACATCATCGCCGCCTCGGCCGCGGCGCTCGGCGATTCCCTCGAGTACGCGATCTGGAAGACGGGCGCCGAGCTGCGGCGCCGCGATGAGCGCCACCTGACCCCGAGCTCGGGCGGGCCCGTTACCATGCCCGAGGAGGTACCGAGGCCATGAGCACCGGGTCCGAGGCGGAAGTCTCGCTGCAGCTCGCCCGCTGGTCGGTCAGCTCGGGCAGCAATGTCCAGAGCCGTGGGGTGGTCGTGATCGCCTCGGGCGTCCACCAGTGGGAAGGTGCCTCGGGCGGCAACGGCCCGGTGGACGCGTTGTTCCGCGCCGTGGACAAGGCCCTCCACGGCGTCCTCACCGGTCACCCCCGCCTCGTCTCCTACGACGTCCACGCCGTGGCCGAGGGTCCCGATGCCGAGGGCCTGGTCGTCGTCGAGGTCTCGCCGCCGACGTCCGCCGAGGGGCCGCGAGCCAGCGGCCGGTATGTCGGCGAGGCCCGCAGCGCAAACATCATCGCGGCCTCCATCGAGGCCTACATCGGCGCGATCAACGAGATGCTCGGGGAAGCGCACTGGGCGGGCGCCACGGAGCAGGCGGGCAATGCGCGCCGGGCGCGAACGACGGCGGCGACGCGTTCGAAGCGAGCCCAGATCGACAAGGACGACACGACCGACATCAGCGGGTGGTTCGAGGGCTGATGGCCGACGAGCCAGCGAGCCGGCCGCGGCCGAGGGCGGTCGAGCGGCCGGCGATGTCGCCGAGTCCGGCCGCGCCGCCGCGGGTCGCATTCCAGGGCGAGCGCGGCGCCTTCAGCGAGGAGGCCGTGCTCGGCTTCTTCGCCGATCCGGTGGCGGTCGCGCTGCCAAGCTGGCGCGACGTGTTCGAGGGCGTCCGGGACGGTTCGGTCGATTCGGGCGTCATCGCCATCGAAAACTCCCTCGGCGGGTCGATCCGGGAGACGTACGACCTGCTCTACGAATTCGATCTCGCGATCGCCGGCGAGGTCACGGTGGCGGTGCGGCTGGCGCTGATGGCGCTGCCGGGACAGCGTCTCGAGGACATCGAGCGCGTCTACAGCCACCCGCAGGGCATCGCCCAGGCCGATGAGTTCCTGCGCACGCGGCCGTGGCAGGTCATGACGGCCTACAACACTGCAGGCTCGGCCAAGATGATCCGGGATCGCGGCGAGATGGGGGCTGCGGCCGTCGCCTCGGCGCGGGTCGCCGGCCTCTACGGGCTGAAGATCCTGGCGGAGAACGTCCAGACCGGCGACGAGAACCGGACCCGCTTCGCGGTGCTGTCGAAGTCCGGGTTGACGCCGGGTTGGGCGCGCGAGACGGGGCCCCGGCCGCCCAAAACGACGCTCGTGTTCGCGACCCGCAACGAGCCGGGTTCGCTGTACCGCTGTCTGGGGGCCTTTGCGGAGCGGGGGATCAACCTGTCTCGCCTCGAGTCACGGCCGTCTCGCGCGACTCGCTGGGAGTACGTCTTCTGGGCGGACCTCGACGCGGCCGCCGATGACCCGGCCTGTGCGGCGGGCCTGGACGCGCTCCGCCGCCACGCCGCGATGGTGCGGGTGCTCGGCAGCTACCCCTCGGCCGCGGAGGAGTAGCCCCGGGTCAGAGGGGCGCCAGCCTGCCGGGCGCGGCGGCGTTCGACGCGCGCGCGGCACGACTTCTTCCCGCCGCGGCCCGGCGGTTGCCCGCCGGCGGAATGGCGATGCCCAGCGACGCCCGCCGCGCCCGATGCTACTTCTTGCCGCCGCCGAACAGCCCGCCGAGGATGCCCCGGATCAAACTCTGGCCGCTCCGGGACGTGGCCACCCGCCCGACCGTCCGAATCGTGGTCTGGACTTCGCGGTCGTGGCGCCGGGCATCGGCCTCGGCCTGCTTCTGAGCCCTTCGCTGGGCTGCGGCGTCGGCCCGGGCTGCGGCCGCCGCGGCCGCCGCTGCCTCCCGCTCCTGGCGCCGGGCGGCCCAGGTGGCCTGCGTCTCGGCCTCCGTCACGGCCCGCTGGTCGCTCCGGCTCATCGGCGCCCCATTGGCCCCGACCGCCTGGCCGCCGACCGGGATGCCGGCCGCGGCCTCGGCCGCCTGGGCCGCGGCGGTCCGGGCCGCCATGATCCGCGCCGTGATGATCTCGTGGGCACTCTGCCGGTCGACGGTCGTGCCGTACTTCGCCTCGAAGGGACTGGCTGCGATCGCCGCCTGGACCGCGGCTGGATCGAGCGCCGCCATCATCGAGTCCGGCGGGATCAGCCGGGTCGCGGCGAGCGGCGTCGGTACGCCGCGCGGCGACAGCACGGTCACGAGCGCCTCGCCGATGCCCAGCGACGTGAGCGTCTCCTCGACGTCGTAGAAGGTCGTGATCGGGAACGTTCGAGCCGTCTTCTTGAGGTTGTCGGCATCCTGGGGCGTGAAGGCCCGCAGCGCATGCTCGACCCGGTTGCCGAGCTGCGCGAGCACCGAAGGCGGCACGTCCGTCGGTGTCTGCGTGACGAAAAAGACCCCGACGCCCTTCGAACGAATGAGCCGGGCGGTCTGCTCGACCTCCTTGAGCAGCGCGTCCGAGGCGTCGTCGAACAACAGGTGCGCCTCGTCGAAGAAGAAGCACAGCTTGGGCTTGGGCAGGTCGCCGACTTCCGGCAGGCGGTGGTAGAGCTGGGCGAGCATCCAGAGCATGAACGTGCTGAACATGACCGGCTTGTCCATGACGTCCGAGAGCTCGAGCAGGCTGACCATGCCCCTGCCGTCCGGCGTGGTCCGCAGCAGGTCCATGACGTCGAACTCGGGCTCGCCGAAGAAGATGTCGGCGCCCTGCTGCTCGACCCCGACGATCGCCCGGATCATCACCCCGAGCGAGGCGGGCGAGATCCCGCCGTAGTCGGCCAGGGCCGCCTTGCCGGCGTCCGAGGCGAGGTAGTTCAGCGTCGTCTGCAGGTCCGCGAGATCGAGCAGGGGCAGCTGGTTGTCGTCGCAGTACTTGAACACGAGCGAGAGGATCGAGGTCTGGGTGTCGTTGAGGCCCAGGACCTTGCCGAGGAGCAGCGGACCGAACGAGTGAACGCTTGCTCGAACCTGCGCTCCGAGCTGTCCGGACAGCGAGAGGAATTCGACGGGATGGCCTTCGGGCCTGAACGTCCAGCCGAGCGACTGGCAGCGATCGATCACCTTCGGGTTCGTGGCATCGCCGGCGGCCGCCATGCCCGTCACGTCGCCCTTGATGTCGGAGACGAAGACCGGCACGCCCGCGTCCGATAGCTGGCCCGCCAGGAGCTGGAGCGTCTTGGTCTTGCCCGTCCCCGTCGCCCCGGCGATCAGCCCGTGCCGATTCATCATGGACAGGGCGACCTGGACCCGGACGGCCGAGACGAGTTCGTTCCCGAGCATCGGGCTGCCGATGATCAGGGCCGGCTCCGAGAGCGCGTACCCCGTGGTCATCTGCTCGGTGAACGCTGGATCCATGCTGCCCCCCTTGAGAATCGATGCCTTCGCCGATGCCCGATCCGAGGATGATGGGCCGCCTGACCTCGTACCGCTGCCGCCGGTGTGGTACAACCCGAAGACCAACCGGACCGTGGCCCAGTGAGGCCAGACCCATCGATCGCATGCCGCGACCGGGCGTGATGGTGGCATTGTCGGAACCACCGCGCAGCTGGTCCAGCAACCGTAACAGGAGGGACATCTCATGGCCATCAGCGAGATCGAAGGCATCGGACCGGCCTACGCGGCCAAGCTCGAAGACGCCGGGATCGGAACGGTCGGCAAGCTCCTCGACGCAGGCGCCAGGCCCGCCGGTCGCAAGAAGATCGCCGAGGACACCGGCATCAACCCGAAGCTGATCCTCGAGTGGGTCAACCATGCCGACCTGATGCGCCTCAACGGCGTCGGCTCCGAGTACGCCGACCTGCTCGAGGCCGCCGGCGTCGACTCGCCGCCGGAGCTTGCCCAGCGCAATGCGGCCAACCTGGCGACCACGTTCCAGGAAGTCGTGGCGGCCCGGCCCGGCCTCGTCCGCCGGATTCCGAGCGAGTCCGTGATCGCCGGCTGGGTGGCCGAGGCGAAGACGCTGCCGAAGGTCGTCGAGCACTGATGGCGGCCGGGCCGCCGGTCATCCCGGCCGCCCGACTCCACCGTTGAACGAGGAGGATCCAGCCGTGTTCGCGGAGTTCAAGGCGTTCCTGCTCAAGACCAACGCCCTCGCACTGGCCATCGGCGTCATCATCGGCGCCGCGCTGGGGGCCGTCGTCAATTCACTCGTCAACGACATCATCATGCCGCCGATCGGATATGCGCTCGGCGGTGTCAATTTCAATGACCTGCAGATCGTGCTGAAAGAGGCGACGCTGACCTCCCCGGTGGTCGCGATCAAGTACGGCGCCTTCATCCAGTTCTGCATCACGTTCGTCATCGTGGCGTTCGTCGTCTTCATGATTGCGCGGACGCTGATCAAGACGCCCAAGGAAGAGGCTGGGCCGGCCATGAAGACCTGCCCGTTCTGCAAGGAGCTCGTGCTCGGCGACGCCACGAAGTGCCGGTACTGCGCGAGCCCGTTGACGGCCTGACGCCGCGGCCCCGCTGAGGCCGGTGCCTGCTGAGCGAGGGGAGGACCACATCGTGCCTCGTCGATTCCTCGTCGCGGTCATCCTGGCCATGGCCCTGCTCATCCCCGCGACGGCCGACGCCGCGAGCCTGACGCTGAAGTGGTCGAGCCTGACCTCGTCAATCAAACCGGGGACCTACGCCACGGCGGTCGTCAAGACGACCGCCGGCGCCACCTGCGGGATCGTCGTGAAGTACGCCACCACGGTCTCGAGCGCCAAGGGTCTCAGTTCGAAGAAGGCGCCGGCCGGCGGCACGCTCTCATGGCGCTGGAAGGTCGGCTCCAGTACCAATCCGGGCACCTGGCGAGTCACGGTCACCTGCCGGCTGGGATCGATGTCGCTGTCGATCTGGCGGACGATGACGATCACGTGAAGACCCACGCACTCCTGACCCTCGTCACGGCCGTCGTCGGGGCGGCGCTCCTGATCTCGACGTCGAGCTTCAGCCCGGCGTCGGCCGCGTCCGTCTACACGGCCCATCTCGGTGCCAATTCGGCCAACGGCACGGCGACGATCAGCGGCACGAAGCTCTCGCTCGCGGCCAGGGCGCTGACCGCCGGAACCTGGTCCGAGTCCCTGTATCGCGGGACGTGCCTGAAACGTGGCACCCGGATCGCCGCCCTGCCGACCCTGAGCGTGCCGGCAACCGGCAGGGTCTCGCGGTCGAACACGCTGACGTCCTCCGTGGCCGCCCTGGCGGCGACGGGCGCCCTCTGGCTGACGCGGGGCACGAAGACGGTCTGTGGCGGGTTCTCGCTGACGGTCGTCAAGGTTGCCGCGAGCCCTTCGACGAGCCGGTCTCCGACAGCCACGCCCAGCGGGGCCGCGTCCCCGACCCCGACGGCCACGGCCACGGCCAGCCCGTCATCCAGTCCGGAGGACGATTCGCCCTGTCACGCGGCGGGGCAGCAGGTCTGTCTCGGCGATCCGGTGGCGGGGCTCTTCCCTGGCGCGTCCGCGACCGTCGACTCGGCTGAGGTCGCGACGGTCCCCGGCGAGACGCCGCCGGCGGACCAGGTGTTCCTCACGGTCCACGTCACCATCGTCGTCGCCGCGAGCGCTCCGACCGCGGTGGACCTGACGCAGCTGACGTGGTTCATCCAGCTCGACGCGAACCACCCGGGCATCCTGCAGTCCTCCGCCCAGCGAACGCCCGCGCTGTCCACGATCGTGGCGCAGCCGGGCCAGACCGTCGCCGGCTGGTTGACCTTCCAGGTTCCGCGGACCTCGCACCCGCGGTATGTCCTGGGCCTCGCGGACCACTTCGGCTACGCGGTGCGGCTGTATTAGGAGGGCCGTCGCCGGTGCGGCCGGTTCGGTGGCGCTGGCCCGTGTCGGCGCACCGGCGCCGGGACGGCGGGCTGCTCAGACGACCTTGATCGACTCGATCCCTGGTTCGCCTGTCGGATAGACCGGCTTCAGGTCGTCCAGCGTGTCGGCCACGATCTCGGCCACGGCGAGGTTGCGGAACCAGTTCCGATTGGCCGGGATGACGTACCACGGCGCCCAGCTCGTCGAGCAGCGCGACAGGGCCGCCTCGTATGCGGCGATATAGTCGTCCCAGAGTTTGCGCTCGTTGAGGTCGGCGGGCTTGAACTTCCAGCGCTTGGCGGGATCGTCGATCCGGTCCTGCTGGCGGATGCGCTGCTCCTCCTTGTCGATCATCAGGAAGAACTTGATGATCGTCGTCCCTTCGTCGGTCAGGCGGCGCTCCCATTCGTTGATCTGCTCGTACCGCTTCGACCAGACGGTCCTCGGGACGAAGTTGTGGACCCGGACGACCAGCACGTCCTCGTAATGCGAACGGTTGAAGATGCCGATCTCCCGCTTCCCCGGCAGCTTCTGCTCGATCCGCCAGAGGTAGTTGTGGGCGGCCTCGACCGGCGTCGGGACCCCGAAGTTGGCGACAGGGCAGCCCATCGGGTTGAAGGCGCTCATGACGTGACGGACCGTGCCGTCCTTGCCGGCGGCGTCGATGCCCTGGAGGACGATGAGGACCGGGTGCTTGTTCTCGGCATAGATCCGGTCCTGGAGGTCCGTCAGCCGCGCGAGGCCCCGGGCGAGCTCGACCTCCGAGGCGGCCTTCTCGTGCCCGAAGGTGGCGCCGGCATCGAGGCTGGCGAGGCGGACCTTCGTGCCCGGCTTGACCATCAGCTGCTGCCGCAGGGTCGGCGAGCTGGAGCGTTTCGCGGCCGACATCTCGATCCTCCTGGAGCCGGCAGTCCGGGCCGACCGGCCTAGAATGGCACGATCGCCGCGAGCGCTGCAGCCGCCCGGGGCCGCCCATTCTTCAGGAGCGATTGTCGTGACCACCGCCACCGGCGCCAAGCCGCATCCGATCTTCCTCGCCGGCCGCTGGGTCGAATCGCCGGATCCCCTGGTCGTCGCCAACCCGGCCGATCCGGCCACGCCCGTCGGCTCGACGTTCCACGCCACGGAGGCCCAGTACGAGGAGGCCGTCCAGGCGGCCGTCGCCGCCTTCGAGGTCACCCGCCACCTGCCGGCCTACGAGCGCGGCGCGATCCTGCGCAACATCAGCAGCGGTATCAAGGCCCGCCGCGAGGAGCTCGGCCGGCTGCTGTCCATGGAGGCCGGCAAGCCGATCCGTGACGCGCTGGTCGAGGTCGATCGGGCCACCCTGACGTTCCGTCTCGGAGCGGAAGAGGCGGAGCGGATGTACGGCGAGGTCATTCCCCTCGACCTGATGGCCTCCTCGCGCGGCCGGGTCGGGATCACCCGGCGCTTCCCGATCGGCCCGATCGCGGCGATCAGCCCGTTCAACTTCCCGCTGAACCTGGCTGCGCACAAGCTCTCGCCGGCCATCGCCTCGGGCAACTCGATCGTGCTCAAGCCGCCGTCCAAGGACCCGTTGATCATGCTGACGGTGGCCGAGATCATCGAGGAGGCCGGGGCGCCGGCGGGCTCGGTGAGCATCCTGCCGATGACCCGCGAACTCGGCGACCGGATGGTCGCGGACGATCGATTCAAGCTGCTCACGTTCACCGGCAGCCCGTCCGTCGGCTGGCGGATGAAGGATCGGGCCGGCAAGAAGAAGGTCGTGCTCGAGCTCGGCGGCAACGCGGGCGTCATCGTCGACAAGAGCGCAGATCTCGATTGGGCCGTCCGGCGGACGCTCGTCGGCGCGTTCAGCTACGCCGGCCAGGTCTGCATCAGCGTCCAGCGGATGTTCATCCACGAGGATGCCTGGGACGCCTTCATGGAGCGGTTCGTGGCCGGGGCAAAGGCGCTCAAGGTCGGCGATCCTCTCGATCCGCAGACCGATGTTGGGCCGATGGTCGATCCGGCCGCCGCGTCGCGCACGAAGCGCTGGGTCGACGAGGCCGTCGCGCTTGGTGGCAAGGTCCTCCTCGGCGGCACGGCCGACGGCAACTTCTTCGCCCCGACGATCCTCACCGACACGCCGGTGACGGCCCAGGTCTGCTCGAACGAGGCATTCGCGCCGCTCGTCGTCGCGTTCCCGTTCCGCGACCTGGACGACGCCATCCGCCAGGTGAACGGCAGCTTCTTCGGCCTCCAGACGGGCATCTTCACGAACGACCTGCAGGGGGCGTGGCGGGCCTTCGACGAGCTCGAGGTCGGCGGAGTGATCGTCAACGACGTGCCGACGTACCGGATCGACCACATGCCGTACGGCGGCGTCAAGGATTCCGGGCTCGGCCGCGAGGGCATCCGCTGGGCCATGGAGGACATGACCGAGGTCCGGATCATGGTGCTCGCCCAGCCCCAGTAGGAGAAGCGTTCGCGCGGCCAGCGAGCAAGCGTGCGCTCATCCCGCGCGGCCAGTGGGTCGGCGCCCAAGAGCGCTCGCGCGGCCAGCGGGTCGGCGCGGAACCCCGGTCAGGCGAAGACGGCGGCGCGGTCCCGGAACGTCGGTTCGACCCTGCGGAGCGGCGCCAACCGAGGGGGAGTGACTCCAGCGCGGCCCCGGTTCCGCCGCTCAACCCCGGGGAGCGGCAGCCACGGTCCCGCCCGGCATTCTGCCGGGCTGCCACCGGGTGACCGTTAGCTGGGTACGTCGACCGCCGCCGACGGTCAGACCGGTGATTCCGAGTTCGATCCTGGTCGACGGTTGACGATTCCGTCAACCATTCGCACCGCGGATTGCGCTCCAATCGGCTGGTTGTTGTTCGCGGCCTGCCCAGCGATCATCCGGTGGCAATGCGACAGAAACCCTCGGCTGCTGTCGCGAGCGGCCCCGCTGGAGCCGCCAGCGCGCGGCCTCGCCACGGCCAGCGTCGAACCGACGTCACGCGCTGCGCAGGCGACTCTTGGGCGCGTCGTCGCCGGACAGGTCCTGCCAGCGACGTCCGATGCACGCTCCATGTTCATTGCAGCGTATCGGGGAGGACATGGGTCCGTAGCTACGGCCGCCCCGGGTCGCTGTCGCGAGGAGCGCACATCGGGCGAGCGAATCCCCGGTCATCGGGGTCGATGGCCGGGGTCAGCGGCATTCGGCCGTCGCTTCACCCACCGACTGACCCGACAATGAACATGCGGCGAGCATCTCGCCCGCCAGGCCCGCCGCTCAACCCCGGGGAGCAGCGAATCCGGCCCGGCGTCGCCGACCAAGGTACTGCCACGACCCTGCCACTCGTCCCGTAGTGGCGTACGTCGCTTTCGGGTCCAATGGTCGAAGGCGCCGATTCGGCGCGGTCAGAACCTTGGAGCGACACCACATGCGGACCCTGGTCCGAGAGCTTGGACGATCCCGGCGCACGGCACTCGTCATCGCCCTGACCCTCGCGTTGAGCAGCATGGGAACCGGCTTCTTTACGTTGGCCCTGCTCACCAGCAGCACCAGCGTCGGTAGCAATACGTTCACGACCGGCACGATCGTCATCGGCACGAGCCCGACGAGCGCGCTGATCGGCTTCACTGGCATGCTTCCGGGCGATTCCGTGACGGCAGCGCTCACGGTGAACAACACGGGCACCGGCGCCCTGCGCTACGCGATGACCTCCGCCTCCACCAACCCGGACTCCAAGGCGCTGCGCGACCAGATGAGCATGATCGTCAGGACCAAGGACACCAACACGTCCGGCTGCACGAACTTCAACGGCAGCCAGCTCTACAGCGGTGCCCTCTCCGGTGCGCTGTTCGGCGACCCCGCGGTGGGCTCGCAGACCGGCGACCGGAGCCTGAACGCCTCGGCCAGCGAGGTCCTCTGCTTCCAGGCGTCGCTGCCGATCGGGACCGGGAACGCGTTCGCCAGCGCCACCACCACGACCACATTCACGTTCCAGGCCGAGCAGACCGCCAACAACTGATCCGGGGCCGATCCATTTGGACGCCCGGCCTGTGGCCGGGCGTTTCCTTGTCCGGGGTCGCCTGGTCCCGAGTCGCGACGATCCCAACCGGTGCGGCCTGGCACCGACCGGGACCAACGTACGGTCGGTGTTGACTCGTAGGTCCGGTAGTTGTTCGTGCGTGCGTCGTATGTGATGCACATGACAGAAACGCGCCAGAAGGCCGACGCCGATCCCCTCCGTCCCGGGGCCGTCACGGCTCTCAGCATCAACGCTCGAGCGCGATCGACCACTTGGAGAACTCGATGTACCAACCGCCAGTCCAGGTCACCAGCCCCGCCCGCCGCGGCGGCCGAGTGCGTCCGCTGCTCGCGATCTCCGCGGTCGCGCTGGCCCTCGTCAGCGTTGGCGCCGGCGCCTTTTCGCTGGCCCTCTTCACCAGCACCGCGGACGTGACGTCGAACACCTTCACGACCGGCACGATCATCGTCAGCACCAGCCCGGCCTCCGCACTCATCACCTACGCCAACATGCTTCCCGGCGATACGACGACCAGCGCGCTGACCGTGAGCAACACGGGCACCGGCGCCCTGCGCTACGTGATGACCTCGACGTCCACCAACGCCGACGTCCCGACTCCGAAGAACCTGCGTGACCAGATGACCCTCGTCGTCAAGACAAAGGACACGAACACGGCCGGCTGCGGCAACTTCAACGGAACCACGGTGTACACCGGTGCCCTGTCGGGCGCGGCGTGGGGCACCCTCGGCGCCGGCAGCCTGACCGCTCGCACGCTGGCAGGATCGGACCCGGGCCCCGCCGCGAGCGAGGTCCTCTGCTTCCGGGCCAGCCTGCCGATCGGGACGGGCAACTCGTTCCAGAACGCCACGACCACCACGACGTTCACCTTCAACGCTGAGCAGACGGCCAACAACTAGGCCCTGGCAATCGACAGGCGGCGGCGAGTCGGGTCCAACCCGGGTCGCCGCCTTCTGCCGCACGGAGCTTGACGTCACGTCATGGACATCCTGACCATCACCCGCCGCTTCATCCTTGCGATCTGGCTCTGCCTGATCGCATTGGTCGTTGCGGCCGTCGTGGTGGCGCACGCGGCCCCGATGCTCGGATACAGGCCCGTCATCATCCAGGGCCCCTCGATGAGCCCGACCATCCCTGTCGGCGCCTTGATCTTCGAGAGCCGGGTCCCTGTCGGCGAGGTCAAGCCCGGCGACGTCGTCACTTTCACCACGCCAACCGGAACGGTCATCACCCACCGGGTGGTCAGCTTCACGCAGGTCGACGGCAACCTCCAGTTCGAGACGAAGGGTGATGCCAACCCGGCCCCGGACCCGGGCCTCCACAGCGCGAACGCCATCAACGGCGTTGTGCGCCTGTCGATCCCGATGGCGGGATTCCTGCTCGCCTACCTGACCCTCCCCAGCGGCATCCTGAGCATCGTCTCGATGCTGGGATCGCTGCTCGTCGCGCTGTGGCTGCTGGAGGATCTGGCGAAGGACCGCCAGGAAGCTCCGGCCGACCCTGCGACGATGCCCGATGGCCTCGCCGCGTAGCCGCCTGACGGCCGGGCTGACCGTCACCCTCGTCGGCCTCCTGCTTGGCAGCGGCGTGCAGTTCTCCCTGGCCCGATTGACCGCCTCCGCGGCAGTCGGGTCGAACACGTTCGTGACGGCCGCGTCGTTCGATACGGTCCCGCCAACCGTGTCCGCCACGGTCATCTCCAAGACCGGGCAGTACTTCGCTTCGTTCATCAAGAAGGGCGGCACGTACTCCATCTATGCCAACGCCACGGACGGTGGGGCGGCCCCGAGCGGCATCGCGACGATCAAGGCCAATGTCAGCACGATCACCGCGGGCCAGACGGCCGTGTCCCTCGTCGCCGGCTCGTACACGGTGCAGGGCGTGACCTACGGCTACCGATCGGCCTCGCTGACGGCCGGCGCCGCGCTCGCCGCCGGCCCCTACACCTACTCGCTGACCTCGACCGACGTGGCCGGCAACTTCCAGACGCAGAGCGGCTACACAGTCACCGTCGACAACACCGTCCCGACCGGCACGGACATCCAGTGCGTCAACGGTGGCGCGACCGTTGGGACGGTCGAGCTGGGCGACCTCTGCACGTTCGCGTTCAGCGAGACCATCGACCCCGAGAGCATCCAGGCTGCCTGGACCGGCGCCTCGACCAACGTGGTCGTCCAGTTCGCGAACAACGGGAACAACGACACCTTCACGGTCTGGAATGCCGCCAACACGACGCAGCTCAACCTCGGCTCGGTGAATACCAAGGGCAACTACGTCACGGCCGCGACGACGGCCGGGGCTTCTGGCACGCCATCGAGCATGGTCCTCAATACCACGACGAACACGATCACAGTCACGCTTGGGACGATCGCCGGAACGGTGGTCAACGATGGCAACAACAACACGGCCACATGGACGCCATCGGCAGCGGCGTTCGATCGGGCCGGGAACGCGATGTCCACCACGAACCGGAACGAGACGGCGCCGGCCGACAAGGACTTCTAGGCCCGACCCGGCGAAGGCTTTGGCCGTCCCCCGGCCCGGCTGGCACCGCCGCCGGCGCGGTTGCGATCCAGCCCGACGGCCCCGCACGACCGCGTGCCTCCATTCCCGGGCGCAACCGCCGTTCGCCATGCCGCGGTCCGCGAATCCGTCGTCGCTAGACTGCCGTGGATGAGACCCGAATCGTCCGACCGATCCGCCCGCCGGACTGCCAGCGATCTCCTCGTCGAGTGCCTGGCCGCCGAGGGCTGCGAATACGTCTTCTCCGTGCCGGGCGAGGAGACGATGGACGTCCTCGATTCGCTGAGCCGGTCGGAGTCGATTCGCCACGTCACGACCCGCCACGAGCAGGGCGCGGCCTTCATGGCCGATGTCTACGGCCGGCTGACGGGGCGATGCGCCGTGGCCATGGCGACCCTCGGGCCCGGCGCGACCAACCTGGTGACTGGCATCGCCGACGCCTACCTCGACCGTGCCCCGATGGTGGCCGTCACGGGCCAGGTCGGCTCGAACAAGCTGCACAAGGAATCGCACCAGTTCGTGGACATCGTCCAGATGTTCGAGCCTGTCACGAAATGGAACCAGCGCGTCGAACGGACGGATTCGATCCCGGAGATCGTCCGCAAGGCCTTCCGGGTCGCCCAGCTCGAGAAGCCCGGCCCGACGCACATCGAGCTCCCGGAGAACCTCGCGGCCGAGCGGATCCCCGACGGACAGCCCTACCGGCCCATCGTGCCCAACCACCCCGATGTCCCGGAGCCGACCGACGACGCCATCGATCGAGCTGCTCGAATGCTCGCGGCTTCGACCCGGCCGATCGTCCTGGCGGGCAACGGGGTCCTGCGCCGCGATGCGTCGGGCGCGCTGCGGGCGCTGGCCCGCGGCCTGCACGTGCCGGTCGCCGTCACGTTCATGGGCAAGGGCGCCATCGACGACCGATCCCACCTCTCGCTGCTGGCCGTTGGGCTCCAGGCGCGGGATCATGTCCTCACGGGCTTCGACCGCGCGGACCTCGTGGTCTCCGTCGGCTATGACCCGGTCGAGTACGGCCCGGGCCTCTGGAACCCGGATGGCTCCAAGCGGATCATCCACATCGACACGACCCCGGCCGAGGTCGATGCCTCGTACCAGCCCGAGGTGGAGCTGATCGGCGACATCGAGAGCTCCCTGCGGCGCCTGCTGCAGGCGACGCTGCCGGCGGGCGTGGGCGGCCGCGACGCGACGGAGCGCCACGAATCGAAGGAGGTCCTCGTCAACGCGGACCTGCGGACGGCGCTGCTCGCGGAACTGCACGCCTACGAGGCCGACGATGGCTGGCCGATCAAGCCCCAGAAGGCGATCGCCGACCTCCGCCGGGCCCTCGCCCCGGACGACATCGTCATCAGCGACGTCGGCGCTCACAAGATCTGGGTGGCCCGGCTCTACCCGACCTACGAGCCGAACACCGTGATCATCAGCAACGGCTTCGCGTCGATGGGCATCTCGCTGCCCGGGGCGATCGCGGCCAAGCTCGTCCACCCGGACCGGCGTGTCGTGGCCCTCTGCGGCGACGGCGCGTTCCTCATGAACAGCCAGGAGCTCGAGACGGCGAAGCGGATCGGGGCCAACGTCACGGTCGTGATCTGGCGCGACAACAGCTACGGCCTGATCGACTGGAAGCAGCGCAACGAATTCGGCCGGCCGTTCGGCGTGGAATTCGACAACCCCGATTTCGTGCGGTACGCGGAGAGCTTCGGAATCGCCGGGTTCCGGCCCGAGTCCTCGGCGGACCTCTATCCGACGTTGATGCGGGCGCTGGCCGTGGATGGCCCATCCGTGGTCGAGGTGCCGATCGACTACCGCGAGAACCTGCGCCTGACCGAGCGGCTTGGGGCGTTGTCAGCTGGAGCCTGAGCGCGCACGACCCTGAATTTGCAATGCAGAAGCGCATTCCAACGAGTTGACGGAAGGGGTACTTTGGTACCACGCGCGATTGACTGGCCTCGCGGAGGTCCTGACGACGCCGGCGAGCCTGAGATGTCCAATCGACTCCGGCCGCACATCACTGCAGGGTGCCACGGAGCCTGTGCCCCAGGCTCGGAGGCGGGAGGACCACATGATGAGGCGCTTCGGAGTCCGCAAGGCGGCAGTGATCGCCGTGTCCGGACTGATGATGTTGACCGTGATCGGGGTCGCCCCCGTGGCCGCGAGCAGCATCCGAACGGCCACGATCAACGGCTGCTACCTCAAGGTTCCCGGCCAGTTCGGTCTCTTCGGCTTCATCCGCGTCCTGACGATCGCGGGCGACAGCTGCCATGCGGCGCTTGAGACCGCGATCAGCTGGAACGACGCCGGCCCGACTGGACCGACCGGAGCCACCGGCGGCACCGGCGCGGCCGGCGGCACCGGCGGCACCGGCGGCACGGCGCCGGCACGGGCGGCACCGGCGGCTCCGGTGGCACTGGCGGCACGGGCCTCCAGGGCGTCAGCGGCGGCACGGGTCGGCTCGGGCGGCTCGGGCGGCACTGGTGGCACTGGCCTCCAGGGCGTCAGCGGCGGCACGGGCGGCTCGGGCGCCACGGCGCAACTGGTGCCACTGGCCTCCAGGGCGTCAGTGGCGGCACGGGTGGCACGGGCGCCACTGGCCTCCAGGGCGTGACCGGCGGCACAGGCGGACCGGCGCGACCGGTGCAGCTGGCTCCGGCGGCGGCGGTCGTACTACACCGCGGACACGGACGGCATCCGTCAGCGACGGCCGTGACATCTCACGCGATGTCGGACGGCTGCACCAGTGCACGATGCCTCGGCGACCGTTCGCACGGTCTCGCCGGCCTGTCGCGTCGCAGCCAAGGCTGACACGATCCTCGTGCCGGCGGCACTGCCGGAGTCTACGCGACTGCCCAGCGGCGCGACAGGCAACGGCTGGTCGCAGACGGTCCGGATCGACGTGCGATCAGCGCCCAGAGCTATCCCGAGGATGGCATCGGTCCGCTCGACTGGCTGGATGCGCCTGACCGCTTGGACCATCGTGGCGTCCGCTTCGCCTGCGTCGGGTCACCCACATCGACATCACGGCCTACGCCATCTGCATGGGGCCGTAGGCCTTACCCACTTCGCTCGTCGCAACGAACGGGGCCCGCGAGGGCCCCGTTCGTGATTCATCCGACGTGTTGCGCGCGCATCGCCACGGGCGCCCGCGTCGCCAGCCTGCCGTCGCCTCGGACTCGCGCATGTCAGCGCCGCGGACGGGTCGGGACCTCACGTTCGGTACGCCCGCCCGCGATCCCCGAGCGTGGCCGATTTGGTTGGGCTGGGCGGTACTGAAGTTTTGCCGCGGCGTGATCTCGGCAGGGTAGGCTGGTCGACAGCGGCCCGTGGCCGCTTCGTTCCCGCCAGCGTTCAGCGCCGATCGACGCATGACGACACGGGTGGCCAGGTAGCCCGGGCCCAATCCGGCTCCGAGGGGGAGGACGTCAGATGCTCAATCGGTTCAGGCGGGCCCGCGGGGCGTCAGCCTTCGCGATGGCCGGAATGATGGCCGTGACGGGCATCGGCGTCGCCTCGGTGGCTGCGACGACCGTCCAGGCGGCGACCATTGACGGTTGCTATCTCAAGGTTCCCGGCCAGTTCGGCCTCTTCGGGTTCATCCGCGTCCTGACGATCCCTGGTGACACCTGCAATTCGGCGCTTGAGACACCGATCAGCTGGGATTCGACCGGCCGACTGGTGCCGACCGGTCCGACCGGCGGCACGGGCGCGCACCGGCGGCACCGGCGCGATCGGCCTCTCCGGCGGCACCGGCGCCAGGGCGGCACCGGTCGGCACGGGCGGCGATTGGCCGGCACGGGCGGCACCGGCGTGACCGGGGCCGACGCAGGGCGGCACCGGCGACGTTCAGGGCGGCACCGGCGCACTGGCGGCACCGGCGGCTACAGGCGCCGGTGCGAGCGGCGGCACTGGCGCGACGGCGGAACTGGCGGCACAGGCGGCACCGGGCGCGAGCGGCGGCTCCGGCGGCACCGGCGGCACCGGCGGCACCGGCGGGACCGGTGCACCGGCGGCACGGTGCCCGGCGGAAACGGCGGACTGGCGGCACCGGCCTCCAGGGTCCGACTGGCGGCACCGGCGGCATCGGCGGCACCGGCGGGATCGGCCTCTCCGGCGGCACCGGCTCGAGCGGCGGCACCGGCGGCGTAGGCGGCACCGGCGGCACCGGCCTCCAGGGTCCGACTGGCGGTACCGGCGGCACCGGCGGCACCGGCGCGATCGGCCTCTCCGGTGGGACCGGCTCGAGCGGCGCAACCGGCGCCCCTGGGACGGGCGTCAGCGGCTACGAGGTCGTCTCGGCAACCTCGGCCACGACCAGCTCCAACAAGTCCATCTCGGTCGCGTGCTCGTCGGGCAAGGTCGTCCTCGGCGGCGGCGGCACGGCGTCAGCATCAGCAATCCGCTGGATCACCCGCAGCTTCCCGGACAGCAACGGCAGCGGCCCGGTCGACAATCTCGGCTGGACCGTGCGAGCGGAGGAGAGCGGCTTCGGCACCTTCGCGATCTGGTCCGTCACGGTCTACGCGATCTGCGCGACCCCGTAGTCCATCCGAACTCCCGCCGATCCGCCATGGCGATGAGCTCGGCGAGAACTGTCATCGCACCGGAACCCCGGCGGCGTCGGACCGTCGGGGTTCCGTGGGATCTGCCTCACGTCAGCGGGCGCGGCTGCCGTACTCGGGCCCGATGGTTCGCGCCGTGTGGCCGCCCAGCCACGTGCAACGGCTGCCCCGCGCCGTCTGTCGCCGCGCGTTGCGGCTCTCGGCGTCACGCTCGATGACCATGAGCAGCGGCAGGCGACAGCAGCACCGGGGCGACGAGCGCGAAGTACGAATACGACGTCCACGGCACCGCGAGGAGCGCGACCATCGTCAGCAGGATGCCCCCGATGACGGCCGAAGTCAGTCGGCGGTAGGTCGCCACGACGACCGCGGACGCGGCGATGACGCAATGATCCCCAGCCCGACGAGCTGCGCCGATTTCGATGGGCGGAACCGCGAGTCCCTGGTGATCGGCCAGGACCCAGATGTTCCAGCCGAAGAGATCCTTGTGGAAACCTGCGAACGCCGTCATCGCGGTCAGGTATGCCGTCGGGTCGAGGACCAGGAAGGCCACTGACGCGGAGATCAGAACCGCGACTGTGCCAAGCGCGTAGTCGAGAACGCCGCGGACCCCGCGCCGTCGCCAGATCCAGCAGGCGATCGCAACGACGACGAACGCGCAGGTCTGCTTCATCCCCAGTGCGAGCCCTGCGGCCAAACCGGCGAGGCGCACGGATCCGACGCTGAAGCCGCGCCGCTCCGCGTAGAGCGCGACCAGGGCGGCGCCAAGCAGGACAGCCCCGCTGCTCGTGTCGTTGCTGGCATCGAGCGACAGGTTGATCAGGTCGGGCAGCAGACCCAGCAGCGACGACAGCCGGCAGCGCCATGAGCCAGCCAAACCGGTTCCCGAGCGCCGCCAGCACCGCGACGACCGCCAGCCACGACGCGATCTCGGTCGCGCGAACGCCGTCGTACCCGCTGAGCAGGTAGCCCGGCAGGTGCACCAGGAACTGGATCGGCGGGTACGGAGCGCGGGCTGCCAGGGCGGGCTACTGCGTCGTGAATAGAGTGCTGGTATCGGTTCTGGCCCGCCAGGATCGTCGCCAGCCACTCGGTGACACCGGCCAGCACGTCGGATCGGCCGACCAGATCGAAGTCGGCCCAGCGCAGCACAAGACCGACGGCGATCGCATAGACCACGATCACCGCCGGTCGTCGGGTCACGGCCGAAGGCGCCGGCCGCCGCCATCCACAGCAGGACGCCGACGAGCCGGGGATCGGATTCCGAGCAGCTCGACGGGCCGTCGGCCGGCAAGCAGGAGGAACAGCGCGATCCCCAGCGCAAGCCAGCCGCCGACCCACGTACCTTCGGCCGAGGGCTGCAGGCTCAGCCCGGCGCAGCGTCGGGCTCGCCTCGATCGTCAACCGGCAGGCCCGTCGACACGGTCGGCGTCAGAAGGCCCCGGCCGTCACGGGCTCGCCGCGACGCTCGGGGCCGGCTCGGATTGGCGGGCCGATGGAGCGGCCAGCCTGGCGATGGTCGGGTCCAGCCGGATCGCGGTCGCGAGTTCGCGGGCCGCGCCGGCGGTGTCGCCGGTCTGGCGTCAGCAGCTGACGCTGAGGTTCAGGTGCGCGCTGGCGATCATCCGGCCGCAGCTGCATGAACTGGCGGTACAGGCTCGATGGCCTCCTGGCGCTGAGCCGACCGCGGCGCGGATGATCGCCAGGTTGAACATCGGGGACGGAAACTTCCGGATCGAGGAGCAGCGCCAGGCGGTAGTCGTTCTCCGCCTCGGCGATCCGTCCCGCCCTCTGCGCGATCACGCCCGAGGTTGTAGATGCAGAACTTGTTGGTCGGGATCGAGCTGGACGCAGTTCTTGTAGTACGTCGCGGCGTCGTCGGTGCGGCCCTGGCTCGAGGCGGCAGCCCGGCATTCAGCTCGTCAGTGGCCCGCTGCGCGGCTGTCTTGCCGGCACAGCCGGCGACCATGCCGACGGCCACCACGAGGACGAGCAGCCGAGTGCCGGTGACGGCCCGGCGCGTCGGTCTGTGAGCTGGCGGCTGGATCGCTGATCATGCGGCGTGCCCCGAACCTGGATGGCGATGCGCGATGGCCGCCATGCTACGCGACGACGGGCGGCCGTAGCCGATCCGGCCGCCCGGGAGGGCACTCGAGACCGGTTGCTATCATTCCGCCCTGCCGCCCGTGCTGCACCGGAGCGATCTTGTCGTGACACCGTCGAACCCGGCCGCCGAGCCGGACGAGGCTCCGGCTGCCACCTCGTTCGCGCCGGGTCGGCGCGCTTCCGCGTGGCTCTCCCCGATCGTCCTGATCCTGCTCGGCGGCCTCATCCTCCGGCTGGTCCTCGCGTATCGCTACGTCATTCGCCGACGAGGGACTCGGCGAGGACCTCGGAGTCGTTCAACCGTTGGGCGATCGACCTCGTCGAACTTCGGGCCCGGCACGTTCTTCGAGCACGCGGGCTTCGCCGACTATCCGCCGGGCTACCTCTACTTCCTCTGGCCGGTCGGGATCGCCGGGAGACCTCCTCGCGTCGCTCACCGGCCAGCCGGTCGAAGTCGACGACCTACACCCTCCTCAAGCTGCCGGGGATCCTGGCGGACCTCGGCATCGCGATCCTCCTGTACTGGGAGGCGCGCCGGTGGCTCGGTGAGCGGGCCGGCCTGATCGCGGCCGCGCTGTTCCTGTTCATCCCGTTCACCTGGTACGAGTCGGCCGCTCTGGGGCCAGATCGATTCGGTCGGGACGTTCTTCCTGCTGGCCTCGCTGCTGCTCCTGTTTCGCGGCTGGAGCGAGCCGGCGGTGGCGCGTCGCCGCCTTCGCGTTCGTCATCAAGCCCCAGTACGCGATCGTCTTCGTGATCCTTGGCCCGATCCTGCTGCGGCGTCACCTGCTGCTGCGCGGATCGGGCCCGAGGCCGGTGCTCGGCCGCTGGTTGCGGGCGCTCGACGGCCGGCTGGGCGGCTGGTTCACGCGTCGCCAGGGGTTCGAACGCCTCGTCGCCTGTGCGATCGTGGCGCCGCTCGTGGTCGTCGCGCGCGATCGTGCCATTCGACATCTGGCTCGATTCGCAAGATCCCGATCACCGGGCTCCCGGCCGTCGACCACGTTGCCGGCCTGATCGGGCTGCTCCACCGATCTCGGCGAACCGCTACCCCGTCCTCACGGCGAACGCCTTCAACGGCTGGGCGCTCGTCGGGCCGACGCCGCTGAGCTTCGAGCTCAGCCGCGACTTCCTGTGGACGTTCGATTCCCTGCCGGTGATCGGCTCGGTCACGGCCGGCACCGTCGGCGTGATCCTCCTGGCGGCCGTCGTGATCCTCGTCGCCGTCGTCCTGCTGTTCCGGGACGATCGGACCGCGATCCTCATCGGCTTCACCGTGCTCGCGCTGGCGTTCTTCGTCCTGCCGACCCGGGTCCACGAGCGATACCAGTACCCGATGTTCGCCAGTGCGGCGTTCTTCGCGGCGGTCTCCCTGCGCTGGCGGTGGTGGTACATCGCGCTGGGCGTCCTCGGTGCCATCAATCTGCACGCCGTCCTGACGCTCGATCGGCCGGGCTTCGCGTCGCCCGGGTTGATCGGCGCCCCGTTCGGCGACCTCGCTCGCGCAGGACGCCACGATCATCGCTCGTCGCGCTCGGCAACGTCGATCGGATTCGGGCTCCTCCTGGCGGTCTGGCTCTGGGACTTCGTCCGGCCAACGCTTCGGGTCGGCTGGCCGAGGCGGGCCGCCGTCGGCGGACGACGCTGAGCCACCGCAGCGCGCCGGTGAGCGACGCCGTCGTCGGCGATCGCAGCCGTGATCGCCGCTGCGGCCATGGCTGCCGACACCGCCGTGGCGGCGCCGCGGGCCATTGGCCGCCGAGTCGAGCGCCCGTGGCCGAGGCGCCGCTGACCCGCACAGCCGCTGATGCGTCAGGCCGCTCGACGCGCCGAACCGCCGCCCGGCGGCCCGGGTCGCCGCCTCGCTCGCCGCGTTCCTGGCGCCCACTGGCCCGCGCCGTCAGCCCGATCAGCGAACCGCTCGCTCGGCGGCTGTACGGCACGCCGCCGCCAGAGGATCGCTCGCCGGATCGAGTCGGTGAGGGCGGCGGCCGGCTCGATCGGCTCGACCTGCTCGCCGTCGTCGCGATCCTCGTCGTCACTCTGGGGACACGGCTGTTCAACATCGACACGCCTCGGACGATGTACTTCGACGAGCTGTATTACCCATCGACCGGGGCGGAGTTCCTCGGCGCCTGGCGCTACGGCCAGCCCACGAACATCTTCGAGTGGACCCACCCCCACGTCTCGAAATACCTGATGGCGGCGAGCCTCGGTGTCCTCGGGAACGATCGAGTGACGGGCACGGCGAACCTCGGCTCGGCGGTCACCGACGTCGCCTTCGAGCCGGCCATCGCGGACGCCACCGCGCCGGGCGGCTATCGGGGCGATCGCATCGCGGTCGCCACCGGCCAGGGCGTGACGATCCTGCCGCACGGCGCGATCGACGCCTCGTTCGGCATCTCGATGCCCGGGACGACCGCTGTGGCCTTCGACGACGGCTCCGATCAGCTGTATTCGGGCGCCGCCGACGGGACGATCTCGACGATCGATGGCTCGTCCCTTGACCTCGTGTCGGGCTCGAACCCGACACCGGAGCCACTCGTATTCATCCGCCTGGCGCGGCCGATCACGCACCTCTGGGTCGTCGGCCCCGACCGGATCCTCGCCGAAACGGACCCGGGCTCGCTCACGCTCGTCGACCCCCGAACCGCGCCTCATCCTGGGGACGGCCACGGTGCCCGGCTTGAGCGGTGTCGTGCGGATCGCCACGTCGACAGGCTCGCTGATCGTGGTCGCTTCGCCTGAGGGGCTGCGGCTGTTCGATCCCGACTCACTCACCCAGTTGCAGCTGGTCCAGCTCGCCGGCGCGCCGACCGGCCTCGACCTCGTCGACGGGAGCGACTTCGGCTGGCGCAACCAGGACACGCTGCCGAACCCGACCCTCTACGTGTCGCTCGCGGACAATCGGATGGAGGCGTTGACCGTCGGCCCGAACGGAGGTCTGACGCGGTACGACACGTTCGGCATGCCGGGCGCCGTGAGCAGCGTCCACTGGGACCGCCCCTCGAACATGGTCCACGTCCTCGGCCGGACCGCCGACGGGCAGCCAACCATCTACGTCATCGAACCGCACACCGATTCGGTGTTCGCCGATGCCCGGCTGCCATTCGACCCGATCGCCTGGACCCTGGACGTCCAGCCGAACACGCCCGAGCTCGATCGCCAGCGGGCGCTCGCCTTCGATGCGAATGGGGCGGTCGCCGTCGTCGACACCGGCAGTCACGCCTTCGCCTGGCGGTTCCCGGGCGTCGTCGCCGGGGCCCTCACAGCGGCCCTGATGTACCTGCTGGCGCGGATCCTCTTCCGGCGCCGGTCGGTGGCGATCCTCCTGGCGATCGTGATGGGCCTCGACGGTCTGCTGTTCACGCAGGGCCGGATCGCGATGAACGATGCAATTCTCGGGTTCTTCATCGTCGCCGCGTTCACCCTGCTGGCCGGGCTGATCCGGGGGCCGGCGCGCGGGCGGCTGGCTCGCGTCGGGATGATCGTCGGCCTGCCCGTCGTCGGGATCCTGCTCGGGCTCGCGTTCGGGACCAAATGGGTCGGTGTCTATGCGATCGGCGGGGCGGCGGCGCTGGTGCTGGCGCAGACCGTCGTCGGGCGACGGCTGCTGCTCATCGGGCTGATCGGGTTGACGACCGTGCTCGGCTACCAGGCGGTTGTCGACAACCCGCCCAACGTCACGTTCCTGCTGATGATGCTCGGGCTGACGGCCGTGGCCGCCCTGGTCGTGGCCAGGGACCGGGCGATCCCTCCGCCGGCTGCCCCGGAGCCGCCGGTCAAGCCAGTCGACGCGGCGCCGGTCGACGTCGCGCCGGGCGGAGTGGCGCCGGCCGGGGTCGCAGTGCCGGTCTCGGTCGGTCGCCGCTGGCTCGACCCGAGTCGGGGGTCCGTCCTGCCCTTCGTCTGGGCGATGGCCTGCCTGCTGGTCATCCCGGTCGTGGTCTACGTGCTGACGTACGTGCCATGGGTCCTGTCGGCGTCCGGTGGACCGCAACTGTTCGCGGGCTGGCCGCCCGGACACGTCGGCCAGACGTTCCTCGACCTGCAGGCCCAGATGTACGCGTACCACAACGACCTTCGGACGCCCCACGGTGAATCGTCACCCTGGTGGTCGTGGCCATTCGCCCTTCGGCCGATCTGGGGCTACTACGACACCTTCTCGAACGGCTCCCAGTCGCTGATCCTGCTGACCGGCAATCCCGTGCTCATGTGGCTGTCGGTACCGGCGATGGCCTTCGGCGGGTGGCAGGCGTGGCGTCGCCGCAGCGCGGCGCTGGCATTCGTGGTGATCGCGCTGCTCTCGCTCTGGCTCCCCTGGGCGCGCATCGACCGGGCCACGTTCAACTATCACTGGTACACGGCGCTGCCGTTCGCGTTCCTGCTGCTGGCCTATTTCCTGGCCGAGGTCTGGGACGGGCCCTCGAAACGGACCTGGGCGCTGGCCAAGGTCGCCTTCGCGGTCGTTTTGGTCGTGCCGGCCCTGATGTGGATCTTCCGAGGGACGCTCTGCGGGGTCGCCGGCGTCGGAACGGCCAACCCGACGTCCTACATCTGCGGCGATACGGTGCCGGACGTCTCGGTGCCAGTCGTGCTCTGGCTGCTGGCGGCGGTGCTCGCCGGCTGGTTCATCCTGGGTGCCCGACGCCCGCATCGACTGGTCGGGGCGATCATCGCGGCCGCGGCAGCCGTCTTCATCGCCCTGTATCCGGCCCTGGCCGCGATGCGGATTCCGAACGGCCTGCCGCTGATCTATCAGCGACTGCTGCCGACGTGGGACATCTCGTTCTCGTTCGCCTCGAACACGCAGGCGCCTTCCACCGTCCCATTACTCGGACCGGGAATCGTCGTGATGTCCTCCTCCTGACTGTGGGCCTGGTGTGGTGGATCCTCGGCGGCCGCCAGCGGAAGGCGATGAGCGCAGGGGGCGCTGTGACCACACCAGGGACGCCACAGGTAGATACGCCCCTGGTCCCTGCCGCCGCAGCGTCAGCCGTCGCCGCCGGGGCCACCGCGGCTGCGGTGGTGCTCCAGCCGACCGCAGACCGGCTCGACGCGGCGGCCTGGTTCGCCGGCGGGGCAAGCGTTGCGCCCGCGGTCGATCCGACCACCTCCGCCGATTCGCCAGAATCGACCCCGCGGGTCATCCCCAGCATGATGACCACGGACTCCGTCGCCGGAGCGGCCCTTCTCGAATCCGGCGACGGATCCGCGGACTCTCCGCCTTCCACTGGCTCCTGACGGCGGCCGCCCCGAGCCGTCAGCTCAGCGTCTGGCCCGGCCGCAACTCGTGGACCGTGACCTCGAGGTGGCGCTTCGCGAGCTCGTCCCGCAGCTGGCCCGGCGTCCCGGCGAGGATCGGGAAGGTCCCCCAGTGGATCGGCAGGACGTCACGCACGCCCAGGTATTCGACGGCCAGCGCCGCCTCGCGCGGGCCCATCGTGTAGTGGCCGCCGATCGGCAGGATGGCGAGGTCCGGCCGGTACAGCTCGGCGATGATGCGCATGTCGCTGAACACGTCCGTGTCGCCGGCGTGATAGAAGCGGAAGCCATTCTCGAGTTCGACGACGAACCCGACCGGTTCGCCGAGATAGACCGGCGCGTCGAGCGTGTCCGACCAGTCGCCCGACGAATGGTCGGCCCGGACCATCGTGATCCGGATTCCGCCGTGCTCCACCGTGCCGCCCTTGTTCATCCCGACCACCGCGTCTCGACCGCCAGGCAGGTTGTGACCGAGGCGCAGCGCCAGCTCGTGGATGGCCGGCCAGTACGGCCGAAAGCGGGTGCCGATGGTCAGCGCATCGCCGAAGTGATCGGCGTGGCCGTGGGTCACCAGCAGGATGTCGCAGCGGGGGACCTGGTCGGCCCGCCGCGCGCTGAGCGGGTTCGAGAACCACGGATCGATCAGGATCACCTTGCCGTCGGGGCTCGTGACCTCGATGCATGCATGGCCATACCAGGTGATGCTCGCCCCACGACCCAGCGTCATCTCGCAGTCCCTCCGGGCCTATCGTAGAACGGCGCGCCGGCATCGTCCCGGCGACGCCATGAGCGTCTCGCAGCGCCGATCCGGCCCTCCCCCGGAGAGCGACTACACTCGGGCGCGTGCCCGCTCAAGAGATCGCGCAGAACCTCGCCTACATCAACTGGACCGTCCTGGCGGGCCTCGCCATCGGCTGCTTCGCCGCGGTCGTGCTCGGCCGGCTGCGGACCGACGCCACCCGCGGCTACCTGGCGTTCACGGCTGTCTGCGCGGCAGGCTTTGCGTTCCTCGCCTACCTCTCGGACTCCGCGATCCCGATCGCGATCGCCGGCTCGCGGATCACGCCGGACCCGGCGTTCGACGTGCCCCGCCGCCTGGGCCTGCTCGGCCTCGCGGTCCTCGCGCTGGTCTACGCCGTCGTGATCGCGCGGGGCGGGAAGCGTCCGATCGTCGGCCTGCTGGGCCTCGCGTTCGGCCTCGTCGCCCTGGTCTGTGCCGCGGCGGCGTGGGCCGGTGGCCTGACGGCGCAGGTGCCGCTGCTGGTCCAGTTCCTGGTGCTGGCGGCGGCGACGGGCGGCGTGTTCGCGGCGATGATCCTCGGCCACTGGTATCTCGTGACGCCGAAGCTGTCCGAGACGCCCCTCATCCTGTTCGGGCGCCTGCTGCTCTGGATCGTCGGGCTGCAGCTGCTGTTGTTCATCGCCTGGCAGGCCACGGGCGCGGGATCCGGCCAGTCACCGTTCGAGACGCTGTTCGGCCCGTGGGCGCTCTTCGTCTGGCTGCGCCTGATCGTCGGTCTCGTGTTCCCCCTGATCGTGTCGTGGGCGGCGCTCCAGACCGCTCGCAGCCGGTCGATGGAATCGGCGACCGGGCTGCTGTACATCAATGTCGGTTCGATCGCCGCCGGCACGATCCTCGCCGCCGGCCTGTATTTCGGAGCCGGGCTCCTGACGTAAGCTCTGGGCAGGCGGTTCGCAACAGGGGGAGAGCGTGAAATCGGTCGCCGACCACGTCATGGGCGAGCGTGATCTCGCCTACATCGAGGAGCTTGGCGAGCCGCTCGATCCGGCGCTGCTCGCCATCGAGGCCGCCGCGGAGCCCGAACGGATCCCGATCCTCGATCGCGACAGCGGCCGCGTCCTGGCGGTCCTCGCCGCCGGCCGCCGGCGGATCGTCGAGGTTGGCACGGCCTACGGCTACTCGACCCTTTGGATGGCGCTGGCCCAGCCGCCCGACGGGCGGATCGTCACGATCGATCCGGACCAGGCGCGGACGGACCTGGCCCGCGGCTGGTGGCGCTCGGCAGGTGTGGCGGACGAGCGGATCACGGTCGTCAACCGGCCGGCGCTCGAGGCGTTCGCGGCCCACGATCCGGCACTGGCCGGTCCGTTCGACCTGGCGTTCATCGATGCCCTCAAGTCCGAATACCTGGGCTACGTCACGGCCCTGATGCCGCGCCTCTCGCCGGGGGGACTCGTCGTGGCGGACAACGTCCTCTGGAGCGGTCGCGCGTCGGGGTCGCGCGCCGTCGAACCCAACGACGCCGCCACGGCCGCGCTGCGCGAGTTCAACGAGGCGATGCATCGCGACCGACGGTTCGTGACCTCGATCCTGCCGGTCGGCGACGGCCTGCTGGTTGCAGCGCTCCGGTCGTGACCGGGCCGGCAGCATTCCGATCGGCTGCCATCGGCGCGGGCCGCGCTTGACCGCCGGGGCCGACGCCGGCCGAGCCACGATGACGATTCGCGTCCGCCTCTTCGCGATGCAGCGCGAGCTCGCCGGAACGCGCGAACTCAACCTGGCGCTGCCGGCCGGGGCGACGGTCGAGGCCGCCTGGGCGAGCCTCGTGGAGCGGGTTCCGGCGCTGGCCCCGGGCCGAGCCTCGGTCCGATTCGCCCGGAACGGCGATTACGTGGACGCCGGCGACACGCTGGCGGACGGCGACGAGCTGGCCTGTATCCCGCCGGTGAGTGGCGGTGAGATGGCCGCGGCCGACGAACCGCGCCGGCTGCTCCAGATCCGCGCCGAGCCGTTCGGCACCGGGATCCTGGCGGAGTTGAGCGACGTCCTGGCCACGGATCACGACGGCGCCGTGGTCGGGTTCATCGGCCGGACCCGCCTCTCGCCGGGAACCCCGGCCGCGGGCCAGGAAGCGGAGGCGGCGCGGCACGCCGGCCGCGAGGTCGAATCGCTGACCTACGAGGCTCACGAGCCGATGGCGCTGTCGATGCTCGGCCGGATCGCGGACGAGATCGCGGAGCGCTTCGGGGTCGTGCGGCTGGCGATCGTCCACCGCGTCGGCGAGGTGCCCCTCGGGGAGGCCAGCATCGCGATCGTCGCGGTGTCCTCGCACCGGCAGGCAGCGTTCGAGGCCGCGAGCTACGCCATTGACGAAACGAAGGCCCGGGTGCCGATCTGGAAGGCCGAACAGTTCGGCGACGGCCACGTCTGGATCGGGGAGCCCGCCCGGACGGGCACGACCGATGACCTGGCCGGGGCGGGCCGCCGGCCGCCGACGGCCGCGGACAGCGCCCGATCGGACGACCCGTCGTGAGTGACAGTCCCTGGGGCCGCCTCGATCGGCTCGTCGAGCTTGCCGACACGCTCGGCGGCGCGTGGGGCGCTCGGGCACGGGCTTCCACGACGATCGGCCAGGAGCGGGCGGTCCTGCGTCTCTGCGGTGTCCACGGCGTCGATCGGGCTGGCCGGCCGCTGGCCGGCGAAGTCGTCGAGCGGTATCTCGCCGGCCGCCCTGAGCGCCTCGCCGGCGGCATCCTCCTGCCATTCGCGACCGCGCTGCTCGAATACGATCTGCCGCCGCTCGAGCTGGCGCTGGATGTCGCCTCGGGCGCCGTCGACCTCGTCCTCGAGGCCGAATTGCTGCGGCAGCCCGCCCAGCGCGAGGCAGCCACACATGAGGCGCGTCGGCTGATCGGCTCGGCCTTTGCCCGAATCGACGCCAATCGGACGGCCCGTCTCGAAGTCCTCGACGTGCTCGGGGAGTCGCCGAGGCCCTGGTTCGGCTCCAGCCTCCAGCAGCCATCGGTGGACCGCGCCCGGCCCGAAGCCCTGCGACTGATCGAGGCCGGTGCGGATCTCATCCGGGTCACGGTCCCGGCCGGGCGCGAGCTGATGGCCTCCATGGGCGAGCGGGATTCGACCGATGAATCCGGGGCCCTGACCGCGGCGGAGCGCGCGTCGGCCGGCCTTCGACGGCCACCCAACGACGATGTGCCGACCGGCAGCCAGCGCGGTCTCGCCGAGCTGCGAGGAATTGTCGACGAAGCCGGGGCGGAGCGGCGCCGCTACGTGCAGCTCGCCACGACCGGGCCGGCGCTGGCGGCCCCGGAACACGCCGTGGTGGCCGCCTTTGAGCGGATCGACCTCGTCGAGATCGACCCGATCACGGAAATCGTCGACTCCGGCGTGGATCCGGATCGGGCGCTGGCCGATCACGCCTTCGCCCATCGCCTGCTGCGCCGATCGGGGGCGATGGTCCTGATCGCCGCCGGACCGCTCGTCGTCGCGCCCGACCTCGCTCGGGGCATTCCGTCGGCGCCGGCCACCCGGGCCGGTCGCGCGATCGCCCTCCAGCTGCTCAGTGTCGCCCTGGCCCGCAGCAACGGTCTGACCGACGACCAGATCGTCATCGGGGCCATCCCGGGCTGGCTGGCCGAGGAGCGCGACCCCACCGTCCAGGCGATCGCCCAGGTGGCCATCCGGCGGGCGCTGTTCCCGGCCAATGGCCTCACGTTCGATGAGCCGCCCGCCTCGATCGCTTCGGAGGGCTGGCCGTTCGTGTTCGCGGCGGCGGTACCAGGCAGCGAGCCGACGGTCCTCGTGATGCGCCGTTCGGAACCCGAGCGGCTCCGCCAGGTCGGCGACGCCACCCGGGCCGCCGCGCGCGTCGCGCGGGAGGTGACGCTGGCGCTCGGCCCGCGGGTGCTGCACGGCCCGGCCCTCGAGCACGCCCGCGATGCGGTCACGGCCGCCGAGACGCTCCTGGTCCGGCTGGCCGACGAAGGCTGGGGCTCGGTCCTCGGGCCGCCGCTGGCCGGCGGGGCGCGATTCCCGATGGCCCGCCAGACGGTCGCCGAACGGTCCGATGACCTGGATCCCCTCGGGGTGGACGGTCCGGGACAACCTCGCGACCGCTGACCCGGCGCGGCCACTGGGCGACGGCTCCCGCGTCAGCCCCCGGAAACCGCCGGGATCACGTGCACGACCGAGTCCGGCCCGAGGGCCGTTGCGATCGTCGCCCGGTCGCCGTCCACGAAGACGTTGATGTGCTCGCGGATCCGTGGCCCGGGTTCCGCCAGCCGGTCCCGCATCCCCGGCCAGCGGTTGTCCAGGCCCTCGATCAGGCCCGCCACGTCGTCCGCCTCGATGTCCAGCCGGCGCACGGCCGCCGGGAACAGCTCGAGCAGCGATCGCGGCAGGACCACGTGAGCCACGTCAGGCCCCGAGCACCACCGCTTCGACCGACCAGATCCCCGGCAGGTGATCGGCAATGAGCTGCCAGTCCTCGCCCTCGCTGCGGCTGCCGTACAACTCGCCGTTGCTCGTCCCGAAGTAGACGCCGGCCGGGTCCAGGCGATCGACGGCCATGGCCTCGCGCAGGACGCTGAGGTAGGCGTCCGATTGCGGCAGCCCGGCGGACTGGCGCTCCCAGCTGTCGCCGGCGTCAGTCGTCCGCCACACGGCGGCGCTGGCGGCGGGCATGAATCGGCCGGCATCGTCGCCGTTCAGCGGGATGACCCAGGCGGTCGAACCGTCGCGCGGGTGCCCGACCATCGGGAAGCCGAACTGGCTCGGCAGCCCGGGCGTGATCTCGTCCCAGTTGGCGCCCCCGTCAGAGCTGCGGTACACGCCGCAGTGGTTCTGCTGGAAGAGCCGCTCCGGCTCGCCGGCCGCACGGATCAGCTTGTGGACGCACTGCCCGAACTCCGGGTACTTGTCCGGCTGGAAGTCGGCCCGGACGCCATGGTTGCGAGTCGTCCAGGTTGCGCCGCCGTCCTCCGTCGAGAAGGCGCCGACGGCCGAGATGCCGACCCAGAGGCGATTGGGGTCCGTGGGGTGGGGGACGATCGAATGCAGGCACAGCCCGCCCGCACCCGGCTGCCAGTCGGGGCGCGAGGGATGATCGCGCAGGCCGCTGACGTGACTCCAGGTCTGGCCGCCGTCCGTGCTCCGGAAGAGGCCGGCCGGCTCGACTCCGGCAAGCAGGCCGCCCGGCGACGGCGTCACGTTCCAGACCGTCTTGATGGCAGGCCCGTCGTCGCCGTAGGTCAGCCCTTCGGAGGAATGGGTCCAGGTCTGGCCGAGGTCGTCGCTCCGGAACACCGCCGGCCCGTACCAGGGACTCGCACCGCCGCCGTAGATCGTGCTCGTGGCGGCGTCCCAGTTCAGGTCATGGATCGGCCAGCCCTCGGTCAACGGGCCGCGCTGTGTCCAGCGATCGCGTCCGCCGTCCAATTCGAGGATGAACGAGCCCTTGCGGGTCCCGACCAGCAACAGGATTCGTTCGGACATTCCAAGGCCCCCTTTGGCTGCTCCGCCTCCAGTCACGTGTCGAACTCAGGATACGGGGTCACCGCGACCGCGGCTTCAGATCGACCGACCCGCCGATCCGAACCGGACAGCAGAGAGCCGGGACGAAGGATCGTCCCGGCTCTCGTGGCAGATCGGAGGCCCGGGCCGCTGAGCGGGTCAGGCCACCTGCAAGGATCTAGTTGGGGCGCGAATTGCCCCGGCCGCCGCCCATCGCGGTTCCGCCACCCGCTCCGGGCTGGGGACCGCCGGCCCGAACCGTCTCGACCTGGGAGAGCGCGACGCGCAGTGCGTCGATCCACTCGCCCTGGTTGTCGGCGACCATCCGGACGCACCATGCCAGCGCCTCGCTGCGGCTGCGCGCCACGCCCGAATCGACGAGGGTGTCGAGGACGGCACGCTCTCGCAGGCGGAGTCGGGTCATGACCGGGCTCGCGAGTGTCGTGAAGAGATACGTCTCGCCGTCGATGCGGACGCCCCACGAGACCTTGCGTCCGAAGCGCTGCTCGGCTTCGTCCGCGATGTGCATGCGGTGCTGACGGGTCTCCTCGCGGAAGACCTCGGCGCGGGACAGGGCCGCCGCACTGGCGGCCGCGGGAGTGGAATCGGCGCCGAGGTCGATGGCGGCGAGGTCGCCGACCACGAGCAACTCGTCGCGATCGCCGCTCACGGCAGGAGGTCCGGTGAACCAGCCATCGGGGATTCGGCCGGCGAACCAGCCTCGAAGCTCCTGGTCGCGCTCGTCTTTCGTGTCGGTCATGGGACTCGCTGCTCCGCGGTGAGGGCCCGGCAGCCTGCCGGTTCGTGCTGATTACAATATTACAACGTTACCGATGTTGCAAGGCCCCCCGCGAGGGCGTCACTCGGCGGGTCCGTCCGGGACCGCAGCTCCACGCGCCGCGAGCTGCGTCTCGTCGCCCGGCTGGAGGATCCGGACCTCGTGAGGCGTCTCGAGCGAGCCGACGAACTGCGCGAAGTCGACCGGCGGGGCACTCAGGCGGTCGGGCCAGATTCGCTTCAGCCCGACGGGATAGAGCGTGCCCCAATGGATCGGGATGCTGAGGCGCGGCCGCATCAACTCGACGGCCAGCGCCGCGCGCCGCGGGTTCAGATGGCCGGGCCCGATATTTGGCCCCCAGCCCCACACCGGCAGCAGCGCCAGGTCCAGACGATCGCGGAGGCGGGCCATCTCGGGAAAGATGTCCGTGTCGCCGGCGAAGTAGACGGTCGACGAACCCTCGATCACGAACCCGAGCGCGACGGCGTGTGGCCCGAACATCGGGCGCTTCCCCTCGTGGACGGCGGGGAACGCCTGGATCTCGACGCCGGGCGCAACCTCGAGCCGATCGTCGGGGACGACCTCGGTGACCCGCTCGAAGCCCGCCCTGCGGACCATCGGCCCGAGGCCGCGCGGCACGATCAGCAACGGCGCGCCCTTCAGCAGGCGCAGCGACGGCAGGTCGAGATGGTCGTTGTGGGCATGCGAGATCAGGACCACGTCCACCGTTTCGGCGGTCGGGTCGTGCGCGGGCACGTGGCGGCGGAGCGGTCCGATCCAGGGTCTCAGCACCGGGTCGGTCAGGATTCGAAGGCCATCAAGCTCCAACAGGACGGTCGAATGGCCCAGGAATCGGATCTCGAGCGGTTGTCCAGCGGTCACGATCGCCTCCACCGGCCTGCAGGAGTTCCGCCGGTCGAACGACCGCCGGCGAATCGACCGATGCCCGGGCGACGATGTGCCCGGTGTTCGGCCGGCCCTGAGTATCCCTCACCGGCGGATGGCGGCGGATGCCCCGCCTCGATGCCGGCCGGGGCACGTTGCCGCCGACTGCCTGAAACCGGCCTGCCGCGCAGGACGTACCACCGAGGACCAAGGCCATCGCCCGTCGGAGGTACTGCCCAATGACCCTTCCCGCGCGTCTTCGATACGGCTTGATCAGCGGAGTGCTCTCGATCGGGCTGATCGTCCTCCAGCCGGCCGCCGTCGGGGCCGCGACCGCGTCGGTCACGATCAACAACTACCAGTTCTCGCCCCATTCGATCGCCGTCCAGCCCGGCACGACCATCACCTGGACGAACAAGCAGGCCGACGACAACCACACCGTCACGTCTGACACCGGAGCGTTCGACTCGGGGGTCATCAAGCACAGCGGCGGCAAGTTCAGCATGACGTTCACGACCGTCGGCACCTTCGCCTATCACTGCACGATCCACTCGACGATGCACGGCACGGTCGTCGTCTCGACGAGCGCGCAGGAACCGCCGCCGACCGACACCGTCGGCGATGGCTCTGACGGCTCGGCCCCGGGACTTCCGATGCCGATTGCCCTGACGATCGTCGGTGCGGCGCTCCTCGTGGCCGCGGGCGGTCTTCGCTGGCGCGCCGTCCATCGCTGAGCGCGATGGCCGACAGGGCTGCGGTTGGCCCAACCCTTCCGGATCGGGCCGTCATGCGACGATTGACGTCACGTGGCGGCCTCGCTCGGCGTCGAACCCGGGCGCGAATCACCCAACGGAACGGCACTCCGAGCGACGCCCGCCAGTGGCTTGAACCCTCATCGACCACCGCTCGGCATTTCGCTCGGAACCGGTTACCATCGTGTCTCCAATTCGTTCCGTGTCCGGACCGTGTCCGGCGGGACAGCCCGGAGGGCGGAACCCGGGCGATGTTCGGGGGTCATGCATGACGGCAGGCGCGTCTGCTGCGGGAACCGAAGACTTCATTCCGGATCCTGTGACCGCCCCGGTCGCGAGCGTTCAAGCGCGCCCGCGGCGCCGTGGGCGAGCTGTCTTCTGGCTCTTCACGTCGTTCCTTGCCGGGTTCGTGCTCGTCGCGGGCATGGCTGTCGCAGCGCTCTATGCCTATGACCAGCAGTACGTCCACCGCGTCCTGCCCGGTGTGCGCATCGGCCAGGTCGACCTGTCGGGCCTCGACGAGACCGCCGCCCGCGAACGTCTCGACGCGGTTTACGGCTCACTCGCCTCAGGCTCGATCGAGGTCACGGCGGGTGGCAGTACGACGACGATCAGCTACCACGATCTCGGTCGCCAGGCCGACCTTGACACGATGGTCTACGAGGCGCTCCTCGCCGGCCGCGATCCCTCGCCGGTCGTCCAGGCCCTCGGAGAGCTCCGCGCGGCGATGACCGGGATCACCGTGACACCGCGACTCAACCTGAATCCCGCGCCGCTCAGGCAGCGGCTCGAATCGATCGCCCGCGCCGCCGACCTCGACCCGATCGACGCGTCCGTCGTGGTCACCCCGACCGGCTTCAGCACCACGGCCGCGGCGATGGGCCGGCGGGTCGACGTCGGGGCGGTCGCGAGCGCCATCATCGCGAAGCTCAGCGTGCTCGATGCCCCGGCCACGGTGAATGTCAATCTCACCGAGACGTCGGTCCCACCGTCGGTCACGGACGACACGGCCCAGACGGCCCGCGCCCAGGCTTCGTCCATGGCGTTCCCGCTCACGATCGTCTCCGGTTCGGACAGCTGGGCCATTCCGGCCGAGACGGTCCATTCGTGGATCGGTTTCAGCCGAACGGCCGATGACCGGATCGTCCCGGTCATCAACTCGGCCGCCGTCGCGACCGCCGTCAAGGCCCTGGCGCCGCTCATCGACAAGCCAATGGTCGATGCCACCTTCACCTTCTCGTCGACCGGCAAGGTCGCCAGGGTGACGCCGTCCCAGGATGGCCGGACGCTGGATCCCAAGGCCACCACGGCCGCCGTTCTCGCCGCGCTCCAGATCCGGGCGCAGGGTGGACCCGGGGTCGGCGGACCGGTGACCGCCGTGGTCAAGGCCGTCAAGCCGAACCTGACCACAGCTCAGGCGAAGGCTGCGGCGGCCAAGGTCAAGGTGATCTCGACCTGGACCACGATCTTCCAGCCGGCCGCCCACAACGGCAACGGCGCCAACATCTGGATCCCCACCAAGATCATCAACGGGTACATCGTCCCGCCGGGGGGCAAGTTCGACTTCTGGAAGGCCGTCGGCGATGTGACGCTGGCGAAGGGCTACAAGCTGGGCGGCGCGATCATCAACGGCCACACCTCCGAGGGAGTGGCGCTCGGCGGCGGCATCTGTTCCTGCTCCACGACGCTGTTCAACGCCGCGCTGCGGGCCGGCTACGACATGGGCGAGCGGTCGAACCACTTCTACTACATCAGCCGCTACCCGGTCGGCCTTGACGCGACGGTCTCGATCAGCGGTGGCTCGGTCCAGAACATGACCTGGACGAACGACTCCGACTACCCGGTCCTGATCCGGGGCATCACCGGCCCGAACCTCGTCCGCTTCGACCTCTACAGCGTCCCGCTCAATCGCAACGTGACGTTCTCGAAGCCGGTCATCACGAACTACACGAAGGCGACCACCAAGACGGTCTACACGTCGGCCCTGCCCAGTGGCGCGCGCCGTCAGATCGAGTACCAGGACGACGGCTTCAACTCGGTCGTGACCCGCACCGTCAGGGACGCCAAGGGCAAGGTCATCCACACCGACACGTACGTCTCGCACTACGCGACGATCACCGGCGTGATCATGGTCGGCAAGACAGGCGCCCCGAACATCCCGATCCCGAGCGACGCCCCGTAACGTCGGGACCGTGGGCCCAGGTCGGGCGTGGCCGGCGTCGGCGCCACCGACCGGGCCGGACGATCATCGGGCGGGCCGGCCCGCAGGGCGGCACCGACCGGGGCGGCACGACCGTGGGCCAGGCCCAGCCCGCCGCGGCGCCACCGACCGGGGCCGCACGGCCCGGGCCAGCCCGCAGCCGCGCCACCAACCGGGGTGACGCGACCGTCATTTGAGCACCAGGCCCACCCTGACCGGCTGTTTGGACCGTTTCGCCGTCATCTGAGCGTGCGCCGCTCCCCGCCCGCTGTGGATGACGGTTCCGAAGCCGATCCCACCGGTCAAGGAGCATGGCGCGCTCATCCGACGGTCCGCGGCGCCCCGGAAGGGGCAGCCCTCCCGAATTGGTGCCCCGAGCTGCCCGGCGCGGCCACTGCGGCCCCCGAGAGGCCCCGAGCTACCCCGAGAGGCCCCGAGCGGCCCCGTTGCGACGCCGAGCGGCCTGCAGCCCTACGCGTCGGACTGGGCGATCGCCTCCCAGATCTCGGCGATCCGCGCCATGGCGTCCGGCGACAGCGCACCAAGTTCCGCGCACCGGGCCGCAAACTCGAGCTGCTCCATGCTCGAGACCCCGACCAGCACCGTCGAGGGCGAGACACCGGTCATCGCGAATCGCAGCGCCAGCTCGACGAGGCTGTCCGCGAACCCGGCATCGATCAGGCCCGCGAACCGGTGCGCCCGATCGACGTCCGTCGCGTAGTCGACGCCCGAGCCGATCGGGGCGACCGTCGTCATGCCGAGCGGATGGCGCTCCTCGGAGCCGCTCAGCGCACCCGCCGCGAGCGGCCGAATCCCGATCGTGCCGACGCCGGCGGCCGTGGCCCGCGGGATCAGCCCACCGAAGTCCTGGGCCGGGTAACCGGTCGGCAACGTCGTTGCCGCGCTCGGATTGAGCAGGTTGTAGGCGACCTGGCTGGTGTCGATGGCGCCCGATTCGACCACCGAGAGGACGGCCGGCGTGGCGCCGAGCCCGGTGATGCCGTAGAAGCGGATCTTGCCCTCGCGTCGCAGCCCGGCGAGCGCACCCGCAACCTCACCGATGACCGTCGCCGGATCGAGCGTCCGCGCGCCGTCCGGGATCCCGATGGCGTTGTGCAGCTGGAGCAGATCGACCGAGTCGCGACCGAGCCGCCGGAGGCTGCCGTCGAGCGATTCGACGATCGCGGCTCCGATCCGATGGTGGTCCTCCGGTCGAATCGTGAACTTCGTACCCACGATCACGTCGGCGTGCAGCCGCGCGAGCACCCGCCCGAGGTTCGTTTCGGATCGGCCGTCGCCGTAGGCCACAGCCGTGTCGAAATAGGTCACGCCGAGCTCGATGGCGCGGGCGACCACGCGTTCCTGCTCGTCGGGCTCGCCCTGGACCAGGAGGCCGCCAACGGCCCCACAGCCGAATCCGAGCACGGAGACGCCAAGACCGGTTCGTCCCAGGGTTCGGATCTCCACCGGTCACCTCACCAGCTCTGACGATTCGAAACGGCGCGTGTCGGACCTGCATTCTGAACGGTGATCTGGCCGCCGGCCAACCGGATCGGCACGGCACCCCCGACGCCGCCGGATCGAGCGGCTCAGCCCGCCCGATACGCCCGGTAGACCTCGAGCAACCGTTCGAGCGCCTCCGGTGGGATGGCTTCCGGACCCTCCGCCGCGGTGGCCTCGATCGACCCGCGCATCTGCTCGATGTACGCGTCGCACCCGTCACAGACCCCGAGGTGCCACTCGAGACGGCCGCGATCGTCGGCCGTCATGGCGTCGTCGAGGTAGTCGGTCACGAGCTCGACCAGTTCCTGGCAGGCCATCGGATCCGGTTGGCTCATCTCGTCCAGTCTCGATGCATCGGGGCCTCGTTACACGGCATCGGCGGCCGCCAGGTAGCGTTCGAGCGCGCCGCGAACACGGGATCGGGCGCGATGCAGCAGCACCCGCTGGTTGCCCGGGCTGATATCGAGCGCCGTGCAGACCTCGTCCGAGCCGAGGCCATTGATGTCGCGCATCGTGAGCACCGTGCGCTGGGCCAGCGGGAGCGTCTCGAGGGTCTCCAGGATGATCGCCTGCGTTTCACGCGCCAGCAGCCGCTGCGACGCATCGGGACCCCAGTGCTGCGGCGCCTCGGCCCAGGCGCCGGCCCAGGTGGCACCGAGCGGCCGGAAGCGTGCCGGATCGACCGCTGGCTCATCCGGCCCGGGTTCGAAGACCGAGAGCGGGATCGTCCGACGCTCGCGCTCGCCGCGCGATCGAGCCTGGTACGTGACGATGCGGAAGATCCAGGTCGCGAGGCTCGAGCGCCCTTCGAACCGATCGAGCCCCCGAATGACCGCGACCCAGGATTCCTGGACGACCTCCTCGGCGACGTCGCGATCGCGGACGTAGGCCAGCGCGGTGCGGACGAGGGCACCCTGGTAGCGCTCGACCAGCCGGACGAAGGCGGCCTCGTCACCGCGACGCAGGGCCGCGATGGTGGACTCGTCGTCGCTGGCGGGGGAGCGCGAGGTCTCGACCACGTCGGGCGCTGGAATCCTCTGTAACGCCGTGCCCCATCGTTCCGCAGGGGGTCGCGCGGGCAACGGAACCCTCGCGCTGCGACGCCTCATCGGTTGGACTCGGGTCCTCTCCGGGACCGTACCACAGCCCGGTCGGGGTGGCGGCTCAGGCGTCGGACCCAGCGGCCAGCCCGGACGGCAGGTCACTGTCCGGTGCGCGACTGCCGGCCTGGTGTCCAGAAACGGAGACGACGCTACTATGTTGCGGTCGGTCCGACAGGGGTCGGTCGGTTGCGTTGCAGACCGGCCAGGTCAAGCGGCGAGGTTCGCCCAGCCGTTAGATCGGCTCCCCGGGAGGGAACTGCTGGTGCTCCCAAGAGCAATACGACACGGTGGTTAGACTCGGCCGATTCAGGCCAGCCCCAGACGAGATCCCGGAAGTGCCTCAAGAGGATCTCATTCAGCGGGTTGGCGGCCGCACGCCGCAGCCGGATGAGGCCGCTTCCAGATTGGCCGAGGCATCGTCGGTCGTCAGCGGCCTGCCGGAATCGTTCTGGAATGCCCCGCTGATCGCAGGCGATCAACCGGCGCTTGGTCGCCCCATGGCCATCACAGGCCTCGCAGTGGCCGGGATCGCCGTCGTGCTGGCGATCGCCGGTCGCCCAGGCGGCTCGTCTCCCGCGATTGCCACTGCCCCCGGCACGGTCTCGCCGTCGCCGGCGCCCGCAACCGCCCGTGCCGGGAACGGAGCGACGGCTGAGTCGAGCTTCGCGTCAGGCGGAGCCCCCGGCTCGGTGTTGTCCTTGGCCGAGACCGCGCCGGCCGAGACCGCAGCGGCCGTGACACCTGCGCCGTCCCCGGCACCGACCTCCTCGCCGGCTCCCACGCCCTCGCCGGCCCCCCAGTTGGCGGTGGCTTCGTCGCCCGCAGGCGCCGAAGCGTCGATCCCCCCGCCGACGGCGGCCCCCAGTCTGCCCGTGGCTGCAACGCCAAGGCCCACCGTCTTCCGCGCGACGCCGGCACCTCCGCAATTCATCCCCCCGACTCCGACTCCGACTCCGACCCCGACCCCGAGGCACGTGGCACCATCGCCCACGCCTCGTCCGTCGTCAGGCCCGCCGGTGATCGTCACCGTCGACCCGGGGACGCCTGCCCCTCGGGCGACTCCATCCCCGTCGCCCAATCCGACGCCAACGCCCAGCCCGACGAGCGGCCCGACCCCCACGCAGAGCCCGAACCCCACGCCGGCTCCAACACCGGTCCCGTCGGCCAGCCCGACGCCGACGCCTGCTGCCACGATCTGATCCTGTTGCCCGCCGGATCCTGATGAACGCGCAAACCGGGGCCCCGCCGAGTGTCATTCGCGTGGGCCGCCTCGCGCCGCAGGCGGATGCTCGCCCCGTCCGGGGCTGCGAGTGCCGCTTCCAGGCGGGCCCAATCGGTTGATGCGTCGAGGCAGCCTCGGCATCACCGCGCTGTTGGTCGTTGCCGCCGTCGTCGTCGCCGTCGTGCTCCTGGCCTCAGGCGCTCGCACGACTCCGGCTCCGCCGTCGCCCACCGCGACTGACGCGGCCGTCGCGACAGGCGGCAGGAGCGGGTCACCCCAGGGCAGCCCTGGGCGGTCAGGCGCCGCGTCCGGAACGACGGTGCCCAAGGCGACTCCGACCATCGACCCGACACGCTCGCGAACGCCGCAACCGACGCCGTCAACCGCGCCCCTCGACTCTGGTGCTGCCTCGCCGGCTGGCGCCTCCCTCGCCGGGACATGGCACGTCACGAGCGGCTCATGGGTCGGATCGACGGTCAGCGCAGGCGTGGGTCCATTCCAGAGCGACGTCGTCGCGCGAACGGACACGGTGGAGGGGGCGGCGGTCATCGAGGCGACCACGACCGGCAACGTGCTGGCCTCGAGCCGGTTCACGGTCGACACGACCACACTCTCGACCGGCGACGGCACCTTCGATTCCCAGTTGCAATCGATCCTCGAGACCGACCACTACCCGATGGCGGGATTCGAGCAGACCAGCCCGGTGCGTCTGCCGCCCTCGAGCCAGCTGCGAGCCGGAGCCCAGGTCGATATTCCGGGAAACCTGATCCTCCATGGGGTCACCCGGGCGGTCAGCGTGTCGGCCACGTTGACCCTCGCCGCGGCCACCATCACGGTCGATGCCACGATCCCGTTCCGACTTTCGGACTACAACATCCATGGCAGCGGGCTGGTGAGCGTCGGTGACACGGGCACGATGTCCTTCCACCTGGTGCTGGCCCGATGAGGTCTGGTTTCGTCGCGTTCCCCGCACGGAGCTGGCCCCGATCCGAGCCGATCCGAGCCTCTGCCCGCCTCTCGGGCGGGCTGACGCGATGGGGTACAATCCGGCTTCCCTCGGCGTCGACATCCGCATCGCGGGTTCCGCATGGGTTCGAGTACCGTCAATGAGGCTTCCGCGTCCGCCACTGCCACAGCTCGTCGCCATCCTGTTCGGCTCCCCGGGTCCTGGCCACGGCAGCCCCCACGGGGGCCGTGGGGGAGCGCAGTTGGCGGCCGGCGGCGCCGTGATGGGCGAGAGCGAGGCGCCTCTCACGGCCAGGACCGTCGCAGCGGCCCCACCTGCATCGTCGGGCCGGTCCGGGAAGCGACGCGCCAGGCAACCCGCGGACACTGGCGATCCAGACGGCAACGCGATCGACGCGGGCGCAGGTTCCCCGCCGGCCCCGGTCGAGGCACCGGACGATCGATCGGCAGTGCCCGCGGCCGTCGTGACGCCCGTGGTGGCCGGCCTCACCGACGGGCAGCCCGCCGAGGGTCTGCCGCCTGACGCCGGCCTGGCCCCGGATCTCGCCGATTCCGACGGCGCTGCAAAGGCCGCCCCGCCGCCCCGCCCCGCGATCTCGCGGACCGGCGACCCGATCATCGCCATGCGCCACGTCTCGCGCCGATATGGCGGTCCCGACGGGACATCGGCGCTCGAAGACGCCAACATCGCGATCTGGCCCGGTGAATTCGTGGTCGTCCTCGGGCCGTCGGGGAGCGGCAAGACGACGCTTCTCAACCTGATCGGCGGCATCGACCAGGCGACAACAGGCGACATCGTCGCAACCGGCCATCGAATCTCCGGCGCAACGTCGGGCGGCCTGTCGCGCTACCGGCGAGAGTCGGTCAGCTTCATCTTCCAGACGTTCAACCTGTTCCCGGCGCTGTCCGCGATCGAGAACGTCGAGTTCGGAGCAGGCGTCGCCCACCGGTCGCGGCCGCACGACGCCGCCATCGCCATGCTGACCGAGGTCGGGCTCGGCCACCGGTTGCGCCATTTCCCACACATGCTCTCGGGAGGCGAGCAACAGCGCGTCGCGATCGCGCGGGCGCTGGCGACTGGCAACCGGATCGTCCTCGCGGACGAACCAACGGGCGAGCTGGATTTCCGAACCGGGTTGCAGATCCTGGAGCTCCTGCAGGCGCAGGCGACGACAGGGCGTGCCGTGATCGTCGTCACCCACAACCGGGAGATCGCGCGGATCGCGGACCGCGTCATTGAATTGAGCAGCGGTCGGATCATCTCCGATCACACGTCCGAAGGGCCACGCCCGCGGCTCGAGGACCTCCATTGGTAGCTCGGGCGGTGACTCGGGCGACCATGCGACGCGAATGAAGAACCTCGGCTTCTGGCTGCGCTGGTCCTGGCGCGATCTCCGCCAGCGGTGGCTCCTCGTTTCGGCCATCGCTCTCACGATCGGCATCGGGACCGGGGCGTATGCGGGGCTGACCAGCACCTCGACGTGGCGCCAGAACGCGAACGACGCAAGCTACGCCGCGCTGCGCATGTTCGACGTTCGCGTCCGGATCGAGGACGGGAGCACCGTTGCCGAAGGGCAGCTCAACGCCGCGGTCCGCCAGATTTCGCATCCGGAACGGGTCCAGGACTCGCAGGAACGCCTGGTCCTCGCGACCCAGGTCGACGCTTCGACCGCCACGCAGACGGTCCTGGTGCCGGGCCAGATTACCGGTGTCGATGTGACGAAGGGCAACGCCCTGATCGCCGGAATGGCGGCCCGCCTCGGCCGGTCCCTGGCGCCGGGCGATGCCAACGCCGACGTCGCGGCCCTGGACTTTCACTTCGCCCGCGAGAAGGACCTTCCGCCGTCCGGGACGATCACGATCTCGGGCGGCCACGCCCTGACGTATGTCGGGCAGATCCTCACGCCCGAGTACTTCCTGGTGACGACCGCCGCCGGCGGGCTGCTTGCCGAATCGAATTTCGCCGCGGTCGTGGCTCCGATCGACACGGTCCAGCGCCTGACCGGCCTCGAGGGGCAGGTCAACGATGTGGTCGTCCGGCTGGCGCCGGGGGTCGACCCGAACCAGGCCCGTGACGACATCGAAGCTGCCGTCGCACGGGAACTCCCCGGCACGACCGTGAAGGTCGACACCGCGAACCAGGACGACGCGCACCGGGTGCTGTACGCGGACATCGACACGGACCAGAAGTTCTACTCGATCTTCGCGCTCCTGATCCTGGGCGGCGCAACGCTCTCTGCGTTCAACCTCACCAGTCGCATTGTCGAGTCGCAGCGCCGCGAGATCGGGGTCGCCATGGCCCTGGGCGTGCCGGGCCGCTGGATCGCGTTTCGGCCCCTCCTCGTCGGTGCCCAGGTTGCCCTCCTGGGGGTGGCTCTCGGCATCGTCGTCGGGTTGCTCATCGATATTGGGATGGATTCCCTGCTCCAGCGGTACTTCCCACTGCCCGTCTGGAGCGCGACGTTTCAGCCGCTGGTGTTCGTCCAGGCGGCGGTGATCGGCTTCATGCTGCCGTTCGCGGCCTGCCTCTACCCCGTGTGGCGCGCCATCCGCGTGCCACCTATCCAGGCGATCCGCACCGGCTTTCTCAGCGCCAAGGGCGGCGGCTGGGCGCCGCTGGTCGGCCGTCTCCACGTGCCGGGCGGGCCCATGGCCCAGATGCCGATCCGGAATGTCCTCCGGACGCCCCGGCGGACGCTCCTCACCGCCCTCGGGATCGCCGCCGCTGTCGCCGTGCTTGTCGGGACGACGGGACTGACCGACACCTTCCTCAAGACGATCGACATCGGCGCGCGCGAAGTCCTGCAGTCAACGCCGAGTCGGCTGCTCGTGAGTCTCGATGCCATGTCGCCTGCCACGCAGGCCCTCGATCGCATCCAGGCGACGGGGGCGGTCGCCGACTCCGAAGCGCAGATCGTGCTGCTGGGGACGATGCGGGCGAACGGCCACGAGCAGTGGATGCGGCTCGAACTCCTTGACCTCCGCTCGGGCCAGTGGTCGCCCACGATCGATCAGGGCAGCGCGTCGCGTGCCGGCAGCCCGACTGGCCGCCCGGAGATCCTTCTCTCGCACGCTGGAGCGGCGGAGCTCGGGGTCAACCCCGGCGACGTGATCACGGTCACCACCCAGCGCCAGAAGAATGGCCGGCTCGAGAACGTCGACACCGAGATGCTCGTTGCGGGCCTGTCGCCCGACCCGTACAAGCCGGCCGCGTTCATGAGCATCGGCGATGCGGGCGTCTTCCAGCTCGTCGGCATGACCAATCGCATCTCGGTCCTGCCGGCCGCCGGGATGACGGCGAGCGCGGTCCAGAAGGCGTTGTTCGAGAGCCCCGGGGTGATCTCCGTCGAGTCCGTCGATGCGACCTCCAGGGTGTTCGCCAACCTCGTCGACCAATACCTGAGCCTGCTCAGGATCGTCCAGTACGTGGCGCTCGCGCTCGCCCTGCTCATCGCCTTCAACTCGGCCACCATCGCCCTCGATGAACGAACTCGAGAAAACGCGACGATGTTCGCCTTCGGCACGCGGCTCCGCTCCGTGATGGGGATGTCGGTGGTCGAGAGCGGGATCATCGGGATCGTCGGCACCATCATCGGCCTGGTGATCGGTTGGGTGGTCATTCAGCTGATCGTCAGATTCATCGTTCGGGATGTCGTGCCGGACATCGGCATGGTCATCACGGTGAGCCCGTCAACCCTGATCACGGCCGCGGCCCTCGGGATCCTCGTTGTCGGGGCCGCCCCGCTCCTCGGCGTCCGCCGGCTGCGGCGTCTGAACATTCCCAATGCGCTTCGGGTCGTGGAGTGACCGACTCGCTCTGGCCGGACCTCACGCCCGGGCTGCCCTGACCCTCACAGGCTGATCCCAGGGACTGCGCTCGCCGCCCTCACTCCGGATCAGCGGATCGACGACGTACACTCACGCGACCGGCCACACACCGGCAACCCGACTGGCGGAGGCGGAATGGCGGCATGGACCGGCCGGGTGGCGATCGTCACCGGCGCAGCAGGCGGCATCGGCGCGGCGCTGTCGCGGGCCCTGGCTGGACGAGGCGTGACCGTGGTCATGACCGACATCGACGCGACCCGCCTCGCCGAAGCGGCGACTGGTGTCCGGGGCGCCGAAACGCGCCAGCTCGACGTTCGTGACGCGGCAGCCGTCGCTGCCGTGGTCGAGGACGCCGTCGCCCGTCACGGATCGCTGGACTACCTCTTCAACAATGCCGGGATCGGCATCGGCGGCGAGGTCCAGTACCTGTCGCTGGATCAGTGGACGCGGGCGATCGATGTCAACATCCGGGGCGTCATCAACGGCGTCGCCGCGGCGTATCCGATCATGATCCGCCAGGGTCGTGGCCATATCATCAACACCGCCTCCATGGCCGGCCTCGGACCCCTGCCCCTGGTCGTCCCGTATTCGATGACCAAACACGCGATTGTCGGCCTGACACGCGGCCTGCGCCTGGAAGCAGAACCGTACGGCGTCCGGGTCTCCGCCCTGTGCCCGACGGCCGTGGAAACACCGATGCTGGACGCCCGGAACCCCGCCGACCTGCCGAATTCCGAAGGCATCTGGCGCCCGGACCTCCGGCGCTACTTCGCCAAGCTCGTCGGCCCGGCCTATCCAGCGGATCGCCTCGCGGAAGACACGCTGCGAGCCGTGCAGCGCAACCAGGGCATGATCGTCGTCCCTTTTGCAGGACGGCTGCGCTGGTGGGGATCCAGGGCCGTCCCATCGATCGCCGAGATCGTCGTCCGGCGGGCCTTCAACGATGAACGGCGTGCCGCAGGGCGCGGCGGGCGCAACCGACGCGGTGGGTCGACTGGCCCGGCGCGCGCCGCCACGACGCCGGTCGGGGTGCTGCCCGCCGACCCGGCCCAGCTCCCAGTGGACCGCGAGCCCGACCCCGAGGCGGCACCGGCCCCCGCCAACTCGAGGGGTGTCCAAACGACCGAATGACGGCAGCGCGCAAGCGAATCCTGTTCGTGGGGGAGGCGCTGACCCTGTCACACATCTCGCGGCTGCATGTCCTCGCGAAGACGCTGGACCCCGCGCGATACGAGGTCCACATCGCGGCACCGCCAACGGCCGTGGCTCGCCTCGTCCTGCGGGATTCGCCGTTCCGGACCTGGCGCGTGACGAGCATCACGGAACAGGCGTTCGCGCAGCGTCTCCGACGCGGCCTGCCCCTCTGGAAGATCGGCGAACTGGAACGGGAGGTCGTTTCCGACCGCCGCCTCCTGCGAGAGGTGCAGCCGGATCTCGTCGTCAGTGACATGCGCGTGTCCATGTCCACCAGCGCCCAGCTCGAGGGCGTCCGGCACGCCGCAACCGTCAATGCCCAGTGGAGCGACTACGCAGCACCCGTGCGCCAGCCGCCGCCGGAGACCCTCTTCTCGCCGTACATTCCGGGATTGACGCCACGCTACTTTGACCTCGTACGGCCGCTGGCCTTCTGGCTCTACACGCGCCCCATCAATCAGCTTCGCCGCCGCCACGGGCTCGACTCGTTCGGATGGCGGACCGGCCGCGCGCTCCACGGCGGTGACGATGTCCTCTACCTGGACGCGCCCGGGATCGTCCGGATGAAGGCCGACCTGCCTTCGAACCACCACTTTGTCGGCCCGGCGATGTGGAGTCCGACCGTTGGTTTTCCCCCGTGGTGGGAGGACCTGGATGCCGGTGATCCGGTGATCTACGTGGGCATGGGATCGAGCGGCAAGCTCGGGGCCCTGCCGACAATTCTGCGGGCGCTCGCGGGCACGAAGTATCGGGTCGCCGCGGCCGTGGGCGGTCGGCGGACGTCACTCGAGCTGCCGGCCAATGCGTATGTCGCCCCGTTCCTGCCAGGCGACCAACTCGCCCGCCGGTCCACCATCGTCATCAGCAACGGGGGGACCCCCGGGACGTACCAGGCCCTGGCCGAGGGCCGCCCCGTCCTCGGCATCCCGCAGAACCTCGACCAGCACATGACCATGGCAACCCTGGCGCATCTCGGGGCGACGCTCTCGATTCGCTCCGACTGGCTGTCGGTGCGCGCAGTCCGCCAGGCCGTTGAGCGGCTCGCTGGGGAACCCGCCTTCGCCAGCGGCGCGGCGAGGGCGGCAGACCTGATCCGCGCCGATCCATCGAGCCTGTCGTTCCCGCGGTATGTCGAATCGGCGATCGGTTCGTGACGGCGCCCGGGTGTCGGGCCACGGGACCGGCCAGATGATTCGCGTGGCCGTGGAGGGCACCGAGGTCGCGTGCGACTACTCGGCGAACGACGCTGCGACCCGATCGATCGTCTTCGTGCACGGTTGGATGGACGCGATGGGCGACACGGATCGGAATGCGCCGGCGCTCGCGGAGCAATTCACCGTTCTCCGCTTCGACCTGCCCGGCCATGGAGCGTCGGCGCCCCTCGGGCACTATTCCTTCGAGACCTACGTCCAGGCCTCCATCGCGGCCCTGGCGCAGTTCGACCTCCCGGATCCCATCCTGGTGGGCCACAGCATGGGTGCGATGGTGGTCACCGAGATGCATCGCCGCCAGCCCCACCGCTGGCCGGTCGTGGTGCTCCTCGATCCTCCCCTCCGGGGCAGCAATCTGGTTCGGTTCTGGCAGCCGTTCGTGCTGGCGGGGCGGGCGACGGGCGTGCTCGGGTGGGCGGTCGATCGGCTCCGCGCACGAAAACGGTTGGTGTCGTGGTGGTGTGACACCTTCGATGGCGTGGAATCCGATGCGACGCGCTGGGCCCGATTCCGGACCGCGGCGGCCATCCGGGCGGCCGATCGGCGGGCCATCGCGGACGGACTCGTTGACATCGCCGCGAACCGGATGGTGCTTGGGCCGCCTCCGGGCAGCGGCCGGTTCTTCATCGTGTTCGGGGTCGATGACCCGACCATCGATCGGGTCAAGGTCTCGCGCTGGTTCTCGCCCGACCAGATCTTCGAGATCCCGGGCACCCGGCATACGCCCAACCGGGTCGATCCAGCCGCGGTGAACGATGTCCTCGTTCGAATCGCCTCCACCTGACAGCCCGTCCGGGCCGACGCAAGCCAGTTCAGCGCCGTTTCGGAGATCGAATCCGTCGCTCGGCTGGAACGCTGAGCCACCCGGGCCCGCGCGGCCGGGGCTCGAGGTCAGCCCGACCAGGTCCAGCAGGCGATGGCATCGATCGGATCCGCATCCAGCACGGCAAGAGCCGCCGCGTAGCCCTCGTCGATCGGCAGGTCGACCAGGAGCAGCGGCCGGTCATCGATTGACGCGAGCGCGGAGGTCGCCAGGGACCTGATCCAGGCCGGGGATCGCCGGTCAATCGCGGAGAGCCCCTCGCCCGTGGCCTTGAGGGCAGCCTCGACGCGGGTCCAGGCGTGAAAGAAGGCCCAGTCGAGCTCGGCTGAACCGGCCTCGTCCGGGCGGATGGGACCGTCCGCGGACACGATCCCCGCGGCAATTCCGGCCGCCATCGGCGCCGCCCGGATCTTCTCGATGTCGACACCGAGATCCGTCAGCCCCACCGCGCAGACGGCCATCTCGAACGAGTGCGTGAGGTTGTACTGGAGGTCGCTCCCGGCAACGCGCGGCTTGCCGCCCCGGCCGCGCTCGAAAGCAATGTCGGCCGGCGGCCGATCGAGATAGCGACCAAGTACGCCGCGCAGCGCGCCGCGCGAGGTCGCCCAGCGCGCTCCATCGGAGCGGCGGACGAAGGCTGAGGCACGTTGGCGCTCCTCAGCCGTCAGGTCCGGCACGGGTCGGGCTGGCGGTCCGGCGAGCGGAATCCGCCAGACATGCACCTCCCCGGCGGCAAGCTCCGGATTCGGCGGGCCGGTTGCCCACGAGCCGGTAAATCCCGGCCGGTGCCGAGGCTGGGGGAGGGTCACTCGATCAGACGACCAGCACGAGCCGCAGCTGCGCTCTGACAAGGTCCAGCATCAGCGCCTGGGACTGATGGATGAAGAAATGGCCGCCGGGGACCGCAGCGAGCCGGAACGACTCCGTCGTGTTCTGCCGCCATTCGTCCATCTCTTCGAGTGACACCGTTGGATCAGCATCGCCGCAGATCGCCAGGATGGGGATCGGCAGCGGCTGCGGCGGCGGCGCCACGTAGGTCTCCATGGCCCGCAGGCTCGCCCGGATCGTCGGCATGAGAACCGCCGCCAGCTCGGGATCGGCCATCACGGCTTCGGGCATTCCCTCGTAGCGGCGGATCTGGGCAAGCACCTCATCGTCCGGCCCGGCCGAGGCTGGCGGATACGGCCACGGCCGCTGCGGCGCTGAATGCGCGGCGACGATCAGGGACGCCGGCGGCCGCAGGCGTTCGCCGATGATGAGCCGGGTCGCCTCGAAGGCGACGACGGCGCCCATGCTGTACCCCAGGAGCACGTACGGTCCGCTCACCTCGGCCGCGATCGCCGATGCGACACCGCCGGCGATCGCCCGGATCGACGTCAGCGGCGGCTCATGCAGGCGCGCCCCGGTCCCCGGCAGCTGGACCGTCACGAGATCGGCGATGGACCGCAGCCCGTCGGCCCAGCCCCGAAAGGCCTGCGGTCCGCCGCCGAGGTACGGCACGCAGATCGAGCTGCAATCCCGCGGTCGCCTGGCCATCGCCGCCGGCCAGCCATCCGGTCCCCGGGAATCGGCTTCCTACGGGACGTTCCCGGCCGGATCCTCGCCCACGGCCACCGCCGGCGACCCGGCTTCGGGCGCCCCTCGTCCATCGATTCGACCATCGGGATCCGGGGCGGCGGCATCGTCGGGCGCCTCGAAGCGACTCACGATCTCGAAGGCGAGTTGCTGGATCGTGGGACCCTGGATCAGCGTGACGATGGGCAGGTTGATCCCGACCCCGACTTCCACGCGGTTCTTGAGTTCGAGGGCCATCAGCGAGTCGAGACCGACCGAGTTGAGCGGCTGATCCAGGGGCAGGGCTTCGGGGTCAAGCTCAAGCACTTTCGCCAGCTCGGTGGTCACGAACGACGTGACGAGCGCGATGCGCTCCTCCGGCGCGGCCGCCAGGAGCTCCTCGTACAGCGCTGCGGTGCCGGGCCCCGCTTCGGCGTCCAGCGCGACGGTCTCCCGAATGACGGTGAGGAAGGGATCCGTCCGCGCCGTCGGCAGGCGCGACATGAACGTCGCCCAATCCATCGGCATGACCGCAAGTTCTGGAGTGTCGAGGTCGGACACCACGGCCAGGGCCTCGATGCCGCGCGCGGGTGCGATCGTTCCAACGCCGAACTCGAAGCTCCGCTGTCCCTGCGCCGTGGCGCTCATGCCGATCTCCGACCACGGTCCCCAATGAATGGTCTGGCCCGCGCGGCCCTGGCTTCGCCTCAGCCACGCCAGCCGGTCGAGGAACGCGTTCGCCGCTGCGTAGTTGCCCTGCCCGGGATTGCCCATCAGCGACGAGGTGGACGAGAAGCTGACGAAGAAGTCGAGATCGAGATCGCTCGTCGCCCGGTGAAGATTGAGGGCGCCGATCGCCTTGGGCCCGAACACCGAGGCGAATTGTCGATCGTCCATGGTGGCGAGGATGCCATCGGCCAGGATGCCGGCCGCGTGCACGATTCCCCGCAACGGCGGCAGCGTGGTCTCGATCTGGGCGAGCACGGCCTCCACCTGATCGGCGACTGCCAGATCGGCAGCCAGGAGCGTCGCCCGTGCCCCGGCTGCCTTTACGCGGCGTGCCGTCTCCCGCGCTGCGGCGGACCCGGGATCGCGCCCGACCAGGACGAGATGCCGGGCGCCACTCAGCGCCATCCATTCCGCAACGCGCGAACCCAGGCCACGGAGTCCGCCCGTGATGAGATACGTGGCATCACCGCGGAAGCCGAATTGGTCCTCCGACTCCTCCACGACCGGGGCGTCCATCGCAAGCACGACCTTGCCGATGTTGCGAGCCTGCGCGAGGTACCGGAATGCGCTGACAGCCGATTGGATCGGGAAGACCGTCTTCGGGAGCGGCCGGTAGAGGCCGGATTCGAAGCCCTCGTAGACCTCAGCCAGCAGAGCGGTGTAGATCTCCGGCTTGTCTCGGCCGAGGCGGTCCATGTCGACCGCGAAGAACGACAGGTTGTTGCGGAATGGCCAGAGTCCGATCTTGGAATTCGCGAAGATGTCCCGCTTGCCGATCTCGACGAACCGGCCATAGGGGGCCAGGACGGAGATGCTGGCCGGAATGAAGTCGCCGGCGAGATGGTTCAGAACGACGTCCACGCCCCGTCCGCCGGTCGCCTCCCGGATTTCGTCCGCGAAGTTGAGCGATCGAGAATCGTAGACGTGGTCCACGCCCAGCGAGCGGATCACGTCGCGCTTGCTCTCGCTGGCGGTGGCGTAGATTTCGGCACCGATCGCCTGGGCGATCTGGATGGCGGCCTGGCCGACCCCGCCGGCCGCGGCGTGGATCAGGACCTTCTCGCCGCGCTGCAGGCGCGCCAGCCGCTGCAATGCGTACAGCGCGGTCGTGAAGACGACGGGCAGCGTGGCCGCATCCTCGAACGTGATCGTGCTGGGCTTGCGAAGCACGAAGTCCGACCGCGTCGAGATCACGCTGCCGAACGCGGCCGGCGCGACACCGAAGACTTCCTCCCCAACGCGGAGTTCGACGCCTTCGCCGACGGCGACCACGCGACCGGCGAATTCGTCGCCCAGCCACGGCACGTCACCCGGCTGCATGGGGTAGATGCCAAGCGCCTTCATCACGTCGCGGAAGTTGACGCCGGCCGCGGCGACCTGGACCTCGACCTCGCCGGGCCCCGGCGAGCGACGCGCGGCTGGTTTCAGGACCAGCCGGTCCAGCATGCCGGGCTGGGCCGATTCGAGACGATAGTTGCCTGTCGGGACCGGTATCGTTCCAGCGGGTCGCCCCGACGAGGCCTGTTCACCCTCCCCGCCGTCGGCGGCAACGGGCAACCTGGTCAGCCGCCGAACCAGGACTTCGCCACCCCGAAGCGCGATCTCGGGCTCGGCCGGGAGGTTGACCAGGACCGCCGCGAGCGTCGCCGGCTCGTCGGCCTGGGGCTCCGGATCGAGGTCGATCACGATGGGCTCAAATTGCGGATATTCCATCCGCACGACCCGTGCCAATCCGCCGACCGGGGCCTGCAGCAGGGACGTCTCGTCACCGCCAGGGAAGCCCGCCGAGGCGCCGCGGGTCACGATGGCGAGCCGGACACGCCGGTCGCCGGCAGCGGCGGCCAGCCCCTGCACCAGGTGGGCGAACGCGAGTGACGACGCCACCGCTTCGTGAACCGGCTCGGCTGGGTCGCCGTTTCCCGCGTCGTGGCCGTTCCCCTGCGCAGCGAGTGCGGGCCGGATGCTGCCCTTCGTGCGCCCCGCCCGCTGGTGCCCGTTCCCGGAACCATTCGCGCCGTTGGCGGGGGCAATCGTCGAGCGCAGCGCCGTCGTTCGGACACCGACGACGGCAGCGGCGACCTCGGACTCCGTGAGCCTGTTCTCCTCTGGCGCAAGCCCGGCGTCCAGGGACCAGAAGCTCACGACATGATCGGGCAGGGGCTCGCCCGACCTTGCGATCGCCTGCCAGACCGACTCCACGTCCTCGCGTGATCCCGGCCGGACCACGAACGTCCCATCGGCGTGCGCCGTGAACGACGGTCCCGGCGAGACGAGGCGAACGACGTGCTCACCGGGCAGGGTGGCTGCCATCCGGCGCCCGGTACCGGCCGTGTCGTCCAGGAGGAGCCAGGAGGCAGCCGCAGCGACCTCGGCCGGCGGTTCGCCTGCCTCGATGGGACGCCAGTCAACCTCGTAGAGCCACTCGGAGAGCGGCTCCTCGGCCACCAGGCGCGCATCCGCGTCGATCATCTGGACGCGCCAGTCGTCGACCTGGAGGATCAGGTTGCCCTCCTCGTCGAGTGCGCGCAGCACGCCGGCCATGGTGGGCGCCCCGGCGACGACATCGGCGTTGAGCGTCACGTGCGCCCAGAACCGGGCGGGCAGCGAGCGGTGGGCTCGCAGCCGGCCGAGACCGACCGGCAGGTACAGGCCCTTCGCGTCCTCGATGCCCTTGCCCGGTCCGGCCACGGCAAAGACCTGGGCCATCGCGTCGAGCAGCGCCGGGTGCACGTGGTATCGCTCGAGGTCGCCGCGGATCGATTCGGGGGCTTCGATCAGCGCGACGGCCTCACCGTGGCGCCGCGCGAGTTCGCGAATTCCCTGGAACGGGCCGAGGTAGACCAGGCCGAGCTTGCCCATGTAGTGGTAGAACTCGGCGGGGTCGATCTCCGTCGTGCATCGCCCTTTCGCGAGCTCGATCTCGGACGGGTCCGGCCCGGCCGTCTCAAGGGCCGCCGTGCCCCCCAGCGATGCCGTCGCGCGGAGCGTCCACTTGTCGTCACCCTCGGTCGGGCGACTGTAGACGTGGATGCCGCGGCCGCCCATCCCGTTGGGCGAGACGATGGCCTGGACGGTCTCGCTGGAACCCGGGGGCAGGAACAATGCTCTCGCGAATTCGACGTCATCGATGGCGGGCGGGCCAACCTCCGTCCGACCGGTCGCCTCGGCCGCCGCGTCGAGCATCAGTTCGACGAACATCGTGCCCGGGACGACGACACTGCCCTGGACCTGGTGCTCGGCGAGATAGGGCGGCGTCTCTGGAGCGAGCCTGGCCTGGACCGTCGGGTACGGTGAACCGGCAACCGCCCGAGTCACCGGGTGGCCGTGGTCGACGGTCGCTGCGGTGCCACGATTGCCGGAGATCGCATCCGGCAGATCGAACCAGAACCGGGACCGCTCGAATGGGTACGTCGGCAGGGGAACCAGCTGCCGGCGGTAGTCGGCATCGAAGCCGCGCCAGTCCACGTCCTTGCCCGCTCCGAACACGGCGGAGAGCCCACCCAGCAACGTCCGCCAATCGTCCTCGCCGGACTTGAGTGAGGCTGCCCACGTCAGGCCGGCGCCCGACAGCGTGCGCCGGCCCATCCCGATGAGCGTCGGGTTTGGCCCGATCTCCACGAAGACCTGCGCCCCGAACTCGTGGGCCGTGCGGACGTCATCGGCGAACAGCACGGCATGGCGGGCGTGATCGCGCCAGTACGCCGCATCGAGGGTTGCTCCGGGCGCCAGCAGTTGGCCGTCGAGGTTGGTGGCGAGTGCAATCTGGAGCGGCTTCATCTCGACCGACCGGACGAGCGCCTCGAACTCATCGAGGATCGGGTCCATCAGGGAGGAATGGAAGGCATGCGAGACGTTCAGCGGCACGACGCTGACGCCCGCCTCCTGCAGCCTCGCCGTCACGCGCTCCACGGCAGCGCGCCGTCCCGAAATGGTGACGTTCTCGGGCGCGTTGACGCCGGAGATCTCGACCTCGTTCTGGCCGGCCAGGGCCTCTTCGACGCGCTCGCGCGGCGCGAGGACGGCGGCCATGGCGCCGGCGTCACGCGGCAGAGATTGCATCAACCGACCCCGCGCGGCGATGAGGCGGGTCGCGTCCTCCAGGCTGAGTGCTCCGGCCACGCAGGCCGCGACATACTCCCCGACGCTGTGGCCGAGGACGACATCGGGCACGACCCCCCACGACTGCCAGAGCATGGCCAATGCGTACTCGATGGCAAAGAGCGCGGGTTGGGTGTAGACGGTCTCGGCGAGCCGATCCGGGTCACCGGCGGACGGAAAGAGGAGCGAGAGGAGTGGCTCGTCCAGGAGCGGGTCGAGCAGCGCAGCGCAGCGATCAAGCGCCGCCCGGAACGTCGGCGACGTCTCGTACAGCTCCCGGCCCATGCCGGCGTACTGGCTGCCCTGGCCGCTGAACAGGAACGCCAGCACCGGCGCCTGCATGGCCCTGCGGCCGACCACGACTCCCTGCTTCGGCTTGCCCTCGGCGACCGCTGAGAAGCGCTCGGCAAGGTCGCCGATCGTGGCGCCGACGACCGCGGCCCGATGGAGGTGCCGTCCTCGACCGACGTTGAGCGTATGGGCCACGTCCGAAGGCAGCAGCGTGCGCTCACCGCCGAGAGCCGCCGCGGTGGAACCGGCGAGCTCGCGCAGGGCGGACTCGCTCTTCGCGGACAGCGTGGCAATGTGCAACGGCCGGTCCACCGAACTCCGCGGCTCGATGGCCTCGCGCGCCTCTTCGACCACGATGTGCGCGTTGGTGCCGCCAAACCCGAAGCTGCTGATGCCTGCGAACCGTGGCTTCAGGCCCATCGGCCAGGGCTCGATCGCGGTGGGGATCCGGAGGGCGGTGCCGTCCAGGCGGATCCGGGGGTTCAGCTCATTGAAGTGAATCTGCGGGTACACCTCGGCGTATTCGAGCTCGAGGAGCACTTTCGCCAGGCCGGCCATCGCCGACGCGACCTCGAGGTGACCGACGTTCGCCTTGACGGAACTCAGCCAGATCGTCTGATCCGGGTCCGTCGCCTGGCCGACGACCTCTGAGAGGGCGTTGACCTCGATCGGATCGCCCAGGGGCGTTCCGGTTCCGTGGGCTTCGATCACGCCGAGGTCCGATGGCACGATTCCGGCCCGTGCGAGGGCCGTCCGGATGACCTCCTGCTGGGCCCGGCCATTCGGCGCGGTGATGCCGCTGGTCAGCCCGTCCTGGTTGACGGCCGTGCCCCGGATCAGGCCAAGGATCCGGTCGCCATCCCGCCGGGCATCCGACAGGCGCTTGAGCACGACGATCCCGGCGCCCTCCGACCGGACGTATCCATCCGCGTCCGCGTCGAACGACTTGCAGAGCCCGTCCGGCGAGAGCATCCGGGCCTGCGAGGCCGCGATGCTGAACGTCGGGGCCACGATGAGATTGACCGCCCCGGCGAGCGCCGTGTCGCTTTCGTGGCTCAGCAGGCTCTGACAGGCGAGGTGGATGGCCACCAGCGATGACGAGCAGGCCGTGTCGAGGGCGACGCTGGGGCCCCGGAGGTCGTACAGAAACGAGATCCGGTTGGCGGCAATGCTGTGGGCATTGCCCGTCCCGGTATAGGCGTCAATCACCGTCTTGTCACCGACCGAGGCAGGGCCCAGGCCGTACTCGAAGGCGGCGATGCCGATGAAGACGCCGGTGGCCGTCCCGGCGAGTTGCTGCGGGGCAATCCCGGCCCGCTCGATCGCCTCCTCGGTCACCTCCAGCAAGATGCGCTGTTGCGGATCCATCCAGCGCGCCTCGCGAGGCGAGATCCCGAAGAACTGCGGGTCGAACAGGTCGACTCCGTCGACGAAGCCCCCGTTGCGGGTCACGATCTTGCCCGGCGTGGCGGGCGTCGGATCGTGGAACTCGGCGGCGTCCCAGCGGTCGGCAGGCGCCTCGTGGATCGCATCGCGGCCGCTGCGCAGCAGGTCGCGGAATGCGTCCATGTCCGGCGCGCCCGGCAGGCGGACGCCGATGCCCACGATGGCGATCGGCTCCTGGGGTACGGCCACGAATTCATCACCAACGGTCTCTGCTCCCTCGGCCAGGAACCGGGCCAGGCGCTCGATCGTCGGGTATTCCCAGGTGAGCGTCGGCGAGAGCGGGCGTTCGAGCCAGGTCGCGAGCTCGCCGGCCAGCGCAGTCGCTTCGACACTCCCGAGACCGAAGCTGGCAAATGGCGCCTGTCGGTCCAGATCGAGCGGCTGAAGATGGAGCTGCTCCGCGAGGTGGGCGACCAGCCAGCTCTCGATGCTGGCGGTAGAGCGGCGGATGGAAGCAGCGGGCCGCAACCGGTTGTCTTCCTGCCAATCGCTCACGTCCACGTCGACCGGCGCGGCGTCGGCCGTCACCTCTGTCGAAGGGGACTTCCAGTCCGCGATGGCCTTGAGGTCCCCGCTGTCCAGGAGGTGGCCGACCGCCAGGCGCTGGGTCTTGCCCGACGTTGTCCGGGGCAGCCGCCCCTCCAGGACGAGGACGACCCTGGCGGCGCGAAGCTCGTGCTCCTCGGCGATGGCGCGCCGGATGGCGGCGAGGATCTGCGCCGGGTCCGCCTGCGATCGACGCCGGATCTCGGCCACGATGGCCAGCTGCTCGCGTTCATCCGGGCCGCCGATCGAGACCGCCGCGACGCCGCCCCTCCGAATGTCGGGATGGCACTGCTCGACGCTGCGTTCGAGGTCAACCGGGTAGTAGTTGCGGCCGCGGATGATCAGAAGCTCCTTCATCCGACCCGTCACGTAGAGCTCGCCGTCCGCCAGGAACCCCAGATCGCCGGTCCGGAGCCAGGTCCGTTCATCCCCGGTCAGGGTGGCTCGGCAGATGCGGGCAGAGTCGGCTGGCCGCCGCCAATAGCCCTTGATGACGGTGTCCCCGGACACCCACACCTCGCCGACGTGTCCATCGGGCGCGCGGACACCGACCTCCGACTCGACGATGGCCACGTGAATGCCCTCCGCCGGGCGACCGTTGCTCACCACGGCCCGAGCGTTGGGAGTGTCGGCTTCCACGCCGTGGACTCGACTTGCCGCCAGCTCATCCGCGTCAACGTGGACGACCCGCGGCGAGAATCCTGGCCTGCCCGAGGCCACCAGCAGGGCCTCCGCGAGCCCGTAGGCGGGCGTGAACGCGGAGCCCCGGAAGCCGGCGGGGGCGAACGCCTCCGAGAATCGTTCGAGGGTATCGGACCGGACTGGCTCGGCGCCATTGAGCGCGATCCGCCACCTGGACAGATCCAGCGCAGCCCGCTCCTCTGGACGGCTGGCGTCGACAGCCAGGTCGTAGGCGAAGCTCGGCCCGCCGCTCGCTGTCGCGCCGAGTCGGGAGATCGCCTCGAGCCAGCGCATCGGCCGCTGCAGGAAGGTGAGCGGCGCCATCATCGTCACCGGAAATCCGGTGAACATCGGCTGGAGGATGGCGCCGAACAGGCCCATGTCGTGGTACGGGGGGAGCCAGCTCAGGCCGATGTCCTCGGCGCTGTTCGCCATGCCGGCCTTGGTCGCGGCGGAACTCAGCATCAGGAGCTCGTGGCTCATCATGGCGCCGCGCGGCCTGGCCGTCGATCCTGACGTGTACTGCAGCATGGCCAGCTGGTCGCGTCGGATCCGAGGCCGCTTCCAGTCGTCGGCGCGCGCCGGATCGAACTCGCCGATGGCGACTGAGGTCACACCCGACATGGACCCGTCCGGGTCGCCCAGCCGCGGTTCGTCCCTGACGATGGCGATCGTCGCCCTGGCATCGGCGATGATCGAGTCCAGGGCGCCGCTGGACCGACCCGACCGGGCGGGATAGGCCGGCACCGCCACCGCCCCCGCCGCCAGGATCGCGTAGAACGCGACGACGTAGTCGAGTCCGGGCGGGAGCATGACCAGCACCCGCTGGCGAGCCGCGCCGCGCTCAAGAAGCCCGGCTGCGAGGGCGCGGACCCGCAGATCGAGCTCCCGATAACTCAGCTGGGTCGTCTGATGCTCGCCGTCGGGCAGAAACGCGTAAGCGAGCTGGTCAGGTTGGCGTGCAGCCCGCTCCTGGATGACGTCGACGAAGGTTGCAGGGATAGCCGAAGCTCGAAGGGGAAATCGCGATGACATCTGCTTCCGTACTGGGGAGTCCGTGACTTCCGGGCGAGAAGCCACCATGATCCGTGACCACGGAGGATAGCTGACGGTAGCGGCGGCCCCGCACAAAGTCAACGAACGGGCAGTGGTCGAGCCGTTACAAAACGGGCTCGCCGGAGCGTTACCGAGCCGCAACCATCGATCGACCCCAGCTGGTTCCGCAGCCCGCCTGTAACGCCGTGCTCTCCATGCCCCACAGAGGTCACATGAGCGATGGCATCCGGGCGGTTCGACGCCTCATCGGTGGGACTCGGATCCTCGCCGGCACCGCACCACAGCCCGCGGGCCGGGTCACCCCGGGGCCCGGCCAGGAGTCGGCCTGGGATTATCCGAGGCCACCCCGCATCGAACCTGTTTCGGAGCGGATCCGCGTCGTCGCGGACGGCCTCACGGTCGCGGACTCGACGCGGGCACTGCGGGTGCTCGAGACGGCCGGCGCCCCCGTCTACTACCTGCCCCCGGCCGACGTGCGGATAGACCTGCTGCGCCGGACGAATCACCAGAGCGTGTGCGAATGGAAGGGGCCGGCGAGCTATCACTCGCTGGTGCTGCCGGGGCGCACGATCGCCAACGCCGCGTGGTCCTACCCGGAGCCCTCGCCGGGTTTCGAGCCGATTCGCGACCACCTGGCCTTCTATGCCTGGGCCGTCGATGAGGCCTGGGTCGGCGACGAGCTGGCGACGCCGCAGCCCGGCCGGTTCTACGGCGGCTGGGTGACGTCGCGGGTCGTCGGGCCGTTCAAGGGCGAGCCGGGCACGTTCGGCTGGTAGCGCGTTAGCGGCGCCCTGGGCAGACGCGGCCGCCGACCATTCGACCGAGGGAAGTGGAGCGGGAGACGGGATTCGAACCCGCGACATCTTGCTTGGGAAGCAAGCACTCTGCCAACTGAGTTACTCCCGCTCGGGAGCCGACCTAGTCTACCGCCGAGCTCGCGTGCTGATCAACGTCGCGCGATCCGATGTCGATCCTTTCAGCCGTGCTGATCGCGATGCCATTTGATCGACCGTAGTGAGCTCGTACAACTGCGCGCTTGGCGGTCGGTTTGATGGGGAGGATGCTCGTGTCCAGCTTCCTGCAATTTGGGTAGGGGTGCATCAGATCGCCGACCCTCCTGGCCGTGGTCGTGCTCTGGTACCTGGTCAGGTAGGATCGTCAAACTGGCCCCGAGACTTTGGACGCCCGATGTTTGAGCCATACGATCCCGCACGGTGGCACGAGTTCTTCTTCACGGTCGCTGCAGCCGCCGCCGCGCTCACCGGCCTCATCGTGGTCGGTCTCTCGATCCACGCCGAGTTCATTGCCCGGAGCAACACCCACCGCGCCCATGCGCGGGCGACGCTCGTGGTCCTTACCGCGGCGATGGTCACGGGTCTGGTCGGAGTTGCGCCGCAACCACCAGATTGGGCCGGCTGGGCATTCCTCCTGATCAGCCTCGGGTTCGCCGCGGTCAACACGTTCAACAACCGCCGTACGCTGCGGCTGATGCAACAGGTCCCGGCCGCGGCCTGGCTCCGGATGGGGATTGGCTATGCCATCGCCGCGATGGGTCTCATCGGCGCCATCTCGATCGTCGCGGCCCAAGGCAAGGGTGGGGGACTCTACTGGATCGGCCTCCAGGCCATCAGCGCCCTCGTCTGGGCCATCGCGAGCGCTTGGCGATTCCTGATTGGCGTGGTCGATGAGAAGACCAGCGCCTGAGCCATCAGCCTGTTTTGCACGGCACGATGACCTGGTCGAGTTGGGGAGAACCGGCCGGCCTTCCTATCGGGGATCGAGGATGTAGGTGCGCACCAGTCCGATGCCCTTGACATCGACCTCTCGAGGGGTGAACGAATAGCGAGGACCGCACAGTTGCCGGGTTGATTCGGCGACCTGGATCATTCCCGGGACGCCGGTCGTTTCCATCCGACTGGCCAGGTTGACCGCGTCGCCCCAGAGGTCATAGCTGAACTTGCGCTGGCCGATGACTCCTGCCACCGCCGGCCCGGAAGCGATGCCGATCCTCACTCGAAGTTGAGAGCCAGGAGGTTGTTGGGTCATGTGGACCTGCGCCTGCATGGCGACTGCCATCTCGAGGATGACGGCCGCGTGGTCGGCGCGCGGTTCGGGCGCCCCGGCGACCACCATGTACGCGTCCCCGATCGTCTTGATCTTCTCGAGCCCATAGCGTTCGGCGAGGGTGTCGTAGCGGCTGAAGATCTCGTTCAGGACGGCGACCACACGGGCCGGAGTTTCGTGGGCCGCAAATGGCGTGAAGTCGACGATATCGGCGAACAGGACGGTGACGGCATCGTAGTGGTCGGCGATGACGCGCTCGCCGTGCTTCAGTCGGTCGGCGATCGCCCGCGGCAGGACGTTGAGGAGAAGGGCATCGGATTCTTGCTGCGCGCGCAGCCGCTCTCCGTCAATGAAGAGCACGAGCGCCAGCGCGAGCGCGGCTGGAATGATCAGGTCGACTGCGATGATCAGGAGCCTGGCCGTCGTTGGTTCGGGAGGGGCCGCGCGCACGATCGGGTCGATGGCGATGCCAGCCAGAACGACGAGGATCACCGCCCCAAGGGCCGGCGCGGCGGCCCGGGCGCCGAGGAACAGAACGGCAGCGATCGGGACAAGGATGATCCAGATGAGGTTGGCAACACCGGCCGCCAACCCTCCGTCCGGGACCAGGCTCAGGAAGAGGACCGTCAGTCCGACAACAATCATCGTCGCCACCAGCGGCGCCAGGCGATGCGTCCTGTGGAAGATCAACAGGGCCGTCACAAAGGCAGCCAGCTGGACGAGGGCGAGGATCGCCGGGACGGATCTTTCCTGAGCGATATCCACGACACCGAAGGCGACCGCCACCGCCATGAAGACGAGGGCGGACGCGACGGCGGTCCGCTTGCGGACGCGGAGGTCATTCTCGTCGGCGGGGTCCGACCCCAGGTCGAGGACCCGAGCGAGGGTCACGGCGTCAGTATCGGACAAGGCCGAGGGCACGATGCAGCCTACTTGGCTGACCCGCGGATCACGGCTAAGTCCAGCGCGCGGCACACCGCCGGGCCGAGGTCGAACGTCAGGCCAGTCGTGTACGGGCCTCGATCTCAGGCTCAGTCCATCCTCGCAGCGGGCAGTTGGGGGCATCGTTGCGGCAAGCGGATCCGCGGTGTACGACGACCGCCAGTCGCCCGGCCGCCGCGACCCGGGGATAGCGGGGTAGTCCTGGCCCCGAGAGCCTTGTGGTAGACCTAATTTCCTTGCGGATCGCAACGAGTCGTCGCCGACCCATGGCACCGGCCGATGGGGACCAGCATGGAAGGGCACGTGCGACTGCCGCGGAATGCGCGAGACGACTGCGGCGGAGCTGCCAGCGACGGTCAGCCGATTCCGAGAGGACCATCACCGAGTCGGTCGAACAGGTTCGTTGTCATTCGGCGGACGCGTTGGTCAACCGGCGTCCTCTGGCCCGCGTAGCTCCGCGGCCCGTAGGCGTCGAGAGCCCATGACCACTGGAACGTGCCGGCCGCGACGATCGTCGCACCGGACGCAGCAGAGTAGACGGTCGCCGTGTGAATGGCCGGGCTCGGATAGGCACTTCGCTCGCTGTCCGAGGACACTACCTTGACCGGTCCACGTGCGACCACCACAGTTCCGGGCGGCGCGAGGTCTGGGAAGAGCGTGTCGTATTCCTGGCCGACGAGGTTCGTGATCCGGTCGCCGTCCACCAACCCCGTGCCCTCGTAGAGCCAGTGGCGCCTGTTCGTGACAACCCAGTCGGCGGGGGTCGCCACGACGTGGCCGTACATCTGGCCGATGAGGCGCGCCTCGGGCTCTCCGACCGGCGGCTCCCGCCAGCGACAGGTCGCCAGGCTCGGGTCTGTAGCTGTCAGGGGGTCATGGACGGCGGACTTGTAGCAAACGATCCGACTGGCGGGCCCAAGCGGTCCCGGCTCCAGCCGGACCTGCCAGTAGATCTCGTTGGCCGACAGGAACGCGACATTCGTGCCGGCAGCGATCCGCGCCTCGAGTGCGTCGCGCATCGTCCGCGACCAGTACTCGTGATGGCCAGCAAAGACGACCAGCCGGCGTCCGTCCAGGACCTCTGGGTGAAGCGCTAGATCAACGTCGGACGCGTACCCGACGTCCCGTCCCTCGCGCTCCTGCCAGCGGATGAATGGCAGCTCCCATCGTCGCTGGAAGTCGGCGCCGAGACTCGTGTCGTAGGGGCGATCGAACGACACGACGACGGCACGGGCGTTCGCCACCGCCGCAGTGTGACCGCGCGAGTTGACCTGATAGAGGCTCTTGCCGCCCCACCCGTTGTAGGCCTGCCAGGTCGTGGATGCCGACACGAACAGAACCGGCGCCTTCCTGCCGTCTGCGCCCTCGCGAACGATGAACGGCGCGACGCCGCCGTTGCCGGCGGGCGATCGCAGCACGGCCAGGTAGCTGCCGGACGGCCAAGAATGGTCGATCTCGAATGTCAATACTGCCGGCCAGCCCGCCTCGACGAGACCAGTTTCCGGGTCGGGGCGCGGAGCTGAACCCCGAGGAGGCACGGCTACCGCGTGGTCGGTTCGGACGAGACGGCCGCCCATGCCCTGGTACCAGCCCAAGCGCCACCACTCGACATCGATCGGCCCGGCGCCACTCGCGTGCAGGCGAACTTGCTCGCCAAGTGCAACCGATGGGCGCGCCAGGTAGCCGGCGACTCCGGCGAGGTGACCGTACCGGCTCCAGCCGCGCCCTCCGGGTCGAAGGTTCTCGACGGCTGTCGGATTCGCGCCGGGCGGACGAGGAATGGTGGTACGGGTGCCACCTGTTGGGGACTGGGAACTACCTGGTGGACCGGATCCTCGCTCCCGTCCGGACCCGGTGGTACCCGGCCCGGTCGGCGGGCTGTCCTTCGCGACAGGTGCCGTCGACTCTGAAGGTCCCGGCAACCGGCGCCCGACCTGCGCCAGCCTGGCGGAGCGATCGATCCCGATCCCAGCGATGGCAGCCGCAAGGAGGCCGAGCCCGGCGGCCAGCACTCTGCGACGGCTGATCATCGTCATTGGCCACTCCGCGACCACACGGCCACTCCGCGACCACACCGACGCTGGCGGCCCAGCTTGTGCGGCGTTCAGGATCCCTCCGTATGCGCGGCACCAGCCTCCATCGGCAGCGCTCGCGTTGGCGGGGGATGTATGGCCTTCCGCTGTTGCCTGCCAGGCAAATCAACAGTTGCATTCTCGAACATCTGACACCGAGTGCCGTCGGGCCGCCAACTCGAGGGCCGAACGGCACATCCACGTCACTCGCCCCGACCTTCGTTCCGGATCGGGAAGGGCCAGGCACTTGGTGTCTCGGGAGGTAGCTGAGGGGTGCCTTGTAATCCCGAAACTGGATCCGATGGATCACGGACCTGGTCCCACATTGCCACCGATCGCTCCCTCGTAACCGGGGAAGCCCTGTCCCGTATGTGACCTTCGGTAGGACGTTTCGAGGCCATCCAGCACTTCCTCGACGGAGCACGCCCGGCCACGATTCACACGAAGGGGAGTAGACCCGTCGCTCGCGCGACGCGGGGGCATCGACACACCCGGCTTCGGCCCGGTTCCCCCAGCCTCACCCAGAGGCGGACGAGACCTTCGACCAGTCTCCGTGTGGTCGAGGTTGCCGATCACCCATTGGCACCTCGCCAGACCAGCAGGTGTCGAGGTGGCGCGCGTGTCGGATCCTTTCCATCGAGGCTCGCACGCGGCCGCTGGCGTGGCACCGATGCAGCCGCCCGCGTCGCCTGAGCAGGCGCCCGTGGAGTGGTGGGCGTCGACGCCCGACGACGCGATCACTGAGTTCGACTCGGACGCCTCCCTGGGGTTGACATCGGCGGCGGCCGCTGCTCGTCGTGCCGCCGAGGGCACGAACGAGCTCGTCGAGGCTGCCTCGAAGCCAGCCTGGCAACTGTTCCTCGGCCAGTTCGCCAATACCATGATCATCGTCCTGCTGGCGGCGGGGCTCGTCACCGCACTGATCGGCGATCTCGCCGACGCGACTGTGATCGCTGCCGTCGTCGTCCTCAATGCGCTCATCGGGTTCGGCCAGGAGCACCGAGCCGAGCGCGCGATGACTGCGCTCAGACAGATGACCCAGCCCCGCGCCCGCGTCGCCCGGGACGGCGTCATCAGGACCGTCCCAGCCGCCGATATTGTCCGCGGAGACATCCTCCACCTCGACGCGGGCGATCTCGTCCCGGCGGATGCCCGGCTGATTGACGCACCGAACCTGCGCGTGAACGAGGCAGCCCTAACCGGCGAATCGGTGCCGGTCGAGAAGACCGCCGAGGCCCTTGCTCTCGGTGACGGGCGACTCGTCGCCGATCGCCGGAACATGGTCTTCCGCGGGACGGCCATTGCCTACGGCCGCGGTCGTGCTGTCGTCACCGCCACTGGGATGCACACCGCCCTTGGCGAGATCGCCGGTCTGCTGCAGTCCCACGCCGCCCCGCCGACCCCGCTGCAGCGTCAACTCGCGGTGCTTGGGAGGTGGATCGCGATCGGCGCGGTCACGATCTGCGCGGTCGTCTTTGTCCTTGGCGTCGCGCGGGGTGAGGCGGTCGACGTCATGTTCTTCACCGCCCTCAGCCTCGCGGTCGCCGCCATCCCCGAGTCGCTGCCGGCCGTCGTCACGGTCTCCCTGGCTCTTGGCGCTCACCGAATGGCGAGCCGCCACGCCCTGATCCGCAAGTTGAGTGCGGTGGAGACCCTCGGCTCGGTGACAGTCGTTGCGAGTGACAAGACGGGCACGCTGACGCAGGGCCGGATGTCGGTTGAGCGGCTGTGGACCCGGGCAGGGCTCCTCCGGATCTCGGGCGACGGCTACGAGCCCCGCGGGGAATTCGAGGGCATCGACGGATTGGTGGATCCGCACGGTCTTCCGGCGTTCGACGATCTCATCCTCGCCGCGGCCCTCTGCAACGACGCATCGCTTGTCCCGCCCTCGCAGCCGGATGCGACATGGGATGTGTCGGGGGATGCGACGGAGGGCGCCCTGCTGGCGCTCGCTGGGCGGGCGGGCCTGGATCGGGCGGCGGAGGTCGAGCGACACCCACGCCTGGCCGAGCTTTCATTCGACTCGGACCGCAGACGGATGACCACGGTCCACCGAGCGCCGGACGGCCGTCTGCTCGTTGCCTCGAAGGGCGCCCTCGAGGCCGTCCTGCCGATCGTCACGCAGATCATGGACGGCGAGGGGGCGCGACCGATCACGACATCGGACCGCGACGCGATCCGCATGGCAGCAGAGGCCGACTCGTCGGCCGGCTACCGCGTTCTGGCCATCGCTGGTGGCCGGTTGAGCTCGATCGACGTGGAGTCCAGGCCCATGCTCGACCGCGTGGAGCGCGATCTTGTGTTCTTCGGGCTCGTGGCCCTCGCCGATCCTCCGCGGCCCGAATCCGCGGCGGCCGTCGCGTCGGCCCGATCGGCCGGCATCACGCCGATCATGGTGACCGGCGATCACCCTGCGACTGCTCGGGCGATCGCGGCCCGCCTCGGCATCCTGACCCCGGATCGCACGATCATGACGGGGGCCGAGCTCGCGTCCGAGGGCCCGGATCACCTCGCCCGCCATGTGGCGGACGTCGCCGTCTACGCGCGCACAACCCCGCAGCAGAAGCTCGACATCGTCGCCGCGTGGCAGGCGCGCGGTGCGGTGGTGGCCATGACCGGCGACGGCGTCAATGACGCGCCGGCACTTCGAAGAGCCGATATCGGCGTGGCAATGGGCATCAGTGGCACCGAGGTCGCGAAGGAGGCCGCGGACATGGTGCTCGCGAACGACAACTTCGCGACGATCATCGAGGCGGTGCACGAGGGCCGCCGGATCTACGACAACATCCGGCGCTCGGTCCGTTTCGGACTCACGGGCGGATCGGGTGAGATCTGGCTCATCTTCCTGGCCCCGTTCGTCGGGCTCCCACTTCCACTGCTCCCGATCCAGATCCTGTGGGTGAACCTCGTGACGCATGGGCTGCCTGGGGTTGCTCTGGCCGTGGAGCCAGCCGAGCCCGACGTCATGCGCCGCCGTCCGCGCCCGCGCGATGAGGCGATCCTCTCGGGTGGGCTCTGGCAGCACATTCTCTTCGACGGGCTCCTCCTTGGGGCGGTGTGCCTTGGCATCGGGCTGTGGGGCTACCTGTCTGACCGACCGTGGCAGACGATGATCTTCACCTCGCTGGCCCTCCTGCAGCTTGGCAACGCCCTGGCTCTGCGCTCGAACCGGGAGTCGGTCTTCCGGCTCGGGCTGCGCCGCAACCCCTTCCTTTTGGCCGTGCTCGGCGGGACGCTGGTCCTCCAGCTATTTCTGATCTACTGGCCTCCGGCCCAGCAACTTCTCTCGACCGAGGCGCTGACCCTCCCTGACCTCGTGGTCGTCCTGATCGCCTCAACCACCCTGTTCTGGGTCGTCGAGATCCAGAAGTTCATCAGCCGCTGGTCCTCACGAGCGTCGAGGCTCGTGCCGTCCACCCCCTCCATCGAAGGAATCTGATGACCAAGACCCAGTCCCGCTCGTCCCTGACCCGCCATTCACCCTGCTGCGGGTGGGCGACGCGGTCGCGCTGACCGCACACGGGGATGAACGCTGCGATAGCTCCCTGTCGGCTCCGATGCGCCCAGCGATGTCGTTTGGACCGATCCGATACGTCCGTCCAGCACTGGCGCAACCGATCTCAACGCCGCTAGCTTTTCTTCGCAGATCGGTTTGTTCGGCTGCCGAAATGGCGGCAGCCGTGGGCGTCCCGCGACCACCGCCACCTGCGGTGGCAGGGAAGGCAGCATGGCGCTCGTCATCGACACGCTCACGAAACGCTTCGGCGACATCCAGGCTCTCGACGGCATCAGCTTCACCGCTCAGGCCGGGCAGGTGTTCGGTTTTCTGGGTGCAAACGGTGCCGGCAAGACGACGACCATGCGGATCGTCCTCGACATCCTCCACCCCGACGGCGGTTCGGTGAGCTGGCAAGGCGAGCCTGCGGCCTCCGCGCGCCGCGGCACATGGGGCTATCTGCCCGAGGACCGCGGCCTCTACCCCCGGATGAAGGTCCTGGATCAGCTGGTATTCATCGGCTCCCTGTATGGGTTGTCGCGGGGCGAGGCGGCCCAACGAGCACGCCACTGGCTGACGCGCTTTCGAATTGCCGACTCCGCCGAGCGGCGCGCGGAAGAGCTCTCCAAGGGCAATCAGCAGAAGGTCCAGTTCATCGCCGCGGTCCTGCACGACCCGGACGTCCTCCTGATGGACGAGCCGTTCACCGGCCTTGACCCGATCAATGTCGCGCTCCTCAAGGAAGCCTTCATCGAAATGCGCGACCGGGGCAAGGCGATCATCTTCAGCACCCACCAGATGGAGATGGTCGAGGAACTCTGCGACGCCATCGCGATCATCGACAAGGGCCACCTGGTGGTCTGCGGGCCGCGATCTGAGGTGAAGCAGCAGGCCGGCCGGCTGGTGGTGATGCTCGGCGTGTCCGGGGATCCGGACCTCGCCTGGCTCGACAGCCTGCCGGGTACCACGGTCACCCGGTCAGGCCGTGACTACCACGAGATCCAGGTCCGGGCCGGCATCGATCCCGAGGCGATCCTGCAGGAGGCGCTCGCCCGGCACGAATATGTGAATCGATTCGAGATTGCCGAACCCTCGATCGAGGACATCTTCATCGAGCTTGTCGGCGCGGCGACACCCGACGAACGCACCCTGGCCGCGGTCGGGGCGGAGTCGAACCGATGAGACGCTTCACCCGATTCGAGGCTGCCAACATCGGCACGGTCGCGCGGCGCGAGTTCATTGCCCGAGCGAGCACCCGCACGTTCCTCGTCACGACCCTGCTGCTGGTCGTCCTGGCGGCGGTGGTGGGCCTGGCGCCCGTCATCGTCAGCTATGTCAATCGCGGTTCCAGTCAGATCGCGGTGTACGTCGGCGCCGCCGACCTGCGTGGCGATCCCATCGCGACCCTCGACGCGATCCTGAACCCGCCCGCAAGCTCGGTCGACAGCAGGTCCGTGACCAAGGCGGCCTTCGCAGTGCGGCGCTCGACCGACCTTGCGGCCGACCGCCAGCAGGTCCTCTCGGGCCAGCTGACCGCCCTGGTCGACGTCGAGCGCGACGGACAGGGACAGGCCACATTCACGGTCTATACGAACGAACCGGCTGACAGCCCAACGGCGGTGATCAGCCGTCAGGCGGCGACGTCGATCGCCCTCGCCGACCGCCTCGGGCACGCCGGTCTCACCCCCGCGGACCAGGCAAGCCTCTTCGCACCACCTCAGGTCGTGCTCCGCTCGCCTGATCTGTCCAAGCCTGCGGCGAGTCCGCAGGCCCTGACCGACGACCTGGCGAATTACGGAGTCACCGTCGGCCTCGAGATGTTCCTCCTCCTGGCGATCATCCTCTACGGGACGTGGGTGGCCCAGAGCGTCGTGGAGGAGAAGAGCAGCCGGATGATGGAGATCATCCTGTGCGCGGCCTCGCCGTTCCAGATCCTCGCCGGCAAGGTGCTCGGGGTGAGCTCGGCGGCCCTGCTGCAATACGCGGCCATGGTCGCAGCGGTGCTGGTGGCGCTGCTCGCCCAGGGCGTGGTCGCTTCGAGCATCCTCGGCGAGTCGGCCGGCGTCAGCCTGCCCTCGGGGCTCACGCCGTCGCTCCTTGTCGCGTTCTCGCTCTTCTTCGTCCTTGGCTTCGTGCTCTACGCGGTCCTCTTCGCGGCCGCGGGCTCGCTCGTGAGCCGGCAGGAGGACGTCAGCCAGATCGTGATGCCCATGACGCTGCTCGCCTCGGCGGGCTACATGATCGCCTTGTTTGGCTCAAGCGGCTCCATGAACGCGGAGGCACCGTGGGTGGTGGCGCTGTCCTTTGTGCCATTCCTCTCGCCGTACCTGATGGTGTCCCGGGTGGCCGCCGGGACCGCTGGCGCGCTCGAGGTGAGTCTCGCCATCCTGATCCTGGTCGTCACGATCGTCCTCGTGGTCTGGATTGCAGCCCGGATCTACGCCGCCGGCGTGCTCATGTACGGCCAGAAACCCAGCATCACCGGGCTGTGGAAGGCCGCGCGGGAAGCACGTTCATGAACGGGATCAGTGATCGAACGCCCGTCTGCAACCCGTGCTTCGGGTCTCCTGGACCTGCTGGTTGCTGGTCGGCCTGACCGACGATCAGTTGAGCCGAGCCCAGTACGCGCCTACCAGCTTCAGATCGCCCGGTTCGAACCCGTCGTCATCTCGAAACCGGCGTACAGTCCTGCCTTCTACTCGTGGCGCCGACCCGGGAGTTGGAGCAGGGTGATGTATGCGGTCAACTGGGATCTGATCGACAGGCTGGGCCTCGACCGAACGGCCCTGGCCGGCCAGACCGCGCTCGTGACCGGCGGGTCTCGCGGCATCGGCGAGGGTGTCGCGATGACCATGGCGGCCATCGGCGCCCAGGTCGTCGTTGTGGACAAGCGTCCGACCGGACAGGCTGTCGTCGAGGCGATCCGCGCTGCCGGCGGTCAGGCGGAGTTCATCGAGTGCGATCTCAGTGTGGTCGACGAGCTGATGACCATGCTGCCGAGGGCGATCGGCGCATTCGGCCAGATCGACATCCTGGTCAACAACGCGCTGTACGCACCGATCGCCCCGCTCGTGAGCCTCGATCTCGTTGATTGGGAGCAGGCCTTCGCCACCAACGCGCGGGCTCCGTTCCTGACGATCAAGCACCTGCTCCCCGGGATGCTCGAACGCCGCCGGGGGGTCATCGTCAACATGATCGCGTACGAAGGATCGCCCTTCGCAGTCGCCTACTCCGGGACCAAGATGGCGCTCCGCTCGATGGCCTTCTCGGTTGCCCGCGAGATCGGCAACGAGTCCGGTGTCGCCGTGTTCTCCTTCGTACCCGGCATCGTCGACACGCCGCTCATGCGTGAAGTCATCCTCCCGCCGCTGGTGAGCATGCTGGGCATCTCGACCGAGCAGGCCATTGCGATTACTGCCCAGAATCCCGGCTACGAGGGGCTGGTACCGGTGGACCACTGCGCCACAGCCCTCGCGCATGCGATCGTCCACGGCGCCGACCACCACGGACAGGTTGCCGATCCGTTCGAGCCGCTGAACCGGATCGGCGTGATCGAGATGCCACGCCTCGATCCAGAGGAGGCACCCGCGCTCCTGGATGTCTCCGGACCCCAGTCAGGGCTCTATATCAAGCAATACCTCGGCGATGTCACGACGCGGAACCGGGAGCTCGAGGAGCGCGTCGCGCTGAGAACGCGCGAGCTCGATGCGGCGCGCAAGCGCTCGGACAGCCTGCTGCTGAACATCCTGCCAGCGCCCATCGCCGAGCGCCTGAAGCAGGGCGAAAGCATGATCGCCGACCATTTCACAGGTGTCACCGTGCTCTTCGCCGACATCGTCGACTTCACGCCCATCTCGTCCCGGTTGACGCCGGAGCGGGCGGTCGATGTGCTCGACGCTGTGTTCTCGGAGTTCGACAGGATCGCCGGGCACTACGGCCTCGAGAAGATCAAGACCATCGGCGACTGCTACATGGCGGTCGGCGGTCTGCCCGAACCGCAGGCCGATCACGCCGAGCGGGTCGCGAATGCCGCCCTCGAGATGCTCCCGGCCCTCACCCGGGTGAGCAAGTGGCTCGATCTGCCCCTCAAGATCCGGATCGGTCTGCACACGGGCGACGCGGTCGCGGGGGTGATCGGGCGACAGAAGTTCGTGTACGACCTGTGGGGCGACACCGTGAACACCGCGAGCCGGATGGAATCACACGGGGTGGGCGACCGGATCCAGTGCACCGAGCGGTTGTACCGCCTTCTCGGAGACCGCTTCACCTTCGTGCCGCGGGGCGAGATCGACATCAAGGGCAAAGGATCGATGCCGACGTACTTCCTCGTCGGTGCAACCTAGCTGTCTCCGAAGGTGCGTCCCGAGGCCAGCCGGGCGTCGCGCTCGGAGTGCCGGACGTGAGTAGAGTGGTGCGGCAGAGCCGTAACCGGGGGACCTGATGGGATTCCAGATCAACGGCCGGAGCGTCACTCTCGTCGTCGACGGCGAGATCAAGCTCGACGCCATTCACGATCTCATCCACGAGACGAAGGCTGCCCAGGCCGAGGGCGACTCCGATCAGGCCTACCTGCACCGCCTTGACGCAGCCGCAGCCGCCAGCGGCTTCCGGGTGGTCGCCAACCCGACCAGTTCCTCGCCGGCGAATCTCAGCCTCCTGGTCCTTCCGCGGGAGTAGGGTCGTCATCGCCTGTCTCCAACGACGGCGTCTCGGATCCCTTGACGGACGGCTCTACGGTTTCGTGCAGGGACCCTTCCAGTTCCCGGAGGCCCCGCGCCCACCGGACCGCGACACTCCTGCGGCCTCCCAGCAGAGTTGGCACGACATTCACCCTGAGCGGCGCTCGACAGGCAGGAACACCTCGAAGCATGTCTCTCCGGGTCCGGATCGGACGCTGATGCGGCCACCGTGGCGGGCGACCACGTTGTGCGAGATATGGAGCCCGAGCCCGGTCCCGCTGCCGGGCGGCTTGGTCGTGTAGAAGGGCTCGAAGATCCGCTCGCGGATCTCCGGCGGCATCCCCGGCCCGTTGTCGCAGATCTCCACGACGATGTCCGCGTCGCGCGCGAAGGCGCGGATCCGGATCTCGCCGTGTCCATCCATGGCGTCGATCGCGTTGTCGATGATGTTGGTCCAGACCTGGTTGAGCTCGCTCCCGAACGCCTCGATCTCCGGCAAGTCGGGCTGGTAGTCGCGCACCACGGTGATCCCGGCCTTGAGCTTCGGGCGGAGGATCACCAGCGTGTTGTCGAGCCCGGCGCGGACATCAACGCGCTGCGTCGGGGCCTGGTCCATGTAGGAATACTCCTTGACCGCTTTGACGATCTCGGAGATCCGGCGTGCACCTGTCGCCACCTCGTCCACGAGGGCATGGACGGTGCTGCCAGCGGCGACCCAGGTGACGACGGAACCGAGGGCGTCGCCCGGGAACTCGATTTCGACGCGCTCGAGACGGGCACGATCCCAGCCGCCCATGACCAGCGCCGGGGCGAGCTCACCCGCGTCCGCCACGTCTCGCTCCGCCAGGAACGTCTCGAGCTCCCAGGCGCGGTCGCTGGCGTCCAGTGGGTCGAGGGGGGCTTGCGTGCCGACGTGCCGAGCGACCTCGGCGCCAAGCTCCGCCACGAACGCGGCCCGCTCGGGACCATCGACCACCGTGCCCAGCACACTCGTCGCCGACGCCCAGCGGTCCAGGCCGTCCTGCAGGAGCGCGGCGCTCCGCTGGACGGCGGCCGCGGGATTGTTCAGCTCGTGCGCGAGACCCGCGGAGAGGGTCCCGAGCGCCGCCAGCTTCTCACGTTCCCTGAGCATCGCCTCGGTACTGCGCAGACGACCCATCACGGTCCGCAGCATCGAGAGGGTGGCCGAAGGCCGGGTGCTGAGCAGCTCGAGGATCGTGGCGCGTCCGATCCGGATGACCCTGCGTCGGGGAGACGGCCCGCACCGAGGCCATCCTCGGCTGCGCCTCGAAGATCGCCATCTCGCCGACCACCTCGCCGGGCACCAGGACCGCGATCGGCACGTCGGTGGTTCGCGATCGCTTCACGACTTCGAGCTCGCCAGAAACGATCACGAAGAGCGCGTCGCCGGGCTCGCCCTCACCGACCAACAGGTCACCCGCGGCCAGCTCCACCGGCGCGCCGCCCTCGGCGACCCAGGAGAAATCCTCCTCGGAGAGCTCGGCGAACAACGGGACGCGGCGCAGTAGTGCACGGTCAGACTCGTCGGTCGGCATGGGGCGGCGGGTCACTGGTCGGCAAGGTACTGGTGGACGAAGCGAACCGCCATGGCGCCTTCGCCGACCGCCGAAGCAATCCGCTTCACAGAGTTCGAGCGAACATCGCCTGCGCTGAAGATCCCCGGAACGTTGGTCTCGAGCAAGAACGGCTGGCGGAGCAGCTTCCAGCCGTCTGCATGGCCGGCGGTGCGCGCGAGATCGGTACCCGTGACAACGAAGCCGGCGTCGTCGCGTTCGACAAGGTCGCCCAGCCAATCGGTTCGGGGTGCCTGCCCGATGAACACGAACATCGCGGCGACCGGCAGCCGTTCCGGCGATGGGGCGCCCTTCTCGGCCACGTCCACCGCCTCGAGGACCTCGTTGCCGTGCACGCCCACCACGCTGACGTTCGTGCGCACGGTGATGTTCGAGGTGGCTCCGATCTGGTCGACGAGATAGGCCGACATTCCGGATGCCAGTGAGTCGGCGCGGACCAGGACCGTGACATGCTCGGCGAAGCGGGCCAGATGGACGGCGGCCTGGCCCGCAGAGTTGCCGCCCCCCTGGACCGCCACGCGCCCGCCGCGGTAGAAGGATGCCTCGGTCGTCGCACCGCCGTAGTGGATGCCGGACCCTGTCAGCCGATCGGCGTCAGGAAGGTCCAGCTTGCGGTAGTCGACTCCCGTCGATACGAGGAGCGCGTGACAGCTCACCTGCGACCCGTCCGCCATGCGGACGACCTTGTAGGGGTCCTCCACGGTCACGCCCATGACTTCCTGCGGGGTCAGGACCTCGGCCCCGAGGCGGCTGGCCTGGGCCGCGGCGCGCCGGGCAAGGTCAGCACCGGTGAGCCCGGCCGGAAAACCCAGGTAGTTGTCGATCCGCGACGTGGTTCCGGCCTGCCCGCCCGGGGCCTCTCGCTCGACCATGAGAGTCTTCAGGCCCTCGGAGGCGCCGTAGACGGCGGCGGCCAGGCCCGATGGCCCGCCACCAACGATCACCAGGTCGTAGTAGGGCAGTGCGGCACGCGTCCGCAGACCGACGCGCGCCGCGATTTCGGCGTTGGACGGGCCGACGAGGTGGGTTCCGTCCTCGAACACGACCAGCGGCTCGCGGGCAGCATCAACGCCCGCGCTGGCGGCCAGTTCGGACGCCTCTGCCTCCGTCTCGATATCGAGCCACCGGTAGGGGATCTGGTTACGGGCCAGGTAATCCTTGATCTCGTGTGCGCGGGCCGACCAGCGGTGGCTGATGATCCGGATCCCTTCGAACGGCGGGCGGAAGTCCGCCTGCCAGTCACTGAGCACGTCCTCGAGGACGGGATACAGCTTCTCCTCGGGCGGGTCCCACGGCTTGAGCAGGTAGTGATCGAGTTGGATCGTGTTGATCGCCGCGATCGCCACCTCGGTGTCGGCATAGGCGGTAAGCAGCACCCGCTTGGCGTCCGGATAGATCTCGCGCGCGGCGGCGAGGAACTCGACGCCGGTCATGCCGGGCATGCGCTGGTCCGCGAGGAACAGCGCGACGGCCGAGCCACGCAGCTTCAGGCGGCGGACCACGTCGAGCGCGGTTGTACCGCTCTCGGCCGCAACGATGCGGTAAGCCGACGCAAAACGACTTCGCAGGTCGCGCTCGACCGCGCGCAGGACCTGCGGATCGTCGTCGACCGCGACGATGACCGGGTTCTCCACGTCTCTCTCTCCCGCTCGCTGGTCGTGGCTGTCGTTGTCGTGCTACCGCCAATGCGCGGCGTCACTCGTCGGGACGTCCACGGAAAACCAATGGCATCGGCCGAGAGGGAACTTCCGTGCCGTCCAGTCTAGAGCGGGCAGGCCCCGGCCCGAGAACGCAGCGAGTGCTCCCCTGCCACATTTCGTGGTGAGTGGGAGGGGTCCGAGCGGCGGTGGGATGTTTGGTCGCGTAGCCAGTCGGTGGCCGGGCCTGGCTGGGGCCGCATGCATCTGGGCGAGTGCAGCCCGCCGGCGCGTCCTTGGCGCCAGCCGTGCCTCAGTCCGCCGGGGAGACAGCCTCGTCGGCTTCGGCCATCGACTCGACGAGGTACCGATTCACGCTGAGAGCGGGTACGAGATCACGGCGCGGACGACCTGCGGCGCGGTACTCGATGACGGCCTGCGTCAGCTCGATGCGTGACCGGCGCCGGAGGCTGGCGATCGGGTCGGTGGCGGGCAACGAACTGATCGAGCCTTCGATGAAGTACGGACCGGCCCTGAGCGTGACCCGCGAGCGGCGGGTCGAACCGTATTCTTCAGGTGGGGACGCCATCGAAACCGCGACGATCTCGTCAGGCGGGACGGACATCTCTGCCAGGGTCGTTCCCGTGCCATTGGCGATGGTCATCGTGGCGATGTCGCGCAACATGAGCGGCATCCACTCGGTCAGCGGATCCAGCTTGCGGCGTCCGCTCTCGACCAGCTCGCCCACGAGGATGCGATCGTCGGCATAGACCGTCACCGTCGGGGCCATCGCCGCAGGCGACGCCATGCCATCAGGCCGCTTCGGCGCATCCACGGGAGCGCGCACCTCGCGCCTGATCCGGACCATCGATCTGATTGACACGAAGACGACCTCGCGAGCGCCAGTCGCTCAAGGACGGCTGGCACGCCAAGGCTGGCCGACGGGGTCTCGGCCGGGCATCGCCCAGAAGTCCTGTCGACGGGCCGTCCGATCGGCCGCCTGGAGCGGCCAGCAATGGCTACTCGGGACTGACCGAACCGTGACCTCGAACGATCATGCGGCCCACTGGCCTCATCGTGGTTCGCGATCTGCCGGCGGCATCACGCGGCCTGCGGCATCGGGATGCGTCGCGATCTCCGCGGTGAACCGGATCCGACCCTCGATCATTCCCGGGATCATCTCGTCGCTGACCTGCGCCATGGTCTCGCGCAGTTGCCGCATCGACGCGACGTCGTCGCTCTGCAGCACCGTCGACCAGGCCTCCTCTGCCGTGTCTCCGGCTCCATGGAGCACGAGGAAGAGCCGCCCTCGCCAGGCTTGTTCGTCGGGCGGCAGGCATGTGAACGCCTCGGGCGGTTCGGGCAGGAGTGCGAGCAGCGGATCGCGAGGCGAGGCATTCGTGCGGCCAACGAGCGTGATGTCGCCGGGCTTCTGGGATGCCCACTCATGTTCCTGGCTCTGGTCGTCCGCTGCGTTCCCGGCCATGATCGGATCCGTGTCGCCGATGCGCCCGGCCGCCCACGAGCCGTTGAGCGCCTCGGAGGCGCCCTCGATCGAGCGCAGGTCGGCGTCAGCCATGAGTTCGATCAGCTCGAGGTTCACGATGAGGCCCGGTAGCCCTTCGTGGACGGTCGCCCCATCGAGCTCGTACGCCAGGACCACTTCGGTCAGCGGAAGCAGTGGACCACGGCGACGGGCGAAGAGGGTCGGATCGACAGCAGGCGGCATGTGTGCCCGGCCCCAGATGCGGTAGGGTCCACCCCGCATCGCGAGGAGCGGGTGGTCCGGTCTGCGGACGCGCCGGCTCGGGTCACCGCGAGGGCCTGCCATCGTGATCGCGACGAGTTCGCCGCGCACGATCTCGATTTCGGGCACGCTGATCTGGCGGCCGTCCCGAAGCACCGTGGCGCGGGCTTCCCGAAACGTCAGCGTCGGGTTCGATGTGAGGAGATCGGTCAGGCGCGCCGCGGCGACAACGACTCGCCCTCGCACGAATAGCTCCGAGGCGTAGCCGACGACCTCGACCTCGGGGGCTGATGGCGGCGCAGGCGGCTGCGCAGATGGGTTGGCCCGGCTACTCTGGAGACCCCGCCCGAACACCGTTAGCCACCCCTTTTAGCCTAGCGACGAGCACCCGGAGCCGCGGCCGCCAGACGGCAGAGCCCCGTGCTCGCGGCCTGGCTGTCGAAGCGAGGCCGGACATTCCGACTCGGCGCCGCGTCCCTTCCATCATCGGGGTCGGCGAGGGCTGCGCATATGGGCGATTAGGACTTCCGGTGTCGATCGACACCACTTTCGTACCACCTGGTCAGTGGTAGGAATGGTGCTGCCTTCTCCATGGAGGCACCGCAAGAGTCCTGGAACGTGCGGATCGCAGGGGTCGGACGGCTGAGTCAGGGAACCGGGAAGGGCTCAGTCAGCGGGAGCCCGACTCCGGGACGCAGGAACGCGCGATCGCCGCGGTTCGTCCATGCCATCGAATCGAGGCCCCAGAAAAAGTGGAATTGTGGCCGGCGGCCATCAGGCGGATGGGGATGGTAGGAGTCAACCCCGGGGCCTGTGAACACATAGATCGACTCACCGGGATCAAAGGTCCACCAACCCCCGGTGATACCCGGCAGGATGATCGGAAAGTGGAAGACATCGGGTCGAAGCTGTTGTCCGAACCCAGCGACCAGTTCCCAGTCGTAACTTTCCCAACGCTGCGTTCCGGCATTGACGATCTGGACCCATTCGTCATCGACGGTCGTCGCGCCGTTGGAGGCGTTGTGAATAGCCGCGATCCGAAGCCCGGAGGATGATGACATTCGTATCCCTGGATCAGCTTCTGGGCGATTCCCTGATTGATCTCGGCCGCCACGAGAATGTGACTTGGCGAGAGGCCGGCCGTCAAGTGGACGTGATCGGGCCCGGTGCCGACGAATGTGCGGCCCGACCTGCCGCCGATGCCGCGCTGCCATCGCTCAGGTCGCGGGAAACCTCCGGTGACGTGCGGGGTCGATTGTTGCGGTCCGGAGTGGCAGGATATGGGCGGCACATGGCAGCGAGGGCGGATTGGTACGCATTCCGGCGTCGCGCGCAGCAGTTGGTCCGCCGTCTGATCTCCGGCCACGTCCGACGGCGGATGAAGGGAGCGGGAAGTGCGCGAGGAATCCATCCGACAGCGTCTGGCTGAGACGCAGGTGGAACTGCAACGGGTCGAGGCCGAGTATCGGGTCCTTCTCGACTTGTCGCGGGACTACGAACGCTGGCTGGCCGTGCTCAGCATGCCCACTCACGAGGCCATCGCCGGGTCCGTGATGGATGATCAGGCTCAGGGGCCGGCTTCGGCGAGAACGGCCAACTCGGGCGCCGGTTTGGCGTCCAGGGCCCGCGCCAGTTCCAACGAACCCGGAGACGCCACAGCGGTCGTCTCCACGTCGCTGGTGGGATCCGACCTCGAGCGGGACTCGGCGGTTGACGCTGCGTTGGTGAGCGTCATGATCGCCGTGGAGTCGAGCCGGCTGGACGAGCTGGTCGACGGCGAATCGGAGATTGGGCCGACTCCGCGGGGTGCCGTATCAGTCACGGGCAATGACCCGCTTGGGTCCACGAACGATCCGCAGCCGACGTCGACAGGTTCACTTGCTGAGCGGTCCCAGCCATCCAGCTCCCACGGCCGCATGGACCCAACCCATATCGATGGTGGCTCCGAGGCCGATGAGTCGAATCTGCCGAGGTGGCCAGCCGACATGTGGTCTCGGGCTATAGACCCAAAGCCGCGCGAGACTGAGCCTGTCGGCGTTGCCATCTCGGACCGGTCGGGAGTCGCGAGTCAAGTCGAATCGCGTCGATCCACGAGCGCCGAACCGGTTGGGGAAATCGGGCCTGGATCCGATCCCGCACTCGAGCCATCCCAGTCGACCGGGCCACGATCGAGCGATCCAGGGACGAACGAGTCACTCCCATCGAGCACAGCGACGAAAGCTGGGACAGATGGACTCGCGGAGTTGCCATGGCGGGGAGCCGGATCGGCCGTGGCGGTCTCGATGCCTCTCACCCAGGCCATCGGCTCATCCCACGTGGTCAGATACCACACCGATCGCGTTGGGATCACGGCCATCCTGAGCCTGCTTGGAACCGTGGTCGCGGGGGCACGCACTCGTCGCCTGCGGCGCTAGGGGATCATCGGCGAACCGCGCCGCCGTTCAATCTTCGATGCTCGCGCCGCGAGGTCCGCGGCGCGCCAGGCCGGATGGCACCCGCCTCACGGAACGATGAGGTGCACCGGGTTACCGAGGATCAGGACTCGCCAGGTCGTCGTGTCGTTGCCGCCGGCGACGTCGTATTGGATCTTCCACCAGCCGGCTGCCGGCTCACCCGACGGTGTCAGGCCGCCGCTGCCGTACGTCGACGGCAGTGGAATGAGGATCTTGATCCAGGTGTCGTTGTACGGGGATCCTGAGACGCCGGTACCGTGCGTCTGGATCTGAGTCTTGTTGGTACCACTGCAATTCGACGCGCAGTGGCCGTCCGTGGTGAAGCTGAACACCGCTGGGTTGTACGAATTGCCATTGGGACTGAGGATCTTGATATAGGCATCGCCGCTGACATCGCCCGGGTCGAACAGGTCGATCTCCAGGGTCTTGCCGGCGTGGACCTTGTCGATCTGCGCAAGGTAGAAGAGCTGGGTTCCAGAGACCAGGTTGTTGTAGGCCGCCATTCGGCCCGCGCCATGGACCTGTGGTGTGGTGGCGCCGGAGGCGGTCGCCTCGATGGACCACATGTTTTCGGCGTTCGTCCCGGAGTTGACGGACGAGTTGCCTGAGTTGGTGGTACTGACCTGCAAGCGGTAGGTGCCCGCGCCCAGGCCGCTGGCGAACTGCCACCACTTGTTGTGGTAGACCGTGTCGGTGCTGCAGTCAACAGCGCCGTCGGTGAGGACCTTCTGTGGGGTCCCGAAGTTGTAGACGCCGCCGGTCTTGCCCTGATCGGTCTGGAACTGGCTTTCGAACCGGGTGCCCGACGCAGCAACCTGGGTGTCGTCACTCCAGTCAAACGGGGTGTTGTTCTCGTTCCACAGCGTGAAGTATGTCGAAACCGGAGCCCCGATCGTGCCACCGATCCAGTGATCGCCGGTGCCGTAGTAGCCGCCGGTTGTGTTCGACCCGACCCCGCAGAAGGTGGGATCGAAGAGATACACCGTGCCGTTGCTGTCTCCAGCCGGGATGACGACCTCGTACGGGTAGCCGTCGGAGTCGTAGTCGGGGTTTGAGCTGCCGCCGTCGAGGAGGGGCGAGTACGCATCGCCGTTGCCGTGATCGCCGCCCTTCGTGATGATGGCGCCCCAGTTGCCCTGGGAGCTCAGGGTGCCGGAGCCCGTGGCGTTCGGCACCGCGGTCGAGGTTCCGTCGGCCTTGCGGATCACATCGACGCCGTAGTAGTTCTGGGGGCTGCCCATCGGCACCGCCAGGATGAATTCGGCCTTGGACTTCTTGGCCACGGGAATCGTCGAAATGCCGAACACCTTCATGAAGAACGTGCCAACGGGCGCCGAGATGGTGACGTCCAGCCGGCGGTCATCCGCGTTGTCCTGTGTTGGGGTGACGACCACCCCGCCGCTGCCATCGGTATACCCGTTGGCGGCGGCGGCGGCCTTGGCGGTGCTGACTGCGCTCGCGACGTCGCCTGGGAGATAGACCACCCCCGCCAGCGCTGCCGCGTCGGCAGCTCGCTGGACGCGAAGGCTGTTGGCCCAGTACCAGGACAGGTCGACGACAAAGGCGACAATCCCGAGAAGGACGAGGATCGCCCCGACGAAGACGATGAGCATCTGCCCGCTCGAGCGCCGCCGACGTCGCTCGGCATTCTCCGCGGCCGTCTTCGCCACCGATCCTGAAGTCGGCACGACCGCCAATTGCCCTGGCAGGTGAGACTTCATCTGGTCCTCCTCGACCGCCACCGCGTGCGTGATGTAAGCCTGACGACGCCAGCTCATGACGAGGTCGGATTGAGTTGCATGACCGTCCGGTCGAACATCGTCCAGGTGGGACCAGTGCCGCCACCGAGGAATCCGAGGATCGACTTCAGGCCGGTGCTGAAGGTGTAGGTGTAGGAGAGGCTCACACCGAGGTAGTCGGCGGGGTTGGCATTTGATCGGGAGCACACGCTCCAGGCCACTGACGATGGGCTGAAGTCGAGCTTGTCGGTGTCGTCCTTCGGGACTGGGCCCGCCCCGGGCGTGTAGGTCCAGACATTCACCAATCCACCGGACTCGGCGCCCGTCGAAGTGGCCTTGAAGATTCGGATCTGGGAAATATTCGCCTCGATGACGGGGGAACCAGGTGAGGTGAGGACGCGCTGCACGGCCTCGATGATCAGGGCGTCGACGCTGGAGGCGTTCGGGGACTGACCGGTGCCACACCCCAGGGTGCCGCCACCATTGGCGAGCGCCGCGCCGTTGCGAGCCCCTTCACGCGTTGCGTATTCAAGGGTCAAGTGATGGCTGAATCCGAGTCCCAGCTCAAGAACGCCGAGCAGCAGTGCCAGGAAGAGAGGCAGGAACAGGGCGAATTCGACCATGCCCTGGCCGCCCTCGCGATCCGGCCGGTGTGATGCGCGTCGGATCACAGGACGGGCTCCATCCGCATGGCGTTGGAGCGGACGATCGTGAAACCACTCCCCGAGCCGCCAATCAGCTTCGACATCGGCGTGCGCCAGGTGTGGAAGTAGGTGATCTGCACGCCGATCGTGTCCAGGCCCGGATGGGAGCCGCCGCACCCCTTCAGGACGTTGCAGCGAGTGGTGTCCTGGTAGCCGATGGATGTTGCCTGGTAGGGCTCCACGAGGCTCGTTCCGTCCGGGTAGGTGCAGGTCGTGGTCCCTGCGCCGCGCGTGTAGACGTTGGTGCTTCCGCCCTTGATGTCGCCGTCGGCCTCCGCCCAATAGATCTGGACGGTGCTGATCTGGGCGCGATCAGTCGGCGCCCCCATGTCGTCTTCGATGCTTTTGAGGATGACGCAGTCCGCGCCGGCGGAGCTACCGGCCTCGGCCGCCAACAGCGCGGCGTTCCGGCTGGCGTATTCGACGTCAAGAACGCCGTTGAACGCCAAACCGAACTCGATCGTGCCCATCAGGATGACCAGGAACGGGACGATGACCAGCGAGAATTCGACCAGGGTCTGGCCCTCCGAACGGCGGCGCCGGGCGCGAAGGGATCCGCGGGCGCGGTCGACAAATCGGGCAGCAAGAGTCATGCACCGAATTACGACGCATCAACCTTGCAATGAACATTGAACACAAGTACCAATCAGACGCACGATGGAGGTTCCGAAGCCACGCAGACCGATCCTCACCGCACCTCCAGGACCTGGTTGCTCGCGATCCACGTGGCACATCCGGTGGATGGCGGTACCGGCGGCTTGGCGGCGCAGACCAGAAATGTCAGAGGACATCCCGGGATCGGCGCCGATCCCCTGGTGGATCGAAGGCCATGAGCGGGTGATGCGATCGGCGAGGGCGTACGGAGGGTTGCGTGGCCACGGACGCACCGAGCAGTCGACGAGGCGGTCGGCTGTCGGGTCCCCGAGCCGTTTTCGGGCCCTGCACCGGCCCGGGCTCAGAGGCGCTTGAGGATTTCCGTCCGCTTTGCTCGATACTCCTCCTCGGAGATCAGGCCACGCTTCCAGACCTCTTCAAGCGCTGACAACGCCGCGTCCACATTCGGAATCGGGGGCGCTGCATTGCTCGACTGTTGATCGACTGGACTGGCGACCGCCAGTTCCGCGCGCATCCGACGCCGGTCCTCATGGAGGCGCTCACCCGCTCGTCGGATCGAGGACTCTGGACCCTCCTTGGGTTCGGCGCCTGCCCAGCCGATGAGAAGGATCTGCCCACTCGGAGCTCGCCGCACGAACTGGCTTCTGATTCGCTCCGCGATCCAAAGCACGGGCGCCTCGTGTGTCTCAGACAGGAGGAGGTGGAATTGGCCGGATGGCGTTCTCGCGCTGTAATCGCTCGACCTGATCGTGGCCGCGATGAGCCCGGTGAGGATCCCTTCGGCCCTGTCGCGATCGGAGTTCGACGCCTGACCGGCTGCCATTGAATCGATCTCGAGCTGCATGACCGTGAACGGACGTCCATATCTTGCCGTGCGGGCGGCTTCCCGCCGGATGACTCGCCGCCAGTCCGGTGATTCCACGTCCTCAGTGCCCGTGGCGGCCTCGTGCTCTGGCGCGCGATCCGGGATCGAATCCTCCACCCTCGTCAGCGCCTCGCGTCGCACCACCGCGGTCGCTGGCGCCGATATGGCGTCCCTCGTTGCCTGCGATGGCTGTGGCGCCGGTGGCTCCACGTCGATTGGCGCCGCGTCCGGCCGGTGCGTACTGCCCGCATCCCGCACACGCAGCACCACGAGCGCTGTGATCACGACGATGTCGGCGATCACAATCAGGATGAGTGCCAGTTCGATTGGGTTCATGGTCTCGCGCTTGGCTGATCAGACAATCGCCGCTGCGCCCTACCCCAGTTGGCCGCCGTCGGTCGGGTTTACGGACGTCAACAGCCCGGTTTCACCCGACAGCGACTCGGTGGCCCAGTTGTCGTGCGTGGTTGAGGGGACTTCGCGCCGAACCGATTCAGAGCCGAAGCGATCGCGGAGGACGGACAGCAGGATCCGGGTTCCGTCCCGGAACGGATGCAGGTTCGACTGTCCATTCCGGCGTGGCAGTTCCATGCTTGGCACTTCAGTGACTCGCAGGCCGGCCAGATAGGCCCTGGCAACGATCTGCGCTTCGATCTCGAACCCCGTAGCCGTCAGGTGCAGCGTCGATAGGGCCGTCCTGCGGAAGGCGATGAACCCGTAGCAGAAGTCGGTCTGACGACAGCCAATCAGGTGCCCTGTGATACGGAGAAGCGTGGAGTTGCCCATCGCGCGCAACGTCGAGATGTCGGTGCTCCCACCCGTCGGCAGGTATCGCGAGCCTTTGGCGACGTCCCAACCGTCACGGAGTGCGTCGACAAAGGCCGGGATCTCCAGAGGATCCATGCTTCCATCGGCGTCGAGCATGACCACGTACTCACCTCGGGCGGCGGCCAGGCCCGTTCGTACTGCTGATCCTTTCCCCGGTCGGGTGTCAAGCAGAACTTCGATGTCGGGTCGCTGGGATCGGGCGACGCTGATGGTGTCGTCAGTCGAGCGACCGTCGACCAGGATGACCTGATCGACGAACCCGGGAATGCGCTGCAACACCCACTCGATGTTGCGCGCCTCGTTCATCGCCGGGATTACGACGGATACTGACTGACGATCGTTGATATCCGGGGATGTCATCAGCAACACTCGGTCCTCGATTTGGGCGCCCTAACAGTCCTAGTACGAAAGGGCTATTGATAGAAGTGGCGGCATCCTAGGGCCCGGAGGTGGCGTCGCGCAATGACCTAGGGGCGATTGATGCCATGAACCGTTGCATGACGTCAACGGAGTGTGGTTCAAAGCTGGTTGGAGTCCCATAGGAATGAGAACGGTGACTGAATGCACCGCTTTTTTGTTCGCTCAGCCGACGTTGCGTCCGCGGGCACATTGAACAGAAGTACTAGCTGCACTGGCACGACTGGGCGAGCCGGTCCCCGGTGATACGGACCGTATTGTGTCGGCATTCGATGTTCGACAAGCCTGCCACGCCCCAGTGAGTACAAAGGAAAACTGCCATGACAGCCCCCGAGCAGAACTCTTCCCCGGAGGGATGGCCGACCCGGCTCTTGTTCCTTCGTGATAAGCGGGCGTCCAGCCAGCCTGGAAATCTGGACGACTTGGACCTCGAAACCGACCAGGTTGCAACCGCCGGGTCGATCGAGGACCAGGCGGACCAGGCTGCAACCGCCGGGATCATCGAGGACCAGGCCGAGCCAGGCGGTCCTTCGGTGACGACCGACGTGCCTGATGCCGGAGTCGACGTCGAGTCCGCGGCAGGGGGTATCCTCGTCACCGATGTCGGGGCTGCGACAGAGGCTGAGGCCGCTCCCGGCGACGAGGAAGCGCCTGTGTACGATGTCCGCGTTGACGACCACGCGCCAGATCCGGGAGTTGCGGCGCACAGCGAACCAGACATCGATGCGCTGATCGCTCGGTCTGAGAGCCCAGATCTGCATGGAGTTGATTTGCCGTACCAGGACGCACTCGCCGAGCTGCGAGCCTTTCCGAGTCGCTATCTGACCCTTCTTCGCACGAGGTCGGAAGTCCTGACCCTGCGCCTGAAGCGCGAGGCCGAAGCTGACGAGGCCCGCATTCGGCAGGATGCGGCGATTGCCATCGACCGCATCGAACAGCGGGCCGTGGCGGATGTCGAGTCGCGGCACGCGGCCCTCGCTGCGTCGCTGGAGGCAGAGCAGCATCGCCTCGCCAAGGATCTTGTTGGCGCGGAAAACGTTGTGGCCATCTTCGAATCCCGGCTCGTTGCGCTTGAGGGCGAGATGACCGTCTTCTTCGACCGACTCGAGGGCGACGACATCGGTACCGTCGTGTCGCCAGAAGGCAGCTCGAGCGACTTGGTCGGCGGCGGCGAAATCAAGGCTGACCCGGAGCGAGACGACGAGATCGCTGGTCGCGCAGCCGAGGATCAGCAGACGGACGTGGGTGCTCCGATGGCGACGACGCCGGGAGGGTCCGAAGCGGACGTTGCGGTTCCGGGTGGAACCACAATCACGGTCAGGGGACTGCCCGAAGTCACGCAGTTGGCCGCTTTCATGCGCCAATTGCGCCGCCTTCCTGGGGCCGAGTCGGTCCAGGTTCGGGCAGAGCCCAATGGCGAAGTCAAGTTCGCCCTGGCGCACGACCCGGACATGGACGTTCGCACAGCCGTCAGTGGCCTGAGCCAGTTCCACGTGCAGGTGGTGTCAGAGGGGCCTGGTCAACTGACCCTGGATGTCATCGATCCGAAGGCAAATCCTGACGCTCGCGAACTCGCGGAGGCTTCGAGCGCCACTTCGGCGGACTGAGTCCTCGGCCAAGGCACCCCGTGCGGCTCGCATAGCCTCCGGCCGCGCGCGCCCTGGCGGATCTTGAGATACCAGGAGGGCGGGACAAGTCGCCGGCGCCGACCGAATCCCGCCGCCCTCCGGCAAACCCGATTGGCGGTGGACCGGACACCGGTCGTCGATTACGCTGCATGACATCCCCCCGGCCTTCGCAACGGAGAGGGGTGCGAGGGAGCAGTCGGGCCCAGTGCCCCCGGAGCGTGCCTTGTCGACCGAGCCGGTGTTGTCGAGCGACCTGACCGACGACCTGCTGGCGGCCATCAATCGCACCTATCGGAGGCAGGCCGCGTCCGTGTCGCTTGGGCGGCCGTGGATGGCCGTGGCGCTGGCGCTGCGCTCTGTGAGCCCTGCGCCAGACGGGGCTGCGTACGCCTTTTACGGCATGGCGGCCTCGAGGGCGGGCGCTGGAAGCGTTCCCGCCTATGTCATTGCGGTCGATACCCGACTGATCGTCATGGTGACCTCGGACTGGTCATCCGAGACACATGGCCTTCCGGAGCGATTCGAGGTGACCCAGGTCCCGTTTGCATCGGTGACGGAGTTCATCGTTCACCGAGGTCTGTTCCTGGATCGCGTCGTGATCTCCTTCCGAGACCCTCAGTCGAAGTCGCCACGCCGAATCCTGCTCGGGCGGGTGGCTCACCGCCCCGATTTGCGAGACCTCGAGGCGCTGATCAGGAACGGGTCCTAGGCGCGAGACGCGGCACCCGAACGGCGAAGTGCCGACCTGATGTCCCTTGGGACAGGAGGACTCGTGCCGGCACGGGCTGCCCTCGGCGGACACTGGCAGGGCGTCGCCGGCGACAGGGTCAGGCCGAGATCGGCGAGTCGAACTCCTGATGCGCGTCCCAGCTCCGGTGGTCGGCGTCGACGATCGAGTCGGCGAGACCAAGGCTAACCACCATGAAAGGAACATAGTCCTCTACGAGCACACCTTGTCGGAGGTAGCGGATCTGGGCATCCGTGACGGCAAGGGTTGTGCCGCGCTGGCGTGCCATGGCGATGGGATCGGCGCCCGGAACGGCGTGCAGGTCACCCGAGATCCGGTAGGAACGAGCACGAATGACCACGCGCTGACGGACCGTCCGTCGCCGTCTTCGAGGATCGCCCTGTCGCCCTGCCACCTGGATGGCAATCACCTCGTCCCGGTGGAACGTGAGGTCACCAAGGTCGTAGGTTCGGCCGTCTTCAAGGGCGACGGCACGAGCATTTCTGAGGGCCAGAGTGCTGCTCGCGGCGATGAAGTCCGACGGACGATCGCCGCCGCCGGCATCCAGGTTGCCGCTCACCAGGCAGCCCTCGGCATAGGCACAGACTTCAGAGCCCGGTGTCGTGTCGAGACCGGCACGGCCGTCGATCGGCGGTTGGCGGAGCGGCCTTTTGAGGCTGGATCGAACGCTGGTCCAGGTCGGCCTTCGCTGCGCCTCGCCACGTGCCTGAACCGCCATGTCGGGGGCCTCCGCCACGGGGAGCGACTCGGGAACAACGGGCGTCGGGACATCATCGGGCTGGATGACCGTTGGCAGCATCGTCGAGCTCCCGGCCGTCAACTCGCTCGAGTCAGGCGTCGCGAGATCAGCCTGATCCAAACCGGACCCCAGCAACAGCAGTCCGCCGGCTCGTGCCCTGAGTTGTCGGCGTGGGTCGCGGCTGTCGGGACGCGCACCGTGCGGTGGATTCGCCGCAGCTGCCTCCGGAGCCGGAGCGGGGGATGCGGCCACGACCAGATCCGGAACCTGCGCGATGGGCGGAGCCGAAGTTGCGGCCACAGGCAGAACCTGGGAGGAAGCCGTGGCGGGCGCCGCGGTCGGCGGCCTGGTCCGATCGACGCTTGCGCGGCTGGGGACGGCGGTTGGCTGACGGGCCGGAGCAGCCCGATCCATGTCCACGGGTCCGCTGGTGCAACCGCCGCAATTCCCAGCCGCAGCACTCCAGCAAGCCTGGCAGGTGTATCTGCGGCATGCCATGCAGAAGTTGAAGCGGATCGCTTCGGCACCACCGGCCGGCGTCGACCCCTGCGCGTCGTGGGCAGTCAGTGCCAGGGCCTCTCGCATCGAGTACCGCGCGTCCAACAGGTAGGTCATGATCCCGCGCCCGACCGCCCGCGCGCCCAGATGCGCGGTGAGTGATGCCCCCGCCGCCTTGAGTTCAGCCCCGCAATGAACGCATCGGAAATCGCTCTCGGTTCCGGTTGCGGCGGTCGAACCGATTTGGCGAGATCTCCGACGAATCAAGTCCGATGCCATGAGGAAGTCGAATTTCCTTTCCCCGGGGAGGTGCAGTTCCCTGCCAGCTCAATCACATCGATGGCGACTGGAGTTCATCCGCCCCGATCCGTCCGGCGAGCCGACGGACGTCCGAGCTGGAGGGACTCATCGGCATTGCTGCCGGAGCGGCCGGCAACGAACCCCGAATGGCCCGATCGTACGGGTGACTCTCGGGATGCCGCAATCAACCTGACCGCATCGCACCGCACTCAACGGATGATTCCGGCGCTTCCGGTCACCGGGGCCTGGCGCGATTGACTGTCGCCGGCGCGCACCACGGACCAGGCGGTTCAGGGCAGGAACTCAGAGAGTGATGTGGCTGCGCACGCGTGGGCGAGGCATGGCAACCCGAGGACATCCTCGACGGTGCGCAAGACGCCGTAGTGGTCGTGGGCCACCGACGACACGACTCCAGAGAGCCCCTGCCTGGCGACCATTGCGAAGACGTTGCCGCCACCGCCGAGGTCGGACGTGCCCTCGTCGAACGTCACGACGAGGAGCGTCTGCGGCCATTCGGGGCTGCCGAATACCTCGGGGAGGAATCCGCGCAGGAACGTGTCGCCGTCGGCCAGCGAACAGTCGTGCGCGTCGCTGCAGAGATTGGGGACGACGAAGGCAACGTCGGCTGCCGCCGCATCGAATGAGGCGAGAGGCTGAATCTTGGCGCATTCGCCCGGATTGCCCGCAACCGACGCGAAGCTGATCGCGGGTTCGTGCTTCCGGACGTACGTGCCGGCGACCCCGGGTCCGTCCGTGGGGCCGCTGTAGGTCGCGCCGAGGAAGCAGCCGGCGGGGACATCCTGGGCATAGACGCGCCATTGCAGCCCCGCGGCCGTCACCTGGCTCGCCAGGTTCGGGGCGTCCATGGAGTGGACATCGTCATCGCGTACGCCCTGGGTCGAGCCGGACCAGAAGGCCAGGTAGTTCGGCTGGCTGGGATGGGCGACCGCGAACATCTGCGCCGCCCGACCGTACTGCACAGAGAGCCCATAGAGGTAGGGCATGGACAATGGAGTCACGGCGGACGCCTCGCGGTTCTCGAGCCACACGACGACAATTCGCGATCCGTGGCTGGGACCCGGAGTCCCGCTCGGCGTCGGCAGCGGGCCTGGAACGAGAGGGCTGCCCGCCGCGATCGGTGACGGCGAGCTGTACGGCGTGGGGCTGGGATCAGCAGGCGACGCGGCGCTCGGTGTGGGGGTGCGATCGGTCACCGAGGTCGTGCCGCACGACGCGACGACAACCATGGCCAGAAGCACCGTCAGGCGGCTCAGCCACGATCGTTGCGTCATGTTCCCTCGGCTGCCGAGACGATCGGGGCGATCAGTTGAGGCGGGTCAGGGATGGCGATCGGAGGACGCTCGAGATGTTTCGATCGACCCACGTTCGGCTCCCGGCATGGTGACGCTGCTGCAGGAGACGCGTCACGTAGCGAACCCAATACAGCATCAGCACCGCCCGGATCCCGGCGGCATCCTCGGGCAACGACAGTGGCGCCCCGGAGAGCAGCTCCTGGTCGATCGGTGCCCACGCAGGGTCGTTCAACATCCGGGCCACCATGATCCCGATGTCGGTCCCGGTTCTGATGCGACGGCTGTAGAGCAGGAGATGCAGCAGGTCGTGGCCGAAGTACTCATCGGGTGCGGCCTGATCCCAGTCCAGGATCCCGGCCACCGTCGCGTGGGGTGTGATCAGCAGATTGCCGGGCCAGTAGTCGCCGTGAATCCAGCCAATGCCCACCGACCGCCCAGCCAGCCAATCCTCCAGGTACCGGACGAGCCGGTCGAGAGCGGCCCGTGAGTCGTCGGCCAGGATGCCGGTCTGGTGAATGCGATCAGCTGGATCACGGACCCATCGCTGGAAGAGCTGAGGGGTGACGACCCGTTCGCTCCCGGTCGATTGGTGGAGTGCGGAGATCGCCGTGATGGCGCCAGAGAGGATCTCCCGGGTGTCCGGTCCCGAACGCATTGCGTCGCTCGCGACCGTCCCCTGCATGAATTGCTCGGCGACCACCAGCTGGCCGCTCACCTCGCCGTGCCAGGCGACATTGGGCAGCAGTCGGCGCCAGTCCCCAAGTCCGCTCACGGACTGCAATGCCCGGAGATTGACGACGTGACGCTCGAGGCTGGTGGTGTGCTCGGCCTTCCCGACGATCTTCAGGATGGTCGCCGGCGGCATGCCGGCATCGCCGACATAGACGTGGACGACGCGCGATTCCGTCATCGAGGCCGCCTGCACGACTCCGTGCCTGATGCCGAGGAGCTCGCTGACCGAACGATCCCGCAGCAGGGATTCGGCGATCTGGCGCGCCCGACCCACGTCCTGGGCGTGCCGGAGGTTTCGGCTGGTGTGGCGAATCCTGCGCCAGGCGGGCGACGTCCACGCTGGCCGGGGGCCCGTGGCGGCCGATCCGAATCCGGGGCCGCTGCCGCCCGCCCGAGACGGCGGAGCGGAGTTCCCGGTTCGAGCCCGGCCCGGGGCATCAAGGTATTCCGGGACCAGTCGCGACGGAATCAGCCGCATCAGGACGCCGGCGATCGGAGGACTGGACTCGCCGGTCGTCGATTGGGACGTGGCGAGCGCCTCCTGGATGTGTCCAAGCGCATCGTGCACCACGATCCCTGGCTCGCGGGAGGAATCGACAAGTCGGGCGTTCGGCAGTCGGTCGACAAGGGCGCGATAGCGGGTCCGTTCCTCCTCGAGGCGTGGCAGGGTCGATTCGCCCTTGCGCCCGAACATCACATCGCTCGGCGAATCGAGGACGAGCACGAGGTCAGGTCCGGGACAGGAGTGGGCGATGAGCCAGAAGTAGGCGCGACGAAGCGAGAATCCGCCGGGCTCGAGGGCAACGAATGCGTCATAGGTATACCGGTCGAAGATGACCGTGTGCCCGAATGCCCGGTGGATCTGACCGAGCAGAAACGCCCGCCAGGCGAACAACGGTCGCAGCACGATCCCGAGCCACGGCGCGAAACGGAACCTGGCGAGATACGAATCGGCCCAAAGCCCCAGGTAGAGCTGCTTCGCCGGGTGACCTGTTTCGCGCGAGATCGCGGCCGCCAGGGTGGACTTGCCGGCGCCATCTGGTCCGAGCAATGCGACCGTGATTCCCCGGGGCCTGAAGCGGCCGATCCACAGGACCAATGCCCCGGTCAGCAGGACTGCGGTGATCGTCTGCCCGACCAGCCAGGCGATGCCGGCGCCATTGACGCCGACTTCCGGGACCAGCACCAGCGCCAGGGCGGCGACGATCACCGCGTTCACGAACTGGGCCAGCGCGACCCAGCCGGTCTGCTGGCGCACGCGCGCAATCGCCAGCCACACGGCCGAGATGCCGGCGGGGATGGCGGCGATCGACAGGATCCTGAGCAGGGTGGTCGACCCTGCGCTGTACTGCGGGCTGATTGCCTCGAGGACCATGGGGCCCAGGACCCACATCAGGACGATCCCGGGGATGAGGATCATCGCCATGTGCCGGAGAACGACCATCGTGCTCCTGGCCAGGCGATCCGGCTCGCGCGAACCTTCAACGAGGAGCGATGTCGCCAGCCCGGCCGCGACCAGGGTCAGCGAATACGACATCAGCCAGGCCAGGTAGAAGTAGGCGTTGGCTTCCGCTCCCAGCGTGGCGAGGACCAGCAGCGGCAGCAGCGCGATGATCGACTGCAGCAGCAGGAAGCCGACATAGTCACCGGCGACGAACGCGGCCACCGTCCGAAGCCTGAGGGGTTCGCCCGGGCCGGACCTGGCGGCCTGCCAGGGAATCCAGCGCCGAAAGATCAGCAGGTTCATGGGCACGATCACCACCACCGCGGCGACTGTCCACGAGACGACGATGCCCCAGCGCGTGGCCAGCCCGGCCAGCAGGATCAGCAGGATCAGCTTCCCGATCCCGAATGCCCCGTTCTCGATCGGGATCCAAACGACTCGCCGAAGCGCCGCGAGGATCGCATCCTGGAGGACGAAGATGGTCCAGAAGACCGTCGCCACGACCAGCCAGACGCCGCTGGCCGGATCCGCGAGCAGGTCGAGCTGACCCCACCGCATCCCTGACAGCCAGACGGCGGCGCAGACCAGCACGGCCATGATGGCCGTGGCGAGGTAGGCGAGCCCGACGAGACGCCCCAGCGCAACCCCGGCCTTGGGGACGAATCGGCCGAGACCGCCGTACAGTCCGAGCTGCGCCACACCTGACGCAAAGACCATCGTCGAGATCATCGCGGACGCGATGCCGACTTCGCTCGTCGGGTACAGGCGCGCTGCCAGCATCCAGTACAGGATCCCGAGCCCTGATGTGATTCCCGAACTCATGATCAGGGCATAGGCCCCACTCAGCATCGGGGTGGTCCGGCCGAGCCTCAGCCGCAGGTTCGACGGATGGATGGCCCGCACGGGTTGCTGCCAGGCGGCGCGGACGCGTGCAGCGATCGGTGACAGCACTCAGGCATCCACCTGGCTCACCGGCCGCGGTGCCAATCGGACCCGGGCTCGTCGCACGAAACGCGCTGCTGTCGTCGCGATGCGCTCGCGTTGCGGCGCCACTGAGGCCCCATCTCCGTGCAGCCAGTTCCGCAGGATGCTCGTCGAGGTCTGCCCGGTGACGATCAGACGCGACAGCCGATACGGGCTCTCGCGACTGTCGGTCATGGCATCTCGGACGGCCACGGCCGATTCATAGCCGGCGGCCTGCACGGTGTCGGCTACCCACCGGTCGTGGTAGCCATACGGGTACGCGAAGGACAGGACCGGGCGGCCGAGGGCGTCCTCGAGGATGCTCTTCGATTCAGTGATCTCCCGCGCCGCCTGCGCTCTGCGGAGGGCATCCAGCTCCGTGTGGAGCAATCCATGCGCTCCGCATTCGATCCCGAGGTCCGAAACTTCGCGGACCATCGCCTTGGTCATCAGCGTTCGATGCTGCTCGCCGACGGCCTGAAGCCACGTGGCCCGGCCACCGATGAGCCCGGCCACGACGTAGATCGTGGCCGCGAACCCATGTTCGAGTACGGCCGGCATCGCCTCGACGAAGAAGTCCGTGAACCCGTCGTCGAACGTGATCACGACCGGCCGCCGCACCGACGGTGGCCGACCCTGTTTCCATGCTTCGACCAGCGTCGTCACGGTGATCGGCGTGAAGTCCTCACCGGCAATCACGTCCAGGTGCGCGCGCAGCGCCGCCGGGGCGATATTGAAGCGCTCGTAGGCCCGATTGGCCTCATCCGAGACACTGTGATACAGGAGGATCGGGATCCGCTCGGGCAGGCTCACGACGGTTGACTCCGCTCGCTGCGAGCGCCGTCGGCGCGGCCGGAGGGCAATGTCCGCTGGAGCAGGTACAGTGCGGCGCCCTCGGTCAGGCCGACCCACCATTGAAGGTCCAGCGAGCGCGGGTAGGTCTTCGGACGACCCTGACTGGGTGACCGCGCGATCCGCGACCGGGTGACGTGCGCGACCGCCGGGGGCGCATGTCGAACCACGTGGGCGAGCACGTCCGGGTGTTCGATCACGGTCTTCAGGAGGTGGGCGGAGAGCCCTCGGCCGTAGCCGCGCGTCTGCCGTCGCAGGTCGCCGAGACGGCGATGGTGCCAATGCCGGACCACGGCTGCCGGCTGATAGCGGATGCGGTGCCCTGCCATCAGCACGGCCACGAAGGCCGACAGGTCCTCGCCGCCTCCGAGGCGGGTTCCGCCCCCGAGATCCAGGTCGAACGCGCCGGCGGCGAGCAGTGCATCCCTCCGGAACGCCATGTTCGCTCCGGACCCGAACATGCCGGCCGCGAAAGGAAACAGCGGGCCGAGGGTCTGGGGCTCCCGAAGGTGGAAGTCCCGCCTGGCGAAACCCTTGTTGAAGCCACCGATCTCTTCCAGCCACCGTTGCGGGGGAGTTTCGAGCTGGGCAGGCAGGATGGCCCCGGTCACGCAGCCGACATCCGGTCCGGACGTGAACGCCAGGGCAATCTCGACGAGCCATCGCGGATCGATCCAGACGTCGTCGTCCACATAGGCCACGAACTCGCCTCGCGCCTCACGCGCGCCGCGGTTGCGGGCCCTCGATGTCCCGGGGACATCCTCGAAGACATACCGCAGTCTCCCGTCAGCCAGATGGCGATCCAGGCCGGGAGGCATGGCCGACGGTCCCGACGAGTTGTCGACGACGACGATCTCGAAGTTCGGATAGTCGAGGCCGGCCAGAGCCTCGACGCAGCGGACGATCTGCGCCGGTCGATCGCGTGTCGGCACGATCACCGAGATGAACGGGGCGGCACTGCGAAGCTGGTGCTCGCGAATGACGCAACCGGGCGTCGACTCGCTCGAGATGCCGGTGGCATCGAGGGTCGCGATCGCCGGCAGCCCATCCGCTGCGAGATGGGCCTGGATGTCGGGTTCGAGGGCGCGCCACGTCGCGGCCGCCAGCGACGGTCCGGCCAGCTGATCCGAGCTCAGCGCGACCTGGCCGATGGGCGCGCCATGCAGCCGCACGAGGACCAGCCACAGGTCATGGCGACCAGACGACGATTCGGCGAATCGGCGAACCTCGAGCGGATCGGCAAGCTCGAGATCGGCGACCCCCATCGAGCCGGAACCGGGACCGCGATCGGCGACGCTCGCGGCGGTGTGGCGCACGCTCATTGCTCGGCATCCGCGACGAGTGAGCGTCGCACGCGGAACGTTCGAGCGAAACCGATCGTGAAGCCGGCCGCCCACGCCACCAGGCCGATCACGATGGCCGACGAACGCAGCAGCCCATCCGGGCGACCGCTGCGCAGGGTGTCCAGCATCCCGCGCCCGACTCCCCTGGGGAGCGTTCGGAGGGCATGGCCCCGTTCGTTTCGCGAGGACGCGTCTGCTCCGAGCAGCCTCGCGAGGACGGCCTTCGAGACACCTTCGGCGTAACAACGCCGGACGAAGTAGCTCAGGGTGCAGCGCGCCGCCGGAACGAGGTGGTTCACGCGCGATTCGGGCACGTACAGGATGTAGCTGCCGGGCTGTCGGGCAGTCGCCCGGATGCTCAGCTCCGTTTCCTCGCACCCGGAGAGGTTGGCGCCAACTCGGCCGACTCCGTCCCTGAACAGGCCGGCGTCGATCATCGACTCCCGCCGGAACGACATGCTGCAGCCGATCGGATTCCGGACGTGTTCGATCGAGGTCGGCAGGCCACGGTAGCTGCACCCCACGACCCAGCGGAACTCGTCCGGGAACCAGCCCGGCTGCGAGGTGAGCCAGTTCGGTTCGATGTGGCCCCCCGTTCCGAGGACCAGGGGATCCTGATATGGCTCGACCAGTCGACCGAGCCAGTCGCGGTCGGCTGTCGCGTCATCGTCGATGAAGGCCACGACGTCGCCCGTGGAGACGAGCACGCCCGTGTTCCGGGCTCCCGACAGCCCCTGCGCCAACCGGTTCGGCACGACCTCCACGTCGGGGAACTGGCTCACGGCTCGGGCGCGAAGTGCCTCGTTGTGGTCGATGACCACAACGACCTCGTCCGCAGCGCGACTCTGATCGAGCACCGAGGCAACACAGGCGACCAGCTGATCGAACCGGTCGAGGCTGTACGAACAGATGACGATCGAGACCCTGACTCGACCCGTCGTGCTCGACGGCCGGCCAGCCTCAAGCAGTCGAGCCGTCTCCACTGGAGGGAAGGCTGCCGGGGCTGCCGAGGCGTTCATTGCCACCGCCCGCCGACCCGCGACCGAGCCTGATCGCGCATCATTGGCCGATGCCAGTCGTCGACCAGAGCAGCCGCGTTTCGGCCGCGAGCAGAGACTGGGCTCCCCGGTTGCGCCGTGGTCGATAGGCGAAGGGCCGGGTTCGCGATCGTGATCGCAAGCGCCGTCGCGGCTGAGGCACTCGTCCTCGTGGATGCCAACGGGCCGATCCGCGGCCTGGTGGTTGGCTGGTTCCTGGTCGTCTGCCCGGGGTTGTCGGTGATCCTTGCCGCCGGGATCGGCGACCGACTGATGACGGTCATCCTCTCGATCGCGATCAGCCTGGCGCTGGCGCTCTCACTGGCTACGGCAATGGTCCTGCTCGGCACGTGGTCTCCTCTGGCTGAGCTGACGGTTCTGGCGGCGGGGACGGTGATCGTCGCGAGCGTTGGCGCCTCCCGAGTCAGACATCCGGAATGACCGTTGCGCGGGCGGATCCGCAGGACCTGCATCTCTACCGCGTCGCTGAGCTGAACAGTTCGACCAGGGGGACCGCATCGCAGGACTGCTGAAGGCAGCCAAGACCCCAGGAGTCCTGGATCGTCCGGAGCAGCGAATAGTGGTCGTGCAGGACATTCGAGGTGGCGCCGGCAGCGGCACGTTCCGACATGACGATCAGCGAGGTATCGCGCGTATTCTCACCCTCATCGACCGTCAGGAAGATCGCGTCGTTGGCAGTCCAGGTGCTGGACGACGTGATCGAGAGAATGAGCTTGCGCAGGAAGGAATCTCCAACGGCCACGCTGCAGTCATGCATGTCATGACACAAATTTGGAATGATCATCGAGAAATCCACGAGACCCGGCTGAAAATGCGATAGATCCGTGATTCGCGCACAGCGTTTCGGATCGCTCACGATGTCCGTGAAGCTCACGGCGGGCTCGTGCCGCCGCACGTACGTTCCGGTGCCGTCCGGGCCGTTCGGGGCGCTCTCCCCCAGGAAGCAGCCCGGCGGCACGTTCTCGGCGTAGACGGCCCAGGTCCGGTCGTGCTTCTCGAGCTGGTCCATCAGGTTGACGGCGTCGACGTAGTGGACCCCATCGTCGTTCACCCCGTAGGTCGAGCCGCTGAGGAGAGCGACATAGTTCGGGAGCGAGCCCGTGGCAACCGCGTGATAGTTCACCGCGACCGCCGCCGTCGGGAGGACAGAGGCGATGAACGGTGCATGCCCGGCGCTCGCGAGATCGACGAGGTCGTGATCCTCCATCAGGATCAGGTAGATGTGGCCGAGGGTCGGGACACCCGGCAGACCACTCGAGGCACTCGGCAAACCGCTCGAGGCACTCGGCGTCGGGGTATCTGCCGGGCGCGGGGGCGTCGTCGAGGCGACTGCCGATGGCGCCACTGACTGATGGGTCACCGGGGCCAATCCGATACGGCCGGCGGCCGCCCAGAGCGCGGGCGTCTGGAGCATCAGTCCCGCGATCACCGCGGTGATCGCAATGGCCACGGTGGATCGCAGTCGACGGTTGACTGAGCGGTCTGGCTGCCTCTGCCCGGTCATCCCCTCGAACCTCGCGCGGACTTGTCTCGGTACATGAGGGCGTCGGCACGGGCGAGCAGCTCGGCGGCTGTTGCTCCGTCTTCGGGAAACGAGGATGTGCCAACAGAGGCCGAGGCGACAAGGACATTCGATCCACTGGTGACTCTGATGTCCGCGACGTTCCTCTTCACAAACGCGGCGATCGTCGACGCGCCGGCACGGTCCGTCTCGGGCAGCACGACCACGAATTCATCGCCGCCGTAGCGAGCCGCGAAATCGCTTCCGCGGATGCCTCGCTGGATCGCCTCGCCGGCGGCTCGGAGGACCCGATCGCCCGTTTGATGTCCGAATCGATCGTTGACGTTCTTCATCCCGTCCATGTCGATCATCAGGACCGACAACGGCCGCCCGAATCGCTTCGACCGACTGAACTCCTGCCCGAATACGATCTCGAACTGCATGCGAGTGCGCAGCGTCGTGACCGGATCGACGGTCAGGCTCCTCACCAGCTGGCGCTGCCGGCGGCGTCCGAATTCGAGCCCGACTGCGACCGCCAGGGCCAGCGCCGCACCTACGCTCGACGTGTAGACCACCTGGCTGACGACGTCGCCGCCGCCCGCGCCATGGCCCGTGAGGAGCGCGACGATCCACGCGACGAGGGCGAGTGCCGCGAGAGGCAGGCCGATCCGCCACCCGAATGCGAAGACCCCCGAAACCACGGCCAGCGGCAGCAGTGCGGTCAGGATGAGCGGCGCGGTCGCGAGCCACGACACGAGCCCGAAGGCCACGATGTCCAGGGCGAACGCAGCAACGTACAAGGGTTGCGCTCGGCCGAGCGGGCCGACGAACACCACGAGCGAGAGGAACGACCCGGCAACGATGAGCCCGCTCGTAACCGTCTCCGCGAAGGACTGGGGAGGAGCGACGACCACGAGCCAGCACGCGACCGATAGTCCGAGAGCCGTTGGAACGACCAGGAACACCAGTTCCGCCAGCCTGCCAAATCCCAACCGGTTCTGTGTCAGCGCCACGGTTGCCTCATGCGAACGATGGGTTTCCGGCAGCCCGCGGAGTGAGCTGTGGCCGGGCGATGGCCCAGGCCTCCTGTCGCAGCGCTGGCCAGGTGTCGATGTCGATTGGTACTGTCGACTGAGGGGTACCTTTTGCCGCAATGGCGATACCCTTCGCCGAGAGAGTCTATCGAGTCGTAGGTACAAGAGTCCTATGTCGGATGCGTTTCTGTTGACAATAAGCAACAGATCTAGGACATCTTGGTCAGTCGTATCGCCATATGGACTATGATTTGGCTGTGACTACAGGTGACCGGCAGATTGTCCGTGACATTGATGTGAATCGTTCGACGGTAATGTGCGCGGATATCGTGTCCTCTCATGAATTGGACAACCGTCTCGGGCATGTTGCTTACTTGCAACTCCAGGAGGAATTCCGTCGGCACGCGCGCAAATCGGCCTGCCGTCACCATGGTTCTGTCCTGGGATCCGACGGTGACGCGATCTACTGCTGGTTCCCGTCGCTGTCTGCAGGCCGAGAGGCCGCCCGCGAACTGCGCGCGGCGATGGCGGCAGAGCGCCCGGTCCAGCTGCGGATCGGCGTTGTCGAAGGCAATCGACGCTACCGCGGCCGGCTGCGAACCGGACTGGATCTCGTCGTCCTCGGCATCAGAGTCGTGCTGAGCGGGATCGTTCCAATCCAGTCGTGGTCGGACGCACGGCTGGCCAGGGCCGCCACCATCCTCGAGCCTCTCAGGCTGGCGACGCGTCTCTGTGAGGCTGCGTTGCCCGGGGAGATCCGCGTCGCGGGAGACGACCTGATCGAAGACAGTTCACTCCGCATCGCCCAGGTCTCGATGGGCGCGTTGCACCAGGGGCTCCCAGACGTTCAGAGGGATCGCTAGGTCTCGTGCGTGCCGAGGCGCTAGGGGGAGGCGGAGCCCACGTCGGGCATCAGTCCACGCCCGCCCCCGCATCCCTGGTCGTGGACGGATTCGCCTCGTCGTTGGAGTCGCCACGTTCGGTTCTCGCCGGCAGCGGCGTGGTGGCCCGGCGGCGCGCCACTCGCGTGGTGCAGACCGCACTCACTCTTGCCGCCATTGCCGTTGCGTTCGCGAGCGGTCCAGGGACTCGACGTGAGCGAGATCGGGGACCTCGGCCTGATCTCGATTCTCCCGACCAGCTTTCTGTTCGCGCTCGCCGTCCTGGCGGCCACGTTCGTCTGGTTGGCGTGCACGGCCGCGCCGACACCCCTTCTGAGCCTGAACCTGATCGCGTTTGTCGTGCTTGCCCATGCACTCGGCGCCTTTCTCGAGAGTCAGCCGGCGGGGGCCGTGACGTGGCTGCACATGGGCTTCACGGACTACGTGGCACAGACCGGGCAGGTTGCGCCCGGGCTCGACGCGCGCTTCGATTGGCCCGGCTTCTTCGATCTCGCCGCGTTCCTCACCCTGATGACCGGAATCGACCTGCGAAGCATGGCGCTGGTCTCAAACGGCACCTTCGCCCTGCTTGACCTGCTTCCGTTGGCGGCAATCGGTCTGGCCTTGACTCGCAACAGGACGCTCATCTGGCTGTCGCTGCTCGTCTTCTCCCTCGGGAACTGGATCGGCCAGGAGTACTTCTCTCCCCAGGCGCTCGCCTTCTTCCTGTATCTGACAGTGCTGGCCGCTGTGCTCACGTGGTTCCGGCGCCCCGGCAACCGGCCTGGGCTCATGGGCAGCCTGCCACCTGTGCTCACCACCCCAATTCAGCGCGGCGTTCTCCTCGCGGTCGTGTCGACGCTGGTGCTGGCCATCGTGGTCGGGCACCAGCTCACACCGTTCATGCTGCTGGCCACCCTGACCGCTCTATGGCTGACCCGCAGGCTCGCCGTCCCAACGGCGATCGCGCTGGTGGCGGCAATGATCGTGACCTGGCTCGGCTACGCCGCGTGGCCATTTGTGTCCGGGCACCTGGTGGAGCTCCTCGCCGGCCTGGGAGGGGTGACCTCGAACCTGGGTTCGAACGTCGCCAGTCGAGTGGCCGGCAGCGCGGATCACCAGCTTGTCGTCAAGATTCGCGTCCTGTTCAGCATGTCGTTCCTGCTGGTTGCGGCCATCTGGTTCATCCGTCGTTGGCGTCATGGCCACCGCGAAGTTGCCATCGCCGCGCTCGCAGCCGCGCCATGGCCCCTCATCGCGCTCAACCCATACGGCGGCGAGATGATCCTTCGAGCCGAGATGTTCGCCCTGCCGTTCGTCTCGATCATGGTGGCGGCTGGCGTCCTCGAGGCCCTGGCCTGGCTTCGACGTTGGCAGGGGGCGGTGCTCGTCTGCGTCGTGGCCGCCTGCATGACCAGCGGGTTCATCATCAGCCGGTACGGCAACGAGCGCCTGGACATGATGCGACCGACCGAGCTTCAGGCGGTCGAGATGATGTATTCCCTGGCGCCGGCGAACTCGCTGCTCCTTGCACCGTCCGGCAACCTGCCCTGGCGCTACCAATCGACCACGACGTTCGAGTACGTCTCGGACCTTCCGATCACGGGCGGAAGCGGCGATCTCGGTGTCCTTCTGACGGCGATGACGAGCACACCGCACCCGGCGGCATTCCTCATCTTCACCACGAGCGAGGGCGCCTACCAGGAGCTGTTCGCCGGGGTCTCCCGGTCCGCCTGGCAGCATCTTCAGACACAGGTTGCGGATTCGGGCCTCTTCAAGGTCGTCTACTCGAACGCAGACGCGGTCGTATACCGGTTGTCCGCGGCCGACGGAGGATGACCGGATCGATGGTCATGCAGCCGGATCGCCTGAGAGAAGGTGATGGCCCATGTCGCCTCGTGAAGAGGTCAGCCCGCTCCCGCGCAGGGGCACGATCGTGAACCGGCTCGATGAGATCGACGGACTGCTGATCATGCTGGCGCTGATCGTCCTCCTGACGGAGCGCGTCCTCGTGTCGGGCGTCGGCGGGCGTCTTCGGGACCAGCGGATCCGAGTTCTGGATGCAGTCCTCGTCCCGATGTCGTGTCTCTGTCTGCTCGTGCTCGCCGCCCGATTCATCGGGTCGGTCTTGCCGAGCTGAGGTCCAGGCGATCGTGTCGATTCACACCATTCGCATCGATCTTGGGCTGGGTACGGCGGCGAAGCAGGGGGCCGCTTTCATGGCGGCGATCGGTTCGGTGGTCGCAATCATGCTGATCGGCTTCATGGCGCCGGCGCCTGCTCTCGTCATCGTCTGCGTCGCCCAGCTGCTGGCAGCCATGACCTTTGCCATGGTCCGTTCCGCATCGCCGTACTTCGCATTTGCGTCCGGCTGGGCCATCGCCATGATGATCCCCATCTCGGCCGCGATCTGCCGTGATGTGTTGCCCGGCTCCCAGGCACTTGTGGCATCGGCTGCGTGCATGGCACTGGTCGGGCTCATGGCGATTCGCCTGCGGCCATCGGTCGATCTGGGGCCCGAGCTGTCATCGCCGGTGTCGATGCGGCTGCCCGCCGCATTGCTGATTGCCGTCGTCGGCGGAGTTCTGCTGGCGACGATTGGAATCGTCGTCGGGGCCGGATCGACCGATGTGACGCCCGATCCCGGCGCCAGTCGCACGCTCCTGGCCGCCGTGGCGGCTCTGCACGGCGTCACCGTCGAGATCGTCTTCCGCGGCCTGATTCTCTGGGCCATCGCCCCAATCCTTGGCACGCGAGCATTGGGGGTTGCCGCCACGGCACTCCTGGGAGCAGCCGTCGGGATTGGTCCGGGCACCTCTCTCGGAGGCCTGTTGCTCCTCATCATCCTCGGCGCCCTCATGGGGCTGGTGATGGTTCGATCGCGCTCGGTTGTTGGAGTTTCCGCCGGTCATGCCGCGTTCGCCGTGGTTGCCGCCTGGTTCTGACGGACCGGCAACGACTGGGAGCGGTCTCGGCGAGGATCGCGATCGCGCGCCAATGGTCCTGCCAGCATGGCGATCTTGGGCTATGTCGGCGTCTGCCGACCCGTGGTCCAATGCGAGAACGGATGGGGCGGGCGATCATCGTCAGCCATTGAAATGAGCTGATACCGGAGGCACGAGCAGTGGGTGAGCAGGTTCTCGAGCATCTGATCGATGCTCAGGGCGCTGACGCCGTCGAAGATCTGGACCATCGACTTGGCAATGCCGAGATGTGGCAGCGCTGGCTCGCGCTGGAGGCAGACCGGTTCGAACGGTACCAGCGCACCGTGACCATCGCCACGATCCTGCTCCTCGGGACGGAGGAGCAGGCTCGGTGGTTCGGTGAGCAGATCGTGCGCGAATCAGTCGACACCCTGCTGTCCGCGACCGTTCGAGGGACGCGGGATAGCGACCTCGTGGCCCTGATAGCTCCCGGCGAGGTTGGAATCATCATGCCGGAGACCGACGAGATCCAGGCGATCCACGTCATGGACCGAATTGAAGAGGTCTTCGAGGACTGGAACAATGCTCTGACCCGCAGCGTCGCGATGGAGCATGGCGGGATTCAGCTGGCAGTCGGGTGGGCCAGCGCCGACAAGGCACGAGGCTTCTCTGAAGCGATCGCCATCGGCCTCGAGCGCAGGGTTGCGGCCCGTCGGGACCTCGGATATCCGCCCAGTCTTTCGGTGGTCCTCTCGTAGGTTCAACGAAGCCCATGGTACGCGGGCCGTGCGGGCCCTCCGCGTTTACCGGTTCGGTCGCCGTGCAGAGGCCGGCTAGCTGGGCGGATAAGTGCAGTTGCGATCGTTGTGGATGGTCGTCATATTGACCTCCGCACGTGCGCTAGGAGGATCGTTCGGGGACAGCACGTCCGCGTCCTGCGGTCAAGCCCATCAATGGGTTTGCAGAGTTCTGGGATGCGCATTGTCCGTCGAGGGAGCGGCAATGCCGTGAGCTCGACTGGGCTCCTGGTTCGCTCGACCGGCACCAGGGCTGTCCGTGAGCACAGTGGATCCGCCGACGTCGGGTCGCCGAGGGTGTCCCATGAACCGCATCACGGAGATTGCCACCGCCAGGTGGGCGCTCGTTTGCGCAATGGCGCTGATCCTGATCAGCGGCATCCTGGTGGATGCACAGGTGACATCAGCCGCCAGCTCGGGCCGGATCACGGGCTTCGTGACCAGCGCCGCGGGCAGCCCGCTGCGAGGGATCTGTGCGGATCTCTACACCCTGGGTGGCACCCTTGGGACTGACGCACGGGCGTGCACGAATGGGCAGGGCTTCTACAGCCTGACTGTGGCGACCGCGGGCTCCTTCGATGTCCAATTCTCGGACCCGGCCGGCATCTACGTGACTGAGTGGTACGACAACCAGCCGACTCAGGCGACTGCTCGTCCAGTCGACGTGAAGGCGGGTCGGACCACCCGTGGCGTGAATGCGGCAATGTCCAAGGTCCTGGGCGCCCCCGCGGTGAGCGGCCTCAGCCCGGCCAGCGGTCCGACGACGGGCGGCACCTCGGTGACCATCAGCGGCACCAATCTCGCCGGCGCCAGCGCCGTCCGCTTCGGGACCGCGGCCGCCACGATCACCTCCAGCAGCGCCACCCAGATCGTGGCCACCGCGCCCGGCGGCGCGGCCGGGACCGTCGATGTCACGGTGACCACCCCCGGCGGGACCAGTCCGACCAGCCCGGCCGACGGCTTCAGCTACGTCCTGGGCGCCCCCGCGGTGAGCGGCCTCAGCCCGGCCAGCGGTCCGACGACGGGCGGCACCTCGGTGACCATCAGCGGCACCAATCTCGCCGGCGCCAGCGCCGTCCGCTTCGGGACCGCGGCCGCCACGATCACCTCCAGCAGCGCCACCCAGATCGTGGCCACCGCGCCCGGCGGCGCGGCCGGGACCGTCGATGTCACGGTGACCACCCCCGGCGGGACCAGTCCGACCAGCCCGGCCGACGGCTTCAGCTACGTCCTGGGCGCCCCCGCGGTGAGCGGCCTCAGCCCGGCCAGCGGTCCGACGACGGGCGGCACCTCGGTGACCATCAGCGGCACCAATCTCGCCGGCGCCAGCGCCGTCCGCTTCGGGACCGCGGCCGCCACGATCACCTCCAGCAGCGCCACCCAGATCGTGGCCACCGCGCCCGGCGGCGCGGCCGGGACCGTCGATGTCACGGTGACCACCCCCGGCGGGACCAGTCCGACCAGCCCGGCCGACGGCTTCAGCTACGTCCTGGGCGCCCCCGCGGTGAGCGGCCTCAGCCCGGCCAGCGGTCCGACGACGGGCGGCACCTCGGTGACCATCAGCGGCACCAATCTCGCCGGCGCCAGCGCCGTCCGCTTCGGGACCGCGGCCGCCACGATCACCTCCAGCAGCGCCACCCAGATCGTGGCCACCGCGCCCGGCGGCGCGGCCGGGACCGTCGATGTCACGGTGACCACCCCCGGCGGGACCAGTCCGACCAGCCCGGCCGACGGCTTCAGCTACGTCCTGGGCGCCCCCGCGGTGAGCGGCCTCAGCCCGGCCAGCGGTCCGACGACGGGCGGCACCTCGGTGACCATCAGCGGCACCAATCTCGCCGGCGCCAGCGCCGTCCGCTTCGGGACCGCGGCCGCCACGATCACCTCCAGCAGCGCCACCCAGATCGTGGCCACCGCGCCCGGCGGCGCGGCCGGGACCGTCGATGTCACGGTGACCACCCCCGGCGGGACCAGTCCGACCAGCCCGGCCGACGGCTTCAGCTACGTCCTGGGCGCCCCCGCGGTGAGCGGCCTCAGCCCGGCCAGCGGTCCGACGACGGGCGGCACCTCGGTGACCATCAGCGGCACCAATCTCGCCGGCGCCAGCGCCGTCCGCTTCGGGACCGCGGCCGCCACGATCACCTCCAGCAGCGCCACCCAGATCGTGGCCACCGCGCCCGGCGGCGCGGCCGGGACCGTCGATGTCACGGTGACCACCCCCGGCGGGACCAGTCCGACCAGCCCGGCCGACGGCTTCAGCTACGTCCTGGGCGCCCCCGCGGTGAGCGGCCTCAGCCCGGCCAGCGGTCCGACGACGGGCGGCACCTCGGTGACCATCAGCGGCACCAATCTCGCCGGCGCCAGCGCCGTCCGCTTCGGGACCGCGGCCGCCACGATCACCTCCAGCAGCGCCACCCAGATCGTGGCCACCGCGCCCGGCGGCGCGGCCGGGACCGTCGATGTCACGGTGACCACCCCCGGCGGGACCAGTCCGACCAGCCCGGCCGACGGCTTCAGCTACGTCCTGGGCGCCCCCGTAACGATCACCAGGGTTGGATCGCTGGTTGTCCATACGTACCAGCCGAGCCGCCAGCAGGAGGCTGTGTCCGTGTCACCAGTGGCTGCAGGTGACCTTCTGGCGATGGCCATCGAAACGAAGTTTCCCGCCGGAGTGACCAGCTTCGTGGCGTCATCGGTCAGCGGCGGTGGCGTCGCGACCTGGCACAAGGCCGCATCGTCCCTCACGCTCGATGCAGTCCATGGCCAGGAGCTCTGGTGGGGCGTCGTCGCCACTCCTGGCCCGAGCACGATCACGGTGACTTACACGGCTGGGTCAACCTCCGGCAACTCCGAAAGTGCCACATCGCTTGACGTGCAGGAGTTCCAGTCGTCAGCCGGTGCAGCCGCCGTCTGGTCGCTGGATGTCACGGGGATCGTCGATACGGGCGCGTCGACCACGTCGCCGAGCTATCCGACGCTCACCCCAGCATCGGCGAATGAGGTGTACTTCGGGTACCTGGCCGTGCCGGGATCGGTCGGCTCCGGTTCGACTCCGGGCGTCGTGTACCAGGTGGACGCCAGGGGCAACCAGTGCGTCTTCAACACCTCGGTCTCGACGTCGATCACTCCCATCGCGTCGAGCGGGTCGCAGACCTTCTTCTCGATCGGGATGCTGCTCAAGGCGCTCGGACCGTAGCGACTGGTCGTGCCGTCGACCTGAATGGCAAACGACTGATGCCGGGAATGTCTCGCGAGTTCGTCGCGGTAGCCTTCTCGACTGCTGCGTGGCTGTGGGCAATGAAGATGATCGCCGCGAAGTTGGTCGCCCGGTTTCGACCGGCCGACGGCCCCACCGCGGGCTGACCTCTACCCGCTGGCCTTGCCTCTGGTCGCCTCCCTGATCACGGCCAGCAGTTGCGCCGCGAGCATCTCGTTGTCCTTGAGCAGCTGGTCCGGGCTGCCGCCCTCGGCAATCAGCCGCTTGATCTCGCGGTTGTTCGCGTTGATGAGTTTCCCAAGCCTCTTGGTTTCTCGTTCAGCCACCGTCGCCGGGTTCACCGCTGGTCCTTCGGGGCGGGTTCCGTGGAACCCAACGGGCCCTGGAACGGCGAATGGAACGCCGCGCCAGACGAGAATTTGCCCACGTGCCGGTCGAGTCCGTCGGCCATGTGGGCGCCCCTGACACCCCCACGGCCAACCCACTCGGCGCCCGCATCGGCCATCGAGGCTGCGGTCCCCGGGGCGAACGCTATTTCAGGCATTCCGACTCCCCTCTGCGTCAAACCTGACCGGCCGATGCTACCCCCAGCGCCGCACCCATGGTTGCCGGTTCGGACATGATGGCCGGCACCAGGTGATCCGCAACTGCCCGTGGCATGGCCCGGAGCGGAGCCCAGAAGATCACCTGGAGTGCCAGCAACCACCGCCGTGGCGATCCCCGACCTGCGGACGCTGCCAACGGCGGTTGCTTCGGCGCTCCGACCACGTTGGGACAAGGCGATGGATTCCCGGGTCCACGCGATCGCGGTGCCGTCCTGGCAGGCGTGGTCCGAACGCCGGAGTGCGGCAACGTCACCGTCAGGACGGGGCGGACGCCCGTCTCAGGTTCGACGAAGCTGGAGGGAACCCCCTCCACCGCCGACCGGCACGCCCGTCAGTCCGGCAGGCGGATCCAACCATGGCTCAATGCGATGAGAACGGCATGTGTTCGATTGTTCACGGAGAGCTTGCGCAACGAACTCTGCACGAGATTGTGAACGGTGTTCGGGCGGATCGACAGGGCCGCCGCGATCTCCTTGTTGGGCAGACCACGGCTGATCGCGGTCAGGACCTCGAGTTCACGGTCACTGAGCAGTTCGACTGTTCGCTTGACCCTCACGGGCTCCAACGTCTCACGATGGGGTTCGAACTCCCGGAATGCTTCGAGCACCAGCCGGGCGACCGCCGGGCGAGCGGCCACCGTCGCATCGATGACGTACTCGCCCGCGGCCACTGACCGGATGATCCGGACGAGTTCAGTGGGCCGGACGATGTCAAGCACGTGGGCCGCCGCACCGGCCATGATGGCTCCGAAGAGCTCGCCGTCGTCCTGCCTGTGGCTGAGCACGACCACCGGAGATGCCGGGCATTCACGCTTCAGCCGTTGCAGGTCGGCGATGAAGTTGGCGACTGCCGGTTGTGTGTCGACCAGAATCACGTCCACCGGGTCGTGACGGACCAATGCGATTGCGGCGTCGGTGTCGGCGACCTCGCGGACGATGTCGAAGTCCGGTTCCCACATGAAGATCTCGCGCAGCGTCGCACGTGCGAACGCATCGGGCTCCACAAGCAAGATCCGGATCACATCCGGCAATGCCTGGGTGGCGAGGTTCGGCATACGACAGTCCTCCCGGAGCTCGTCATCGGTGAGCTGCGGCAACCGTAGGCCCCGGAAGGGCAACGCGCCCAGATGACCTGCAAGCCTTCTCTCCGTACTCGGAAGTCCCAGGGACTCTTTACCCTGCAGCCGAGTCTCTGCACGAAGGGCCGCCGGGCGGGCCTGAGCGGCGAGCCAGGCGTGGTCAGTCAACGTGAGCGTTGTATGCAGGCGCCAGAGGTCAATGAGGTGTTGTTCAGGTGACTTGTGCGGGCAATCACTCTGATTACGCTGTGGAGGAATGTCTCGCGGAGTGTCGCAATGGAGAACGATCTTGGCAGTTCTGCAGTCGCCTCCCATCCCTCTTCCCGGTGCCGGCTCGGACCATGACGTGAGCAGCCCGTCCGCTCCAACGGATGACCTCGTCGCCTCCCGATGGTCGGCACGAGCTACGGCGATCGAGCAGGAACTCGTCGACGAGCGCCGCGACGGACCTCGCTATGTCGAGGCGATCCGCGAGGCACGGCTTCTCCGCGGGCGCGCTATCGACCTCCGAATTCGGGCACCGAGAGCCGAGCAGTCCGCCTGACCACGGCACGACCTTGACGGGCCGTCGGCGATCATCGCCGTGTCTTTCGGCTCGCTCTACCCTGTGACCCTGGCGGACTCCCCGGCGTCAATCAGCGCTGCGATCTCGTCGGCCGCGAGTGGCCGGGCCAGGAAGAAACCCTGGCCCGAGGTTGCGCCAATCGTCCGCAGGCTCGCCAGCTGGGCTGCGTCCTCGATCCCCTCGGCGATCGTCTCGAGATGCAGCGTCTCGCCCAGATCCACAATCGAGCGCACCACGGGCGCCAGGTCCACGCCCGCGGAAGTAGCGGCGACGAATGATCGATCGATCTTGATGACGTCGATCGGGAAGTTGCGCAGGTAGCTCAGGGACGAATAACCCGTTCCGAAGTCATCAATCGCCAGGCGGATGCCGAGAGCCTTCAGGCCGTCCAGCATTGCCCCAGCACTGTCCTGCATGAGCAGGCTCTCCGTGAACTCCAGCAGGAGTCGACTCGGTCTGAGGCCGGAGCGGGCGAGCGTCGCAGCGACTTCGTGGACGTAGCCGTCCCGCTGGATCTGGCGGCCCGAGACGTTGACGCTGAGGTTCAGGAGGCCTCCTGGCCGGCCACGACCCCAGTCCGCTGCCGTTCGACAGGCCTCGTCCAGAACCCAGGCTCCGAGCGGCACGATCAGTCCAGTCTCCTCGGCGACCGGAATGAACTCGGCGGGCTGGACGGTCCCACGCTCCGGGTGGTGCCAGCGCACCAGCGCCTCGGCCCCGCTGAGGCGGCCGCTGGCGAGTTCGAAGATCGGCTGGTAGACGAGGCTGAACTCGCGGCGCTCGAGAGCGCGCTCGAGGTCGCCCTTGAGTGCGAGCCGGGTGCTGGCCTCATGATGCATCCGGGGCTCGAATTGCTCGATCCTGTTCTTGCCGTTTCGCTTGGCCGTATACATCGATAGATCGGCGTTGCGCAGCAGCTCGTCTGCAGTCTGGAAGCCGGCCTGCCCAGTGGCGATGCCGATGCTTGCCCGGACGAAGACCTCCTTGCCGGCCAGAACGAACGGCGCGATGAGGGCGGCCAGGAGTCGGCGACCGACCTCGCGCGGCGCAAGCGAGTCGGGCGGATCGTCGAGGAGGATGGCGAACTCGTCGCCACCCATTCGCGCGATCGAATCCGCCGCCCTGAGGCTGCTTCGGAGCCGCTCGGCCACCCCAACCAGGAGGCGATCGCCTTCGCCGTGGCCAAGACTATCGTTGACGGTCTTGAAGTCGTCGAGGTCGAGGAACAGCACGGCCAGCGACTCCCGCGTGCCGGGCCGTCGCTCAAGCGCATGCGAAAGTCGGTCGCCGAACAGCGCGCGATTGGCGAGTCCCGTGAGCGAATCGTGGAAGGCGCGGTGCTCGAGCTCGTTGGCCAACGCTTTCGGTTCGGTCACATCGCGGTAGTTGACGACGATGCCGCGCACCGCCGGGTCCTCCAGAAGGTTTTGCGCGAGCCCTGCGATCGTCCGCCACGAGCCGTCGTGGTGGAGACACCCGAACTCGACTGCGATCTGGAGACCGGGTGCTCTCGTGACCTCGTCGAAGACCTGGGCGATCGCTGCTCGATCATCCGGATGAACGAAGTCGGTCGCCGCCCGCCCGACTCGCTCGTGCACCTCGTAGCCCAGGACCCGTTCGACTGGCGGGCTCTCGTAGGCGATCGTCCCGTCCTCTCGCACGACCATGACGACGTCGGCCGCGTTCTGGACGAGCGAGCGGAACCGTTCCTCGCTCCGGCGCAGGTCGGTGATCAGGATCTGCTCCGTGGCGGCCTGTTCTCGGAGCCGGCGATTCTGGCGGGCCAGCAGGCGCGAGGCGACGGAGAATGCCGCCCACACGAGGGCCAAGAGCCCCACCGCCATGGCCCCCACGATGAGGAACACATCCTTGCGAGTGGCCCCGATCTGGGCCTCGATCGGGGCCGCGTCCTCGTAGATCTCGTAGGCCCCGACGATCCGGCTGCCGATCTGGATCGGGAGATAGATTGAGAGGAGCTCGTTGGCGAGACCCTGTTCGAACTCGTTCTCGGCGTCATCGCCGGTCGAATAGGTCGCCGCGGCCGAGCCGGACAGGGCCGTCGAAAGGTCGTCGTCAACTGGAAAGGATCGTCCGATGAGGGCGTGCAGATCCGAGTACAGGACCGTCCCCGTCGGCGACCAGACCTTGATCCGCAGGATCCGGCCGGAGGACACGAGCGCGGCCAGCTCTCGATCGATCGCCGCCGCCTGAGACGAGTCGGATGGGGCCAGGCCGTCACCGCTGACCAGGGCATCGAGATCGGCGTGGACGATGGCCGCCGTCGTCCCGATCGCGGCATCGATGGCCGTTTTTGCCAGATGGTCCGAGACTCGCCAGGACACGAGGACGGTCGCCAGCACGATCAAACTGGCGGCGACCCCCAGAACCCAGGCGCGGAGCCCGGGACGAGGGATCCTCTGCGGGAAGCCAGGAGCGGCCAAAGGTGACACCGTGCGCCGGGGTCGGGCAGCTGGATGCACCCGTCCTGCCGCGACCCTAGGGACCGCCCTCGGTCAACGACAGGCGCCGATGGTTCTCGGAGCCTAGTTCGTTGGTCCCGTTGGGAACGTGTGAGCCTGCGGCCGGGCGGAGGCGCGGCTCACGCGGTCGCCTTGGAATGCGAAACCGCGCTCGCTATGCTGTTGGTAGCAGACCTCCGTGATTTGGAGGCGTTTGCGACAGAGGGGAGAGCTGATCCGTTATGCATCGTCCGATCGGTGTGACGCTACTTGCGCTTGGGGCGGGCCTGGCGGGCCTGTTCGAAGTCTGGCGCACCCTCGTGTTCCTGGGGGTCGTGAGCTTCAATTTCGTAGGCAACGAGGTCAAGTACCCGACGGCCCAGTGGGGCCAGGCCCTGTGGGCCGTCCTGCTCGCCGCCATCTGGTTCTGGGTCGCCGAGGGGTTCTGGAACGTCCGCGGCTATGCGTGGTCGTTCGGGATCTTCATCAGCATGTTCACCATCATCTTCGGCTTCTTCGCCCTGCTCGGCGGGTCGACGATGGAGGCCGAGACGGTCGGCTGGCTGCTCGCGATCCTGATCTTCTTCTACCTGAACTACCCCGGGGTTCGCGACCAGTTCGTCCAGCACGAGATGTCGCTCCTGACGCCGGAGCAGCGTGCCGCGATGGAGCAGATGCAGAAGGCCAATGCGGCCTACATGCAGGCCTCCGCCCAGGCAGCCGGCAGTGGCACCACACCGCCACCCGCTCCGCCGGCCACGCCCGCGAGCTGATCCTCGACGTGCCGCGAGGCCGGGTGCACCCGCCCACAAGCGGATCGCCCGGCCCGGCACCGGTTGGCAGCCGGTCTCAACCGCAGCCGACCACACACCAAGGCCACAACTTGGTGGTGCCTGCGCGCACCGAATGTCGCTCGCGCGCGCTCGACGCGGCAGTACTTATGTCCCATCATCCGTAGTACGACTGGCGGCGATGACACGCGGTTCGACAACAGTGGTCGCCTGAGCCGCGCCGAGCCAGTGGCGAAACCAACCCGGTCGGGCAGCCGCGCCTCGCGCGAGTTGGAAGGATCGGCATGTCCGCCCGGAACCTCGTTTCGCGCGCGCTCCTGGATCGTCGCCCATTCCCCGACCCCCGCGCCGCGGAAGCCGACGCCGGCGATGAGGCGACCTCCCGCGAGCGGCCACTTCGCGCGGTCATCGAGCGCCCGGTCCTCACCTTCCTCCTGTTGCTGGCCGCCCAGTTCACCGACCTCTTCACGTTCGGCATGGCCGTCGACAAGTGGGGCCCGTCCGGCGAGCTCGGACCTCTCGGCGTGGTCTACGCCCACGCCGGCATCCTCGCCGTGGCCCTGGTCAAGATGGGCCTGGTCGCGATCGTGCTGACGATCCTTGCCTGCTATCCCTGGCAGCGAGCGGCCACGCCCCGGCGGCTGGCATTGATCGTCGCCGCCATCGGGGTGTTCGGCGCCTTCACCAACGTGGCCGCTCTCATCTAGCGCGCCACTGGTCGCCGGGGCCGGCTCTTCCTGCGAGGGGTCGGCCCGGACGACCCTGCCAGGGGCGAGACCTCGGGCAGGCTGTCCCGCTCTTCGCGGCGACCGCACAAGTGCTGGCGCGACTCGGTCCGTGGACCCGCGCCGGACCTGACCGGCCCTCCCGGCCGGCCGCCCGGGTCGAAAAATCCGGGCCCTCGCCTCGTCCTGTATCTTGCCTCGATGGAGGAGCGCGAACCGTCGGGTTGGGCCGATCGCGATTCCCGTGACGGTCGCGCGGACGCGCTGGACTGCCACTGGCTCGGTCGGACCGGCTATCGCGATGCCTGGGATCTCCAGCACCGGCTCGTCGAGGCCCGCACGGCCGGCCTGATCGGCGACCAGCTCCTGCTGCTCGAGCACGATCCGGTCCTGACCCTCGGCAAGTACGCCGATGAGGCGCACGTCCTGGCGACTCCGGGCGAGCTCGAATGCCGCGGCATCGAGGTGCTCCGCGTCGAACGCGGCGGCGAGGTCACGTACCACGGACCGGGCCAGTTGGTGGCCTATCCGATCCTCGGCCTGTCACGGCGCGGGCTGCTGCTGCGGCCGCTCGTGGGCGCCCTCGAAGCGGCGATGATCGCGACCTGCGAAGGATTCGGCGTCGAGGCGGAGCGTCGCGACGGCCATCCCGGCTGCTGGTGTGCCGCAGACTCGGCCGCGCCGCGAAAGATCGGCGCGCTCGGCATCCGGGTCCAGCGTGGCGTCACCTTCCACGGTATCGCCCTCAACGTCGCGCCGGACCTCGCCGATTTCGACCTGATCGATCCGTGCGGCATGCCCGGCATCACGTCGACGTCCATCGCCGTCGAAATCGGACAGTCGGACGCACTGCCGTCCACGGCCGAGGTCGGGCGCGCCGCCACGCTGTTCGCGCGGGCGTTCGCGAGCGAACTCGGGATCGATCTCATCGGCGACCTGCCGCCTGCGGCAGACCCGGCCCGATCGCGCCGCGGGCTTGAAGCGCTCCTGGCGCAGCTGGCGGCTGCCTCGGCCGACTCGGCCGCCGCCGACTCCGCCCCCACCGCCCACGCCGGCCCCGCCACCGACCTGCGCCAGCCCGTGCGGGCCTGACCGTGGCCGCGGGCCTCTTCGAGCTGCGCAAGGACCCGATCACCGGCTGGTGGGTCGCGACCGTCGTGGACCGCGCCTTCCATCGCGACCGGTTCCGCGTCGCGGCCGAGCCGGTCGCCCATGACGGCGACTGCCGGAACTGCGCCGATCCGCCCGGTGGCGGCGTGCGGACCCGAACCCTGAAGGACTTCGCCTTCCACGTGGTCGGCACCGAGGACGAGGCCCGGGCCCTCGAGCGCAGCCTCGTCCAGGTCGAGATGGACACGGCTCGGACGTCGGGCAGCTGGCGAACGGTTGTCGCGCCGCCCGGCGAACACCGGCCGCTGTACGCCGTGGGCCTGGAGATGATCCAGGAGCTCCTCAGCGGCTGTCGCGCTGCCGTTTCGGCCGCGGCGGCGGCCGGTGAGACGGACTACCTCCAGGTCGTCCAGAACTGGGGCCACCAGGCGGGGGCTCGAACAAATCACCTCTGTCTCGACCTGTACGACCTGCCCCAGGTGCCGCACCGGGTGGCCGAGGAGCTCGGTGGCGCCGCGCGGTTCGTGATCCGCGAAGGCGAATGCCCGTTCTGCCGCTCGGTCCGCGACGAGATCCGGAGCGGGGAGCGGCTCGTCTACGAGGATGCCTCGAGCGTGGCCTACGCCCCGTTCGCCTCGCGCTCGCCGTTCGAGGTCTGGGTCGTCCCGCGCCACCACGCGGCCGACTTCGGCAAGGCCACGGACCGCGACCTGGCCTCCACGGCCGAGGCGCTCCGCCAGGTCCTGGCCCGCCTCGCCACGCTCGACGGGCCGCCCTACAACCTCGTCCTGCACACCGCTCCGCTGCGCGAATCGGTCGACGCGACGTACCACTGGCACTGGGAGATCCACCCGCGGCTGCGCGAGATCGCCGGCCTCGAAATCGGGACCGGCCTGCCCGTCAACCCGGTTTCGCCGGAGGACGCCGTCGACGAGCTGCTCCGGGCGACCGGCGACCGCGTGCCGGTCGAGGCGATGCGATGACGATCCGGGCCGCGAATCGTCACACGGAACCCGCCGCCGGCGTCTGTCGTCCGTGGAGCACCGGGCCCACGGTGCTGCCCGGATCCGGTCGATTGCGCGGCATTGCCGCGGAGGCCTCATGTACCCGGCGGAACTCACCCTCAGACGCGATGCGACCATGACCGAGACGTCCGGACAGACGGCCGCTCGGGCGTTCGTCGAGGAATTGTTCGCGCGCCATCACAACGAGATCTACGCGTACCTGACGCGGATGCTGCGGGACCCGGAGCTGGCCGCCGATCTGACGCAGGACGCCTTCGTGAAGGCCTACCGGGCGCACGATTCCCTCGAGGATCCGGCCCACGCGAGGGCCTGGCTCTACCAGATCGCCCACCGCGTCGCCCTCGATGAGCTCCGCCGCCGGCGGATCGTCCGATTCCTGCCCTGGACGGGCGAATCGCACGGCGCGGCCCCCTCGGCCGAGCACCAGGTCATGGAGACACGCCTGTCCGGCGAGCTCCAGCGAGCACTCGATCGAATCCCCGAGCGTCAGCGCGCCGCGCTCCTGCTGGCCGAGGTCCACGATCTGACCGGCCTCGAGCTCGCGTCCGCCCTCGGTGTCAGCCACGTGGCCGCCCGGGCGCTCCTGACGCGAGCCCGCGAGAGCCTGCGGGTGGCGCTGGTGCAGGAGCGTCGCAAGGAAACGGACCCGGAGCCTGCCACCCAGCCCATGGCCCGCTCCCACGACGCATCCGGTGGCCGTCGCGGAGGCCGCGGTCGATGAAGTTCGGCGCGCGGCAGGGCCGTGCGACGAACAACTCGCCGCACGATCTGGCCCGCCAGCTGTCAGCCCAGCGACTGTCGCTGCCGTTGCCGGCTGCCGAAGCGACCTGGCTGGCCAGCCACCTCCGCCGCTGTCCCGCGTGTGCCCGGATCGATGGGGCCTACGTCGCGGATCGCGAACTGCTCAAGCGACTCGTCGCGCCCGAACCGCCGCGCGATCTGTTCGCAAGGACGTCGGTCGCGCTGGATCGCGCCGAGCGCGAACAGTCGAACCGGGAAGTCGCGGGCCCACCGCTGCCGGGCGCGGCCCAGGGTCGTTCCGGCGGGCGACGCTCGACACGCTCGATCCGGGCTGACCGCTCCGGCGCCGCGCTGCGCTCCGCCGCCCTGGGGACGAGCGCCTCGGGCGGCCGGCCGGGAGCCGCGACGACGGCCGACCAGCGCTGGCTCGTGCCGTTTGCCGGGCTTGCGGCCGCCGCCCTGGTCGTGGTCATCGGCGGCACGGCCCTCCTGACCCAGAGCTTTGCGCCGATCGGGCTCGTCAGCCGGGCAGGCGCGTCCGATGGGGCCGGCGATGGCAGCCTGGGCGTCACCCCGATCCCGGTCGGCGCCGCGGACGTCGCGTGGCTGAGCCCGGTCAGCGATGGCACGTACACCCTGAATTCGGCCCGCGTCGATCGCGTCTGCGCCCCTACCGGCGCGGCCGCGTGCGCCCCCTTCGACGGTTCGGAGGCGCGACAGATCCCGAACCTCAAGACGAAGCCTCGGGCGGTCCTGAAGTCGCCGTCGCGTCAGCAGCTGGTCGTCGTCGAGGCCGGCACCGGGAGCAGCGGCAGTTCGGTGTACGTCATGTCGGTGCCGGCCGCCATCACGCCCGCCTCCCCGACCGCCGGCGCCGGGGCCGCGGATGCATCGATTCACCCGGACGCCTCGGCCACGGCCAGGCCCTCGGCCGCCGCACCGGCAAGTCCGCCCGCGACCGCTTCGAGCGGCGCCCCGGCCGCGACCGACGCGCCGGGCTCGCCGGACAGCTCGAGTGGGCCGGACGCGAGCCCCACGCCGACGCCCGACGCGTCCGCCTCGCCAGAGGCGACCTCCGCGCCGGCCGCCTCGGACGGGGCAGCAGCCGGCTCGCCCGTGACCCCCGGCACCCCCGAACCGACCGCCGCCGCGACGCTCGCGATCATCAGCGACGTGATCGTCATGGGCGAGACCGCGGCCTACTCGCCGGACGGCACGATGCTCGCCTTCTCGGCCCGGCCGGTCGACGGCAGCCACGGGCCCGACATCTACCTCTGGCGCGTCGGCGATCCGGAGGCCCGGCCGGTGACGAGCGACCACGCCTCGATGTTCTCGGGCTGGTGGGGCACGAAGCTGATCGGCAGCCGCGCAATCCCGCAGGCCCAGGACGCCTCGGCAGGCGGCGGTCCCACCGCGACGCCGGCTCCGTCCGAGGCGGCCACGTCCGAGCCGGCCACGTCCGAGCCGGCCCCGTCGGAGGCTGCGGCGTCCCCGGCCACGGATGAGGGTGGGTCCGGAGTCGGCGGCACGGGCACCGGCACGAGCCCCGAGCCGAGCCCGAGCGCCAGCGGCCAATCCGGGACGTCGAGCATCGGCACGTCGGCCCTCGCGAGGACCGCGCGCCTCGACCAGAAGGGCTCCTCGGCCACGCCACCCGCGGCCTCGTCCGCACCGAGACCGACGCCGTCTTCTTCGGGGTCGAACCCGGCCGGCAAGGCCTCGCCGTTGGCCGCGAGCCCGGATCCATCGCCCTCGGCCACCGCCAGGCCCGATACCTCGCCGCGGCGCACGCCCGAGGTGACTCCGGGTGCCTCGAACTCGCCGGATCCGTCGCCGGCCGCCACGACCCCGGCGCCGGCCAGCCAGCCCGAGGCCATCCCGCAGTCGTTCCTGATCGATACGGCGGACGGCTCCGAGACGCCGATCACCTCCGTCTCCGCCTGGCGTCCCGTCGTGGATCCGACCGGCCGGTTCGTCGTCTACTGGAGCGGCCGACTGCGCTACGACGCGGCGACCCTGAGCTGGGTCCCGGGGACCGGCCAGCTGCTGCTCGCGTCGTGGCCCGCCTTCAGTCGGAGCGACCCCGCGGCAATCCTCGCCCCGACCCAGCTGCTCTCCGACGATCCGGACGGCGCGCCGAGCGGCGATTGGGACATCCGCTGGGACGAGACGGGCGGCCATCTGGCGATCTGGATCGCGGACCCGCAGGACCCGACGATCGGCCGCCTCAGCCTCCTGACGATCGATCCCACGACGGCCATGACGATCCCGGCCCAGATCCTGCTCCACGACGCGCCGGCGCAGGCTGGCTTCTCCCTCGTCAACGAGCGGCTCGCCTGGGCCACGCCGCCGGGCCCCGACGGCACCGGCAGCCGCCTCCAGGTCCTCGCCTGGACGGGCGCCAACGCCGGCAAGATCGACAGCCAGCCGGCATCGGACGGCGGAGCGGTCATCGTCGTTCGCTGATCAGGGCCCCGACCTCGGCGGTACCCGGGTGCCGTTGACGGTCGACGGGGGCCGCCGCCGCCGGAGAGGGTCGCGAGGGTCCGACGCCTCCAGTGGGCGCGCCACCCTCTCCAGGCGAGTTCGATTCCCCACTTCGGCCATCTGCGCTGCAGGGGATGGCGCGAATTGCAGGGATGCCGTATTGTGCCGCGGTGCGACGAAAGAGCCTCGTCGCGGGTGCGGTGCTCACCGCCGTGCTCGCGCTGGGTGCTCTGCCGGATGTTTCGCGGTCGATCTCACCATCGTCCGTGCGGCCCGTTTCGGCAGAGGCCATCCAGTCGGTTCGTTTGTCGGCGTCGGTGAAGGAAGTGCCCATCGTGGTGGCTCCGCTCGATGCCACTTACGAATTGGCGAGCCATCTGGACCAGATTGCGACGCTGATTGAGCCGGGCTCATACGCGGCGCCAACCGAGCGAGAGCTCGTGAGGCAGCCCGTCCCGGCGGTCTCGGTCGTCCCCAGGGCCGATCCGGCGGTGGCCAGCGCAGAGCTGGCCGCCTCAAGGCCAAGGTGGCCGCAGCGGTCGCCAAGTCCGTCGCGAAGGCCGCCCCCAGGGTGACCTCACGAGCCGCCCCGGCCAAGGCGAAGAAACCCGTCGCCAGCACGCCCCGCACGCCGAAGGCCGTCTTCCATGGCCTCGCCAGCTGGTATGACAACGGCACGACGGCCATGCGCCTGCCCCGTGGGACGCGCGTCAAGATCTGCGGTCCGGCCGGCTGCGTCACCCGAACGATCAGCGACTGGGGCCCCGCCAAGCGGCTCGGCAACCGGGTGGTCGACCTCACCCCGGCCGACTTCCGGCGGATCACCGGCAAGTCGCTGGGCGCCGGGCTCGCCGAGGTCACGGTCTACGTCTACTGATCCCAGGGCGATCGGCCAGCGCGTGGCGCAGGTCGGGCGCGTCCGGCACCCGTGGCGGCGACCCCATGACTCCCGAGCTCGCCCGTCAGTCCGCGCCGGCTGAGCCCCACGCGCACCCGCTGCGGTATCCTTCGGGACACCTTGAAGACGGTCCTGTGAGGCCGGCAAGGGAGGAGCGCAGGGTGCCACGTCCCATCGGTCAGACGGCATGACCGGCCGTCAGATCATGACGGCCGAGGAGATCCGCCGGGCCACGATCCGGATTTCCCACGAGATCGTCGAGAAGCAGGCCGGGACGGATGGCCTGGTCCTCGTCGGCATCCAGCGGCGGGGTGTTCCACTCGCTCATCGCATCGCGGAATTGATCGCCGAGCACGAAAGCGTGACGCTTCCCGTGGGCGCCCTCGATATCACCTTCTACCGCGACGATCTGTCGCTGGTCGCCCAGCAGCCGGTCGTCAAGGGCACGGACCTGCCCTTCGACCTCAACGGCCGGACGATCGTGCTCGTCGACGACGTGCTCTACACGGGTCGGACGATCCGGGCGGCGATGGACGCGCTCGTGGACTTCGGGCGGCCCCGTGCCATCCGGCTCGCCGTGCTGGTCGACCGGGGCCATCGCGAGTTGCCGATCCGCGCCGACCACGTCGGCAAGAACGTGCCGACGTCGCGCGAGGAGATCGTCCGGGTCCACCTGACCGAGACCGACGGCGAGGACGGGGTCGACATCGAGCGACGCGCAGCATCGCTGGCCGGAGCGATCGGCTGATCGAGCAAGCGGCCGTGGTGCAGGCGCCGCCCGTCGAACTGCTGGACCAGCCCGTCGCCCCGACGGCCTGGCGGCACCGGCATCTGCTCGACCTGGACGACCTGGCCTGGTCGGAGATCGAGTTGATCATGCAGACCGCCGATTCGATGCGGGAGGTCCTGCGGCGGCCGATCGCCAAGGTCCCCGCGCTGCGCGGTCGAAGCGTGACGATCCTGTTCTACGAGGCATCGACGCGGACCCGCGTCTCTTTCGAGGTGGCCGCCAAGAACCTCTCGGCGGATGTGGTGAACATCACGGCCCAGGCGAGCTCCGTCAGCAAGGGCGAGTCGCTGGTCGATACGATCCGGACGATCGAGGCGCTGGGCGCCCAGATGCTCGTGATGCGCCATGGCACGTCGGGCGCGCCGTATCTCGCGGCCCAGCACTTCTCGGGCTCGGTGCTGAACGGCGGTGACGGCTGGCATGCCCATCCGTCGCAGGCGCTGCTCGACCTGTACACGATGCGACAGCACCTGCCGGGCGGGTCGGTGCGCGGGCGGCGGATCGCGATCGTCGGCGACATCCTCCATTCGCGCGTGGCCCGCAGCAACATCTGGTCCCTGACGGCCGCCGGCGCCGACGTCTGGCTGTGCGGCCCCGCCACGCTGCTGCGCGGGTTCGAAGGCTGGGCCGCGGCCTGGTCCGCGGCCGGCGGCCGGGCGATCCCCGGCCGCCTCCACGTGACGACCGATCTCGACGAGGCCGTTCGCGACGCCGACGTCGTCATGGCCCTGCGGATCCAGCGTGAGCGCCAGGTCGGCGGCCTGCTGCCCTCGCTCCGCGAATACGCCGCGCGGTTCGGCATCACGCAGGCGCGCCTCGCCGGCGCCAGCCCGGACGTGCTCGTCATGCACCCGGGGCCGATGAACGAGGGCGTCGAGATCGCCCCGGACGTCGCCATCGGGCGGGGCTCCGTCATCACCGAGCAGGTCACCAACGGCGTCGCGATCCGGATGGCGATCCTCTACCTCCTGGCCGGCGCCTCGGCGCGGGGCAGCGCCACGTGACGGAGACGCTGCGCCATCCGGGCGTCGGGCGGCATGTCGCAAGCCTCGAGATCAGCCGGGCCTGGCTCGTCGATCCGGCCGTGGGCCGCGAGGGTCCGGGCGAGATCGTCGTGCGCGACGGCGTGCTCACGGCCGTCAACTGGCTGAGCGGGGCCGAGGCGAAGGGCATCGATGCCGGCGGCGTCGTCATCGCGCCCGGGCTTCGTCGACCTCCACGCCCACTTCCGCGAACCCGGCTTCGAGGATGCCGAGACCATTGCCACGGGTTCGGCCGCCGCGGCCCACGGCGGGTTCACGACGGTCTGCCTCATGCCGAACACCTCGCCCGCGGTCGACCGGGCGGGGGTCGTGGCCGGCATTCGGGCCGCCGCGGACGCCTCCGGGACGCCGATCGAACTTCTGGTCTACGGCGCCGTCAGCGCCGGCCGGGCGGGAGAGACGCTGGCGGAGCTCGGCGAGCTGGCGGACGCGGGAGTCGTCGGCTTCTCCGATGACGGGGCACCGGTCCGGTCGGCCGCGTTGTTGCGCAACGCCCTGCTGTATGCGGGGATGCTCGGCCTGCCGGTCGTCGATCACCCGGAGGAATCGAGCCTGACGGTCGAAGCGGAGGCGAACGAGGGCCTCGTCGCGACGATCCTCGGCCTGGCCGGCTGGCCCGCCGCGGCCGAGGAGGCCGCCGTGGCCCGGGACCTGGCAGTGCTCGCGGAAGCCCTCGCGAGCGAGTCGCGCGCCCGCCTGCACCTGACGCACCTCTCGGTGGCCGGCTCGATCGAACTCGTCCGGCGCGCCAAGGCCGCAGGCCTGCCCGTGACGTGCGACGTCACGCCGCACCACCTGGCGCTCAGCGACGAGTGGCTTGCCGGCGCGCGCCGCTATGCCTGGGACGCGCTTGCCGGCGGAGCCACCGAACCCGGCCGATCCGGCGATCCGTGGCGCGACGGAGCGATCGTGGCCGCGCCGTACGATCCCTCGCTGCGGGTGAACCCGCCACTCCGTCGGCCGGCCGACGCGCTGGCGTGCCTCGCCGGCCTGGCGGACGGAACCGTCGATGCGATCGCGACCGATCACGCACCCCACACCTCGGTGATGAAGGACGTCGAGTTCGGCCTGGCCGCCAACGGCATCAGCGGCATCGAGACGGCGCTCGGACTCGTTCTGGCCGCCGTCGATGCGGGTCTGCTCACCCTGGCCCGTGCCATGGAGCTGCTCACGACGGGCCCGGCCCGCGTGCTGGCGGAGCACCTCGGGCGCCCGGTCGGGTTCGTGGAAGGTGCTCCGGCCGACCTCGTCGTCTTCGATCGGGCCGTGAGCTGGACCGTGACCGCTCCGGAATTGCGCTCCCTCGGGAAGAACTCGCCGCTGCTTGGCCGAGAGATCCCGGGCCGGGTGCTGCTCACGATCGCGGGCGGCCGCCTCGCGCACGCCGACGACGAGCCCGGCAGCGCGTTCCGCTGACGATTGCCGCGGGGCGGCCGCAGCGCCTCCGCCGATGATGAGGCTGGGACAGGCCGCTGGCGCCGAATTCTGACGATATGGTCAGACCTTCAGGTCGGACGTTCTGGTCGGACCTCATGGTTTCGCGGACCGCGGCGCCAACGGCGCTCTGGCGAATTGGGCTGATCTCTAGATATTTCTGGTGGATCTGGCAAGATACCTCCTGACCAGATCCCTGGTCGTCCGCGGGCAGATCGACGGCCTCGCGGCAACCCTGGAGGGACGGATGCAGCGCAGCGTTAGACCAGTTCGGCTCGTCGTCGCGATCGTGCTCGCCTCGGTCGTGGGAGCCGCCTGTTCGTCCGGATCGGCGTCGTCCCCGTCGACGGCCGCGTCCGCCGGGCCGTCGACGGCCCCGGTCGAGCTGACCGTCTACGCGGCGTCGTCGCTCACGGGCGCGTTCACGGCGCTCGCGACGGGCTACGCGAACGCCTACCCGGGCTCGACAATCACGCTCGCCTTCGGGGCGTCGTCAACGATGCGGACGCAGATCGAACAGGGCGCCCCGGCCGATGTGTTCGTCTCGGCCGACATGACGAACCCCCAGAAGCTCGCCGACGAAGGCCAGGCCATCGGGTCGCCAAAGGTGTTCGCGGCCAACGAGTTGACGATCATCGTGCCGAATTCGGGCTCGAGCCCGGTGAAGACCCCGGCCGATCTCGCCAAGGCGGGCGTCAAGGTCGTCGCCGCCGGTGATTCGGTGCCGGTGTCCACGTATGCAAAGCAGCTGCTGGCCAAGCTCGCCAAGCAGCCCGGCTATCCCGCCGGCTTCGCGGCCAAGGTCACGGCCAACATCGTGTCCCAGGAGGACAACGTCAAGGCCGTCGTGGCGAAGATCGAGCTCGGCGAGGGCGATGCTGCGATCGTCTATGTGACGGACGCCAAGGCGTCTACCAAGGTCAATACGATCGACGTGCCTGCTGAGGCCAACATCCCCGCCACCTACGCCGCGGTCGTCGTCAAGGGCACGAAGCACGCCCCCCAGGCGCAGGCCTTCCTGGAGTGGCTGACCGGCGCCGACGCCCGCTCGATCATGTCGACCTACGGCTTCCTGCCGCCGCCGCAGTAATCGTTTCGTGACCACCGCCGAAGAGGCCCTGATCGGCGCCGGCACCGAACCGGCCGACGCGAACCGCCGCGGGCGATCCTCGTTCGAGCCGGCCGGCCGTCACGCCTTCGGGGTCGTGCCGCGGCTGACCGCCGGAGCGCTCAGCGTGCTCCTCGTCCTGTTCTTCGGCCTGCCGGTCCTGGCGCTCGTGGCGCGGGCCATCTTCGGCGGCTTCCTGCTCCAGACGCTCGGCGAACCGGTGATCCTCGACGCGCTTGTGCTCAGCCTCGTCTCGACGGCGCTGAGCCTGCTGCTCACCGTGATCTTCGGCACGCCGCTCGCGTTCCTGCTCGCGCGGCGGCGGTTCCGTGGCTCGTCGCTCGTCGAGACCGTCGTCGACCTGCCGATCGTGCTGCCACCTTCCGTAGCCGGTCTGGCCCTGCTCCTCACGTTCGGCTCGCACGGCATCATCGGCTCGGCGCTCGGCGAAGCCGGCATCAGCATCGCCTTCACGTTCGCGGCCGTCGTGCTGGCGCAGACGTTCGTGGCCGCGCCGTTCTACATCCGCTCCGCGCGGACCGGCTTCGCGGGCGTGGACCGCGACCTCGAGGACGCGGCGCGCGTGGACGGCGCATCGGAGGGCCGCGTCCTGCAGCACATCACGTTCCCGATGGCGGGCGCGGCCCTGGGCGCGGGGCTCGTCACGACCTGGGCGCGGGCACTCGGCGAATTCGGGGCCACGATCATGTTCGCGGGCTCGCTCCAGGGGCGGACGCAGACGCTGCCCCTGGTCGTGTACGGCGAGTTCCAGTCGAGTCTCGACGCCTCTATCGCGGCTGCGGCCGTGCTGGTGCTGGCTGCGTTCGGGGTCCTCGTCGCGGTCCGTCTCGGTGGCTGGCGCTACCTCTCAGGCGTAGGAGGCAATCCCTGATCCTCGCCGCGATCGGGCCCGAACCGCCAGAATGCCGCTGATGGGTTCCCCCGATCGGCCGTCCGCACCAGCCGGCCCGGACGCCGGCCGTCCACCGGCCGCCGACCCGCGTCCGGATGACGACCGTGCGCTCCGAATCGGGCAGGCCGCCGAGCTGCTCGGCGTCTCGGTCGACACGATCCGGCGCTGGGAGCAGGACGGCCGGCTCGCCACGACCCGATCGGCCGGCGGGCAGCGCCTCGTCCAGATCGCCGACGTGAGCCGCCTCATCGGGGAGCGGCGCCGGTCCGCCGTGGATACGCCGATCGTCGCGCAGTCGGCGCGAAACCGGTTTGCCGGCGTCGTGACCGACATCAAGCGCGACGAGATCGTGGCGGTCGTCGAGGTCCTCTCGGGGCCGCACCGGCTCGTGAGCCTGATGACGGCCGAAGCCATCGACGACCTCGATCTCAAGGTCGGGGATCGGGCCGTCTGCGTCGTCAAGGCGACGCAGGTCATCGTCGAAGTCCCGGCCCGCCCCGCGCAGCGGTCGTAGTCCGGGTAACTGGGCCGACTCCAGTGATTCGCGTCCGCCACCTGGCACGCCCGATCGCCGGACGTGCCCGGCGCGGCCGCGTTCGTGCGCTGGCTGGCCGGCCCGGATGGCCGGGCGATCCCGGCGAAGCTCGGGCTGCAGCCGCCCCCGCCCTGAGGGCCGACGGGCCGCCGCCGTTCGTTGCTCAGCGCGGTCGCAGCCGGTAGCGAAGGAACAGGTGATCGCCGGCGCGCCTGACGGAACGGAGTTCCGCCCAGCGGCCCTCGCCCGCAGCGGCTGCGAATCCTTCGACGAACGAGAGCCGGTCCGACCGCTCGACACGACCGAACAGCTGCGGCGCCTCCGTCAGGAACAGCTCGTCCAGCCGGTCTGCCGCGACCAGTGCGCCCAGCAGGTGCGGCCCGCCTTCGCACAGCGCGAGACGCACACCGAGGCTGCGCAGGACGTCGATCAGGGCGTCGGCCGTCACGGTCGGTCCGGTTCCCGTCGCCAGGAGCCTGACGTGGGCCGCTGGGCGCTGTTCATGGAGCACCGACGCGCCGGCGGCCGTCGTGACGATGACGACGGGCACGCTCGGGTCGGTCAGGGCCGGAGCGCGCGCGTCCAGCCTGCCGCTCCGCGTCACGATGACCGTCGTCGGTTGCGGCTGGTGGATCCCAAGCGCTGACCGCCACTCGGCGTATGCGGGCGCCGATGCGGGATTGACCCGGCCGGGCGTCCAGACGTGGGTCGGTGTCGCCCGAACGGTTCCAGCGCCGACCACGATCGCATCGGCCATCGTCCGCAGCAGGCCCATGACGAACCGATCTGGCTCGAAGAAGCCGCTGATCTCACCGCCGCCCGACGTGTCGTCACCGAGCGTCACGACCCCGTCGAGGCTGGTCACGAAATTCGCGATGATGGTCGGAGCGTCGTGCCGCAGGGGGATCTCGAGCCGATCCCCGTAGCGGGCGGCCAGGTCCGCGGGAAGGTCGCCGCCGCGGATCAGTGCCGGGCGCCCGGCGGTCTCGTCCGCCGCCGCCCGCGAGTCAGTCCCTTCGGGTCCGCCCGTGGCCTCGAAGAGGGTCTCGAGCGCCAGCCCGCGACCCGTGGACCGGTCAGCCGGGCTCACCGCCCGCACCGGCGCGTTCGGGTGCGGTCGCCGGCCTCGCCAGTGCCACGGCGTCGTCGCGCGTCCATGGGCGCATCATCGCCGCCCGCTCGGCCGGTTGCACCGCGGCCGCACGCGCGATCGGAACGCGGGCCGGCGGCCGGCCCCGATCGAGGAGCCGCAGCGCGACCCGGTAGGCCGTGAGGAACACGACGAGGGCGATCGAGAGGACATAGGCCCACCAGGCCCAGGGTTCCGCGGAATCCGTGCCGCTCGCGATGCCGTGGACCGCCGCCCCGGCGAACGCGAGGAACGTCACGCCGTGCAGCAGCCGCCACGCGCGCTGGCCGATCCGCCGGCGGACGTAGAAGCTCGCCACGACCACCAGCGTCAGGTAGAGGCTGATCTGGCCGAGCCCGACCCAGATCGGCCGGTAGGGCCCGGCGAAGGGGATCAGGACCTCGGACAGCGAGTACGGCACGGACCGATCGAGCATCAGCAGCATCGCGTGCACCGCGGCGAGGCCGAGTCCCACCGACGCGAGATCCTGGTGGAGCGTGAACGAGATCGGCCGGTGGGCGATGGCGTCGAGCAGCTTCGTCGAGAGCAGCAGGCCGTAGACGACGGATGCGGTGATGGCCAGGTACGAGAGCCAGGCCATCAGCCGCGTTGCGTACCACGGCAGCTTGTCGTGCTGCGAGGCGGCGGCATCGGCAAGGCTGCCGACCGCGGCCGGGCCCGTCGCGCCGACCACCATCCCGAGCGCCACCGCGAACAGGCCCCAGCGCAGCAGCCGCGTTCGGGGGTCCAGGCCGCGGAACTTCATGCCGCTGCCTCCGGGGCGAGCCAGCGCAGCGTCCGGGTGATCGCCAGGCATTCGCCCCGATCGGTCACGACGATCGCGCCATCCGCGGCGGACTCTTCGAGCATTCGCAGCCCGGCCTGCGAGCCGAGGATCAGCGCGGCCTTGGCAAGCACCTCGGCCCGCCGCGCGGATCCCGCGAGGACAGTGGCCTGGACGAGATCCGTCTCGGCCGGCAGCCCAGTGCCCGGATCGATCAGGTGATGGTCGATTCGATTCCCGTGGATCCAGCGATGGACGGTCGTGCCGGAGGTGGCGAGGCCGAACGTCTCGGCTCCTCGCGCCCCGTTCAATCGGAAGACGGCGAGGTCGGCGCCGTCGATCGCGGGATTTGCCACGCCGAACAGCCACTCATCCCCGGCCGCGACTCGCACGGCGATGTCGCCGTCGGCGGCCACGATCGCGCTCGGATAGCGGCCGAGGAGCGCGAGTGCGCGATCCGCGAGCCAGCCCTTGGCGAAACCGTCAAGGTCCAGACGGAGCCCGGGCGCACGCTCGACGACCCACTCGCGATCCGAGGTTCGGATGACCCGCCAGCGCCGGCCAGCCTGCCCTGCGAGCGCCCGTCCGGGCGCCGGCGCCATGGCGCCCCGATCGAGGAGGGACGGTCCGCCGTCGTCGGCTTCCGCAGCCAGGCGCGCGTCCAGGAGCGTCGGCGTCACGATCCCGTTCGTGGCGGCCTCGGCTTCGCCCGCCCAGTCGAGCGCCCGTCCCAGCGTCGGTCGTACGGCAATCCGGGAACTCGGAGCCTCGTTGAGGCGCATCAGATCGGACTCACGATCGAACCGGGTCAGGCGATTGGCCCAGGCAGTCACCCGCGCGCCCACCGCGGCCGCATCGCGCCGTGCGCGACCCGCCGCGACGTCGTCTGCCCCGGATGCGAGACCCAGGTGGATCTCGAGGTCGCCGCCCATGGCCCGACCGACCCAGGACGCGCGCGTCGGCGGCTCGATGGCGATTGCTGACGAGATGCTCGTGGCGATCATCCGCCGCCCGATTGCTTCGTCTGGACCACGACACGCTGCGGCGCCGGGCGCGCCTGGGCGGGTGCCGGAATGGTGATCTGGGTCACGACGATGCGCGGTGACGGATCGGGTTTCGTGACGACCGTCGCGCCGGGGGGCGCGGTCTGGCCGGGCTTCAGCGTCACGTACTTCGTGACGTGCTGGACCGGTACCGAGATCGTGGTGGGCGCGTCGGCGGCGGTTGTCGAGGCCGCCGCCGACGGGTCCGCGGGGAGTGGCGCTGAGGCGGGCTGGGCCGGCGAGACGATCCCGGCGATCATCGCGCTCAAGGCGGCGAGACCGGTCACTCCGAACGCCAGGCGCATCGGGCGGGGATCGGGCCGCTTCTTCGGCTCACGGGCGGCTGGTGCGGCGGGGAGCCGCGGTTCGGCGCTGGGCCGCGGCGCGGCGGTCCCCGGTTCGGTCGCGGCCATCAGTCGCCTCCTTCCTGGCCGTCGTTCTCGCCGCCCTTGCTCGCGGAGGAGATGACGACGACGGGCTGGCGCGTCGGTGCGACTGGCGCGGGCGTGGCCTTGGCCTTCACCTTCTTCACGACATGGACGACCTTGGGCGGCGGCGCCGGCTTCACGTAGACCGTGTCGATCTGGACCCGTGGACTGGCGGTCGGAGCCGGCGTCGGGTCGGGGGTGGAGAGCGCGATGGCCTCGGCGACGAGCGGCTCGGCGGTCTGGCGGGGGACCGGGGCGAAGCCGGCCGCCGCCAGTGCGACCGCGAGGACGCCGGCGGCAGCGAGCGAGGCGATCAGCAGGGCGATTCGCTGGATCATGGCTGTGTTTCCTCCGGGAATGGGGTCGGTGACTCTCCCGAAGGATCGGTTCGGCCGATGAGACGCCCGTTTGGTGAAGATGTGAACCTTCCAATCAGGCCGTTCGGCCCCTTCCCGGATCGGCGCGGATGCCACACGATCGACTCGCCATGCGCATCCTCCTGGTTGAAGACGGTCAGAAGATGGCGGAGCTCATCCGCCGGGTCCTCGTCTCCGAGCGCCACAGCGTCGACGTCGCCCTGGACGGCGGAACCGCGCTTGCGCTGACCGAGGGGCCGCCCTACGACGCGATCGTCCTCGACCGGATGCTCCCGGACATCGACGGCGTGGAAGTCCTGCGACGGATCCGGGCGGCAGGCATCGACACGCCGGTCCTGATGCTGACCGCGCTCGGGACCGTGGATCACCGGGTCAGTGGCCTCGATGCCGGCGCGGACGACTACCTGACGAAGCCCTTCGCCTTCGGTGAGCTCCTGGCCCGCCTTCGGGCGCTGGCCAGACGGCCGGCGCAGCAGGAATCGCGCCGCCTGATCGCCGGCGACATCGAGCTTGACGAGCAGCGCCACGTCGTTCGCGTCGGCGAGCAGACGGTCGATCTCTCGGCTCGCGAGTTCGCCCTCCTGACGTACTTCATCCGGAACGCCGGCCAGGTCGTGACGCGGCGGCAGATTCTCGATGCCGTCTGGGGCGCGGAGCCGGACGTCTACTCGAACGTGGTCGACCTCTACGTCCACTACCTGCGGCGCAAGCTCGGCCAGGTGAGCCGCGGCGACGCGCTGAAGACGGTCCGCGGAGTCGGGTACTCGCTGCGCGCCGGTTCCTGATGGCGGCACCCGTTCGTGCGGCGGGGCGGCCGGCGCGGCGGCCCGATCCGACCGGCGGCCTGATCACCCGGACGCGCTGGCGCCTCGCGTTCGTCACGATGGGCCTGCTGACCGTGCTGCTCGTCGGGGTCGGGACGACGACGGCGATCCTGGCCCTCCGGGCGCTCGATGATTCGGTCGATCACGCCCTCCAGACGGCCGTCTCGGCCGAGGTCAGCCGGCTCGGGGGAACCGAATCCGGCGAATCGGGCGCCGAGGCGACGGCGTCCCCGGGTTCGGCGGCGAGCTCCGGCGTCTCCGCCAGCCCTGACGGGGCCGCCAACGCGTCTGCCGCGACCGGCGGCGGGCCGACCGCGAAGCCCGAGGCCACGGACAGCGGAGAGGAGTCCGAACAGCCGGAGGGCACTCCGCGGGCCGTGGCCTCGCCGGCCGTCCGCCCGACGAGCCGGCCGACAGGCCAGGCCGGACCAGTCGTGGCGCCGCCGGCCGCATCGCCGACGGCCGAGCCGTCCGAGGACGGCGGCGAGCGCGACACCGATGCGGACCGCGAGCCACAGGCGGCCGACACGTTCTTTCTCTACCTCGACGCTGCCGGCGATCTGGTGACGGCGCCGGTGAACATGCACCTGACGGGCCTGCCCGACCAGGCGGCCGTCGCCGCAGCCTCGGTCTCGGGCGAAGACCTGCGAACGGTCACCGTGGGCGGCGTCCGGGTCCGGTTGCTCACCGAGAAGCTGTCCGAGGCCGACGAGCAGAGCAGTGGCGTGGCGTACCTCCAGGCGGGCTTCGTGCTGACGCTCAATGACGAGCAGGCCGCCACGCTGCTGCGCACGATCGCGATCGTCGGGCTGATCGGTCTCGCCGGCGCGGCCGCCCTGACGTTCGTGATCACCGGCCGCGCGCTGGTCCCGATCCGGTCGGCCTTCGCGCGGGAACGGCGCTTCGTGGCCACGTCGTCGCACGAGCTCCGGACGCCGATCGCCGTCATCCGCAGCACGGCCGAGGTGCTGGACCGGGAATCGCTCGTGCGACCCGGCGGCGAACCGTTCGTGGCCGACATCCTGGCCGAGGCCGACCGGCTCGGCCGGCTCGTGGCGGACCTGTCGACCCTCGCAACTGCGCAGGCGGGTCCCGTCGAGCCGCCGGTCCCGATCGACCTGGCGGCCCTCGTCGTGGACGTCGTCCGTCGCGTCGGCCCGATGGCGGCGGAGCGCGGCGTCGTCCTGCAGGGCCCCGAGCAGGCGGATCCGATCCGGGTCATGGGCCTGGACGACCCGCTCGTCCAGGTCGCGCTCATCCTGATCGACAACGCGATCAAGGTGACCCCGCCCGGCGGCCATGTCGGGGTGACCGTCGCGCGGCACGCGGGGTTCGGCGAGTTGATCGTGGAGGACGACGGGCTCGGCATCCCCGAAGCCGACCGCGAGCGGATCTTCGAGCCGTTCGCGCGTCTCGACGGCGGCAGTCGCGACGACGGGGGCTCGGGTCTCGGGCTGGCCATCGCGCGCGCCATCCTGGGGCGGCTCGGCGGCTCGATCACCGTCGGCGACTCGCCGTCAGGGGGAGCTCGATTCGTGGTCTCCGTCCCGCTCGCCTGACCTCAGCCCGCGGCCGGCGGCGCACCCTGATTCTCGGCGCTCGACCCGCTGGCCAGCGGCGCAGCCTGATCCCTGGCGTGCACGGAGCATGTTCATTCCGGCGTCTTCGGTCGGGCGAAGGACCGGCCGGCTCCGGATCCGGCGGGTCCAGGACCTCGCTCGGCCCGCTGATGCTCACGTGGCGTGCATCGAGCGCGACAAGGCCGTCCCGCACGACCGGCAGCCGCAACCCGGGCCGCCGACCACCCGGCTGAATGAACATGGGGCGTGCACGGCGGACGGTTTCGGCGTCCGGTGCCCGACTCCCGTATCGTTCGAGTCGTGGATCCCCAGACACCCGAGCCGCCGCTTCAGCCTGCCGAATTCGCCAGTCTCGGGGCGGCCGTCGACAACAGGACCGATTCTCTACAAGGGCGAGGAGCTGAACCCGGAGCGCGGTCCGGGCCTCGGCTGCTTCCGGTTCCAGCTGATCGTGCTCGTGGTCCTGATCATCCTCACGCCGTTGAGCGTGGAGATGGGTGCGCCGCCCGAAGTCAGCGCCGTGCTCCTCTTCATCGTTCTCGGCCTGCTGTTGCTGACGGGCCAGACGATCATCTTCCTGCTCCGCCTGGTGGCGGCCGAGCGTCGCGGCCGGCGGCGGCCCCTGGCGTCGGGCTCGCCAACGGTCGGCGAGATCGAGGAAGCCGCCGCCCCGGCGGCCGAAGCCACCGCCGGCCCCCCCGATCCGGAGATCCTGCCGCCCGCCTGAGCCAGCGGCGATCTCATGCGACAATGCTCGGGCTAGAACGCCCACACGCGGACCGCTCGGCCGACTCCGGCCAGACGGGCGTGCCAGACCAGGAGGCTGAACCGGTGCCCGTGCTCGCGACCTTCTTCAGCGTGCGCCGTGGCCGCGACCCCTTCTTCAAATTCTTCATGCGCACCCTGTTCCCCCGGCAGGTCCACGAGTACGAAGAGAAGTTCGGGATCAAGTTCATCGGCTGGTACAACGTCGCCCACGGCTGGGATTTCGACAATGTCATCCTGCTCGAACTGCCCGATTACGCCACACTGGACAAGTTGGAAGCTGACGAAGCCACGCGGGCCCTGGGCCACCGCGCCGGCGAATGGATCTTCGAACGTCACCATTCGATGTTCCTTCGCGAGCGGATGGGCCCGGACCTGGAATATCACGCCTGATGGGAGACGAGCCGATGGATGCCAGCCGGAACGATCTGCTCGGCGAGCTCGCCTCGGATGCCGCCCTCGAGCGGACGGATTTCCTGGTCGAGGCGACGGAGCAGCTCCGGCGCTTCCTTGATGCCAATGGCAACCGGATCAAGGAGATCGGCGGTCTGACGCTGATCGACGACGACCCGGATTACCTGTCGATCGCCCCGGACCTCACGTTCCGCAGCCGCAGCCGCTACCTCGACGACAGCACGGGCAAGTGGGTCAGCGAGACCGAGATCATCGAGAGCCCGTCCGAGCTCGTCGAGCTCTATAACCCGGCCGACATCTACCAGGCCTTCGCCGAGGCCGCGCGCGAGGCGGCGGGCCTCGCCCCGGAGCCGACGGCGGCCGGCGGGCTGATGGAGGCGGCGGGGATCGCCACCGACGAGACGTTCACGCAAAGTGGCGACCCGTACGCGGCCGCGGCCGACGACTGGGCCGCCAGCCAGGGCCTCAACCTCGATGCCGACGACGAGGCCACCGCGGCCCGTCGCATGTACGACCTGGCACTCAGCTTCCAGGAGCGCAGCCAGCAGACCGAGGCCCGCCTCCTCGAGCAGTTCGAGGAGTCGGTCGGACGCCTGGCGGCCCGGGTCGGCGACATCATCGTCATCGACGACGAGGACGAGCGGCTCACGCTGACCCGCGACGGCAGCTTCAAGGCCGAGGTCGTCCCGGAAGAGGCGAACGGCGAGTGGAAGACCCTCGGGACGCCTGACCAGCTCGTCGAGTTCTACGACCCGACCGACGTGTTCGGCGACCTGGCCGAGGCCCTTGCCGAGGGCTACCCGGACGTCGCCACCGAGACGGACGAAGACGAAGACGAGGAAGACGACGAGGACGACGAGGACAAGGACGGCGAGGACGTCGAGGACGTCGAAGACCAGCCGGACGACGACGGCGCCGGGTCCGGCAGCGGAGACGCGCCCCGGGCGTGACCATGCGCCTCGTTGCCGCCGAGCTGGTCGACAGTCGAGAGATCCTGCCGGGCCAGTGGCTGCAGTCCTACCACGCGCCCGAACTGGCCAGCGGATCCCGCGCCGGCCAGTTCGTTCATGTTCGGACGGGTGACCTCGCCGGGCTCGTCCTGCGTCGGCCCTTCTCGATCAATACCGCGGACGCCGTCAGCGGCATCATCACGATCCATTTCCGGACGATCGGGCGCGGCACGGACTGGCTGACGCGCATGCGGCCGGGCGACACGGCAGACATGCTCGGGCCACTGGGCCGGCCGTTCGAGGTCGATCCGCGCAGCCGCCACCTGATGCTCGTGGCCGGCGGCCTCGGCATGGCCGGCGTCCGGATGCTGGCCGACGAGGCGCTGCGCGACGGCCGCAAGGTGGCGCTGCTCTTCGGCGCCGCGTCCGCGCGCGAGGTCTACCCGTCGAACCTCCTGCCGGACGAGGTCGAATACGTCGTGGCGACCGACGACGGCTCGCTCGGCCATCGCGGATTCGTGACCGAGCTTGTCCCCGAGTACGAGGCCTGGGCGGACCAGGCCTTCGCCTGCGGGCCGTACCCGATGCTCGCGGCCCTCTCCAGGCTCAGTGCCGGCCGCCGCGAGCGTCTCGGCGTGGCGAAGCTCGGCCGGCGGCGCGGTGGCGGCAGGACGGATCCGATGGGCTCGCCCGCGGCGCGGCGCAAGAGCTTCCTGCAGGTCTCGATGGAACAGAACATGGGCTGCGCGGTCGGCGCCTGCCTCGGCTGCGTCGTGATGAGCGTCAGCGGGCCGCCGCAGCGGGTCTGCCGCGAGGGCCCCGTCTTCGCCAGCGACGAGATCGCCTGGGAGCCGGCGTGGTGAGGCCCTCGTGAAGTCGAAGAAACGGGTCATGACGGATCGATCGGGCTCGAGCGACCACGCCAAGGACCGGGCCGGCGGCGGGGCCCACGGGCGTTCCTCGGGGCCGCGGCTGCGGACCAGTGCGAGAACGTCGGGCGGCATCGCGGTGCCGGCCGTCGGGGCGCCGGGCCGAAGCCGCCCGGTCATCGAGCCGCTGCCGGGCGACGGGCCCTCTGCCGCTCCGCCGCGGCCGGTCGACCTGACCGTGGACCTCGCGCCGGATCACGGTGGCCTGATCCTGCGGAACCCGATCCTCGTCGCCTCGGGGACGTTCGGCTACGGCATCGAGTACGGCGATGTCGTCGACATCCAGCGCCTCGGGGCGATCTGCTGCAAGGGCACGACGCTGCACGCCCGGATCGGCAACCCGACGCCGCGCGTGACCGAGACGCCGGGCGGGATGCTGAATTCGATCGGGCTCCAGAACCCGGGCGTGGACGCGGTCATCGCGAAGTACGCCGAGCTCTGGCAGGACTGGCAGGTGCCGGTGATCGTCAACGTGGCGGGCGAGTCCGTGGCCGACTACGTCGAAGTCGCACGGCGGCTCGATGGCGTGCCCGGGATCGCCGGCATCGAGCTGAACATCAGCTGCCCGAACGTCGGCAAGGGCGGCCTCCAGTTCGCCATCGACGCGGGCGCCGCGGGCCAGGTCACGGCCGCCGTCCGCCAGGCGACGGACCTGCCCCTGCTGGTGAAGCTGTCGCCGAACGTCGCCGACGTCCGGCCGATCGCCCGGGCCATCGCCGATGCCGGCGCCGATGCGCTCACGGCGATCAACACCCTCTCGGGGATCGCCGTGGACCCCGGTCGTCGCAAGCCGTTCCTCGGCAACACGTTCGGGGGCGTCTCGGGGCCCGCGATCAAGCCGATCGCGCTGCGGATCGTCTACGAGGTCGCCCAGGTCGTGGACATCCCCATCGTCGCGATCGGCGGGGTCGTGGAACTCGCCGACGTGCTGGATTTCCTCGCCGTCGGCGCCGTCGCCGTCCAGGTCGGCACGGCGATCTTCGCCGACCCGGTGCTGCCGGTCCGGCTCATCGACGAGCTGGAGGATGCATGCCGGCGGCGGGGCCTGGAGTCCTACCGGCCGCTGGTCGGAACGGCCCTCCCGATCAAGGCCGGGGCACCATCCGCGAAAGGCGTCGAGTACCGCCCGTGACGTGAAGGAAGGCCACCGAGGAGAGCGGTGGCCCCAGGTGGTCGCAGCCGGATGGAGCCCGGCGTCGGGCCCCACCCGGAGGGATGTTCGACTAGCGAGCCAGGTACCAGACGGCCACGGCGCCGGGATTGACGGCGACGGCCGCCCGCGTCGTCTCGTTGGCGTCGCCGTCCGGGGGCTGTCTCGGCCCCATGACCAGCTGAGCCTGACTCCGCGTGCACGGACCATGTTCATTGCTGGCGCTTCGCTCGGTTGAGTCCCGGCTCCGGCCAGCTGAAGCCAGCTTCCCGGCCGCGTTCTGTCAGCGTGACTGGTGCATGCGCGCGTAGGCCAGAACGGCCGGATCGAATGGCGCGAAGGTGTACGTCGCCTTGTCCGTGTAGGTCGATGAGCGCATCCAGAACCAGCCCTGGATGGCCGATGTGGCCGGCACGATCGTGAAATTGGTCTGGGCCAGCTGGACGACATGATTGCGTGGCAGCGGGTCAGCGCGACCGCGGGGCCGGTGGTCGCGACGAGGACCGCCGTCGTGACCATGACGGCCAGCAGCGCGCGACGCGTGCCGAGACTGAGCCCGTGCAACGTCAGCATCTGAGGCCTCCTGGGGACGCCTGCGGCCGCTGCGTGCCGATCGGGTCCGGGAGGGGGTCCCCGGGCTGCCCGAAGGCGAAACCCGGCCAAGTTTCAGTGTCCGTCCAGGACCCGCCGGCACAAGTGCCGAACGGCCCGATCTTGCCGGGACGACGGCGTCGGGATCGCCGGCCTCGCGGTCCTTGTCGAGCTGCCGGCTGGGGCCTCGGCCGGCCGGGCCCGCTCGGCGCCGCCCGCCGGTAGACTGTCCGTCACATGAACGCCGGCACGGCCCGCAATCGATGACGACCCTGCGACCCCCGGCCGATCAGGTCCGGGCGGCCAACGCTGCGCGGACCGAGGCGCTGTTCCGCCAGTCGGGCGCCCTGACCGAGGGCCACTTCCAGCTGAAGAGCGGCCGCCACTCGGATCGCTACCTCGAGAAGTTCCTCGTCCTCCAGGATCCCGCCGCCACGAGTGAGCTGTGCGGGATGTGGGCGGCCGAGGCCCGGGATGCGGCCGGGGCGCCCACCGTCGACCTCGTCGCCGGGCCGACCACGGGCGGAGTGATCCTCGCCTTCGAGACGGCCCGCCAGCTCGGGACGCGGGGCATCTTCGCCGAAGAGGTCCGGGCAGGCGATGGCGCCGTCCGGCGAGCCTTCCGGCGCGGCTTCAGCATCGCCAGGGGCGAGCGGGTGCTGCTGGTGGACGACATCCTCACGACGGGTGGGTCGCTGCTCGCGATGCTGCCGGCCGTCGAAGAGGCGGGCGGTGAGATTGCCGGCTGCCACGTCATCGTCGATCGTTCGGGTGGGCTCGCGGCCATCACGTCGCCCCTGACCGGGCGCTCGTATCCCCTGCGGGCCCTCTGGCAGCTCGAGCTGCCGACCTGGGAGGCGGGACCGGCGAGCTGCCCGCTCTGTGCGTCGGGCATGCCGCTCCATGCGCCCGGCAGCACCGGGACCGCGGCCGGCGGCGGGGCCGCGGCGGGCGACGGGGCGGCCGGCTGATGGACACCAGAAGGCTGCGGACCACGGCCGGGTTGCTGATTGCCGGCGTGGCGCTGCTCGTCGCCGCCTGCGGGCCCGCCACCGCCACGCCGGGCCCGACCGGGGCGGCGCCCACCCCGGCCCCCTCAGATTCCTCGTTCGCGGCGCCATCGGTGGACACGGCGAGCCCGGCCTCCGTCACCCCCGCATCGCCGATCGCCGGCATCGTCACCGGGATCGCCGTTTCGGGAGCCAATCAGATCACCGGCTTCACGCTGAAGACGAATCTCGGCGAGACCTACCACTTCACGATCGGCCAGCTTCAGAACGCCGACGAGTTTCCGCCTTCGAACCTCAAGGATTCGATGGACACGTCGTCGCCGGTCCTCGTCTTCTTCGACGTCGTGAACGGCGACCTCGTCGTCAACCGGATGGAGGACGCCGGCTGAGGCTCGCGCCTCGCGATGAGATCGGCGGTCAGGTCGCCTTCTGGGCCGCCGCGATCGCTGCCTGCAGCTCGCTGTCGGCGGCGACCGATTCGAACGTGCCCGTGACCTTGCCGTTGGCCCCGATCACGAAGACCCACGGCTCGCTCAGGAGGCCGTAGGCGTTCGATGCCGCGACCAGCTGCAGGTTGCCCTGCGCGTCGAGGACCGGTTGCAGCTGGTTGTTCGCGAACGTCAGCTGGTACGGCTCGACGTTGATGAAGGTGACGTCGGGGTAACTGCCGGCGAGCGCCTTGACGCGGTCGAGCAGGGGACCGCAGGTCCGGCTCGTGCAGAACTTGGGCGTCGCGAAGACGAGCACGATCGGCTTGTGCGCAGCGAGTGCCTGGTCCAGGGAGACCTGGTAGAAGCGCGGGTCGGGCGGCGAGTCGGTCGAGACCTTCGTGACGTCGCCCCCGGCATCCGCCGCGGTCAGGGTCTTCGCCGACGGCGCCACGGAACCGATGATCGGCGAACTGCTCGTCGGCTGGACCTCGAAGCGGACGCGAACCGTCTCGGGGGCCCCGCCCGCGGCGGCCGTCGTGAATTCCGCGCCCCACTCGCCGGACTCCGGCAGGTTGATGGTCGAGATGTAGATGCCGCTGCCGGGTGTCGTGCCGGTCGGCTGGATGAGGTAGATGAACTGGCCCTGGACGGTCGAGACGGCCGTGGCCGGGTCCTTGCCGAGGTTGTAGAACGTCACGCTGGCCGTCCGGTCCGGCTGCGAGATCGGGGCATTCGAGGCGTCCGTGAACGCGAACAGGAAGCGGCTCGCGCCGCAGACGACCTGCGAGGTGACGATGACCGGGTAGATCGTCGGCTTGGTCGTGGCCTTGGTCCATTCGGCCGGCAGGGTCGAGGGTTCCGGGACGGCCGGGCAGCCCGGGCCGAATCCCGTCGGCTGACCGGTGGCCGTGCTGGCCGCCGCGGTCGGCGCGGCCGATGGAGCGGTCGTCGATCCGCCGCCGGCCGAGCAGGCCCCGACCAGCACGACGGACGTGGTGAGGAGCGCGAGAAGACGCCGCAGGGCGCCGGGGGTGGTCATGGCCGGTAGCGTAGCGGCTGCCCCTGCACCCTGCCAAAACCGGCCGGCCGTGTCACGGCGCTCGGCCGAGGATTCCCCGTCGGCCGATTGCGGTCGTTTCGATAGAATGGCTGGGCTTCACACCCGCTCGTCGCCGGCTCCGCCCGGGCGAGGCCGCCGGGGTGGACGTCACAGGGCGCCGGCCCGTCCGCGGCGCCACGGGGAGAATCGGTGACCCGTTTCCAGAAGCTGGCTGCGGCGACGGTCGCGACGACGTTCCTGCTCGTCGTGATCGGCGTGATCGTCCGCGCCACGGACTCCGGCCTCGGCTGTCCCGACTGGCCGCTCTGTCACGGCCAGGTCCTGCCGAACCTCGACGACACGAAGGCCTGGATCGAGTGGCTCCATCGCCTCGTCGCCTCGATCATCGGCCTCGAGGTCCTGGGCCTCGCCTTTCTCGCCCTGCGCCACTACCGCGATCGGCCGTCGCTGCTCTGGCCGACGCTCGCCTCGGTGGCCCTCGTCGGATTCCAGGCCTGGCTCGGCCGCGAGACGGTTCGGCTCGGCAATTCCGGTGAGTCGGTCACGGCCCACCTGGCCAGCGCGATGGCCCTCCTGGCGCTCCTGATCTTCGTCCTCGTCCGCAGCTTCTACCCGGCCCGGATCGGCGGCCGCGGCTCCAGCCAGCGGTTCACCTTGCTGGCCGCCTTCGCGGCCGTGGCGACGTACGCGCTCCTCCTGTTCGGCTCGAACGTCACGGCCACGGACGCGGCACTGATCTTCCCGGACTGGCCGCTGATGGGCGGCACGTTCTTCCCGCCGCTGACGGACGTCACGACGGCCCACGTGCTCCATCGCTGGGTGGCGGTCATCGTCGGGTTCATCGTGCTGGCGGTCGCGATCGCCGCCTGGCGGACGCAGCGCCAGCATCGGCCGATCGTCATCCTCGCCTGGCTCGCGGCGATTCTCTATCCGATCCAGGCGATCATCGGCGGCCTCCAGGTCCTGACGAACCTGTCGGGCTGGACGCAGACGCTGCATCTCGCCCTCGGCGCGTTCATCTGGGGCACGCTCGCGGCACTCGCCATCGTCAGCTACTACACGGCGCGGACGACTCCGGTGGCGGTGCCCGGCGGTGCCGGCGCGGGTCGCGAGGCCGAGGCCGGCGCGCCGGCCACGACCGGGGACACGATCCGGGCGTACATCGCGCTGACCAAGCCCCGGATCATCGAGTTGCTGCTGGTGACGACGGTCCCGGCGATGGTCCTCGCGGCGCGGGGCCTGCCGCGGCTGGAACTCGTGATCTGGACGCTGATCGGCGGCAGCCTCGCGGCCGGCAGCGCGAACGCCATCAACTGCTACCTCGACCGCGACATCGACGAGCTCATGACGCGGACCCGCCGGCGGCCGCTGCCGGCGCACGAGGTGGAACCCGAACGAGCGGTCGTCTTCGGCATCGTCCTCGGCGTGATCTCGTTCGTCGTGCTGGCGTACTTCGTCAACCTGATCTCGGCGTTCCTCGCCCTGCTCGCGATCGCCTTCTACGTCGTCATCTACACGATGGTCATGAAGCGGACGACGCCCCAGAACATCGTCATCGGCGGCGCCGCGGGCGCGCTGCCGCCCGTCATCGGCTGGGCCGCCGTCACCGGCGACGTCGGCGTGCCGGCGCTCCTGCTCTTCGCCCTGGTCTTCTACTGGACGCCGCCGCACTTCTGGGCGCTCTCGCTGCGGATCGCCAAGGACTACGCCGCGGCCGGGGTGCCGATGCTGCCGGTCGTGCGGGGCATCCCGGAGACGACGCGCCAGATCGGGCTCTACACGATCCTGCTGGTCGCGATCTCGCTCGTCCTGTTCGCCGTCGCGCACATGGGCCTGATCTACCTCGGCGCGGCCGTCAGCCTCGGGATCATCTTCCTGTGGCAGGCGTACCGGCTCTGGCGGGAGGGAGCCGGCGAGGGCTCAACGGCCCGCGCGATCTCGCTCTACAAGTACTCGATCACGTACCTGACGCTGCTGTTCCTCGCCGTCGCCGTGGATGCGCTGATCGTCATCCCGGTCTGACGCGCCTCGGGGGCGTCGGCGCGTCCCGGACCAGCGCGACCCGCGTCTACTCGGCCGGGCCGTCGAGGATGACCGGGCTGGCCGGCCCCAGTGACGCCTGGCGTCGTCGCGCCACGGCGCCCGACGGATCGAAGATCCCGAGGGCCCACTGCACGATCGGCCCGATCCCGAGGGCGAACACGACGGTGCCGAGCCCGACCGTGCCGCCGAGCGCCCAGCCGATGACGAGGACCGTCACCTCGAGCAGCGTCCGTGCCCGCCGGATCGACCAGCCGAAGTGGTGGTGGATGCCGGTCATCAGGCCGTCGCGCGGCCCCGCGCCGAGGTCGGCCGAGAGGTAGACGCCCGAGGCGAGGCCGATCAGGAGCACGCCGCCGGCCATCATCGCCAGCTGTGGCGCGATCTCGGTGGGGGCCGGGATCAGCGTGATCGTGAGGTTGGTGACGAGGCCGATCAGGGCGATGTTCAGGACCGTGCCGATGCCGGGCCGCTCGCCCAGGGGCCACCACAGGAGCAGGATCGGGATGCCGACGATGATGCTGACGGTCCCGAGCGGGATGCCGGTCTGGCGCGAGATGCCCTGGTGGAACGCCTCCCACGGCCCGAGGCCCAGGCCTGCCTGGGCCATCAGCGCAACGCCGATGCCGAACATGACGAGGCCGATGGCGAGGCGGGGCAACCGGCGGATGACGGAACGGGACAGCCAGCGATCGCGCATCGGCGGATCGTAGCGGCCCGCGGCGGCCGCAGGCGGTTCCGCTTCAGTCACCCGCGGCCGCGGCGAAGGCAGCGGCGAAGCTCCGCAGGCCGGCTTCGACCATGGCGTCGGACGCGGTCAGGCTGATCCGGAACCAGCCCGGCAGCTCGACGATGCTCCCGGGCAGCACGAGGGCGCCGTGCTCGGCGAGGGTTTCGGCGAACGCCGCGTCGTCGGCGATCGGGGCGCGCGCCATGACGTAGAACGTGCCCTCCGGCAGGTTCGTCTCGTAGCCGATCGCCCGCAGGGCCGGGACCAGCCGGTCGCGCCGCCGCTCGATGGCCCCGACGTCGATCGAGAGCGCCTCGAGATCGTCGATGGCGTGCTGCAGCAGCGCGTTCGGGAAGGCGTAGCCGGTCGCCATCTGGGCCACGAGGATCGCCAGCCGGAGCGTCTCGCGGTCCGGCATCGTCGGGGGCATCGTCACGTACCCGATCCGCATGCCGGGCGCGAGCAGGGTCTTGCCGTAGGAGTACGTGATGATCGTGTTCGGGTAGACCTCGGCCGGGCTGTGGAAAGTCCGGCCGTCGAAGACGATCCGGTTGTAGGGCTCGTCGCAGACGAGGAGGATCGGCCGGTCTCGTCCCGCCGACGCGCGTTCGAGCACCGCGCCGAGCGCGCGGAGCGTCTCGAGCGGGTAGATCCGCCCCGTCGGGTTGTGCGGCGTGTTGATGAGCACCGCCCGAGTACGCGGCGTGATCGCCGCCTCGATGGCGGCCGGGTCGAGGTCGAACTCCGGTGGTTCCAGGCGCACCCGCACGGGGACGCCGTCTGCGGCCACGATCAGCAGCTCGTAGAAGAACCAGGGCGGCGAGAGGAAGACGACCTCGTCGCCGGGTTCGAGGATCGCCCGCATGGTGACGGCGAGGGCCGCGAAGCCGCCGTTCGTCATGGCCACGTCGGCCGGGTCCCAGGCCAGGCCCGTTCGCTGCGTGAGCGTCCGGGCGACGGCGGCGCGGGCGTTCGGCTCGCTCATCTTGTAGGCGAACCAATCGGGGTCCCGGGGCTCGAGGTGCCGGCGCAGCGCATCCACGTAGCCCGGCAGCGGCATCTCCTGGGGATTGCCGACGGCGAAGTTCGCCAGGCCCGGCTGGCCGGCCCGGCGGGCGTAGAGGCCCTCGAAGAACGAGATGAACGGGGCGATCGTCGCGACGTACCGATCGAGCCGTCGCTGCGTGGTTGACATGGGGCGCACCTCTTCTGGCCCCGAGGATACCGTCCGGCCGAGGCTGCCGGACCGCTGCCGCACATTCTCAGAATCCGGTCCCGACGCCACGGCCCCGCGGCTGTCACCATTGACAGCCATGCACCTCCAATTCCTGGGCGCCGCCGCCACGGTCACGGGCTCCCAGTTCCTCCTGACGACCGCACGGGCCCGCATCCTCATCGATTGCGGGATGTTCCAGGGGCGACCCGACGAGACGATGCGGAACCGGGTGCCGCTCGCCTACGACCCGGCCGAGATCGATGCGCTCCTGCTGACCCACGCCCACCTCGATCACTGCGGCCTGATTCCGCACGTCGTCAAGGAAGGCTTCCGCGGACCGATCTACGCCACGGCCGGGACGATCGAGCTGGCGGCCCTCGTGCTCCTCGATTCCGGCAAGCTCCAGGAAGAATTCGTCAAGCGCGAGATGCGCTGGGAGCAGCGCCACCCGGGCCAGGCGGCGGACGAGGATCGCCGCGATCGAGTGGTCTACGAGGCGGCGCTGGATCTCGCCGAGGCCGGCGATGCGCTGGCCGAGAGCCCGGCGATGCGGCCGCCGGGCAGCATGGCGACGGGCGAGCACGTCCCCACCATGATCGAGCCGAACGGCGTCAACCACCCGGGCGGGGGGTCTTCGGCCGCGACGTCGATCGTGGCGGACTCCGAGGATGCGATTCCGGCCGGCGTCTCCGGCACGCCCGCGGCACTCGGCGCGGAGCCGGTCCTCGGGGCCGACGATCCGGCCGCCGCGGCGTCCGTCCCGGTGGTGCCGCCGGTCGGCCCGGTCGGGGCCGCAATGCCGGCCGGCGTGGCCGCAATGCCGACCAGCGTGGGCGCAACGGCCACCGCGGCCGCTTCCGGCGCGACGGTGCCCGCAACGGCCACCGCGGCCGCCACCGACGCCGACGTGGATCTCGACGAGCCCCTCTACACGGAGCTCGACGCCCGCGCCTCGCTGACCCATTTCCGGCCGATCCTCTACGGCCAGGAGTTCCAGGTCGCGCCCGGCATTCTTGCCACGTTCGTCGATGCGGGCCACATCCTCGGCTCAGCGATCATCCGCCTCCGCGTCACGGACCACGACGGCGGTCCGGAACGGCACCTCGTCTTCTCGGGCGACCTCGGCCGGCCCGGCTCGCCGATCCTGCGCGACTACACGAGCGTCACCGACGCCGACTACCTGCTGATCGAATCGACCTACGGCGGTCGCGAGCACGAGCCCGAGGCCGAGTCGACCCGGATCATGGCCGAGACGATCCGCCTCGTCGCCGAGAGCGATGGCGTCCTGCTCGTGCCCTCGTTCGCCATCGGCCGGACCCAGGAGATCGTCTGGCAGCTCGATCGCCTGATCGATTCGGGCGAGATCCCGCAACTGCCGCTCTATCTCGACTCACCGATGGCGTCCAAGGCGACGGACATCTACCGCCGCCACCCCGAGTACTACGACGCCGAGACGATGTCGCTCGAGCAGGCCGGCGAGACCCCGCTCGACTATCCCGGGCAGATCGTCACCAACGACTTCCACAAGTCGCAGGCGATCGAGAAGGCGAAGCGGCCGTACATGATCGTGGCCTCGAACGGGATGCTCACCGGCGGTCGCGTCGTCGGCCACCTGCGCAACCTCATCGACGATCCGCTGGCCGTGATCCTCTTCGTCGGCTACCAGGGTGAGGGGACGCTCGGCGCCCATCTCCAGGCCGGCGCGGCGACCGTCCGGATCGAGGGTCAGACACGAACCGTCCGCTGCAAGGTCCGCTCGATCAGCGGCTTCTCGGCCCACGCCGACGAATCCGAGCTGCTCGACTGGATCGGCAACTTCTCGAAGGGCCGCCAGCCGGGCGATCCGGGCATGCCGAAACGGGTCTTCATCGTCCACGGCGATCCCGACGCGCAGGTCGCCCTCGAGCCGAAGCTCCAGGCGCTGGGCTTCACCACGCACATCCCGAAATGGCACGAACGGGTGACGCTCGACTGAACCGCCGTGGTCAGCGCGCGGTTCGATCCTTCGCCTGGCGGCCCGCGATTCGCTCGGCGGCGCTCTCCCAGCCCGCATCGATCGCCCGGCCGGGCTCGTCGAGGTCGACGAAGAGGGGAGCGTGATCGGAGGGCACCGGGGTGCCCTTGCGAGCCTCGCGATCGATCTCGGCCCAGTCGGCCCGCTCGGCGACCGGCCGGGTCACCAGCAGGTGATCGATCCGCATCCCGTAGTTCTTGTGGAACATCCCGGCCCGGTAGTCCCACCACGTGTAGCGCGCCGGCTCCGGCCGGAGCGTCCGGTAGATGTCGACGAGGCCCCAATCGAGGAGCCGCCGGAACGCGGCTCGCTCCGGCTCGGAGACGTGCGTGGCCCCGTGGACGGCATTCGCATCCCACACGTCGGCGTCGGTCGGGGCGATGTTCAGGTCACCGCCGAGGACGAGCGGCTGATCCGGCGACATCGTTTCGTCGAGCCAGCGTCGGAGGCGCTCGAACCAGGCCAGCTTGCCCTCGTAGAACGGCGAATCGACGATGCGGCCGTTCGGCGCGTAGAGCGACACGAAGCGGATCCCGTTCCAGACCGCGCTCAGCATGCGCGCCTCGTCGAACGGGTTGAAGTCCTCCTCGGCCAGCGAGACGGCGGCTCCGGAGCCGCTGTTGCGGACCGGTCCGTCGCCGAAGTTCGTCACGACGTCGGACGGCGGCGGCATCCCCGCGCGGGTTGCGATCGCGACGCCGTTCCAGCGGCCCTCGCCGTGATGGAGCAGGTCGTAGCCCTGCATCCGGAACGGCAGCACGGGCGCGTCCTCGTCCGTCAGCTTCGTCTCCTGGAGCAGGAGCACGTCCGGCGCCGCTCGCTCGAGCCAGCCCTCCACGCGCTCCATCCGGGCCTTGAGCGAGTTGACGTTCCAGGTGGCGATGCGCATCGGTCGGCGATTCGGCTGCGGTTGGCGGTCGGGCAGGTGGGCTGGTCGGTCGGCGCCGGTCAGTACCGGCGGCCGCGCTGGCGGGCGAGGTCGAAGGTGGCCGTGTCGGCCACGGCCATCACCGCCATCGTGCCGGCCTGGACCGGATCCGAGACGACGAGATCGACGGCCTCGGTGATCGAACCGACCATGTTGAGGGCGATGATCGGGATGCCGACGGCGCGCAGCTCACGGGCCGCCCGGGTGATGTCGCCGCCCATGATCGAGCCCGCCAGCACGAGCAGCCGTGCCCGCGGCAGGTCGGCCACGGCACGCACCGCCGCGGCGATGTTCTCCTCGCCGACGAGGGGAATCGTGTCGACGCTGATCCGCTCCCCCCGGAGGTTGTGGCGGTCGGCCTCGCTGACGGCACCGAGCGCCACCTGGGCCACCTGGGCGCCGCCTCCGACGACGATGACGCGCTTGCCGAAGACGCGATCGAGCGCGCGGGTCAGGCGCGGCCCACGCACGTCCGGATCGGCTTCGACGGCGGCCAGGAAGCCGGCCTCGTCGAGGCCTTCGACCTCGAGCTCGATCTCGACCATCGGCGGGTCGCCGGCCGAGTGGCGGACGGTGCTGAGGTTGCGGACGATGCCGCCGGCAGCCGCGATCCTCGCCGTGAGCGACGGCATCACGTGCGGGCTGTCGACGTGCTCGAGGCGGATCGCGACGGTGGGGCGGGCGTCGGGGCGTCGGGGCGACATTGCGGCTCCTGGCGCGGAATGGGTGGGGTCTGGGCGAGGCCCTGGGTCAGGTGCCGACCTTCATGCCCCGGTCGGCGAGTCCGCGCTGGACATCCGGCAGTCGATCCGGGGCGAGTCCGGCGGTCGGATCGTGCTCCTCGTAGGCGAGCTTGAGCCCCTCGAAGGCGGCCCGGGTTTCCGCGGCGTCGCTCGTCGTGAGCATGAGGGCGCCATCCGTGTCCTCGGCCACGCCGACGATGCCCGTGATGTTGACCTTGCGGGCGGCGAGCGCCGAGGCAACCTCGGCCAGCGCCCCCGGCCGGTCGTCGAGCTGGACCGTGAACCAGACCGTCACGCGAATCACCTCCTGTGCGGATGGTAACCCTCGAACCGGCCTCGACTTCGACGCAGACGCCCGAACGATCGAGCCGCCGGACGCCCGTCCCCGCCCCGGACGATCGCGCCAGCCCGAGCCCGCCCCGGACGATCGCGCGCGCCGGCAGGTCGGCGCACCTCTCGCCGAAATTGCGACCATATGGTCTGACCATCTGGTCAGATTCGGTGGAGGGCGGCAGGGCACCCCTGGGCGTCCATCGGATCCTCCGATGGCGCAGCCAGTTCGGGCGCAGTCGAACCCCGGACCGCGCTACGCTCCCCGGATGCCTGGCCAATCCTCGTCGCAGCCGATCTCGAAGGACGCGCCCGCCGTCCAGCTCTTCGGCCGGAACGATTCGCAGGCGACGCGCGCGGCGCAGCGATTCTTCAAGGAGCGACGCGTGACGGTCCACCTCGTCGATCTCGCCCAGCGCCAGATGGCGCCCGGCGAGCTGCGGCGGTTCGTGGAGCGCCTCGGGCCGGACGCGCTCCTCGATCGGGACAGCCGTGCCTACCGCGATGCCGGCCTCGCCTACCTTCGAATGGACCGCGCCGAGCTCGCCGAGCGATTGCTGGCCAACCAGAAGCTGCTGAAGCTGCCCCTCGTCCGTTTCGGCAACGAGTTCACGGCCGGGCCGGCCGAAGCGGCCTGGAAAGCCTGGCTCGCTCGAGCCTGACGGGTGACGGTCGAGGTGCCATTCTTGCCGCATCGAGCGAGTTCGCGGAGGGGTTGATGGCGGCCGACGACACCGAATCGAGCGAGCGTTCCGAGCCAGGCCGGACGCCGGCCGGCGGCGCGACAAGGGAGCCCCTGGTCGACGCACCGCCGACCGATCAACCGCCCGGCGATCCGCCGCGCGTTCGGGGCGATCAGGACATGCGTCGCAGCGGCCGAGTGGTCACGACGCCGGCCGTCGACACGAAGGTCCATCCGCATGGTCGGGCCACGGCCGACGAATCGATCCTCCAGAAGCCGCGCCGGCCCGCATTCCTCGACAGCGACTCGTGGCGGGCGCTGCGCATCCTGTCGGAATTCGTCGACGGCTTCGATGCCCTCGCGACCATCGGTCCGGCCGTGACCGTGTTCGGGTCGGCCCGGACGCCCGCGGGCCACGAGTATTACGACCTCGCCCGCCAGATCGGCCGGATGCTCGCCGAAGCCGGCTACGCCGTGATCACGGGCGGTGGGCCGGGCGTCATGGAAGCCGCGAACCGGGGCTGCCAGGAGGGCGGCGGCCTCTCGATCGGCTGCAACATCGAGCTGCCGCACGAGCAGGGCCTCAATCCGTACGTCGACCTGGGCATCGACTTTCGCTATTTCTTCGTCCGCAAGACGATGTTCGTGAAGTACGCCGACGCATTCGTGATCCTGCCCGGCGGCTTCGGCACGATGGACGAGCTGTTCGAGTCGCTGACCCTGATCCAGACCGGCAAGATCCGCCACTTCCCGGTCATCCTCGTGGGCAGCCACTACTGGGGCGGGTTGCTCGACTGGGTCCGCGAGGCGATGGTGCCGCTCGGCGTGATCGCCCCCGACGACCTGGACCTGCTGACGCTGACCGACGATCCCGACGAAGTCCTGCGGATGGTCGCCCAATCGCGCCGGACACCCGAGGCGCTGAAGCCCTCCACGGACGAGAGCGAACTCCGCAGCTGAGGGTCCGGGCGACGGGCGACGGGCGACGGGCGACGGACGACGGGCGGTCGAGCGGGCCGGCGGGCGGTCGAGCGGCGCGGGCGGCGGGCGATCGCGGCGGCGCGGCGGGCGGTCGGCGCGGCGGCGGCGTGGTCGGCGGCGCGGGCGCGCGGCGCGGCCGGCGTCGATCGTGGCCGGCCCGCGTCATGCACGCCCCATGTTCATTCAGGCCACTGAATGGGCCACAGCGTCCGGAGGGCGGAGCTTTCGCGCCGTCTGTCGAGTCCCATGGAGGGCCGTAGCCACCCGCACGCTCATGCCGCGTGCATGAGCGGCGACACCGATCGATCCGTCGGGATGCGGAGGTCGATCCGGGCGGTGCAACCCGCCGAATGAACACCCAGCGTGCACGGCCGGGTGCACGGTGACGCGCCACGGCGTCACGCCACGGACGGGCGCCGCCGGCCTGCCGAGCGCCACGCCGCCTCAGTCCGGCAGCGCCACCTCGATCTGCCCGGCCGCGATCCGCACCGGGTAGTAGCGAAACCGCCGGACGCGGGTGAGGCGCCGGGCCTCGGCCTTCTTGCCGGGTGGCTCGGGCTTGGGATCCGAACCCGGCGACGACCATGTTGGATGGGAGTTGCCGTCGGCATCGAGGCCGCCCGTCGTCGGCATCTGTACGACGTCGCCCGTGGCCAGGTCGAATCGGCCGTTGTGGAGAGGGCAGGCGATGATGCACTCGTCGAGCTGGCCGATCGAGAGCGGCGCGGCCATGTGCGGGCAGCGGTCGTCCACGGCCATCACCCCGCGCGACGTGTGCGCGAGGAGGACGTCGAGGTCGCCGCGACTGACCCGTCGCAACGCTCCCGGCGGCAGATCACCGACGGCGAGCACGGCCTCGAATGGCCGGCCACTCGTGCCATGGGCCACCAGGCCACGCGGAATGGGTGCGGCAATGGTGGCGCCCTCGCCGCGCCACGGCCGCCGCCACGGGCCACCGCACGGCACCGCCATCGACCCGATGATCAGCCTTGACGTTCATCCCTGAATCGTACGGCCCCGGCGGAAAACCGCACGGGGCCGGACGAACCGATGCAGGGTTGGAGCTCGACCGCCGACGAAGCCGGCCGCGAGCGTGGTCAGGTCGAGCCGCCTCAGGCGTCCGAATCGAGCGCCGTCGCGGCCATGACGGAACCCGACGGGGCCTCGGTCGCCGACGGGGCCTCGGTCGCCGGCGCCGGGGCTGCCGAACCGGCCGTTGCTCGAAGCGGGTGCTCGATCATCGCCGCCGCGGCGACGGCCGCGATGGCCGCCCCCAGCACGCCGATCCAGAAGGTCTGGGCGATCGCGAGGCTGAAGGCCTCGTGGATACCGGTGACGATGTCATTGACGAACGGCGCGAGGGCCGGGAACTGGGCCGCCAGGGCTGCCCCGAGATCCCCGACTCCGGTGAGCTGGTTGAAATCGATCGCTCCGCTCGCGGCGGCCTTGCCGAAGCCCGCGACGGCCTCCGGGGGAACGCCGGCCACCACCAGTTGCGGACCGAGCTGTTCGCTGAACGAGGTGGCGAAGATCGTCCCGACGATCGCCAGGGCGACCGAGCCGCCGATCTGGCGGAAGAACGTCAGGTTGGAGGTGGCGGTGCCGAGCTCATGGAACGGCACCGCGTTCTGCACGATGATCGTGAAGACCGCGAACGTCGGGCCAACGCCGAGGCCGGCAACGAACATCCAGAACCACACGATCGGCAGCGGCGTCGTCGCCGTCAGGTTCGTCATGAGGAATACGGCGACGCCCATGAGGACGATGGCCCCGACCGTCAGCCACTTGTAGCGGCCGGTCCGCGAGACGTAGAGCCCCGACAGGATCGAGCTCGCGATGAGGCCGATCATGAGCGGCAGCGCCGCGAGGCCCGAGTACGTGGGCGAGAACCCATGGACGAACTGGAACCAGCGGGGCAGGAAGACGATCGCCCCGAAGAAGGCGAAGGCCGCGAAGAAGGACGCGACCATCGAGCTCGTGTAGGTCCGGTTCCGGAACAGGTGGAGCGGGATGATCGGTTCCTTGGCCCGGGCTTCCGCAGCCACGAACAGGACGAGGCCGATGAGCCCGGCGATGATGAGGCCGCCGACGGCCGGGTCGGTCCACGTGTTCAGTTGGTGAGTGACGTCGTTGGTCAGGCCCTTGTTCGTCAGGCCGAGCAGGACGGCGGTGATGGACACCGCGAAGATCGCCCCGCCGAGCACGTCGAAGTTCGACGTGGCCCGCTTGTTCTTGACGGTGGGCAGCAGCCGCTGGATGACGTAGAGGGACACCAGCCCGATCGGGATGTTGACGTAGAAGATCCAGTGCCAGCTGATGTTCTCGGTCAGGAACCCGCCGACGAGCGGCCCGACCACGAACGCGACACCGAAGACGGCCCCGAACAGGCCCTGGTACTTGCCTCGCTCCTTCGGGGTGAACAGGTCACCGATGACCGCCAATGCGACCGGGAACAACGACCCGGCGCCGATGCCCTGGATGGCCCGGAAGAGGATGAGCATGCCCATCGTCTGGCTCAGGCCGGACAGTGCCGAGCCGACGAGGAAGATGACGATGCCGATCATGAAGATCGGCTTGCGGCCGTAGAGGTCGGACAGCTTGCCCCAGAACGGCACGCTGATGGTGCTGGTCAGCAGGTATGCCGTGACGGCCCAGACGTAGAAGTCGTTGCCGTTCAGGTCGGTGGCGATCGTCGGCAGCGCGGGACCGACGATCGTCTGGTCGAGCGCGCCGAGGAACAGGCCGAGCATGACCGCGAACAGGATTTCCATCTTGGCGCGGTGCGAGAGTCCGAGTGCGGGATCTTCCGCCAGGCTGGGGACCTCGGGTTCGTCCGATCCTGGTGGCAGGACGCCTTCCATCATGTTCGAGATGTCTCCTCTCTGGATTCCGCTGTCAGCGGGTGGGCGTGGGGTGGGGATGGGAGTGGGAGTGCCAGTGGGCGGCGAGCTCCGGCTGGCTGGCCGAGACAGACAGGGCCGCGTCCCGCAGGTCGTGAATTGCCTGGGCGACGCCTTCGAGCTGGACCGCGTCGAGATTGCCGAGGATCGATCGAATGAGGTCTTCCTTCAGGACCTGGACTTCATCGAGCATCGCCCGACCGCCGGGCGAGAGGCGGGCGATGACGACTCGCCGGTCATGCAGGTCGCGAACGCGCTCGACGAGTCCACGCTCCTCCAGCCGATCGACGAGACCGGACGCGTTCGAGAACGAGATGTCCAGCAGCTCCGCGAGGCGGCTCATCGGCATTTCGCCGTGGTGATCGAGCATCGACAGCACGTGGAGATGCGTCATGCTGACGCCGGCCTTCACGAGCCGTTCGGAGCCGACGCAGCGCAACTCTCCGAATGCGGTTCGGATATCGCTGATGATCGCGCTGACGTCTGGCGAGTCGCTGCTGATCGATGGATCGGTGACGATCGTCATGCCGCTGGCACCACGTCGATGGTTCGGAACATCTGAAGAATGATACTCGGGCGAACCATCCTGTCAACATGAATGATTCACTAAGTATGGAGGACTCCTGATGCGCTTCGCCCTCATGCTCGAACCGCAGCAGGGGCTCTCGTATGAGCACCAGTCCCGGATCGCCAAGCGGGCCGAGGCGCTCGGCTTCGAGGCCCTGTTCCGGTCGGACCACTACCAGTCGTTCCCGGGACCGGCGGGCATGCCGACGACCGATGCCTGGGCCGTCCTGGCGGGCCTGGCACGCGACACGAGCACGATCCGGCTCGGCGCCCTGGTCTCGCCCGTGACGTTCCGGCTGCCGGGCAACATGGCCAAGGTCGCCATGACCGTCCACGAGATGAGCGGTGGCCGGGTCGAGCTTGGCCTCGGCGCCGGCTGGAACGACGACGAGCATCGCCAGTACGGCTTCCCGTTCCCGCCGATCGAGACCCGGGCCGACATGCTGGAGGAGCAGCTCGAGATCGTGCGCGGCCTCTGGGACGAGCCCGACGGCTGGAACTTCGCGGGCAAGCACTACCAGATCGAGGGTTCGCGGTTCGCGCCGAAGCCTGCGCCCGGGCAGCGGCCGCGGATCATCGTCGGCGGCGAGGGGACCCGGCGCTCGATGCGAATCGCGGCCCGGTTCGCCGACGAGTTCAACATCACCAGCTCCGGTCCGGACAAGGTCGTCGAGCGCTACGGCTGGCTGGACGAGGCGTGTCGGGCGATCGGGCGCGATCCGGCCACGGTCACTCGCTCGGCGATGGTCGGCGTGATGATCGCCCGCGACACGGCCGGCCTCGAGCGGCGGGCCAACGCGATGCTCGACCGGATCGGGCGTGCCACGGCGGGCGACGACGCGACCGCCTGGCTCGAGGCGCGGCGACCGCGCTGGGTCATGGGCACCTACGACGAGGCGCGCGAGGCGGTCCGGCGGTTCGCCGCGGCCGGGGTCGAGCGGATCATGCTCCAGGACATGCTGCCGTGGGACGCCGACATGATCGAGGAGATCGGCGAAGAGCTCGTCGGGGTGGAAGCTCGATGAAGGTCGGCCTCATGGTGCCCCAGGGCTGGAAGGGCGAATATGCCGGCTGGGATGCCGCAGCCGCCTGGGCCCGTTCGATGGAACTCGCCCGTGACGCCGAGGCGCTCGGATACGACTCGCTCTGGGCCTTCGATCATTTCCATACGGTCCCGCAGGGGATGGAGCAGGTCACCTTCGAGGCCTTTGCACTCGTCACCGCGCTCGCGACGGAGACCAGCCGCGTGCGAATCGGCCCCCTCGTCGCGTGCACGGGCTTTCGAGCGGCATCGCTGACGGCCAAGATCGCCGGCACGATCGACGTCATCAGCGGCGGCCGGCTCGATCTCGGCCTTGGAGCCGGCTGGTACGAGGCCGAATGGCGCGCCTACGGCTTCGAGTTCCCGCGCCTCGCCGAGCGGCTCGCGATCCTCGGCGACCAGCTCGAGGTCATCCGGCGCATGCTCGAGCCCGGCCGGGCGACGTTCGAGGGCGAGTACGCCCGCGTCCTTGGCGCCATCAACGAGCCGAAGGGCCTCCAGAAGCCGCGGATCCCGATCGTCGTCGGCGGCAACGGCCGGAACGTCACCTTCCGGTACGCGGCGCGCTTCGCGGACGAGCTGAACCTCGTCTACCTCGGACCGGCCGAGGTCGCCGGGCTGCTGCCGGTCATCCGCCAGCGCTGCGAGGAAGAGGATCGCGATCCGGCGAGCCTCGACGTCTCGCTCTACCTGCGCGACACCGACGTCCGAGAGGCAGGCGCGGCCCGAGTCGACCTGATCGGGCAGCTCCGGGAGCTCGGCCTGGCGCGGATCATGGCCTTCGTCGGCCGCTGGTCGGTCGAGGCGGACGCCCAGGCGAGCTTCGCGGAGGATTCCCGGGCGGCCGGTGCCGAGTTCCGGCCCGCGGCGAGCCCCACCAAGCCCCGCCCGGCCCGTGCCGGCGACGGAGCTGGTGCTGCCGTAGCGCCGGTCGCGGTCCAGCCCTGACTCTCGGGCCGCTGAACCGGGCTGCGCCCGGCCGGCTGGCAGGGGCGGGACACCGGCCGCTGCCTTCGGCTCGCGACGACGGCCCCGCCAGCCGAGTGGCCGCGGCCGCACCGCGGCTGCGCCGCCAGACCGCAGCCCCCGCCGCGCGACGGCCCCAGGCGCTGCGGCACGCGCGGCCGGACTGCCCCGCGGCCGCACGCGCGGCCGGACCGCACGCGCGGTCGGGCTCCTGCCCCCGCCGCGCGACGGCCCCAGGCGCTGCGGCACGCGCGGCCGGACTGCACGCGCGGCCGGACCGCACGCGCGGTCGGGCTCCTGCCCCCGCCGCGCGACGGCCCCAGGCGAGAATCTCAACCAGTCATGGGCGGACTCATTGTGTCCGGCCCCGGCTGACCGGCGATTCCCAGGATCTCAGATGAGTCGTCAGCCGACTCGGAGCGACGAGTTCACCTTGGCGGGTCCCATCGAGGCGCCTGGTGACTGCGCTGAGAATGAGATCACGCCGAATAGCGCGCGATTGGCCCACCCGACATCTCATTGAGTCCGTCGGCGGTTCGTTGAGACGAAAAGCAACGCTGAGCACGTTCCTCTCGGACGGTGAAGCCAGCGCCGCGCCTCGACGGATCGGATCGGAAAGGCTCGATCCAGAACCGTGCCCAACGATGCAACCCGCCGCCGATTCGTCATCGTCGCCTCGACGACGAGCAGGCGGCTCACGGAAGCAGGTCGCCAGCCGCAACGGTCGCCGACGATCTTGGCCGCCAGGCGAACCTTTGGGTCGAGCTGCCGAAGCGTCGCTTCGAGCGAGGTGATCTCGCTCTTCACTTCGACGATCAGGGCCAGTCGACCTTCTGGCTCTGTTGCAAGCACATCGATCGAGCCACGCTCGCCGAACTCCGAATACGTCGCCTCGACCGCCGTCTGCCATCCGAGCGACTCAAGGAGCAGGACGACCTCGGCGACGAGGGCTGCGTGCCGCTCATCGCGTAGTCGGTCGATCGCGCCTCCTCTCCAGGACGGCGTCACCTCGACCCGGGCGTCGACCACGCCGAAGATCCGCCGAAGCGCTCCAACCGCAACGCCGGCGACATGCCCCCGTTCAACGCGGGACCAGGTGGTCTGGCTGATTTCGGCACGGTGGGCCGCATCTCTCTGGGACAGGCGCGCCCGAAGTCGCAGGGCACGGAGGGTTCGACCCAGGCCGACGTCGTCCACGTCCGACAGCATGTGATGTGGCGCTCATCTACCGGTTATCACCAGCCGGGTTCGTGTCACGACCCTGAGCCCGCTGAACCGGGCTGCGCCCGGCCGGCTGGCACAGGCAACTCACGGACGCTGCCTTCGGCTCGCGACGACGGCCCCGCAGGCGAGTGGCCGCGGCCGCACCGCGGCTCCCGCCGCCAGTCGGCCGTCGGCCGTGCGTCCGTCGGCGTCTGTCCCTCCGAGTCACAACGAGTCATGGCAGGACTCAATGGCACGGGGCTCGTCCACTGCGGGAGTCGCGGTGGCCTCAATTGAGTCCACTGATCACTGGCTTGAGCGCAGATGGCCTCGATCGACCGGATCAAGTCGCCTCGTGGCTCAGTTGGGCGCGGTCAGGGGTCCGGTCAGGCGCGCATCGCCGTCCGGACGTCACAACGAGTCCCGTGATGGTTCGATGAGAGCAGGCGCGGCACGACCTTGCTCGACCGCCCTACCCCGGCGGCCGCCCCAACCGCCCGATCCGCCGCACTCGGTCCGTAGCGGAACCAGGCCCGCCCGACGAGGCGCTCCAGCGGCACGGGTCCGTAAGTGCCGCGAGTCAATCGAGCGCTCGGCCAGGTCCCCCAGCAGCCACGCGTCGTTCGGAGCGAGGTGCAGCAGGCCGTCCGGCAGCTGGACGTGGCCGCTCCGGGCCGCGACCCGCTTGATCGCGAGCACGTCCGTGTCGGGTTCGCGGAACACGACGATCGAACCCGGTCTGGGCCAGGCGCCCGTGGTCGGATCGACGAGCAGCCAATCGCCGGGCTCGATGGCCGGCCGCATGCTGTCCTCGACGACGGCCACGCGCCAGGGACCGCGCCAGTGGCTCCGCTCGATCCTCACCGCGCCCGCCCCGAACCCCGTCCGAAACGAAGAGGCCCCGCCAGCGGGCGGGGCCTTCGATCAGGTTCGATGCGCAGGATCGTCATCGACGACGCGTCCGCGCAGGAGGTCAGTGGGCCGGCTGGGCCAGTCGAGTCGTGGCCGGGCCGCCGGTCTCGCGCCACATGTGATCGATCTCGTCGATCAGGTCGAGCAGCTTCTGCGCCTCGGCGAGATCGACGGTCCGCTTGACCTGCGAGGCCTGCTTGGCCGCCTTCCAGCACGTGTCGTGGAGCTTGGGGAACTTCTCGACGTGCTCGGGCTTGAAATAGTCGTGCCACATGACGTCGATGTGGTGCTTGGCGAGCTCGGCGCGCTCCTCCTTGACCGCGAGGCAGCGGTCGCGGAACACCGGATCGGTGGAATCGGCGTATTTCTGGATGATCTTGTAGCAGGACTCGGCCTCGATCCGGGCCTGGGCCGGGTCGTACACGCCGCACGGGATGTCGCAGTGGGCGCGGGCGATGGTTCGAGGAGCGAACGCACGGGTCAGGCGATTCATCGGACTCCTTCGGGCAGCGGTGCGGGCCATGCCGCCGGCGCCGTCGGCACCGGATCTGGGTTGCCTCAGAGTTTCGGAGTCCGCCCCAAGGCTGTCAAACGAGCCGCGCGTCAGGAGATCGGGCGGGACGCCTCCTACCGCGACACCGCATTCAGCACACGACCACCCGCGGCCGGGTCGCGACGGGCCGATGTGAGCGGGACGAGCCTGGCGGCAGGCCGATCGGGCTGGCCCAGTACGGATGCAGGGGTGATCCGGCAGCGACCTGATTGATCACGGCGCAGCCGCCACCGCCGCCACCACCACCGCCGCCGCTGCTGCCCACGATGGTCTGCTCGGTGGTGCCACCCTGGTCGCCGGCGGCCTTGTTGTTTGTGTCGCCGCCGTAGGTGGCGGTCCAGGTGTAGGTTCCTGCGACCGTGCCCGTGGTCGGCAGCGAGGTACTGGCCGTGTAGGTGCCGTTGCCGCTGACGGTGTCCGTCTGGGTGTAGGAGAAGCCGTCCGGCCCCGTCAGCGTGAAGACGATGCTGCCCGTCGGGTGAAAGCCGCCGGCAAGGTCGGCCGAATCGGTCAGGATGGTCGGGACCGGGGCGGGCAGTGCGACCGTGCTCGGGCTGGCAGTCGTCGCGAGCGTCGGGCTGGCGGCGCCGACCGTCACCTGCTCGTCGGTGGCGTTGGTGTCGCTGGCCGAGTTGTTGCCCGTGTCGCCGCTGTAGGTGGCGTTCCACTGGTAGGTGCCGGTCACCGTGCCGGTGGTCGGCAGCGTGTAGCCGGTCGGCGTCGTGTAGGTGCCGTTGCCGCTGACCGTCACCGTCTCGGTGTCCACCGGCGTGGTGCCGCCGTTGTAGAACAGCGTGAAGGTGATGGTGCCGGTCGGGTGGTAGCCGCCCGCCAGGATCGCCGTGTCCGTCAGGGTCGGCGCCGCTCGTGCCCAGCGATGACCGTGGTCGGGTTCGGGGTGGTGGCGATCGTGCGGGCTGGCCGGGCTGACCATCACCTGCTCGGCGGCGTTGTCGATCGTCGGTGACCGTGGCTGTTGTTGGTGTCGCCGCTGTAGGTGGCGTTCCACTGGTAGGTGCCGGTCACCGTGCCGGTGGTCGGCAGCGTGTAGCCGGTCGGCGTCGTGTAGGTGCCGTTGCCGCTGACCGTCACCGTCTCGGTGTCCACGGTGGAGCCGCCGTGCGACCAGCGTGAAGGTGATGGTGCCGGTCGGGCTGGAGCCGCCCGACGAGCACGGCCGAATCGGTCAGGGTCACCGATGTCGTGCCCAGGACCACCGAGGTCAGGTTCGGCGTGGTCGCGAGCGTCGGGCTGGCGAGGATGGTGTCCGTGTCGACTGCACCGTTGTTGCCGGTCGTCGCGTCCGTCGTGCCGGCGGGCGGGGTGATCGTGGCGGTGTTGGCGAGGTTGCCGGTGGCTGACTGGCTGACCGTGCCGGTGACCGTGAAGGTGACGGTGTTGCCGGCGCCGGCCGTGATGTTCACGGTGGCGGCGAGCGAGTTGCCGCTGCCGCTGGCACCGCTGGCGACGCTCGCGACGCCGGCTGTGGCGCTCGTCCAGGTGACGCCCGTGATGGCGGCCGGGATGGTGTCGGCGACGGTCGCGCCAGTGACATTCGAGGGCCCGGAGTTGCCGACGACGATCGTATAGGTGACTGGGTTACCCGGCGTGTACGTCGATTTGCTGTCCGTCTTGCTGATCGCGAGATCGGCGCGGGGTGTCAGGGTGTCCATGTCCGTGGCGCTGTTGTTGGCGGGGTTCGTGTCGACCGTGTTCGGGCCGGCCGCAACGGTCGCGGTGTTGCTGAGCGTGCCGGTGGCCGACGGGTCGATGGTCGCAATCACCGTGTAGGTCACCTTGGCACCGGCCGGCAGGCTGGCCGTGTCGGCGATGGTGCCTGAGCCGGAGGCGGCGAAGCCCGATGCCCCGCCCACGCCGACTGCGGTCCACGTGGCACCCGTGATGGCGGTCGGAAAGGCGTCATGGATCACCGCATTGGCGGCGACCGCTCCGGCGTTCGTGACGGTGATCGTGTACGTGGTGGTCGTGCCGGGCACGGCGGATGTGGCCCCGTCGGTCTTGGAGACCCGGAGATCGGTCTTGGTGGTGATCGCGGCGTTGGTGCAGATGAGGTTGGCGGTGCCGAAGGAGTTGATGAGGACGCGCGTTCGGAAGTCGGCGACGTACAGGTTGTTCTCGAAGCGGCAGGCCCCGCCGAACGAGGTCGGGATGGTGCTCCTGATCTGGCGGCCACGGCCTCGGTGGGCGGCACTGGGCGTCAGATGCCGGCGTCCGATGGCGCCCGTCGATCGCCGGATTGCCGGCGACCAGGGGACATCGAGCGCCACATTAAGCGCTCGCGCGCGCGAGGGCCGGCGCGAACGGCCATCGCCGGCGATCGAGGCGGGGCCAGAGGTCGGAGCCATGCGGAGCCGGTGCTCTCGCCGACCGACGCCGCCCGCGATCGGGCGTCGCGCCACCGATCTCGCGTGGGCCCGACGCCCACGCCACCCCCCGTGATCGTGCTGGATCCGTCGCCGAGTCCCAGTCCGTAGGTCACCGGACGCTAGAATTCACCCCGCAGCAGGGATGGCCCTGCAAATGGCGTTCAATCGCCTGCAACGGCAAAACAGGCCACGCGACACGTTGAAATAGGAAAAGATTCCTGTAGACGGCTGACCCGAATGGCCCATAAACTACGTCGAGGCTGAGCGCAGCCGCGTGTCCCGTCGTGCGTACGGGATTCGATGCCCAGAGTTCTATGCCCGAGAGCAACAGCTAGCGTCCACTTGGAGGGAAGAGAAGACATGCGATCAGGCCTTCGGCTCATCGCGATTGTGGCGCTGGTGACAGCCGCCTCCTTCGCGCCGGTCAGTTCGGCGCTTGGTGAGGGGATCTGCCTCTCGGGATCATTCGCTGGGATTCCTGTCCCAGGCGGGACTGCGTCCGCCGGCAACGGCGCGAGCTGCGAAGCCGATAGCTCCAGCAGCGCGGTCGCAGTGAACAACAGCACCAACTCTGCGGTCGGCAATGGTGTGCCGTCGACGCCCGGCGGCCAGCCGGCATCGCCGAATGGCGCCACTGCGGTCGCCAAGGACGACAGCACGGCGGTCGCCAACAACAGTTCGGGCGGCCAGAGCGTCAATGCGACCGGCACGCAGGCGAAGGCGATCGCCATCGGCGAGAGTTCGGCCACGGCCACGACCAACGTCGGCGGCGGCGGTGGGAACAATGGCTCGGGCGACGCCACGGCCATCGCGATTCACGGCAGCACTGCCAGTGCAGCCAGCAACGTCTCAGGCGGCGGCAACCTGAATTCGGGTGATGCCAGCGCCAAGGCGTTCGGTGGTGGCGAGGCGAAGGCGACGACCAATGTCGCCGGCGCAAACAACGCAACGGTCGGCAGCGCGACCGCACGGGCGGACGACCCAGGGGCAAGGGCGACCGCCACGACGAACGTCAACGGGCAGCTCAATACGGGCAGTGGTAACGCGTTTGCGAGTGCCGACGGCATTGGTTCCTCCGCCAGTGCAAGAAGCACCCTCAACGGCGTCGGCAACGTGGGTTCTGCAACCAGTGCGGCGATCGCACTCGGCATTGACACGGAAGCGCGCGCTCGGGCAAGCGTGAATGGCAACTTCAACACCAACAGCGGCACCGGTTTCGCCCTCGCGCTCGGCGCGGGTTCCGAAGCAGTCGGCGTCGGCCGGGTGAACGGCAACTCGAACACGAACAGCGCCACCGGTATCGGCGTCGGCCTCAACGGCGGCGAAGGCATCGGGATCGGCCGCGTGAACGGCAACTGGAACGTCGCGAGCGGCACCGGCTTCGGCCTGGGTGCTGACGGCAGCGGCCCCAACGGCGGCAGCGGCTTTGGCCTCGGCGTCGGCCGGGTGAACGGCAACGGCAACACCAACAGCGCGCTCGGCATCGGCATCGGCGCCGGCGGCGACGGGATCGATGGCGCGAGCAACGCAGTCTTCGGTAGCACCGCGATCGGCGGAATCGGCATCGGTGGCGACGGCAGCGGCCGTGGCATCGCCGTGGTCAACGGCAGCAACAACGGCGGTGTCGGCTTCGGCATCGGCGTCGGCATCGGCGGCGACGGCATCGGCGGCGACGCGAATGCCGCCTTCGGCAGCCTCGCGATCGGTGGCAACGGCATCGGCGGAAGCTCGGACGGCTTCGGCAAGGGCATCGTCAATGGCAGCGGCAACAGCGGTAACACCTTCACGGGCGCTGGTGTCGGGATCTCCATCGGCGGGAACGGCACGGGCGGGAACGGCAACGCGGCCTTCCTTGGCCTGGGCGTCGGCGGGGACGGCATCGGCGGCACCGGCTCTGGTGTCGGCAATGGCACCCTCACTGGCAACAACAACACCGGCAACACCATGTCGGGCATCGGCACCGGCATCGGTATCGGCGGCGACGCGACCGGCGGCGACGGCAACGGCTTCCTCATCGGCGCTGGCTTCGGCGGCCTCGCGGTCGGCGGTAACGGCACCGGCACCGGAACTGGCAATGCCAATGGCGCCATCACCGATCCTTCGGGCAACACCAACAGCGGCAACGGCCTCGGGATCGGCGTTGGCGGTACTGCCACCGGCGGCACCGGCGTCGGCGCCCTGATCGGTCTCGGCCTGGGCGGGTTCGCCATCGCTGGCGACGGCACGGGCACGGGCACCGGAAACCTCACCGGCAACAACAACACCAACAGCGGCAACGGCGTCGGGATCGCCGGTGGCGGTGACGCCAACGGTGGCCTCGGCCTCGGGATCCTCGGCATCGGCCTCGGTGGCTTCGGTATCGGCGGTGACGGCACCGCAACTGGTACCGGCAACAACAAGGGCAATAGCAACACCGGCAGCGGCAACGGCATCAGTGCCGCGGGCGGTGGCGATGGAACAGGCGGCGCCGGCATCGGGATTGCCAGCTTCGGCTTCGGCCTCGGTGGGTTCGGGATCGGTGGCGACGCCACTGGTAACGCAACCGGCACCGTGACCGGCAACAGCAACTCGAACAGCGGCAACGGCCTCGGACTCGCAGGCGCGGGCAGCGGCACCGGCGGCGCCGGCGTGGCCGTCCTCACCCTGGGCTTCGGGATCGGTGGCTTTGCGGTCGGCGGCGACGCCTCCGGCACCGGCACCGGCACCGTGACCGGCAACACCAACTCCACCAGCGGCAACAGCATCGGCCTCGGCGCCGGCGGCGACGGCGCTGGCGGCAACGGCATCAGCATCCTCAGCATTGGCGCGGCCGTCGGCGGCTTCGGGATCGGTGGCGACGGAACCGGCACCGGACCCAGCACGGTCACCGGCAATGGCAACACCAACAGCGGCAACGACATCGGCATCGGCGCCGGCGGCGACGGGACGGGCGGCAACGCCCTCAGCATCGCCAGCATCGCCCTGACGCTCGGTGGCTTCGGGGTCGGCGGCAGCGGAACCGGCGACGGCTCCAGCACCGTGACCGGCGACACCAACAGCGGCAGCGGCAACAGCATCGGCATCGGCGCCGGTGGCGATGGAACTGGTGGCGACGCCACGAGCCTTGCCAGCATTGGCCTGGTCCTCGGTGGCATCGGCATCGGCGGCGACGGAAGCGGCAGCGGGCCCAGCACCGTCACCGGTAGCGGTAACACCAACAGCGGCAATGACATCGGCATCGGCACCGGCGGCGACGGCACCGGCGGCACCGCCACGGCGGCAGGCAATCTGCTTGCCCTCGTGGTCGGTGGCATCGGCACCGGCGGCGACGGCACGGGCGATGGCTCCAGCACGGTCACCGGCAGCACCAACAACGCGAGCGGCAATGCGATCGCGGCTGGCGGCGGCGGTGACGGCACGGGCGGCAACGCCTCGGCCACGCTGGACGTCCTCGCCCTGTCTGTCGGCGGCGCCGGCAACGGCGGCGACGGCACGGCCGCGGCGAGCGGCACCGTGACCGGCAGCCTCAACAACGGCAGCGCCAATGCGATTGGCATCGGCGGCGGCGGCGACGCCACCGGCGGCAACTCGCACCCTCTTGCTCAACGTCATCGGCGTCGGCTTCGGCGGCAACGCCAACGGCGGCGACGGCAGCGGCGCCGGCAACGGCTTCCGCGACCGGCAGCAGCAACGTCCTGAGCGGCAACACGGCCGCGGTCGGCATCGGTGGTGGCGCTGCGGGTGGCGACGCCAATGCGATCGTCAACCTCATCGGCATCGCCGTCGGCGGCAACGGCACCGGCGGCGCTGGCAACAGCGCGACCAGCACGAATGTCACCGGTAACACCAATGTCCTCAGCGGCAACAACGTCGGGATCGGCATCGGCGGCGGCGGCGGCGGCGGCTCGGGCAATGCGCTCGGCAACCTCTTCGGCACCGGCTTCGGCGGCAACGGCACCGGCGGCGCCGGCACCGGCAACGCCACCAGCACGGTCACCGGCAACACCAACATCCTCAGCGGCAACGACCTGGGCTTCGGCCTCGGTGGCCTCGCCATCGGCGGCTCTGGCACCGGCACCCTGACGGGCAGCGGCACCGGCGGCAACGCAACGGGCGGCGCCGGCACCGGTACCGGCACCAGCACGGTGACCGGCAACACGAACATCCTCAGCGGCAACAGCGCCGGCATCGGCATCGGCGGCCTGATCGCCGTCGGCGGCGCGGGCATCAATGGCACGGGCGGCAACGCGACGAGCGGCGCCGGAACCGGCAATGGCCCGAGCACGGTCACCGGCAACCTCAACATCCTCAGCGGCAATGACACCGGCACCGGCGTCGGCGGCAGCGCCCTCGGCGGAGCTGGCCTGGCCGGCACCGGCGGCGTCGGCACCGGCGGGAGCGGCAACGGCGACGGCTCCAGCACGATCACCGGCAACCTGAACATCCTGAGCGGCAACAGCTCCGGGTCCGGCACCGGCGGCAACGGCATCGGTGGCGCGGGGGCCCTCGGCGGCACCGGCGGCGCCGGCACCGGCGGCAATGGCAACGGCTCCGGCCCTGCCACGATCACCGGCAACCTCAACATCGGCAGCGGCAATGACACCGGCATCGGTGTCGGCGGCAACGGCACCGGCGGCGCCGGCGCGGTTGGTGGCACCGGCGGCGCCGGCACCGGCGGCACCGGAATTGGCAACTCGAGCAGCACCGTGACCGACAACTTCACGCTCGGTAGCGGCGGCTCCAACGCAACTGGCCTGGCCGGCAACGGCACCGGCGGCGCGGCCCTTCTGGGCGGCACCGGCGGCAAGGCCCAGGGCGGCGGCGGCAGCGGTACTGCTACCTCGGTCGTCAGCGGCGGGATCAACGTCAATAGCGGTACCTCCTCGGCCGGTGGCTTCGGCGGGAACGCGAATGGCGGCGCCACGGCCGGCCTCGGCACGGGCACGCAGACCGGTGGCGCGGCCACCGGCGGCACGGGCGTCGGCGTCGCGACCACGACGATCACTGGCGGCATCAACTTCGGTAGCGGCCAGTCCACGGCCAACGGCACCGGCGGCGACGCCACCGGCGGTCTCGGCAGCAACGGCCTCACCGGCAGCGGCAACGGCACCGGCGGCAGTCGGCACCGGCGGTAACGGCACCGGCATCGGCACCTCAACGATCAGCAGTGGCTTCAACATCAACAGCGGCTTCGCCGCGGCAGCGGCCAGGGTGGCAAGCGGCACCGGGTCCTCCGGGGTCGCGGCCTCCAGCAGCGGCTCGCGCCACCGGCGGCAACGGCACCGGCGGCGACGGCATCGGAACCGCAACCTCGTCCATCAGTGGCTTCACCATCAACAACGGCAGCGCAATCGCTGTCGGCAACGGCACCGGCGGCAACGGTGCCGGCGGAACCTGGGCCCGCTCGGCGCCACGACGAGCAAGGCCGGCAGCGCGGTTGCCGGCAACGGCGTCGGCGGCACTGGCACCGGCACCGGCACGGCCACGGTCACCGGCGGCATCAACACCAATACGCGCCATGCGGCACCGGCAATGGCACCGGCGGCAACGGTACGGGTGGCGCAGCGGCCGACCTACTCGGAACCGCACCCGCAGGGGTCGCCGCCACCGGCGGCAATCGGCACCGGCGGCAACGGCACCGGCACCGGCACCGGCAACGTCACCGGCGGCCTCAACAACGGCAGCGCCCAGGGTTCCGGTACCGCCACTGGCGGCAACGGAACGCGGCGGCGACGCTGGTCCTCTCGCCGGCAGCAGCACTGGGCGACCAGGGCGGCGCTGGCACGGGTGGCAACTCGGTCGCCGACGGCCTCGGCACCATCACCGGCGGTGGCATCAACACCAACAGCGCACTCGGCACCGCCACCGCGACGAGCGGCAACGGGACCGGTGGTGCTGGCACCAGCATCGGCGCCGGCAACGGTGTCGGTGGCGCGGGCACCAGTGGCGACTCGCACGGCGACGGCGACCGCGAACATCTTCGCCGGCGGCGTGAACAGCGGAGCGGGTGTCAAGAACGCCACCGCGACGACCGGCAACGGCACGGGCGGCAATGGCGCCAACCTACGGTGACCGGTACCGGCCACCGGCGGCATTGGACAGCAGCGGCGCCGCAACCGCGACGGCGACCATCGTCGGCACCGGAAACCAGACCCAGACGGCAGGCCCGACGGCCAACCAGACTGGCGGCAACCGGACCACCGCCGGCACCGGCACCAACAACGTCGGGCTGCCTGTCACCTCTCCGTAGCCTCACAACGATCCAGTAGCCAGGAAGCCGGGCGAACAGCCCGGCTTCTTGATTCCCGGCGAGGCATCGGGATCGTCATCGGGCTCCGCGGCGGCGCCTGGGGCTCGGAGGCCCCAGGTCCATTGAAGGTCTCGTCCGCCGTCGCCCCGTATCACCCGATGCGGGCGTTGGCCGCGGCTCGCTCCCCGGGTGACACTGACCGGGACATGGCAGGCGGCCGGATGGACCGGCCGATCAGGACGCCCCGGATGGTGGACCACCGGCGGCTCGCGTCCAGGCCCGATGTCGGGCAGCAGGAGAACTCACCAATGACCGATAACGCAACTCCGACGGCCGAGGATGCCGCCAAGGCCCAGAAGCTCGTCGTGATGTCGATCTTCCCGGACGAGGCAGCCGCGGACAAGGCGGTCGAGGGCCTGAAGGCCTGGGACAAGAACTTCGACTACATGGACCTCACCGCCATCGGCGTCCTGGTCCTCGACGACAACGGCAAGCTCAAGGAACACAAGATGGGCTCCCACAGCACCTCCAAGGGTGTCGGGATCGGCCTCGTGCTGGCAGTCATCTTCCCGCCGTCGCTCCTCGCGGGCGCGGTTGGCGGTGGGATCCTCGGCCGGCTCCATCACAAGAACCTGGGCATGTCCACCGAAGAGCAGACCCGCATCGTCGGCGAGCTCCAGGGCGGCAAGGCTGCCGTCGCCGTGCTCTCGAACACGGTCGATGCGCCGGTCGTCTCGGCGCAGCTCATCCAGCTCGGCGGCACGGCTGAGACCGTCAGCGTGACCTCCGAGGCGATCGCGGATGCCGATGCGGCCGCCGCGGCCGAGGCGCCCGCCACTCCGGCGGCTCCCGCGTCCTAGCGTTCGACCCCTTGCACCGATCGAGCCCGGTCCAATTGGCCGGGCTCGATTGATTCTGCGTGTGGTGACTCCTCTTCCGGGAGTCCTGGCGGAAAGGCTGAGCGCGCCGCGCCCGCCCGGCTTCAGTAGGCGACGACGACCACGTCGACTCGGCCGTGCCACGCCTGGGCCATGGAGCTCTCCGTGACGCGGATCCGGTAGTTGCCGGAGACCGGGACCGTGCCGTCGAAGACGCGACCGCCCGGCTGGCCGTCCTGCTGGCCGTTCGGGAAGTAGACGACGCCGCGCGTCGGGCCCTTGCCCTCGACCAGGACGATGACCTGCTGGCCGGCCTTCAGCTTGACGACGAACCATCGCTCCGAGTTGATCCCCGTCAGGGTCGACGAACGCTGGGCCGTGTAGTCGTTGTGGCCGAAGTTGAGCTTGATCGGGCAGGCCGAGGCGCCCGGATGACACGGCGCGGCAACCACCTGGGTGGCGGCGACGCGGCCGGTCGGGGTACTCGCGGCGACGAAGGCCGGGGCCGCACCCGCGAGCACGGCGATGGTCAGGGCAGCGGCGAGCAGTCGGACGTATCGATTGGTGCGCATCTGGCAACCTCCAGCGCTGGGGCGGGGACGAGGCCGATCATGCCTCGTTCGCCGGGAGCGCGCGTTGCAATGCGCGGGAACAGGATCCAGCCGCCGGGATCAGCCGCCGCGTGCCGCCCGCCAACGCGTGCAGCCCGCCATCGCGTGCGTCCCGGGTCAGATCAGTCCTTGTTGCCGCCGCCGCGTCGCGGGCGCTCGGTCTCTTTCTTCTCGCGGGGCTCGTGGCCGGGGCGAGGCGGCCGCGGCGCCGTTCCGGGCGCCATGTCGGGCCGGCGTTCCTCGGGTCCCCGGGCGCGGGCCGCCTCGACGCCGAGCGCGAATGCCTTGGCCGTGGCGGCCGGGACGCTGCCCATCCACGCCGTGCTGATCTGGCGCACTCGCTCATTTTCCTGGGCGCGGCGCTCGCGCTCGTGCTTCGAATGCTTCGTCACCAGGTACCTCGTTGCGTCGGGTCGGGCTGACCTCTCAATGGATGGACGGAGTGTACTGCGCCGATCGGGGCCCTCAGGCGGCGCCCTTCGGTGGTCGGCACTCCGATGGAGTCGGGATCAGGGCCGATTGGCGCCCCGGATGTTGCGCTGGGTCCGATCGGCATCGACGACGATCGGATCCGCCCCTTTGAGGAGCTGGCCGAGCGTCTGCGTGAGCTTGATCCGCTCCCCGCAGGTCGGGCAGGCGATCGTCCGATGGCGGCGCGCGGCGCCCAGCAGGATCGGGACCGGATGGCCGTTCGAACAGGCCTGGGTCGCGACCACGCGGTTGTCGTCGTAGATGGAGGTTGGCATCGAATCTCCGTTCGGCGCTCGAGCCTGCGCTCGAAGCGGGCCGCTAGACCCGCAGGCCGGCGCTGGCGGTCAGGGGCTCGGGCACGCCGCCGTACCGCTCGACCAGCTCGTCGAAGCCGGATTCGCTCGTCCACTGCTCCGGAAACTCGAGGACGACCGTCGAATGGTCGTGCCGGACGCCGAGATCCATCGGGTTGTACCGCGTTCGGAACTCGGACGCCAGGCGGTAGCCCCGCAGCGCGTCGACGAAGCGGATGCACACGCGCGTGTCGCGATGGCTCTTGCGCTTCTCTGCCATGACTCACCTCCGGGAAGCCGGTAGGCGGGGATCAGTCCGACGGGCTGATGCGGGCAACGGCGGCGACCAGTGTACGCCCTCCCTCGCCGAGGGCCCTTCGGCGGGCCCGCCCGCTGCTCGATCGGGCCTCGTGCGGCACCCGCGGACACCGTAACCTTTGCCGGCGACGGATCGGATGCGCCGCAGCGGAGTGAAGGGACGGACATGCCACAGATCGAAATCCTCGGGCGCGGCACGGTCGACGACCACGAGTCGGCCTTTCCACAGGCCATCCAGCTGCCCGGTGGCGATGTCCTCTGCTCGTATGCCAATCACGGCGGCCAGCACGCCAGCGGCGGCACGAACTGGTCGCGCTCCACGGACCGCGGCGCCACGTGGCGCTCGGAGGGGACGCTGCTGGCCGGATCCGTCGCGACGGCCACGAATTTCCTCAAGCTCAGCCTCTCGCCCGACCGGCGGACGATCTACGCGTATGGCGCGAGGACGGTGCGCGGGACGGAGGCGCGCTTCGGGGAGCAGGCCGCCGAAGCGATCTTCATGACCTCGACCGACGCCGGGCGGACCTGGTCGGAGCCCGCGGTGATCCCGATGCCGACGTCGGCCCTCGAGATCTCGCACGGCATCCTGCCCCTCGCCAGCGGCCGGCTGCTCGCACCGGCCGCGACCATCGAACCCGGCAAGCTCGGCGCGCAGGTCGTCGTGGCGATCTCGGACGACGGCGGTCGCACGTGGCCGCGCAAAGCCGTGGTCATGGAGGACCCGGCGGGCGAGCTCGGCTACTTCGAGCAGAAGATCGCCGAGCGAACACCCGGCCATCTCGTGGCCAGCGCCTGGACCGTCACGCTCGACGACGTCGCGGACAAGCCGAACAGCTACACCGTCTCCGACGACGACGGCCTGACCTGGAGCGCGCCGCGGTTCATCGGCACCCGCGGCCAGACGATCACCGTGGTTCCGCTGCACGATGAGCGCGTCATGCTCCTCTACAACCGCCGCTACGGCGATCAGGGGGTCGTCATGGCCCTGGCGGACATGACGGAGCAGGATTGGCCGATTCGGTTCGAAGGCCTCCTCTACGACGCTCAGGCGCGACGTGAGGGCCGCCAGCGTGACGGCGGCGTCAATGAAATGATCGATTTCGCCTTCGGCTTCCCGACGGCGGTGCGGCTGGACGACGACACCTGGCTGGCCACGTACTGGAGCGTCGAGGACGGCCACTGCGGGATCCGCTGGGTGCGGCTCCGGGTCACGGACTAGCGCACGGCGGCGCTCGATCGAATGGCCGGCCGGGCGGCGGACCGGCCGCCGGGGCGGGCAGACGGAGAGGGTCATGGTTCGTCGCATCGTCGGGTTGGGGGGCGGCGGGTTCTCGAACGATCCGTTCGATCCGGTCGAGCGGCGGCTCGACGAGTTCGTGCTCGGATTCGCCCGGCGCAAGCGGCCGCGCATCTGCTTCATCTCGACCGCCGGCGGCGATGCCGACTCGTACACGCTGAACTTCTACCGGGCCTTCGCCGAGCGGGCCGTGCCGTCCGATCTCAGCCTCTTTGGCCGACCCCGCGCCGACGACCTGCGCGAGTTCGTGCTCGGCCAGGACATCGTCTACGTGGGCGGTGGGAACACGCTCAACATGCTCTCCGTGTGGCGCCCGCATGGTCTTGACACCATCCTGCGCGAGGCATGGGAGGCCGGGGTCGTGCTGGCCGGGATCAGCGCGGGGCTGATCTGCTGGTTCGCCGAGGCGGCCACCGATGCGTTCGGCAACGACCATCTGAGCTCCGCGACCGGCCTGGGGCTGCTCGACGGCAGTGCCTGCGCCCACTACAGCAACGTGCCCTTTCGTCGGCCGGAGTTCGGGCGCCTCATCCGGGAGGGCATGGTGGCCGGCGTCGGCGTCGACGACCACGTCGCGCTCGTCTACCGCGAGACGGCGCTCGAGGATGTCGTGACCGTGGATCCGGCGGCCGCCGCCTACCGGGTGAGCCGGGCCGGGGACGGGATCCGGGAGGAGCGGATCGAGGCGAGGCTGCTCGCCGCGTCGTCGTGACGGCGGTGCGTTCGTGACGACGGCCCGGGCGGAGCCCGCGCCCGAAGGCCACGCGATCATCCTGCTGGTCGAGGACGACGAGGCGACGCGCCAATCCGTGGCCGTCAACCTCGAGGCGCACGGCTGGACGGTCGACCAGGCGGGCGATGGCCACGCCGCACTGCGACAGTGGGAGTCCGCGCGACCGGACCTGATCGTGCTCGATCTCGGGCTGCCGGACATGGAGGGCCTGGTCGTCATCCGGCGCGTCCGACGGGACGCCACGACCCCGATCCTCATCCTCTCGGCCCGCGACCAGGAACGGGACAAGGTGGTGGCGCTCGAGGCGGGTGCCGACGATTACGTCACCAAACCCTTCGGCCTCGCCGAGCTGCGGGCCCGGATCGTGGCGATCCTGCGGCGCTCGGGAGGGCCCGCCGCGGACCAGTCGGGCGTCCTGGCCCTGGGACCCGTTCGCCTGGACGTGCTGACGCGAGCCGTCGAGGTGAACGGCACGCCGATCGATCTGACGCCGCGCGAGTACGAGCTGCTCAAGGTCATGCTGAGCCAGCCTGGCCGGTTGCTCACGCGCGGCCGTCTCCTGCGGGCAGTCTGGGGCAGCGCCTATGCCGAGGAGTCGCACTACCTGCACGTCTACGTCAGCCGGCTGCGGCGCAAGCTCGGCGCCGCCGATCCATCGGGCCGGGCGAGCGAGCTGATCGTGGCCGAGCCGGGTGTGGGGTATCGAATCCGCGAAGCCTGACCTCCGGCGGGCGTCGGTCGGCGGTCGGCGGTCGGACCGCGCGAGCAGGCGGGCCGGCGGCGGCGCCATCGTCCGGCGCGACCTCGTAGGCGGCGTGCCAGCGGCGGCCCCGTCGGTCCGCGACACGGCAGGTCCGCCTCGCCCGTCAAGCTCTCGTGACGACGCAGGTACCATTGCCGGGATGACCGATCGGGTTGCGGCCACCGGCGAGAGCGCGCAGGCCTGTCCGTTCGTCGCGTTCGAGGACGAGCGGGACGATCGTTCGGAGCGACCCGATCCCCGCCACCGCTGCTTCGCGGAAACGCCGCCGGCGTCGCGCGGTCGATCGCACCAGGAAACCTACTGCCTGTCGACGGCGTTCCCGGCCTGTCCGACGTTCCAGGCCTGGGCCCGACGCGAGGCGGCGCGCGTGCAGGTGGCGAAGGACGCGCAAGCAGATGCAGCCGTCCGCCTGCGCGACGTTCCTGCGCAGCGGGAAAGCCAGGCCGCTCGCGACGCGGCGGCCGCTGGCCTGGCGCGTGACGCCGCTGTTCGCACGAGCTCCGGCCGCGATGCGGCCGCGGTCCCGATCGTGCCGGCGCGGGATCTTGTCTCGCCCCAGGACCTGGCAGAGGAGGCGCCGGGGGACCGCGGCCGGGCGGCCCTCGAAGTGGCACTCGCCGGCGGGGCGATGCGCGCCGCGGGGCCGAGCGGGGGCGGGGCGGCCGTGGGGAGTTCGCATGCGCCGGATTCGGGCGGCGATCCGTCCCTGGGGCGCGGCGTCACCGGCGACGACGGTGGACCCTCGGCGTCATTCGATCCGGGCGCGCCGCCGTTGCGGTTGACGCCGCCGCCGGCGAGACGCCAGCTGACCGACGACGACGACGACCTCGCAAGCCTGCTCGGGCGTCCGCCGTCGTCCGATCGATCCGATTCGGGCTACGACCGCTCGAGCGCGAACTCCGTACCGCCGGACCTGGCCCAGCGCCGGCCCGCGCAGGGGCAATGGTCCGCACCCCCACCGTGGGCCGGTGGAGTGCCGCCCGCCGGCGATCCCGATGGCACCGGTGCCGATGCCGGATCTGCCAGTGCTGCCGCGTATTCCACCGTCAACCGGCCCACGACCGCCGATCCGTCCGCGGCGGTGGACAGCGAGGGTCGGCGGGTCGTCGTTGAGCGCCCCCCGGCCGAGGCGCGTCCGCGATGGGCGGCCCCCACGGACGATGGCGCCGCGGGCGCGCCGGTGACGTCGATGGCGGCGTGGGAGGCCGACGAGCTCGAACCGATCGCCACCGGGCCGACCCTCCGCCGCTCGAGCTCGCTGGCGACCCTGCTCGGCTGGGACCGGCGGCCGCGCGCCGGCAGCTCTCGTCCCGGCCGGACCGCGGGCCAGGCCGAGCCGCCGTGGGAGCGGCCGCGGCGCTACGAGGCGTACCCGACGATCCGGACGCGGGTCGGCCTGCCGGCGCTGTCGAAGGCCGCCCTCGCGGGTCTCGCGCTGCTCGTCGGGGCACTCGCCCTGTTCTTCATCCCGCCGTTGCTGCTCCACAGCGGCGGGCCGGGCCCGGGCGCCTCCGGGTCGGCCGCGGCTTCGTTCTCGCCGGGGGCCGCGTCGTCGTCACTTGCCCCGACCGTGGCGCCGGCAAGGACGCCACTGACCTACACCGTGAAATCGGGCGACACGCTCGTGAAGATCGCCAAGAAGTACGGCCTGACCGTCGAGCAGCTGCTGGCGGCGAACAAGCAGATCAAGAATCCGAACAAGATCGCGATCGGCGACGTGCTCGTGATCCCGCAGGCCACACCGAGCCAGGTGCTCGACGGGGGCCCGTCGAGCACGCCGTAACGGTGTCTGCGGCGGTTGCGGATCGGGCGTGGCCTGGCCCGGCTGGTGCGGTCGTGGGCTGGCTGGCGCTCGGTCGTGGCTGGCTGGTGCTCGGCCGTGGCCTGCCGGCGCGGTCGTGGCCCGGCCCCGCCAGGCCGATCGCCGATCAGCGCGGTCGTGGCCCGGCCCCGCCAGGCGATCGCCGATCAGCGCGACGAGAGGTTGATCGCCGTGATCTTGCCGGCCTCGACGCGGAAGCTGGCGTCGATGTGCTGCGATGGCGCCCCGGGTCGCACGACGAGCAAGTCCGTCTGGTAGGTATTGCCGAGGTCGCGGACCTCGCCCGGAATCATCTTCAGGCCGCTGTCGCCGCGCAGGAACCAGCCGCCGATTCGATCGACCCCACGCAGCGTCTGGACGCTGTCACCGACGTGGACGCGCATCTCGGCGCGCTCGTCCATGAGAGCCACGGCCGCCTCGCGATTGCCCGCGTTCAGCAGCTCGAAGAAGGTGTCCATCGTGTCAACAGCGCCCATGGCCCGAGTGTACCCCGATGATCGGCTGTGGCGCGGCCGCTTTGCCTACCTCGCCCGCCTCGCCCCCGCGCACCTCGCCCACGCGCGCCCCGATGCCGCGCACCACCGGAATTCTCATTCGCTCATGGGGAGAACGTTATCCAAGGTCGGAGCCCATCGTGGGGAGTCGCGCGGAGCAGTTCATCCCGTCGCGTGCACGGACCGGGATGAATTGGGACGCCGGGCCGGCTCGGGGACCGGGTGTCACCCTCGATTCCCTGTCTTGTGTTCCCCGGGTGCGCATTAGATTGAAATCCCGGCCAAATCGGCCGCGTCGGCGACGCCGGGCCGGCACCGCGAGCCTCGCGCCGAGCACCGCGAGCCCCGCGCCCGAGCACCGCGAGCCCCGAGCCGGCACCGCGAGCCCCGAGCCGGCACCGCGAGTCCCGCCGCCGCCACGGCCCCGGATCGGCCGCCGCGTCTAGAAGCCGCCGCCGGCCCCGCCCCCGCCGCCGCCTGACCCGCCACCGCCGAAGCCGCCTCCGCCCGACGACGATGGCGAGTTCCCGATCGTGCCGATCGCGCCCATCATGTTGCCGAAATTCGGGATCGCCGAACCCGACATGAGGCCCGGCGCAAATCCGCCGCCCCCCGTCCCGCTGCCGACGAAGCTGCCGCGCGAGCCGTACCACAGGGGCAGGTACGTCGTGTTCAGGTTGGCGCGGCCGTCCTTGAGATCGTCGGCCGTGCGATCGAGCACCTTCTCGACGTCGCCCCGGAGGCCGAGCGCCACGCCCCAGACAACGGCCTGGTCGGGCGTCACGAGCCAGGGCAGCGCCTTCGAGGCGACGACCTCGTCCATCGAGCGCGACTGCTCGAGCGTCTTCTGGAGTGTCCGCTTGTACGCCGCGAGCATGGCCCGGATCGTCGCACCCGACAGCGTTCGGGCCGGCATCGCCCGGGCCACGAACAGCGTCAGGACCCCGGCCGCGCCGAGCCCGATGGCGAGCAGCAGCAGGCCGTCGCTCGGCAGGTTCATGGCGACGACGAACGCCACCACGGCAAGGACGATCTCGAGGGTACCGCGGACCATCCAGCGGCTCACGGCGGCCTTCGGCTTCTCGCCGAACCAGCCCTTGCTGACGACGTGGCTCTCGAGCCGATCGTCGAACGTGGTCACCCGGGGACCGAACGCCAGGAGCCCCTTCGAGTCGATGTGCTCGACGCCTTCGTCGTCGCGCTCGGCGATCGCCTCGAGCGAGGTCAGCGCGTAGCTCTCGGCGGGGCCGACCGGCGCTCGCCGGTTCAGTTCGATTCGGGGATTGCCCTCGTCAGGCTCGGTGATGTCGATGCCCATCTTGTCGGCCCCGAAGAGGTGCGATTTCGGGCCGGAAGGCGATTTCGCCGCGACTGGCGAGATCGAGCATCGCCGTGGTCAGGGTGTGGCGCGAGGACTGGCCGTCGAAGACGAGCGCTCCGCTGGCGGCGGTCAGATCGGCCGGGGGAGCCGGCATGAGGATCGAGGCATCGTCGAGGTAGTGCGGATCGCGGCCGTAGCGGAGCCACGACCAGAGGACCCAGCCGAGCAGCAGGACGAACGCGAGCGGCGCGAAGACGAGGCCGATCACGGCGTTCAGCTGGCGGGCCTGCTCGAGGGTGGCGGCATGCTCGGGCGTGGCGCTCGCATCGACCTTCTGCATCGCCGCGAGCAGGGCGCCGTCGAGGTCCTGCTGGCGCAGGAGCGGCAGCATGTCGTTCTCGTAGATGCCCTGGCGCTCCGAGTTCGAGAGGAACGTGGCGGCGAAGCCCGGGCCCGCGTACAGCTGGACCTGGCCATGGACGCGCGATTCGTCGAGGTCGAAGAGGATCACGAGGCCGTCATCGAAGCCTTTGCGGCCGACGCCCCACTGGTCCATCAGCGCCCGCGCATCCTGTTCGGCTTCGTTCGTGTCGACGCCCGGCTTGATCTGGGTGTAGACGGCGATCTGGGCGCCCGTTCGCTCGCGGATCGCCTCGATCTGCTTCTGGACGGTGGCGATCGTTTCCGGGCGGAAGACCCCGGCGGTGTCGTAGACGAACTGGCCGTCGACGGGATTGGGGAATGGCGGACCCGGCTCGCCCGAAGGCACGATCGGCTGGCTGGCCGACGGCGAGCCAGGGGCGGCCGAGGGTCGTGCCGTTGCGCCGGGCGAACTGGTCAGGCCGGGATTGCCGGCCAGGATCAGGGGGGCGGCCAGCTCGCTGGCGCCGACGATCGCCGCCGTGTCCGGATCGCACTGATGGAGCGCCGGCAGGATGTCCGTGGTGACGATGGCCTGGAGCTTGTCGTCGGGCAGGGCCGCGGCCGTCACGCCCGACCCCCGCGCGAGCGATGCCTGGCCGGCGCAGCCCGAGGGATCCACGCTGAGCAGCAGGAGGACGGCGCGGTTCAGCTTCCACTGGGCGGCAAGCCCGCTGGCGTTGGACGCAGCGAGGGTCGCGCGTGAGGCCGGCCGGCGCCCGCTCGACGTAGACGATGAGGCGAATGTCGCCGGTATGGCCGATCGTCCCGAGCACGCTCTGGAGGGTGCGCACGGTGGCCGCACGGAGGATGGCGTCGGGGTTGTAGACGGCCTGATCGGCGACCGGGCTCGGATAGGGCGGGCCGGCGACTGGGACGAGATTGGCGTCGGGCTGAGCCCCGGACGCGCCCGAGGTGGCGGCCCCGGTCGAGGTGGCGGCCGAGTTGGCGGCCCGGGCCCCGGCCGATGTGGCCGCCCCGGCCGCGGCCGGCTGGACGGCGAGCGCAGGTCCGGCCAGGAGCCCGAGAGCGAGCGAGGCGACCGCGACGATCGCGGCGGCCAGCGTGACGAGCCGTCGCGAAGACGTGGGCGTCGGGAACGGCGCCGGGAAGTTCGGCCTGGACCCGGGCATTCGGCTGCGCATCGTCAGAGGAGGAACCCGAAGAGCTTGCGCGGCGCCATCGCCATGCTCAGCACGGTCGCCACCAGGCTGACGATCAGCGCCCCGGCGACGGCCGCCACGATCGTCTCGAAGTTGAAGGTCGGCGGGAACGTGCCCACCTTGAACGGCAGCTTGAGCGCCCCGGCGATATAGGAGAGCAGCAGCAGCAATCCGGCGTTGATCACGATTCCGACGAGCCCCATCGTCAGGAGGGAGATCGGCAGGGCCAGTTTCTTCACGATCGGCTTCAGGAACGTGTTGATCACCGCGAAGATCAGCGCGACGGCCAGGATCCGGTACCACTGCTCGTCCAACGGTTTCGTGGCGAGATGGATCCCGGGCACCACGATCGCGGCCACGATCAATGCCGCGGCATTGATTCCGACGCGAATGGCGAGATCGATCATCGTGCTCCCTTCGAAGGCCCGGGTCCGATCATCGCAGACGCTTCGCAGATGTGCCCGGTGACGCCGCGCCCGGCGCCGGCTCGCGCAGTGGCGGCTTCGCGGCCGCGGCTCGTTGTCGCTGTCATCTGAGCACGGCCCGCGCCGTAACCGGATCGATCTCGTCAGTTGTGGCACACCGCGCTCACCTGACAGCGCCATGGCGGCGGGCTGAGCGCGCTCGAGCGTGACTGGTCGGACGCCGACCTGCCGGAACCTGGTCACGGAGCGGAGTGTGCTCATGTGACAGGAAGGCAGCGGCGATCGGCAGCCGAAGGAAGACGACGATCCGGCCCGCGCGCGATCGGCGGCCGCCTGAGCCGGCGACCCGCTCGAGGCCCGCATGAGGCTCGGGCGCCCCGGTACACTCGGCCGCGTTGACATGAGCGACTTCACGACGCTCGTCGAGCGCTTCATCGACGAGTTCTTCCGCCTCGAACCGACCCGGGCCACGTCGGCCGGGATGCACGCCCACGATCACCGCTGGCCGGATGCCTCCGAGCGCGGCCGTCTCGCCCGGCTCGCGTTCGCCGAGCGCTGGCTGACCGAGCTGGCCGGCCTCGCCGACGCGACGCTGACCCCCGATGAGCGAATCGATCGCGATCTTCTGGCGATGGAGCTTGCGGCGGCCCGATTCCGCGACACCGGCCTGCGCGAGGAGAGTTGGGATCCCCTGGCCTGGATCTACCTGTTGGGCGACGGCATCTACCCGCTGCTCGCCCGCGAGTTCGCCCCGGCCCACCAGCGGCTCGCGTCGGTGGCGGCCCGGCTCGACGGCATGCCGGCGGTCATCGAGGAAGCAAAGCTGGCCCTGGCCGGCCATGGCTCGCGGCCGATCTCCCGCCTGCATACCGAGACGGCCCTCCGGCAGGTCGCCGGGGTCATCGAGCTGATCGACGAAGCGGAAACGCTGGCCGAAGACGGCGTGGCCTCGGGCGTGGATGGCCCGAGCCAGGGCTGGCCTGCCCTGCGCACCACCCTTGCCGCCGCCGGGACCCGGGCCCGCGCGGCCCTGGCATCCTTCGAGACGTTCCTGCGCAACGACGTCCTGCCCCGGAGTGAAGGCGAAGGCCGCCTCGGAGCCGAACTGTTCCGGGCCAAGATGCGCCACACCCTGAAGAGCGATCGCTCGCCCGAACAGATCCTCACGCGCGCCCGAGAAGAGTTCGACCTCGTTCGCGGCGAGATGATCCGGCTGGCCACCGCGATGTGGCCCGAGTGGGTCCCAGAGCGGCCGTTACCGACGCCCTCGACCGCCGCATCGGCCGCCGCCGCCGATCGCGAGATCGTCCGCACGGTCCTCGATCGGATCGGCCGGATCCACCCGGTGGCAGACGACCTGCTCGCCTATTGCCGCGAGGAACTCGGTCGCATCGAGGCCTTCGTGGCGACGCACCGGATCATCGACCTCGTCGAAGAGCCGCTGGAGATTCGCTGGACACCCGCGTTCCTTCGAGCATTCGGCGGCGCGATGCTCGATCCCCCGGGGCCGCTCGATCGGGGCCAGAAGAGCTTCTTCTCGATCACCCCGATGCCCGCCGACTGGACGGCCGAACAGGTCGAATCCTCGCTTCGCGAGATGAACGACCGGCAGCTTCGGCTCCTGACGATCCACGAAGCCGTCCCGGGCCACTACCTCCAGGGCGCCTACGCCAATCGGTGTCCCTCGATCGTCCGGGCGATCTTCTGGAGCGGCGTCTTCGCCGAGGGCTGGGCCGTCTACGTGACCCAGGTGATGATGGACCAGGGCTACGACGCGGGCGACCCGGCGCTCCTGCTCAACCATTGGAAGTACTACCTGCGCGCCGTCGCCAACGCGATCATCGACGTCCAGATCCACGCGGGATCCATGACCGAAGTCGAGGCCATGGAGCTGATGGTCAACGGCGCCTTCCAGGAGCAGTCGGAAGCGGCGAACAAGTGGAACCGGGCGCGGCTCACCTCGACCCAGCTCGCGACGTACTTCGTCGGTTCGATGGAAATGTGGGAGCTCGAACTCGAGGGACGTCGGCGGGCGGCGATTCGAGCCGGTGATCCGCGTGGCGCCGCGGCGGTGCCGGCTGCCCGGATCGTCGGCAACCACGGCGCGACGCCCGGCTTCGACTACAAGGCTCACCTCGAGGCCGTCATCTCCCACGGTTCGCCGCCACCGATCCTGCTGCGGCGGATCCTGTTCGGCTGAGGCGAAGAACGAGAGCGAGGCGCCAGGGTTCGGGCGGGATGGCGAGGCGCGGCGCGCGGTGCGGCGCGGCGGTGCGGTGGCGCGCGGCGTCCTTCCCGGGGCCGTCAGGTGGTCGCGATCGGGGCCGAGAGGCGCACGGCTCGGGCGGATTCGATCGAGCGGCGCAACAGCTCGAGACCGGATGCGTCGAACTCGTAGGCCCAGGCCCGGATTCGCTCGGGCCGGCTGAACTGGTCCTCGAGGCCCAGCGCGAGTGCCTCGCGCGACAGCAGGATGAGGTCCGCCTCGGATCTCGATGCGCTGGAGGTCGGCGCTCGATTCGGGCGTCGCGCCGATGATCTCGATGCCGGTCGTTCCGGACAGGCGAAGTGTTTCGGCGATGCCGGCCGCCCCGCGCGCGGAACCGCAGACGACCGCGATCCGGTGGCCCGGGCCCAGCGCCGCGATCTCCGCCGTCAGCTCGACCATGCCGGGTCCCTGGAGCATGGCCACGAGCGGCCGGCGGCCGGCCACGATGGCGAGGAGTTCGTCGGCGTGGAAGGCCGGCGTCGCGACCAGGTCGTAGTGGAATCGATCGAGGCGGTCGCCGATCTCCTCGATGAGGGCGCCCTCGGTCTCCGCTTCGCCCGGAAACGCCTCGTTGATCCGCTGGGCATCGTGGGCGGCGTCGGCCCTGGTGCATTCGGCGAACAGGATCCGGACGAGCGGACCGGGCCGCTTCCGTTCGGTGGCCGCCGCGAACGTGGCCGCGGCCAGTTCCTCGGCCGTGAACCCGGCGCGAATCGCGCGCCGCAGGGTCTCGGCGACGATGCCGCTCAGCGTCTCCTCGCCACGCCGGCGGGGGAGGCGCTCCGCGACATGCGTGCCCGCGCCGTGGCGGCTCGTGACGTAGCCGGCCTCGGCGAGGCGGCGGTAGACGGCCCGGATCGTGTTCGGATTGACCCGCAGGGCCGCGCCAAGCTCCCGGACCGGCGCGAGTCGGGCCCCCGGCAGCAGCCGGCCCGAGGCGATCTGGTAGCTGATCTGCCAGTAGATCTGGGTCGTGATCGGCACGTCCGAATCGCGTTCGACGTCGAGGTCGTGACGTTCGTCGGACCCGGTCGACTCGGCGGACCCGGCATTCGCCTCCGGCGACTGGCCCGAATGGGCTGTTGACATAGTTCGTTAGTCCAAGTACAGTTTGGCCTAGTCAACTATAGCAAGCAGGTATCCCAACATGGAACCGATCAGCGTCCTCTTCGTGATCGTGGCCGTCATCACAGCGCTCGGCCTCCTGGCCAGCGTCTGGGGTGCCGACACCCGCCCCGGCCTCGACGACAACGACCGTCATCCGGAGACCACCGGGATCGCCTGAGCTCCCATACCGCATCTCCCCCAGCCGGGCCCTCCCCCGGCTCCCACAGATCAGCCCGTGGTTCGCAGGCCGCGGGCTGATCGATTCCCGGGCCGAAACCGGGACGGGTCGCGGTGGCGCCGCCTCGACGAACGGCGCGGATTCCCGCCCGGGGAGCGGTAGGCAGTGAATTCGACCGCTATGGCAGCGGCTGGCCGACTTCGGCCAGGGCCTCGCGGTAGATCGCGAACCCGTCGACCTGGTGCGACGGCGACGTGAGCAGGGTCAGGTCCTCGGTGAGGCGCCGCTCCAGGTCCGTGCCGGCCATCCCGTCCACGATCCGGCTCGCGCGCGCCGCCGCCCGCAGGATCTGGCGCGTCTCCATCCGGATCGGATCGTCCCAGAACCAGCCGTCGCTGGCGAACATCGCGAGGCGCCAGCGCTGGGCTTCGAGCAGGTCGAGGAATCGCTCGCGCGTCTCGGCCGGTGCCGCACCGCCGAGCCAGCGGGCGCTGAACGCGGCAGCCGGCTCGGCCCCGAAGATGACGTCGATGTAGGCATCGCGGGCCGCCGCGAAGTCGATGGCCGGGCCGGCGCGCAGGAGCGCCTCGGTCGTGAGATCGATGCCGGCCGCGAGCCGATCCAGCGCGGCCCGGAGCGGGCCCTTCCAGCGGCCGTCCGGCGCGTCCGGGCACTCGGCCGACCAGCGCGCGACCCCGTGGTGGCAGCTCCAGGACGTTCGTTCGATGATTCGCGTGCTCTGGAAGCGGGCGTCCGCCGGTTCGACGACCTGGTCGGAGAGCCGGACGAAGTCGAAGCCGCGATCTGTCGTCCCGGGCGGATTGACCAGGCGCTGCAGGAACAGGTCGCGGAACTTCTGATGGTGGCCGTACAGCTCACCGTCGGTGGCGATGACGACGAGCGGCGATTCGCCGTCATCGACGCCACCGACCGGTTCGCCATCGGGCGATCGGACGCCGTGCATCGGGGCAGTCCAGGCGGGGCGAGAGGTACTGCCGCGTGAAGCCATCCGCATCGGCCGTGGCGCTGGCATCGAACGAGACCGACGCCGACAGCGGTCCGTCGTAGAACAGCACGACGATCGAACGTCCGCCCCCGAGCGCGATCCGGTACGGCCGGCGGGTGTCGAGATCCTGCTCCACGGACTGCCACGGGGCGAGGATCGTGTGGGTCACCCCTTCCTCGGCCAGCAGCCGCAGCGTCGGCAGGTCGACGGCCGTTTCCGGCAGCCACAGCCCGTGGGCGCGCCGCCCGTGGCGCAGCTCGAAATCCCGCAGGCCCCAGCGGATCTCGGTTCGCCGGTCGGCGAAGGATGCGAGCGGCAGGATCGAGTGGTGATAGGACTGGGCCATGGCATTGCCGTGCTCGCCGGGCCCGCCGGGCCCGGGATCGGACGGCCCGCCACGCGACGACGTCGCGGCCTGCGCCGAGTCAGGCCCTCCCGACCCGCCCGCCAGCGCTCCAGACGCAAAGGGATCCGGATCGGGCCGGTCGGCCGCGACGAATCGCCGGTACGTCGAAGGGTCGGCGTCGGCCAGCCACGCCGCGAGCGTGGGCCCGGCATCGAACGAGATGCGGTCGAGGTTGCCGCGCTCCGCGTTCGGCCGGTAGCACTCGGCGTCGATCCGCTCGTTCCAGTCGTGGTACGGCGCGGCGGATGGCTCGACCGGGACGATGCCGCTGAATGGATCGACGCGGCTCGGCTGGTAGAAGTGGCCGTGGATGACGAGGCGGCCGCGGCTCACAGGTGGACTGCGATGGCAGCCGGATGACCCGCCCGCCACTCGGCCTCCTCGGCCTGGCGATCGCGAGTCGTGGCGATGGCCTGGTGGACGGTCGACTGCCATCGCTCGCCGGGCGCGAGGCGGAGCAGCCAGGTCGTGGCGAGGCTGCTGCCCTGGTAGACCCGCTCGAAGCCCGACTCGGAATTCGAAACGGTTTCGATCGGCGCCCACCAGAGTTCGCCGGCCGGCGACATCGTCGTCGTCAGGACCACCCCGAGGTCGTCGTTGCCGCTCCGGATCACCGGTTCGCTCGTCTGCCCGGCCGAATCGTGCGGCCGGCGCTCGTCCCCGACGAAGTAGAACGCGGCGGGATTGCCGCCACCGCCCAGGAACGTCAGGTTCCACTCGAGCGCGATGCGGGCCTCGACGGTCACGGCCGACCGATTCTCGATCGCCAGCCGCAACTCCAGGGTCGGCGACGCCCGGTTGCCGCCGAGCGTGATCGTCTTCGAGACTCGCAGCGGCGCCACGTCGCCCTCGCGGGCCAGGCGGCCGTCGCGGCGCACGGTCAGGAGCGCGTCGGACGACTCGACGACCTCGAACGGGTCATCGACAAAGTCGCCCAGGTCCTCGAAGTCGGCGTGGCTGAACGCCTGCGGGGTCACGGCCGGATCGAGCAGGTGGACCAGCGCGGAGCGGCGCTCGTGGCGATCGTAGAAGAGGAGGCCGGCGAGCCCCGGCTCCTTGCTGGTGACGATCTCGTGGATCGATTCGACGACGGCGGGGCCGGTTCCGGGTCCTGCCGCGCCCGCCGCGCCCGCCGCGCCCGCCGCTGCGCCACCGGCGACTGCTCCCGCGGCCGTGCCACCCGCCGCGGCTGCCTCGGCCCGCTCGGCCGCGACCCGGTCCGCGGCGAGCAGGCGGGCGTGATATGCCTCCGGCCGTCGCCGCAGGACCGCGGCGAGCGCGTGGCGGACCGCCCGGACATCCCATTCCCCGATTCCGGCTCCCTCTTCGAGCTTGACCGTCACGACCTGGCCCGGCGCCTCGAAGATCACCTCGTCCCGGCCGTCGACGTCGATGTCGGCGAGGATCCCGGATCGCCCGGGCCGGCGGCCCGCGTCGACGGCCGCACCGTCCGCGTAGTCCTCGGCCGCGATCAGGTGCTCGAACGTGGCCAGGCGCATGTGGCTGAGGTAGACGCCACCGAAGAGGCCGTGCCAGTAGCAATCGTTCGACTGGCCCTGCATCAGGTGGTCCAGCGCCACGTCCCGGAGCGGCCCCGCGACCATGCCGTCCACCTTGGCCGACGTCCGCAGCATCTGCTTGTGGAGGTCGTTGATCTCCCGGTAGCGGCGCTGGAAGTTCCGCCAGAACCCGCCCCGCAGGAAGCTCGCGTACGGGCGCCGCTGGTCGATCGCCTCGTGCAATGCCACTGTGAAGACCCGGGCCTGGTCGGGCGGCAGGGCCCATTCGGTCATCTCGGTGTACGAGCTGGTCGGCAGGTAGACGCGGCCGGCTGTCCCGTGCCCGGCGAGCCAGGCCGTCGGAGTGACGGTCGTCAGCCAGTCGGCGTTCGATTCGAGCGCCGCAAAGAAGCGCTCCATCCACTCGCCGCGTCCCCAGCAGTACTCGAAGGTCGTCGGCCACGATCCGAACTTCTCGCCGTCGTCGCCCATCATCCCGATCAGGTCGCCGGCCGGAGTCGCATGGGCCCGCAGGTGCTCGATCGTCTCGTGGACTCCCTGGAACGGGATCAGGTACCGCAGGCCCTGCTCGGTCCCGAAGACCGTCAGCGGGCGGCCCTGGTCCTCGGTCGTGTAGGCCGACCAGTGCTGTTCGTCGGGGATCGCGGCCGCCCGGAGGTGGACGTCGTCGACGATCGTCCAGCGATAGCCCGCGTCCACGATGGACGTCGGCAGGGACGGCTCCCAGACCCGTTCCGCGAGCCAGGCGCCGGCCGGCCGGCGCCCGGTCAGCGACTCGACGACGTCCGCCATCCGGACCAGCTGCGCCACCCGATCGCGTTCGGGGAGCGACGCCAGGACCGGCTCGTAGTAGCCGCCGCCGAGCATCTCGACCTGGCCGCGATCGACGAGGGCCCGGACCGATTCGAGGAAGCCTGGCCGCTCGTGGCTGAGCCACTGGAGGAGGGGACCGGTGTAGTGGAGCGAGCAGGAGACGCCGGGATGCCGTTCCAGCAGCTCCACCATCGGCCGGTACGCCTTCTCGAACACGTCCGCGAAGACCCACCCGAAGTTGCCGACGGGCTGATGGTTGTGGATCGCGAGCGCGAGCGAGATGCGCGGCATGGCCGAATTCACGGGCACGGCCGAATTCACGGGCAGGGCCGAACCGACCGGAGCTGACGAGCCCTCCGGCAGCGACGAGCTCACCGGCGAATCCTCAATGGGGCGCCGGAGCCATCGTCAGCCGGCCTCGTTGACGATTCGCAGGTCCGGCGTCTCGACCTCCACCTCGGGTTCGGCGCCGCTGGCCGGCAGGTACAGCTGCTCGACGTATTCGTGGAGCATCCGCGTCGTCGAGAAGCGCCAGATCGTGGAGCCGATCGAACGCCGCATCAGATCGATCCACGCAGTCGGCAGGTCGTCCTTGCCGCGCTCGTAGTAGCGGGGCACGATCTCCTCCTCGAGCAGGCGGTAGAGGTCCTGGGCATCCGCCCAGTCCTGGCCTCGCTCGTCGGGGTTCGTGTCGCGGCCGCCGATCGCCCAGCCGTTGTCGCCGATCCAGCCCTCGTCCCACCAGCCGTCCAGGACGCTGACGTTGACGCCGCCGTTCATCGCCGACTTCATGCCGCTCGTGCCCGACGCTTCCAGCGGCCGCCGCGGCGTGTTCAGCCAGACGTCCACGCCCTGGACGAGAAAGCGGGCGATGCGGACGTCGTAGTCCTCCATGATGAAGACGCGGCCGCGGAGCTGGGGCGAGCGCGAGAGCGCGAAGATCTCCTGGATGACCTGCTGGCCCGGCCGGTCGGCAGGGTGCGCCTTGCCGGCGAAGATCACCTGGACGGGCCGCTTCTGATCCCAGATCAGCCGGCCGAGGCGATCGATGTCGGCGAACAGCAGGCGGGCGCGCTTGTAGGTCGCGAAGCGCCGGGCGAAGCCGATCGTGAAGATCGATGGATCGAGCTCGCTCTCGATCTCCTCGAGCACCTCCGGCGACTCGCCATGGCGGGCGAACTGGCTGCGAAGCCGGCCCTGGGCGAAGATCGTCATCTCGAGCTTCTGGCGCTGGTGGGCCTCCCAGAGATCGATGGCCGGGACGCGATCGAGGCGATCCCAGAACCGGACGGAGCCGGGCTTGCCGTCGAGGTCGTCGAGATCGGCGCGCAGGTGCCGGACGAAGAGGTCGCGGACCGAGTCGCCGACCCAGCTCGGGGCGTGGACGCCGTTGGTGATGCCCAGGATCGGCTGGGGCGAGACGCCCTGCCAGGTCGCATTCGCCGTTCGCGCGTGGAGCTGGCTGACGGCATTGGCGCCATGAGTCAGGCGCAGGCTGAAGGCCGTCATGTCGAATTCGCCGCCGGTGCCGTCCACGCCGACGCCGAGCTCCAGGACGCGATCGACCGGCACGCCGCCGGTGTTCGGGCGGCCGTCCCCTTCGAGCAGGGGTCCTGCCACCCGGCGCACGAGGTTGGCATCGAACCGCTCGTTGCCGGCCGAGACGGGCGTATGGATCGTGAACACGCTGTCGCGCCGGACGGTCTCGAAGGCGTCCGTCAGCGGCGTGCCCTTCGCGACGAGCTCGCGGGTGCGCTCGGCGAGCAGGAATGCCGAGTGGCCCTCGTTGAGGTGCCAGGCAGCCGGCGCGATGCCGAGGGCCCGGATGGCCCGAACGCCGCCGACGCCGAGCACGAGCTCCTGGTGGAGCCGCATCTCCCGGCCGCGGACGTAGAGGATGTGCGTGATCGGCCGGTCCGACTGGTCGTTCTCCGGCAGGTCCGTATCGAGCAGCAGGACGGGCACCCGGCCCACCTGGGCGAGCCAGACGCCGATCGTGAGGGTTCGCTCGGGCAGCTCCAGGAAGACGTGGAGTGGCTGGCCGTCGTTGCCCTGGACGCGCAGGAGGGGCAGGCGCGACAGGTCGTAGTTCGGGTAGGCGTGCTCCTGGTGGCCGTCCGCGTCGATCGTCTGGCGGAAATAGCCGCGCCGGTAGAGGAGGCCGACGCCGACGAACGGCAGGGCCATGTCGCTGGCGGACTTCGTGTGGTCGCCCGCCAGGATCCCGAGGCCGCCCGAGTAGATCCCGAGCGATTCGTCGAAGCCATACTCCGCGCAGAAGTAGGCGATCGGGCCCTGAAGCGCTTCGGGGTGGCGGCGCTGGAACCAGTGGCCCGTCTGGCCGGCCATGTAGCGATCGAACGCCGCGAGGACCTCCTGGTACTCGGCCATGAAGTCCGGGCTGCCGAGGAAGTCGTCCCAGACGATGGCCCCGGTGATCACCGCGATCGGGTTGCGATAGCGCTGCCAGGCCGAGTGGTCGATCCGGCTGAACAGCTCCTTGGCCGCGGGATGCCAGGTCCACCACAGGTTGTACGCGAGACGCCGCAGCCCTTCGAGCTGCGGCGGCAGTCGAAATGCGTTGTCCTGCAGCGTCGAGACGCGGACCCGTTCCATCGCCGGGGCATGATAGACCAGCGGGTGTCGCCCGAACGGTCGGAGCCTGGATGGGCCCCGCGGCTCGACACTCGTGGCCGCCCGGGGTCGGCTCGACGCTCGTGGCCCCGCCTTCTTGCTCATACGCTCACCCGGGGAACGTTGGAATCGATTTCGTGCGCTCAAACCGGCCGGCCGGCGCATCGATGTCCCGGCCCATCCGTGAGCCGGGATGAATTGCCTCGATTCGAGGGGTTGCGCCCGCTGCAACGGAGCCAGATTCTGCCGAACGTTCCTCCCGTGAGCAGATGGTGACGATTTGGGCCGTTTGGGCCGTGGACGGTCAACCCGCGAACGATTGCGAAGAATCGGACCCGATCGATGATGCGGCTGTCTTTCGATTGGGCATGGTTGCCCCACATGGGCGAGTCCGGCCGCGACACGGACGAAGACCGACACGGACGAAGACCGACACGGACGAAGACCGACACGGCCGAGTGCTACGCGGTGGCCCGCCGTCCGAGCCGTCATCGCCCGGTACGGCCGAATCCGGCGCCGCAGCCCGCCGAGCCGTCATCGCCCGCACGCCGAATCCGGCGCCGCAGCCCGCCGAGCCGTCATCGCCCGGTACGGCCGAATCCCGGCGCCGCAGTCCGCCGCGCCCGGCACGGCCGAGTCCGCGCCGAGTCCCGCCGCAGCCGGGAACAGGCAGCGTTCGGTTGGCCGCATCTACCATGACCGCCATGCGCGTCGTCTTTATCGCTGCCGAATGCGAGCCGTGGGCCAAGACCGGTGGCCTGGGTGACGTCGTTGATGCCCTGGCCCGATCCCTCGGCCGGATTCCGGGCGCGCCACAGGGTCCGGCGGGACCGGAGCGGCCGGTGGACGTGTTCCTGCCGCGGTATCGCAGCGTGCCACTCCCCGAGGAGGCCGTCAGGGCTCGACGGGTGCTTCGCCTCGCGAAGGGCGGCCCGGCCGGCGAACCGATCGAGGTGACGATCGTCGACGTCGCCGCGGATGGCTACCGGCTGCGACTCATCGATCATCCGCCGGCTTTCGATCGGGATGCCTTCTACGGCGATGCCGCGGGCGACTACCCGGACAACGCCTGGCGCTTCAGCCTGCTCTGCCGCGCCGCGCTCGAGACGATCCGGCTCGAAGGTGGCGGGGTGGACGTGCTGCACGTGCACGATTGGCACACCGGCCCGGCGCTGCTGCAGCGCGATCGGTTGTTCGCCGGCGAGCCGGCGATCGAGGAGCTGGCCGTGCTCCTGACGATCCACAACCTGGCCTACCACGGCTGGGTGCCGCCGGCGGCGCTCGGCCAGCTCGGGTCGCTCAGTCCGTCCCTGGACGACCGTGCCGGGGTCGATCTGCTCGAGGTGGCGATCGATTCGTCGGATCTCGTGAACACCGTCAGCCCCGGCTTCGCCGCCGAGGCCCTGCGGCCGGACTTCGGGATGGGCCTCGACGGCCGGCTCCGCGCGAAGGGCGACCGATTCTTCGGGATCCTCAACGGCATCGATCCGGTGGTCTGGAACCCGGCAACGGACCAGGACGTGGCGGCCTCCTACGACCGCTCGGACCGGCGGGGCAAGGCGGCCTGCCGGCGAGCGCTGCTGACCGATGTCGGCTTCGATCCGGGCGACGACGGCGCGGTGATCGGGATGATCGGCCGGCTCGATCCCCAGAAGGGCTTCGACCTCCTGGCCGGCGCCGCGGAGCGGATCGTCGAGAGCGGCGGCCGGCTGGTCGTCCTCGGCAGCGGCGATCCGGCGCTGGCGGCGCCATTCCGGCGACTTGCCGCCGCCCGGCCCGCGCAGATCGCCCTCCTGGAGCGATTCGATCGTGCCCTGGCCCGGCGCATCTACGCCGGCGTCGACCTCTTCGCGATGCCGTCCCGATTCGAGCCCTGCGGCCAGGGCCAGATGATCGCCCTGCGCTACGGCACCCCGCCGATCGTCCGGCGAACCGGCGGCCTCGCCGACAGCGTCATCGACCTCGACGAGCAGCCCTCGGCCGGGACGGGATTCGTCTTTGACGAGGCCACGCCGGAGGCGCTCCTCGCGGCCTGCCGGCGGGCGATGGCGGTGCGATCGGGCGACCCGCGCGCCTGGGAGCGGTTGGTGGACCGCGGCATGGCCGTCGACTTCGGCTGGGAGCACGGCTCGGCGCAGCGCTACGTCGCGGCCTATGAGCGGGCGATCGCGATTCGATCGCGGCAGGCGCCGGCCTGAGGCGAACCGGCTGGGGGACCGGCGTGCGATCATTGCGGCTCCCGTCGGATCGACCTGACGCAGGAACGGGCGACCGAGCCCGTGAACACCGCGCCGGAGGATGGCATGGCCAAGCAATTCGTCGTTGAGCTGACCAACCGTCCGGGCGCGATGGCCGACCTCGCCGAGGCGCTGGCCGAACGCGGCGTGGACCTGCGGGCGATCGGCGGCGGCAGCCTCGGCGACGCCGGCCACGTCATCCTGACCACGGCCGACGACGCCACGACCAAGGCCGTGCTCGAAGAGGGCAAGTACACCTACATCGAGGGCGAATCGATCCTCGCCGAGGTCGACGACCGGCCGGGCGGCATGGCCCGCCTCGCGCGCGAGCTCGCCAACGCGAACGTCAACATCTACGGCCACCTGTTCCTCGGCCGCTGGGGCGATCGGGCGATGTTCGCCTTCGTCGTCGACGACCCGGTCAAGGCGCGACCGATCCTGGAGCGCAAGCCCTAAGCTCGGTCGCTCGTCAGCCGAGCTGGCGATTCCCGGGGTGACCCCGGGACCCCCGGCGGAGACGGCCTCTGGGCCGTGCTTTCCGCGTCGCAATCCGGCCCATCGCGGACCCTCGCCGCGCGCGACTGGCCTGCGGGCGCGGTCGGCATCCGCAGGACGGGCGCCGCCAACGGCCGGCCAGTTGCTCAGTTGCGGGCCGCGACCTCGGCTGCCAGCAAGGCGGCTTCGATGATGTGCTCGGTGTCGATGCCGGCGTACGCGTAGAGATCGGCGACCGTGCCGGACTGGCCGAACGAGTCGACGCCCAGCGGGATGACCGGCACGCCATACGCTCCGCCGAGGAAGCTCAACGCGTGCGACGAACCGTCCATCACGGTCACGAGCGGGGCTCGCCGCTCGCCGACCGGGAAGAGCGTGCCGAGGTGGTCGAGGCCGTCCGGCCGGCGGTCCCGGATCGATGCCAGGCGCCGGCCGTGCAGCTCGGCCGAGAGGCGCTGCGCCGAGGTGACGACGATCACGTTGGCGGCGACCTCTTCCTTCTGCAGGAACCGAGCCGCCTCGACGGCCTCCGGCACGATCGCGCCCGAGACCACGATCTGGACGACCGGGGCGTTCCGGGGCAGCGCGGGCGAGGCCTCGGCCGCCTCGATCAGGCGATACCCGCCGGCCAGCACCTGCCGCCGCCATTCGTCCGCGCCCAGCCGGGCCCGAACCGGATCGGCGAGCGTCTGGTCGATCGGCCGGGTGGTCATCCGCAGGTACGTCGAGAAGCCGTTGCGGCGATCCACGCAGCCGCGCGCCCCTTCGAGCAGCGACCAGACGACCTCCTGGCCGAAGGCCGGCTCGTAGGAGTGCAGCGACGGCAGCTCGATCCCGAGCGATGGCGTCACCGTCGACTGGTGCGCGCCGCCCTCCGGCGCCAGCGACACGCCGGACGGCGTGCCGGCGAGGATGAAATGGGACTTGATGTAGAGCGCGTAGATGAACGCATCGAGCCCGCGGTTCACGAACGGGTCGTACACGGTGCCGACCGGGATCAGCGGCTCGTCGAACAGCTCGGCCGTGAGCCCGAACTGGCTCAGCCACATGAACAGGTTCATCTCGCTGATGCCGAGCTCGATGTGCTGGCCGGACGGCTTCGGCTCCCAGGCCAGCAGCTTGGGGCCTTCGTCGTGCTTGACGTTCTCGTGCGGCGAGAAGACACCGACCCGGTTGATCCAGCCGCCGAGATTGGTCGAGACGGAGACGTCGGGCGAGGCGGTCACGATCCGGCTGCCGACCCCCGGGACGCGGGCGAGCGCGGCCAGCGTGTCGCCGAAGACCTGCTGGCTGCTGGTCTTCGCGGCGATCCGGACCTCGACGTCGGCCGGCAGTTCGATCGGGGAGGAGCGGATCTCGGGCGCCGGCGCCCCGTAGAGCTCGTCGAATCGCGCCCGGCAGAGGCGCCCGACATCGCTGTCCGGGTCGAAGCCCGCCCACGGATCGGCCTCGTCCGCGCCGAACTCGGCGGCCAGCGTGTGCACCTGGTCGGTTGAGGCGTGGGCCGAGTGGTTCAGCGAGTCGCCGGCGAACGGCAGCCGCCAGCCCTTGATCGTGTAGGCGAAGACGACCGCCGGCCGCGTCCGATCGGCGTCGGCCGTGTCGAGCGCTCGCTCGAGCTCCGCGAAGTCGTGGCCGCCGAGATCGGCCAGCGTCCGCGGCAGGTCCTCGTTCGAGACATGGGCGACGGCCCGTGCGAGGTCGTCGCGCCACTCCGAGGGCGCCGATTCGATCAGCCGGTTGCGGGCGTCAGCGCCGGGCCGCCGGATCAGTGACCTGGTATTCCTCGTTGGACATGTCGTCGATCCGGCGGCGCAGCAGGTTGCCGCCGGGACCGGCGAAGAGCGTCTGCAGGCGGCGGCCGTACTTGGCCTCGATGACCTGCCAGCCCGCGGCCGCGAAGTAGCCCTCCATCTGCCGCACCCGGATCCCCGGGATGACCCGGTCGAGGCTCTGGCGGTTGAGGTCCACGATCATCGTGACGTTGCCGAGGCCCGAGAGTGCGTCCTCGACGGCGGCCTCCCAGACGCTGCCCTCGTCGAGTTCCGCGTCGCCGACGAGCGCCACGAACCGGCGATCCGGCCAGGCCTTCGCCTCTTGCGCGAGGTGGAGCCGCAGGTAGCGATCGGCAAGGCTGGCGAACAGCGGCGCGACGGCGCCAAGGCCGACCGAGCCCGTCGAGAAGTCGACCGGATCGGGATCCTTGGTCCGGCTCGGGTACGACTGCAGGCCGCCGAAGCTGCGCAGCTCCGTGAGGTAGCGGCCGTCGAGGTTGCCCATCAGGTACTCGATGGCGTGGAACGCGGGGCTTGCGTGCGGCTTGACGGCCACGAGATCGCCCCGGCGCAGCCAGCGGAAATAGAGCTCGGTCAGGATCGAGACGACCGATGCGCTCGAGCTCTGGTGGCCGCCGACCTTGACGCCGTCGGTGTTCGGCCGGACGACGTTGGCCTCGTGGATCATCCGGACCGCGAGCCAGAGGACCCGATCCTGGATCGTCTCGAGCATGTCGAACGAACCGGCTGCCGACCCCTCCGAGACCGGCGCCGAGGCCCGCTGGGCATTCCGAACAGCCACGCTCGCTCCCCATCCCTGGTATCGAGTAAAATGGGACAGCCGTCCCGAATTGATGTGCAACCGCGATGCTACCGGGAGGCATGGGAGGCCGTCAAACGAGCACGAACGTGCGAACGATCGCGCCACAGCCCGCAGCCGCGGCCGTTCGAGCCAAGGCCAGCCCGATGGCGCGCTGGCTGGAGGTCCTCAACGCGTTCCTCCGGCAGGACGAGTGGGGCGTTCGGGAGCTGGCGCTCGAAACGGGGCTGCCGCGCAGCGCGATCCACCGGATCCTCCACGAGATGGAGCGGCTCGAGCTCCTCGCGCCCGCCGGCCGGGCCGGCCAGTTCCGAATCGGTCCGCTGCTGATCCGCCAGGCCCTGATCCTCGGCGACCGGCTGGACGTGACGCGGATCGCCCGGCCGGTGCTGGAGCGGACGACGGCCCGCACCGGCGAGACCACGATCCTGTGCCTCTATGCCCCCACGCGGCGCCAGTTCTGGGCCGTCGAGGCCGCCGAATCCGTCCATCCGATCCGCTACATCTGGGAGTCGCTGCGGACCTGGGGCGACCTGCACGTCGGCTCCAGCGGCAAAGGCATCCTCGCGTTCCTGCCGGACGCCGAGCGCGACGAGATCCTCGCGGCGCTCCCCGATCCCGTGCCGGGTCTGCGGCCGCTTTCCAAGGCGCAGCTCCGCGCGGAGCTGGACGCCGCCCGGGCCCGCGGCTACGTCATCAGTCACGGCGAGCGATTCCAGGGGGCCGTCGGAGCGTCGGCGCCGATTCGCGACGCGACGGCGCGCATCCGCGGCGACGTCGTGATCAGCTGGCCGGACAATCGGACGAGCCCGGAGCGCGAGCTCGAGCTCGGCCTCGCGGTGCGGGGGGCCGCGGCCGAGATCTCGCGGGGTCTCGGATTCGAGACGGACGCTCTGTGACAGCGAAGAGCGGCCCGCGCCAGGCGCGAGCCGCTCACTGATCTCCGATAGCCGCCGATCGGCGGATCGGGTGGTGCGCCTCTAGATCCCGAGGATCTTGGCCTTGCCCGCCGCGAACTCGTCATCGCTGATCACGCCCGCCGTGTGCAGAGACGCCAGCTGCTCGATCTGGGCCGTGACGCTGTTGTCCGGGGCAGCGGCCGGGGTCGGAGCCGGAGCGGCGGCCGGTGGCGGAGCCGCGGCAGCCGCATCCTGCTGGGCCTGCAGGTCGGCGATCTGCTGGTTCTGGGCCTGCTCGTTGGCCTGGGCCTGGGCCTGCTGGCTGCCGGCGTGGTGGGCGACCCCGGCCACGGCCGCTACGCCGACAATTCCGACACCGCGTCGTCGTCGCATCATCATCGTGGGAACTCCTGTCTCGTCAGTGGCTGGATGGGAGCCTGGTGCCTCGCTGAGGCCTAGGCGCTGAGCTCGGCGTTGAGCTGCTCGAGGATCTCGGGCGGGACCGTCGTCCGGCTGACGAGGAAGCCGCCGGCGCCGGCGATGGCGTCCTTGATGTGCTCGGCCCAGCGGTGCTCGAAGAGCATCACCAGGGCGGTCGTGTTGTCGGGCAGGTCGGCCGCGATCGCGGCGATGTCCTCTGCCGTCAGGAGGCCCATCAGGTCGCCCAGCAGGGGCGCGAAGTCCTTGAACTTGGGATCGTCCTTGTTGTCGAGCTCGATGACGGTCGCCTCGCCGTCGATGTCCTTGCTGATCACGACGACGTCGACGAGGCGGATGATCCGCTTCTCGACGACCTTCTGGATCTCCTTCGCGATCTCGCCGTTGAAGCGGTTGCCGGCAAAGCCGATGACCGTGTATTCGAGTGGCCCGAGTGTCATGTGAGTCCTCCGCATGGTGCCGCTCGTGCGCGGCGATCGTCGCGCCGGGTGCCCGACCGTTCGAGGTGACGGGCGATTCGGTTGGCGTCGGCCGGGGCTGACTGCCACGGATTCATCGCCGCTGATCCCTGATCGGAACCCCCGCCGCGTGGGGTGAGCGGGCGATCCATCTCTGAGCCGTGAGACTCGCCCCCCGGGCGGGGAAATCCGCAGTCGAAAGAGCGTACCGCGCCGGCTCCGGCCGCGCGCGCCGGCCGGAGGGCGCTCAGCCGCCCGCCGCCACGTCGTGGTAGGTTTGGATCGTTCTCCCGGGCGGGAGTAGCTCAGTTGGCAGAGCGTCAGCCTTCCAAGCTGAATGTCGCGAGTTCGAGCCTCGTCTCCCGCTCCACAGTCCCTGGCCGGATCCCTCGCGACGGCGTCCGCCGGGCGAGGTCCGCCGTCAGGCCCCGACCGGGCTGCCGATCGCAGGCATGTCCGTGGCAGTCACGGTTTCGGTGGCCGGCCGCTCGGCGCGATCGCGGATGCCGAGCATCTGGCGACGCATCATCAGGAACACGCCGAGCCCGAACGCCTCGGTGGCGACGCGGGTCATCGCGGACTGCTCGGGGAAGCTGAACCGGACACGTTCGATGAGACGAGTGCCGTGCTCGCCGGCCGGCTCCACGACGAACGTCCAGCTGGCCGCGAACTGGCGGGGCTGGGTGGCCATGATCCGGCCCGAGACGCCCATGCCGCCCGTCATCGTGCTCATCGCCTCGCGGCCGGCGGCCTTGCCCTGCTGATCGACGAGCTCGGTGTCGAGGTAGAGGCCCAGGGCGTGGCCGGGCTCCAGCACCTTGACGACGAAGCCGCCGTCCTCGTGCGTCGGGACCTGGTCGCCGACCGCCAGGGTCTGCCAGTCCGGGACAATCTCGACGGCGCTCTTGCCCTTCATGTCGAGCTGGTCGTAGCTGTACCAGCCACCCCGGCCGTAGCCCATCTGGACGAGCCATGGCCAGACGTCCGAAGGTGCCGCGTCGATGGTGATCCCCCGCGTGACCTGGCCCAGCCCGTCGCTCACCAGGTCGTCACCCGGCAGCTCGCGATCGGCTTCGGCCGGATCCACGCCCCAGCGCTGCTGCCAGGGTCGAACGGCGACGGCATAGATCCCGACCGGAACCGCGACGAGGGCCCCGAGCACGGCGAACGCTGCGAACTTGGACATGAGATGCCTCCTGTGTCGATGGTGGTCCCACGGGCCCCGAGTCGCCAGAGCCGAACGTCACGAGTGCGCCGGCCCCGGGCATCCCCGTCGCCCGAGTCGTGTCACCTGCCGCGCGGAGCCGGTCATTCGATTGCGGAGCCGGTCATTCGATTGGTGACGCTCGGCGGAGCCGGTCGGGCCGTCCGGCACTGACCCGGGGGAACGCTCCTGCCGAGACTGAAAGGCTGGATCGGCCGACGACGCGCTGGGCGCCCAACCGGCCGTTCGACTCGGAGGCACATTCCGATGCGACGCCTCGATCTGGACATGCGCCCGGCCGCGGGCCCGGCACGTGCCACTGCCGTCATTCTCCTCCTGATCCTCGGAATGGGCGCGCTGGCCGGTGGGATCGCGCTCGTGACGGCGCCCGACGGCAGCGCGATGCAGTTCTCGACGACGCTCCTCGAGGGCAGCCCGTTCAGCGACTACCTGGTCCCGGGGCTGATCCTCGGCGGACTGTTCGGCGTCGGCTCGCTGGTCGTCGCGCTCCTGGCGATCCGGCGCGAGGCGCTCGCACCGCTGCTCGCCTTCGTGATCGGCGTCGGCCAGATGGTCTGGATCGCGGTGGAGCTGGCGATCATCCGTGAGTTCAGCCCGCTGCACGTGATCATGTTCACGGTGGGCCTGCTGCTGGCCATCGACGCCCTGCTCTGGAGCCGGCCGCAATGGCGCAGTCCTGCCAGCCGCGAACCTCGCGCGCCATCCGGGGTTCCGCACGGAAGGAGTGCGTCATGAAGGTCCTGCTCGCATTCGACGGCTCGGAGCCGGCCGCTCCTCGCGGCGCAGCTCGTCGGCGCCATCGGCTGGCCCGCCGGCAGCACGATCCGGGTGATGAGCGTCATCCGCCCGGTCGTGGACGCGGCGTTCTCCATGCCCGGCATGGTCACGACGCCGGACGCGCTCGATCAGCTGGTCGATGCCGCACACTCGGGCGCGAAGAAGGCCATCGATCGGGTGGCCGCGAGCCTCCGCCGGGACGGGCTGAACATCGAGACCAAGGTCTTCGAAGGCCGGCCGGCAAGCGCCATCGTCGAGATGGCCCGCGACTTCGGGCCCGACCTCGTCGTCCTCGGGAGCCACGGTCGCGGCCAGATCGCCTCGGCGGTCCTCGGGTCCGTGTCGGCGGAGGTCGCCGAGGCCGCGCCATGCTCCGTCCTCGTCGCGCGTCGCGGCTCGATCGGCCGGCTCGTGCTGGCCGATGACGGCTCGCCGGACGCGATGGTCGCCGAGGGTCTCGTCGCGCAGCATGCCGGGCTTCCGGTCGCTGCCGGTCCAGATCGTCTCGGTCGAGGAGCGGACGGCGAACTGGTTCGGCTGGCTCGGGCCCGAGGCGGCCGGTCAGATCCAGGATTTCGAGGAGACGCTCGCCGTCGACCGCAGCCGAGCGGCAGCAGGCCGCCCAGCGGGTCGTCGGATCGCCTGGCCGCGGCCGGCCTGACCGCGACGGCCGAGGTCCGCCAGGGCGACGCCGGCCACGAGATCGTGGCGGCTGCGCACGACGTCGAGGCGGACCTCATCGTCATGGGCACGCGCGGACTGTCGGGACTCTCGAAGCTCGTCCTCGGCGGTGTCGCGCGAAGCGTGCTCCAGCATGCCCGCTGCTCCGTGCTGATCGTTCGCGAGCGCACGGGGAGCACCGCACCGACCCCGCACCACTGACGGCCGCGGGTCCGCGCCCGGGTCGGCCGCTGGCTAGCGCCGGATCCGCTCCGGGTCGGGGACCCAGTCCAGCCGCCGCCGGGCGCGCGGTTCCGGGAGGTCTCCCGAGTCCGGTGCCGCCTCGGGAGCGCCGGCGATCCTTCGTCCATACCGTCGCGCCAGTCCGCCCGCCGACAGGCCGTGCAGGATCACCGACAGGGTGATCGTCCAGGCAAGCGTCGCGCCGACAAGATCGCCCGGCAGGCCCGCCTGGCGGAGCGCGTCGAGCCCGAGGAGTCCAAAGACGATCGAGGCGAGCCCGCGCGGCCCGAACCAGCCGATGAAGAGCACGGTTTCCCGCCGCAGCCCCGTGCCGACCAGGGCGATGGCCACCGGCAGCATCCGCACGACGGTCAGGCTCAGGATCGCGAAGAGCGGCGGCCGCGGGTCGCCTACCATGGCCACGAGCGGCCCGATGAAGCTCGCCCCGGCGACGATCCAGACGAAGATCGAGAGCATGGACCCGGTCGCCTCGGCGAAGAGTTCCGCTCCTTCCTCCGCTCGCCGGCTGGCCGCGCCGAACGCCAGGCCGCCGACGAACGCCGCGATGAAGCCGTTCCCGCCGAGGACCAGCGAGGTCGCGTACGCGCCGGCCGCGAGCGCCACCACGGCCAGCTGCCGCGACAGCGATTCGGTCCAGCCGGCGCGCTCGGCCCGCACGAGGAGCCAGCCGCCGATGCCTCCGACCGCCACGCCGGCCGCGACGCCGATCAGCCCTTCGCTGAGGGCGAGACGCAGCCAATCCGCGGCGCCGGTCGTCTCGGCGCCGATCAGCGACAGTGCCAGGACGACGAACGGTGTCGCGATCCCGTCGTTCAGGCCGCTCTCCGCGTTGAGGAGGCGGCGGATCCGGATCGGCACGACCGGGTTGGTCACGACCGGCTGACCAAGCGCGGCGTCGGTCGGAGCCAGGGCCGCGCCGAGCAGCAGTGCCACGCCGACCGGGAACTCGGGGAACAGGACGCCGGCGAGGATCGACCCCAGGGCGATCGTCAGGAAGAGGCCCACCGTCAGGAGTCGGGCAATCAGGGTCGTTTCGGCGCGGAGTCCGACGAGATCGATCGTCGAGGCATCGGTGAAGAGGATCAGCGCCAGCGTGAGGTTGAGCAGCTCGAGGGCCACGTCGATGCTCGTGATGGCCGGCTGACCCGCCCCGAACAGGCGCGCTGCGAGCGCACCGGCGGCCAGGAAGAAGAGCGCCGGTCCGATCGACAACCGGTTCAGGCGGGCTGCGGCCAGCGCATACGCGGCGACCAGCAGCAGGATGACGGCGACCCCGGATTCCACGTCGGCCTCGATGTGACGGTTGATCCCCAGCGTACGCGGTCAATCGCCGCTCGCTATCCTCGGTCGCATGAACGACCGGCGCGCGCCAGCGGCGTCACGGCGGCGGCCCTGGCGGGCGTGCTCGCATGACGGTCGCCGGCCTGACCGCGATCGCGACGTATCGCCGCGAGTGGCTGCCCAAGGACATCGTCGCGGGCATCGTCCTCGCGGGCCTGCTCGTGCCGTCGGGCATGGCCTACGCGGAGCTGGCGGGCCTGCCGCCGATCACCGGCCTCTACACCACGATCCTGTGCCTGCTCGGGTACGCGATCTTCGGGCCGTCCCGCATCCTCGTGCTCGGCCCCGATTCGGCGCTCGGCCCGATGATCGCGGCCACGATCCTGCCGCTCATGCTCGCCGACAACGACCCGGTCCGGGCCGTGGCGCTCGCGTCGATCCTCGCCCTCATGGTCGGGGCCTTCATGGTCATCGGGGCCGTGGCGCGGCTCGGATTCATCGCGGACCTCCTCTCCAAGCCGACGCAGATCGGCTACATGAACGGCCTGGCCCTGACGATCGTGATCGGCCAGCTGCCCAAGCTCTTCGGCTTCAAGGTCGACGCCAGCGGCCTCGTCGCGCGAGGCCGTCGGATTCGTCCAGGGCGTGGCGGCCGGCGATACCGTGCCGGCGAGCCTCGCGATCGGATCGGCGTCACTCGTGCTGATGCTGGCCCTCCAGCAGTGGCTGCCCAAGGTGCCCGCGGTGCTGGCCGCGGTGGTTGGCTCGATGATCATCGCCTGGGGCTTCGACCTCGCCAGCCGGGGCGTGTCGCTCGTCGGGCCGCTGCCGAGCGGCCTGCCGTCGTTCACGATCCCCAGCGTCCAGGTCCAGGACGTGCCGATCCTGCTGGCGGGTGCCGTCGGGATCGCGGTGGTCTCGCTCGCGGACACGATCTCGACGTCGTCGGCGTTCGCGGCCCGGACCGGCCAGGAAGTCAAGGCCAACCAGGAGATGATCGGCCTCGGCGCGGCGAACATCGGCGCCGCGTTCTTCCAGGGCTTTCCCGTCAGCACGAGTGGCTCCCGGACGGCCGTCGCCGAGCGGGCGGGTGCCAAGTCGCAGCTGACCGGAGTGGTCGGGGCGGGCCTGATCATGGCCATGCTGGTCTTCGTGCCGGGCCTGCTCCAATACCTGCCCCAGCCGACGCTGGCCGCCGTCGTGATCGTCGCCTCGATCTCGCTGGCCGACCTGCCGGCCACCCAACGCCTGTGGCGCCAGCGCCGCGTCGAGTTCTGGCTGTCCTTCGCGGCGTTTGCCGGGGTCGCCTTCCTCGGCGTCCTGCCGGGCATCGTCATCGCGATCGGCCTCTCGATCCTCGATGTCTTCCGCCGGGTCTGGGGGCCGTACCGGACCGAGCTCGGCCGCGTCGACGGCCTGCCCGGCTACCACGACGTGAACGAATATCCCGATGCCGAGCAGCTGCCGGGCCTGGTGATGTTCCGCTTCGACGGCCAGCTGATCTTCGCCAACGCCAAGACCTTCCGCTCCGAGATCCACGAGCTGGCGCGGAGCGTCCCGCGACCCGCCTGGATCGTCATCGCCGCCGAGCCGATCACCGACATCGACACCACCGCGGGCGCCATCGTCGAGGAGCTCTACGAGGACCTGACGGCCCAGGGCATCAGCCTCGTCTTCGCGGAGCTCAAGGACGTCGTCCGCAACCGGATCGAGCGATACGAGCTGACCTGGCCGATGGACCCGACCCACTTCTATCCGACCGTCGGTGCGGCAGTCAACGCCTACCAGGACCGAACGGGCGCGACTTTCGGCACGCGCCCCGAGCCGCCGGATGAACCATCCGCCGATCCGCCACCAACCGGCCAGCCACCGACTGACCTGGGGAGACCATGAAGATTACCGACGTCAAGACCGTGCTCATGACGGGGCCGACCACGAACGACCCCTACATCCGGGAAAGTCGCGCAACCCGGAGCGCGGCCTACATCGAGATCTACACGGACACCGAGCTCGTCGGCCTTGGCGAGACGTACGGCGGCTACTTCTTCCCCGAGGGCGTGCCGCCGATCGTCGAGTTCTTCAAGCCGATCCTCATCGGCCAGAACGTCGATAACATCGCCGAGCTCTGGAACCGGATGTACCACTCGGGCAACTTCTGGTGCCGGGTGGGCCTCGGGGCGATCGTGCTCACGGGCATCGAGGCGGCGCTCTGGGACCTCAAGGGCAAGATGTACAACCTGCCCGTCTACGAGCTGCTGGGCGGCAGGAAGCACGAGTCCCTGCCCGCCTACGCCAGCGGCGGGCCGAGCAACTACCCGCTCGAGAAGCTCGCCGCCAAGGTCGATTTCTACCTGTCGCTGGGCTTCAACGGCTTCAAGGTCGGGGCGGGTTCGATCACGGTCAACCCGGCCGGCGAGGCCGTCGGATACACGCCGATGCGGCCGGCCGAAGCCGCCGATTTCGAGGGCGGCAAGGCAGCCTTCCTGCGCCAGCACGTCGGCCCCGACGTCAACATCATGTTCGACGGCCACATGGGCAACAGCGATCACACCTGGGACCTCGGGATCGCCCAGGCCGTCATGCAGGCCGTGGAGCCGTACGACCTCTTCTTCTTCGAGGAGCCGCTCCACTACACGGATCCGTGGAGCTACGCGGAGCTGTGCCGGACCACGAACGTGCCGATCGCCGGCGGCGAATGCCTGACCGCCGCCTACGAGTGGCGCGTCTTCGCCGAGGCCAATGCGTTCGACATCGGCCAGCCCGACGCGGCCTTCACGGGTGGCCTCCTCGAGTTCATGCGGGTCGCCTCGTTCATGGAGGCCCGCGGCCGATCGATCGCAACGCACTCGTGGGGTTCGGGCGGCGGCTTCATGCAGAACCTGCATGCGGGCTTCGCGACGCCCAACACCGTGATGCTCGAGATCTCCCAGAACTACGCCGGCATGCACAGCGAGATGATCCGTGACAATTTCCAGATGAAGGACGGCCGGGTCCTGCCCCCGGGTGGCCCGGGCCTCGGGATCGTGCTGACCGACGAGACGAAGAACCGCTACCCGTTCCGGCCGGGGACCGGCGAGTTCAACAGCGTCCCCGGCAAGCAGCTGATCCTGTGAGTCCCGCCGCGGAGTTCGACTTCGGCCGCTTCGAGGCGCTCACGTTCGACTGCTACGGCACGCTCATCGACTGGGAGACCGGGATCGCGGCGGCCCTCGCGCCGATCCTGGCGGCCCACGGCGCGACGGTCGCGCGGGAGCCGCTCCTGGAGGTGTACGGGCGATTCGAGGCCGAGGCCGAAGCCGGGCCGTACCTGCGCTATCGCGAGGTGCTGGCCCGCGCGGCGCGCGGCGTGTGCGGCACGTTCGGGGTCGAGCCGGCGGACGACGAGGTGGCCCGATTCGCGGGCTCCGTTGGGGACTGGCCCGCGTTCCCGGATTCGGCGGCCGCGCTGGCGCGGCTGCACACGAGATTCAAGCTCGGTGCGATCACGAACTGCGACGACGACCTGTTCGCGCTCTCGAGACCGAAGCTCGGCGATCCATTCGACTGGATCGTGACGGCCCAGCAGGCGGGCAGCTACAAGCCCGACGAGCACAATTTCGCCGTCGCCTTCGAGCGCCTGGGGCTGCCGCGCGAGCGGATCCTCCACGTCGCCCAGAGCCTCTACCACGATCACGTGCCCGCCCAGCGTCTCGGGTTGTCGTCCGTGTGGATCAACCGCCGCCACGATCGAGCCGGGGGCGGGGCGACGCTGCCCGCCACGGTCAGGCCGGACCTCACGTTCCCCGACATGGCGAGCTTCGCGGCGGCCGCCGTCCCCTGAACCGCCACGGCGGCCTGGCGCTATGGCTCCCGCCCGGCCGGCGCTCCGGGGAGACCGCTTGACCGCCACGCGGCGGCAGGGACTACGATCACCACGTGGCCCATTCCGAGCGATCCGCCAGCGACCGCCTGATCGACACCATCCGTGCGTCGATCATCGGTGACGATGACCTGGCCGAGGGACCGTTCGGGCTCCGGCGCGTGACCTATGCCGACTACACCGCCTCGGGCCGCTCGCTGACGTTCATCGAAGACTTCATCCGCGAAGCGGTCCTGCCGCTCTACGCGAACACCCACACCGAATCCTCGGGCACGGGCCTCCAGACGACGCGATTCCGCGAGGGCGCCCGGCGCGTGATCCGCGATGCGGTGGGCGGCGGGCCGGAGCACGCGGTGATCTTCTGCGGCTCGGGCTCGACGGCCGCGATCAACCGCCTCGTCGAGGTCATGAACCTGCGCCTGCCGGCCGATCTCGACGATCGCTACGACCTGCGCGCGGCGATCCCGGCGGCCGAGCGACCGGTCGTCTTCATCGGCCCGTTCGAGCATCACAGCAACGAGTTGCCGTGGCGCGAATCGATTGCCGATCTCGTCGTCATCCACGAGGACCAGGACGGCCACGTCGACCTTGCCCATCTCGAGGAGATGCTCGTCCGGCATGCCGCACGGCCGCTCAAGATCGGCAGCTTCTCGGCCGCCTCGAACGTGACCGGCATCCTGTCCGACACCCGGGCGATCTCCGTCCTGCTGCACCGCCACGGGGCGCTCTCGTTCTGGGACTTCGCGGCGGCCGCCCCGTACGTCCAGATCGAGATGAACATGGCCGGCCGGGACGGCCTGCCGGCGGGCGTTTCGGCCGATCCGGATGCCGCCCTGGCCTACAAGGACGCGATCTTCATCTCGCCGCACAAGTTCATCGGCGGCCCGGGGACCCCCGGCGTCCTCGTGGCGCGTCGCGAGCTGTTCACGAACCGTGTCCCGACCGTGCCGGGCGGCGGCACCGTCGCCTACGTCAATCCCCGCGAGCATGTCTACCTGGCCGACATCGAGCATCGCGAGGAAGGCGGCACCCCGGCCATCGTCGAATCGATCCGGGCGGGACTCGTCTTCCAGCTCAAGGAAGCGGTCGGCGTCGAGGCGATCGCGGCTCGCGAGCATTCGTTCATCCGCCGGGCGATCGATGCCTGGCAGGCGGCGCCGAACATCGAGATCCTCGGCAACCGCGAGGCCGATCGCCTCTCGATCGTCTCGTTCGTCGTTCGCCACGAGGGCCGCTACCTGCACCACAACTTCGTCGTGGCGCTCCTGAACGACCTCTTCGGCATCCAGTCGCGCGGCGGCTGTTCCTGCGCCGGGCCGTACGGCCACCGCCTGCTCGGCATCGACCTCGAGCGGTCCCACGAGTTCGAACGCGAGATTTCGCGCGGTTGCGAGGGCATCAAGCCCGGCTGGGTCCGCGTCAACTTCAACTACTTCATCTCGGAGCCGGTGTTCAACTACGTCATCGAGGCGGTCAGGCTGGTCGCGAGCGACGGCTGGAAGCTGCTGCCGCAGTACCGCTTCGATCCGCCGACCGGCCTGTGGCGCCATCGCGGCGGGATCGTCGAACCGCCGATGGCGCTGGACGACGTCCGCTACGAGGACGGCCGGATGACCTGGCCGGAACATCGCCGGCATGCGCCTGAGAGCCGCCTCGAGACGCACCTGGCGGAGGCGCGCGCGATCCTCGCCAGTCCGCCGGCCAGCCCCGCCTACGAGACGATGGCGCCGGTCGTCGTGGACGCCGAGTTCGAGATCCTGCGCTGGTTCCCGCTGCCCCACGAGGTCACCGTCTGAGCGGACGGCCGAGTAAACCGCCATGGGACGGCCCCATGCCGCACGCCGCTCGCCTGCCGCGCCCGGGCGGCGAGGCGGTCCGGAAACCTACATCTTGCCGACGGCGATCTCGGCCAGCTTCTGGGCGATGACCTGGTCGTCCGGACCGAGGGTCCGGGACGTCGGGAACGAGAGGACGAGGACGTTACCGCCACCGACGTCCACCCACATCGACTGGAGGCCGATGGTGGGGTTCCAGTAGGCGGGATGGCCACCGACGGTCACGTCCACGCCACCGACGAACGAGCTCTTGATGAACGGGAGATCGACGGTCTGCAGCGCGGCCACGATCAGCTCACCGCTGTTCACGCCCGACGCGTCGGTATTCCAGTTGCACTGACCGGCCGGGTCCAGGACACCCGCGCCATAGTCCTTGCCGGTCACGGTCTTGAAATCGGCCGGGCTGAGCAGGGAGCAGAGGTCCACAGCGCCGGCAGGGGCCGTCGTCGGGGCCGCCGTCGGGATCGTGCCGCCGGCTGGAGCTGCCGTGGCTGCCCCACCGGCCGGGGCCGCCGTCACGACCGCCGTCGCGGCCGCGGTCGGGGCCGGCGTCGTGCCACCGCCCGGAGTGGCCGAGGCGATGGCCGCCCGGGACGCGGTCGGCGTCGAACCGGAGCTGCCACAGGCGGCCAGCGCCCCGATGGACAGGATTGCAAGCACGGCCAGCTTCCACGCATTCACACGTCACCTCTTCGATCGGCCTTTCAGATCAGGCGCTCAGCGGTGACACGACGCGGCCGCGTCAGGGCCGGGAGAGCCTAACAGTCCCAGCCGATCCCGCTCAGCGGCCCCCCGCGCGTCGGCCGAGGCGCCGGCTGATGTAGGCTGCCGGAACGGAGCGGAGGAGGACGACGATGTCGGACGGGGCGGGCACGGCAGCGACGGCGGTCTTCGAGCACGGCGTGGCCAGTGGCGATCCGCTCGCCGACCGGGTGATCATCTGGACCCGGATCAGCGGCTCGACCGGGGCGGTCGACGTCGGCTGGGTCCTGGCCGGCGACGCCTCACTGCGCGACATCATTGCCAGCGGCACGGCCACGGCCGAACCCGAGAACGACTGGACGGTCCACGTCGATGTCACTGGCCTCGAGCCGGGCCGGACCTACTGGTATGGCTTCCGCTCGGGCGACGCGTCCTCGCCGATCGGGCGCACGAAGACCCTGCCGAGCGGCGACGTCGAGCGGATCAGCCTGGCGATGGTCTCGTGCGCCAAGTACAACGCCGGGTACTTCAACGCCTACCGGCGGATCTCGGCCCGGCCGGAGCTCGATTTCGTGCTCCATCTCGGCGACTACATCTATGAAGCGGCCCAGAAGCCGCCCGCCTCGCAGACCCCCGGGGCCGACATCGGGCGGCCGTTCGATCCGCTCAACGAATGCGTGACGCTCGCGGACTACCGCCGGCGGTACAGCCAGTACCGGCGCGACCCGGACGTCCAGGCGATGCATCACGTCCATCCGCTGATCGCCACCGTGGATGACCACGAGCTTGCCGACGGCGCCTGGCGGAACGGCTCCATCGAGCACGAGCCCGAACGGGACGGCCCGTGGCCCGTCCGGCGGGCCAACGCGTTTCGGGCCCGCTGGGAGTGGCTGCCGGCCCGCCTGCCGGATCCGGCGAACCCTGAGCGCGTCTATCGCTCGGTGGCCATCGGCGACCTCGCCGACCTGTTCCTCATCGATACCCGCTCGATGCGCGACGAGCCAGTCGGCGGCGCGGCGATGCAGGACCCCGGCCGCAGCCAGCTCGGCCACGAGCAGACGGCGTGGCTCTTCGACGGGCTGGCGCGATCACGCGCGGCCTGGCGGCTCCTCGGCAACAGCTCGGTGATGTCGCAGATCTGGAGCGAACGGATCGACCCGGCCTACCGCAAGCCGCTGGTCGTCGTGAAGCTGATCGGCGCCAATGCGGACGGTCCGGACTTCGACCAGTGGGATGGCTACCCGGCCGAGCGGGGCGCCATCCTGCGGCACGTCCACGACTCGGGGATCCGCAATCTTGTCGTCCTGAGCGGCGACGTCCACATCGCGCTCGCCCTCGAGCTGCCGGTCGACCCGCTCGATTTCGACCTCGGAGACGGCCGCCGTCGAATTCGTGACCTCCAGCCTCACCTCGCAGAACGTCGACGACAAGATGGGCTGGCAGCCGCACACGGGCTCGCTTCCCGTCCAGGACTCGCTGATGAACGCCCTGCCATATCTCCGATTCGTCGATCTCGACAGCCACGGCTATGTCACGGTCGACGTGGACCGCGAGCGCGTCCGGGCGGACTGGTGGTTCGTGGACACGGTCCTTGCCCGGACCGACGGCGAGCAGCGGGGCGCGAGCTGGATGGTCCGGCGCGGTGAACCCCGCCTCGTCCCGGGGCGCGACTAGGAGGCCGCCGGCCCGGCCGACCGGGCCCGGGGCCGAGCCGCGGACCCAGGCCGAGCCCGCTCGGGACGCCCAGCCCGCGGCGTCGACTCCGATCGCGGGCTACTGCTCGTAGTTCTCGACGATCTGCGGGGGTCGCAGGTGTGCCTCGTCGGGATCGAGCCCGGCGCTGCGGCGGGCGCGCCGCTGGGCCAGCAGGTCGTAGGTCTGGTCGAGATGCACCTGGAGTTCGCGCAGCCGGGCATCCTCGTCGACGCTGAGACCACCCTCCTCGCTCGCCTTGGACCAGAGGTGCTCCTCCTCGGCCGCAATCTCGTTGATCGTGTGGAGCAGTTGGTTGTCGTCCATGCGGTTCCTCGATCGTTCGGGCTGCATCGGGCTCGATCTGTTCGGAACCATCGTCGTCCATCGGCGCGGCTTCCGCTCGGGGCGGCCTGCCACGAGGCCCTTGGGCGGGCCGGCGGTGAAATCCGCTGCGCCGAGGCGCACGTACCGTGCATTGCGCGGGATCCCGAAGCCGATACGGGGATGCAACGTCCGGCCCTGAGCCTGTGACGCTGTCGAACCGGCGGTGATCGGATCATCTGCGCAGCGAGTCGGCCAGTCGGCTCGGTGCCCAACTCGAATTCGACTGTGGGTGACGCTTGTGACGGGGCGTCTCCCCCTCCCTGAACAGACGGCCCGAAGCCCCTCCTCGGGTCGTCTGTTTGTGTGCGCCGAATTCGGCCCGCTCGGGCGCGGCCCGGGCGGCGACCGCCAGGACGCGCGGCGTCCCCGCGCCGGCAACCAAGCTCTCCGACACGCTGCGAGACACCTGCAACCGGCCGGGTCGAGGACCGATGACCTGCCCGCAAGGTGCCGGCCGCTACGGTCGGGGCAGATCCGCCACCGAAGGCGGCAGACCCGGACGGAGGACCTCGAGTCATGGACGACGCCAAGAAGCTCAGCCGAACGGTGGAGAACAAGGGCCGCGAAGTCGGTCGCGAACTGGACGGCCACGATGTCGGCGACGACATCGGCAATGCCGGTGACGACCTGCGGGCCGGGCTCGGCAACGCGGGCGATTCCGTCCGCAGCGGCGCAAAGCACGCCGCCAACGACGTCGAGCGAGCGACGAGCCGTCGCTGACCGGGGGATCCCCTTCGGCCGCACGCCGGCTCGCCGGCGCGCCGGCACCGAGTTGGAACCCCGCTCCACGTGCGGCGGCCTCGCCGTCGCCCCGAAGCCAATCGAGATGCCCTCGCCGAGGACCCGGCGGGGGCATCGTCATGCCGGTGACCGGGCCCGGCGCCGCGAAATCGGCCGGGGCACCCCCGGCAGGCGCGAAGCACCGGGAATGGCGACCGGAGCGCGATTTCGAATCCTTCGGTACCCTCTGGACCTGGTCGTCCCCGATCAGTCCGCCAGCGGAATGGCGTCCACCGTTTGGTGCAGGTCGTAGTACCAGTGAGTGATGGGTCGGGCTCGCGGGCGCGCTCATCCTCCTGGCACACAGGGTCAGCAGCCATGTCGTCCGAGATCGGGTCACACCGGCCCCGGACGATCGTCACCAACGGTGTTCCGTGAGACTCGATCCCCGCCAGCTTCCCGGCCGCCTCTCCCGCCTCGCGAAGGACCATCCGCGGCCGGTGATCGGTGCCGCGCTTGCGGCCGGCGCTCTTCTCATCGTGGTCGCGACCATCGCGCTGACTGCCCCGGCTCAGGCGCCGGCCGACTCCGCGGCCAAGGCGCCGACGTTCACCTACGCCCAGACCTGGACCCTGCTCGAGCTGCAGCGCCATGCGGATGCCGGCGAGATCGTCGCCATCACCGCCCCGACGGATTCGACCACCACTGGTTCCGCGACCGACCCGGCCTACCTCGTGGCCAAGACCAAGGACGGCCAACTCGTCCAGGTCGCCCTGACCGTGACCCCGGCCGACGCCGTCAGCGCCCTGACGGGCCTCGGCTACGGCCGCCTCCTCACGGCAGAGACTGCGACGGCCGCGGCCCTCCCGCCGAGCTCAAGCGGCGACACGACACGCTTCCTCTTCGCCTGGCTCCTGCCGATGATCCTCGTCGGCATCGCGATCACCGTGGTCCTGCGCATGGGCGGCCGCAGCCGCGGCCGATCTGACGGCACGGGCACACTGTTCGGCCAGACCCGCCCAGCCGACAAGAATCGCTCGCGCACGACCGCGTCCAATGAGTCGGCAACGGAGCGGCTGCCGAACCCGGCGACCGGCGACGTCCTGCTGGCCGACGTGGCGGGTTGCGATGAGGCCAAGCTCGAGCTGACCGAGACGATCGAGTTCCTGAAGACCCCCGAGCGCTTCCACGAGCTGGGCGCCCGGAGCCCGCGCGGGATCATGCTCTACGGCCCCCCGGGCACCGGCAAGACGATGCTGGCCCGCGCGGTCGCCGCCGAGGCGAGCGTGCCGTTCTACTACGCGTCGGGTTCGGACTTCGTCGAGAAGTACGTCGGCGTCGGGGCGCGACGGATCCGCGACCTGTTCGCCCGGGCTCGCAAGGCCGGCCGCGGCGTCATCTTCCTCGACGAGTTCGATGCGCTCGGCAAGGCCCGGGGCGGCCAGAACAGCCACGAGGAGCGCGAGCAGACGCTGAATCAGCTGCTCGTCGAGCTCGACGGCTTCGGGACGACCGACGACATCGTCGTCATCGCGGCCACCAACCGGATCGACGTCCTCGACCCCGCGGTCCTGCGACCCGGACGCTTCAATCGCAAGATCCACGTCGGCCTGCCGGATGTCGTCGGCCGGGCCGAGATCCTGCGGGTCCACGCGCGGAACAAGCCGATCTCCGCCGCTGCGGACCTCGGCGCCCTGGCCCGCAAGACGTACGGCTTCAGCGGGGCGATGCTCGCCGACCTGCTCAACGAGGCGGCCATCTTCACGGCCCGCCGGAGCGGCACGGAAGTCTCGCCGGAGGATCTGCACCACGGCTGGCTGAAGGTCGCCGTCGGGACCTCGCGGCATCGCTCCATGGACGAGCGGGAGCGTTCGATCATCGCGGCCCACGAAGTCGGCCACGCCATCTGCGGCCGGGTCCACGGCGATCGCCGCCGGGTCGAGGAGATCAGCCTCTTCGCGCACGGTGAGGCACTCGGCGTCACGGTCAGCTCCCAGGAGGACAACGACCTGCCGTCCGAATCCGACCTTCGCGCCCACCTCGTGGCGCTGATGGGCGGTCGGGCCGCCGAGGAGATCCTCTTCCAGGACGTGACCGGCGGCGCCTCGGACGACTTCGAGAAGGCGAACCAGATCGCCTCGCAGATGGTCACCCGCTGGGGCATGGGCATCGACCCCGAGTCCCGCGAGAATGGGATTTCGGGCCGCGGCTCGCTCTCGTTCCTCGTCGCCGCCCCTGGTGACTCGCTGCCGGCCGAAGTCCAGCCGGCCGCCACGCGGGCCATCCGCGCCATCCTCGACGGGGCGTACGCCCAGGCCTGCGCGACCCTGATCGAGCAGATGGACGTCCTGCGCCGCATCGCCGCGTACCTCGTCGAGCACGAGCGGATTGATGGCGAAACCTTCGATGCTCTCTACGCCGGCGACGGGACCGTGGCCGACCCGAACGAGGACTGGCGCCCGCAAACCGCTCGCCCCCGCCCGTGGGCGGACATGCGCGGCTTCGTGGACCGCCGCCGGCCGGTCGCCGTCGCGAGCCCCACGGCCGGGGATCTCGTCCCGCAACCGGCCCGGCCGCGCGTCGAGCCGGCGCCGGCCAGCGATCCGACGCTCGTGCCCGTCCCGATCGCCGCCGTCGAGGTGCCCGCGCCCGGTCCCGCCGCGCGGATCCCGGCGAGGCGTGGCCGCGGGCTGTTCGGGAGCCTTCGCCGCGGTCGGCCGCGGCGGGTCCTCGGTCCGTCCAGCCCGGTCCCGAGCACGATCGTTCCAGCAGGCACGACGGCTCCCGCAGGCACGATCGCCGTCGCGAGCCCGGCCGCGTCGGCCGCGATCCGGGTCGCCCGACCGAAGCGACGATTGCGCGGCGTCGCCGCCGCATTCCTCCAGCGAGCGGGCGCCTGGCTCCTGCCGACCGAGGTCGACGCCGACCGGCACTGACCGGCCTCGTTCTGCGGCGGCCACGCGCAGCGCCGACCGGCTACCATCGGCTCGCCCAGTTCGTCGACGGTGTGCGATGGCCCTCATCAGTCTCCGTGCCCTCACCAAGCGCTATCCGGGTGTCACCGCGCTCGACGCGCTGACGCTCGATATCGAGCCGGGCATCGTCGGGCTCGTCGGCTCGAACGGGGCCGGCAAGAGCACGCTCATCAAGATCCTCCTGGGGCTCATCGAGCCGACGAGCGGTAGTGCCTCCGTCCTCGACCGCGACGTGGTCCGCCAGGGCCCCGAGATCCGCCAGTTCGTCGGCTACATGCCCGAGCACGACGCGCTGCCCCCGGACATCAGCGCCACGGATCTCGTCGCGCATCTCGCCGAGATCTCGGGCCTGCCGGCCACCGCCGCCCGGGAGCGCACGGCCGAGGTCCTGCGCCACGTCGGCCTGTACGAGGAGCGCTACCGCCAGATCGGCGGCTATTCGACCGGCATGCGCCAGCGGGTCAAGCTCGCCCAGGCCCTCGTCCACGATCCGCGCCTGCTCCTGCTCGACGAGCCGACCAACGGCCTGGATCCGGCCGGCCGTGACGAGATGCTCGAGCTCGTGCGCCGGACGGGCCAGGAATTCGGCATGGCGGTGATCGTCGCGTCGCATCTGCTCGGCGAGATCGAACGCGTCTGCGACTTCCTGGTCGCCATCGAAGGCGGCCGCCTGCTGCGGGCCGACCGGATCGCGAGCTTCACGGAACGAACGGGTGTCCTGACGGTCGAGGTCGAGGAGGGGAGCGCGCGCCTCGCGGCTGCCCTGGTCGCCGCCGGCCTCGACGTCCGACCCGACGGCCGCCTGCTCCAGATCGCCCTGACCGACGACCGGCCCTACGACCTCGTCCGCGACACGGTCGTCGACCTCGGCCTGCCGCTCATCCGGATGGAGCAGCGGCGCCACAGCCTCGAGGACCTGTTTCGGGACCGCCCGGACGGCGAGCCGGCCCCGGCGCCTACGGCCGAGTCGCCCGCGGCCGGGCCTCGGGCCACCGGGAATCGATCGTGAGCGCGAGCGATCCGGGCGCCGCGGCGTCCATCCCGACGGTCGGCGGCGCGCCTGCCGCGGGCGGGACGGCCGGCAACATCTACGACCTCGGCTACCAGAATTACGCCGGGCCGCGGCTCGGGCGCCGGCACGCGATCTGGGCCCTCTACTCCTACAGCCTGCGGGCGGCGTTCGGGATCGGGCGGGGCGGGCGGGCCAAGATCGTGCCGGTCGGCCTTGCGTTCCTCGCGCTGCTGCCGGCCATCGTGTCGGTCGCGCTGACGGCCCTCCTCAGCCGCGCGACCACCGGCGGGGTCGTGTCCTCGCCCATTCAGTACGCGACCCTCTACGGCTACACGCAACTCCTCCTGATGCTGTTCTGTGCGGCGCAGGCACCCGAACTCGTCGGGCGCGACCAGCGCTACAACGTCCTCTCGCTCTACTTCTCGCGGGCCCTCCGGCGCGAGGACTACGCGCTCGCCAAGCTCGGGGCGCTGGTGACGGCGCTGCTGATCCTGATGCTGGTGCCCCAGGCCGTGCTGTTCGTCGGGCACGTGCTGTCCGCGAGCGACGTCCCGGCCGCGCTCGTCGACAACCTTCGCTCCGTGCCCGCGATCCTCGGGATCGCTGTCGCGGCCGCCCTGCTGCTCGGCGGGATCAGCATGGCGATCGCCGCGCTCACCCCGCGGCGGGCCTATGCCACGGCCGCGATCATCGCCGCGTTCATCGTGCCGCCGATCGTCGTCGGCATCGTGACGGAAATCGCGAGCGGCGATGCCAGCCGCTGGATCGTCCTGCTGGATCCGGGCGGCGTGCTGGAAGCGGCGAATGCCTTCCTGTTCGGGCGACGACCGCCCGGCCAGATCTACATCGACGCGGATCTTCCGGGCCCCGTCTATCTCGCCGCGATCGGCGTCGCGATCGCGATCTGCCTGGCCGCGCTGCTGCGCCGATACCGGCGTCTCGCCGCGTGACGGAGGCTCGACCGCCGGCCGATCCCGCTCCGGCCGCCGATCCCGCGACGGCCGCCGATCCCGCTCCGGCCGCCGATCCCGCGACGGCCGCCGACCTCGCTCCGGCCACGGCCGCGGCCCCCGTTGCGCGGACTGGCCCGCCGCCGGGCTTCGTGGCCACGGTCGAGCTGCGCAACGCGTCGCGCTGGTACGGCAACGTCGTCGCCATCAACGACATCTCGATTTCGCTCGGCGCCGGGATCACCGGCCTGCTCGGTCCCAACGGCGCCGGCAAGTCGACCCTGCTGCATCTGGTCGCGGGGCTGCTGCGCCCGTCAGCAGGCGCCGTGGAGATCCTCGGCCGGCCGGCCTGGCACGATCCCGAGATCTACCGCCGGATCGGCCTCGTCCCGGAGAAGGAGGCCGTCCACGCCTTCCTGACCGGCTACGAGTTCGTGCTGCTCAACGCCCGCCTCCAGTCCGTCCGGAATGCCCCGGCCGCGGCACGCCAGGCCATTGCGACGGTCCAACTTGAAGATGCGGCCGATCGGGCCATCGGGACCTACTCCAAGGGGATGCGGCAGCGGATCAAGGTGGCCGCGGCGCTGGCCCACGAGCCGCCCGTGCTGCTGCTCGACGAGCCGTTCAACGGCATGGATCCGCGCCAGCGGCTGCACATGATGGAGCTGCTGACGCGGCTGGCGGCCGAGGGCCGGACCGTCCTGTTCTCGTCGCACATCCTCGAAGAGGTCGAGCGGCTCGCCCAGAGCGTGCTCGTGATCTTCGCCGGGCGGCTCGCCGCGTCGGGTGACTTCCGGGAGATCCGCCGGCTCATGACCGACCGGCCGCACACGTTCACGATCCGCTCGAGCGACGATCGACGGCTGGCCGCGGCGCTGGTCGCCGACGCCTCGGTGTTCGGGGTCGAATTGGTGGATGGGACGCTGACCGTCCGCTCGTCCGAGTTCGCCGCCTTCACCCGCCAGGTCGCAGGGATCGCCCGGGCCAGTGGCGTCCGCCTGTTCGAGCTGCGCCCGACCGACGAATCGCTCGAGAGCGTCTTCGCCTACCTGGTGCGCCGGTGAGCGGCTTCGGCATCCTCGTGCCGCTGGTCACGGTGACGCTGCGCGGGCTCCTGAGCCGCCGCCGCTTCGTCCTGATGCTGCTGCTGGCCCTGATCCCGCTCCTCATCGCCCTCCTGATCCGCCTCGTCGGCCGGCCACCGGATCCCGAACGCCTGGCCGCGACCCTCCTGAACAATCTCGTCCTGGCCACCATCCTGCCGCTGACGGCGCTCGTCTTCGGCACCGCGGCAATCGGCTCCGAGATCGAGGACGGCACGGCGATCTACCTGCTCGTCAAGCCGATCAGCCGCGTCTGGATCGTCGCCGCCAAGCTCATCGCGGCGGCCGGGCTCACGATCGTCCTGATCGTCCCGATCGCGGTCGTCTCGGGCCTCCTGGTCGCCGGCGACCAGGGCGGCGGGGCGGGACTCACGATGGCCTTCGCCGCCGGTCTGATCGTCGCCGCGATCCTGTACTCCGCGATCTTCGTGGCGTTGAGCGTCCTGACGGGCCGGGCGCTGATCATCGGCCTCGTCTACACCCTCGTCTGGGAAGGGCTGCTGGCCGGCCTGTTCGACGGGACGCGCGTGCTCAGCGTGCGCCAGTACGCGATCGAGATCGCGGCGTTGCTCGATCCGTCCGGCCGGATCAACGCCAACCTCGATGCCGTCACTGCCGTCGGGATGAGCGTTCTCGTCCTCGTCGTTGCGTTCGCGTTCGCGAGCTGGCGGCTGGCCGTCTACCAGGTCCGCAACGCGGAGTAGGCAGGGACCGATCTGATACTACTGGGGAGTATGGCGCGGTATACTACCCGGGAGTATGGACGCCACGACGAAGCCAAGCTCTGCCGCCAGTTCCGAGGTGCGCCCACCGCGCGAGATCGAGGTCGTCCTGCCCATTGCCGGGATGACCTGCGCTTCGTGCGTCAACCGGATCGAGCGCTACCTGCGCAAGGCCGATGGCGTCCTCGAGGCGAACGTCAACCTCGCCACGGAGCGGGCCACGGTGCGCGTCGATCCGGGCCTCGCCGGCCGGGCCGAACTCGTGGCGGCCGTCGAAGCCGCCGGCTACGACGTCCGGCCGGAGCCGACCGCCGGCACCGGTGACCGGGCCCTGACACTCGTCATCGACCCCGAGGAGGCCGCCCGACGCCGGGAGCAGCGAGAGCTCCTCATGCAGGCCACCGTCTCGCTGCTTGTCGCGTTCCTGATCATGCTCGCGATGTTCTGGCCCCAGACGGTCGTCGCCATGGAGACGATCAACTGGATCGTCCTGGTTCCGGCCACGTTCATCCAGGTCTGGGCCGGCCGCCGCTTCTACGTCGCGGCCCTGCGGGCGGCGCGCCACCGGACGACGAACATGGACACGCTGGTCGCCGTCGGCACGAGCGCGGCCTGGGCCTACAGCGTCTTCGTGACGCTCGCCCCCGAGGTCATCCACGAGGCCGGGTTGCATCCCGAGACCTATTTCGACAGCTCGACCGTGATCATCGGCCTGGTCCTGCTCGGGCGCTGGCTGGAAGCCCGGGCCAAGGGCCAGACCGGCGACGCGATCCGCCGCCTCATCGGGCTCCAGGCGCACGGCGCCAGCGTCCTGCGGGGCGACCTCGAGGAGCTCGTGCCGCTCGAGGCGGTCCTCGCCGGCGACCTGATCCGGGTCCGTCCGGGCGAGACCGTGCCCGTCGATGGGATCGTCATCGAAGGATCGTCCGCCATCGACGAATCCATGCTGACCGGTGAGGCGATCCCGGTCGAGAAGATCCCCGGCGACGACGTCATCGGGGCGACGATGAATACCTCTGGCTCCTTCGTCTTCCGGGCGACGCGGGTCGGCCGCGACACGGCCCTCGCCCGGATCGTGGATCTCGTCCAGCGCGCGCAGGGCTCCAAGGCCCCGATCCAGCGGACCGCCGACCGGATCAGCGCGGTCTTCGTCCCCCTCGTGCTCCTCCTCGCGCTGGGAACCTTCGCCATCTGGATGCTCGCCGGTCCCGAGCCGCGGATCACGTTCGCCCTGACGGCCTTCATCGGCGTCGTCATCATCGCCTGCCCCTGCGCGATGGGTCTCGCCACGCCGACCGCGATCATGGTCGGCACCGGTCGGGGCGCCGAGGCGGGGATCCTGTTCCGCAGCGCCGGCGCCCTGGAGCGCGCCGGGCGGGTCACGGCAGTCGTGTTCGACAAGACCGGCACGCTCACGGTGGGCCGACCGACGGTCGAACGCATCGTGGCGGCCGGCGGTGTCGATCCCGTCGCGCTCGTGGATCTGGCGGCATCCGCCGAACGTGGCAGTGAACACCCGCTCGGCGCCGCGATCGTCGCCTTCGGCCACCTGTCCGAGGCAGGCTTCCGGCCCGTCGAGGGCTTCGAGGCACTCGCCGGCCACGGCGTGTCGGCCACCGTCGATGGGCGAGCCGTCCTCGTCGGCTCACGCCGGCTCCTCGAAGAGCGCGGCGCGAGCGGTCTCGACGATCCGGACCTGGCGGCCGCCGTGGCCGAGGCCGGCGACCTCGGGCGAACCCTCGTGTTCGTGGCCGTGGACGGCCGCGCACTGGGCTGTGCCGTCATCGCGGATCCGGTGCGGCCCGAGGCCGCGGAGGCCGTCCGCGACCTGGCGCGGGCCGGCATCGAGACCTGGATCGTCTCGGGCGACCAGCCCGCGACCGTCGCCAGCGTGGCCGCCCAGCTCGGTGTCCCGCTCGATCATGCCCGGGGCGGCGTCCTGCCCGGCGACAAGGCCGCGGTCATCGCCGAGCTCCAGGCGGCCGGCCGGATCGTGGCCATGGTCGGCGACGGCATCAACGATGCTCCCGCTCTCGCCCAGGCCGACGTCGGCGTCGCGATCGGGACGGGCGCGGACGTCGCGATCGAAGCCTCCGATGTCACCCTCGTCGGCGGCGATCCGCGGAGCGTCCTTGGCGCGCTGGCGCTCTCGAACCGGACGACCGGGGTCATCCGCCAGAACCTGGTCTGGGCCTTTGGCTACAACATCCTGCTGATCCCGATCGCGATGGGCCTCCTGTACCCGACGTTCGGGATCCTCCTGAGCCCGGCCCTCGCCGCCGGGGCCATGGCGCTGTCATCGGTCAGCGTCGTCACGAACTCGCTGCGGCTGCGGGGCTTCGACGCCCGCGCCGGGTCGCCCGGCATGACCCGCCTCCGGGTCGGGCCGGCGGCCCGGCTGCGCGACGCGGCCTATCTCCTGGCCGTGGCCGGCGTCGCCGCGATCCTCGTGGCGGGCGTCGTCGGGCTCGATCGAGCCATCGATGCCGGCGCCACGCAGGTCGACCTGACCGCCACGGACCTGCGGTTCTCCTCGACGACGATCGAGGTTCCGGCCGGCGCCTTCGTCGTGCTCCGGTTCACCAATGCCGGCGCCGTCTTCCACGATTGGCATGTGATGGGACTCGCCAACGTCGAGGCCGCAGCCCGGCCCGGCCAGACCCAGCAGGTCCGGTTCAGGATCGACACGCCCGGCCGCTACCCCTTCGAGTGCACCGTCGAGGGGCACGCCGAGGCCGGCATGGCCGGGATGCTGATCGTCGACCCACCCAGCCAGACCTCGATCAACGAGACCAGCGGAAAGGAGCGGACATGACCCTGCCAATGCATCGACCGGACGCCGGGGACGGTGGCGAACTGGGCCTCGATCCCGTGTGCGGGATGACCGTCGATCGGGCCGAGGCCCGGGCGAACGGCCTCGCCGTGACCCGCGGCGACATCGAGTACGTGTTCTGCGGCCGCGGCTGCAAGCTCGACTTCCTCGAGGACCCGCAGAAGTACCTCGACCAGGGTTACCTGCCGACGATGTAGGGCCGGCGGCTCGTGGCTCGGGCGGGGTGCTCGCCGAGCCGCTCCGGGAGTCAGGACCGCGGCGGCGTCGGATGCAGACGCGTGTCGATCAGGGCCTCCGGCGCGACGAAGTCGGTGTAGAGGCGGCCATCGAGATGGTCGAGCTCGTGGAGCAACGCGCGCGCCAGGAGACCCGAGCCATCCCAGCGGACCAGCCGGCCATCCAGGTCGACGGCCCGGATCCGGACCCGTCCCGGCCGTTCCACCTCGGCGACGCGCCCGGGGACCGAGAGGCAGCCTTCCCAGCCGAGCTGGTGGCCGTTGACCCGCTCGAGCACGGGGTTGACGAGGACGATCGTCCGCTCGGCAATCTCGACGACCGCGACGCGCACGCCGACCCCGAGCTGCGTGGCTGCGAGCCCGAGGCCCTGCGCGGCGCGCATCACCGCCAGCAGCTCGTCGACGAGGTCCGCCGTGGCACGGTCGGAGACGACTGCCGGTGCCGCCCGTTGCCGCAGGCGCGGGTCGGGTTCGACGAGGATCGGGCGCACTGCCCTAGATCGCCGGCCGATCGTCGTCCGGCGGCCGCCGGAGAATCCGTCGGATCCCGCTCCGGATCCCGGCAACGGCCGTTCGGACGAGGCCGATCAGGCCGTCCACCCCCATCGATCAGGCCGACAGGCTCGTCAGCTCGGCGGCGGGCTCGGGGAGCGCCTCGTTGCCCGCCCGTCCGACCCATGGTTCGAGCCCGGCCGAGCCGTCGTCCTTGAGCTCGCCGGCCGGCTCAAAAGCGTCGATCGGCGCGACGCTGGCCCGGCTGGCCCGGCTGTCCCGGCTGTCGGCTCCGCCGGTTCCGCCGGTTCCGCCGTCGTGGTGCTCGCCGTCGTCGTGCGGGTGGCTCGCATCGTGGCCGTGGCGATGGGCGACCCCGCCGTGCTGGTGCAGGTGCTCGTGGATGAGGTTGGCCCGGAGCAGCAGCGGCAGGTCGTTCAGGATCGCGTCCGGTGATCCGTCGGCCATGACCTGGCGGTTCTCGCCGAGCACGATCACGCGGTCGGCGATGATCGGGACGATGTCGAGCTCGTGGGTGGCCGTGATGATCGTCCGACCCTGGTCGGCGAGCTTGCGGATCAGGTTCACGAGAATCCATTTCGTGCGCGGGTCGAGCGACGCCGTCGGCTCGTCGAGCAGGATGACCCGGGGCTCGAGCGAGAGGACGGAGGCGATCGCGGCGCGCTTCTTCTCGCCGCCGGACAGCTCGAAGGGGGCCCGATTGGCGAGGTCGGCGATCTCCATGGCGGCCAGGGCCGCGTCGCAGCAACGCTTCACCTCGGCCGGCGGCAGGCCCAGCTGGAGCGGCCCAAATGCGACATCGTCGAGGACCGTCGCGCTGAACAGCTGGATGTCGGGATCCTGGAAGACGAGACCCACCTCGCGGTGGAAGCGGAATGCGTCCTCACCGGCGGCGACCGCTGCCACGTCCCGGCCGAGCGCTCGCATCGTGCCGCCGGAAGGCCCGACGATGCCGTCTAGCAGCTTGAGCAGCGTGGACTTGCCGCTGCCGTTCGCGCCGAGGATGGCGACCTGCTCGCCCTCCGTGATGTCGAGGTCGATCCCGTCGAGGGCCGTGTGGCCGCCGGAGTAGACGTACCGCACGCCACGCAGCGAGAAGAGCGGCGCGCCGTCGCCGACCGGCGGCCGACCCTCGGGCTCCGTCACGAGATCAGCCGACCCGCGACGACGGCGGCAGTGGCGATCGACAGGCTGCCGAGGAGGGCCAGCCAGTCTCGGCCGGTCATTCGGTAGGTGCTGTACGTCCGGATCTCGCCGGTGAAGCCGCGAGCCATCATCGCGGCGTAGACGTCGTTGCTCATCTTGAACGAGCGGCTGACCATGGCGCCCATGGTCCCGCTGATCCAGCGCCGTTGCTCACCGCCGCTGGTCCTGGCAATGACCCGACTTTTGCGCGCCATCAGCAGGCCGTTGGCGGTGTGGAGGAACAGGAACACGTAGCGATAGGTCATCGACAGAATCAGGACGAAGATCTGCGGCACTTTCAGCGCCCGCAGGCTCTTCAAAATGTCGGCCCATGGCGTGGTCATCACGAGCAGCACGCCGAGCGAGACACTGACGCCGACGCGGGCGACGAAGATGATCGCGCCCTGGATACCCGGAATGGACGGGGCGATGGTGATCGGACCCACGGCCAGCTCGAAGAGGCGCGGGCCGGGGACGATGAACAGTGCGGGGATGACCACAATCGCCGCGAAGAATGGCACGCCGAGCCAGACCCGCTTGACGAAGAAGGCCCACGGCAGGTGGCTCGCTCCGGCTGCCAGCAGGGTCACGGCATAGAGCGCCGCGAGGACCGCGACGGAACCGGTCAGGCTGGCGGCCAGGATGATCGCGAGGAACATCCCGAGCTTGGCCCGCGGGTCGAGCGCCTGGAGGAATCCGGCGCGCCGCGCGTGCTGCTCGGTGAAGACGGCGTGCTCGATGCCTTCCGTGATCCCGCCGATCGTGTGCTCGAGCCAGCCGATGTGGCCTTCGCGAGCCCCAGCGGCGACGCGCGGGGGAGCAGCCGCGTTCATGCCGGCGCGCTCACGGTCGTGTCGGTCGCGTCGGTCGCGTCGGTCGAGCCTCCGGGCCCGCGCAGCAGCCGGGCCAGTCCGAAGATCACGCCGAAGATCAGGAGGATGCCGACGATCCCCGCGATCTCGTAGCCGATCGCTGCGTGCCACAACTCCGCGTTGGAATCGCTGAAGAACGGCAGCGGGACGTTGTAGCCAGAGAGCGGCGCGCTGAAGATGCCGGAGAGGTCCTGGAGTCCCTGGGGCACATAACCGAACGCTTCCTTGACGTCATCGGTGCTGCCCTCGCCATACGCGAAGCCGGGTGCGATCAGGCCGAGTGGCGCAATGACCGCCACGGCCGTCAGTGCCGCCCCGACGCGCTTGTATCGCCGCGGGAGGACGAGGTAGACGAGCGGCACGAGGATCAGGCCGATGATGGCCACGACGAGCAGCATCGTGGCCACGGACGGCCAGTCGACAGTCGACCAGTCGCCACCGAATAGACGGCCGGGATTGCCCCCGCCCTCGATGAGACCGACGATGGCGAGGCCGGCCACGGTGGCCAGACTCGCCCCGACGATGACCTGCCAGAGCGGGCGCCGCGAGACGACGCCGTCGCTGCCCGCTTCCGGCGCGACGATCGAGCGCAGGGACGTGAGGTATTCCGGATGGCGTTTCTGGAAGTACGCCACGCCGAGCCCGGTGATGAGGGCCTCAACGATCGAGGCGCCGAACGCGTGCGAGAGGACCATGGCGGGGATCGCCTGGGCGAAGGTGTACGGGCTGTAGAGCGGGACGCCGTTCTCGGTGAAGAGCAACGGTTGCAGGCCGAGCTCGATCCCGACGGCGATCGCCGCGACGGTGATCCCGATGTAGGCCCCGATCGCGGCAGCCCAGACGCGACGGGTCGAGAGGATCGGCGAGCGGCCGGACAGGAGGCGGTACGACCAGTAGCCGGCGAACGGCAGGATGATCGCCATGTTCAGGCAGTTCGTCAGGATCGCGAGGACGCCGCCATCGCCGAAGAACAGGGCCTGGATGATCAGTGCCACGCTGACCGCAATGACCGCGGCCCACGGTCCGAGGACGATCGCGATCAGTGTTCCGCCAACCCCATGTGCAGTCGTCCCTCCGGGGACGGGGATGTTGAACATCATGATCGTGAAGCTGAGGGCGGCGAAGATCGCCAGGAGGGGAATGGTCCGATTGTTCAGGACCTTCTTGACCCGCTGCGTGGCGACGGCCCAGACCGGAATCGTGACCACGCCGAGGCCGACCGAGATGATCGGACTCAGGTAGCCGTCCGGAATGTGCACGTTCGCCTCCTGTCCCCGGCATCGCCGCCACAGCCGTCGCACCGGGGCCGATCGATCCCGCCTGCTGTGCTGTTGGTACGCGGGCGGCGCGCCAACGGATGCAACGAGAGTCTATTGCAAAGAGTAGCAATTGGTTAGCTGCTCGTATACTGCCCACGTGACCGCCGCGCAGCCACCCCGCGATCTCCGGGCCAACGACGTCCGCGACCTGCTTCGGGCCCGCGGTCTCCGCTGGACGCCCCAACGCCGCGCCCTGGTCGAAGTGCTCTCGAAGGCCGACGGCCACGTCACCACGACCGAGCTCATCGAGCGCTGCCGCGAGGTGGACCCGGCGACGATCCCCTCGACGGTCTACCGGACGCTCGACGTCCTCGAAGAACTCGGGTTCGTCCGCCACGGTCACGGCGCCGACGGCCGCGAGGAATTTCACGTCCTGCCGGATGCCGAGCACGGCCATCTCCACTGCAGCAGCTGTGGGCAGACCTGGGAGATCGGGGCCGAGGAAGGTCGCGGCATCGTCTCGGCGCTGGAGCACCGCCGCGGCTTTGTCGTGGATCTCTCGCACGTGTCGATCGTCGGCCAGTGCGCGGGCTGCCGGACGGCCGCGGCCGCGAGATAGCGCCCGGCCTGGTCGGGCCAACTTCCGGGCGGGGCAACCGGCGCGCGGGGCAACCGCCGGGTCGGGCAACCACCGGACCGATCAGTCGTCGACGGCGTCGATGAACGGTTCCTTCGGATGCCAGAGCGGCGAGCGAGCCGCCAGCAGGGCACTGGTTCCCACGGCGAGCGCCCCGATCAGGTAGACGGCCCGGATCGGCAGGCTGACGGCGAGCAGGCCCCCGATCACCGCTCCGAATGGGTAGCCGCCGAAGGCGATCATGCGGGCGACGATGTTGACCCGTCCCTGGAGTTCGCTCGGGGTGAGCCGCTGGCGGACGACGACGCCGTTGACGGCGACGCCCATCTGGCACAGGCTCCAGAGGAACAGCGCGCCGGCCGCCGAGGCGAGCTCGGGCGCGAGACCGAGGGCGACGACGCAGATGAACGCCCCGAGCAGCCCCATGGCCGAGATTCGCCGGGGGTCCATCCGCTTCGTCAGCCACGGCAGCAGCGCGCTGGCCGCCAGCGCCCCGAGCGCGATCGCGGTGAAGAGCAGCCCGATCCGTGCGTCGGCCCTGCCGAGGCCCAGCGCGCCCGTCGCATAGACGACGGCCATGCCGATCACCAGGCCGCTGGTGAGGCTGTTGCCGATGCCCAGCAGCGTCAGGGCGCGGATCGTCGGCTGCCTCCAGACATACCGCAGGCCCACCCTGATGCTGGCGCCGAACCCGACCTGGTCGGCATCGGCCGGCTGGCGACTCCGCGGCCAGCGCACGAGCGCGATCATGATTCCTGCGGCCATGAACGTCAGCGCATCGACGCCGATCGCGTTGGCAGGCCCGATGACGACCGCGAGAACGCCGGCCATGGCCGGGCCGAGCACGCTCAGGAGCGTGGTCGTCGACATGAGGATGGCCGTCGCCGAGACGAGTCGCTGACGTCCGACCAGGGCCGGCAGCGCCCCGAAATTCGCGGCGTCGAACCAGACATACAGGCTCGACGAGACGAGTGCCGCCCCGATGATGTGCAGCGGCTGGAGCTGGCCGAGGCTCGCGGCGATCGGGATGGTGGCCAGCACGACGCCCTGCAGGAAGCTCGTCGCGGTCATCAGTCGCGGCCGGTTGACGCGGTCCGCGGCCGCGCCGGCAAACAGCCCGAAGACGAGATAGGGGAGCGCCTCGGTCGCGGCCAGCGCGCCGGTCAGGGGCGCCGAACCGGTCATCTGGAAGATCAGGATCGGCGCGACGACGAGCGTGATCGACGAGCCTGCGGCCGAGACCGTCGCCGCCAGCCAGTACAGCAGGAACGACGGATCGTGCCAGAGCGACCCGCCGCGCGCCATCGCCTGCCGGCCGTCCGCCCCGGGCTCAATCATGGACAGCGCAAGCCGCGGCCACGGTCACGCCGGCGGGGTCGGCACGCCCAGGATGTTGAAGCCGCCGTCGACGTAGATGACCTCGCCCGTGACGTTGCGCGAGAGGTCGCTGGCGAGGTAGACCGCGGTCGAGCCGACGTCCTCGATCGTGATATTGGAACGCAGCGGGGCGATCTCGTCGAACAGGCCGTACATCGCCTTGAAGCCCGCGATTCCCGCCGCCGCGAGTGTCCGGATCGGGCCCGCGCTGATCGCGTTGATGCGGATTCCCTCGGGCCCGAGGTCGTTGGCGAGGTACCGCACCGACGCTTCCAGTGCCGCCTTGGCCACGCCCATCACGTTGTAGTTGGCGACGACCTTCTCGGAGCCGTAGTAGGTGAGGGTGATCACGGTCGAGCCGGGGTGGAGCAGCGGCCGGGCCTCGCGCGCCAACGCCACGAGCGAGTAGGCGCTCACGTCGAGGGCGAGCGTGAAGCCGTCGCGGCTCGTGTTGATGAAGCCGCCCTCGAGGTCCTCCCGGCGGGCGAACGCCAGCGCGTGGACGAGGATGTCGATCTCGCCCTCACGTTCGCGCCACTGTTCGAACACGGCCTGGATCTGGGCATCGTCCTGCACGTCGCAGGGTTCGACGAAGGTCGAGCCGAGCTGCACGGCCAGCGGCCGGACGCGCTTCTCGATGAGGCTCTCGATCGAGCTGAAGCCGATCGTGGCCCCTTCCGCGTGGAGCGCCTTCGCGATGCCCCAGGCGATCGAATGGTCGTTGGCCACTCCGAAGATCAGGGCCTTGCGACCCTCCAGCAATCCCATGGTCGAATGGACCTCCTCTGCGCTGCCGAACCATAGCCCGTCGCGACGGCGGTTGACGGCCTCCGGCGAGGATGCGCGGCTCGGCGGCGTCGGTTCGTTCGACGGCCGCGGCACTGTCGAGGTTCGTGGCTCCAGCGGGTCCCGCTCGGCTACGCTGACCGAGATGGATGCTCACGCCAATCGGGCCGATCGGAGCGAATCCTCGCCGGTCGAGCGCGAGCAGCTGCGCCGGGCCGTAGCGGGGATTCGCGGCTTCCTGCTGGATCTCGACGGCGTCCTGGTCATCCGCGGCGAGGTGCTGCCCGGCGGTCCGGAGGCGCTGGCCGAGCTCGATCGGCGCGGGATCCCGTATCGCGTGATGACCAACACGTCCAACATGAGCCGGGCGGCCCTGGCCCGGTTCGGCGAGCGGGCGGGTCTTTCGATCCCGCCGGAGCGGATTCTCAGCGCGCTCTCGGCGAGTGCCGCCCACACGGCGCGCGCCTTCCCGGGTCAGCCGCTGTACGTGCTCGCGCCCGAGGAGGCCCGTCGCGAATTCGCCGGCCAGTGGCTCATCTCCCACGTCGAAGCGGCCGCGGCCGGGGCGCATGCGGCCGCTGTCGTGATCGGGGATTCGCCCGACGACCTCAGCTACACGGTCCTGAATTCGGCCTTCCGGCTCGTCCGGGGCGGCGCCGAGCTGATCGGCATGCACAAGAACCGCTGGTGGGTCACGCCGGATGGGCCGCGGCTCGATTCGGGGGCGATCGTGGCGGGCCTCGAGTACGCCATCGGCCGGCCGGCACTCATCCTGGGCAAGCCGGCGCCGTCGTTCTTTCGGGAAGGCCTGCGGGAGTTGCGGGCCGAGGTTCGCCGGCGCGGCGCCGCGCCCGGCGTCCTTGCTCGGAACGTGGACGTGGCCATGGTCGGCGACGACCTCTGGACGGATGTCCTGGCGGCCCGGCGCGTCGGCCTGCGCGGCCTCTTCGTCCTGTCCGGCAAGCACGGCCGGGTCGAGCTCGAGCAGGCGGCCCGGTCGGCCGGCGGAGCGGCTGGAGGCCCGGCCGAACGGCGCTCCGGCCGCCGCGGCGCGCCCGACGGGATTGCCGCCTCGCTGGTGGAGATCGTCGCGGCGCTAGACTAGCCGCACTCAGATCCACGGTCTCGCTGACCCCAGCCCCTTGCGGCAGCTCGAGACGGGAGCGCCAGACTGGAGCGCGCGATGACGACCGGTTCGACAACCGCCAAGCCCCGGATCAAGATCACCTACGCCACGCTCAAGGCCGACAACGAGGAGCTCCACACGCTCTTCGAGGCGGGAGCCATCGAAGCCCGCAAGGGCCTGGGCGCGCACCATCGCAACCTCATCGACGGGACCTGGCGCGACGGCGACGGCACGTTCGAGGTCCGTACGCCGATCGATCGGAACGTCGTGCTGGGGACGTTCGCCCGGGGGACCGTGGCCGACGTCGATGCCGCCGTCGCCGCTGCCCGCCGGGCCCAGCCGGCCTGGGCCGCGACGCCGTGGCGCGAGCGGCTGGCGATCCTGGCCCGCGCGGCGGAGCTCATCAGCGACCGGCTGATGGCGCACGCGGCGACGATGGCGATCGAGGTCGGCAAGAACCGGATCGAGGCGCTCGGCGAGGTCGAGGAATCCGCCGATCTCATCCGCTACTACGCCCGGACCATGGCCGACAACGCCGGCTACGACCACCCGATGGACAACCTCGGCGATGCCGCAGTCCACACCCGCTCGATCCTGCGGCCACACGGCGTCTTTGCGGTCATCAGCCCGTTCAACTTCCCGATGGCGCTCGCGGCAGGCCCCACGGGCGCGGCCATGCTGGCCGGCAACACCGTCGTCTTCAAGCCATCGAGCGCCTCGCCGCTCTCGGCCGTCAAGCTCGTCCAGGCGTATCTCGATGCGGGCGTCCCGGCCGGCGTGATCAACTTCGTGATGGGGCCCGGCGAGACGGTTGGCCAGGCGCTCCAGGATCACCCGGGCATCGACGGCATCGTGTTCACCGGCTCGTACGAGGTCGGGATGCGGCTGTTCCACTCGTTCTCAAAGGCCTGGCCACGGCCGTGCATCGTCGAGATGGGCGGCAAGAATCCGGCGATTGTCGCGCGCTCGGCGGACCTCGAGGAGGCGGCCGAAGGGATCATGCGGGCGTCGTTCGGCTTCGGCGGCCAGAAGTGCTCGGCCAACTCGCGCGTCTACGTCGAGCGGCCGGTCCACGACGAGCTGGTCCGCCTCCTCGTCGAGAAGACGGCAGCGCTCACGATCGGGGATCCGCTCGTCCGCCAGAACTGGCTTGGCCCGGTGATCGACCAGAAGGCCGTCGACCGGCACCAGGCGGCCGTCGCCGATGCGCGCCGCGACGGCACGGTCTTCGTGGGCGGCGAGCGGCTGACCGACGGTGATCTCGCGCGCGGTTTCTATGTCGAGCCGACCGTCGTCGGCAACCTCGAGCCCGGCCATCGCCTTTTCCGTGACGAGCTGTTCGCACCCTTTACGGCGGTCCAGGCCGTGGACACGTTCGACGAGGCCATCCGGCTCGCGAACGACACGGTCTACGGCCTGACGGCCGGCGTCTACACGGAGGACCCGCGGGAGGCCCAGCAATTCCTCGACCAGTCGCAGGCCGGTGTGCTCTACGTCAACCGGCGGGCGGGCGCGACGACCGGCGCATGGCCAGGTGTCCAGGCGTTCGGCGGCTGGAAGGGCTCGGGCTCGACGGGCAAGGCCGCCCTGTCGATGTACTACGTCGCCCAGTTCATGCGGGAACAGAGCCAGACGGTCGTCGACTGACGGCCGGGTTCGGCCGTGACTCCGTGCCTGGCGTCGTCGTGAGTCGATCGTGACGACCAATCGTGTCGCCACGATGCGCGACGCCATCGCCGGTCTCGTCCGCGACGGCGACACGGTCGCGATCGAGGGCTTCACGCACCTGATCAGCTTCGCCGCGGGCCACGAGATCATCCGCCAGCGCAAGCGCGACCTGACGCTCGCCCGCCTCACGCCGGACCTCATCTACGACCAGATGGTCGCGGGCGGCGTCGCCCGCAAGCTCATCTTCTCGTGGCTCGGGAACCCGGGGGTGGGCGGGCTGAACGCGATCCGGAGGCGAATCGAGATTCCTCCGACGGAGCCTCGAGAGCCGCGCCTCGAGATCGAGGAGTACAGCCATTTCGGGATGGTCGGCCGGTACACGGCCGGTGCGAGCAATCTGCCCTTCTTCCCCTTGCGCTCCTACTTCGAAAGCGACCTGCCGGCCGTGAATCCCCTGATCCGTCAGGTCCGCTCGCCCTATGGCGACGAGGTCGTCTACGCCGTCCCGCCACTCCGGCCCGACGTCACGATCGTCCACGCCCAACGGGCCGACGCCGCGGGCGATACGCAGATCTGGGGCCTGCTCGGCTGCCAGAAGGAGGCGGCCTTCGCGGCCGACCGGGTCATCGTCGTGGTCGAGGAGCTCGTCGACGAGGCCGTCATCCGCGCCGACCCGAACCGGACCGTCATCCCGGGCCTGATCGTGGATGCCGTCGTGGTCGAGCCCTTCGGCGCGCATCCCTCCTACGTCCAGGGTGCGTACGACCGCGACAACCGGTTCTACCGCGACTGGGACCCGATCAGCCGGGATGAGACGACCACCCAGGCATGGCTCGACGAGTGGGTCTACGGCCTGCGGGATCGGGCCGAATACGTCGAGCGCCTCGGCCAGGAGCGGATCGCGTCGCTGCGGCCGGGGTCGGCCCCGTCCGGGTCGGTCGACTACGGCGACTACCGGTGAGCGCGAACAACGGCGCCGGCGTCGGGACGGGCGACGGCCCGGCCGCTGCCCGGGCCGGCGCCCCGCGTGCCGCGGAGGCCGTCACCTGGACCCCGGCCGAGATGATGATCGTGGCCGCCGCGCGCGAGCTGGCCGGCCGCGGCGTCTGCTTCGTCGGCGTGGGCCTGCCGAACATCGCCGTCAACCTCGCCAGGCGCACGGTCGCCCCGGACCTCGAGCTCGTCTATGAGGCCGGCGTCTTCGGAGCGCGGCCGGCCCGGCTGCCCCTGAGCATCGGCGATCCGACGATCGTCACCGGGGCGACCGCGGCGGTCTCGATGTTCGAGCTGTTCTCGTTCTATCTTCAGGGCGGCCGGATCGACGTGGGCTTCCTGGGTGCGGCGCAGATCGACCGTTTCGGCAACATCAACACGACGGTCATCGGCGAGTACGACCGGCCGAAGACGCGCCTGCCGGGCTCGGGTGGGGCCTGCGAGATCGCGATCAACGCCCGCGAGATCTTCGTGATCCTCCGGCAATCGAAGCGTTCCATGGTGGAGCGGATCGACTTCCGGACATCACCCGGCAACCTCGGTGGTGCGGCCGATGCCGATCGAATCCGCCGCGAGCAGGGCTGGCTCGGCCGAGGGCCGACCGTCGTGGTGACCGACCTCGGCATCTGGAAGTTCGGCGAGTCGGGCGAGATGCAGCTGGAGTCGACGCATCCGGGCGTCAGCCTCGACCGGATTCGCGAGACGGTCGGCTGGGAGCCGCGGCTGTCGCCCGACCTCCGGATCAGCGAACCGCCGACTGCGGCGGAACTGGAACTGATCCGCGTCGAGCTCGATCCCGACGGGGCGTATACGCGCGAGCGCTAGGGACCTCCAAGGAATGCGGGGCCGGCGGCCGGGCCCGATCGACCCCCTTCGGAGTCTTCAGTGGAACGTTGGCGCCCCGCTGGGGCTCACCGTTTCGATGCTGGCGCCGTCAACGGGATCGGGTCGAACCACGAGGACCGGGCAGCGCGCCCGACGGACGACGAGATCCGAGACGCTGCCGAGGAGCGAGCGCCCGACGCCGCTGCGGCCGCGGCTGCCGACGACGATCAGGTCGGCATGCTCGGCCTCCGCGGCGGCGAGGATGCCGTCACCGACGTCGCCCTCCCAGACCAGGAACGTGGCATCGGCCCCGCTGATTCGGGCGCGCTCGGCGATCTCCTGGGCGACCTCGGCCCGATCCCGACGTTCTTCGACCGGTCGAATGGGCTCGCGATGGCGCAGCAGGCCGCCGCGGCCCAGGTCCATGACATTGACGATCAGGAGCCGCGCTCCGAGCTGGATGGCGAGGTCGATCGCCTGCTCGGTCGCGGTCGAGGAGGCGGCGGTCAGGTCAGTCGCCAGCAGGACCGTGCCGATCCGGTGAGCCGGATTGGGAGCCGGCGCGAACGCCACCTCAGGATCCACGGGACCGCCGGACGCCGCTCGCCGCGGGCGGGCAGGCAGAACTGCCCGCGGCAGTCTCAGCCGCGGCGATACGCGGCGGACGATGTCCAGGACGAGGACGAGCAGCGTGATCCATGAACTGGATCATGTTCGGCCGGGTCGGCTCAGCGGAAGGGACCTCCGGCCCTGTCACGGGGGCCGGACGTCCCGGGCGTGACGCCGGCGGCCCGCCCGACCGCTGGGACTCGGCGGGCGAACCTCACCGGTTCCCGGCTCTCGGGCGGGCGGGACGCCGCCACCGGGATCGGACTGCTACGCTCGCGCCATGGTGATCGTGGCCATGTTCGAAACCCTCCTGGACTGGCAGGCCGACCCGACCGCCGCGAGGCGGCAGGCCGTCGGCCGGGCCCTCGAGAAGCTGGCCGAGACCGTGGGCGCCAAGGGGGCCTTCCTCACGGTCGATGCCGCGCCGTTGCCGGGCCTCGAGGTTGGTGCCGGCTCGCTCCAGCGCCAGCCGAACCGTTCGCATCGCGCGTCGATTCACCAGCTCGATCTCCTGCCAGGAGCCACGGCCAGGCCGGGGGCCTCCGTCTGGCTCGACTCGGCGACGGAGGACCCGCTCCAGGCCGTGCGGGTGCTCGAGCTCGCCCTGACGGCGGCCCGATCGCGCGCCGAGCTTCGCCAGAACGCGGACCGTCTGGAGGCGCTCGATGCCGCCACCCGGGGGATCGCCGGCGTCTTCCCGCTCGAGCAGGTCCTCCAGCTCATCGCCGACCGGGTGCGCGAGCTGGTCGGGGCGCAGTACGCGGCCCTCGGCATCGTCGACGAGCACGGCGTCATGGAACGATTCGTCACGAGCGGGATGAGCGCCGCGCAGCGACGCCGGATCGGGGCCCTGCCGCGCGGACACGGCCTGCTCGGCCTGATCGTGCGCGAGAACCGGACCTTCAGGATCCCCGACATTGCGGTCCATCCCGATCGCTACGGGTTTCCGCCCGAGCACCCACCGATGCATTCGTTCCTGGGCATCCCGATCAACGTCAAGGGCCGGTCCGTCGGCAACTTCTACCTCACGAACAAGGAGGGTTCGGCGACCTTTGCGGAGACGGACGAGCGAATCGTCGAGATGTTCGCGCTGCATGCCGGCGTGGCGATCGAGAACGCCCGGCTCCACGAACGACTCGAACGGCTTGCCGTCTTCGACGAGCGCGAACGGATCAGCAAGGATCTCCACGACGGCATCATCCAGAGCCTCTACGCGATCGGCCTCTCGCTCGAGGACGTGCCGGACCTGATGCCCGATGACCGCGAGGAAGCCGTCACCCGGGTGGATCGGGCGATCGATTCGATCAACCTCGCCATCACGGACCTTCGCAACTTCATCTTCGGGCTGCGCCCGGAGTCGATGGAACGCCAGACCCTGCTGGGCGGCCTCGCCACGGTCGCCGACGAGGTTCGGCTGAACGCGATGATCGACGTCGAGTTGCAGGCGGATGCGGCTGCCGTGCCGGACCTGCCGGTGGCCAGGCGAGCCGAGCTGCTCCAGATCGCCCGCGAGGCGCTGAGCAACATGGCTCGCCACTCGCGGGCGACGCAGGCCACGATCCTCGTCGAGCCGGTCGACTCGGATCTCCGGCTGACGATCTCCGACAACGGCCGCGGCTTCGATCCGACGCAGGCGCGTTCATCGACGCACCAGGGGCTGGCCAACATGCGCGCCCGGGCCCGCGATCTCGGCGGCACGCTCACGATCCAGAGCGGACCGGGGCAGGGGACCCGTATCATCGTGCGAGTGCCCACCCGCGGCAGCCGGATGCCGGCGTCGCACGCCACGAGCCAGGAGACACCTTCGTGACCGAGCCAGCGCCAGTCCGACCGTTGCGGCTCGTCATCGTCGACGACCACGAGGTCGTGCGCCAGGGCCTCGTCGCGCTCCTCGACCGGCGGGATGAATTCCAGGTCGTGGCAGAGGCCGGGACCGTGGCGGAAGCCGTCGAGATGGCCCATCGCTTCGAGCCGGACATCGTGATCATGGACGTCCGCCTGCCGGACGGTTCGGGGATCGAGGCCTGTCGCGACATCCGCGCGGACCTGCCGGCGACGAAGGTCGTCATCCTGACCAGCTATCCCGACGAGGAGGCCGTGATGTCGGCGATCATCGCCGGCGCCAGTGGCTATCTCCTCAAGCAGATCCGGGCGCGGGATCTTGTGACCGCCATCGAGGCCGTCGGCCGCGGCGAATCGCTGCTCGACCCGGCCGTCACGGAGAAGGTCCTCGAGCGGATCCGCCGCATCGCCTCGGGTACCTATGCCGACGAGCTCGCCCAGCTGACCAAGCAGGAGCAGAAGATCCTGATGCTCGTCGCCGAGGGCAAGACGAACAAGGAGATCGCCGCGGAGGTCTACCTCTCCGACAAGACGGTCAAGAACTACGTCAGCTCCATCCTCTCGAAGCTGAACCTGGAGCGGCGCGCCCAGGCCGCCGCGTTCATGGCCAAGCACCGGAGCCCGGGCGAAGGCGGCTGACCGCCATGCGACCGGTCCGCGACCGGGCCGCTCGTCCCCCGAATCGGGCCGTCTGGCCCGGCGGCCGGCTTCGGATTGCACCCTAGACTTCCGGCATGCGCATCGTCACAGCGGCTGAAGCCGTGGCCGGCATCCGTTCGGGCGAGCAAATCTACCTGCACGCCGCGGCCGCCACGCCGACAGTCCTCCTCGATGCGCTGGTCGCGCGCGCGGCGGAACTGGAGGGCGTCCGCGTCGTCCACCTCCACACGGAGGGTCCCGGCCCGCATCTGACACCCGAGATGGCGACCCATTTCCGCCACCGGGCGCTGTTCATCGGGCCGAATGCCAGGCGGGCCGTGAACGAGGGCCGCGCCGAGTACATCCCGGTGTTCCTGTCCGACGTGCCGCTGCTGTTCAGCCGGGGCCTCCTGCCACTGGACGCGGCGCTGATCAACGTGACGCCGCCGGACCGGCACGGGTTCTGCTCGCTCGGAACGTCGGTCGATGCGACGATGGCGGCCGTGCGTGCGGCCCGGACCGTGATCGCCCAGTTCAACCCGGCCGTGCCGCGGACGCTGGGCGACAGCTTCGTCCACGTCAGCGAGATCGACCTGGCGGTCGAGGTCGATGTGCCGCCCTACGAGGTGGCGCGGCCGCCGATCGGCGACGTCGAGCGGCGCATCGGCGAGTTCGTGGCCGACCTGATCGTGGACGGCGCGACGATCCAGATGGGGATCGGGGCCATCCCGAGTGCCGTGGCCGCCGCGCTCCTGGACAAGCACGACCTCGGCGTCCACACGGAGATGTTCACGGACGCCGTCGTGGACCTGGTCGAGGCGGGCGTCATCAACGGCTCGCGCAAGGAAGTCAACCGCGCCAAGATCGTGACCGCGTTCATGATGGGCACGAGGCGGCTGTACGACTTCGTGGCCGACAACCCGATGGTCGAGATGCGCCCGGTGGACTACACGAACGACACAGCGGTCATCCGTCGCTTCACGCGAATGGCCGCGATCAACTCCGCGATCGAGGTCGACCTGACCGGCCAGGTCGTGGCGGATTCGATCGGCTCCCGCCTGTACAGCGGCGTCGGCGGCCAGATGGACTTCATTCGGGGCGCCGCCCTGGCCGCCGAGGGCCGGGCGATCATCGGCCTGCCCTCGACAGCGTCGAGCGGGACTGCGTCACGGATCGTCCCCGTGCTGCGCGAAGGCGCCGGCGTCGTGACGACTCGCGCCCACGTCCGAACGATCGTCACCGAGTGGGGCGTGGCCGAATTGTTCGGCCGGAGCATCCGCGAGCGGGCCCAGGCGCTGATCGCCATCGCCCATCCCGATTTCCGCGATGCCCTCGCATCGGAGGCGCGCCGGCTGCACGACGTCTAGGCTCGGGCCACGAGCGCCGCGCCCGGCGCCGGGATCCCTCAGCCGAGCGGCACCAGGCGCAGCGCATTCCCGGCGAAAACCTTCGTCTGGACGGGTGCCGGCAGGTCGAGTCCCAGCAGGAGCTTCATCTGCTCGTTGTCCCAGTAGTCCCGGCCGTAAAGGACGCGATCCTGGTGGTCGAGGATGAACCGGCGGGCGTTCCCGAGGTCGCGCGCCATGGCGTTCAGCCCGGATCCCGCGCTGAGATCGCAATAGAGGTTGGAGAATCGCTCCAGCAGCGGCTCCAGCCGGCCACCCGGCACGATGGGTCCGTGGGGGTACATCTCGCGGGTCGTGGTCGCGTCGCCGCTGATCTCCCGCCAGAAGCCCGACGCGTGGCCGATGAAGGTCGTCTCGGGGCACTTGGTGAGCATCCGCTCCAGGACGTCGAATTCACCGCCGTACCAGTAGCGCCGGCCGCCCCCGGCGCCCGCGGTGGTCACGCCCCCTGGATTCGGCAACTCGATCTCGAGGTGGAACAGCACCGGCAGGCCGAGCTCGCCGCAGGCCCGGAACATCTCGATCATGTCGAGGTCGTCGTACATGATCCGCAGCTTCAACTCGCCGTAGACCCGGACGCCGTACATCTTCACGGCGCTTCGGAGCCGCGCGATGGCGTGATCGCGTCGCGGATCGATGGCCCAGCCGAGCACGAACCGGTCCGGGTAGCGTTCCGCCGCGGTCAGTGCGTCGTCGAACGGCAGGCCGACCTGGTGCGGCGACATGCCGGCATGGTCGACCTCGCCGTATTCCTCCATCGGCGCTTCCCAGGTCAGCAGCCAGCCGACGTCGATGCCCGCCGCATCCATGTTGGCGACCGCTTCCGCGATGCCGACGTCGTGATAGCTGACGTGGGTGTGGACATCGATGACCCGGTCACCGGCGGGCGTTGGCATCAGGTCGAGTCCCTCTGGCTCAGCGGGTCTGGCGCAGGGCACGCATCAGGATCCAGATGCCGACGATCAGGATCGCCGCCGGCCAGAAGATGTGGTCGAGCGACGGGATGTTCGGCCACTCCCGCTGGACGACCTGGCTGCCGCCGAACAGGACCAGGACGCCGCCGAGCAGGGCCTGCCAGCCAAGGCCGCCGTGGCTCGCCCAGCGGACGAGCGCGATGAACAGGAAGGCAATGCCGAGGAAGAGCGTGTCCCAGCCGGCGCCGGCGTGGATGACGCCGGCTTCCTCGAGGGCCGGCGGCAGGCCGATCGCGATCAGCAGCGAACCGCCGTAGAGCGCCCAGGTGCCGTGATTGACGGCCCACGAGACGAGCAGCGCGGCACCGGCCACGACCACGACGGCCGAGGCGGCGACACGGGCCCCGGGGATCAGCTGCTCGACGAGCAGCAACCCGCCGAAGAGCACGAGGAAGATCCCGAGCCAGGGCACGCGGCGCCGGCCGGAGGTGACGGGCTGGGCGCCCCAGCCCGGTCCCCAGCCCCAGCTCCAGACCCCTGCCGGAGGCCGCGATGGATCGGGACCGGATCCGCCGATCGGGCCGCGGAACTCACCGCCGGGCTGGTTGGCGGACCCGCTGCCGGCGGACGTGCTCTTGTCGTCGCTGCTCACCGCTGGCCTCCTAGGCCTCGAGCGTGGCGTCCACCGTCAGCTCGACATTGCCCTTGAGCGCCCGGGACACCGGGCAGTTGTCGCGCGTCCCTTCGGCGATCCGGGTGAACGTCTCGGCATCGATGCCGTCCACCCAGCCGCGGACCGTCAGCGCGCTCGAGACGACCGTCCATTTGTCGAGCTTGTCGAAGGTGATCGTCGCCGCGACATCGAGCTTCGTCGGTGGGGTGCCGTTCCGGCCGAGGTCGCCCGAGAAGGCCATCGCGAAGCAGGTCGCGTGGGCCGCCGCCATCAGTTCCTCGGGGCTCGTCCGGCCATCGGCCGATTCGGTTCGTGAGCCCCAGGTGACCGGGAGGTCCGTGAACGCGCCGCTCGTGAGAGCGGAGGTCGTGCCGCTGCCGGTGGCCAGGGGTCCGGTCCAATGGGTCTCGGCTCGTCGAATGGCTGCCATGGTGCTCCTTCGCAGTCTGAGGGTGAGGGGTGGGCGTCACGTTCCGGTCGGTGGGTGCCAACTGGCCGCGACGGGCGCTGCTCGCCCGCTCACCGATATCGTCCCACAGGCGGCGCGGCGCGTGAGCCGGACACCGGAGCGGCTGGTCAAGGGCGACGGCGGGCCCCGATACTCATGTCCGATTGCGCGTCTCGACCGCGGTGCCGCTCTGGCCCGTGCGGCGAGGCCGACCCGCATCTCCGCCGCCAGCGCCCGGTTCCGGTGGACTCGCGGCCAGCCGACACCGCGCACGTCGAGGAACCGCCGATGGGCGTCGAGAGCGTCCGTGAAGGCGTCCACGAAGCCCGGCTGGGCCAGGGGATCGAAGCCGTCCTGCCACCACAGGTTGACGATCCGCAGCAGCCCGGCCTTGCGGTCGAGGCGCGGCTCGATGCGGCCGACCAGCCGCTCGCCGTAGAGGATCGGCAGGACGTAGTAGCCCCAGATCCGTTTCGCCTCGGGAACGTAGACCTCCCAGATGTAGTCGAAGCCGAAGAGGCGGCGCAGGAAGTCTCGATCCCAGACGAACGGATCGAGCGGCGCCAGGAATGCGACGCCAGCGGCCGCGCCGTCGACGGGCATCCACGGGGTCTCCGCCGCCGGCGCCCGGCTGACTTCAGTCTCACTGGCCGCCAGCAGGTCGATCTCCTCGGCGAGGACGAACCGTTCGCCGCGAAGGCCGTCGATCTCGACCGGCGCCAGCAGATCGGCGTCGAGCAGGTCGGCCAGGAGCTCGTCGCGGGTCGGCCCGTCGTGCTTCTCCGAGCGGCGGCTCGGGACCGTGCCAAGCCACAGTTCGGCGGAACCGGTCCGGCCAAGGAGTCCATGGGCGCGGTAGCGCGAGAGCAGGCGATGGCGGCGCTGCTCCAGCAGCGTCGGCCGATGAGCGAGCAGCTCGGGCTCGAACAGCCGCTCGATCAGGTCGTACCGGCGCCGGTTGCCCTCGCGTTCGACGAGGCCGAGGATGCCGGATTCCGCCAGCGCTTCGAGCATCGCCCGCGTTCGGCGGGTGGGGCGCCAGTACCAGTCGATCAGCGGCCCCGGATCGAAATCGATCGAGCGGAGCGGACCCTCAGCGCGGATCCGCTCGAGCAGGTCGTCCACGGCGGCGCGATGCTGGACGAAGGATTCGGCCTCGTGCCTGGCTCGGGCCCGGTCCCACGTCGCCCGGAACCACGGCAGCTCGCTCGTCGGCAGCAGGCTGAGGCCCTTGTTGTAGGCCTCGAACAACCGGCGGTCGTCGTACAGCAGCGCGTCCGTCCAGGCGCGCCGATAGCCCGAGATCCGGCTCAGCAGGACGAGGTCGTGATTGCGGCCGGCGATGTCCAGGGGATCGAACTGGAGCGAGCCGAGGCGCCCCACGACCGTCATCACGCTCTCGGGTTCGGCCGGGAGGCTGCGCGGCGGGGCCAGCAGGTGGCGGCGCGCGAGGAAGCGGCGGGCGGTCTCGGGACTGATGGTCCGGCTCGGAATCACTGGCGGATGGTACGGGACACCCGGTGTTGCGAGGACGCTGCAACGTCGAGCCCGAGGCCGCCGGAGCCATCGAGACGCGATCGGGTGCACACTCTGACTCGGCACAGCACATGCCGCGAACGGCCGCCCGGAGTATCTGCCATGTCAACGATCCGACTGCCCGCCATCATCCTGCCCGAAGCCCGCCTGCGCGGCCGGCAATTCCCCGATGTCACGATCCCGAACGTCGATCTGCGCGGTCTGGCGGAGATCGACCTGACGCAGCTGCGTCGGATGCGGCTGCCGAACGTCAGGTTCCCGGCGAGCATCCGCGAGTTGTCGGCATCCGACGTCCACCTCCCGGATCTCGCGATGCGGGACGTCCACCTGCCCGAGGTTCGGCTCGCCGACCTGCATCGACCCTCGTTCGACACGCTGCCGTTCGATCGGCCGGTCCTGACGCTGCCCAGGGTCGACCTGTCACGGGTCGAGATCCCGCGGGTCGAGGTTCGGATCCTGCGCAACGAGCGGCGCGGTCCGAGCGCCATGACGATCGCGACCTTGCTCGCCATCGGAGCCGCCGCGGCCGGCTGGTGGCTCTTGACGTCGCCGGCAACGGCCCCGAAGGTCCGCGGTGCGGCACGCCGGGCCCGCCGCCGTATCGAACAGCGCTGGCCGATGCTCGCGAGTCAGGCCGATTCCGATGACGCCGGGATGAATGGAACGGAGCAATTCTGGTCGCAGGCCGAGGGCTGGCGTCCGGAAGGCGGCGGCTTCGAAGCTGGCCCCGTGAGCGAGCCGGGCCCGCCCGGCACGTCGAGCCACGCGACCCGGAACGGCGATCCGGCGGCGATGGCAGCGATGGCCACCGGTTCGGACGAGTCCTCGAACGGCGAACCTGCCTCCGCCGGGTAGGCCGGAATCCCGGGCCGCTCGTCACCACATCGTCACAGACCCCTCGTACAGTTACGGCATGTTTCTGTTCCGTTCTCACGCGACGATGCCCCGCCCCGACGAGGCACTGCCGGGCCGCAGCCAGGCCATGCCCATTCCAGCCCGCCATTCCGTCAATGGCGCCCCCCTCGCCGGCCCGTGGCCAGACGGCACGCGGACGGCCATCTTCGCCTTCGGCTGCTTCTGGGGCGCCGAGAAGGTCTTCTGGCAGATGCCCGGCGTGATTTCGACCGCGGTCGGCTACACGGGCGGATATACGCCGAACCCGACCTACGAGGAGGTCTGCTCCGGCAAGACCGGTCACGCCGAGGCGGTTCTCGTGGCGTATGACCCGGCGAAGGTCAGCTACGAGCAGCTCCTGAAGACATTCTGGGAGGATCACGATCCGACCCAGGGGATGCGCCAGGGCAACGACACCGGGACCAGCTACCGGTCCGCGATCTACTACACCGACGATGAGCAGCGCCAGCTGGCCGAGGCGTCACGCGACGCCTTCCAGAAGAACCTGACGGCCGCGAAGTTCGGCAAGATCACGACCGAGATCGTGAAGGCCGGCCCGTTCTACTACGCCGAGGACTACCACCAGCAGTACCTCGCGAAGAATCCCCGGGGCTATTGCCCCAACCATTCGACCGGCGTTGACCTGCCGGCTGACTTCGTGGTCACGCCGCTGCAGTACGTCGAGTAGCGCTCGCAGGCAAGAGACCCTCCCGGCACCGGGAGGGTCTCTTTCGTTTCTGGTCGTCCGGCACCGCGATCGGCGCCGGCTCGGACGCTACTTGTGGCTGTTGTAGGTCGCCAGGCCCTGCCAATCGCCCCGCGCCGCGTACGAGGCCTGGGTGGGCCAGGTATCGAGGCTCGAGGGCGGCAGCGCCCCGCCCTGGGCAATGATCTTGCGGAGCTCCGACTGATCGGTGTGCTGGAGCTGCTCGTAGGTGGTCACGCCGCCGTCTGACAGGATCATGGAGATCCGCGGCCCGATCCCGTTGAGCTTCGTCAGGTCGTCGGGCGCCGCCGGCGTGGCCGCCTTCGCCTTGGCTGCCGGCTTGGCCTTCGTCGCTCCGGCCGTGCTCGGCGCAGCGTTTCGCTTGTTGTACTTCGTGAGACCCTGCCAGTCGCCCTTCGCCGCGAAGCTGGCCTGCATCGGCCAGGTCCCGACGTTGGCCGGAGGCGCCATCTCCGACTCGTGGAGCGCGTGCCGGACCTCCGGCTCGTTGGCATCGGCCAGTGCCGCGTACGTCGTAATTCCGGCAGCGCTCAATGCAGCGCTTGCCTTGGGTCCGATGCCGCTGAGCTGGGTCAGGTCGTCGGGGGTCGCGGCCGGCGCCGCAGCCGCAACCACCGCAGCCGCCGCAACGGGCGCGGCAGGTGCCTCCTTGACCTCCACTTCGTAATCCGAAACGACATCCTCGCCGCCGAGCGCCTCGACCGCCGGGTCGACGAGCGCCTTGAGGGCGAGTTCCGTCTTGGGGGGCAGCGTGCTGGAAATCAGCATGGCCTTGTCGGCCGTGACGGCCTGCTCGATCATCCCGATCGATGCCGCCCAGTTCCCCTCGTACAGGATGAAGAGAGCGCTCTTGCCGCGCTCGATTTCATGGGTGACCGACCGCATGAACTTGTCGTCGATCCCGACGTCATGCAGGCGATTCCGCAGGCCGTTCAGCGTGCCAGCCGCGGCGCCGCCGACGACGGCACCGGCAGGTCCGGCAATGATCGCGCCGACGATGACCCCGAGGCCCGCGCCGCGCGCAGCACCCTTGGCGCCACCGCGATCCATGGTCTGATGGACCTTGACCCGGAACCTGCTCCGGTCGGCGATCGCGGCATCGACGATCTTTACGTTGGGATCGACGTCGTCGATCTCCTGGATCCGCTTCAGCAGCCGCCGCGCCGACTTGCCCGAGTCCAGCACGAACGCGACGAGGGTCTGACCGTACTCCTGGCTCATGTGGTCGGTCTCCTTTGCGTCAGGGACGCTAGCGCCACGATTGTGGTGAGGTGAGTCCCGTTCGGGGCCTTGGTCGGCCCCATCCATCGCCACCTGTCGGAGCGTCTTCGGGTTCGTGGTTACCGGCGGGCGGGAGATCGGTCACGTCGGAATCAGGGTGTCTGTGGCGCAGAGGCGCCCGTCGACGGTCGGTGACCGGACCTTGAGATACCTCCCCCAAAGCGTGCCCGATTTGACGTCATCGAGGCGCACGGCACCTCGAACGTTGTCCCGACACGTGCCCGATGATGCTAGGCCTCGATGGGCCCGTCACGCAACAGCCAGCGGGAGAGGAGAGCGGGCGGCTTTCAGGAGGTCAGGCGGCCGCGGCACCGCCACACGGAACCGTGGCTCGCGCGGCAGCGGTCATCCGGCGGCGGCGTCGTCCGTGAGGTCCCGGTCCTGCATCTCCCAGGTGTGGTCGAGCACGTGGTACGCCGTGTGGCGGAGCAGGTATGGGATCGTCCAGTTGCCGAGCGGCCTGCCCTCCGCGTACCAGGCGCGCATCGCTTCGACGAAGCGGTCGCGGTGATAAGCGAGCCCGCCCGGTGTCTGAAGGTCCTCCCACTCGGACTTCGCGTTCACGCGCTTCGAGAAGTCGCCACCCTCGTTCGCCAGGACATGCCGGACGATCACGTCGCGGGAGCGTCCACCGCCCCGCACGCCAGGCCGCAGCTCCGCCGAGACGCGGGCGACCGTCTCGTCGAACTCGGCCCACGCCGCCCGCAGCAGTCGCACCTGGCGGTCGAAGGTCGGCGCGTCGAACGGCTCGCGGTCCAGCGGCGAGGGCGCGAACGAGATGCCCCAGAAGTCAGTCGAGCCGACCCCCCGGTACCGGCCGATGATGTCGGGCTCGGTCTGGCTCGCGAGCTCCGAGCCGAGCCGGACACGCCGCGCAACCGGCAGGTATCGCGGCACGTAGCGCGCGAGCTTCTCGACCGCCTCGTCCTCCGTCTTGCCGCCCCGTTCGAGACCCGGCCAGTCCGCCGCGACAGCGACCCAGCGCTTGCCCCTCGTGGGCTCTTCGACGAGCACGCGAAGCTGGGACGTCATCGGTTCATCGTATCGGCGGCTCCGGACCACCGTCGGTAGATCTCGTCGGCCGGTCGGGGTCATTCGGTCGGGACGAGGACGATCTTGTCGATTCCGACGCTGTAGCCGTCCGAAGCCGCGTTGTGAGCGGTCACAGTGAAACTGATCCCCTGGACCTGCGACCACGACGACACGATGGTCCCGAGGTTCACCGGTTCGCCAGGCCGAACCGTTGGCGCATACAGGTCGATCCGGCGCCCCACCGGCCAGCCATACGACACCTGGACCTCGCCGTAGTTTGGTCCGAGGGTCGGGTAGACGATGAGGTTCCAGCGACCGATCGTGATCGGCACCGCGAGGGAGATCGTCTCGCCGGGTTGGGCCGCCCATTCAAGTTGCCGATCGTTGCTCCACAGCCCGTGTCCATATGGACTCATGATGCGCACGATCGGGATTGACGACACGTCCCCGTCCATGCCCAGGACCTCTGCCTCGAAGGTGACTGGTTGACCGGTCCCGACGGATGCGATCCCCGTCACCCCGACGGCCGCGATCACGAGGAACGCGTCGATATCGATCCGCGGATGCCCGGGCGTCCCGAGCACCCTGACCTCGATCACGTGCTGGCCGGTCTCGCTCCACTCGGTCCGGTAGGCAACCCGCGCGCTTGCCGCAGGCGAGCCGAGATCCACGATCTTCGGACCAGCCATCCTGCCGTGGTCGAGGGTGACAATCGCCTGGCCGTGATCAGCGCCCGTCGGTGCGACCAACGCGACGGCGCTGCCCAGGACGGAGAGGCTGGCCGTTGCGCCTGCGGTCCTCGCGAATGTGGTCGATCCACCGACTGCTTCGTGGTTCGGAGCAACCGCCCACGAACCGTTGTACGTGATGGCGCTGTTCCGGGAGTCAACGAGGAACACGCGGTACGACGGCCCCTCGACCCATCGCCCGCGGTTGCCGGCCACGTCCGTCGCCCGGATGCGATAGCGATAGTCCGGCCCGATCCGCACGGCCCGACCGACGGCGGTCACGGCGTCACCTCGCACGTTCGCCACGGTGACGTATGGGCCCCCGAGGACCGATTCCTGCAGCTCAAAGGTTGCCACCCCTGACGCGGCGTCCGCGCCGAGCCACGCAACCTGGGTCGAGGAAGGTGCGCCGCCGACGATGCCACCGTCCCTGAACGTGAGCCGCGGCGGCGTCACAGTTGGAGCGATGCCATCGATGTGGACCGACACCGCCTGCCAGGGACCCGGATGCCCTTGGCCGTCCACGGCGTACGCGTGCAGGATCGTGGTTCCGTTCGCGAAGATGCGGTGCGTCGAGTTGCCAGTGAGCCGGAGGCGCTGACCCCCGAGCGGCGGGCCCGGTGCCGGCGCCGCCCAGACCCGAAGCGCAACGGACGAGCCCTGAGCACCAACACCCGCGACCTTCACCACCGTCGTTCCGCGGTCCCAGGCACCGTGGGCCGCTGACGGGAACAGGGTTGCCACGACCGACGGACCCGGTCCGATCGCGGTGGCCGTGGGTCGAGCAACGGTGATCCGGCCGTAGCCGTTCACACCGCCGCCGCAGGCGCCGGTGTCGCAGCCAACTGCCCTGGTCTCACCGAGCCCGATCACGGCCTGGAACCCGATGGTGTCTCCGGGACGGAGGCTGACGTCGCGCGCGTCGTCCGCAGAATCGAGCGGATGCACGAGCTCGAACACCCGGGTTTCGTCAGGTCGTGAACCCGAGGCCAGCAGGTCCCTGGTCCCCGCCGGGGACGCCGCCGCGTCATCTTGCAGGCACTGTCCGGGACCGGAACTGCACGGCGACCAGAAGCCGTCAACTGACGTGAACCCATTTTCTGTCAGTTGCGCGGAGACGAAGTCGGAACCGGACGTAGGCGCCCCGTCGGCGTCAGTGTCGAGCGTCAGGCTGAAGCTGGCCTGGTCGGCCACCGTTCCGATCCGGACCGCGATCCAGAGGTTCCGGTCGTCGTTCATGACGAGCAGGACGGCAGGGACGTTCCCGCCGCCACTCGCCTCAGGGAGCCGCGCGAACAGCTCCATCCGGGCCGCGGCCGACCACTCCAGCGTATCGAGCCGGCCGTCGAACGTCGGCGACCCGAACGCTGAGAGCGTGGGCATCTCGACGGCGCTGGCGTCGGCTTGCCGCTCCGGCACGACAGGACCGACCGCCAGGCTCGCGGCAGCGAGGACGAACGCAGCCAGGACGCCGATTGATCCGTGCGCGAAGCCCATCGACGCCTCCGTTTCGAAGAGGCGAAAGACGCAACGTCAGCGTGGACCCGTGGTGGGCCAGTGACAAGTGCCGTGCGTCATGAATGACCCGGTTACGGATACCAGCCGGCGTCGGCTGCGGGTGATCGCGGGGTCGCCCCTCTCGCTCTATTCAGCCGGCGGCCGCGAAGCTCTCCGCGGCCCATCGGGCCAGTTCGACATCGGCGGCTTCCGGCAGGCCACTCACCCCGACTGCTCCGATCACCACGCCGGCAACGATGATCGGGACCCCGCCGCCCCAGCCCACGTACCGCGGGTCCCCGAAATTGGTGATGGGGAAGCCCTCCGTTCGGGAGCGCTCTCCGAGGACGCTGGACTCGACACCGTTCGCGAGCCGCCGTGAACGCCTTGTGGATCGCGATATTGATCGACGCCAGGCCACATCCGTCGGTGCGGAGAAACGCGACGAGTTCGCCGTGCGGGTCGACGACGGCCACGGCGGCACCCTGGCCCTGGGCATCGAGCCGGTCCGCGATCATCGCGATCAGGCCCCGAGCCTCCAGCGATCCGATCTCCCTGCGGTCAGGCATCACGTCTTCTCCTCGAGCGGAAGTCTGGCGTCAGTCCAGGTCCCGTTGGCGTGGCTCGAGGCAACAGCGGCCTCGACGAACTTCACGCCGATGGCGCCGTCGCGTTCGTTCGGGAACTGGAGGGCCAGCGGATCGGCCGCACGGCCCGAGCGCCGGGCGGCGATCGCCTCGGCAGCGTCCGAGTAGATGTTGGCGAAGGCTTCGTGAAACCCTTCCGGGTGCCCGGCGGCGATCCGGCAGGCACGGGCTGAGGCCGGCAGAGTCCCGGGCCCGTTCGGCGTGTAGACGCGGACAGGTCCCTCGAGCGGCTTCAAGGTGAGCCGCGTCGGCCGTTCCTGGCGCCACTCCAGGCTGCCCTTGGTGCCGGACACGCGGATCCGGAGATCGTTCTCCACCCCGGCCGCGGTCTGCGTGACCCAGAAGGTCCCGCGCGCCCCATTGTCGAAGCGCAACATGGCGGCGCCGTAGTCGTCGACAGGTCGTTTCGGGATCACGTGCCCGATCTCGGCGGCGACTTCCGCAACCTCGAGACGACTCACGAATCGGACCAGGTTATGGGCATGCGTTCCGATGTCGCCCATCACCAGTGATGGTCCACCGCGCACCGGGTCGTAGCGCCAGGGCAACCCGTGGTCTGGGTCCGGGTCGGACTCGTCGGCTTTGCCTCCCTGGACGTATTCGACCTGGACCAGCCTGATCTCACCGACCTGCCCATCCTCAACCAGCGCGCGGGCCTGGCGCACCATCGGGTACCCGGTGTAGTTGTGCGTGAGGCAGAAGACCAGCCCGGTGGCCTCAACCATCCGCACGATGTCCAGGGCCTCTGCGAGGGTGTTCGTCATGGGCTTGTCGCAGATGACATCGAATCCGCGATCCAGGGCCGCCGTGGCGTACCGATGATGGCTGTCGTTCGGCGACATGACGGCGACGACCTCAGCACCATCCTCGCGTTCGCTCTCGGCCCCGAGCATCGCGCTCGCATGGACATAGGCGCGAGAGGGATCGATGCCCATTGCGGCCGCCGCTCTCTGGGATCGCTCGGGATCGGACGAGACCACCCCTGCGACCAGCTCGTAGCGGCCGTCGAGTCGAGCGGCCGTTCGGTGCATCGCCCCGATGAAGCTGCCGGGGCCGCCACCGATCACCGCCAGGCGAAGCGGACGACCGAGCATCTCGATGACTGGATCAACGTCCACGCGCGTCAGGCGTCCGGCATGGGCTGGCTGGCCAGGAATCGGCCGACGTCGCCTCGTTCGAGGATCCGGTGCCGGCCGGTCGCAAGGTCCCATTCCGTGCGCCTGAATCGTGTCTGATCGTCGCCGGTCAGGATCAGGACGTAGGCGGGGGCGCCGTGTTCGGCAAGGTGACCGTGATCGTGGAGATCCTCGGGCGGAAGGAGCGTGGCGAGGTCCGATGGCCCCAGGGCGCGCGCCTCGGCGACCTCGGGGCGGGCCTCCGCGCCCTCTCCGACGATTCGATACCGGCGATGCGTCTCGAGACCGACGATCGGGCTGATGGCGACCCAGGTGCCGTGGTCGTGGATCGCACCCATCTGTCCCTCACGCCGATGGACGAGGATCAGTCGAGGCCCGCGCTCCGGCGCGTGAATCGCCAGCGCGCCGCTCTGGTCGCCGAGCCGGGCGACCCAGGGCGCCAGGTACGCAACGTCACTCGCCAGGTCGACGAGGGCGGCGCCGATCGCCGCCAGATCGGGCGACGCGGCTGCGGCCGGGCCGGCAATCCGCTCGAACAGCGTTCGGACCGGCGTGTCGGGCAGAGCGAGAGGATCTGTCACAACCGAAGGGTACGGGAGCGCAACGTCGCGTGGGTCGCCCGGAGGAGCGCGATTCACCAGGGGTTCAGGGCGTGACCGTCATCGTGGAAAGAATTGACGGTTGGGCCGCCAGACGGTTCTGGCGCACCCACAAGGTATGGGCATCCCGCGGCGCTCGGCGACTCAATCTCTTGCGGGGACCCTTCGGGCGGGGGCCGGGGTTGCGGTCCGCCTCAGCCGGTCCCGAGGATCAACTTGAGATGGTCGTGCGCCCGATAGAACTGCTGGATCGGCCTTCCACCGATCGCGTAGGCTGAAGGCAGAGATGCGAATCGCGGTGACCGGCGGGAGTGGCAAGGCGGGTCGGGCGGTGGTGGCCGACCTGCGGGCCCATGGCCACGACGTCCTCAACGTCGACCTCGCCTCTGACGGCGGATCGCAGGGCCGATCGGTGACCGCGGATCTGACCGACTTCGGGCAGGCCTGCGACGTGCTGAGCGGCACGAGGGCAGTGGTCCATCTCGCCGCGATCTCGGGTCCGCGCCTGCTGCCGTCGGCCGAGACCTTCCGGATCAACGCGGTCTCCACGTACAACGTCTTTGCGGCGGCCGAGCTCCATCGGCTGCAACGTGTCATCTGGGCCTCGAGCGAGCTCGTCCTCGGCGAGCCATGGAGTCCGGCCCGGCCGCCCGATCGAGCGCCCGTCACCGAGGCCATCGTCCCTCGGCCGGAGACCTCGTACGCGCTTTCGAAGCTCGTCGGGGAGGTGATCGCCACGCAATTCGCCCGCCGGACGGGCATCCCGTTCCTAGGCCTTCGGTTCTCGGCGATCCGCGAGCCCGATGAGTACGCAGACTTCCCGGCCTACTGGGCGGACGTGCACCTGCGAGAGTGGAACCTCTGGAGCTACGTCGACGTGCGCGACGTCGCGCTCTCGGTCCGGCTCGCCCTCCAATCGGGGGTCGATGGCGCCGAGACGTTCATCGTCGCGGCTGCCGACACGGTCATGCCCCAGCCATCGGCCGAGCTGATGCGGGCGGTCTACCCGAGCGTGCCGCTCCAGCGGCCGCTCGAGGGGCGGGAAACGCTCCTGTCGATCGAGAAGGCACGCCGGATGCTGGGCTATGAACCGGAGCACACCTGGCGGGACCACGTCGCGACACCCTAGACGGCATGCTCTCGCGCGCCTTGCCGAGGGCCGTATTCTCGCAAAGGTCATGACAGGATTGCCGACTCCGCTCACGCTCCGACAGGTGGCTCGCCTCCGCGCGACGTTCAGCGGCGAGGTCATCACCCCGGACGACCGGGGCTATGACGAGGCGCGCCGGGTCTGGAACTCCATGTTCGACCGGCGACCCGCGATCCTGGTTCGTCCGACCGGCGTCGACGACGTCGCGACGGCGATCCGGTTCGGACGCGAACGCGACCTGGAGATCGCCGTCCGCTGCGGCGGCCACAGCGCCGCCGGGCACTCGACCTGCGACGGCGGGCTCGTCATCGATCTCTCGCACCTTCGCGGGGTGACGGTCGACCCCGACCGGCGCATCGCCCGTGCCAACGGCGGTGCGTTGATGGGCGAGCTCGATGCTGCCGCCCAGGCCCACGGCCTCGTCTGCCCGATCGGGACCGTCGGCCATACCGGCATCGGCGGCCTGACACTCGGCGGCGGGATGGGCCGGCTCCAGCGGCACTTCGGGCTGACGATCGACAACCTCCGGGCGATCGAGCTCGTGACCGCGGACGGTCGAGCGGTGCGGGCGAGCGAATTCGGTCGAGCCCGACCTCTTCTGGGGGATCCGGGGAGCCGGTGCCAACTTCGGGGTCGTGACGGCGTTCGAATTCGAGCTCCGGCCGTTCGGTCCGCTGCTCCACCGCGGGCTCCGCATCTACCCCGCCGCCAAGGTTCACGAAGTCTGGGCGATGATCCGGGACTTCGCCGCCGTTGCGGCGGACGAGATTGCGCTGATCTTCGCGATCGGCCTCGCGGAACCGGCGGCGGACTACCCCGAGTCGGTGGCGGGCGGGCCGATCGTGCTCGTTGGCTACAACCACAGTGGCGATGCCGCGGCGGTCGAACGCGACATCGCTCCGCTTCGAGCGGGGCCAGAGCCGGTCTCGGGCTGGGACCGCGACGCACCGTACCTCGAGGTCCAGACCGCGAACGACCTGGCCATGGGCCCGGGCCACCGGTCGTACATCAAGGGTGCGTACGCCAACGATCTCCGCCCGGCCGTCCTGGACGCGCTGGTCGAGCACGCGAGTCGGGCGCCCGCGGAGAGCTCGTTCTCGGTCACGGTGCAGGGCGGGGCCATCGCCCGGGTGCCCGACGAGGCCACCGCGTTCACCGGTCGTGACGCGCGATTCGAGATCAGCGCCGACGCCGGTTGGGAGGACCCGGCCCTCGACGAGGCCTATCGCGACTGGATTCGCCGGGCGATGGCGATCGTCGAGCCGGACGCCGTGACGGGCCGCTACGTCAACGAGATCGCCGAGTCAGGGCCGGAGGAGAGCCGGGCCATCTATGGCGATGCGAAGCTCACCCGGCTCACGGCGCTCAAGCGGGCCTGGGATCCCGACAACGTCTTCCGGTTGAACCACAACATCGCGCCGTAGGTCCGATCCGGCCGTCCTTCGGGAGGCGGCTCGACGCTAGTCGGTACCGAACATGAGCTTCAGATGGTCTCGCGGCGGGTAGAAGTGCTGGCTCGGCTTGCCGTCCGGGCCGAGATCGCCCAGGAGCCGGCGCTGGCGCGGGGTACATGCCGCGATCACCTCGGGCGGGATCGGGTCGTAGTCGAAGTTCCGGAAGAACATCTGGTTGTAGCCGTACTGGATGTTCTTGCGCGTCACGGTGGAGGAGTTGCGAGCCCCGCCGTGCCAGAGCGAGTGGGTGAACACCAGCGCATCGCCGGCCTTCGCCAGGACCTGGGTCGTGCCCGGGGTCGTGGCCGCGGGCAGTTCGCCGAATTCGTCGTGGCCGCCCTCCTCTGGGAACGGCCGCAGGTGGCTGCCCGGTACGAACACGATGTTGCCCATGTCCGTCGCCGAGACGTCGGTCAGGAACCAGAGGACCTTGACCTGCAGCGGCCAGCTCGTCTCGCTGACCCGGATCCGCTGCAGGTGCGGGCCGCCGTCCACGTGGAGGAATCCCTTGAAGACCGGGTTCGGTGGATGGACGGTCGCCGTCGCCAGCCCGAACTGGATGTACGGCCCGAGCAGGTCCAGCACCACGCCGAACATCGACGGGTGGTCGATCAGGTCGATGAAGGCCTGGTCCTCGTGGAGCACGCCGAGGGCGTCCAAGCGTCGCGTGGGATCCGGATTCGGACCGCCGAGCACGTCGCGCTCGTAGATGCGATCGACCGCGGCCACGATCGGCCCGATGTCGGCTGGCGAGAGCACACCCGGGAACAGGAGGTAGCCGTCCCGGTAGAACTGGTCCCGTTGCGACTGGGTGATGCTGGCCAGGGGCGGCCGCGGGTACAGGAGCTCGACCGCCATGCCTCACCTCGTACGCGCGACGCCGGCCGCCGAAGGCCGACGGGCAGCGGCGTCCGCGGAGCTTCGAATCCTAGCGTCCCCGCGGTGCCCGATCCGGACGCCGGCCCGGCTGACCACGCCCGCCACGGTCGATGCCGGCGGCCCGCTCGAGCAGGAGCGCCCGCTCGCGGGAGTTGCGCGTCAGCGTGGCCGCCCGCAGGAACTCGGCCTGCGCCTCGTCGCTGCGGCCGACCTTCGCCAGGAGGTCGCCGCGGACGCTCGGCAGGAGGTGGTAGCCGGCCAGCTGCGGTGCCGCGACGAGCCGATCCACCAGTTCCAGCCCGGCCTCGGGTCCGAATGCCATCCCGACCGCCACGGCCCGATTGAGCTCGACGATGGGGGAGGGGACAAGCTCGGCGAGCGCGTCGTAGAGCGCCGCGATCCGCGGCCAGTCGGTCTCGGCCGCGGTGCGGGCCCGAGCGTGGCAGGCCGCGATCGCCGCCTGGAGTGCATACGGCCCCAGCGTCCCGCCCAGGTCCTCGGCCCGTTGGAGCGCTGCCAGCCCGCGCCGGATGAGCAGCTGGTCCCAGCGGCCGCGATTCTGGTCGAGGAGGAGGATCGGCTCGCCCGAGGGCCCGGTTCGCGCATGCGAACGCGAGGCCTGGATCTCCATCAGGGCCACGAGCCCGTGCACCTCGGGCTCCCTGGGGGCGAGCTCCGCCAGGATCCGGCCGAGGCGCAGGGCCTCCTCGCAGAGCGCCGGCCGCAGCCAGTCGTCGCCGGCCGTTGCCGAATAGCCCTCGTTGAAGATCAGGTAGACGACCTCGAGCACGGCCGCGAGCCGGATCGCGACATCGGCGCCGCGCGGCACCTCGAACGGGACCCGGGAGGCCGTGAGCGTCCGCTTGGCGCGCACGATCCGCTGCGCCACCGTCGCCTCCGGCACGAGGAAGGCACGGGCGATCTCGGTCGTCGTCAGGCCGCCCAGGACCCGGAGAGTGAGCGCGACCCGAGCCTCTCGCGAGAGCACCGGATGGCAGGCCGTGAAGACCAGGCGCAGCAGGTCGTCGTCGACGTCGTCGTCGATGCCGGCCGAGACGGCGGCCAACGCGACCTGGTCGCCGACCCGGATCTCGCGCCCGATCTCCTCGTGCTTCCGCTCGAGCACCGTCCTGCGACGCAGCTGGTCGATCGCCCGATGCTTCGCCGTCGCCATCAGCCAGGCGCCCGGATTCCGCGGGATCCCGGATTCGGGCCACTGCTCGAGCGCCGCCACCAGCGCATCCTGGGCCAGCTCCTCGGCCAGGCCGATGTCGCGGACCAGCCGGGCCAGACCGGCGATCAGTCTGGCGGATTCGATCCGCCAGACTGCCTCGATCGCCTCGTGGGTGTCAGCCGTGGTCACTGTCGGCCGGCCACCTCGGCGCGCAGGCGCTCCTCCCGGGCCCGCAGCTCGGGGGTGTATTCCGCCCCGAAGTCGTCTGCCTCGAAGACCTGGCGGATCTCCAGCTCCAATTCGACGCCGGTCGGATTCGGGCAGCGCCTGGCCCACTCGATCGCCTCGGCCATCGACTTGACCTGCCAGAGCCAGAACCCGGCGACCAGCTCCTTCGTCTCGCTGAACGGCCCGTCGACGACCGTCCGGCGGCTGCCGGAGAACCGGATCCGAACCCCCTTGGCGCTCTCGTGGAGCCCTTCCCCGGCGAGCATGACGCCGGCCTTGACGAGCTCCTCGTTGTACTGGCCCATCTCCGTGAGCATCGCCTGATCGGGCAGCACGCCGGCCTCGGTCTCCGGGCTGGCCTTGACCATCACCATGACTCGCATCGCCGAATCTCCCTGCGCTATCCCGGGTCCGCCCGCCGGCCATCGGCTCGAAGGGGCCCGTCACTCATGGCGTCGAACGGAGACTGCACTGAATCGACATTCGTCGCCGAACCTCGCGAACTGATGCCGCCGCGACGATTGTCCGGCCCAGGCCTGCCCTGGGGCGAGATCGTCAGGCCGGACCCGAGCGACGGTCTCGCCTGGCGCGGCGCAGCTCCTCGGCGGCTCGTGCCAGGAAGATCCGGACGGTGGCTCGACCTGCGTCATCGAGCCCGTCGAGAGCGCGGTCGATGGCGTGGGCGCGCCACAGGTGGGCATGTTGCACCACCGTCCGAGCCTGCGGCGAGAGTGAGACGCGGACGATCCGCCGATCCGTTGGATCCGCCGACCGGACGACCATCCCGGACGACTCGAGCTCGGACACGACCCGGCTGGCCCAACCCATCGAGATGGCCAGGCCATCGGCCAGTTCGCCGATCGTGCTCGGGCCGCGCTGCCAGAGGAACATCGCCGCCCGGATGGCGTGCGGCGAGACCGACGGCTGTGTATCGGCCGGATCGGTGCCCGCGGGCGATGGGCCGTCCGCGGCGGTCGCGCCGGTTCCCGGGACGGCCCCGGGCTCACGGCTCGTGTAGACCACGTGGATGAGCTCCATCAGCAGCTGCCCGACGGCCAGTGCATCGTCGAGTTCCTCGCCCGCCGGTTGGCCGGTCTCCGCGCTTGCCATGGCGGTCTCCCCAGGGTCACCTGTTGCACCAACGCCCGCTCGAAGTAGTATCCTAACGAAACAGTTTCGTTAGTCAAGTTGTTGGGCCTCAGGCTCCGGGAGGAACGGTCAGTGGCAGCGCGAGGCGGTCCGCCCGACGGGGCGTCAATGTCGGCAGCCGGCCGGGGCCGCTGGATCGGTCTCGCCCTCCTGAGCGTGGGCGTCGCAATGATCATCGTGGACGCGACGATCGTGAACGTCGCCGTCCCCTCGATTATCCGGGACCTCAATCTCGATTCGACCCAGGCCGAGTGGATCAACACGATCTACGCGCTGGTCTTCGCCTCGCTCCTCATCACCTTTGGCCGCCTGGGCGACGTGACGGGCCGCCGCCGGATGTATCTCACCGGCCTCCTCGTGTTCATCGCCGCGTCGATGCTGGCGGGCCTGGCCCCGAACGGCAACATTCTCATCCTGGCCCGCGTCCTCCAGGGCGTCGGCGGGGCGATGATCCTGCCCTCGACCCAGGCCATCCTCAACGCGAACTTCCAGGGCCGGGATCGGGCCATCGCGTTCGGAATCTGGGGCTCGGTGATCGGTGGCATGGCCGCGGTCGGGCCCCTGCTCGGCGGATTCCTGACCACCTATCTCTCGTGGCGCTGGGCATTCTTCATCAACGTCCCGATCGGTCTCATCGCCATCGCCGGCACGCTCCGCTACATCGGCGAATTGAAGGAATCGAACGCTCGCGTGGGCTTCGACCTGCCCGGCTTCCTGCTGATCACGAGCGGCCTCGGGCTGTTCATCTTCGGGTTGATCGAGGGCCGCCAATACGGCTGGTGGACCCCGAATCCCGATCATCCGTTCACGATTCTCGGCTGGACCTGGCCGGTCGAGGCTGTCTCCGTGATCCCGTTTGCCATCGGCCTCGGGCTGCTGGCCCTGGTCCTGTTCGCCGTGGTCGAGACATGGCGGCGGCGGGCCGGCAAGTTCTACCTCTTCGACTTCAGCCTGTGGCGATATCGCGGCTTCCGGTTCGGCAATCTCGCCGGCACGATCGTCTCGCTCGGCGAGTTCGGGCTCCTGTTCGCGCTGCCGCTGTTCCTGCAGGCGGTCCGCGGCTACTCGGCCTTCCAGACCGGCCTGATCTTCCTGGCTCTGGCGATCGGGGCCTTCGTCTCCGCCCCGCTCGCCGCCAGGTTCGCCCGGCGCTATGGGCCGCGCTGGGTCGTGACGACCGGGATGGTGCTCGAGGCGATCGGGATCTTCGCCACCTCGATACTGATCTCGACGACCGTGACCGGCGTCGAGCTGGCGATCCCGTTGTTCATCTACGGCATCGGGGTGGGCTTTGCCACGGCGCAGCTGACGAGCATCGTGCTGTCTGACGTCCCCGTCGAGCGATCGGGGCTTGCCTCCGGGGCGAATTCCACCCTCCGCCAGGTCGGTTCCGCCCTTGGGATCGCGATCCTCGGGACTGTCCTGTTCACGGTGCTGATCACGACCTCGGCGACGGCATTCAAGACGATCCCGCCGCCGACCGGGGTGCCGCCGGCCGTTGCGTCCCAGATCGGCGACTTCGTCCTGACGGCGCTCGATGCGTCGGCCGGGCAGGCGATCGGACCGCTGCGCGACGACCCGGCCTCGGTCGCCGAGTACGTGGATCTGCCGCCGGCCGTGGTGGCGATCCTCGGTGCGCCGCAGGCGAAGGAACTTCTGGCGCCCTATGTCGCCGCCGCATCACAGTCGTTCGTGGATGCGACCCGGGCCGCAGGATTCGTAGCGACCGGCTTCGTCCTCCTCGGGGTCGTCTTCTCGCTCCTGCTGCCGCGAACCGGACCGCGTCCGGTCGAGGCACCGGGGCCGGTGTCGGGCGTGCAACCGGCCTGACCGTCCTGGGCAATACTGGTGGCAATGCGAATTCGAGCACTCATCGAAGGCACCGGCAAGACGGCCGCGGGGATGCGAATCCCGGACGAGGTCGTGGCGGCCCTCGGCACGAGCCGCAAGCCGGCCGTCCGCGTCACGATCAACGGCTACACCTGGCGCAGCAGCATCGCCTTCATGGGCGGCGAGTACTGGCTCGGTGTCAGCAACGAGAACCGGCGGCTCTCCGGCACGGCCGCGGGCGACGAGGTGGACGTCGATCTCGAGATCGACACCGAGCCGCGCGAGGTGACGGTGCCCGCCGACTTCGCGGCGGCCCTCGATCGGGAGCCGGATGCGAGGCGGTTCTTCGACGGCCTCTCCTACAGCAACCGGCTCCGGCACGTGCTCAGCATCGAGGATGCGAAGACGCCCGAGACCCGTCAGCGCCGGATCGAGAAGAGCGTCGCGACCCTGCGCGAGGGCAAGGTCTGACCTGCTGGCGATCGCTGCGGCTGCGCCGCGGGCTGGCCGTGGCCATCAGCCGATCCGGGCCTTCGGCTCGCAAGAACGATCGACGGTCACTGGCTGCGGCCGCAGCCGCGCTGCGCGCGGTTCTCGCGGCGCCAGCCGGCTGCCTCGGCCCCTGCGGACTGCTCGTACCGGAAGGTGTCCGGCGCGCACGCCACATGTTCATTCCGCCGGGTTGCCGTGGGTCGGGCGCGGGCTGGTGCATGAGATCGCGCCCCTTGCGCGACCGAATGCTCGCTGGGTGAGCATCCGACTCATCAACGGCGGGCTCGGGGGCAGCCAGATGAACCGCCAGGCCGCCGCGGCCAGCCCTTGCCCGGACAATGAACACCCGGCGTGCACGGAGCTGCTCATCGTCGGTTACGGGGAGCGCCACGGCTCCTCGCCCGAGGGCCCGTTGACGGTTTGGGCAGGAATTCCGATAATATGACTCGGAATTACCGCGCCCCTCACCGCCACGACCCCAGGAGCCCTGATGACCGCGACACGCGAGCTGGTCAGCGACAAGCGCGAAGAGTTCGCGTTCCACGACGACATCGTGTATCTCGCCGAGACCAGGCGCGGCCTGACCCGGCAGACCGTCGAGGAGATCAGCGCGTTCAAGAGCGAGCCCGACTGGATGCTCCAGTTCCGGCTCCGCGCCTACGATCATTTCCTGGCCCGGCCGATGCCGACCTGGGGCGGCGACCTCAGCCGGATCGACTTCGGCAAGATCGTCTACTACCGCAAGCCGTCCGAGCGCGAAGAGAAGTCGTGGGACGACGTGCCGGAGAAGATCAAGGCCACGTTCGAGCGGCTCGGGATCCCCGAGGCGGAGCGCAAGTTCCTCTCGGGCGTCGGCGCCCAGTACGACTCCGAGGTGGTCTACCACTCCGTCCGTGAAGAGCTGACCAAGATCGGCGTCGTCTTCATGGGCACGGACCAGGCCCTGATCGAGCACCCGGAGATCTTCCGCAAGTACTTCGGCACGGTCGTCCCGCCCGAGGACAACAAGTTCGCGGCGCTCAACAGCGCGGTCTGGTCGGGCGGCTCGTTCGTCTACGTGCCCAAGGGCGTCGAGGTGCCGCTGCCGCTGCAGGCCTACTTCCGCATCAACGGCGAGAACACGGGCCAGTTCGAGCGGACGCTGATCGTCGTGGACGAGGGCGCCAAGGTCCACTACATCGAGGGCTGCACGGCCCCGATCTACGCGACCGACTCGCTGCATTCGGCGGTCGTCGAGGTCATCGCGCTGCCGGGCTCCAAGGTCCGCTACACGACGATCCAGAACTGGAGCAACGACGTCTACAACCTCGTCACGAAGCGGGCCCACGCGCACACCAACTCGACGGTCGAGTGGATCGACGCGAACACGGGCTCCGGGCTGACGATGAAGTACCCGTCGATCTACCTGCGCGGCGAGGGCGCCACGGCCGACATCATCTCGGTCGCCGTGGCCGGTCGGGGCCAGCACCAGGACACGGGCGCCAAGGCGATCCACCTCGCGCCGAACACGCGCTCGCGGATCGTCTCCAAGTCCGTCAGCAAGGACGGCGGCCGGGCCACGTACCGCGGCTCCCTGAAGGTCGCGCCGGGCTCCACGGGCGTCGTCGCCAGCGTCCGCTGCGATGCGCTGATGCTCGACGACCAGAGCCGCAGCGACACGTATCCGTACATCGACATCCAGGAAGACGACACGACGATGACCCACGAGGCCACCGTCGGCAAGATCAGCGCCGACCAGGTCTTCTACCTGATGAGTCGCGGCCTGACCGAGAACGAGGCCCAGAACCTGATCGTCCAGGGCTTCCTCGAAGTGTTCACGAAGGAACTGCCGATGGAGTACGCCATCGAGTTCAACCGCCTCGTGAAGCTCGAGATGGAGGGTTCGCTCGGGTGACCCAGGTCGACCGGCCGGTCCGCCCCGGAACCACTGGAGCGGCCCGGCGGCCGCGTCAGTCGCCGACCGAGCTCAGTCTCACCTTCGCCGACGAGGTGACGACGCGCCGTCAATCCGCGGACCTCGGCGAGCCCGAGTGGCTCCTCGCCGATCGGCTGGCCGCACTCGCCGCGTTCGCGCCGCTGCCGGTCGAGAGCAACCCGCTCTACACGACCTACCTCGACCTGCGCAACGCGCGTCTCGCCGATGTCCAGCCCGCGATCCCCGCAACGAACCGCGAGGGAGCGCCGGACGGAACGACCTCCGCATTGCCCGAGGGCGCGGCCGGCCTGATCGAGCTCGGCGATGACGGAGTTGCCCAACTGGTCCTGTCCGCGGCCGCCGCCGCGGCCGGGGTCGTCCTCGAGACCTTCGCGAGCTTCGCGGGCGCGCGACCCGGCCGGCTTCCGTGCCGCGATCGACGGCGGAACGACGCTGCCCGCGGGTGACAAGCTGGCCCAGCTCACCCGTGCGCTGTGGAGCCAGGGCATCCACCTCGCGGTTCCGGCCGGCCTGCGCCTGGAGGAGCCGATCGTCCTGCGCTGGCTGCTCGGCCGTCCGGGGAGCGCCGTCCTGACACGGACGCTGATCGAGGTCGGCGAGGACGCCGAGGCGCGCGTCGTCGAGGAACTCGAGCCGTACCGGCCGGCCGTGGCCTGCGCGGAGGGCGAGGAAGTGCCGCAGGCGCTCTTCACCGGCACCAGCGAAGTCCGTCTGGCGCAGGGCGCCCACCTGTCGCTGGCCAGCCTCCAGAACTGCACGATCGACCAGGTCGTGTTCATCCACCGGCATGCCGCAATCGGCCGCCAGGCCAGCCTCCATTGGGCGCTCGCCCAGCTGGGTGGGCGGCTCGTCCGCAATCGGGTCGACAACCGGCTCGAAGGTGACGGCAGCTCCGTCGAGCAGGTCGAGATCGTCTTCGGCTCGGACGACCAGCTCTTCGACCTCACCTCGTTCACCCGCCACATCGGCCGCGACACGACCGGCAACCTCCTCTCGAAGGGCGTCCTCCAGGATTCCGCCCGCAGCTTCATGAAGGGCCTGATCACGATCGAGAAGTCGGCCATCGGGACGGACAGCTTCCTCGGCGAGTTCGGGATGAACCTCTCGCGCGGGGCCCGGGCCGTGGCCATCCCGAGCCTCGAGATCGACCAGCCCGACTGCCGCCGGGCGATGCATTCGTCGTCGGTCGGCCCGATCGACGAGTCGCAGCTCTTCTACCTCGAGAGCCGCGGGATCGCGCCGGACGACGCGCGCAAGTTCATCGTCCTCGGTTTCCTCGAGCCGGTCGTGGCGCGCATGCCGCTGGAGTCGGCCCGGGACCGCCTGCGCGAGCTGCTCGAGGCGAAATGGGACGCTGCGCGTCTGGAGCCGTCGGGAACCAGCGCGGCGTGACCCGCCGCGTGGACCTGATGGGGATCGACGAGGTCCCCGAAGGGACCATGAAGATGGGCTGGGTGGACGGCGTCGAGCAGGTCCTCGTGATCAACGTCCGGGGCGAGCTGAAGGCCGTCCAGGGCGTCTGCAGCCACGAGTACTTCGAGCTCGACAAGGGGTTCCTGACCGGCGACACCCTGACCTGCGCCCTGCACCTCTCGCGCTTCGATCTCGAGACCGGCGATCCGCTCGATCCGCCCGCGGACGAGCCGCTGATCGTCTATCCCGTGTCGATCGAAGATGGCCGCGTCATCATCGAGTTCTGGGAGTAGCCACGCACGTGACGAGGGGAGGCTGGCGCTGCGAGTCCTGATGGCCGTCCTGGCCGATCGAAGCGAGGTCGTCAACGACAAGCCGAGCGTGATCGGCATCTTCCAGTCCGTGCTGGCCGCCTCGTTTCCGACGACGCTGACCGGCGTCCTCGTCATCCGGATCGCCCTCGAGCCGAACGAATCGGAGGCCGTCGTCGACCTCGGCATGCGGTTCGTTCGAGGCCGGACGGTGCTCGCGGAACTCGCCCTGCGGGCCGATGTGGCGGCGGCGTCGCCCGAACAGCCACTCCGTGGCCTCGACCTCACCGTGGACCTGATGGGCACGCTCGTGCCGGAGCCTGGCCTCTACGCCTTCGAGATCCGGGCCGGCAGCCGCCTCCTGACGCGCGTGCCGTTCTCGGCCCAGCTCAATCGGGCGCTGCGCAACTGATGGCGGGCACCGAGATTGTCCCGCTCACGGCCGATCGATGGGCCGACGTCGCCGAGCTGTTCGGCCGGCGTGGCGCGGACGGTGGCTGCTGGTGCATGTTCTGGCGGCTGTCGGCGGGCGACTACAGCGCCACCACCGGCACGGCCCACCGGGAGCGGCTCCAGGCGATGGCCGGCGACGATCCCGCGCCGGGCCTCCTCGCGGTTCGGGGCGGTCGGGCTGTCGGCTGGATCGGGCTCGGGGCGAGGAGTTCGCTCGAGCGGCTCAATCGATCCCGGACGCTGCCGCCCGTGGACGACCTGCCCGTCTGGTCGATCGTCTGCTTCTTCGTCCATCGCGACGCGCGCGGCTCAGGGGTGACGGCCGATCTGCTGGACGGCGCCGTGGCCTATGCCCGCGAGCGCGGCGCGGCGGGCCTCGAGGCCTACCCGGTCGGTGGCGACGGGCCGAGGCTCAAGGCGGAGCTCGCCTATGTCGGCACGGTCGGCATGTTCCGGCGAGCGGGCTTTCGAACGGTCCGCGAGACCGACGCGACGTCGGGCGGCCGGTCGCGCTGGATCGTCCGGCTCGAATTCGAACCGGCCGGCTGACCGGCCGGCCCCGGGGCGCCCTCAGTAGGGCGGCGAGTCGTCCGGGATCGCGCCGCCGCCGGTTCGAACGCCGGCCGGCGCCGCCCCGGCGCGGGCGAGGCCGAAGCGCTCCTCGCCGGGCCCCGGCGCGGCTCCCCCCAGACGCGCCACGACGTACTGGCCGAGCAGCGGGCCGTGCTTGAAGCCGTGACCGCTGCCGCCGCCGACCAGCCACACGTTGGACCAGTCGGGGTGCCGATCGATCACGAAGTGGCCGTCGATCGTGGATTCGTACTGGCAGACGCGGGTCTCGACGACGGCCGCGCGCGCCAGTCCCGGCACGCGACGCCGGACGTAGTCGCGGACGAGGCGCACCGAATCCGCGTCGACGATGCGTTCGCCCGCGGATGGATCGAACGGCGCGCCGGCCCGGTCCGGCCCGAGCTTCACCCCGCGCCCGTCGAGGGCCGGCAGGGCGTAGATCGCCGAATCGAGCTCGACCCAGGCGGGCAGTCGGTCGGCGCCGTAGCTCGAGTCGCCGGCCGGCGGTCCGAGGAAGACGACGTCCTGCTTGGTGACCCGGATCAGCGGCCCGATCACCTCGGGAAAGAGGCGTGGCAGCCACGGCCCGCAGGCGAACACGAACTGGTCCGCAGCTCGCCGCGCGCCGTCCGCACCGACGACGTCGAGGAGCCGATCGCCGGCCGATCGCCCCGGGCGGACCGCGGCGACCTCGACCCGGCCACCCTCTCGCGCCAGCTGCTCCGCCACGACGATCGTCGAGCGGCGGGCTCGGACGAGGCCGGCCTCCGGCTCGTACAGGCCGAAGGCGAGGCCCACCGGATCGATCTGCGGCCAGCGCCGCGCGAGCTCGTCCGGTCCGACGTGCTCGACGGGGATGCCGAGCCCGCGCAGCGTCGCCTCGGAGGCCGCCTCGATCGCGCCCTCCCGTCGGGCCAGCCAGAGGGTCCCGGCCGGGATGAACAGGGGTTCCGCCCATTCGTCGCTGAACCTGAGCCAGAGCTCGCGAGCCTCCCGGGACCAGCGAGCGTAGAGGTCGTCGGCGCCATGCGCGCTGCGGACGATCCGGCTCTCGTCGCCCGAGGTTGCTCGGGCATCGCCCGGCCCGAACGCGTCGAGCAGCAGGGTGTCGAGCCCGGCGCGATTGCCCCAGAACGCGGTCCAGCCACCCATCGACCCAGCGCCGACGACGATCAGATCGGCCACGGTCATGGCGTCAGGGTGAGGGTCGAGACCGTGGCTCGGTCCACGGCGGCCGTCGAGAACGGCATCGGGATCAGCCGGCCGTGCAGCCAGTCGTCGATGAGGTCGCCGTAGTGGCGATCGAACGGATTGCCGCTGTTCCCGGTCGTCTGGATGAACCTCGCCGAAATCGAGGTTGCCGAGGTCGATCACCTGGCGGTAGCTCGGCAAATTCGTCACCTCGAACGTGCCGACCAGGTTGGTTGGCGCATAGGTCGGGTCGTAGGGATCCGGGTACGCCCGGCCGGCCTGCCAGTACGTGTTCAGCACCGCGCCGGCAGCCCCTGCCGCCGGGTAGGGCCCGGAGTTGAAGTACCACTCAAGGGGTCCGATGCCACTTGAGCCGAGGGTCGGCTCGCGGAACGTCGCGGTGTGCAAGCGGCCCCACGTCCAGCGCGAATCCACGCCGAGCGCATTCCGCAGATCGCGGCCGGCCTCGTCCATGGCGCGCCCGATGATCGCGTCGGCCCCCTCGCGAACCGGTGTCTGCCGATCGTCCCAGAAGGGATCCGCCGGCCGCGCCAGGAGGTCGATCAGGGCCTGCCAGGACATCGTCGTGCCGACGTAGTCCCGGGCGAGATCGAGCCCCAGGTCGTCGTCGAAGACGTCGCGCAGCAGCCTGTACTCGAAGGTCATGTACGCCGCGCAGCCGAGGCTGTCCACGTCGCACGATTGATTCCAGGTCCGGATCCGCCCGGCAACGAGCTGGCCGTCGGGGGTCGAGGCATTCGCAGCCTTCAGCTTCGGGACGATCAGGGCGGCTCTCGGGACGAGCGTATCGTTCTCGATGGCGCTCATCTCGTCGAGGGTCACGCCATTCCGGCCGGCGGCCTTCAGCAGGGCCAGGATTCGCCCGGCACGATAGCCCGGATCCAATTCGCGGGAGATCAGGTACGGGTAGGAGGCGTCCACGATCTCGTTGTTGGCGCTGACGATCAGCCCGGACGGCGGATCGTAGAGCTTCGGCAGGTCGTCGAAGGCGATCTGACCCGTCCATTCGTGGAGCCCGTCCCAGCCCGGAACGGGTCGATCGCCGAGGTCCGTGGCGTCGGCCCGGATCGGGATGTTGCCGGGCAGCTGGTAGCCGATGTGGCCGTCGACGTCGGCGTAGACGAAGTTCTGGGCCGGCGAGCCGTACTTCGAGAGCGCCGCCCGGAACTCATCGAAATTGCCCGCCGTATTCAACGCGAAGATCGCGTCCACCGTGGTCTCCGGGCCGGTCGTGGAGGCCCAGCGCAGGGCATAGAGCGTGCTGGACTGGCGGAGCTGGTCGTCGACGTCGTTGACGATCGGGCCGTGGCCGGTCGAGCGGATCGTGAGCTGGACATCCGCGGCGCCCGCGACCTTGATCGTCTCGGTCCGAGTCGCGAACGGGATCGACTGGCCCTTGAAGAGGTAGTCGGCCGGGTTGGCCGGATCGACCTTCTCGATGAACAGGTCCTGCGTGTCCGGATTGGCGTTCGTCGCGCCCCAGGCGATCCGGGCGTTGTGGCCGAGGACGACCGCCGGCACGCCCGGGAACGACACGCCGACGACATCGAACGGGCAGGCCGCCGAGACCGTCCGGCAGTGGAGCCCGTTCATGAACCAGAGCGACGGCATCCCGATCCCGAGGTGGGGATCGTTGGCCAGCAGTGCGTGACCGGTCGCACTGAGGCCCGGCGCCACGACCCAGTTGTTGGAGCCGATGCCGTGGTCACCGGCCAGGCCCTGGCCGCCGTCCAGGCCGGCGAGCTCGCTCGGGGCGAGACTGAGCTCGGCGAGGTGCTGCCAGGCGGCCGCTTCGGACGGGGTCATGACGGTCGAATTGGCCGTGGCAGCCGCAGCGGCGTCGGCCGCGGCAGCGGCATCGGCCGTGGCAGCAGGCACGCCAGCCGTGGCCGCGCCGGCCATCGACGCGCCATCGGCCGTGGCCGCGTCGGCCGTGATGATCGGCGCGCCGGCGGGGTAGGGCGGCAGGAGCTGATCGGTGCGGGCCGGGTCGGCCAGCTTCGCGTCGGCCAGGATCCGGAAGACCTCCGAGTCGAAGTTGCCGGCGAGGTTCCACGACTGGACCTTGGCCCAGGCCATCGAATCGAGCGCGGTCCAGGGTTCCGGCGTGTAGCCGGCGCCGGCGCCCGACTTGAGCCCCACCACGACGAACGGCAGCCCGAGGTTGCCCCGATGCGCATCGAGGTACGCGTTCACTCCGTCGGCATACGCGTTCAGCGCCTCGTGGACCCGCGGCGACGCCGCGTCGAGATCGACCTGGGCAGCCTGCCGCCAGCCGAGCAGCCGGATGAATTCATCGGTCTTGAGCTGCGTCGGGCCGAACAGCTCGGCCAGGCGACCAGACGAGATGTGCCGCCAGACCTCCATCTGCCAGAGCCGTTCCTGGGCGTGGACGTAGCCCTGCGCCATGAACAGGTCGTGCGGCGTGTCGGCGGTGATCTGCGCCACGCCCGAGGCATCGCGCTGGACTGAGACCGGTGCGCCGAGGCCCGGGAGCTGGAGCGAGCCGCTGACCTGCGGGAGCGATCGCGACGTGATCGAGGCGACCAGCCCGCCGGCCGCAACCACGACGATCGCAACGATCACGGCAAGCCCGATGAGCAGCCGCCGCAACCGGTGCATTAGGGTGCGAGGTCAGCGAGGCAGGACGGTGCCGCGGCCGGCTGCGATGGCCGCTCGCAGGATCGCGTCGGCGAAGACGACGTCGGCGAGGCCGACCCCAAGGTGGGAGATGACGACGCGGCCCGCCGGTCGGGGCGTGCCGGCGATCAGGGCCTCGCCGATCATGGCGGCCGGGTCCGGGTAGTCCTCGAACAGGCCGGCCGCCCGGTTCGCCAGGAACTGATCTCGTTCGTCGACGAGGAACAGGGCGGCCGAGCGGGCGACGCCCGCGGACACATACGTCGCGTAATCGACCGGGACGACGGTCACCGTCGGCGCCAGCCAGTCGTTTGTCAGCACCTGGTTGACGGGGCCGAAGGAAGCCGCGGTGACGACGACGTCGGCGTTGGTCACGGCCTCGCGCGCCGACGAGGCGAGCGTGACCGAGCGGACGCCGGATTCCCGGCGAGCCGCCTCGGCCAGATCCTCCGCGCGTTCCCGGTCCCGATCGAAGAGCACGAGGTCGACGCCTGGCAGGACGTGCGCGATGACCGGCAGGTGGCTGCGGCCCTGGATGCCCGTGCCGACGATCGTCGCCCGGGGGGCACGGCCGGTGATCGCCGGGCCCCAGCGGCTGATCGCGACCCCGCTGATCGCAGCCGTGCGCTGGGCCGTGATCGGGCCACCGTCGAGGACCCCGATCGGGACGCCGGTGGCCGGATCGTTGAGCAGGACGACGCCGTGGATCGAGGCGATGCCCAGCGCGTTGTTGGTCGGGTAGCCGAGCACCCATTTCATGCCCAGGAGGTCGCCTGCCGGCTGGCGATCGCGCAGATGCGCGGGCATCGCGTGGGCGAACGAATCGGCCGGCCTCGGGCTGACGCCGATCTTCGGCGGCAGCTGCGCCTCGCCGACCAGCGCCCGCATCGTGCGCTCGGCCAGGACGAGGCGTTCCTCGATCGGCGGCATGGACGCGACGACGTCTGCGGCGTTCAGGTAGACGAGGGGCGGCAGGCCCGTCGCGGGGGTCGATTCGCTCGGCATTCGCGCAGTCTACGAGACGCGGCCACTGCCATCGGGTTTCGTGCGCGGGGTCTCCGCAGGCACGATGGACGGCTGGCGGTCGAATCGGCAGCGGTGCCTGTAGCATCAGGCCTGCGATGCCCATTGCCGACGTCCAGCAGAGCCTGGCGAACCTGAAGCTCGAGCGCGACGCGATCGTGCTGTATGACTCCCTGTCGACGATCGAGAAGGATCCGCGCCGCGCCGAGGCGTTCCGGATGATCGCGGGCAACGAGCGCCGGCACGCCGACATCTGGGCCCGCCAGCTCGAATCCCAGGGCGCGATCGTCCCGCCGGCCGGGCGGCCGCGGATGCGGATCCGCTTCATCGTCGCCCTCGCGCGGGCCTTCGGGACGCGGGCCGTGGCCGACATGGTCCAGGCTCTCGAGGGCGACGAGGAGGACATCTACTCGGGGCAGGTCTCGCCGGAAGTGGCCGCGATCGCCGCCGACGAGCGCGAGCACGCCGAGATCTGGAAGCGACTCGCCGCCAGCGAGGACGCCGCATCGGGGAACGGCTCGGCCGCCGGCACCGCCACGGCCGCCGGAACTGCCACTGCCCCCGGAACCGCCGAGGCCGGCACGGCCATCGTGCCCCGAGGTCGGACGACCCCGGCCGAGATCGCCCGCCGCGAGTCGTGGCATCGGACCGGCCAGTCCGGAACCCTGCGGGCCGTCATCTTCGGGGTGAGTGACGGCCTGACCAGCAACCTGTCCCTGGTGATGGGCGTGGCCGGGGCCTCGGGTGACGCGAAGTTCATCCTGCTGGCAGGGATCGCCGGCCTCCTTGCCGGGTCGTTCAGCATGGCCGCCGGCGAGTACATCTCGATGCAGTCGCAGCGCGAGCTGTACGAGCGCCAGATCAGCCTCGAACGCGCCGAGCTCGAGGCGATGCCCGCCGAGGAGGAGGCCGAGCTGAGCGGGATCTACCGTTCCAAGGGCTTCACCGAGGAGGAGTCCGCCCGGATCGCCCATCGGATCTTCGCGGACCCGAAGACCGCCCTCGATACGCTCGTTCGAGAGGAGCTCGGCCTCGATCCCAACGAGCTCGGCTCACCCATCAAGGCGGCGCTCGGGTCGTTCGTCGCGTTTGCGGCCGGGGCCGCGGTGCCCGTCGTCCCGTACCTGTTCGGTGGCAGCACCACGATCTTCTTCATCAGCCTCGCCCTGAGCCTCGTTGCGCTGTTCGCCGTGGGCGCCGCCGTGAGCCTTCTCACCGGCCGAAGCCTGCTGTTCTCGGGCGCCCGGCAGGTCGCCATCGGCGGTGCGGCCGCGACCGTGACATTCTTCGTCGGGCGCCTCATCGGCGTGTCGACGACCTAGGGTGCCGGGATCGACGATGACCAGCCAGGGTCGGGCGCAGGCCCGAGAACCGATCGGGCGCGGGCGGCGTATCGGATGACGGGTGCCGGAAACCAGGCGGCGGTTGAGGTTGCCCTCGTTCGCGAGGTGGCCCAGGGCTCCGAGTCGGCCCTCGCCGAGTTGTATGACCGCCACGGCGATGCCGTGTACGCCGCCGCATGCCGCCTGACGGATGACCGCCAGGTGGCCGAAGAGGTGGTGCAGGAGACGTTTCTCGCGTTGTGGAATCGAGCAGAGCTCTTCGATCCGGCCGCCGGCTCCCTTGCCGCGTGGCTGCACACGATTGCCCGGAATCGGACCGTGGACCGGCTCCGCGCGATGGGCCGGCGCCCGCGCCTGGTGCCGATCTCATCGATCAGCCACGAAGATGAGGCCGATGGCGCGACCCTCGAACGGGTCAGCGTGGCCGGAACGGTCGTCGGGGGCGCCGATCTCGGGCGCGGCCCGGAAGGCGAGCTCGAGTCGCTGGAGACCCGCGAGGCGATCCGTTCGGCCCTCGACGAGATGCCGGAAACCGAGCGCACCGTGATCCTGATGGCCTACCGCGACCAGCTGACGCAATCGGAGATCGCTGAGCGGCTCGGCTGGCCGCTGGGCACGGTCAAGACCCGCACCCGGCGTGCCCTGCTGCACCTGCGCGAGGCACTTGGCCCAACCTTCGGGCCGGAACCGCCGTCGCTGCGACTCGTCGCCGTGCCCGCCACCGACCGAACCGACGAGACGAACCGATGATCAGCCACGCGGAGGTTCGCGAAGCGCTCGAGCTTGCGGCCATCGAACCGGCTGGCCTCGATCGGATGATCGCCGGCGATACGCCGGACGCCGGCCTCGTGGCCGGGCACCTGGCCGGCTGCAGCGAGTGCACCACCGAATTCGTCCGGCTGAGCCAGTCCGCCGCGGTCCTGCGCGACACGATCGGGATGCAGGCGCCGCCCGAGCTCAAGGATCGGACGCTCGCGTTCGTCCGTGCCGTCGGACGCCCTCGCGGGACCGGGGCAGCGGCGGCCGACGCGGCTCCGGCGCTGGCTACCGCCGCCGTGGCGGTGACGCCGATGGCCCCGTCCGAGCCGGCCGGCTCCGGGGCCCCAGCCGATCCCCAGGTCGCTGCGACCCCGACGCTCATCCGGCGCTCGTTCGGCCAGCGGATCGGAGGGGCGCTGCGGCCGGGTTCGCCCGCGCTCACCTGGATCGTGGCCACGGCCGCGATCGTGCTGATCGCGGTGACCCTGACGGCCGGGATCGTCGTCAGCCGTCGGGACGCCGACGACCTGCCCCGGACGGCCGATTCGGCCGCTCTCGCCCAGGTCGCCCAGTGGAGCATCCGGATCGCCGCCCAGCCGGATTCGACGCGTGTCGTCCTGACGTCGGCAACGGATGCGGCCGCCCGCGGCGTGCTCGAGTTCTCCCCCAGCAGCGGTGAGATGGTCGCCGTGGCGGACGGGCTCGCCCAACCGACGCTCGGCCAGACCTACAGCTGCTGGGTAGCGATCAATGGCCAGCGCAAGCGGCTCGGGCCGATGTTCTACAGCCCGACGGGGATCGCCTACTGGGTCGGCGATGTCGCGCTGCTGGCCCACGTCCCCACGGGTTCCACCTTCGGCGTCAGCCTCAGCGATGCCGGCGGCACCCTCGCGACGCCCGATCCGGTCCTGGCCGGCACGCTGTAGTCGCACTCTGAGCGGCGTACCTGCGCGATGGCGGCCCGGAGCGCTACTCGGGATTTCGCGCGTCGGCGCCCCGACGGAACGCGGCCAGGTCGTTCCACTCGGCGCCGCACGCCAGGCAGCCGATGCCCGGCTGGCTCGATGGCTCGGGCTCGCCCATGCCGATCGATTCGTTCATGACCTGGTAGCCGGTCCCGGAGATGTCGGGAAACTCGATCAGGCTCAATTCGTGGGCGCCGCAGACGGGGCAGGCCTCGGCTGAGCGATTGGCTGGCTGTGTCATGGGCTCCGATCCTTGTTCCCCGGGTAGGCGAAGATGACCATGATGCGATTCCCGCCGCGAATGCGCTGGCTGCGCCGACGAATCAGGCCGACTCGGGCTCCCGAGGAGCCCCGACCCGGCAATCCTGTGCCCGCCGACCAGGTCGCCGCGATGTTCGACGAGATCGCCCCGGTCTACGACCGGATGAATACCGTGATGACGCTCGGTTCGGACCGGGGCTGGCGCCACGCGGCGGTGGCGGCCACCCGGCTGCAGCCGGGTGGCGCCGTCGTGGACCTCGCCTGCGGCACGGGCAAGCTGTCGGAGGAGCTCGCGCTGCGCGTCGGGCCCTTCGGCCGGGTTCTCGGCGTCGACCTCTCACCGGGCATGATCGAGGCGGCTCGAGCCGCGAACCCCGACCTCGTCCAGCTCGACTTCATCGTGGCCAATGCGCTGGCAGTGCCCGTCCCGGACGCCCAGTTCGACGCCGCCACGATCGCCTTCGGGCTCCGCAACCTGCCGGACTTCGAGGCCGGGTTCCGCGAGATGCGGCGCCTGGTACGGCCGGGCGGCTGGGTCGTCTGCCTCGAGCTGTCGATGCCCCGCCCACGGGCCTGGGCGAAGGTCTACCTCGGCCTGTTCCGGCGGACCGCGCCGTTCCTCGGCGGCCTGACCGGGCGCCGGACGGCCTATCGCTATCTGCCGGATTCGCTCAAGGGGTTTCCGCCGCCGGGGCAGCTGGCCGCCACGATGCGGCATGCCGGCCTCGTCGAGGTCTCGTACCGCCGGCTGGCGCTCGGAGCCGTGGCGCTCCATATCGGCCGCCGGCCGGCCGCGGGCTCGGGTTCAGACGCGGCGGCCGGGGCGACGGCGGCCCAGGCGTCGTCGAGGACGGCCGTGGACGAGTTGACGATGGCCGCCCGGGCGCATCGGCCGGATCGGCCCGCTGGGCCGGATGAGCACGCGGGCTCCGTGGATCGGGCGAGCCTCCGGCCTGCCGGCCAGGAGACCTGAGCCGGGCCGCTTACGATTCCGGGTCGTACGCCGCCGCGGAACCGGCCGGGTTGGCCGGCGGATCCAGGTCCAGTTCGAGTTGCGGATCGTCCGGGTCGTCGTGGCCCGCGCCGTTGTCGGCTATCGCGGCCGGCAGGTCCGCGTCTCGCGGCGTGGCTGCCACGGCCACCGTCCGCGGCGCAGAGCTGACGGCCTCGCTGTCCGTGGCTCGAATCGAGGCGCCTCCGTCACGAATGGATCGATGGCCGCCCGCGACCCACGAGCTGTCCGCGGCGTCCACCACGGCCTGGTCGCTGGCATCCCAGTCGTCGTCGAGATCCGCCATGCCGTCGGCCTCGATCATCCAGTCGTCGGCCGGTGAGGCGAGGGTGAGGTAGTCGCGATGCAGCTTGAGGATGCCCTCGACGAGCAGCGGATCCGTGGTCGCGTTGTGCTCCCGCAGCGCATCGGCGATCCAGACCGCCTCGACTTCGCGCTCGCGGGCGTCGAGATCGGCCTCGCTGCGGTTCCAGTCGCCGAGCACGAGCCAGGCCAGGCCCGCGCCGGCGACGACGCCGACGACGAGCAGCCACCAGTTGAACTCGGCGTTCACGAAGCGCGCTCAGGCGCAGGAACGAGGACGGCCGGCGTCTCAGTCATTGGGCCGCCAGTATAGCCAGCCGGACGCCGTGGTCCCGATGGACCGCCGGGCGGGGTGGCTGCCGGCGGCCGCGGTGACACGACCGGCCCCGGCGCCCACTGGTCAGGCCGGGTCCGCTCAGGCCTTCGGCGCCTCCGCGGACGGAGCTGCAGCCGCCGGAGCTGCCGCCGCGGTTTCCGTGGCGCCCGCGGCGGCTTTCGGCGCAGCCGAGGCGCCCTTGCCGTCCGGCCCGAGCTCGATGCCGATGTCGGACAGCCACGTCCGGATCTGGCGGTAGACCGCCTCCGCGCCGATGATCGGCTCGTCGACCTCCCATTCGGCTGGGTGGAGGACGAACGGGTGCGTCTGCGGGCCACCGAGTCCGCCATGGGAGCCGATGAGCTCTTCGAACGCCGCCACCTCATCGGTGCTCGGATCGAGCAGGCTGATCGCGACGAGGTCACCGCAGAACTCCATGCCGTCCACCCGCCGCAGGCCGTCGATGGCGTGCTCGCCGTACTTCGCGACCGGATCGACCTCCGGGGCGACCTCCTCGTCGATCCCGCGGACGCCTTCCGGACCGATCAGGAGCGTGCCCTTCTCGGCGGATCGGACCATCAGGAGGCCGATGCCCGGGTGCTGGGCCAGCTCCTCGACCAGGTGCGGCCAGCGCTTCTCCATTTCCTCGAGGGTCACCCGCCCCGAGACTCGGCTGAAGTAGATCAGGGCCAGGTTGCCGGAGGCGCAGACCACCAGCTCGGGCAACTCGAGGCCGGTCTCCGCGCTGACGGTCATCTCCGGCGAGAGGTCGATGGCGCCGTCCGTCGTCCGCGAGGCGAACGCAAGCCGCGTCAGGGCGCCGGTCGCGCCGCTCGTCTGCGACGCCTCCGAGACGACCGCATTCAACGGCCCCCACGTGTCGCCGGCCGTGACCTCGGCCTGGACCTTGGCGCCGCCCATCAGGTCGGAGATGACAGCCTGGAGGGTCTTGCCGTACCGCTGCAGGAACGTCGAGCCAAGGCTCTGGCCGTGGTCCGAGAGCACGATGAACTCGAACGGCCGGGGCGTGCTGCGGGCGGCCTTGACGAGCGTCGCGATCGTCTTGTCGACTCCGTCGAGCGCATCGAGCGTCTCGCTGCGCTCCGGGCCGCTGTGATGGGCGATCTCGTCGTAGTCGGTGTAGTCGACGTAGATCACGGGCGTGCCGTGGAACATCTCTTCCATTACGAGCGACGTCGAGAGCGCGCGCAGGGTCACGTTCGTGGCCGCGCGTGCGACCGGGTATGGCCAGCCACGGTGCATGCTCGGTTCGATGCCGGCCCGCCGGGCGCGTCGCGCCTGGACGTACTCCTTGCCCATCTCGCCGACCGTGAGGATGATCGTGTGGAGGTAGTTGGTGGGGCTGGCAAAGAACGAGAGGAAGGTCTGGCTCTTGCCGAGACCCTGGCTCTTGTCCTTGATGGTGGCCATCGTGATGTAGCTGCGGACGGCATCGCCCGAGACGAGGTTGCCGATGCTCGCTCCGTTGTTCGATAGCAGGCCCTCGCCATCCGAGGCCCGCCGGACGATCTCGATGGCGTCGGCCGGGTGGTTCGAGACGAGCATCCGGCCGCGGGGCTTCTCCCACCAGCGGAACGCCGGGATGAACGAGTTGTTGCCGTGGAGGATGCCCGCCTGCGAGGCCGAGGTCTGGGATGGCAGGAGCGCCGTCCAGGGATCCATGACCATCTCCCGGCTGCGGACCCAGCGCGAGATGAATGGCACGCGGCCGGCCCGGATCTGGTGGGCGAGGATCGGCATCGCCAGGCCGTCGATCTGGATGATGACGACGCCCGGATCGTCGCTGTGGATGACGTCGGCCTGCTGGGCCGTGATCTGCTGGAGCAGCGTCGCCCAGTACGAATCATCCTGGTCAATTGCGAGGATCGAGATGAGGACCGTGTCGAAGAAGGCGTACACGAACGACGCGATGAACGCCGTGACGAAGCCGTTGAGATGGAAGTTCGGCAGGGCCCAGGCCACCACGTAGAACCCGAGGACCTGGAAGATCAGCGTCGCGATCACGACGAGGATGACCGACACCCCGGCCAGCAACCCCAGGACCACCGGCCGCACGAGGATCTGGAAGAGCGACAGCACGATCACGGCGGCCGCGACCGTCCGCCAGTCGGCGATGGAGATACCGGGCAGGATCGCGGCGGTGAGTGCCAGCGCGACGAACGCGATGAGGAACGAGAGGATGGCGCGCTTGATCAGCGCCCGGGGGCCCGGCCGCCACTCCCAGATGATCCGGAACTGGAGCGCGTAGAAGCCGAAGAGGCGCCGGATCGTGGTCATCGGTTGCCACCCTTCGGGCTCACAGGAACCTCGATCCGCGTGACATCAGCGCCTCCCACGTGGTGGTGCGCCAGCCGGTCGAAGCCTGGGCGGGCACGGACATGCCGATCAGCTCGTCGAACACCGAGCGCTCGACGATGCCCGGCATCGAGGGGTCCTCGAAGAGGATGTCAAGCTCGTTGTTGCGGAACAGGCTCAGGTCGTCGAGGTTGCAGCCGCCGATCAGCACGCGATCGTCGATCCGGAGCACCTTGGCGTGGGCCATCTGGGGATGGAGGAGGATCTCCGCGCCGGCGTCGAGCAGCGCCGGGTAGGCGTGGCGGAACGCCGCGGCCGGGTAGGGCGGCGTTGGCTCGCCGGGGGCCACGAGCCGGACTGCGACGCCGCGCTGGGCGGCCGCGACGAGGCCGGCCAGGATGGCCCGGTTCGAGATGTAGGGATTGACGATGTCGATCCGGGACTGGGCCGATTCGAGGGACTGCTCGATCACGTCGCTGATCGGGTGGTGACCGGTGCCCGGCACGTTCCAGAGGACTGTGCCCAGGATCGCCGTGGCGAGATCCGGCACCTCTTCGGTCACGTCGGCCGGGAAGTAACGCAGCAGATCGCCCTCGGGGACCGGGCCGTTGTGATGGCGCCACGTCACGAGGAACATCAGCGAGAGCTGGGCGACGATCGGTCCGGTCAGGCGGCACATCACATCGTAGAACCGCTCGGTCGTGTACGAATCCTCGATCCCGGTCCCCCCGACGTAGGCGACCCGGCCATCGACGATGACCATCTTGCGATGGTCGAAATGCAGGAAGTCGTCCCAATGCCGGGTGGGCTTGCGGCTGCCGAGCGGGCCGGTGCGAATGGTCGCCAGTCCTTCATTCGCAACGATCTGGACTCCAGCCGCGCGAAGGTCGGCATACAGCTTGCGACTACCGCCGTCGATCTCGCTGCCGATGGCATCGACCGACATCCGGACCTCAACCCCCTCGCGGATCTTGCCCGACAGTGCCTCGAGGAAGGTCCGGCCGATGTCGCCTTCCTTGTAGCCGTAGATCAGGATGTGGATGTGATCCTTCGCTCCGGCAATGTCCTCGAGGATCCGCGGGAAGTAGCGGGGACCGTGCAGGAGCGGCTCGACCGACGTCGCCAGCGCGGGCGCGAAGCCCATGGCGAGGTCGCTCCGGCCGATTCGCGGCTGGGCCAGCATCGCCGCCGTCTTCTCGCGGCTCTGGTCGGCTTCGATGCCGCCCGGCGGCGTCGGCCAGGCGACCTTCCGATGGGATCGCAGGCGCAGTCCGAGGGCGGCAGCGCCGCCCGCCGCCGCGACGGGGACGGCGGCCCTTCGCAGGCCTCCCAGTCGTGCCCTCATGATCGTTCCTCCCATGGCGCGCGCTGGGTGGAACGGTCCGGAACCGGCGCGCGCGACATCGCCCTCAACCGGGCACGTGCATCATGCTTGACGACGGCGACGCGGCGGGCATCATCCGTGCCGGGTGACGCGGCGGTCGCGGCCGCCGGACACGATCATGGGAGCGGAGGGCCGCCGGCCCTGCAGATGTGGGGAGAACGCCGATGCTGATCGATACGCTGATCGTGGGACTCGCGGCGCTCGGCCTTGGGGCGCTGTTCACCTTTGCCGGGTTCAAGGCGTTCTTCTTCCTGCTGCCGGTGATGGGCTTCGCGACGGGCATGCTCATCGGCGCCTCGCTGATCCTGGAGATCTTCGGCGACGGCTTGTTCCGCACGGTCCTCAGTCTCGCTGGCGGCGTCATCCTCGGGCTCGTGTTCGCTGTCCTCTCGTTCTTCTTCTACTACGGGGCCATCATCCTGCTCGGCGGGATCGTCGGCTGGACCCTCGGGACGGGACTGATGGCCTTCTTCGGTATCGACAGCGGCCTCCTGTCGTTCGTCGTCGGAGCCGGCGTCGGGCTCGTCTTCGCCGTGGGCGTCCTTGTCCTCAATGCCCCGGCGCTCCTCGTGATCCTGCTCAGCTCCATCGGCGGCGGAGTCTACGTCGCGGCGGGCGCCTTCATCCTGCTCGGCCAGATCACGGTTGACCAGATGGGTCGTGGCGGCGCGGTGTCCAACGTCCTCAATCACCCGCTGGCGGTCATCCTGTGGGTTGTCGTGGCCGTGATCGGGGTGGGCTACCAGTACCAGTCCATGGGCCGCACGGCGGCCAGCATCGATCGCGCCAAGTACATGTTCTCCTGACCGGCGCCACCGGCGGGACTCGGTCGGCGGCCGAATTCGGCGGGCCGGGTCGCGGACCGGCACTGGCCTCATCCGGTGCGGGTGATGATGACCGTGCGGCCGGGGACCACGATCGGCTGGATGGGACGGCGTCCCGCGTCCCGGTTCGTCGCTCCGCTCGGAGCCGATGGGGTCACAGCTGGAGGAGAAGCTTCATGGTCGCTCAATTGATGGCGCCGTTCCGCACACCGTGGGTGCGCGGCCTCGCGCTGCTGGTCATCGCGGCGCCGCTGCTGCTCGCGGGCTGCTCCAGCGTCGGCACGAGCACGCTGACGTTCTGGGACGTCATCTGGGGGATGATCGTCTTCTACTTCATCTTCCTGCTGATCTGGATCTTCATCGCGATCTTCGCGGACATCATCCGGCGGCATGACATCAGCGGCGGGCTCAAGGCGATCTGGATCATCGCGATCGTGATTCTCCCGTTCCTGGGCGCGCTGGTCTACATCATCTCCCGCCAGAGCTCGCTCAAGAACGAGCCCATGCCGGGCGGCGTAAGCGCCAGTCCGACGGCTGCCAGCGCGGCGACGGCGCCGATGGCCACGACCTCGACGGCCGACGAGATCGCCAAGCTTCAGGCGCTGCGCGCTTCCGGGGCCATCACGGAGGCCGAGTACCAGACCCTGAAGGCCAAGGCGCTCGCCTGAGCGAATTGGTCCTGGCCCAGCGGATCCGTCCCCGCTTCGGACGGAGGCCACGGCATCCCGAGGTGCCCTGACCGACCGACCAGTGCCCGGGATCCGGCCGAGACGTTCGACCGGGTCCGGGCCGACCAACCCGGATCGGCTGCCGATCGGCCGCCGCGGGACCGCCCCGGCGGCAACGTGTCGCTTTCATCGCCCCGATGGCCCAGCGTCCCGGCCGATCGGGATGCGTGCCCGCATCGGGCGGCCGGTTCGCCCCGAGCCGTCGCCCGGCGCGACCTTCGATCGACCACTCCGCCTGCTCGCGTTGAGACGAGACGGACAAGCGGCGCCCCGCGCGTCGGGGCGGGAGGAACCAGGTGGACGGCTACGAAGAGAAGCTCAGACGCCTCGCCCTCAGCGATGACCGTCTGCTCGAACAGATTCTCGGGCCGGGCGGCGCATCGGACGTCTCGGGGTGCCTGGATCCCCGCGTGACGGCGCTGGTCAGGCTCGGTGCACTGGTCGCCCTGGGTGGGCCGCACGCCGCCTTCGCCAGGGCCGTCTCGGTCGGCCTGGCTTCCGGCGCTACCCCGACCGAACTCGTGGACGCGCTGATCGCCGTGGCCCCCATCGTGGGCTCGGCGCTGATCGTGGACGGCGCGCCCAAGCTCGCACTCGGCCTCGGCTACGACATCGAGGCCGAACTCGAACTCAGCGGCGAGCCGCCCGAGCACGGGTCGGCGCCGGCAATTCCCGCGCCCCTGCCTGATCGGCGCAAGAGCGTCGTCGTTCGCCGCGGCTAAGGCGTCCGACCTCGGCGGGTCGCGCCGTTCGGGATCCGGTTGCGGCATCGGCCCGCGGGATCGTCAGCGGCGGACCAGTTCGTCCACGACGATTCCGACGGCCAGCACAAGGGCGTCATCCTCACCGGGCGCAATGGCCACCCCGTAGCTGTCGGCGACATGGAACCATCGCCTCGAGACCGTCGCGACCCGCCCCACCGGTCCGTCGATCTCATATTCGTGATCCCCGATGCTGCCGGCCACGCTCCAGGACCCGCCCGCCGCCAGATCCACCCCGAACTGTTCGCGAAGGGGCGAGGTCATCGAACGGACGACGCGCGCCACCACGTCACCGGCATGCTCGATCGCGAACGAATCAGGGAGGCCGGTCGGGCGCATCGGAACCCGGAACCGCTCCACGCCCATCGAGTCCCGCATGACGAGCATGCGACGGGCCTGCATGGCCGGGCCATCGATCACGAAGGTCCGCCGGCGCGCGGCATCCTCGATCCAGTAGTCCGTGCCGATCGCGAGCATCCGGGCGCGCACCTGGTAGGTGGACGCCGCACCCGGTGAATCGGGGGCGGGCTCGAGTCGATCGGGCTGGGAGCCGACGCCGCGCGCTCGTGATCGGAGCATCGGTCGTCCTCCATCGGCGGCGCCTCCCGCCGATCACGGCTGCCGTGAGGCAGCAGACCGTGAGCATCCGGCCGATGCGGCCGCCGTGCCTCATCCCGAGCGGGTGAACCCGCGGCGATGGGCCCACGGTCGAGAACGACGATCCGGGGCGCACGGGCACGTCCCGGAGAAACGCCCGAACCATTAGCGCCGTCCCAGGCGTCAGCAAGGCGGCACGGCGTTCCAGTCGGCCTGCGTGTGGCGCAGACTGGTGGGGCTGCCGCGAGTCTGCCGGCCGCCAACACCATCGGACCCCTGAGATCGGGATGGGAGACTCACATCGCATGCGAAACAACCGTGGTCACACCGCGCTGCTCGGGCTGGCGTTCCTGATCCTCGCGATCTTCGTGGCCGCCTGCGGTGGGACTCCGTCAGCGTCGAATCTGCCGTCCGGCGTGGGCTCCGGCCTGGCCAGCCTTCGGCCCAGCCTTGGCAGCCCGGGATCGAGTGCCGGGCCGACAGGCGGGGCTTCCCAGAGCGCCGGGCCGTCCTCCTCGGCCGTGTCGAGCGCCAGACCGACGCGCTCGCCGCGACCGACGCGCTCGCCGCGACCGACGGCCAAGCCGACCGCGAAACCGACGGCCAAGCCGACCGCGAAACCGACGGCCAAGCCGACCGCGAAACCGACCGCCAAGCCGACGGCATCGGTCGAGCCCTCGGGCTCCGCGGCGGCAAGCACGGCGCCGAGCGAGTCCGGGTCCGCTCAGCCCACCGCCAGTCCGACCCCCACCCCGACCGCCTCGCCGACGGCCAAGCCGACCGCGAAACCGACCACGTCTGCCGCGCCTTCGGCGAGTGGCTCGGGAACCGGCACGCCGGCCGGCAGTTCCGGGGTGCCGCTCCTTCCGTTGGCCGTCCTGACACTGATCGTGGCCGCCATCGTCGGCCTCGTCCTCGTGCGACAGCGGACGCCGCCGCCACCTGGTTCCGGTAGTTCGACGGGCGGCGGTTCGGCGGGTGGTCCGCCGGCGGGCGGCGCAGCTGCGGGCGGTGCCGGAACGGGCGGCGCGGCTGCGGGCGGTTCGACGGGCGGCGACCCGGCCATGACGGGCGGCTCGACGGTACCTCCGGGGCGGAGTCCGTACGCCGCGCCCATCGCCGGCGCGGCCGCCGTGACCGCGGCAGCCTCGTCATCGGGATCGAGCGGCACCGGCGATGGATCGGGCGGGCCGACTGCCGCTGCGGCAGGGGCGGCGCCTGGGCCGGCCGATTCGCCATCTGCACCGCCGGTGATGAGCCCGCTCCCGCCGACGTATCCGCCCGCCGCCCCGGCTGCCACCTCGATCACGCCGCTGGGCCCCGGCGGGGTTCCGCCCGCGGATTCGGACGACCTGACGAGCCTCTTCAACGAACCGGCCGGGGCGCCCGGTCCGGGCCGCGACTTCGACGATCCGGCGGATCCGGCGGATCCGTCGGATACAGAGGACCTGCGGCCGCCGCTCTAGCGGGCCGCGCGGGGCCGGTGCGGCACCGACGCGGCGCGGCGGTCTGCCGCGGACGCCGAGCAGCACGGCCCCATGAGGCGTACTCTGCCGGTTCGGCAATCGTCCCCTGCTGACGCGGTCCCGTGAGCGGGCGAGGACGATACCAGCGAGTGCCCACTGCCATGCCAAGAATCCTCGATGAGGAGCCCATCGGTTCGATCGAGTTATCCGCCGGGTTCCCGGTCCTCGAATCGAAGCTCAACCGGCCCCGCTGGCGCGAGGGCCTCGTCGCCCGGCCGCGCCTGGAGCATCGCTTCGCGAGCCTGGGCCGCTTCCCGCTCCTGGCGGCCGTCGCTCCGGCCGGCTACGGCAAGTCCACGGCCCTTTCCGAATGGGTCGGCTCCGACGAGCGTGCCGCAGCCTGGCTGACCCTGGACGAGCGCGACATCGACCCGGCAGTCCTGCTCCGCTATCTCACGCTGGCGCTCCGCCAGGTCATCGGGCCATCCGACCAGGCCTTCGAAGACCTCCGGGTCCGCGGCGAATCCGCGTGGACCTCGGCCCTCGCAACGGTCGCCCGTCTCGTCGCCGCCAGCTCGCAGCCGTTCATCCTGGTGATCGACGACGCGGAGATCGCCAGCCAGGCGTCGATCGACGCGATCGTCATGCTCGCCCAGGGCCTGCCGGCCGGCTCCCAGATCGCCCTCGCCACGCGAACCGCGCGGCTGCTGCCGGTGCCGCATCTCATGGCCGCCGGCGTCCTCGCCATGGTGGAACGCGAGGACTTCGCGCTCGACGACGCCGAAGCGGCGCGGGTGCTGGCCATGGCCGGGGCGCGAATCGATGCCGCCGAGGCGCACCGCGTCAACGAGGCCGCCGAGGGTTGGGCCGCGGGCGTCTATCTCGCCGCGCTGTCCCTTCGCTCCGGATCGCCGTCGGGCGACGGGACGGCCATCCCCGTGACCGGTCGACGCCTCGTCGCCGACTACCTCCGGGCCGAGATCCTGGCGCGGCTGCCATACGACGACAGGCAGTTCTTCGTTCGAACGTCGGTCCTCGACCGTCTCGCGCCGGCGCTCTGCGACGCGGTTCTCGAAACGACGCGGCTCGTCGGAGCGGTTGCGCGAGCTCGAGCAATCGAACCTGTTCCTCGTCCCGCTCGACGCCCACGGGGGAACCTATCGCTGGCACGGCATGCTCCGCGAGCTGCTCGTCGCCGAGCTGTTCCGGACAATGCCGGAGATCGCACCCGGGCTCTATCGCCGGGCGGCGACCTGGTACGAGGATGCCGGTGAAACCGAGACGGCCCTCGAATATGCGTTCGCGGGCCGGGATACGGAGCGCATCGGACGGCTCATGCTCGAGCTCAGCGAGCAGGCGCTCGACGCCGGCCGGGTGGAGACGCTCCGAACCTGGTACGAGTGGTACGAACGCCATCTCGAACTGCCGGAGCTCGTCGAGGTCATCTGCTTCGGGGCAATCCTCTTCGCGATCATCGGGAATTCCGGGGCCGCAGAACGCTGGGCCGATCGGGTGACGACGGCGACGGCCGAGCGCCCCGGGGCTGCTCGCGGGCTGCGCGGTCACATGCGCGCGCTGCTCTGCGCGAGCGGTGTCGGGCCGATGCGCGACGACGCCCGGGCGGCCGTGGCCGACCTGTCGATCGGGATGTCGATCGGGCCGGACGCGCTCTCGATCCTCGGCGTGGCCGAGGCGCTCAACGGCGACGTGGAACTCGGGGACATCACCCTCGCCCGTGCCGTGGAGGCCGGCCAGGCTGCCGGTCGCAAGATGACCCTCGCCCTCGCGCTCGTCCATCGTGGCTGGCTCGCGGTCCGTCGGGCGGACTGGCTCGCGGCGGAGGGATTCGCGCGCGACGCGCGGGCCGTCGTCGTCGACGGCGCCCTCGGCGAGCTGGTGGCCGGCGTTGCGGCCTCGGCGCTGGCGGCGCGCGTGGCGGCGCATCGCGGTGGCCTTGCCCAGGCCCGCCTCGACGCGGCGCACGCCCAGCGTCACCGCCAGATCCTCACCCACGCCCTCCCGTGGCTCGCCATCCGGGCGCGTATCGATCTCGCCTTCGCGCTCCTCGCGATGGGGGACGCCGGCGGGGCCCGGGTCCTGCTCGGCGAGATCCGGGAGATCGCCGCGCGGCGGACGTCGCTGGGCCTCCTGGAGGAGGAGACGGCCGAGCTGCAGCTGCGGGTCGACTCGGCGCGCGGTGGCGTGCTCGGCGCGTCCACGCTGACCATGGCCGAGCTGCGCCTGCTGCCGCTCCTCGCGACCCACCTCTCGTTCCGGGAGATCGCGGATCGCCTGTTCCTCTCGACGAACACCGTCAAGACGCAGGCCAAGTCGATCTATCGCAAGTTGGACGCGGCGTCGCGGAGCGAGGCGATCGATCGGGCCACGTCCATCGGCCTCCTCGAATCGTCGTCCGCCGTCGAACGGGTCAGCAACCGACCCTAGCGGCCGGGCGCACGGCGATCTGCCGTCTGCCCGACTACACTCGCACGCGATGATCGACTTCACCCCGAGCCCACTCCTGTTCCAGCTCGGCCCCATCTCGGTCTACTGGTACGGCATCGGCTACGCGGTCGGTCTCGCGGTGGGCTACTGGATCATCATTTCGGAGGCTCGCCGGCGCGGGCTGCCGCAGGCCGTGATCCCCAACGGGATGATCATCGTGGCCGGCGCGGCGCTGATCGGCGGCCGCCTGTACCACGTCATCGACCAGTGGGCCCTCTACAAGGACGATCCACTCAGGATCGTCCTGCCGCCCTACACGGGCCTCGGCGCCTACGGCGGGCTGATCGCCGGGATCATCGCCCTCTATTTCTACACCCGCTACAAGCACCTCGAGTTCTGGACGTGGGCCGACATCGCTGCGCCGGCCGTGTTCGCGATGCAGGGCATCGCCCGCTGGGGCAACTTCTTCAACCAGGAGCTGTACGGCCCGCCGACGAAGCTGCCGTGGGGCATCGCGATCGACTGTGCCCATCGCGTCGCAGGCTACGAATGCCCGGACATCCCCTCGACCATCACCGGGCTGATCGGGACGACACCGGCCGACACCCATTTCCAGCCCCTGTTCCTGTACGAATCCCTCTCGGGAATCCTCGGGGCGATCACGCTGCTCTGGATCGCCCGCCGCTACGGCAATCGGCTGCGACCCGGTGACCTCGTGGCCATCTTCTTCATCTGGTACGGCCTCGTGCGCTTCCTGCTCGAGACGTTGCGCGTGGACAACTGGACGTTCTTCGGCATTCCCGTCGCGCAGCTCGTGTCGATGGGGTTCGTGTCGCTCGGCGTGATCACGCTCGTCGTGAGGCATCGGCCGGGCGCGTGGCAGCCGCCTCCGCCGGAGCCAGCGGCCGTCCCGGTTGCTGCGGACGAAGCCGTGGGTGAGCCTGACGGGGCGACCGAGCCCGGCGCTGCTCCGGCGACGCGCGATCCGGCGATGCTCCGGCGACCGAGCCCGGCGCTGCTCCGGCGACCGAACCGTCGGCGACGCCGGTCACGCCGGCGGCCCCGGAGCCAACCTGAGCGAGCCCGGGGAACCCGCCCGCCGGTCGCGCGAGGCGGCTCGACTCACGCCCGAGGCCCTGAAGGCCCAGCGGGTCGACACTCGCGAGGGCCTCGCCTGGCTGGGCCGGACGCCCGAGACGCGCGCCTCCCTGCTCGTTCGCGCGCTGCGACTGCTGGCCCGCGGCCTGCTCTTCGGGGTCTTCCGACTTCGCGTCGACACGGCCGGGCGGGAGCGGCTGCCGCCCGGCGGGTACCTCCTGGTCGGAGCGATTCACCGCGGCTGGCTCGACCCGTTCCTCGTCCTCCACGCACTCCCGCTCGAGCCGCGGGCCTGGTTCCTCGGCAGCGCGGCGTCGGCCTTCGATCGGCGCTGGAAGGAATGGCTCCTGCATCGGATCGGCGGGATGCTGCCGGTCTGGCGCGGTGGGGTCGGCGTGGACCAGCACGTCGAGTCGGCCACTGCCGTGCTGCGGGCTGGCGGCATCTTCGTCCTGTTCCCCGAAGGTGGAGTCGCCGGGCCGCCCGACCGTCTCGCCGTCTTTCGAGTCGGGGCGGCCCTGATCGCGATCCGGACAGGCGCGCCGATCGTGCCGTTCGTGATGGTCGGCAGCCAGGAGCTCTACCTCGGCCGGCGCCTGGCGAGCCGGATCCTCGTGCCGACGAGCGCCCGACTGCTGCTTGGGCTGGCAGCGGACGCGTCATTCCCGGAACCGGGTTCGCGCGAAGAGCTGGCCCTGGCACGCACGCTGACGCAGCGATTCGAGGAGCTGCTGGCGCCCGAAGTGAGCGCGCTCGCCGCCACGCTCGTCCAGCCACCCCCACCGCATCGATGGCGCGGCCTCACCTGGCTCCTGCTCCAGCGGCCCAGGCGCCGCTGAGGCGGCGACTGCGGGCGCTGCCGCGACGCGGACTCCGGCCGCGCGACGCGGACTCCGGCCGCGCGGCCCGGACCTGGGCCCTGCCCTGGCCCCGGCCCCGATCCTGTCGGATGAGCGTGCCACGCACCGTGACCAGGCGGAAACGGGTGTCCTCCCGTCACCCGTGCGAGGGCGTGAGCGTGACGTGCTCAATCGACGACAGTTCGGCCCTGGAGGCTGGTCAAGGAGCCGCACGTGCGCAAGTGACGATTTGGGTGTCGACCTCGGCCGCGCGGGACAGGGCACGCTGGCTCGCTGGCCGGGCGGGCCCTTTCTTGCCCCTGCCCGCTAGCCGCGCGGGACAGGGGCACGCTTGCTCGCTAGCCGCGCGAGCGCTATCCCTATACTCCGCGCGATGGAGTACGCCGCCTCGATCCTCGATCTGATCGGTCACACGCCGCTCGTCCGCATCACCCGGGTCCTGCGCGACCTGGGTCCGGCCGAGCGCCAGCCGCTCGTGCTCGCCAAGCTCGAGATGCTCAATCCGGGCGGCTCGGTCAAGGATCGGATCGGGCTGCCGATGATCGAGGCCGCCGAACGCGCCGGCCTCCTGCGGCCCGGCGGCACGATCATCGAGCCGACGAGCGGCAACACCGGCCACGGCCTGGCGATCGCCGCGGCGCTCAAGGGCTATCGCTGCATCTTCGTCATGGCCGACAAGCAGTCCACGGAGAAGCAGGCACTGCTGCGGGCATACGGCGCGGAGGTCGTCCTCTGTCCGACGAACGTGCCCCCCGAATCGCCCGAAAGCTATTACTCGGTGGCGGCCCGACTGGCGCGCGACATCCCCGGGGCGTTCAAGCCCGACCAGTACTGGAATCTCGAGAACACCCTCGCCCACGAGCGGACGACCGGACCCGAGATCTGGGCGCAGACCGAGGGCCGAATCACCCATTTCGTCGCCAGCGTCGGGACGGGCGGGACGATCTCGGGCGCGGTGCATCACCTTCGGGCGCAGAACCCCGACCTCGTCGTGGTGGGCGCCGATCCCGAGGGCAGCGTCCTGTCCGGTGACACGGCGAGGCCCTACCTGACCGAGGGCGTCGGGGAGGACTTCTTCCCGGGCACCTTCGATCCCGCGACCGTGGATCGCTGGGTTCGCGTCTCGGACCGCGACGCGTTCGCGATGGCCCGCCGGCTGACGCGCGAGGAGGGTATTCTCGCCGGCGAGTCGTGCGGCACGGCCCTCGTGGCAACGCGGGACCTCGTCCGCGAGCTGACGACCACTGCCGGCGGTCACGAGGCCGTCGTCGTCGTCCTGCTCCCCGACGGCGGCCGGAACTACCTGTCCAAGCTCTACAACGACGAGTGGATGCGGATCAACGGCCTCCTCCCGACGACCGGCGGCTCGATCCGGATCGCACAGCTGTTGAGCGACGACCACCACGGCGGGGAGCGACCGCAGCTCGTCGTCAGCCGCACCACCGATCGGGTCGGCACGGCCATCGAGACGTTCCAGGAGTACGGGATCAGCCAGATGCCCGTGTCGGAGCAGCCCACCGGCGATGCCGTTGCCGGGCTCGTCGGCTCGGTCTCCGAGAAGAGCCTCCTCGATCGCGCCTACCGCGATCCCGCGGTCGTGGATCGGACGATCGGCGAGGTGATGGAGCGGCCCCTGCCCCTTGTCGATGCCACGGCGACACTCGATGAGGCATTCGCGCTCCTCTCGGGCGGGACGTCGGCGCTGATCGCCGTCACGGGGGCCCATCCGGCGGGAATCGTGACCCGGCTGGACCTCCTCGAGTACCTCGCCCACAGCACCACGCGCGGCTGATCGTGCCTGGGCTTCCCGGTCCCGCGTCCGCCGACGACCGCCGAGCGCTCGATCTCGCCGGTCTCGAGTTCGACACGGTCGCCGTCCATGCCGGCGCCGAACCCGACGAGCTGACAGGCGCCGTATCGCCGCCGATCTACCAGACGAGCACCTACGCGCAGGACGGTGTCGGACGGCCACGCGGCGGCTACGAGTACAGCCGCTCGCAGAACCCGACCCGCGGCCGTCTCGAACGGGCCGTGGCCGCGCTCGAGGGCGCCCGGCACGGAATCGCCTTCGCGAGCGGCTCGGCCGCGACGGCGGCGATCGCCCAGCTGGCCGTCGCAGGCCAGGAGATCGTCGTCGGCGACGATGTCTATGGCGGCACGTATCGGTACTTCGAACGGGTCCATCGGGCGAGCGGCGTGGACGCCCGCTACGTCGATCTCGCGGCGGGCCCGGACGTCCTGTGGGAGGCGCTGACGGAGCGGACCCGGCTCGTCTGGTTCGAGACGCCGACCAATCCGCTGCTGAAGCTCATCGACATCGCCGGGGCCGCGACGGTCGTCCGGCAGCGGACAGAGCAGGCGGGCGGCGAGCGGCCGCTGATCGTCGTCGACAACACGTTCGCCTCGCCGGCCATCCAGCGACCCCTGTCGATGGGTGCCGACATCGTCTTCCACTCGGCCACGAAGTACCTGGCCGGGCACAGCGACACCGTCTGCGGCGTGGCCGTCACGAACGACGACGCCGTCGCCCAGCGGCTCCGTTTCCTGCAGAACGCGATGGGCGGGGTGCCCGGGCCGCTCGATTGCTTCCTCGTGCTGCGGGGCCTGCGGACGCTCCACCTGCGGGTCGAGCGGCACAGCGCCAATGCGCTCGCCGTTGCGCGGTTCCTGCGGGGCCGAGCGGACGTCGCCGAGGTCCGCTACCCCGGCCTGGGCGAGGACGAGGCGGCGGCCGACACCCATTCGGGTTCGACGGGTACTGAAATTACGGGCGGACTCGCGGCTCGCCAGATGCGCCTCGGTGGCGGGATGGTCTCGTTCGTTCCGCGACCCGGCGGACCCGCGAATCGCACCGCAGTGGAGCGGGCCGTGGCGATCTGCGAGGCGACCCGCCTGTTCACCCTGGCCGAATCCCTGGGCGGCGTCGAGTCCCTGATCGAGGTGCCGGCCGCCATGACACACCTGTCCGTGGCCGGCTCACCGCTCGAGGTCAACGCGGCCCTGATCCGGCTTTCGGTCGGCATCGAGGGCGCCGGCGATCTGATCGAGGACCTCCGGCGGGCATTGGACGGCGCCTGAGGCACAATGCATCGGACCACTGCCAACGAGGAGACTGTCAGGGTGATTCGTCCGTCCGCTGCGCGTCGTGCGGGAGCGCTGCTCGGGTTGCTCATGGTCGCGGCGCTCGCGGCGCCCGCCCCAACCGGCGCGGCCAGCTTCGTGCCGTTCACCCTGCCGCTCAAGATCCCGCCGGTGCTGACGGGCGCGAATGTCACGCTGACTGCGGCCCAGACGCCCGTCCAGATCATGCCGGGTGCCAAGACGATGATGTGGACCTACAACGGCATGTTCCCGGGCCCCACGATTCGCCAGACCACGGGGCATCCGACCAGGGTCACCCTCGTCAACAACCTGCCGGCCTCGGCCGGCGAGATCACCCTGCACAACCACGGCAATCACTCGACGACCGAGAACGACGGCCAGCCGGACGACTTCCTCATCCCGACCGGCGGCTCCTACACCTACACCTACACGGGCACCGAGAACGGCGGCAACCAGCGCGCGGCGCTCCAGTGGTACCACGATCACCGCATGGACGTGACGGGTCGCAACGTCTGGATGGGCCTCGCCGGGATGTACCTCGTCGACGATCCGTCGGAGCCCCAGACACTGCCCAAGGGCGTGTTCGATGTGCCGCTGATGATCGTCGACCGGACCTTCGACTCGAAGAACCAGATCTCCTACACCTTCAACAAGGCCGGCGATCTCGGCACGCAGATCCTCGTCAACGGCGTCCCCCAGCCGTATTTCACCGTGGGCGATCGGTCGTACCGGCTGCGAATCCTCAATGCGTCCAACTTCCGCGCCTATGACCTCGCACTGAGTGACGGCCAGACGTTCACCCAGATCGGCACGGAATCCGGCCTCCTGCCCAAGCCGGTCAAGCGGACCCACATGGTGATCGGCCCGGCCGAGCGGGTGGACGTGGTCGTCAGCTTCGCTGGCCACCTCGGCCAGAAGATCGTCCTGAAGAACCTCGGCGTCAGCGGTTCACTCGGTCAGGTCATGCAGTTCCGTGTGACCCGAAACCTGACCGAGACGAGCTCGGTCCCGGCGGCGTTCCGTCCGCTGCCGAAGCTCGACCCGATCTCCGCGGTCACCCGCGAATTCGACTTCGGCCAGAGCCGGGTGACCGGCCAGTGGACGATCAACGGCCAGGTCATGGACATGGCGCGCATCGACGCGATGCCGCGGCTCGGGACAACCGAGACGTGGATCCTGAAGAACACCGGCAAGGCCAATCACTACGTCCACATCCACGAGGAGGATCAGCAGCTCGTCAGCCGCAACGGGGCGGCCCCACCGCCGTGGGAGGCGATCAAGGAGACGTGGAACATCAGCGGCGGCCAGACGGTCGTGATCCGCCTGAAGTTCACAGACAACCTGGGCGTGTTCGTGTTCCATTGCCACGTCCTCGAACACGAGGACGCCGGGATGATGGCCCAGTACGAGGTCGTCCAGTAGGGGCAGTCCGCTCTGCGCGCTCCGGCACCCTCATCGCCAGCCGCGGCTGTCACCGGGGCGGGCCTGCCAGTCGATAGAATTCGGTCCTCGCGTCCACTCGCCCACGCCGACGTCGCGTCCAGCCCGGACCCGCCACGCCCTCGAAGGAGTTCCCATTCATGGCTCGCCACAAGGTCACTGTCATCGGCGCCGGGAACGTTGGCGCCACGACCGCGCAACGGATCGCGGAGACCGGCCTGGCCGATGTCGTGCTCGTCGACATCGTCGACGGCCTGCCCCAGGGCAAGGGTCTCGACCTGGCCGAGGCGGCGCCGGTCGTCGGCCACGACGCGCGGATCACCGGGACGAACGATTACGCGGCCACGGCCGGCTCGGACATCGTGGTCGTGACGTCCGGCCTCGCCCGCCAGCCCGGGATGAGTCGCGACGACCTCCTCGCCAAGAACGCAGGCATCGTCAAGGCCGTCGTGAGCGCGGCGGCGGCCGTCTCTCCCGACGCGATCCTCATCATTGTCACGAACCCGCTCGACGCGATGTGCCACGTCGCGATGACTGCCAGCGGCTTCCCTCGAGAACGCGTCATCGGGATGGCCGGGGTGCTCGATTCGGCCCGTTTCCGGACGTTCATCGCCGAGGAGCTGGGCGTCTCGGTCGTCGACACGCACGCCTTCGTCCTTGGCGGTCACGGCGACACGATGGTGCCGCTGCCGCGCTACTCGACGGTGGCCGGGATCCCGATCACCGTGCTCCTCAGCCCCGACCGCATCGAGGCGCTCGTCCAGCGGACGCGCACCGGCGGCGCGGAGGTCGTCGCGCTCCTCAAGACCGGCAGCGCGTACTACGCGCCGGCCGCCTCGGTCGCCGAGATGGTCGACGCGATCCTCCTCGACCGGCGGCGCGTGCTGCCCTGCGCAGTGCTGCTGCAGGGTGAGTACGGCACCGACGGCCTCTTCGTGGGCGTGCCCGTCGTGCTTGGCGCCGGTGGAATGGAGCGGATCATCGAGATCGATTTGCTGCCGGACGAGGCGGCGGCGTTCGCGGCGTCTGCGGCATCGGTGAGGGAGCTCGTGGCGGCGCTGCCTGCCTGAACCCGGCATGGCTCGTTCGCGGCCGGAACAGGGTGTCCCGGGGTGATCGCGTCGGTACACTGACCAGAGCCGTGACGCCCGCAGTCATCTCGTTCGACTTCGGGGCGCTTCTCAGGATCGGCGAACTCGCCATCCGGTGGGAAACGCTGGCACTCGCCGCGGTCATCGTCGTGTCGATCGCGCTCACCGGCCTGATTGCCGGGCGGATGCCGGCCGTGAACGAGGCCTCCCCGGAGCTCGGCGGCAGCGAACGTGGCGTCTGGCACCTGCGTCGTGACGATCTTCTGCTCATCCTCCTGGGCGTCATCCCGGGCGCCGTCATCGGCGGCCGGATCGGCTACGTCGTCGTCCACTGGGACTACTACTCCGTCAATCCGGGGTACATCGTCGATCCAGGCCAGGGCAGCCTCGAGCTGAGCTTCGCGATCATCTTCGGCACCGCCGCTGGCATCCTTGTCGCGATGGCGCTCGGGGCACCGGTCGGGCGCTGGCTGCATGTCGTCACGATCCCGCTGCTCCTCGGCCTCGCCCTCGGCAAGTTCGCGATGGTCCTCGGCGCCAACGGCCAGGGCAGTCCGTCCGATCTCCCGTGGGCCACCCGCTATCTCGGCGAAGGCCCATGGGGCACGCTGACCCCGCAGGTTCCCGCCCATCCGGCGCAGGTCTACGAGGGCCTGTTGATCCTTTCGGTCTTCCTCCTGATCGGATCGTTGCTGCTCGTCGGCCGATTCCGGGACCAGGACGGGCGGGTGTTCTTCGCGGCGCTGAGCCTGTGGGCGCTCGCTCGCATCGCAGCGGCCTTCCTGTGGCGCGATCCCGAGGTCCTCGGGCCGTTCCGAGCCGGCCAGATCACCGCGCTCCTGATTGCCGCTGCGAGCTTCGGGCTGTTCGTCCTGCTGGCGACCCATACCGGGCGGGACAGTCGCGAAGTCCTGGCCGAACGCTCTCGAATTGGACGGCCGGCGCCGGCGGACGTCCGGCAGGTGACTCCACCTGTCGTCACGCCCTCGGAGCTCGTCATTCCGCGTGCGGCCGCACCGGGCATCGCCGCAGCGGGCTCGCCGACCACCGAAAGCGGTTTGCGGGAGACCCTGCTAACGGCCCAACGCTCGGGCCGTGGGTGGGCCGGCGGCGACTTCCCGAACCTGTCCGGTCGAGCGCCGGTGCCCAAGGGCGCCGCGATCGCCGCGTTTGTCTCGTCCACGACCACCTCGCTGCCTGAAGGCGACGTTGACGCCGAGGAACTGACGGCGGCCGAGGCATTCGCCGATCGCGTCGCCCTCGGTCCGGACGTTGCGCCGGCCGAGCCGGTTGTGGCCGAGCCGGTCCCGGCGGCCGCCGAACCCGTGCCGGCGCACTTGACCCCGCCAGAGCTCGAAGAGATCATCGCCGCCGCCGCGCTTGCCGAGCCAGAACGAGTCGCACGGGACGCTGCCAACAGGGAGGCCGAGCCCCCGATCCCGACCTAGCCTGAACAGCCCCGAGATGTCATGCCCACGCGGCCGCTGCCGCCCGTCAGAACCAGCGCGTGGTCGTCGTCTTCTTGGTCGTGAAGAATTCGACCCCGTCGCGGCCCGTGACGTGCAGGTCGCCGAAGAACGAGTTGCGGTGGCCGCTGAACGGGAAGAAGGCCACGGGCGCAGCGACGCCGACGTTGATCCCGATCATGCCCGCCGGATTGCGGCGCTTGAACTCGCGCGCGGCCTTGCCCGAGGACGTGAAGATCGAGCTCGCGTTGCCGTAGTCGTTGGTGTTCACGATCAGGTCGATGGCCGTGTCGATCGTGTCGGCCTTGAACACCGACAGGACCGGCCCGAACAGCTCCTCGCCGGCGAGGATCGAGTCTGGCTGGATCTCGATCATCGTCGGACCCACGAAGAAGCCCTTGTCCGGCACCTTCGAGCGACCGTCGCGGATGATCGTGGCGCCTTCGCTGAGGCCCTGGTCGACGAGCCGGCGGATCCGCTCGCGGGAATTGGCCCGGATGACGGGGCCCATGTCGATGCCCTCGTCGAGGCCGAAGCCGAGCTTCATCGATTCGGCCCGCTCGACGACGTGCGGCAGGACCGTTTCGCTGGCCGAGCCGACGACGGTGAGCACGGAGCCCGCGAGACAGCGCTGGCCGGCATTGCCGAAGGCCGACTCGGCGAGGTTTTCGACGCTCGGCGCGACAACCGCATCCGGCATGACGACGATGTGGTTCTTGGCCCCGCCCAGGGCCTGGACGCGCTTGCCGTGCTTGCCGCAGGCCTCATAGACGATCTTCGCGACCCGCGCCGAGCCGACGAAGCTGACGGCGTCGATCTCGGGCTCGGCGCAGATCGCCTGGACGGCGTCGGCCGCGCCGTGGACGAGGTTGAAGACGCCCGCCGGCAGGCCGATCTGGTCGATCAGCTCGGCGATGCGCATCGCGCTGTACGGCGTCCGCTCCGACGGCTTGAGAATGTAGGTGTTGCCCGCGGCGATCGCGATCGGCAGCGTCCAGAAGGGCACCATCAGCGGGAAATTGAACGGCGTGATGGCCGCGGTGACCCCGACCGGATAGCGCTCCATCATCGTGTCGATGCCGCGGCTGACGGACTCGACGTTGTAGCCGGCCATCAGGGTCGGCATCCCGATGGCGAACTCGATGACTTCGAGAGCGCGGCGGTACTCACCGGCGGCATCCGAGTAGATCTTGCCGTTCTCGATCGTGACGCCGCGGATCAGCTCCTCGCGGTTGTCGAGGTAGGCGGTTCGGAGCGTGTAGAGGTACTTGACGCGCTCCGGAACGGGGATCTCGCTCCAGTCGTGGAAGGCCGAGCGGGCCGCGCGGGCGGCCGCGGCCACGTCACCCGCACCCGAGAGCGGGACGAGGCCGAGGACCTCTTCCGTTGCGGGATTGGGGACCTCGATGCTCTCGCGGGCGTCGGTCGCCTCGACCCACCGACCACCGATGTAGTTGCGCAGCGTCGCAGCCTCGGTTCGCGAGCGGGGTTCCATCGTCGTGGCCATCGGGCTCTCCTTGGCACTGCGGTCGTGACGCTGAAGGTGCCACGAGCGAGCTTGAGCGGGCGGCCGAAGGCGCGGCGACCCGAAGTCGGGCGATTGTACCGCCGCCGGCATGGGCCTCCGGTCGAATGGATCGCGCGAGTGCCGCCTTCCTGCGAGTGGCGCCCCGGCGCGAGTGGCGCCCCGGCGCGAGTGGCGCCCCGGCGCGAGTGGCGCCCCGGCGCGAGTGGCGCCCCGGCGCGAGTGGCGCCGGGGTCCGTCCCGGCAGCACTCTCGACGCAGGAGGGAACCGGTCAGATTCTCACCGGGCGGACGCTAGCCAGGCGCTACCGCCGAGCCAGGCCGCGCGAGGCAACATCCGACCCCAAATCGGGACCAGAAGTTGACGGAATCGTCAACCAGGGCGGCGTACAAGCCAAGCGAGGCCGTGGGTTCGGGGCCGAATCCTGGCTAGCGCTCACTGGGTGAGAATGTGACAAGAAGCCGCCCCGCACGGCACCGGGCAGTCTGCGCACGAGGTGCGCCCAACCCGGCCGCGGCCTACCCCTGGTGGATGAGCTGGCTCGGCGAGCGCTTGACGAACCGGCCCCAGCCCTTGCGGCCGTGGAACTGCCCGTCGCGCACCACGACCGAGCCTCGCGACATCACGACGTCGGACCGGCCGCGCACCTTGCGGCCCTCGTAGCACGAGTAGTCGACGGCCATGTGGTGGGTCTTGGCCGAGATCGTGTGCTCGGCCGTCGGGTCGTAGATCACGATGTCGGCATCGGCGCCGATGGCGATCGTGCCCTTCCGCGGGTACATCCCGAAGAGCTTGGCCGGAGCCGTGGCGATGATCTCGACCCACCGCTCGGGCGAGATCCGGCCCGAGACCACGCCGCCGTCGTGCATCAGGTCGACCCGGTCCTCGACGCCCGGCAGGCCGTTCGGAACCTTGCGGAAATCGCCCCGCCCGAGCTCCTTCTGGCCGTGGAAGTCGAAGGGGCAGTGGTCCGTCGAGACGACGGCCAGGTCGTCCTTGACGAGACCCGTCCACAGCTCCGCCTGGTGGTCGGCCGTCCGCAGCGGCGGCGAGCAGATGAACTTGGCGCCGTTGAAGCCGTCGCCGAGGTCGTCGAGCGAGAGGAACAGGTACTGCGGGCACGTCTCGGCGAAGACGCGCGTCCCGCGATCCCGCCCGGCCCGCACCTCGTTGAGCGCGTCGCGGGCCGAGAGGTGGACGATGTACACGGGCACCCCGGCCGCTTCGGCGAGGCGGATGACCCGGTTCGTCGCTTCGCCCTCGAAGATCGGCTCGCGGGCGACGCCGTGAAAGTACGGGTCGGTCTTGCCCGCGGCGACGAGATCGCCCGCCACGACGTCGATGGCCGGGCCGTTTTCCGCGTGCATCATGATCAGGCCGCCGTTGGTGGCGGTTCGCTGCATGGCCCGGAAGATCGCCCCGTCGTCGCTGTAGAAGACGCCCGGGTAGGCCGTGAACAGCTTGAAGTCGGGGATGCCCTCGGCCACGAGCTGGTCCATCTCCGCCAGCGTCGAATCGTTGACGTCGGACATGATCATGTGGAAGCCGTAGTCCACGACGGCGTTGCCCTCGGCCTTGGCATGCCACGTGTCGAGGCCTTCGCGGAGCGAGCGGCCGCGCGACTGGACGGCGAAGTCGACGATGGTGGTCGTCCCGCCGAACGCCGCGGCCCGGGTCCCGGACTCGAACGTGTCCTTGGCGAAGGTGCCACCGAATGGCAGCTCCATGTGCGTGTGGACGTCGATGGCGCCCGGGATCACCCACTTGCCCGTGGCGTCGATCGTGTGATCCGGCGACACGCCCTGCCGGGCGAGGGCGTCGCCCAGCGCCGTGATCCGCTCTCCGTCGACGAGGACGTCGGCCCGCTGGCTGCCCTCGGCCGTGACGACAGTGCCGTTCGTGATCAGGGTCCGCATGGCTCCTCCTCCGCGGTCAGCGCTCGGGCGTGACCGACTTGACGTAGATCGTCGATCGGCGGGTGACGTGGAACCCGAGGGCGCCGTAGACGCGCGGCGCGCCGCTGGGATTCTCGAGGTCGACGTCGAGGCCGGCCTCGAGGGCCCCGGCCTCGCGGAATCCGGCCAGGCTGCGGGCGATCAGCGCCGACGCGAGGCCGCGCTTCCGGTAGCCGCGTCGGACGCCGATCGAGCCGAGCCAGCCGAGCCGGCGGCCGGCGTCGTCCGTGGTGAACGTGGTCAGCGTGTAGCCGGCGACGGTGTCGCCGTCGAGACCCAGCCAGGACGAGGCGCTGTCGAAACCCGGCGCGCCCCGGACGACGTGTCGCCAGCGTTCGCGCGAGACGGGATCCGATCCCCAGTGATCGCGGAACGCGTCGTTGTGGGCGGCCCGCGTCTCGTCATCGAGGGCTTCGGTCCAGGTCTGGAACGTGAAGCCCGGCGGGTCGGCTCGGAGCTCGGCCGGCGCTGGCGGTTCGGCCATGGAGTGGCGCATCGTCGCGAACGTCCGTGCCTCCCGATAGCCCGCGCCCAGGAACAGCGCCTCACGACCTGCCGAACCCGCGGGCGAATCGAGGAAGATCTCGCCGGTCAGCGCCGGCCCCAGCGTCGCGAGGACGACCCGCGCCCGCTCTTCGGCCCGGCGCAGGAGCAGCGTTCCGAGGCGCTCGCGGCGGTGGCCGGGGTGGACGTCGCCCGCGAGGAAGACGCGGGCCACGTCGGATGGGCGATCCCTGGCGAAGACCCAGGCGAACCCGACGAGGCCGCCGTCCGAGTCGAACGCCCCCAGCGAATCGACCTCCGGATTCGAACCCGGATGATCGAACCAGTGGTGAGTCAGCTCGTCGAGCGTGAACGGCTCGATCACGCCGTCGACCGCCCGGCTGAGCCGGACCAGGTCGAACAGTGCGGGCGCGTCCGCCGGGCGAAGCGGGCGAAGGACGAGCCCGACCGCCGGACCGGCCGCTCCGGACGGGCTACCCACGAGTCGCCCGAACCTCCCCGAGTTCGGGGATGACCTCGCTCCCGTAGACCGAGACGATCTCCTCTTCGTCGCCGTTCATCAGGTACAGGTTGAACTGGTCCACGCCGGCGGCCGCCAGCTCGCGCAGCTTGCGCCGGTGATCGTCGACCGACCCCAGGACGCAGAACCGGTCCGTCACCTCGTCGCCGACGAACGCCGCGTTGGCCGAGCCGACCTCCGCATGGTGGTGGTAGTCGTAGCCCGTCCGATCCGAGATGTACCCGGTCAGTGCCGCCGGCAGCTGGTCTCGCGGGTAGCGGTTGACGAGATCGACGACATGGTTGCTGACGAGGGCCGGGAACCAGCGGGTCCGCTCGCGGCACAGGTCCAGCGGTCCGACGTGGGCCGGGGCTGCCGCCATGACCCGGATCTCGGCCGGATCCCGGCCGGCCCGCCGTGCGGCATCGTGGATCTGGCCGACGAGGAGGCGGATCAGGTCCGGATCGGCCAGCTGGAGCATGATCCCGTCGGCGACCCGGCCGGCGAGCTCCATCGCCTTGGGGCCGTAGCCCGCGATCCAGAGCGGCAGGTCGAAGCCCGAGGCCCAGGTCAACTGCAGCCACGTGCCCTCGTATTCGATCGCCCGGCCCTCGGCGAGGTCGCGAATGACGATCGCCGCCTCCTCGAGCATCGCCATCGAGGTCGGCGGCTTGCCGAGCACCCGGCGCGCGCTGTCGCCGCGGCCGATCCCGAGATCCATCCGGCCGCCACTCAGCTCGTTGAGCGTGGCGAGGGCGCTGGCTGTCACCGTCGGCTCTCGTGTCGCTGGATTCGTGACACAGGTCCCGAGGCGCATCCGGGTCGTGGCCCCGGCCATGAGGGTCAGGAGCGGGTACGGCTCGCGCCACAGGACATGGGAGTCGAACAGCCAGCCGTAGTTGAAGCCCGCGGCTTCCGCCTGGCGGGTCAGGGCCAGGTGGCGCTCGATCGTGTGTTCCGGCTTGAGCGTGAACCCGAAGTCCATCGTGACGGAACCCTCAGTGACTGTTCATTGCCGGCCGTGCCACCCTCGCCGTGGACCGAGCAATCGCCCTCCGAGGTCCAAGGCCGAGCCCCGCGAGGCCATTGGCCCGAGGATGCCGTCCGCCCGAGGTTGCCATTGGTCGGAGGTTTCAGGGGGCGACCAGGTCTCCGTACTGGTCGGGTCGCCGGTCGCGGTAGAACTGCCACGTCTGGCGGACCTCGGTGATCAGGTCGAGATCCATGTCCCGGACCAGCAATTCCTCCTCGTGCGCGTCGCCGACCGCGCCGATGAACTGGCCGCGCGGGTTCACGAAGTAGCTCTGGCCGTAGAAGTCGTCCTCGCCGAGATCCTTCTCGATGCCGACGCGGTTGATCGTGCCGACGAAGTAGCCGTTGGCCACGGCATGGCTGACCTGCTCGATCCGCCAGAGGTACTCGGAGAGGCCGCGACTCGTGGCGCTCGGGATGAACACCATCTCCGCGCCGTTGAGGCCGAGTGCGCGGGCGCCTTCCGGGAAATGGCGGTCGTAGCAGATGTAGACGCCGACCTTGCCGACGGCCGTCTCGAAGACCGGATAGCCGAGGTTGCCCGGCCGGAAGTAGAACTTCTCCCAGAAGCCCTTGACATGGGGGATGTGCGTCTTGCGGTACTTGCCGAGGTAGCTCCCGTCCGCGTCGATCACGGCGGCCGTGTTGTAGTAGATCCCCGAGGCCTTCTCGTCCTCCTCGTACATCGGGACGACGATCACCATGCCCGTCTGCCTGGCGAGATCCTGCATCCGCTTCGTCGTGGGTCCGTCGGGGATGTGCTCGGTGTAGCTGTAGTACTGCGCGTCCTGGACCTGGCAGAAGTAGGGCCCGTAGAACAGCTCCTGGAAGAGCATCACCTGGGCGCCCTGGGCGGCGGCCTCGTGGGCGTAGCGCTCGTGCTTCTGGATCATCGATTCCTTGTCGCCGGTCCAGGTTGCCTGCAGCAGCGCTCCGCGAACGTTTCGGGGCATTGGGCGTCACCTCCGCGAGGGGTCGCTGGCGCGGGCCGGCCAGACCGGACCCGCAACCGGTCAATCAGTCGTCGAAGCTTACACCGGGCCCGAGGGCCCTCAGTGCCTCAGATCGTGGCGGACGGTGTCGGCGTCGGAGCGCCCGACGGGGTCGGGCTGGGCGTCGGGGTGGGCGAGGGAGTCGGCGACGGGTTCGGGCTGGGCGGCGGCGTCGGCACGGGGGTCGGCGACGGCGTGGGTGTCGGGGTCGGGCTGGGCGTCGGCGACGGAACCGGCTTGCCGGACGCCGGCGGCGCCCCGACCGTGATCGTCGGGCTCGCCAGGACGACGAAGGCGTCGATATCGACCCGCGGATGGCCGGCCGTCCCGAGCGCCACGATCTTGACCGTGTGCCGGCCGATCTTGTCCCAGCTGCGCGTGAAGACCATCTCCCGGGCCGTCGTCGTCTTCGAGTACGTGCTGACGTTGGCTGCCAGCACGCCGTCGACGTAGACCGCAGCCGAGCCCCGGACAGGACTCGTGGCGGCCACCCAGGCGAAGCTCATCCCGACGAAGGTGTACGTTGCCGACGCACCGGCAGTCCGGGTCGACTTCGCGGCCTTGCCGTCATAGGAGGGCGACTTGATGCGACTCCACGATCCGTGGAACGAGATCGAGGGCGACGCTTCGGACAGCGTCACGACCCGGAACGACGGCCCGGTCACCCAGGCCCCGACGTTGCCGGCCTTGTCCGAGGCGCGAATCGCATAGCGATAGTTCGTGTTGCGCGCGAGACCCGATGGGACGTACCGGTTCATCGCGCTGCCGGATGGCGTCGCCGCCCAGCCGTGGCCGTTCACGTTCCGATCGAGCGCGTAGCCGGCCAGCCCGATCCCGACGTCCTTGCCGGCCGGCCAGCTCACCTGGACCGGGATGCTCGTACCGATGGCCTCGCCCTTCAGGAGCGTCACGACCGGCGGTTGGGCGACCGGGGGCGAGGTGTCGACGAGCACGTTCAGCCTTGCCGAACCCTCGACCGGGCCAACGGCCGCCGTGATCGTCGCCGAGCCCGGTCCGGTCGGCGTGAAGCGGCCGCCGGAATCGAAGGTTCCCGCGGCGCCGGCCACGGACCAGGCAATGGATGAGGCCGGGACCCCGACCGGGTTGTACGCAGCATCCTGGCCGGTCAGGCGATAGGGGACCGACGCCGAGACGTAGGTCGACGTGGCATGGGGCGTGACGTTGAGGATCGCCAGCGGACCGGTCGGAGCGGCGCTGAACAGGACGAGGCTGTTGGCAACCGATCGTTCGGTGCCGTCCGACGGCCGATTGACGACGGAGACGACCCCGTCGCCCGGCTGCCGGACGGACATCGAGGTCGAGCCGCCCCCATCGAGGTTGATCGCATTGATGGCCCCCTTGCTGGCGAGGAGCGACGCCAGCTCGGAGTCGGTGACGCCGGTGCTTACGCCCGCGTCGCGCCCATCGACGACGACAAGGACGACGCCGCCGTCCGCGGTGATCCCGAGGGCCGTCCGGGGGTGGAGCTGGTCGGCGATGGCCGGGTGGGGCGAGATGTACGTGTTCCCGTTGCGGAGGATGAATTCGCGCCCGCCGATCACTTCGGAGGCGTTCTCCCAGCCCGAGGTGATCGACAGGGTCAACTGGAGCGGCTGGCCCGGCAGCAGCGTCGCGAGCCAGGAATTCGTCGGACCCGTCACCACGACGGTCGTGGGGTCGATCGGCAGCGAACCCGTTGCTGGTCGGACCGCGACCACCGTGGCCGGCACGTTCAGGTTGGCGCGGAGGGGCAGCGGAACGCCGCTCAGGACCACCTCGATGCCCGACGAGTCGGCGTCCGTCTGCGACCCGAAGCGCGGCGTGTAGAGGACGAATTCGCCGGCGTTGCGGCGCTGGTTGACGCGGTCGATCGGGTGGAACGCGCCATCGCCGGTCAGGAGGTTGACCGTCACGACCGGGGCGCCGATGAGAGGCTGGCCGTTGCCGTCGATCCCGAAGGCGGGCCGCGCGGCGGAGCCTGCGACGACCAGCTCGCCGTGATGGATGTCGAGCCCGAAGGGCGCAGCCTGGGCGCCGACGCTCGAGCTGCTCCAGACGTCGCCGTTGATCGCCGCGACGGCGCGGTGGCCCTCGACGCTCTGGCGGTTGGCCGTGGCGCTCGGCCGCTCCAGGCCGACGACCGTACCGCGCGCGATCGACGACTCGAACGTGATCCCCGGCGCGTTCGGGGCGACCTCGACGAGGTTGACGACCTGCGGTCCGGAACTCGTCGACATCGCGCCCCACTCGTGATTCACGCCCGGGGCGACGGGCAGGATGCCCTGCTGGGCGAACTGCTGCTGGATGGCTGCCCGGGCCGATCCGGGCTCCAGGCCGAGCCCGGATCGAAGGTCATCGAGCGGGGGAAGCGTGCCGAAGGGAACGCCGCTCGCGACCAGGGCGAGCGCTGCGGCGAGGGCGAATCGTGCCCTCGACGGCATGGGCATGGCCTGTACCTGTGCGGTGCGCGGGGGATGGGTCCGGTCGCCATGGTACCGCCGAAGCCGGAACCCGTCACCCGGCGCCAGGGCCGGTGGCCCATCGCGGGCGCCGGCGCCACCGCCGAATCCGGTCCGGACGGCTGGGCCGGCGTGCTCAAGTGTGGTTGAATGACGGCCACGTTCCGAGGGATCGCCCGACCGCGGAAGACAGGCTGGACGCTCGGGTCCCCTCCGGGCGTGAGGCCGTCACGGATGGCCCCTGCGGCCGGCACAGCCAGCCCGAGGTGGACCGATGGGAATCAGCACAGCGCCGGGTTCCATGACCGGCGAAGAGATCGTCGCGCTCACGAAGCAGCACACGATCTTCGAATGGTCCGCCCAGGCGCGGGTCGATCCGATCCCCGTCGCCGGGGCCAAGGGCTGCTGGTTCTGGACCCCCGAAGGCAAGCGCTACCTCGATTTCAACGCCCAGCTGATGTGCACGAACATCGGCCATGGCGACGAACGCGTCGTCCGGGCCATCGCGGAGCAGGCCGCGACCCTGGCCTACGCCAATCCGTTCATGGCAACCGAGCCCCGGGCGCGCCTGGGCGCGAAGCTCGCCGAGATCACTCCGGGCGACATCGACACGTTCTTCTTCACGAACGGCGGCGCCGAGGCGAACGAGAACGCCATCAAGGTCGCCCGCATGTTCACCGGCCGCAACAAGATCCTGGCCCGCTACCGCTCGTACCACGGCGGCACAAACGGGGCCATCACCCTGACCGGCGATCCGCGGCGCTGGCCGGTCGAGCCGGGCATGCCCGGGGTCGTGCGAATCCCGGATTTCCACCGCTGGGCGAAGGCCGAGCCGGAGCCCGTCGCCGAGGTCCTCCAGCAGACCGAGGACGTGATCATGTACGAGGGGGCGAGGACGATCGCGGCGATCTTCGTCGAGACCGTCGTGGGCACCAATGGCATCCTCGTCCCGCCCGACGGCTACATGCAGGGCCTGCGTGACATCTGCGATCGCAATGGAATCCTGCTGGTCGTTGACGAGGTGATGGCCGGCTTCGGGCGAACCGGCAAGTGGTTCGCGATCGACCACTGGGGCGTGGTACCCGACCTGATGACGATGGCCAAGGGGCTGACGAGCGCCTACGTCCAGCTCGGGGCTCTCGGGATGCGCCATCACATCGCGGAGCATTTCCGCGAGAACGTGTTCTACGGCGGGCTGACGTACAACAGCCACCCACTTGGCTGCGCCACCGCCCTGGCCACGATCGCGGTCTACGAGGAGGACGGGCTGATCGAGCAGGCGGCCCGGCGAGGCGTCCTGATGCGCTCATTGATGGATGACCTGGTCGCCCGCCACCCGTCCGTCGGCGCGGCGCGCAACATCGGCCTGTTCGGGATCATCGATCTCGTCCGGAGCCGTGAGCCGTACACCCCGCTGACGCCGTACAACGGGACCTCGGACGAGATGGCCGCCATCGGCCGGTTCTTCCGCCAGGAGGGCCTCTACACGATGGTCCGCTGGAACAGCGTCTACACGAACCCGCCGCTGACGATCAGCGAGGCCGAGCTCCGCCAGGGCTTCGAGATCATCGATCGGGCCCTCGCGATCACCGACCAGTCGGTCCGAGCCTGACGGCGAGCGGGCGGCCGAGCGTCGAATGACCACGGCAAGCCGCTCGCTGATCCGGCCGGGCGGTCGATCCGCGTCGCCCTCGGCGAGCGCGGGGCTCAGCCGGCGGCGGCGGACGCTCGGGATCCTCGTCGTCATCGGGCTGCTGCTCGTCGCCTGGGAGCTGCTCAAGTGGCTCGCCGGCGATCCGTGGCGCATCCACGCCTCGATCGCCGGGTTCGGCATCGACTACGAACACCGGCCGCCGTTCTCGATTCGGATCGCCACGGACCTTGCCCTGCCCCATGTCTGGAACATCGCCGGTTCGTTCCTGGAGCCTGCCCAGCGGAACGGCCCGCCGATGGCGTCGGTCCTGCTCGGTGCGGCGGTCTTCACGTTCCAGGAGGCGCTCATCGGGTTCGTCTTCGGGGCGCTGCTGGGCCTCGGCCTCGCCATCCTGTTCATCCATTCGGGCCTGCTGGAGCGGGCGCTGGTGCCCTACGTGGTCGCGTCCCAGACCGTGCCGATCATCGCTCTTGCCCCGATCATCGTGATCTTCCTGCGGGCCGACTGGCTGTCCGTGGCGGTCATCTCGGCCTACCTGACGTTCTTCCCGGTCACCGTCGGCGCGCTGCGCGGGATGCGCTCCGCCGACCCGCGGGCGTTCGAGCTGATGCGCTCGTATGCCGCGAGTCGGTCGCAGATCCTCTGGCGATTGCGCCTGCCGGCGTCGGTGCCGTACCTGTTCGTGGCGCTCCGGATCGGGGCCACGGCCAGCATCATCGGCGCGATCATCGGCGAGCTGCCCTCGGGCATCCCGGGGGGACTCGGCGGCGCGATCCTCAACTTCAACCAGTACTACGTGACCGATCCCGAGAAGCTCTGGGCCACGATCATCGCGACCTGCCTGTTGGGGCTGTTCTTCGTCGGCCTGATCTGGGTCGTGGAACGGCTCGTCACCCGCGGCCGCTACCGGCCGATCGAGGCCCGGCCATGACGGACCCGACGGGCGCCACACCCGCCGGACCTGCGCCAGCCTCGGCGGCGGCGCACTCCGGGCTGGCAGCGCCGGCCGCCACGTCCCACGCCACGGCCCCGGCTCGGTCCGTGGTGGACATCGCCGGCGTCGGCAAGACGTTCGGGACTGGCGAGGGCTCGGTCGAGGCACTCCATTCGATCGACCTGTCCGTCGCCGAGGGCGAGTTCGTCTCGCTCATCGGTCCATCCGGCTGCGGCAAGTCGACCCTGCTGCGGCTCATCGGCGACCTCACCGGCCCGACCGAGGGTGAGGTGCGGATCAACGGCAAGCCGGCCCGCCAGGCCCGCCTCGACCGCGACTACGGGATGGTCTTCCAGGCGCCCGTCCTGATGGACTGGCGGACCGTGATCGGCAACGTTGAGCTGCCGCTGGAGATCATGGGTTTCCCGAAGGCCGAACGCGAGCGCCGGGCGAGGAGCCTGCTGGACCTCGTCGAGTTGCGCGAGTTCGCCCCGAAATACCCCTGGCAGCTGTCGGGCGGCATGCAGCAGCGCGTGGCGATTGCCCGCGCCCTCGCGTTCGATCCGCGGCTCCTCCTGATGGACGAGCCGTTCGGGGCCCTCGACGAGATGACCCGCGAGCGGATGAACCTCGAGCTGATGAACATCTGGCGGCGACTCGGGACCACGATCGTCTTCGTGACGCACTCGATCCCAGAGGCCGTCTTCCTGTCCAACCGGGTCGTCGTGATGTCGGCCCGGCCGGGCAGGATCTCATCCGTCATCGACGTCGACCTGCCGCAGCCCCGGGTGGTCGAGACACGGGAGCAGGAGCACTACTTCGAACTGGTCACGGCGGTCCGCGAATCGCTCCGCCGCAACGAGAGTGACGCGCCGGGCATGACCGCGACCGATGCGGCGCGGGTCCGGGCGGAAGGTCTCGGGTGAGCGCCGGCGTGGCGGTCGGCCAACCGGGCGGGTCCGTCTCGAGCGGGCCGGGACGGCTGCGGCCGGGGGCCCGGGCGCGATCGCTGGGGCCGCCCATCGCCGTCTTCCTGATCGTCCTCGTCCTGTGGGAAGTCACGCTGACGGTGCTCGGCGTGCAGCAGTTCCTGCTGCCGCGGCCGTCGGTCATCGCCGCGGCCCTCGTCGATCAGTGGCCGACGCTCCAGTCCGGCATCCTCTTCACCGCGACCGAGGCCCTCGGCGGCCTCCTCATCGGGGTGACCCTGGGCGTCGGCGTCGCGCTCGCGACCTCACGCTGGGAATCCGCGCGCGAGTCGCTGATGCCGCTGGCGATCGCGGCCAATTCGATCCCGATCATCGCGTTCGCGCCGATTGCCAACAACTGGTTCAGCTCGCAGAGCCCGTTCTCGCGAATGGCCATCGTCGCCCTGATGGTCTTCTTCCCCATGATGATCAACACGGTCCGGGGCCTGACCGAGGTCAACCCCTCCGCGGTCGAGCTGATGCACTCCCTGGCCGCCACCGAAGGCCAGGTCCTGCGCAAGCTCCGGATCCCGAACGCCCTGCCGTACATCTTCACAGGCCTCAAGATCGCGACCACGCTCAGCGTCATCGGGGCCGTCGTGGGCGAGTACTTCGGCGGTCCGCAGCAGGCACTCGGGATCTACATCACCTCCGAGGCGTACGTCTTCCGCTACCCGAATGCCTGGGCGGCGATCGTCATGGCCTGCCTGCTGGGCATCGTCTTCTATCTCGTGGTACTCGCATTTGAGCGCCTGATGATGCCGTGGCATACCGCCATGCGGGAACAGGAACCGTGAACGGAGGTCGGCGAGCGACCGATGCGGCCGGCCGGGACGCCCCGCGCAGGTCGCCGACAGGAGGAGGTGAGCGAAGCACCTGATCATCGACACGCGTCGCGCCCAGCCCAGGGAGTTTCGACGAGGAGGGTTCTCATGCAAACGACACGCCGACTGGCCGCGCTGCTGATCGTGGTGGCGCTGGCTGCCGCCGCCTGCAGCAGCAGCACGAGCACCACCGCGACCAAGGTCCGCTTCCAGCTCCAGTGGGTCACGCAGGCCCAGTTCGCCGGCTACTACGCCGCGCTCGACCAGGGCTACTTCAAGGACCAGGGACTCGATGTCACGATCCTGCTCGGCGGGCCCGACATCAACCCGATGCAGGTCGTGGCGGCCGGGGGTGCGGAGATCGGGACGACCTGGGTGCCCAAGATGCTGGCCTCGCGCGAGGGCGGCACCGACCTCGTCGACATCGCCCAGATCTTCCAGCGCTCCGGCACGCTCGAGGTCTCGTTCAAGAACAAGAACATCGCCGCGCCGGCCGACCTGAAGGGCAAGAAGGTCGGATCCTGGCTGGGCGGCAATGAGCCCGAGCTCTACGCCGCGATGACGAAGGCCGGGATGGCTCCGACGACCGACGCCCAGATCATCAAGCAGGACTTCAACATGTCCGGCCTGCTGAGCGGCGACCTCGATGCCGCCGAGGCGATGGTCTACAACGAGTTCGCCCAGATCCTCGAGGCGAAGAACCCGGCAACGGGCGCGCTCTACCAGGCGGGCGACCTCAACATCATCAACTTCAACGACCCGACCGTCGGCACGGCAATGCTCCAGGACATGATCTTCGCCAGCGACGCGTGGCTGAAGAAGTCCGGCAACGAGGACATCGCCACGAAGTTCATCGCGGCCTCGTACAAGGGCTGGATCTACTGCCGCGACAACCAGCAGAAGTGCGTGGACATCGTGCTGAAGGCGGGCTCCAAGCTCGGCGCGAGCCACCAGGCCTGGCAGCTCAACGAGATCAACGGCCTGATCTGGCCGTCTCCGAACGGCATCGGCCAGTTCGATCCGGCCCTCTGGGCGCAGACGGCCACGATCGCGACGACCTACGGCGTCCTGAAGGCGCCGCCGAGCGCGAACGCCTACCGGAGCGACCTCGCCAAGAAGGCGCTCGACATGCTCGGCTCAAGTGTCGACACGAAGGGCGCGAACTTCCAGAAGACGACGGTGACCCTCACGGAGGGCGGCAACTAGACCTCGGGCCGATGGCGTCGGGGACCTCCGCCTCAGACCTCGGTGGGCGGGTACCCGCCCGTCGGGGAGGGTGCCCGTTCTCGAAAATGGGCTCGCTGGTGACCATGCCAGCGAGCCCGTCACGCCGCGCCCGCGATGGGCTGATCAGGTGAGCCTCCTCGTCCAGCGCGGCGAGCTGAACCCGCTGTCCGCGACGCACCGCCGCGAGATCGAGGCAGGCGGCCGCTGGGTCGCGTTCGGAAGACCGGACCCGGGCGAGCTGGTGGCCGAGATCGGGGCACGAGGGGTCAGGTCTCTCGTGACGTTCCAACGGGACCTCACATTCCTGCGCCAGGTCCCGCAGCTCGAGTTCCTCGTCGTGAGCAGCGACCCGCCAGATGTCGCGCCGATTCACGACCTCGTCAACCTGCGAGGCCTCTATTTCACGGGGACGTGGGGTGGCCGCATCGACTTCACGGCCTTTCCGAGCCTCGACTCGTTCGGCGTCGTCGAGTGCCCCAGGGACGAGGGCGGTCTCGAAACGCTGTACGCCGGCCATCCCACGCTCGAGTCGCTCGCGATCCAGCGCTACCGTCGTGATGACCTGGTGCCGCTGGCCCGCCTGCGGCTGCGGCGGCTCTCCCTGGGCGGCAGGCTGACCAGTCTGAACGGCGCCGAATCTCTGGCGCCGACGCTGGAGCGCCTCAGCTTTTACTCGGCACCGAATCTGCCGTCGCTCGACGGGATCGAGCAGCTGACCCGCCTGGAGGTCGCCGAGATCGAAAGCGTCCGCCACGTCACCACGGTGGACTGGGCAGCGCACCTGCCACGGCTGAAGCTGCTCGATGTGTTCGACCAGAAGGCGATCGAAAGCCTCTGGCCAATCGCGGGCCATCCCGCGCTCGAATTCCTGACGTTCGGACGCGTGAAGGATCTCGACCTCGATCCGCTCCGCCAGCTTCCGAAGCTCCGGCTCTTCCTGACGGGCCGCTACCGCTGGAACCGGGACCTCGCCGAGTTCCCATACCTGCACAACATGTCCGCCGACGACCCGGCTCGATTGGCCTACACGGCACTCAAGCTCGATTGACGATGCGCTGGCGGCCCCGCTGGAGGCACGTGACCGTCATCGGAGTCGCGGCCTTCGGCGAAACCGACGCGGGGGTGCACTCTCGCTTCCGGGCCCAAGGGCCGGGGATCGAGTTCGTCAGGGCGACCACTGTCCCAGGGGGTCGATGGGTGGGCGGTTTGTCTCAGATAGCCACCACCGGACTCGCTGAGACGCCTGGGCTGCCCAAGGCGGTCAATCGCACCCAGAGGGCGTCACGCAGTAGTCGTGGGCTGACTCAATGCAGGTCTGTCCGGTCAATTCGGTCTCGTCTGAGGTACCCCATGACTCGCTTGAGCGGGGCATCAAGAGGGTGCTCGGTTCGGCTGTCACGGTGAGTCCCTGGATGACTGGTTGTGAAATCGATCGCGGCCCTCGATCGGAGCGGATCGGCGACCGCAGTCAGCCGGAGTGGCCCGTCCCGAACTGGCGGTCGCCGGCGTCGCCCAGCCCCGGCATGATGTAGCCCTTCTCGTTCAGCTGGCGGTCGAGCGAAGCGGCGTGGATCGGCACGTCCGGGTGGGCGGCCTGGACCGCGGCGACCCCTTCCGGGGCGGCGATCAGGTTGATCAGCTTGATTCGCGAGGCGCCCCAGCGCTTGAGGACCTCGATCGCGGCCGTGGCCGAGCCACCCGTCGCGAGCATCGGGTCGAGGATGAGGCAGAGATCCACGGTCGCCGAGTCCGGCAGTCGGTTGTAGTACTCGACCGGCCGAAGCGTCCGCTCGTCGCGGAACAGCCCGAGGTGCCAGACCTGCGCCGTCGGCATCAGCTCGAGCATCGCGTCGACCATGCCGAGGCCCGCCCGCAGGATCGGGATCAGGCCGATCCGGTCGGCCAGCTGGTGCGCGTCGGTCTCCTCGAGCGGCGTCCGCACCCGGACCGTCCGGACACGGGCGTCCGCGAGGGCCTCATAGCCGAGCAGCCACGAGAGCTCGCGGACGATCTCGCGGAACTTCTTGGGTTCGGTGGCCTCGTCGCGGAGGATGGCGAGCTTGTGGAGGACGGCCGGGTGGGTCGAAACGTGCAGCCCACCGAGGTCGGTAGCCGGGCCGCTGGCCGGATGTGACACGAGTCGTCCTCCTGGGCGGGCGCGAGGCGGGGCGGGGCGGGATCGAATGCGCGGGATCGGCGCTCATCGGGGTCCGCCCGGCCGGGGAGCCGCCGGAATCGTAGCATCGGGCCTGGCGGCCACCCCGTCGACCGGCGTGTCGTCGCCGTGGGGCAGGCTTCGCCCGCCCGGATTCGCCCGCCCTCCGGCCTCGCCCGTTCAGTGACTCGTGCCGCCGAGGGCCGGTCGCGGTATCCTCGCCGTGCCCGACCGACCCGTGCCAACCTCCGAGTCCGCTTTGGCTCGAGGGATGACCGCCGCCGCAGGGTCTACGGTTCCGTCGGCCGTTCGCGCAGCTCAAATCCTGGAGGCCTCCTCTGGCCGCGTCTCGCACCTCCGTTCCCGAGTCCCCGGTGGAGCATCGCCCCCGCCGCGTGGATCGGTCGTCGTCCGGCGCGGACGGGTACGTCGACCCGACCGACCGGTCGCGACGCACCACGTCCACGCGCATCGTGCCGCCGGTCCTCGCCCGCCAGCTGCGAAACGGCCTGGCCGAGAGCGAGCATCGCGGGCACATCGTCGAGGTGGACTCGAGCGGCCGGATCATCCGGGCCCTTGGCGATCCCGATCGGCAGGTGCTCGTGCGCTCCTGTGTCAAGCCGTTCGGGCTGATTGCGCTCATCGAGGCCGGGGCTGTCGATGCCTTCGACCTGACCGGTCCGGAACTCGCGATCCTCGCCAGCTCCCATTCCGGCGAGGACGTCCACGTCAGAACGCTCCAGGCGATGTACCGCCGCGCGGGCGTCACGCAGACCCTGCTCGCCTGTGGCTCCGAGGGGATGCCGCTCGATGCCCTGACGGCAGCGCGCCTGGCCCGCGACGGCGAACGGCCGAGCCCCGTCCGCCACATGTGCTCCGGCCAGCATTCGATCGGCATCCTGTTGAGCCGGCTGCGGGGCTGGCCCCTCGAGAGCTACTGGCACGACGACCACCCGGCCCAGATCGAGTACCGCCACGCCGTGGCCCGGGCCTTCGGCGTCGCGCCCGCCCAGCTGCCGACCGCGATCGATGGCTGCGGGCTGCCCACCTACGGCCTGCCGCTCCGAGCCATCGCCCAGGCCTACGCCATGCTGGCGGAGCCAGATGCCATCCCTGCGTCGGATCCACGGCGGGCACTGGCGCCCGCGCTGCGCCTGGTGCGCGATTCGATGCTCGAACACCCGGAGATGGTCGCCGGGACGCGCGACCGGCTCGACAGCTCGCTGATGAAGGCGGCGCCCGGCCGGCTCGTGAGCAAGTCCGGTCTCGAGGGCCTGCGAGGGCTCGCGATCCTGCGTGGCGCGCGAGCCGGCTCGGGTCCGACCGGGATGGCCATCAAGATCGACGACGGCGGCGGCCATCATCGGGCGGGCTGGGCCGTCGCGGTCGAGGCGCTCGCCCAGGCGGGCGTGCTCGACGGCCAGTCGCTCCGCGTCCTCGGCCGCTATCACCTGCCGGTCAGCCTCGATCCCCACGGCCGCGTCGCGGCCGAGACGCAACCATCGTTCGACCTGGCCCCGGTCGGTGAGCTGATCGGCTGATCGACATGGCGGATTCGAATCGCGGGGTTCGATATCCGATGGCACCGCCGTGCCGAACCCTCGTTTGAGCATGAGCATCACGGATCCCTACCAGGTCCTCGGGCTGCCCGCCGGCGCGAGCCAGGTCGACGTCAAGCGGGCCTACCGGGTCCTCGCCAAGCGATTCCACCCGGACTCGGCCGGCGAGAGTGCCCTGCCCCGTTTCCTCGCGATCCAGGCCGCGTACGAGTCGATCACGGGCGCGAAGCCGGGCGCGAGGGCCGCTCGAACGGCGTCCCCGGGGTCCCCGTCCCCGAGCCGGCCGTCGCCATCCGACGAGGAACGGGCCCGGGCGACGCGCGACGCCTACCGCGCCCGGCGCTCGAGTCGGACGGGGCAGGGAACCGGGTCCGGCGGCGCGGGCGCGGCCGGCGGCACGGATCCGGGCGGACGGGGTGGCGGTACAGGCACTTCGGCCGGTGGCGCCGGCGGAACCGGGGGCAGTGGTGGCAGCGCGGGCGGGCCGGCCTGGTGGCGCGAAGGGCGGCCGGGCGCGCGCAGCCGGGGCTCGGCGGGGAGTGGCCCGGGGAGTGGCGCCGACGGTGGCACGGGGAGTGGCCCGGGGAGTGGCGCCGGCGGCGGGCCGAATGCGCCAGGAGCCGGCGGTTCAGCAGCCGGCGGTTCCGCGGCCGGCGGTTCCGCGGCCGGGCCGGGCCGGGCCGCTGGAAGTCGCGAGCGCACGGGCCGACGACGGACACCGAAGGTCGCCACGTTCGGCTCGACGAGCTATGACGACCCGGGCGAACGCGAGCCGAACTGGGACGGCGCGACGTGGTACGGCGGCTCGTCCGGGACGTACTGGACCATCAACCCCAAGGAATACGCCGATCCGCGCAAGCATGGCCCCGAGTATCTCGCTCGCGCCCAGCGCCTGGCGGCTGCCGAAGCCCGCGCGCGCCGCGGCGGCGGTCCGCCGCCCGAAGCCGACGATCCGGCAGCCGCAGCGAGCGTGCCTCCGGCGGGCGGTCCAGCGGATTCGCCGGCGGCCGATTCAGCGGCCGGACCGCAACCCGATTCTGCTGAGCGAGCCGCACCGTCGACATCGCGATCGACCCGGCGTCGCCGGACGGCCAGCCGAGCAGGGTCCGGTGGTGGCACCTCGGAGGCACCGAGCGCGGCGGCTGACGCCGAGCCGACGGCGACGACCGAGCCGACGGCGACGACCGAGCCGACCGCCGCCGGTCCAACCGCCGCCGGCCCGGCTACCGCGCCCGTTTCCGATCACGGCGCGGCGAGCCCGCCACTGGCAGACTCGATGCCACCGGAAGGCTCGGCCGCGGGATCCGGTCCGGGACAGTCGCGGCCCACCTCGCACCCCGGCCCATCGGTGCGGCACGCCACCGGAACCGGTCCGTTCGGGACCGCACGCTCGGCCCCGGCCTCAGCGGCGACCACGGCCGCGGCTACCGACTCCGAGCCGGCGAGTCGCCCGACTCCACCGCCCGACGCTGGGACGCCACGTCAGCCCGGCGATGTAGCGTCCGGTCGCGGCCAGGGCTCGACCGACGCCGCGTGGACCGAATTGGTTGGGGCGTCCGCTGCGCTGCCTGCGTCACAGCTCTTTTCACGGCAGACGGCCGTCGCGCTGCTGGCCTGGCCGCCGATCGGGCTGGCGCTGGCGGGGCTGTTCGGCGAGCTGAGCGGCTGCACCAGGTATGCGGCGACCTGCGCCGACTCGAGCGGTCTCGCGCCGTGGCTCATCCAGATTCCCGTGCTGGTCGCCTTCCTGCTTCTCCCGGCGGCCGCCCGAATCGGCGCGGTCGGGACACTGGCACTCCTGATCGCCGCCGTTCCGGCCGGCCTGACGCTCGCCGTCGCCGGAGGGAATCGCGTCCCGGGCACCGCCTCGGCGCTCCTGCTCGGGATCTGTGCCATCGCCTACCTCGTCGGCGTCGCCGGCGCCATCAGCGGCCGCATCCCGATCCCTCGCTGGTTCGAGTCCACGGGCTGACCACCGGGCCATGGCCGTCAAGCCCGGGTTCGGGACCGCGCCCGACGCCGGCCGCGTACGATGGCAGCATGGTTCGACATCATGATCCCGCCGACCTCTCGAGCTCGGCCCAGGAATACCTGCTCGCGCTGCGGGTGATGGCCGTCGACGGCTCGCGCGTCACGGCCGCGCAGGTCGGCCGCCACCTCGGCGTGTCCGCGCAGGCCGCGAGCGAGATGTTCCGCCGGCTGACGGCCGACGGGCTCGTCGCGCAGGCCCAGGGCCGCGAGCTGATCCTGACCGAACCGGGCCGCGCGGCCGCCGATTCGATCTTCCGGCGCCATGCGCTCCTGGAGTGGCTGCTGACGTCGATCATCGGGCTCGGCTGGGCCGAATCCGACGAGGAGGCTGCGCGCCTCCAGGGCGCCCTTTCACCACGCGTCGAGGCCCGCCTCGACGAAATGCTCGGCCACCCGGAAACCTGCCCGCACGGCAACCCGATCGATGCCGCCACGGCCCGCCGCCGGCCGGTCGGAATCCCGCTCAGCCAGATCGAGGCGGGTTCCCGCGCCACGATCTACCGGATCACCGAGGCGGCCGAGGAAGACGCAGCGCTCCTCTCGTATCTCGAGGCCCGCGCGCTCACGCCTGGCGCGCATATCACCGTCCTCGCGCGTTCGGAATCGCTCGAATTCGATCACCCTGGAAGGCCCGCGGGGCCGGGCCAGTCTCGGCCTTCGGCCGGCGGCGCTCGTCCATGCGCTGCCCGGTCAGGCCGATCCGGCGCTCTTCCATCACGTGCCCGCGCGCTGACGATCCGCTCGGGGCATGACGCCAGCGGAGCACGAGCGGCAGCCAGCGTCCCCGGATCCGCTCGTCGTTCGGCCGGGTCCGACGGTCGTGGCCTGGCGCCGGATCGATGAGACGCCGGGCCATGCCTACGGCCGGATCCTCGCCATCGACGACGCGCACGTCTACGAGGGCTGGGAGGTGGCCGCCGGGGCCACGGCCGCCTGGGCGATCCGCTTCCGTCTCGTCGTGAGCAGCGTCTCGGTCGCGCGAGCCCTGGAGGCCGACGCCGATGGGCCGCACGGCCTGCGCCACCTCTCGGTGCGCCGGAATCCGCGTGGCCAGTGGTGGGTCGACGGCAAGCGGCGCAGCGATCTCGAGGAGTGCCTCGACATCGACGTGGCCGCAACACCGCTGACGAACACGCCGACGATCCGGCGGCTCCGGCTCACGGTCGGCGAGGCCCGGGAGGTGATCGTGGCGTGGGTCGACGTGCCGGGCCTGGCGATCATGCCGGCACCGCAGTCGTACGAGCGCCTGGCCCCGGCCGCCGACGCGGACCGCTATCGATTCCGATCGCGGGCACAGCGAGAAACGACGATGGAAGCGGGCGGCGACGACGCCCCGGTCTGGACCGATGGCCGGACGATCACCACCGATCCCGATGGCATCGTCCGCGAGTACGAGGCATTCGCCGAGCGGATCCATCGTCGCTGAGTTGTGCTCCGGAGAGAACACCGTGGGCGATCCGCCGGGCCGCCCGGCCGCGCCTCTGACGCGTCCTACAATCGGCGCATGAGCACCATCCCCGGCATCCGCGTCCGAATCGCCCCGAGCCCGACCGGCCAGTTGCACATCGGCACGGCCCGCACCGCCCTGTTCAACTTCCTCTACGCCCGCCGGATGGGCGGCGTGTTCATCCTCCGCCTCGAGGACACGGACCAGGCCCGCGGGTCGATCGCGTGGGAGAAGGACATCCTCGACGGGCTGCACTGGCTCGGCCTCAACTGGGACGAAGGCCCGGAGGTGGCGGGCGAGGCCGCCCGGGGGCCGTTCGGTCCGTATCGGCAGTCCGAGCGGCTGCCGTCGCACCAGGCGGCCGCCCGCCGCCTGCTCGAGTCCGATCGGGCCTACTACTGCTACTGCACGAGTGCCGAGCTGGAGGCCGATCGAACGAGGGCGGAGGCCGCCCACCTGCCGCCGCGCTACAGCGGCCGATGCGCGAATCTCACCGACGTGGAGCGCGCGGCGTTCGAGGCCGAGGGCCGCCAGCCCGCGATCCGATTCCGGGTCGGCGACCAGGTCGTGGAATTCGACGACCTCGTCCACGGCCACATTTCGATCGCGACCGACGTCCTGGGCGGCGACTTCGTGATCGTCCGCGCCGACGGCTCGCCGCTGTACCACTTCGCGGTCGTCGTGGACGACGCCGAGATGCAGATCAGCCACGTCATCCGCGGCGAGGACCATCTCAGCAATACGCCGAAGCACATCCTCCTGTTCCGGGCCCTCGGTCACGAGCCGCCGCAGTTCGCCCATCTGCCGCTGATCCTGAACCCCGACCGCAGCAAGATGAGCAAGCGCAAGACCCAGACCGCGGTCGACGCCTACATCGCCGAGGGCTTCATCCGGGAGGCGCTGGTCAACTATCTCGCGCTGCTCGGCTGGTCCACAGGGACCGAGGAAGAGATCCTCTCGCTCGACGAGCTCGAGGAGCGGTTCAGCCTCGAGGCCGTCAATCGGTCGGGTGCCATCTTCGACCGCGAGCGACTGCTCTGGCTGAATGGCCAATGGATCCGCCGCCTGCGTCCCGACCAGCTCGTGGACCGCCTGCGGCCCTTCCTCCATCGGCAGTTCGCGTCGGGTCGGATCGAGCGGATGCCCTCCGACGAGGAGATCCTCACGCTGATCCCGCTGGTCCGCGAGCGCCTGCCCGTGCTCGGCGACATCGGCGAGCAGGTCGGCTTCCTCTACGTCGACGCGGTCCAGCTCGACGTGCAGCAGCTCATCCCGAAACGCTGGGACCTCGCCACGACCAACGAGGGCCTGCGCGCCGCTCGCGCCGTCATCGCGGAGGCCGGCGCCGTCAGCTTCGAGGCCGACGAGCTCGAGCCGCCGCTGCGTGCGCTGGCCGAGGCCCGGGGCTGGAAGGCGGGCGATCTCTTCATGGCCATCCGCGTGGCGGTCACCGGCCGGACGGCGACGCCGCCGCTGTTCGACACCCTGGTCGCGCTCGGGTCCGAGCGGACGGTCGACCGGCTGGACCGCGCGCTCGAATTCCTCCGGTCGGTCCCGCCCGATTCCGGGACCTGATGCGGTCGCAGGATCAGCCGGCCGGATCGTCGAGATGAGGGAGGGACGCCAGATGACGGTGACCATGGCCGAGGCGGCCGCCTGGCTGGACCGCTATGTCGCCGCGTGGCGATCGAACGATCCGGCCGACATCCTGGCGCTGTTCGCGCCCGAGGCGACCTACAGCTACGGCCCCTATCGCGAACCGATCCGCGGCCGCGAGGCGATCGCCGAGTCGTGGCTGGCGGGTCCGGACGAGCCCGATTCCTGGGAGGCCGAATACGCCCCGATCGCGGTGACCGGCGATCTCGCCGTGGCCCACGGCCGCAGTCGCTACTTCGAGGCGGACCGGACAAAGCTCCGGACCGAGTACGACAACATCTTCACGATCCGCTTCGACGCGGCCGGGCGCTGCGTGGAGTTCCGCGAGTGGTTCATGGAGAAACCGGCGAGTTGATCGTTCGTTAACGCGGCCGGACTATCCTGCCGCAGCCATGGCACGCACCATCCTGCTCGTCGACGACGAGCCGACCCTTCGCGAGACGCTCGCCGAAACACTCGAGGAGGAAGGCTTCCGGGTCGTGACGGCCGCCAACGGCCGGGACGCCCTCGTGCGCTTTCACGAGTCCGCGCCGGACCTCGTGCTGCTCGACCTGATGCTCCCCGAACTGTCCGGCATCGAGGTCTGCCGCCAGATCCGGCGGGAATCGGCCGTCCCCATCCTGATGCTCACGGCCCGCGATTCCGAGCTCGACAAGGTCGTCGGCCTGGAGCTCGGGGCGGACGACTACGTGACCAAGCCCTTCAGCCTGCGCGAGCTGCTGGCCCGCGTCCGGGCACTGATCCGCCGCGCCGACCAGCGGCCCGAGGGGTTGGGGGAGTCCGTCGAGATCGGCCAGGTCACGGTCGATCTGGCCGGCCACCGGCTCCTGCGCGACGGGCAACCGCTGCCGGTCAAGCCGAAGGTCTTCGAGCTGCTGGCCTTCCTGATGCGCAACCAGGGCCAGGTCTTCACGCGCGATCAGCTGCTCGAGCGGGTCTGGGGCTATGACTACGGCGGCGAGACGCGGACCGTCGACGTCCACGTCCACATGCTCCGCAGCCTGATCGAGGAGGATGGTTCGCGGCCCGAGTACCTGCACACGGTCCGCGGCGTCGGCTACGTGTTCCGCCGCCCCACCTGAACCGACGGGCGCCGTCAGCAGCGCAGCGGCTCAACGGATGAACGGCTTGAGGACCTCGTAGGAGAGGGCCGCGACCAGGCCAGCGGCGGGAATCGTCAGGATCCAGCCGATCACGATGCTGCGGGCCACGCCCCATTTGACGGCCGAAAACCGATCGCTGGAGCCGACGCCCAGGATGGCCGACGAGATGACATGCGTGGTCGAGACGGGCGCACCGAAATGCGAGGCGGCGAGGATGATGCTGGCGGCCGTCGTCTCCGCCGCGAACCCGTGGATCGGGTCCAGCCGGACGACCTTCTGGCCCATCGTCTTCATGATCCGCCAGCCCCCGACGGCCGTGCCCATCGAGATCGCGGTCGCGGCGAGGATGATCACCCAGACCGGCACCACGAACTCATCGATGACCCCTGCCGTCACGAGCGCCAGCGTCATGACGCCCATCGTCTTCTGGGCGTCGTTCGAGCCATGGGCGAAGGCCATGAAGGCCGCCGAGCCGACCTGGAGCCGCCGAAACCGGTTGTTCACGCGTCGGGGATTGGCGCGCCGGAACAGGTTGAACAGCAGCACCATCAGCCCGAAGCCGATGAGGAGCCCGAGGATCGGCGAGGTCACCATCGGGATCAGGACCTTGTCCTTGACGCCCTCGACGTTGATCGAGCTGATGCCGGCGGCGGCGATCGATGCGCCCAGCAGGCCGCCGATCAACGAGTGGCTGCTCGAGCTCGGCAGCCCCAATCGCCACGTCAGGAGGTTCCAGGAGATGCCACCGATCAGCGCTGCCGCCACGACCGCCTGGTTCGTATCGGTCGAGTTGACGAGGCCCGCGCCGATCGTCGTGGCGACGGCCGTGCCCGTCAGGGCGCCAAGGAAGTTGGCCGTCGCCGACAGGAGGATCGCCCGCTCCGGCCGCAGCGCATGCGTCGACACCGACGTGGCGATGGAGTTGGCCGTGTCGTGGAAGCCGTTGATGTAGTCGAACGCGACCGACAGGGCAAGGACGATCAGCAGGGCGAGTGTCAGGCTACTGAGCACGGCACCGAATCGTCAGGTCTGGCAGGAGCCGGCGTCTCGTCACGGTCGCCAACGCTAGCAGGTCCGACCGGCGGGCACGAACGATCTCGTTCCCGGGCACGAACCGGTGTCGCGCCCGGCCGGCGGGCGAGGCCGCTATCCTGCGGGGATGCGACTCAGCCAGTTGTTCTTCGCCACGCTGCGCGACGATCCATCCGACGCCGAGATGCCGTCGCACCGCCTGCTGGTCCGCGCGGGCTACGTCCGCCAGCTTGGCTCGGGCATCTACAGCCTGCTGCCGCTGGGCTGGCGCGTCAGCCAGCGGATCGAGCAGATCATCCGCGAGGAGATGGACGCGATCGGCGGCCAGGAGCTGCTGATGCCCGTCGTGCATCCGGCCGACCTGTGGCGCGAGTCCGGCCGCTACGACCAGGTCGGCCCCGAGCTGGCCCGCTTCAAGGACCGCGCGGGACGCGACATGGTCCTCGCGATGACGCACGAGGAGGTCATCGCCGACCTGCTCCGCGACATCGTGAAATCGTATCGGCAGCTGCCGGTCCAGCTGTATCACTTCCAGACGAAGTTTCGCGACGAGCCGCGATCGCGCGGCGGGCTGATCCGCGTCCGCGAGTTCACCATGAAGGACGCCTATTCCTGCGATCTCGACGACGCCGGGCTCGACGTCAGCTACGAGGCGCAGTACGGCGCGTACTCCCGGATCTTCGAGCGCCTCGGTCTCGACGTGGTTGTCGTCGGCGCCGACGTCGGCATGATGGGCGGTTCGCTTGCCCATGAGTTCATGTTCCTCAATCCCGCCGGTGAGGACGTCCTGGTCCTCTGCGACGCCTGCGGCTACGCGGCCAATCGCCAGATCGCCCGCGTCCGCAAGCCCGAGCCGCCCGTCGCGGAGCCGCTCCCGACGGAGGGAGTCGAGACGCCCGGCACGGCGTCGATCGCCGACCTGGCGGCGTTCCTCGGGATCAGCCCCGCCGAGACGGCCAAGGCGATCTTCTTCGTGGCCGATGACGGCCGGCTGATCACGGCCATCGTCCGCGGCGACTACGACGTCAACGAGACGAAGCTCCTCAACGCCGCCCGGGCCCGTGACCTGCGGCCGGCCCGCGAGGAGGAGATCCGGGCGGCCGGGATGGAGCCCGGCTACGCCTCGCCGATCGGCGCCCACGACACGACCGTCATCGTCGACGAGCTGGTCGCGCGCTCGCCGAATCTCGTCGCCGGCGCGAACCGACGCGGCTACCACCTGCGCAACGTCAACGTCGGCCGTGACTTCACGCCCGACACGTCGAAGAGATCACCAACGCTCGCGAAGGCGACCCGTGCCCCAATTGCGGGTCGCCCGTGACGCTGCGCAACGGCATCGAGGTCGGCAACATCTTCAAGCTCGGGACCCGCTACACGAAGGCTCTCGGGGCGACCTACCTCGGCGAGGACGGCCAGGCGCACCCCATCGTCATGGGCTCCTACGGCATCGGCGTCGGCCGCAACCTCGCCTGCATCGTGGAGGCGCACCACGACGACAAGGGCATCGCCTGGCCGGCCGCGGTCGCCCCGTATGCCGGGCATCTCGTGGCGATCGGCGCCAACAAGGAGCCCCGGATCGCGGAGGTCGCGGAACGGCTCCACGCCCGCTCCATCGAGGCCGGCCGCGAGATCCTCTATGACGACCGCAACGAATCGCCGGGCGTCAAGCTGACCGACGCGGAGCTGCTCGGAATGCCGTGGATCCTGACCGTCAGTCCGCGAAGTCTGGCCGCCGGGGGCCTCGAAGTGACCAATCGCGCGACCGGCGAACGGTTGGTGCGGCCGATCGACGAAGTCGAGTCGCTGCTCGGGTTTGCAGGTTCAGCGGCTGGTGCCGTCGCGGCCGGGGAAAGCGCCTCTCGGATCTGATCGGCTCACGGCGGGCCGGCTCGGCGAGGGCCCACGGCCGGGCACGTCGCGGGCAGGATCCGCTCAATTCGCTCAGGCCCGGGGTTCGGCCCGGCGCGGCTCCGCGCGACGTTGCTCAAGCCGGCTCGCGGCGTAGCGGCCATGGTGGCCGCAGGTCGTGCAGGTCAGGATGACGGTGCCCCCGCCGGCGAACCGTTCACCCGGCCGGCCGCCGGATTCGTCGCGACCGACGGGCAGAAATGCGCCGCAGCCCGAACAGAACGCCCCGAAATACCACGGCCGCTGGGCCGGCACTGCCACGTCGATCCATTCCCTCGCTGCGTTGGATGCGCGGCAAGAGTAGAGGCCGGATGGTGCTCGGTCAATAAATAATTGACCACGCCCTTGGACGGCCAACCCGACGCGGAGGTCCCGGTGCGAAGCCGCGGCCGTGGACCGCCGCCAGGCGACCGAGGGCGCTCCGCGTGGCCGCAGCCAGATGCCGCGATGCGGTCCGGCGGGATCTACGGCTCCGCAATCGCCTCGTTGACCAGGTTCTCGAGCTCCTCGCCGAGTTCTTCCTGGTCGACCGTGCCATCGAGCGAGTAGACCTGCTCGTCCGCGATCTCCGGCTCCAGCTCCTCGAGCTGGGTGGAGGACAGCTCCTTGCCCGTCGCGAGTTCTTCGACCTCGCCGATCCGGGCCACGCTGAAGCCGACCTGGGGCGGGAGGGTGGCCGTGATCGTGATCTCGGAGACGCGGTACATTGAGCCCTTCGCCCGGAGCGCCGCGTTGGCCTTCTCCTGGAGCGCCGTGGCCTTGATCACCACGTCCGCCAGGAGTCCCGGGTCGATCTTGTCGATCATCGTGCCGATGCCGCGCTTGGCGGATCCGGCGGCGCTCTTGGCCGAGGTCCCGGCCGTGGCCATCGCCTGGCGCGCCTTCTCATGGGTGGCCGGGTCGGACGCGCGAATGCGGGCCTGCTCGGCCGCCAGCCGCGCCTGGTCGGCGGCCTGGTTGGCAGCCTGTCGAGCCTTCTCGAAGAAGCTCACGCCGACCTCCCCTGCAATGCAGACCGCGGGACCCGGGGCCCGACCTGCCGCGTCCTTACCTTCGGCCCCGGCGCCCCGCCTGTCAACGGCGCCCGCGGGCCGGCCCGCGGTCAGGTGTGTTTCACCACGATCCGCTCGATGATGTCGGCGACGTCCTCGCACAGGTCGATCGTCGCTTCCATCAGCTGGTAGATCTCCTTCCATTTGATCAGCTCGATCGGGTCCATGGCGTTCGAAAAGAGATCGGCAATGGCAGCCCGGGCCAGCTGGTCGCCCTCGTTCTCCAGGCGGTGGACCTCGATCCAGAACGGCTCGACGGCATTGAACCCGCGCAGCCTGCTCAGTGCCTCGTGCAGCTGCTCGACCTGGCGGACGATGATCGCGGCCTGCTGGATCGACACGTCCGTCGGCGTTGTGATCCGGTACAGGACGAACGTGTCCGCCACTTCCTCGATGTTGTCGAGGATGTCGTCGAGTCCGCTCGTCAGGGCGATGATGTCCTCGCGGTCGAACGGCGTGATGAAGGACTTCTCGAGCCGCCGGCCGATGTCGTGGCTGATCTCGTCACCGGCGCGTTCCGACATCGCGGATCGCGGCAGCCCGGGCCTCGATGTCGTCGTAGCCGCGGAGCATCGCCTCCAGCAGGCGTGCGGCAGACAGCACATTGGCTCCATCGGCCACGAACAGATCGAAGAACCGTTCTTCGCGGGGAATGATTCGCAGGCGCACTGAACCTCCGTCGGGACTCCCCGAAACGTCGTCGGCCACCTAGCGTACGCGATCATGTCGCGCCGCGGCCACGAGCGCATTCATTGGCGTCAACCGGACCCTCGTGTGCGATCCTGCCCGGATGGACGGTCCCGTCGTCGCGTTCGTGGCAGTCCTCGTGGTCATCGTCGCCATCGCCGTCGGGATTGCCATCGAGCGCGGCCAGGTGCTGGAGCGCCTGGCCGCCCTGGTCGGTGCCCCACGCGACCAGCTTGAGCCGAGGATCCGGGCGATGCAGGCGGCTGCGGCGAACCTCGAGTGGCGGACCGATCAGCTCTCCGGCGATCTCGCTCGCCTGGCGGACCTGAGCGGTGCGGGTGTCGTACGCCTCAACGACGACGACCGTGTCGAGTACGCCAACCAGGCTGCCCATGCCTATCTCAGCCGGCCACAGGGCTCCCTGGTCGGGCACACGGCGATGGAAGCCTTCATTGACGCCCGGATCGAGGCCGTCGCCGAGCAGGCCAAGCGCACCGGCTACGGCACGGGTGAACTCACCGTCCGGGCCGTCGACGGGCCGACTCTGCTGGTTCGCGCGAGGCGCTCCGCGGTGTCCGGTTCCTGGGTCGTCATTGAGGACATCTCCGAGCTGCGCCGGCTGCAGCGGATGCGCGCGGAGTTCACGGAGAACCTCTCGCATGAGCTTCGCACGCCCCTGACGACGATCAGCCTGCTGGCCGAGACGCTGGCGGCGGAAGCGGAGAAGGCGGGCCCCGACGTGCCACCCCGGATGCGCGATCGGATCAACAAGATCGAGATCGAGACCGGGCATCTCGGCCAGATGATCGACGAGCTGCTCGATCTCTCGCGCATCGAGCGGGGCGGTCCCGCCGTGCTGCTCGATGACGTCGACCTCGGCCGCCTGGCCCGCGAGGCCACCGATCGGCTGCGCCTGTTCGCTGAGCGGCAGGGAGTGGAGCTCACGGTCGATTCGCCGGCCGCCGTGCCCATCGTCCGCGGTGACGACGAACGCCTCGGCCAGGTCCTCATCAACCTCGTCCACAACGCCGTGAAGTTCAGCCCGGATGGGGGCGCCGTGACCGTCGCCGTGCGGGCGGCGGACGACGAGGTCGTTACGGCGGTCCGGGACGAGGGCATCGGCATCCCGGCCGCGGCGCTGTCGCGGGTGTTTGAGCGGTTCTACAAGGTGGATCGGGCGCGGGTGCGGGGCGGCGGCACCGGGCTCGGCCTCGCCATTGCCAAGCACGTCATCGAGGCGAACGGCGGGCGAATCTGGGTCGAGTCGACCGAAGGGGTGGGATCGACCTTCTCGTTCGGACTGCCCATCTACCGGCCCGACGAGTCCGCGGCGGCGCCGCGATGACCCTGCGCCTGGCCCACCGCGGCGACCATCGCAACGCGCCGGAGAACAGCCTCGCCGCGCTCCTCGCCGCGGCGCGCACCCCGGGCTGTGACGGCGTCGAGTTCGACGTGCGATTCGCCGGGGACGGCCAGCCGATCGTGCTCCACGACGAGACGCTCGATCGCGTCCAGGGGCGGCCCGAACGCGCCGCCGATCACTCGGCCGCCGACCTTGCGCAGGTAGGCGTGCCCACGCTCGGAGCCGTCCTCGCGGCTCTGCCGGGGGCGTTCTTCCTCGACATCGAGCTGAAGGAGGGTCCCATGGAGTCGCTCGCCGCGGTCCTGCTGGCCGGGCGCGGCGAGCAGCCGGCGGCCGCCGCGATCTCGTCGTTCGACCCGGCCGACCTGACGGGCCTCAGCCCGTCGCTGGCGGGCTGGCCGCGCTGGCTGAACGCGAAGGACCTCTCGTTGGCGTCGATCGAGGTGGCGCTCGCGGCCGGCTGTGAGGCCATGGCCGTCCATTGGTCGGCGATCGATGGCCCGGCACTGCGGAGGGCCGAGGCCGCCGGGCTGTCGGTCTCGGGCTGGACGGTGCGGCGGCGGCCGACCCGGGATCGCCTTGAGCGGCTCGGGATCGGGTCGATCGGGGTCGAGGGTCGGGCGCTCGAACCGTAGGCTGGGCCAGTTGCCTGAGCGGGTCACGAGCAGGACGACCATCCTGAGCGACGTACCGACGTCAGCCGCCGTTGTCGCCCCGCTCGCCCGCGTCGAGGGCGTCAGGTGGCAGGAGCCAGCGCAGGATCGCGCTGCCCGGCCCAAGCGGCCGGCCGGCGTCCAGGCGAGCGAGCGCGCCTTTCCGCATCGGGATCGACGACGCGCCGGCAAGGTCGGCGACCAGCGCGCTGAAGTCCGGATCGTGGCCGACGATGATGACCCGGCCGGGATCGCCAAGGTCGGCCAGCATCCCCTCCAGGCCCTCGATGTCGAGCCCGCCACCCAGGCGGTCGTCCACGATGATCGGCCGGCCGAGGGCTGAGGCCACGGGCTCGGCGGTCTGGATGGCGCGGACTTTGGGCGAGCTGACGATCTCGTTGACCACGAGGCGGAGTGACACGAGGTGGCGCGCCACGAACTCGGCCTGACGCTCCCCCTTGGCGGAGAGCGGCCGGCGCTCGTCCGGGCCGGTCCAGCGCATCGGATCACCGGCATGGGCGTGACGCAGGACGTAGAGCTCGACGGAGGAACGACTCATCGGGGACATGATCGCAGGCTACGGCGATTCCCGAGAGCCGCGCACCCGAGGCGGCCCCGGGCATGGTCGGTGATCAGGGGTTCAGGTCTTCGATCTCGCCGGTGGCCAGGAAGACGACGTCCTCGGCGATGTTCGTCACCCGATCGCCGATCCGCTCGAGGTAGTGGGCCGCGAACAGGACGCGGGCGCCCCGGTCAACGTTCCCCGGATCGGCTCGCATCAGGTCCAGGACCTGCTCGAAGATCCGGTGGTAGCGGTCATCGATCTCGTCATCCTCGGCCGCCACCTTGCGTGCGGCGACCTCGTCGACCTCGACGAGCGCACGCAGGACGCCGTGGACGAGCCGGGCGGCGATCGTGCCGATCTCGGGCAGATTCACGTAGCGCTTGAGCGGCGGCAGGGCAGCGAGCTTGCGGGCCTGCTTGGCCACGCTCGCGGCATGATCGCCCATGCGCTCGAGCTCGTAGGTCACGTGATCCAGCGCCAGCAGGAACCGCAGGTCCCGCGCCACGGGCGACTGGGTGGCGATGGCGGTGATGATCTGGGCCGAGATCTGGCGCTGCATCTCGTTGATGGCGTGGTCGCTGTGGATGACGGTCGAGGCGGCCTCGGCGTCATGGTTGATCAGCGCGCTGGTTGCGCCGTCGATGGCGGCCTCGACGAGGCTGCCCATCCGGAGGACGTCGTCCTTGATCTCGCGCAGCTCGCGATCCAGCAGCTCGCGACCCGGATGGGAAGGCGGGCCCCCGGTCGCCCGCTGGAGCAGCGATTCGGGGCGCTCGAGGATCGAGCTGATCTGCTCGCTCAGCGGCTCCCCCGTGGAGCGATCCTGGTCGGTCAACTCGTGCCTCCCTTCGGTCAGCCGAATCGGCCGGAGATGTAATCCTCGGTCAGCTGCTCTCGAGGATTGGTGAAGATCTGGCTCGTATCGCCGAGTTCGACGAGATAGCCCGCGCGGTCGTTGCCCATCGTGAAGAAGGCCGTCCGGTCGCTGACCCGAGAGGCCTGCTGCATGTTGTGGGTCACGATGACGATCGTGTAGTTCGCGCGCAACTCCGCGATGAGCTCTTCGATCCGGAGCGTGGCGATCGGGTCGAGCGCGGAGGCCGGCTCGTCCATCAGGATCACCTCAGGATCCACGGCCAGGGCCCGTGCGATGCAGAGGCGCTGCTGCTGCCCGCCGGACAGCGACATGCCGTTGGCCTTCAACTTGTCCTTGACCTCGTCCCACAGGGCGGCGCGCCGCAGGCTCCGTTCGACGATGTCGTCGAGCTGCTTGCGGTTCCAGCGGCCGGTCAGGCGGAGGCCGGCCACCACGTTGTCGTAGATCGACATGGTCGGGAATGGATTCGGGCGCTGGAAGACCATCCCGACGACGCGCCGCAGCTGGACCGGATCGACGTCCGGACCGTAGATGTCGGTCCCGTCGAGGAGGACGCGGCCCTCGACCCGCGCACCGTTGTTGAGCTCGTGCATCCGGTTCAGCGACCGCAGGAACGTGCTCTTGCCGCAGCCCGACGGACCGATGATCGCGGTCACGGCGTGGGGCACGATCGGCATGCTGACCTGCCTGACGGCCCGGAACGAGCCGTAGTAGCAGGACAGGTCGGCCACGTCGACGCGGCCGGTCGCGTTGTCGGCAGGCGCATCGGCCGGGCCGGTTGCGTCCGCCCGGACCGGTTCGACGCGGACGGCGGGCTCGCTGGTTGTCACTGGGGCTTGCCCTTCGGCTGATCTCGGTTCGACGGTGTCGACGGCCATGGCTGGGGCCTCCTCATGCACTGCGACGGCCCCACGACCGAGCGCGTACCAGGATGTTGATGGTCAGGACGAACAGGAGCAAGAGGAATGCCGCACCCCAGGCCTGTTCGTTCAGGACGGGGTACGGCTGCCGCGCGTTGGCGTAGATGAACAGCGGCAGCGCGTCCATCGGTTCGGAAAAGTCGCCGACGTTGACGAGGCGGCTGCCGAGGGCCGTGAACAGCAGCGGTGCGGTCTCGCCGGCGGCCCGGGCGACGGCGAGCATCACCCCGGTCAGGATCCCGGCCATGCCAGTCCGGATGACGATCGAGACGACGCTGCGCCAGACGGGCACCCCGAGGGCCAGCGCTGCCTCGCGCAGCTGGTTGGAGACGAGCTTCAGGATCTCCTCGGTCGTTCGCATGATGACCGGAACCATGATCACGGCCAGGGCGACCGAGCCGGCAAAGGCGTTGTACTGCTTGAACGGCAGCACGAGGAACGTGAAGACGAAGATACCGATGAGGATCGATGGCACCCCGACCAGGACGTCGGCCGCGAACCGGATCACCCGGGCCGGCCGCCGATCGCTGAACTCATTGACGTAGACGCCCGCGAGGATGCCGGCGGGGATCGCCATGACCGACGCGAGGGCCACCATCTGGATCGTGCCGAGGATGGCTGCCAGCGCGCCACCGCCGGTCCCGAGGGCCTTCGGCGGCTTGGTCAGGAGGTCGAGATTGATCGCCCCGATGCCGTTGATCGTGACGTAGAAGATCACGGCCACGAGGGGGATGAGGCAGGCGATCCCGGCCGCCACTGCCAGCCCGCGCATGAACCGATCGGTCATGGCCCGCCGCGTATCGCGACGGGACCGCACGAACCGGCGGGGGGTGAGGGGTTCGGGCGCGGTCGTCATGGTGCTCATCCGCCGACCGGCCCGGCGACTCGCCACACCAGCAGGCGGGCGATGGCGTTGAGGATGAAAGTGATCACGAGGAGGATCAGGCCGAGGGCGATGAGGCTGGACGTCTCGAGGCCGATTGACGCCTCGTTGAAATTCGTCGCGATCTTGCTCGAGATCGTCTGGGCCTGGTCGAAGATGCTGTTCGGGACCTTCTCGCCGTTGCCGATGACCATCGTCACCGCGAGCGTTTCGCCGAGCGCCCGGCCGAGGCCGAGGATCACGGCCCCGACGATCCCGGATCGGGCATAGGGCAGGACCGCTTTCGAGACGACCTCCCAGCGCGTCGCCCCCAGCGCGTACATGCCTTCACGCTGCGACATCGGGACGGCCGTGATGACCTCGCGCGAGACCGTCACGATCGTCGGCAGGATCATGATCGCGAGGATCACGCCGGCGGCGAAGAGGCCGGTCCCGAAGGGCGTCCCGCCGAACAGCGGGATCCAGCCGAACAGGCCGATGAGCCACGGCTCGATCGTCGAACGGAGCATCGGGCTGAGCACGAACACGCCCCAGAGCCCGATCACGACGCTCGGAATGGCGGCCAGCAGCTCGACCATGAATGTCATCGGCACGGCGATCCGGCGAGGCGCCCATTCCGCGAGCAGGATCGCCGTCAGGAGTGCGATCGGGGTTGCCAGCAGCAGTGCGATGGCGGATGAGGCGATCGTCCCGACGATGTAGGGCCAGGCCCCGTAGATCGAGCGAACCGGATCCCACGTGGTGCCCGTGATGAAAGCGAGCCCGAACGTCTGCCAGGTCAGGGCCGAGCTCAACGTCAGCTGGATGGCGATCAGGGCGATCAGGGCCACCACCCCGAACGCGACGGCGGCGCTCGTGCCCCGGAACAGCCGGTCGGGCAGCCGGGAGAACGGTCGATTGGCGTGGACGGTGGCGCGAACGACGGTCATTGCGGCGGAGATCCCTCGGACGGTGGCGCTGGAGCGGCGGGCCCCCGGACGTGGGGCCGGCCGGCGATTCGATCGTCAGGAACGGGTCACACGCCCGGCCTCAGGCGAGGCCGGGCGTGGGGACGCCTTCGGGGAGCGTCAGGGTTACGGCCAGATCGGCTGGCCTCCGGTGGTCACGGTGTGGAGCTCGGCGATGGCCTTGCTCTGGATGGAAGGCGGGAGCGGGGCGTACCCGAGCGCGGCTTCGGCCGCCTGGCCATCGGTCAGCCCCCAGGCGATGAACGAGACGAGGGCCTTGCCCGTGTCGGCGTTGGTCTGATTCTGGTAGATCAGCATGTACGTGTAGGAAGCGATCGGATAGGTCGTGGCGCCGGGGGCGTTGATGATGGGCGCCTGGCGGAAGTCCGCCGGGAAGCTACTGGCGACCGCATTGGCCGCCGCCGTGACGCCGTCTGTCGATCCGGCCACGTAGTTGCCGTCGGCATTCTTGAGCTTGGCCGAGCTGAGCTTGGCCGTGGACGCGTAGTTCAACTCGACGTAGCCGATGGCGCCGGGGGTCGCCTTCACGGCGGCTGCCACGCCGTCATTGCCGGCCGCTCCGGTACCCACGGGCCAGTTCACCGACTTGCCCTTGCCGACCGCCGTATGCCAGTCGGGGCTGACGGTGTCGAGGTAGCTCGTGAACGCGTTCGTCGTGCCCGAACCGTCCGACCGATGGACGACGAGGATGGCCAGATCCGGCATCGTCACGCCGGGATTGATGGCCACGATCTTGGGATCGTTCCACTTGGTGATCGTGCCGAGGTAGATGCCCGCCACCGTGTCCGAGTCGAGCTGGAGGTTGTCGATGCCGGGCAGGTTGTAGATCATCACGACCGCGCCGAGGGCCGTCGGGATGTGGAGGATCTTCGTGCCGGCTCGGCAGGGCGCTGATGTCGGTGTCGGCGAGCGCGGCGTCCGTGCCACCGAAATCGATCGTCTGCTGGCTGATGGCCTTGATCCCGGCGCCGGAGCCGTTCGCCGTGTAGTTGATCTTGATATTGGGGTACTGCCCGCTGTAGGTCTCGATCCAGACGTTGTAGAGCGGCGCGGCGAAGGTCGAGCCGGCGCCCTGGAGGCTGACGCTGGCGGTCGGCGGAGCGGGGATGGCCGCGCCGGACGAGGCGCCCGCCGACGAAGCGGCCGACGACGACGACGGAGCGGAGGTGGCACCGCTGCTGGAGCACGCCCCGAAGGCGATGGCCGCCGTGACGGCAAGTGCGCTCAGCAATCGCGGGAATCGAACCGGCATGCAGGAAACTCCTCGAGTGAACGGGTGCGTCCGGCGGACGCAGTCTGGTGGTGTACTCCTTCAGGATCGAGAAGTTGCGTGAACGGCCCGTGTGCCGAGTGTTAACGGACGGTGAACATCCGCGGCCGGGCACTCGCCGGCGGGCACTCGCCGCCGCTGGGTCACCGGCTCGTCCGTCCGTGGCCGGGCCGGCGCCACTTGACCTTCGAGTGACTTGAAGGTGTAGGGTCTGCCCATGACCAGCCTGTCGCGCGCCTCGAGGCCGCATCCAGCCCCACCCGCCAACCGATGAGAGTCTCCGAGCTCGCTCGCCGGGCCGGCGTTGCACCATCCGCGGTGCGCTGGTACGAGTCGGCCGGAATTCTTCCGACGGCGTCGCGCGAAGCCAACGGCTACCGGGACTACGGGGCCGAGGACCTTGCCCGGCTGCGGCTCGTCGTCAGTCTGCGGCGCATCGGCCTCGGGCCCGAGGATGCCGGCCGGATGGCCCGCCTCTGCCTGGAGCAGGGTGGCGTCGATCTCGACCTGGCGCCGTTCATCGCCAATCAGCGGGCCGCCATTGCCCGGCAGCGGGATGACCTCGACCGGCTCGACAACGAACTCATCGACCTCCAGGAAACCATGACAGCGGCCGGTCGGGTGCGCCGCAACAGGAGGGTCCGCGCCATGTCCGCCGCACCGATCCGGGTGCTGTTCGTCTGCACCGGCAACAGCGCTCGCAGCCAGATCGCCGAGGCGGTCCTCGGTCAAATCGGTGGCCCCGACTTCGAGGTGCATTCGGCCGGCACCGAACCCAAGGGCGTCAATCCGTGGACGGTTCGTGTCCTGGCTGAGGCCGGTATCGACTGGTCCGCGGCTCGCAGCAAGTCCGTCGACGAATTCATCGGCCAGGCCTTCGACTATGTCATCACCGTCTGCGACCGGGCTCGCCAGTCGTGCCCGGTCTTCCCGGGCTCGTCCAACACCCTCCACTGGGGCCTCGAAGACCCTGCGGAGGTCACGGGCACCGGCGCGGAGAAGCTCGCGGCATTCCGCCACACCGAGGTGGAGGTGACGCAGCGGATCCGCCCATTCGTGGAGGTCGCCCTGCGCGCGGCCGGCCGGAACCACAGCGGCGTGGCCGCGAGTTGAGGTCGCTGCCGCTCGGGCCGGCACTCGTTGCCGAGGCGCTCGGCACGTTCGCCCTCGTGTTCGCGGGCTGCGGCGCCATCGTCGTGGGGACCCTCCAGGGTGCGGGCGTGGCTGCGGCCTTCGGTCTGGCGATCATGACCATGGTCTATGCCCTTGGCCACGTGTCTGGCGCGCATTTCAATCCGGCCGTGACCGCCGCGTTCGCGGTCGGGCGGCACTTCCCGGCGGCCCGCGTCGGGCCCTACTGGGCGGCCCAGGTCGGTGGGGCGATCGCCGCCGCCGCGGTGCTCCGCATCACGCTGGGCGATATCACGTCGTCCGTGACGCAGCCGTCGGGCAGCGATGCGCAGTCGCTGCTCTGGGAGGGCGTGCTGACCTTCTTCCTGATGCTCGTGATCGTGGCCGTGGCAACGGACACACGGGCCGTGGGACAGGCCGCGGCGATCGCCATCGGCGGCATGGTCGCCCTTGGTTCGCTGGTCGGCGGGCCGATCAGTGGCGCGTCCATGAACCCCGCGCGCTCAATGGGACCGGCGCTCGTCAGCGGCGACCTCGCCGGCCTCTGGATCTACCTCGTCGCGCCGCCGATCGGGGCGATCGTCGCGGCGCTCGTCTACCGCTACCTGCGGCCGACGGCCTGAATGACTCAGCCGCCGGGCTGGAGCACCGGCAGCATCGTCCCGCCCGGCCGCGATCCGAGGCCAGTGCCGCCGACCGCGGCCGCGCCGCCCAGACCCTGGAGGCCCGCGGCGATTGCCCGGAACCGGTCCAGCGCGAGGGGATCGAGGCGGTAGAAGATCGAGTTGCCGCGCCGTTCCGAGAGCACCCAACCTGCCGCCCGGAGGACCTTGAGGTGGTGCGACACGGTCGGCTGCGTGACGCCGCAGCACTCCGTGAAGTCGCAGGCGCAGATCGTCTCGGTCGCGGCGAGCTGCCGCAGGATCTCGAGGCGTGCCGGATCGGCCGCGGCCTGCAGCAGCCGCACGTCGGGGTGAATCTGGGTTCTTCATGCTCGGACAGAATATCGACGATCTTCTATATTGACAAGTGCCAATATAGAGCCCAGATTCAGCCCAGCGCACAGGACCCGATGAACATCCTTCCGGAGCTCGTGGCGGCCATCCAGGCCGACCGCGAGCGAGATCTTCGCCATCACCACAACCCGACGACCCGATCGACCTGGCGGCGTAGTCTCCTGCGCCAGACGGCCGGCGCGGCCGATGCTTCCCGGCTGGAAGCGCTTGCGGGAGAGTTCACGATGACCTCGGAGATCCACGACCTGGTCCGCGAGAAGTACGCCAGCGCCGCCCTGTCCGTCGTCGGGCAGGCAAGCTCCTGTTGCGGCGACGACTGCTGCAGCGACGAGAGCGGATTCGGGGCCGAGCTCTATTCGGAGCTCGACCGGGCCGGCCTCCCGGATGCGGCGGTGCTCGCCTCGCTCGGCTGTGGCAACCCCACGGCCGTGGCCGAGCTGAAGGCCGGCGAGCGAGTCCTCGATCTCGGTTCCGGCGGCGGCATCGACGTCCTGCTGTCCGCGAAGCGCGTCGGGCCGACCGGCCGCGCGATCGGGCTGGACATGACGGACGAGATGCTCGACCTGGCCAGGCGCAACGCCGCCGAGGCGGGCGCCACCAATGTCGAATTCCTCAAGGGCGAGATCGAGGCGATTCCGCTGGCGGCCGATTCGATCGACGTGATCATCTCCAACTGCGTCATCAATCTGGCCGCCGACAAGCCCCAGGTCCTGCGCGAGATGGCCCGCGTCCTGCGACCCGGTGGCCGCATCGGAATCAGTGACGTGGTGGCCGACAATGCGCTCGAGCCGGCCGAGCGGGCCGAACGTGGCAGCTATGTCGGCTGCATCGCCGGCGCGCTCTCCTTCGGCGAGTACCGCGACGGCCTGACCGCCGCCGGCTTCGAGGCGATCGAGGTCGTCCCGACGCACGCCGTCGCCGACGGCATGTGGAGCGCGATCATCCGGGCGCAACTGCCGGCCATGCCCGCCTGACGCTCGTGCGATGATCGGGCCATGGCGTCGCGCCGGCCCCCATCGCTCCTCATTGCCGCGGAAGGCCTCGATGGCTCCGGCAAGAGCCTCCAGCTGGATCTCCTCGCCCGCTGGCTCGAACGCAAGGGCCGGCGGGTCACGGTCGAACCGTGGGCGCCGAGCGACCTCGTCGATCGCGCCGTCGCCCAGCCTCGCCTGCGGGCGGCGCTGACACCACGCGTCGCGGCACTCCTCGCGGCCGCCGACGCCGCCCGGCGTCTCGACGTCGAAGTCCGCCGGCCGCTCGCCGGCGGCAGCATCGTCCTCGCCGACCGCTACGCCTGGACGGCCGTGGCGCGTGAGATCGCGCGCGGCCTCGAGCCCGACTGGTCCGCGTCGCTCTACGGCTTCGCGCCGCGCCCGGACCTCGTCCTGTTCTTCCGCCAGGCGCCCGATGCGGCCGTGGCGAGGTCGCTGGCCCGTCGCGATTCGTCGGTTCGGGCGGCGGCCATTTCGCTCGCCTTCGAAGCGTTCCTGGAGCGGATGCTCGGCGCGCTGGATCGCCTGGCGGCCGGCGCCGATGGGTCGCCACCCTTCGGTCCATGGGCCGTGCGGACGGCCGTCTTCGACGCCCACCTGGAACCCGAGCGACTCGCCGTCCAGGTTCGAGAAGCGGTCCGGCCGCTGCTCGAACGTACGGGTGCCGCCGCCTGATGACCCAGGAGTCAGCCGCGATCGGCACCAGCGGACTGGTGGTTCGGCCGCGTGGGCATGGGCTGCCGGGCACGCTCGTGGTCCTCGAGGGAATCGACGGTTCGGGTCGCTCGACGCATGCCCGGATGCTCGAGGATCGACTGCGCTACCAGGGTCGCGGGGTCACGCGGACGTCGCTCGCGACCTCGGCGACGGCGGCCGAACCGATCCGGCGTGCCCGCCGGAACCCGCGGATCGGGCCCCTCGGCACGGCCCTGCTCTACGCCGCGGACCTCGCCGAACGCACGGAGCAGGTCGTCCTGCCGGCACTCCGGGCGGGGCTCGTCGTCATCGCCGACCGGTACGCCTACACGCCGATGGCTCGCGCGGAGGCGCGCGGCGTCGATCGCGCCTGGCTGGAAGCCACATTCGGATTCGTCGTCGCGCCCGACCTGGTCATCCTTCTCGACGTGGATCCCGAGACGGCTCTCGCGCGCCGGACCGCCGAGCTCGATCCGTACGAGGCCGGCTCCGACCTCCACCTGGCCGCCGACCTGCGCGAGAGCTTCCGCCTGTTCCAGGCCCGGCTCGATGCCTGCCTTCGCCGGTCCGGCGAACGCTTCGGCTTCACGGTCATCTCCGGCAGCGGTGCGATCGGGCCCGTGGAGCGTCGGCTGGAACGGGCCGTCGAGAACGTCCTCGAACCGCTTCGAACCGATGGTGGGCGAGATGGTGGGCGAGGCCGCCGTGTCGCGGCGCCGGCCGTCAGCCGATGACCGACCTGCGCATCGTCCACCTCTCGGATTTCCACTTCGACGGCTCCAGCGAGCTTCGCGATGGGCTGGCGCGGCTCATCGATCGGGCGCTCGCGCGCCAGCCGGACGTGGTCGTCGTGACGGGCGACCTGTCGGCCGACGGGCGGCCCGAGGAGCTGCAGGCCGTGGCGGTCGAACTGGCTCGATTCGGTGACACGCCGACATTGGTGATCCCCGGCAACCGCGACGTCGAGGCCTCCACGGGCGTGCCCGGCGAGGCCACGCGCGTGCCGATCGAATCGGACCTCGATTTCTTCCTGGCGCTCGAACCAGCCCTGAGCTTCGGGTTCAGCGAGGAAGCCGGCGGCCGGCGGGATCGCCCGTCCGATCGAGCGTTCAGCGAGTCGTTCGGCCAGCTGGAGCCGGTGGTCCGCGATGGACGGATGGTGATCGTCGGCTTGAACTCCTCGCCGCGGCTGCGGCCGGAGTCGCTGGAACGTGCGGCCCGACGATTGCGCCAGGCGCCGGCCGGGGCGCTGCGGATCGTGGCTCTCCATCACGGCCTGCTTCCCGTCCCGGGACGCAAACTCCGCGACGGCGACGTGACGAATCGTGCCGGCGACGTGCTCGAGCTGCTGATCGACCTCCGCGTGGACCTCGTCCTGCACGGTCACATTCACCGGGCCAACGCATGGCAGCTCTCGAACGGTCACCATGCACTGGTGGTGGCCAGCGCCGGGGCGCTCGTCAACGATGGCCGGCTCGACGCGAGCTTCCTCGAGGTCGTGGCCGGCGATGACCGCCTGACGATTGAACGTCGGTCGGCGACCACGGGGACGGGCCTGCGGCTCTACGACGGGCCGCGATCGACGGTCGGCGCAGGACGCTGAGGGAGGGTTCGATGGTCAAGGCGCGAACGGCCGGTCCTCGAACTGGAACCGGGGGACCGGCCGGGGGACCCGCGCCGGCGTCGGCGGCCACTGGCCCGGTCGGCATGACGAAGAAGCAGGAGCGGCGGCTCCGGCGCTACGAGAAGGCGGTCGTCGACGCCCACGGCAACGTCGAGAAGCGCCGCCGGCAGCTCGCCGCGGCGATCACCGGAGTCGCCGAAGCCCAGGCGGAACTGACCGAATACCGTGCGCTGCTGACCGATGAGGCTCGGCCCCGGGCGGCGATGCTTCGTCCCGAGCCGATGGCGGCCGTCGAGACTACCGGGGCGGTCGAGGGTCCGGTGACCATGGCGGCGACCGTGGCGGCGCCGGCGGCCCCAGCGGCGCCAGTGGTGGCGGTCGAGGCCCCCGCAGGCGGCAATGGCGGCCACACCGGCCGCGACGCCTCGGACGGCGACGACCGGCCCGAAACGGCCGTGGGCAGCACGGCCACGGGCCGCGGCTCGTCCGCCGGCAGCGCAGAAGCCCGTCCGATCCGCAGCGAGTGTCCCAAAGGCCGACACGAAGTCAGCCGCGAAATCGGCCGCCCCTGCCGTGGTGCGAGCCACCCGACCGGCGAGCCGCCGCCGGACGAGCCCCGGTCCGGTCGCGTCCGAGAAGCCCGCGACGTCGACTGCCGCCAGCGCGTTATCCGCCTCCCCGGCCGCTCGACCGGCGCGCCGCGGGGCCCCTTCATCGGGCGTGAAACGAGCGGCGGCTTCGGCCGGCGCCGCGGCGTCGATTCCGCCGCGGACCGGCGCCGCCTCGTCCACGGCCACGGCTCCCGTGGACGATTCGACGCCAGCTGCGCCGGCTCCAGCGGCCACCATGACGAGCAGCGTCGTCCCGCCAGCGGCACCGTCCTCGGCCAAGCCATCGGCTACGCGAGCGATGCGCCGACCGCCAGCTCGGCCCGACGGTTCGAGCGCCTCCTGATCCCGCTCCGGTGGCGATGACCCCGCAGTCCGGCGTGCCCGTCGGAGCCGCCGCCGACATCGGCTCCAACTCGCTGCACCTGCTCGTGGCGGTCGTCGGCAGCCACCGTCTCGAGCCACTCGTCGACGAGTCGGTCCTGCTCGGCATGGGCGCCGTCATCGATCGGGCGGGCTTCCTGGGTGCACCCGCGACGGCAGAGCTCGCCTCGGCCGTGGTCCGCTACGCGGAAACCGCCCGGCGGCTCGGGGCGACGACCCTGACGCTCGTCGGCACCGAGCCGCTGCGTCGCGCCGCCGATGCCCGGAGCATCCTGGCCGCCGTCGAACGCGCGACTGGCTTGCCCGTCTTCGTCGTCAGCCATGAAGAAGAAGGCCATCTCACGCTCGTCGGCGTGACCCTCGGCCGGCGGGTCACGACCCAGCTCGCCGTCGTGGACATCGGCGGCGGCAGCAGCGAGCTGGTGCTCGTCGGGCCGAGGTACGCGCCCCACACGACCGGGCTCGCGATCGGTTCGGCGCGCCTGACCGAACGGCTCGTCAGGCACGATCCGCCGCTGCCGTCGGAGATCGAGACGCTCCGGGCGGCGGCGCGCAGTGCGGTGGCGGCGGCCCCGCCCGGCCGGCCGAGCGAGTTGATCGCGGTGGGCGGGACGGCGTCGAACCTGGTCCGGGTGCTGCCGGCGGCGGAGCTCGATCGACTGCTCACGCGGGATCGCCTGGCGGAGGCGATGGGCCTCCTCGCGTCCGAACCGTTCGCCCAGGCGGCGGCGCGTCACTCGATCAACCTGACTCGCGCCCGGATCCTGCCGGCCGGGGCCGCCATCCTGGAGGCGGTCCTCGATCGTTACGGCCTCGACCAGTTGCGCGTCTCCGAGGACGGCATTCGCGAGGGCACGATCCTCGTCGCGGCCCGCGGCGGGGTCGCCTGGCGTGACCGCCTGGCTGAGCTTGCGCGCGGCTGGGGCCGCTGACCGGACGCTGATCGACCGCTGACGGGCCGTTGACCGGACGGTGGACGCGAGACGCTGATCCCGGCACGCCGCCCGCAGGTCGCCGACATGGAGCCCTCGCCGGTCCGGCTTTGACCCGGCGCGACCTCAGTGGGCAGGGGCCTCGTCGGGGCCACCGGGCGGCGCCGCGAATGGCAGTCGAACCAGGACGGTGCTGAACGCGATCGTGGTCGCGACGGACGCCACGATGGCGACGAACAGCTGGTCCGTGATCTCGTTGGCCGCGACCATGGCAGCCGCCAGCACGAAGCTGAACTCGCCGATCTGGCCGAGGCCGACGGCGAGCTGCGCCGGCCGTGCCGCCACCCGTCCGAGCCGCGCCAGGACATAGGCGGCGCCGACCTTCGCGACGACCACGAGGCCGAGCAGGAGGCCGAGCCAGCCAAGGCTGCGGGACAGTTCGCCCGGATCGACGAGCGTGCCGATCGCCACGAAGAACAGCACCGCGAACAGGTCCCGGAACGGGAGCAGCCGGCGGCGCGCCTCCGCCGCTTCGTGGCTGTCGGTGATGGCCAGGCCGCCGACGAACGCCGCCAGGGCCAGCGGCACGCCGAAGACCGCCGAACCAAGGCCGGCCAGCGTCAGGCCGCTGGCGACCGAGACCACGAGGAAGAAGTCCGATTGCCCGCGCAGGGCGCGCAGGACGAATGGCACGACCCGGGCGGTGACGAGCGTCAGCACGAGGAACGCGCCGAGGCCGGCGAGGCTCTCGGCCAGCGGCCGTCCGTTGAGGCCGATCGCGGCGAGGAGCACGGCCGCCAGGGTGACGCCGGTGATGTCCTGCAGGACGCTCCAGCCAAGCAGCGCGACCTCGGTCGGACGATCCGTCGTCCGCCGCCGGCTGCGGGTCATGTTGACGATAACGACGCTCGAGGACAGGGCGATGCACAGGCCGACCACGAGCGCCGACAGTGGTGGCAGGCCGACCGCCATGAACGCGAGCCCACCGATCACGGTCGTCAGGATCGTCTGGAGCGGCGCGAGCCACAGCAGCGCCCCATGCTCACGGCGGATGCGGCCCAGATCGACCTCGATGCCGACCTCGAACAGGAGGAGGACGACGCCGACGTCGGCGAACAGCTCGAGCTGATGCCGATCGGCCACCAGGCCCGGCGTGAACGGCGACAGCACGATCCCGACAGCGAGGTAGCCGACGATGGCGGGGAGACTGATCCGCCTCGCCAGCCAGCCCGCGCCGACGGCGCCGAGCAGGACGAGGCCGACTTCGAGGATCGCGGGCGTCGTCGATTCCATCAGGCCCAGTGGCCGCGAGCGGCGCTCCGATCAGAGCGCAGAGATCGCCCGTCCGAGGGCGCGCCGGAAGACCGGCCCGGACACGCCGCGCCACGGCGCGCTCGCGCCGCGATGCAGGCGCGCGACCTCGCGCTCTCGCGACACGAGGTAGCGACCGATCGCCCCGGTCTCGCCCTCCGTGAGCTGGCCGCTCCGTTCGACCAGCAGCGCCCGCGCCATCGTCGCGGCGACCTCGGCGTCGTTGAGCAGGCCGAGGTGATCCTGGAGGGCGACGACCCGCTCGATCAGCATCGAGGCTTCGGGGCCGAGCGGCTCCTTCACGAACTCCAGCGTGTAGCGCAGCCACTTGCCGGCGATTCGCAGCTGGTGCAGGGTCGCCACGTCCGCCCAGCGCAGCACGGACTGGTACGCCCGAACCTGCTCGTAGGCCAGCTGGATGTGCGAGCCCGCGGTATCGCGGACGTGGTGCGGCTCCGTCGGGCCGACGATCGCCGCGCCCATCCCGGGGCTCAGGACGAAGGTCCGGTACTCGTCGACGAACCGCCGGTAGCCCTTCGAGTCGAGCTCGCGGACGAGGACGGCCCGGGCCAGGTCGCGCTCCGTCCGCCACTGCGTGATGAGCGGTTCCAGGCCAAGTCGCTCGGCCTCCGGGAGGTCCGCGCGGTACTGCTCGAGCGACATCACCAGCACGTCGAGATCGCGCACGGCCCCGAGCTTGGCGGCGACGTCGCGCAGCCGCGTGCGGTACTTGCGCGTGCTCTCGGGACGGAAGCCGTCACCGAAGACCCGCCACGCAGCGCGCATCCGGCGCGTCGCGACCCGCATCGCGTGCAGCTCCTCGGGGTCGTGTCCCGTCCGGGTGCCCGCCTCTCGCGCGATCAACCGGGCGAGGTGGAAGCGCAGGACCTTGCGGCCGGCCTCGGCCACGACGTCATCGCCGGTCACCCCGGGTGTCCGGCCGACGACGAGCGGCTCGGGTGCGTTCGGGTCGATCTCCGCCGTGGCCGCCTCGGAGCCGGTCGCGACCGTCGCCGCGACAGCCGCCTCCTGGACGGGCTCGGGGCGCGGATCCCCGCCGGCTGCGCCATCGCCGTCGCCGCTTCGCCCGAGGCGACCTCGCCGGCGGCCGCCCCAGCGACCTCCCCAGCGGCCTCCCCGCCGGCCATCCCCGACTCGCCGGGCCCGCTGTCGGACCTCGTCTCCGGCCCGGATGTCGCCGGGCTCGCCGGCCCCGCCTCGGCCCCGGCGGCCACCTCATCGCTGGCCACGCTTTGCCTGTCTCCTCGCGCCTGCCCGGTGCCGCCGGTTTCGGTCGATGCCGCCGCCACTGGCGCGGCCGCCGGCGCCGCGACCGCGGTTCGTCTCGCCGGCGCCTCGCCGGGCTCTCGTCGGCCGGCTCCGTTGCGACGCAACGGGCCGATGGCCATCAGGGCCGCCTGCAGCTTGGACATCTGGGACGGGCTCAGATCCGGGTCGGCGTCCAGGACGGCCCCGAGCTCGGTGAGTGGGCCTTCGTCGCCCGAGACCAGTTCGACCTCGAGCTCGATGAAATGATCGACGACCTGCTTGCGCTTCAGGACGTCCACGTAGTCGACGCTCAGCTCGACCATGGTCTCGCCCGACTTGAGTCGCCGCTTCGTGCGGAGCTGGCGGATGATCACGCGCTCCTCGAGCGGGGCGTCGCCGCACAGCTCGAGGATCATCGAGCGGGCCGACGATGGCGGCCAGGCGATGGGGGCGAGTGTCCGGTCGGCCGGTCCTTCGAGCTCGATCCGCCGCTGGAGCGCGCCCTCGTTCGTGGCCGTCGACTTGACGGTGACGACGGTCGTCGAGCGGCTCTGCCGCAGCCGGGCGAAGTAGCCGGCGCGCTCCAGCGCCCCATCACGCGTGTCGAGGTAGCGATCCTCGTATTGCGACGAACGGGCTCCGCCGGCCGCCTGGAAGGTGCCGATCGATTCGGCCGTGGCGAAGCGTTCGGCAGCACCGTCCTGGCGGAAGCGGTACTTCAGCTCGATCTCGAGCGGACCCTCGATCGCCATCGGGTCAGGCCCGCGGATCGAGCGAGCCGACGCCCGAGCCGGGCCGGTGCGGCTCGGCGGCAGCGGCGGCGCTGGCCAGGGCGGCCTGCTTCATCGCCTCGAACGTGTCGCGCGAGCCCGGACGGCCCGCGACATCCTCGGTCCGCTGCCATGTGGCGTCCGGCTGGAGCTGCCAGGAGCGGCGGTCGTCGGCCAGCATCGTCGTGATGATCTCCTGGATTCGTGCCTGGGCTTCCGGGTCGTCGACCGGGACGACCGCCTCGACGCGACGGTCGAGATTGCGCTCCATCAGGTCGGCCGAGCCGATGTACCACTCCTGCCGGCCGTCGTTGGCGAACCCGAAGATTCGGGAGTGCTCGAGGAATTCGCCGATCACCGATCGGACGCGGATCCGCTCCGAGATGCCGGGCAGGCCGGGCCACAGCGAGCAGGTGCCCCGGACGATCAGATCGATCTCCACGCCGGCCTGGCTCGCCCGATACAGGCCTGCGATGCACGCCGGATCGACCACCGCGTTGACCTTCATGACGATCCCCGCGACCCGTCCCGCCTGGGCATGGTCGATCTCGCGATCGATGAGCCCGAGGATCCGCGCCCGCAGCGTGTGGGGCGCCACGAGCAGGCGCCGGTAGGACTGCTGGCGCGACAGGCCGGTCAGCACGTTGAAGAGATCCGTGACGTCCGCGCCGATCTCGTGGCGCGCCGTCAGCAGGCCGAGGTCGGTGTACTGGCGCGCCGTCTTGGGGTTGTAGTTGCCGGTCCCGATGTGCACGTACCGGCGGAGGCTATTGCCCTCGCGGCGGACGACTAGACAGGTCTTGCTGTGCGTCTTGAGGCCGACGAGTCCGTAGACGACATGCGCGCCCGCCTGCTCGAGCTTGCGGGCCCAGACGATGTTGGCCTCCTCGTCGAAGCGGGCCTTGATCTCCACGAGGACGACGACCTGCTTGCCGCGTTCGGCGGCGCGGATGAGGTCACGGACGATGACCGAATCGCCGCTCGTGCGGTAAAGCGTCTGCTTGATCGTCAGGACGTCCGGATCGTCCGCCGCCTGCGAGATGAAGCGCTCGATCGACGTCGAGAAGCTCTCGTAGGGATGGTGGACCAGGATGTCGCCGCTGCGAATCGCGGCGAAGGCATCGACGGGTTCGTCCTGGTCGCGCGGCAGCAGGCGAGGACTGGTGATCGGCGTCCATGGCGGGCTCTTGAGATCGGGCCGGTCCAGCGCGCCGATCTCGAACAGCGCGGCCAGATCGAGCATCCCGTCGATCTCGTAGCAGTCCTCGGCCGCGAGGCCGATGCCGGACAGCAGGAGGTTCCGAGTCCGCGGCGGCATCGCTGCGTCGACCTCGAGACGGACGGCCGCGCCGAAGCGCCGTCGCCGGAGCTCCTCTTCGATGGCCAGCAGGAGGTCGTCCGCCTCGTCCTCCTCGATCGAGAAGTCCGCGTTCCGCGTCACCCGGAACAGGTGCGCGTCGACGACTTCGAGGCCCATGAACAGGGTGTCGAGGTTCGCCGCGATGACCTGCTCGATGCGCACGAAGACCGCCGGCTCGATCTCGACCAGCCGCGGCAGGCTGGGCGGGACCTTGATCCGGGCGAACCGTTGATCGCCGGTCTGGGCACCGCGGACGCTGACCGCGAGGGACAGGCTCAGCGTGCTGATGTACGGGAAGGGATGCCCGGGATCCACGGCCAGCGGCGTCAGGACCGGGAAGATCTCTTCGAGAAATCGCTCCCGCAGCCGGTTGTGGTGCTCCGGGACGTCTTCGTACTCGACGATCCGGATGCCGGCGAGCCGCAGCTCGTCGCGGATGCCCGCGAAGATCGTCGACTGCTCGGCGACGAGATCGCGAACCCGCTCGCGGATCAGGGCGAGCTGCTCGGCCGGGCTCAGACCGTCGGGCGCGGTGCTGGTCGAGCCCGTCGCCGTCTGCTGCTTGAGGCCGGCGACGCGCACCTGGAAGAACTCGTCGAGGTTGCCCGAGAAGATGGCCAGGAAGCGCGCCCGCTCGAGGAGCGGGTTGCGTGGATCGCGGGCTTCGAACAGGACGCGGGCGTTGAATTCGAGCCAGGACAGCTCGCGGTTGAGGTAGGGCAGTTCGGTCGCGGCTTCACGGGGCGCACGGCGGGCGCGGCCCTGCGGCCGCAACGTCCCGGGTTCAGCAGACGAGGATCGAGCGACGACGCTCGGCCGTACTGCCGCCACGCTTCCGCTCCTTCCGCGATTGACTTTGCCCACCGGGCCGTCCGGCGAGGGGCGCCGATTGTAACAATCCCCGTCGCGGGCCCCATCACCCTCGGGGAGCGATGTCGCCGCGCGACGCCCCGGCGGCGGCGCGACGCTCCCGCCAAGGGCCTACGGCTCCGCCTGGTAGCGCCGCTCGCCGGTCCGTGGATCGATGAAGACCCGCATCAGCCGGCCCGACGTCGGATCGATGAAGCGTTCCGTCGTTCGCTCGAATCGCGCTGACAGGGGACCGGGCTCACCGCCTCCGGGACCGCTCGGTTCGGACGCCCGTTCGGCCGCCTCGGAGCGATACCGGGTCCGCTCGAGGACGATCGCGATGAGGATGATGGCGCCACCGAGGAGCGGCCAGATTCCGACTGCCGCCGCGGGCCCGCCCATCGCGATCAGCACGAGCCCACTGACGAAACAGAGCAGGCCGATGACGGCGAGGAAGACGCGAATGGCGGTGTAGGCCATCGATGCGCTCCAGCGACTACTCGGAGGTGGCCTGGCCGGCGGTCGGGTCCGCGGCCAGGATCACGGCCGTGCCATAGGCCACGATCTCGGACATGCTGCCGCCCATCTCCGAGCTGTCGAAGCGCATCGAGATGACGGCGTTCGCACCCATCAGCGTCGCGTTCTGGACCATCCGGTCCAGGGCCTGCCGGCGGGTGTCCTCGAGGAGCGAGGTGTACTCGTGGATCTCGCCCCCGACGATCGAGCGGAGACCTGCGGCGAAGTTGCCGGCCAGGCCCCGGCTCCGGACGACCAGCCCGAACACCTGGCCCTTGGTCTCGGCGACGCGATACCCGGCCACCGCTGGCGTGGTCGTGACGATCATCCGGTCCCTCCTGTCGCTGCTCGGCCGTTCAGTGGTCGTTCGTGGCGCCCGGCGTCGTGACCGGATTCGGGGCGTGCGCGAGGTGGCCCGAGACGATCGACGGTCGGCCTTCGCCGGCGCGGCGGGCGCTGCAGTCGGTGCACGGGCACATGTCGCGCAGCACGCTGAAGGTGTAGTAGCCGGTGTGATGGCCGTCGCCCCATTGCGGCGCCACGGCGTACTGGCCGACCAGCGCGATGTCGACCATGCGGGTCTGCTCGGCCGTCAACGTGGGCTTCGAATCGAGCCAGCCCGGGAGGCCGGCCTCACCGCGGCAGTAGGCGCAGGGGCACAGCCAGCGCAGCGTCTCGAAGTCGTAGATCGTCGCGTGGCCGTCCGCCCACTCGATGGCGAGCGTCCGCCCCGCGCGATCGGCGTGGATGCGTGCGGGCTTGACGGGATCCGGGGCAGGACCGCGGGCAATGGTCACGCGGCCATTCTATGGGAGAGCTGCCCGAACGGCCGTCAGCGGGGATCGTCCAGGGGCAGGCGCCGGATCAGGGCGAGGACCGGCGCGTTGCGCCCGCCGCCGAGCGCCATTGCGGCCTCGTCGGTCTCGGTGGCATCGGCGGACGCGGCGGCCGCTCCGCCATCGGCCGGATCGGTTGCCACGAGCGCGCGCGACACGAAGCGCCAGAGCGCGCTCCGGACGCCGGGCAGGTACGGGCTGCGGACATCCCGGGCCATCACGCCGGCGATGCCCTGGTCCACGACGGCCTGGTAGAGGGCCCGGCCTTCGCCGCGAATCGCCGGCACGGCCACGACCTCGTCGCCCGGAGTGAGCGTCCGTCCCAGCAGGTCGCGGCGGCGCGACAGCGGTTCGCCGATGAGCGGCCGGCCGTCGAGGAAGAGGAGGTCGAAGACGAGGTACGCGACGGCTCCGGCGGGATTGCCGCCAAGCCGGCGGCGCAGGGCATCGGCATCGCCGCGGCCAAGCCGATCGACCACCACGATCTCGCCGTCGAGGACCGCCGAGGTCGCGGTGATCCGTGCACCGAGCGTGCCGAGCTCGGGCAGGAGGCCGGCGAGGTTGCGGCCGGCGGCGTCCAGCAGGCGGACGTCGTCGCCCGGCTTCAAGCGGGTGTCGAGGAAGGCGATGGCCCGCTCGCCACCCCAGGTCGGCTCGAAGACGTGCGCTCCGGAATCGAACGGGCCGTCCGCGGGTCGCGCGAGCATCGGCCGGAGTCCCGCCGGCAGATTGGGCAGCTCCAGATCGAGACGCAGCGACAGCTGGTCGGTCATCCTCGGCGATGGTAGCCGGTACACTCGGAGGCGTCGCTCACTGGACGGTTGGCCAGCCATCGCTTCGGCGCCCGGCCGCTCGCCGGCAATGCTGTTTGCCCTGATCGAGACGAGGTCACGTCTGATGGCCCGATCCCCTCGCCCGGATGACCTGTACGCGTTCCGGATCCCGAACGGTCCGCGGTTGACGCCGGACGGGCGACAGGTGGTCTTCACGCTCCAGACCGTGGCGCCCCGCCGTGACGGCTATCGCCACAGCCTCTGGATCGCCGATGCCGACACCATGGCCGGTGGCTCCGGCAGGGGTCCTGGGGGTTCCGCGACGGCCGGCCTGGCGGACGTCGGGGCCCGACAACTGACGGTTGGGCACCGCCACGACCGTGCGCCACGTCCCTCGCCGGATGGCCGCTGGCTCGCGTTCCTGTCGGACCGCCGTTCGAGCGTCGAGGACGAGCCGCAGGCGCCCCGCCAGCGCGAGGATCTCGTGCAGGTGTACCTGCTGGGACTCGACGGGGCCGGCGAGGCCCGACGGCTGACGGACCTGCCGGCCGGCGTGACGGGTCTCGAGTGGTCGCCCGATGGCCGGCAGCTCGTGATCCTGAGCGGCTCGGCCCGCGAGCGCCGCCGGCGAGCAGGTCGGGGTTCCGTCGACGATTCGGCGCCGCCGACCTCGGACGTGCACTACGTCGACCGGCTCTCGTACCTCGCCAACGGCGAGGGCTTCATCTACCACCGGCCGGCGCACCTGTGGCTCGTGGATGTCGAGACGGGCGCGATCCGCCGCCTCACCAGCGGCGCGACGCCCGACCAGGCCCCTTCCTGGTCACCCGACGGCACGCGCATCGCGTTCGCCGCGAATCGCCACCGCGACGCCGACCTGGTCGAACGATCCGACGTCTACGTGCTCGAGGTCGAGGGCGGTCGCACGACGCGGCTCACGGGCGGTCCGACGCCGTACTTCGGGTCGCCGGCCTGGCTGCCCGACGGCAGGACCGTCGCGGCCCTCGGGCACCGGTTCCCGGCCCGCGCGGGGAGTCGCAACGACCTCTGGCTGTTCGCGGCCGATGGCTCTGATGCGGGTGCCCATGGCGGACGCAACCTGTCGGCCGCGCACGACCTCATGCCCGACGCGGGCATCGGCAGCGACGTCGTACCGGACGAGCCGAATCGCCTCCTGCCATCACCCGACGGCCAGTGGCTGACGTTCCGGGCGCCGGTCGATGGCTCTGCCGACATCTGGCGCATCCACGTAGCTGACGGGCGCCTCGAGCGGCTCACGAACGGCCGCCACTTCATCTCGAGCGTCGACCAGGTCGGGCACGGCCGCGGCATGCGGCTGGCCTACCTGCAGGCTGATCCGACGCACCTCTCGGATGTGTACGTGCTGGACGTGCCGCCCGGAGGCAGGCGATCCGCGACTGCCGCGACGGCCGGGACCACGAACGTCAGCCCGCCGCGCCGGATCACGGCACTCAACGACGCGGCTCTCGCGGACATCGCCCTCGTCGAACCCGTCGAGCGCTGGCTCGACGTCGACGGCCGCCGGATCCAGGGCTGGCTCTACGCCGCCGCGACCACAGCCACTTCAGCGGCTTCGGCCACTTCGGCCACGAAGGGCGCAGCGAAGGCGGACCGCGGCCGGACGTCGGTCGCACCGCCGCCGCCGCTCGTGACGGAGATCCATGGCGGCCCGCATACCTGCTACGCGTGGGCGCCGGTCTGGGAGTTCCAGGTCCTCGCCGGCGCCGGGCTCTCCGTGTGGTGCTCGAACCCGCGCGGTTCGACCGGCTACGGCCAGGACTTCAATGCCGCCAACTACCGCGATTGGGCCGTTGGGCCGACCCGCGACGTGCTGGCCGGGGTGGAGTCGCTCGTCGCCGACGGGCTCGCCGATCCGGCACGCCTCGGGCTCACCGGGGGATCGTACGGGGGCTACCTGACGAACTGGATCGTCGCTCACGACCAGCGCTTCCGGGCGGCGATGACCTGCCGGTCCGTGTCGGACGTGACGATCCTGATGCTCACCGGGGACATCAGCGGCGGCGAGTTCGGCCGCCAGGAGTTCGGCGTCGCGCCCTGGGACGATCCCGACTATTACCGTGAGATCTCGCCGTTGACCTACGCGGGGAACATCCACACGCCGCTGCTCATCCAGCATTCCGAGAACGACATCCGCTGCACGATCGCCCAGGCCGAGGCGCTCTTCACGGTGCTTCGCTCGCGGCGCCGGCCCGTGCGTCTCATGCGAGTGCCGGACGAGACGCACGAACTGACCCGCTCGGGCACGCCGTTCCGCCGCGTCGAGAACCTCGTCCAGGTGCGCTCGTGGTTCAGCCACTACCTGGTCGATGGCCGGCGGGGCCTGCCGCCCTTGCCGCGCGAGCGAGCCGGAATCTGACGCCGGCGGGAGCCGCCGGACCAGCGGTGTATCCTCGGCGTCCCATGGCGACGACACGAACCGAGACCGCCAGCCACGAACGCTCCGGTGAGCTGATCCGGGCGTGGGACGGCCGTGCCGGGTCCCTCGGCCGCCTGCTCGGCCGGGTCACGGCCGTGGACCAGGTCGGTGTCGAGGAGCGGGTCGATGCGCTGCGCAAGCGCTCGATCAAGAAGGCCTCCAAGCTGTGGGCCCTCGACCTCGCGATCCGGATGATGGATCTGACGACGCTCGAGGGGAAGGACACCCCGGGCAAGGTCCGGGCGATGTGCGTCAAGGCGATGCATCCGCTGCCCGGCGACCCGACCATTCCCCCGGTCGCGGCCGTCTGCGTCTATCCGACCCTCGTGCGCGACGCCAAGGAGGCGCTCGCGGGCTCCACCGTTCGCGTCGCGAGCGTCGCCACGGGCTTTCCGTCGGGCCAGACATTCCGGGAGCTCAAGGTCACCGAGACAAGGCTCGCCGTCGAGGCCGGTGCCGACGAGGTCGACATGGTGATCGACCGGAATGCCTTCCTGGCCGGCGACTTCCAGGCCGTCTTCGACGAGATCGTGGAGGTCAGGGAGGCGGCCGGGCCGGCCCATCTGAAGGTGATCCTCGAGACCGGCGAGCTCGAGACCTACGACAACGTCCGCCGGGCAGCCGTGCTCGCGATGGCCGCCGGCGCGGACTTCATCAAGACCTCCACCGGCAAGGTCGTCCCGGCCGCCACGCTGCCGGTGACGCTGGTCATGCTCGAGGCGATTCGCGACTTCGAGGCTCGCACGGGGCGGGCCGTCGGGATGAAGCCTGCCGGCGGCATCCGGACCGCGAAGGACGCCATCGCCTATCTCGTCGTGCTGTACGAGACGCTCGGTCCCCGCTGGATGACCCCCGAGCGGTTCCGGTTCGGCGCCTCCAGCCTGCTCAACGACGTCCTGATGCAGATCGAGAAGGAACGGACGGGCCACTACCAGCGTCCGGACGACTTCACCCTCGACTGACCGGCGAAGCAGGCCGACCGCCGGCTTGTGCAGTCCCACTGTCCCCGGCGGGCCTGCGTGCGATTCGCCTTGACCCGTTCGTCGGGCACGCGTATAAGTATCCAGCCCAGCCGCCTGCGCCCCGCTGGGGCCGATGGCGCGCAGGCAGGTTTGGCGAGGAGGAAGGCGTCGCATGAGCGGAGGGGCAGCCCCGGAACCGCGCGTCGCCCGGAATTGCGATTGCATGGATCGTGCTCGGGGTAAACTTCGGGGGCGACGGGCTCCGTGACGCCCTCGAACTTCGCTCGGCACGACGTGGCTGAGACCAGACAGCGGCCCCTTCGAGGGGAGTGGCCGGCGGCGCCAGGAAGGAGCATCCCGAGATGACCGTACCCGTCGCGGCCCGGCCGAGCCCCGGGTCGTCGACCACCCCACTCCTTGAGGTGTCCGACCTCCGGGTGGAGTTTGCCGGCCGGAACAACCGGCCCGTGCATGCGGTTCGAGGCCTGAACTACCACATCAATCCCGGCGAATCGCTGGGCCTCGTCGGCGAATCGGGCTCGGGCAAGAGCGTGAGCGCGATGTCGCTCCTCGGACTCCTGCCGAAGAAATCCAGCAAGGTCACCGTCGGGCCACGCGATCTTCGAGGGCCACGACCTGATCGGGATGCCGGACGAGGACATGCGCAAGGTCCGGGGCGCCCGGATCGCGATGATCTTCCAGGACCCGTTGGCCAGCCTCAACCCCGTCCTCACCATCGGCCGCCAGATCACCGAGCAGCTGGAGACGCACAAGGGGACCGGCAAGGCGGCTTCCCGCAAGCGCGCCGTCGACCTCCTCACGATGGTCGGCATCCCGGGCGCATCGCAGCGCGTCGACGACTACCCCCACCAGTTCAGCGGCGGCATGCGGCAGCGCGCGATGATCGCGATGGCCCTGTCCTGCGAGCCGGCGCTCCTGATCGCCGATGAGCCAACGACGGCGCTGGACGTGACGATCCAGGCCCAGATCCTGGAGCTGCTCCGCAGCCTGAAGGACGAGCTCGGCATGGCGCTCCTGCTGATCACCCACGACCTCGGCGTCGTCGCCGGCTTCGTGGACCGGCTGGCCGTCATGTACGCCGGCGAGATCATCGAGACCGGGCCGACCGAGCCCGTCCTCGCGAACCCGTTCCATCCCTACACGCTCGGGCTGCTGCGATCGCTGCCGCGCCTCGATCGCCCGCGGCAGATCGCGCTGACGCCGATCGAGGGGTCGCCACCGGATCTGTCCTCGAACCTGGTCGGCTGTCCGTTCCGGCCGCGCTGCCCCTACGCGGTCGACGAATGCTCCGTCGACGATCCCAGGCTGTCGCTCGTCACGCCGAATCACTTCGCCGCGTGCTGGAATCCCCAGGGTGAACCGGAGGTAGCTCAATGAGCGGTGCGCCGGTTCCTGCCGGATCAGGCGGGAACGACGCCGTGGCCATGGCCGCCAGCGCTGCCGGTTCTGCCGCCGCAGCGGGCGGTGCGAATTCGGGGCCACTGCTGGAGGTCGAAAACCTCAAGGTCTGGTTCCCGATCACGGGTGGGGTGCTGCGCCGCCGGACCGGCTGGGTCTATGCCGTGGACGGCGTGAGTCTCCATATCAACCGTGGCGAGACGCTCGGGCTCGTCGGTGAGTCCGGCTCGGGCAAGACGACGACCGGCCGGGCGATCGTGCGGATCAACCAGCCCACCGCGGGCTCCATCCACCTCAACGGCGAGGACCTGCTGGCCCTCGGCGGCACGGACCTGCGCCGCAAGCGCCGCACGTTCCAGATGGTCTTCCAGGACCCCTACTCGAGCCTCGATCCCGCGCCAGACCGTCGGCTCGATCCTCGCCGAGCCCCTCAGCACGCACAACCTCGCAACCGGCGCGGCGCGCCGGGCGCGAGTGGAGGAGCTGCTTCGCCTCGTCGGGCTCGATCCGGCCTTCGTCCAGCGCTATCCGCACGAGTTCAGCGGCGGCCAGCGGCAGCGCATCGGGATCGCCCGGGCCCTGGCCGTGGAGCCCGACCTGATCGTCTGCGACGAGCCGATCTCGGCGCTCGACGTGTCGATCCAGGCCCAGGTCATCAACCTGCTGGAGCGGCTCCAGGGCGAGTACAACCTGACCTATCTCTTCATCGCGCATGACCTCGCCGTCGTGCGCCACATCGCCGATCGCGTCGCGGTCATGTACCTCGGCAAGATCGTCGAGCTGGCGAACTCGGAAGAGCTGTACCAGCGGCCGCTGCATCCGTACACGACGGCCCTGCTGTCGGCGGTCCCGGTGCCGGATGCGCGCGTCGAGCGCCGCCGTCAGCGGATCGTCCTGAAGGGCGACATCCCGAGCCCGGCCAACCCGCCGAGCGGGTGCCGGTTCCACACGCGGTGCTGGCTGCGGGAGCGCCTCGGCAACCCGGAGATCTGCGCCAGCACGGAGCCGGCGCTCGAGGTCGCGCTCGGGACCGGCACGGAGCCCGGCCACGTCGTGGCGTGCCACTTCGCCAAGGACCTCGCGGACATCATCAAGCCGGGCACGATGATGCCGGCCGATACGACGCCGACCGCAAAGGGCGCGGCCGGTGGCGCCGGCGTCCACACCACGCTGCCGCACGCGCCGCTCAACGGTGGGACCGCGACGCCGCCAGTCAACGGCAGCGCCGGCGATCCTGCGCCGGCTGCGGGCTAGAGCCCCGGGCCGCTTCGGCCCCGGCCCATCGCATGACCGCCAGCTGGGTCTGCGCGCTCGAACTCGCGCCGGACCGAACGGTGACCTCGGGCAGCGCGGAGGCGCTGGCGGCCGCCATCGGGCGGGCGGCGGACCTGCGCGTCTACACGGAGTTCCGCTACGAGGAGCACATCGCCCCGGGCGGCGACGGTGATCCCGACCACGACGGCCTCTACCGGGAGGTCATCGACTTCCGGGAGACGGTTCTCGTGGACGGCCGCCACACGGCCGGCATCACGACACTGCGGCAGCCGCTGATGCCGCCATTCGGGTTCAACGGCACGAGCGCCCGGATGTCGTACTTCCTCTACCAGGCCGACGGCCGCCAGGCCTGCGCCAACCTCATCCTCGATGACAGCATGAGTCCCGGCGGTGTCGCGCCCGGCGTCCGGGTCGACCTGCCGACCCCCTCCGACATGCCGAAGATGAGCCCCGAGGTCGTCTACGACGTCGGCACGACGGGCCCGTCGCGCAACTTCGTCTACGACATGGAGGTCTACCGCTGGTTCGTCCGCGACGAGTGGGAGGAACTCCTCGCCTGCGACGCGGATGGCCGGCCGATCCGCGGCTCGGTCGACAACATCGAGGCGGCCCAGATCGCCGGTCGCGAGCTGAAGGTGGGCATCCGAGACCTGGCCGCAGACCTCGGCGCCGGACCGGGCCACGAGGTCTTCACGCTCCTCGGGTCGGGCTTCTTCCACACGCGCATGCGGCTGTACGACGCGCTGACCCACCCGCTGGTGCGCGTCGCGCCGGCGATCCCGCTCGACTACCACTCGCATGGCTGGGACGTCGCCTGGGTCCACGTCCGCACGGACGGCGAGGCCGTCCTGCGGATTCTCGATCCCTATACCCGGCACTTCTCGGACCGGCCGACGCGGCTCGCGATCCGCTGGTTCGCCCGGTAGGGGTTTCTCGGCGATTTTCGCGGCTCGCGCCGCTGGGTCGAATCGGAGTCAGGCAGTCGTCTGGTGACTGGCCGACATGACGGCGGCCGGCACCGACAGTCGAACCTGAGCTCGCCGTGCGTGGCTGCCGCAGATTCCGGCCACGCCGATCGACCGGCCTGCACATCCCAGTCGTGCCACGACTGGGTGACGGAACAAGCGCGGCGGGCGCCGCCCAGCGGGCGCCCGGGCGTGCCTCCAACGAACCTACATCGGCAGGCGGACGGCCTCGGCTCGCTCGCCGGACTGGCGGATGGCGTCGATGAGGGCCATCGTGTCGCGGGCCCAGTTGCCGTTGACGAGGGGTTCGCCGCCTTCCCGGATCGCGCCGACGACGTCGCGCAATTCGTCGGCGTACGCACGCAGGCGGATCGGGTCGTTGACGTCGTTCGGATCGAACGCCGGCTGCTCGAAGACGACCATCCAGCCGTTCTCGTCGCCGAATTCGACCTTGCCGTACGAGTCCAGCCGGATCATCGCCTTGCTGCCCGTGATGAGGTACATCATCATCGACTCGAAGCCGGGTTCCGGGATCTCGTAGGTCACCCAGACGTCGGCCATGACGCCGTTCTCGAACGTGAGCAGCGCCATCGTGCTCTGGCGAGCGGGGAGCTCCGTCTTGTACGAGGCCTGCCGGCCGAAGACCGTCACGGCGGGGCTGTCGACGAGGCCGCGCAGCAGGTCCAGGACGTGGAAGCCCATGTCCGCGATCGGCTCGTTCTCGACCGGGACGCCCTCGGCCCACGGCGTCGCACCCTGGGCGCGGACCATCCGCAGTTCGCCGACCGCGCCCTCGCGAATGAGCTTCTGGGTGAACACCGGCGACGCCCGGAAGCGGTGTTGCGAGACGACGGCCAGCTTCACCCCGGCCCGCTTCGCGGCGGCGACCATCGCGTCGCCTTCGTGGCGATCCATCGCCATCGGCTTCTCGACGAGGACGTGCTTGCCGGCGTTGGCGGCGAGGATCACGCCGTCGTGGTGGCTTGGCTGGGGTGTCGTGACGATGACGAGCTCAATGTCGTCCCGGGCCACGAGCGCTTCCGGAGATGCCATCGCCTCGGCACCGTAGTCGGCCGCGAGCGACGGCGCCCGGGAGCCGCCTGCGACCGCAACGACGGTCGTCTCGTCGACATGGTTGGCGGCGACCTCGGCCCACGTCCGGCCCATGAATCCCGACCCGATCAGGCCGACCCGTACGCTCATGAATCCCTCCTCGATGCCATCCGACAGGGTGAGTATGGCGGCACCGATGGGCCTTCGACCGGACGAATGAACCTGCCGCTCCGCCATACTCCGCCGGGAGGTGGCGCCATGAAGATCAACTCGATCGAGACCGTGCATCTGCGGCATCCGCTGTCGCGCCCGGCGGGTCCGGCGAGCGTTCTCAACGAAGACCGCGAGTGCCTGCTGCTCAGGATCGGCACGGACGAGGGGCTGTACGGCTGGGGCGAGGCGGTCCCGTTTCCGGGCATTCGCGAGCAGATCGTGGACGGCTTCGGGCCACGCCTGCTGGGCAAGGACCCGCTCGACGTCCGGCGGACGTGGCGCAACCCCTGGCTCGCGCCATTCGAGAGCGGGCTCGCCCTCGGCGCCGTCGATGTCGCGCTGCATGATCTCTGGGGCAAGGCTCTTGGCGTTCCGATCCACCAGCTCTACGGCGGCGCCTACCGCCGCGCGGTGCCGGGCTACGCGTCGGCCGGGCTCTACCTCGAAGGCGTCGATCCGGCCGACCACTGGTTCGACGAGGCCGCCGAGCTCGTGGAGCGGGGCTTCAAGGCGATCAAGATCCGCATGGGCCGCTTCTCCCCGGATCACGAGATTCCGCTCGTCGAGAAGCTGCGCGCGGCCGTGCCGGCGGACGTGAAGCTGATGGTGGACGCCTGGGGCTCGTACACGCTGCCGACCGCGCTCCGGGTCGGTCGCGTGCTCCAGGACCTCAACTTCTACTGGTACGAGGAGCCGCTGCCGCAGGACGGTTACCGGGCCTACGAGATCCTGGCGGCCGAGCTCGACATCGCGATCGCCGGCGGCGAGAACGTCCAGACCCGCTGGGCGGCGAAGGAGCTCCTGGACAAGCGCGCGGTCGACATCCTCCAACCAGATGTGTCCATCTGTGGCGGCCTCGCCGACTTCGTCTTCATGGCCGAGCTCGCGCGTCTCTACGGCATCCGCTGCCTGCCGCATTCCTTCAACAGCGGGATCACGGCGGCCGCGTCGCTCCAGGCGGCGTCGTTGCTGCCCGATCCGACGCTGATGCCCGGGGTGGACACGCCGATGATGGAGTACGACACGACCGAGAACCTGTTCATCGCCGATCTCCTGGCGGAGCCCCTCGTGTTCAAGGACGGATTCTTCGAGCTGCCGACGGGTCCGGGTCTCGGCGTGGACATCGATCCCGACTTCGTGAAGAAGTACCGGATCGGCTGATGAGGGGATCGAAGGCGGGGCTTTCGTCCCGCGAGCGCCCCTGATGCGCGTCCTGATCGCCCCCGAACTCGGGCGCCTCGAGGTCGGCGACGTGCCGGTCCCGGACATCGGCCCGGGGCAGGTTCTCATTCGGACGGCCGTCAGCGGGGTCAGCGCCGGCACGGAGAAACGCAAGCTCTACACGGCCGAGCTCGGGCCGAACGACGAACGGGCGCCGTGGCCCGCGATCGGTGGCTTCGGCTACATGCTCTCGGGCACGATCGAGGCCCTGGGCCCCGAGGTGGCCGGGCTGCGCGTCGGCCAGCGCGTCTATGCCGGGCGGACCTGGGGTGGCCATCGCGAGTTCGTGGATACGGCGGCCACGAATGTCGTGCCGCTGCCCGACGAGCTCGGCTGGCGGGAGGGTGCCTGCGCCTACTGGGGCGTGCCGCCACTGCTCGGCCTGCTGGCGGCCGAACCGACCTTCTACGACGATGCGGCCGTGGTCGGCCTCGGCCCCCTGGGTCTCATGGGCGTGCAACTGCTGGCGCGCAGCGGGCGGCGTGTCGTGGCCGTGGATCCCGTCGAGGAACGCGGCCGGCTGGCCGTCGAACTTGGCGCGACGGCGTTCGTCGACGCCCGCGATCGGTCGCGCGACTGGGTCCGCGATCATGTCCGCGAGCTGTTGCCGGACGGTCCGGAGGTCGTCCTCGAGATCTCCGGTTCGCAGGCCGGCCTCGAGACGGCCCTCGCGATCGTCCGACCCAAGGGCCGGGTGGCCCTCGTCGGCTCCCAGCAGCGCCTCGACCGGTTCGACCTGTTCTGGCCGCTGCAGCTGAGTGGCGCCCGGATCGTGCCGATCCATCGCGAGGGCATTGGCTCGCCGCAGGGTGGCGGTGCGAGCAGCCCGACCCAGCGCTACGTCCCGCTCGTTCTCGAGATGCTCGTCCGCGGCCGCCTCGCGGTGACGCCCCTCATCAGCTGGGCCGTCCCGCCGGAGGTCGCGCCGCGGGCGATGGACCTGCTCCATCGGCGCCCGGACCTCGGAGTCGGGCTGGCCGTGGCCTGGGATCCGGCCGAGGTCCGCGGCCTGGACGACTTCGAGCGGGCCGAACGGCAGGCGGGAACTCCCTAGCGGGGCGGCGAGCCGTCAGGCGGGGCCGATCCGCCAGGCGGCGCCGATCCGCCCGGCGGCGCCGATCCGCCCGGCGGCGCCGATCCGCCCGGCGGCGGCGACCCGGTTCCGTGGCCTGGTGACGTGCGCTACGCTCAGTCGCCTGAGATCGCCCGAGGTCGGCACGTGGTCTGTTCGAAATGCGGCACGCCAAACAAGGCCGGCCGGCGATTCTGCGTCGAGTGCGGATCGCCGCTGGCACTCGGTTGCCCGAGCTGCGGCGCCAGCTTCGAACCGGGCGAGAAGTTCTGCGGCTCCTGCGGCGCCAATCTCGTCGACTCCGGCACTCCGGGAGCCGCGTCGGGAGCGACGCCGACCGGCGGCGGTGTCGACGGACAGGGCGGGGTTGCGGGTCCCGTGCCAGCCGGCCGCGCCGAACGCCGGGTCGTCACGGTCCTCTTCGCCGATCTGGTCGGCTTCACGTCGCTCGCGGCCGATCGCGACCCGGAGGCCGTGCGCGAGCTGCTGACCCGCTATTTCGCGACCGCCAGGGAGGTCATCGAGCGGTACGGAGGCACGATCGAGAAGTTCATCGGGGACGCGGTGATGGCGGTCTGGGGTGCCCCGGTCGCTCACGAGGACGACGCCGAACGCGCCGTCCGGGCCGCACTCGACCTCGTGGCCGCCGTGCCGCTGCTGTCGGATGCCGCGACTGGCCTCGATCTGCAGTTGCGCGCCGGAGTCCTGACCGGGGAGGCGGCCGTGTCGCCGTCATCGACCGGCGAGGGCTTCGTGACCGGCGACCTCGTCAACACGGCGAGCCGGCTCCAGTCCGTCGCCGCGCCCGGCACGGTGCTGGTTGGCGAGGCGACGCGACGGGCGTCGGCCGGGGCCATCGCCTTCGAGGAGGCCGGCGACCAGGTGCTGCGCGGCAAGGCGGCGCCTGTGCCAGCGTTCCGGGCGCTGCGCGTCGTCGGGGAACGTGGCGGACACGGCGCGGTGGACGGCCTGGAACCGCCGTTCGTCGGCCGGGCGGATGAGCTGCGACTGCTGCGGGAGCTGTTCCACACGACCGGCCGGGACCGCCGGGCGCGGCTCGTCTCGATCATCGGGCAGGCCGGGATCGGCAAGAGCCGCCTTGCGTGGGAGCTCGAGAAGTACCTCGACGGCGTCGTCGAAACGGTCTACTGGCACGCCGGGCGCTCGCCGGCCTACGGCAGCGGGATCGCCTTCTGGGCTCTCGGGGAGATGGTCCGGCGGCGCGCCCGGCTCGCCGAGAACGCCGACGAGTGGACGACGCGCGCAGGGATCGCAGCCATGCTCGCGGAGTTCGTGGCGGACCCCGACGAACGCCACTGGATCGAGCCGCGACTCCTGATGTTGCTTGGGATCGGGGAGACGCCACCCGGCGGTCGCGAGGAGCTGTTCGCGGCGTGGCGGACGCTGTTCGAGCGGATCGCGGAGCGTGGCACCACGGCTCTCGTCTTCGAAGACCTGCACTGGGCTGACGATGGCGTGCTCGACTTCATCGAGTACCTGCTCGAGTGGAGCCGCAATCTGCCGATCTTCATCCTGACCCTCGCCCGGCCGGAGTTGCTGGACCAGCGTCCGGGGTGGGGGACCGGCCAGGCCAACGCCGTGGCGCTGCGGCTCGAGCCGCTCGGCCCAGAGCCGATGCGCGAACTCCTCCACGGCCTCGTGCCGGGCCTGCCCGAGACCGCGACCGAGCGCATCCTGGCGCGGGCCGACGGCATCCCGTTGTACGCGGTCGAGACGGTCCGGATGCTCGTGGCGGACGGGCGCCTGGCGGTCGAAGGCGGGGCGTACCGGCCGACCGTCGACCTGTCCTCGCTCGAGGTGCCCGATTCGCTGATGGCGCTCGTGGGCTCGCGTCTCGACGGTCTCGACCCGGCGGATCGCTCGCTCGTCCAGGATGCCTCCGTCCTCGGCCAGCGGTTCATGACTGCGGCACTGGCCGCGGTGAGCGGCCTCGATCCCGAGTTGACCGAGCGCCACCTACGGGCGCTCGTCCGCCGCGAGATCTTCGTCCTCGAAACGGATCCGCGCTCCCCCGAGCGCGGCCAGCACGGCTTCGTCCAGGCTGTGGTGCGGGAAGTTGCCTATTCGACGCTGGCGCGGCGCGACCGGCGAGCGCGACACCTGGCTGCGGCGAGGTACTTCGAATCACTCGGTGACGACGAGCTCGCGGGAGCGCTCGCCCAGCAGTACCTCGCGGCCTGGAAGGCGCTGCCGGAGGGGCCCGAAGGTGACGCCGCGGCCGCGCAAGCTCGGGTGTCCCTGCGGGCGGCCGCTGATCGCGCCGTCGCCCTCGGTTCGTTCGAGCAGGCAATGGCGCTCCTCCAGGATGCGATCTCGGTCGCCGGCAGTCCGGCGGCGGAGGCGCCGCTGCTCCAGCGGATCGGTGAGGTGGCGGTCCTCGCCGGGTCAGCCGATCGAGCCAATGCTCCACTGAGGCGGGCCGTCGAGCTGGCCCGCAGCCTCGGCGATCGATCCCTGGCCGTCCGGGCCATGGCAGATCTGGCGAGCGCCCACGTCGTCTCGAGCCGCATCGGTACGGCAGTCTCGGAGTTGGAGCCGATCGCCGACGACGCCATGGCGCTGGGCGACGACGAGGCCGTCGCCCACTTCGCGGCGGTCTTCGCGAATGCGCTGATGCGCTCCGGGCGACCTGATGAGGGCGTCGAGTGGGCGGACCGCGCGATCGTCGTGGCCGAGCGACGGGGTCTGGACCAGGTCGTCGCTCAGGCCCTCGTGACCAAGGCGACCACATTGACGCAGCTCGGGCGGCATCGAGAAGGCATGGCGCTCCTGGATGGGGCCACCCGATTTGCCGAGGATCGCGGGTTCAATGTGATCGCTCTCCGGGGCCAGGTCAACCTCTCGGCAAGCGGGTCGCCGGAGGATCCGCGAGCGACAGTCGAATACGTGCGTCGTGGCGTGGCCCTGTCACAGCGACTGGGGATTCGAACCTTCCTGCCGTATCACGTTGGGAACGGGTACAGCGGTGCCATTCGCACCGGCGACTGGGTCTGGTTCGAGGCCATGGCGCGTGACGTCCTGGCGATCATGCCCGGCTTGGCCGCCGACTGGTCACGTCGGCGCCTCGCCGCCATCGCGGTCTGGCGCGGTGTCTCGCCCGGCAGCGAGTTCGAGGCTGAGATGGGCGAGGCGGTGGCCGAGAAGGACCCGCAGACCATGAGCTACGCGGCGCTGGCGCTGGCCCAGACCGCCTACGTCGCGGCCGAGTTCGAGCGGGCCGTGCGGATCGTCGAGGAGGGTCTGGCGGATCGTTTCTCGTTCCCGTATGCGACGGCCTTTGGCGGACGGGCAGCCCTCCTTGCCGGCGACCTCGACGGAGCGCAGCGATCGCTGGCCATCGTCGAGACGATCGGTTCCTTCGGGGCACTTGGCGTCGATGCCGCCATGCTCAGGGCCGGCATCCATGCGGTCGGCGGCCGGCAGGCCGAGGCGCTAGCCGGGTATCGCAGCGTTCTCGCCCGGTACCGCGAGCTGGGCCTCCGGTTCGACGTGGCCCTGACGACGACCGAGATGGTCGCGCTTCTCGGGGCGACCGATCCCGATGTTCGGGCCAGGGCCGACGAAGCATTGGCCGTCCTGACGGAGCTCGGCGCGCAGCCGATGGTCGACCGGCTCACGGCCCTGCTCGAGGGTGCAGCCAGCAGTACAGGCCCGGCGAGTGCCGGGCGCTTCTGAGTCGGTACCATCAGCCAGTCTCCCGGCTTGTTGCCTGAGGTTCCCACCCGATGGTGAAGTACGCCTGGTTCTTCGGCCGCGTCGCGCTCATCGTCGAGTACTTCGAGCAGATCGGGCCGGACGAGATCGAGGGTGGTGCGCGGGTCGAGGTCCGGCGGGTCGAGAAGGAGCTCATCGCCGGGGCGCCCGCCGCCGTCTCGGGCTTCCGCGTGCTGCCGGTCAGTGACGGCATCTGGCGCGCGGACCTGTTCCACCTCCTGAACAAGCCCGGCGACAACCCGATCTACCACTACCACCCGAACTTCCACGATGGCGACGTCGGCGAGCGCCAGTTCGACCCGGGCCTGACCGGCGATCACCTGGCCTGGGCCTTCGACCGCGTCGCGGATCTCAAGGGCGTCCTGCGGACGGCCGGCGCCGCGGACCTGGTGGACGATGTCGACGACGAGGACCTGGCGGCGATCCTGCCGCAGGTGCGCGCCGCCCTCGAGTACTGCGACAGCGCGCGACAGCGGCATGGGCGGCGGCTCCTGACGCCCGATGGCGAACAGGTGGCCCGGGCTCAGCGCATCGCGGACCCGGTCTGACCGCGCCATGACGACCGACGCCGATCGAACCCGGGACGCCCGCCTGCTGGCCGATCTCGGCCTGCGCCCGATCATCAACCTGGCGGGCTCAGTCAGCCGGCTGGGCGGGACGCGTCTCTCGCCCGAGGTCCAGGCGGCGATGGCCGCGGCATCGGCGTCGTTCGTGCCGATCGTGGAACTGCAGGGCCTCGCCAGCGAGGTGATCGCCGAGGCGACCGGCGCCGAAGCCGGCATCGTCGCCTCCGGCGCTGCGGCGTGCCTCTTCCTGGCGGCCGCGGCCTGCCTTGCCGGCTCGGACCCGGCGGTCATGGATCGGCTGCCGGACACGACGGGCATCCCGAACGAGATCGCGGTCCATCGCCACCATCGCAACCCCTACGACCACGCGATCCGCGCGGCCGGCGGCCGGTTCGTGGAGTTCGGCTATCTCGGTGCCGCGTCGCCGGGCACGCGGCCGTGGCAGCTCGAGGCCGTCATCTCGGACCGGACCGCGGCCGTGTTCTACCCGGGCGCGGCCACGTTCGGCGTCCTGCCGCTGCCGGTCGTCGCGGAGATCGCCCATCGCCACAACCTGCCGGTGATCGTCGACGCGGCCGAGATGCTGCCACCGCCCGACAACCTGCGCCGGTTCATCGCCGCCGGCGCCGACCTCGTCGTCTACAGCGGCGGCAAGGCGATCGGTGCGCCCGCCGCGTCCGGGATGCTGGCCGGCCGCCGCGATCTCGTTCGATCGGCGGCCGCTCAGCAGCAGGACATGTACATCCGCCCCGAGGCCTGGATGGGCCCGCTGGGCGGCTCGTCGGCCGAGACGATTCCCGTGCCACCCCAGCAGGGCATCGGGCGCATCGTGAAGGTCGGTCGCGAGGAGATCCTGGGCTTCATCGTCGCGCTGCGGGCCTACGGCCGGCGTGACCACGCCGCGGACCAGGTCCGCTGGTTGGGACTGGCACGGCAGATCGCCGCGGCCCTGGAGGGTGCTCCGGGGACCGATGCGCGCGTCAGCGAACCTCCGGCCGTCTACGTCCCGACGGTGATGCTCTCATTCACCCCGGACAAGGGCCCGGATGCCGCCGCCCGACTGGCCAGCCTGCTGCTCCAGGGGGAGCCCCGCATCTTCTCGGACGAGGCGCACGTCGAGGCCAACGAGCTGGCGCTCAACGTCCAGCATCTCGCGGACGACGAGGTCGGGATCGTGACGGCGCGCCTGCGGGAGGTCGTGCCGGCGCTCTGAGGCCGCGGTCGGCCGCGCCTGTGGGACCCGTGGCCGGCCCGCCCCCGCGTGCCCTCTGACTCACCAGTTCGCCACCTGTTCGTCCCGCGACTACGAAACGGAGGCTTGACGGTTCCGAGCCGGTCCGGACCGGTCCGCCACGCACGATTGCCTGTCACGAACGGGATCGGATGGGCGGAATCGACGCATCCGAGCCGCCACACGAATTGGTGGCGAGAAACGCAATCCGGCGCCTCCGTCTCCGCCGCCGCCCCGCCCCGCCCGCTCCGCCCTTCAGGCCCCCAGGTCGACCTCGGAGGTCCATGGCGCCCGGAGACGGTTGCCGGACTCCCCGCCGGCCGTGACCAGGTGGCTGCCGATCTGGACGAACTTCGAGTCGGCCAGGCCATGCGGCAGCACTCCCGCCAGCTCGGCCGTGGCAGTCGCCGGATCGAAGGCGTAGATGTCGGTCTCGAATCCGCCCGTGTAGCCGCCGAGCAGCAGAATCGCGTCGCCGACCGACTGCGCCCACCAGGCCCGGCGCGCGACGGGCAGCGGCGGCAGGACCGTCCAGCGATCGGCCGCCGGGTCGAAGCTCAGGACCTCGTCGAGGTTGTCGTCGTCGGAGCCGCTGTCGCCGAATCCGCCGAAGAGGTAGATCCGGTCGGCGTGCCCGGCGAGCCCGAAGCTCATCCTCGCCCGACCGGGGATCGGAGCGTGCTCGCGAAACCCGTCGGTCGAGGCCGGGTCCCAGCTCCAGATGGTCGACGAGATGGCCGATGGACCGCCGGCCGGGACCACGCCGCCGACCACGTAGACCCAACCGCCGAGGGTTGCAGCAAACCCGTTGATTCGTGGCGCCGGCAGCTTCAGGTGCACGATCTCCCAGGCGCCGCCCCGGAACGCGAGGACATCATCCGTTGGCTCACCGTCGTGACCGCCCCCGAAGACGTACAGCGTCTCCCCGACGACCGTGCAGGCGGCGTCGCTCCGCGGCGACGGCAGCGCCGGACCGGCGAGCCACTGGTTCGTCGCGGGCTCGAACAGGTCGGTTCGGTCGCTCCGGAACTTGCGATCGTTCTCCCAGTAGCTCCCGCCCGCCACGACCATCCGCGACCCGACCGCGCCCTGGATCAGCCCCGCGCGCGGCCGCGGCATCGGGGCGCGCTCGCGCCAGGGCCACGGCTGGTCGGGGAGCGTGGTCCGGCCGATCTTCACGGTCGCCTCAACCGCCGCCGGTCAACGGTGCGCCGCACTCGACTTCGAGGTCGCCGGCCGTGTACGGCCGCAGCCTGATGGAGACATCTTCGGGGCGCACGATCTCGCCGCCATTGACCGTCAGGACGGGCATGAACTGCTGGCTGGCGCGTTCCGCGTGGCCGAACGCGTCGATGTAGTCGTAGCTGCCCGCCTGGATCCGGAAGACCGCGACGTCGGCCCGGCGACCCATCGCCAGCGAGCCGATCTCGTGCTCGCGCCGGATCGCCAGGGCCGGCCGGAGGGTGGTCGCCTCGACGATGTCGCCGACCGACATGCCGGCGTGGAGGAACTTCGACATCGTCGTGAGCATGCTGAACACCGGACCCTCGACGCAGAGGCGGTGCAGGTCGGTCGAGATCGTGTCGAGGGCGAAGCCCTGCTCGGTGGCCCGGCGGTAGATGCTCCAGTCGAAGCTCCCGCAGCCGTGGCCGACGTCGAACACGACGCCCCGCTCCTGCGCGTTCCAGACCTCGGGCAGCAGCGTCTCGCCGCCACCGAACAGCAGGCCGCCGTCGTCCGCGATGAACGTGTGGGTGACGATGTCGCCCGGCCGGAGCCGGGGCAGGACCTGGCGGAGATCGGCCCCGCCCGAGACGTGGACCATGAGCGGCACGCCGCCACCCTCGGCGGCTTCGAGGGCCGCGCCCAGGGCGGCCATGACGTTGCTGCCGCAGGGTTGGGTCCCCAGACGTGCCTTGACCCCGATGATCACCTCGGGATGACGGCGGATCATCTCGATCGTGTCGGGCACCCGGACGTAGCGGAAGTCCTCCAGCTCCCCGGCGTTCATCGAGGCGGTGCCGAGCGAGCCGATGTGGAGGAACGCCCGGACCCGAACGGGACTTTCGCTCAGGCCGTGGCGCAGGAATTCGGGGAAGTTCTCGTAGCCTGTCGTGCCGGCGTCGCACGGCGTGGTCACGCCGCCGGCGAGGTTGATGAGCGGATCGATGCCCCACGGGCTGCCTTCGTACCAGTGGCCGTGCAGGTCGACCAGGCCCGGGCTGACGATGGCGCCGCCGACGTCGATCGTCGTGCCGGCCGCCGCCGTGCCCGGCGCGAGCAGGCCGTCGATCCGGCCGTCGCGAACGACCACGTCGAGCGGCTCGTCCAGCCCCTGCGACGGGTCGATGACATGCCCCCCACGGAGGACGAACTCGGACAACTCGGTCTTCATGCCGCCACCGCCGCCTGGGTGCGCCGCGCCTCAGACATCGCGCCAGACCCACTGCTCGGGGGTCATCACGATGACGACCCGCTGGCCGTCCTCGTTGATCTCCTTCCAGTGCTGCCAGGACGCCTCGTCCGTGTAGCGGTACTTCTTGATCAGCGCCAGGGATGGCGCCACGGCATCTTCTCCGGGGCCCAGGACGACGCCCGTGCCATAGACCACGACGTAGAGCCCGAGGTTGCTCAGCCCGTCGTCGATGCAGATGGTCATCCGGGGGTCGCGGCGGACTCCCTTGACCTTGCCGGCGTCGTTGTACGTGCTGATGATGAACTTCTCGCCGTCCCAGAGGTACCACAGCGGGCTCATGTTCGGCCCGGCGTTGCGGCGATTGGTGCCCACCATGGCGACGCGGCCATGCTCCAGGAACCAGGCCTTGACATCCTCGCTCGGCAGCGTCATGCGGGTCCCTCGTGTGCGTGATCGCGGCCCGGAGAAGTCCTCGGCGCCGTCCCGCCAGCGAGCGCGGATGGCCTCGACCGACGGCCGCATTCTGGCACACTCGGATCACCGAATCCGGAGGTCGGCCGGCACGAGGCGGAGGTTCGAATTCGATGAGCCAGGGGACGCCCGAGCCCGTCGTCAGTCCGGCCCGGATTCGACGCCCGGGACCCGGCGTCAAGCTCGTCAAGAACGTGATGATCCCGATGCCCGACGGGATTCGCCTGGCGGCCGACCTCTACCTCCCGGACGATGGCTCGGAGGCGTTGAGCGTCGAACGGGCGCTGCCCGTCGTCATCGACTACCTGCCGTATCGGAAGGACGAGGTCAATCCGGCGGCCGCCCGCCTCTACCTCGAGCTGCCCCGCCGCGGCTACATCGCGGCCCGAGTCGACATTCGCGGCACCGGCGGTTCGGAAGGCGTCAACACCGACGAGTACACCCACCAGGAGCAGATGGACGGAGCCGAGACGGTCGAATGGGTCGCGGCCCAGCCCTGGTGCGACGGCCACGTCAACGTGATGGGCATCTCGTACGGTGGCTTCACGGCCCTCCAGATCGCGGCTCTCGCCCCACCCCACCTGACGAGCGTGATCCCGGTCGACTTCACCGACGATCGTTACACCGACGACTGCCACTACCGCGGCGGCCTCCTGCGGATGTACTACGACAGCGGCTGGTACGGGACGCGGATGATCGCCTGGGGCGCCATGCCGCCCGATCCGGTCTGGGCGGCCGACGACTGGGCGGCGGTCTGGGAGCGCCACATCGCCGACAACGAGCCCTATCTCCTGAAGTGGCTCGAGCACCAGACGGACGGGCCGTACTGGCGCAACGGCTCGGTCGGCGACGGTCGGACGATCCGCTGCCCCGTCTTCCTGATCGGCGGCTGGCGCGACGGCTACCCGAATCCGCCACTCCGACTCTTCGCCAACCTGGACGTGCCGAAGAAGGTCCTGATCGGGCCCTGGAACCATGCCTATCCGGATGCCGCCATCCCCGGGCCGCGGATCGATCACCTCGATGAGGTCGTCCGCTGGCTCGACCACTGGTGCAAGAGCATCCAGAACGGGGTCATGGACGAGCCGCCGATCGTCGTCTACCTCCAGCGCTCCGAGCCGCCGGTCGTCGATCGGCTCGATTCGAAGGGTGAGTGGCGTGCCGAGACGGCCTGGCCGATTCCGGGCGCCATCGAGCGAACCTGGGAGCTGGCGGCGGGCGGGCGACTCGAGCCGGCCGGGGCTGGCGGGGCCGGCCGGGATGCCGCGGCCGCAGGATTCGATGATCTCGCGTACGACCCGACCGTCGGCCTGACCGCCGGCCTCTGGTCCGGCGGCATCCAGTTCGGCCTGCCCGGCGACCAGCGTCCGGACGAGGCGCTCAGCCTCGTGTACACCTCGGCCCCGCTCGAAACCGAGCTCGCCATCCTCGGCTGGCCGCGCGCGACGCTGACCGTCGATTCGACCGCCCCCGTCATCGGCTTCGCGGCGAGCCTGTGCGATGTCGCCCCCGACGGCCGCTCGCACCTCGTCGCCAAGGGCATGCTCAACGTCACCCGCCGGAAGTCCCTGCTGGAACCCGAGCCGCTCGAACCCGGCGCGGTCGTTGAGCTCGGGATCGAGATCGATTGCACCGGCTGGATCTTCGCGGCCGGGCACCGCATCCGCCTCGACGTCGCCAATGCCGACTTCCCGAACGTCTGGCCGACGCCGGTGCCCGCAACCAGCCGGGTTCACCGCGGTCCCGGCCTCTCGCAGCTGACCCTGCCCGTGGTGCCGCCACAGGGCTCGGCCGCCGCGCCCGAGTTCCGGGTCTCCCCGGTCGCCGTGGCCCGCCACGCCTCCGCGGTCCGCCAGCCGATCTGGCAGGTCGCTCGCGACGTCCTGACCGGTCGCACCACGACCCACGTCCAGGTCGACCAGGCGTTTCGCGTCGACGACGACCTCGTCATCGAGCGCCAGTTCGCCTCGATCTGCTCGGTCGATCCGGCTCGGCCGGCCGACGCCGTGGCGCACGGCTGGCACGTCAATCGGACGATTCGGTCGAACCAGACGATCGAAGGGCGGGCCGACACGGTCATCCAGTCGACGGCCACCCACTTCCACGTGACGATCGACCTGGCGCTCACCGTGAACGGCGCACCGCACGCGACGAGGCGCTGGGTGTCCTCGATCGCCCGTCGCCTGCTCTGATCCGTTCCAGGAGAACGGGGGACCGGGCCTCCTGCATTCGCGGGGCCCGCGAACGTCAGCGGCGGTTCCGGCGACGCGGCCGGGGCCCCGGCGGCTTCGAGGCGTCCCCGGCCGATACGGTGGCTGACGGCGTGACGGACGCGTTCGCGGGGGGCTCCGCGGACGGCGGGTCCGTGTCGGCCAGGACTCCGCCGGACGGCGCGAGGTCGATGGCCGGCGCCCCCTTGCGCAGGCCCAGTGCCCGAAGGCCCATGTCGACGACCAGGAAGACCATCGACCAGCCGCCGATGGTGAGCATCAGCCCGAACAGGAAGTTGACATCCACCTGGCGCTGCGCGTCGCCGGCCATGCCGAGGGCCCGCCCGATTCCCCAGAGCAGTCCACAGATCAGACCGCCCTTGTAATACCACTGCACGGTGGGCTCCCTGCCGACCCCGAGCCCCTAGTGGGTGAAGCTCTTCTGCCGGACCTCGTCGCGAGCGTACCGCGGGCCGTCGAAGTTGGCTCGAATCGAGTCCTCGATGGCCGGCCAGGCCCGCTCGAACTCCGACTGATCCACCTCGTCGATCAGTTCCGGTGCGCCGCCGACCGTCAGGACACCCCGGAGATCGGACAGCTGCGCATAGGTCCAGGTGATCGGGTCGTCCACGACGGCCTGGACGAACTGGCGCTCGCAGGGCTGCATCCCGACGAAGGACGGGTGGAAATGGGCGTGATCGTGGTTGCCGGGGGCGCCGCCGACGGCGCCGAAGAGATCCGCCCGCCAGATCGGCGAGCCGATGGTCGTGTGCAGCCCGTCGCGGCCGGCCTTGTGGCGAACGCCGTCAACGACCTCGCTGCGCACGCGACGCAACTGGATCCGCGTCCCGAACTCGTGGGAGCCGTCCGGCTCGATCGTCTCGAAATGCTCGGAGGTGATGGCCACCGGTCCGAACACGAACATGTAGAGCATCGTCGTCCTCCCTCGAATGGCGCGTCAGGAACCGGCCGTCAGCAGTGCCGTCAGTTGGTGCCGAGCGTCGCCGGCCAGCCGGCCGGCGGAGGGGCCGCCGGAGTCGGCTGGACCGGCTGGCCGTCGCGGACGACCAGGAGGCCGCGTCGCAGGTCCGTGATCGTTTCGTCAGGCCGGCCGGCGACCACCAGGATGTCCGCAGCGAGCCCGGCGACGAGCGTGCCGGTCTGGCCGGCAATGCCGAGGTAGCGCGACGCGTCGCGAGTGGCCGCTCGAATCGCGCCCAGGGCTCCGAAGCCGATCCCGGCGTAGATCTCGAGCTCGAAGAACAGCTCCTCGCCGAAGTCGGTCAGGGTGACGCCGACGTCGGTGGCGGGAACCATCGGCACGCCCGCCGCGTGCAGTCGCCGGCCGTTGTCGATCGACTCGTTGCGACTGATCCGGCCCGGGTTCGGCTGCATGTCCATGATGTTGATGCCGCCCTCGAGCTCGACCCGGATCCCGGCGCCCATCGTCGGGCAGGCGCGTGTGCCGCGCTCGGCCATCAGCCCGGCGACCTCCTCGTCGAAGGTCCAGCTCCAGTCGGGGCCCATCATCGTCGTGTGCTGGATCCCATCGATGCCGCCCAGGGTGGCGTTGCGGATCCCCGGCACGCCGTGGGCGTGGGTCGTGATGATCCGGTCGTGCCGATGCGCCTCGTCGGCGGCTGCGGCCAGCTCCTCGACCGTGAACGCGGCCCAGCGCGAGTCGGTCCCCGTGGTCATGCCGCCGCCGGTGGCCATCATCTTGATCCCGTCCGCGCCCTCGACCTCGATCAGGTGGCGAATCGCCGAGCGGATCCCGTCGATGCCGTCCACCTCGCCGTTGAGCCAGTGGCAGTGGCCGCGCCGGAGCGTCACGGGCCGGCCCGAGACCATGAGCCGCGGACCGACGGCCGCCCCCCGCAGCAGCGCCTCCCGGACGGCAAACCCCGTCGCATTCCGCGAGCCGCAATCGAAGGCGGTCGTCACGCCGGATCGCAGCAGCCGCTCCGTGTTGACGAGCCCGCGCGCGACCAGCTCGTCGTCCGTCTCCTTGGCCATCGTGCCGAGCGGATCGACGTCACCCGCGAAGGTCACGTGGACGTGCGCATCGATCAGTCCCGGCAGGGCCGTGGCCTCGGGGAAGGCGAGCAGCCGTGCGTCGTCCGGGGTGGGCACGCTGCTGGCCGGGCCGACCGCCTCGATTCGATCGCCGACGACCAGGATCGCCGCGTCGTCGATCGGGGCCGCATCCGTCCCATCGATGAGGTGGCCGACGGAGATCCGGATGGACGGCGGGCCGATTCGACGAACGGCGGTGCTCAACTCAGCGTTCCTCCTGCGCGCCGTCGGACCCGTGCCCGGCACCGGCGGTTTCGGGCTGATCGTGCCATACGCCACCCTGCCCTCGCAGGCCCGGGCCGGGCTCCACCCCGAGGCCGACCGGTGGCCGACCGCGGGGTCGTCGCCGGGGCCATGCTGGCGTTTCGGGCCGCCCCCGGGGATCGCTACACTGTCCGCCATGACCTACGCTGCCGCCGGTGCGAATCGTGCCGTTGACCGAAATCGACCTGCGCTCGGACACCGTCACCCAGCCGTCCGAGGCGATGCGCCGGGCCATGGCCGCGGCCCCGGTCGGGGATGACGTCTACGCCGAGGATCCGACCGTCAATGCGCTGGAGGTGCGGGCGGCGGAGCTGCTCGGCAAGGAGGAGGCGCTCTTCGTCGCCTCGGGCACGATGGGCAACCTCGTCTCGATGCTGGCCTGGGTGCCGCGGGGCGGCGAGATCATCGGCGGCGCCCATTCCCACAGCCTCGCCGGCGAGGCGGGCGGGTACGCCTCGCTCGTCGGTGCGTCCGCGCGGGGCCTCGAGCCCGGGCCCGACGGCATGCTGGACCCGGCCGAGATCGAGGCCGCGTTCCGCGATCCGAGCCAGGACGTCCACGACCCGATCAGCTCGCTGGTCACGATCGAGAACACCGTCAACGCGTCGATGGGCCTGCCGCTGACCGTGGAGTACACGGAGCGGGTGGCGGCGATCGCCCACGGGCGGGGCGTGCCGCTCCACCTCGACGGCGCCCGCCTGTTCAACGCAGTCGTGGCGCTGGGCGTGCCGGCGTCGGAGCTCTGCCGGCCGGTCGACTCCGTGATGATCTCGCTTTCGAAGGGCCTGGCCTGCCCCGTCGGCGGCGTCGTCGCCGGCGACCACGACTTCATTCATCGCGCGCGGCGAGCGCGAAAGCTCGTCGGCGGCGGGATGCGCCAGGCGGGGATCATCGCCGCGGCCGGGGTCCTGGCCCTCCAGCCGGGCCCCGATGGCATGATCGACCGGTTGGCGGAGGATCACGCGCTGGCGCGCCGGCTCGGCGAGGGCCTCGCGCAGTTCGATTTCCTCGAGGTCGATCTCTCGCGCCTGCTGACGAACTTCGTGATGTTCCGCGTCCGCTCCGACGAAGCGAACTGGCGCGAGACCCGGGCGCGATTCGTCGCCGAGCTGTGGGACCGCGGCGTCCTGACCTTCGCCCATGTCGGCGACCTGATCCGCGCCGTGACCCACTACGGCATCGTCGAGGCCGACATCGATCGGGCGCTCGAGATCGTCCCGGAGGCCTGGCGGGCCATGGAGCGGACGCCCGCCCGGGTCTGACGGCGCGGGCGCGGGTTGCGTGCGGTCGCCAGCCGCCCTGCGCCGCCGTTTCAGCGTCTTCTCAGCCGAATCGCGCCTATTGATGGGCGATCATGCGAACCCGCACCGGCCTGACGCGCCGGCTCCACCCGATGACCTCGGCCGACACGGCCGCAGCGGCCGTCCCGATGCGGCCGGCCGTCATGCCGCGGCCGGCAGCCCGACGGCGATTGACGGTCCGACGACGGGACCCGGCTCCGGAACGCGGTCCCGGCGATCGTGGTCCTGCTGGCGGCCGGCCTCGCCCTGCGGCTCGCTCATCGCGTACGTGCTCTTCCCGGGCCAGGGCCTTGCCAGCGACCTCGGCCTGTTCGGCCAGTGGGCGCAGACGATCGCCCGGGTCGGACCGGGCAATTTCTACGCCTCCGCGGCCAGCGCCAATTACCCGCCGGGCTACCTGTACGTCCTGTGGCTCATCGGCGCACTCGGCGATGGGCTCGGCAGTCTCCTCGGTGTGTCGTCCGCGCAGGTCGACCTGGCGCTCCTGAAGCTGCCGGCGATGCTGGCGGACATCGCGATCGCCGCACTCCTGTTCGTGGCGGCGCGCCGCTGGTTCGGCGACCGTCGGGCGCTGCTCGCTGCGGGCCTCTTCCTCTTCATCCCGGTGACCTGGTACGACTCGGCGTTGTGGGGTCAGGTCGATTCGATCGGGACGCTCGTCATGCTCGCGGCGGTGCTGCTCCTGATCGATGGCTGGAGCGAGCCGGCCGCGGCGATGGCGATGATCGGGGTCCTCGTCAAGCCGCAGGATCTCGTCTGCCTGGTCGTCGTCCTCCCGGTCCTGCTGCGGCGCCACCTGCTCCGCGTCGGCTCCGGGCCGGTGCCCGTCCTCGGCCCGCGCATGGCCCGCCTCGACGATCGGCTCGGTGGCTGGTTCACGCGCCAGCAGGGGCCGGGCCGCCTCGTCACGGCCGGGTTCGTGGCGGCTGCGGTCTTCATCGTCCCGCTCCTGCCATTCGATCTGCCCCGCCTGGCGCCGGCGTCCCTGGCCGATCTGCCCCTCATCAGCCACGTTGCGGGTCTCGCCGTCCTGCTGGCCGATACGGCCGGCCAGTTCAGCGTGCTCACGGCCAACGCGTTCAATGGCTGGGCCCTCGTCGGACCCGATTCGCTGGCCGCCACGATCGGGGCCGGCGTCGGTGGCCAGTGGACGCCCGATTCCCTCGTCGTGTTCGGTGGTCTCAGCGCCGTCACCGTCGGCGCGCTCCTGCTCGGCGGGGTCGGCCTCGCGGTTGCCGGTGGCCTGCTGATCCGTGACGATCGAACGGCGATCCTGCTCGGGTTCACGGTCGTGGCCTTCGCCTTCTTCGCGCTGCCGACGCGCGTCCACGAGCGATACCTCTTGCCGATGTTCGCGACGGGCGCCCTCCTCGCCGTCGGGTCCCTGGCCTGGTCGGCGTGGTACGTCGCCACCGGGCTGCTCAACGTGGCCAACCTGCACGCCGTCCTGACGCTCTCGACGAGTCGGATCGGCGGCGGCCGAGGCGGCGGCCAGGGGTTCGGCGGCCAGGGGTTCGGCGGCGGACCGGGTGGGCCGGCCGGCGGGGGAGGATTCGGGGGGATCGGAGCCAGCGTCCCGAACCTGCCCTTCGGCGACCTCCTCCATTCGGAGGCGGCGATCACGTTGATCGCCGTCGGGCAGATGACCCTGTTCGTGCTCGCGTTCGGGGCCTGGTGCGTCTACGTGCTGCGGCCCGTTCGCCGCCGCCGCGACGACCCGACCGCGCTGGTCGTGGCTCCCGGCTGACGGGCGACTCGGTTGTCGCTGATGTTCACCCCAGGAGCATTGGAGACGGAACCGATCGCGCGGCCGGCCAGTCAGGCCCTGGAATCGTTCCGATTCGTCCCCATTCGTGCACGGCCCGGGACGTTGTCTGACCGCGGGCCCGCCTGGACCGACTCCCGATCGTGGCCAGTGCTCCCCCGGTGTGCAAAGGCGACGAAGCGCCGGGCCGCCGGGCCGCCGCGCCCACGGCCCTTGCCCGCCGCCTCGCCGTCGCCCTCAGGGCGTCGTGCGGCCGCGCCGGATCTCGATCTGCTTGAACCCTTCGGAGTGGAGCCGCCGCGACATCTCGTAGAAGGGCTCCGGATCGCCGATGACCCGCCCGAAGACGTTGGCGATCGCCGGGATGTGCTGGCCCGGAATGATCGGCCGGACGTAGCGGTCGTAGGCCCAGTAGACCTCGCTCAGCGCGTTCAGATGACCGTGTCGCGTGCCGGCGTCGTAGTGCGTGAACATCACGTCGCCGGTCTGGATGTTCGTGGTCATGTTCTCCGGGCCGATGTCCGCCCCGATCGTCGAGTCCTCGAAGAAGAGGGCCCCCGAGGTCCCCGTGTACATGGCGTGCGAACCCGAGCCGGCCTGGGGGAGTGAGTCCCACACGGCCTGGCACGTCCGCGGCGCCTCGTCATCCAGCAGCAGGACCCGGCCGACGACCTGGTCGTCGACGAACACGATCTCGATCTCTCGCGGCACGGTCGCCTCCATTCGGACGGGTCGGCGGCGGGCCGCTCGGGCCCGCCCTCCCGGCGTTACTGGCGTTACTGGTTCCAGAGGAAGTTGATCGCCATCCAGCCCTCGGGGCCCTGGTGCATCAGGTCGTACATCTTGGGCGCCTCGGCCGCGGGCACGACGTGGCTGATCATCGGCTTGACGTCGAGCTTGCCCCGGCCGATGAGGTCGAGCACGACGGCCCGGTTGCGGGCGCGCGACCACGGCCAGTACGGATGCGGGCGGGTCAGGCCGGTCTCGTAGGAGCCGACGAGGCTGACCTCGCGGCGGAGGAACTCGTCCACGCCGATGTTGGCGCGCGGGCCCCGCTCCGGCCAGGCCGACGGCGTGCCGGCCAGCACGATCCGGCCGCGGTCGGCGGCCGCCCGGAACATCGTGTCGAGCGGCTCGAGCCGGGCCGTGGTGTGAATCTGGACGTCCACGCCCGAACCCGGCTCGAGGCCGTGCGACTGGTCGTCCTTGAAGGAGAAGGGGATCGTCGTCGCCGCGTGGATCGCCTCGACGACGTCGGGCGCCATGGCGTCGAACGTCTGAGTCGCGCCGAGCTTCCTGGCGAGCTCCCGGCGACTGGGGGACGGATCCACGCCGAGCAGGGGATGGCCGCCGTCGAGGCCGCCGAGCTGGAGGGCGAGCAGGCCGATCTGGCCGAGGCCGTAGACCGCCACCGAATCGCCGAGGTGGACCTTGCCGTTGCGGACGGCGTGGAGGGCCACGTCGCCGAGCATGGCGAAGACGATCTCGACATCCTCGAGGTTGTCCGGGACCTTCTCGAGCAGCGGCGAGTTGACGAGCCCCGAGTCGACGGCCGCCTGGTCGTATGGCACGACCCAGAACGAGCCGTGGTTGCCCTGGCCCAGGACGCGGTCGCCGGCCTTGAAGTCGCGGACGTTCTTGCCGACCCGCTCGACGATTCCGACCGTGGTGTACCCGAGGCCGATCCTGGCGAAGCCGGCGCGATCGGCCGGCGCTGCGGCGCGCCGCTGGCGGACGTCGTTCATCTCCGTCCCGGCGCTCACCTGGCTGAGCGTCGTCCGGACCAGCACGTCGTTCGGCCCGGTCTCGGGCACGGGGACGTCGATCAGGCGGACGATGCCAGCCGAGTCGAGCTCGATCTTCTTGCCGGTTGCGCCGAGTGCCACGCTTCGCTCCCATCGCTGTGCTGACGCTGCTGCCGATCAGGGTAACGAGATGACCGCCCCGCAGTGGCGCTGCAGGGGCACGGACGTCCGATCGCGACGGCCGGCGGGCCCATCGAGACGACCGGGATGGGTGAATGGAATGGGTGAATATTGACGCTGCGAGGGGCGAGTGCTAGCGTCCTCTCGGGCCGAGCATTCACCGCGGCCGGCCGGTTGCGTCTCCAAGTGAGGAGTGGAGATGCCAGCGCCGCCCGCCTCGCCCGCCACCACATCCAGCGCCGCTGCATGTCGAGGAGTCACCATGCGCCGAAAATGGCTCACGCTTGGGGCGGTCTTCGCCCTGATCCTGGGAGCGTGTTCGTCCAGCGCGACGCCCGCTCCATCCGCGGCCCCGACGGCCGCCCCCACCGCGGCTCCGACGGCCGCCCCCACCGCGGCTCCGACGGCCGCGCCAACCGCGGCTCCGACGGCCGCGCCCACCGCCGCACCGACCGCGGCTCCGACGTCCGCCGCGACTGCCGCCCCCTCTGCGGCCGGTGGCACCGGCGGCTCGGTCAGCTTCACGCGCTTCGCGGAAGCGGCCCTCGTCTTCCATCCCGTCGAGGCCCAGAGCAACCAGTACATGCTCTACTACCTCGTCTTCGACACCCTCGTGGCGATGGACCTGAGCGACAAGACGCTCCAGACCCTGAAGCCGCGCATGGCCGAGAGCTGGGAGATCTCGCCGGACGCCACGACCTTCACCTTCCACCTCCGGAAGGACATCAAGTGGCAGGACGGCACGCCGTTCACGTCCAAGGACGTGGTCTACACGGCCACCTGGGCCGCTGAGAACGCGAACGGTTACGTTGGCTTCCCGCCGGCGTGGTTCTCGCTCAAGGGCCAGGCGGAGGCCCAGAAGGCCTGCGACGCGGCGCTGACCGATGCGACCGTCTGCGGCGGCACGGCGGCGTTCCCGGGCGTCACAGCGCCCGATGACTACACCGTGGTCTTCACCCTGGCCGCGCCGGACGTGTTCTTCCTGCGCAGCATGGCCGACGCGCCGAGCGTGATCATGCCCGAGCACATCCTCACGGGCCAGACGCTCGACCAGATCAACAAGGGCGACTTCAAGAACAAGACCCCGATCGGCACCGGCCCGTTCACCGTCAAGGCGATCGTGCCCGACCAGTACATCGAGTTCGACGCCAACCCGGACTACTACGGCGGCAGGCCGAAGCTCGACATCGTCTTCTACAAGGCCATCAAGTCGGACACGGCCCTGGCCCAGGTCCAGAGCGGCGAGCTTGACATTGCCCTCAACGTCGGCGCCACCAACGCCGAGCCACTGTCCAAGGTGGACATCCTGAACGTCCAGATCGTCCAGGCACCGGGCATCTTCGAACTCACGCCGAACGTGGACACAGCGGCACAGCGTGTCGAGTGGAACGCAAAGTACAAGCTCAACCTCAAGCCGCCCACGGTCGACTTGACCGACAAGCGCGTTCGCCAGGCGATGTACTACGCCATCGACCGGCGCACGATCAACGATCAGCTCGAGGGCGGCAAGAACAAGATCCTCTGGAACCCGCCGGGGTTCAAGGCCTACGACGGCCTCAACGAGTACCCGTTCGACCCGCAGAAGGCGAAGGACCTGATCGCCGCTGCGGTCGCGGACGGCAAGTTCGATCCCAGCAAGATGATCCGGTTCGCGTACGCGACCGATCTCGCCGACGGCGGCAAGATCGCCCCGATCGTCAAGCAGCAGCTTGAGGCAGTCGGGTTCAAGATCGAGCTGAACGCCCTCGACATCGACACGTACAACACGATGTTCACGAGCAGCGCCAGCCGCGACCAGTACGATCTGACCTTCGGTGCCGGTGGCAGCGAGGGCCTCAGCCCGTCCCGTTCCGAGATCTACTTCAAGTGTGGCGACGAAGATCCGATCGCCCAGTCCGGCTACTACAACTGCGATCTTCGCGCTCTGTTCCGGAAGGCTCGAACCCAGGTGGACGCTGCCGCCCAGGACGACACCTACCACCAGATCGCCAAGATCCTCAACGACGACGTCCCGCAGATGTACCTGTGGCAGCTGGCCGGCGTCCATGCCGTCAACAAGCGCGTCGTGGGTGTCGAAGTGCCGAGCTTCGAGCGCTACGTCACCATCGACGCCGTCAACTGGTCCGTCACCCAGTAGGGCGACGCTCAACCGCTTAGGCAAGGTCATGAGCGTGTGGGTGCCCATCGACCGCCAGCTCCGTTCGGGCTGACGCGTCGATGGGCGCCTACATCCTCCGCCGCATCCTCATCGCGATCCCGGTCCTGTTCGGGATCACCGTCATCGCGTTCGCGATCCTGTCCACGGCCCCGGACCAGCTCGGGACGCTGATCGATCCGGAAGCGCGCGCGCACATGACGCCCGCGCAGATCGAAGCGGTCCGGAAGGACCTCGGGCTCGACGGGCCGCCATACGTCCGCTACATCCGCTGGATCGGCCTGCAGCCGGTCGTGGCGGCCGTCACCGGCGACAAGGCAGTCGCAGGCGTGCTCGAGGGCAATCTCGGCTACACGCTGTCGACCCGCCGCCCGGTCATCGACGAGATCCTGCCCAGGATCGGTCCCACGCTCCTGCTGATGACGTCCGCGCTCCTGCTCGCCCTGCTGGTGGGCATCCCCTTCGGGGTCATCTCGGCCGTCAAGCAGTACGGCAAGCTCGACTACCTGCTTGACCAGCGTCACGATGATCATCATCAGCACGCCGACGTTCGTTCTCGGGCTGATCCTCATCTACGTCGCCGGCGTGTCGTTCCACCTGCTCCCCATCGGGGGGATGACGACGCTCGGCAAACCATTCAACCCGCTCGACCTCAGCGGCCACATGGTGATGCCAGTGCTGATCCTCGGCTTTGCGAGCGCCGCGCCGCTGATGCGCTATACCCGGGCCAGCATGCTCGAGGTCCTTGGCAGCGAATACGTCACGACGGCCCGCTCGAAGGGCCTCGTCAGCCGGACCGTGCTGATCCGCCACGGCCTGCGTAACGCCCTCATCCCGATCATCACGATCGTCGGGCTGCTGCTGCCCGATCTCGTGGCCGGCGCGATCATCACCGAGCAGGTCTTCTCGTGGCCCGGGATGGGGCTCCTGGCGGTGCGCGCGGCGTCCCAGCGGGACCCGTCGCTGATGATGGGCATCGTCCTGCTCGTGGCCGTGGTCGTCCTGATCATGAACATCGTGACCGACGTCGCGTACACCTACGTCGACCCGCGCATCCGATTGACCGGACGCTGACGCCATGACCGCAGCAAACCAGGTCGCACTCACGGCACATGAATCGCTGCTGCATGCGACCGCTCGTCCGGTTCCGCCGCCATCGCCTGGCCATGCTGGGCCTGGTCACGCTCGGCGCGTTCACCTTGCTGGCCATCTTCGGGCCGCTGGTACTCGGCGACCCGTTCTTCACGGACATCTCGCGGCCCCCGCCCGCGCCGCCAGGATTCGGCCACATCCTGGGCACCGACACGTCCGGGCGCGACGTCCTGGCCCGAGTCGCACTCGGCGCCCGGACGTCCCTGATCGTCGGCTTCGGCGCCGTCGCTGTCTACGTCACGATCGGCACGCTGATCGGGCTGCTGGCGGGCTTCCTCGGCGGCGGCGTGGACCAGTTCCTGATGCGCTGCACGGACGTCGTCCTGAGCATCCCGACGCTGCTCTTCGTGATCATCTTCGTCGCGGTGATCGGGCCGAGCCTGATCTCGGTCATCGCCGTCATCGGCCTCCTCGGCTGGCCCGCCGTGGCGCGCATCGTGCGCGGCCAGCTGCTGTTCCTGCGGGAGGCGGAGTTCGTGATCGCGGCCCGCGTGGTCGGCGTCGCCGATCGCGCCATCGTGACCCGCCACCTGCTGCCGAACCTTGTCGGGCCCCTGACGGTCGTGGCCACCTTCGGCGTCGCCAGCGCGATCCTGCTCGAGGCCAGCCTGTCATTCCTCGGCCTCGGGGTCCAGGCGCCGCAGCCGAGTCTCGGCAACATGATCATCGAAGCGCGCGCTCCCGCGGTCCTGCAGGGAGCACCATGGTTCTGGCTCCCGGCCGGGATGGTCATCGCCTTGCTCGTCCTCGCCGTCAACTTCGTCGGCGACGGCCTCCGCGACGCGCTCGATCCCAAGTCGCAGCGGCGGAGCTGACCTTCGCCCGGTGTCCATCCCGAGCGCTCGATATCATTCGGGCGCCCCCCTCGTGAGTTCGCCCGACCGCCACCTGTGAGGAGTTCCGATGGAGTTCGACCTGATCGTCCGTGGCGGTTCGGTGATCGACGGCTCGGCGGGGGCCGTGGCCCGGCGTGCCGACGTCGGCGTCAACGGTGACCGGATCGCCGCCATCGGCGACCTGACCGGCTCGACGGCCGCCCGCGAGATCGACGCGACCGGCCGGATCGTCAGCCCGGGCTTCATCGATGCCCACAGCCACACGGAGATCGCGCTGCCCCAGGAGGGGGCGCTCGGCCGGTTTGCCAACCTCCAGCAGGGCGTGACCTCGATCATGACCGCGCCGGATGGCTTCGGCTGGGCCCCGCTGTCCCGCGAGAAGGCCATGGAGCTGTGGCGCTCGACGATCTTCGCGACCGGTCCCGGCGACTTCGACTTCGACTGGCCGACCGTCGAGAAGTTCCTCGCCATCTTCCCGGGCCGCATCCCGGAGAACGTCATCCCGATGGCGCCGCACAACGGGATTCGCTTCGGGGCGATGGGCTGGGAGCCGCGGATTGCGACCGACGCCGAGCTCGAGCAGATGCGGCAGGCAACCCGCGAGTGGATGGACGCAGGAGCGGTCGGCCTCAACGCCGGCCTCGACTACCAGCCGGGCGCGAACTCGGACACGCGAGAGCTGGTCGAGCTCGCCAGGGTCGTCGCCGAGTACGACGGCGTCTACGCCGCGCACATCCGCTACTCGGGGGTCGGCACCGCGGCCGCCTTCGAGGAGACGATGACGATCAGCCGGGAGGCCGGGATCCCGGTGAGCATCGCCCATTTCAGCGTCGAGCCGGAACATCGGCCGCTGATCGAGGCCGCCGAGCGGGAGGGCACGGCGGACTTCTCCATCGAGTCGTACATGTATCCTGCCGGCTCGACCCACTTCCTGATGAGCCTGCCACTGCCGGACCAGGTCGGCGGACCCGACGCGCTCCAGGTCCGGATGCGCGACCCCGCCTACCGCGACCGGATCGTCGACAGCCTGCACCTGGCCCTGGACCTGCCCGCCAACAACCGGGCTCGCGCGTACTTCTCCGAGACGAAGACCGGCCGCTTCATCGGCCAGACGATCCCCGAAGCGGCCGAGAGCGAGGGCCTGTCCCTGCGCGATTTCGTCACCGTCCTCGTGGAAGAGGAGTTGCCGGACGCGCTCCTCGTCTACCACCGCGGCTTTACGGACGAGGAGTTCGAGCCGACGGTCCGGGCGACGATCACGCACCCGCGGATGCTCGTCGCGAGCGACGGCATCGCCCACGGCCAGCTGCCGCATCCGCGCGGGGCAGGCTGCTTCGCTCGGGTCCTGCGCTACCAGGTGCGCGAGCTCAAGGCGGTCAGCCTCGAGACGGCGATCCACAAGATGAGCGGCATGGTGGCCGACCGGTACAACGTCGGCGACCGCGGGCGGCTCGTCGAGGGCCTCGCCGCGGACATCGTCGTCTTCGACCCGGCGACCGTCGCCGATCGCTCGACCTGGGAGCAGCCGCGGCTCGAGCCCGTCGGCATCGATGCGGTCGTGGTCAACGGCACGCAGGCGCTCGATCACGGTGCGTGGACGGGGGCGCTGCCCGGACGAGTGGTGCGGAAGCGGTAGGTCGTGGTCGACCCGCCACCTCGAGGCTTCCGCGAGGCTCAGGGTTTCGCGGCCGTCCCTCGACCGGTCCAATCGGAGCCGTCGGTCGGGCGATCGGCCAGGATCTCGCCGCGCGCCACGTGGGCCGAGCAGAGCGTTCGACCGAGCCAGTCGCGCCAGTGCTCCAGCCGGTACGGCGAGCCTGGCACCGGGCTGCCGTTGATGGCCAGGCTGGCGCGCCCCGCCTCGAACAGCATCGACCAGATCTCCTGGTCGGCCGGTCGCTGCGGCGCCGGTCCGGCGGCGAAAATCGGCTCGCCGAGTTCCTCCCAGCGCGCATCGATCTCGAGGCCGATCGAGGCGATCAGGTAGCGCACGTGCTCCTGATCGCGCAGCGGGCTGCGGGTGAAGCTCGCCGGCCGCGGCTCGGTCGTCAGGTCGACGCGGTTGTAGCCGACCGCCCGGAGCTGCGATTGGAGCGCCCGGGCGAGCGCCGGGTTGTCGCTGAGCGTGGCATCGACCGTCTGATCCTCGTCGCGCGCGCCACCAGGGTTGGCCGGGACGTGCCGCAGGAGCGCCACGTGACCGGCGCCGAGCTCGCGGGACCACGGGATCACGTACAGGCTCAGGTAGACCCGCGGGTCCGCCTCGCCGGCCGGCCGCAGGCCCAGCTGGAGGTGATCCATGAGGAGATTCGGGCGACCGCGGTAGATCTCTGCCTGCATGAGGACCTCATCCCGTGGCATCGCTTGCCGGCCTCCCAACCGGCCGGGGCGCGACCGTAGTCTAGCCGGGCAGGTGGCGCGTTCCGTGCTCCGTCGCGGCTCGTCGCGGGTTTCCGGTCCTGCGGCGATCACGTCGCGGCGTGAGTCCGGCTGCCGCAGAATCACGGTCGAGAACCGTCACCCAGCGGCCGGCCGGAGGGCTCGCCGCTCTGCGGCGCTGAGACGACCTTGAGGAGGATCGCGTGCTGATCGTCGATGGCGACTACCCGATGGCCCCGCTCGCGCTGTCGCTGCGGCGGGACGTGACCCTGCCGCTCGACGAGATGCGGGCTCGCGACCGCGACTACGAGAACATCGCACTCGCCTCCCTGCCGGAGATGCGCCGGGCAGGCATGGCCATCGCGATCCTCAAGGTCTGCTCGGACATGCAGCGGGAAGGCAACACGATCAACGGCGCCAACAGGCCGCACCTGACCTACGCCATCGGCAAGGGCCAGATCGGCTACTACGACGCGCTCGAGGACGAGGGCGAGCTCCGCATCATCCGGACGCGCGGCGACGTCACGGCCCAGATCGCGGAATGGACGGCGGCCGACGGCAGCGAGGCGGCCCGATCGAAGCTGGCGGTGGGCGCCGTGCTCGGCCTGGAGGGCGCGGATTCGGTCGTCGAACCGGCCCAGCTCGGCGAGTGGTGGGACGATGGGATCCGGCTGATCAGCCTCGGCCACTACGGCGTCAGCCCCTACGCCCATGGCACGGGGACCGGGACGGACGGCGGCCTGCTCGAGCGGGGACCGGCCTTCCTGCGCGAGATGGACCGGCTCGGGATGCTGCTCGACGTGACGCACACGTCCGATGCCTCGGTTCGCGAGGCGCTGGCGGTGTTCGAGGGGCCGCTGCTGGCGACGCACTCGAATGCCCGCGCCCTCTGTGCCGGCGAGCGACAACTGCCCGACGACCTGATCCAGGCGGTGATCGATCGGGACGGTGTGGTCGGTGCCTCGATGGACACCTGGATGCTATGGCCGAAGGGCGCGCCCGATTGGGGCACGGACGCCTGGCCGAACAACCGCAAGTGGTTCCAGCGGGCCGAGGTGACGCTCGAGGATCTCGTCAACCACATCGACTACGTCTGCCAGATGGCCGGCGATGCCCTCCACGCCGGAATCGGCGGCGACACCGACGGCCAGGGCGGCCGTGAGTGTGCCCCGGCCGACGTCGACACGATCATGGATTACCACAGGATCGAGGGCATCCTCCGCCGGCGCGGCTATGCCGAGTCGGACGTGGAGAACATCATGTTCCGCAACTGGGTCCGGCTGTTCGAACGGACGCTGCCCGCATAGGGCGAGTGGCGGCCGCGGGGGGTGGCGGCCGCGGGGAGTGGCGGCCGCGCTGGAGCCACTCGCCCCGTTCCTGGGCGATGCCGGCGTCGAACCGACGCCCCGGCCCGCGGATTCGTCGTCGTTCCTCTCAGATTCCCGCCCCGTGACCGTTAGCCAGATCCGGGCCGGCGTCCGACCAGCCCGGGGAATCGTGGTTAGACGACGGCGGATACCTGGACGGGACAACGGGCCCGAATCGCGGGTCCGCGGGCCCGGTGCCCTTCGCAGATCCTTGGCTAAGGCCCGCCGGGTGAGAATCTGACCACATCCTGGGCGGCGCGATGTCCCACCGCTCAGCCTTCCGGCGCCCCGAAAACGAGGGCCGCGTTGAGGCCGCCGAAGCCGAACGACGTCGAGAGGACCCGCCGGTAGGTACCGGCTCGGCCTTCGCGGAGCAGGCCCGGCAGCAACTCGGCGATCTCCGCGTCGGGGTCGGCGAGGTTGACCGACGGCGGCGCCCAGCCACGCGCAATCGTCAGGGCGCACAACGCTGCCTCGATCGCGCCCGATGCCCCGAGCGGGTGCCCGTACAGGGCCTTCGTGCCGCTGACGGGGACGTCGGCCGCGCGCCGGCCGAGGGCGAGACCGATCGCGCGGGCCTCGGCCAGGTCGCCGATCGGCGTCGAGGAGGCGTGTGCGTTCACGTAGTCGATCTCGTCAGGCGCCACGCCGCCCGTCCGCAGCGCGATGGAGGCCGCGCGGGCCGCCTCGGTGCCGTCGGGCCGGGGCTGGACCATGTGATGGGCATCGGATGTCGCGCCGTAGCCCAGCACCTCGGCGTAGGGCGTGGCGCCGCGGCGGGCCGCGGTCTCGGCATCCTCGAGGACGAGCAGCGCCGCGCCTTCGCCCATCACGAATCCATCTCGTTCGCGATCGAAGGGCCGCGCCGCGCCGTCGGGACACTCGTTGTGGCCGGCCGAAAGGGCCCGGATGATGTCGAAGGCCCCGAACGCGAGCGGGCTCAGCGGGAATCTCGACGCCGCCCGCCACGGCCGCATCGATCTCGCCGGTCCGGATCGCGCCGAGGGCCTCGCCGATGGCCACGGCGCCGGAGGCGCAGGAATTCGCGGTCGAGAGGATCGGGCCCCGAACGTCGAGCGCGATCCCGAGGTTGGCCGGCGCCGCCCCGCCGAAGACCGCCAGGGCGAGGTTCGGCGCCACGGAGCGGATGCCGCGTTCGAGATAGCGCTCGTGCTGCTCCTCGGCATAGGCGATCCCGCCGAGGGCACTGCCGAGGTAGATGCCGATTGCCTGCGGGTGCGCCGCGCCGTCGCGGCCGGGGACGAGGCCCGCGTCCGCGAGCGCCATCTGTCCCGCCACGAGGCCGAACTGGCTGAACCGGTCGAGCTGGCGGGCCGTCTTGGGCGGCATGAAATCGACCGGGTCGAAGTCATCGACCTGTGCTGCGACCTGGGAGCGGAACGCCGAGGGGTCGAAGCGGTCGATCCGGCGGACGGGTGAGCGGCCGGCCTGGACGCCGGCCCAGAAGGCATCGCGGCCGAGGCCGATCGCCGTGATCACGCCGATCCCCGTGATCCAGACCCGGCGGGGGGAGTCGCGTCGATCGGTCATGGCCAGAGATTCGTTCGCGACGACCGGGCGGACTCATCGCCGGCTCGGGATCCGTCGACGGCACGGGGCGCGGCGGCACGGGATCTGTCGCTGGCGATCGATCCGCCGCCGTTGGCTGGCTCCTCGGCCGCGAGCGCTTCCGCCAGGGCCTTGAAGGTGGCTAGCGTCCGGCCCGCGATCGGTCGGGTGAAGAAGCGGTCGATGAACGCCGGCCACAACCCGGCCCCGAGCAGCGGGCCGAGGATCGGCAGCGGGACGGCGCGCTCGAAGGCATGGTCGATCGTGACGCGACTGCCGCTCACCGCCGGCTCGATGTGCCACGTCACGTCCATGCCCCCGGTCGGGCCGCCGACGTGGACGAATTGCAGCTGGCGGCGTTCCGGCTCGGCCCAGGTCCGAGCTCGCCAGGCCACGGGCAGGCCGAGACCAAGCGGCGGCACGAGCGGCCGGCGCGCGACGAACAGCACGACGCGAACGCCGTCGGGATCGGTGCGGATCCGACGAGCGCGCTGGTAGTGGGGCAGGAGCTGGGGCCAGCGCTCGACGTCCGCGGCCAGCCGGAAGACGAGCTGCGGCGACGCCGCGATGTCGATCGAGACTGCCGAGTGCATCGAGGTCAGGAGTCCGGGCTGTCGAGGAGCCGCAGCGCGAAGGTCGCGATGTCGACGACGTCGAGGTGGCTGAGGTCGTCGAGATCCATCCAGGCGCTGCGGTCGGTCGATTCGTCGACCTCGTCGCGGAGCGTCCCGCCGGTGATCCGCACCCGGAACACGAGGCCGACGACGTGGATGTCGCGGCCGGACTGCGACTCGGTCGGCGGGATGTGGCGCGAATACACGCCGAGGGGCGCCTCGACGGCGCCGCTGAGGCCGGTCTCCTCGGCCAGCTCGCGCAGCACGGCGACGTTCGGGTCCTCGCCGAAGTGGACGCCGCCACCGGGCAGTGTCCAGGCGCCCGCCCGCGGGTAGCCCGGCGCCATCCGGCACAGGAGGATCCGGCGATCGTCCACGCAGACGGCATAGGCGCCGAGGCGGATGACGCGATCCGGGCGGTGCGGGGAGTCGGCGGGGTTCGTCACGGGGCAATGAGCGCGGCCAGGAAGCGTGGGTCGAACGCCTCGCGAGCCGGCGCGAGGTCGCCCATGACCAGGCCCATCTGCTCACGCAGGGCCGCCCGGCGAGCGAGGCGGATGGCGGTATGGTCGAAGAGGACCGGGCGGGCGACGACGAGCTGGACGATCCAGCTGACGAGGTCCTTGGCGGCGAACTGGGCGCGCATGGCCCGTTCGTAGGCCGAGGCGATGTCGGTGGAGCGAGTGTCTGCGGAGGTCATCCGAGGGGCGGTCGTCGAGCGGCCGTCGCCCCCGCCGATCGCCGCCGCGGCCAACCGAGCCGACACGAACGCCCGGTGCAGGCCCTCGCCCGTGAATGGGTCGAGGAAGCCGGCCGCATCGCCGACCAGCATCCAGCCGGGGCCGGCCCGGCGGCTGACGCGATGGGCGATCGGGGCCGCGCCCGCCACCGCGTCGAGGCGATTTGAGACGAGGCTCGGGCCGTGGCCGGCCGGCCAGGCCGGCAGCGAATCGACGATGGCCGCCGTGGCCGTGGCCGCCCCGAGTCGCGCCAGCGCTGCACGCCGCTGGCGACCCCACAGGACGATGCCGACGTTCACGCGACCTCCAGGCACCGGAGCGAGGCCGCAGTAGCCGCCTCGAACGACGATCATCCGCCCGTCGACCGCTCGTCCGCCAGCGTCGACCGCCTCCGAGACATGGTAGGTGAGCCCGATCCGCACCGGCAGCCGGGCGGGCCGGGCGACGCCGGCGGCTCGGGCGACGGTCGAGCGGATCCCGTCGGCCCCGACGACGAGCCGCGCCTCGAGCGTCGAACGACCCTTCGGACCCGCGAGCGTCAACCGGCCGCCGGCCCGTCGGCGGGCACCGCCACCCGCACCTCCTGCTCGCCGCTCCGCCGGGGCCCGCCAGGTCGACCTCCGCCACGGTCGTCCCGAGCCGGATGTCCGCGCCGGCGTCCGCGGCGTGCTCTAGCAGCAGGGGATCGAGCGCCGACCGATCGAAGCCGACCGCCGTGGGTTCGTCGCCGCTGCCTCGGCCGTAGTCGAGCGGGAACTCGGTGCCGCCGGGAGCCGCGACCCAGAGCCGCGGGATCGGGCGGGCCACGCGCGCCAGGTCTGGCTCGGTCAGGCCGAGGGACGACAGCTCGGCCAGCGTCGCCGGGGAGCTGAAGACGCCGCAGGCGCGCCAGCGGTATGCCGGTGCCCGTTCCAGGAGCACGACCTCCCGGCCGGCGCGGGCAAGCCTGATGGCCAGCGCGGCGCCTGCCGGCCCACCGCCGACGATCGCCACGTCGGTCGCCTCGTGACGTTCGCCGGCCGCGCTCACGAGGCAGCGCCGGGCGGCGGGGCGGCTGAGGCCGTGGCGCCACCAACGCCGACCGTGGCGCCGCCAACGCCGGCCGCGCCACCGGCCGCGTCCGGCACCTCGGCCAGGATCGCCCAGCGGTGGCCGAGGAAGCCCCGCTCGATCGATCTCGGCCGAAGACCCGCCTCGACCAGCAGGCGACTCATCTCCCGGGCCGTGTAGGCGCGCCGCACCGACAGCGGTGCGTCATTGCGCGTGTAGGCGTTCCGCGTCAGCAGGTGGCCCATCAGCCACGCCCCCAGCCAGTGGATCCGGGCGCGCTGCAGGTCGTTGATCACGATGGCCCGGCGGGCGACACGCCGCAGTTCGCGCAGCATGGCGACGGCTTCGCCTGGTTCGAGGTGATGCAGCACCATCGAGGCGTGGACGACGTCGAACTGCCCGTCGGAAAACGGCAGCGCCGCTCCATCGGCGACCTCGAGTCGAAGACCCGTCGTCCTGTCGATCCCCGGGTGGACGCGTCGCGCGGCATCGATCACCTCCGGTCGGCTGTCCACGGCGACGACGGTCAGACCGGTCGAGCCCGACCACGATTCGAGCAGGCGAAGCGGGATGTCAGCGCCGCCGGTTCCGACATCGAGCAGATCCAGCCGGGGTCCACCGGACCAGGACAGGCGCTCGAGCGCGTGCCGGCTCAAGCTCGCCCCACCGAGCCAGCGGTTGATTCGGGCGAGGTCGCGCAGGTTGCCCGCGAGGGTGTCGGGCTCGAGCGGACCATCGAGGAGCTCCAGCGTGTGGGCCAGTCGATCCATGCGGGCGCGCGTCCTCGAGACAGCCGGGACGCCGAATGGGCCGATTCGGCGACCGGGCGTGCGCGCAAGGCTACAGGAGACGGGGCCGGGGCAGGTCGCTCGGGGCGGCCGCGCTGGAGGCACGGATCTCGTTCCCGGTGGCCGGCCGAAGCCGAACCGACGCCCGGGCCCGCGCAGTCGTCGTCCTTTGCGGCCGAGGCATCGCCTGGCGCCGCTGGCAGATCCCGTCGGGCGGTCCAGATCCTGGGGACGTCGCCAACTGGCGGCGTCACTTGTCCAGCCCGATCGAGGTCACGGCTCGCTCAGAGGGCTGGGGAGCGTGGCTGGCGACGTGCGGCGGGAAATCGAGGGACGTGCCCGGCGACGCGGCCATTCGGCGGCATCGATCCGTGATGGGGGGCGCGGCCCGGTGACCTATGATCCACGCACGCGGGCGACGGCAGATGCGCGCCGTGATCGACTCCGTCTGGGGGTGGGTGTGAGGGCACGCATGGGCACTCGGCGCCCCTTCCTCTCGATCGCTGCAGCGCTCGTTCTCGTCGTGAGCGCGGTGCAGGGGGCCACGGCCGGCCCATCCGGCACAGCCGACATCGGCGCGACCGGAACGACGGCCGCAACGGACCCCTCGGCTGCCACTGCCACTGCCGCGGCCGCGCTGACGGGCTCGCGCGCCCAGGCCCTGCCGGTCAGCCACACTACGGTGCCCCGGGTGGTCCGCCACTCGGCTCGCGCGCTCACGGTCGGGCGGACATCGCCGAGCGGCGCGGGCACGGCCGGCTCCGATCCGCTTTCCGAGCGCCTCACGATCCCCGAAGCCCCGCGCACCGGCGCCACCTCTCGACCGCTCGCGCGTCGGGCTCTGCCGCACGTTCCGTTCGCGATGGGCGGGACCGCGGCGGCCAGCCGCACCGCGTCCGCCAGCCGCACCACCACGACCTCGGACCGCGCCACGTCCGCCAGCCGCCCCACGACCGCCACCACGACCGCCCAGGCGGCCGCGGCAACCCCCGGTGACCTGCCCCGGATCCGGTCCGACGAAGGCTTCTTCGGCATCAGCGACGCCGACGATTCGCAGCTCTACCTGTTCTGCGACCCGAGCGAGCTGTGCGAAGAGCCGCCCGATCCGGGCATCGCGGTCGATACCGCCTGGTCGGTCCAGTCGGTCAATGAGCTGCTGCTCGTCACCGACCGCAGCAGTGGGGACCAGGAGGTCATCGACCTGCCGTCGTTCTTCCAGCTCAGCAATGCCGAGCAGGAGGCCGATCCCCACGTCCTGAAGGACACGCTCCACGATCGCTGGGTCGCTGCTGAGATCAGCTGGGACTGCAGCCACAGCTTCCTGAATGTTGCCGTCTCGGCGACCGACGACCCACTCGGCGTCTGGAACGTCTACCGCCTCGTCTACCCCGGCAAGATGATCGACTACCCGGGCATGGGCACGACGGATTCGCTGGTCATGGTCGGGGTCAACGTCTTCGTCTCGCCGCCCGGCACGACCGGCTGCATGGACGCCAGCGACTTCGCGGGCTCGAGCATGGTCGTGCTGGATTGGGCGCAGCTCTACGCCGGCGCAGCGAGCCTGTCCGTCACCACCACGGACGCCGATCCGACCCTCGCGACCTGGCGGCCGTCCGCCTCATCCGGAAGCCAGGCGATCGGCCATGCCGTCGTCGCCATCCAGAACGACTCGGACACCACGGCCGACATCGGCTTCAGCACCGTGACCGGCAGCAATGCCGCCGGGAACGTGACCGTTGCCGCCCCGATCAATGTCACGGTGACGCAGGGGATTGCGGCCTGGTCCGACCCCCCGCAGCCCCACCAGCCGGGCGATCCGCCGACGATCGCCACGGCCGTCGACAACGGCCCGACCGATGCGATCAGCGGTCCCGGACGCGTGTTCACGGTCGCCAGCGTCTCGTGCCGGCCGGCTGGCGACAACGCGGACCGGACCTGCGTCCGGGTCACGGAGCTGAGTGACGGCGCCGTGCCGACCGTCCTGTCGGACACCACGTTCAGCCAGAAGGGGTTCGACCTCTTCATGGGCGGCGTCGGTCGGGCCACGGACGGAACGACCTGGGTCGAGTACTCGCGGTCGTCGCCGACGTCCGGGATCTCGAACTGGGCGACCTACCGATCGCCCGCCTCAGCCACGTTTGGACCGCCCGCCCTGATCACGCCCGGCTTCGGCACGTACGACGGGACGCGCTGGGGCGATTGGAACGTGCTCGCCGCCGATCCCGTCAACCCGTCCTCGATCTGGCAGGCCGACGAAGTCCCGGCCCCGAACGGCAGCTGGCTGACCTGGGTCTCCCGGCTCAGTCCGGCCGATCCGGGTGCACTCGAAGGCACGATGACGATCGAAGGCGATGACACGTTCGTGGACGATCCGTTCGTCCTGCTCGATCTCGTCAGTCCGCCCAAGGTCGCGGTGACCGTGGTCCGGGCCTCGAACCGGCCCGACGTGGACGCGAACGGCGTGCTGCGCCTCGGCCGGACCCTGCCCGTCGCTGACGCGGCGCCGTGGTCGCTGACCGATCCCGAGTTCGGCGGCCGGGCCGGCGACGGCCTCCACCGCGTCTACATCCAGTGGGGCGATGGCGCGGGTCACTGGTCCGCGCTCAGCACCGACTCCATCATCCTCGACACGACGCCCCCGACCTCGACGCGGCCGACGCAGCCGAGGCTCCCGGCGACGGCGCTCCAGGGCTCCGCGGTCCCGCTCGAGGTCAGCTGGACCGGCGCGACCGATTCGCGCAGCAGCATCTCGAGCTACAACGTGACGGCGTTCCAGGACGGCGAGGCCTATGACTCGATCTCCGTGCCGGCGAGCGCGCGGACCGCGGCGATCGCGGTGCCCGCCGGGGCGGTCTACGAATTCGAGGTCACGGCCATGGACGGTGCGGGCAACACCGCCGACGGGATTCGCGGCCTGCCAGTCAAGCTGAGCCTGATCGATGACCGCTCGACGCAGATCGCGTTCAGTGCCGGCTGGACCTCGGTCAAGGACAAGACGGCGCTCGACGGTCGCGTCCGGACGGCCACGGCCGTCGGATCGACGGCAACGCTGACCTTCACCGGCCGATCCTTCGGGGTCGTTGCGCCGACCGGACCGAAGTTCGGCCAGGTAGACGTCTCGCTCGACGGCCGGTCGCTCGGGCGGTTCGACCTGGCATCGCGCGCGGCCGAATCCCGGCAGCTGATCTTCGTCCGCAACCTCTCGGCATCGGCCGGCCATACGGTCGTCCTCACCGTGGTCGGCACGCCCGGCCGGCCGAGAGTCAACCTGGACGGGTTCGCGCTGCTGCGTTGAAGGCCGTCGTGCCGGCCCGAGCCGGACGCCTCTCAGCGAGCCCGAACGGGACCCGCGGCGGCCGGTGCGATAATGCCCGGACGATGAGCAGCGGCCCGCCACTCGATCGCCTCCACGGGGTTCGTTCGTGACCACCTCGCGCCTGCCGATGCCTGCCGCGCCCTCGTCCTGGGGCCTCGGCGACGGCCAGGCGATCCCCTGGGAATACGCCCCCGCGCCCGAGTCGCGAGAGATCGTCAAGCTCCGCCCGCACTACGGCCTCTTCATCAACGGCCGCGAGAGCCCGGCCGCTGACGGCGCGACATTCATCGACATCGACCCCTCGACCGAGGAGGTCCTGACCACCGTCAGCAAGGGCGGCGCGGCGGACGTCGATCGCGCCGTTCGGGCGGCCCGGACCGCGTTTCGCCGGCGCTGGGGCGACCTGCCTGGCCGGGAGCGCGCCAAGTACCTGTTCCGGATCGCACGGTTGCTCCAGGAGCGCAGCCGGGAGTTCGCCGTCCTCGAATCGATGGATTCGGGCAAGCCGATCAAGGAATCACGCGACGTCGACGTCCCGCTCGCCGCGGCACACTTCTGGTACTACGCGGGCTGGGCCGACAAGCTCGAGTACGCGTTCCCGGGCCGGATCGCCCGGCCCCTCGGTGTCGCCGGGCAGATCATCCCGTGGAACTTCCCGCTGCTGATGCTCGCCTGGAAGATCGCCCCGGCCCTGGCCGCGGGCAACACGGTCGTCCTGAAGCCGGCCTCGACCACGCCGCTGACGGCACTGCTCTTCGCAGAACTGTGCCGCGAGGCCGACCTGCCGCCAGGCGTCGTCAACATCGTCCCGGGGCCCGGCGAGATGGGGATGGCCCTGGTCCGCCACCCGGGTGTCGACAAGATCGCGTTCACCGGCTCGACCGAGATCGGCAAGCGGATCGCCGTCGGCGTGGCCGGCACCGACAAGGCCCTCACGCTCGAGCTCGGCGGCAAGGCCGCCAATATCGTCTTCGACGACGCACCGCTCGACCAGGCCATCGAGGGCATCGTCAACGGGATCTACTTCAACCAGGGCGAGGTCTGCTGCGCCGGATCGCGGCTGCTGGTCCAGGAATCGATTGCCGACGAGGTCATCGCCAAGCTGAAGGATCGCCTTGCCACGATCCGGGTCGGCGATCCGCTCGACAAGAACACCGACGTCGGCGCGATCAACAGCCGCGCGCAGCTGGACAAGATCACCGAGCTCGTGGCGGCCGGCTCGGCCGAGGGCGCCGACCTGTACCAGCCGGCCTGCGACCTGCCGGAGCGCGGCTTCTATTTCCGGCCGACGCTGTTCACGAACGTCGCGCAGAGCCATCGAATCGCCCGCGAGGAGATCTTCGGGCCGGTCCTCTCGACGCTGACCTTCCGGACGCCGGAGGAGGCCATCGAGAAGGCGAACAACACGGCCTACGGCCTCTCGGCGGGCGTCTGGACGGAGAAGGGGAGCCGGATCCTGTCCATGACGCGCAAGCTCCGCGCCGGCGTGATCTGGGCGAACACGTTCAACCGGTTCGACCCGACGAGCCCGTTCGGGGGCTACCGCGAATCCGGCTTCGGACGCGAAGGCGGCATGCACGGCCTGCACGCGTACGTCCGGCTGGAGGATCGCTGATGGCCGCCGGCGATCGAACGAACGGGTCCGCTGCTCGGGCTGCGGCCGCAAAGGGGGCCGCCGCCACGGAGCCCGCCGGCAAAGGTGCGAAGGTCCCTGCCGCCGCCGCGAACGGCGCAAGGGTCCCAGCCGCGGCCAGGGTCCCAGCCGCGGCCGTGTCGAAACGGGCCGCCGCAGGCCGCGCCGTCGCCGCGATCGAGACCGGGCCCGATCGTCTCGAGGTCCGCAAGACCTACAAGCTGTACATCGGCGGCGCCTTCCCGCGCTCCGAATCGGGCCGGACCTACCTCGTTGCCGGTGCGGATGGCACGCCGCTCGCGAACGCCAGCCGCGCCTCGCGGAAGGACCTGCGGGATTCGGTGCGCATCGCCCGCGGCGCGTTCGCCGGCTGGGCCGACAAGACCGCGATGAATCGGGGCCAGGTCCTGTATCGGGTGGCGGAGCTGCTCGAGGGACGCCGCGCCCAGTTCGTCGACGAGGTCGGTCAGGCTGAGGGACTGACGTCCGAAGCGGCGCGGGTCGTCGTGGAGCTGTCCATCGACCGCTGGGTCTGGTACGCCGGCTGGGCCGACAAGGTCAGCCAGGTGCTCGGCTCGGTCAATCCGGTCGGTGCGCCGTACTTCAACTTCACCTTCCCCGAGCCGACCGGCGTGGTCGGCCTCGTGGCCCCCGAATCCTCGTCGCTGCTGGGGCTCGTTTCGCGCCTCGCGCCGGTCCTGCTGACCGGCAACGTGGCCGTCGTCATCGCGTCGGAGCAGCGCCCGCTGCCCGCCGTGACCCTGACCGAGGTGCTCGCCACGTCCGACGTGCCGGCCGGTGTCGTGAACGTCCTGACCGGGTTGCGGCGAGAGCTCGTGCCGGTCCTCGCCGCCCACGCCGACGTGGACGCGCTGGATACGTGGGGTGTTCCGCCCGAGATGCGCCAGGCGACCGAGGCCGCAGCGGCCGACAGCGTGAAGCGCCTCGCGAAGCGGCCGGCGGGCATGGCCGACGCCCGCTTCGACTGGGCCGATGACCGGCAGGCGCAGCGGCCCGAATGGATCGCCGCCTTCCTCGAGATGAAGACCGTCTGGCATCCGGTCGGGCGCTGACATGGCCATCGGACCTCTTCGCTCGGAACGCAGCTCCGTCCCCCGGCAGCCAAGCCCGCTGCACGTGGAGCGGCGCGTCTTCGTGAACGCGCCGCCGCGGATCGTGTTCGCGACCCTCGGCGACCCGGCGAACGTGGCCCGCCTCTTCCCGGAGCTGACGCTTGGCCCCGCCGAACCCGCCTGGCCGGCCGCCTCGGCCTGCCGCCGTGGACGCGTGCGCCTCGGACTCCTCCGCAGCGAGGCGACGCTCGAGAGCCTCGAAGCGCGGCCGTCGTCCACGTTCCGGCTCCGGATCAGCGCTCCGACCTTCGGCGAGGAGTGGTGCTGGCGGCTCGAACCACGGGCGGGCGGCACGCGGGTCGTCCACGTGGCGACGTTCCAGACCGGCGATCGAGTGGCCAGCCTGCTGGTCCGGCTCGGCCGCGACTCGGTCGCCGATCGGGCGGAGGCGCATCTCCGCGCCGTGAAGGAGATCGCCGAGGACGACTGGACCCGGAGCCAGCAGCGGCCGCGGGAGTCGCGCCTCTCGTAGCAGATGCGGTGCCCGACGCCGAGTGGCAGCGCGGCGCGGATTCGCGTCGCGGACTCGTGGCGCCGCCGGACGCGAGAGACACGCGGCGACGACACGCGGCGACGACATGCGGCCGGGCCCCGACGGGCCCGCTCAACCCTCGAGTGCGAGCAGCAGCGCCCCGGCGACGATGATCGCCGCGCCCCCGATCTTGCGGACAGCGTCTGGCCGACCGGCTGCCTCGCCGAGCCGAAGCGTGCCCCAGCCCGTGACGAGCACCACGGCCGACTCGCGCAGTGGCGCCACTGCCGAGAGTGGCGCGATCGCATAGGCGGCCAGCACCAGCAGATAGGCCCCGATTGCGAGCAACCCGGCCGCCGCCGAACGGCCCCAGGTCGGAGTCGTCGCCCGCGGGTCGGCCACGCCGACGATCCGGATCCAGATCGCGAGGCCGACGGCCGTGACGGGAAACAGGATCGCCGCGAACAGCCACGGGGCGACCGATCGCGCGCCGACGGAATCGACGGTCGAGTAGGCCGCGATCGAGAACCCGCAGGCGATCGCGAACGGGACGGCCGCCTCGACCATCGGGCCGCCCCGCAGGAACCGCCATGGACGCTGCACGAGGAGGAGTCCGCCGAGCAGGCAGATCACCCCGACCGAGCCCATCGGGCCCAGTCGCTCGCCCAGGATGACGACCCCGGCGATCACCGCCAGCAGCGGCGCGGTCCCGCGCGCGATGGGGTAGACGACCGACAGCTCACCGCGCCGATAGGCCGCGGCCAGCAGGATGAAGTAGGCGATCTCGAGGAGCCCCGAGATGACACCCAGGAGCCACGCTTCCGGTGGGATGGCCGGCTGGCCGGTCGCGAACCAGCCGATGACCGCCAGCGGAAAGCCGATCGACGTCGCGGCGATCATCGCCCGGCCGGACGTCAGCAGCGGATCGCCGGACGTCTTGAGGAGGACGTTCCAGGCGGCATGCATGAGCGCCGCGAGGGCGATCATCAGCAGGACGATGGGCGGCACGGAGGCTCCTGGGCGGGGCGTTGGCGCGATGGTACGAGTCGTGCGGGCCGGTCGGAACGTGAGGCGGACGCCGGTTCAGCTCGTCGCGACCGACGGCTCCGGCTCTGCGATCGGTTGGGCGCGCTGGTAGAGCGTGCGGCCGCCGCGCCGGCGGTTCACGAGCGCGACGCCGCCGATGATCAACGCCGTCCCCGCGACGATCTGGAGATCGATCTGCTCGCCGAGGACGATGACCCCGAGGGCGACCCCGACGGGCGGCAGCAGGTACGTCACGAGTTGCGTTCGCGTGGCGCCCCATTTCGAGAGCAGCCGGAAGAAGATGAGATAGGCCACGCCTGTCCCGAGCAGGCCCAGCCAGGCGACCGAGAAGAGCGCCTGCGGCTCGATGCCCGCCCCGAGCGGATGCTCGAACAGGAGGGCCGGGATGAGCGCGTAGACGAGGCCGAAGAGCGTCTGCGACAGCCCGACCGTCATCGGCCGCAGCCCTCGGGCGTGGAGCCGAGCGTAGACCGCGCCGAACGAGTACGAGACGGCGGCGACTGCGACGGCCAGGTCGCCGAGCAGGGCCATCGAATCCGAGCCGCCGCCGAGTGACTGGCTCGTGACGAGCACGACGCCACCGAACCCGATCAGCAGGCCGAGGACGCGATTGAGCGTGATCGGCTCGTCCGGGAGCAGCAGGCCGGCGACCACGATCGTGAACAGGGGCGTCGTCGAATTCAGGATCGACGCAAGGCCCGAGTCGATGTGCGTCTCGCCCCAGGTGATGAGCGAGAACGGCAGGAAGACCGAGAGGACGCCGAGGACGGCGAGGTGGCCGAGGACGCGCGGATCGCGCGGCATCGGCTGCCGGGACGCGATCACGACCGCGCCGAGCAGGAGGGCCCCGAAGATCAGGCGGAGGCTGACGAGCGTGAACGGCCCGAGCGATTCGCCGCCGATCTTGATGAACAGGAAGCTGCTGCCCCAGATGAGCCCGAGCAGGCCGAAGATCAGCGAGTCGCTCCGGGAACTCGTCGAAGCCATGCGCGGCGCCTCGTCAGAACGAATGGCGCCATCCTAGCGGAGTCAACGGCTGTTGGCCTAGTCAAATAAGCCAATCGGGCACGTCCGCGTGGCCGGGGCGGGCGGTCCGAGGCTGCCGTCTTTCCTCCGCGCCCATCGACGCGTCCCGTGCACGCGCCATGTTCATTCCGCCGTCTTCGAACGCCACATCGCCCACCAGCGCCCCGGCCAGCATTGGTTGTCGACCGAATTGCACGCCACATGAGCGCGAATGGGTCGATCGAGCCGCCGCCGGCCCGCCGCCGACGGCCGCCACGAGATCGCGCGGGCCCTGGGCCGTCGATGCCCGCAATGAACATGCAGCGTGCACGGACCGGGCCACGGCCCGACCACGACCGACCACGGCCCGGCCACAACCCGCCCAGGTCTTCCGGCACCGAAACGACGGCGACCGTCGTGCCGCCGCGGCGACCGTCGTGCCGCTACCATCGAACCGGTGCGCGCCGTCCGAGTCATCTTCCTCGTCACCGGCGGCGCGATCGCCGTCATCTACCCGTTCATCACGGTGATGCTCCAGGCTCGTGGCTTTGATCCGGCGGCCATCGGCCTGATCGCCGCGGTCTCGGCGGTCGGCTTCACCATCGTCGTCCCGATCTGGGGCCATCTCGCCGACGTGACGCTCGGTCGCGTCCGTGCGCTCCAGGTGGCTGCGATCGGTGGGGCGGTCGTCATGGTCGGGTTCGGCGCGCCGTGGCCCCCGGTCGTGCTCGGCCTGATCGTCGTCGTCTTTACGATCTTCGAGGCCGCGTTCGCTCCACTGGCCGATGCCCTGGCGGTGAGCATGGTCATCGACCGGGCGAAGCAATACGGCCCGCTTCGCCTCCTGACGAGCCTCTCCTTCGGGATCGTGGTCATCTTCGCCGGCTTCCTGTACGACCGCGTCGGCTATGGCCCGGCGCCGTTCCTCTGGGCCGCCGGGGCCGTGTTCATGGCCGCGCTGCTGTTCCTGATCCCGAACCCGCCGCGGGCATCGCGTGTTCGCACCCACGGCGAACGAGGCGGCTCGATGCGCCTCGCGATCGCCTCGGCGCCGCGCCTGCCCGGGGTGCTGCTGGCCGTTGGCCTCGTCTACGTCGACGTCCTGGCCGGCGTGACGTTCCTCAGCCTGCGGATCGTCGATCTCGGCGGGCAGCCCTCCGACGTTGGCCTGTCCTCGGGGGTCGCCGCCCTCATGGAAGTGCCGGGGCTGCTCGTCGCCGGCGTGATCGCCGCCCGCGTCGGCCAGCGCGGGCTGTTCATCCTCAGCGCGCTCCTCTACGCGGTCTGCACCTTCAGCTGGGCGTTCATCGACGATCCGACGCTGATCATCGCGACGCGCCTCGTCACGGGCTTTGCGTTCGCCGGCCTGTGGTACGCCTGCGTCCTGACGATCGGCGTGCTGCTGCCGAGCCGCCTCCAGGGCACCGGCCAGGCACTGTTCCAGACGATGGCCTTCGGGATCTCGGCCGTGATCGCCAACGTCATCGGCGGCCTGATCTATGACTCGCTCGGGCCAGGCTTCGTGTTCTCGCTCGGGTCGGTCGCGGCCGTGCTTGCCGCGATCGTCGCCTGGCGGTCACTGCCGCGCCGCGGCGAAAAGCAGGCGTCGGAGGCGGAAGTCCCGGGTGTCGGTGGGTCACCGCCGGGCCAGGACGCCCAGGGCATGGTCGACCCAACGCTCGACCCCGAATTCCCCGAACCCGTTCTGACGCCGTGACAGCGGCTACGATGGCCGCTGCGGCCGGGTCGAGGCGCGGGCGCACATGGGGCCGCGGTGGGCATTCGGCCATCGCACGCCGGCGCAGGAGGGACGATGCGGCTCTGGGGCGGCCGATTTGCCGAGGCGAATGACCAGCGGACCGCCGATTTCACGCGCTCGATCGAGCTCGACCAGGCGCTGGCGATCGATGACCTGGCGGGTTCGATCGCCCATGTCCGCGGCCTGGGGCGAGCGGGGCTACTCACGCCCGACGAGGTCGCGACGCTCGTCGCGGGACTGAGCGCGCTCCGCGACGAGGTCGAAGCGGGCACGATCACCTGGGATCCGGCCCTCGAGGACATCCACCTCAACCTCGAGGTCGCCCTCGACGCCAGGATCGGGCCGCTCGCCGGCAAGCTCCACACGGGCCGATCGCGCAACGACCAGGTCGCGCTGGATCTGCGACTCTGGCTGCGGCGGACGGTCGCCGCACTCGATGCCGCCATCGTCCACTTCGAGCGGGCCCTCGTCGACCTTGCCGAGCGCGATGGCGACGCGGTCCTGCCCGGGACCACGCACATCCAGCCCGCGCAACCGGTCCTCTTCGCGCACCACCTGCTCGCCTACGTCGAGATGCTCGAGCGCGACCGGGGCCGGCTGGCGGACGCTACGCGGCGGTCCAATCGATCGCCGCTCGGCGCCGGGGCGCTGGCGGGCGCCGGTTACCCGCTGGATCGCGAGGCGACCGCGGCAGAGCTCGGCTTCGATGGCGTCACGGCCAATTCGCTCGATGCGGTCAGCGACCGGGACTTCGTCGTCGAATCGGTCGCGGCAATGGCGTTGGCGATGGTCCACCTCTCGCGTTTGGCGGAGGAGATCACCTGGTGGTCGAATCCGCGCTTCGGGTTCGTGCGCGTGGCCGATGCGTTCTCGACCGGCTCGTCGATGATGCCGAACAAGAAGAACCCGGACCCGGCCGAGCTCGTCCGCGGCCGCGCGGCCCGCGTCGGCGGCCATGTCGCGGGGCTGCTGGCGCTGCTCAAGGGCCTGCCGCTGGCCTACCAGCGCGACCTCCAGGAGGACAAGGCGCCGCTGTTCGAGAGCGCCGCCACGCTCGAAGCGTCGCTCGGCGTGATGACCGGGCTGATCGCCACGCTCACCATCGACCGTGGCCGGATGCGGGCGGCCGCGGCCGAGGGGTACACGACGGCCACGGCCGTGGCCGACGCGCTCGTCCGGCGCGGCGTGCCGTTCCGCGCCGCGCACCACATCGTCGGGTCGCTCGTTGCCGATGCGGAACGGGCCGGCGTGACGCTGGATGCACTCGAGGAGAGCACCGTTCGCGCGGCGCTGGCGCGGAGCGAAGACCCCGAGGCTCGCCGGCTGGCGGGCGATCCAGCTGTGCCCGGCGAGCTGCGCGCCGTAGCGACGGTAGAGGGTGCGATGGCCGGCTGCGACGTCATCGGCGGCACGGCGCCGCGGCGGGTCGCGGAAGCGCTGGCGGCCGCCCGGGCGAGGCTCGCTGCCGAGGGCCGGGTCGATGGTGAACGATCCTCGCCGGTTGCCTGATGGCCGGGGCCGGAGATCAGGCGGCTACCGAGGGACCGCGATGACGTCCACCGGGAGCAGCCGATGCGTGACCGTCCCGTTGCCGAGCTCGCCGCGGCCGTCGTAGCCCCAGCACCACACGGCGCCACCGACCACGATGGCGCAGGTCTGATCGCCGCCGAGTGCGAGGGCAGTCGTCTCGGCGGGCAGCCCCACCACGCGGACGGGCACGGTCTCCGAGACGATCGCGTCGTCGCCGAGTTCGCCGAACAGGTTGTTGCCCCAGCAGTACGTTCGGTGCTGGGGTTCCCGCACGCAGGTATGGGCGGCTCCGGCGACGATGTCCGTCACCTCACCGGCCTCGGCCACGACTCCCGGTCGCGAGCTCTCGTTCCACCCGGCATTCCCGAGTTGGCCGGCGAGGTTGTTGCCCCAGCAGATGGCATGTCGGGACTGGTCGATGGCACAGGCGTGACTGCGGCCGACGGTGATCGCGAGCACGCCTCGAGAGAGACCCTTGACGCCGAGTGGTTTCGCGCTGAACGTCCCGGACGACACGCCGTCGGCCGTCCCGAGCTGGCCAGATTGGTTATTACCCCAGCATTTGACGCCGCCGGCCGAGGTCAGAGCGCATGCCGTGGCACCCCCCACCGCGATCGCCGTGACGCCGCTGGTCAGCCCTGGCACGTCGCCCGGCACCGACCGCGACGGCAACGTCGCCGGAGCCAGGCCCAACTCACCGACCGCGTTGTCGCCCCAGCACTTCACGCCGCCGGCCGAGGTCAGGGCGCAGGTGAACACGTCGCCTGCGCCGATGGCGAGGACCCCGTGGCTCAGACCGGCAACCGCGATCGCGGTCGCGGAGTCCGCTGTCGAGCCATCGCCGAGCTCGCCGTCGCCGTTGTAGCCCCAGCACGCCACCGCACCGGGCTTCGTGAGGGCGCAGCTGTGCTTGTCGCCCAGCGCCAACGCGATCGCCGGGGCTGGCAGGTCCCGGACGCTGACCGGGCGATAGCGATCGAGATTGGCACCATCCCCGAGGTCCCCCCCGGTGGCATGGCCCCAGCAGGCAACGGTTCCATCCGGCGCAATGGCGCACGTGTGATTGCCGCCGCTCGCGATCGCCGTCATGCCGCTGGTCAGGCCGAGTACCGGAACCGGCAGCCCTGTCAATGCCGGAGAACCGTCACCGAGCTGGCCATCCCCGTCGTAACCCCAGCACTTGATCGCCCCTGTGGCGACTGTGGCGCAGCTGTGCATGCCGCCTGCGCCGATGGCCGTGACGCGGTCGAGCCCCGAGACAGCGACAGGGACACCTGAAGCCTGGTTCCGGCCATTGCCAAGCTCGCCGTCGAAATCCCGGCCCCAGCAGGCCACGGTCGCATCGCGGAGGAGGGCGCAGGCGTGACCCGCGCCAGCGGAGATGGCCCGGACTCCGTGCGCGAGACCGACGACGTCCACCGGAATGGCACTGTCCGCGAACGTTCCATCCCCGAGCTGGCCATGGGCATTGGAGCCCCAGCACCGGACCCCGCTCTCGGTCGTCAACGCGCAGGCGTAGTCAAGCCCGGCCGAAATCGCCCGGATCCCCGACAGCCCCTTCACCTTGCCCATGGCCGGGATGCGGCCCGTGAGACCGTTGCCGACCTCGCCGGCCACGTTGTCGCCCCAGCAGGTCACGGTCCCGTCCTCGTCGACCAGGGCGCAGTTCACGTTGCCCCCGGCCGCGATGGCCCGCACACCGGAGTCCAGGCCCGTCACGCCGACCGGGAGGGCGTGATCGATGGTGTCGCCGTTCCCGAGGTCGCCGTGGCGGTTGCCGCCCCAGCATTCGACCCCACCGGCCTGGGTGAGTGCACAGGCGTGGAAGTCTCCGGTGGAGACCGCGACGACCGGTCCGCTGAGCCCCTGAACCATGACTGGCTTGAGGACCGCACCGGCGAACCCGCCAGTGCCCAGCTGGCCGTTGCCGTTGGCGCCCCAACACCAGACTGCACCAGCCGCTGTCAGCGCGCAGCTCGAGGAATCTCCCGAGCTGACCGCCGTCAGATGATCGGGGAGGCCCGAAACGACCACCGGGTGGCTGCTGTTGGCGATCGTCCCAGTCGCCAGTTCGCCGCTCCTGTTGTAGCCCCAGCATGCGACCCCCGCAGACGCGGTGAGAGCGCAGGTATGCCGCCCGCCGGCCGAGATGGCCCGGACTCCGATGGCGGGCCCAGATCCGGGAAGCCCGTCTGCTGGCGGCGTCAGCGGAAACACAACGACGCGGCCCGTGTTCGACTCCGGGGGGCCTGGAGCGTCGAACAACGTCACGACGTGCACGGCACTGCAGGCCGCGATGAGCATCATCACGACGAGGGCAGCGCCGACATCGCGAACAGTCCGAGCTCGTCCCCTGGACGCGCTCATCGAGCCCCGGTCCGTTGGCGGCGGCGATGGTCGACAGGCATTGGATCGCCATCACACCAGTTGACCCACGGACCCGCAATCAATCGTTGGTACCGCCACGCGGATCTCGGAGGTGGTCGCCGACGGACTGCTAGGCTGGTCGCCGGTGACCAGGTCGCGAACTCCCGGGCCCGAGATCCAGGACGGCGGCGACTATTCAGGCGCCGAGTTCCGGAATCTCAAGGCTACCGGCGCGCGCCTGCGGAACGTCGCGTTCTCCGGCTGCCTGTTCGACCGCTGCTCGTTCGGTGGCGCGGAGCTCAGCGGCTGCTCGTTCACGGACTGCACCTTCACGACGTGCGACCTCAGCCTGGCGAAGGTGCCGACGTCGCGGTTCATCGACGTGCGCTTCCTGGATTCGAAGCTGGTCGGCTTCGATTGGACGATCGTCGATCGGCCCGCGAAGCTGGCGCTCCAGGTCAGCTTCGAGCGTTGCCTCGTCAGCCAGTCGAGTTTCTTCGGCGTCAACCTGCACGGCCTCCGCCTGCTCGATTCGACGGCGCGCGAAGCCGATTTCGCCGCCGCGGACCTGGGCGACGCGGTGCTGACGAGGACGGACCTGGCCGGCGCGCTGTTCTCCGACACGAACCTGACCGGCGCCGACCTGCGCGGCGCGACCGGCTACCTGATCGACCCGCTGCAGAACCGGGTGCGCAAGGCGCGCTTCTCGATGCCCGATGCAATCGGGCTGCTGACGGGCCTCGGGGTCCAGATCGAGTAGGGGACCGAGCCTCTGGGTCGCTGGCCGACCCGCGTCAGGCTCGTTGCAGATCGACCTACTCGGCTGTCCGGACCTGGTGGAGGTCGACGCCCGGCAGCGCCTCCAGAAGGGCGTCTGCGAGCGACCGGCGGAAGACGCGGCCGATGCCCTCGGCCGGGTGGTTGCTCAGGAACAGATGCGTAATCTGGCGCGCCCGCGCGACCTCGACGACCGTGTCGAACACGCGCTCACCCTGCTCGCGGAAGACCGCCGCGCCGAGATCCTCGGCGAACTCGAGGTCCTCGCGGACGTCCTGCTGGGCGTCTCGCGACGCCTTCTCGAAATTGGGCGTCTCGACGAACAGGGCCATCAGCGGGGCTCGCAACGACGCCGCCATCATGGCCGCCCGGCGGATCGCGTGGCGCGACCCCGGATGGGGGCCGACGAGGACCATGACCCGGTCGCTGACGGGCCACGGTTCCTTGCCGAGGACCGGCGCCTGGAGGACCTGCAGCTCCGAATCGACCTGGCGGGCAACGCGCCGCAGGGCGAGCTCGCGGAGGGCCGTGAGGTTCGGCTCCGTGAAGAATCGATCGAGCGCGATCTGGGCCCGGTCCGGCGGGTAGACGTTGCCGTGACGCATTCGCTGGCGAAGCGCATGCGGGCTCATGTCGACGAGCTCGATCTCGTCGGCGCGGTCGAGCACGGCATCCGGCAGGCGTTCGTTGACGGGCGCCCCGGTGATCGTCTGGACCGCATCGGCCGTCGATTCGAGGTGCTGGACGTTGAGCGTGCTGATCACGTCGATCCCGGCGTCTCGAATCACGTCGACGTCCTGCCAGCGCTTCTCGCGTGGCGAACCCGGCACGTTCGTATGGGCCAGCTCGTCGATCAGCGCGACCCGCGGGTGGCGGGCGATGACGGCGTCCGGATCGAGCTCGTCGAGCTCGACGCCCCGGTACGTGACGTGCCGCCGCGGCAGGATCTCGAGGCCTTCGAGCAGTGCCACGGTGCGAGGCCGGCCGTGGGGCTCGATGAACCCCACCACGATGTCCGTCCCGCGCTCGAGCCGCCGGTGCGCCTCCTCGAGGGCCGCGTACGTCTTCCCGACACCCGGCGCCATGCCGAGGTAGACGCGCAGCCGGCCTCGACCGCCGCCCGGGCTCTCCGAGCGAACGCGAGCGAGCATCTCGTCGCCGCTCGGCCGGCCGGGCTCCGCGGCCCGCCCGTTCCTGGGACCTTCCTTCGCGTCCATCACCTGCCGCCCGTCACCGCAGCAGGCCGTCGAGGTCGAGGTTGAGCTGGAGCACGTTGACGTGCGGCTCTCCCAGGAACCCGAGGATCGGCTGGGTCGTGTGCCTGGCCACCAGCGCCCGAACGGCGTCGGGGCTGATCCCGCGCGCCGTGGCGACGCGGACGACCTGGTATTCGGCCGCCGCCGGGCTGATGTCCGGATCGAGGCCGGATGCGGATGATGTCAGGAGGTCGATCGGCACGAGCGCGCCGCCGGGGTTCGCTGCCTGGAGCCGCGCCAGATCGGCCGTGACCCGATCGATGAGGGTCTTGTTCGTCGGCCCGAGGTTGGAGCCACCCGAGGCGGTGCCGTCGTAGCCGCCCGGGTTCGTTGCCGTCGCGCCGGCGGCCGAGAGCCGGCTCCAGAAGTACTTCGGGTCGCTGAAGGCCTGGCCGATCAGGGCCGAGCCCATGGTCGTGCCATTGATCACGACCAGCGAACCGTTGGCCTGGCTCGGGAACGCGACCTGGGCGACCGCGGTGACGGCGGCCGGGTAGGCGAAGCCAGTGATGAGGGTCAGGACGAAGATGAGGGCGATGGCCGGCCGGAGCTGGCTGCGCACAAAGGTTGACATGACGGACTCCTGCCTCAGGCGAGGTGCAGCGCCGAGACGATCACATCGATCGCCTTGATGCCGATGAAGGGGGCGATGATCCCGCCGACTCCGTAGATCAGGAGGTTCCGGCGGAGCAGCTCGCTGGCCGGGGCGGCTCGATAGGCGACGCCGCGGATCGACAGCGGGACGAGCGCGATGATGATCAGCGCGTTGAAGATGACGGCCGACAGGATGGCGCTCTCCGGCGTCGACAGCCGCATGACGTTGAGCTGGTCGAGCTCCGGGTAGGCGACCACGAACATCGCCGGCAGGATCGCGAAGTACTTGGCGACGTCGTTGGCGATGGAGAATGTCGTGATCGCGCCGCGCGTGATCAGCAGCTGCTTCCCGATCGCGATGACCTCGATCAGCTTCGTCGGGTTCGAGTCGAGGTCGACCATGTTGGCCGCCTCCTTGCAGGCCGACGTGCCGCTGTTCATGGCCATGCCGACGTCGGCCTGGGCCACGGCCGGGGCGTCGTTGGTGCCGTCGCCGGTCATCGCGACAAGGTGGCCGTCCGCCTGCTCCTTGCGGATGAGCGCGATCTTGTCCTCGGGCTTGGCCTGGGCCAGGAAGTCGTCGACTCCCGCCTCCTCGGCGATCGTCTTCGCGGTCAGCGGGTTGTCGCCCGTGACCATCACGGTCCGGATGCCCATCCGCCGGAGCTCGTCGAAGCGCTCCTTCAGGCCGGGCTTGACCGTGTCCTTGAGCTCGATCATGCCGAGGCCGCGGCCGTCGCGGCGGATGGCGAGCGGCGTCGCGCCGCGGCCGCCGATGGCGTCGGCGAGGGTCCCCAGGTCGGGCGGTACCGGCCCTTCGAGCGTGGCCGCGATCGCGTCGGCCGCACCCTTCATGACGACGGCACCGTCGGTCAGGATCACGCCGCTCATCCGCGTCTGGGCGGAGAACGGGATTACTTCCCGGATCTCCTCGCCAACGGCCGGCGCGGCGGTCGTCGCGGCCTGGTCGGGTGCCGCGAGTCCGAGGCGCGCGCTGGCGAACTCGACGATCGAGCGGCCCTCGGGCGTCTCGTCATGGATGGAGGTCAGGAGCGCGGCTCGCAGGACCTCGGTCTCGTCGACGCCCGCGAAGGGCGTGATCGCCGAGGCCAGTCGATTGCCGAACGTGATCGTGCCGGTCTTGTCGAGCAGGATCACGTCCACGTCGCCGGACGCTTCGACCGCGCGCCCGCTCATCGCGAGGACGTTGAAGCGCGCCACGCGATCCATGCCGGCGATGCCGATCGCGGACAGGAGGCCGCCGATGGTCGTCGGGATCAGGCACACGAGCAGCGCGACGAGGACGACGACGCCCAGCGGCGCGTCCGCGTAGAGCCCGAATGGCCGAAGCGTCGCCGTGGCCAGGAGGAACACGATGGTGAGGCCCGAGAGCAGGATCGAGAGCGCGATCTCGTTCGGAGTCCGCTTGCGCTTGGCCCCTTCCACGAGCGCGATCATCCGGTCGAGGAACGTGTCGCCGGGGTTGGCCGTGATCCGGATCGCCAGCGTGTCGCTGGTGACGAATGTGCCGCCGGTGACCGACGATCGGATATCCGTGCCCGGCTCCTTCAGGACCGGTGCCGATTCGCCCGTGATCACGGCCTCGTTGACGTAGGCCACGCCTTCGACGACGTCGCCGTCACCGGGGATGGTCTCGCCTTCACGGACGACGATCACGTCGCCGGCGCGAAGCTCGCTGGAGCCGATGTCCTCGATCGAGCCATCCGCCCGCCGGCGATGGGCGGTCGTCTGGGATCGGGTGCGGCGAAGGGTTGCCGCCTGGGCCTTGCCGCGGGCCTCGGCCAATGCCTCGGCATAGGTCGCAAAGAGGGCCGTGAACCAGAGCCAGATGGCGATCTGCAACTCGAAGCCGACGCTGCGCCCGATCTCGCGGGGTGCACCCGCGCTGACCCCGGTCGCGTCCAGGACGAAGACGACCGTCACCAGCGCGGCCGCGATCTCGACGACGAACATGACCGGGTTGCGGATCATGCTGCGCGGATCGAGCTTGCGAACGGCCTGCGGGATCGCCGATCGCAGGAGTTGCGGATCGAAGATCCCGCGCGGGCCGCCGGCGGTTCCGCCGCTGCGGGCCTCCTTTTCGGCGCGCTGCGCGCGGCGCGTGCCGCGGCTCGTGTCGATCACCGTCCGGGCAATTCGGCCGGCGGTTGCTGTTGTGGTACCGCGTGAGCTGAGCATCAGAACACCTTCCCGGCCTGCATGAGCAGCTGCTCGACGATCGGGCCCAGCGCCAGCGCCGGGAAGAACGTGAGTGCGCCCACGATGAGAATCACGCCAATGAGGAGCCCCACCCAGAGCGGTCCCGTGGTTGGGAACGTGCCCAGGGACGGCGCGACGCGCCGCTTGGCGGCCATGGAGCCGGCGATGGCCAGGATCGGGATCATCATTCCGAACCGGCCGAGCAGCATCGCGAAGCCGCCAGTGAGGTTGTAGAAGTCCGTGTTGCCGGTCAGGCCGGCGAACGCCGAGCCGTTGTTGCCGGTCTGGCTGCTGAAGGCGTAGAGGATCTCGCTGAAGCCGTGCGGTCCGGGGTTCAGGATGCTGCTCACCCCGATCGGAATGGCGACGGCAAGGGCCGTGAAGCCGAGGATGCTCGCGGCCAGGACGAGGACGACCAGCATCGCCATCTTGATCTCGAAGGCCTCGATCTTCTTGCCGAGGAACTCGGGCGTCCGGCCGACCATCAGGCCGGCGATGAAGACCGCCAGGATCGCGAACATCAGGATCCCGTAGAGGCCGGCGCCGGCGCCGCCCGGCACGATCTCGCCCAGTTCGATGTTGAACAGCGGCACGAGGCCGCCGACCGGCAGGAAGCTGTCGTGCATCGCGTTGACCGCGCCCGTGCTCGTCCCGGTCGTGACCGCGGCGAACAGGCCGCCGACCGCGGAGCCGAAGCGGACCTCCTTGCCCTCCATGTTGCCGAGGGCCGTGTTGATGCCCTGGGGCAGGATCGGATTGGAGCCGGCCTCGCTGACCATCGCCACGCCGGCCCCGACCACGAGGACGAGCATCATCACGGCGAAAAGCGCCCAGCCCTGCCGGCGATCGCCGGCCATGCGGCCGAACGTGAAGGTCAGGCCGAACGGGATGATCAGGATCAGGAACATCTCGAACAGGTTCGTGAGGCCGTTCGGATTCTCGAACGGATGGGCGGAGTTGGCGTTGAAGAAGCCGCCGCCGTTGTTGCCGAGCTCCTTGATGACCTCCTGGGAGGCGACCGGCCCGAGCGACACGGTCTGCTGGATGCCCTGGAGCGTTGTCGCCACGACGGAGCCACCGAGCGTCTGGACGACGCCCTGCGACGCGAGGATGAGTGCCCCGACCACGCTGATCGGCAGCAGGACGTACAGGCAGGTCCGGGTGATGTCCACCCAGAAGTTGCCGAGCGTCTGCGACGAGCGGCGCGTCAGGCCGCGGACCAGGGCGATGGCCACGACCATGCCTTCCGCCGCGGACGTGAAGTTCCGGACGGCGAGTCCGGCCATCTGCGTGAGGTACGTCATCGTGTTCTCGCCGGAGTAGTTCTGCCAGTTCGTGTTGGTGCCGAAACTGACCGCGGTGTTGAACGCGAGATCGGGCGAGACGGGCCCGACGGTCGTGCCGCTGGTGTTGAGCGGCAGGATGTCCTGCACCCGCTGCTGCAGGTACAGGATGAGGATCAGCAGGAACGAGAACACGATCAGCGAGGTGCCGTAGGCGAGCCAGCCCTGCTCGCTGGCCTCGTCGACGCCCAGGAGGCGGTAGGTGCCGCGTTCAACGGGCCCGAGGACCGGCGACAGGAACGTCCGCTGGCCCTCGTACACACGAAACATGTAGCCGCCGAGGACTGGCGTCACGAGCAGCACGGCTCCGAACAGCGCGATGGCCGTCAGGATCTCAGTCGCACCCATGTCAAAAATCCTCCGCACGGACGAGGGTCCACAGGAGGTACAGGCCGACGAGGAGCGCGATCACGCCACCGATGGCGTCGGTGATGTTCATCGCGCGAGCGCCCGGCAGATCAGCAGGTAGGCCAGGAAGACCAGCGCCCACCCCACGATCAACGCGATGGCGACGAGATCAGGCATCGATTCCCTCCGGGACGGTCCGCGGACCGCGCCCTGCAGCGGTGTTGTCGAGGCGCTCGACGAAATCCATGAGCGCATCGATCGGAAACGGCTTCGGCAGATAGCCGGCCACGCGGTACTCCTGGAGGCGGGCCGGGGACACGGGCACGGCACTCATGACGACCACCGGCGGAGCGTCGGGGCCGGCCAGCGGTCCATGGCGCAGCAGCGCCCAGCCGGAATCGCCCGGGAGGTTGATGTCCAGCAGGACGAGCCACGGCCGGACGCCGCTTCGGACGTAGCCGGAGGCCTCTTCGGCCGTGCCCACGGCATCGACCAGAAATCCCCGCGCCTCAAGGTGGTGCGCGAGCAGGCCGGCAAGGGTCTCGTCGTCTTCGACCAGGAGGATTGCGCGGTATGGGTCGGCGGGCGCCGGTGATGGTTCGAGGGGATCGGCCCCTGGTTCTGCCATGCCTTGAACGTACGCAGGGCACCAAGAGGAATCGGGGTCAGGCGAAGGCCGGACCCCTCAACAAGCGCTCAATTCGAGCGAGCTGGATCCGCGGTCAATCGCTCCGCGGACGCGGAGTCGCCCGGCGCCGGCGGGGCCGCCGGCAGGAGCAGCTCGACCGCGAGGCCGCCGAGCTCGCTCGGGCGTGCGTTCACCTGGCCGCCCATCGCCTCGACGAGGCCCTTGACGACGCTGAGCCCGATCCCCATCCCGCGCTGGGAGACCGCCTTCGCGCCAGGCGCCCGATAGAACTTCTCGAAGAGACGAGGCAGGGCATCGGCCGGCACGCCCGGTCCGCCGTCTTCCACGACGACCGTGACGACGCCCGGCGCTGTCTGCCGGCCGTCGATCCGGATCCGCGCGCCGGGGCCCGCGTACCGCGCGGCATTCTCGAGCAGGTTCGTGATCGCTTCGTCGAGGTAGATGGCATCGATTCGGACTGGCGGGAGATCGGCCGCCAGATCCAGCTCGACCCGGCCGGCGCCGACCACGGAACCGAGGCGGCCGACGATCGGCGCGAGCAGGTCGCCGAGATCGAACACCTCGAGTTCGGGCCGCAGCGCGTTGCCCTCGATGCGGCTGAGGTCCAGGAGATTCCGGACGAGTCGGCTCAGCCGTTCTGCTTCGAGGTCGATGACCTTCGCGGTCGCGATTCGCTCGTCGGGGGACCAGGCGAGCGCCGGGTCCATCAGGCTGCCTGCCGCCGCCCGGATGCTCGAGAGCGGCGTCCGCAGGTCGTGCGAGACGGACGTGAGGAGGGCACTCTTCAGCGCGTCCGCCTGCCGCGCGACCTCGGCGGTCGTCGCCTCGGACGTGAGCTGGTCGCGTAGCAGGCCGAGACCGAGCTGGTCCGCGGCGAGGGAGAGCAGTCGCGTCTCCTCCCCGTTCGGGACCGTCTCGCCGTCGCCGCGGCTCGCCCACAGGGACCCGAGTACCTGGCCCTCGACTTCGACCCGGATCCTGAACAGCGCCACGTTGCGGGTCGGGGACGCGGATGCGCCCGCCGCGACCGATGCGCTGCCCGCCGCGCCCGATGCGCCGCCCGCCGCGCCCGATGCGCTGCCCGCGGCGACCGACGGCGCCGGGGCGCCGGGGCGGCGTGGCTCCGTGGCGACGTGCTGGCGGACCCATTTCGCGGGCTGGTCGCCGGGCGTCCGCGCCAGCAGCCAGTGGACCCGGCCGGCCGGCCGCGGCTGGTCCGGCGCCGAGTCGACGATCGTCACCTCCCCCGCGGGACTGCTCGTGGCGACCCAGATCCGATCCATCCGGCTGTCGGCCACGAGCAGCCGCAGCACGGCCGGGGCAGCCTCCGCGACCGTCGAGGCGGTGGCCAACGCGCGGCTGATGCCGAACAGCGCGAGGGCCTCGCGGGCTCTCCGGTCGGCCTCGTCGGCTCGCTCAGCCTGAAGGGCGACCAGCCGGCCGATCACGATCCCGACGAGCAGGAACAGCAGCAGGTTGATCCACTCGCGGGGATCGGCGACGGTGAGCGTGAACCGCGGCTCGATGAACAGCAGGTCGTACAGCAGGAACGACGCAATGGCGCTGCCGATCGCCGGCCACGTCCCGAAGAGCGTGGCAATCGCGACGACGGCCACCAGGTACACCGGCGACGCATCCGGGACATCGAGCGGCCCCTCGACCAAGACGATGACGAGGCTGGCGCCCGCCAGGATCAGCGCCGATGCGGCCACGATGAGGACGGCCCGACGGCCGGTCGGGCGCCGCGCCGGCGGCACGATGGCGGCGATCGTGCGCCGGTTCACACGAGTCGGAGGTCGGGTCGGCACACGCCGATCGTAGACCTTCGCGGGGCTGCGGCTCGCGCCCTGCCGGGCCGTTCCCAATCGCAACCCAAGCGACACCCGCCTGTCGCTGACCGGGTCCTCGAGCCGGCCTAGATTCGCGATTGGACCGCGGGTCAGGCTGCCCGTCGTGGCGACCACCCCGGCGATCCCCGGCGGCCGGCCGTGCTCACCATCGCGGCGGAGACGACGCTCATGTCCCTGGTTCCAGGCAGCGGTTCAGGATCGGTCCGACGGCACGGCGCCGTCTCTGGATCCGGCCGCGACCTGCGACCCGCCGCGCCCCTGTATGACGCCCGCTTCGAGCACGATGCCTGCGGCGTCGGCTTCGTCGCCGAGTCGAGCCGGGGTCCCTCGACCCGGGTCATCCCCCTCGCCCTGCAGGCGTTGGCCGGCCTGACGCATCGCGGGGCGATCGCGGCGGACGCCCGGACCGGTGACGGGGCCGGGCTGGCGATCCCGCTGTCCCGTGGGCTGCTCGATCGGATCCTGGCCGAGGCGGACGTTGCCCCCGGATTCGGCGCGGGCGCCGCGGTCGGGATGCTCTTCCTGCCCGGCAATCCCGACGACCTGATCCGCGCTCGCGCGCTCGTCGAGGAGGCCATCGAAGCCGCCGGCCTCGAGATCGGCGGCTGGCGCCCGGTGCCGACGGACGGTTCGGTCCTTGGGCCAACGGCGCTCGAGAGCGCCCCGCAGATCGAGCAGGTCGTGGTCCTGCGACCCGCGGCGATGACGCGGCGGCGCTTCGAGCAGGTCCTGCTGCTGGCCCGCCGGGCCATCGAGTGGGAGGCGCGAGCGACGCCCGGCCTCCGCGATCTCCACGTCCCGTCGCTCTCGACGCGAACCGTGGTCTACAAGGGCCTGTTCGTCGGCGCCGAGATCGGGCGGTTCTACCGCGATCTCGATGGCGACGCCCCGGCCGTGGCCTACGCCGTCTTCCACCAGCGCTACTCGACCAACACGCATCCGTCGTGGCGCCTCGGCCACCCGTTCCGGTTCCTCGCCCACAACGGCGAGATCAATACGGTGCGCGGCAATCGCGAGGCGATGGCCGGCCGATCGGCGCGGCTCGGCGGCGGCTGGCTCGGACGGCAACTCGCCGCCCAGGCGCTCGCGTGGCCCCTGATCGATCCTGAAGGCTCGGATTCCTCGTCGCTCGATGAAGCCCTCGAGCTGCTCGTGGCGGCCGGCTGGCGCGCGGACGCGGCGCTCATGGCGCTCGTGCCCGAGGCCCCGGAACTGCGCAGCGACGACCTGCCCGGCCTCGTCGAGTGGCAGAGCCGGATGGCCGCCCGCATCGAGCCGTGGGACGGCCCATCGGCCCTGGTCTTCAGCGACGGCCGCCGCGTCGGCACGATCCTCGATCGCAACGGGCTCCGGCCGGCCGCCTGGGAGCTGCACCGCGACGGCCTCGTGATCCTCGCCTCGGAGGCCGGCACGATCGAGGTGGCGGGCGACGCCATCGTCCGCCGCGGCCGACTCGACCCGGGCGGCCTGCTCGTCGTCGACACCGTCGGCCGGCGGCTGTTCGAGGATCGCGCGGCCAAGCAGGACGCCCTGGCCAACGCGGATTCGCGGACCCGGGCCGGCGCGAGGCGGCTGCCGACGGACGCGGCCACGGCGCTGCAGGCAGCCGAAGGCGCGCCGGCCGGCGAAGTCGCGACGGTGAGCGACATCGCGGTGGTGGTCGATTCGCCGGTTGCGGCGACGACGCAGCCCGCCTCGGCCCCGGGAGTACACGGCGAGACCGTCTCCGAGGACGACCTCCGCCTTCGCATCCTGCTGGGCCTCGACGCCGAGCAGCTGCGGATCGTCGTTCGGGCCATGTCCACGACCGGCCGTGAGCCGATCTGGAGCATGGGCGACGACACGCCCCTGGCGGCCCTGGCCCGGAAACCGCGTCAGGCTGCCGCGTACCTCCGCCAGTCGTTCGCGCAGGTCACGAACCCGCCGATCGACCCCGAGCGCGAGCGCATCGTCATGTCGATGGCCCTGCCCGTCGGCCGCCGGCCCGATCTGCTCGATCCGGTCGGGCGCGAGAACGACGGCCAGTGGGTCACGATCCCGACGCCCGTCCTGGACGCGGCCGCCTGGCGGGCGCTGCTCAGCGGTCCGGCAGGCTGGACGACCGTGACGCTCAATGCCACGTGGCCGACTCGCGACGGCGCCGCCGGGCTGCAGGCCGCCCTGGATCGCCTCGCTCGCCAGGCCGCCGCCGCAGCGCGCCGGGGCGTGCACCTGATCGTCCTCAGCGACCGCGCCGCGGGGCCGCAGCGCCTGCCGGTCCCGAGCGTCCTCGCGGTCGGCGCCGTCCAGACGGCGCTGACCCGCCTCGGCGTCCGCGGTCGCACGGACGTCGCGGTCGAGGCGGGCGATGCCTGGGATGTCCACGTCGTGGCGATGCTGATCGCGGCGGGCGCCTCGGCCGTCCATCCGTGGCTGGCGCTCCAACTCGCGGGTGAAGTCGCCGGGACCCGTGGCAACGAGGAGCTGACGGAGTCGGCCGCCGCCGCCTACCTCCTTGCTGCGCTGGACCACGGCCTGCGCAAGGTCATCGCGCGGATGGGCATCAGCACCCTCGCGAGCTACCGCGGCGGCCAGCTCTTCGAGATCATCGGCCTCGATCCCGGGTTGGCCGATGCCTGCTTCCCGGCAGCACCCCGGCTGGGCGGCGTGGTCGATGCGGCTCGGCTCGGGGCCGAGATCGCGGAGCGACACGCTCGCGCCTACGGGCTTGGCCTCCGCCCGACCCTTGCCGACCCGGGCTTCGTCCGGTTCCGCGGCGACGGCGAGTTGCATGCATTCGCGCCGTCCGTCGTGAAGGCCGGCCAGGCGCTGGCCTCGGGTCCGCCCGCGGGCGTCGGTCCGGGCGCCCAGCTCGAGGCAACGCTCGAATCGGCGGCCATCGACGAGCGGCTGTCGGCCTATCGGGTCGCCGTCGACCGCGACCGACCGGCCATGGTCCGCGACCTGCTCTCGCCCCGCCGGCCGGCGCGCTCCGTGCCGCTCGAGGCCGTCGAACCCGCGTCCGCGATCGTCAGCCGGTTCGTCTCGAGCGCGATGAGTCTCGGCTCGTTGAGCCCCGAGGCCCACCAGGCGCTCGCCGTGGGGATGCGCCGCCTCGGCGGTTCGGCGAATACCGGTGAGGGCGGCGAGGATCCGGCCTGGTACGTGCCCGGGCCCAACGGCGAGCGCCACGACTCGGCGGTCAAGCAGGTCGCCTCGGCGCGCTTCGGCGTCACGGCCCAGTACCTCGCCCGCGCCGAGCAGCTCGAGATCAAGATGGCCCAGGGCTCCAAGCCCGGCGAAGGCGGCCAGCTCCCGGGTGCCAAGGCCACGCCGCTCATCGCGGCGCTGCGGCGCGGCCAGCCGGGCATGACGATGATCAGCCCGCCGCCGCACCACGACATCTACTCGATCGAGGACCTGGCCCAGCTGATCGCCGACCTGCGGGCCATCAACCCGACGGCCCGGATCGGGGTCAAGCTCGTCGCTTCCCGCGGGGTCGGCACGATCGCGGCCGGAGTCGCCAAGGCCCACGCCGACTACGTCCTGATCAGCGGCCATGCCGGCGGCACGGGCGCGAGCCCGCTCGGCTCGATCAAGCAGGTCGGCCTGCCCTGGGAGCTCGGACTCGCCGAGGCCCACCAGGTGCTCGTCCACCAGGGGCTCCGCGATCGCGTCGCGCTGCGGGTCGACGGCGGCCTCCAGACCGGCCGCGACGTCCTGATCGCGGCCCTCCTCGGCGCCGAGGAATACGGCTTCGGGACGTCGGCCCTCGTGGCGCTCGGCTGCGACATGGCCCGTCAGTGCCATCTCGACACGTGCCCGACGGGCATCGCCACGCAGCGCGAAGACCTGCGCGCCAAGTTCACCGGCACGCCGGAGGCGATCGTCGAGTTCTTCACGGCCATCGCCGAGGACATCCGCCGCGAACTGGCCGCGGCCGGCTTCACGAGCATCGAGGAGGCCGTCGGCCGCACCGATCGGCTCGGGGCCGTGGACGATGCGCCGATCGCGCTCGACGCCCTGCTCGCCTCGCCGGCGTGGATCGTGCCGTCATCGCGCCGCGGCCGCACGCCCCGGGATGCCGGCCGGACCGCGGTGCCGCCACCGTCATCTGCCGTCGATGCACGCCTCGCAGTGGCCGCGATGATCCCGCTGCGCGAAGGGCGGCCGGCGGTCGTGGCCTCGGCGACGACCACCTCGGAACGGACGATCGGAGCCCGCCTCAGCGGCGATCTCCAGCGCGAGCCCGGGGTGCGCGAGGCCGTCATGGCGGCTGGCGGCCTGGACGGCGCGCCTCTCGCGGAATTCGTCCTCTCGGGCGCCGCCGGGCAGAGTCTCGGGGCGTTCCTCGACGACGGCCTGCGGATCCATCTGTCGGGTGTCGCCAACGACTTCGTCGGCAAGGGCCTGTCCGGGGGCGAGATCGTCGTCCGGCCGCCGGCCGACGTGGCCGTCGAGCCGCAGGACCAGGCGATCGCCGGCAACGCCTGTCTGTACGGCGCCACGGGCGGCCGCCTGAACCTCGTCGGTCGCGCCGGGATCCGGTTCGCGGTCCGCAACAGCGGTGCCACGGCCGTGGTCGAAGGGCTCGGTCCGCACGGCTGCGAATACATGACGGGCGGCACGGTCGTCGTCCTCGGCTCGGTCGGCCGCAATTTCGGGGCCGGGATGACCGGCGGTCGGGCCTGGCTGTACGACGAGACAGGCACGGTCGCGGACCAAATCCAGCCGGCGAGCGTCACGGCTCGCGCGCTTGGCACCTTCGACGACGAACCCACCGCGGGGACGGCCGAGGCCGAGCTGCGGGCCCTGGTCGAAGGTCACGCCCGGGTCGGCAGCCCGCGCGCCCAGGCGATCGTCGCCGACTGGGCCGTCGCGAGGTCGTCGTTCTGGCTCGTCGAGCCGGTCGGCCGATGACCAGCGACCCGCCGACCACCCGGCGTATTTCTGACTTCCTCTTTCCCAGTGCCGGCCGCCCAGCAGGAGGATCGCGATGAGTCTCTACAACGCCCGCCCGTCCACCCCGATCGAGACATTCCGCCTGACGGCCACCAGCTGGTCGAGTCACCAGGGCCCGACCGTCTGCCGCGCCTGCGGCTGTCGCCTCGAGCAGGCCCCCGGGTGGTATGACAACGACGGCGAGTCCGTGACCCTGTGGCGGCACTTCAGCGGGGCGCCCGGGCGCGATGCGCGAGGCTGCCTCATCGAGTGCGCCGATCTCAGCCACGCCGCGGACGGCACGCCACTGATCTGAGCGGGCCGCCGGCCGCGCTCGGCGGTCGGCCGACCACCCGCGTTGCGCGGTCCCGATCCTGCGCCGGGCCGCGTCCCTCAGGCCGGCGATGCGCCTGGCGCGAGGCGTCCGACCGTTCCCTTCAGGCGGGCAGGGCGGCCAGTCGCTTCGGTGGCGGAGCGAGCGGCGTCGGCAGCACCGGCCGACCCGCGCGCAGCACGAGCCGCCCGTTCCGCAGGTCGTGGATGTCGCGATGTGGCTCGCCCTCGACGATCAGCACGTCGGCCGCAAGGCCGGGCGCCAGGCGACCCGTGAGCCCCTCGATCTTCAGGTTCACCGCCGCCAGCGCCGTCGCCGCGCGGATCGCCTCGAGCGGCGTGAACCCGATCTCCACGAACGCCTCGATCTCGAGGATCGTCTCCTCGCCGTGGTCCGTGTCGATGACGCTCGACATGTCCGTGCCGATCACCAGCTCCACGCCCGCATCGGCGAGCTGCCGCGCGTCGGCCATCCACATCGCGATCCCGAGCCGGTCGCCGCGCTTCGCCTTGCGCCAGTCGACGTCCGTGCCGCGTTCGCGCTCGACGCGCATGCTCTGGGCCATCGTCATCGCCGCCCGGGTGCCGCGGGTCGCCATGCCACGCGCGACCTCGTCCGAGAACTGCCACGTCCCGTCCGGCCCGATCATCGAGGCGTGCTGAAGGCAATCGATGCCGGCCTCCGACGCGAGCCGCATGCCTTCGACGCCGTGGGCGTGCGCGGTGATGTAGCGCCCGCGCCGGTGCGCCTCCTCGACGGCCGCCTCGAAGACCTCGAGCGGATAGGTCGCCTGGCCGGGCGTCGTGGTCGTCGTCATGTAGCCGCCCGTCGCCATCATCTTGATGCCGTCGGCGCCCTCCTCGTCGAGGAGCCGGATCACGGCGTCGCGCACGCCTTCGACCCCGTCCGCCTCGCCGCCCCACCACCAGCAGTGGCCGCCGGTCGGCGTGATCGGCCGGCCGCTGATCAGCGTTCGGGGCCCCAGCACGAGGCCCTTGTTCACGGCGTCGCGGATCCGGAACACGGTGTCGCCGCGCCCGCCGCAGTCGAAGATCGTCGTCACGCCGGCCCGCAGGAACCGCTCCGCCGAAGCCGCACCCAGGACGACCAGCTCGTCGTCGGACATCGCCAGCATCTCGTCGAGCATGCTGCCCGTCGAGCGGGGGATCACGAGATGGACGTGCGTATCGATGAGGCCCGGCAGCGCCGTTCCGCCCGGGTATTCGCGCATTCGCGCGTGAGCCGGCCGGGGCACCCGCGCATCCGGCCCGACGTCGACGATCGTCTCGCCCTCGACGAGGATCGCCCAGTCGCGCTGAGCGGCGGCCCCGGTGCCATCGATGAGATTCCCGACCGAAATGCGCTGCGTCTCCATGGCCGAAAGTCTAGGCCGCGCCACGACCCGCGAGCGGCGGCCGACCCTGTTGCACTCCCGGGCGAAGACGAACGAGGAGGCGCGGGCCGGGGCGTCGGTTCGATGCCGCCCGCGCCGACGAGGTTGGTCGGTGGCTCCAGCGCGGCCGTCGGGGCCGACAGCCGCCGCAGGTTTCTGCCGCATTGCCACCAGGTGATCGTTGGGCAGGCCTCGAACGGCGCCGCGCCGGTCAAGGCCGCGATTCGAGTTCCAATGGTTGACGAATTTGTCAACTCCCGGCGAAATCGATGCACCGAATCGCCAGGTCGGGCCAAGGTCACTCGGCTAACGGTCACCCGGTGGCAGCCCGGCAGATTGCCGGGCTCAGGGGCCGCGCTGGAGCCGCCGAGCTCGATCGTGGCCTCTGGCGATCTCGAACCGACGCCCCGGCCTGCGCCTTCTCGTTCGTGGCCTGCGGTCAGCGGTCGCGCGGCTTCAGGACGGCGAACTGGTCCGTGATCTCGATCTGGCGCGTCCGGAACCGGAAGAGCTGGGCCGGCCGGCCACCCGCGGCCGTCGGGGCGCGCCGCTCGACAAGTGGTTCGAGCAGCTGCCGCCGCACCAGGATCCGCTGGAGGTTCGTGGCCGCGACCTGGTGGCCGAGGGCCGCGGCGTACAGGTCCCGCAACTCCGCCAGGGTGAACTCGCGCGGTGCGATCGCGAAGCCGACGTTCGTGTAGGAGAGCTTGGCGCGGAGGCGATCGCGGGCGGCCATCACGATCCGCTGGTGGTCGAACGCGAGCGGCGGCAGTGACCCGATCCGGTGCCAGGCCGTGTCGGATGGCAGCGAGGGGTTCGCGTCGGACGGGACGAGCCCGAGATAGGCAGTTGCGACCTGCCACTCATCGGGGTGCCGGTCCGGCTCGCTGAGGGTCTCGAGCTGCTCGAGGTGGGCGAGCTCGCGAACGTCGACCTTGGCCGCCAGGTGGCGGCGGATCGAGGCCTCCAGCGATTCGCGCGCCACGAGCGCGCCGCCGGGCAGCGACCACTGGCCGGCGAACGGTTCGCGGGCCCGCTGCCAGAGCAGTACGTCCAGCTGATCGTCGCGAACCTGCAGCACCGCGCCGAGGACGTAGTGCGTCGGCTGGCCAAACGGGCTTGAAAGGTCTTGCATGGGCGTGTATCCTGCCGGTATTCGCTCCAGAGTCGTAAACCTACCGAGGCGTCCCTTGACCCGCCCATTGTCGGCATTCGAGACCACCGTGACGCGCGCCCGCGCACGGATCGTGTCGTGAGCGCGACCCTTGCCGGTGCCGGGCCGGCCCCGGCCACGGTTCCGGGCCGGACCGCGCCACACGGATCGTTCCTAGCCCTGCTTGCCGACGCGCCCGATCTGGCGCGCGTCGTGGCGGCGGCCCTCGCCGAGGACCTCGGTCCGGGCGACGTCACGAGCGAGGCGCTCATCGATCCGGCGACTCGCTGCCGGGCGCGCGTCCTCCTGAAGGAACCGGGCGTGCTCGCTGGACTCGCCGTCATCGACGCCACGTTCGCCGCGCTCGACGCCGAGGTCAGCGTCACGCACCTCGCGGAAGATGCGGCCACGTTCGACGCGCCGCCGGCAGTCGTCGCACAGATCGAAGGTCCGTTGCGGGCCGTCCTGGCGGGGGAGCGGACGGCGCTGAACCTGCTGGCACGGTTGTCCGGCATCGCGACCCTGACGCGAGCCTATGTCGATGCCGTGACCGGTACCGGGGCCGTCATCCTCGACACCCGCAAGACCACGCCCGGCCTCCGGGCGCTCGAGAAGTACGCCGTTCGCTGCGGTGGCGGCACCAACCATCGCCTCGGCCTGTACGACGCGGTGCTCATCAAGGACAACCATCTCCGAGCCGCTGGCGGCGTCGGCCCGGCCGTGCGAAGGGCGCGGGCGGCGGCGCCGTCCCTGCTGATCGAGGTCGAGACCGAATCCCTCGCCGACGTTCGCGAGGCCCTGGCGGCCGGAGCGGACCGCATCCTGCTCGACAACATGCCGCTGGCACTGCAGCGCCAGGCCGTCGATCTCGTCGCCGGCCGGGTCCCGCTCGAGGCTTCGGGCGGCGTCAACCTCGCCACCATCCGATCGATCGCCGAGACCGGCGTCGACTTCATCTCCGTGGGCGCGCTCACGCACGGCGCCCGTTCGCTCGATGTCTCCCTGGAGGTTCTCTCATGACCGCGCTGGCGATGGCCCCTGCCCTGGCATTGGCGCCCCCGTCGGAATGGGCCCGCGTGCTCGATCTGCAGGCGGAGATCCGCGATCTCGCCCGGACCCGCAACGCCGTGATCCTCGCCCACAACTACCAGCGGGCCGAGGTCCAGGACGTGGCCGACTTCGTCGGCGATTCGCTGGCCCTCGCCCGGTTCGGGGCGGCCTCGGATCGGCCGGTCATCGCGATGTGCGGCGTCAAATTCATGGCCGAGACGGCCGCCATCCTCTCGCCCGACAAGACGGTCCTGATCCCGGATCTGGGCGCCGGCTGCTCCCTGGCCGACTCGATCACGGCCGATCAGCTGCGGACGTGGAAGGCGCAGAACCCGGGGGCCGTCGTCGTCGCCTACGTGAACACCACGGCCGAGGTCAAGGCGGAGGCCGACTACTGCTGCACCTCGGGCAACGCACGCTCGGTCATCGAGGCGATCCCGGCCGACCGCGAGATCCTGTTCCTGCCGGACGTGAACCTGGGGATGTACCTCGAGCGCGTGACGGGCCGCAAGCTGAAGATCTGGCTCGGCGAGTGCCATGTCCACGCCGGCATCCGCTCGGACGACATCGAGCGCTGGCAGAACGCGTCGCCGGACGCCGAGTTCCTCGTCCATCCCGAGTGCGGCTGCGCCAGCCAGTGCATGGCCTTCGGCAACGACAACATGAAGATCCTCTCGACCGAGGGGATGATCCGGCTCGCCCAGACCTCCGAGAAGTCGACCTTCATCGTCGCGACGGAGGTCGGCATCCTCCATCGGCTGCGCAAGGCCGCCCCGGACAAGATCTTCGAACCGGCCTCGGCCGAGGCGGTCTGTGGCTTCATGAAGATGATCACGCTCGAGAACCTGCGCGACTCACTGCTCGAGATGCAGTTCGAGGTGACCGTCCCCGAAGCCATCGCGGAGCGAGCCCGCCAGGCCGTCGAGCGGATGGTCGCCCTCGGGTAGTCCGCAGATCGGGCGACCCCGCGGCCTCTGGCCAGCACCGGTCGTCACACTCCCCTCTTGCGCCCTTGACGAATATACGTATACTCCTACGTATGGCTCTACCGCCTGCAGGGAGTTACGATGTCCACGTGCCAAACAAGACGATCTATGTCTCCGACGGGGACGCCCCCCTCTACGCCCGCGCCCAGGAGCTGGCCGGCGGCAACCTCTCCGCGGCCATTTCCGCAGCGCTTCGGCGCTACGTCGACGTGGAGGAGGGCCGGCAGGAGGGCTTTGACGACATCGTCGTCCGCGTGGGCCCTGGTCGTGGTCGCAAGGTCCAATTCACCGGCGTCCTGCTCGGGGAGTGGGTCAACACCAGCTACAGCCGCGTCGAGACCTTCCGCGTCTACCGCGGCCGGAAGGGCAAATACGTGGTCCACATCGAACGGAGTCCCGACTTCTCGGTGCTCAATGCCGAGGGCAAGCCGGCCGGCTGGCGCGGCTACCTTGGCATCGGGAGCATCAGTTACGGGACCACGCCCGCCGAGTCGACGCTCGAGGTCGTCGAGTCGCTCGATGAGCTCCGCGAACGGATCCCGTCCCAGCTCTACGAGAGCGTGGCCAGTTCCGCCCGGCTGCAGCCTGTCGAAGATCTCGACGTCTGAGCCTCGTTGCCACGCCGCCCATCCGGGGGGTGTGGCATGACCACCGGGACGCGACCGTCCGCGATCCACGCGGTCGGCCTGCGGAAGTCCTACGGCAGCCAGGTGGTCCTCGACGGCATCGACCTCGACGTCCCCGTCGGCACGGTCTATGCGCTCCTTGGACCGAACGGCGCCGGCAAGACGACGACCGTGCAGATCCTGTCCACGCTGATCGCCGATGACGGCGGTGAGCTGCAGGTCGCCGGCCATGACGTCCGACGGGATCCGGACGCCGTCCGGGCCGCGATCGGCGTCACCGGCCAGTTCTCGGCCGTGGACAAGTTCCTCACCGGCCAGGAGAACCTGGTGCTGATGGCCGACCTGCGGCACCTCGGCAAGGTCGAGGGCCGGCGGCGGGCGGCGGAGCTCCTCGAGCAATTCGACCTCGTCGAGGCGACCGGGAAGCCCGTCTCGACGTGGTCCGGGGGGATGCAGCGCCGGCTCGACCTGGCGATGACGCTCGTCGGCGACCCGCGGATCATCTTCCTCGACGAACCGACCGCGGGGCTCGACCCGCGCAGCCGCCGCACGATGTGGCAGATCGTCCGCGATCTCGTCGACGACGGCGTCACGATCTTCCTGACGACGCAGTACCTGGAGGAAGCGGACCGCCTGGCCGATCGCATCGCGGTCCTCGATCACGGCCGGCTGGTCGCCGAGGGCACGCCGTCCGAGCTCAAGCGCCTGGTCCCTGGCGGTCACATCCGGCTCGAGTTCGCCGATCTCCGGGAGCTGGAGAAGGCCGCCCGGCTCTTCCCCGTATCGGCCCGCGATGACGAGTCGCTGGCCCTGCTGGTCCCGACCGACGGGGGCGTCGGATCGCTGCGGTCCCTGCTCGACCGGCTCGATGCAGCATCGATCGCCGTCGAGGGCCTGTCCGTTCGCACGCCGGATCTCGACGACGTCTTCCTGTCCCTTACCGACCACCCGGACTCCCAGAAAGGAGCCGCCTGATGACCTCGTACTCGCACGTCCTGACCGATTCGGCCACGATGCTGCGCCGGGACCTCCGCCACATGCAGCGATACCCGTCGCTGACGCTCTTCACGGCGGGCATCCCGGTCGTGCTGCTCCTCCTGTTCGTCTACATCTTCGGCGGCACCCTCGGCGCCGGGCTCGGTGGCCCGGGCAGTGGCCGGGACGCCTACATCGCGTATGTCGTCCCCGGAATCCTGTTGCTGACCGTCGTGGGTGCCGCGACGGGGACGTCGATCTCGGTGGCGATGGACATGACCGAGGGCATCGTCGCCCGCTTCCGGACGATGGCGATCTCCCGGGCCTCGGTTCTGATCGGCCACGTGGCCGGCAGCGTCGTCCAGACCGGCCTGGCGCTGGTCATCGTGGTGGTCGTCGCCCTGCTGGTCGGGTTCCGGCCGACGACCGGGCTCCTGTCCTGGGTGGCGGCCGCGGCGCTGCTGGCGCTGACGACGCTGGCGGTGACCTGGCTCTCCGTCGCACTCGGCCTGTCGACTCGCAGCGTCGAAACCGCCAGCAACCTGCCGATGTTCCTCATGCTCCTGCTGTTCCTCGGCAGTGGATTCGTGCCGACGCAGACGCTGCCGGACGGCCTTCGCTGGTTCGCGGAGAACCAGCCCTTCACGCCGATCATCGAGACGTTGCGCGGGCTGCTGCTCGGGACCCCGATCGGCAACAGCGGCGTCATCGCCGTGGCCTGGTGCGTGGCCATCTCGTTGCTGGGCTTCCTGTGGGCAAGGAAGCTCTACGAACGCGACCCCGCCCATCGATAGACGTCGGCAAGCCGCGAGGCGTGGGAGCGTGTCTCGGAGAGGCGATCTCCTCAGCGATCAGGCGAGCTCCCCAGCAGTGGGTCGGCCCTGCCTCGCTCAGATCGGTACTCCAACCTCCGACACGTGTCGGGCACGCCACTCAACCTCCGGGATTGCCGCCTGCGGAGGGTTCCCGCCGCGCTGAAGTGACCGAGCGGATCACGATCACCCGTCGCCGTATGCTGGGCGAGTGGCGAACCAGTCGCGGTCGCGTGCTTCAACCCTGCCAACCGGCACGATCACGTTCATGTTCACGGACATCGAGGGGTCAACCCGCCTCGTGACCGCCCTGGGGCCTGCGTTTGGGCCGCTTCTCGAGCGGCACCACAGCCTCCTCCGCGCTGCGTTCGAGACGGCCGGAGGGATCGAGATTTCGACCGAAGGGGACGCCTTCTTCGTCGTGTTCCAAAGTGCCGCCTCGGCTCTGTCGGCCGCGGCAGCGGCGCAACGCTCCCTTGCGACCGAGCCGTGGCCTGACAATGTCGGGGCTGTCCGCGTACGCATGGGTCTTCACACGGGCGAGGCCACCTTCGGCGGCGACAACTACGTGGGCCTGGATGTCCACCGTGCGGCGCGCATCGCGGCCGCGGCGCACGGCGGTCAGGTTCTCGTCTCCTCGGCAACCGGCGTGCTGGTCCGCGGATCGCTCCCCGCAGATCTTCAGCTGCGCGAGCTGGGCGAGTTCCGGCTCAAGGATCTCGAACTGCCGGAGCGCCTGGCGCAGCTCGTCGGCCCGGGCCTGGCGGACGACTTCCCGCCGCCTCGGACGCTGGAGATGCCGTCCCACCTGCCGCCCCAGGCGACGAGCTTTGTGGGCCGTGAACGGGAGATCGCTGAGGTCTGCGAGCTGGTTCGGCACTCGCGGCTGGTGACTCTGACCGGTCCAGGCGGGGCCGGCAAGACACGGCTGAGCCTGCGCGTGGCAGAACAACTCCGGCCGGAATACCCGGGCGGCGCGTTCTTCGTGGAGCTTGCTCCGATCAGCGACCCTGGCCTGATCCCGACCACGATCGCGCAGTCGATCGGTCTCCGAGAAGACCCGAAGCAGCCCGTCGCGGAGCTGCTCGAGGCGTACCTGCGCGAACTCCACCTCCTGCTCGTGGCCGACAACTTCGAACAGCTTGTTGCCGGCGCACCTCTGGTCGGACGTCTCCTGGCGGCTGCGCCGCACCTGACGGTCCTGGCGTCGAGTCGGGAGGTGCTGCATCTGAGCGGTGAACAGGAGTATCCGGTCCCGCCGCTGGGAGTCCCGAACCCGAGTGCCCTGCCGCCCCTGGAGTCGCTCACCGGGTACGACGGCGTGGCCCTGTTCATCCAGCGGGCGCGGGCCGTGCAGCCGGACTTCCGGCTCGACGAGCAGAACGCGTCGGCGGTCGCCGCCATCTGTGCACGCCTGGACGGCCTGCCGCTGGCGATCGAGCTGGCTGCCGCCCGCAGCAAGCTCTTCGGGCCCGAGGCCATCCTGGCGCGCCTGGAGAAGAGCCTGGCGCTTCTGACGAGCAGCTCGCGCGACGTTCCCGAGCGACAGCGCACGCTCCGCGGGGCGATCGGCTGGAGCCAAGACCTCCTGGATGCACCTGAACGCATGCTGTTCCGTCGGCTCGCCATCTTCGTCGGCGGGTGCACGATCGAGAGCGCCGCGGCGGTCTGCGATCCGGACGGCGAGCTGGGGATCGACATGCTCGACGCGCTGGCCTCCCTCGTGGACAAGAGCCTCCTGCGACAGATCCAATCACCCAATGGCGAACCGCGTTTCCTGATGCTGGAGACGATCCGAGAGTACGGCCTCGAACGCCTGGCTGAGGGCGCGGAGAACGAGACGGTCCGACACCGACATGAAGACCAGTTCGCGGCCCTGGCGCGACGGGCCGAACCCGAGCTGCTGGGCTCGCGCCCGAAAGAGTGGCTCGACCGCCTCGAGATGGACCGCGACAACCTGCGGGCGGCCATTGGGCGAGCGGCCGACGATGGCCGCATCGAGCTCGCCCTCGACATGGCCGCGGCGCTCTGGCGGTTCTGGCAGCAGCGCGGGCACCTGGTTGAGGGCCGAGAGACGCTCCGCGGTCTGCTCGATCGGCCTGGGGCAGCCGGCCGAACCGGGGCCCGCGCGAGGGCTCTCGGCGGACTCGGAGGCGTCGCCTACTGGCAAGCGGACATTGCAAGTGCCGGGCACGCCTACGAGGAGGCCCTTGAAATCGAGCGCGAGCTCGATGATCCGGGCGGGCTCGCTGGCGCGCTCTACAACGCGGGGTTCGTGGCGGCGCTCACCGGCGACCATGCCGGCGCCCGGGCCAGGTACGACGAAGCCATTCGAATCTACGAGGCGATCGGGGACCGCAAGAGCCTCGTCAATGTTCACGAGGCTCTCGTGTTCATCCTGTATCACTCGGGCGACTACGCTGCGGCGCGAGCCGTCGAGGAGGAGAACCTGGCCGCCCTCCGAACCGCCGGGGAAACGTTCCGGATCGCGAGCGCGCTCAGTCTGCTGTCCGGAATCAACATCAAGGACCACGCATTCGCCGCGGCCCACAAGAGCCTCGGCGAGGCGATCGGCCTGTTCCGTCAGGCGGGCGACATGCAGCGCATCGTCAGCCTCCTCATCATGGCGGGCATGCTCGCGGTCGTGGAAGGCGATCCCAAGGGGGCCGCTCTCCTTTGCGGTGCAGCCGCCCGACTCAAGGAGCCTCTGGGCGACATCGCCACGCCGATGCACCTCCTCGGCCTCGACGACCCGGCGCCCGTCGCTCGGGGTGCTTTGGGCGAGGAGGCCTTCGAGGAAGCGTACGCAGCGGGGCGATCCCTGAGCCTCGATGAGATGGTCCAGCTGGTCCAGGGAAAGACGCCTCAGCCCTGAGCTGTCGGCTGCACGGATGGCCGGGCGTCCGAGAAACGCTCCCCATTGCTCCGGTTCCCCGGGAAACGTCAGCGCCTCGCCTGATCGAGAGCCGCCTGGAGCGATTGCGCGTAGCCCTCGCTCGTGTAGGTCGCTCCGGACACGAGGTTGATCTGCGCGCTCTGGGCGGTGAGTGCCTCGCTCCGGAGGATCGGCGCCGCGTACTGGGCAATCATCTGCGACCGGGTCGCGTCCGACGGCATCTGCAAGGGCTGGACGTCAACGAGCTTCCCGCTCGAAAGGGTGGCCCGAACCTGGACGTCGCCGAACGGGGTCGCGACAACGGGACCCGTGACGCTGCCGGTGAACGCGGCCGGCGTCGGAGTCGGCGTCCGGTGCGGCGTTGGCGCCGCGGTGGGTGGCGCAGGCGGCGGCGTCCTGGCCGGCCGCGGCGTGGCCGCGTGATTCGCCCGCTTGCCGGCTTGGGCAGTCGAGAGCACCGGTTTCGTGGTCGAACCAGCGCTCGGCGACGTCGATGGGCCCGCGGCCGAGAGGATCCCGCTTGTCTGGCTGGCCGGCGACGGAATGGCAGTGGCGGGCGGATTGGTCGTGGCAGATCTGCCAGCCCCCGGGCCAAGGGCGATTGGAGCGGTCGATCTTGCCGGGTTCGAGCCTCGTGCAACGATTCCGACTCCGGTCGTCAGGATCGGCTGGGGAGTCTTGAATCCCAGCAGGAGGACCAGACCGATGATCGTGCTGAGGAGCGCAAGCACGCCGCGTCGTGGCAGAACGAATCGCATCTCTCAGTACGCGAATCGTTCGCTGTGGATGCGACTCGCGGGCACACGGAGCGTTCGAAGCGCATGCCTGACGGCGTCCATCATCCCGAGCGGGCCGCAGAGATAGACGTCCCGCATGAGGATGTCGGGGACCAGGCGGCGAATCGATGGCGCCCCGAGCGGATCGTCCGGGACGTCGGGGCTGCCGCGCTCGCCGACGACGAAGTGGATCTCGGCACCACGCGCTCGAGCCAGTTCCTCCAGCTCGTCGTGGAAGACGACGTCGCTCCAATCGCGGGCGCGATAGATCAGCGTGACCGCCCCGGCTCCGCTGGGCAGTTCCTCGAGGAGCGCTCGCAGCGGCGTGATCCCGATGCCGCCCGCGATCAGCAGCACGCGCGAGGTGCGCCGAGCGGACGAGGTGAGCCGCCCGTATGGACCCTCGGCGAAGACTCGCGTGCCGGGATGGAGATCCTGGAGGGCGCCCGACCAATCGCCGAGCTCCTTGATCGTCAACCGAAGGTACTTCCCGTTCGGCGCGGCCGAGAGGGAGAAGGGATGCGCTCGCCACCATCCGTCTCGCGCCAGGAACCGCCAGAGGAAGTACTGGCCGGCTCGAACGGCGAGTCGATCCAGGTCCCGACCGGTCACGTAGACCGACACGACCCCGGGCGCTTCCTGGACGACGCTCGACACGCGCAATCGATGGCGCAGCGAGAGCGCGATCGGGTGACCGATCCGAAAGACCAGGACCAGCACGGCGACGAATGCATAGAGGGCGACCCAGTAGACGCGAGCCAGTGGATCGGACGTGAAATCGGATCCGACCGCGAGCTGGTGGGCGAATGCCAACGCAACCGCGAGGTACGCATAGAGGTGGATCCCGTACCACGTCTCGTACGAAACCCGCTTTCGGACGCGCCGCACGGAACTGACACCCACCGCCAGGAACAGGGCCATCCCGGCGGTCGCCATCAGCACGTACGGATAGGTGGTGAGGAGCGTCCACAGTTCGCCGGGCATGCTGCTGCCGTCGCCGAGCGCATACCCCGCGGTCGTGAAGATGCCGTGACCCAGGAGCAGCCAGACCGTGGCGAACCCGAGCCAGCGGTGCCACACAACAAGCCGGTCCATCCCGAACTGCTGGTCCAGCCATGGGCTTCTTGACATCAGGACGAGCTGGATCAGCACGGCGTAGGTCCCGAGCAGCGCCGTGACCTGGCCCGCAGCCGTCAGGAGGCCAGAGAGGCTGCCGAGCTCGGAGAGCTGGCCGTGACGGACCCACATGGCGATGATCAGGATCGCATTGCCGAGCAGGATCCAGGCAATGTCGCCGACGCCGATCGGCCAGACCCGCGGGTGCGGGACGGCGGGACGTCCGGTGAGATGCCGCCCCCGAGTGGGCCCGCGGTTCCCATCGAGGGCGCGTCGACCCAGGGGCGCCCTTGTGCTGTTCATTTCAACCAGCCTGCCGTCGCAGTCTGTGAGTCGGCTGAGACGAAGATGTGTGTTCCCAAAGACAGCGCCAGTTGGCCGCCGGTCCGGGGGTGCCCAAAGGCACCGGTTCGCGACGATTCCCTGGATAGCGGGTACAGTCAGAACGCCGAGCCTCGACACAGGGGCCACGAGCTCGGGACATCGACCTTCATGACGGCCAGTGTCCCGGCCACCTCCGAGCGATACAGGAATCCACGATGAGCACCCCACCGGACCTCAGTCCACGCGAGCGGGATCGGACCATCCGCCGGCTCTCCCTGATCAACCGCGGCGGAGCGATCGCCGCGACGGCGGCCGTCGTCGGCATCAGTGCCGTGGCCGCGATCTCATACCCGGGCGCGTCCGCCGCGGCGCCCGACGGCGGCAACGATGGCGGACAGGGGATCACGAACCCCGAACCGGCCGCCACCCCGACGCCGGCCCGGACGCGCTCGGGAGCCGTCAATCCGAATCCCACGGCCCAGGCGGCACCGACGCCCGCGCCCACGTTCGCGGCGCCAACGGCTCCGCCCCGGTCCACTCGGGGACGCGGCCGCGTCAGCAGCGGCGGATCCTGATCCCCGGACACTGTCGTGGCGGGCGAATCAGACCGCGTCGGCCGTAATCGGACCGAAAGGGTCGGCCCGCGACACTCCTGGCAATTCGAACCCGAGCGCACAGCTCGATGACCAGGAGTGACCCCGATGGACCAACCGATCGACCGCCCCCTCCCTGCCGGAACCGTCGTCGTGCGCGGCGACCAGGCCACCCTCTTCGGGCCGATCGGCGCCCCGCCGCCCGGGCCCGGCACGAACCCGGTGACCCAGCGGGCGAGAAGCCAGGTGGCCGCGACCGACTCGCGCACGAACCCTGCGAATGACACTAGAGTGAGCCGACCGAGCCTCCGCTGGGGCACCGTCGGTTCAGGATCCTGACGCCGCCCCGCGCCAGGGTCGACGCACCAACCACAGGAAGCCTGGGCCATGAACACGCCACGCGACTCCCGACCCGCGAACCGCGACCGCATGGTGCGGCGGCTGGCGGCGATCAACCGGGGTGGCACGATCGCCGCCGCGCTGACCGTCGTCGGAGTCAGCGCCATCGCCGCCATCTCGTATCCGGGTGGCTCGACAGCAGCTGACGCGACCACCGCCACGAGCAGGACGACCACGGCGGCGGCCGTCGAGACGGCGGCCACGACGGCGGCCACGACGACGACCTCCCCGACGGCCGCCGCGACACCGGCCATGCCGACCGCGACCCCGACGGCCACGCGCCGGGCCGCCCAGACAACGAGCGGCGGATCCTGATGGAGTCGCCGATCGCCGCCGTCCGCTGGGAAGCGCTCGGGACGTCCGTCCACGTGCTCGTGACCGACGAGCAGGCGGCCCCGGTTGCCGCCGAGGCGGTCCGCCTGGTCCTCGAAACCGTCGATGCGACCTACAGCCGCTTCCGCGCCGATAGCGAGCTGACCGCGCTCAATGTGTCACCCGACCGGCCCGTCCGGGTCAGTCCACTGCTGTTCGAGGCGCTCCAGGCTGCCGTCCGGGCCGCCGTGATGACCGATGGGGCTGTCGATCCGACCGTCGGCGGCGCGCTCCGAGCGCTCGGCTACGACCGGGATTTCGCCGCATTGACGGCGGCCGCAATGCCTGCCCCGATCACCATCGTCCGCGTGCCCGGCTGGCGCACGATCCAGCTGGATTCGGTCGCGCGAACGGCACGCGTGCCCCGCGGGGTGAGTCTCGACCTCGGTTCGACGGGCAAGGCCCTGGCCGCGGACCTGGCGGCCACCGCGGCCGAGCGGGCGGCCGGCTGCGGCGTCCTCGTGAGCCTGGGCGGCGACCTGGCAACGGCCGGACCCGCGCCCGACGGCGGCTGGCGCGTGAACTGCGCCGAGGACAGCCGCACGCCACCCGATGCCGATGGCGAGGTGATCGCGATCCGCGGCGACGCGCTGGCCACCTCGAGCACGACGGTTCGACGCTGGACGGCCGGCGGAATCGTCCGCCATCACATCGTGGATCCGGCGACTGGATTGCCGGTCGATGGGCCGTGGCGGACCGCGACAGTCGTGGCCCGCACCTGCGTCGATGCCAACACGGCGGCGACCGCGGCGATCGTGCTCGGCGAGCGCGCCATCGCGTGGCTTGAAGCCGCCGGACTCCCGGCCCGACTCGTGTCGCGGGCCGGCGACGTCAGCCGGGTCGGACACTGGCCGGAGCCGCTCGTCGGCCCGGCGGCGGATGCGGCATGAACGACTCGATCCTCTGGTACAGCACCCGCGGCTCTGCCGTCGTCTCGCAGATCATGTTCACGATCGTCTTTTGCCTCGGCCTCCTGACCGCGATCCGCTGGGAACGGCCGTCCTGGCCGAGGGTCCTCTCGGCGGAACTGCATCGCACGCTCGCGCTCTCGTCCCTCGTATTCCTGGCGCTCCACATCGTGACCTCGATCATCGATCCGTTCACAGCCCTCGGCTGGACGTCGGCGGCCATCCCGTTCTCGGCCGACTACCGCCGGCTCTACCTCGGCCTCGGCTCCGTGGCGATGTACCTCCTGATCGCGATCGTCGTGACGAGCCTCGTTCGCGATCGCCTCGGCCTGCGCACGTGGCGGGCTGTCCACTGGCTGACCTACGCGTTCTGGCCCATCGCCATGATTCACAGCATCGGGACCGGCACGGACAGCGGAGCGCTCTGGATGCAGGCCATCAACGTGGCCTGCATCGCTGCAGTCGGAGGCGCCGTCGCCTGGCGGATCCTCGACGCCCAGGCGCGCCGGCGGCTCGAGGACCTCGTGCCCGCCAAGGTCGCGCTCGAGCGGTCCGGCATGCTCAATCCCTCCGGTTTCGCGGACGGCCCACGGGTCGAGGCGGGAACCTACGTCCCGCCACCGAGTGGGGCAGGCCGACCGCCACAACCGCCGCCCGGGCCGTTCGGCCCGCCGGTGACCGCCCACTCGCTGGCGCCGGTCCTTTCGACCGATCGGCTGCTCGCGGGTCCGATCGTGACGGCCGGGGCCGAAAGCCTGCGCGACCATCGCGGCCGGCTGGGTCCGCTGCCGCTCCACGGGTCGGCGGTGATCCCGATCATCGAAGCCACGGGGCTCCAGGGCCGCGGCGGCGCGGGCTTTCCGGTCGGCCGCAAGTGGCGGGCCGTCGCCGAGCGTTCGAGCGGCAATGCCGTGGTCGTCGTCAATGGCGCCGAGGGCAAGCCGACGAGCCGCAAGGACCGGGTCCTGATGGCACTCCGGCCGCATCTCGTGATCGACGGCGCCATCATCGCGGCCGACGCGGTCGGGGCCGACGAGATCGTCCTGTTCGTCGGCCAGGAGCATCGGCCGGCGTGGGACGCGATGAGTCGCGCCCTTGCCGAACGCCAGCACGAATTCCCGCTGCCCGTGCGGCTCGTGGAGGCGCCGCTCGGCTACGTCGTGGGCGAATCGTCCGCGGCCGTGCACTACATCAACGCCGGGGATGCCCGCCCGACCAGTTCGCCGCCGCGGATGTTCGAGCGCGGCGTCCGCGGGATGCCGACGCTCGTCCAGAACGTCGAGAGCCTGGCCTATGCCGCGTTGATCGCACGGTATGGCGACGCCTGGTACCGCCAGATGGGCCGCGGCGAGACGCCGGGCACGGCACTCGTCACGGTCTCCGGCACGACGCCTGCCCAGCGGGTCGTCGAGATCGAATTCGGGACCACGGTGGGCGAGGTGCTCGAGCGCGTCGGCGGGCTCACGCGGGCTGGGCAGGGCGTCATGCTCGGCGATTCGTTCGGGGCCTGGGCCGACGTCCACGACGCGCGAGAGCTGCCGCTCGATCCGGCCGTGATGACGCGCCATGGCCTGTGGTTCGGCGCCGGCGTCATCGCCGTGATGCCCCAGGCGACGTGCGGCGTGGTCCAGACGGCCTCGCTGATGGCCTACATGGCCGGCGAGAGCGTCGGCCAGTGCGGGCCCTGCGTCTTCGGAATGCGGGCCGTGGCGGATGCCACCCAGCGGGTCGCCGGCCGGACGCCGGAGCCCGGCGACCTCGAGCGAATCGGGCGGTGGGGCGCGCAGCTCGCCGGCCGTGGAGCGTGCGCCCACCCGGACGGCGCCGCCGTCTTCCTGAAGAGCGGCCTGCGGATCTTCGCCGACGAGTTCGCGCTGCACATGCAGGGCCGCTGCTCCGTCCTCGGCGGATTCAGCTGATGGCCGTCCTCAACATCGACCGGATCGCCTGCGATGGCCGCGGCATCTGCGCCGAGCTGCTGCCGGAGCTGCTCGCGCTCGACGATTGGGGCTATCCGATCGTCCGCAACGCCGAGGTGCAGCCGGAGCTGCTCGACCTCGCCCATCGGGCCGTCGGCGCGTGCCCGGTCCTCGCGTTCCGCCTGTTCGAGAGCCCGACCCCGGCCCGACCGTCCGCCCGGCCGCGCTGATCGCGCCGGTCGTTCTGGGGACGCCCCGGGCGCGGCCATGGTTCAGGCGGGCTCAGTTGGCTGTCTCCCGTCGCGGTAGAGTCCCCGCGGGAGGACACGGCCATCGAATTCGAGATCCTGATCCTGGGCGGAATCATCGTCGACGGGACCGGCGCGCCGGGCTACCGGGCCGACGTCGGCATTCGGGACGGCCGCATCGAGGCGCTCGGCCGGCTCGCCGATCTCGGCGCCGGCGAGATCATCGACGCCACGGATCGCGTCGTCACACCGGGCTTCATCGACATCCACACCCACTCCGACGTCACGCTGCTCGACGATCCGGGCGCCGAGAGCAAGGTCCACCAGGGCGTCACGACCGACGTGACGGGGAATTGCAGCTACTCGCCGTTCCCGATCGGACCGGCGGGTTACCAGCCGATGCGGGCCCTGTTCGGGCCCGAGCTCGGCTCGGACCGGCCATGGGACTGGGTCGATCTCGACGGCTGGGCCGATCGCCACCACGAGATCGGGATCAGCATGAACCTGGCCCCGCTCCTGGGGCACTCGGCACTGCGCGTCGCGGCCGGCGTGACCGATGACCGCCCGCCGACGGCCGACGAGCTCGCGACGATGCGCCGCCTCGCCGCGCAGTCGGTCGAGCAGGGCGCGTTCGGGCTCTCGACCGGGTTGACGCTGCCGCCCTCGTCCTACGCCCTGACGGCCGAGCTCGTCAGCCTCGCCGAGGCGATCGCGCCGTACCGCCACGCGTTCTACGCCAGCCACGCGCGGGTCTGGGCGGGCCAGCATGTCGCGGCGGTGGAAGAGGCCGCGCAGATCGGGCGCGAGGCCGGGATTCCCGTCGAGTTCTCGCACATCGCGATCATCGACAAGCGGTCGTTCGGGCGATCGGACCAGATGACGGCCGTCGTGGATCGCGCCATCGCGGATGGCCTCGATATGACGTTCGACGTGTACCCCTACACGGCGGCCGGGACCGGCCTGAGCCAGTTCGTCCCGGAATGGGCCCAGGCGGGCGGGGTCGAGGCGATGCTCGCGCGGTTTCGCGATCCGCCGACCCGAGCGCGGGTGCGGGTCGACGCGGCGAAGGGCTGGTTCCGCGGGATGCCGTGGGATTGGGATTCGCTGGTCATCTCGGACATCGGCTCGGACGCCAACCGGCCCCTCATCGGGCGATCGCTTGCCCAGGCGGCCGTGATTCGCGGCGAGGATCCGCTCGACACGTTCCTGGCGCTGATCGACGAGGAGGACAACTCGGTCGCGGTCGTGGCGCACAACCGCTTCGAGGACGACATGCGAGCCTTCCTGGCGCATGACGCCGCGATGGTCGGTTCCGACGGTACGGCCATCTCACCGACCGGCATCCACGGCGCACCCCAGCAGCCGCATCCGCGCTACTACGGCACGTTTCCGCGAATCCTCGGGCGGTATGTGCGAGACACGCCGGTCCTGGACCTCGAGACCGCGATCTGGAAGATGACGGGCTTCCCGGCGCGCCGACTCGGGCTGCGGGATCGTGGCGTCCTCGCCGAGGGTTTGGCGGCCGACGTCGTCGTCTTCGATCCGTTGACGATCGTCGACCAGGCGACCTTCGAGTCGCCCCATCGGTTTCCCATCGGGATCGACGCCGTCATCGTCAACGGCGAGACCGTCGTCCGGGCGGGCGTGCACACCGGCGCCCGGTCGGGCCGGATCCTGCGACGAGGTGCCTGAGCCGAACTCAGGCGCGCATGGCGCCCTACGGCGACGGTGATGCGGACGGGGCCGGCGTGGCCTGCGGAGAGGCTGGCGCCGAAGCGGGCGCGGAGGCTGCCGGGGAAGCTGCGGCCGACGCGCCCGGCGAGGGCTGTGCGGCAGCGGCCGGCATCGCCGCGATCGCGGCAGCGGCCATGGCTTCGTCGGTCGTCTCGATGACGAAGACGCTGTCTCCCCGAATGAAGACGTATTCGAAGGCGGCTTCGTCGCCATAGTCGACCTTGGTCACCGGGGTCCCCGAGAGCGTCAGGGTCGAGGTCTTGACACCGGGCGTATTCGCGACGAGCAGCGAATCGAGCACGATCGTCTGGAGCTTCGCGGGATCGACGCCCGGCAGCCGGAAGGCGAGGATCGTCATGCTGTTCTCGCCGGCAGCGTCGTAGGCGTAGCCGAGCTCGAGATCATTCGGGCTCTTGCCGGCGCCGGTGATCGCGGCGGCCAGCGCGCGCGTCGTCGGGCCGTTGCCGAGCGCCGACGTGCCTTTGGCGCTGGTGATCGTGAGTTCCGTGCCATTGACGACCGTCGGCAGCAGGCTCTCGAGCACCGCGGAGGCGGGAGTCGGCGATGGCGTCGGAGCCTCGCTCGGACCGGCGGTCGGCGGAATGCTGGAGTCCGTCAGCTCGCTGGCGTTGGGATCGAGCGACGCAACATCAGAGGCGGCCGGCGAAGCACTCGCCTTGGCGCCGTTCCCGGCCGGCACCAGCCGGTCCACGCTGAGTGCCACCACGGCACCGAAGGCCAGCAATACGAGGGCCGTCACGATCTGGTTGGTCCGATTGGGACGGCGGCCTGACGGTGGCGGGGTGAGTGCGGGATCGCGCCGCGCCCGTGCCGCGTTGCTTCGATTGAGTGGCTTGGACCGCATGACGACTCCGCTGGGGGAACACCTGGCCGCGCCCATGCTGGGCTCCGGTGGTGAGATTCGGCTGAGAGTCCCGATTGTGAGGCCGATTGCCACGGGGCGTCGCGAGCAGGGCCCGATGGGCAGGGTCTCTGCGCTTTCCTTCAGGTTCCCGTCGGTGACAACTCGGCCACCCAACCCCCGATTGCCGGACCGAGAGCCACCGGCGAGCGAGCAGCCATGGTTACGAACCGCCCGTTGGGTGGGAATCCGGCAGCACGGTCGCGACAGCGCCCGCGGGCGGGAGTCCGGCACAACGCTGGCGCTCGCGGCCACGGGCGGGAATTCGGCGCGGCACTCAGTGGGCGCCTCCCGCGGCGAGCCATTGCCGGATCGTGTGGTGATGCGCCGACCAGGCGTGCCAGACCGCCTGGGCCCAGGCGTGAACCGCCATCGCGTGGTCGGCCGGATCGACATCGAGCGGGATCGATTGGATCGTCCGCGCGCCGGGATCGGTCGGCGGCGTCAACCAGGGGTATGCAGCGTTCCCGGCCAGCCAGCCCTGCATCGCGCCGACGGCCCGGGCCGTGCTGACGCCGTGCTCGAGGACGGCGCAGAGGACCAGGAGATGCACGTCGACCGACTGGGCCTCGCGGCGGCCCTCGGTGCCCGGGTGCTGGACCGTATACGCGTGGACCGAGAGCCGGTCCGGGCCGGCGATACCCAGGGCAAGTTCGCGCATGCCGAGGTCGTTGAACGCCGCCCAACAGCCGGGCGAACCGCCGAGGTAAGGGTGCGTCGGCCCGTCCGAATCGGGGAACAGGGCATGGCAGTCCGGGCAGGCGACGAGAATCGAGCTCACGACGACGATCTGGTGGCTACCAGCCGGGCAGCAGCTGACGGTCGAGAAACTCGCTGGGCTCGATGCGGGGCCGGATCAACTCGGCCCGGCCGCCACGGATCGCCACCTCGGCCGGCATGGTCCGCGACAGGAACAGTGGCATCGATTCCGTGAAGCCGTAGGCGCCGGCATCCAGAACCGCCACGAGGTCGCCGACTCGGGCGCCGGGCAGGACCGCATCGGGGCTCAGGATGTCAAGGCCGGTACACAGCGGGCCGGCGACGGCCATCGCACCGGCATTCGCCGTGGTTGGGGCGGCGGCGTCGGCCGTGGTCGCTGAGTCAGTCGGCGGGGCGGTCGTGCCGTCCCGCGTCCCGAGGAGCCGCAGCCGATGAGCCTGGCGGACGAGCGCCGGCCGCAGCAGATGGTGGATTCCGCCGTCCACGATCGCGACCTGTCGTCCGTCCAGCTCTTTCCGATCGACGATCCGGGTCACGTAGGCGCCCGTCGGCCCCGCCAGGAATCGGCCGGGTTCGAGCAGCACGCGCAGGCCGGCAAGTGCTGGATCGGCGGCCCAGGTCCGCGCCAGCTCGCCGAGACCCCGACCGAGCAGGTCAAGATCGAGCGCCGGCCCGCCTTCCTCGTAGGAGATCCCGAGGCCGCCGCCGCCGTCGACGAGTTGCAGCGACACCCGGATCTCGGCCGCGATCCGCGCCCCGATGGCGACCGTTGCGCCGACATGATCGACGAGGGCGGTCGCATCGCGGACGTTCGACGCCCCGAAGGCGTGGATCCCGAGCAGTTCGAGATGCGCGGAGGCAGCCGCGTGGCGGGCGCTCGCCTCCAGATCGTCGAGGCCCATGCCGAACTTGCCGAGGCCGCCGTCGCCGATGATCCGGACGGTCTCGAGCCGATTCCGCTCGCCGACGGCCAGCCGCAGGAGGATGGGAACGCGGTGTCCGACGTCCGCGGCGATGGCTTCGAGCCGCCGCAGTTCGCCGGGCGATTCCACCGTGATCGCGCGCACCCCGGCCGCGACTGCGCCACGCAGTTCCTCGTCGCTCTTGCCGGGGCCCGTAAAGATGACGCGATCCGGCGTGATGCCGGCCCGCTCGACGAGTTCGAGTTCGCCGGCCGACGCGATATCGGCGCCGACCCCCAGGCGGCCCAGGTGATGCACGACGGCCAGGGCCGGATTCGCCTTGACGGCGTAGGCGAGATCGAAGCTCGGGGGCAGCGCGGCCCGAAGGGCGGCGACGCGGGCTTCGAGGACGTCGAAGTCGTAGACGAAGAACGGCGTCCCGAACCGGCGCGCAAGATCCTCCGGGTCGAGGCCGGCGAGATCCGGACCGACGGCGATCGATGGGGCGGGTGCGGACGGTGAGCCGGCCGACGCTGCCGGCCGCGAGGGCGCCCGGGTCATCGAAGCGCATCCTCCAGGGCGACTCGCGCATCCGTCGAGGGATCGCGACGCTTGACGATGATCGCCGTCGCCAGGCCGATGCCGTGCCGGGTGGCGTAGTCGCCACCCGCCGGTCGGGTGCCGGGCACGACGACCGATCCGGCCGGCACCACGAGCGGCGCCTCGACCGTGCCGATGTGCTCGGTCTCGCCGACGAGATCGATGAGGCGACTGGTCCCCGTCAGGATCACCCCGGCCGCCAGCACGGCGTCGCGGCCGATCATCACACCGTCGTACAGACCGCAACCGCCGCCCACGAAGGCCCCGTCCTCGACGATGACCGGCCGGGCTCCGACCGGCTCGAGCACGCCGCCGACCTGGGCCGCGGCCGAGAGGTGGACGCGCCGGCCAACCTGCGCGCAGGAGCCGACAAGCGCGTGCGAATCGACCATCGTGCCGCGGCCGACGTGGGCGCCGACGTTGACGTAGGCCGGCGGCATGATCGTCACGCCAGGCTCGAGGAACACGCCGGAACGAACCGTCGAGCCGCCCGGGACGACGCGCCATGGAGCGCCGTCGGCGAGGGCGGCGCGGGCGCCCGGCGAATCGAGGACGTCCAGCAGCCCGAACGCCGACCGATCGCGGGCGGCCAGGATCGAGTCCCGCCAGTCGCGGTAGCCGGGCGCTCGGAAGCAGAGCAGGATGCCCTGCTTGACCCACGTGTTGACCCGCCAGCCGCCGATCGACGCGGCGTCGGGCTCGGCCGCCCGGATGACGCCGCGCTCCAGCGCGTCGAGGAAGCCCGGAGCGAACGCCGCGTAGTCGGGCGCGGGGTAGGTGCCAGGGGCCGCGTGGGTGCCAGGGGCCGCATTGGAGCTGTGGACACCACGGGTCGTCGCGGCCGCCGCTATCGCGGCGGAGTCCAGCAGGCGCGCCACCGCGGCCTCGAGCCGGGCTGCCTCCTCATGTACCTCCGAACGACCGGCCGACGGCGCTTCGCTCGCCTCGGCCGAGGTCATCGCGCGACCCCGGCCACCGGCGCGACGAGACCCGCCTCCCGCAGCACGTCGAGGAGCTGGGTCCGCCCGGGTTCGATGAGCGGCAGCAGTGGCTGGCGGACGTGATCGCCCATCAGGCCCATCGCCGCCAGCGCCGACTTCACCGGCACGGGGTTGACGGTCACGAAGTTGATCCGCATGAGCGGCAGGTAGTGCTCGTGCAGGCGACGCGCCTCGGTCCAGTCGCCCGCTCGCGCAGCGGCGCAGAGCGCCGTCATCGGCCCCGGAATCTCGTTCGAGGCCACGGAGATGACGCCATCACCGCCGTGGGCGAGGATCGTCAGCGTCCACGAATCGTCGCCCGCGAGCACGGCGAACCCGGCCGGCCGATTGCGGATGATCGTCTGGATCTGATCGAGATTGCCGCTGGCTTCCTTGACCGCGACGATACGCGGATGCTCGGCCAGGCGGAGCAGCGTTGCCGCCTCGACGTTGGCGCCCGTCCGGCCGGGGACGTTGTACACGACCACCGGCAGATCGCCCTCGTCGGCGATCGCCCGATAGTGGGCCTCGATCATCCGCTGATCGGGGCGGTTGTAGTAGGGAGTCACGACGAGCGCGGCGTCGGCACCGAGCGCCGCCGCCCGTCGAGTCGCGGCGATCGACGCCGCTGTGTCATTGGTGCCGGTCCCGGCAATGACGGCCACGCGCCGCCCGGATTCGTGGGTTCGCGCCGCTTCGACGGCCCAGTCGATCAGGGCGTCCTTCTCGGCCGAGGAGAGCGTCGGCGACTCGCCGGTCGTGCCGCACGGCACGATCCCGTCGATGCCGGCCATCAGCTGCCAGTCGACGAAGTCCTTGAAGGCGCGCTCGTCGATGGCGCCGTCCGCGGTGAACGGGGTGACGAGGGCCGTGAAGGCGCCACGCAGCAGTCGATCAGCGGGCCAGGACATGGGATTCCTCCTTGAGGGACGTGCTGCGGTTGGTGGCGCCGGTCGTCGGGGCGCCAGGTGAATCGTCGATCAGCGTCCGGACAACGGCGTCGAACGGGTAGAGGCCGATGGGACGGCTTGAGACTTCGCGAACGAGCCAGTCGGCGGCCAGCAGGGCGCCCGCGAAATACGCCGATCGATCGCGGGCCGTGATCTTCAGTTCGATCGATTCCCCGGCGGCATCGAAACCGACCGTGTGCATGCCCGGCGAGGCGCCGGCGCGGAGGGAGACGATCTCCAGAGTGTCGGGCTCTGGAGCCGTCGATCCCTCCGCCAGCCGGGCATGGGTCTTTGTGCGGAGATGCGGCAGCATGCGATCGGCGATCGCAGCGGCCGTCCCGGATGGCCGGTCCGCCTTGGCGCGGCGGTGCCATTCGAGCACGTAGGGGTCGTAGGTCTCGAAACGGCCGAAGAGGCGCGCCGCGGATTCCGCGAGCTCGCCGAACAGGATGGCGCCGAGGCTGTAGGTCGGTGCCTCCACGAGAGTCGCGCCGGCGTCCGTGACGAGGCGCGCCACGGTCGCGCGGTCGTCGTGCCAGGCCGTTGTGCCGAGCACGATCGCCCGACAGCCGGTGGCGAGCGCATAGCGCACGTTCTCGACGACGGACACGGCATGGCTGAACTCGAAGGCGACGTCGATCGGCGCGAGCGATGCCGGCTCGGGGCGCGGCTCGGTGGGCCGACCGAGGACGGCGACGACCTCGTCCCCGCGGGCGGACAGGGCATCGCGGATGCCGCGCCCCATGTTCCCCCGGCCGAGGATCAACGCTCGCACTGACGGTGCCTCCAGGTTTCGATCTTCAATGGTGCTGACGGAACGTGACGGTTCGGGTAACACAAAGGCCGCAGGTCCCACGTGGTCCTGCGGCCCCCGGGCTCCGGCCTGGCAGCCCCGCCGGTCGACGTTGCGAACCGTGCGGAGCGCCTAGGCCACTGCCTCCAGGCAGGGCCGCGGGCGCTTGGGCTTCAGGGAATCCGAAGCCAGAGGAGTCATCCGCGGCAGTATGCCGTGCATGAACCGGGCGTGCAAGTGGATAGTTCTCGCACAGGAACCAATCTATGCACCCTGCATAGGATTGTTCCACTGGCGCCGGCGCGGGCCGTTCATCGACAATCGAACGCGTCCGGGCGAGCCGAACCGGGGTCTGAGGGGATGAGGAAACCGATGGAGCAGAACGGGTACCTGGCCCTCGACCTGAGCGGCCACGCGAACGCCGGGGCCGAGGTGCTGCTCACGACGACGGGGGCGGGCACCGGCGCGTCCGTGACCGTCTCATCGCATGCCGCGGTCGGGGAGCAGCTCTTCCGGGGGATCCCGTTCCAGGTCGGCGATCCGACGGGCTCCGGCAACTGCCTCGTGCTGCTGGATGGAGCGGCGAGTGACGGCGCGGCCGCGGCTGCGGGGCTGACGATTCAGGTCGGCCGGGCGGTCCACCGGGTGCTCTTTGCCCATCGACTGCTTGATTCGGACGTCTACCGCGGCGGCCCCATCGGAGGGCTGGTCGCGGACTACGTCATCGGCTATGCGGACGGGACGAGCGTGCGAGTGCCCATTCGCGAGCGCTACGAGATCGGCATCCCTGACGAGCGCTGGACGCAGCAGCCGTTCCTCGCCGTGGCCGACCAGGACTACACCCTGCCGCCGCGCTGGTCGGGCCGCTGGGAGGACGCGGGGCTGCGCCAGACCGAGACGGCCTTCGATCGCGACGTCAGCTGGTATCTCTACCCATGGCGCAACCCACACCCTGAACTCGTCATCGCGACCATCGAGATCGTGCCCGCCGGGCCCCGATTCGTGCTGGCGGGGATCACGCTCGGCCTGCTCGACGAGGAGCCGTTCCGTCATGCCGGCATTCGTGACGTCGTCCTGACGCTGCCCCGAGCCGAGGATGCGGCGAGCACCGCCGACTTGGCCGTGACGGTCGATCGTGGCCTGGCCTCATACCCGCAACCGCTGCCGGCGGCGCCGGCGGCCGCGTTCCTCGCCGATCCGATGCGGGGCTGGGGCGAGGCGCGCGCCACCGCCGCCGGCCGGGCCCATGTCGGGATCGCGGCCACGGCCTCGGCGACGATCGCCGTCAACCTCGGTGACGAAGAAGTGAGCCGCGTCGCCTGGGCCGACCTCCAGGCCGGGCAGCCGGTCGCCGTGTCGCCCCGCCTCGGGATCGAGCTCGTCGATCGGGGCCGCAACTGGGTCCACACGACCGTCGTCGACGACAAGACCGGCCAACCGATCCCTTGCCGGATCCACTTCCGATCGCCTGTAGGCATCGCGTACGCGCCCCACGGTCACCACGCCCACCTGAATTCGGGGATCAGCAGCTGGCACAACGATATTGGCGGCGACGTCCGGCTGGGCCAGATCTCGTACGCGTACATCGACGGCACCTGCGAAGGCTGGCTGCCACGCGGCGACGTCATCGTCGACGTCGCCCAGGGCTTCGAGTACGAACCGCTGCGCACGACCGTGACCATCGCGCCCGGCCAGGAGCGGCTCGAGCTCCGCCTGCGCCGCTGGACCGACATGAACCGCCGCGGCTGGTACAGCGGCGACACCCACGTGCATTTCCTGTCGCCCCAGGGCGGGCTCTTCGAGGCGCGCGGCGAGGGCCTCAACGTCGTGAACCTGCTCCAGGCGGAGTGGGGGAGCCTCTTCACGAACACGGAGGACTTCACCGGCGAGCCGCAGGTCTCGACCGACCGCCGGACGATCGTCTACACGTCCCAGGAGAACCGCGAGCACGTCATGGGGCACCTCTCGCTGCTGGGCCTCAAACGCCCGGTCATGCCGTGGTCATCCGACGGCCTGGGCGAGGGCGAACGGGGTGGGACGCTCGAAACCGTGCTCGCGCACTGGGCCGATCGCTGCCACGAGCAGGGCGGCACCGTCGTCATCCCGCACTTCCCGTCACCCAACGGCGAGCCGGCCGTCCTCATCTCGACCGGCCGGGCGGACGCCATCGAGATGATCCGGTTCGGGCTCTACGAGCACCTGACCTGGTACCGCTACCTGAACGCCGGGTACCGCGTGCCGCTGGCCGGCGGCACGGACAAGATGTCGAGCGAGACGCCGGTGGGCCTCGTCCGAACGTATGTCCGCGTCCCCGCTGACGAGGACTTCAGCTACGACGCGTGGTGCCGGAACCTGCGCCTTGGGCGCACGTTCCAGACGAGCGGGCCGATGCTCGAGTTGAGCGTCAACGGCGCCGAGATCGGGGATACCGTCGAACTGCCGGCCGGGGGCGGCTCGCTCGAGATTCGCGCCTCTGCCGAGTCGCTCTTCCCGATTCACGTCCTCGAACTGGTCCAGAACGGGCAGGTCGTGGCGACGACTTCGGCGGGAGCGGGCGGCGCGCGCCGCCTCGAACTCCGGGAGACCGTCAAGGTCGAGGCGAACTCGTGGTTCGCCGTTCGGGCTGGCGGTCCCGGCTATTGGCAGCCGCTTCGCCACCACGACGAGTGGAGCCGCGGCATCTTCGCCCATACGTCACCGGTCTACGTCGCCGTCGGCGGCCCATGGTGGCAGTTCGACCCGGCCACGGCCAACGACCTCCTGGCGCTCGTCAACGGCGGCCTGCAGTACGTCCGCGAGATGGGCCCGCAGTACCCGGCCGGGTCGGTGACGCATCACCACGGCGAGGCGGACCACCAGGCCTACGTGGAGCGCCCCTTCCACGAGGCGCTGGCCGCAATCCGGCAGCGGCTCGAAACCGGCGGGCGGCCGCCGGGCGACTAGCCCGGGACGTCGATCCGGTAGCCGACGGCCCTGACGGACGCCGGTACCGGGCCGCCCGCAGCCTCGAGCTTCGAGCGCAGGCGCGCCAGGTGCGGCTTGAGCCATTGCGGATCCGGGTCGGGCTCGCCGGGCCAGCCCGCCGCGAGCAGTCCGGCGTGCGGCACGACCCGTCCGTCGGCCTCGACCAGCGCGTCCAGCAGCGCGAATTCGATCGGGGTCAGGGGCACCGGCCGCCCGCCGACCGTGGCGAGAAACCGGCCCGTATCGATCGTCAGCGTCCCGATCTGGTGCGTGGCCGCCACCTGCCGCGCGGGCGTCGTCTCGCGGCGCCGCAGCACCGCCCGGATCCGGGCCAGCAGTTCGTGGCGGCCGAACGGCTTCGTGACGTAGTCGTCCGCGCCAGCATCGAGTGCCCCGACCTTCGCCAGTTCGTCCGTCTCGCCGGTCAGGATGATGATCGGGACGTCGCTGGTCCGGCGGGCGATCCGGACGACCTCGACGCCGTCGATGCCCGGCATGGCCAGGTCGAGCAGCATCAGGTCGGGCGCCTCCTCGCCCAGCCGGCGCAGCGCCGTGGCGCCGTCGTAGGCCGTGACGACCTGGTGACCCGCGCTGCCGACCAGGGCCGACACTGCGCCGACCATCGCCGGTTCGTCGTCCACGACGAGGACTCGCAGCGGCCGGCCATCCTGGGCCATCGTCATCAGCCGGCCCTCGGCAGCGCCAGGACGAACCGGCTCCCGCCGTACCCGTTCGGCTCGATCCAGACCGTGCCGCCCATCGCTTCCATCAGTCGCCGGGCCGCGAACAGCCCGATGCCCGAGCCACGCGATCGCGGACTGTCCACGCGCACGAACGCCTCGAAGACCCGCTCCCACTGCTCGCGCGGGATGCCGGGCCCCTCGTCGGTCACCCAGACCCGGACGTCGCCGCCCTCCGGCCAGACCCCGACGCTGACACCGCCGCCGAGCGGCGTGTACTTCGACTCGTTCTCGAGGAGGTGCTCGAGCACCTGGCGGAACCGCGACGCGTCACCGATGCCCAGCAGGCCATCGGCGCGTCGCACGAACTGAAGTGGGTGGGCGCGGAACAGCGGGGCCAGCTCCAGCAGGGTGTCGCCGGTCGCGGCGGAGATGTCGAACGGTTCGCGCTCGAGGAGGCCCATCCCGTCCTGCCGAACGGCGACGAGGATCGAATCGACGAGGCCGTCGAGCCGCGTGACCTGCTCGACGGCCGCGTCCCGCCACTCCTCGGCCGAGGCGCGCGGCGGCGGATCGCCGATCCCCTGGGCCGCGTCGCCAAGCAGATCGAGGTAGGCCCGGACGACCGCCAGCGGCGTTCGCAGCTCGTGGGTGACGAGGCTCAGGAGCTCGGCCCGGGCGACGTCGAGTGCGGTCAACGCCTCCAGCTGGCGTTCCCGTTCGGCCTGGAGACGGCCCTTCTCGACGATGCCGCCGAGGAGCGCCGCGATCGTGACGAGGAATTCGATTTCCTCGGGCGTGAACAGCCGGCTGGCGCGCGTCTGGGCGTTGATGACGCCGACGACCGTCTCGTTCCAGGTCAGCGGCACCGACAGCATGGAGGTGATGCCCTGCAGGTCGTAGCCGCGGACCCACTTGAAGCGCGGATCCAGGGTCACGTCCGGGACCTGGATTGGCCCGCGCTTCTTCGCCGCGGAGCCGGTCACGCCCTCGCCGAACGCGAGGCTGACCTTGCCGACGTGGTGCGGGTCGAGGCCGTTGGTCGCCGCGAGCGTCAGGCGCTCGCCGTCGCGGTCCATGAGGTACAGCGAGCAGACGTCGACACGGAGCGCGGTCGTCGTCCGCTCGATGATCGTGCGCATGAGCTCGTCGAGGTCACGCGCCTGGGCCGCCTGCTGCGCGAACTCGTGGAGGAATTCGAGCTCGCGCAGGCGTCGTTGCGGGTCGGGCCGCCCCTTCGTCGCCGCCGGTCGCCCGGCTCGTGCCGAGGTGCCCGCCATGCGTCAGCGATGGGCTTCGGCGGGTGCGCGGTCGCTGACGGTCGTCGGCAGCCCGTCGAGCAGCGGATCGGTCCAGGTCCATGCCGCGCCGTGGCGCTTGCCGACGGCGCCGTGGCGGGCGGCCTCGGTGCGGAGCGGCAGGCCGAAGATCTCGATGAAGCCGACGGCCGCCTTGTGATCGAACGCGTCGCCCTTGTCGTACGTGGCGAGGTTCTTGTCGTAGAGCGAAAGCGGGCTGCGGCGGCCGGCGACGACGGCAGTGCCGTGGTCGAGTCGCACGCGGACCTCGCCCGAGACGACGCGCTGCGAGCTCGAAACGTAGCCGCGCAGGTCGCGATGCAGGGCGCTGAACCAGAGGCCGTCGTAGGTCAGCTGGGCCAGCTCGTCGGCGACGCCACGGTTGAAGCGGAGCGTGTCCTTCGAAAGCGTCAGGCCTTCCAGGCCGCGGTGGGCCCGGTGCAGCGTGATGGCCGCCGGCGATTCGTAGATCTCGCGGCTCTTGATGCCGACGAGCCGGTCCTCGACGTGGTCGACGCGACCGACGCCGTGCGCGCCCGCCAGCTTCGAGAGCCGATCGACGAGGGTCACGGGATCGAGATGCTCCCCATCGAGGGAGACCGGGATGCCGCCCTCGAAGCCGATCACAATCTCGACGGGATCAGGCGCCTTGCCCGCATCGACGGTCCACTCGTAGACGTCGTCGGGCGGTGTGACCCAGGGATCCTCCAGGACGCCGGTCTCGATCGAGCGACCCCAGAGGTTGACGTCGATCGAATACGACGCCTTCTTGGTGATCGGGATCTCGATGTTGCGCTCGATCGCGTAGTCGATCTCCTCGTCGCGCGAAAGGCCCATGCCGACGCGCATCGGAGCGACGACTTCGAGGCCCGGGTCGAGGGCGTGGACGGCGACGTCGAAGCGGACCTGGTCGTTGCCCTTGCCCGTGCAGCCGTGGGCGACGGCGTCCGCGCCTTCGCGCTTGGCGACTTCGACGAGGAGCTGGGCGATCAGCGGGCGGGCCAGCGCCGTGGCCAGCGGATAGGTGCCCTGGTACAGGGCGCCGGCCTGGAGGTGGGGCCAGACGAAATCCGTGACGAAGCGCTCCCGCGCATCGACGACGTAGGCGCGCGACGCGCCGGCGCTGATGGCACGGCGCTCGACGCCTTCGCGCAGCGACCCGCCGCCGACATCGACCGTGAGCGTGATGACCTCGACGCCGAACTGCTCCCGCAGCCAGGCGACGGCGACCGAGGTATCGAGCCCGCCCGAATAGGCGAGGACGACCTTGTTCATCGAGGAGCCTCCGTGAAACGGGCCGGTCCGTCGGACGGGCCGGACAGGGTGACGAAATCGGGTTCGGCAGGCTCGGGCAGCCGGCCCTGGATGGCCCGGAAGCGGGCCAGCCAGCGAGTGAGGCGGACCTCGTCGCGGAACAGCACGAGGAGCGTGTTGTCGCCCGCCAGGGTGCCCTCCTGCTCGTCCATCGTCGATTCGTCGATGGCCTGGCCGAGGACGCTGGCCGTGCCGGGCGAGCCGGTCAGGAGCAGGATGAGGCCGCTGCGGCCGACGCGCACGGGGATGTCGCCGACGATCCGGCGGAGGTGCTCGTCGCTCGGCGGCGGCGTCGCGAAGTCGGCGGGCGAAACGTAGACGTGGCGGTCGGCCCGGGCGATCTTGACGAGGCCGAGCTCGGCGATGTCCCGGCTGATCGTCGCCTGGGTCACGGGGTAGCCCCGCTCGCGGAGCTGTTCGACGAGCTCGTCCTGGCTGCCGATCGACTGCCGGGCGACCAGCTCGCCGATGAGCCGCTGGCGCTGCGACTTGCCCAGCGCCTGGGCGCTGCCGAGGCCGGTCGTGGCGCGGAGGGCCGCGTTCATGCGCCGACCCGCGCCGGACCCTGCGCCGTCAGCCGCGTGCCGAAGGTCGGATCGTTGAGGGCCCGATCGAAGGCGTTGGGGGCGCTCGAGTCGGCGATGATCGCCTCCGAGTCGTCGAGGGCGAGCGCGGCCAGGGCGGCCCGGATCTTGGGCACCATGCCGCCGGCGATCACGCCACGGGCGATCAGGTCCTCGGCCTCGGCGCTCGTGAGGGAGTCGAGCTTGCGGCCGTCCTGGTCGCGGACCCCGTCGACGTCCGTCATGAGCACGAGTTGCCGCGCACCCAGCCCTGCCGCGATGCCGGCCGCCACGTCGTCGGCGTTGACGTTGCAGACGATGCCGTCCTCGTCGCGCGCGAGGGGCGCCACGACCGGGACCTGGCCGCCGACGAGGATCGCGTCGATCAGGTCGCGCCGGAGGCCCACGACATGGGCCACGAACCCGAGATCCGGCACGCGCTCGGCGATGAGCAGGCCGCCGTCCACGCCGGAGAGGCCGACGGCGTCGACCCCGAGATCGCGCAGCCCCGCGACGAGCTCGCTGTTGACGACGCCCCGCAGGACCGCGGCGGCCACCTCGAGCGAGGCGGCATCCGTGACGCGGAGGCCGCCCTCGAATCGACTCGGGACGCCGAGCCGCTCGAGCCAGTCCGTGATCCGCCGGCCGCCGCCATGGACGAGCACGATCGGTCGCTTGCGCGCGAACGCGGCAACCTCCTCGAGCACCTGGCGCTGATCGGCGATGGTGGTGCCCCCGAGCTTCACGACAACAATTTCACTCATGACGCACCACCAGCGCCGGTCGGACGTGTCCAGGCCAAGGCGGCGATGAGCACGTGAGCGAGCGCACTCCAACGTGCGTGAGCGAGGGAGCGCAGGCGCCAACGCGGGCATGGGCCCGTCCGAGCGGCGCGTTCACGTCGAGTACTCCGAGTTTTCGATGACGTATTCCTCGGTGAGGTCGCAGCCGAAGGCTTCGCCGGTGCCGCTGCCGAGGCCGAGATCGATGCGGACGATCGTCTCCGGCGCCTCCATCAGCGTGCGCACGGCCGACTTCTCGAACGGTTGCGGCCCGCCGTTCGCGCCGTCGAAGACGAGCGTGCCGGCGATCGCGATCCGGACGCGGTCGGGATCGATCGTGGCAGGGGTTCCGCCGCGGGCGCGAGCCTCCGCGGCCGGCAGGCCGGCGGCCTCGAGAATCGGTGGTTCGGCGAGCCGGGCATTGCCGGCGGCGCCGGCGATCCGGCCCCAGTTGGGGTCACGGCCGTGGACGGCGGCCTTGAACAGGCTGCTCGAGACGACCGCGCGGGCCACGGCACGGGCTTCGGCGTCGTCGACGGCGCCGCTCACCTGGCAGGTCAGCAGCGTCGAGGCGCCCTCGCCATCGGCTGCCTGCTGGCGCGCGAGGTCACGCGCCACGGCCTCGATCGCGCCACCCAGCGCCACCGCGGCCGCAGAACCCGCGAGCACCGGCGCCGTCCCGGCCGCGCCCGAGGCCAGCACGAAGACCGTGTCGTTGGTGCTCGTGTCGCCGTCAACCGTCAGCTGGTCCCACGTTCGGGCCGCGGCCGGCCGCAACAGCCCGTGCAGGACGTCCGGCGCGATCGTTGCGTCCGTCAGGACGACGGCCAGCATCGTCGCCATGCGCGGGTGGATCATCCCGACGCCCTTGGCGATGCCGCTGACCTGGACCGACACCGGGCTGCCGTCCGGCCGGGGCAGATCGACGCGGGTGCCGGCCATCTTGGTGCGCGAATCCGTGGTCCGCAGGCCGATCGCGGCGGCCTCGAGGTTGCCCGGATCCGAGCCCAGGCCGTTCCCGACGAGCGCGCCGATCCCCGCCGTCACCTTGGCGACCGGGAGACGGGTGCCGATGAGCCCGGTGGACAGGGTCAGGATCCGATCCGCGTGGCTCCCGAGCGCGGCTGCCAGCGCTGCCGCGACCTCGGCCTGGTCCGCGGCCCCCGCCGCACCCGTGGCCGCGTTGGCGCAGCCACTCGTGGAGATGACGGCATCGGCCCAGCCGAACCGCCCGGCCCCGGCGGGTTCCGTGGCGGCGAGATGTTCCTGGCTGAGGCGGACCGGCGCCGCGGCAAACGCGTTGGCCGTGAACACGGCGGCGGCCGCGGCCGGCCGACCCGTGGCCGCCACGATGACGAGATCCGGCCGGCCGGACGCCTTGATGCCGGCGATCGTCGAGCCGGCCACGAAGCCCGCGGGCACGGCCGGGTGGCGATCGACGGGTGGCAGGGAGGATTCGAGTGCGTCGAGCCGCGGCCGTGCGGCGGGTTCGGTCGTCATCGCCTAGGGCGCCAGGGCCAGCTGTTCGAGACCCGTCCGCTCGTCGAGGCCATGGACGAGATTGAAGGCCTGCACGGCCTGGCCGGCCGTCCCCTTGACGAGGTTGTCGATGACGCCGATGACGATGATCCGGCCGCTGCGCTCGTCGAGGCGGACGTAGACCCGGCACTCGTTGCTGCCCGCGACGTCCTTCGTCGCCGGTGGGGTCGAAACGACCCGGACGAACGGCTCGGCGTCGTAGGCCTCGGCATAGATGGCGTCGAGGTCGGCCTGGCTGACCGAGCGCGTCGGCCGGACATGCGAGGTCGAGAAGATGCCCCGGGTCATCGGGATGAGGTGCGGCAGGAAATCCACGCCACTTGTGCCTGGATTGGAGACGGGCCCGCCGGGCGCGCTTGCCGCCACCTGGGCGAGCTCCTGCTCGATCTCCGGGATGTGCCGATGGCCGCCCAGGCCGTAGGCGCTGACGCTCTCATTCACTTCGCCGAACATCAGGTGCGCCTTCGCGTCGCGCCCGGCGCCGGAGACGCCGCTCTTGGCATCGACCACGAGGTCGCCGATGAGGCCGGCCCGCGCGAGCGGGGCGAGGGCGAGCACGGTCGCCGTCGGATAGCAGCCCGGCGCGCCGACGATGCGGGCCGGCTGGTCCGCAAGGGCCCGCAACTCCGCCCGGTGCCATTCCACGAGGCCGTAGACCGAGCCCTGGAGCAGGGCCGGCGCGGGGTGCTCGAAGCCGTACCAGCGAGGATAGTCGGCCGCGTCATGGAGCCGGAAATCCGGCCCGAGGTCGATCACCGTCCGGCCTTCGCGCACGAACTCCGGGACGATAGCCGCCGCGGCGCCGTGGGGCAGCGCCAGGAAGATCGCATCCGACTCGGGGACCGTCGAATTGACCGTCAGGTCCGTGCCGGCGAGATGGGGCCGGATGGAGCCGATCGGTTCGTGGTCCCGGTCGCGCCCGACGAGCCCGACCAGTCGCACGTTGGGATGGCGCGCAAGGATTCGAACGGCTTCGCCGCCGGCGTAGCCCGTGGCCCCGATGACCGCGACGGAGATCGTCGCGCCGGCGCCCGACGCCGATCCTGCCTGAGTCCGGGGGCCGGTCGCACTGGAGTGACCAGGCGAGCGATCCGCCGGGGCCGCCGCGGTCGGTTCGAAGCGCGCGCTCACAGGCGCACTCGACCCCTCACCGGGGGTCGCCTCGAGCCGCTCGCCGGAGCCTGGGTGGATCCTCGCCATGGTGGTATGACTATACACTCCCATGCATACTCATGCAACGGACCGGACTCCTACTTGGGCTGGATGGTCGCCGGCTGATTCGGACCGGTCACGAGGACCTCGCCCTCGAGCCACTCGGGGGCGGAGGTTGCGGAATCCCGGACCCGGTATCGATGGTGGATCTCGGTTGGGCCGGCGCTGATCATCGCACTGATCGGGCAGTATTTGGTCGCGGAGAGCTCGATGCAGCGCTTGACTGCCGCCAGCGAGAGGCCCGGCCCATCCACGACGTGGACGAGATCGATCCTCGTGAACACCTGCGGATACTCATCCCGCTGGTCCGCCAGGGCGTCGACGGTATAGGACGTGACGGCCTGGCGCTTCTTGGCGAGCAGTGAGGCAATATCCATCGCCGTGCAGGCGACGAGCGCCGCGATGAGCGTCTCCGTCGGGCGCGCCCCGGCGTTGCCGACCCCGTCGTCGACCATCAGGCGGTGGCCCGAGCCAGTTTCGATCGTGAAGCGCATGCCGCCCTCGTGACGACCGTGGATCCGCTTCTCAGACATGTCGCGATCCGCCGGCTGCCGCGAGCTCGCTCGTGGGGCCGGGTTCGGTTCCGGTCGCGGCCGTGCCGTCGCCTGGGCGGGCGTCCATGACCCCGGCGTCCACGCTCGCCGCGCTGAGTTCGGCCGCCGTCAGGAACTGCTCCTGGTACAGCCGCGCGTAGAGTCCGCCGGCCGCCAGGAGCGTCGGGTGGGTGCCCTGCTCGACGATCCGGCCGGCCTGGTAGACGAGAATCTGGTTCGCGGCAAGGATCGTCGACAGCCGGTGGGCGATGGCGATCGTCGTCCGGCCCTTCATCAGCACGTCGAGCGCTGCCTGGATCAGCCGCTCGCTGACCGTGTCCAACGCCGAGGTCGCCTCGTCGAGGATCAGGATGCGCGGGTCCTTGAGCAGCACGCGCGCGATCGCGATCCGCTGCTTCTCGCCCCCCGAGAGCTTGTAGCCGCGCTCGCCGACCGTCGTGTCGAGGCCCTCCGGCAATTCCATGATCCGATCGTAGATGGCCGCGGCCCGCGTTGCCGCCTCGAGCTCCTCGTCCGTCGCCTCGGGCCGCGCATACCGCAGGTTGTCCCGGATCGAGGCGTGGAAGAGGTACGTCTCCTGGGTCACGAAGCCGATCGCCTCGCCGAGCGAGGCCAGCGAGATGGCCCGGACGTCGTGGCCATCGATCTCGACGGCGCCGGAATCGACGTCGTAGAGGCGCGGGATCAGGTAGGTCGTGGTCGTCTTGCCCGAGCCTGACGGACCGACCAGGGCGACGAGCTGGCCGGGCTGGACCTCGAAATCGAGGTCCTCGAGGGCGAATGTCGTGCGCTCGACGGAGTCGATCGGCAGGATTCCCTCGGCGGCCGCAACCCCAGGTTCGCCGTCGATGGCCGTCGCATCCGGGGATGCCCCGGCCACGGCCGCAGGCCCGACGCCGACACCGGCCTCCGCGCCGGCGCCGTCGCCTTCGAGGCCCGCCTCCGCCACGAGCTCGGTCGCAGCGCCAAGCTCGAACTCGAGATCGACCTCCGCGTCGGCCTGCGCGACCGCGGCGTCGGCCCTGGCGGCGGCTGCCGCATCGGCCGCGGCGGCGGCACTTGCGAGGATCGGCCGGCTCGGGTAGCGGAACGACGCGTGGCGGAACCGGACCCGTCCCTCGACGGCCCGGGGATCGAGCTCGACCGCGTTCGGGTCATCGACGATGTCGGGTTCCATCTCGAGGTATTCGAAGATCCGGTCGAACAGCGCGAGTGAGCCCTGGATCTCGACCTGGACGTTGAGCAGCTGGCCAAGCGGGAAGAAGAGGCGGCTCTGGAGCGTCGTGAAGGCCACGATCACGCCGGCCGACGGCGCTCCAGGCAGGCCGTTCGCAGCCATCGTCCCGGCCAGCCAATAGACGAAGGCCGGCATGATCGAGAAGACCGTGCCGATGATCATGAAGAACCAGCGGCCGACCATCGCCTGGCGGATCTGGAGGACGGCGAGGCGGCGGTTGATGGCCCGGAACTTCGCGACCGAGGTCGCCTGCTGGCCGAAGGTCTTGGAGAGGAGGATGCCCGAGACGCTGAGCGTCTCCTCGGTCGTGGCGCTGAGCTCGGCCAGCGATTTCTGGGTCTCCGTCGAGACCTCGCGGCGCACGCGTCCGACCCGGTAGGTGAGGTAGAGGAAGAACGGCGTCAGGCACAGCGAGAGCAGCGCCAGCTGCCAGCTGAGCAGGAACATCGCGAGGATCGTGCTGATCGCCACGGCGAGATTGCTGGTGATGGAGCTTGCGGTGTCGGTGACGACGGCCTGGACGCCCCCGACGTCATTCGCCAGCCGGCTCTGGATCTCGCCCGTCCGCGTCTCGGTGAAGAAGCGCAGCGGCATGCCCTGGAGGTGGCTGTACAGGGCGCCGCGCAGGTCCTGCATGACGTTCTGGCCGATGACGTTGTTGAGGTAGCTCTGGCCGACCCCGATCAGGCCCGTCACGATCGGCAGCAGGATCATCAGCCCGACGTAGAGGTTGAGCTTCGAGTAGTCCTTGCCGATGATCACCTGGTCGAGCAGGAGGCCGAGCAGGAGCGGGTTGATGAGGCCGAGCAGGCTCGTCGCGAGGATCGCGACGAGGACGATGACGACCTGGATCCGGTACGGCCGGAAGAAGGCGGCGATGCGGCGGAGGGTCCGGCCGCGGCGCTCGCGCGGCACCCGAGCGACGGCTTCGCCGCCCCCGCCCGTTCCGTATCGTCCCCTGGGGCCGAAGCCCATCCCGAATTCCTCCCGCCCGCCGCGCTGCCTCGCGCCGGTCCTCGTCCGACGCTACCAGGCGGTGGCGGTTCGAACCTCGGTCACGCCCTGCGCCTCGAGCCAGCGCTCGGCATCGATGGCGGCCTTGCAGCCGTCTGCCGCCGCGGTCACGGCCTGGCGGTAGCGGTGGTCGTGGACGTCGCCCGCGATGAAGATGCCGTCGATCCTGCTGCCGGTCTCGTCGCGAACGACGAGGTAGCCCATCGGATCCACCTCGAGCCAGTCGCGGAAGACGTCGGTGTTCGGCCGGTAGCCGATGGCGATGAACAGGCCGTCGACCGGCAGGTGTTCGGTCTCGCCTGACGCGGTGTCGCGGAGCCGGAGGCCCTCGACCTTGGCGTCACCGAGGACTTCCTCGACGGCCGTGTTGGTGCGGAGGGCGATCTTCGGGTTCGCGAGTGCCCGGTCCTGCATGATCTTGCTGCCGCGCAGGGCATCCCGGCGGTGGAGCAGGTGGACCTTCGTCGCAAACCGGGTCAGGAAGATCGCCTCCTCGAGAGCCGTGTCGCCGCCGCCGACGACGGCAATCTCCTTGTCGCGGAAGAAGAACCCGTCGCAGGTCGCGCAGGCACTGACGCCGCGGCCGCGCAGCCGCGTCTCGCTCTCGAGTCCGAGCCACAGGGCCGACGCACCGGTCGCGACGATGACGGCCTCGGCCTGGTATTCGATGCCGCGCGCCCAGAGCCGGAACGGCCGGCCCGAGAAATCGACCCGGTCGATGTCCACGTCGACGATCCGGGCGCCGAACCGCTCGGCCTGGGACCGGAACATGGCCATCAACTCGGGGCCCTGGATGCCGTCCGGGAAGCCCGGGTAGTTCTCCACGTCGCTCGTGATCATCAGCTGGCCGCCGGGCGCGGAGCCGGCGAGGACAATGGGCTCGAGATTGGCGCGGGCGGCATAGATCGCCGCGGTCAGGCCGGCCGGCCCGGAGCCGACGATCAGGAGCTTGGTCTCGGTGCCGCCGCCGCCGGATCCGCCCTCCTGGGGGCCACCTGTGGCCGTGACGGGTTCCGAGACGAGGGCGATGGGTCCGACCGCGTTCGCGAACGGGACGGCCCCGGCGTCGTTGCTGAAATCGATCGAGAACCCGCCGAACGGGTTGGAACCGTCCTGGTCGGCCCCGGTGCCGGCGGCGTCCGGCGGCGCGTGGCGTGGCCGTCTCGGCCGTGGGTCGGTCAGTCATCGTGTCAGTGTCGCGCGTCTTGGTCACAACCGTCAGTCTAGCACGATCAGAATACTCCCCGGGGGTATCCGGCAGCCAGCGGTCACAGCGCCCGCATCGCCGGCAGGACGTCCGCCCCGAGGATCTCGAGTCGGCCCGGATCGATCGAGGCCCCGGACGCTCAGGATCACGTGCTGGGCGCCCGAATCGGCGAGTTCGCCCATCCGATCGACGATCTGGGCCGGCGATTCGGTGCCGCCGGAGGGGCTGATGACGTTCACGTTCTGGAGGGTCGAGCGTTCGATCTCGTCGTACGGCCGGCCGATCGCCTCGCAGTGCTCGCGCAGGACCTCGTACTTGTGCGCGATCTGGACGGGGCCGCCGAAGACGTTGGACGCGTCCGCGTACTGCGCCACGAGGCGAAGCGTCTTCCGTTCGCCGCCGCCGCCGACCATGATCGGCGGGTGGGGCCGGCTGAGGGCCTGCGGCGAGTTCAGCAGCCGTTCGGCGTGGACGTGGCGGCCGTGGAAGGCAGCCTCGCTGCCGCGCTCGCCCTGCCACATCCCGTGCGCGTACTGGAGGGTCTCCTCGAGCATCTCGAATCGCTCGGACAGTGGCGGGAACGGAAAGCCGAGCCCCACCGATTCCTCCTGGTTCCAGGCCGCGCCGATGCCGAGCCAGGCCCGGCCGCCGGACAGCACGTCGAGCGTCGTCGCCGCCTTGATCCAGAGCGCGGGTTGGCGGTAGTGCACGCCGCCCACGAGCAGGCCGAGTCGCGCCCGCTGCGTCTGCGCCGCGATCCAGCCGAGCGTCGTCCAGCCTTCGAGCATCGGGTCCTCGGTGGGGCCGGCGCCGCGGATCTGGAAGAAGTGGTCCATCACCCAGATCGAATCGAAGCCGGCCTCGTCGGCCGTCCGCACGATTCGCCCGAGCGTCGGGCCGATGGCCGGCGTGCCGCCGGGCCACGAGAACGAGCTGATCTGCAGGCCGATCTTCACGCGGGGCGGCTGGCGCTCACGGGAACAGGTCGAATTCGGGCGGCATCAGGACGTCCCGGATCGAGCCCTCGCCACGCCGGGGATTGGCGCCCCGCACGATGGCCGCAGGGCCGGCCGGCGGCCTTGCCCAGGACGAGTTCGGCGGCCGACGCGATCTCGTCGGCCACGGCCCGGATCGTCGACTTCATGATCCGCCCGTCTGCGTCGGGCTGACCGCGCAGGTCCTCGAGGGGCATGAGGCCGCTGACGCCGATCGCCACGTCCACGATTCCCCAGCGCCACGGCCGGCCGAAGCTGTCCGAGACGATCACCGGGACGTCGACGCCGAAGCGGTCGCGCACGGCGGCCCGGATCCGGCCGGCCGAGGCATCCGAATCCTCGGGCAGCAGGGTCACGATGCTGCCGGAGGCGGGGCCGACGTTGGAGGCGTCGATGCCGCCGTTGGCGCAGATGAAGCCGTGCTTCGTCTCGACGATGATCACGCCGTTCGCCATCCGGATGATCCGGCGGGCTTCCCGCAGGACGACCTCGACCTGGCGGGGGTCGCGATCCCAGCGCGCGGCGAAGGCCACGGCCTCGGGACGCGGCTCGATGGTGGTCAGGTCGACGACCGCCCCCTCCGCCTTCGAGACGATCTTCTGGGTCACGAGGAGGACGTCGCTCTCGCGCAGCGGCAGGACGCCGGGGGTGGCCGCGACCGCGGCGGCGAGCAGTGCCGGCAGATCGTCACCGGCGACCACCTCGGGGATGCCGTCGAGGGGCAGGATCTCGAGTCCGGACGGGGACGGCGCCGGCCGATCGCCGACCAGCGGCCGGCCCTCGTGCGAGATCTGCTCGACATCGACGAGGAGCAGGTCGTCGGGGGTGTCGAGATCGACCGAGAGTGGGCCCTCGAGCTCGATGAAGCGCGCCCCGATGCGCTGGGCCGCCGCTTCGTGGGCGCTGCGGCTGCCGGGTCCGAACGCGAACTCGATCAGCCCCGGTGGCGCCATCAGCAGCAGGTTCGTGCCTTCCCGGTGACGATCCGAGACGAGGCCGACCACGCCGGGTCCGCCAGGCGCCCCGCGGTCGATCTCGCGGCGGATCCCCGCGAGGAACCCTTCGAGCTCGGCCGGGCCGACATTCGGCAGGTCCGCCGGGAGCACGAGGAGCGCCGTCGCCGCCATCTCGTCGGCCCAGACCTCCGCGGTGCGGAGTGCTTCGTTGAGGCCGGTATTGGCCTGGTTGAGCGTCACGGCGCCTTCCGCGGCGGCCAGCTGGAGCGCGGCCGGGTCGGGACTGACCACGACGACGGCGGCGATCGACGGCGCCTCGAGCGAGGCCCGGATCGTTCTCGAGAGGAGTCCGCCGACGAGCGCCTCACGCTCCTCGGCGTCGAGCGGTCCACCGAGGCGTGACTTCGAGCCCTCGATCGAGCGGATCGGGATCACGGCCACGATCCTGCGCAGCAGGTCTTCGGCGATCGGGGTCACGGCCATCGCGATCAGGCCGGGCGTCCGGCCGCGTTGCGAGCGGCGGCGCCAGCGGCCGGGCCTGCGGCCGCGCCGCCGGCCGTCGATCCGCCGCGGCCGGGGAGTGCCCGGAGTTCCAGGATCCGCCGGGCGAGGGTCGCTCGCGAGTCGTCGTCGGTCATCACCGTGGCCGTCACGACCGGCGCGATTCCGAGGGCCGCGATCTCCGGTTCGAGCGCGGCGTCCGCGTCGTCGACGACGAACCAGTCGATGAGGCCCGCGTAGATCCGCGCGACGCCCGTCGCGCTCGACTCGTGGCCGAGCGACGCGAGCATCCGGTCCGCCGGCCCTTTCAGCGCGTGGCCGGCGACGATCGGGGAGACGGCGGCCACCGCAACCCCGCGCCTCCTGGCGGCCGCGATCTCGTCGCGCAGCCCCGGCACGGCCAGGATCGGCCCGATGGACACGATCGGATTCGATGGGCAGATGACGATCAGGTCGGCGTGAGCGAGCGCGGCCCGGACTTCGGGGGTCACCGTCGCGGCCTCGATACCCCGCAGCCGGATCTCGTCGACGGCCGGCTCCTGGTGGCGATGGACGAACCATTCCTGGAACTCGAGCCAGCCGTCGTCCGTGTGGACCTCCGTCCGAACCGGCTCATCGGCCATCGGCAGGATCGTCGCCGCCACGCCGAGCGAACGCTGCAGCACGAGGGAGACGGTCGTCAGGCGGGCACCGGCGCGAACGCGGGCCGTCCGCACGATGTGCGTCGCGAGATCGCGGTCGCCGAGCTGGAACCACGTCGGCTCGCCGAACTTGGCGAGCTGGGCCGCGGCATTCCAGGTCTCGCCAGCCAGGCCCCAGCCAAGCTCGCGAGTTGGCGAGTCCGGCGAGCGTGTAGAGCACCGTGTCGTGGTCCGGGCAGACGAGCAGGCCGTGGAGCTCCAGGTCGTCGCCCGTGTTGACGATGACCGTGAGATCGGCCCCGATGACCGCCTGCAGCCCGGCCGCCAGCTTGGCCCCGCCCACACCGCCGGCCAGCGCCACCACCTTCATGCGCGTGCCAGCTGGTCGCGAACCTCGCCGATCCGGGCGATCGTCTCCGCGTCGTACGGCGGCGGCAGGCGCGCGATGACCGTGCCGAAGCCGAGGTCGCGGTACGGCCGGATGAGGTCGGCCACGGCCTTGGGCGAGCCGAGCGCGAGCGGCACGCCGGTGATCTCGGTCAGGCCGTTGTGGGCGAGCTGCGTGTTGAACACCGCCTCGGCCGCACCGGGATCGTCGCGCAGCACCATCGGGAAGCTGATCGTCCGTTCGATGGTCGCCGGATCGCGGCCGACGTCGGCGCAGTGCTCGTCGAGGATCCGGCAGCGTTCGGCGACGGTCTCGAGGTCGCCGGAGGTGTTCCAGCCGTCGCCATAGCGGGCAACCGTCCGCAGGGTCTTCCTCGGCCCCGAGCCGCCGATCATGATCGGCAGGTGGGGCTGGATGGGGCGCGGCAGCTGGCTGGCTTCGCGGAACGTGTAGAAGCGGCCCGCATGATCGATCTCCTCGCCGTCGAGGAGACGCCGGATCAGGCCAACCGCCTCGTCGAGGCGATCCAGGCGCTCGCCGAAACCGGATCCGAAGTCGATGCCGTGGGCGTCGTGCTCGCGTTCGAACCAGGCGCCGCCGATCCCGAGGATCGCCCGGCCGTCGCTGATGTGGTCGAGGGTCGTGGCGAGCTTGGCCGTCAGGCCCGGATTGCGGAACGTGTTCGCGCCCACCATCAGGCCGAGCTGGAGCCGCTTCGTCACGGCCGCCCAGGCCGCGAGCGACATCCAGCCCTCGAAGATCGGCTGCCGCCACGGCCCCTGGATGGCCATCAGGTGGTCCCACGTCCAGGCCGAATCCCAGCCGGCCGCTTCGGCCGCGACGACCGTGTCGCGGAAAGCCGGCCAGGCCGTGGCCTGCGACCAGAGTTGGGCCCCGAACTTCATCAGCCGATCTCCAGGGGTGCGAACCGGTCAGGCGGACCTCGCCGGCTCGCGGGACGCGACGACCCGTCAGGCCGTCAGCTTGGGCAGGACCTCGCGGCCGAAGAGATCGATGAACGTCTCCTGGTCGCGTCCGACGTTGTGGAGGTAGACCTGGTCGAAGCCCATGTCGAGGAACTTCTGGATGTAGGCGCGGTGATCCTCGGGATCGGCGCTGATCAGCATCCGGCCCTTGAAATCCTCCGGCCGCACGAGTTTCGCCATCTGGGCGAGGTCGTGGGGCGACTTGATGTCCTGCTTGGGGAACTTCATCCCGCCGTTCGGCCATTCGACCATGGCGTTCTGCATCGCCTCCGCATCCGTCGGCGCCCAGGAGAGGTGGAGCTGCAGGATGAACCGGAACTTCGTCGGGTCGTTGCCGGCTTCGCGACAGCCCTCGCGGCACTTCTCGAAGATCATCTCGAGCTTCTCTTCGGGCGCGCCGACGGTGATCAGGCCGTTGGCGTACATGCCGGTCTTCTTGGCCGTGACCGGGCCCGCGGTGGCGATGAAGATGGGCGGCGGCTCCGCCGGCATCGTCCACAGGCGCGTCGATCTCGAGCTTGAAGAACTTGCCGTCGTGCTTGACATCCTTGTTCGGGTTGTCGAACAGCTTGCGGATGATCTCGATGGCCTCGAACATCCGGGCGATCCGCTCCGGCGTCTCCGGCCAGTAGGTCCCGAGGATGTGCTCGTTGAGGGCTTCGCCCGAGCCGAGACCCAGCCAGTGACGGCCGGGATACATCGCTGCCAGCGTCGCCGAGGCCTGGGCCACGATCGCCGGGTGCATCCGGAACGACGGGCACGTCACACCCGGCCCGAGATCCCCCTTGGTACGCTCGCCGATCGCCGTCAGCACGTTCCAGACGAATGCCGCCTGGCCCTGCTGGGGCACCCAGGGCTGGAAATGGTCGGCCGCCATGACGCCGTCGAACCCGGCCGCCTCGGCGCGCGCGCTGTAGCCGACGACCTCCTGGGGGCCGAACTGCTCCAGCATCGCGGCATAGCCGATCTTCGCCTGGGCCATCTCGTCAGTCTCCCTCGAGCTCAGCATGAACGGAGGTCGGCCGCAGACGGAAGCTGACCCGCCGCTGGCTCTCGAACGTGGCGATGTCCTCGTCGGCCGTCCCGTCGTCGTCGTAACGGCGGGCCATCGCCGAGATGTCGGCGAGCGCCTGGGCCGGCTCGTCGACGATCTGGACCCGGCCGCGAAGCTGCAGCCAGTCCGCCCCGGCCTCGACCGCGAAGCTGAGCCGCGGATCCCGCCGGAGGTTGTTCGTCCAGCGGCGTCCCTCCTTGCCGTTGACGACCACTTCGTCGTCCTCGATGAGGTACCAGGTCACGGTCTGGTGGACGCTGCCATCCGGGTTGATCGTGCCGAGGACGGCATAGCGCGTGTCCGCGAGGAACGCGCGCACGTCGGCGGGAATCGACACGGTCGACGGCGGAGCGCTGGGCACGTCCGTCGGGCTCGGATTGCTCACCAGCCGATGGTACGCGAGGCAACGATCTGCCGCCGCGATCGCCGCGGACCGGCCGAATTCTCACGACTGGCAAAGATGGCCCCGCCAGACTCGATCGGGTCGGCCATTCGGACAGAGCCAGGGAGCGCATGGATCACCGCCAGCAATCGTCGCGTCGGGCCGGTTCGCGCCGCACGGCGTCGGGCACCGGCCGCAGAGGAGGGGACGGCGACGCGGCTCCGGCCGGCCGATCGCCCAGCGATGAGCATTCACCTCAGAACCCGGGTGCGGGCGGGGGATCGGGGGGACGCGGCCCGGCCGGCCGCCGCAACCGCGCGCCCAACGCCCAGGCCGATTCCGGCCAGCGACTCGCCGCCCGCCTGACGCTGGCGATCCTGCCGCTCCGGCTCTTCCTGGGTGCGACGTTCGTGTACGCCGGCATCGACAAGCTGATCGACCCGACATTCCTGCGGACGACCGGGCCCGGCTCCATTGGACTGCAGCTCGCGAGCTATACCCACGTCTCGCCCCTCGCGCCCCTCATCGAGGTCTTCGCGCTGCCGGCGCCGATCCTGGTCGGACTGCTGATCGCCCTGGCCGAGATTGCGATCGGCCTCGGGACGCTGCTCGGCCTGGCCCAGCGCTGGTTCGCGATCGGGGGTTTCGGCCTGTCGATCCTGTTCTGGTTGACGGCCTCCTGGGCCACCCACCCTTTCTACTACGGCGCCGACCTGCCGTATGCGCTCGGCTGGCTGACCCTGGCCATTGCGGGCCCGGTCGGCTGGTCCATCGACACCTGGTGGTCGGCGCATGCGACCCGCGGCCACGGCCCGGACGCCGATCCGGACCGCCGCCGATTGATCGGGACGGGCGCGGCGATCGGCCTCGTCGGGATCCTCGCCGTCGCCCTTGGCGGGATGACCTGGCTCGCTTCGGGCCTGTTCGGCCGCCGGACGCTCGCCGACAGCGGCGCCGCGGGCACGACCGGCGCATCGGCCGATCCGGGCAGTGTCGCGACCGGCGCCACTGCGCCGCCGGGGACCGGTGGGTCCGCCACCGCAGCCGGAACAGGCAACCCAGCCCCGGCACCGTCGGCCACGCCCGCTCCCGCGACGCCTGCCGGCCAGGTGGTCGGCCAGCTCAGGGACCTGCCGAATGGCAACTCACTGGCGGTCTTCGACCCGACGACGGGGGACCCGGCGGTCGTCGTCCGCCTCAACAACGGCAAGGTCGTCTGCTACGACGCGATCTGCACGCATGCCGGCTGCACCGTCGAGTTCGACCAGGGTTCCGAGCTGCTCGTCTGTCCGTGCCACGGGGCCGTCTTCGATCCGGCGCACCAGGCACGGGTGTTGGGTGGGCCGACGAGAACGCCACTGGTGCCCCTGACCGTGACGATCGATTCGACTGGGGCGATCCGCCTGGCCTGACGGCCCGACGGGGAGCCGATCAGTGGTTGGCGACCTGGCGGATGGGTGTGGGCTCGGCATCGTCGTCGGCATCGTGCTCGTCGGGCGAACTCTGGCCGACCAGCGTGTCCCGGCCGCCCGCGAGCCGGATGATGTTGACCCGCTTCGGCGCGAGTGGCTCCGCCTCGGGCCGTCCCAGCAGGTAGCCCTGGCCGAGTTCGACGCCGAGCTCGGCAAGCGTGGCGAGGTCGCCACGGGTCTCGATGCCCTCCGCGACGAGGCGCGCCCCGATCCGGCGGCTGAACGAGACGAACGCTTCGACGAGGGCCTGCCTGGCGTCGTCGAGCTTGATCCCGTCGACGATCTCGCGGTCGATCTTGATGATCGACGGCCGCAGGGCGGCGATGAGCGTGAAGCTCGCGTAGCCGGCGCCGGCGTCGTCGACGGCGAAGCCGAAGCCGAGACGCCGGAGGGCCTTGACCGTCCGCTTCAGCGGCACGACGTCGGAGACTGCCTGCTGCTCGGTGACCTCGAGGGTGATCTGGCGCGGCGACAGGCCGAACTGGCGGACCGTCTCGGCGAACGCGCCGGCCTCGAAATGGGGGTCGAGCAGGCTCGCTGGCGTGAAGTTCAGGGCGAGGTGGAGCGGATTGCGGCCCGTCTCGGACGACTTGAACTGGCTGGCGCGTTCCAGGATGAGCTTGACGATGAAGCCGTCGAGCTCGACCGAGCGATTCGTGTCGATGGCCGCGCGGACGATCGCGGTGACCGTCTGGGGCAGCATCGGCATGACCGGCCGGAACAGGCATTCGTATTCGTAGAGCTCACCCGAGTCGATCTCGACGATCGGCTGGAAATAGACCTGGTGGTTGTTCTTCAGGCTGAAGAAATAGTCGAGGGTCTTGGTCTGGATCGCCTGCGTGGATTGGGCCATGCCGATCCGGTCGGCGAGTCCGGAGAGCTGCACCGCCGCCGAAAGGGCGAGGACGTATCGATCGCTCACGGTCAGCCTGGAATCGACATTGACAAGCCCGTACTCGGCACCGTGCGACATCAGTGCGATCTCCGCGGTCAGGCTGTCGGTCAGCTCGTCGGCGGGCGCAATGAGACAGGTCCCGGACTCGAGCTCCAGCTGCCGGCCGTTGGGCACCCGGCCTGAGAGCCTGTGGACGAAGCGGATGTCGCGCGACCACAGAAGCCGTTCTTCAGACGGTCGATTCCGACTGATGAAGCGCACGAGACTCCCGAGTGGCGGCGATCGCCGTTCAGGGCGGTTCGGGCGGGCAGCCGATCTGCCCGACCGGTGAACCGACGTTCGGCAATCATTGTTCCGATCGGCTCGCAACTGGAGCCGCCGACAGTCCTGGTGGACGGGCAGCCGATCGTCCTATCGGGCCGCGTCGACGGGCCTGGCCGTTCAGGCGATTCGTTCGCCGGCTCGAATCGGGACGTCCAGCCAGTTCTCGCGCGGGGCGAGCGGACACGACCACCTGGGGTCGAACGCACAGGACGGCTGGTAGGCGAAGTTGAAGTCGAGGATCAGCGTCCCGCGCGACGGATCGCCGCCGAGATCGGCGCTCTTCGCGGCATCGAGGAGATACCGCCCGGCGCCGTACGTTTCGGTCCGGTTGGTGGCGTCGCGAAACGGCAGGAAGAGGCCGCCGGCGTAGCCCTCCATCCAGTAGACGGCGAGGCGGCGTGCCCCGGCCGCGAACGCCACGTCGACCCAGCCGATTCGCCGGAACGCCATGGCGCCCCCGCCGCTCGTCGGCAGGTCCATGGCGACCGACGCGAACGAGATGGGCCCGAGGTTGCCGAAGCCAGCGGCTGGCGAGGCCGACTCGGCCGGCGAGGCGACTTGATCGGCTGGGGGCTCGGCCGCGGGCTCGGCCTCGGGTTCGACCGCGACCTCGAAGCGCATGGCCGGATCGATCGGGAAGTGCTGCGCCCGAAACGTCGCCCGCTCTGCCGGCAGCACCGGCGAGTCCGGGTGCGTCCGGAACAGGTCTTCACGAACAGTTCGCCAGTGCTCGACGGCGGCCGCCGGGTCGGTCGCGGCACGGTGCCGCACTTCCGCGTACAGCTCGGCGACCCGCCGCCGCCAGTCGGCCAGGGTCAGCTCGGCGATCGGTTGCGTCACGGCGGCCTCCTGCCCGTTGGCCGGGTCGGATCCCTGGGCTCCCGACGATGGCGTCCGATTCAAGCCTAGAATCGGTTCTCCGTATGAGGGGAGCAGCATGCCCCAGATTCATCTCCGGGCGGAGCCGGAAGACTACGCTCCGATCGTGCTCCTGCCGGGCGATCCGAACCGGGCCACCCGGATCGCCGAACGGTTCGACGGCGGCCTGGCGGGTTCGAAGCGGGTCAACGAGCACCGCCTGATGTACGGCTACACGGGCACCTACCAGGGCCGGCCGGTCAGCGTCCAGACCACGGGCATGGGCACGCCCAGCCTCTCGATCGTCGTCGAGGAGCTGCTCCGCCTCGGTGCGCGGCGGCTGATCCGGGTCGGGACCTGCGGCGGGATCGGCCGGGGGATCGTCACGGGCGACCTCGTGATCGCCTCGGCGGCAACCCCGTTCGACGGTGCGACGGCGACGTACCTCCACGGCGAACCCTATGCGCCGGCCGCCGACTTCAGCCTCGTCCGGGGGCTCGTGGATGCCGCGACATCGCGCGGTGTCCGCCACCACGTCGGCCCGGTCTGCACCGTCGACGTGTTCTACAACCCGGACGCCGACTATTTCTCGCGCTGGGCTGCCCGCGGCATCCTGGCATTCGAGATGGAGACGTCGGCGCTCTACTACCTCGCGGCCCGGGCGTTCGCGGCCGGCTCGGACGTGCGCGCGGCCACGATCCTGACGGTGAGCGACGTCCTCAACGCCGACACGTCGTCCGAGGAGTCGTACCTGCCGCTCGATGCGCTGGAACGCTCCACGGACACGATGATCGAGGTCGCACTGGAGGCCGCCGCGGCCAGTCTCTGAGCGGGGCCGCTCGCCGCCGGCCGAGGATTCCGACGGCCGCCCGATCTCGTGGCACCATTGGCCGGCCGATGCCCGTTCCGATGACCGACCCCGTTCCGTCCGACACCGCCGCCGAGTCAACCGAGCCGACGCACGGCTGCGTTCGCTGCGGGACGCCGGTGCCGCTTGACGTGGCGATGTGCGAGCGCTGCAACCCGCTCGGGCTGCCGGAGCCCGCCACGTCCCAGGCCCACGGCACGGTCTTCGTGGGCATCGTCGTCGCCGTGATCGCCCTGGCGCTCCTGGCCCGGTTCGCGATCGCCGGGATCGGGCCATTCACGGCCGAGGTCACCGGCGTCGTCTCGAACCCGCCCAACCTGGTCGTCACGCTGAACGTCCAGAACGGGGGCAGCAAATCCGGGTCGACGACCTGCCGCATCTTCCCGGCGTCCGAGACGGGCATCGGCCCGAACTCGATCTACCTCCAGAGTCCGGACGTCCCGGCCGGCGGCTCGATCTCGTTCTCGCGCGAGATCACGGAGCTCGGGAGCACGGTGCAGCCCCTCAAGGCCACCTGCGGCTGAGACCGGGCCGGGGTCGCGAGACCCGGCCGGGCACGGCGCGCGTCAACGCGCAACCGTTCATTCGGGACGGGTCTCGTTGGGGGCCGGAGGGGCCGCCGCCCGGCCGATCAGCCGTCCTGCCACCGGTGCGGCCGGTCGCGGAGCCCGGCGAGCCCGAACTCGTCGCAGAAGGCCTCGAATCTGGCCCGTGGCGCGCCCCGCCACTCGAGCTCATCGGGATCGCGCTGGCCGATGGCCGCGTCCGTCCGCAGGCGGGCAAGATCGAGGTAGAGCTCGACCTCGTCGTGCTGGGCCACGAGCCGGGCGGCGAGCACCGGCGCGCTCCGGACGTCCACCTGCCACTCGCTGGCCCGAGCCGGGATCGCCGCGACCGAGCCATACCGGGCCAGGACCGCAGCCGCCGTCTTCGCGCCCCAGCCGGCGATGCCCGGGTAGCCGTCCGAGCTGTCGCCGACGAGTGCCAGCAGATCCGGGATCGAGGCAGGCGGGACGCCCCACTTGGCGCGCACGCCGGCATCGTCGTACGTGATCCGACGCCGCCGGTCGAGCAGCACGACGCGCTCGCCGCGGACGCACTGGGCGAGGTCCTTGTCGGCGGTACAGATGACGATCCGATCCACGCGAGCGTCGTCCGCCCAGCGGGCCACGGCCGTGGCGATCGCGTCGTCGGCCTCATATTCGACCATCGCCCAACTCACGAGGCCGAGCACCTCGATCGCCCGTTCCGCGATCGGGAACTGCGCCAGGAGCTCCGGGGCGATCCCGACCTCGGATTTGTAGCCCGGGTAGAGGTCGTTGCGGAAGGAGCGGATGACGCGATCGGTCGCGCAGCCGACGTGCGTGGCGCCTTCGTCGCGCAGGAGTGAGAGCAGCGTTTCGACGAGGCCCGAGACGCCGCTCAGCACCTGCCCGTTGCGGCCGAGGACCGCCGGCCGCGGCGAGAAATGCGCCCGGAAGAGCTCGTAGGTCGCGTCGACGAGGTGGAGTTGCACGGCTCAGCCGGCGTCTCGAGCGGCGGCAATGTCCTCCACGAGGTCGCGGAAGTGGAACAGGTCGTTCTGGAAGACCCAGCCGAGCACCGGCCGCTGGATGAGGGCCCCGAGGTGCGGCAGGATCGGCGGCACGAGCGTCTCGCGCCAGGTCACGATCGCGGTCGTCCCGTCGGCGCCCGGTTCGACGGTGAGTCGGCCACTACCGCCGAACCGGCCATCGTGGCGAATGGCGAATGCCTGCGGCGGGGCCCACTCGATGATCTCGACCGGGTCGGCGATTGAGATGCCGAGGATCCGGACGGTCGCCTCGCCGCGAGTGCCGAGGCCGACCGGGCCGTCGGTCAGCAGCCGGACCGATTTCATCTCGCGCATCCAGCGCGGCTGGCCGGGAATGTCGGCGAGTTCGGCCCAGACGAGCGCCGGATCCGCCGCGATCTCGACCCGCGATTCGATCGTTCCGGCACCTCTCCCGCTCGTGGCGCCCGTCGCCGCCCGCAGGGCGAGGCGTTCCTCGACGATCGCCGCCGTGACCGCGGCCACGACGCCCACGCCGATCAGGCGCCGAACGCCGCGCCAGGGCCGTAGCGCCGCGCCCCTCCGAACCCGCGTCAGCCGCCGGCTCATCCGCCCGAGGCCTCGAGGATGACCCCGGCCGTCGCCAGCTGTTCGAGCGCCCGGGCGCCGTCGCCCGCGGCCAGGTCCACGGCCCGGATCGCGTCGGTCCAGACGGTCGTCTCGAATCCCAGCCGGACGGCATCGAGCGCCGTCGCCATGACGCAGTAATCGGTGGCCAGTCCGCAGATCGCGACGCGGTCGACGTCGTGCTGCCGCAGGAGAGCCTCGAGGTCGGTCGGGATCGTTGCCCCGGACTGCGGATCGCGCATCGTGAAGCCCGAGTAACCGTCCTCGCCGTTGGCGCCCTTGCGAACCACGGGCCCGGCGACCTCGAGGTCGGGATGCAGCTCCGCCCCCCACGTCGCCTGGACGCAGTGGACCGGCCAGATGCCGCCGTCCTGCGCGAAATGGGGCGTGTGCTCCGGGTGCCAGTCCTGGGTGTAGGCGACGAACGCTCCGGCCGCTGCAGCCGTCCTGACCAGCCAGTTGACGAGCGGGACGATCTCGCTGCCGCCGGCCACGGCGAGGCTGCCGGCCGGATCCGCGAAGTCGTTCTGGAGATCGACGACGACGAGGGCCGTCGAACGGGCGACCGATCGAGCCGTCGATCCGGCATCGGCCATGGAGCTGTCCCGGAGATTCACCCGCCTACGCTACCCGAGGCCGCGCCGGCCCGTCATCGCCCTCGTCATCACCCTCGGGCGCAGGCGCCAGGACCAGGCCGCACGAACCCCGCGGCGATCACCTAGGACAGGACCTCGACGGACCGCGCGACCTCCGTTGCGTCGAGGGTCGCAGCAACCGGGTCGTCCGCCGCCCTCGAACCCGCCGGTCCGCCGTTCGGGCCGTGCGTCGGGTCGATGTCGAGCAGGTAGCCGATTCCCTGGAACGTCTTGATCCGGCCCGGCTCACCGGGCTTCGCGCCGAGCTTGCGCCGGACCCTGCTGACCCAGACCCGCAGGTACTGCAGGTCGTCTCGATACTCGGGGCCCCAGACCTTGGTCAGCAGCTCCGTGTGGAGCACGACCTTGCCGGCGTTGGCCGCCAGGTGCTGGAGCAGCAGCCACTCCGTCCGCGAGAGCTGGACGAGCTCGCCGCCACGGTGGACCATCCGCCGCTCGAGGTCGATCTCGATGTCGTCGAAGGCGATGACGCCGCCGCCAGGCGCCGCGCCCGACGACCGTCGCAGCACGGCCCGGACGCGCGCCGCCAGCTCATCGGGGTGGAACGGCTTGGCGATGTAGTCGTCGGCCCCGAGATCGAGGCCCTTGGCCTTGTCCGAGGTGGACCCCTTGGCGGTCAGCAGGATGACCGGCACCGGCCGGCGCTCGCGCAGCTGGCGCATGACCTCGATGCCGTCGAGATCGGGCATGACGATGTCGAGCAGGACGATATCGGGGCGGACCTCCTCGGCCTTGGCGAGGGCCTCCTCCCCGCCGGACGCGGTGATGACCCGGAACCCATCCTCGCCCAGGGCCATGGATACGAGCTTCGTGATCCGCGGCTCGTCGTCCGCGACGAGAACCAGTGGCTGGGTACTCATATGACACCTCGTTGACGGAGCCTACTCCGGACCGTGCCGCCGTGGCACCTTCCGAAGCCGGCCGGTCGCGGGAGGGGACCGGCCTCGGCCTGCCCACTCAGCGCTGCACAGCTGTTCGTCGATCAGTCTGGCGCGAGACTCGTGCTGTTCGCGCAAACCGCCCCGGAAGGCAGGCCTTGCGGAGGCATTGCAATACTCCGTTCGAATGGTGTTCCAATTGGCGCCGCCGACGCAGCATTCGGCCGTCGGGCCTCGCACTGCGGCGATCGATCGGCTACCCTGTGCGCCATGCCCTTCCGCCCCCAGGACCTGAACGATCTCAACCACACGCGCGGCGTCCAGATCGAAACGCGCGGGCCAGACGGCAACCCGAATCTGACGACGCTCGTCTGGATCGTGGTCGATCGCGACCAGGTCTTCGTGCGCGCCCTCGCCTCCGAGGAAGGCAACTGGTACCAGGAGGCCAAGGCGAATTCGGCCGTCACGGTTGACGACAACGGCCGCCGCCTGGAGGCCGTGGCCATTCCGGTCCACGACGCGGACTCCATCCGCCGGGCAAGCGAGGCCATCAAGCTGAAATACGCCGGCGAGGAAGGCCTGGACGACATGCTCGCGCCAACCGTCCTCAACTGGACGTTCCGGCTCGACCCCCTGCACCCCGACGAGGCACCGCTCGAGGCGCCCGCCTACATCGACTCCGACTTCGACTCGCAGCTCGGCCCGGCCGTGGACATGTCGCTCCTGGACGGCGGCGAGGGCCACGGCCAGTCCGAGACCGTCATCCTGAACCCAATCAGGCCCGACTGACCGCTCTCCCGGTCAGGGTCGCCGGCCGCCCCGGGAGGGGGCGCCATGTACTTCGATGAGTTCAAGCACCAATTGCCGGACATCGATCCGGACGAGACCGATGAATGGATCGCGTCGCTCGACCAGGTCGTCGAGGAGGAAGGCGAGAACCGCGCCAGGTTTCTGATCTACAAGCTCTTGAAGCGTGCCCGCCAGCTCCACGTCGGGCTGCCGCCGCTGACCCAGACGCGCTACATCAACACGATCAGCCCGGAGCAGGAGCCGTTCTTCCCGGGCGATGAATCGCTCGAGCAGCGCATCCGCCGGCTGGTCCGCTGGAACGCCGTCGCGATGGTCCTGCGGGCGAACACGAGCTACACCGGGATCGGCGGCCATCTCTCGACCTACGCCAGCTCCGCCAGCCTGTACGAGGTCGGCTTCAACCATTTCTTCCGGGGCAAGGACGCGGGCACCGGCGACCAGATCTTCTACCAGGGTCATGCCGCGCCCGGGATGTACGCCCGTGCCTTCGTCGAGGGCCGCCTCACGGAGGACCAGCTCGATCACTTCCGCCGCGAGGTCGTGCCGCGCGAGGGCCTCTCGTCCTACCCGCATGCCCGCCTGATGCCCGAGTTCTGGGAGTTCCCGACCGTCTCGATGGGCATCGGCCCCATCAGCGCCGTCTACCAGGCGCGGTTCAACCGCTACCTGCACAACCGCGGCCTGGCCGACACGTCCGGATCGCGCGTCTGGGCGTTCCTCGGCGACGGGGAGATGGACGAGCCCGAATCGACCACGGCACTGTCCCTCGCCGCCCGGGAAGGCCTCGACAACCTGACCTTCGTCGTGAACTGCAATCTGCAGCGCCTCGACGGGCCGGTCCGCGGCAACGGCAAGATCATCCAGGAGCTCGAGGGTCTCTTCCGCGGCGCCGGCTGGAACGTGATCAAGGTGATCTGGGGCCGCGAGTGGGACGAGCTGCTGGCACGCGACGTCGACGGCGTCCTCGTCGAGAAGATGAACAACACGCTCGACGGCGAGTTCCAGAAGTTCTCGGTCGCCGGCGGGGCCTACATCCGGGAGCATTTCTTCGGCCCGGATCCGCGCCTGCGAAAGCTCGTGGAGCATCTCTCCGACGACGATCTCGCGCGGCTCCGGCGCGGTGGCCACGACTACCGCAAGGTCTTCGCCGCCTACAAGGCCGCCACGGAGTACATCGGCGCGCCGACCGTGATCCTGGCCAAGACGATCAAGGGCTGGACGCTCGGGGCCGGCGTCGAGGGTCGCAACATCACGCACCAGGCCAAGAAGATGTCCGAAGCCGAGCTGCGCGTCTTCCGCGACCGGCTCGAACTGCCGATCCCCGACGGCAAGCTGAAGGACGCGCCCTACTACCACCCGGGTCCCAACTCGGAAGAGGTGCAGTACCTCTTCGAGCGCCGCCGCGCCCTGGGCGGCTCACTGCCCAAGCGGATCGTCCGGGCGAGGGTCCTGCCGGCGCCGGAGCCCGATGCTCTCGCCGAGTTCGCCAAGGGCAGCCCGACGGCCGTCAGCACGACGATGGTCTTCACGCGCCTGCTGCGGAACCTGATGCGCGACCCGGGCCTGGGCCAGCGGATCGTGCCGATCATCCCGGACGAGGCGCGAACGTTCGGCATGGACCCGCTCTTCAAGGAGGCCGGCATCTACGCGGCGCTCGGCCAGCGCTACGAGCCGGTCGACTCCGAGCTCGTCCTCTCCTACCGCGAGGCGACGGACGGCCAGGTCCTCGAAGAGGGCATCACCGAGGCCGGCTCGATGGCCTCACTGCAGGCGGCCGGCACGGCCTATGCCACCCACGGCCTGCCGATGATCCCGTTCTACATCTTCTACTCGATGTTCGGCTTCCAGCGCACCGGCGACCAGCTCTGGGCGTTTGGCGACGCCCGCGGCCGTGGTTTCGTCATGGGCGCCACGGCCGGCCGCACGACCCTGACCGGCGAGGGGCTCCAGCACGACGACGGCCACTCCCACGTGCTTGCCTCGACCGTGCCGAGCATTCGCGCCTACGACCCGGCCTTCGCCTATGAGCTGGCGGAGATCGTCCGAGCCGGCATCGATTCGATGTTCGTGCAGGGCGAGGATGTCTTCTACTACATCACCCTCTACAACGAGAACTACCCGATGCCGGTCCAGCCGGACGGTATTGCCGAGGCGATCGTGAAGGGCCTCTACCGGCTGAAGTCGGCTCCGGAGATCTCCGGCAAGACGGCCGGGACGGCGAGGCTGGTCGGCAGTGGCTCGATTCTCCAGCAGGTCGTGGCGGCGCAGACGCTGCTGGCAGAGCGGTTCGGGATCGCCGCCGAGGTGTACAGCGCGACGTCGTTCCAGCAGCTGCGGGCAGAGGCGCTGGGGGTCGAGCGCTGGAACCGGCTGCATCCCGAGGCCCAGGCCCGCCTGCCATATGTCAGCACGGTGCTCGGCCCGGACGGCGGCCCGATCGTCGCCGCGACCGACTGGATCAAGAGCCTGCCCGACATGATCGCCCGCTGGGTGCCGGCGGGCTACACGGTCCTCGGCACGGACGGCTTCGGGCGGAGTGACACCCGCGAGGCCCTTCGCGCCTTCTTCGAGATCGACCCACCGCAGATCGCGGCGGCCACGCTGGCGGCCCTGGCCCGCTGCGGCAGCATCACTCCGAAACGGGCCGCCAGGGCGATCCGTGAGCTCGGCCTGGATCCCGAGAAGACCGACCCGCTGGCGTCGTCAAGCCTCTGACGGTTTCCACGAATCGAATGCCCGCCCCAGGTTCGGGACGGGCATTCGGGGTCGGCGGCCTCTTGGCCGGTGTCCCGGCCCAGGACCCGGCTCGGGCATCGCGGCCGGCGGGTGATCGGCGGCTGGGCTGCCGCCGGTCGGATCAGATCGGGCCGTTTCCCGTGCGCCGGGAGCCGCTGAGCATCCCGACCACGAGCACCACGAGCACCGCCCCGATCACGGCGACGACGATCGAGCCCAGGTCGAGCGCGCCCTGGATCGGATCCTTGACGTTGAAGATCGCTCCGGCGATGAAGCCGCCGACGACCGCGCCGACGATTCCGAGGACGATATGTCCGATCACGCCCAGGCCTTCATCGCCCTTGACCAGGAAGCCGGCAACGTAGCCGGCAATGGCCCCGAGCACGATCCACGCGACGATGTTCATGGGGACTCCTCTGTCTGGGGCCCGCAGGTGGTGCGATCCCTCGTGCAGTCACGATGCAGGATCGCAGATCGCAGCCGAACGACAAGGGCTGGCGGCCGGCGTTGCAATCGACTCGCAGGCTTGCCCCCGACGTTCAGTGCGAGGCGCGGCCGACCGCTGAATCCGGGGCCAGGGTTTCGTCCTCCTGGCGCGTCGACTCGTCCGCGTTCGCCGACCCCGGTTCCTGCGAGACCGGCACGTCGCGAGCCTGCATCCGCTGCAGGAAGACCTCGATGGCGGCGGCGACCGGGACGGCGATGAAGGCCCCGACGATCCCACCCGCGGCGCCGCCGATCAGCAGCGCGACCAGGACGATGAACGGCGACAGGCCGATCGAGTTCCGCATCACGATCGGCACGAGGACGTTGCCCTCCACGAACTGGAGGATGACGTACACGACGAGGACCACGATCGCCAGCTGCGGCGACACGGTGGCGGCGATCACGACGGCCGGGACGGCACCGATGGCCGGACCGATGATCGGGATCGCCTCCGCGATGCCCGCGAAGAGCGCCAGCAGGAGCGCGGACGGGACGCCGAGCAGCGTGTAGGCGATGCCCGTGGCGACGCCGATCGTCAGCATCAGCGTCAGCTGGCCCCGAACCCAGAGTCCCAGGCGCGTCTCGATCTCGTTCCAGGCCTCGCGCCAGCCCTGGCGGCGATTGGCCGGCACGAAGGCCAGCGCATAGCGCTGCAGGCGCGCGTGCTCGATAAGCCAGAAGAAGACGAGGGCGAGCAGCGTCGCGATCGAACCGACGACCTCCGCCACGGTCAGGCTGGCCTGGACGACGTCCCCGGGCGCCGGCGGGGCCGCAGGCTTGAAGAGGTCACGGGCGGCGTCGACGAGGGCGGTCACGGTCGTTGAAGCGGCGCTGGGCTGCAGTCCGGCCGCCCAGTCCCGGGTTCGGTCAAGGAATGGCGGGAATGTCTTCGACAGCTCGTCGGCCTGGCTGAGCGCCGCCGGCACGACGATCACCACGAGGCCGACGACCAGCGTCAGGAACGACGCATAGACCACGAGGATCGTCGCCCCGCGGCCGACCGGGGTATGACTCCGGCTCCAGCCAACGAACGGTTCAAGAGCCGACGCGAGCAGGATGCCGATGAACAGCAGCAGGATGACGTTCGTGGCATGGCCGGCGATGAACAGGATGCCGACCACGACCGCCACCCCGAGGCTCAGGCCGATGCCCCGGGACAGCCAGACGAGGACCTCGCTCCGCGCGTTCAAGCTGCCGTCGATCGGTGCGTCGCGCTCGGTCATGACCGCCGAGCCGGAACTGGCGGGCGCGGGCTCATCGGGCGCGGGTTCGGGGACACGGCATGACGATAGCGGCGCGGCCATTCCAGCCATCCGCGGCCTCCTGTCATCGGCATCGCAACCGCATCGCGACCCGCACGTCGGCGCCCCGAGGCGATCCCGCCGTGACCCGGGCGCGGCGTGCGGCCCGACCTCGGGAACCGGCCGTTGCCCGTCGGCGTCATGAGGGCACGCGGCCCGCGTCGGTCGCCATGCCCTCATCGCAGGTACGCTTGGAGAGGTGGTCAATCGATGTCGAGGTTCTCTGCTCCCACCGTGGTCGGCTCGTCGGCCCGCTGGCTCGCCGTGGGCGCCGTCGCCGGCCTGCTCGTCGCCGGCGCGGCCGGTCCGTTGCTCGCCCCCCGCGCGGCCCTCGCCGCAGATCCTGCCGTGACCGAGCACACGATCACCGTGAATGGCGTCGGGACCGTCACCCTGACCCCGGACACGGCCGACCTGAACATCGGCGTCAACATCATCCGGCCGACCGCCACGCAGGCCCGTGCCGATGCCGCCGCCGCGATGAACAAGGTCGTCGCGGCGATCAAAGCGGCCGGGATCCCGGAGAAGGACATCCAGACCTCCAGCCTGTCCCTCCAGCCCGTCTACGACTACAACAACGGCAACGGCCCGACCAAGCTGACGGGCTTCCAGGTCACCAACATCGTCCACATCACGAGCCACGACCTCGGCACGATCGGCGATCTCGTCGACGCGGCCGTGGCCGGCGGCGCCACCAGCATCGACAGCATCAACTTCCGGGTCGACGACCAGACGAAGGCCGAGAGTCAAGCGCGCGTTGCGGCCGTGGCCGATGCCAAGGCCAAGGCGGGCGCGCTGGCCGGAGCCGCCGGGGTCTCGATCACGGGCGTCAGCTCGATCGCCGAGACGTCGGGCCCGACCCCGTACCCGATGTACGCCGCGGGAGCCGTGTCCAAGGACTCCTCGACGCCGATCCAGGTCGGGACAACGGACGTCACGGTCACGGTCACGGTCGTCTACCTGATCGACTGACCCTCGAATTCGATCGCACGACGGGCTCCGCGATGGCGGGGCCCGTTTCGATTCAGGCGGGACGCCCAGGCCGCGACGCCTATGACCCCGCGACGACCCGTAGGAGGTCGCCCGCCCCGGCATCGACGACATAGAGCTCGCCCGCGTCGTCCTCACCGAACGAGGTGATGACCCGACCGCTTTCGAGCAGGACCGCCGCCTCCTGTGGCGCCCCCGGCACGCCGTCGATCACGCGGATCGTCCCGGTGCACTCGTCGGCGAACAGGTACCGGCCGGCAAGGCCCGGGATGGCGGCGCCCCGATAGACGTAGCCGCCCATCACTGCGCAGTCGCCGAGAGAGTGGTCGTACTCGACGATCGGCAGCGTCAGCCCCGTTCGATCGCAGGCGTCGCCCTCCGGATAGCAGTGATCGGCCTCCATCAGGTGCCAGCCGAAATTGGCGCCGTTCGCGACGCCCGGCGTGACCCCGTCGACCTCCTCGAAGCGATCCTGGCCGACGTCGCCGATCCAGAGGTTGCCGTTCGCGGGATCGAAGCTGAAGCGCCAGGGATTGCGCAGGCCGAACGCGAAGATCTCGGGCTCGGCGTTCGCCCGGTCGACGAACGGATTGTCCGCGGGAATCCCGTACGGCCGGCCGTCCGACGGATGGTCGACGTCGATCCGGAGCAACTTGCCGAGCAGCCGGTCGAGCCGCTGGCCGTTGCCGAACGGATCGCCACCGCTGCCGCCATCGCCGAGACCGATGTACAGGTCCCCGTCCGGGCCGAAGAGGACCTCTCCGCCGTTGTGGTTCGGGAAGGGCTGCACGACGCGCAGGAGGACGAGCTCGGAACCGAGATCGGCGAGGTTCGGATCGTTCGCCGAGACGTGGTATTCGGCGACGACCGTGTTGCCGTCCGTGTCCGTGTAGTCGACGAAGAAGCGGCCGTTGCAGCGGTACTCCGGATGAAATGCCAGCCCCAGAAGGCCCCGCTCGTTGCCCCGGCTGACGATGTCGCGCAGGTTCAGGAACGGCTCCGGGTCGACCTTGCCGCCTGACTCGACCCAGATCATCCCGCCCTGCTCGACGACGAACATGCGGCCCGTTCCATCGGCCGGCGAGACGACGTCGAGCGGCGCCGCGAACCCGCTCGCCACGACCTTGAGGGCGATCTGGGGCGCGGCGCCTGACGGGCCGGCGACCGCGATGGGGGAGGCACCACCCGTGCCGGCGGCCGCGGTCGCCGAAGGGCCGCCGCCAGCGGCCGGCGGACAACCGGCGCCGGTGGACGTGCCCGGCCCGGGCGTCGCCGCGGTCGCCGTCGGTTCGGCGCTCGGACTGGGCAAGGCGGTCGGCGGTGGCGTCGAGAGGGGCGTGGACGCCGTTGCGGACGGAACAGCCGTCGGCCCGGGGGACGCAGCAGTCGCCGACGGCGTGGCCGCGGCCGTCGGCGACGGCGTGGCGGTCACGGCCGTCGCCGCAGCCGGCGTCGGGGTTGGCGTCGCGGCCGACGAGCCGCAGCCGGCCACGGCCAGCATCACGACGACGGTGAGCATCCACCACCGCATGACCCGTCCGTCGGGCAGGAAGCGGCGGTGGGTTCTGGCGCTGGTGGTTCGCATGACGCTCCGGAGAAGGTTCGCCGGCGAATGCTAGTCCGGATTGCCTCAGCCTCGTCCCGGGCCCGGCATGGCCCCAGCGGGACACGGCCGCGGGCATGATGTTCCGCCTGACGGTTGGCGCGGCCAGCCTGGCCAGCGTGGCGGCCGGTCCGTCGTTGTGCCGTCGGACGCCGATGAGGAGAAGGGAGCGGCCTGATGGATGCGTGGGAACTCGACGAGTTGCTCCGCCGGCAAGCGGACCTCGACCGGCCGTATCTCGAATTCCAGCGCTCGCCGGATCTCAGCACGGGGCTCTATGTCCTGCCGGCCGGCGGGACCGATCGCCAGCAGCCTCACACCGAGGACGAGATCTACTACGTGCTGGCAGGACAGGCCGTGATCACGGTCGGGCTCGAGGAGCGGCCGGTCGGTCCGGGTTCAATCGTCTTCGTTGCCGCCGGCGTCGATCACCGCTTCCACGACATCGCCGAGGAGCTGCGGCTCTTCGTGGTCTTCGGGCCGGCCGAGGCCTCGCCCGGCTAGATGCTCAGTCGCCATCTCGGCGGCCCTCGGTTGCAGTGCCGCGGAGGCGCCGTTCGACCTCCGTGGCGAGCACCGCCGCCCGGATGGCCGCCTCGCCCGTGGCGTCATGGCGGAAGAACGCGAAGACAGGATGGCCGGCCTCGAGGAACGGGACGAGCCGGTCGGCCCAGGCGCCGAGCTCGGCTTCGCTGTACTCGGTCCGCCGCAGCCGCACGTACAGGAATGGGCCTGTGACCCAGATCCGCGGTGGTTCCGAGTCCGCGTCGAGCTCAGTGGCGCAGATGACGGCGCCGTTGGCCCGGCACAGCTCGATCACCTCGTCGACGAACCACGAGGGATCCTGGAACTCGAAGGTCAGCGGCAATTCCCGTGGCCAGCGCGCCAGGAGCTGCGCGAGCCGGGCCTCGTCACGCGCGATCTCGCCCGGGACGCGGAAGAGGACCGTCCCGAGCCGCTCGCCGAAGTGGCGGAGCGGATCCGTCAGGAACGGGATGGAATTGCCCGATTCGGCGAGGAGGGACCGCAGGCTGGCCCCGCGCTGGCCCTTCACCGCGAACCGGAAGTCCGCTGGCGTCGCGGCGATCCACGACCGGATCTTCGACTCGCTCGGGGTCTGGTACCAGGTGTTGTTCAGCTCGACGGCGCCGAACCGCGACCCGTAGAAAGGCAGCAGGCCATCGGCACGGGTGCCCGGCGGGTAGAAGAGGGGCGACCAGGCCGGGTAGGAGAACCCGCTGGTTCCCGCCAGCAGCCGCCCGGTCACCGCGCCGGACGGGCCTGGAGTGGGTGACGATGGGGCTCGCGGATGGCCGGCCGTTCGGCGAGCGGATGGCACGACGTCCAGGCGGCCTCGACGAATCGGGTGAACGACGGCACCGCCGTGGATTCGATGGCTCGCCGCCGCTCGCCCGTGCCGAGCGTAAGCGCGGAGGCCCAGACGGACGGGCCGGCGATGAACCCGCTCGCTCCGGCGGCGCCGGCGGCTCGAATCTGGTCCTCGAAGGGGCCGGCCTGGGGTCCCGGGTCGACGAGGACCCACGGGACGGTCCCGCACGCCCGATCGATGCCCTGCCAGAGGGCCTGTTCCCGGCTCGCCGCCTCGCCGCGGATCGCAGCGGCGCGGGCGGATGGCAGCCGGATTGCGATCAGATCCGGCCCGTGCGGCCTCAGGCGAAGCGTCGCCGCGACGATGCGCGACGCCGCCTCGGCGGCGAACGACGTCGCCGATTCGTCGGGGGAGAGAGCCACGATCGGCTCCACGATGAGTGGCACGCCCGCGGTGTGGCAGGCCGACACGGCGGCCGCCATCAGGTCATCCCAGGCCATCGCGGAATCGGCGCCGGCGGGCCGCTCCGCGATGGCGAGGTGGCAGGCGTCGGCGCCCCACCACAGGGCCCGCTGCGGCGAGAATGCGACGGCATCGAGCAGCTCTCCCCGGGCCACCATGTCCGGCGCCGACGGTTCGTCCGAGACGAGGATCCCGGGGCGCGGTTCGCCATCCGCCTCGAGCTGTGCCGCGGGGATCAGCGGCATCGTGATGGCGACCTGGGGCGGAATGGCTCCGGTCCGAATCGCCTCGCCGCCGCACGGTTCGTCGAGCTGGACGAGGCTGGCGAGACCGGCCAGCGCGCGAGCGAGCTCGGTCCCGAAGCGGCGGACCAGCAGGGCGGTCGGGGGTTCTCCGGCCGGCTCCGTCACGGCGACGCGCAGCGGCCGGTCGAGATCCAGGGCGAGCCCGGTGACGACGTTGCCGGTCCCCGTCAATCGCGCCAGGCGGCGCTGGCGACCCGGGTCGGCGAGCCCGGCCCTGCTCGTCACGAGCACACCCCGGTGGGGGTCAACGGGAACCATGCCGGGCTTCCGGCATTGTGGACATCGTGGTCGGACACGGCTCCAGCGGTGATCGCCACCGAGCTAGACGGTGCCATCCTCACAGGCCAGGGCCGCGTCCGTGGCATCGGCTGGGAGCACCTTGGCGAGCGTTCGGCGCAGCTCCGTGAGATCGCCGGCCGAGAGCTTCGAGACGAAGTGGTCCATGATCCCCCGGACGTGCGTCGGCCGGGCGCTCTGGAGGCGCTCCAGGCCCTCGTCCGTCAGGCCCGCGTAGGCGCCGCGCCGGTCGGCCGAGCACTCGTGCCGCTGGACGTAACCAGCCGCTTCCAGGCGGTCGATGCGGCGGGTCATGCCGGAGCGGCTGAGCAGGACCTCGTCCGCGAGTTCGCTCATCCGCAGGCGGCGCTCCGGCGCCTGTGCGAGCTGCAGCAGCACGTCAAGATCGGCCAGCGACGGGAGTCCTTCGGTCTCGAGATCGGCCTCGATACGCCTGACGACGGTCGCATGGGCCTGCAGGAACGTGCGCCACGCCACGAGGCCCGGATCGGTCGTGATGGCGACCGGCGGACGGTCGGGGCGGGTTGCGATGTCGGTCATGGTGCGGTCGGGTTTCTCACTGGCTGGTTGCATCGGCGAGCGGCCGGCTGGTATCGTTGCGCGTACAACAGCCTAACATGAAGGGCGAGGTGGCGGGGCCCCTGCCCTCGATTTACGCGACGTCGCGCGAACGGGAGGCGCGGACCCGCGCAGGTCCGGGCGACATGTGCCGCTCCCTGCGACGTGGCGGCCTGCGGCCCCTCCGGGCGACGGGTCGATTGCGTCTGCAACCCTTCGTTTCTCCATTGACACCGGCCGTCCCGTAGCGTCAACTACAGCCCGAGGGCGCCGCGATTCCGTGGCGACGGACATGATGTGTTCGACCTTCGTGCCGGGCTGGGCGCCGGCGCGTGGAGGCCCGGGCCGAAGAGCGACGGAGGAACGATGACTCAGAGTGGATCGACGGGCTCGGGCGGTGGGACGGGCTGGACGAAAGCGCCAGCCGCACCGGCTCAACCAGGGCCGGCTGGCTTCGTCTATGGCGACGTTCCGAACCGCGTCATTGCATACATCATCGATTCCATCGTGATCTTCATCGTCAACGTGATCATCCTTGCGATCCTTGTCGCGATCGGCCTGAACAACTTCGTCGTCTACGGCATCATCGGGCTGGTCGTCAGTGCCGGGTACTTCATCTACCTCTGGAGTACGCGGCGTGCCACCTTGGGCATGGGCTTCCTGGGCCTCCAGATCGGCAACGCCGTCGACGGCAAGACCGTGACAACGAACCAGGCACTCCGACGCTGGGTAATCATTTCCGCTCCGGCGGTCTTGGCCCAGGCCGCCCAGGTCCTCGGCCTCATCGGCAGCCTGCTCGGCCTGCTCGCGCTCCTCTGGTACATCTACCTGCTGTGGACCACGGCCAAGAGCCCCACCAAGCAGGGCTTCCACGACGTGTTTGCGAACACGATGGTCGTGAAGGCCGCGCGCAGCGCCGCCTGATCGTCGGGCGCTCGCCAGAACGAGAACGGGGCGCCGTCCAGGTGGACAGCGCCCCGTCTTCATGTCCGGGATCTCCGGACGCGGCGACTCGTGGTCGCCGGCGGCCCGGCCGGGCTTACTGAAGCTTGCGGACGTAACCGCAGATCTGGCAGGTTGCCACCCGGTTCGTCTCATCGACGTCCAGGAAGCTCGTGCAGCCGTTCGTGCCGCAGTAGAGGCGGTTGGGGGAGATTCGGCGGGCAACGCGGCGCGTTGCGCTCGCACGCGAGGTGAGGACTGCGTTGGTCCTCATGGAGTGGCTCATCATCTGGTACTGGATCCTCTCGGGCCCACGTCGCGAGTGTGCGGCTGGGGCCGGTTGTCGCTCACTCGGTCGTGATGGGACCGGGGCGATCTGATTGATCTGTGGTTCACGGGAGCGGGTGTTGGTCGCTCGACCGGTGTTCCCTCGCAGCATCGACGTCTTGGTCGACGTACCCAACAATGCTCTCGAACCGATGTTCTGTCAAACGACCCAATGGTCCGGGCCCCACGGACGTCGCGTTGGCGTCGGCGCAGCGATCGTCAGCCGGCACGTTGGGGGGTATGGTGGGACGGTGTCGCGAGGCTGGGATCTCCTGTTTCGCGGGTTCTACCGCCTGCTGACCCTGGCCGGACCCGGGGTCCGCGCATGGGTGAGTCGCTTCGGGCTGGGCAACTCGGTCATCGTGACGGTTCGGGGTCGGCGCACGGGTCTGCCTCGGACCCTGGTCCTCGGCCTGATCCGGGTCGATCGGGGCTGGTACCTGGGTCACCCCAATGGCGACACGTCGTGGACCGTCAACCTGCGGGCAGCCGGCCGGGCGGAGCTGCAGTGGCCGCATCGGGCCCCCGTCGGCATCCGGGTCGTCGAGCTGCCACCCGGCGAAGAGCGCCGGCGGGTGGTCAACGCGACCTGGCGTCAGCAGCCCTTTCCGGGCAACGTCCTCTACTGGCTCGCCCGGCGCCACATCCTGGCGGTCGGCTGCTATTTCCGGGTCGAACTGACGGCTGCCGCGCCTGATCCGGACGAGTCTTCGGGCCCCGCGCCGGATCCATCCGACCCTTCGGGAGCCCCGCTGCCGGACGCCGATCAGCGGCGGTAGGCGGCTTCGACCTTGCGGAAGGCGGCCGCGGTGTCGCGCGCCTCGCGCGGCGTCCAGCCCTCGTGGATCTCGAGCAGCAGCAGGCTCTGGGCGATCCTCTCGACCACCGGGTGGTTCGTCTCCTGCCATTCGATCCGCCGGCCGCCGACCTCGTGGCCCCACGGGTAGCTCGACGTGCCGAAGGTCTTGCGTTCGCGCCAGTACTGCAGGCCGTAGTTGATCGCGTTGCGGTACGAGTGGCTCACCGGGATCCCCTCGGCGGCGAGCGCGTTCGAGAAGGTCGCGTTGTCCACCCGCAGGGCCGGCAGGTCCAGGAGGAACAGGGCCGACCAAGGGTTGATGTCGACGCCGGGCAGCGCCCGGACCGGCCGAACGGCCCGGAGGTCCGCGATGCCCTCATGGACGATCGCCAGGGCCGCCTTGCGGCGGGCCTTGATGTCCTCGAGCTTCTGGAGCTGGACGCGGCCCATGACGGCCTCCAGCTCGTGCATCCGGTAGTTGAGCCCGAGCCCCGTGTTCGAGGTCGCCGCCTGGCCGAATGGCTTGCCGCGGTCGGCGAAGCGCTTGGCGGCCCAGTAGATCGCCTCGTCGTTCGTCGAGACCATCCCGCCCTGGCCGCCCGCGACCATGTGCTTGCCGCTCATCAGGCTGACCGCTCCGATGTCGCCGAGGGGCACCGACCGACTGCCGTCGACCGTCGAGCCGTGGGCCTGCGAGCAGTCGCCGATGATCGTCAGGCCATGCTCGTCGGCGATGGCGCGGAGGGCAGCCATGTCGCAGACGTAGCCGTGCAGCTGGGTGGCGATGATCGCCTTCGTGTAGGGCGTGATCGCGGCCCGGACGCCGGCCGGCGACATCAGCATTGTCTCGAAGTCGTGCTCCGCGAAGACGGGCACGCACTGCTGGAACAGGATCGGCATGACCGAGCCCGGGTCCGTGAACGACGAGACGATGACCTCGCTGCCCGGCTCGAGATCGAGGGCGCCCAGGGCGGCGTGGATGGCGGCGGTGCCGGCCGAGACGCAGGTCACGAAGCCGACTCCGAAATAGTCGGCCAGCTCGCGCTCGTAGAGATCCACCTCGGGTCCGTCGTAGCGATCGAACGCCCCGCCCTCGACCATCCGCCGCTCGAGGAGCGCATTGATCGCGGCGACCTCGCGGTGGTCGATCTGGATGCGCGGCGGCATCGGCTCGGAGCGGATCGGGTCGCCGCCCTCGATGGCGAGGCGCGAGACGGAGGTGGAGCTGGTCATCGGTCGATCCCTTGTTGCGTCTGGCGGGGCCCGGAGCCGAAAGCGTACCCTGCCGCCGCGGCCACGGCGGGCCGTTGACCGCCCCGGCGCGCGGCTATTCTTGGCCCTCGTGGCCAGCCTCGCGGCCTGCCCCACAGCGCGATGGGCGGCACCGGTCCCCAGAGGAGCGCGCTCGATGATCGTCGACAGCCACGTCTACTGCTTCCGGGCCCCGGATCACACCGGCCGGCCACCCGACGGTCGCGGACCACATGAAGCTGTGGCAATGGGGCTACGCGCTGCACCACCAGCCCGCCTATCGAACGCACGATCGCGCTCCGGGTGATTCGCTGGTGCTGCTCGATCCGGCGCCGGACGATCCGCTGCGCCTCGCGACGGACAAGAACTTCCGGGTCGACCACACCACGAACCGGCTCGTCTGGACGATGGACGGCGACGAGTACACCAAGCAGTACCTGCCCCCGAACGTCGTCGAATACAGCGCGGGGCAGATCATCGCGGAAATGGATTACGCGGGCATCGACTGGGCGTTGATGCACGTCGACAACGGGCTCGAAAAGGACCCGGCGTTCCTGGGCGCATGCGTCCGCGCCTTCCCTGACCGGTTGCGCTCGATGGCGCCGATCGACGAATGGGAGATCCCGGTCCATCCCGACAAGGCCATCCGCCAGGCCACCGAGGCGATCCAGGTCCACGGCCTGCACGCGCTCAAGATCATCCCCGAGTACGCCTACCGCATCGCCGGCTCCCAGAGTTTCGACGAGCCGGCCTGGCGTCCGTTCTGGGACGCCGTGACGAAGCTGGGCGTGCCGATCTTCTTCTCCCTCGGCTCAAGTCCGGGCTCCACCGACGATCGGCAGGGCTTCATCGATGAGCTGTGGGTGCTGCGGCGCTGGCTCGACCGCTACCCGGACGTCGTCGCGAGCGTGACGCACGGCTTCCCGTGGCGGGCATTCGTGGAGGGCGACAAGTTCGTGCTGCCGGGCAGGATGTGGGAGCCGTTCAAGGGCTCGAGCCTGGCCATGGAGGTCAGCTTCCCGATCCGGATCGGCGACTGGTTCGATTACCCGTGGCGCGAATCCTGGCCGGCCCTCGCGGCGATGGTCGAGAACATCGGCCCGGATCGGCTCCTGTGGGGCACGGACATGCCGTTCCAGAACCGGTTCTGCACGTATCGCCAGTCCCACGAGTACATCGAGAAGCACTGCCAGGCGATCCTGTCGGGCTCCGACCTCGCCAAGGTGATGGGCGGCACGGCGGCCCGGATCCTCAAGATCCCGACGGTGACCGTCGCCGGCGCGCTGAGTTCGCCGAGTCGCCGCGTGAGCGGCCGACCCGAGGCCGGCTCGGCGCGATTCTCAGACCGAGCGCAGGCTCGTCGGTTCCGTGGACAGCAGCCGCGGTGGATCGCCGACGACGACGATCTGCTCGGCGCAGTAGAGGCCGTCGTCCTCGGTTGCGGCGGGTTCCACGGTGATCACCATGTTCGCGACGAGGATCGTCGTGTCGTGCTCGACGACGCTCGGCGGCTCGGTCGCCGTCAGCCCGATCCCGTGGCCGAGCCGCCCAAAGCCGAGGCCCGCGAGGCCGAGCTGGCTGCTGACGGCGCGCATGCGGCGCGCGACATCGGCCACGGCCACGCCCGGGCGGAGCATCTCGATGCCGGCCGAGGTCGCCTCGTCGATCCGTCGCTGCCGGTCGATCTGGACCGGCGTCGGGCCGCCGACCACCGCGGCGCGGCAGTAGTCCGACCAGTAGCCGTCGGCCGTGAAGCCGATGTCGGCCCAGAGCATGTCGCCGGGCTCGATCTCGCGCCGGCGCGGACCGCTCACGAAGCGGGCGTAGCTGCCGGGACCCGAGGTCATGCCGATCCAGCCGGCCCGGACCCATGCTCCCATCGCCGTGCCGGCCGTCGTTCCGGCCGCGAACATCTCGGCCGCGACGTCCTGTTCGATGGCCCCGGCTCGGCTGCGTCCGAAGCCGGCCGTGAATGCCGCCTCGTTGGCGCGGCAGGCGATGTGCAGGCGCTCGATCTCCGCGGCCGACTTGATCGAGCGGGCCGCCCACATGACCTCGTTGCCGTCCACGAAGTCCGCCTTCGGCAGGCGGCCCCGAAGGTGGTCGATCTCGTCCCAGGTCGTGCCCAGGCGGCTCTCGCGGCCGCGCTCGTAGCCGATCCGGCCGCCGGCGAGGCCGGTCCCCTCGAGGACGCCGGCCACCAGTTCGGCCGCCCCACGATCGAGCGAGGCGTAGGCCGTGACCGGCCAGCCGGATTCGAGCGCCGCCTCCTCGGCGATGAACGCGGGCAGGAGCAGCGTCGGGTCACCGCCCGCCGGAACCACGATCGCGAGGATCCGCGTGAAGCTCGACCAGAGCGGCTCGACGTTGAAGCCGACGAGGTACTCGAAGTTCGCCCGCTCGGTGAGCAGGAGTCCGTCCAGCCCCTGCCCGCGCAGCTCGGCCTGGACGCGGGCGAGCCGTTCGTGGCGCTCGGCAAGGCTGATCGGCGCGAGCTGGCTCATGGGGCCTCCTTCGGGCTCGAAGCGGGCAGGGCAGCGGCGAGACGAGCCGCGCTCCGTCCTACTTGAGCTGCTCCAGCGCGGTCAGCAGTTGCGTGTCGCCGGACTTCAGGAGCTGGTCGGACGTCATCGTTCGCATGGTGTCCGGCGTGACGGGCTGGGTGTTGGTCGGCAGCTCGACCTTGAGATCGGGCTCGATCCCGAGCGGGTAGATGTGGCGGCCGTTCGGGGTGAGCCATTCCTCGACGCCGAGGCGGATGGCCGAGCCGTCGGGCAGCGGGAACGTCTGGAGCACCGTGCCGGTGCCGTAGGTGCGGACCCCGATGACCGGGCCGCGCTTGGGATCCTGGAGGGAGCCGGCCACGATCTCCGACGAGCTGGCCGAGCCGAAGTTGATCAGGACCGCGAGGGGGATCGTGGTGGCGATGCCGCCGGGCTGGACCGGCACGGGGATCTGCGTGCCGTCGGCGAGCTGGCGGATGTAGACGTTGCCGCTGGCCAGCAGCTGGCTGGCGACCGTCACGGCCTCGCCGACGTAGCCGCCCGGGTTGTCGCGCAGGTCGAGGATCATCTTGGTCGCCCCGGCGGCCTTGATCTCCTTGAGAGCCGTGATGAACTCAGGGCCGGCGCCGGCCGAGAACTGGGTGATCTGGATGTCGGCGATCGTCGTGCCGGGCACCATCGCCCAGATCACGGCCGGGATGGTGATCTCCTCCCGGACGATCGAATAGTCGACGGGCGTGCTCGTGTTCGGATGAATGACCGAGAGCATGACCGTCGTGCCGGCCGGGCCGCGAACTTCGGCCGCGATGGCGGACAGGGACATGCTCTCGGCGGCCTTGCCGTTGACGGTGATCAGCCGATCGCCGGAGAGGAGGCCGGCCTTCTGGGCCGGACCGCCACTGATCACCGAGACGATGACGGGGACGCCCGCCTGTTCGCCCAGGAAGACGCCGATCCCGGTGATCGTGCCGCTCAGGGCGTCCTGCTCGCTCTTGACCTCATCGGGTGTCAGGAAGACCGTGTGGCCCGGGTCGCCGAGGGACTCCACGAGGCCATTGAGCATTCCGTAGACGAGGTCGGTCGGGTTGAGCTCATCGGCCCGGACGTAGTTCTCCTCGATGATCTTGAGGGCGTCCCAGAGCAGGCCGATGTTGGCGGGGGCGTTCGGAGGAACGGTCGCGCCGGGCCCGATCGTCGGGCCGGGTGTCACCTTCGGGCTCGTCCCGGGGCTGCCGCTCTGGCCGGGTTGTGGCGTGCCGCGGGGCGTGGCCGCGGCGCCGGCCGTGGCCGTTGGACCGACCCCGGTCGGCGGCGTGCCGCCCGAGCCGTTGTCCGTGGCGCGCTGTACGGCGGCCCCGGCCCCGAACGAGAGGACCATGAGCAGGATGACGGCCAGGAGGCGGCCCGGCCGGGGCCCCTGGTCGCCGCCGGCTGGCCGCGGCGCAAGTGGCGTGAGGTTCGGTTCGACGGCCATCTGGCTGATGGACTCCTCAGGGGACGCCGCGGAACTGGCCGCGGATGTCGTTGTGCGGATCGTAGCCTGCCACACGGGACAAGGGGCGACGGCGACGAACCGCGGCGGGGCTCGGGTCGGCGCGGCCAGTGCGGCCGGCGCGGCCGGCGCGGCCCGGGATGGCCCGAATTCGCGGAATCTGCGATGGTGAGCGCGGCAGCGCATGCCGACGCCGACGGGCCGCATGGCGCCGCCCTGCTGCGATGGGAGGTTGGACGTGAGCGACCGCGGATTGGGCCTCGAAGCCTACGAAGATGATCCCGAGTACACCTCGCCCGAGATGGAGCCGGGCCACGGCGAGGATCGGCCGGCGCACGATCCGGACACGCACGGCGGCCATTTCGGCGCGGTGCTGGCCGCTGGTCTCGCGGGCGGCTTTGCCGATGAGCCTGGCGGCCAGGCCGAAGATCCGCTCATCCCCGAGAAGCGCTAGCCGGTGGCCGAGGAACGCACTCGCCGGGCGGCGGTCCTCCTGCGTGATGCGCGCCTGGCCCGTCGTCCCATCGGACCCCTGCCGGCTGACTGCCGGCCGGCCGATCTCGCCGAGGCCTATCGCGTCCAGGAGGCCCTGAACGTCCTGCTGGGCGAGGCCGGCCGCGGCGAGCTGACCGGCCACAAGATCGGCTGCACGACGCCGGTCATGCAGGCGTACATGAAGATCCCGCATCCCTGTGCGGGCGAGGTCTTCGCGCCGACGGTCTTCGAAGGCCACGGACGCTTCCGAGCGGCCGACCACCTGCGCCCGGGCGTCGAGTGCGAGATCGCCGTTCGGCTCGACCGTGATGTCGAGCCGGCCGGCGCCGGTGGGGGCGCCGGATTCGACCGCGAGACCGTCGCCCGCGCCGTTGGCGCCTGCATGGCCAGCATCGAGATCGTCGACGACCGCTACCACGACTATCCGACGCTCGGCACCCCGACGCTGGTCGCCGACGACTTCTTCAACGCGGGCTGCGTCCTCGGGCCGGCCGTCACCGCCTGGCGTGACCTCGACCTCGTCAACCTGCGCGGCCGGATGCTGGTGAACGGCGAGCCGGTCGGGGAGGGCCGCGGCGGCGACATCCTTGGCCATCCGCTCGACGCCCTGGCCTGGCTCGCCGGCAATCTCGCGGAGCGGGGCCGGCCGCTGCGAGCCGGTGCGTTCGTCTCGCTCGGCAGCATCGTCACCACGCAATGGATCGGCGCGGGCGATGATGTCCGCATCGAGCTCGAGGGTCTGGGCGAGGCGCGAGCCACGTTCGTCTGACGGCTCGAATTGCTGACGCGGCACCTGCGGGGCTGCCGCTCCACCTGGGTGCGACGGGGGAACCATGACCCGCGAACCGGTCGGCATGACCGCCGACTCGCCGATCCAGATCACGGCCACCGTCACGATCGCCGGCGGCGACGACCGGTACCGCTATGCGCCGAGCCTCGTGCAGCTGCCCGACGGGGACCTGCTCGTGACGTACTCCGAGGCGATCGGGGAGTACCCGAGCGACAACGGCTGGGTCACGCTCCGGCGCTCGTCCGACGGCGGCCGGACCTGGACCGCGTCGCAGCCGATCTACGCCGTGCCGTCGTGGGCGTGTCTCGGGACGGCCGGGCTGCGGCTGTTCGCGAATGGCGAGCTCGTCTGCTTCCTGGGCCGGCTCCAGGAGATCGGCGCGCGGGCGGCAGGCCGGGTCTTCAACGGCGTCCATTCGGCGATTACGCGGTCCCCGGACGGCGGCCGGACCTGGGGCGCGCTTGAACCGGATATCGCCCTCTTCCGCGAGATCAACGAATTCTTCGGGCCGGGTTCGCCGATCCTGCTCGCGGACGGCTCGGAGCTGCTGACCATCTGCGGGATGAACGACTTCGCGGCGGTCTGGCTGCCGGGACTCGTCCAGACCCGCGACGCCGGGCGGACCTGGACGGATTTCCGCCTCCAGTTCGACGACCCGACGCGAAACCTCTCCGACGTCGACCTGCTGCGCCTCCGCGACGGCCGTCTCATGGCGATCCTCCGCGATGACGAGCCACCCGACTACGCGATCCGCCAGTCGTTCTCGGCCGACGACGGCCGGACCTGGAGCCCGCCCACGCCGACCGGGTTCACGGGTTCGAGCTTCTCGATCACCCAGCTGCGCGATTCGATCGTGGTCATCCACCGCGACCGTCGACCCGGCGAACTCGGGGTGACCTGCCACGCCACCTGGGACGAGGGCCGTTCGTGGCGATTCATCGGCCGGCTGCATGCGGCGGACGCGTTCCGCTGCGGTTCCCCGACGGTCGTGCGGCGACCGAACGGCGACCTGTTCTGCGTCTACTTCACGGCCGTCGACCACGGCCGCAGCGACGTCGTCGGGGTGACCTTCCGCGAAATCTGAGCGGAGGGGGCAGCGCGGCCGGGCCGTCGTCCGGGGCCGGGCCGTATTCCGGGGCCGGGCCGTCGTCCGGGGCCGGGCCGTCTTCCGGTCGCCACGGCCGTTTCCCGGCCGTTTTGACCAGGCCGACTGCCGGCGCACCGTCACTTGAGCGCCTGGCGCTCCGTGACCGACGGACGAGCCTGGGCCGGTCTGCCTCTGCCGCACGATCCGCGGCCGGGGTCGCGGCCGGCCGCCGGGGCTCAGTGCGGCGTGGCCGCGATCTGGTCCATGTAGGTCTTGATCGAGGGCACGGCCACCAGGCGGCGCAGGAAGTAGTCGTTGACTGCAACGAGGGCGCTGTTCTTGACGCCTTCGACATCCTCGCGCCGCTCGGCGGCGCCCTCGGCCCGGGACAGCGTGTCGCGGACCTTGAGGAGGTGGCCGACCATCTCGGACTCCTCCTGGCCCTCGAGCGCCGCCACGGCGGACATGATCAGCGTGTCGGCCTGGGAGACGAGCGTCTCGGCCTCGAAGGCCGCCCCCGGCCGATCCGCCTCGTCGATCGTCCGGATCAGCGCCGCGACCTGGTACAGCACGGTCGTCGGCTCGTCGAAGAGCTCGCGCAGGTAGGCCGCCTCCGGGTACCGCCCCGTGAGCCGGAAGATGTTGTACATCCGCCGCGCGGCCTTGCCGTAGTTCGGGTCCTTGACCGTGTACTTCCAGACTTCGTGTTCCAGCTGGCCGACATAGTCGTCGACCGAATTGGCCGACATCTCGTGGATCAGCTTCGTGAAGAGCGGCAGCGATTCGGTCTCGAGGTAGACCTCCTGGTAGTACGGGTCGATCACGCCGTCGAGGGCCACGATCGTGCCGTCGGGCGCCTCCCAGGTGACGTCGAGCATGTTGCTGGCGTTGGCGAGCGCGCGCCGCACCGGATCGGCCACGATCCAGTCGAGCTTGCACCAGCCCGGGTCGGCCGCGGCGTCGCCGTGCCACGTGAGCGTCACGGGCTTGCCGTCGCGGATGACCTCGATCTCGCCCGTCCGGACCTCGTCGAGCGTCCAGGAGATCGGCGCCCCGGCCTTGAACGGCTGCCCGTCGCGCTCGCCGTCGAAGGCGAAGGTCCCGAACTTGACCTCCCACAGCCGATAGGTTGGTCCGACCGCCGTCGTGAGCGCCTTCTCGCGGATGACGTCGCCGAGAATCTGGCAGCACTCCTCGCGGGTCGGGGCGACGATGTGGATGCGCTCGAAGTAGTCGCAGTCGCCCGGGTAGCTCTGGATCTTGCTCTGGGCCGCCGAACCGGAGAGTGCCAGCGCCGTCATCACCGTCGGCGGCCGATCCGGAAAGCCGACGATCTTGCCGATCGTGCGGAACCGCTCGAGATCCCGTGGCGTGAAGTCGAGCATCGTGACCCGGTGACCGAAGACGCCGCTGTCCACGTCGACGACGACATCGCCGCCGGCCGACTCGACGTCGATTGCGGCCACCCATTCGGCGGCTTCCTTCTCATCGAGCTCGACACCGAGCCGGCGGGCCGATTCGATCACGCCGGCCAGACTCGTCTCGGGATTCAGGATCTCCGCGACGGCCTCGACCGCTTCCGGGCCCGTCACCGGGGCGTCGCCGTCGGGCACAGCGCCCGTGGATGGAGTCGTCTGGTTCGCCATGTCCGCGCCCCCGCTGTCCGAGCCGGCTCATCGTCGCCGACCGCTGTCGCGACCCGCTGCCTGCCCTAGTATCCGCCGAGCGACCTGCGAAAGGGGAGAGGTGACCGAAGAACGCTGGATCAGCATCGATGTGGAGACGTCCGGGCCAACGCCGAGCACCGGCAGCCTGATCGCGATCGGCGCCTGCCTCGTCGATCGGCCGGAGGTCGCCTTCTCCGTCGAGCTTCGGCCCATCTCCGGCCAGCCGTGGAGCGTCGAGGCGGAGCGGATCCACGGGCTGAGCGAGGAGCATCTCGCTGTCGCCGGCGAGGACCCGGACGCTGCCATGACGGCCTTCGTCGACTGGGTCGACGCGGAAGCGGGTGACGCCCGGCCGGTCTTCGTGGCGTTCAACGCCACCTTCGACTGGATGTGGGTCGCTGACTACCTCTGGCGGTTCGTCGGTCGCAACCCCTTCGGCGCCAGTGGGCTCGACATCAAGGCGCTGTACCTCGGGCGCGAATTCCCGGCCGTGCGGCGCTGGGCCGAGACCACCAGCGACCACGTCCGGCAGCGCCATCCGATCGACCTGCCCCATACGCACGGAGCGCTCGACGACGCACGGGAACAGGCAGCGCTCTGCCGGGCGATCCTGGAAGGGCCCTGACAACCGCCAGAGAAGGCAGCCGCCGCTATGCCCACGCCTCGTGCAGCAGCTTGACCTGGTCGAGCAGCTGGTAGGGCCCGCCGCCCTCGTGGACGTTGAACGGCCAGACCCGGATGTCCTTGGGCCCCGCGTAGTGGTTGTAGGCCGCGAAGACCGTTGACGGCGGGCAGACGTCGTCCATCAGCCCGACCGAGAAGAGGGCCCGGGCCTTCGCGCGCGGCCCGAAGTTCATCGCGTCGAAATAGCCGAGCGTCTCGAAGACCCGGTCGACCTTGTCGCGGTGGACCTTGAGGTAGCGGACGATCTCGACGTAGGGCTCCGTGTCGACGAGCTGGGTCGCGCGCCGGTAATGACACAGGAACGGCACGTCGGAGAACAGGATCGAGATCCCGTCGTGCAGTCCCGCGGCAGCGAGGGCGATGCCGCCGCCCTGGCTCCGGCCATAGGCGGCGATCCGGGCGTGGTCGATCTGCGGCAGCGTCTTCACGGCATCGACGGCCCGGGCCGCATCGGTGAAGAGGCGCCGATAGAAGTGCTGCTGCGGGTCGAGGGCGCCGCGCGTCATGAAGCCCGGATAGTGCGGGTCGATCCCCTCGGCGTCGGGATCGGGCGTCTCGCCGACCGGACCGTCCGTGCCCTGGCCCCGGTTGTCCATGACGAAGTGGGCGTGACCCGCACTCGCCCAGAGCAGCCGCTCCACGAGCAGGCCCCGGCCGCCGCCATAGCCGACGTACTCGATGACGCAGGACAGCGGCTCCGTCCGCTGCCGCGGCAGGATCAGCCAGCCCTTGATCCGCTGGCCGCCGAAACCGCTGAACGTCACGTCAAAGGTCTCGAGGTTGCGCAATCCGACGTCAACCGGCCGGAGGACGACATCCGAGGCGTGACGGCGCGCGTCGGCCAGGTTGGCTGCCCAGAAGGCGTCGAAGTCGGCGGGTTCCTGGCGATCCGGCAGGTAGGTCCGCAGTTCGTCGAGGGGCAGGTCGAAGGCGGCCATGGGTGACCTCCGGGATGGGCTCGATGGTGACGGACGGGCCGGGAGCGGGCTGACCGGGCTCCGAGTGTACGGGTCTCGGGACGGGCCCGGCAGCCTGACGGCGCGATCCCCGATGGGCGTGGACCGCCCCCGCCCCGCCCGGCACCGGCGCGGACTGGCCCGGATCGGCCTCGATCCGACGGTACCAACAGATCAATGGCCAGAGTACGGACGGGTCTATTGCGAACACCGGCCGCATGCGACAGTGAGCGCCTGCTCCAGGGGACGAGATGACCATCGCGTTGCAGGCCTATACCGCCCACGAACGAATTGCAGGGACCGTCAGCACCGACGTTCGCCTCGTCGATCTGCTGGCCGGTACGGCGCCGATCGTGATCGAGAACTGCGTCGTGTCGCCACTTGCCGGCGGGCCGGAGGGCATGGAACGATGGGCCGGCGTCCAGGTCGACGACCTCCTCATCGTCGTGGCTCCCGGCCAGAGCGTGGTGCCCGTGCATGCCGCCTGGCACCCCCTGGCGATCGACGTCGGACCCTATCGCGTGACGGGCGAGCTGCCCTCGATGCCCGGGTTCGACCCGGCCCGGGCGCTGGCCCGGCCGACCGGCTCGTTCATCCTCCTTGGCAACGTGACGGTCGAGTCGCCCGAGGCGGCCGGGGTCGGGCAGGCCGACCATGCCTACGCACTGGTCAATCGCTACGCCGTCGATTCGGTGGAGAGCGATCTCGAGCTCGGCTTCTTCTTCCCGGGAGCGATGGTCCGGGCGGGCAAGCCGGTGTTCAGCGACGAGCCCGAGCCGGAAGCGGACATCGAGGCCGAGTCGGACATCGAGGCCGAGCCCGACGCAGCGCCGGCCGAGCCGTCCGATCGCGCCTTCGCGGACATCCCCGTCTACAGCGGGCATTCCGCCTGACGTCGTTCCGCCGGGGAGTCGCGGCCCATGACCGAGCTCGCTAGAACGGCGGCCAGGGAATCGCGGGGCGGTACGGGTCGGGCTGCGGGAACATCCCACCGGCCAGGAGGCGATTGACCCGTCGCGTCGTGGCCGTCACCTCGCCCGGCGCCAGCAGCTGGCGGAGCTCGTCGCCGAGCGAACCACCGAGCTCGCCCTGGAGGTGCCGCAGGACGGCCAGCTCCTCGTCGTTGAACGGCTCGCCGCGCCAGGCCCAGAGGATCGTTCGCAGCTTTGGGTCCGGCGAGAAGCAGATGCCGTGGTCGACCCCGAAGATGTGGCCGCCCTCGACTGGCAGGAGGTGGCCGCCCTTGCGATCGGCGTTGTTGACGACGGCGTCGAAGACCGCCATCCGCCGCAGGGCCGGATCCTCGCCGCGGAGGAGGTCGATGACCTCGATCGATTCGTCCACATCGATCCAGAGCTGGACCATGCCCGGCCCGAACGGTCCATCGCGCAGGATCGTCGGCGGCACGATGCCCCAGCCCGTGGCCTCCGAGACGACGTAGGCCGCGACTTCGCGCATCGCGAGGGTGCCGTCGGGAAAGTCGTCCAGCGGCCGTTCCCCGGCGATCGGCTTGTAGACGGCCGCGCCGACGAGATCGGCTTCAGGATCCGGGCAGCGGCGGACGATCGAGCAGTACAGGTTCAGGTTCGAGGCCTCCACGAGGCGGCCCTGGACGTCGAGTTCGCCCTCGCGCAGGAGCGCGAGCACGGTCGGCCGATCGAGCTCCAGGAGGTCGGCGGGATCCGTGGCGCCGTCCGGGATCGGGCGACTCGGGGCCGGCGCGACGGGTTCGGTGCCGCCAGCGGGGCGTAACGGATTCGAGCCAGCCCGGGGATCGTCGCGGCGCTCGGCGGCGCGGCGTCCGGTGGGCCGTCGGTCGGCGTCCCGGCCCGCGTCATCCCGGCCCGCGTCTCGGCCATCGGCTCCGTGCTTCGTGCGGCCGCCTTTGCCCCTGCGCCGTTTGGCCGGTCGCGCGCCATCTCGGCCTCGACCCGCCTGATCGTCCATCGCGCTCAGTGCATGTAGCCGTTGCGTCGGGGGCAGATGTGGCCCTCCGGGTTCAGCGGCAGCCCGCACAGGGGACAGGGCGGCCGGCCCGCCGAGACGACCTGCGCGGCCTGGGCGATGAAGCCGCGGATGCCCGGGGCGGACATCCGGACCTGGAGCACGTCCGGACCGTCCTCGTCATCGTCCTCGTCGTCCTCGTCGCCATCGGCATCCTCGTCCGCAGCATCGTCGGCGACGAAGAGGTCCTCGTCGTCGTCCTCGGTCATCTCGCGCGCTTCGATGACGACGGATGGCTGGTCGCTGTCCCAGGCCAGCGTCATCGAGCCGACGCGGAAGGCTTCGGTCAAGGGTTCCTGCAATCGCCCGATGAGGTTCGAATTGGTCCCGGCCGGGACTTCGCCGCCGTGCCGCTCGACTTCCTCGAGGAGTGCCGCCAGGCGCTCGGCGAGCACCGCGACCTGGACCTTCTCGATGGCGACGGTCACGAAATTGCGACCGCGACCGGCCTGCAGGTAGAAGGCGCGGTGACCGGGCTCGCCGATGGCGCCCGTCGTGAAGTGATCGGGGGATTCGAAGATGAAGCGGCGGCGAGGCATGCGCGATCCTGTCGGGCGCGCCCGACGGACCGTCCGCGAGCCGCGCAGTCCGACTCTACCGCCTTGCGTACCGCCGTGCGCTCGCAGACCTCACGCGTCCGCCGACGGGGCGGAAGCCGTAGTCGAGGCGGTCGTGGTGGCACCCGCGGCCGTGGCGGCACCCGCGATCGTCGACCCGGCCGAGGCGCCAGTCCCGGCCGAGCCCGCCTCGGCGGCCGGTTCGGCGCCGCCGATGCCCGTTCGGCGCAGGACGAAGTCGATCGTCGTGCCCTGGACGAGCAGCGTGAAGAGCACGATTCCGAAGGTGATGCTCTGCAGCAGCGCCCGTTGCGGCATGTCGACGGGGAGGGCCAGGGCGAGCGCCACGGCCACGGCCCCGCGCAGGCCCGCCCAGAACATCACGTGGAGCCAGGCGAGGGGCAGCGCCGCCGACGTGAGGCGCCGGCCGAGGAGCCTGGCCGGGACGCCGAGCATCACGTAGACGACGAACGCCCGGCCGAGCAGGATCGCGACGACCCCCCAGGCGATCGGGGCGAGGGCGTTGACGAGGTCGCTGACGGTGATGGCCAGCCCGACGAGGAGGAAGACGAAGGCCGTCAGCAGGAATGCGGTGAACTCCCAGACGATGTCGAGGGCCTCCCTGGCCCGATCGGAGAAGCCGATCCGCCGGCCGTACGTGCCGAGCACGATGCCCGCCACGACCGTCGCGATGATGCCCGACTCGTGGAACTCGTCGGCCAGGAGGTACGTGCCGTAGGCGAGGACGACGGAGATCGTCAGCTCGACGAGGTGGTCGTCGACGCGGGCCACGATCCAGGTGGCCACGAACCCGGCCACGGCTCCGATCGCGGCACTGATCAGGACCGTGCCGATCACCGAGACCACGATGTCGGCCGGCTCCACGGGCCCGAGGACGATCCGGACGGCAACGCTGAACAGGACGATCGCGGTGCCGTCGTTGAAGAGGCTCTCGGCCTCGACGAGCGTCGAGAGGCGGGGCGGGGCCCGCATCGTGCGGAAGGTCGCAATGACGGCGGCCGGGTCGGTGGCCGAGACGATCGCTCCGACGACGAAGGCGAGATCGAGCGGCAGCCCGGCGGCCAGGTGGAGGATGACGGCCACGACGGCCGCGGAGACCAGCACGCCCGGAGCGGCGAGGATGACGACCCAACCGAACGAGGTTCGAAGCTCGGAGAGGTCCATGTGGTAGGCCGCCTCGAACACGAGGCCCGGCAGCAGGACGAGGAGCACGACCTCGGGGGTGATCGCGAGGCTGAGCCGCGGGGCCAGCACCGCAAGGGCGAGGCCGAACAGCACGAGCGCGACGGTGTACTGGATCGCGAACCGGCGCGCGACCAGGGCGACCAGCGCCGCGGCTCCGGCGAGGAGCGCGAAACTGCGAACGCTCTCGGCGACCGCGGCCCCGTCCACCGGCGTCAGTGAGCCGTCGCGGGGCGCCGGCCTCGCCGCGGCTTCGGCACGAGGTCATCGATGGCGCCGGCGTCGTTCATCCGCACGACCGTCGGGCGGAGGGGGTCGTAGCGGATGACGGTGACCGACGCCGGACTGACCCCGATCCGCTGGAACTGGTCGAGGTGGAGCCCCAGGGCATCGGCCGTGATTGCCTTGATCACGTCGGCATGGCTGACGGCCACCCAGAGCGCGTCCGGTCCAAGGCGGGAATTCCAGTCGCGAATGGCGTCGACGGCGCGCGCCTGGACGTCGCGGAGCGCCTCGCCGTTGGGAAACGTGACGGCTGACGGGTGCGCCTGCACGACCTTCCAGAGTGGATCGCGCGAGAGCGCCCGGATCGTCTGGCCCGTCCAGTCGCCGTAGCGGCACTCCCCGATGCGCTCGTCGATCTGGAGCTCGAGGTCGCGTCCGTCGAGGATCGCCTCCGCCGTCTCGCGGCACCGCTCGAGGGGCGACGAGACGATCGCCGTCAGCGGAATCGCGCGCAGCCGCTCGCCGACACGGGCGACCTGGGCACGGCCGCGCTCATCGAGGTGCACATCCGGCGTCCATCCGGCCAGCACGGGCCCCGTCAGGGGCGTCAGGCCGTGGCGAACCAGCAGAACAGTGGTCACGAGCCTCCGATGGCACTCGAATCCGGCGCCACCATCTTATGGCCCGGATCGAACGGCCATCGAGGGATCAGTCACGGCCGGGGCTGGCGAGCTTGACGCTCGGCAGGGTCGGCGCGCCGATCGCGCGGGCATAGAGGCTCGGGATCCACCAGCGCAGGAAGTAGAGCTTGCAGCCGAGGCAGTAGCCCGTGGCCGCGAGCAGCGTCTGGAGTGCGACGACCGCGGCGACCGGAAGCCAGGCGAGCGTCGTCCAACCGAGGGCGAACAGCACGACACCGAGTCCGAGGAACGCCACGCCCATGGCCTGCGCGAAGCGCGGCGGGTACTCGTGCTCCGGGGTGACCTTGCCGAGCTTCAGCGCGGAGCGAATCGCCGGCCACGGCTTGCCGAGGATCCAGTAGCGGGTGCCGAACGCGGAGCTGGCGAACATCGCCAGCGCGACCAGCGCCACGATCCATGGCGCGCCGATCACGAAGGCGAAGGTCAGGATCACGGCCGACAGGCCGGCCCCGAAGCGCTGGCCCCGCGGATCGACCATCCGGGCAGGCGGGGTAAGGGAGAGGGACACAGGAGACCTCGCAGAAGGAGTGGGGAGACGGGGTGCTGAGGTACGATCGGGTTGCCCGACCGAGAGCGGCCAGAGGGACCGCTGAGGGAGGCTGCGAGGCCGGTGTTCGGGTCAGGCGCCGCGCTGGTGCGGGCGAACCATCCTGAACGTCACCGGCACTCGCCGGCGACATGTACAGGGCTCTCCTTCGGAGGCGCGCAGCAGATGCGTCATGGTCGGGCGAGCATACCCGATTCGCAGGTCTCTGCAACAGGTAGCTGCGATTTCCGGTACGTCCCCAGGACGCGCACGAGGCTCGTAGATCGAGACGGAATCCTCACGAACCGTGTCCGAAGGAGCCCTGGCGGATGGCGCCCGAGATCCGCGCCGCGGACGCGACGATCGTCGCCGCCACCTCCGCCTCGCGCCCGGCCGCGGGAAAGCGATAGGACGGCCCATGGATGTGGACGGCGCCGACGGCGTCACCGTCCTCGCCGGAGACGGCCGCGGCGATCGAGGTGATTCCTTCGGCGAATTCGTCGCGCGTCCAGGCGTAGCCGTCGACCTGCGCCCGACGCACCCGATCCCGGACCGCGGGCGGATCCGTCACGGTCTGCGAGGTGAAGCGTTCCAGGGGCGCCGCCAGGGCCCGGTCGACCTCGGCCGGCGGCAGGTGGGCCAGCATCACGAGGCCGGACGAGACGGCATGCATCGGCAGTCGCGTGCCGGTCCAGTCGCGGACCGCGACGGGATTCGTGCTGTCGACCTGGTCCACGTACTGGACCAGCGAGCCGTCAGGAACCGACAGCCCGGCGGCCTCCCCGGACACCGTCGCCAGTTCGACCAGGTGCGGCCGGGCGATGGCGAGCAGGCTCCGGGTTGGCCGAGCGCCGTCGGCCAGCGAGACGATCCGTGGCCCGATGCGGTAGCGCGTGTCGCCGGGAACCTGCTCGACGATCCCTTCGCGCGCCAGCGCACCCAGGAGCCGGGCGGCGGTGCTCTTGGGCAGTCCGGCCCGCTGGGCCACCTCGGTCACCCCGATCGGCCCGTGCTCGAGAGCCGTCAGCACGGCCACGGCCCGTTCGATCGACTGAACCTTGCCCAAGTCCCGGTTCAACTGGGTCGCATCCTCGGCCGAATCGCTGGTGGACATTCACAACTGCGCCCGATACGCTAGTCGCGGTCCATCATACGGCACGGTTCCGCGATGCGGAACACCTAGGCCTCCGGAGGTCGACCAGGCGTGGCTCAGGACGACGAACAGGCCATCGATCTGGCGGCTCTCTCCACGGAGGAGCTGACGGAGCAGATGCACAACGACCTCTACGACGGCCTGGCGCCGGAGATCGTGGAGGGCACGAACATCCTCCTCGGCCGCGGTCTGTCGCCCGAACAGGTCCTGAACACGGCGCTCGTCGAGGGCATGCGGATCGTCGGCATCGACTTCCGCGACGGAATCCTCTTCGTGCCCGAGGTGCTGCTGGCCGCGAATGCCATGAAGGCCGGCATGAACATCCTGCGCCCGCTGCTCGTAGAGACCGGCGTCCAGCGGATCGGCAAGGTCGTCATCGGCACGGTCAAGGGGGACATTCACGACATCGGCAAGAACCTCGTCGGGATGATGCTCGAAGGGGCCGGATTCGAAGTCTTCGATCTCGGCGTCAACACGGACGCCGACAAGTTCATCAACGCGCTCGAGTTGCACGGGGCGGACATCCTCGGCATGTCGGCCCTGCTGACGACGACCATGCCGTACATGAAGGTCGTCATCGATACCCTCAAGCAACGCGGCATCCGCGACGACTACATCGTGCTCGTCGGTGGCGCGCCGCTCAACGAGGAATTCGGGCTGGCCGTCGGCGCGGATGCCTACTGCCGCGACGCGGCGGTCGCGGCCGAAACGGCCCGGGCCCTCGTGGCGAAACGACGTGCAGCCGCCTGAGCGCGTCCTGGTCATCGGCTGTGGCGCCCTCGCGCGCGAGCTGGTGGCGATCAGCGCGTGGCTGCCCGGCGTCGAGGTGAGCTGCCTGCCGGCAGACCTCCACAATCGGCCCGGCGGCATCCCGGCGGCCGTCCGGGAGCGGATCCGGGCCGGCCGCAGCACCCATGACCGGATCTTCGTCGCGTATGCCGACTGCGGCACGGGCGGCCTCCTCGATCGCGTCCTCGAGGAGGAAGGCGTGGAGCGCCTGCCGGGCGCCCACTGCTACGAGGTCTATGCCGGCGCGGATGCATTCGCGCGGCTCGCGGACGAGGAGCCCGGCACCTTCTACCTGACCGATTTCCTGGTCCGCAACTTCGACCGGCTCGTGATTCGCGGCCTCGGCCTCGATCGTCATCCGGAATTGCTGCACGACTACTTCGGCAACTACCGCCGCGTCGTCTACCTCGCCCAGACCGATTCACCCGAGTTGCTCGCCGCCGCGCGGCTCGCCGCCGACCGTCTCGGCCTCGCCTTCGAGCATCAGCGGACGGGTTACGGCGATCTGGCGACGTCGATCGTCGCCGCAGCTGGCCCGCTGGCCGGCCGTCTCCCGGTCGTCGCCGGAGACGTGCTCTGGGCCGCCGGTCCGGCCCCCGCGGCAGGACTCGGCTAGATGGCCGCGACGCTCACCGTGATCTGGTGGCGCGACATCCCGGCCCAGGTCATCGCCAAGGGCGGTCGCGAGGCCCACAAGATCGTCCTCCACCCGCGCTTCCAGGTCGCGATCGATCGGGCCGCGGTGAAGGCCGGCCTCAAGGAGTTCGACAAGTACATCGAGCAATGGCGGCGCGAGGGGCGGCCGTGCGGCGACGACCTCGAGGCCGAGGCGACCAGTGAGGTGGCCCGCCTCGAGGCTCTGTACCCGAAGGAGGTCCTCAATCGGCTCGTGGGGGCCGGTGGAGCGGCAACGGACGTGACGGCCGCCCCGGAGCCCGATCCGAGCCCGCTGTCCGGGGCCGGCTCGTGACCCGAACGATCATCTCGTCGGCGACTCGCGAGGTCGTGATCGGCCCCGATCGCCCGTTCACGATCATCGGCGAGCGGATCAACCCGACGGGCCGCAAGCTCCTGGCCGAAGAGATGAAGGCGGGTGACTTCAGCCGGGTCGAGCGCGATGCGCTGGCCCAGGTCGAGGCCGGGGCGCACATGCTCGACGTGAACGCCGGAATCCCGCTGGCCGACGAGCCGGCGATCCTGGCGCGGGCGATTCGGCTCGTCCAGTCGCTCGTGGACGTCCCGCTCTCGATCGATTCGTCGATCGTGGAAGCGCTCGAGGCCGGTCTCGCGGCCTACCGGGGCAAGGCCCTCGTGAACTCGGTGACGGGCGAGGAGGAACGCCTCGAACGGGTCCTGCCGCTCATCAGGAAGTACGGTGCGGCCGTCGTCGCCATCTCGAACGACGAGACGGGCATCTCCGAGGACCCCGACGTCCGCTTCGCCGTCGCGAAGCGGATCGTCGAGCGGGCTGCCGACCACGGCATTCCCCGCGAGGACATCATCGTCGACCCGCTGCTGATGCCGATCGGGGCGATGCGCCTCGCGGGCCGGCAGGTGTTCCGGATCCTTGCCCGGCTGCGCGACGAGCTCCACGTCAACAGCACCTGTGGCGGTTCGAACGTCAGCTTCGGCCTGCCACACCGCGAAGGGATCAACGGCACGTTCCTCGCCATGGCGGCGGCCAGCGGCCTGACCTCAGCCATTACGAACCCGCTCTCGGCCGAAGTCCGCCAGGCCATCATGGCGGCCGACGTCCTGCTCGGCAACGATCCCGAATGCGGCCGCTGGATCCGGGCTCACCGGGCGCCGGCCGTCGAGGGCGAGGGCGGCCGACGGGTCAATCGCCGCCGGGCGGGCCTGGCTGAGCCCGCGGCCGGCGCCGCCGGCTAGGCGGGGAGTCATGTCGGACGCCGCGCAGCCGCTCCTCATCTTCACGCCGTCCGGCCGGCGCGGCCGGTTCCCCGACGGCACGACCGTGCTCGACGCGGCCCGCTCGCTCGGCGTGGACATCGATTCGGTCTGCGGCGGGCGCGGCATCTGCGGCCGCTGCCAGGTCCGCCAAGGCCTCGGCAGCTTCCCCAAGCACGGCATCGAATCGCTCCCCGGCCACCTCTCGCCGTCGGGCTCGATCGAGGCCGAGTACCGCCGCCTCCACGAGATGCCGGCCGAGCGACGCCTCAGCTGCACGGCGCTCATCCACGGCGACGCGGTGATCGACGTCCCGCCTGAGAGCCAGGTCCACCGCCAGGTCGTCCGCAAGGGGATCGCGGTCCGCGACTTCGAGATCGATCCGGTCGTGCGGCTCCACTACGTCGAGGTGGAGCGGCCTGAGCTCGCCTCCCCGTCGGGCGACCTCGCCCGCCTGTTCGAAGCTCTCGAGCGCGAGTGGCGGCTGGCCGGCCTCGACGCCGACGTGGCGGTCATTCGCGCCCTCCAGCCGGCCCTCGGGGCGGGCGACTACCGGGTCACCGTCGCGGTCCACGACGGTCGCCAAGTGACGGCCGTCTGGCCGGGCCTGCACGAGAAGGCCTACGGCGTGGCCATCGACGTCGGTTCGACGACGATCGCGGGCCATCTCGCGGACCTCGCCGATGGGTCGGTCCTCGCCTCGAGCGGCGTCATGAACCCCCAGATCCGCTTCGGCGAGGACCTGATGAGCCGCGTCTCGTACGCGATGATGCACCCCGAGGGTGCGGTCGAGATGACGCGGGCCGTCCGCGGGACACTCGCGAAGCTCGTTACCAGCCTGGCCGCCCAGGCCGACCTGTCGGTTCGCGACATCCTCGAGCTGACGGTCGTCGGCAATCCGATCATGCACCACCTACTGCTGGGCATCGATCCTGTGCCGCTCGGATCCGCGCCGTTCGCGCTGGCCACGGATCGCGCCGTCCGGACCACGGCGGTGGAGATCGGGGTGCGGGCCCACCCGGGCGCGCGCGTCTACCTGCTGCCGTGCATCGCCGGCCACGTCGGCGCGGATACGGCCGGCGTCATCCTGGCCGAGGCGCCGCATCGCGCCACGACTGGCATCCACCTGATCGTCGACGTCGGGACGAACGCCGAGATCGTGCTGGGCAACGGGGAGCGGCTGCTGGCGGCGTCCAGCCCGACTGGCCCCGCCTTCGAGGGGGCGCAGATCAGCGGCGGCCAGCGCGCCGCGCCGGGCGCCATCGAACGGGTCCGGATCGATCGGACGACCTTCGAGCCGCGGGTCCGGATCATCGGCTCGGAATCCTGGTCGGACCAGCCGGGCTTCGCAGAGGCCGCTGCGACCCTCGGCGTCACGGGGATCTGCGGCTCCGGCATCGTCGAAGCCATCGCCGAGCTGTTCCTGGCGGGCGTGATCCTCGCCGACGGCACGATCGACGGCCGCCTGGCCGACTCGCACGCCGCGGGTCATCTCGGAGGGCCGGACGTTCTCCTATGTGCTGTCGGATGGCTCGCCCCGGATCGTCATCACCCAGAACGACGTGCGCGCCATCCAGCTCGCCAAGGCGGCGCTGTACGGCGGAATCCGCCTGCTCATGGATCACGCCGGGGTCGAGACGGTCGACGAAATCCGGCTGGCGGGTGCGTTCGGCAGCCAGATCGACGTCCTCCATGCGATGGTCCTCGGGCTCATCCCTGACTGCGACCTCGCGCACGTTGGGCCGGCCGGCAATGCCGCCGGGACCGGCGCCCTCATCGCCCTCCTGTCGGTGGCGGCGCGCCGCGAGATCGAAGACGTCGTCCGGCGGGTCGAGAAGATCGAGACGGCGGTCGAGCCCCGGTTCCAGGAGCACTTCGTCGCGGCGCTGGCTTTCCCGCACCGCACGGCCGCGTTTCCCAACCTCGCCCGGGTCGTCGACCTGCCGTCGCGGCCCGAGCCCGGCGGCGCCGACCGGGAAGCCGCAGGCGTTCGACGACGCCGGCGTCCCGTGATGGCCGCAACGGAGGATCGATGATGGACGACACCCCCCGCCGCCGAACGGGCGGCCGGGCCGGCCGGGCCGCAACGCGCCATCACGCCGCGACCGACCCGTTCCTGACGCGGACGCTGGCGCCGTTCGAGGTGCTGAGCGACGAGGGCCTCTCGCTGATCGAGCACAACGCGGACACGATCCTCCAGGAGGTCGGCATCGACTTCCGGGGCGACCCGGCCGCCCTCGAGACCCTGCGCCTCGGCGGCGCGGACGTGACCGGCGAGCGCGTCCGCTTCCCGCGCGGCCTGTGCCGCTCGCTCATCCAGGCCAGTGCCCCGCGCGTCTTCACACAGTACGCCCGCAATCCCGAGCGCAACGTGATCATCGGCGACCCGCACATCGTCCTCGCCCCGAACTACGGCTCGCCGTTCGTCCTGGACCTCGACAAGGGCCGGCGCTACGCCTCCATCGAGGACTTCCGGAACTTCGTCAAGCTCACGTACCTCAGCCCATACCTCCATCACTCCGGCGGGACGATCTGCGAGCCAGTGGACCTGCCGGTCAACAAGCGGCACCTCGACATGGTCTACAGCCACATGCGCTGGTCCGACAAGCCGTTCATGGGCTCCGTGACGCACCCGGATCGGGCCCGCGATTCGGTCGAGATGGCCCGCATCCTGTTCGGCGCGGAGTACCTCGAAGACCACGCCGTGATGCTCAGCCTGGTCAACGCGAACTCGCCGCTGGTCTGGGACTCGGCGATGGTCGGCGCGGCCCGCGTCTACGCCGAGGCCAATCAGGCGGTCCTCGTGACGCCGTTCATGCTGGCCGGGGCGATGTCGCCCGTGACGACTGCCGCGGCCTGCGCGCAGACGCTGGCAGAAGCCATGGCCGGCATGGCGTTCGTCCAGCTCGTCCGGCCCGGGGCGCCGGTCGTCTTCGGCTCCTTCGCGAGCTCGATCTCCATGCAGTCCGGAGCGCCGACGTTCGGGACGCCCGAGCCCGCCCTGCTGCTCTACGCGGTCGCCCAGCTCGCCAGGCGGCTCGGGGTGCCGGTGCGTTCCGGCGGCAACCTGGCCGCCTCGAAGGTCCCGGACGCCCAGGCCGCCTATGAGTCGGCGAACACATTCCAGCCCACCATCCTCGCGGGCATCAACTTCGTGCTCCACGCTGCGGGCTGGCTCGAGGGCGGCCTCACGATCGGCTACGAGAAGTTCATCCTCGACCTCGACCAGTGCGGGATGGCGGCGACGTTCGTCAAGGGCATCGATCTCTCGGAGAACGCGCAGGCCGTCGACGCCATCCTCTCGAACGGCCCGGGTCAGCATTTCCTCGGCCATCCGCACACGCTCGCCAACTTCGAGACGGCCTTCTACCGCTCTGAGGTCTCGGATTACAACAGCTTCGAGCAATGGTCCGAAGGCGGCTCGCTCGACGCCGCCCAGCGCGCGAACCCGGTCTGGAAGCGGATGCTGGCCGACTACGAGGCGCCGCCGATCGACCCCGGCGTGGACGAAGCCCTGCTCGAATTCATGGAGCGCCGAAAGGCCGCCTTTCCCGACTCGAACGTCTGACGGGTCGACGAGGGTTGATCCGACGCCGCTCGAGGCTCGACGGTCCGGCGCGCCAGGCCATCGGGCGGGTCCTGGCCGATCCCGTGTTCGAGTTGCTGCCGCTGGCGAGTGGCCGGGCGCAGGTGCGATCCCTGCCGGCCGGGGCGCTGGTGTCGGTCACGTCGTCGCCGAGTCGCGGGCTGCCGGCGACGGTTGCGTTCGCAGCCGAGCTTGCAGCCGCCGGGTATCGCGTCGTGCCCCACGTCGCCGCCCGGATGATTCGCGACCGGACCGAGCTGCGAGAGCTGGTCGGGCGCTTAGCCGACGCGGGCGTCAGCCGCCTCTTCGTTCCCGCGGGCGACGCGGCGACGCCCGGCGAATACCCGGATGGGCTGTCGCTGATGCGGGCCCTCGTCGACCTCGACCACCCGTTCCGGGAGATCGGCGTGCCCTGCTACCCCGACGGCCATCCGTTCATCGCGGACGACCGGCTGCTGGCCGCGTTGACCGCCAAGGCCGAATTCGCGACGTTCATGACGAGCCAGCTCTGCTTCGATGCGGCGGCGATCGACCGCTGGGTGCTCGCCCGGCGGCGTGAGGGCCTCGTGCTGCCGCTGAACGTCGGCGTGCCGGGAGTCGCGCCCGTGGCGCGCCTGATCTCGCTGACGGCACGGATCGGAGTGGCCGATTCGGCCCGCTTCCTCGGCAAGAACCGCAGCCTCGTCGGGCGGCTCCTTCGGCCGCGCGGCTTTCGGCCGGACGGCCTGCTCGCCGACCTCGCACCGACCATCGCGAACCCGATCGCCGACGTCCGGACGATCCACCTCTACACGTTCAACCAGGTCCGGACGACCGAGTCCTGGCGGCAGCGCTACCTGGCCGAACTGGGGGCGTAGCGCCTCGGGAGAATCGAAAGGCCGGCGCACGGGGCGCCGGCCTTTGGTCCGAGCAGGAAGCCGCTCAGCGCCGCTGCTGGCTCCTGAGACCGAGGCCGAAGGCAAGCGCCACGAGGACGAGCCCGATGGCGACGGCGATCACCGGGAGGGCCGGGCTGGACGGGCTGGACGGACCGGGAGTGTCCAGGGTGTCGGTCGGCGGCAGCGTCGGATTCGTGCCACCGTTCGTGCCGCCATTGAGGCCGCCGGCGGTCTCGAGGGCCGCCGCGTCAACGGTCGCCGTGCAGCCGCCGCCGACAGCGGTGAAGTGATATTGCCCGCCGCGACCGGGCCCCGCCGGCACCGTCATCGTGAACGCACCATTCGAGTCCGTCGTCACGGTCGCGGTCGTGGTGGTTCCGGTGCCGGGGCTGTTCAGCGCCGACGGGCTGCCGTCCCAGACCTGGGTCACCGACACGTCGGTCGTGGCCGCGAAGCCCTCGCCGTTCACGGTGATCGAATGCCCGGCGGCCACCGTGGCCGTGAGCGTGCAGGTTCCGCTGGCCGCGCGCGGGAGCGCTGTCCGAGTCAGTGATGCCGCGCCGACGCCGGCGGGGAGGGCCAGGGCGGCGGCGACCAGGAGCAGCAGGGAGAGCATCTTGCGCATCGCGTGAACCTCGAGGGGGGCTGGGATTGGGACAGCCCGTCCGGCCCATGACGCGCGAGGGCGAGGACCGGTTCCCCGACGATGGTACGCCGGGCGGGCCGAGCGTCAGGCGCGGTCTGTGGCCCGCGGGCCCAGGGCGCCGAACCACGACTCGGGCCATGGCGCGTCACCGCGGTCGCCGCGCGGCTGACTCGGGCGGCCAGGCTGGCTCGAACGCGGTCCCGCGCCCGGATCGTGCTGGCGCTGGTCTGGCCGGTTCATCGCGAGCTTACGTGGCGGAGGTTGCAGGCCGATCCTACCGAACGCCGTGCCGAGGCCACGAGTCGGACATCCAGACAGCAAGGGTGCTGAGCACAGGACTCGACAGTCAACGCACGTCAGTCAGCGTCGCAAGAAGCGGTTGTCAAGCCGGAATGGTCCGACTGTTCGATTCGCGGACGATTCGGCCGGACTTCACCACCATGGCTACGGCCTGAAGCGTCCTGACATCAACGCTCGGATCGCCATCGACGATGAGGAGGTCGGCGAGACGGCCTTCGGCCACCGTCCCGATCTCCCCGTCGAGCCGCAACATCCGGGCCGAGTTGATCGTTCCGGCGGCGATCGCCTCCAGGGCGGACAGGCCGAAGCGGGTCAGGATCTCGACCTCGACGGCAGCCAGGCCGTGCCCGACGAAGGTGCTGCCGGCATCCGTACCCGTGGCGAGGCGAACGCCGTGTCGGACCGCGTACGGGAAGTTGTCGCGGTGCGCCGGGACCGTCATCGCGGCCTTCTCCCGGACGTAGTCGGGGATCGACGGGTGGCCGGCGTGCGGCTCGTAGAGATGGGTCGCCGCGAGCGTCGGCACGAAGGTCGTGTCGTTCGCGGCCATGAGCGCGGCCGTCGGGTCGTCGAGGAAGATGCCGTGCTCGATGCTGTCGACACCGGCCCGGATCGCGTTGGTCATGCCGACGGGGTTGGAGGCGTGGCTGCCAACCGTCAGGCCGGCGCGATGTGCCGTCTCGATGCCAGCCCGCATCTCCGCCTCGGTGTACTGGGCGGCCATGAGATTCGAGCCCTGGGTGTGGACGCCGCCCGTGGCGATGATCTTGATGGCATCCGCCCCGGCATCGATCCGGCCCTGGACGGCTCGAGCCACGCCCGGAGCGTCGTCGGCCGTCGCGCCGAGCCAGCTGCCATGGCCGTTCGTCGTGGTGATGCAGAGGCCGGCGGCCAGGATCCGCGGCCCGTCGAGCAGCCCGTCGGCGATCGCGTCGCGCAGGACGAAGCTCGCCGGGCTCGGGTCCGCCGAGGTCGCGGATCGTGGTCACCCCGGCCGCCAGGTGCTGCTGGGCGAGGCCGGCCATCCGCAGCAGCGTGCGCTCCGGGCTGTCCGTCTCGAAGAGCTCGTCAGAGCGCGGCTCGCCGGTCAGGCAGAGGTGGACGTGGCAGTCGATGAGCCCCGGCAGCAGCGCGCGACCCGTCAGGTCGATGCGCCGGCCGCCCTCGCCGAGCCCGACGCTGCCCGGCGCTCCGATGGCGGCGATCCGCTCGCCCTCGATCCGGACGTCCGCGACCCGGGGCGCGACCGACGGATCACCGTGGATGACGAGCGCGTTGGCGAGCAGCAGAGTCAAGACTCTCTCCGATCTGGTGTCCAGGGACCCGCGGCCGGCCGCGGCTGTGATCCAGGATGTCGCCGCGGACCGGCTCAGCCGCCCGACGAGGCTCCGGCGGCCTGGGTTCCGGGTATCGCCGTCGTCGCAGGCGCCGCGGCCGCGGGTCGCTCGCCGCTGCCGAATTCGTCGGGCTCCATGGCGCCCAGGGATTCGGCGATCACCATGGCGTCATCGTCGGCGCGGAGCGTGAAATCGCCTGCGCCGTGGAAGACAGCGTGGCCATCGCGGCGAATGGCCACCAGGGTCGCGCCGTGCTCCCGCCGGAACGCGACCCCGGCCTCCTCGATCGTTCGACCGACGTAGGCCGCGGGGATCTTCACCCGGTAGAGCTCCGAGCCGCCGCTCGAGACGAGGTCCGAGACGAGGTCGGTGAGCCCGGGGTAGATGGCCGAGCGGGCCAGCAGGCGCGACGCCACGTGCGAGGTCACGAGCAGCTCGTCCGCGCCGGCACGATTGAAATGATCGACGTGGCGCGGATTGTTGACCTCGGCGACGACCCGGACGGACGGCGCCATCGAGTCGATCGTCATCACCGTCAGGATCGACTTCATGTCGGCGTCGTTGCTGCCCTCGAGGGGGAAGACCAGGGCCGCCGCTGCATGCAGGATCCCGGCTCGCTCGAGGTCGCGCGAGTCGGACGCGTCGCCCTTCACGTAATAGACATGCTCGCCCGCGGGATTGCGATCCGCGTCGTGGATCAGGACGATCCGGACCTTCCGATCGTCACTCCGAAGCTCGTCGATCAGCTCCCGGGCGGTGCTGTTCCAGCCGCAGACGACGATGTGGTCGCGGTAGCCGGAGACCCCCATGCCCTGGCCCTCCTTGAGCAGGAAGTTGATGACGACACCCACGAGGGCGCCGGTGATCGTGGCGAGGAGCGCGACCCCGAACAGGATCATCAGCCAGCTGATGAACCAGCCTGCCGGCGTCGTGACGTAGCCGGCCTGGCCCTGTCCGAAGATCGTCGTGATGGCCCAGTAGATCGACTGCCCGAACGCCCGGAGGTTCCACGGCTTCTCGATCAGGGTGATCAGGACCGCCGCGATCGTACAGACGATCAGGATCCCGAGGATCAGGGCGAAGAAGAACCGGCGGTCGAGGTTGGACGTGATCCGCCGGCCGTACCACGAGACCCGCCGGAGGAGCGGTGACGCCAGGGCGAACGTGAAGGGGAAGCGCATGACCCGAGGATTGTGGCACTCCTCCGCAGCGCTGCAAGTGGCCGCGATCCGGCACGTCGGGCCGGATGAGCGGCAGGGCCCTGGGTTTCGGCCGCCGGGACGCCCGCGTCAGGCCGCGGAGCCCGAGTCGACGCCCCGGGTTCCCGGCGTCAGGCCGCGGAGCCAGACTCGGGTGGGTTCTCGTCCGTCGATCCGCCCGGGCCATCGGCCGCCGGGCCGTCCTCTGCGTCGCCGCCGCCCTCGGCGGCTCGACGCAGCTCTGCCGCCAGTGCGTGCGATCGGACGGCCATGCGGGCCCCGACGTTCTGGGTGGCGGTCGCGGCCCGCTGCGCCAGTGGTCCGGCATTCTCGGCCGCGACGGCCGCGAGCTCGGCCGCCTTCGCACCGATCTCCCGGATGACCGGGGCCGACTGGGCCGCCAGGTTGTCGATCATCGTCTGGAGCTGGGCGAGGAAGGGCGCGGAGCCTCCACCGGACGTGGAGCCGCTGTGCCAGCCATTGGACGAGCCCGTCCCGTTCCCGTCACCTGCGCCACCGGCCGCGTCCTGGCCGGCCGAAGTCGCGCCACCTGCCGGCTCATCTGTCGTGCCGTTGGCGCCCGCGGCCCCCGCGGCCGCGGCGTTGTCCTGGTCGTGTCCGTTCTTGCCTGAATCGTTCATGGTCGCGTCCTCTGCCTCTCTCCGCCCCGGAATGTTGGCCCACCAGTGTCGCCCTTGACGGCCAAGGCTGCACCGGACGGCGAATCACGGGACGCGCGCGCACGAATCGTGCAAGAGCCGAGGGGGTCGAGATCGGGATCGTCGGGCGGGGCGGCCTCCTCCTGCCGCCATGCCCGGCCGAACCATGCGCCATCGACCGGGACGATCGTCCCATCGGCGGCGTAGCTCGAACAGGCTACTCCTGCCGGCCGGGGTCGTCGAGTGGCGGGACCCCGCAGCGCCAGGAACGTGGTGCGTTCCGGCAACGGGCGCCGAAATCGGTGCCAGCGACGCCGCGCGGACCGCGTCCGGGCCGGCCCTCGATCAGGACTGGGAGCGCCGTCGCGCAACGATGATCCGGCCGATCAACCAGGCCACGCCGACCGCGACGACCACCAGCAGCGCCATCGCGAGCCAGCCGAGGATCCGGTCGTCGGCGGCCCGCTGGGCGGTGGGCGACGGCGGCGCGGTGGAGCCCGGCTGGCTCTGGCCGCCCGCGGCCGGTGGGGCCGTCGGGGCCGGTGGGCTGACGCCCGGGACGACTCCGGCCTGTGGTCCTCCGTTGGCCGGGGGCAGCCCGCCGGCCGTCGGCTGGGCGCTCGGGTCCGTGCTCGGATCCGCTCCGACCGGGGCCGCCGACGGCGCGGCCGAAGCCGATGGATCGACCGGCTGCCCAGAGGCGCCCGGCGAGGGGATCGTGCTGGCCGGCGGCGTCGTGCCCGGGAAGGTGATGACCGGACCACCCGAGACGGGGCCGCCGGAGCCCGGGCCACCGGACACGGGTCCTGGGGCGGCCGTTGGCTGACCCTGCGCCACCGGGGCCTTGACCGGGTCATTGACCGGTTTGCAACCGGTCGGCGTGATCACCTGGCCCGGGCAGTAGAAGGCATGTGGCGGGAACTTGATCGGGGGCGGCGTGGGATCCGGCGGCGGCGTGCGAATGGTGCCGCTGTTTGGCCCACTGCCGCTCCCGGCCGGCGGGTTCGTCGCACGCACGGGCGTTGCGGTGGGGTGCGGCGACGGCGTCGGGCCCGGGGTTGACCCTGCCGACGACGTTGGCGAAGCCGATGGAGCGACGGACCCGGATGGCGACGGCTGGCTGCCCGGAGACTGGCTGGCGCCCGGGTCCGAGCTCGCGGCCGGCGAGCCGCTCGAATCAGCCGATGGCGCGGCACTGCCGTCGCCCGAGGCGGCGGGCGACGCGGACTGGCCAGGCTGCTGGCTCCCACTCGGGACCGTGCTTCCGGCGGGCGTACCGCTGGAGCCGGCGATGGTGCCGGATGAACCCCCGGCGGAGCCTGACGGAGACCCCGAGGGTGGCTCTGTTGAGGCAACATGGATGACCGTGGCCGCCGAATCGACGGTCGAACAGAACCCGTCAGGGTCGCCGCCGGCCACGCAGCCGGCCACCGACGAGGCCGTCCCGACCGTGACGGCGAAGGCCTTCTCGCCGGCCGGCTGGTTGAACGGCGCCAGGGCAATCGTCAGGCCGTGCGCCCCGTTCTGGCAGGCCAGCGATCCGGTCACCCGGCCAGACGATGCGGCCGTGATCCGGCCGGCGTTGTTGATCGTGAAACGGCGGGCATCGATGGAATCAGAGGAGAGGATCGCACCGCTGCTGACGTCGGTCACCACGAACACGTAGTCGCCGGCCGGGAGTTGCGATCCGTCGGCGACGCACGGGGCGCCGGTCAGGTAGACGTCGGATGGCACGGCATAGTTCGCGAGATTGACGGCCGATCCGTCGGCCGTGCTCGTGTAGACGGTCGCCGTTGGCCCACTCGGGTCCGGCATGCCGTTCGATCCCGGGGCTGTGATCGAGCCACCCTGGACGGGGAAGGCAAGCGCCCCGGCCACCAGCAGCCAGGCGACCGCTCCAATGGCGCCGCTGGCGACGATCCGCGACCTGACCGAGGTCGCGTTCGGCGGCCGTGCTGTGGATGCCATTGAGGATTCGACCTCCTCATCGGCCGGCCTGCTGCCGGGATCTCTCGACGAGGACCTGCGGGGAGCGGAGCCTCGAGTTTCCAGCGCGCCCCAACGGAGTCGCGCTGCCGCCCAGGGGTCAAGGGTGGTCGCCCCGAATCCTACCACCCAGCGTTGAATGGACCGTTCCGGGGGCATAAAGAAACGGCGAGCGGGCGTTACAGCTCGCTCGCCGTTTGTCAGGTGGTGATCCCCCGCGTTGGGGGATGGTGACGGCCCGTGGCCGCCACGGGATCGGACTAGACCGAGGAGCCGACGTTGCTCAGGATGGTGCTGACCTGGCCGCCCAGGAAGACGAGGGCCACGATGGCCACGATGACGATGAGGGCGAGGATGAGCGCCTACTCGGCGAGGCCCTGGCCGTCTTCCTCGCTGCGAAGGGTCATCAGGATGCGATTGATCAGGGCCATGTGGAGAACTCTCCTTCGATGATTGCAGCCTCAATCGAATTGAGCCAATCCTCTCCGTCGGACGGCCCGGCCAACAATGGGTGGATGGCCCCGGACTGCCGTGGGTCTTCCCGATGAGCCCGCCTGACCCGTTGCGACTCAGTGCGTGCCGGCACCGGGCTGCCACAAGCCGCTCGTCGCGGCGGCTCGCGGGGCCCGCGACGCTCGTGTCCTCCGTCGCCCCGCGGCCTATGCTCGCTGCGAATCCAACCGGTGAGCGGCTGGTGCAGGGAGGTCACGACGATGGCCAGGTACCTCATTCATGGGTCGTACACACTCGAGGGCATTCGCGGCGTCGCCAGGGAAGGCGGCTCCAAGCGCCGCGACACCGTCGCCAATTCACTCACCTCGATCGGCGGCAAGCTCATCAGCTTCGATTTCGCCCTCGGCAAGGATGACTTCTTCGTCATCGCCGACGTCCCGAACAATGTCGCCGCGGCGGCCCTGGCGATCTCGGTCGGCGCGGCCGGCGGCGCGAACGTGCAGACGATCCCGCTGCTCACGCCCGAGGAAGTCGACACGGCGGTCAAGGAACACGTGACCTACCGCGCTCCGGGCGCCTGACCCGCGGACCTGAACCGGGGACCCGCAGAGGAACGAGCCATCGACATCGAAGCGATCCAGCCCCTGAGCCGACACGACCTGGTCGATGGACTGCGCCGCCTGGGCCTCGCCGAGGGCCAGGCGGTCCTCGTCCATTCCGCGCTGCGCACCCTTGGCCGGGTGGACGGTGGCGCCGACACGGTGGTCGCCGCCCTCCTCGAGGTGCTCGGCGCGGACGGCACGCTGGTCGTACCGACGTTCACGTTTGCCCATGAGGCCGAGGCCGAGCCGGTCATCGACCCGGCTCGCGATCCATCCGAGATGGGCGCGATCACGGAGGCGGCCCGCCGTCACCCGCTCGCGCACCGCAGCGCGGCGTTCCGCCACAGCTTCGCCGCCATCGGGCGGCGGGCGCCGATCATCGCCGGCGTCGATCCGCGGCTCGCGCCGTTCGACCTCCGGTCGGCGTTCGGCGTGATGCTCGCGCTCGACACCCAGGTCGTCCTCCTCGGCGTCACCTATTCCAACTCGACGAGCCACCACTTCGGGGAGTGGCTGAGCGACGTCCCGTACCGCCATGCTGTGGATCGCAGCGTCCGGGTGCGTCGCCGGGACGGCGAGATCTCCGACCAGGTGATGGCCGACTACCAGCCGCGGCCGAGCGCCGATGGCTCGTACTACGGCTCCCGCGGCACGGACTTCAACTTCCTGGGCCGCCGGCTCGAGGAAGAGGGCCGCGTCTCGATCGGCCCGGTCGGCAACGCGATGGCCCGCCGCTTTGCGATGCGCGATCTCATCGCCCTGGCCACGGCCGAGGCCGCGCGGGACCACAACGTCTTCCGCACGGCCGAAGGCGACAAGAGCCACGTCACGCAGCTGAGCGACGGCGTCTTCGTCTTCAGCCACGACCTGACCGATGCGGCCGGCCGGCCGGAGCGTCACCTGTGGACCGTCGTGGAGCCGGCGCGGATCGTGGGCTGGCGCCCGGACTGGACCGTCCGGGGCGGCGATCGCGACCCGGGATGAAGGAGCCGGACGAGGCGCAATCGCCGGAGGCTGGCGAGGCATCGCCGGTCTATCGGGCCGTGGTGGATGGCAACGCCGTGTACGCGAAAGCGGTTCGCGAAGGCCGGCCCGAGTTGCTGATGACGATCGCCGGGCCCGACCTCCAGTTGATCGACCCGGCGGCCGGCGCGGCCAGCGGCCTCGATGAGATCCGGGACTGGTTCGCCGCCCGGGCGGCCGAACGTCCCGTACTGGCGCTCGAGCGCTCGATCGACGCCGTCATCCCGATGGGCGACATGGCCCAGGCCTCGGGCACCTGGCGCCTGCGGTCGCGCGGCCCGGACGGCGCGAAGCCGGAGTTCGGCGGCGACTGGGTCCAGATCTGGCAGCACTCCGGCGGCCGCTGGCTGCTCCACCAGGACGTGACCCTGGGCACGCACGAGATCGAGCCGGATTGATCGGCAACCCGCGGGTTGCAATCGGTTCGCCGGTCCGTCATGATCCCGCCGTGATCATTCGAGCAGCAGAGATGTGTATGCGCTGGCGGCCCCGCCGTACGGAGGATGGGGTCTGAGGTCGAGCGCAGCCTGAACAGCAAGCAGCGCGGGACCCCAGATCGGTCCCGGGGCCGCAGTCCACATGGACTGCGGCTTTTTGGTTCCTCCGACCAGCGCGACGGGTAGCCGCCGAAGCAGCGACCGGCCAGCCCCAGGCCGACGGGACATCCCCTGATCGCGATCACCCGAGGAGAACCCCAGTGAGCAGCTTCGAGTTCGGTCACGTCGTCGGCGCCAATGCGGCCGGCATCACCGCCAACCCGGCCGCGCGCATCGCGCACTACAAGGTCGAGAGCCGCCAGGAGGAAGGCCTCCGCAGCCGCGTCAAGATCCGCCAGTTCACCTTCGACGTCGACGAGCCGCCGACGCTGGCCGGCCAGGACACGGCGCCGAGCCCCGTCGAGTACGCGCTCGCGGCACTGGCGACGTGCCAGGAGATCACGTACCGGCTCCATGCCGATCACCTGGGCATTCCGCTCGACCGGGTCTCCGTGACCCTCGAAGGGGACATCGACCTGCGTGGCTTCTTCGCCGTCGACGACGATGTCCGCGCGGGCTTCGAGCGGATCTGGGGCACCGTCAAGCTCGAAGGCCCTTCGACGGAGGCGGAGTACGACCGCCTGAAGACGCACGTCGACGAGCATTGCCCGGTCCTCGACCTGCTGTCGAACAAGACGCCGATCGCCCTCGAGCGAGTCCAGGCCACGGAGCTCGCCACGTCGCGCGCCTGATCACGGGCCGTCGTCCAGTTCATTGAACCGCCGGGCGCTTCGCCCGGCGGTTCTTCGCGTATGGCGATCCCGTCAGGCGATCGGCTCGCCTCGCGTCGTGCCGTACCGGCCGAGCAGCGCCTGGGCCATCTCGATCATCCGCACCCGCAGTTCCGGCGGGTCGACGACCTCGACGAGTGGGCCAAGCTGGAACAGCGCCCCGACGACCTCGTCCAGCCAGTCGAAGCTCAACCGCAGCCGGATCGAGCCGTCGTCGGCCGGCAGGAGCTCCCAGCGCCGCACGACCATCTCGGGCAGGATCTCGCGGACCCGGTCCAGCGACTCGGGGGTCGTCGCAACCGTCACGAACTCGCGCTGGAACTCGCGTTCGTAGGAGCCGATCGATTCTGTCCAGTGGGCGGCGAGATCAAAATCGGCGGGGCGCTCGAACCGCTCCTCGAGCGTGCGGACGGCGACGACCCGCGAGACCCGATAGGTTCGAATATTTGCGGCCACGCGCGCGACGAGGTACCAGACGCCGCTCTTCAGGACGATGCCGAGGGGATCGATGACCCGGACGACGACCTCCTCGCCGGGCCGGCGGTAGTCGATCTCGAGGCGCCGGCTGTCCCAGACGGCCGCGGCGAGGACCTCCAGGTGATTCACCTCGTCCGCCTGCTGGAACCAGCCGGGGGCGTCGAGGTGGAAGCGCTGGGAGACCCGGGTCGCGCGGTTGCGCAGCTCCGGCGGGAGCGCCGCGAGGACCTTGAGGCGGGTCGCGGTCATGACCGTGCCGAGCCCGAGTGCGGCCGCCGGCCCCGGCAGGCCGGACAGGAAGAGCGCCTCGGCCTCCTGGGTTGTCAGGCCGGTCAATCGCGTGCGATAGCCGTCCACCAGGCTGATTCCGCCGCCGGGGCCGCGCTCCGCGTAGATCGGCACGCCGGCGGCGCTCAGCGCGTCGACGTCGCGATAGACGGATCGGACGGAGACCTCGAGCGCCCTGGCCAGCTCGTCGGCCGTCATGCGGCCGCGCGTCTGCAGGAGGAGCAGGAGATTGACGAGTCGGGCGGCGCGCATGGCCGAATGGTATCCGAATTCCTGACAGAAACTGGCAGGTACGACGGAGAAACTATCGGCATGAGCGACGAACTTCGCAGCCCTGGAAGGGGGACCCGGTGACCGACCGATTGCCCGTCGACGCCTATCACCAACTGGTTGTCCTGCGGCGACGCGAACTCTTCGCGGAAGCCGAGCGGGATCGACTGGCGAGGAAGGACCGCCCGGACGCCACCCCGCACCTGCCCGATCCCACGCGAATCGTCGGCACTCGGGTGAAGCGGGAAACGGCACCTGATGCCGGCCGGTACGGCGCCATCGGATCCAGGTAGCACGCCGAAGGCGCCGGGCTACGACGTCCGGCGGATTCGCCCGGCACCCCGTCCGAGGATCGGCCTGGCACGCGTTGCGGTGCCCGGCGCGTGCGGCCGATCCGGCCCGGACTGTGCAGCGTTCAGGCGGGGGACGAACCCGCCCGGCTCAGGTGGAGCAGCGAGGCCAGGCCCGCCCGGGTCGCCGCGACCATCACGTCCTCCCCGGCGCGCAGCGGCCGATCGGGGCCGGGGTGCCACTCCGGCCGGCCATCGTCGGCGCCGATGACACCCAGCACGCGCCGCGCCCCGACTTCGTCGAGTGGTCCGATCGCCGCCCCGTCCAGGGGAGACTGCGCGGCGACGCGGACCCGGGCGAACAGGATGACCCGCCGGTCGCCGACCGGGACGGTGGCCACGACCTCCGAGCCGATGGCCGCGGCCGCGAAGGCCGGGGCGACCAGGTGGGAGACGCTGCGCGTGTAGCGGATCGAGAAACCGTGCTGGACCCGGAGCGCGAAGTCCGGGTCGAAGACGCGGACCACGACGCGCATGTCGGGCCGCACGGCCCGCGCGTTCAGGGCCGCCTCGAGGTTGACGAGGTCGTTGCTCGTGGCCGCGATGACGGCCCGGGCGGTGCGGACGCCGAGGTCCGCCAGCACCTCCGGCTGGCTCGCATCGCCCGTCAGGACCGGGATCCCGACCGAACGCGCCGGGGCCACGAATCGCCCGTTGTCCTTGAGTTCCACCGCGACCACGCGGATGCCGCGGGCGGCGACGGCGAGCGCGATCCGGTAGCCGACGGCCCCGAGACCGCAGACGATGACATGGTCGCGAATCGAGGTCGGGATGGGGCGCCGGCCGAGGGTCCGCATGAGCCGGGAGCCGATGATCGCGTCGGTGATCAGGGCGTAGACGACGCCGACGATCGCGGCCCCGCACAGGCTCAGCACGATGGCGTAGACCTTGAGCGCGAGCGGCGCGTGAACCGGGTCCACATCGGACAGGCCGTTGCCCGCACCCGTGAGCAGGGCGAACGCATACGACAGCGCATCGATCGGGCCGAAGCCGGCCACGACCTGGAAGAAGAGGGCGGAGATCGCCGCCAGGATGACGATGATCGCGGCGAGATTGATGAGACGCCGGTCCGGCGCCGAGAGCCGGTCGCGCACGCCGAGCCCGAGGTTTGGCAGCCGCGAGTGCCGGGGACGGCTCGGCGCGGGACTTCCGGGGCGGGCGCTGCGGCCTCCTGGCATGCCGGGTTCGGCCGCCGCCGACGGGGTGCGATCCGCGGTTCCGGAGCCTTCGGCCGCGTCGACCGCGATGATCCCGGGCTCGTCGGCCGAGGCGTCCGGCAGCAGGTCCACGGTGCGATCCGGCCGCAGCCGCGCGATCGGGATCACGTCGCGATGGCCACTCCCCGGACCGGCCGATTGCGGTTGGCGGCTCCCCGGAGCCGGTTGCGCGCCGGCCGCCGGCGTGACGCGGATCGAGAACACGCGGCCACCGAGCTCGAAGCTGCCACCGCTCTCGCCATCGAGGGCGGCCGAGACGAAACCGGGCGCCGCCAGCGCGGAGGAGGACAGCGCGACCGCATTGGGGAAGAGCGTCGGAATCCGTTCGCCGAGCTCGGCGTCGAAAAGCCGCATGACGATCCGGATGGACGGGTTGAGCTCGCTGGCGGCAAGGGCGGCATGGAGATTGCCGAGGTCGTCGTCCGCGGTGAGGACGATCGCCGCGGCCGTCGGCACGCCCGCCTCGCGCAGCACGCGCTCGTAGCGCTGGTTGCCGCGAACCACCCGGATGCCGTCGAGGCGCGCCGGATCGACGTCCGTCTCGGCCGCGCCCGCGATGATCACTACGGTCTCGTCGCGCAGGCGGAGTTCGGCCGCGGTCCGCACCCCGAGGTGGTCGAGGCCGCACACCACGACATGTCCCACCGGCAGGTCGGCGGCCGGCCGGTCGGGGGCGGGCAGCTCAGCGGCTGGTGGGTCGGCGGCCGTCGCCGGGGGCCCGGTCACCTCGGACATCCCGGCAGTGTACGGGGCAGGCGATGGGCAGCCGGGCCCCGAATTGGCGCCGCCGGAGCTGGATCGAGGTCGGCCGGCCGCCGCCCGGCGGGCGAGGCGCGGCCGTCCGGCGGCATGATCGATCCTGTACCCTCGCGGTCCGTCCATCTCGAGCAGGAGGATCCGGCGTCGTGGTCGAAGCAGCTGCCCGGGATGAACGCCTCAGCGAGGCGGGCACGATCACGGCCATCGAGACGGCCACGGTCAGTCTGCGGGCCAACAGCCGCCTGGCGATCACCGGCGCCAGGGGCGGTCACCTGGGATCCGACTTCCTCCTGATCCGGATCCACACGAGCCGCGGCGCGGTCGGGTACGGCGAGGTCAGCGCCACGCCCCGCTGGAGCGGCGAGGATGCCGCCTCGGCCGAGCACTTCGTCCGCGACATCCTGGCCCCGGTCGTGGTCGGGCAGCCGCTCCTGGGCGTGCCGGCGATCTCGGCCCGCATGGACCGGACGCTGGCGGCCAATTCGTTCACCAAGGCCGGGCTCAACATGGCCTGCTGGGACGCCCTCGGCCGGACGCTCGGCCTGCGAGTGACGGAGCTGCTCGGTGGGCCGATGCGGACGGCCATTCCGGTCAAGATGTCGCTCTCGGGAGACGGCGATCGCCTGGCCGAGACGCTGTCGCGGGCCCGAGAGATCGGCTTCCGCTCGTTCAAGGTCAAGGTCGGCCTCGACCATGCCAGCGACGTTGCCCGCTTCGCGCTCGCCCGATCGCTCGCCGGCGACGAGACGTTCCTGGGTGCCGACGCGAACGGCGGCTGGACGAGGTCCGATGCCATGCGGACGGTTCGGGCCATCGCCGCGCACCACCCGGCGTTCATCGAGCAGCCGGTCGCCCCGGATGATCTCGAGGGAATGGCGGCGGTCCGGGCCGTCGGCCTGCCGGTCCTCGCCGACGAAGCCGTCTGGTCCCTCGACGACGTGGCCAACATCATCCGGGCCAACGCCGCCGACGCCCTCAACATCTACGTCGGCAAGAGCGGCGGCCTGGAGCAGGCCGTCCGGGCCATGGATACGGCCGGGACGTTCGGCCTCGACGCGATCATCGGCAGCAACGGCGAGTTCGGCATCGGCGCGGCGGCCCAGATCCACGTCGGCTGCGCGGCACAGCGCCTCGGGCCGTACCCGTCAGACATCATCGGCCACCACTACTACGACGAGGACGTGCTCGCCCAGCCGGCCCCGATCGACGGCATCCGGGCGACGCTGCCGCCGGGACCCGGCCTTGGGGTCGAGCCCGCGCCGGCGGTCGTGGCCCGGTTCAAGTAGGTCCCAGGGCCAGCGCCCGGGACACCCAGAAGGAGCGATTCGCGTGACGACACCGGCCCGGCCAAGCATCGCCACCCAGCTCATCGCGCTCGGGATCGAGCTCCCGGCACCGACCACCGGTACCCGCAGCCGCACCACCGCGGTCCGAACGGGCAACCTCCTGTTCGTGTCGGGCCACGGGCCGGGCGCGGGCCCAGACGGCAAGCTGCCGGCCGGCAAGGTCGGCCGCGAATACACCGAGGCCGAGGGGGCGGAGATCGCTCGCAGCGTCGGCCTGGCGCTGCTTTCGACGATCCAGGCGGAGCTTGGATCGCTCGACCACGTGCGGCGGATCGTCAAGGCCCTCGGCATGGTCAACTGCGCCCCCGGGTTCAACCGCACGTCCGCCGTGATCGACGGCTTCAGCAACCTGATGGTCGATGTGTTCGGCGAAGAGATCGGCAGGCACGCCCGCTCCGCGGTCGGGATGGCGGAGCTGCCGCTCGACTTCCCGGTCGAGATCGAAGTGGTGGTGGAGGTCGATTGACGGGGCCTTCGGGCCGCGGCGGCCGGACGGGACTGGACCGCCGCCGGCCGCTGACGCTCGACGACCTGCCAGGCATCGTCCGGATCTTCGACCCGGCGCTGTCGCCGGACGGACGGCAGGCGGCCGTGGTGCTCGAGACGGCCGATGAACCTCGCAACGTCCTGCGGCGGCGGATCCTCGTCCTCGATCCGAAGGAGCCGCGGCGACGCAGGACCGTCGCGAGCGGCGGCGCGAAGCTCGGTTCGCCCGCGTGGTCGCCGGACGGCTCGCGGCTGGCGTACCTGTCGGATCGATTCGGCAAGCGGCAGGTCTGGCTGGCGGCCGCCGACGGGAGCTCGAAGCCCGAGCCCCTGACGAGCCAGGCCACCGACGTCTCGGAGCTCGCCTGGTCGCCGGACGGCCGCTCGATCGCATTCGTGGCGGCTGGGGCGGACTCGGCCGGGGACGAGGTGCCACGGGTGGAGACCGATCCGCGTCGCCGGGTGATCCGCGTTCGCGGGCATCGCCACCGCCAGGAGGGCACGGGCTACCTCGATGGTCCGCGGCCGCACGTCTGGATCGTGGACGCCACGGATCGCACCGCTCGCCAGGTGACGGCCGGCATCGCTGACGATGCCCAACCCGCCTGGTCGCCGGATGGCTCCTCGATCGCGTTCGTCTCGGATCGCTCGGCAGATCGCGACCGCCATTTCGGGGCGGAGGCCGTTCACGTCGTCACGGTGGCGACCGGCGCCGTCCGCCGCCTCTCGCCCGAGGGCCTGACCGCATCGCTGCCGGCCTGGTCGCCCGACGGTCGCAGCATTGCCTACCTCCGCCGCGAGACCCCGAACGACGTCGACGACCACCATGATCGCCTCTGGACCGTGACCGTCGCCACGGGCACGGCCCGGTGCCTGAGCGCGGACATCGATCGATCCGTGGGATTCCGGCCGGGCGGCTACCGGACGTCGTCCCGACCGGCCTGGTCGCCCGATGGCGAATCGATCCTCCAGATCGTGCCCGATGCCGGATCGACCCAGCTCATCCGGTTTGGCGCGGCCGGCACCGGTTCGGACGCGGAGTGGCTGACCGAGGGCCGCCACGTCATCTCGGATTTCAGCGCCGATCGGGCGGGATCGACGGTGCTCTTCACCGGCTCCGACCCGGTCACGCCGACCGAGCTCTGGCAGTGGTCGAGCGAGAGCGGCGTCGGGCGTGTCACCGGGTTCAACGACGCCCTGGCACGCCGGGTGGCTCTGGCCGTGCCCGAGCGCCTCACGATCCGGCGGCCCGACGATGTCGAGATCGAGAGCTGGCTCCTGTTGCCGCCGTCGGCGCCTCAGGTCGGGCCACTCCCGGCCGCCGGGCTCCCGCTGGTCGTCCTCGTCCACGGCGGTCCGCACAACGCCTTCGGCGAGCGGTTCTACCCCGATCAGCAACTCCTGGCGGCCGCCGGCTATGCGGTCCTGACGGTCAATCCCCGCGGCAGCGGCAGCTACGGCGAAGCGTTCGAGCGGGCCGTCGTCCGCGATTGGGGCGGCGCGGACCTCGCCGACATCCTGGCCGTGCTCGATGCCGTGCTGGAGCGTCCGAGCCCTCGCATCGATCCGGCTCGCCTGGCCATCACGGGCGGCAGCTACGGCGGCTTCATGACCTGCCTCGCGATCACCCGGACGGACCGATTCGCGGCCGCGATCGCCAACGCGCCGCTGAGCAACATCGAAAGCGCCTATGGCACCTCGGACATCGGGCCGACCTGGCTGCGCGCGGAATTCGGCGGGACGCCGATGGACGAGTTTGCCGCCTATCGCGAGCGTTCGGCCCTGGCCGCGGTCGAGCGCGTCCGCACGCCTCTGCTGCTGCTCCACGGTGAGGCGGACCTGCGGGTCGCGATCGAGCAGAGCGAGCAGTTCTTCACGGCGCTGACGGCACTCGGTCGGGACGTCGAATTCATCCGGGTGCCGCAGGAAGGGCACGTCCTGCCCGCCGAGGCGAGCCCCGTCCATCGGCGGATCCTGCGCGAGGCGACGATCGAGTGGCTCGACCGCTACCTGGGGCCGCCCCTGTCGAGGCCAGCTGCAGGTCCGGGGGTGGCCGGCCGGCGCCAACCACCGGGGAAGGAGATTCGTGAGCGAGCAACGTTCGATCCTGTTCCAGGAATTGACCCGCATCGACCTGGCCGCCCTGGCTCCCACGGCGCTGGTCGTCGTCCCGCTCGGAGCGACGGAGCAGCACGGCCCGCACCTCCCGACAGGCACCGACTTCTTCCACGCCGAGTGGGTTGCCCGGGCGGCCGCGCGCGAGGCCGCCGAGCAGATTCCGCTGGTCGTCACCCCGACGCTCCCGTTCGGGTGCTCGGAGCATCACCTCGTCTCGTTCGGCGCGACGATCTCGATCCCGACGACGACCTACTACGACGTCGTCGTGGCCCTCATCGAGTCGCTGATCCGCGACGGATTCCGGCGGATCTTCCTCGTCAATGGCCACGGCGGGAATCACGAGCTCATCCAGCTCGCGGCGAAGGACGTGCTGCTGCGACGCGAGGCCGCGATCGTCGCCGCATCGTGGTGGAACGCGGCCTGGGACGTGATGGTCGCCGCACGGATTCACGAGGCCGGCCGCATGCCCGGCCATGCCGGCGCCTTCGAGACGTCGGCCGTGCTGGCGATGGCGCCGCACCTCGTCCGCGAGCCCCTGCCGCACCGGGACGACACCGGCACGACCGATCCGCGCCGCCTCTTCCCACTCGTCCGCGAGGAGCACCACGACTGGTGGCGCTCGATCGATGGCTACACGGACAGTCCCGACGACGGTTCGGTCGAGCTCGGCGAGCGCGCGCTGGCAGTGGCCTCGGCGGAGCTTGCCCGGCTGTTCGTCGAGTTCCACGGGACGCCGATCTCGTCGATGCCGGCGAGTGGCGCCGCCACGGGTCGCTGAGCCGCCAGAACAGCGGGAATCGAAGAAGGACGCCCCGGCCGGGGCGTCCTTCGCTTGGCTGGAGGTGATGAGCCGGCTGGCCCGGCGGCGGCTCAGGCGGCCTTGGCCGTCGGTCCGACCAGCTTCCAGCCGGACTGCCACGGCCAGCCGTTGCGGACCTGGAGCGTGATGTTCAGCAGGGCCATGGCCTCGAGCGATCGAGCCATCGCGAGCGAACCCGCGTCGATCGGGCGAAAGCCGATGGAGGCCACGAATTCGAGCACTGCAGCCTTGGCGGTCGCGTCGTCGGCGGCGACGTAGCCATCGAGCTGCTCGCCGTCGACCATCGGGTCGGCCTGGCGGCTGGCGAACGCGGTGTTGAGTGCCTTGACGACGATCGCCTCCGGCAGGAGGGCCTGGAGCTCCTCGGCGGCCGAGGTGGTCGTGGCGACACCGGACAGGTCGGGCTTGAGCGGATTGCTGACGTCGACGACGACCTTGCCGGTGAGGGCGGGCGCGAGGGCTGCGGCGAGCTCCGGTTCGGCCGGGTAGGGGACCGCGAGGATGACGAGGTCGGCACCCGCGACGGCGAGCTCGTTCGTGGCGGCGGCGGTCGCTCCGACGGCCGTGGCGACGGTCTGCGCGTCGACCCGGTCGCTCGAACTGATGACGACGGCGTGCCCGGCGCGAACGCTGGAGGTGGCGAGTGCCCGGCCGACATTGCCGGCTCCGATGATGGCGATCTTCATGGTGAGACTCCTTCGAGATGGACCAGAGCAAAGTGTTGTGGCTCTGGTCGAATACTCTCACCGGAGTTGGCCGATGTCAATAGGGTGTTGTGGAACACAATATCTGCGGCGTCGACGGGGTCGGCCGGCAGACGGCGGGCGCCGGTAGTCAGCGGCCGCCGGCCGTTTGCACGATGACGACCACATGGTCGGACCATCTGGTCAGATTCTTGCTTCCTGGGGAGGGGAGTGAGACTCGCGCGGACGACCCGAAGCTCACCGGCTGAGCTTTCGGTGGCGTGAAACGCGAAGAGCCGGCTCGCTGCCGGCTCTTCGAACTGAACGTTGGCTTGGGCGACCGGGCGAAGGTCTCCGCCCGCTGGTTCGATCGCCCGAGCGGCGGCTAGCCTTCCGCCATCTCGGCTTCGAGTTCCCGTGTCGTCTCGAAGCCGGTCGCCGCGGTCCCATGGACCACCCCGAGGCGCGCCGGAATGAGCACGGCCGGGATGATCCCGAGGCCCACGATCACGACGCCGACCCACATCGCCGGCACGAGGCCGTTGACGTACGCCTGGGGCGAGGCATACGAGCCATAGGCCGAGAAGACCGAGGCGAGAACCGCGACTCCAAAGACGCCGCCGACCTCGCGGATCGCATTGCTGGCGCCCGACGCCTTGCCCTCCTGGTCCTGGTTGACCGCCGAGAGGACGACGTTGGCGATCGGGGCGAAGAACAGGCCCATGCCGACACCGGCCGATGATGAAGCCCGGCACGAGCTGGAGGTACGGCGTCGTCACCGTCAGGACCGAGGCGATCCAGGCGAGCCCGACGGTCATCAGGATCATGCCGGCGACGATGATGGCGCGCGTCCCGAAGCGTGGCGTGGCGAGACCGGCCAGCGGGGCGACGAAGATCGGCATGGCCGTCCAGGGCAATGTCCGCAGCCCAGCCTCGAACGGCTTGAGGCCCTGGACGAGCTGGAAGTACTGCACGAGCAGGAAGATCGAGCCGAACATCCCGAAGTACATCAGGAACGAGACGTTGTTGGCGGCGGCGAAGCCGCGACTGCGGAACATCGAGAGCGGCAGCATCGGGTGGGCGGAGCGGCGCTCCCACAGGACGAAGCCGATCAGGAGGATGACGCCGACCGTCATCGCAATCAGCACCTGCTGGTTCGTCCAGCCGAGGTCGTTCCCGTGGATGACGCCCCAGACGAGGCCGAGGAGCCCGGCGCTGGCGAGCCCGAGACCGACGAGATCGAGCGAGCCCTCTGGGCCGAACGTCTCATCGAGCCGGAAGTAGGCGAGGATCACCGCGAGGATTCCGATCGGGACGTTGAGCCAGAAGATCCAGTGCCAGGAGATGCCCTGCGAGATGGCCCCGCCGACGAGCGGGCCGATGGCGATGGCCAGGCCGGCCACGCCGCCCCAGGCGCCAAGGGCGAGGGCTCGCTTGGCGGGCGGGACGCCGGCCGAGAGGATCGTCAGTGAGAGGGGCGTGACCAGCGCGCCGCCGACGCCCTGGACCGCGCGAGCCAGGATCAGGACGGTGCTCGACGGGGCGAGGGCCGCGGCCGCCGATCCGAACGTGAAGATCGCGAGACCGATCACGAAAAAGCGCCGGCGACCGAATCGATCGCCCAGAGCGGCTCCGGTGAGCAGCAGGACCGCGAAAGTCAGCGTGTAGGCATTGACCATCCACTCGAGGTCCTGGAGGGTCGAGTTGAGGTCGCGCTGGATGACCGGCAGAGCGGTGGTCACGACGAGGTTGTCGAGCGCGACCATGAAGAGCGCGAGCGCGGTAATGGCGAACGTCCAGCCGACGGAGCTGCGTCGTGCGGGCATCAAATGGTTCCTCCCGGGTTCAGGGGCCGAAATCGGGTTGGGTCTGCGCCGCAGCGGCGCTGAGACGGTTGGGGACGGAGCCGTCAGCTCCGAGTAAGTGAGCGATCGCTGGGATCGGCGACGAAGAAAGGGGGCCGGGCGGCCAGCGGGTCACATCGGCCCACGGGCGCCTCCGGTCCGGGCGGCGTTCAATGGGCTGAGCTCGAACGTGGCGTCGGGATCCAGCAGGCTGCTCAGCTTGAAGATCCCATCCGATCCGCGCAGGCCGACGGCCGTCGCGACGTTGCACAACATGCCGTAGGCGAACCACTGCTCGAGCTCGGCATCGCCGACTCCGGCGACACGGGCCACATCGCGGTACAGCGCCGCGAATTCCTCGCGCACGACGTCCCGGATGTCGGGGTCGCTGCAGGCGGCATAGGCATGCAGCTGCATCAGCAACAGGTCGCGGTCGGCGATGAGGTCCGCGTAGCTCGCGCCCATGAGGTGGAGGATCTCCAGCGGGTCGGCGGTCTGGCTGCGCGCGGTGCGCCCGGCCGCATCGAAGTGCATCTGCGTCCGCTGGAAGCAATCGCGGACCACGGCGATGAAGAGGTCCTTCTTGGTCCCGAACAGCTGGAAGAGGTACGGCTGGGAAACCCCGGCGCGACGGGCGATCGCGTCCGTCGAGGTGCCGGCGTAGCCACCCCGGGCGAATTCGGTCATGGCCGCGACGATGATTGCCAGGCGGCGCTCGTCGGCGGTCAGGCGGGGACCGGCGGCGGCCACCGCCGGCTGCGTCGGGTCGATGGCGACGGGTTCGCCGGACGTGCGTGTGTTCATGCCGCGCAACTTAGTGAGTACTAAGTCAGTTGTCAAGCGAATGGTGCGAGGGGCGGATTTCGACGTCGCACCGCCGGTTGGCCCGACGATGCGCCGTCTGCCGGGCATTTGTGCGGCTCTCACACAAACGGATGTGCTAGCCTCGCACCAACCCACCAGAAACGATCGCGCCCGCCCGCGGACGCGGGGGAGGCGGCAATGGCTGACGACTTCTTCTCCGAGGTGTTGAGCCCCATCGCATTCGGGGGCCTTTCCGCCTCCGATCCGCTGTCGTACAAGGTCTACGAGCCGGACCGCGTCGTCCTTGGCAAGCGGATGGTGGATCACCTGCGACCGGGCGTCTGCTTCTGGCATTCGTTCGCCTGGCCCGGTGTCGACATGTTCGGGCTGGGAACGCTCGACCGGCCGTGGCTGACCGGCGTCGGCGACCCGATGGCGGCCGCCCGCCGCAAGATGGCCGTGGCCTTCGAGTTCTTCACCAAGACCGGGATCCCGTTCTACTGCTTCCACGACCGCGACGTGGCGCCCGAAGGATCCAGCTTCGCCGAGTTTCGCGACAACCTCGACGCACTCACCGACGATGCCGCGCGGTACCAGGACGAGACGGGCGTCCGCCTGCTCTGGGGGACGGCCAACCTGTTCAGCCACCCGCGCTACCAGGCCGGCGCTGCGACCAACCCGGACCCGGAGGTCTTCGCCTACGCGGCGGCGCAGGTCAAGCACATGCTCGAGGTGACCCGGCGGCTCGGTGGCGAGAACTACGTGCTGTGGGGTGGTCGCGAGGGATACGACACGCTCCTGAACACGGACCTTGCCCGCGAAGGCGCCCAGCTCGCCCGGTTCCTCCACCTCGTCGCCGAGCACAAGCACCGGATCGGGTTCACGGGGCAGCTCCTGATCGAGCCCAAGCCGATGGAGCCGACCAAGCACCAGTACGACTACGACGTGGCCACGGTCTACGGGTTCCTCGTCCGGAACGGCCTCGACGGGGAGTACCGGGTCAACATCGAGGCGAACCACGCCACCCTCGCCGGCCACAGCTTCCACCACGAGGTGGCGTTCGCGGCCGCGAACGGGATCCTCGGCAGCATCGACGCCAACCGCGGTGACCCGCAGAACGGCTGGGACACGGACCAGTTCCCGAACTCGGTCGAAGATCTCGCCCTGCCCCTCTACGAGATCCTGCTGCACGGCGGCATTGCCCCCGGCGGTTTCAACTTCGACGCCAAGCTGCGTCGCCAGAGCAGCGACCGGATGGACCTCTTCCACGCTCACATCGGCGGGCTGGACACGCTCGCCCGGGCGCTCCTGGCCGCCGCCGACCTCGTCGAGCGCGGGCGACTTGCGGAGCTCCGCGAGGCGCGCTACGCAGGCTGGAGCGGTTCGCTCGGCCAGGCGATCCTGGGCGGCGGCGAGTCGCTGGAGTCGCTCGAGCGCAGGGTCGCCTCCGGCGAGGTCGATCCGCACCCGGTATCGGGCAGCCAGGAACTCCTCGAGAACCTCGTCAACCAGTCGATCTGGGCGGTCGACGGCGACCGGGTGGCATCCGGCGCCGGTCGCTGAGGCCCATGCCCTTCGTCCTGGGGCTCGACGTTTCGACGACGGCGACCAAGGCTGTCCTGATCGACCCGACGGGGACGGTCGCTGCGATCGGCGTCGCCGAGTACGGTGTCTCGCGGCCGCGGCCACTCTGGAGCGAGCAGGACCCCGCCTTGTGGTGGGATGCCGCCTGCGCGGCGATCGGGCAGGCGCTCGTGGCGGCCGGGGCATCGGGCTCGGACGTGGAGGCAGTCGGCCTGACGGGCCAGATGCACGGCCTGGTGCTGCTCGACGCGGCCGGGGAGGTGCTCCGGCCGGCGATCCTCTGGAACGACCAGCGGACGGCCGCCGAATGCGACCTGATCCGCCGTGTGGTGGGGCGCGAGCGGCTGATCCGGATCACCGGCAACGACGCGCTCACCGGGTTCACCGCCCCGAAGGTCGTCTGGGTCCGCGACCACGAGCCGGAGACGTGGCGGCAGATCGCCCACATCCTGCTGCCCAAGGACTACGTTCGATTCCGGCTCACGGGCGGATTCGCGGTGGACAAGGCCGATGGGTCGGGCACGATCCTTTTCGATCTCGCCGCGCGCAACTGGTCGGACGATCTCCTTGCCGCCCTCGAGATCGATCACGCCTGGCTGCCGGCCACATTCGAGGGGCCCGAGGTCACCGGCGCCGTGACCAATGCTGCGGCGCAGGCCACGGGCCTCCGTGTGGGAACCTCCGTCGTCGCTGGAGGCGGCGACCAGGCGGCGAACGCTGTCGGCGTCGGGGCGACCGCCGAGGGAGTCGTCGCGCTGTCCCTCGGGACGTCGGGCGTCGTGTTCGCGGCCACAGAAACGCCGGCCTTCGACCCGGACGGCCGCGTCCACGCGTTCTGCCACGCGGTCCCTGGTCGCTGGCACATGATGTCGGTGATGCTGTCGGCGGCCGGCAGCCTGCGGTGGTTCCGCGATGCGCTGGCGCCGGACGTCCCGTTCGGCGATCTCGTTGCCGCCGCCGCCGCGATCCCGGCCGGCAGCGACGGGCTGCTGTTTCTGCCGTACCTCACCGGCGAGCGAAGCCCGCACCCCGATCCACTCGCCCGCGGCGCCTTCGTCGGGCTGACGGTGGACCACGACCGGCGGCACATGACGCGCGCCGTTCTCGAGGGCGTTGCATTCGGCCTCCGCGACGGCCTCGATCTGATGGTCGCGGCCGGGATCCCGCCGCCGACGCAGATCCGGGCATCGGGCGGCGGAATTGCCAGCCCGCTGTGGCGCCAGATCCTGGCCGATGTGCTGGGCGCGCAGATCGCGACCGTGACCACGGCCGAGGGAGCGGCCTACGGCGCGGGCCTGCTTGCCGCCGTCGGCGCGGGCTGGTTCGCGTCGGTCGACGATGCCGCCAGCGGCGATGGTGACGGCCACCGCGGCGAACGATCCAGGCCCCGACGCCGCGACGTATGCCGACGCCCACGCCCGCTACCGGGCGCTGTACCCCGCCCTTGCCCCGACCTTCCACGCGCAATAGCGACCGGTGCGGGTGCCGTCCGCCGGCCCTTGGGGCCCGCTCGCCGGGCCCCGACGCTACGAGTGCAGCGCCGCCACGTCCTTCTCGGTGACCTCATCCGGCTTCTTGCCGAGGATGATCATCGCCAGCACCTGGTCCGTGGTCACCTCGTCCTTGCGCACCGTGCCGACGATCTGGCCGTGGTACATGACACTGATCCGGTCGGACAGGTCGAACACGTCGTGGATATCGTGGCTGATCAGGAAGATCCCGATCCCGTCGCTCTTCAGCTGGCGGATCAGGCGACGCACCTGGTCCGTCTCGGCCGGGCCAAGGGCTGCCGTGGGCTCGTCCATGATCAGGATCCGGGCGTTGAAGTAGACGGCCCGGGCGATGGCGACGGCCTGGCGCTGGCCGCCCGACAGCGACTTCACCGGCATCTTGAAGCGCGTGAAGTTGGGGTTCAGGCGCCCCATGATCTTGCGGGCTTCCGCCTCCATGGCCGAGTCGTCCAGGGAGCCCAGCCGGGTGGTCCGTTCGCGGCCCAGGAACAGGTTGCCCGGCGCGTCGATGTTGTCCGCCAGGGCGAGCGTCTGGTAGATGGTTTCGATGTTCAGCGCCTTCGCGTCGCGCGGGTTGCGGATGGTCACCGGCGAACCGTTGACGCGAATCTCGCCGGTGTCGGCCACGTGGGCGCCGGACAGGACCCGCATCAGCGTGGACTTGCCCGCGCCGTTGCCGCCGACGAGCCCGATGACCTCACCGGCGAACAAATCGATCGTTACGTCGCGGACAGCGTGGACGCCGCCGAACGCGACGCTGATGTTCCTCATCTCAACGAGCGGTGTGCCCTCCGCGACCGTCACGGTCGTGCCTCCCTGCAGCTCAACTGGCGCGCCGGCGGTTGTAGGTGTCGAAGCCCACGGCGAGAATGAGGACGATGCCGGCCACGACGTTCTGGCCCGGCGAATTGACCCCCATGTAGCTCAGGCCGTACGCCAGCGACTGCATGACGAAGGCACCCAGGACGGCGCCCGGGATGGAGCCGATGCCGCCGGCGAAGGAGGTGCCGCCAACGACCGCGGCCGCGATGACGTACAGCTCGTAACTCGTGCCGACGTCGAGCGTCGAGCCGTTGAGGCGGGCCGCCGCGATGGCCGCGGCAAGGGCGCAGAGCACGCCCATCAGGGCGTACGTCTTCAGGATCGTCCAGCGGGTGTTGATGCCGGCGAGTTCCGCGGCGTCGGGATTGCCACCGTAGGCGTAGACGTATCGCCCGAACCGTCGCCGCGTCGCGAGCCAGGTCATGACGAGCGTGACGCCGATGAGCAGCACGATCGGGAAGGGGATCCCGGTCGAGACGTCCAGGCCGCCCGTGAGGCTCTTTGGCCAGAGGTTGGCATTGGCGAATGCGGACAGGCCGAGGACGGCCACGCAGCCGACGCCGGCGATGAGGACCTCGGCCCACATCGGCCGGAGTGGGAATCCGAACCGCCGCCGTTGCCGGCGACTGTTGGCCAGCAGCGCGATGATCGCGATGCAGCCGACGATGCCGACGAGCCAGGTCAGGATGCCACCGATCGAGCCCTGGGCCCCGCCGCCGATGAGCTGGAAGTTCGGGTCCAGCCCGGAGACCGCCGCGCCGCTGGAGAGGTACCAGACGAACCCGCGGATCGTCAGCAGACCGCCGAGGGTGACGATGAACGAGGGCACGCCGACATAGGCGATGATGAAACCCTGGAGCGCTCCGATCAGGGCTCCGAGACCCATGCCGAGGCCCAGGGCGATGACCCACCGGAAGGGGAAGTCGTCGCCCATCCCCAGGATGTTTGGCATCCAGTCGGTCATCAGCAGGGCATAGGTCATGGCGATGATGCCGACCAGTGACCCGACCGACAGGTCGATGTTGCGGGACACGATCACCAGCACCATGCCGGTGGCGATGATCGCCACGCCCGACGCCTGGACGGCGAGCGTGATCATGTTCGTCGGCCGGATGAAGGTGCCCCCGCTCGCGAACTGGAACGTGAGCAGGATCAGGCCGAGCGCCAGAAGCATCCCGAACAGGCGGACATCGATCTCCGTCTGGGCGACCAGACCACGAATCGAGGTGCGGGTGGGGGGCGCGGCCTGACGCGGTACCGGTGCCGCGTCGGCGACGTTTGTCACGACGTCCCTCCTGGCCTTGATGAAGAGCGGCCCGCGCCCCCGTAGATCGGGGGGCGCGGGCCTGTTGACCTTACGTCAGCAGTCGGGGACTGCTACTTGCAGGCGGGCGGCGCCTTGGCCGGGTCGACGCCCTTGCAGAGGGCTTCCTTCGTGATCTGACCGCCGTCGATCGCCAGCTGGAGGTTGGCGGCGGTCAGCGGGGTCGGCTGCAGGATGAAGGACGAGACCGTGGTCCCACCCGGCGTCGTGAACGGCTGGGCGCTGAGCCCGGCCACCGGTGCGACGGCGGGGTCGACCATGCCCTGCGGGATCTTCACGTCGGCGACCTTGGAGCCGTTGCACAGCTGGAGCGCCGCGGCGCCTGCCGCCTTGCCCAGCTCATTGGCGTTCTTCCAGACGTCGACGAACTGCTTGCCCAGAGCAACGTTGTTCAGGTTGGCCGGATCGCCGTCCTGGCCGCTGAGGGGCGGGAAGCCGTAGTTCTTGGCCGTCAGGGCGCCGACGACGCCCAGCGCGGTGCTGTCGTTCTCAGCCAGGATGGCGTCGATCTTCGTGCCGTCCGCGACGGCCTTGTCGATGATCGCTTCCATGTTCGCCTGGGCCTTCTCGGTCTTCCACGCGTCCGTGGCCGTCCCCTTGGGCCCGTTCAGGATCTTGATATCGCCGGAGGCAACCTTGGCCGCGAGGCCCGCCTTGTCCCAGCCCTGCGGCAGGAACGTGGAGGCGTTCGCATCGCCCGGGTCGCCCGTGATCAGGACGTAGTTGCCCTTCGGGACCTGGTTGATGATCGCCGCGGCCTCGGCCTGGCCGACGCCGACGTTGTCGAACGTGATGTACAGGACGCTGGGATCCTCGATCAGGCGGTCGTAGGCGATGACCGGGATGCCCGCCTGGGCCGCGGCCTTGAGCGCCGGCAGGACGGCCTTGTTGTCCTGGGCCAGCACGATCAGGACCTTGGCGCCCTTGGAGATCATGGTGTTGATGTCGGTGAGCTGCTGCTCGGCGCTCAGGTTGGCGTCGGCGGAGATGTACTGGCCGCCGCCGGCCGTGACGGTGTTCTTGATGCCGGGCTCGTCATGCGCGGCCCAGCGCGGCTGCTGGAAGTTGTTCCAGGACACGCCGACGATGCAGCCATTCCCGGCAGCCGCACTGGCGGCCGTACTGGGGGCGGCGGCGCTGGCAGCTGTCGACGGCTTGGCAGTCGAGCCGCTGCTCGAACAGGCCGCCAATGCGATCACTCCCACTGATGCGAGCACCAGCAGTTTGCGCGGAATCACGATTGAAAATCCTCCTCATGTCTAGCGAGTCAATTTCGCGGGACGTTCGTGCGCTAGGGTACCCCTCCTCTATCAAATGCGATAGCGCAGCCCGCGCACTACGCGCTGGCCCGTTCTGCGACATCACTGCGCCGCTCCAGCCATGCAGCCGGATCGGCAAGCAGCGGTTCGAACGCAAGCTCCCCGGCGCCGATCAGCGACGAATCAGCGCCCATGGTGGCGGGAACGACGCGAACCAGTGCCCGGGACGAGGGCAACGCGCGGCGGCCCAGTTCGTCCTCGAGGGCCTCGATCACGTACGGATAGATCCGCGCGTATCGACCGCCGAGGACCACCAGCCGCGGATTGAGGACGTTGACGAGTGTGGCGAGACCGACGCCCAACCATCGCCCCACGTGGTTGAGTGCGCCCAGCGCCGCGGTCGACCCTGCCGCGGCGTCTCTCAGGACGCCCTCCACCTCCGTACGACCGCCATCACCACGTCGGCCCGCCCGGATGAGCAAAATCTCTTCACCCACCTCCGTTTCCCAACAGCCAAATGAGCCGCAGCGGCACGGCGCGCCGCTTGGATTGACCGGAATATGGCCGACCTCGCCGCCGAACCCGGCCGCACCCGACAGGGGTTGGCCGTCGACGATGAGGCCTCCGCCGACGCCGACCTCGCCCACGATGAAGACGACGTCGTCGAACCCGACGGCGGCCCCACGGCGCGATTCTCCGAGTGCGCCGAGGTCCGCCTCGTTGGCAACGGCGACCCGGACTGGCAGGCCGTCGCCGAAGGCCCGCGTGAGGCGGTCGCCAAGCGGCACGTTCCGCCAGCCCAGGTTGGGCGCCATGGTGACGAGGCCGTCGCGGCGCCGGACGACACCCGCGATCGCGACCCCGATCCCGATGATCGCCTCCAGGTCCGGGTGGCGCTGACGGAGCGAGGTGGCGAGACGGACGAGGTCTTCGCTGATCTCATCCACGGACGTGTGGCCACGCGCGCGTTCGACCCGCACCATCTCGAACACCTTGCCGCCGAGGCCGACGAGCGCCGCGCCCACAGAGTCCACCGCGATCTCCAGGGCCAGGACGACGGCGCCACGCGGGTTCGGCCGGACCATGGGCGAGGGGCGTCCGGGCGCGCCGGACGGCGTCGGACCCTGTTCGGTGACCAGGCCCGCCACGTCGAGTTCGCCGACGAGGCCGCGGATGGCCCCGCGCGTCAATCCAGTGCGAACGACCAGCTGTGAGCGCGAGAGCGGCCCATGAACGTGAAGGTCATTGACGATCGCGCTCAGGTTGGCACGGCGGACGGTCTCGCTGCGCTGACCAACGTCCCCACGTTCGCCAGCCACCATGACGCGCGTCTCTGTTACCAAGAGTTTGTGTTCCTCTTGCCCAAACGACTTGTGCTAGGGTTCCGCATGCGGGCGGTCGTGTCAAGCCATCAGATGCGCTCCGGCAGATGCGCCCCGGCAGATGCGCTCCGGCCGAGGAGGCCGCAACCTGGACCCGATTCACTCGCCGCTGCCGGCCACGCTGCGCTGGGGGATCATCGGCGCGGGTCGAATCGCGCCGCGACTCGTCCGTGCCGTCGCAGCAACGTCGCGTGGCAGCCTCGCCGCCGTCGCGAGCCGCGATGACGCCCGCGCCCGGACCTTCGCCTCGAGTCACGGCATCCCACGCGCGTTCGGGTCCTACGAAGACCTCCTGGCTTCGCCCGACGTCGATGCCGTGTACATCGCCCTGCCCAACCACCTCCACGCGGAATGGACCGTACGCGCGCTCGAGGCAGGCAAGCACGTGCTCTGCGAAAAGCCACTGGCCCTGTCCGTGGCGGAAGTGGATGCCATCGCGGACGCCTCCAGGCGCACCGGCCGTGTGGCCGTGGAGGCGTTCATGTATCTCCACCACCCGCAGACGCTGCTCGCCGTGGAGCTCGCACGTGGCGGGGCACTTGGTCGGCTCGAGCTGGTCGCCGGGTCGTTCTCGTTCTTCCTGACCCATCCCGGCGATCCGCGAATCGACCCCGCGATGGGGGGCGGCTCGCTGTGGGACGTTGGCTGCTACCCGGTGAGTCTCGCGCGGCGGGTCGCCGGGGAGGAGCCCTCCGACGTCGTCGCCTTCGCGCGATTCGACGATCGTGGCGTGGACCGCACGTTCCTGGGACAGCTGCGCTTTCCGGGCGGCCTGCTCGCCCAGTTCGATTGCGGCTTTGCGGCGCCCGACCGAGAACGCATCGAGATCGTCGGCCAGGAGGCGAGCCTCGTTCTCGACGCACCGTTCCTGCCGGAACCCGACGGCCCGCCGCCAAGCCTGACCATCCACCGTGGCCGGACGGCAACGGCCGTCGACGTTCCGTCAATCGACCAGTACCACGCCGAGGTCGAGGACTTCACGAGCGTCGTCCTCGACGGCATCGAGCCGCGGGTCAGCCTGTCGTTCAGCAGGGGCGGCATCGCGACCCTCGTCGCGCTCGATCGGGCCGCCCGACGCCCCTTGAGCGCATCGGGCGTATAACAGCGTCCACCACGCAGTTCCATCGAGACGGCCGAGGAGAGACGCACCCTCAATGACAGAACCAGCGCCCGCGAAGGGTTCACGCCGGGGGATCGCCCTCACCGCCGCCGTTGCTCTCGTCGCGCTGGTTCTCGTCGGTGGCACGCTGGCCGTGACGCGGCCGTGGGAACCCACGACGCCACCCTGCCCGGCCCCGGCGACGCATCCCGAGTGGTCGGTCGCTCGCCGCTGGGACGAAGCCCTCCTCGATGCGATCCGGCGCTCCCTGCCGAATCCGCCCGTGCACGCTCGGAACCTCTACCACGCGTCGGCCGCGATGTGGGACGCCTGGGCCACCTATGACCCGACCGCGACCGGGGTCTTCTTCCACGAGAAGCACAGCGCCGGCAACGTCGCTACCGCGCGCAACGAGGCGATCAGCTATGCCGCGTACCGTGTCCTGTCGGCTCGCTTCATCAAGGCCGTCGGTGCAGACGAGTCGCTGTCGGAGTTCGCCGACGCGATGGATTCGCTCTGCTACCCCGTAACGGTGACCGCCACGACGGGGGATTCGCCGGCCGCGATCGGCAACCGCATCGGCGCCACGATCCTCGCCGCGGGGCTGGCCGACGGCTCCAACGAGGCCGGCGGCTACAGCGACCCGGACTACAAGCCGGTCAATCCGCCCCTGATCGTCAATCAGACCGGGATCACGGTGACCGATCCCAACCGCTGGCAGCCGCTCCAGATCGAGCACATGATCTCGCAGAACGGCATCCCGATCACCAACGGCACCCAGCAGGCCGTCGGACCGCACTGGGGCCACGTCACCGCGTTCGCGCTGCCGGCCGCGGGCGCAAACGGGGTGCCCATCGATCCCGGGGCTCCGCCGCGTCTCGGCGACCCGGCGACGGACCAGGCGTACAAGGACCAGGCCGTCGAGGTCATTCGCGACAGCGGGCTGCTTGACCCCTCGACGACCGCCACGGTCGACATCTCGCCGGGCGCCCGCGGCGCCGACAGCCTCGGCGCCAACGATGGGACGGGCCATCCCGTCAACCCGGCAACCGGGCAACCCTATCCCCCGGACGTGGTCAATGTCGGCGACTTCTATCGGGTGATGACGGAGTTCTGGGCTGACGGGCCGAAGTCCGAGACACCGCCCGGGCACTGGAACGTCCTCGCCAACCTCGTGTCGGACGAGCTGTCACCAAACCTGCGCATCGGGGGGACCGGGCCCACGCTGGACCGGCTCCAGTGGGACGTCAAGCTCTACCTCGCGCTGAATGGCGCCGTGCACGACGCGGCCGTCGCGGCCTGGGGCCTGAAGGGTTACTACGACTCCGTCCGGCCGATCACGATGATCCGGTACATGGGCAGCCTGGGCCAGTCGAGCGACCCGAATGGGCCGTCCTACAACAAGGAGGGCCTGCCGCTGGTACCGGGCCTGATCGAGGTGATCACGCCGGCAACGACGGCCGCCGGTCAGCCGATGGCCGCGCTCGGCGGCCACGAGGGGGAGATCGCGATCAAGGCATGGGCCGGCAACCCGAGGGATCCGAAGACCCAGACCAGCGGAGCGAAGTGGATCCTGGCGACAGCCTGGGTGCCCTACCAGCTGCCCACGTTCGTCACGCCGGCATTCCAGGGATTCGCGTCCGGTCACTCGACGTTCAGTCGAGCCGCGGCAGAGGTCATGGTCGGGTTCACCGGCAACGAGTACTTCCCGGGAGGGATCAGCGGCTACACGATCAAGGCGGGCTCGCTGAAGGTGGAGGCCGGACCCACGACCGACATCAACCTGGAGTGGGCGACGTACTACGACGCGGCCGACCAGGCCGGCCAATCGCGGCTGTTCGGCGGCATCCACATCCAGGCCGATGACTTCACCGGCCGGGAGATCGGCTCGCAGTGCGGCAAGGAGGCGTGGGACCTCGCGCAGCGCTACTACGACGGTCGCGCCGGTTCGTGAGACGTCCGTCCCGGCGGATCGGGGCCGCCGGCCTGGGTGTCGCACTGGTCGCCCTGGTTGCGCTCGTCGCGCTGCCGATGGTGCTCGCAGGTCCCGCATCGACCCTGCTCGGGGCGGGGGCAGGCACGGCAGCGGGGCCGCCCCACTTCATTGACGAGACGTCGACGGCCGGAATCGCGCACACCTACGACGGCTCCTTCACGTTCGCGACAGGCGGCGGGCTGGCGACCTTCGATTGCAACGGTGACGGCCGACCCGATCTGTATGTCGCCGGCGGCAGCGCGCCGGCCGCCCTCTACCGGAACGAGAGCACCGTCGGCGGACCGCTCCAGTTCACCGCGGTCGCCGATCCGCTGACGGACGTGGCCGGCGTCATCGGCGCCTATCCACTGGACATCGACGGCGACGGCCAGGTCGATCTCGCGGTCCTGCGCGCCGGCGACAGCATGCTGCTCCGCGGCCTCGGCGATTGCCGGTTCGCGCGCGCCAGCGAGCCCTGGTCGGTCGCCGGACTGAGCGGCCTGATGTCAGCGTTCAGCGCCACCTGGGAGGGATCGGCGCGCTTGCCGACCCTCGCGTTCGGACGCTACCTCACGCTCGATGCGAACGGCGAGACGACCTTCGACTGTGGCACCAACCTGCTGGTTCGCCCGACCGCCGATGGATCCGGGTACGCGCCGCCGATCCCGCTGGCGCCCGGGTTCTGCACGCTCTCGATGCTGTTCAGCGACTGGGATCGGTCGGGGCGGAGCGACCTGCGCATCAGCAACGACAGCCACTACTACCCGCCCGAGACCGGCGAGGAACAGCTGTGGCGGATCGGTGCCGGCGAGCAGCCCCGCCTGTATACCGCGGACGAGGGCTGGGTCAGCGTACGGATCGAGGGGATGGGCATCGCCAGCTACGACGTGACCGGCGACGGCTATCCGGACGTGTTCCTCACCAGCCAGGGCGCCAACCGGCTCCAGACCCTGACGGCCGGACCTGCGCAGCCGACGTACCGCGACATCGGCCTGAAGCTCGGCGTCAACCTCACCCGGCCCTTCACCGGCGGCGACGACCGGCCCTCGACGGCGTGGCACGCTGAGTTCCAGGACGTGAACAACGACGGGTTCGTGGATCTGTTCGTCTCGAAGGGAAATGTCGACGAGATCCCCGACTACGCACAGCGCGATCCGAGCAACCTGGTCCTGGGGCAGCCGGACGGGACGTTCGTCGAGGCCGCGGACCGTGCGGGTATCCTCAACTTCGACCGCGGCCGGGGTGCGGCGCTCGTGGACTTCAACCTCGACGGCCTGCTCGACCTCGTCGAGGTGAACTACGGTGCGCCGATGCGAATCTGGCGCAATGCCGGTGCGGGTGACGCTGCGGCGCCTGCGCCGATGGGTCACTGGCTCGGGCTCCGGCTGGAGCAGGACGGCCCGAATCGCGACGCGATCGGAGCGTGGCTGGAGGTCAAGGTTGGCGCCACGACCCTCACGCGCGAGTTGACCGTGGGCGGCGGGCATGCGAGCGGCGAGCTAGGCTGGACGCACTTCGGACTCGGACAGTCGGCGCAGGCGCAGGTTCGCGTCCAGTGGCCGGACGGGACGTATGGGCCGTGGCTGTCGGCGAGTGCAGATACCTTCGGGGTGATCCAGCGAGGGGCGTCCGCGATCGTTCCGTGGACCCCGCCCCGATGACGATGACAGCGTGAACCGGCGGCCCGCACGGGACACCGTCCCGGAAGTCCAATTCACCGACGCCACGGATGAGTCGCTGGAGGTCGTCGTCCTGCCGGACGTCGGCGCCCGGCTCCACCACATCCGGGTCTTCGGCCACGACGTCCTGGCGGGACCCACGGACATCGCCGCGCACAGCGAGACGCCGTTCTCGGGCGGCTCGTACGTGATGGCGCCCTGGGCCAACCGCGTGTCCACGGAGCCCGTCGTCATCGGCGGGCGGACACTCGCGCTGCCGTCGAACTTCGCCGACGGAACGGCGATCCACGGCGAGGTGTATGCGACGCCCTGGGAGCGGCGGCCAGACGGCACGTTCGCGGTCAGGGGCGGTGGCAGTGGTGGTTGGCCGTGGGCGTACGAGGTCCGCCAGCGGATCGCCGTGCATGGTCCGACCCTCACGCTTGACTTCGCGCTGGAGAACCGTTCGACCGATCCGATGCCGGCCGGGCTCGGCATCCATCCCTGGTTCGTCCGTCCGGTCGAAGTTGCCGTTCCGGCCGAGGCGGTCTATCCCCTCAATACGGCGATCGCCGCGCAGCCGGTGCCCGTGGCGGGCGAGACTGATCTTCGCGCCATGGGTCCGATGGCGTTCGGCCTCGACGCGACGTGGACCCACCTCACACGCCCGGAGGTGGAACTCCGCTGGCCGGCCCTTGGCATTGCCGCCACGATGCGTGCCGATGCACCGACGCTGTGCATCGTGGCGGCCCGCCTGGCCAGCCAGGCCGGTGGCGATGCGACGGCCGTCGAGCCCCAGACCCACGCGCCGCAGGGGATTCGTCGCCTGATCAACGGCGAACCCGACGCCATGATGCTGCTCGTACCGGGCGCGATCCTGGCCCTGCGGGTCAGCCTGGCGTTCCGGCGCCTCTGACCGGCGTCCCTGGCCACGAGCGTGGCGGGCCCCGATTCCGGTGTGTCGCCGGCCGCCCGGATCGCTAGGCTGGATGTCCCATCACGGCCTGCTCGGAGAGGAGCCCGACCAATGGCGAGCGAGGTGCCGGACAGCTTCAACGACATGCGGCGCGAGGCGCTCGCCGACCCCGAGGCGTTCTGGGGTCGGGTGGCGTCCGAGGTCCCCTGGTTCCGGCGCTGGGACCGCGTCTTCGAGGCCGATCCGCCGTCGTTCCGATGGTTCTCGGGCGGCCGCACCAACCTCGCCTGGAACGCGCTCGACCACCACGTCCAGGGCGGCCGTGGCGACCGTCCGGCCCTCATCTCGGTCAACGAGCGGGGCGGCGATGCGCGCCTGACGTACGCAGAGCTCCTGGCCGAAGTGGAGAAGGCGGCCGCGGGCCTGCGGGCGCTGGGCATCGGGCGCGGCGACCGGCTGACGATCTACATGCCGACGTGCGCGGAGGCCGTCATCGCGATGCTGGCGACGGTGCGGATCGGGGCGATCCATTCGGTCGTCTTCGCGGGCTTCGGCCACGGCGCGCTCGCCGATCGCGTCATCGCCAGCGGCTCCCGGATCATCCTCACCGCGGACATCACCTACCGCAAGGGCAACGACGTTGCGCTGCTGCCGATCGTGCGTGCCGCGGTCGACCAGGCCGATCGCGAGGCGCCCGGCCTCATCGAACGGGTCGTCGTCCTGCGGCGGACCGATCCGCTGCCGGAGCTGACGGGCAATCGCGAGCTCGACTGGGGCGGGTTCATCGCGGGCGGAGCCGGGCATTCGGGCGCCCACGAAGAGATGGAGGCCAACGAGCCGGCCTACATCCTGGCCACGTCCGGGACCACCGCCAAGCCCAAGCTCGCCGTCCACGTCCACGGCGGCTACCAGGTCCACATCGTGGCCATGGGTCGCTGGGTCTTCGGGCTGCGACCGGAGGACGTGTTCTGGGCCACGGCGGACATCGGCTGGGCGGTCGGCCACGCCTACACGGTCTATGCGCCGCTGATCATCGGCTGCGCCTCGGTCGCCTACGAGGGCGCGCTCGACTATCCGGCCCACGATTCGGCGTGGGCGATCATGGAGCGCCTCGAACTGACCGGGCTCTTCACCTCGCCGACGGCGGTCCGGCTGCTGATGCGGTACGGCGAGGAGGGCGCGAAGGGCCATGACCTGCGCCGCCTCGAGCGGGTCGTCTGCGCCGGCGAGGTGCTGAATGCGCCGGCCTGGGAGTGGCTCCAGAAGAAGGTCTTCGACGACCGGATCCCGGTCATCGACAACATGTGGCAGACGGAGACGGGCGGACCGATCTTCGGCAACCCATACGGCATCGGTCTGATGCCGATCAAACCGGGTTCCGCGGGGCCCGCGCTGCCGGGCATCGACGCCGCGATCCTCTCGCTCGACGGCACGGAACTCGGGCCGAACGAGAAGGGGATCATGGTCATCCGACGGCCGTTCCCTGGCCTGACCCCGACGCTGTGGGGCGAACCGGAGCGCTACGAGAAGGACTACTGGGGCCGGATTCCCGGCTCCTACTGGGTCGGCGACGCCGCTCACATCGACGAGGACGGCTACGCCTGGTTCGCCGGCCGAGCCGACGAGATCATCAAGATCGCCTCGCACCGCCTCGGCACGATCGAGGTCGAAACGGCGTTCCTTCGAAATCCGGCCGTCGCAGAGGCCGGCGCCACCGGCCGGCCCGACGAGCTGCGCGGCGAGGTGATCGCGGCGTTCATCGTCCTGAAGAACGGGCGCGAGCCGTCGGAGCACCTGGCGGCCGAGCTGCGCCAGACGCTGCGTGACGAGCTGGGCGCCGTGGCGGTCCTCGGCGAGCTCACGTTCGTCGACATGCTGCCGAAGACCCGCAGCGGGAAGATCATGCGGCGCGTCCTGAAGGCGGTCGTCGAAGGTCGGGACCCTGGCGACATCACCACGATCGAGGACGAGGGCTCCGTCGAGGAGGCCCGGCATGCGGTCGAGGAGCTGCGCGCGGCCATGAAGACGACCGGGGGCGCCTGACGCGGTGAGCGAGCCGACCTGGCGGTTCACGCCGATCGCCTTCGACGCGTACGGGACGCTCTTCGATCCAGGCAGCCTCGGCGCGGGCCTCGAGGAGGCGTTCCCGGGGCACGGCACAGAGCTTGCCGGGGCCTGGCGGTCGACGCAGCTCCGGCATACCTGGCTGCGGACGCTCATCGGGAGCTTCGTCGATTTCGACACGATCACTCGCGAGGCACTCGAGCAGGTCCTCGAGGAGTCCGGCCTGACGGCCGATTCCCGGACGATCGCCGAGCTGGCCGGCCGATTCCGCGACCTGCCGCTCTACCCCGACGTGCTGCCGGGCCTCGCCACGCTTGAGCCGGACTGGCCCCTGGCGATCCTGACGAACGGCTCGCAGGCGACCGTGGAGGCGATGGTGCGGGCGGCCGGCCTCGCCGATCGGATCCCGACGGTCCTCTCGGTCGACATCGTGCGGGCCTACAAGCCGGCGGCCAAGGTCTACCGGATGGCCTCGGACCATTTCGGGGTGGAACCGGGCGAGGTCACGTTCGTCAGCGGCAACGGCTGGGATTGCGCCGGCGCCGCGATCTACGGGCTGCGCACGATCCGGCTCGCGCGTGGATCCGGCGTGGCCGAACGGATCGGGCCGCCGCCGACGGCGACGATCGGCGACCTGGCCGGTCTGCGGGCGGTCCTCGGCGGGCGCTCCTGACCGCGGGGCAGGTCGCCAGCGGGGCGTTCGGGTCCGACCCGACCGCTACGATTTGACGTCGCGGCGGATCGTTCGATGCCGCGGTCGGGGGTCGCAGATCCGGAGGGCACGGGCAGGATGAACGATCGAGCTCTCCACCCGGCCGACTGGCCGAGGCGGCCGACCTGCTGGACGGGCTCGTGCTGGACGACGATTTCCCCGAATTCCTGACGCTCTGGGCCTACCCGCTGCTGGGATAGGGGCCGGCGGGCCGGTCGGCGATCGAGCCGTCAGGCCTCGGCTTCGAGTTCGGGTGTCTGCTCGCCGGCTTCGATCCGGAACGGCAGGCGGTTCTCGGCGGGCGGCAGCGGGCAGGAATACTGCGGCGCGTAGGCACACCAGGGGTTGTAGGCGAGGTTGAAGTCCAGGGCGTACGTGCCGTCCTCTTCGGGCTCGAGGTCGAGGTAGCGCCCCGCGCCATAGGTCTCGTGGGCCGAGGTCGCGTCCTGGAACGGGATGAACAGTTCGCTGACCGGACCCGGCTCGAACGCAAATCCCGTCAGCCGCCCGTGGCCAGTCGGGACGGTGAATTCGATCGTGCCGACCCGCCAGGCGAGCCGTGTCTGGCCGTCGGACGTGTCGATCTCGGCCGTATCCGTCGGGTCCGGGTCGGGCGTCAGCGTCACGCCTTCGATGCGGAACGCCTCGTCCGGGGCGAAGTAGCGAAGACCGGTGAAGCCATGGCGGATCTCGTGCGGGATCGGGCTCTGGTGCGAGGAGCGGAAATAGTCGTCCTTGGCGCCCCGCAGTTCGAGGACTTCGTCCACGTAGCTCACTTCGTGGTGATGCTCGTGCTCGTGTGCGTCGTGGTCGTGGTCGTGGTCGTGATCGTGCTCGTGGTCGGACATGACGTGGAGAGTACGCGGCCCCGAGCCCGGACGTGAACCCCGATTCGTCATCGGTTGGTCATCGAGGGGGGCTAGAGTCAGCCATGGATCGGCGGCGAGAGGCCCGTCGACCAAGCCTGGTGACTCCATGAACCCGATCGATCAGATCAAGACTGCCTTCCGCGCCCGAACCCCCGAGACTGGATCCGCCCCGGACGGCCATGCCGCTTCGACCGCGACGGACGACCTGCGCGCCCGACTGACGCCCATCCAGTACAGCGTCACCCAGCACGCCGGTACCGAACCGCCGTTCACGGGCAGCTATTGGAACCACCACGGCGACGGGCTGTACCGCTGCGTCGTGTGCGGCGAGCCCCTCTTCGATTCGACGGTCAAGTTCGAGTCGGGGACAGGCTGGCCAAGCTTCTGGGATGTCGTGGACAACGGCCACGTGACCACGAAGACCGACCGGGCCTACGGGATGACCCGCACCGAGGCTAACTGCGCCAACTGCGGAGCGCACCTCGGCCACGTCTTCAACGACGGGCCGCGCCCCACGGGCCTGCGCTACTGCATCAACTCGGCATCCCTGGACTTCTCCGGCCGTGACGAGGGCGAATCGGCCGGGTAACTCCGGGCCGATCGGGCACGGGAGGCTGGCGGTTCGCCGGCCGGCCCGGCCCGCCGGCTCCGCGACCTCCCCGTCCGCCGCCGGTTCGCCGGCTCGCGTTCAGCAGGGTCGAAGCGGGTCGACTCGCCAGACCGTCTGGTTGAGCACGGCCGACGGCCCGAGGCTGCTGACCCGGACCGTCATGAACGGCGTCACCTTGTACGACAGTCGCAGCGGCGCGAGGTCGGCCTCGCCGATCCGAATCGTGAAGATGGGCCGGGTGCAGATCAGCGAGGCGATTCGCTTCGCGGCCGAGCCCCAGCCCTCGTAGACGAGATTCGTGTCGTCGACGATCAGCACGTCCGGGCGCAGGCCCTCGACGAAATGGCCGTACCAGAGCGGGGCCGATGGATCCCAGTAGGAGACGATCGCCGCGTTCGCCGGGAGCGCATCGAAGACGGCATTGACGTAGACCTGCCCCGAGTCGTCGTCGCTCCGATCCGAGACGGTCCAGTTCATCGTCGTCAGCACAAGCGCGAAGGCCAGGGCCGCCATGCCGATGACGTAGCCCGGGACGGACCGGGTGCGACGGTCCGCCGCGGACCCGGACGTGTCCGTCAAGCCGTCCGACCGCAGCCGTTCGACGAGCCATGAAACCGCCCTGGCCAGCGATTCGAGCCCCACAGCTGCCCCGATCCCGAGGATCAGGAACGGCACCAGCAGGTAGTGCTCCAGTTGCTGGTAGTTGGCCCAGACGTACAGCCCGCCGAGGATGATCCCGATCAGGGTCAGCCCGAAGGCCGTTCGGAGGCGGACGAGGAGGACGAGGCCGATCACCCCGACCACCGGAAACAGGACGGCCGCGCGCGACCAGAACAGGTCCCACAGATCTGGCAGGGCGGCCACGAACTCGCCCGGTCCCTTTGGCGAGAGGAAGTCGAACTGGCCACGGAACTGCGTTCCCGTCGCCAGCCACAGCACGCCATCGAGCGTCGTCGGGTGGTTGTATGGCAGGGGCGGATTCTGGGACGCGGCCCAGGGGACGTAGAGGTAGACCGACAGGCCGAGGATCGTGGCCCCGATCGCGGCGGGCAGCAGCCAGAGCTGGTTGAGCAATTCCCGCCTGCCCTCCCAGATGACGTAGAGCAGCAGGAACGGCGCGATGAACAACGTCAGCAGGTGGTTGCCGATCGCGAGGCCGAGGAGCAGTCCGCCGAGCAGGAGATCGACGGGCCGCCGCCGATCGGCCCAGACGAGCGCCCGGTGGATCAGCACGGCGCTCAGGAAGAGGTGGAGGGGATTGACCTCGGCGACGGTCGCGGCCGCCCAGACCGTGCCAACGGCGCCCAGGGCCAGGGCTGCCGCCGCGGCGATCAGTGGCCTGACGCCCAGTCGTCGGGCGATGAGCACCACCGTCGCGAGTGAAAGCGCGACGAGAATCGCCGAGAGCAGGTTCGCCCGGAAGGCGACGGACCCGATCGGCGGCAGCTCGGCGAGCCACGCCAGCAGGATGTACGTCGGATAGCCCGTCGGATGCGCGACACCGAGGACGTGCGGGATCGTCTGCATCTCGGCCCAGTCGCCGAACGAGACCCCCGGCATGAGGGTTCGGACGTACACGGCGAGCGTGACGACGAAGACCGTGATCGGCGCGGCGTTGGCTCGCAGCCTGTCGACGATCGTGGGCTTGTCGGGTGGCGCCGGAGATTGCACGCCAGGGCGGGATGGTGCGACGGTCCGGGACGAGGGGTCGTCGGATGTGGCGCTTGGTGGCGGCTGCAGCTCTGATTCCTCCGGCAGCTCGAACAGACCGGCGAGCCGCAGACGAGAGAGTACCCGGTCCGCCGAAAAGGGCCGTCCGAGCTAGCCCGCCGGCAGTTGGACGGAGAATCGAGCGCCGCCGGCCGGCCGGTTCGAAGCGCCGATCGTGCCGCCCTGCTGCTCGACGATCCAGGCCGCGATCGAGAGGCCCAGGCCGTTGCCGCCCTCCGGCGCGTCGGGTGCCTGCCAGAACCGCTCGAAGAGATGGGGCAGTTCCTCGGGCCGCATCCCGGGTCCGGCGTCGTCGACGGTCATCGTCGCGCCGGCCGGAGTTCCGGTCACCGTGACCTCGACCGTCGAGCCCGCCGGCGCGGGATTCTGCGGTTTCGGATGACGGCATCGGTCCCGCCCATTCCGCGACCAGGTCGCTCAGTCGCGTTTCCGCGCGGTGGCATAGGTGAGGAATCCGACGGCGAAGACCACTCCGGCCGTTCCGAGCCCGAGGCCGATGATGTTGATGTCGCCCGTCCACTGGACCGCCTGGCCGAGGAATGCCACGAGCATCGCGACGATGATCAGGTACGGCTCATCCCAAGGATGGTGCGGATCATGTCCCGGCGATCGTACCGGACACCGACGCTCGGACCTGACCTGATTCAAGCCCGCCAGCCCGCCCGGGCCGTTCGTACACGAACTGTCTACCTCCCGCCGACCCGTGGCCGCGCCTGACCCGGTCCGGAGCCTCAAATGACCGCCGGCGATCCGGTCCGCGGGCGCAGAATCGACCGGCTGGCGCAGTACGGAAAGTTGAGCGATGGAACAGACGATCGGCACCCGGAAGACCATCGGCCTCGTGGCGCACGACAACAAGAAGCCCGACCTGCTGGAGTGGACCACGCACAATCGCCGTCTCCTGGCGGGTCACGATCTGGTCGCCACCGGGACGACGGGCACGCTGCTGGAGGAGGCCCTGGGTGTCGGCATCCGCAAGCTGCAGAGCGGGCCGCTCGGAGGAGACCTCCAGCTCGGCGCGCTCATCGCCGATGGCGAGATCGACCTGCTCGTCTTCTTCTGGGATCCGCTCGAACCGCAGCCGCACGATCCGGACGTCAAGGCGCTCCTCCGGATCGCGGTCGTCTGGAACATTCCGTTCGCCTGCAATCGCGCGTCCGCCGACTTCCTGATCTCATCGCCGCTCATGTCCGGCGACTACGAGCCGAGCGTGCCGGACTACCGCGGCTACATCGACCAATTCGCCGAGCGTGGCTGACGCCGGAGCCGTCGAGCGTGCGGCGATCGTTAACGTCCCGAACACGATCCGTTAGCGCCACGAGCCGAACATGCCCAGACGCGCATCGGACGTGCTCGCCTGTCCGATTGCCGGGTGTCATCGGAGCGCCCTGTGTCGGTGCTCGGAATCCAGCGCAGGGCGTCGACCATGTTGAGTCCACATTCCGAAGGATCTGCTCCCGCCACCCTCGCTGCCGGCGGGAACTCGGTTGAAGCCGACGTGGACGGCCTTCTCCGCGCAGCGTTTGCGCGGGAGCGCCTTCGGGACGCGTTGCGGGCCGTTGCCGAGGATGTTCTGGGAGCATCGACTGCAGTGGCGAATCCCCGTGATCGCGCCTGGCTCGACCGTCGGTTGAACGAGATCGCCGAGCGGGGTGCTGACGACATCGTGGCCACGCTGGGGGAGCGACTCGGGGAATCGCTCCGCGATGGGCCGCCAGGCCTGCTTGAGCGGGTCGCTTCCGGCCGGCACTGGTCAGCCGCCGACTAGGTTGGCCGGCCCGGGCCCGGCAACGGGTCGTTCCACGCGAGTTGTCATCGTCGGCGGCGGCTTTGCCGGGCTCGCCTGCGCCCGCCGGCTCGCCAAGGGCGACTACCTGGTCCTGGCAGCCGGCGCGCAGGCCAACTTCTTCAAGACGCCCGACGTCCGGGAGCATGCGCTGCTGTTGTATTCCCGGGAAGGTGCGGCAGTCACGATCAACTACCATCGCAACCAGGCGGCTGCCGAGAAGACCCTCAACGAAGTCGCGGCCATCGGCGCACGAGGCGCATCCGACAGGCGGATGTTGGCAGCGTGGCCAGTGGCTGGCTTGACGTGATGGTCAACAACGCCGGGATGGAGACGCGCACCTCCGTGCTGGAGACGAGCGAGAAGCAGTTCGACCTGGTCATGGCCATTGATCTCAACAGCGCGTTCTTCGGTGTCCAGATCGCCGCGCGACAGATGATCAAGCAGGACGAAGGCGGCCACATCGTGAACATCTCGTCGATTCACGAGGACTGGCCGATGCTCGGCAACGCTCCCTACTGCTGCGCCAAAGGTGGGATTCGGATGCTCACGCGCACGGCCACGACCCACGTCGTGGACGGCGGCATGATGCAGGCCAGTGTCGGCCTGTGACGACGCGCGCCGCGTCGCCGGTCTCACCGGCATCCGCAACGATGGGCTTGTCGGCTGAGGCGGCGCCAGGAGTCGGCTCCAGCCATCCGCTCGGCGCAACACTGGAACGGGGCGTGTTCAACTTCAGCGTCTACAGCCCGCACGCGACCGGGCTCGAGCTGGTTCTCTTCGACGACGCCGAGCAGATCGTCCCAGGCCGGGTCATCCGGCTGGACCGGCACACCCAGCGGACCGGCGACTACTGGCACGTGGCCGTCCCCAATCTCGAGCCCGGACAGCTCTATGCGTTCCGGGCCGACGGCCCTCGGGCCGGCGCCTCACGCCTCGCATTCGATCCGTCCCGGGCGCTCCTCGATCCATACGGCCGCGGCGTGGCCGTGCCGCTTGGCTACGATCGCCTCGCTTCGGCCCGGGGCGACCCGACGCCGCCGCTGAAGAGCGTGCTCGTCGACGGCGGCGGCTACGACTGGGAAGGCGACCGACCGCTCGGCCGGGCCTGGTCGGACACGATCATCTACGAGGCGCATCTCCGCGGCTTCACGGCCAACCCCAACTCCGGGATTGCGGCGGCCCGCCGAGGCACGTACGCCGGCTTCGCCGAAAAGATCCCGTATCTCGTGGACCTCGGCGTCACGGCCGTCGAACTGCTGCCGGTTTTCCAGTTCGACGCCCAGGCAGCGCCGGGTCGCCTGACGAACTACTGGGGCTACCAGCCGGTCTCGTTCTTCGCCCCGCATGTCCAGTACGCGACTCGGTCCGATGCGCAGACGGCGATCGACGAGTTTCGGGACCTGGTGAAGGCGCTCCACCGGGCCGGTCTCGAGGTCATCCTGGACGTCGTCTACAACCACACGGCCGAGGACGGCATCGGCGGCCCGGCCTTCTGCTTCCGAGGCCTTGCCAACGACGACTACTACATCCTCGGCGCGGATGGGAGCTACGTCGACGCCTCCGGCGTTGGCAACACGCTGAATGCATCCAACCCGATCGTTCGCCGGATGATTCTCGACAGCCTGCGGTACTGGGTCGGCGAGATGCATGTCGACGGGTTTCGATTCGACCTGGCCGCGATCCTGACCCGGGACGAGGATGGGAACCCGGATCCGCGTGCCCCGACGCCGGTCGATATCGACACCGACCCCATGCTGGCCGGAACCAAGCTCATCGCCGAAGCGTGGGATGCCGGCGGGCTGTACGAGGTGGGCAGCTTTGCCGGGCACCGCTGGATGGAGTGGAACGGCCGATTTCGCGATGACATCCGGTCCTTCGTCAAGGGCGATCCGGGACGCGTCGGCGCCGTTGCGCAGCGCCTGCTCGCGAGCCCCGACATCTACGCGGCCCAGGGTCGCGAGCCGCAGCAGAGCATCAACTTCGTCACCTGCCACGACGGGTTCACGCTGAACGACCTGGTGACCTACGACCGCAAGCACAACGAGGCGAACGGTGAACAGAACCGGGACGGATCCGACCAGAACCTGAGCTGGAACTGCGGCGAGGAAGGTCCGAGCAGCGATCCGGCCATCGAGGCCGTTCGCCTGCGGCAGATCAAGAACTTCCTCGTCGTCGAATTGCTGGCGGTTGGCGTGCCGATGCTGACGATGGGTGACGAAGTCCGCCGCACCCAGCTCGGAAACAACAACGCCTACTGCCAGGACAATGAACTCGCCTGGTTCGACTGGGACGGACCCGTCCACCATGCGGATCTGCATCGCTTCACTCGCGGACTGATCGCCGGCCGGGCGCAACTCCGCGGCCTGATGGACATCCCGAGCGACCTCAGCCTGGCGCAGCTCCTGGAGCGGGCGCGATTGGAGTGGTCGGGGATTCGCCTCGGCCAGCCGGATATGAGCGGCGACTCGCGAAGCCTCGCGCTCACCGTGTGGGGTGCCGAGGTCGCCGTCCACGTGATCCTCAACGCCTGGTGGGGTTCGCTCGAGTTCGAACTGCCACCCTCGACCGACGGCCTGGAGGGCTGGCGTCGCGTGATCGACACGACCCTGGAGTCGCCGGACGATTTCGCAGGCCCGGGAGCACCGCCCGTGCCTGGGAGCAGCTACGAAGCCGGGCCGCGCTCGATGGTGGTGCTGGCCAGCCGGCTGCGGCCGGAATCCCCTGCCGGGCGTGGGGCGGCGAGATGACGGAGTCGGGCGCGGCCGGGGCCGAACGCGATCGGATGCGGGATGCGGGCCACCCCGAGGAGGGTCTTTCGGCGGCCAGCCCCTGGTACCTGTGGGGCCCGTACGTGAGCGAGCGCGCCTGGGGCACCGTCCGCGAGGACTACAGCGCCGATGGCGACGCGTGGACCTACCTGCCTCACGACCATGCCCGGTCGCGCGCGTACCGCTGGAACGAGGACGGCATGGCCGGCATGAGCGACGAGTTCGGCCGGCTGTGCCTTGGGCTCGCGCTCTGGAACGGACGTGACCCGATCCTCAAGGAACGAATGTTCGGACTCACCAACGGCGAGGGCAATCACGGTGAGGACGTCAAGGAGTACTGGTGGTACCTGGACGCCGTGCCAAGCAGCAGCTGGCTCAAGTGGCGGTACCACTATCCGCAACGGGCGTACCCGTATGGGGACCTGATCGCCGTCAACGGCGCGCGGACCAAGCTCGAGCCCGAATTCGAACTCCTCGACACGGGAATCTTCGACGACGATCGCTACTGGATCGTCGAAGTCGACTACGCCAAGGCCGCCCCGGACGACCTGCTGATGCGGGTGACGGTCAGGAACCAGGGCCCCGACACGGACGTCCTGCATGTCCTGCCAACGCTGTGGTTCCACAACGACTGGGCGTGGGACCTCGACTCGGTTCGGCCGACCATCGCGTCCGACCCCGACCGGCCCGTGATCACCGCCACGCATCGCGAACTTGGCGCCTACGAGCTGCACGTCGGGCCGGGCTCGGCCGGCTACAGCACCTGAGCTCCTCTTCTGCGAGAACGACAGCAACGTCACCCGCCTCGACGGGGCGCCGCCGATCACGCCGTATCCCAAGGATGGCATCAACGACCACGTCGTCTCGGGGGCGCAGACCGTCAACCCTGCCCACACCGGCACGAAGGCCGCGGCGTGGTACCAGCTCGTGGTCCCGGCGGGCTCGAGCGTCGAGATTCGGCTGCGCCTTCGGTTCATGGGAGCGCCCCAGCCGGACGCCGATCGGACGACCGACTCCGGGTCGCCTGCGCTCGACCATCTCCTCGGCGAATCGTTCGCCCGCACGATGCGCGATCGGGAAGCGGAGGCAGACGAGTTCTACGCGGACCTGCGGCGAGCCGATGCGACCGACGAGGAGTTCCGGGTCATGCGCCAGGCCTTCGCCGGCATGCTCTGGAGCAAGCAGTTCTATCCGTACGATGTCGCCCGCTGGCTCGACGGTGATCCCGCCCAGCCGCCTCCCGCGGCGAGTCGGCTGGCCGGCCGCAACGGGTCCTGGCGCCACCTGGAGTCGGCCGACATCCTGTCCATGCCGGACAAGTGGGAGTACCCCTGGTTCGCCTCGTGGGACCTGGCCTTCCACGCCGTGGCACTCGCGCACCTCGACCCGGCCTTCGCCAAGTACCAGCTCCTGGTGCTGCTGCGCGAATGGTTCCAGCACCCCGACGGCGCGATGCCGGCGTACGAATGGTCGTTCGACGACGTCAATCCGCCGGTCCACGCGGCCGCCGCCATGTTCATCTGGGAGATCGACGGGCGACGGGACTACGAATTCCTGGCCCGGATGTTCCACAAGCTGCTGATGAACTTCACGTGGTGGCTCAACCGCAAGGACGCCGAGGGCAACGACCTCTTCTCCGGCGGATTCCTGGGGCTCGACAACATCGGGGCATTCGACCGGTCGCACCTGCCCGAGGGCGCCGACCTGGAGCAGTCCGACGCGACGGCCTGGATGTTCATGTACTGCGCGACGATGCTCCGGATCGCGACCGTGCTGGCGGCTCGCGACCCGGCCTACGAAGACCTGATGACCACCTTCCTCGAGCATGCCGTCAGGATCGCGGCGGCCATGAATCGCAGCGGCCTGTGGGATGACGCGGACGGTTTCTACTACGACCAGCTCCGCCTCGCTGACGGCTCCGAGGTGGTGCTCCGGGTCCACTCGATGGTCGGTCTCCTGCCCCTGCTGCCGAACACGCCGGTGCCGCGCATGGCCATCGAGCGCGGCCAGGCCCTCGGCAAGCGGTTTGCGCGATTCCTGCAAACGATCAAGGTGACCGACGAGAACCTGCGACTCGGGGGCTTCCTGAGCGGCCTCCCCGGGAGCGAGCAGATGTTGCTGAGCGTCGTCCCGCCGGCTCGGCTCGAACGGCTACTGGGCGAGATGCTCTCGGAAGATGCGTTCCTGTCGCCCTACGGCTTGCGGGCACTGTCGAAACGGCACCTGGAGCATCCATTCGAAGTGGAGCTCGACGGCTTCACCGCCAGGGTCGACTACGAGCCGGGCGAATCGACCTCCGGCCTGTTCGGCGGCAACTCCAACTGGCGCGGCCCGATCTGGTTCCCGCTGAACTACATGGTCATCCAGTCGCTCCAGCAATGGGACAACTGGTTCGGCGACGAGTTCACGGTCGAATATCCGACCGGCTCCGGACATCGATTCACCCTGCGTGAGGTCGCGCGGGATCTTGCCCTTCGCCAGGTCGCCATCTGGCTTCCCGACGAGGCCGGGCGGCGGCCGGTGTACGGGACGTACGAAAAGTTCCAGACCGACCCCGAGTGGCACGACCTGCTGCTCTTCCACGAGTATTTTCATGGCGACACCGGCGCCGGACTCGGGGCATCGCACCAGACGGGCTGGACGGGCGTCGTGGCCGAGCTGCTCTGCCGCGGGGGTGCCATCGATCGGACGATGCGCAGGCCCGATGCGATCCTTGACGGCGCTTCGCCGGATGGCACGTCATCTTCCCGCCCCTCTCGGTGACCCCGGGCGTGACCAGGGCCCGCCAGGCCGTCAATCGGCGACGACGGCGCCCCGGTGTTGCGTTTCGTGCCCCATCTGTTACCGTAGCCGCACGGTTACGGAACAGGCAGCGGGGGAGATCCACATGGCAACCGGCAAGGGCACCAGGGACGATCCGTGGGTCCTCAAGACCCCTCCCGGCACGTCCGAGTACACGATGTATCGCGACGATGCCTCAGATCCGCCGACGATCGTCTGCCAGGTCGGCGGCACGAAGCTGCTCTACGACGCCCGTGCCATCGACGAGCTCCACGCGATGCTCAAGGCGCACGGGGACTGGATGCCGCTCGGTGGGACCGATGAGCAGAAGCCGGCGCCCGAGGGCACGGTCGAAGCCTGGGGCCGCTCCGAATCCAACCCGCGTGGTGGCTGGTACGGCCTGAAGAAGGGCCTGCGGGGTCGCTTCGGGGTCTACATGCCGCCGCTGATGGAGGCGCTGGGTCTCGCCGAGATCACGCACGACGCGAAGAACAACAGGATGCGCGCGATCTGATGGGGTCGTTCCTGGCAGGTGCCGCAGGCTTGGATCTCGGGCCGTGGTTGGCACCGGTTGTCGATGGCCTCAAGCGGCGCTCCGAAGGACTGTCCTGACGCCCATGCCCGCAGCCCTTCCGGCCGGCGATCCGTTCGGCGCGCTCGGCGACCCGAACCGGCGTGCCATCGTCGAGTTGCTCGGCACCGGCGAGCGCTCGGTCCAGGAGATCGCCGACGTCCTGCCGATCAGCCGGCCGGCCGTCTCGCGCCATCTGCGGCTGCTGAAGCAGGCGGGGCTGGTCGTCGAGAAGCCCGCCGGCACGCGCCACATCTATGCCCTCCACGACCAGGGGATCGAGGCCGTCCAGGCCTACCTCGAACGGGTCTGGGGCGAGGCGGCAGCGAGGTTTCGCATCGTCGCCGCGAACACGGTCCCGGACCCGACCGAGCGGTGAGTCGACGGTGATCGAGCCGATTCGCCTGGCGTTCGAGGTCGACTGCCCGGTCGATCACGCCTTCGAAGTCTGGACGGCCCGCATCGCCCAGTGGTGGCCGGCCGACCACACCGTCTCGGGCGAGGCGGACCTGACCGTTGTCCTGGAAGCTCGCCAGGGCGGCCGGATCTTCGAGCGCCGGGCCAGTGGCGTCGAGCACGACTGGGGCGAGGTCACGATCTGGGAGCCACCGACGCGCCTCGGCTACACCTGGCACCTCAATCGCGACGCGACCGATGCGACGGACGTCGAGATCCGGTTCCTGGCGCGGGGCGCCGCATCGACCCGGGTCGAGATCGAGCACAGCAACTGGGAACGCCTGGGCGCCGAGGCGGAGACCTGGCGCCAGCGGAACCAGGGCGGCTGGTCGACGCTGCTGCCGCATTACATCGCGGCGGCGGGCAGGCCGGGCGCCGTCGCCTGACCGACGGTCAGGGCCGTGCCGCCGCGCTCTCGAGGGCGAGCGTGACGACGGCCTCGCGCGAGAGGCCCCGGCCGCGGGCCCACTCGGCATCCACCCCAGCGCCCCCGAGCGCCGGTTCGGCGAGGCCGCGGACATCCAGCATCCGCGCGAAGGAAGGCGGCGGGGCGCCGGCGCCGTCCTCGTCGCGAAGCCGGGCGGCCGCTGCGGCGAGCTCGACGGATCGGCCGAACTCGCCCGCCAGGGAGTCGATGGAGGCGAGCTGCTCGAGGACCTGGGACATCGCGGAGACGTCGTTGAACGAGGCGATCAAGCCGAGCGCAGCGGCGAGCTCCGCCCGGGCCGACGGCAGGTTGCCGCCGAGGCGGTCGGCCACGGCCAACCCGATGTGGACCTGGCTCAGCCAGTACTGATCGCCGAGGCCGGCGTACAGCGCCAGCGCCTCGCTCATCAACCGGCGGGCTTCGGCGGGCTCGGTCGGGGCGGTGATGAAGCCCATCGCGGTCAGCGACGCTGCCACCTGGCTCGTGCGGCCGAGCTCCCGGTCGATCGGCAGGCTCTCCGCGTAGTAGGCCGCCGCCTCGGCCGAATGGCCGGCCAGCATCTCGCCGAACGCGACGTTGGACAGGGCTCCCGCGATCCGGGCCCGGTCACCGAGCTGGCGTTCGATGGCCAGCGAATCGGCGTAGGCCGCCCGGGTGCCCTCGACGTCGACCTGCCAATAGGCAAGCGAACCGAGGGTCGCGAGTCCCTCGGCCCGCAGGCGGTCGGGCCGCTCGCGGACGGCAGCGCCAGGAGCGCCGTGACGACCCGGCGGCCCTCGGTCAATCGACCGCGGATCTGCCAGTACCGCCAGATGGCGCTGGCGAGGCGGATCCCACGCTCGGCATCGTCGTGATCGATGCACCACCGGAGGGCCGCCCGGACGTTGTCGGCATCGCCGTCGAGGCGATCGAGCGAGAGGCCGAGCTCCGCACCGGTCAGGCCGATCTCGCAGCTCGTCGCGACCCCCAGGAAGTGGGCCACGTGCCGCGACTCGACAGCCCGGGCGATCGCCGGGTCGACGCGGAGCCGTTCGTTCGCGAACGCCCGGATCGTCTCGAGCAGCCGGAAGCGGGGCGCGCCACGATCCGTGTCGACCGGCTGGACGAGGCTCGCCTCGATGAGCGCCGTGACCCCGTCCAGGACATCGAGGCCGAGGTCCTGTTCCGGTGCGCAGACGGCCTGGATGGCATCGAGGTCGGCCCCGCCGGCGAAGACGCCGAGCCGCGCCAGCAGGCCCTGCTCGGCGGGTTGGAGGAGGTCGTGGCTCCATTCGATGGCGGCCCGCAGCGTCTGGTGTCGGGCGGGCCGATCGCGCCCGCCGCCCTCGACCAGCGAGCGACCGGAGGCCAGGCGTTCGGCGACCGCGGCCGGCGAGAGGACTCGAAGCCAGGTGGCGCCGAGTTCGAGCGCAAGGGGCAGGCCATCGAGGCGATTGACGATCTCCGCCACGGCCGCGGCGTTCGCTTCCGTGAGCTCGAAGCCCGGCCGCACGGCCCGGGCGCGGTCGACGAAGAGCTGCACGGCCGGGTTGTCGCCGAGCCCGGCGGTGCCAGGCGGGCGGTTCGGGTCCGGCAGCGACAGGGGAGCCACCGCGAACTCCCGCTCGCCGGCGAGACGCAGCGGGGCGCGGCTCGTGACGAGGGCTTTCAGCCGGTTCGTCAGGGCGAGCAGGCGGCCGAGGAAGGGCGCGCCGTCCAGGACATGCTCGAAGTTGTCGAGCACGAGGAGCCGCTCCGTCCCGCCGAGGCTCGTCGCGATCGTCGATTCGAGGGCCGCACCGGTCACCTCGACGACCCCCAGCGCGCCCGCGATCGTCGGCCCGACGAGGCGCGCATCGTCGATGGCCGAGAGGTCGACGAAGTTCACGCCGTCCGCGAAGTCGGCCAGGAGCAGCCGGGCGGCCTCGATTCCGAGGCGCGTCTTGCCCGTCCCGCCGGGTCCCGTGAGCGTCACGAGGCGGCTGGTCCGCACGAGCGCCTGGATCTCCCGCAGTTCGGCCGTCCGGGCGACGAAGCTCGTCAGTTCGGCCGGCAGGTTGTTCGGTCGCGTGCTGACGGTGCGGAGCGGCGGGAACGACGGCCCGAGGCCATCCGCCAGGACCTGGTACAGGTGTTCCGGCCGCTCGAGGTCCTTGAGTCGGTGCTCGCCGAGATCGAGCCACTCGAGGGCGGCTCCAGGATCGTCGCCGACTGCCGAGCGGGTGCCGCCCGAGGCGACGATCTGACCGCCATGACCGGCCGATGCGATCCGCGCCACGCGGTGGACGTCGATGCCGGTGTAGTTGTCGCCGCCGAGCACGCCCTCGCCGCTGTGGAGTCCCATCCGGACCGCCACTCGGATGCCGGCGGGCCACGGCTCGGCGGACAGCGCGCGCTGGGCTTCGATGGCTGCCGCGACCGCCCCGGCCGCTCGTTCGGAAGACGGCAAAGACGGCATCGCCCTCGCTGCCGAAGACCACGCCCGCCTGTCCTTCGACGGCCGCTCGGATGCAGCGCGGCCTGGCGGGCGAGCACCGGCGGGAATCGCTCGCCGAGCTCCTGCAGCAGCCGCGTCGAGCCCTCGACGTCCGTGAAGAGGAACGTGACGCTGCCAGTCGGAAGATCGGCCATCTGGCGCATCATCGCATTCGTCGACGGCCGGCTCGACGCCCGGCTCGACACTCGGCGCGACCGACTGCGGAGGAAACCGACCATGCCAGACGATCCGGCCAGCGAGGGATCCGGAGCGATGCCGAAGATGCCCCGCCCGAGCGCAGAGGCGATCGCCCGATTCCGGGCCATGGTGCCCGACGATCCGCGGGTGTCGCTGCGCCCGATGTTCGGGAATCTCTCGGCCTTTGCGAACGGCTGGATGTTCGCCGGACTGTTCGGCGAGGACGTCTTCGTCCGGCTCGGCACGGACGATTCGGCGGCCGTCGTCGAGGCGGGTGGAACCCCGTTCGCGCCGATGCCCGGCCGGCCGATGAGCGGCTACCTGGTGCTGCCAGACGCCTGGAGTCGCGACGCGGCCAGGAGTCGGGAGATCGTCGGCAAGAGCCTCGAGCACACCCTCGCCCTGCCGCCGAAGCCCGCGAAGGCCAGCTCGAAGAAGTAGCCGGCAGGGCAACGACCGCGGCCGCGCCCGCGCGAGGCGGTTCGGTCGCCGGGCCTGAAGAGGCCGGACGGCACGGGTCGGGTCAACGATCCAGCCCTGTCGGCGGCGGCCGTCTCCGTGCGCACGATGGTGCGTGCACCGCCTGTCTTCGTGCGGGATGCGAGAAGGGACACGACCGCCATGGACGCAACGACTCACTTCAGGCTGCCCGATCGGCTGGCCTGGCTCGCGGCGGGCCTCGCCGCGATGGCATCGGCCGCTGGCCTCGCCATCTCGGGCCTGTATCGCGACAACGACGCGGCGATTGCGCAGGCTCGAGGGCACAGATCTCGCGACGCTGTTCGCAGCGGTTCCGCTCGCTGCGTTCGGCCTGTGGTTCGCACGCGCCGGGTCGCTCCGAGGTCGGCTGGTCGCGTTCGGCGCGATCGGCTACCTCGCCTACGCTACGCGATCTACAGCTTCCAGGTCGTGATCAGCCCGGTCACGCCGATCCACATCGCGATCCTCGGCCTGGCCGCCTGGTCGCTGATCCTCGGCGGGTTCGCTCTGTCACGGACCGACTTCGAACGGATCGGCGAGCGCCTGCCACGTCGGACGACGGCTGGATTCCTCGGGCTTGATCGTGGTGATGTTCGCGGGCCTCTGGCTGAGCCAGATCGCCGGATCGATCGCCAGCGGCAACCTGCCGGTCGCGGTCTCCGACCTCGGGTTGCCGACCAGCGCCGTCTACACCCTCGACCTCGCCTTCGCCCTGCCACTGCTCGCCACGACCGCGATCCTGCTCGCCCGGCGGGAGCCCCATGGCGCCGGCGCGGCTTTGGCGAGCCTCGTGTTCATCGTCCTCATGGCCCTCAGCATCCTCGGGCTCTTTGCGATGCAGGCGGCTGACGGGCATGGCGGTGGACGGGTCGATCACGATCGTCTTCGCGATCCTGGGCGGCGTTGCCGCGCTGCTCGGCCTGGCCGACCTGCTGCCGGTGCCCGCCGTCCACGGGGCCCCATCGGCCACGGCGAGCGCCGGCCGCTGAGTCTCGAGGGTCGGCTGGCCCTCGCCCGTATCATGTCCCGAGCGCCGGTCCCGCCTGAATTGGACGCGACCCCGGCGCGGGGATCTGCGCGACGTTGATCTCGACTCGACGGAATCGCGGTGGTCCTGACGGCGGCGCTGGCCGGGGCGCTCGGGCTTGTCCGTGGCCTTCGCGGCCCTCGGCGCCGGCGCGCAGCTGGACACCGGCGCGGCGGCAACCGCGACCGCTCGAGGCGTCCGACGGCCCGACCACAGCCGTCTTGCCGGCGCAGGGCGGTTCGGCCAGGAGCGCGGGCCAGTCGGGGGCCGCCCCATCCGCGACTGCTGCGCCCATGACGTCTGCCGCCGCATCCGCTCCGCCGGCGAATGCCCCAGCCGCGTCGGCCCCATCCGCATCGTCTCCGCCCGCTGCGGCCCCAGCCGCATCGTCTCCGCCCGCGATGGCAATCCAGGCCGCCGCGCCCATCCCGGCCACTTCGACGAAGGCCACGGTCCCGTCAGACGGCAAGGTCCATCGCGTCGATATCGGCGGCCGCCGCATCGCGATCTGGTGCCAGGGCACCGGCAGTCCGACCGTGATCCTTGAGCATGGCCTCGGCTATGGGGTCGACTCGGACTCGTGGGAGGACGTCCAGGAGGGCGTGGCGAAGGAGACTCGCGTCTGTCGCTACGATCGGGCCGACGTCGGGGAGAGCGACGACGCGAAGGCTGGCCGATCGATGCCGGATCTCGCCGAGGACCTCGTTGACCTGATGACGGCCGCCAGGATTCCCGGGCCGTACATCATCGTCGGCCATTCCTTCGGCGGCCTGACCGTCCGCTACTTCACGCTGCTCCACCCCAAGAGCATCGTCGGGATGGTGCTGGTGGATGGCTCGGCGCCCTATGCCATCGAGGATCTGGATCTGGGCAGCGAGCAGCTCAATCACGCCAGGGTGATGAGCCAGCTCAATCAGTTGAAGGGCCTCGGCCACATTCCGCTCGTCGTGATCACCAGGGGCATCGGGGCCGGGCCCACGTGGCAGGCTGCGCAGGCGGCGATGGTGAAGCTCTCGACGAGCGGCCGGCAGGTCATCGCCACGAAGAGCGATCACTGGATCCAGCTCCGCCAGCCGGATCTCGTCATCCGGCAGATCCTCACGGTGCTGCACACGGTTCGTCGCCACCCGTCCTGATCGGCGCCGACCCTCGCCGGCCGCCCACCCCACGGGACGCCTCAGGCCACCTCAGGCGGTTGGCACCGGCGGCCGGACCTGCTCGATCCCGGCCGTCGCCATGGCCAGCACGACCTGGCGCCGCATCTCCGCTTCCACCAGCTGCCGATGCTCAGGCCGGACCCGGCCGCTGAACCGCAGCGTGGCCCCGAGCGAGGTCAGTTGCATGATGCCACTGAATGCTGCGGGCTCCAGGAGACGGCCCTCCATCGCCGGGTCAGCGGCCATTCGCCGGCCTGCGTCGTTCAGACGCTTCGATGGCCCGTTCGACATCGGCGTCGGCAATGCCATCGACCAGCACCGTGGCGATGGCGCCGGCTCGTGTCAGGTTGGCGGATTGGCGGATCAGGCTGTTCGAGATCGAGTGGACGACGCCGCGCGTATCGATGAGCACCGTCCGCCGGAAGCCGACCTCGGTGACCGTGCCCTGGATCGTGCCGAGGACCACGACATCGCCCTGGAAATACTGGCCCTCCATGAGGATCAGCAGGCCCATCAGGTAGTCCAGCACGATGCTCTGCCCGGCCAGCGTGATCGCCGCGATCACGATTCCGAGCCCGGCGAGCAGCGGCCACAGGTTGAAGACGCCCATGAAGACGAGGACGAACGCGATGACCACACCGAATTTCAGGACGCGGGCCAGGACGTCCTCGATCGTTGCCACGCGCTTGTCCGTCTGGCCGGCCAGTTGCGGATCGGCGCCGAGCGCATTGGCCTGGGCGCGGAACATGCCCAGAAGCACGCGGTGGATCGCCGGTCGTGAGATCCGGTAGACGATCAACAGGATGATGGCCGCGACGGCCAGGACCAGCCCGTTGGAGCTCAGCCAGGAGATCAGCGCATTGGTCTGTTCGGTCGTATCTGGCATCGAGTGGGTCGCCCGGGCTCAGCTCGTCAGGCCGCCGAATGCCTGGCCAATCAGCTTCACGCCGATGAGCAGGCACAGGATCGTCATGATCACGGCGTTGTTCTGGCCCATCCAGGCCTTTATCCGCTCGAGGAGGGCGGGCGCCCGATCGCCGAGGGCGAAGAAGATCACGACCGGGGCCGCGACCCCGACCGTGGCGATGAGCGCGAAGACGACATAGGCGATCGCCTGCTGCCCTGTCGGGAGGCCCGCCTCGGCGATCACGGCCGCGCCCGCAACGCCGAGCAGCAGGTTCTTGGGGTTCAGGGAGGAGAGCAGGACGCCGGCGGCGAGCGCCTTGGCCGGAGTGAACGCATCGATCGCGCCCATCCACGTGGGTAGGGGCGCCGTCTCACCGTCCCGAGGCCGGCTTCGGAACTGGCGAAGTGCCACGAGCAGGAGAAGCACGCCGAGGACGAGCTCGAGCCACAGGACCCAGTTCGCGGGCGTACTCGAACTGCTGTCGGCCCCGCCCGCCACCCCGATCACGACCACGCCGATGATCGCAAGACCGATCAGCCAGCCGAGCACGAACGCGGGCCCGTTGACCCGGGCCTTCGCCGTGACGAGCATCAGGATCACGGCGATGATCGGGATCGGACTGATCGCGATGCCGACGGCCAATGGCAGGGTCTGGCCGATCGCTTCGCCCACGGGTCGTTCCTCCCTGACCGTTCGGCGGTGGCGGACTCCGGTCCGATCCCTCCGCCTCCGAGGATGCTACTTGCTCGGCCCGGGCCTCGAACGGTGCGCGCCCTGGCCATTGATCGGCAGAGGGTGGTTCACGATCCCGGCCATGCCGTCGTTCATGCCGCTCTGGTCGCCGTAGCTGGGCGCGCCGTCAGGGGATGATCGCAAATGCTCGAACCGGGAACGTCGCCATGCCCCGAATCCGGGGCGGTGTCGCGAAGAATCGGAATCCGTCCAGCGGCAGTGCGGCCAGACCGGTGAGGTGTTCGACCAGTGGGATGCCCGCGCCGAGGATGGCCGTGTGGGCCGGCCGTCGCGGATCGTCCAGGGAGTCAACGTTGAGCGAGTCGATCCCGACGAGGGCCGCGCCCGAGCGCACCAGCCACTCGGCGGCATCGGCAGTGAGGTACGGGTTGTCCCTGAGGTAGTCGGGCGTCCCCCAATGGCGATCCCAACCCGTGCAGACCAGGACGGCTCGATTGCGGACGTCGAGGCCGGCGAATCGATCAGGTCCGATGGCCCGGCCCTCGAGATCGCGGCAATCCACCAGGAGCCCCGGGAGGTCGACGAGCCGATCCAGCGCCACATCGGCCAGGTCGTCGCGACCCTCGAAGCGATGCGCTGGCGCGTCGAGGTACGTCCCGGTGTTCGCGACGAGGTCGATCCGGCCGATCTGGAACGCGGTCCCCGGAGCGTACCGGGCGGCGGAGGCCTCGAACGTCAGGAATTCGGAGATCCTGGGGACCGGAATGCCCGGATGCGTCGTCATCCCATCGACGATCTCGTGGCTCAGATCGACGATCCGCGGGGCCGGTTCAGTGGTCATGGATCCTCCCTGCAGGCGGGCCGTGGCCGACAGTGGCGCATGCTGATGCAGTCCTCACGACTGTCCCGCGAGACCATCGACTGGACCGGTCGGGACCATCCGATCCGCGCGCACCGCCCGTCTGACCCTACGCTCTGGCAATGATGCACCGCCGCCCAGGATCGTCGCGCCTCATCGCACTCGCCACCGCGCTGCTGGTCGTGTTGGGCGGCTCGTGGGTCGTGATGGCGCCCGCCGGGACGGCCGACGCATCGTCTCGAACGTCATCATCCGTCGAGGTCCAGCCTCTGCGCGTCAGGCCGAAACCCACTCCGACGCCCCGGCCCACCCCGAAGCCCACCCCGAAGCCCACACCGACCCCGACGCCAACCCCGACGCCCACCGCGACCTCGACGCCGAGTGGGATCCCGCCCCTCTCCGCGTGCCCGATCCTTCCGGCCACCAATGTCTGGAACAAGCCCGTCGACACATTGCCGGTGGCTTCGAACTCCACGACGATGATCTCAGCCATCGGGGCGTCGACGGGACTCCATCCCGATTTCAGTTCAGCGGGCGGCTATGGCATCCCGTTCAACGTGGTCGGTACGGCCACGGCGCGCTCGACGGTCGGCTTCCTCTACAGCGACGAATCGGATCACGTCGGCTACCCGATCCCGGCGGCGCCGCTCATCGAGGGCGGTTCGGACCGGCACATCCTCATGGTCGACACCAACGCCTGCAAGCTCTACGAGCTGTATGACGCGGTCCTCTCGAACGGCGCCTGGACGGCGGGCTCCGGCGCGACCTGGGACCTGAGATCGAATGCTCTCCGCCCCGACGGCTGGACGAGTGCCGACGCGGCCGGCTTGCCCATCTTCCCGGGTCTCGCCCGCTACGACGAGGTGGCGGCCGGGGCGATCCTGCACGCCCTTCGGTTCACCGCGCCGTCGACCTGCGCCGGCCACATCTTCCCGGCCCGCCACGATGCGGGCAGCGGCTCGTGCTCGGCGCTGCCGCCGATGGGACTGCGCGTTCGCCTGAAGGCGTCGGTGAACATCTCGGGCTTCGGCGCCCAGACCCAGGTCGTCCTGACCGCGCTCAAGCGCTACGGCATGATCCTCGCCGACAACGGCTCGCCCTGGTACATCAGCGGCGCCCCGGACACGCACTGGAACGACGACGTCCTCCATGCCCTGGGGCAGATCCACGGTTCGGATCTCGAGGTCGTCGATACCAGCTCGCTCGGGAACGGCTAGTCAAGCCGTCGTCGAACTCACCGGCGCCGGCGTGCTTCGAGCAGCTGCCTCGCAGCGCTCAGGCTGGCTGGCCGGCCTCGGCGAGGGGCCAGCCGGTCGCCGAACTCGTCTACAAAGGGACCGGACGACCGGCCGTCAGTGCTCCACGACCTTGTCGAGCTTGCCGGCCGCCTCGACCCAGGCCGCGATCTCGGCCTCGCTCGGGGCCCGCCGGACGATGCCCGGTCGCGCGGCGATGACCTCCTGGACGGTGACGGCGAGATTGGCCGGATTCCTGTTTGCCAGTTCCGCGGGCGAGTCGACACCAGCGACCTCGAGCAGGTCGCTGTACTGCGCCCCAACGCCGGGCACGCGCATGAGGTCAACCTTGTTGACCCATGCCAGCACGAGCTTGCCGCTGATCCCGGTCGTCTCCGCGAGCCGATCCCGGCCACTGGCCGTGGCCCCCGCGCTGAGCAGGTCGTCCGTGGTCTTCACGCCGGCTGCCGCGAGCTTGTCGGCGTAGGCAGGACCGATCCCCTCGACGTCTTCGACGTTCACCCGCGCGACCGGCGGCGTGTCCATAGCGGCCGGGGCAGCGCCGGTTGCCGCCGGCGCCATCGCCGCCATCGGTGCGACCGGAGCCGCCGCAGCGGGAGCCATGGTGGTCGTGGGAGCCGTCGCGGCCGCCGCGAACGCCACGGGGGCCGCCACAGCCGGTGCCGGAGCCGGTGCCGGAGCCGCTGCCGCCGCCGCTGCCGCAGCCATTGGCACCGCGGGCTCGACCAGGCCGAACGCCACCTTGACCTCGGTCGTACTGAGGTACCACAGGATCAGGATCGGCATGATCGCCATCGCGAACCCGACGCCCGTTCCGGGAAACTGGAAGAAGGCGAGGACCGCCTCGAACAGCGCGAGCCCGGCGATGATCTGGGCGAAGAGGCGAGCCCAGGGCTGGAGTGCCCAGAGGCCGAGCGCAACGAGGAGCCAGACGATCCCGCTGATGACGGCGAGCCAGCCCCAGAGTCCGACGTGCTCGAATGCCGGCAGGTCGCCGAGTGCGCCGAACCAGTCGAAGCCCAGGACTCGCAAACCGAAGAACAGCCAGCCGAATCCGGCCAGCGCCGCGAAGAATCCGAGGACGGCAATGAGAACGGGCGGGTTCTTCATGGTGTTGACTCCCCCTCAGGACGAAACCGATTTGTTGCCTGCGACGATGGCCGAATCGCGCGAGGGCGTCTACGGGAACATCTGTTCCAATGGAATCGCGATTCCCGCAGGCATCGGTTCGGGATCGCGCTCCCTGGCGCGTCGACGGTAGGCCTGCCGGTTCTCATTCCCGCGGTGTCACCGGCGGCCCGCCATGTCCTCGTGTTCGGCCGATCGGAGATCGGCTCGAACTCGTCCCTGGTCAGACCGCCGCGAAGCCTTCTCCGCCAGCCGGAGCTCTTGCTAGAACCCCGTGACGGTCCGGTCGTAGGTGATGTCGTTGGCAGGGTTGGCGTCGTTGTCAGCCGCGACCCGGGCCATGTTCATGAAGGTGCCGAGAGCGGAGATCGTCGGGCGCACGGTCAGCGTGATATCGGGGAAGCTGTCACCGGGCGCGAGCAGGTTGGAGCGGGTGCAGGTGACCCGCACGACCTGGGTGCTGCACGACCAGCCGGACCCGGACGCGCTCGTCGGCGGCAACCCGGCGGGCAGGGTGTCGGTGACCGTTACGGTTCCCAGGCTCGCGCCGGGGCCGAGGTTCGTGACGCGGAGCGCGTAGGTCCCCGGATGACCGACGCGGAAGTTGCCCGTGTGGCTCGAGGCGATCGTGAGGTCAGGCGGGCCCACGCTGAGGATCGCCGTGGCGGTATTGGCGGGAGTCACGCCATTGGTGGAGCTCACCGTCACCGAGTTGGTCTTCAACCCGGTGGTCGTGGCGGTGACGTTCAGCCTGAACGTGCACGAGGCGCCGATCGCGAGCGACGCGCCTGACAGGCTGACCGTGCCCGAGCCCGCTGTGGCCGTGATCGTGCCGCCCCCGCAGGAGCCAATGAGGCCGTTGGGCGTACTGACCACGAGGCCTGCCGGCAGCGTGTCCGTGAAGGCGATCCCGGTGAGAGTGGCCAGGTTGTCGGCCGGGTTCTTGAGCGTGAAGGACAGCGACGTGCTGCCGTTGAGGTCGATGACGGCGTCGCCGAAGGTCTTGGTGATGGTGGGCTGGACCTCAACATTGACGTACGTCCGGAAGGCCATGTCCAGATCCGTTCCAACGTCGTGCCACGCGCCCGAGTAGTAGATGACCATATTCCCCGCGGAGTAGTTGGCGAAATCGGAGTAGAAGGCCGTTGAGCCGCCTGGCACGATCACCAGGGCGTACTGGGTCCCGGACGCCACGGTCGCCGGCGAGGACAGTGTGACGTCCACGAACTGGTTGGTCGCGCTCGAGGTCACCGTGCCGCTGCCGATCACCGTCGCCGTCGGGAAGCCGCCCGAGGTCGTGGTGATCTGGACGGCATCGCCGTTGAAGCTGTAGCCGGTGAACGGGAAGATCGAGACCTTGTCGAGCAGCCCAGTGATGCCGGCCGTGAAGGTCTGTCCGAAAGACGAGGCGTTCGTGCCGGTGGTGGCCCCGGTGTTCGTCTGCGACTGGTCGAGCGCATCGGTGGCCAGCGTCGTCGCCGGAACTGCGAGGCTCGCGGTCAACAGGATCAGAATGGCGGCCAACAAGCGTCCCCGGCGGTGAATGGACATTGGATCCCCCGATCGCTGTGGTCACGCCGTCAAGCCGGATCTCGTCCGCCTTCGTCGTGAGTCCCGAGTCCGCCGAGTATCGCACCGCCGCTGCCGATGTCCACTGGAATCTCTCCATCCAATCGTGGTACGCACCGTGGTACCAGCGAATTGAAAGGCCCTCCAGGACGATCCCGGAGGGCCTCATTCGTTCGTGGTGCACTGGCTGGCGAGCTAGGATTCGAACCTAGGATCTCCTGATCCAGAGTCAGGCGCCTTACCGCTTGGCCACTCGCCAGTGCGCGGGAGAGCTTACCAAACCGGAGCCGAGAGCGGCTTCGCGGGTGGCGGCGGCGCCCGTGCCGGGACGACCTCCCGCTTCGAACGCCCGCGAACGATGGGCGCGGACCAGCGGGGCTATCGTTGCGTTCGATGCGCCCACTGCCGTCGCCGTTCGACCGGATCGCTGCCGGCCTGCCGGCGCCCGTCGACGTCTCGGGCTCCGCCCTCCTGACGCGGCGGCTCCTGACCAAGGATCTTGCGTTCCCACCGTCGGAGCGCGACACCTTCGGGCTCCGTGGGCTCCTTCCGGATCGGGTCCTGACGATCGAGGAGCAGGTCGATCTCGAGGTCGAGCACCTCCGGCGCAAGGAGGACGATCTCGAGCGCTACATCGGCCTGGCGGCCCTCCAGGACCGCAATGCGACGCTCTTCTATCGCGTCCTGGCCGAGCACGTCGAGGAGTTCCTGCCCGTCGTCTACACGCCGACCGTGGGGCGTGCCTGCCAGGAGTACAGCCACATCCTGCGGCGGACGCGCGGCGTCTGGATCACCCCCGAGGACGTCGGCCGAATCCCCGAGGTCCTGCGCAATGCGCCGTACGAGGACGTCCGCCTCATCGTCGTCACCGACAACGAGCGGATCCTGGGCCTTGGCGACCAGGGCGCTGGCGGCATGGCGATCCCGATCGGCAAGCTCGCGTTGTACACGGCCGCCTGCGGCATCCACCCCGCGCTGACGCTGCCGGTCTCCCTCGATGTCGGCACGGACAACCAGGCGCTGCTGGGCGACCCGCTCTACATCGGCCATCGCGCGCCCCGGCTGCGGGGCGCCGAATACGACGCGCTCGTCGAAGCGTTCGTGAACGGCGTCGAGGAGGTCTGGCCGGGCTGCCTCATCCAGTGGGAGGACTTCAAGGGCACGAACGCCCTGCGAATCCTCGATCGGTACCGGACCCGGGTGCCCTCGTTCAACGACGACATCCAGGGCACGGCCGCGGTGGTCGTGGCGGGCGTTCTGGCCGGCGCGCGCGCCTTGGATCGGCCGCTCGCCAGCACCCGCGTCGTCCTGGCCGGCGCAGGTGCCGCCGGGATCGGGATCGCGCGGCTGCTGAGCCAGGCACTGCTCGCGGAGGGACTCTCGGACGAGGCCGTCCGGCGCGCCGTCGTCCTCGTCGATTCCCGGGGCCTCGTCCACGTCGGCCGCGACGACCTCGACGACCACAAGCGATCCCTCGCCGCCTCGCTCGACGCCGTGGCGGACCTGGGCCTCATGAGCGACTCGCCGCCGGGGCTGGAAGCCGTGGTCCGCGCCGTCCGTCCGACCGTGCTGGTCGGCACGACGGGGATCGCCGGCGCGTTCTCGGAGGCCGTCATCCGGGCCGCGGCCGCCGGCACGGATCGGCCGATCGTCCTGCCGCTTTCCAATCCCACATCACTCTCCGAGGCCGCTCCGGCCGACGTGCTCGCCTGGACCGACGGCCGTGCGCTCGTCGCGACGGGCTCGCCGTTCCCATCGGCCCGGGTCAATGGCGTCGAGCGCGAGATCGCCCAGGCCAACAACGTGTTCATCTTCCCGGGGCTCGGGCTCGGGGCGATCGCGGCGGAGGTCCGGACCGTGACCGATGGGATGATCCTGGCCGCGGCACGAGCCCTCGCGGCGGCCGTCCCCGGGGAGCGGCTCGCGGCCGGGGCCCTGTTCCCCGCCATCCGCGACCTGCGCAGCGTCTCGATGGAGATCGCGCTGGCCGTGGCCCGCGAGGCCGAAGCGGCCGGCGTCTCGGGCCTCTCGGCCGGCGCCGACCTCGAGGCCGAGCTGCGCGGAGCGGCATGGTGGCCCGCCTACGTGCCCTACCTGCAGGCGGTCCCGCCGCCGGGCTGATCCGAGGCCGATCCAGCGGTCGTCTGGCGCCCCAGTTGCGCCCGATCGGCCACCGACCGGCTCGAACGGCAGTTGCGCGCGCAACCTACAATCGAAGCCGCATGGCGACGCCGGCGTCCCCCTCGATCCCCATCGGCTCCACGCGGACCATTGAGGCGCCCCGGACCAGGACCGGCGGCCGCAAGCCACCCGACGAGTTCGAGCCGGACCCGCCGATCACGCGCCAGCAACTGCTGATCACGGCCGGCATCCTGACCTCGCTTTCACTCGCCGCGCTCGATTCGAGCGTCGTCGGGACGGCCATGCCGACGATCATCGGCCAGCTCGGCGGCCTCTCCGAGTACTCGTGGGTCTTCTCGGGCTACCTGCTCGCGAGCACCACCACGGTGCCGCTGTTCAGCAAGCTCGCGGACATGTACGGCCGCCGGCCGATCTTCCTGTTCGGGCTGATCGTCTTCGTGGCGGCCTCGCTGGCATGCGGCTTCTCGACCTCGATGCTGATGCTGATCGTGCTGCGCACGATCCAGGGCCTGGGCGCCGGGGCACTCCAGCCGGTCGCCTTCACGATCGTCGGAGACATCTACACGCCGGCCCAACGCGCCAAGGTCCAGGGCCTGTTCAGCGCCGTCTGGGGCGGCACCGCGATCATCGGACCGGCGGTCGGCGGAATCATCACCACGACCGTCGGCTGGCCGTGGGTCTTCTGGATCAACCTGCCGATCGGCATCGCCGCGCTCTTCATCTTCATGCGGACGTTCCACGAGAAGTTCGAGCGGGTGCCCCACGTGATCGACTGGCCCGGGATGGTGCTCCTGACGACCGGCGTGGTGGCCCTGCTGTTCGCCCTGTCCGAGGGCGCCGCACTCTTCGGCTACCTGTCGCCCGCGTTCATCGGGCTCGTCGCGGGGTCCGTGCTCATCCTGGTGGGCTTCGTCGCGATGGAGCGGATCGCCAAGGAGCCGCTGATCGACTTCCGGCTGCTCAAGATCCCCGTGATCCGCTACGGCCTCGCGATCGGCAGCCTCGTCGGCGTCGCGATGTACGGCCTGACGACCTACGTGCCGCTCCTGGTCCAGGGCGTCCATGGCGGGACGCCCGTCCAGGCGGGCGCGGCCATCGCGGCGATGTCGATCGGCTGGCCGATCGGGTCGATGCTCGGCGGTCGCCTGATGCTGCGCTACGGGACGCGGCGGATCGTGATCGTCGGCAATGCCATCGCGGTGGTCGGCCTGTTCCTCGTGACCCAGACGCCGACGATTCCGGAGCTCTGGTTCTCGATGATCGCCACGGGCCTTGCCGGTTTCGGAATGGGCCTCGGGGCGACGACGATCATGGTCTCGATCCAGGGCAGCGTCGGCTGGAACCAGCGCGGCGTGGCCACGGGCCTTGTCCAGTTCAGCCGCTCGATGGGTGGCTCGATCGGCATCGGCCTCATGGGCGGCATCCTGACGATCGCGGTCGGCACGCATTCGGCGGCGGTCATCGATCCGTTCGGGCGCGGCGCGCTGTCTGCCGCCGAGCTCGCCGCCGCCAGGTCGGCAATCCAGGCCGGGCTGACGGTCAACTTCTGGCTCATCTTCCTGTCCGGCGTCGGGGCGTTCTTCGTGGCGCTGCGCGGCATGCCGCAGCTGAATATCCGCGAACTGCGCCGAGGGCGGCCCGTCCAGTCCGAATCGGAGGAGGCCGAGGAGGCCTTCGAGGCGGGCCTGGCGCTCGAGGGCGGCATCGAGATGATGTAGCGGAGCTCTCGTCTGTGGGCTCCTGTCCGGTGAAGGCTCCGCCAACGGTGCGCGCCGTACCATGTCGGGGCATGGCCACAGTCGACGATCTCCGAGCGCAACCGTGGACCGTGCTGGCCGCCGCCGGCGGCGTCCTCGCCATGGTGTGCGCGGCGCTGCCATGGTTCGGGGTGACGGACGTCCTGCCGTATCGGACCGGCCTCGAAGGGGTCGGCGACGGCTGGTACACGCTCGGCCTGGGACTGCTCGTCGTCGGGCTCGCCGTCCGGTCGTTCGTCACGCGGCGGCGCTGGCATCGGCTTGGGACCGTGTCGATCATCGTCGGATTCTTCGTGATCGCCATCCCGACGCTCGGGTACTCGAACTTCCGGACGACGGCGATGCTCGTCGAGCCGTCGCTCGGCGATCTCGTCTCACCCGGGATCGGCCTCTACGGGACCGTGATCGGCGGCCTGCTGATGATCGTCGCGGGCTGGTTCACGGGTCGGGCCGGACGCCGCCGAGCGCGCCTCGGACGCGGCGGTCAGGCGGTCACGCCGCCCATCGAGCCGCCGGCCGAAGCCGCCGGCTGAACGCAGGCTTCCGCGGCCGGACACCGGCGTTCCGCGGCGGCCCGACCTGCGCGGTCGCCGGGCCGGATGGCCGCCCCCGGCGTGCTGTTCGGACGGCGAGATGGGGCACTCCGGCAGGGCCGGTTGGCCGGCCGTCGGAGCCACACTCCGAATGAAACGGAGGTGCCTGCCATGACCGCAGAAGTGACGACGGAACGAACCATCGGGCCCCAGACCAGGCAGTCGGCGATCGTCTGGATCGACTCGACCAAGGCCATCGTCGCGCGGACGCTGCCGGACGGCGGGTCGAGCGCGACCACGATCCTGCACCCGGTCAATGACGCGGCCGAGGACAGCCATGACCTGGCGGCCGTGGCCGACGGGATCGGCAATTGCGATCAGATCCTGATCCTCGGCCCGGTCTCGATGCGGACGGCTTTGGAGCGCGAGTACGTCGCGATCTTCCAACGTCCCGATCGCATCGTCGACATCGATACCGCCGTCGATCCGACCGAAGCCGAACTCCTGGAGCGCCTGCACCGACTCGTGCAGTGAGCATCGCCGGTCCGGATGGAGAGCCTGAAGTCTCGGGCTGACCTGGCCGGTGCCCACCGTTCGCTGGCAGAGCCGCCGCGGAGCAGTCCGGGGCGGCTCACCAGTTCCGGGTCGTCGGATTCCCTAGTCGGCCGGATCCGGATCCGTGCGGTCGCCGAGACCGATGGGCCGCTGGCCGAGCGCCCCTCGGAGCAGAGCGGCGATCTGATCCCACTCCACGAGGAAGGCGTCGTGGCCCTTGCTTGACGTGATGGTCTCGTACATCGTCACGAGGCCCGCCTCCTGCGCAGCCGCGAGGAGCGCCCGCACCTGGCCCGGGCCGTAGAGGATGTCGCCGTCGATCCCGACGCCCGTCATGGCGGCGCCGCTCCGACCGAGCGGCTCCAGTGCGGCCATGATCCCGCCTCGGTCGCGGCCGATGTCGTGGCTCGTCATGGCCTGGACCAGGACCCGGTACGTGTCGCGATCGAACCGATCCACGAGCTTCGTGCCCTGGTGGTCCAGGTAGCTGACGACCGAGAGCGTTCCGTCGGCCTCGGCGTGACGGCCGAAGCGTTCGTCGAAGTCGGCCTCGCTCCGGTAGGTCGTCATGGCCAGCTGCCGGGCGAGGCTCAGGCCCTCGTCGCCGAGCAGGTCGAGCAGGCGCAGCTGGATGTGGTTCCAGGCGATCGACATCGGTCCCGTCGCGGCGGGCGCGGCCATCGGCAGAAGGACCCGGACGGCCGCCGGTCGCAGCGCGCCGACTTCGAGTGCCACCATGCCGCCGAGGGAGCCGCCCGTGACGAGGTCGAGCCGCTCGATGCCGAGCGCGTCCAGCAGCGCCCACTGGGCCCTCGCCTGGTCGCGGGTGGTGATCGTCGGGAAGGCGCTGCCGTAGGCGCGGCCGGTCGCCGGATTGCGCGAGGTCGGGCCCGTCGTGCCGTAGCAGCCACCGAGGAGATTGGCGCAGATCACGCCGACCGAATCCGTGTCCAGGGCACGCCCCGGGCCGATGAGCGGCGACCACCAGTCGCCGGCCGCGTCGGCTGAGCCCGTCAGGGCGTGGATGACGAGCACCTGCGGCGCCTGGTCGGGGCCTGGCCCGTCGTGGCGGTACGCAACGGTCAACTCGGCCAGCTCGACCCCGGATTCGAGGGCGAACGGGCCGAGCGGAGCGAATTCGAGATGACCGGCGCCCAGGGCAGCCACCGGCCGGCCCGCGGCGGTCGCGGGCCTGGTCGTGTCCGGGGGCGCCGGCGCCGGCACGGCCGGCGCCCCCTTGGTCGTGGGAGCGTCAGCGGTCATCCGCGGGCTCCCACGGGCGCCTCCACCGCGGCGTCCAGGGCCTGATCCAGATCGGCGATCAGGTCATCGACGTTCTCGAGGCCGACCGAGAGCCGGATGAGATCCGGCGTCACGCCGGTCGCGGCCTGCTCCTCGGGCTCCAGCTGCGAGTGCGTGGTCGAGGAGGGATGGATGATCAGCGACTTGGCGTCGCCGACATTGGCCAGCAGGCTGAAGATCTTGACGTTGTCGATCAGCTTGCGGCCGGCGTCAACGCCGCCCTTCACGCCGAACGTGACGATCCCGCCGAAGCCGCCGCTGAGGTACTTCTTGGCGAGGCCGTGGCTCGGGTGCGAGGCGAGGCCCGGGTAGCTGACCCAGGTGACGCTCTCGTGCTTCTCCAGCCACTGGGCGACCTTCAGGGCGTTCTCGCTGTGGCGCTGGATCCGCAGCGGCAGCGTCTCGAGGCCCTGGAGGAAGAGGAACGCGTTGAACGGGCTGAGCGCTGGGCCGATGTCCCGGAGGCCCTGGACGCGCAGCTTCAAGATGAACGCCAGGGGCCCGAAGGCGTTGACGTAGCTGATGCCGTGGTAGGACGGGTCCGGATCGACGAAATCGGCCTTGAAGCGCGGCCCGGTCCAGTCGAACTTGCCGCCGTCCACGACGACGCCGCCGATGGCCGTCCCGTGACCGCCGATCCACTTCGTCGCCGAGTGGATGACGATGTCGGCGCCGTGCTCGATCGGGCGGCTGAGCAGCGGCGCGAACGTGTTGTCGATGACGACCGGCACGCCCGCCGCATGGGCGATGTCGGCGATCGCCCGGATGTCATGGACGTCGAGGCGCGGGTTGCCGATCGTCTCGAGGAAGACGGCCTTCGTGCGCGAGTCGATGGCCGGACCGAAGCTCGCCGGATCCGTGCCGTCCACGAACCGCGTCGTGATGCCGATCTTGGGCAGGGTGTAGGCGAAGAGGTTGTACGTCCCGCCGTAGAGGCTGGAGCTGCTGACGATGTTGTCGCCGGTGCCGGCGAGGTTGAGGATCGTCAGGGTCTCCGCGGCCTGGCCCGATGCCGAGCCCGAGCGCGCCCACGCCGCCTTCGAGCGCCGCGATGCGCTCCTCGAAGACGCCCGTCGTCGGATTCATGATCCGGGTGTAGATGTTGCCGAATTCCTGGAGCCCGAAGAGACGCGCCGCGTGAGCCGCGTCGTTGAAGACGTAGCTCGTCGTGGCATAGATCGGCACGGCCCGCGCGTTGGTCGCCGGATCGGGCTTCTGCCCGGCGTGCAGCGCCAGCGTCTCGGCGTGGAGCGGGGCCGGCTCGGCCTTGTGGCCGTTCGAGCCGTTCTCGTGGTGCGACATCTGGTCCCTCCGATGCTGATTCGACCCTGTTACGGTCGTTCAATAGGTGGTGGTTTTCGTCCCGTGAGCCCGTGTCACTGGGTCGGGCCCCGGTGGGGGCTCTGTTTTCGGCGGCTACCCGTCGCGATGATCGGAGGAAAACAAAAACCGCAGTTCCCTTCTTGGAACTGCGGCCCCGGGACTGATCCTCGGTCCCGTCACCCTCTGGTCAGGTGCGCGACCTCAGACCCCATCCTCCGAACGGCGGGGCCGCCAGCGCATACACATGTCCCATGACAAGCAGGTGTGGTTCATCGCCCCGGAAGTCTGCCGCACCGATGTCGCCAGCGCAAGGGGTGGTTTTCCGGGCCGGCATTGGCCTCAGAATGAGTCGAACGGGCCGCGAGACGCCGAGCCGGTGGCCGGCTCACGATCATGCGGCGGTCTGCTGGAGGAGCGTGTGGCAGCGATTCCGAGCGAGTTCCGGGCATTCGTTGCCGAGCGTGATGGCGCCTCTGTCACGCGCGGGATCCGTGCGCTCGCGGCGGCTGACCTGCCGCCGGGCGAGGTCACGATTCGGGTCGGCTGGTCGGGCGTGAACTACAAGGACGCCCTCGCCACGATCCCCGGCGGCAAGGTGGCCCGAATCTCACCGCTCGTCCCGGGCATCGACCTGGCCGGCGTGGTCGTGGCCAGCGAGGATTCGTCGATCGGCGTCGGGGAGGCGGTCCTGGCCCATGGCTACGAGATCGGGGTTGCCCGCCATGGCGGCTATGCCGAGTTCGCACGGGTGCCGGCGGGCTGGGTCGTGCCGCTGCCAAACGGGCTCACCGCGCGCGAGGCGATGGCGATCGGCACGGCCGGATTCACGGCGGCGATGAGCGTCGCCGCACTCGAGGGCCGCGGCCTGACGCCGCAGGACGGCCCCATCGTCGTCACCGGGGCGAGTGGGGGAGTCGGCCGGATGGCGGTCTCGATCCTGGCGGGCAACGGTTACGAGGCCTGGGCCGTGACCGGCAAGGCCGACGAGGCGGACCGCCTGACGGCCATCGGCGCGGCCGGCGTGCTCGACCGGTCGGTGCTCACCGCCGGCGAGGGTCGTCCCTTCGAGGCCGAGCGATGGGCCGGGGCGATCGATGCGGTCGGCGGCGCCACGCTGCCGTACATCCTGCGGACGCTGCGCTATGGCGGGGCCGTTGCGGCGAGCGGCAACGCGGGCGGCGCCGACCTCGTGACGACGGTCTTCCCGTTCATCCTGCGGTCCGTGACGCCTGATCGGGATCGACTCCGCCGGGGTCCCGATCGACGAGCGCCGCAGGCTGTGGGGCCGGCTGGCGCGCGATCTGCGGCCACGGGACCTCGCCGAGGCGACGACGGAGATCGGCCTCGATGGGCTCGAGGGCGCATTCGATTCGATCCTCGCCGGCGAGGCTCGCGGGCGGTGGCTCGTGCGCGTGGGTGGCTGAGGCCGGCCGTCCCGCCCGAGTCACCGCCGGGTTCCCGCCACGACGGCTGCTACAATCCGGGCAATTGAAGAAGACGCCTCCGGGGAGCGCTCGCGCGCTGAGAGTGTGGCAATGGCCACAGACCCGCCGAACCTGATCTGGTTCATACCAGCGAAGGAAGCAGGCCAACACCGCTCGACGCCGTCCTGTTTGTCTCCCGGAGGACGGCGTTTTTCGTGTCCTCAAAGGTGGGAGCAACGTGAGTCACTCATCCGGGCAGGGTCGATCCATCGGCCGGACCGCCCTCGTACTCGTCGCCGTGCTGGCCGTGATCGACGGCTGCACCGGCTCGAGCTCGACCCCGGGCCCGACGGCCCTCTCCACCCCGGCTAACACGCCCGCCGCGACCGTGGCGCCGCCTTCGCCGATCGCCTCGGCGCCCGGCTCGGCGGCGCCGCCCAGCCCAGCCCCGACGGCCTCTTCTGCGACTGCGCCGTCGGTCGAACCTTCGGGTGTCCCGACTCCGCCCCCGCCGACGCCCACGCCTGTCCCCGACAAGGTTCGCCTGGCCCTGGACTGGACACCGAATACGGACCACACGGGTTTCTACGTCGCGAAATCCAAGGGCTGGTACACCGACGCCGGGATCGACTTCCAGATCATCCCGTACAGCCAGAACTCGCCCGAAACACTGGTGGCGGCCGGTCAGGCCGAATGCGGCATCAGCTTCCAGGACAGCCTGACGTTCGCCGTGGCCGCCGGCGCGCACCTGACCTCCGTGATGGCGATCCTGCAGCACACCGCGAGTGCGATTGCCGTACTGGCCGACAGCTCGATCAAGCGCCCCAGGGACCTCGACGGCAAGACGTACGGCGGCTTCGGCTACCCCGCGGATGACCCGACGATCAAGGTCGTCATCAAGCACGACGGCGGGACGGGCACGTTCAAGGACGTGACCCTGAACGCCAGCGCCTACCAGGCGCTGTACACGAAGCAGGTCGACTTCACGATCGTCTTCACGGCCTGGGAAGGCATCGAGGCGCAGGAACGCGGCATCGACCTGCGCTATTTCAAGAAGACCGACTACGGCTTCCCGGACCAGTACGAGGTCGTGCTGTCCTGCAACACCGACTGGCTCGCGAAGAAGCCCGACGCGGCGCGGCGATTCGTTGACGCCACCGTCCAGGGCTTCACGTTCGCGGCCTCCGACCCGGCCGCCAGTGCGGCCATCCTGATCGCGGAGAATCCCGGCATCTTCGACGCCAACCCGAAGCTGCCGCTCGACAGCGCCATGTACCTCGCCAAGAACCAGCTGTACCTCAACGATGTGGGGCTCGTTGGCCCCCAGACACTCGAGCGCTGGACCGCCTTTTCGGGCTTTCTCTACCGCGAGGGGCTCCTGGCCGACGCCAATGGCAAGCCGCTGACGGCCCCGCCCGACTACTCGAAGCTCTTCACGAACGACTTCCTGCCCGGCGGTCCGTAGGCCGTGGGCCGCCGGACCGTCGGTTGATCGCTTCGTGCCGCAGACCGTGATCTCCTGATGGCCGCGTTCGCTCGGCGGGTCGGGCCGCCGCTCCTGGTGATCGTCGGGCTCGTTCTCGCGCTGGGAGGCATACGTCCGAATCTCGGGCGTGAGCCCGCTGATCCTGCCGTCCCCGAGCCGGATCCTCGGCGCGCTGATCGACTTCCACGACGACGCGGTGCGCCACACCATTCCGACCCTGATGGAGACGCTGGTCGGTTTCAGCGTCTCGGTCGTGGCCGCGGTCGCGGCGGCCATTGCCATGGACCAGCTGCCGGCCCTCGCGCCGGGCGCTGTACCCGCTGCTCGTCGGCTCTCAGACCGTGCCGATCATCGCGATCGCGCCACTCATCGTGATCTGGTTCGGGTTCGGTCTGCTGCCGAAGGTGCTGGTCATCGTCCTCGTGACGTTCTTCCCGATCACGGTGTCCCTCCTCGATGGCTTCGCCGGCATCGACCCGGAAGCGATCGACCTGCTGCGGACGATGGGCGCCACGCGCCGCCAGGTGTTCACCAACCTGCGCTGGCCGGCCGCGCTGCCGAGCTTCTTCACGGGGTTGCGGATCGCGGTCACCTATGCCGTGGTGGCGGCGATCTTCGGCGAGTACGTCGGCTCCTTCGAGGGGCTCGGCATCTGGATGCAGATCTCACGGAACGCGTTCCGGGCGGATCTCGTGTTCGTGGCGATCCTCATCGCGGCCGTCCTGAGCATCACGCTGTTCCTCGGGGTGTCGCTCCTGGAGCGGCTGGCCATCCCCTGGTACCGCGCCTCGCGCAGGCGGTCCTGAGGGACGGGCCCGACGAGGCGCGGCTGCGGCATCGGGCGGGAGCGTCAGCCGCCAACCGGCAACCGCGCCCCGGGGCCCAGATCGAGTTGCTCGCTCGATCGGGAAGGCTCGATCTTCAGACGGTGGCGACGAACCGGTAGCCGAGACCTCGCACCGTCTGGATGGTGGACGCCCGATTGCCGAGCTTCCGCCGGATCGACTTCATCAGCGCCTCGATCACATTGCTGCCGCCGGCGTAGTCGTAGCCCCAGACATCACGCAGCAACGATGCCCGCTCGACGATCCTGCCCGGCCGCTCGTAGAGGTACTTGAAGACCTCGAACTCGAGCTTGGTCAGGTTGACCCGGCGATCAGCGAGGACGAGCTGATGCTGTGCGATGTCGAGGATGGAATCCTCGTCGACCTGGAGTTCCGTCGCGACGATCCTCGTCAGCCAGCCATCGACCGACGCCGGTCCGAAGTCCAGCACATGGGCGTAATAGGCAACCCCGCCGAAGATCACAGGAGCGTCGAGAACCGAGCGAAAGCCCAGGCGTGTCCACGGCGACGACGGGCCGAACAGCTCCGGCAGGGTGTTATAGATGCGGCGGAGCTCAGGTCGCAGTTCCATGTACTGCCGCTTGACGTCCAGGATGAGCGCTGCGATGACGAGCGCCTGGTTCGGGTCCTTCGGATGCGCCCACTGGAAGCGAAGGACGATCACCCGTTGACCGCGAGGAACCGGCAGACGTCGAACGTGATCGCGGAAGATGCGCGCCAGGGGATCCACATCGAACAGGCTGCGCGGCACGCGATCGAGCTGCGTGAGCACCGAGAACCCGACGACCTTGCCAGCACCGTCGCGCGCCGCAAAGAAGGCGTCGGGCAAGCGATGCCACCAGTCCTCGAGGATGGCCACTGATTCGGACGGCTCCGAAGCCGTCGCGATCTCGCGGATGGCGGGCCAATCGGCATCCAGAGCTGGGTCCACGAAGTACAAGTGCTCTGATGTCGGGAAGAACGCTTCGCGAACAGCCGGATTCTCGAGGATGTACAGCAGATCCGCCGTATACCGCCACATCTCGTGCGACGTCGCGTGAGTCACTTCATCGCGCAGCTGTCGCCATGCGGCGATCCGATAGTGGCGAGATCTGTCCGGGTCCGAAGCCCGCAGGTATGCGGCCACCACCTCACGCACGGTGTCATGGAGGACCAGCCCGTCGCTGCTCAACTCGACGAACGGGAGGCCGCGCAATCGCTCGAACGCATCCTGCGGTGCGGCGTCGGGAAGCATCGCGCCCATCAGGGAGAGCGTGGGCCGGCGCACGACGGAAGCCGCATCAAGAGCTCGGCGGGTCAACGGATCGAGTTGAGCGAGGTAGAGCTCTGTCAGCTCTTTCACCATGGCGCTGACCGTGGTGGTCTCGTGGTCCAGTTCGGGCCGGGCGACAAGTGCGGAGGCGGCGAGTCGCAGCGACAGGGGATGGCCCCGCGCCAACCGGTTGATCCGCTCAAGGTCGTCACCGGCGACCCCATCCTGGCGCAACAATGTCTCGGCATCGTCACGTGGCAGGTTTCCCAGCGGAAGGCCGCGGAAGAGCTGACCCATCGCCAATGACCAGCCCGCCATCGGCGGCTCCCGACCGGCGACAACAACGCGGACGGTGTCCGTCAAGGCCGGCACAAACGTTTGCTGGAGCCACAGGTCCAGGGGCCGCAGGACCTCGTATCGGTCGAGGGCGACGATGACGAGCTGCCCCAGACGAGCCAGCCGGGCCGACGCGTCCTCGGCGGTCTTCAGATCGGTGCCGGTAGCCGCCGATAGCGCCTCGAGGAAGCCATGGGCGGTCGGTTCGATCGCGCCGCAATCCAGGCGGAGCATGATCGCGCCCCGGCTGAGAGCGTGGGCACTGAACGCCTCAAGAAGGCTGGACTTGCCGACCCCGCCGATCCCGTGGATGAACACGACCAGCGGGCCGTCCTCATCCAGGAGAAGGCTGAGGAACGCACGCTCGGACTCACGGCCCACGATGCCAGTGCCCTGAGCCTCGATCCGCTGACGGACGGTGACGGTCACGTCATCACCTGCAAAGACTGCTCCGGTTCAAAGTCTGCTCCGGATTGTCAAGCGCGGCGGGTCGTTGGGGAGCCGGGAGCGCCGGCTTCAGACTCCCCAACGCTGCCGGCTCGGGATCCGGGCCGACGGCTCATCGACGGCCGCGTCAGTCGCCATTCCCGATGCGGAGGCTGCCGCGGAAACAGTCGGTCGTGATCGCGTCGTGACTGCACGTGATCTGGGTGTAGTCGCCGGTGACGAGCTTGCCTTTCTGCCAGCCATCGATGACGACACCGATCAGGACCGCCTTGAGCCCTGTCTGCTCGACGTGCATCAGGGCCGTGAAGTCGTGGCGGGATCCGCCAAAGTGGTAGATCGCCGCGATGACGGTCGTCGGACCCGGGTTGTAGTCCAGCACCTTGCCGGAGAAGGCACCATTGCCAACTGAACCGCCGACGATGCCGGCCATGTTCGGCCAGTCGGTGACCCACTTGGTGAACGTCGCCTCGCCGCGATGGTCGTCCCCTGGTCCGGGGTTTGCGGAAGCGACTCCGGCCCCGAGCAGGACCGACAGCAGGGCCACGGCACTGGCCAACGCGACCAGGCGTCGCGCGATCGGCGACCTCGTGATTGATGTGTTGCGCATTGGACGCATCCCCCGTTGCTCCACGTCGGGCGGTCTCGTCATTGGCTCGGCACGGTGCAGACGACCTGGTTGAGCGACCGTGTGTCAAAGCCTCCCGCGTGTCGCCGCTGACAGTGCGGCGAGGGAAGTGAGAGCGGGTGCCCGCTTCATGAAAAGAACCTGAGAAGTCGCGGACGGGCCGGGCGCGCCGGATTGAACGTCTCCTGGTCTTGTGCTCGCACCTCGGCCACCCCGCCCGCTCACGCCTCCGCCCCGTGGATCGGGGCGGTGGTAGGCTCGGGGTCATGTGTGCCCACGCCGTCCGCGCGCCCGCGGGCCCCGACGCAGCCGAGCTCCGCGGCGCGATTCTCGGCTGGTATGAGCGCTCGGGTCGCCAGCTCGCGTTCCGGCGGACCACTGACCCCTACGCCGTCCTCGTCTCGGAGACGATGGCCCAGCAGACGCAGATCTCCCGCGTCGAACCGGCCTGGGAGCGGTTCATGGCCACGTTCCCGACGATCGCGGCACTCGCGGCGGCCACGCCGGCCGACGTGTTGCGCGCGTGGCAGGGTCTCGGCTATAACCGGCGCGCGCTCAACCTGCAGCGCGCCGCGCGCGCCATGGTCGCTGAGTACGGCGGCGAGGTCCCGCGATCGATCGAAGCGCTCGAGCGGCTGCCGGGGATCGGTCCGTACACCGCGCGGGCCGTTGCGGCCATCGCCTTCGGCCAGGCTGTCGGCGCAGTCGACACCAATGTCCGGCGGGTCCTCGGGCGGATCGTCGACGGAGCCGTCCCGCCGCCGGGCGACCGGCGGATCCAGGCCATCGCCGACGAACTTGTGCCGGCCACGGCGCCCGGCCCGTGGACCCATGCGCTCATGGATCTCGGCGCCGCGATCTGCCGGCCGTCGCGGCCACTCTGCCCGTCCTGCCCGACGCTCGCGTTCTGCCGGTTCGCGGCAGGCTCGACGGCCGTTGGAGAGCCGCGACCTGCATCGACCCGGAGCACCGCTGGGCCCTGCGCCACGGCCAGGTCGGCGAGTCCGATCCGGTTCGAGGAGACGACCCGCTGGCTCCGGGGCCGCATCCTCGACCGCCTCCGGGAAGCCGACGGCGCCGCGTGGGCCAGGCTCGATGGCTCGATCGGGTCGAATTCGGCCGAGGCCGTCCGATCGATGCTCGGAACGCTCGCGGCCGAGGGCCTGATCGAAGTCGATCCGATCGATCCGACGCTCGCGCGACTGCCGCGATGAGCCCCGAATCGCGTCGCAGTCCGGCCACGCGCACCGAGGCGCAACGGAACCCGGCAGTCCGCGCCGAGCCGCAGACGATCGGCACGGCCGGTGCGCGCGACCCGCTTGCCCGCGAGGTCAAGCTCCTCGGCGCGCTGCTCGGCCAGGTCATCGTCGAGCAGGCCGGCCCCGACGTGCTCGACCTCGTCGAGCGGGTCCGGCGCCGGACGATCTCGCTGCGCCGCCAGGACGATCCGGTCGAGCGCACCCGTCTCAGCGATGAGCTGAATTCGCTCGACCTCACGCGGGCCGAGTGGCTCATTCGATCGTTCGGGCTCTACTTCCAGCTCGCGAACCTGGCCGAGGAGCGGCAGCGGGTCCGGGCGCTCCGCCGCCGGGCGCGTGCCGCCCCGTTCGGTCTTCTCGACGAATTGGCAGGCGAGGCGATCCGCGAGCTGGCGCGTCACGGCTGGAGCAGCCAGCGGATCGAGGAGCTCCTTGGTCGGCTCCGGATCACCTCGGTGCTGACGGCCCACCCGACCGAGGCCCGCCGCCGGACGCTGCTCGTCGCCCTGCGCCGCTGCTACCGGCTCCTGGAGCGGCTCGACGACCCGCGGCTGACGCCCGAGGAGGACCGCGACATCCGCCGCCGGATGCGCGAGGAGATCACGCTGCTGTGGCGCACCTCGGACCTGCGAGCCGTGGCCCCAACCCCGCTTGATGAGGTCCGGACGGCCCTGACCTTCTTCGACGCCACGCTGTTCACGGTCGTGCCGGAGCTGTACCGGACGATCGATTCCACGCTGGATCGAGTGCGGAACTCGGAGCAGCCGCGGCGGCGCGGCGCTCGCGTCGCTGTCGCCGACCTGCCGGCGACCGACAGCGGCGACACCGGGACGCGACCGCCGCTCGTGGACGCGATCCTGGAATGGGGCTCCTGGATCGGCGGGGATCGGGACGGCAACCCGAACGTGACGGCCGAGATCACGTACCAGACGATGCGGATCCACGCCGATCACGTGCTCCATGGCCTGGAAGCGGTCGCGACGAGGTTGTCGCACACGATCGCCGTCACGGCTGTTCGGGCCCAACTGCCACCGGGCCTTCGCGCCCGCCTGGGTTCGGACGCCGAGGACCTGCCGGAGACGATGCGCATTCTTGCTGGCCGGTTCCCCGACGAGCCCTACCGACAGCGGCTCGGAGCGATCGCCGAGCGGCTTCGTCGGACCCGGGCCCACTTGACAGAGACGCCGGCGCCGTTGGCCGGGCGCTACCACTCACCGGACGAGCTGATCGTCGAGCTCGACGAGCTGCAGGCGGCGCTCACCGCCAACGGCCTGCCCCGCGTTGCGTTCGGGGAGCTCCAGGACTTCCGCTGGCAGGTCGAGACGTTCGGGTTCCACCTGGCGTCACTGGAGATCCGCCAGCACAGTGCGGTTCATCGGGCCGCGCTCGGGGAGCTTCGGCACGGCGACGGCGGCGACCGGCGACGCGGCCGGCCTGGGACCGTGAGCTCAGCCCCGGCGTGGATCTCGGCGAGGTGCTGGCCACGTTCCGCGCGATGGCCACGATCCAGTCCCGGTTCGGCGAGCGCGCCTGCCGCCGTCTCGTCATCAGCTTCACCGCGACCGCGGAGGACGTCCTCGACGTGCTCGAACTGGCGGGCTACGCAGCGCGACCGGATCCCGCGGCCGCCGTGACTTCGGGCCTTGCTCCGGGCCGGGCCGAGATCGATGTCGTGCCGCTCTTCGAGTCCGCAGCGGCGCTGGCGAGCTGCGAGGCCATCATGGATCGGGTGCTCGACGATCCGGCCTATCGCGAGCATCTCGCGCGGCGCGGCAATCGCCAGGAAGTGATGCTCGGCTACTCGGATTCGAACAAGGAATCGGGCTTCCTCGCGGCCAACTGGATGCTGTACCAGGCGCAGGAGCAGCTCGTGGCCGTGGCCCGGCGCCACGACGTCGAGCTGACGCTCTTCCATGGTCGCGGCGGCGCCATCGGCCGCGGCGGCGGGCCGACCAACCGGGCGATCCTCGCCCAGGCCGCAGGCTCGATCGACGGCCGCCTGAAGTTCACGGAGCAGGGCGAGGTCATCGCCGCGCGGTATGCCAATCCGGCGATCGCCCGGCGGCATCTCGAGCAGGTCGTCCACGCCGTCCTGAACGCATCCACTCCGGAGCACGACGCGCTGACCAGCGCGGCCGCCGCTGCCGGTCGCGCCGTGATGGACGAGCTGGCCGGGCGGGCCCAGGCGGCGTATCGGGCGCTCGTCTGGGACGAGCCCGGGTTCGCCGGCTTCTTCCGGGCGATGACGCCGATCACCGAGATCTCCGGCCTGCGACTCGGGTCCCGCCCGGCGGCCCGCGGGACCGCCGCGAACGCGACCGCCAACGCGACCGCCGGGGGCGGCCACGGAGCGGGTGAGCCCGCGCCGGTGCCCGCGATCGCCGACCTGCGCGCGATTCCGTGGGTCTTCGCGTGGTCGCAGTCGCGGGCCAACCTGCCCGGCTGGTACGGGCTCGGGACGGCACTCGGGGGCTACCTCGACGAGCACGGCGACGCCTCGCTCGACACGCTCGCCGAGCTGTATCGGACGTGGCCGTTCTTCACGACGGTCATCGACAACGCCGAGATGATCCTGGCCAAAGCCGATCGCGGCGTGGCGCGCCTGTTCGCGGCCCTCGCCCGCGGCGACGATGCGGCCCGCCTGTGGGCGACGATCGAGGACGAGTTCGACCGCTCCGTGACCCTGCTGCTGCGCCTGACCGGCCGCGCCCGGCTGCTCGATGGGATGCCCGTCCTGCAGCGCTCGATCACGCTCCGCAATCCCTACGTCGATTCGCTCTCCGAGCTCCAGGTCCGGCTGCTGGCGCGATTGCGCGCCGAGGATCCGGGTTCGGCCGAGCACCAGGTGCTCCTGCGCCTCGTCCAGCTCGCGGTCAACGGGGTCGCGGCGGGGGTCCAGAACACCGGCTAGGCTTGATCGATGCACCGTACCGGCCGGACCAGGACCAACGACAAGATGGTGGTCGACGCCAACGCGGTGGCGCCCGGGCTCGTCGTCAAGTTTCCCGATCCGGTGCTCAGCCCGGCGCCGATCGTCGATTCGACGGTCCGCCTGCCGGTCAGCGACGCGGTGATCTTCGACCTCGACCTCGACGGCCTCCGGACCCACTGGGCCGCCACGATGTCCGGCGCCCCGATCGGCGCCGAGACGATGATCGGGACCGACCGGCGCGCACAGGCCCAGGGCGTCTCGGGCATCTCGCTGATGGAGCAGGCGGGGACCGCCGTGGCGGCCGTTGCGCGGGCCGCGGCGAGCCGGGATGGACGTTGGGATCGCGGACCGATCCTGGTGCTCTGCGGCCCCGGCAACAACGGCGGCGACGGCATGGTCGCCGCGCGGCGCCTGGCGGCCCGCGGCGGAACCGTGATCGTGGTGCTCGTCTCAGCGCGGGCACGCCCGGCGACCCCGGATGTCGGAGCGCAACTGGGACCGGCTGGCCGGGCTGCCCACGGTCACCCGGATGCATGCTGCGACGCCGAGGGATCTCGCGGTCCTGGAGCGGGGGATCGAGCGGGCGGCGGTCGTCATCGACGCGCTTCTCGGCACGGGCGTCCGCGGCCAGCTGCGCGAACCGATCCGGTCCGCGGTCGAACTCGCCCGACAGGCTCGTTCGAAGGGCGTCCCGATCGTCGCGGTCGACACCCCGACGGCCGTCGACCTCACGAGCGGCGAAGCGTCCGATCCGGTCGTCATCGCCGACGCCACGATCACGTTCCACCGGCCCAAGGTGGGCCTGCAGACCCGGACCGGGCGGAAGCTCGCCGGGCGCGTGCTGGTCGCGCCGATCGGCATTCCGGCGGAGGCGGATCGTGGCTGACCCGGGCCAGAATGCCGCCCGGGACAGCCCGGTCAACCCACCGGCGCGCGAACCCGCCGTGGCGCCGGCCCGCAGCCCGGGCTGGCGCGAGGTCCTGCTGATCGCGGCGATCGTGGTCGGCATCGTCTTCGCGTTCCAGATCCTGACGAGCCTGCTGCCGGCCTCGCTGCAGGACGTCGTCTTTCGGACGCCGCTGACGATTGTCGTGCTCGTCGTCGGAACCATCGGGCTCCTTGCCTGGATCGCGCGACGGCCGGCGGCCTGAAAATCGCCGGGTTCACGATGTCCCGTCCGGCCGACAAAATTCGCACGGATTTCCCTCTATACACCCTGAATATCCGGGCGTACACTCCGCCGCGTAAACGTCGCGGGTAGGGTCCGCGACTGCAGAACTAGTAGCTCCGACGAACCGCTTCGACTCCTCTCCGGCTGACGCGAGAACCGACGGATCGCGCGGCTACCGAGAGGAGTTTCGATTCCGTGTACAACGACAAGACCCTGACCTGCGCCGACTGTGGCCAGCAGTTCGTGTTCACCGCAAGTGAGCAGGACTTCTACGCCCAGCGGGGCTTCTCGGAGCCCCGACGTTGCGCCAGCTGCCGAGCGAGCCGCAAGGCCTCGCGGGGCAATGGTGGCGGCAACGGCGGTGGCGGTGGGTACGGGGCCAGTGGCGGATACAGCTCGGGCGGCGGCTACAGCAGCAGCGGCTCGGGTTCGTACGGTGGCGGCGGTGGTGGCGGATACGGCGAGCGGGATCGCGGTCCGCGCGAGATGTTCTCGGCCACCTGCAGCAACTGCGGCAAGGAGGCGATGGTCCCCTTCCGTCCGACCAGTGGCAAGCCGGTCTATTGCAGCGATTGTTTCCGGAGCATGCGCGGCGCCTAGCACCCGCCAATGTCGGGCCGATCGCTCGGCCCCAAGCCCAACGCCGACCCGGGTTCGTCAGCCGACCCGGGTCGTTCGTTGCCCGCCTCGAACGGCAGGACGCGGTTCCGGGGCCGAATCCGCGTTTGGCGGCACAATGACCGGCATGCATTCGCCATTCCCCGGGCGCGTCGACAGGTGACCCCGGGTTTCAACCGTTCGTCCGCCATGAACCCGGCGCGCCGGGTCGCGCAGCCGCTCCGATTCGTCGCCGATGCTCCTGGTTCTGCTCACGAGCCTCGCCGGCAGCCTCTCCCTCGGCGTCCCGGCGGCCCGCGCGGCCATCCCCGTGGACCCGCGTCATTCGGTCGCCATTCTCATCGACGGCCTCTGCAGCGCCCGGCCCGCGGGCGGCGCCGTCAGTGGCGGATTCGCGGCCCCCGGCGGCCTCGTCGACCAGCTGCGGGCGGCCGGGTGGCCGGCCGATTCGGTCGTGCCGTACAGCTATCGCGGCGGGGCTGTCGACGCCGACGGCCGCTGGCAGTCGGCGGCCTACGGCTGCGACGACACCTACGCCCAGGGCATCCGCCAGGACGCGGAAGTCCTCGACGCTCAGATCCAGGCCATCGTGACCGCCCACCCGAACACGGACGTGCATCTCGTCGGATTCAGCCTGGGCGGGCTCGTGGCGATGGCATACCTGGCGCAGTTCTCGGGCGCGGATGCCTGGTCGCTGCCTTCGGGCGGGCGCCTGGCCGACGTCGTGACGCTCGACGCTCCGCTCGGCGGGATCCCGGCCGTCGTGACCTTCTGCCAGCTCACGCCCACGTGTGCCACGAACACTCCGGCGGGCGTACCGCCGGCCATCTCCGATCTCGGCAGCCTCTGGGATCACGGCAGCGGCAGGCCAGCCGGTGCGACCCGGTCTGTCGAGCGCTTCTTCGGCGGCGGCCGCACGAACCAGGGGCTCGCCGACGCGGCCCGCGATCACGGCATCCGGATCCTGGCGGTCGGCAACCTGCGCGACTGGACCTATCGGCCGACGAGCCAGCTGGATTTCCAGGACACCCAGTGGCTGGCCGGTGAAGCGGCCGGTCAGGCCGTCTATTCGCGCGTCATCACGAGCGGCCTCGCCGTCTGCCCCGACGCGTCGTCCGCGAGCCAGAATGCGCTGGCCGCCCTCGACTGCAACCACGACCTCGTGATGAGCGATCCGGGTGTCGCCGGGGCCATCGTCGGGTTGTTCGGCGGCGTGTCTCCCGCGGCAAGCCAGAGCTGCGTCGCGGGGGCCGGCGGCTGCCTGGCGCTGCCGCCCCTGCGCAACGTGATTCTGAGCAGCAGCATCGCCGCCGGCGTGGTCCGGCCCGGCGCGACGTTCCGCGACGGACCCGTGGCGGTGGCGAGCGGCAGCCGGGTGACCCTGCGATTCGCGTCCTCGCCGGCTTTGCCCGGCAGCCGGGTCGAGATCTGGGCCCGGAGTCAAACCGGGGCGTTCCATCGGCTGACGACCCGGCTCGCCGATTCGACGGGTGTCGTCCTCTACGTCGCACCGGCCGTGACGGCATGGACGGCGTACCAGGCGCGCTTCGCCGGCGATGCCGGGACGGCCAGGGCCGTCAGCCGGGCTCGGGTGGCGACGATTCGCTGAGGCCCGCGAGGCCCGGATTCGGGGCCGCAGCGGGCCCGCCGCTCGCCTGGGTCGCCGGGGATGGCGCCCCTGAGCCCCCGGCCCCGACCGGTTCCGTGGGGCGCGGCAGGACGCGGCCGTCGACATAGACAAGACCGCGGATCATCACCCGGCCCTGGCTCTCAATGTCGATCGAGGGCAGGCCGCGGTAGAGGAGCGCCGCCGCCACCGTCGAGATCGCCAGCGCCGCCCCGAACACGATGAACATCTCGGCCGCCCCGACCCGATCGGCGATCAGCCCACCGAGCAGGCCGCCGATCGGATTGATGCCCCAGAAGCAGACCTCGAAGATCGCGAGGACGCGGCCGCGCATGCGAGCGGGCGCGAGCGCCTGCAGGATCGCGATCGTCGTCGTCCGAAAGATGATCAGGACGCAGGCCAGGGCTGCCGCGACGATCATCGAGACCGGCAGCACGTGCGACAGGCCCAGGGCGGCCATCGCCGCCGACGCGATGAGGAGTACCAGCAGGATCGTCCGACCGCGCCCCAGCGCCCGCCCCAGGGCCTCCATCACGAGCGCCCCGACGATGACCCCCGCACCGGTCGCTGCCGTCACCACCCCGAGGGCCGTCGCGCCGGCCCCCAGCAGCTCCTGGGTCAGGATCGGCAGCAGTGAGACGTACGAGTAGCCGAACGTCGCGACGGCCATGCCGAGCAGCAGCAGCGCCCGGGCGGCCGGCACCCGCGCCATCCAGTTGAGTGCGTCCGGAAAGTCGCGCATCGACCCCCGCCGGTGCTCGAGGCCGGGGACGTTCGGTAGCGTCAGCGTCATCAGTCCGGCCACGAGGGGCCCGAAGGCGGCGACGAACAGCGCCGGCGCCGGGCCGGCCGCGGCCACCAGCAGGCCGCCCAACAGCCCGCCGATGATCCGGCCGGCGCCGAACGTCAGGGAGCTCAGGCCCATCGCGCTCGGCAGCAGACTCGGCTCGACGATTCGGCCGGCCATGACGAGCGACGGACTCGACCAGAAGCCATCGAGCGCCCCGACGACGACGGCCAGGACGAGCGCCCACTCGACGGACAGCTGATCTGTCGCGGCGAGGTAGGCGCCGCCGGCGAATGCGATCACCGACAGGCCCTGGCTGATCAGCATGCCCCGCCGCGGGCCGATCCGGTCGACGAGCACGCCGGCCGGGATCATCGTGAAGAGCGTCGGGAACGTCCAGGCGAGGAACAGGACGCCGACGGCGGCGGCGGAGCCGGTCCGCTGCAGGATCGTCCAGGAGATGGCCGTCTGGAAGAGCCAGACCGTGATGCTGTTGGCGGTGGCGCCGACGAGGAAGCGGCGGTAAGCGGGGACCGTGATGGCGGCGAAGCCGGCGCGCAGATTGCGTTCCTGGCGCTGACCGTCCGTCAACTGCCGCGGGTCCGCCGACCGGCCAGCATCTTGAAGTCGAACTTGCGCTCGGTCCCGGCGATCAGGCGGCCGATGTTGTCGGCATGGTTCAGCCAGATCAGCGCCGCACCGGCCGCGGTGTAGACGAGGTAGGCCACCGGCACGGTGCCATTGGCGACGAGGAACAGGAACAGCGTGGCCGGGAACATCGCCGCCGCACCGAGGAGCGAACCCATCGAGACGTAGCGCGTGATGAGGATCGCCGCGATGAACACGGGGGCCGCCAGGATGACCGCCAGAGGCTCCAGGATGAGCATCGTGCCGACGCCCGTGGCAACCCCCCGGCCGCCGCCGAAGCCGAGGAAGATGGATCGCGCCGAGCCGACGACGGCGGCAAGCCCGCAGGCGACTTCCACGATCGGATCGCCGTTCGTCACGATCCGGGCGATCAGCACGGGCAGCGCCCCCTTGGCGAGGTCGCCGGCCACCACGACCAGGGCCCACCAGCGGCCAAGCGCCCGCAGGGCGTTCGTGCCGCCCGTTCGGCCGGAACCGACCGTCCGGGGGTCGGGGCCGCCGGAGAGCCGAGCGACGATGACGCTCACGGGCACCGACCCGCAGAGGTAGGCGAGCCCGACGAGGCAGAGGTCCCGGATCAGCGTGGCGACGTCCATCTGGCTCCCACTGCCACAGGCTCGGAGGCAGCCGCAGCGGCCGAAGTCTAGCGCACGATCGGGGCGGCGGTCGTCCGCCTCCCGACGCGGTACCATCGGCTCGTGAGCCCCAACAAGCGTCGCGCGCACGCCCCGGCGCGCAAGACTCGAGCCTGATCCGATGGCCGTCGGTTCGAGCAACGATTTCGACCTGGTCGTCCTGGGCGCCGGCACCGGCGGCTACACGGCCGCGTTCCGGGCCGCGCAACTCGGCCTCCGCGTCGCCCTCGTCGACGAGGACAAGATCGGCGGGACCTGCCTCCATCGGGGCTGCATCCCGACCAAGGCGCTCCTCGAATCGGCCGGCTTCCTCGAACGGATCCGCCACGCCAGGGAGTTCGGCATCGGCCTGCCCGGCGAGCCCGTCGTGGACTACGTCGAGATGGCCAAGCGGCGCGATGCCATCGTCAAGCGGATGTGGACGGGCCTCAAGAGCCTGACCACGAAGAACAAGGTGACCTGGGTCCAGGGCCGCGGCCGGCTCGAAGGGCCGGGTAAGGTCCGGGTGCTCCAGGCCGGCGAGGACGGCACGCCGGGCGCCGGCGGCGAGCGATTGCTTGGCGCCACGGACATCATCCTCGCCACCGGCAGCCGGGTGAAGAGCCTGCCCGGGCTCGTCCCGGACGGGAAGCGGATCCTGACGAGCGACGACATCCTCCGCCGCGACACCCTGCCGGAGAGCATCGTGATCGTCGGCGGCGGCGCGGTCGGCGTCGAGTTCGCCTCGATGTATCACGACCTCGGGACGAAAGTGACGCTGCTCGAGTACCTGCCGGCGATCGTGCCGCTCGAGGATCGGGACGTGAGCGCCGCCCTGGAGCGGTCGTTCACCCGCCGCGGGATCCGGGTCATCACGAAGGCCCGGTTCGACGCCAAGGCCGTGGCGATCGAGAAGGACGGGATCTGCGTCGTCGTCGGGCCCGAAGGCGGCACGACGGAGGAGTTGCGGGCGAGCGAGATGCTGGTTGCGACGGGCCGGGCGGCGAACATCGAGGACATCGGCCTCGAGACGACGCGCGTCGAGACGGAGCGCGGGGTCATCAAGGTCAACGGCCACATGCGCACCCGTGAGCCGCACATCTACGCCATCGGCGACATCGTCGGCGGCCTCTGGCTGGCGCACACCGCGGGCCACGAGGGCCTCACCGCGGCGCACACGATCGCCGGCGATCGGGACGTCCCGGAATTCGACTACGACGCCCAGCCGCGAGCGACCTACTGCCGCCCGGAGATCGCCTCGATCGGCCTCACCGAGCAGCAGTGCGAGGAGCGCGGGCTGCCGATCAAGGTCGGCAAAGTGCCCTTCCAGGCGATCGCCAAGGCGCTCATCTATGGCGAGTACGAGGGCTTTGCCAAGGTCATCGGGCACCGGGAGACCAACGACACCCTGGGCGTCCACATTGTCGGACCCCATGCCACGGACCTGATCGCCGAGACCTCCCTCGGCCTCGAACTCGAGGCCACCCCGTGGGAGATCGGCGGCGCGACGCACCCCCATCCCACGCTCTCCGAGGTCGTCGGCGAGGCCGCCATGGCGGTCGACGGCCGGTCGATCAACTTCTAGGCCGGACACAGCAGGAGGAGCGAGCGGAGGCCGGAATCCCGACGACTCTGACGAGCCGGGCCTGACGCCCGGTCCGCACGCTCCCGGCCGAGGCTCGCGCTGGTGAATCGATGGCGCTGGGCAACCGATCCGCGGCTCCGTCGCACCTTGGCGATGGGGTCGGCCTGACCGACGCGCAACTGATCGCGATGTACCGGCAGGTCACCCTGGCTCGCGCAGTCGACGAGCGGATGTGGATCCTCAACCGGGCCGGCCGCGTGTCGTTCGTCATCAGCGGCCAGGGCCACGAGGGCGCGCAGGTCGGCATCGCCTCGGCCCTGCGCCCGGGCCACGATTGGATGGCCCCCTTCTACCGGTCCGTCGCAGCCGTGCTGACGTTCGGGATGACGCCCCGGGAGATCATGCTCGGCCAGTTCGCCCGGGCCAGCGACCCATCCTCGGGCGGCCGCCAGATGCCGAGCCATTTCGGCGCCCGGGACCACAACATCTTCTCCTCGAGCTCGCCCGTCGGGACGCAGATCCTCCATGCCACCGGGATCGCCCTGGCGGCGAAGATCCGGCACACGGACCAGGTCGCCATCGTGTTCATGGGCGAGGGCGCCAGCAACCAGGGCGATGTGCACGAGGGCCTGAACTTCGCGGCCATCCACGACCTGCCGCTCGTCTTCGTGGTCGAGAACAACGGCTATGCGATCAGCGTGCCGGCGGCGATGGAGTGCGCCGTGCCGGACGTCGCGATGCGGGCGTCGGGCTACGGCATCCCGGGCGTCGTCGTCCACGGCAACGACGTCCTGGCCTGTTACGAGGCCGCGCGCGAGGCCGTCGACCGGGCGCGGGCCGGCGGCGGGCCGACGCTGATCGAGGCCAAGGTGATGCGCCTGACAGCCCACTCCTCGGACGACCAGCAGACGAAGTACCGGAGCGCCGAGGAGCTCGCCGACGAGCGGGCGCGCGATCCCGTGCCGCTGTTCGGCGACCTGCTGCGCCGGTCCGGCGTCCTGGACGACGGTCTGGCCGCGGAGATCGCCGAGGAGAACCGGGCGATCGTCGAAGACGCCACGACCTACGCCGAGAACCAGCCCGATCCGACTGCCGAATTGGCCACCTGGTATGTCTACGCCGAGGATGTACCAGGCTCGGCAGCCGGTCGGACGGGCAGCTGACGATGCCCACGAAGACCTTCATCGAAGCCATCCGCGACGGCCTCACCGAAGAGATGCGGCGCGACCCGACGACGATCGTGCTCGGCGAGGACGTTGGCCTCAAGGGCGGCGTCTTCCTCGCCACGGACGGCCTGTTCGCCGAATTCGGCGAGGAGCGGGTCATCGACACGCCACTCACCGAGTCGATGATCGTGGGCGTCAGCATCGGCGCGGCCGCCAACGGCCTGCGGCCAATCGCCGAGATCCAGTTCGCCGACTTCATCTTCCCGGCGTTCAACCAGATCGTGTCCGAGGCCGCCCGGATGCGTTACCGCTCCAACAATGCCTTCGGTTGCCCGATCACGATCCGGGCGCCCTACGGCGGCGGCGTCCATGGCGCGCTCTATCACTCGCAGTCGGTCGAGGCGTTCTTCACCCATGTGCCCGGCCTCAAGGTCGTCATCCCGTCCACGCCGTTCGATGCCAAGGGCCTGCTCCGATCGGCCATCCGCGACGACGACCCGGTCCTCTTCTTCGAGCACAAGAAGATGTATCGCTCGGTCCGCGGCGACGTCCCGGACGGCGAGTACACGATCCCCCTGGGCAAAGCGGAGATCACGCATCCCGGGACCCAGATCACGATCGTGGCCTACGGCCTGATGGCCCACTACGCACTCGAGGCCGCCGATCGCGCCGCCGAGGACGGGATCAGCGTCGAGGTCATCGACCTGCGCACGCTGCGGCCCCTGGATCGCGACACGGTCCTGGGCTCGGTCAAGAAGACCGGCAAATGCCTGGTCGTCTACGAGGACAACAAGTTCGGCGGCTACGGCGCGGAGATCGCCGCGATCGTGGCCGAGGAGGCCTTCGATTTCCTCGATGGCCCGGTGATGCGCGTCGCGGGGCCGGAGGTTCCGGCCATGCCCTACAACCCGGTCCTCGAGGAATGGTTCATGGTGAATCCGGAGAAGATCGCCAGCGCCGTGACGAGGCTCGCGGCCTACTGAGCGCCGGCCCCCGCCGACCGCTCCTTCGCCCGCCGGTCCATGTCGTCGGTCATCCGGACCACGAACGAGATGGCGTCGTCGAGGCTCATCCGGCGGCCCCGGCCGAGGAGCTCGGCCAACGTCGCCGGGTCCAGCGCCGCCGCGAGCCGCTCGTCCGGCCGGCTCACGTTCACGATGCGCTGCAGTGGGATCGGCGGCCGGATGCCGGACCGTTCGCACAGGCCCTCGAAGGCGCCCTTCAGGATCGCCGCATCCTCGAACCGGGCGGCCTCGATCGCGAGCACGATCGCCTCCTGGAGCGTGACCGTCGTGGATGCCACGTCGCGCAGCGCGTGGAGCATGACGAGGGCCTTGACGGCCCACGGGCGTGCCGCCTCGAAATCGCCGCGGCTGAATTCGACCCACGCCATGCTGCCGAGCGACATCGCGAGGTACATGTAATCGCCGAGGGCCTCGAACCGCGGGATCAGGGCCTGGAACATGAGCTGGGCTTCGCCGGCGCGACCCGTGCCGAGCATCATGCTGGCGAGACCCCAGTCCAGGCGGGCCATCCCCCGCACGTCGCCGAGCCGCTCGAATCGGCGATGGGCATCCATGGCGCTGTCCGCGGCCGCCTGCCGATCGGCAATGAAGCGGGCCGCGAGCAGGTTGAATGCCGCATCGGCCTGGCCGGCCTCATCGCCCAGATGCGCCGCCAGGTCGAACTCCTCCTCGTACAGCCGGACGGCCTCGTCGGATTCGGCGCGCCAGTAGGCGATGCCGGCGGCGGCCGTGACGGCCCCCAGCCGGAACGGTGTCGGCGTGTCCGCTCCGGGCATCGCGAGCGCCGCCGCGGTGAGGTCGTGGCCTTCCGCGAGATGGCCGTCAAGCTGCCAGAAGCGCCAGAGGGCCGCGACCAGCCGGAACGCCAGGTCGACGTCGCCGGCCTCGATCGCCCAGGTCACGGCGGCGCGGACGTCAGCCCGATCGAGAGCCAGCCGGTCCAGCCAGGGCGCCTGCTCGAGGCTCGGCATGTGCGGCGCCGCGGCCTCAGCGAGCGCCACGAACGCCTCGGCGTGCCGGCGCCGGACGTCGGATTCGCGGCCCTCCGCGACGAGGTGCCTGAGCGCGAACGCCTGGATCGTCTTCAGCATCCGGAAGCGGACGGTGTTGATCGCGATCCCGATGGCCGGGGCGGCGGCGCGAAGATCCCGCGCCAGCAGGCTCTGCTCGGCAAGGCCCAGCAGGTCCTCGAGGAACAGGTCGGGATCGTCAGCCCGGTCCGCGACGACCTGGGCCTGCTCCACGTCGAAGCCGCCTTCGAAGACGGCCAGATCGCGGAGGAGCCGCTGCTGGGCGGAGGTCAGGAGGTCGTAGCTCCAGCCGATCGCGCCGTCGAGGGTTCGCTGGCGGCCGGGGACGTCGCGCGGGCCGGAACCCGGGAGCGGCAGGTGCGACGCGAGACGATCGTTGATCGCGGCGAGTGGCAGCAGGGCGACTCGGGCCGCCGCGAGCTCGATGCCCAGCGGTAGTCCGTCGAGCAGCGCGCAGATCGAATCGACGATGGCCACCTCGGACCCGGGGTCCCAGCCCGGCCGCACGCCCCGGGCCCGTTCGATGAAGAGGTCCCTCGCCGCGTCGCCGTCGACGGCGTCGGCCGCAACCCCATCACCGGCCAGGGCAAGGGGCCGCACGGGATACTCCTGCTCGCCGGCGATCCGCAGCGGCGCCCGGCTCGTGACGACGACCTTGGCCGCCGGCGCTGCGCGCAGTAGCGTCGCGACGTCGCCGGCCGCGTCGAGCAGATGCTCGAAGTTGTCGAGGACGAGCAGCACCGACCGATCCGTGAGAAACGGCGTCAGAGCTTCGGCCGCCGATCGCTCCGGGCCGTCGTAGAGGCCCAGGGTGCGGGCGATCACGCCGCTCACCTGCGAGGCCTCGGCGATCGGGTCGAGACCGACGAACCAGGCGCCATCCTGGAATGAGCCTGCGTTCCGCCGGGCGAGCTCGACCGACAGGCTCGTCTTGCCGATCCCCCCGGGCCCGGTGAGCGTGACGAGACGCCCGGCGGCGAGCAGGCTGGCCAACTCGTCGAGCTCGCGGTCCCGGCCAAGGAAGCTCGTCAGCCGCGGGGGCAGGCTGCCGATCGTCGGCTGCGACGTGCGGAGTGGCGGAAACTCGTTCCGCAATCCCGGGATGACCAGCTGCCAGAGGGATTCGGGCTCGGGCACGTCCTTGAGCACGTGGCGTCCGAGGTCCCGCGTCGTCACCCCGGCCGGCAGGGAGCCGGCGACCAGCGCTCGCGTCGGCCCCGAGATCACGATCTGGCCGCCGTGGCCGACGGCCGAGACACGGGCTGCGCGATTGACGTCGAAGCCGCCGTAGTCGTCGCCGGCGAGATGCGCCTCGCCGCTGTGGAGGCCCATCCGGACCCGCACCGTGGCATCGGCCGGCCACGGTTCGGCGGCGAGAGCGCGCTGGGCCTCGATGGCCGCCGCCACGGCTGCGCCGGCCTCGGAAAAGACGCCGAAGAACGCATCGCCCTCGGTTCGCACCCGCACGCCACCTTGGGCCCCCACGGCGGTGCTGATCAGGGCCAGGTGCGCGGCGTTGATCGCGTCCCAGCGTTCGCCCGTCGTCCGGGCGAGCGACATCGAGCCCTCGACGTCGGTCCGCAGGAACGTGACCGTCCCGGTCGGCAGATCGGTGCGAACTGCGCGTCCATCGGCCATCGCCGAACGTTACTGCGCGCTGATCCGCTCGGCGAGCGTCGCCAGCATCGCCATGGCCGCGTCGGGCCGTTCGCGGAGGATCGCCCGGAGCCCCTCGCCGCCGATGACGAGGGTTCTCACATCGCCCCCGTCGGCGATCACCGAGGCGGCCCGCGGCCGCTCCCGCAGCACCGCCAGCTCGCCGATGTGGTCGCCGGCACCGAAGCGCCGGATCACGCGTTCGCTGCCGTCGGGTTCCGGGCGGACCACCCGAACAGTGCCATCGACGATCACGAGGAGCTCGTCATCGAGGTCGTTCTCGTGCATCAGGGCCGAGCCAGCCGGATACAGCCGCTCCACGGACGCCCGGGCGATGCGCTGGAGATCCTCTGGCTCGAGCTCGGAGAAGAGCGGCACGGCGCGCAGCGTCAGCATGGTGTCGATGTCGCTCATCGTGCGCCCGGTGTCCGGCATCGAAACCTGGCCTCCCTCATCGGCGAGCGTCCAGCGGGCCAGTGAAGCAACCCACGGGTCCTCATCATCGGCCAATGCCGCCAGCACGGTGGCGGCAGAGCGCGGGCCGGCGGCCTGGTCCGCATCGAGCAGCCGGACGACGGCGCCACCGAGGCGGCGATCGCCGATCGAATCGAGCGCTTCCAGCGCCTGGGCGCGCGTCTCCGGATCGTTCGACCGGAGGCAGCGCCGCAGCAGACCGCGGGCCTCCGGAACCCCCAGGATGGCGAGGGCGCCGAGCGCCTGGTTGATCAGCATGCGTTCACGATGGGCGAGGACCGAGGTGAGGAACGCCGCTGATTGGGACGCTCGCGAGCTGCCGGCGATGCTGCTCTGGACCACGACCCGGGCCGACCGATAGGCCGTCGCGCGGGCGATCTGGGGCTCGGCCCAGGCGATGAGCTGGTCGCGAACGGCTGGCCCATGCCCCAGCAGCGCGAGGAGTGCCGCGTCCCGGGCGCGAGGGGAGCCTGTCGAGAGGACCGTGACAAGGCCGTCCGAGACGACCGGACGATGTGACATCACGGCCGCGGCGGTGTTCCGGACCCGCGCGCTGTCGTCGTCGAGCGCGTCGATGAGCGCAGGCACGAGGGTTGCGGCCGACGACTCGACGAGGGCCGGGCGTGCGCCTGCGATCGCGGCGATGGCCGCCTGCCGCAACTCGGCCGCCGGGTCGGCCAGCAGCCCCGCGATCTCGTTCGGTGGCCCGCCCGACGCCCAGCGCTGCGCCGCCAGGGCCGCCTCGGCCGTGGCGCGGACGATTGGGTCGGCGTCCGTGGCCAATGGCACGGCGAGCGTCTCCAGGGCCGAGCCATCCGCACGCGCGACCGCTCGAATGGCCGCGGCGCGCACCCGTGGGTCCGGGTCCGCGAACCGGGCGGCCAACCGCCCGACCGCTGCTGGATCCGGCTGGCAGGCCGCGAGTCCGTCGAGCGCCGCGACCCGGACCCCCGCGTCCTCGTCATCGACGGCCGCGACGAGCGCCGCCATCGATTCGGCCGTCGAGGTCCTGGCCAGCACGGTGACCGCCATCCGGCGCGTCGCAGGCTCCGGCGCCTGCATCGCAACGCTGAGCGCAGCGGCGACCTGCGGATCGCCCTTCAGCGCCTCGAGGCCCGGGCCACCTTCGAGGACCTGCTCACCGAGACCGGCGCGCAGCGTGGTCAGCAGGCTCGCGCCATAGCGCCGGCGGATCGCGGCGACCACAACCGCCAGGATCGCCGCGGCAATCACCCCGAGCCAGAAGACCTGGTCCGTGGCGAAGAGCCGGCCCGCTCCGAGGAGCAGGAATCCCGACAGGATCGTGCCGATCTGGCCCGGGACCCCATCGATGAACGCGAGCACCTGGGCCCGGCGTTCGGTCGGAATCACGTTGAAGAAGGCGCTCCAGGCCGCGTTCGAGAGGCCGCGCTGGGCCACCTGCTGGGTGAACCGGACGAGCGCGGCGGTTGCGAACGAAAAGGACACCAGCCACAGCCCGAAGCCCGCGACGTAGACGACCGGCAGCACCAGCGCCGCTCCGGCGACGCCGAACCGGGCGTAGACGCGATTGGCGAGGGTCAGCGAGACCACGAAGGACGTGGCCGTCACCGCGGCGGACAGGAGCCCGATCGCCGTGGCCAGGTCCGCCTCGGCCGGGAAGGTCGTCGAGGCCGACTGGAGGAACGGGTACGTGACCGAGAAGAACAGGATCGAGAAGAGCACGTAGGCGACGGCGACCAGGCGGAACAGCGGCGATCGGGCGACCTCGTCGAAGCCGACGCGGAGGTCTCCGACGACCGATCGGCCACGCCTCCGCACGGGCGTCCGGAGCTGGCCGCTCCGGGCGATCGAGGCGATCAGGATCGCGACGATCGCGAGGAGGATCGCCTCCAGGACGACGAGCAACTCCGTGCCGGCGGTCTTGGCGACCGGACCCGAGGCCAGCGTGCCAACGAAGCTGCCGGCGATCGCCGCCCCGGTGCAGAGGGGGAAGAGCCGCTTGGCCTGTCGCGCGTCGAAGACGGAGCCGGCGACCGTCCAGGAGATCGTCACGGCGATGGCGCCCGCGGCGTAGGTCACGAGCCAGATCACCGGGACGACGTCCGCGGCGCCGCCGGCGATCAGCGCCCGCCCGAGCAGGAGCAATCCCGACGCCCCGAGCAGGAACCCGACCAGCAACGGCGTGCGCGACATCCGCCCGAGTGCCGCCCCGTAGGCGAGCGCCGTGACGAGGCTCGTCGCTCCGAGGCAGATGAACAGGTACGGCAGGATTCCGGCCCCGAACCGGCTGATGACCAGAGTGTCGACCCCGACTTCGCCAAAGCCGCGGCCCATCTCCAGCGCGGCGAACATCAGCGTGACGAGGGCCAGGATCCGCCCTTCGCCCGCTCGAATCCCGGCCGCCCTCACGACGCTCATCCGACGCCCATCAACGCCGTCCAGACCGCATCGGCGCATGATGCGCCGGGCCACTCGACCTCATGGCGCAGAATCGGCCAAACTGTCGGACTACGACCCCCGGCGGCCCAGCCGCAGCGTCACCTCGAGGGAGGATTCATTCGTGGCCAAAGTGACGATGCCCCAGCTCGGCGAGAGCGTCGCTGAGGGCACGATCGGCAAGTGGCTCAAGCAGCCCGGCGACACCGTCGCCAAGTACGAGCCGCTGCTCGAGGTCATCACGGACAAGGTCAACGCCGAGGTGCCGTCGCCCTTCGCCGGCGTCCTGCGCCAGATCCTCGTCGAAGAAGGGGCCACGGTCCCCAACAACGCCGAGATCGCGATCATCGAGACCGAAGAGGAGGCGGCCGGTGGCGGCCTCGCCGCTTCCGCTCCGGCTCCCGCCGCCGCCGGAGCGACCGGCCCGGTCGTCGTCTCGACCCCGGCTGCGGCCCCGGCAGCGACCCCCGCAGCCCCTGCCGCGGCCCCCGTCGCACCAGCCGTCGCCGCGACCGCTGCCAGCAACGGATCGCAGAGCCCGGCGCCAGCTGCGGAGCGACCCGCAGCAGCGGCAACTGGGTCAGCCCCGGTCGCAACGGCGCCGGCGGCGCCCCCAGCCGTGGCCGCGGCAGCCCCGGCAGCCAGCTCGGCCGCCGCCAACGCCACGTCCCCCGAATCGGACGCCCGCATGACGCCGGCCGTTCGCCGGCTGCTTCGCGAGCACGGTCTTTCTGCAGCGGTCGTCACCGGCTCGGGCGCCGGCGGTCGAATCACCCGCGAGGACGTCACCAACTACGTCGAATCGGTCCGCACCGGCCAGTCGGTCGGCGGCCAGGTCGTCCGTGACGGCGCATCCATTCCCGGCCTCGCGTCCGCGACGGTCCCGGAGGCCGCCCCCGAGCCCTCGGCGCCCTCGGCTTCAACGGTCGCGGCGCCGGCCCCAACAGCCGCGGCGCCCGCTCCTGCCGCCGCTCCCGCCAGTGGCTCGACCCCGTCCCGGGGGATCCCCGGCCAGCAGGTCAGCTTCCCCGACGGCGCGGACGAGGTGCTGCTGCCGATGACCCAGATGCGCAAGGGTATCGCCGCGCAGATGACCCGGGCCCTCCAGGTGCCGCACGCCTACGTCCAGGTGGAAGTCGACGCGACGCGTCTCGTGCGCCTGCGCGACTCGCAGAAGCGCGAATTCGCGGTTCGCGAGGGCACCTCGCTCAGCTTCGTGCCGTTCGTCGTCAAGGCCGTCGTCCACGCCCTGAAGCGCAATCCGGCGTTCAACGCCCACTGGACCGAGCAGGGTCTCCTTGCCAAGCGGCGGATCAACATGGGCGTCGCGGTCGCCGTCAGCGACGGCCTGATCGTGCCCGTCGTCCACGACGTCGACCTCCTCTCGATCGCCGGCATCAACCGGGCCATCGCGGAAGTCGCCGCCCGGGCCCGGGCGAAGAAGCTCCGCCTCGAGGACCTCCAGGGCAGCACCTTCACGATCGACAACACGGGCTGGTTCGGCTCGAACATCACCCTGCCGATCATCAACGTCCCCGAGGTCGCGATCCTGACGATGGAGAACATCACCAAGCGGCCGGTCGTCGTGGAGACGGCCGACGGCGACGTGATCGCCATCCGGCCCGTCATGAACATGGTCATCGGCATCGACCATCGCGCCAACGACGGCGCCCAGGCTGCGGCGTTCCTCAACGACATCAAGGGCTGGCTCGAGACGATCGACGCCGACCTGCCGCTCTGGTAGGCCACATGGGACGCGAGCTGCCGATCTTCACGCCGGCGCCGGCCGCGGGCGGCGCCCACCACGGCCACAGGGCCGGCAACGGCGACGGCCACGATTCGGTCGCGAATTCCCTGCCGATCACCATCGGCGGCGGCGGCACCGCGCTGTTCACCGCGGCGGCCGCCGACGGTTCGACCGCCCTGCGCCGCCATCCCGACTGGATCAAGGCGCGGATGCCGTCGGGCGAGAACTACCACGACCTCAAGCGAATCCTGCGCGGGCTGACCCTCAACACGGTCTGCGAGGAGGCCCACTGCCCGAACATCGGGGAGTGCTGGGATCAGCGCACGGCGACGATCATGATCCTCGGCGACACGTGCACCCGGGCCTGCGGCTTCTGCGCCGTCAAGACCGGCAAGCCGACCTGGTTCGACGAGGACGAGCCGCGGCGCGTCGCAGAGGCGATCGGCCAGATGGACCTCGAGCATGTCGTCGTGACGAGCGTGGCCCGCGACGATCTGCCCGACGGCGGCGCGAGCATCTTCGCCGAGACGATCCGCCAGCTGCACGCCACGACACCGGGCATGGGCGTCGAGGTCCTGATCCCGGACTTCAACGGCGAGGACGAGCCATTGCGGACGGTGATGGAGGCTCGGCCCGACATCCTGAATCACAACGTCGAGACCGTCGAGCGACTCCAGAAGCCTGTCCGGAAGCGCGCTCGGTATGGCCGCAGCCTCCACGTCCTGGAGGCGGCCAAGGCTATGGCGGCCGAGATCGGCTACCCGGCCCACACCAAGACGAGCCTGATGGTCGGCCTCGGTGAGACCCGCGAGGAGCTCAGCCAGACGTTCCGCGACATCCGCGCCGTCGACTGCGACATCCTGACGATCGGCCAGTACCTGCGCCCGAGCACCGACCATCTCGTGCTGGAGCGTTACTACCACCCCGACGAGTTCGCCGAGATGAAGGTCGAGGCGCTGGCCCTCGGCTTCAGGCACGTCGAGTCGGGGCCGCTCGTCCGCTCCAGCTACCACGCCCGCGACCAGGTTCCGGGTGCCGAGTTGAAGCAGGCGCGGGCAGCTTCTCGCGCGGCTAGCGAGAAGCGTGCCTTCGACCCGGCGGCCAGGGGCGAAGGCAGAAAGATGGCCACCGTGGACGCCGAGGGCCGCGTGGTGCCGCTGGCGAGCTGACCGACGAGGCTCCGGGCTGCGCCCGGCGGGCTGGCCGGGGTGGCTCCGGGATCGTTGCGTTCCGCCGGCTGCGCCGATCCCCGCAGACCAGCTGCCGCAGCGGGAACAGCCGCACCGCCGGCACCCGCCCAAGGCGGCTGCGAGCTTGGAGGAACAACGATCCGGCCGGCCAACTCGATCGTAAGGTTGAAGCGTGGCCGGCCCAACCTACAGCTGTCCCGCCTCCATCATTCGCTTGAGGCGAGCCAGGTCATTGACGAAGCCGCGCTTGAAGATCGCGGCAACGAGGGGGCCGAGCGGCCGCAGCAGGCCACGTGGCCGGAAGTCCCAACGCCAGTCGACCTGCGTGCCGCCCGGCACCGCGCTGAAGGACCACGTCGCCGAGAACGGAACAGTCGCGGACGTCGAACGCATGGTGACCTTGCGATTGGGCTCGAACTCTGTGACGACCGTCTCGTTCGTCATGGTCCGGCCGCCGGACTTGATCACGGCCCGCCTGGTCGAGCCAACACCGACCGGACCAGGCGAGGTGAGTTTCTCTTCGACGGCGCTGGGCGACCATTTCGGCGTGTCCTCAGGCGTGGTCAGCACCTTGAAGACGGCGTCGACCGGTCGGTTGATCGTGATCGTCGTCTCGGTGACGGCCATGCGCCTACCTCCTGCCTGTTCAGCGCCCGAGTATCCGATTCTCGGCCTCGACGCCGAGAATCGCGCCGTCAGCTCGCGAGCCTGCCCGCCAGCTTCCGGGCGATGACCCCATTCGCCGCCCACCAGCGGATCGCGTCGGCCAGCGTCTCGTCGACGTCGTGGTACGTGATGCCGAGCTCGAGCGTCGCCCGTGAGCCGTCGATGTCGAGCGGGGACGTGAGGACATATTCGATGGCACTCGCCCGCGGCAGCTCGCCCATCCGGCCGCCGAGGCGATCGTTGAGCCGCGCGACGAAGCGGAGGACCGAAGGCGCCAGCCAGGTTCGCCGCGGATGGCGTCCCGTCAGGCGATCGAGCCGCGCCGCCAGGTCGCGATAGGTCAGTCCAGTCGCGCAGAGGTTCAACGAGGACCCCGCGGGAGCCAGCAGAGCCGCCGTCACGGCCGCGGCGACATCGCGCACATCGACGAATCCCAGGCGACCGTTCGTCGTCGGACCACCCCGCAGCAACCCGACGGCGATGGATCCGGACTGCCCCGGCCCTGAATCCTCGGGACCGATCACGACAGTCGGATGGATGGCCACGCGCGACAGCCCGGCAGCGGATGTTTCCCGGCCAACCAGTTCGGCCGCCACCTTGGCCCGCACGTAGGGATCTGGCCAGGTCGGATCGCCGGGCGCCGCGAGGCGCGTGGATTCGTCGATCCGCGCGACGGCGGTCGTGTAGACGACGATGCTGCTGATGTCCACGACGTGCGGGATCCGGGCATCGGCCGCGGCGCCGAGGATTGCTCGCGCGAGCGCCGGTGTCTCGCGCCCGACGCGGGCGGCGTCCCCGCGCCGGTACGAGTAGACGCCGGCGGCCTGGACCAGGGCGTCGCGGCCCTCGAGCGCGGCCCGCACCTGCGCTCGATCCATGGCGTCGCCCGCGACCAGTTCTGCCCGGCCGTCGACGATGCCGGCCGCCTTGGAGCGGTCGCGGACCAGCGCCCGAACCTCGTGACCCTCGTCGAGCAGCGCCCGCACGCTGAATTGGCCGATGAAGCCGGTTGCCCCGGTCACGAGCACTCGCATCGGCCGAGTCTAGACCGGTCGGGGAGTATGCTCAGAGGCGATGACGCGACTGCTCTCCCGGAAGATTCCGCTGGCGGAGCTCCATTGCCACCTCGGCAGTGCCGTGACCCCGGCGGTCATGTGGGGCATCGCCCATGCCCAGGGGATCCGGCTTCCGACGAAGGACTACTGGGAATTCCGCGACATGATCACCGTGTCGGCGCGGCACGGTCATTCATTCGACGGCTATCTCCAGCTCTTCCACTGGACCGAGCTGATCCAGTCGTCGCCGCTGGCCGTCGAGCGATCCGTCTACGAGGTCGTGGGCGGCGCCTACCGCAAGAACAACATCACCACGACCGAGCTGCGCTTCAACCCGATGAAGCGCAACCGGAACGGCGAGCAGGACCTCGACCACATCATCGCCGCGGCCCTCCGGGGCATGGATCGGGCGACGCTCGAATACCCGGTCAAGCCCGGCCTGATCTTCTGCCTCGACCGCGCGTTCCCGTTCGAGCTCAACGAGATCCTCGTCGAAAAGGCGATCGCCTGGCGGGATCGCGGCGTCGTCGGCGTGGACATCGCCGGCCCCGAATCTGCGACGTTCCGGGTGGCCGACTACCGCCGGCTCATGCGCCGCGCCAGGCAGTTCGGCCTCGGGATCACGATCCACACGGGGGAGGCCGGCCCGGTCGAAGAGGTCGCCCGCGTCGTCGAGTTGCTCGAACCCGACCGGCTGGGCCACGGCGTCAAGGCGGCGTACGACCCGCGGGCCATGGCGATGATCCGCGATCGGGGCATCGTCCTCGAGATCTGCCCGACGTCCAACCTGAACACGGGCGTCGTGTCGGGCTGGGACGAGTTCCGCTGGATCTTCGACACGCTTCGCCGCAACGAGATCCGGTTCACGATCAACACGGACGGCCCGGAGATGCTCAAGACGTACATCCGCGACGAACTCGCGACGCTCGGCCGCCTGGGCATCCTCTCGATCGAGGACCAGGCGATCGTGGCCGCCACGTCGCTGCAGGCCTCGTTCGTCCCGAACGTCAGCGACGTCCCGCCGCCCCGCCGCGAGCCGGCTCCCCGCGAGGTCGTCGAGCGCGAAGAGGCCTAGCGGAGAGGCGCATCGGCGAGCCCCGGCGAGGCCCTCCTCGTGGGCTAGTCTCCGATGCGGTAGCTGCAGCAGCGGTCGCCGGCCAGGATGTGCGATTCGCGGACGACCGGGACTCCCAGGGCATCGGCGAACATCCCGAGTTCGGCCGCGCAGGCCGCCGGGTTGTCGCTCGCGACGTGGAAGATCGCGCAGTTGTGCTCCTGGAGGCGGATCGTCCCGTCGCCGGCCACGACCGCCTGGCAGAGATAGCCCTGCTCGTCCTGGATGACGGCCAGCTGCCGCACCCGATTCTCGAGTGGCGCATCCGGCGGCAGTCCGTCCGCCAGCTGGTGGCGGATGCGATCGGCCATCTGGATTCGGCGGGCGGCGAACAGCTCCTCGATCAGGTTCTCGCCGCCGAGCGACCGGACGGCGTCCAGCAGGCCCGTCGCCAGCCCGTCGTAATTCGATGGGAAGAGGTCCTGGGCATCAGCCGTGACGTCGTAGAGGTGACGCGGCCGGCCAACGCCGTGGCGGACGGTCTGGCGCGAGACGAGATTCGCCGCTTCGAGGGCCCGCAACTGCTGGAGGACCCCCGTCCGACTGGCCCCGAACTGGCTGGCCAGCTGATCGGGTGAGGCCGGTCCGTCCCGGCGCAGTCGGAAGAGGATCTCTCGCCGGAGGGCGTTCGGCGATGCCGCCGGATCGGCGCCGCGATGGCCCGAATCGCGGCCGTTCGGGTCGGCGGCCGGAGTCACGGTCCGAGTGGCAGGGATGCCGCCGAGGAGGAAATCGGGCGCCGACGCATGACCGTTCGTCGTGCTCGCGGGACGGCTCGTGGCGGTCGCAGCAGCTTCAACGGACGTGGAGTGAGTGGTCGGCAGAGGCGTGGACCCCGGCATGCGCGGAAGGCTAGCACCAGAGTCCCGGCCGCGTTGGTCGCCGCCGCGCGCCGGGCTGCCGTCACGGTGCTCCTCGAGCTACCTGAGTCCGACGGCCGGAGTCGATCTCGCCTGGTTGGCCGAATGCACGCGCCATGTTCATTGCGTGGCCACGGGAACCCTCAGGTCGCCCAGAGTGGGCCTGAGTCCCGCTGTTGCGGGGCCCGATGCACACGCGGCGAGCGTTCGAGCTGCCACGTGCGGCGAGCAGCGGCCGCAGCGCTGGCTCTTTGGACGGCGGCCAGGGTAGACCAAACCGCAGACCAGGAAATGAACATCCGGCGTGCAGGCCCATGAAGACGCCAGGGGGCCGAAGCGCAGCGCGCATCGGTCGCTCGGCATTCCTCGCCTGGACGCCGCGGGGTCATAATCCGCGGCATGCGAGACGTTGTGACGTCCGTTGCACCTGGCTCGACCACGCGGCCGGTCGACGGCGGTGCACTCGACCCCCTCGTCGGGCCACAGTGCTCCCTTGCGGTCCAGCTGCGTCGCGCGACCGGTGCGGTCATTGGGCGCAGCGCAGAGCTCGAAGCGATCGCCCAGGAGCTGAATCAGGCGACGACCCGCCTCGCTGCCGTCACACTCGAGGGGGAGCCTGGCATCGGCAAGACGCGCCTGCTGCTCGCCGCGGCCGAGCTCGCGTCGGCGAGCGGCTTCACGTGCGTCGCGATCACGGCCGACGAGGAGATCCGTGGGCCGTTCCTCGTCGCCCGCAGCCTGTTCGCCTCGAGCTCCCTCCGGGACACGGCTGCGGGAACGCCGGCCGAGGCCATGCTGCGGCGCGTGATCGAGGCGACCTCCGGGCTTGACGAACCGGGACTCGAGACGTTGTCGCCCGACGCCAAGCTCCTCCGGGCGTTCGATCTCGCCGGGATCGCGATCTCCTCGCTCGCCGGCGTGCGTCCGCTGGCGCTGTTCATCGACGACGTCCAGTGGGCGGATGACGACACCATCCGGATGCTGCGCTACGTCGTTCGGAGCGACACCGACCGGCCGATCTTCCTGTTCCTGACGATCCGGCCGGACGAGTTCGCGACCGTCACCGAGGCGGTGAACTTCGTCGCCGACATGGAGCGGATGGGGCTGGTCCGCCGGTTGCGGCCTGGACGCTTCAGCACCGTCGAGACGGCCGAGCTCCTGAAGCGCGTCCTCGGTGGTCCGGTCGAGGCCGTCTCCGCGGCCGCGATGCATGTCCAGTCCGAGGGCGTGCCGTTCATCGTCGAAGAGCTGGCCCGGATGCACCGCGACGCCGGCACACTCCAGCAAGTCGACGGCCAGTGGCGGCTCGGGCGGAACGCAGCCCGGCTCGTGCCGTCGGCGGTCCGGACGCTCATCGATCGTCGCGCGGCGCGACTTCCAGCGCCGACACGGGCCGCGCTCGGCGACGCGGCGATCCTGGGCCGGAGCTTCAGCCTCCGCGACCTGTTGGCGATCCGGGCGAGGATCGGCGACGGTGAGACGGCACCCGCCCGGGACAGGATCGCCGCTGATGTTGACGCTGGCGACGGCGCAGACGCTCTCGCGGACAACCTCGCGCCGGCCGTCGTGGCAGGCCTCCTGCTACCGCAGGCCCAGGGCGAGCCGGCGGACTATACCTTCACCCACGAGCAGGTCCGCCAGTTCGCCTCGAGCCAGCTCTCCGCCGCCCGTCGGCGCCAGGTCCATGCAGCGGTCGTCGACCTGCTGCTCGACGGGGGCGATCCGGTTCCGGCCGGCCTCCCGATGCTTGCCCAGCACGCGCTCGCGGCAGGCGACACCGCCCGGGCCGCCCGCTTCTCGATCGCTGCGGCGACGAGCGCCCTCGCCTCCAACGCCCCAGAGGAGGCGCTCCGGCTCGTCGAGCAGGCGCTGCCGGTCGTCTCGTCGCCGGCGGACAGGCGAGCCCTTCTGGCGACGCGCGATGACGCATTCGCGGTCCTTGGCCGCACCGACGAACGGCTCGAGGGCCTGACCGAGCTGGCCGCGCTCGCTGAGGCGATGCGCGATCCTGTGGCCGAGCTGGACGTGCAGCTGCGCCGTGCGTCGGCGCTCCGGATGGGCCACGACGAGGACGCCGCTGCGGAGCTGGCGCGTCGGGTTCGTGCTCGCGCGGCGGAGCGGGGAGACGCAGCCCTGGAGCTCCGCGCGACGATCGAGCTCGGACAGGCGGTCCTGCGGAGTCCGCTCGGCGAGTCGTTCGGCGGCGCCGCCAAGGAGATCGATCTCGACGCTGCCGAGGAGGCGTATCGCCGCGCCATCGCGCTCGCGGAGCGGCTTGGCGACGAATACAGCCTGGCCGCGGTGCTCCGGGAGCTTGGCACGATCGAGTTCGCGAAGACGCGCGCGTGGTTCTCGGGCGAGGTTCTGGCGGGACGCGCGAACGAGATCGTTGCGCAGGTGGCTTCGGGCGCCAATGTCGAGGACGTGATCCTGGCCACGCCGGTCGGCCCCCTGTTCCGTGAGACAACGCAGCTGCTCGATCGTGCACTCGTCATCTTCGAGCGGCTCGGCGATCGGACCGGCGTCATGTCGACGATCATCGCCATGGCCTATGCGCAGTACTCGCCGGTGATGCACCTCACCTCCTCGGCCCGCCATCTCGAGGAGATCCGGCGAGTCACGAACCGGTTGTCCGAGCTCACCACCGAGAGCGAACGAGCCCGACTGGACCTCCAGATGCTGTTCGGGGTCCACGTGTACTCGCGGGCCAAGGTGGTGCCCGATTCGGCGCTGTCGCGTGGCGAGGAGGCCTATCGCGCCGCGAAGCTCCAGGGCGACCGGAGCACCGAGTTCCTGGCCGCCGGGGGCGTGGCCATGACGCTGCTCGAGCTTGGTGACGTCGAAGAGACCGAGCGCTGGATCGGGATGGCGGCTGCCGCTGCGTCGAATGCGCCATCGCGAACGCGCGCCCGTCAGCTGGAGACCTGGCGCGGGATGGCGCGCGCGGGGGCCGGCGATGTGGAGGGGATGCGTGGCCACCTCGAGAAGGCGGTGGCGATCGCGACCGACGCCGGTCGAGCGTCCGGTCGATGCGAGGCGCTGGCTCGCCTGGCGATCGAGGCTGCCCGACTCGTCGCGACGTCCGGGCCGGGAGGCGAGCCGGATGCGGCGCTTGTCGAGATCGTCGAACGATCGGCGGCACAGGTGAAGGAGTTGCTGCCGCTCCTGCCGGGGCACGCGCCATGGGGTGCGCAGGCCGACGCCGCGCTGGCCAGCGTGGCCCTCGCGCGCGGCGACAGCGAGGCGGCCGTGCTGGCCGGCGGAGCGGCGCTCCAGGCACTCCAGAGCGGGCTGCACGAGGATGTGAGCCTGGAGATCGTGATCCCGGTGGCTCGGGCGATGTTCGCGGGTGCGCCACCCGAGACCCAGGGATTCGTGCGGGGCTTCCTCCGGCAGACCCTGGCCCGGATCGCGCAGGGCACAGCCGACGAGAAGATCCGCGTCCGATGGCTCACCGGCCCGGTCGGGCGCGAGCTCGTGGAGCTGGCCGGCCCCATGGAGGCACCCGCGCTCGCCACGGGCGCGCCCGGATCCGAGACGCCCTTGGCGCAACCGGGCCAGCCCGCCCTCGAGGATGCCGATCGTCGCATGCTCCAGCTCCTGACCCAGGGCCAGACGAACGCCGAGATCGCCACCGAGCTCGATCTGCCCGAGGACGAGGTGGTCCAGCGGCTGGCCCGGCTGCTCGCCCGGCTCGGCACGTCGAGCCGGGCGGAGGCGACTTCGCTGGCCTTCCGAGGGCTCGCCGCGGTGGGATCGAGCTGATGACCGTCAAGGCGCGCATCGACCGTCACAAGTGCATCGGTGCAGGCAACTGCATCACGCTCGCGCCGACCGCATTCGACTGGCTCGCCGGCGACTACGGCAAGGGCGACGTCGTGGGGCAGGACAGCGTCGATGAGGAGGTCCTCCGCGCCGCGGCCTTCGCGTGTCCGACCGCCGCCATCCTCCTCGAGGACGTCGCGGAACTCCTGCCATGGCAGCTGCGTGGCAAGTCCGGTCCCGCCCGGCGGGTCATGAAGACCTTCATGTTCACCGACATCGTCGGCTCGACGAACCTCGTGGAGGTGCTCGGTGACGAGGCCTGGGAGGCGATGCTGCGCTGGCACAACACGGCGCTCCGCGAGGTCTTCATCGCCCAGGGCGGGGAGGAGATCTCGACAACCGGCGACGGGTTCTTCGTCAGCTTCGACTCCCCGGACCTCGCCATCGCGGCGGCGATCGCGATCCAGCGCCGGCTCGCGCAACAGCGCGAGACCCAGGGCTTCGCGCCGCAGGTCAGGATCGGCCTCCATGCCTCCGACGCGACACAGGTCGGCGGCGACTTCCACGGCAAGGGCGTCCACGAGGCGGCGCGGATCGCGGCACTCGGCGGGGCTGGCGAGATCGTGGCGAGCGTCGCGACCGTCGGGGAATCGCAGCGGACGTCCGACCGCCGGAGCGCAACCCTCAAGGGGCTCTCCGAGCCCATCGAGGTCGTGAACGTCGTCTGGCGCTGAGCCGCGAGAGGCAGGCCGACCGGGGTCACGAGGGCGCCTCGGCCGACGCCCGCACAGGCGCCCACTCCCGGATCGCGCTGGCAACGCGGTGTAGGCTCGGGGCGATGGATTTCGACCTCTCGCCGGAGCACGCGCTGTTGCGGGACACGATCCGCGACTTCATGCGGAACGAGGTCGCGCCGATCGTCGACGAGCACGAGCGGGAGCGGCGATTTCCCCGGCCGCTCGTCGATCGACTCGGGCAGATGGGCTGGCTCGGCATCCCGATCCCCGAATCCGAGGGCGGCGCCGGCCTCGACACCCTGGCCTATGCGATCGCGGTCGAGGAGATCGGCCGTGTCTGGGGCTCGCTCGGGCTCATCGTCGCGGCCCACACAAGCCTCGGCTGCGGCCCGCTGCACCTGGCCGGCACGGACGAGCAGAAGGAGCGGTTCCTCGTCCCGATGGCCTCCGGCCGGGTGATCGGCGGCTACGGCCTGACGGAGCCCGGCGCCGGCAGCGATTCGGGCGGCACGCGCACGACGGCCCGTCACGAGCCGGGCCCCGAAGGTGGCACGTGGGTCATCGACGGCGGCAAGCGCTTCATCACCAACGCCGGCCAGGCCGGGACCTACATCGTGGCCGCCCGGACCGGCACGCGCGCCGACGGCAACCCCGAGATCAGCGCCTTCATCGTGCCGGCCGAGACGCCGGGCTTCAGCGTCGGCCGCCTCGAAGAGAAGATGGGCCTCCACGCCTCGGCGACGGGCGAGCTGATCTTCGAGGGCTGCCGCGTCCCGGCGGCCAACCTGCTGGGCGTACCCGGCGCCGGCTTCAAGCTGTTCCTGCAGATCCTCGACGGCGGCCGGATCTCGATCGGGGCGCTCGCGGTGGGGCTCGCCCAGGCCGCGCTCGACGCGTCGATCCCGTACGCGCAGACCCGCGAGCAGTTCGGCCGGCCGATCGGGACGTTCGAAGGGGTGGCGTTCCTCATCGCCGACATGGCAACGGAGATCGAGGCCGCCCGCCAGATGGTCTGGCGCGCCGCGTGGCTCAAGGACCAGGGCCGCGACTTCGGCCTCGCCGCGGCCGAGGCCAAGCTGTTCGCGTCCGAGGTCTCGTCGCGGGCCACGAACGCCGGGATCCAGGTCCACGGCGGCTACGGCTACATCGAGGAGTACCGCGTCGAACGCTACCTCCGCGACGCCAAGCTGACGGAGATCGGGGAGGGCACGAGCCAGATCCAGCGCCTCGTCATCGCCCGGAAGATCCTCGGGCTGCGCGTCATTTGAGGATTCGGATAGCGTTTGGGCGCGGCTAGCCCAAACGCGTGCGTTCGTCCGCGCGGCTAGCGGCGAACGCAGAAGGCTCGAGCCACGGCCCGCCGCACCCAAACGCTATCCGCCGTTGCCCGCCGCCACGGTCAGGGCCGATCTCAGGTGATCCGTGAAGGCCGGCCCCCAGGGTCCCGGGCCCGCAGCCACGAACGGCGACACGTCCACCGAGCCGAACGCGGCCGGATCCGTGGCGTACGTCCGGGCGCAGGTCGCGACCGATCCGCTGAGCCGCCCGAAGGTGGCCCGGTTGCGGAACTGGTAGAGGTAGACGCGGGTCGGGGTGGCCTGGTCGAAGCCCGACGCCATGAAGCTGACAGCCGTGTGGGCCAGGTCCTGGTCGGCACAGCCGGCGTCGCCTGACACCACGTTCGAGATCGTGATGCCCTCGGCGCCGAGCGCCTGGGCGATCCCCGTGAACGGAGCCGGCGTCGGGTTGTTCGGATCGTCCACGTACTCGCACCCGGCGAACGCGAGGCAGGCAATCACCGCGAGGAGCATGAGGGGAACCCGGCGCATCGCCCGAGAGGCTAGCACCAGTCCCCGGCGATCGCTTGCGGCTGGATCGGAGCGCTCGCCCGGCGACTGGTTCGCCACGACCGCTTTGCCGGGACTGTTTCGCCGAATTGGCCCTCGCTGACGTACGATTGTCCCGTCAACCGTCACCCTTGGCCGCCGGCCGCCGCGATGCGTCGCGCCTGGCCCGCAGGCATCAGGCGAGGTCCCGTGCCCGAGATCCGTCCGTTCCGCGCCCTTCGATACGAGACCGAGACGGTCGGCGACCTCGCCACCGTCGTCAGCCCGCCGTACGACGTCATCCGCCCACCGGAATACGACGCGCTCGTGGCCCAGAACCCGAAGAACATCGTCCGCCTCGACCTGCCCGTCGACATCCAGGGAGACGAGCCCGGCGACCGCTACCGCCGCGCGGCGCGGACCCTGGCCGCCTGGCGGTCGGACGGCACGTTCCGCAAGGATCCGCGGCCGTCGATCTACATCTACGAGCAGACCTATCGCGTGCCCGGAACCGACGTCGAGCGCACGCAGCGCGGGTTCTTCGGGCGGCTGCGTCTCGAGGCCTTCGGTCCCGGGGGCGGCGTGCTGCCGCATGAGCGCACGCTTTCGGGGCCCAAGGAAGATCGCTACATGCTCCTGCGGGCGACGGGCGTCAACACGAGCCCGGTCGTCGGCCTCTATGACGATGCGACCGGCCGCTCGAGGGAGTTGCTCGCGCAGCTGGCGTCCGGCCCGGCCCAGGCCGACGTTCGAGACGGCGACGGCGTCCGGCACCGCCTGTGGGTCGTCGCGGCCGGCGACGGCAGCGAGACCCCGACCGCCAGCGTCGCGGAGCTGATCGGCCTCGCTGCGGCCAAGCCCATCACGATCGCCGACGGCCATCACCGCTACGAGACTGCGTTGCGCTACCGCGACGAGCGGCGGATGACGCGCTCCTGCGAGGAGGACCCGGCCTTCGACTACCTCCTGATGCTGTTCCTCGACACGGCCGAGCCCCTGACGGTCCTGCCGACCCATCGGGTCGTCCGCAACGTCGAAGCGCGCCTCGAGGGGCTGTTCGAGCGGGCCGGCCAGCTGTTCGATGTCACCGAGGCGTCCCGCGAGGAGCTCGAGTCCGCCTTCGGGGCGGCGGCCCTGGCGCCCGGCGGGCGCGGCCGGTTCGGCCTCTGGACCCGCCAGGGCGGCGCCATCCTGCAGGCCCGTCGCGAGGCGTTCGAATCGTCACTGCCGTCCGGCAGTGCGGCCCTCCGGGCCCTCGACGTCACGCTCCTCCAGGCCTCGCTCGAGCGGCTCCTCGGGGTCGACACCCAGGCCGTGACGAGCGGCCGGGTCGTCTACACGAAGTCCGCTGCCGAGGCGATGAGCTGGGTCGACACGGCCGAGGACGGCGCCGATGTCGCGTTCCTGCTGGAGCCGACCCCGGTCGCCTCGATCGGGGAGGTCGCCCGGGCCGGTGACGTGATGCCCCAGAAGTCGACCTACTTCTATCCCAAGGCCCTGAGCGGCCTGCTCGTCAACCCGCTCGAATGGTGAGCCGCGCCGGAGGAGACATTGACGGTGATCTCATGGCCGAATTGACCCTCGACGACGGGCCGCTCCATGGCATCGGCAACGGCAATGGCGACGGGCCGGTCCGGATGCCGAGCCGTCCGAGCCCGCCGGTGCCCGCCAACGGGCGGCCGGTCCGCAAGGACGAGATCGAGCTCGTCGACCGCGGCCTCTACATCGAGTCATGGCTGCCGGAGCGCCGCTCGCGCCGCAAGCCCCTGCTCTTCATCCACGGCGAGCTCGCGGGTTCCTGGCTCTGGGAGCGCTACCTGGCGTTCTTCGCAAGCCGCGGCTGGGAAGGCCACGCCCTGAACCTGCGCAACCACTACTGGTCGCAGACGGCCGATCCGACGACGCTCTCGTTCGGCAGTTACACGGACGACGTCGCTGGCCGCCCTGACGCGGATCGGTCCCGAGACCGTGCTCGTCGGCCACGGCATGGGCGGCCTGCTGGCCATGAAGGCCGCCGAGCGGATGCGCCCGAGCGCGATGGTGCTGCTCAGCCCCGCCTTGCCGCGCGCGCCTGCGGACTCCGGTGCGACCGTTCGAGTTGACCGAGATTCCCGACGTCTACGGCAAGACCCTCCTCGGCTGGTCGACGCTGCCGGAGAAGCTCCAGCGGGACCAGCGCGACCTGACCCTCGCCGACGTCCTCCGGATCCAGCACCTGCTTGGCCAGAAGCCGCACGAATCGGGCGCCGCCCGGCGCCAGATGATGCGCGGCGTGGACATCGACCCGGGCGCCTTCCACGGCATGCCGCGGCTGGTGGTCGGGGCGGGCCTCGACCGGATCCAGCCGGAACCCGAGAGCCTGCGTCTCGCCCAGTGGCTCGACGCCGATTACGAGCCGTTCGGGGCCCACTCGCACTTCGGGCTCGTCCTCGGCGAGCAGAGCTACCTCCAGGTGGCCGAGGCGATCAAGACCTTCCTCGAGACGAATCGGCTCTAGCGAGGCCCTGGCGAAGGGTCGTCCTTGCCCGGTCGGCGGGCTCGCTGCTATCATTCCGGCCGGTTCGGGCGCTCGCAGCGAGTGCTCGCCGGCCTCAGAGCCGCATTCGTCTAGAGGCCCAGGACACCGCCCTCTCAAGGCGGAGACCACCGGTTCGAATCCGGTATGCGGTACCAATGACAGCTTCCGCCTACGCCCCCGGACCGCGCCCCGGGGGCGTTCTCTTTGGCCCTTCGCTTTGTAGACTGACCTGACCGTCAGGCAGGAGGCCCGCATGCTCCCATCCCCGAATCGCCGGATTGTCATCCTTGCTGAAGGCGAGTTCGGTGGCGACTCCTCCAAGACCGCGCGTGGCGTGCTGCGGTACGCCTCGGACCCGGTCGTGGCCGTGCTCGATTCGACGCGGGCCGGGCTGACCGTCGACCAGGTCATGGGCCCCGGTCCGCGCTACGACGGGGTGCCGATCGTGGCCACGCTCGACGAGGCGATGGCGCTCCGGCCGACGACCCTGATCCTGGGCATCGCCCCGGCCGGCGGGAAGCTGCCGCCGGCCTGGCGCGACACGATCCGTGACGCGCTGCGCCAGGGGCTCGACGTCGTGAGCGGCCTGCACCTCTTCCTCGGCGACGACCCCGAGTTCGTCGCGGCGGCCGCCGAGGGCGGGGCCCGGATCTACGACTTCCGGCGACCGCCCGAGCGGATGGAGGTCTCGAACGGGCGGGCGCACCTGCCGGGCAAGATCGTGATCCTGACCGTCGGGACCGACTGCGCCAGCGGCAAGATGGGCGTCTCCATGGAGCTCGCCAACGCGGCCCGCGACGCCGGCCTGTCGGCCGCGATGGTCCCGACGGGCCAGACCGGGATGATGATCGAAGGCTGGGGCGTCACGATCGACCGTGTCGCCGCCGACTTCCTCCAGGGGACCGTCGAATGGCTGACCGAGGAGGGCGAGAAGCGCGCCGACTGGGTCATCGTCGAGGGCCAGGGCTCGCTCGACCACTTCGCGTATTCGTCGGTGACCCTCGGCCTGATCCATGGCGCGCGGCCCCACGGGATGGTCATGGTCCACCAGCCGGGCCGGACGGCCCATCACGCGTTCGAATCGAAGGGCGACATCGCCCGGCTCAAGCCCCTCGGCACGATGATCGCCGCCCATGAGGCCATCGCCGGCCTGGTCGAGCCGTCACGCGTGGTCGCGATCGCGCTGAACACGTCGCTGTATCCCGAGGACGAGGCGCGCCGGCTCATCGCCCAGACCCAGGCCGAGACCGGGCTGCCCACGGACGATCCATACCGCTTCGGGGCGGGCCCATTGTTCGCCGCGATCCGCAGCCAGCTGGAGCGTTGAGGGTGCCCCTCCATCTCAGTCATGAGTCGCTGACCCTCGCCTTCCGGGACCCGTTCCGGATCGCCCGAAGCATGGATGCGGTCAACGCGCACACGGTGATCACCCATCTCGTCGACGACCTCGACGACGACCGGGTCATCGAGGGCACGGGTGAGGCCTTCGCCGAGGCGTATTACGGGGAGACCACGCAGACCGTCCCGGTCGTCCTGCCGAGACTGCTCGCTGCCGTCGAGCCCCTCGTCCACGACCTGCGGTCCCACGACCGCGCGAAGGTCCTCGCGGCGCTGGCAGAGGCCTCGGTCCGGATGGATCACGCCCTGGGCCACCATGGCGGCGCCAAGGCCGGCATCGACATCGCCCTGCACGATCTCGCGGGCAAGCACCTGGGCATCCCGGTCTACGAGCTGCTGGGGCTCTCGACCGAGCTGCCGCCGACGGATTTCACGATCGGCATCGACGAGCCGGCGATCGTCGCCGAGCGAGCCGCCCGCGCCTCGAAGTTCCCGGCCCTCAAGATCAAGCTCGGCGGCCCGGCCGACCTCGAGACGCTCGAAGCGGTGCGGGGCGTGTTCGCGGGGCCCATCCGGGTCGATGCGAACACGGGCTGGCAGCCGGAGGCCGGCGCGAAGCTGATCCCGGAGCTCGTCCGCCTCGGCGTCGAGCTGGTCGAGCAGCCGTTCCCGGCCCACCGGCTCGACCAGATGCGCTGGCTCCAGGAGCGGTCCTCGCTGCCGATCGTCGCGGACGAAAGCGCCGTCACGATCGACGACCTCGAGGGTCTCGTCGGGGTCTGCGCCGGCGTCAACGTCAAGCTCGCCAAGTGCGGCGGCGTCGGGCCGGCCCACCGGATGCTTGCCCGGGCCCACGAGCTCGGCTTCAAGACATTCCTCGGCTGCATGGAGGAGACGACCGTCGGCATTGCCGCATCGGCCGCCGTCGCCTCGCTCGCCGACTGGGCCGATCTCGACGGCAACCTGCTGCTGGCCAACGATCCGTATGCCGGTCTCGAGCTCGGCGCGGACTGCCGCTGGATCCTCTCGCCGAAGCCCGGCCTCGGGGTTCACCGCCGGGTCTGATCCGCGGGGCAGTGGGCCGGGCCGAATGGGCGCCGGCGGTTCGGACGACCCGCACGGCCCTCGCCGAGGGGCCGTTCGAGGCCGCGAATCCGGCCACAGCCGCCCGTCACGAGGGGCTTCCGCCTCCGTCCGCTTGAGCCGCCGGGGCTGTGGACAACTTCGTGGAAGAGAAGGTGGAGAAACCCCCTTTGCGGGCGTCGGCCTGCGGCCTAGGATGCCCGGGTACCCGGGCGAGTGTCCATCGGGAGGGACCCCCGGGAAGCCTCAGACGCCAGTCGAAATGGGCCGCTGATTCCGCGTGCCCGGGTTCGACACCGAGGTTCGGGAGGGCCTCAGTCGATGGATCCACGCGCCACTCTCGATCGGCCGCTGGCATCTGACGCGGCCGAGTTCGTCCGGTTCTGCTACGCACGCCGGCGGGTCTGCTGGCCGGCCCTCTACGACGAAATGTGCCTGGTCGCGACACGCCGCCTCTTCCGCGGCTGGGGCCACTCCGAGCTCGCCGAGCACGGGGTCGGTTTCAGCCTCTACGAGATCCCGGCGCTGGCGGGCCTCGTCCAGTTCGTCATCGCGCGAGGAGATCGAACGCGGGAATCGCGCCCGCGCGGCCGTCCGCCGCGGGCCGGCGGTGGCCGACCTGATCGACGAGCCGGCCGTGCTCCCGACGCTCGCCGCAGCGCCCGCGGGGGCGTAGGCGGACCAGGCTGGCGGGCAGCCGGCACTCCGGGCGACGTCCCGGCCATACCCGTCCGGCGACCGGACAACCTGCCCCGCTAGAATGGCGGGCATGAAGCAGATGTATCACCCGTCGGACCTGGCGGCGATGGATCCGCTGGTCCTGATGAAGAACCTGGACCACGTCCGGATGACCAGCCGCCGGCTCAGCTACATCCTTCAGCAGCAGGTCCACCTCTACGTCCCCGAGGCGAACCAGCTGCGTGAGCAGATCGACCAGTACGTCGAGGCCGAGCGCCAGATCGAAGGCGAGATGTCGAGGCGCCGCATCCGCGCCTGAAGCCTCGGGACGCGCTCGCCGACCGTCTCCAATCGGTCACCCCGCGGAGAGATCGACTCCCTCGGTCAGCTTCTGGACCTTCGGGGATTGCCGGGCCGTTTCGCCTGGCAGGTCCTCCGGTGGGGGCAGGCGCCGGAACGGCACCGCGAAGACCGCGTCGAACGCTTCCGTGTGCTTCGCCGGCCAGCCCAGATCGAGCGAGTAGCGCAGACCCTGCCCCACCTCCCATTCGACGAGGTCGTGCGGCCACTCGTCCTCGAGGCCGCGGGTCATGATCGCCGCCAGCTCGACCTTCTTCGCGACCACGCTCGGCGGCAGCTGGACCCAGACGTTCGGGTGGAACTCGAGCGTCGTGGAGGCGATCGGGAACCGCAGCACCCGGCTGGCGTAGCTGAACGTGCCGGCCAGGTCGACCGCGTCAAGCAGCGCCCGACCGACGGTCGTGTGATCGGACGTCCAGTCGCCGGTCGCGGGCGGGCCGAACACGTAGGTCGGCCGGTGTTTCGCCAGGATCTCGGCGATCCGGTTCTTGACCCCGAGCGCGTCCTCGGAGATCCGGTGATACGGCGCGTCGAGGAACTCGATCGTCGCTCCGAGCCCCGCGGCGACATCGCGCGCGGCCGCCTTCTGGACCCCGCACACGGCGACGATGTGGATGTCGTCGTCGGCGTGCTGCATCAGCGTCCCCGCCAGGCCGTAGATGAAATCGTCCGTGTGTGGCGTGACGACCACGATCTCCATGCGTGCAGCCTCCCTCTCGCCGTGCGCGAGGCAGGTGCCACGCGCGGTCAGATGGCCCGAAGCCTCCGGGGCCACGTCCAGTCGACCGGCAAGCTTGCGCCGTTGATCGCGCGGCGCCGGCCGGCCTCACCCGTGCCGAGGACGAGGATCCGGTCCGTCTTCGTCGCCCGGCCGGCCTCGTCGCCCCAGAGCTTGGTCATCTTGCGGCCTGGCGCGACGTCGTCGAGCGCGATTCCCGCGAGGCGGTAGCCCTCGGGTTCGGCCGCCGCTTCCCAGGCCGCCTCGGCCAGGCCGACCCCGTTGCTGATGCGCCGGCCGCGGTCGAGCTCCACGTCGCCGATGACGAGGACGACGACGGCGTCGTCCGTCAGGGATTCGCGCAGGCCGGCGAGGACCTCGCGCAGGAACACGAGGTACGGCGCCCGATGGTGGGCATCGTCGAGGGCTTCGTCGATGGCGCGGGCATCCTCGCCGAGTAGCCACGTCCGCAGCCAGTTGTAGTAGCCGTACTTGATCACGCGCAGGTACGGCGGCGAGGTGACCACGAGACGGGCCTGGGTCGGCAGCGACCGTGCCCGCAGCTCCTCGCGGAACCGCGTCCCGGCGTCGCGCGCATCGCCCAGCAGGGCCACGCCGCGAGTCGCGGGCCGCGGCTGGCGATCGAGCCGCCGGAGCTTGCGGGCGAGGCTGTCGAACACGTCGCGCTCAGGCGATCGAAACTCCGTCCGGGCCGCGAATTCGCGGACATAGCGCGGGGCCATGCTGAAGGTGTTCGGCATGACCTCGGACAGGTAGCTCGCGCTCTTGCCGTGGAGGATGCCGGTCAGGGCAGCGGCCAGGAATCGGTCGGTCCGGTCGTCGAGCTGGAGCTCCGTTCGTACGAACAGCAACTGGGCGAGTGTTCGGGGGTGGAAGGCGAGAGCGACCTCCGCGGGCACCGGTTCGAATGCGGTGGCGGAGGTGCCCGGCGGTCGATCCGCGCCCGAACCGGCGATCGGGACCCGCACGCCATCGGGATCGGCCTGGGTCTGCCGGGCCAGCTGCTCCCATTCGGCAGCCTGACCGGCCCACGCGAGCCTGAGTCGGGCGAGGCGGGTCTGAACCTCGGGCCGGCTCGGGGGATCGACCTTGGCGGCGGTCAGGAGGTGGGCGAGGGGATTGAGGTCGTTGCCGACGCCGATCCGGCCTTCGGCGCAGGCCTGGAGCGGGGTCGTCCCGCGGCCGCTGAACGGGTCGAGCACGACGTCCCCAGGGCGTGAGTAGCGGGCGATGAACGAGTGGGTCAGCGAGGCCGGGAAGCTCGCGAGATACGAGCACATCGGGTGGAATGAGTGGCCCCAGAGCCGCTGCTGCTCCTTCCACTCGGGCGCGATCGGCAGGCGGGGGATGTCCGTGACGAGGTCGAGAGCCAGCTGGATCGCCGGTGCCGAGGCTGCCGATCCACGCCCGGCTCGCCCGGCGGACGCGGGTGCGGCCATGGGCACTGCACGGCGGGCCGCCGCGGGCACGGCGCGACCGCCGGCTGGGGTGGCCGCGGGCGCGAGCATGGCCGCTGGTTCGGCGGCTGGATCGACCGAGACTGGGCGGTCGGGACGGTCAACCGGCAACAAGTTGTCCTCGTGGGTGGGCACCGACGACGGTGGCGGAGTGTAGCAGGTTCGATTCGGCGTTCAAGGGGGTCCGAAGGGCCGAATCTGCCTTCTGATCCGCGGCGATTCGGACGTGCTACCGTGCGGCAACGGGGCTCGGACGGGACCCCGAAACGAGTTGCGCAGCGGGAGCGGCTCATGGACCCACATGCCACGCCGGACCAGGTCCGGGTCGACCACGTCCTGGAGCACCATCACGGCAACGAGATGGTCGCCATGAAGGAGATCGCCGAGGATCAGGGCGAGCAGCACCCGACGTCGAAGGTGGCGCGCCAGGAGACGATCTACGAATGTCCGAGGTGCGGCGATCGCTACACGCTGCGGACCACGATCCGGATGATCTGAGCGCGCCCGACTCCCTGGGTCGCCGGAGCCGGAACACCTCCGACCTGGAGACCCGCGACCTGGAGACCCGCGACTTGGACACCCGCGATCTCGACACCCGCGACCCGGACGCCGGCGACCGTCAGTTGAGCACCAGGCCCACCGTAACCGACGACGGCCGTCTCGATGCGACTCACGAGGCCGGCCCGAGCCCTGGGGACGACGCCGGAACACCGGGCGCCACGACCTCAGAGAACGATCTCTTCCCGGCCATCGGTCCGCACTCCGACCGAGACCGGCTCACCCGACACTTCGCCGACCGGCTCACCGGGGCGGACGCGCGTTCGGAGCATGCTGATCTCGGTCACGTCATGCGGCAGGAACAGTTCCAGTGCCCAATCGAGGGCGACCCGCAGGCGGCGATCGCGACTCGGGATCCGGAGCAGGTAGTAGGTCCGCCACATGAACCAGGCGGCGAACCCCGAGAGCTTGATTCCGCGGATCTCCCCGATCCCCTTGAAGCGGCCCAGCGAGACGAGCATGCCCTGCTGGCCGTAGTCGAAGGGGCGCTGTGGCCGGCCGTCAAGCGCGGCCAGGACGTTGCGTGCGGCATGGGGACCTTCGCGGACGGCGTGCTGCGCGGTGGCCGGCATCGGCCTGCCCGTGTGGGGATCCAGGATCGATGCGCAGTCGCCGAGCGCCCAGACGCCCTCGAGGCCCGGAACGGCGAACGTCGCGTCCGGCCGGATCCAGCCGCCGGCCTCCGCCGAGCGGCTCAGGCGTGCGGCGACCGGGTGGGGCGCGTTGCCGACGGTGCTGACGACCGTGGTCGTCGCGATGGTCGTGCCGTCGTCGAGCTCGACGCGATCCGCTTCGACGCGCACCAGGCGGTGCCCCAGGACGAGCTTCACCCCGGCCTTCGCGAGCTTTCTCGTGGCGTATCGCGCCAGCCGGTCCCCGAACTCCGACAGGACGTAGGGGCGGCTGTGGACGAGCACGACCAGGGGCTCGGGCAGCGTGGCGAACGTCCGCCGGGCGGTCCGCAGGAGGTCTTCGAGCTCCGCCGCGACCTCGACTCCGGTCGATCCGCCGCCGACCACCACGAAGGTCAGGAGCGCCCGCTGCCGGACGGGATCGTCCTCGCTCGCCGCCTCCTCGAGCATCGAGAGGACGCGATTCCGCAGAAAGAACGCGTCGCCAAGGTTGCGCACGCCAAGGGCGTGCTCGGCCATCCCCGGCACCGTGTTGAAGTCCGTGACACTGCCGAGCGTGACCACGAGGGCGTCGTACCCCACCGTGAACTCGGCGCCCGGTCTGCCGGCGGCGCACGTGCACCAGCCGGCCGATCGGGTCGATGGCCTCGATGTAGCCGACCTCGACCTCGACGCCCTTCAGCATCCGGCGCAGCGGCACGACCACGTGCGTGGTTTCGATGGCGCCCGAGATGATGTCGGCCAGCAGCGGCTGGAAGACGAAATAGTTGTCCTGGCTGACGAGCGTCACGGAAACGCTCGGCCGGGCTGTCGCGTCGGCGGAGCGTTTCCGCTTCGAGCTCCCGCCGGCGAGGCGGCCATCGGCGCGAAGCCGGCGCACGAGCTCCTGCGCCGTCGTCACCCCGGCGAATCCGCCGCCGAGAACGACGATCCGATGGACGCCGGCCGGCGGGGAGGGCTCGGCCGGCGGTTGGGTCATTTGATCGGTCACCTTGCGGCGGGACACCTCGCTGATCGGGACGCGGCCCTGCGGCTGGTGGCGGACACCGCCACGGCGATCAGTCTGATGCAATCGCGGCGTCATGTGCCAGGGTCAAGGACATCATCGCGGCAGTAGACTCTGACGACCGAGCCTGCCCGAGGCTGCACAGCATGTCCGCGGGCCGTCTCGTCAGGCTGAGGGTGCATCGATTTGCCTTCCCGGGCGTTGGACCAGGAGGCCGTTCGGACAACGCTGGAGGCCGCGGTCCGCGCGCCGTCGGCGCACAACGCGCAACCCTGGCGACTGAGCCGGCTCGCGAGCAATCAATTCCTGCTTTGGTACGCCTTCAGCGACAAGCTCCGGGCCGACCCGGATGACCGTGATGGGCTCATCGCGGTGGGCGGCTTCTTCGAGACGCTCCGGCTGTCCGCCCAGGAGCGGGGTCTGGACGCCGCCTTCGAGCCGGCGGTGTCGCGCACGGCCACCGGGATCACGCTTGGCGTGATCAGGTTGCTCCGCGGCTCACGAGTGTCCCCGACCCATTGTCGGCCGCCATCGGCCAGCGGCAGTGCAATCGATCCCCCTACGAACGGGCTCCGCTGCCGGCGGGCCTGGCATCGGATCTCGCCGATCTCGGCAACATCCTCCTGCCGGCCCACCGGCTGGCCCGCCTGGTCGAGCGGGCGAGCATCCTGTCCTGGAAGGACGGACGCTTCGTGGCCGATCTCGAAGAGTGGACCCGGTTCGACGACGTGTCCCCGGACGGCATGACCCTTGAGTGCCTCCGCGTCAGCCGAATCGATCAATTCTGGCTTCGGCTTGCGCTGCGGCTCGGGCGTCTTCCAGGATGGCTCGCCTGGGCGTATGCCCAGCGTGACGTGCGCCTGACCCGGCGAAGCAGCGCGATGGCTGTCCTGACCGTCGAGAGCCGCGATGTGCTTGAGTTGTTCGAATGTGGACGGCGGCTGATCGCCAGCTGGACGCTCGTCAACTCGCTGGGCTATTCGTGGCACCCGATGAGCGTCGTGATCGATCAGGCCACCGTGACAGAGCTGGCAGAGATGATCGGCGGGCGCGATCCGGTCGCGATCTACCGTGTTGGCTATACGCCAAATGCGGCTGCCTGGTCGCATCGAAGATCGGTCGAGGCCGTCCTCGTCCCAGCGCCCTGAGAGTGTCTCGAACCGTTCAGGTGCTGGGCACGATGTAGCGGCGCTTGATTCTCCGGCTGTTCTCGGAGAACGGGCCCTGTCCCGGGGCGTGCAGCTCGACGAGGAAGTCGGCCGTCGTCGGGTTCTCGGCGACCGCTGCCTTGAAGTCGCCGCTGTTCAACTCCAGTCGCGCGACAACGGCCTGGCGAAGGGTCCGGACGATCATCGCGTCGTCGCTCCCCCGGTCCGTGACCTCGACATGGAGGCAGGGTCGAACGGCGCCTCCGCCGATGTCGCGAAGCTCCAGGCAGAACGCGCCGAGCCGCCCGGCGAGGTCGGTATCGGCGAACAACGCCTGTTCGACGTCTTCGGGGTAGATGTTCGCTCCCATGTAGCTGATCGTCGCGTCGCTGCGGCCATGCACCCACATGATCGGCAGCAGGATCGGTGCTCGGCCACTCTCCTGGGCAGCGGCCATCGGATCGAGCCCGAAGTCGCGGCACACTGCCACGACCTGGCGCACGCTGAGCCCGCCACCCGCGTCGTGGACGTTGTAGCGGATGCGCGGCGACAGGAGCGACAGGCGACAGACGGTAACCACGAGTTCGCCGTCGCGCGATTCAACGTTGTGGTCCAGCGGGTTGTACTGGAACACCATCGGCAGTCGAGGGTCATCGCCGAAGAGCTGCCGTCGCAGCTCCGAGTTGGACGCCGCCTCGCGGCGGAGCCAGATCGTGAGCGGCGTTTCCGTGGCCACGCCGATGTCCAGATCGCTTGCCCCATAGGCCGAGTAGACGGCGATGAAGCTGCGGAGCAGGCGATCGCGAAGCTGCTCGCTCATCGCCTCGCCGCCGACGATGCCATACATCCGATACGGTCGCCAATCCAGGCCCGCAGCGGTCCCGAATTCGAGGATCTCGCGCAGGAACGGCGGGTAGCCGGTCAGGACGTAGACGTAGCCCGGTCCGAGGAACCGCAGCGTGTGGATGATCTTCTCGAGATCCGGCCCAGGCGACTTGACCAGCCCGTTGCGATGGAGCGCCTGGGCCGTGTTCACGCCCGTCGACCAGGCCCCCATCGAGAAGCCATTGATGGTGACGATGGGGCTGCCGAAGACATACCGGGCGAACTGGCTGAACTGACGATGCATTTCCGTCAGCTCCATCGATCCTCGGACCCAGTCGAATGGCGTTCCTGACGAACCGGAGGATTCGTCCATCTGTGTCCCAGCCAGTGGAATGCGGCCATCAAGGCAGCGTTCGGCCGTCGAAAAGGGAATGATGTAGTTCTTCTTGTCGGTGATCGGGAACCGGGCCAGTCGCTCCGAGCCGCTGAGCGACCGATCATCGGTCCAGCCCGATTCGTCCACGAATTGCCGATACGCGGGCACCCGCCGGTATGCGTGCAGCGCGGCCCGCAGTCCCCCACGCGCTCCGAGGGGCTCAATCCAGGGCGGGATCGGCGTGGTGGCTGAGAGCTCGAACAATGGGTAGGATCGGAGGGCCAGCCATTTGCCCGCGTCGGCGATCGGCAGGATGGCCGAGGCCAACGCGCTCCGCAACCCGACCGGCAGGGTTCGCCCGTGCCGTCGCTGAGACGCATGCTTGCCGATCGGCTGCGCCATGACGGGACAGATTGTTGCACGGTGTCCAGCGGGAACGAGTCCCGTTAGAGTGCACAGGAACGCCCGTCCCCGTAGCTCAGTGGACAGAGCAACCGCCTTCTAACTGTCCGGCCCACTCCGACGTGCTCGCGAGAGTGGGCTCCGCACCGGACACGCCCCAGTTAGTTGCTCAGTTGCGAGCTGGCTCCCGCTTACCGGAGAAGCGACGGCAACCTCTCTGCGAGACGCTCAGCCAGCATCAACGTGACGAGATGTGGGAAGCCGGACGGGGGCTCCGGGATGATCGAGGCGTCGATGACGCTCAGGCGATCGATCCCGTGGACGCGGCCGAGCTCGTCGACGACCGCTCCGTCCGCCGGGGAGCCGCCCATGGCGCAGGTGCCGACCACGTGGGGGATGGAGTAGGCGTTTTCGACGAGGCGCTGGCGGAGGGCCTGCGTCCCGCTCGGCACCCCGGGTGGCGGATTCGTTGCCAGCCGCCGGAGGACCGGCTGATTGGCGAGCTCGATGGCGCGCCTGTACCCCTCGGCCAGGCGTTCGAGGTCGGCTGCCTCGCGAAGACCCGGCAGGCTGATTCGCAAGGGCTCGCCGGGATCGGCCGAGCGCAGCCGCACGCTGCCACGCGACCGTGGTCGGAGCAGGATCGGGTCGAGATAGAAGCGTGGCTCCTGGCCAACCGGGTCGCTCAACCAGTACATCAGATCGAACGCGTCGCCCGGAGCCGCGAGCGCGCTGCGATAGGTCGCGATGGAATGGAGAGACCGGCCATCGGTCACGGCACCGCGCCAGCCGGTGTCGAAGTCGACGGCCGGATGATCAGCGAGGTTGGCACCGACGCCGGGCAGATCCACGGCCACGCTGAGCCCGAGCTTTGTGAGCTCGTCGGCGGGACCGATGCCCGAGCGCTGCAGGATGGCCGGGCTGCCATAGGTGCCCGCGGCAAGCACCACCCAGTCCGCGGCGATGGCGGTGCCGTCGACGAGCCGGACTCCGGCGGCCCTGCTGCGGTCGACGATGACCGAGGCCACCTCCGCCTCGGGCCGGACGACCAAACTGGGCGGCTGCTCTTCGGGCGCCATCCAGCCGTCGAGTGCCGTTACGCGTCGCCCGTCACGCGAGCTCATCGGCATCGGCCCGACGCCGATCGCGCCTGGGGCGTTGTGGTCAGCGACCGGTAAGAAGCCAACGCCGTCGAGCGCCTCGAGCGCCGCCCCGTGGATTGCCGACGGCTGCCGGCCCGGGTAGCGCGTGATCGGCAGGGGTCCGCGGTCACCGTGCCAGGGCTGGTCGCCGAACTCGAGGTCGGTCTCGAGTGCCCGGAATGTGGGCAAGACGTCCGCAAACCGCCAGCTGGTGTTGCCCGCCGCTGCCCAGGCATCGAAGTCGCTGACCGCACCCCGGAGGGCAAAGCGGGTCAACCACGACGTGCCACCGAGGAGCCGGCCGCGGCGCAGCTTCTCGACGTTGCCGCTCGTATCCGGCTCCGCTTCGTAGCCCCAGTCCGGGAGCGTCGGCAGTCGCCAGCCATCGTGCAGGTCCGGGGCCGGCTGGCGACGCGGGTCGGGTCCGGCTTCGAGGAGCAGGACCGCGTTGCCGCGATCGGCCAGGCGTCGTGCGACGACGCAGCCAGCGGCGCCGCCGCCCACGATCAGAACATCAACTGCCGGGTCGGGTGTCACAACCGGGACCCCATCGACGAGTGCCCAGCCTCGATGGGTTCAATGATGAGGCCAGCGATCAAGCGCCTGCTGCCCACCATGCGCGGATCGTCACCTTCTCGGTCAACGTGCGGCTGCCGGGTCGCCTATGGATGTCGTTCGGCGTCCACGGCCCTCATGCGCAGGTCCACCTGGAGCGCGCCGGCCAGTCGAGTGAGGTTGGTGAACCCGATGTCACGGTCCCTCGGGCGCCCGAACCCGCGGACGGCCCGAGTCACAACTTCCCTACACGTGTTTGCGCGCGACCTGGGCGAGCAGCGCGTCGATACGGTGACGTCTCAGCTCGTAGCCCCAGCTTCGCATCGCGGCGTCGATCTCGGCCGCGAACGGAGCGGCCTCGGCCTAGACGCCCGCGGCTGACGAGGAACTCCGCAAGGTCCAGGGAAGTCATCGTCCACCAGATGTACTCGGTGGCGCGCGCCACATCGTCGGCGTTGCGGTACATCGCTTCGGCATCTGCGTCGCGGCCTTCGGCCGCGGCCAGGTCCCCTCGCGCACCGTCGACTTCGGCGACTGCTGCCACGTCCGTGAGGCGCAGCGTCGCCTCCGACGCCGCCAGGTCCTCGTGAGCCTTGGACAGCTGGCCCTGCCTCGTCCGGATCCGTGCACGAAACGCGTAGAGCTCTGTGCGACTCCAGCGGTCCCCGGTCCCGACGCTGATCTCGATCGCTCGTTCGACTTCTGCCAAGGCGTCGTCGAGTCGGCCTTGATCCATGAGTGTTTCCGTGAGGAGCCGCTGCGAGCTCAGCTGCACGGGACCGTCGCCGGCCTCGCGTGCGTCGGCGGCGTTGGCCCGAGTCTCTTCCTCCGTCCGTGTAAGGTCCCCGCGCAACCAGGCCAGGCGGGCCAGATAGAAGCGGGTCCAGCGCCGCGTAGCGCTGAGGCCCAACCGATCCGCCAGCTCGTATGCGCGGGCGGCCAATTCCTCGGCGAGCTCGGGACGCCCGGACCAGACGGCGGGGGCAATCATCCGGGCAGAGATGGCGGCGACTCGCGTCTCGTCGCCGATTGCCTCCGCCGCTTCGATCAGCCGGAGCGCTCGGTCGATCATCTCGGCGAGCCTGCCGTGCGCGTATGCCTCCTCGAGCGTGATGACCTCGGCCGCGATCCGGCCGCTCGTATTGCCCGCGGCTTTGAATTCCCCCTGGGCGGCGGCCACTGCCTGGGCGATAGAAGCCCACTCGTCGTCGGACTCCATGGCGGTGACGAGTACCGACGCGAGCTCCCGCCATGCCGTTCCGGCACGGTCGTGCAGCCCCGCGGCCGCAGCCAGCGCAGCTGCGTCAGCCAGGAGGCGGCGTGCGGCCGGATAGTCCGGCGTGAGTGCGGCGACCTGGCCCTCCAGCAACACCAGGCGCGCCCTACTCGTCGGGTCGATGCCGTCGGCAACGGCCGCGGCGGCGATCCGCGCGGTCGTGAGAAACGTAGCCGCCGTCCGCGGCTCCTCTCGGGCCACTGCGCGTTCGCCAGCATCGAGCGCGAGTTCGAGGGCCCGGCCGGCCCGGGCTGCCAGCGTCGGACCCGTGACCCGCAGCTCTGCCGACAAGGTCAGCGCCCGTTCGGCATGATAGGCAACGATCTGGACGATCTCGTCGCGCCGTCCGGCGGCGACGCCCTCCTCTTCGAGCTGCCGCCCGAACGTGTCATGCAGTCGGGCGCGCTCGGACTTGGGCAGTGTCGCGTAGGCGACATCGCGGATGAGCAGATGGCGGAACCGATGGGCGCCCGGACCCGCCCGACGGTTCGGTGCCAGGATCCCGCGCCGGACCACGGCTTCCAGGTCGTCGGTGAGGTCGTTGCCGCCGGTGAGCCGGATGGCCTGGTCGAGCTCGAACTCCTCCCCGATGACGCTCGCGGCGCAGACGAGCGCCTTCTGGGACCGGCTGAGTGTGTCGAGCCGTGCCCCGATGAGCGCCTGGATCGTTTCGGGCACGCGGACATCGAGGCTGTCGGAGCTGGCGGCACGCCAGCGGTCTTCCTGGCGGACAAGCCGGCCCTCCTCGATGAGCATCCGCACAAACTCTTCGACGTAGAGCGGATTGCCCTCCGAACGAGCAACGATCCGTGCGCGCAGTCCCTCTGGCAGGTCGTCGATGTCGAGTAGGCGAGCGATCAAGGTGCGGGTCTCGTCGTCGTTCAACGGCTCGAGTACGATCGTCGTCGAGTTCGGCGTGGCCGAGCCCCATCCGGCCGCCCGTTCGAGAAGCTCCGGCCGCGCGACGCATGCCACCAGCAGCGGCACGTCGATGACGCGCTCGAGGAGGTCGCGCACCATCTCGAGAACTGCGTCGTCGGCCCACTGCAGGTCGTCGATGACCACGACCACGGGCCCGTGCGCCGCGATCGCTTCGAGGAAGACGCCGAGGCCCCAGGCGAGCTCCGCCGTGCGCCTCGAGGCCACCACGTCGGGGAGTGCGTCGGTCGGCTCCTCGAGACCCAGCAGAACCAGCAGTCGGGCGCGAAGAGCCGGCCGAACGCGCGCATCGGTGGCGAGCTCACCCAGGCGAGTGTCGAGCCGGGCCAGGACGTCGGCCCGAGAGTCCGCGAGCGTCACACCGAGAGCCGCATGGACGAGCTCCATGAGCGGCCAGTAGGTGATCCCGGTGCCGTACGGCAAGCAGCGGCCACGAAGAACCGTGAGCAGCGGCTGACTCAGCCGGCCGGCCTCGATCTTCACGACCTCGCCCGTGAGCCCGGTCACGACGCCGGCCACGCGCAGATCGTCGGCGGCGCTGATCCGCGCCAGGAACTCCCCGACGAGGCGGCTCTTCCCGACGCCGGCCGTGCCGACGACCGTATACAGCTGGGGGCGCTGGTCGTCGCGGGCGCGCTCGAAGGTGTCGACGAGGAGCCGCAGCTCCCGCGCCCGACCGACTAACCGTGCCCGCATCCCCGGCAGCCCGCGCGCCTGATCGGGCGTATCGCTGCGCGCACGGATGGCACGTGAGGCCAGGACCGGCTCCGATCGGCCGCGGACCTCGACGGTCTGAGCCGGCGCATACTCGATGGCTTCCCGCGTGAGTTGCGCTGTCAGTGCCGCGACGAGCACCTCCCCGGCCGTCGCTAGCTGCTGGAGCCTCGACGCCACGTTCACGACGTCACCCGTGATGAGGAATTGCTCGCGTTCGTCGACCGCCGCGACGACCTCGCCACTCGTCACGCCGATGCGCGCCTCGAGCCGGAGCGCGCTCTCCTCGTTCAACCCTGGGATCGCCGCCTGGATTGCAAGCGCCGCGCGAACGGCGCGCTCCGCATCGTCGTCGTGGAGGCGCGGTACGCCGAAGACGGCCATCGCGGCGTCGCCGATGAACTTCTCGACGGTCCCGCCATGGCTCTCGACGATCTGGCGGACGCGCTCGAAGTAGCTGCCGAGCACCGCCCGAACGACCTCAGGATCGTTGTCCTCGCCCAGTGCGGTCGAGCCGACGATATCGGCGAACAGAACGCTGACGAGCTTACGTTCCTCAGACATGCGCGCAGTCTATTGGCCGCGGGCAGGGATGCGAGGGGTCGTGCGGGCACGAGGTCGGGTGCGCACGGGCGCGGCTGTCGGCAAGGCTCACCCATTGGTCGACCTGAACGTCCGGAGACAACCCCGATCGGCCTCAGACATCACGGGCCTTGTCTCCATTCCGCTCGATGGCGACTGGAAGTTGAGCCTCGTGCGCGAGTCGAAGGCGTGACGCCCTCAAGCCGCGACGCGTCCCAATCCCGAACCACCCGTAACGCCGCCTCGAAGTCACCCACCTGATTGAGTCGATCGGCCGCTTTCGTGCGTAGACTGAGCAACCGCCACCCGTCCCCGTAGCTCAGTGGACAGAGCAACCGCCTTCTAAGCGGTCGGTCGCAGGTTCGAATCCTGCCGGGGACGCCAACTCGTCGAGGTTCATGCGCGGTCCAGTCGTCAGGCGGTCGGAGTCGGCGTCAGGGAGTCGGTCGGAATCGGCGTGGGTGTCGGGGTTGGCGTCGGCGAGTCGGTCGGGGCGGGTGTGGGTGTCGCTGCTGGCGCCGGCGTGGGCGAGTCGGTTGGCGTCGGCGTCGGCGCCTCGGTCGGTGTTGGTGCCGGTGTCGGGGCGGCGGTTGGTGTCGGCGAGTCGTCGGGGTGGGTGTCGAGGTCGCGATCGGGGCGGCTGTTGGTGTCGCGGTCGGAGTCGGCGCCGGCGCGTCCGTCGATGTGGGCGCGGGCGTGACCGTCGGTGTCGGTGAGTCCGTTGGCGCGGCCGTGGGTGTCGCCGATGGCGTGGGCGTAGGGGTCGCGCTTGGGGGTGCGGCCAGCAGAGCTCCGGCCCCGCAGGACCTGGTACCGCCGTTGATCGAATTGAGCAGGCGGTTCTGCACGCCGTAGAAGTTGCTGGAACCGGCCGGTCCAAGCTGCACGATCACCGCGCCGACGACCAGGTCGACCTGGAAGTAGCAATTGGGCAGGTTCACCTGCAATTGGTGTGCGCCCGCATTGAGTTGCACCATCTGGCTGTCGTAGACGACCTGCTGGCTCGCTGTCTTGTCGTTGTAGGTCGCGGCCGGAGCCTTGTAGCTCACCAGCGATACGGTGACGCCCCAGCAGGTGGCGGGGATCGTCACGTTCCCGATCGCAACCAGGTTCGCCGTGGAGAGCGAATGGCTGCTGACCGACGCGAGCACGGCCGGGCACGGGGCTGCCAGCGACCCGTTGATCGATCCGCTTTGGGCGTCCGTGAATGTCGCCCCAGTCGGGGCCACGGCCGCGCTTCCGACGGTGACGACGCCGACGATCAGCGCCAGGGCCAGCGACAGGCACCTGCCGGCGATTCATGGCGTGCCCGCCTGCTCATGGCCGTCAGACGGCCGGGCGAGGTCCACCGATCTGGATACGGGCGCCTCGGCGGAGGTGGGCCGCGGATGCGCGTCGTCGGTCGTCGAGTCCCGACTCTGCGCCACCCCGACTACGGCCAGGCGCGCCGAACCCCGGCGCTCTCGGACGAACCACGTGACGAGCTGCCAGACGAGCGCGAGAGCGATCATGACGGCGATGAGGGCCACGACGCCCTGGGGCCGCCGGAAGAAGTCTGCGACCGCCCCGACGAAGGGGACGGACCACCCGACGAGGCCGACGATCATGTCTCGGCTGGATGTAGCCGACGTCGTCGGTCGGGTTGGCGTCGCCCCTCGTCGTGATCCCGTCTTTGGTAATTGCGACGATGCGATGCGTGGTGGTGTAGCCGGGGGTCGGATGGAACGTGACCACGTCGCCCACGTGGAAGACGGTGGCCGACGTGACGGGCAGGTCGATGACGAGGTCACCCGAGCCGAGGATTGGCGACATCGAGCCCGACTCGACCGAGTAGAAGCGGGCGCCCTGCGACCAGCCGTACGCACCGACCGCGATGACCACCACCAGCACGACGATGGCGAACAGGGCGACGATGCGTCGGATCATGCCTTCCTCCTGGCTGTGAGGCGGCTGGGCGGGGGATCCCCGCCCAGCCGGTGCGGTGCCTGACTGGCGGTCAGACCAGGATCACTGGAAGGTGCCCGGAGGGTAGTTGGCGATCGGCAACGACAGGTTGGCGATCTTGCCGGCGCCATTCATCTGGTCGTTCGGGTTGACGCCCTGCTGGAAGGCCGCGACCTTGAAGTTGAGCGGCGTGTTAGCAGGGATAGCCGGGGAGAAGTCGTTCGCGACCGACCCCCAGAGCGCAGCACCCGTTCCGTTCCCGCCGGTCATGCAGGGGTTGAAGTTGAACGAGATGTTGAAGGACACGACCTGGCTCGGGGTCAGCGTGGCCAGGAAGATGGTGTGCGGCAGGTAGGCGATGGCGTTGCGAGGGATGTTGTAGCAACCGCTCGCTGGATTGGTACTCATCACGCCGCTACCCGGGGTGCCCTGAGCGTAGCCGTTGTTGAGGTTGTCGTAGACGTTGCCGTTGACGACGAACCTGCCGTACTGGCCGAGGTCGTTGACGGCGCTCCACGCGAAGTTCGCATTGTCGAAGGCGAGCCAGATGTCCTCGTTCGCGGTGCCTGTGTTCTGGACGTTGACGGTCTGCGTTTGGACCTCGCCGGGCAGCAGGTTGGCGAAGTTGATCGCCGCACCCGAGATGCCGACGCTCACGGTGCCGAGATTGCCGGTGATCGCACCCGGCTGGCTATCCGTGAAGTAGGCCCCGGTTGTCGTGACCGTCAACCCGAGGGCCGCTGTTAGCAGCGCGACGACTGCGACAAGCGCCGCGAACCGACTGAATTTGGTCTTGAGCATCGATGGGTTCCTTTCAGAACGACTTGATGTGGTGAATGCCCCGTCCGCGGGCGATCAGTCCTGGATCGCTCCTGCCATCCCTCGAGGCATCCCCCTTCCCGGAGGACGCGCCGCGTGATCGGGCGTTCTCGGGGTCCGCGGTCCATGTTGGTGATTGACCGTCGCGACCGGAGGTAGAACGCCGCTTCCGCGCGGAAGGCGCACCCGCCGTACCGAGCGACGACGTTGGACGCGACGTCGCCCGTGCGTGCCCCAACGCTCCCTGGTTGAGCACGAGATGACCGATCGGGGACCCGCTCCCGGAGCCGAACTGTGTGCGCGGGACACTGGCGACCACTTCGACAGGTTCGTGGTCACGCCAGCGCCTGGGCTGCGCAGGCCGGCCCTCAGCCGTGAGTCCGAAGGTCGGATGAGTACCCCGAACGTACGGGCGGCCAGGGATGCCGTCATCCGTACTGCTACGTACGCGACTGCGTATTCGCCTGTACGTATACGGAGGGCGAATACGTACCGCTCTACGTACTTCTTCCGATGCGCGCACCCAGACCGATGCCCCATCGTGAGCCGATGGATCGCAGCAGGCCGGCAGCAGCGGACATCCCCCACGACGACACGGCTGCCGGCGGGCCAGCGATTCGGGACGCGGACGAGATCGCCGCTCGCGTTACCGCAGACGAAGTCGCAGCCGATGAGGCACGCGCCCGATACCGCGCCCAGGCGATGCCGCCCCTCGAACCCGACGCACGGATCGCTCCGCTGCTCAAACCGGACGAGCGCGTGGTCGCGGTGCGCCGCTTCGCGGTCTTCGATCGGCGTCAGCCGGATCCTGGTCCGGACGGTCCAGCCGGCCTCGGCGGCGACCTGTACGTGACGTCGCGACGGCTGGTGCTGATCGGTCGCTTGACCCTGTCCATCGACCTCACCGAGATCGAGGAGGCCGTGCTGTCAGGCGAACGGCTGCTTCTCGTCCTCTCGGACGGGCAGGGTGTCACGCTCGACATTGCGCAACCGCGCCTGCTGCGGGTCGAGCTGGCGGCAGCTCGCGCCGACGCCGGTCGGTGATCCTGCGCTCCCGATGGATGCCCCGCAGGTTCAGTCGGACGCCCGCGAACGGCGGGCGGCCTCGGCGCGGCTCGTGGCCCCGAGCTTGTGCAGGATGCTGCCGACGTGGGTCGTCACCGTGCGTGGCGAGATCGTGAGGGCCTCCGCGATCTGGCGATCGGTCCGGCCCTCGGCGAGAAAGCGCAGCACCTCAGCTTCGCGAGGGGTGAGCGTGGCGAGGGCCGGGTCAGCGGACGTATCCGACGGACGCGACGTCTCCTCGAGGCGATGGACGAGATGGGCCGCCATCAGTCGCGTCATTGCCAGCTCCCCGTCGTGGGCGCTGCGCACCGCGCGGAGCAGGGCGTCGGGCGAGATGTCCTTGGTCAGATAACCGCTCGCCCCGTACCGCATCGCGTCGAGCAGGTGGTGGTCCGCGCTCGACACGGTGAGCATGACAATTCGGGTTTCCGGAAGCCGGGGCGCCAGCTCACGGACGAGGCCCACGCCGTCGATGCCGGGCAGGTCGATATCGACAAGCAGCACGTCCGGCCGCAGCAGCGGAGCGATCTGCAGCGCCTCTTCCGCGGTCGCGGCTTCGGCCACGACTTCGATGTCGGGGGCCGTGAGCGCCTGGCGCACCGCGGCCCGAACCAGGGCGTGGTCGTCGACGAGCATGACGCGAAGGCGCACGGGGCGCGCAGCGTGAGTCATGCAGGGCTGGCACCAGTGGGTGCCGTTGCCGTTGCCAGCGGCATGAAGACGCTGATGCGGGTCCCATCCTGCGGGCGAGATTCGATGCGCAGGTCGCCGCCGATCAGCGCGGCCCGCTCGCGCATGCTCGCCATTCCGTACGAGCGCCGGCCCACTTCAGCGGGGTCGAACCCGCAGCCGTTGTCGTCGACGGCCACGACAAGGCTTCCATCTTCAAGGCTTGCGCGGACGCGCACGAGCGTGGCGTCGGCGTGGCGCCAGACGTTGGTGAGCGCCTCCTGTGCGATCCGGAGCAGCTCCGCCTGGACTCGCGGCGATAGTCTTGGCAGGCCGGGTTCGCACGCAAACTCGACTCGGGAGCCGAACCGATCCGCGAACTCATCGACACTCCGAGACATGAGCTCGCAGAAGGTGCCGGTCGGATTGCCGGACGAGCGCAGCGCAGCCACAGCCTGCTGGGCGTCGGCAAGGCCGGCGTCGATCGCCCTGTCCAGCTCGCCGGTCAGGGCCCTGGCCTCCAGCCCAAGGTCGGCGAGAGCTGCCAGGCGGCCGGTCTTCAGCTTGGCCACCCAGAGCTCCTGGGCGAGGCCGTCATGCAGCTCCCGGGACAGGCGAACCCGCTCGTCGAGCGCGGCGTTCTCCAACTCCACCGCCTGCATGCGTGCCAGGTCGGCGTTGGCACGGCGCAGACCGGCCAAGACCGCCGTCGCCTCTGCCTGGATCCCGAGAAGCAGGATCACGTCGAAGGTCAGCCGAAGCAGGTCGCCGCTCGTGACGAGTCCCGTATACGAACCGGGGTAAAGCGCGAATGCGAATTGGGCGAACGCCGCGAAGACGAGGCCGACGGCCAGGTACGCGTCGCCGATCGACCCGTCGCGGCGGTACAGCCGGCGTGAGAGGCCAGCCGCCCAGAGGAAGAGCAGCCCCACCAGCACCTGGATGGCGAAGCCGAGCGGCGTTGGCGACGGCAGCACTGGAACGGCATCAGGCCCGTCAAGGGGAAGTACCGGACCGCTGATGAGCCCGAGAAGTGGCAGGAGATTGCCACTCGCCTGGATGAGTGCGAGCGCGATCAGCATCGCGATTGCTGCTCCAGCCACGATCGCGGACGGATGACGTATTTGCCTCGAGCGAAGCGAGGCCAAGCCACCCACCACGAGGAGCGCACCGGCCAGGGCGTGGGCGAACGTGAAGAAGTACAGGGGCGCCTGCCCGGGTGCAGTCAGAGCCATCCCTGCCCGCAGGTCGAGGCCGGTACTCACCAGTACCACGCTGAGCCCATTGGCGAGCGCCAGCACCAGGAACGCCGCCGCAACGAACACCGCGACAGGCGTGCCACGTTGACGGAACCTGGACCAGGCAAGGACCGCCACCAGAAGCGCGACGATGGTCGTGACCGTGTCGAGCACGAGGTCGACGGATGACGCGACGACCCGCAGGCGGAGGCCGGACGCGACCATGGAAAGGGCCGCGACGAACATGAGGAAGATCAGGACGGCGATGAGGACGCCGTCGAGTGAAATCGGGCGCGTAGCAACGTGTGCGCCGAGAGCGGGCGTGCGTCTGCCTATCGGGGGGTTCCCCTGCGAGTGGCCACGCGGTGTTGAACGGATACTGACAGCGAGGGCCCGGAAACGCCATCTCTTCTTCGGGAGTTGTGCCCCGACCAGGAACGCTCGTCAGGGGATCCTACGATCCTCGCGTCGCGCGACGCCTTCCAAGCCGAAGGTCGCAGGTTCGAATCCTGCCGGGGACGCCATCTTCGACGAATTCCCGATCAGGGCAGAGCGGCCTGCCGAATTGGTCCGTTGCGCAGTTGCCGTTGCACGGCCCGCCACGGACCATGGACGGCGCCGCCAGATCGCGGCCGAAGCTGGCGCGCGACCCTGCGCCGGAGGGCTCGATGAACGTCTCCGAGATTCTGCCGCTTCTCGTTCCGCTGCTCGTCCTGCAGTTGATCCTGATCGTGATCGCCCTGCGTGACCTCCTCCGACCCGAGCGCAAGGTGCGTGGCGGCAGCAAGATCCTCTGGGGTGTCGTGATCCTGCTCGGTGAGCTGATCGGGCCGTTGCTGTACCTGTTTGCCGGACGGCTCGAGGAATGACGGCGCAGGTCAGCGAGACCGTCCCCTCCGGTCGGCGGCCCGGGCGCCGAAGCCGCCATCGCGACCCAGGGACTGACGAAGCGCTACGGCACGATCACGGCACTGGACCGGCTCGACCTGACGGTGCCCGCCGGCTCGATCTTCGGGCTCCTGGGGCCGAACGGCGCCGGCAAGACGACGACCATCCGGCTGCTGACCGGATTGGCGAGACCGACGAGTGGCTCGGCCCAGGTCGTCGGCGTGCCGATCGGCGGCAGCGAGACGGCGCTGCACCAGCGGATCGGCTACCTCGACCAGGAGCCGCGCTACTACGGCTGGATGCGGGGTCGGGAGCTGCTCCAGTTGGCGGGCCGGTTGTACGGGCTCGAAGGCGCGGCGCTGCGAGCGCGGGTCGATGAGGTGCTCGACATCGTCGGCCTCGCGGGCGTCGGCGACCGGCGGATCGCGACGTATTCGGGGGGCATGCGCCAGCGCATCGGGATCGGCCAGGCCCTCGTCAACCGGCCGAGCCTCCTGATCCTCGACGAGCCGATGTCGTCGCTCGATCCCGAAGGCCGCCGCGACGTGATCGAGCTCATCAGCTCGTTCCGCGGCCAGGCCACGGTCCTGCTCTCGACGCACATCCTGGGCGACGTCGAGCGTGCCTGCGATCGGGTTGCGATCCTCGACCACGGCCGGTTGCTCATCGAATTGTCGATCGGCGACCTGCTCGACGAGCACGCGAAGCCGGTCTACCGCCTCGATGCCGAGCCGAACCAGGGGCCCGCGCTGGACGCGCTCGTCCTGACCCTGAACGGCGCGCCCTGGGCACGATCGGTGAGCCGCACCGGCGACGAAATCCGTGTCATCGTCCGCGACCCTGGTGCCGCCGCCCGCGAGATCCTGCCGATCGTAACCGGCGCCGGGGTCACGCTCTCGACCTTCGAACGCCTGCGCCCGAGCCTGGAGGACGTGTTCCTGCAGCTGGTTCGAGCGAATGACGTTGCCGGCGGCGGACCGGTGGGCGCGGCTCGGCCCGGATTCGACCCCGAAGATCCGCTCACCCCGCGCGGCGCCGGCGATTCGACCGCGCCCGAGGCCGATCGATGAAGGGCTTCCGAACCCTGTTCTGGAAGGAGCTCCTGGAACAGCGCCGGACGATGCGCTTCTGGGCCATCGTCATCCTGTTCCTGGCCTGCGGGCTCCTCTCGCCGCTGATCGCGAAGTACACCCCGGAGATCGTCAAGAGCCTCGCTGGGTCCTCGCTCGGCATCACGATTCCGACACCGACGACCCTCGACTCGATCGACCAGCTTCTGAAGAACCTCGGCCAGTTCGGGGCGCTCGCCGCCATTCTCATCACGATGGGTCTGGTCGCCGGCGAGAAGGAGCGCGGCACGGCCCAGATGATCCTGACGAAGCCAGCCTCCCGCGGAGCGTTCCTCGGCGCAAAGTTCGCGGCCACGGCACTGACGCTGCTGGTCGGGGTCGCGGCGGCCGGGATCGCTGCCTTCGTCTACACGGCGCTGCTGTTCACGACCCCGGACGCCGCCGGGTTCGCCCTGCTCTGCCTCCTCGTCTGGGTCTCGCTCCTCGTCTACGTGGCGCTGACGTTTCTCGGCAGCACGATCGCGAACTCCCCGCTGGCCGCCGGCGGGTTCGGATTCGGCGCCGTAGTCGTGGCGGGAATCCTGGGGGTGCTGCCGACGATCGGGCCCTATCTGCCGGGCTCACTGGCTTCGGCCGGGCGCCTCTCCGCCATTGGGCAGGCGGGCCCGGCGGTGGCGGGGCCGCTGCTGGCGAATGTCGCGTTCATCGTGATCCTGCTGCTGGCCAGCGCTGTCGCGTTCCGCCGGCAGGAGCTCTAGCGAACGCACGGTCGGGACATGAGCCTCGCGCCAGTTTCGTGACGTTTGCACCTGTTCGGGTGCGCACTCCCGGGCGCACGATGGCGGCAGAGCGTGGCGCGGGAGCGCTTCGGCCGGACCCAACGCGGAGGCGGATGAACGACATGGTTGCCAGGGCGGGAGACCGGATCAGCATCGAATCCGAGAAGGTTGGCACGGCGGCGCGCGAAGGCGAGATCCTGGAGGCGATCGAATTGGCGGCCGGCCCGCACTACCGGGTGCGCTGGGACGACGGCCACGAGAGCGACATCCGACCCGCTGGCGGAAGCGCCCGGATCATCCCGGCGGTCAAGAAGGCGAAGACGCGCGCCTGAGGCCGGTGAACCTGCCGGTCCCGCGGCCGGTAGTTCCGGTCATGGAGACACGACCGTCCGACCCCGAGATCGCCGAACCGTTCGACGGCGTCACGTGGGAGCGCATCCGCTGGCCGGACGATGAGCCGCTGCCGTCGCCGGGACATGAGCTGAACCTCGCCGACGGCGTCGACGGACGACCGGCCACGCGACTCGTTCGGGTCGTCGCCGCACGGCCCGATTTCGAACCGGGCTGGATCGGGGTCGAGGTCGTCCGCGTCTGACGGCGACACGCCCGAGCACCCGCGACATTCGTATGCTTCCTGCGGTGAGGCAGAGCGTGGGGAATCGCCAGTGACCGACCGGTTGATTCGAAGCGCCGAGCCGACCGATCTCGCCGGGATCCGGGCAATCCTGGCCGCCAATGACAACGACGGCCCGATCGGGCCGTTCGACATCGTCGGGCCGTATGTCAGCCACTTCATCGACCACGCCATCGCCTTCGTCACGGAGCTTGATGGGACGGTCGTCGCGTACGGGGCCGCCATCGACACCGGCCTCGCCAGACATCTGGCCGACTTCTTCGTCCGGCCTGATCTCACTGGCGGCGGGATCGGGCACCAATTGCTCGATGCCGTGCTGGGCACGGCGACCCGGCGGACGACCTTCGCATCCGACGATCCTCGGGCGATCTCGCTGTATGTCCGGGCCGGAATGACCCCTTCCTGGCCGCTCCTGTCAGTCGAGGGTCCGGTCGCCCGGCTGGACATGGCCGCACCAGCCCTCGAAACGGAGGCCGCGGACCCGCCGCGCCTCGCTGCCCTGGAGCTCGCCTGGACCGGCGCCGATCGAAGCGTCGACCATCGATTCTGGGCCTCGCAGGCCGACTCGGACGCGTTCGTCGTGCTGGACCGCGGCGAGCCGGTCGGTCTCGCCATCGCCCGAGGCCGCCAGGCGAGTGACGCCCGCGCGCTGGACCGGATGGTCGTACGGCCGAACACCGAACCGATTGCCCCGATCCTCGCCGCTCTGCGTCGCGCCGGTCGTGCCGGCGTCGTCAGCGTCAGCATTCCGGGCCCGAGTCCGGTCCTGCCCATCCTCCTTGGCGCCGGCTTCCGAATCCGCGATCGCAATCAGTTCCTGGCCACGGACCCGGAGCTGATCGATCCGTCCCGATTCCTTCCGAACCCGGGCATGCTCTGACGGACGCCCGTCCCGGGGGGCGGCCGCCCGTCTGGCGTGACCTCGGCGGGTCAGGACGACGGGGACGCGGCCGTGGCGTCAGGCCGGGCGGCTCAGGCGAGCGTCGCGGTCAGGCCACCCGGGCCGTGTCGTGGGCGCGGAATTCGAGGAGCAGTCGCCCCGCAATCGGTCGTGCGCTCGGCCAGTCGCGGCTGACCGATCCACCCTCGGACTGCCGCGTACCATTCGCCGGGTGAGTGGCCAGCCGGGATCCCGAGTGCCTGCGGGGACCGCCGCCGCGGCGCGCCACCTGGTCGCCGCGTACGTCCCGATCACGCGCTGGTTGCCGGCCTACCACGCCACGGACCGATCGGGCGACCTCGTCGCGGGCATCACGTCCTGGGCCGTCATGGTGCCCGTTTCGATGGCCTATGCGGAACTGGCTGGCGTGCCGCCGCAGGTCGGCCTGACCACCGCATTTGCCGCCCTCGCGGCGTACGCCATCTTCGGAACGAGCCGCCACCTGAAGGTCACGGCCAGTTCCACGATGGCCGTCATGTCGGCTGCCGTCGTCATCCCGCTGGCCGGCGGCGACGCGTCGCGATTCCTCGCACTGACGGCCGCTCTGGCGCTCATCGTCGGCATCATCCTCGTCGTCGGCGGCGTACTCCGGCTTGGCTTCATCGGGGACTTCCTCTCGAAGCCCGTGGTGACGGGCTTCGTGTTCGGACTGGCGATCACGATCCTCGTCGGCCAGCTCCCCAAGTTGTTCGGCATTCCGGCCGGAGGCGGAACGATCGGGGATCAACTGGTGTATCTCGTCCAGAACCTGGACCTGACCAACCCCCAGACCCTCATCATGGGCGTCGGCTCCATCGTCCTGATCCTCGGAATGCGCAGGATCACGCCCAGGATCCCTGGGCCCCTCGTCGCCCTCGTCATCGGGATCCTCGCCAGCACGCTGCTCGATCTCAGCGCCAAGGGTGTCAGCGTCGTGGGTGACCTGCCGACGGGGTTCCCTGGACTTGGGCTGCCGGGCATCTCCCTGTTCGACCTGCCGTTCCTCGTGGTCGGCGCCGGCGGCATCGTCTTCCTCGCCGTCGGGGAGTCGCTGGGTGCGGCTCGTGCCTTCGCCACGAGGCACGACTACGAGATTGAGCCCGACCAGGAGTTGATCGCCCTCGGGGCGGCCAACCTGGCGTCGGGCCTGTTCGGCGGTTTCACCGCGGATGCCAGCCTCTCGCAGACGGCGACCGGCGAGGCGGCCGGGACGCGCACGCAGCTCTCCTCGATCATCGCGTCGGGCCTGATCCTCGCGACCGTCGTCGTCCTCGCGCCGCTCTTCCGGAATCTGCCGAACTCCGTGCTGGCGGCCATCGTGATCACGTCGGTCCTTGGCCTGATGGACGTCGCCGAGCTGCGGCGGTACCTGGGCCTGCGACGCACGGACTTCGCGATCTCGATCGTGGCCATCATCGGCGTCGTGACGACGACGGTCCTCGTGGGACTGAGCATCGCCGTGGCGCTGTCGCTGGTCAGCCTCCTCTATCGGGCGAGCCGGCCGGATGTCGTCGTCCTCGGGCGGATGCCGAGCCGGACCAGCGCGTACGCCAACATCGAGCGTCATCCCGACGCCATTCAGGTGCCGGCCACGCTGATCCTCCGGCTCGACGCCCCGCTCTACTTCTTCAATGCCAACGTCGCGCGCGACCAGATGTACGCCTTGATCCGCAAGGAGGCGAATCAGCCGGACGTGCTCGTCCTCGACATCGGGGCAACGGGCGACCTGGACGTCACGACGCTCGACATGGTCCGCGAGGTCGTGGTCCACCTGAGCGCCCTCGGGATCGACGTTCGATTGGCGCAGGTGAAGAGCCCCGTACGCGATCGGATGCGGCGGAACGGGTTGCTCGACCTGATCGGAGACGACCACGTCTACCTTTCGGTCGCCGACGCGGTCCGCGATCGCCCGGGGCCGGCCGAGATGACCGATCCGGCCGAGGGCCCGGTGGAGCCGGCCCAGGGTCCGAGCGAGTCGGCCGTCTCCGAAGCGGGACCGCCGTCCGCCTGACGCTCGCTACGGGCAGTTCGGTGTCGCGAACGTGCTCGACGGCGGGGCGGGACTCTGGAAGACCCCGCGCACCACTGCCTGGATCCGGGCGATCTCGGCATCGTCGAGGTGCTCGGCGTAGGCCGGCGGAGTGAAGAACATCGATTGCGTCCGGTCCGTCTGGACATGGGATGCCAGCCTGAGGAGCCCCTTGAGGTCCGTCGGGCTCAGCGTCGTCCAGACCGTGGATCCGGCGGCATCGAGCAGGTCCGGGATCTTCGGCACCAGGGCCAGGGGATTGAGCTGGTGCCGAAGGGCGAGCAGGACGAGCTGCTGGCGGTGCATTCGGCCATAGTCCGAGTCCTGCTGGCGTGACCGGGCGAACGCGAGGGACAGCCGGCCGTCGAGGTGCTGGCAGCCAGGATCGAATTCGACGCTGATGTGTCCGCTGCCGTCCTCGAGCGGGTAGAACGTGTCGATCAGCTGGTACGGGACGTCGATCCAGAGTCCGCCGAGGGAATCCACGAGGCGCACGAACCCGGCGAGGTTGACGACGGCCATGCCGTCCAGCCTGACGCCGACCAATTCCTGGACCGCCCCCGCCACGGCTCGAAAGCCCCGGAAATCGCCGCCGGGGAACTCCTCCGGGTGGGCCATGGCGAAGGTGAAGAGAGCGTTCAACAGGTCCGGGAACCGTCCGTCGGGGACGGCAGCCTGGTCCTCGGGCGCGACGGGAACCCCGACGAGGTTGCGGGGGATGCCGAACAGTGCGGCGCGTCCGCTCCGGATGTCCACGCTCAGCAGGATCATCGTGTCGGTTCGCAGGCTGATGCGGTCGGGACCCGCGTCACTCCCGACGAGGAGCAGGTTGAGCCGGCCGTCCGCGGCCCAGCCCGGAACCGGCGTCGGAGCGGGAGCCGGAGCCCGGGTGGGAGCCGGGGTCCGATGGGCGGCGGTGGCCGGCGCTGTGGTCGGCGCGGCGGTCGAGGGCGGCGCCTGGCTCGAGCCGGAACCCGACGGCGACGGCGATCCATTGGTCGGCGTCGAACCGGGCGTCACGCTCGACGTCGGACTCGGCGAGGGAGCGTTGCTGGCGGTCGGGGTTCCGGCCGGTCCTGTCGCCGAGGGGCCGGGTGATGTGATGGCGGTCGATGTGGCAGTACTCGGTGGAGCCTCCGTCGGTGAGAGCGGCGCCGGGGCGGTCGGGTTGACCGATGGCTCGGCAGATGCCATCGCGACCGGCGGCACCGCGGCGGCGGGCGGCGGGTCGGTGAACCCGGGCTCCGGGATGGCCATACCTCCGGGACCCACCGCGACAAAGATGGATTCCATGGTCTGACTCGCCCGGAGCGTCACCCAGCCGGTGGCGCCGTGCAGGGCCAGCGACGCCAGCAGGATCGCCGCAAGGGCCATTGACGGCCACCGCGCCACGCTCCGGGCGCGCGCTGGATTGAGCGAGCGCACGACCAGCCACGCGTCGGCCATGGCGGCGAGGCGGTAGACGAGCAGGCCGCCGTTGACCGCCGTGAGTGCCAGCAGGACCTGCGACTGGGCGAGATCGGCCAGCAGGTCCGTCGAGCTCGACGTGCCGACGGCGAACGCGGTCGCAAGGATACCGACGACGACGGGCGTCGCCCAGAGGACGCCCCGCCGTCGCCGGCCCGCGACGAATTGTCCGAGCCCGGGGAGGAGCAACGAGAGGGCCGCAGCCCAGACGGGGGATCGAAGCCTGCCGATCGAGGCCATATGATGAGCCCTGACGTCAACGTGACCGACGGTCTCCGAGGAGGTGGCCGTCCTCGAAGTTGCGCGATCCTACGCCGCAGCCACGAAACGCGTGCCGACGAGGCCCGGCCCGCGCACATTCGTCCGCACGGCGCGCGGATGTCATGATCCGGGCGCGACGTACCATCGTGGTCGCCCACGAGGGGAGCGGCTCCAGTACAGCCGTTCTCACCGGGCCTTCGGTCAGGGACGAGCGTTCGTCGACTTGGAGTCGAAGACGCGAGGTGAGGTGCCAGGAACGATGAGCAGGGAATTCCGGGTCACGGGGGTCCATGTCGAACCCTCGGCCAATGAGACCCACGATCACGTGGCCGCCGTGCGCCAGGGCTCGAATCCGCAGCTGATCCAGCGCGCCATGCTCGTCGCCGACCTGCGCGATCCGGCAGGCGATCGCTATTACGTCGAACAGGCCGGGGAACGGAGCGAGCTCGTGATCGTCGAGTGCCCGATCTGCTCCTTCGCCGATTACCTGCGAACCACGACCGACCGGACCACGGCCGATCAGCTCCTCGGCCTGCCGCGGGTCTGACCCCGCGCGGCTGCCTCACCCAGAAGGAACCGTATGTTGACGTTGAGACGGCGTGGCCGGAGTCGGGGCCACGGCCCGGGTGTTGCCCGGCGGGCGCGTGTCACGCGCGCCGGCGGGGGCGTCGCGATGGCCGCCGTGATGGCATCCACGCTGCTCGTCGGCATGCCCGGCGTCGCCGGGGCGGCTGCCGGCGGGTCGATCTCGGGCACGGTCACGGACGCGTCGGGACGGCCGCTGTCCGACGTCTCCGTGCTGGCGTTCAACGCATCCGACTACGGGACGGCGACGACCGGGGCGAGCGGTACGTGGACCATCGACAGGCTCCAGTCGGGCAGGTACACCGTCCAGTTCCAGGACCTGGCCGGCGCGCACCCGTCCGGCTTTGCCGCGAGTGGCGGGTTCACCGACGATCTCGATTCGGCGGCGGCAATCCAGGTCTCGAACGGCCAGGTCACCGGCGGCATCGACGTCATCCTGCCCGACGGCCATCACCTCACCGGGACCGTGGCGGATGGCGCCGGAGTCCCGGAACCGAACATCTCGATCCGCTGGTGCCGCGATTCGGTCTGCGGCTTCGGCGCCCGGACGGACCAGGACGGCGCCTTCTCGATCGTGCTCGCGGCGGGGAGCTATGCGCTCGCCATCGACGACGCGTTCGGGACGAGCCTCGGCTTCTATGCCCCGGGCGGGCTGGTCGGGGAGAGCAGCGCGACGCGAATCGCGCTTGCGACCGGGGACGTGACCAACCTGTCGATCAGGCTTCCGGTGGGCGCCAACGGGGCGCATCTCGCGGGAACGGTCTCGCTCCCGGGCGGTGGCGGGGCCGCCGGCATCGCGGTCCAGGCCTGTACTGACGACGGCACGTGCCAGCAGACGGCGACCCGGGCCGACGGGTCGTTCCGACTGCCCGTCGATCCCGGTTCCTACAGGATCCGCATCTTCGACGACACCGGTCGATACCCGTCGGGTTACTACACGAGGAACGGCCTCGACCGCGAATTCAGCCGCAGCTCGCTCGTGACCATCGGCACTGCTGACGTCCGAGGCCTGAACGTGACGCTGATCGCGGCATGGCGGATCAGCGGCCGCCTCACGGCGCCCGGCGGCGGTCCGGCGGCGGGCATTGCCGTCACCGCCTGCCCGGTGTCGAGCGGTTACTGCGCCCAGGGCATCTCGGCCGATGACGGGACGTACCAGACCACCGGGCTGGTGCCGAGTACCTACATCGTCACGTTCAACGATCCCACCGGCGACCTGGCGGCAGCCGTCTATCGCCCGGGCGGTTGGACCGACGTGCTGGCGCAGGCCACCAGGGTCGCGCTCGGGGCGGCCGATGTTGGCGCGATCGACGTCCAGATGCGGGCCGGAACGCACGTGACGGGAGCCGTGGTCGACGGCGCGGGCCAGCCGTCCGACGCCGTCCGGGTCGTGGCCTGTGGCTCCGGCCGGGCCTGCTCATCGGTCGAGACGGACGCCGACGGCCACTACCGCCTGGGGGTTGCCCCAGGTTCGACCGTCCTCGAGTTCTACGGCGAAGCCGATGGCGGCTTCGTCGATGGCTGGCTCAGCAATTCGGGGCTGACCCTGAGGCGCACGGCCGCCAGCCCGGTCAGCATCGGCTCGTCGGATCGGGCGATCTCGACGGTCGTCCTCTCGGCGCGGCCGAGGGTCACCTTCCGGACGGGCGCGGCCCTGTCGTCCGCGGGCAGCGGTGCCCTGGTCCCCGTGCTCGCGCGCTGGCCGGCCGGCAGCGCAACGGCCTCGACCCGCGTCGCCACGAATACCGACGGGGGAGCCTTCACGACGGTCTCCACGGTGACCGCGACCCCGGCGGCGGTCCGCGGCGCCAGCCTCTCCCTGTCGCTGAACCATGGCCATGGGATCCGGATCCAGGACGTGGCGCCGCCCTCGAGCGGCGGCACGATCGGCGCCGCGGTCCGGTCCCTGCCCTTCACGCTGGCCGCCATCCAGGAGTCGTCGAGCAGGCTCGCGTTCGAGGGCTCGTGGGCGACGATCTCGAACGGCTCCGTCTCCGGTGGCCACGCCCGGTCGACGACCCACGCCGGAGCGTCGGTTTCGGCGACGTTCACGGGCCGCGGGATCGCCTGGGTGGGCTCCACGGGCCCGGGCTTCGGCTCCGCCCGTGTCTTCATCGATGGCCGCGCGGTGGCCACGGTCAGTGCCGCGTCGAGCTCGGGCTCGCCGCGGACCCTGCTCTGGGCGGCGAGCTGGATCGCCTCGGGCCAGCACACCGTGAAGATCGTGGCCAACGGCACGTCGGGTCATCCCCGGATCGAGCTCGACGCCTTCGTCGTGCTCCAGTAGAGCGGTGAACGAACCGGGGCCCACCGCCACTGCCGATGTCGCGGCCCATGCCGCCGCCCTCCACGCGGACGCGCTCGTCTGGGACGACCATTCGGGCTTCGAGCCGAATCCGCTGGCCGACCTCGACCAGCTGCGGCGCTGGTCCGCGTCGGGCGTCGACTACCTCTCCATCAACGTCGGTTACGACGTCATCAGCTGGCAGGACACGATCCGGGCGCTGGCCGACTTCCGCGTCCGCCTCGAGCGACAGCCGGACCGCTACCTGCTGGTCGACACGGCCGACGACGTGCTCCGGGCCAGGGCCGAGGGGCGAATGGCGATCACCTTCGACCTCGAAGGCATGGACGCCCTCAACGACGACCTGTCGATGGTTGCGTTCTACCACCGGCTCGGCGTCCGCCAGATGCTGTTCGCCTACAACCTCAACAACTCCTGCGGCGGCGGCTGCCACGACGTCGACATCGGCCTGACCCGGTTCGGGCGCGACGTGATCGACGAGATGAACCGGGTCGGGATGGTCGTCGATGGCTCGCATTCGGGCCACCGCACCACGATGGAGGCAATGGCGCGTTCCAGCCAGCCGGTCATCTTCAGCCACTCGAATCCGGCCGCCCTGACGGCGCATGGTCGCAACATCCGGGACGACCAGATTCGCGCCTGTGCCGCGACGGGCGGGGTGATCGGGCTCAACGGGATCGGGCTGTTCCTCGGCGACACGGGGGCCCGCAGCGAATCGATCTTCCAGCGCATCGACTACGTGGTGCAACTCGTCGGTCCCGACCACGCCGGGATCGGCCTCGACTACCCGTTCCCGGTGGCCGGCCTCGACATCGACGGCCTCCTGCGGACGAAACCCGGCGTCTGGCCGGCCGCCGAGGGCTACGGAACCGGGGAGTATCGGAACGCCGAACCGGAGCAGTTCCCGGAGCTGACCGAGCTGATGGTCCGCGCGGGTTACCCCGATGACGCCGTCCGTGGCGTGCTCGGCCTCAACTTCCTGCGCGTCGCCCGAACCGCCTGGAGGCCGGCCGCGGCCTGAACGGTGCTACCCGCCCGAGGATCCGGGCAGGATATAGAGCAGCACCAGGGCGATGATCACGGCCATCCCGAGGGCCGGGTTGATCACTGCCGCGATCACCGCGACGAAGTAGCCCGGCGGCCCGAGGCGATAGCTGCGGGTGATCGCCTCGATCGCGGCCGGGCTGGCCTCCGGCCGGAGCAGCGATCCGCCGTGCCGTCGGGCCGCGTACCAGAGGGCGTTGAAGCCGAGCGAAATCACGACGAACGTGGCGGCGTAGACCAGCACCCCGATCTGCTCGGCCGGTTCGCCGAGGGTGGCGGCGAGCAGGGCGGTCGGGAACGGCACGAATCCGACGACGAGGAGCAGGAACAGGTTCGCGATGAGCAGCGTGTGGTCCACGGTCCGGATGTAGCGGAACAGGTTGTGGTGATTCATCCACATGATCCCGATCGTGACGAAGCTCAGGGTGTAGCCGAGGTAGCTCGGCCAGAGCTCCCCGAGGGCCTTGATCAGGGTGTCGGGGCTGGCCAGCTGAGCGGCGGTCGGCACGCGGATCTCGAGGACGAGCAGGGTGATCGCGATCGCGAAGACGCCGTCGCTGAACGCCTCGACACGCTCGGTTCCGCGGCCGCCCGGCTCAACGGCCGATTCGTCCGCCATTGACGGTGCGCCGGCGCTGCGCGCTGCCATCAGCGGCGGCTGAATTCGTCGATGAACCGGCCGAAGAAACGGACATAGGCCGGGTACTCGGCGAGGGTCACGTTCTCGTTCGCCGCATGGAGATTGGACGCGGCGTTGGTCACGGCTCCCGCAAACAGCACGGGCGTGCCGAGGCCGTCGCGGAACACGCGCGACGCGCTGTATGCGGGCATCAGCGGGTACACGACGGGCTCGCGCCCCTCGGCCGAACGGGCGGCCGCGATCGCGGCGGCGACGACCGGTTCGTCCGGCGAGCAGCGGTCCGGTGCGACGGCCGCGAGGACCGTCAGGGACACGTCGGCCATGTCGCGCCGGGCGAGATGGGCCCGGATCAGGTCCACGACGACCTCTGGCTCGAGGCCGGGCACGAGCCGGACGTCGAGTCGGGCGGACGCCTCGCCGGGGATGACGAGACCCCAGGCGGGGTCGCCGGAGGTGAACGAGCAGAGGGAGACGAACGGCTCGAGGAGGTAGCGCCGGAGGAGCGGAATGCCGGTCAGGCCCCCGGCGAAGCCCTCCACACCAAGGGCCGAGCGGACCTGCGCCTCGTCCCAGGGGATCTTCGTCAACAGGGCGAGCTCCTCGGGCGTGCCGGTCTGCACGAGATCGTCGACGCCGTCCGCGAGCAGCGCGCCGTCCGGGCCGACGAGGCTCGAGACCGCCTCCATCAGCCGCCTCGGGGCGCTCGGCAGCAGCCCGCCGTAGCTCGACGCGAACGTCCGGCTCCGAACGGCGACTCGCAGCTCCATCGAGATCATCCCGCGACAACCGAGGTTGATGACGACATTGCCGGCCTCGTCCCGCCCGGTGCCCTCCGACAGGCAGGCGTCGGCGGTCAGCCGCCGCCGATTGGCCGAGACGATCTCGGCGAGACCCGGCGAGCCGATCTCATGGGCGCCCTCGATCAGGAATCGGACCCGGATCGGCAATGCGCCGAAGGTCGCCTGCCATGCCTCGACGGCGTGGATCCGGGCGAGCAGCTCGCCCTTGTCGTCGGCCACGCCGCGACCGAAGAGCGCCCCATCGCGGATGACCGGTTCCCACGGCGGTGAGAGCCACGGCTCCGGATCGCCGGGCGGCTGGACGTCGAAGTGGTCGTAGAGCAGGATCGTCCGCCCGCCCGACCCGATCTCGCCGATGACGGCCGGATGACTGACGCCCAATTCGACGATCTCGGCAGTGGCGCCAGCGGCCCGCAACCGGTCGCGGACCAGGGCCGCCATCTCGGCGATCCCCACGCCCGTCGCCGAGACGCTCGGTCGTCGCGCGGCCGCGGCGAGTTCCTCGAGCCACGCTTCGGCATGCGCCGCGACATGGCTATCGAACTGCTCGAACTCCCGCACGGGTTCAGTCCTCGAGCCAGGCGGAGCGAAGCGTCTTGAGCTGGGCGTTCCGCAGCGGCACGAAGTTCCGCAATCGAGCGGTGTGGGCCCGCAGCACCGGCGGTTGCACGGTCGGGATCAGCGGCAGCTCGTCGGCGGCGAGGGCCGCGAAGCGGAGGTAGTGCCCGGCCCGATCGGCCTGGTGGATCGAGGCCCGGCCCGCTTCCAGCAATTCGTCGAGCAGTGGCGTGCCGCAGGTCCCGACATCGAATCGGGCGCCGGAGCGATAGGCCATGTAGACGAAATCGTCCGCGTCGTTGATCGGGCTGCCCCAGTACGACGTCGCCAGCTGGAATGAGCCGCTGCGGCGAACGGAATCGCCCCAGGCCGCCGCCTCGAGCACGTCCAGCCGGGCGTCGAAGCCGGCCCTGGTCAGCTGGGCCGCGGCAAGCTCCGCCTGGCGGATCCCGATCGGGGTGCCGGCCGTGGCCGCGACCGACAGGGGCGTCCCGGGAGCGACGCCGGCCTCGGCGAGGAGGGATCTCGCCCGATCGAGATCGGCGCGCTGGCCGTACGTGGCGAGGTCCGCGGCGGCCGCCCACGACCACGGCGCGACGACCCCGCCACGGATCGTGGTCCCGAGGCCGAACAGGCCCTCGTCGACGAGGGCCTGGCGATCCAGCGCATGGCTGATCGCCTGGCGGACCCGGACGTCGGCCAGCAGCGGATCGGTGCAGTTGACCATCAGCCAGTGCCAGCGGCCGTCGCCGACCATCGAGGTCTCGAGACCCGCCGCACCGACCAGCGACGGCCAGACCGACGGCCCGACGAACGCGTCGAGGTCGATGTCGCCTCGGAGCAATGCCTGCGCGCGCTCCGCGTCGTCGGTCATCGTCCTGAATTCGAGGCCGTCGAGGTTGGGCCCACCCATGCCGGCGGCACCGTGGCGGACCAGTCGCACCGGGCCGCGGAGGCCGTCGGGGCCGATGCCGCCGTCGGCGAGACGGAATGGACCGCTGCCGATTGGGTGGCGATCGAGGTCGTGGCCGCCACGGACCGCGGCCGCCGGAACGATCCCCGAACCGCAGAACGCCAGCCACGTCAGGATCGGGCCCGTGACCTGGTTCAGGCGCAGCCGGACCGTCGAGTCGTCAACGACCTCGGTGCCGGCCATCGTGACCGTCCACGGTTCGAAGTGATACTCCTCCCCGAGGGTGAGCAGGCGATCGAAGGAGAACGCCACGTCCTTCGCCGTCAGTTCGGTTCCGTCATGGAATCGAACGCCCGGCCGCAGCCCAAACGTGTACGTCTCACCGCCGTCGGTGATCTCGATCCACTCCGCGAGGTCGGGGTACGGGCGGCCGTCGGCGTCGAGCGACGTCAGCGTCGAATAGAGCTGCTCCGTCAGGAGCCGCGAGGTCCGGGTCGTGGCGAGGGCCGCATCGAGACCCTCGGGCCCGATCCACAGGCCGACGCGCAGCGTCCCCCCTGCCCGCGGCTGGGCCGTGGCCAGCGTGCCGGCGCCGGGCGTCGGGAGCGCGGCGCAGGCGGCGGCCAGGCGGGTTGCCTCGACCCGATCGAGGCCGGCGGCCGGCGCCCCCAGGATGAATTCGTCCAGGCTGATCGCCTCGGCCAGGAGCTGCTCGACGAGCTCCATGAGCTTCGGCCGGTCTGCGGCCTGACCCATCCGGCCGGGCAGCGCCGCGGCAACGACGAGATCGGGAGTTGGCGCGATGGCGGTCATCGGTTGCGCCCGCTGTCATCGAGGCCGCACCAGTCGATGGCGGTCGCGATGTAGACACGCGCGGCGCGGATGAGGTCGTCCACGGGCACGGATTCGTCGAAGCAGTGGCAGGTCAGGATGCTGCCAGGTCCGTACGTCACGGCCGGGATGCCGGCCAGCTCGAAGTACGTCGCGTCGTCCACCGCGGCAAAGCCCTGGACGACGACCGGCTCGCCGAGGGCCGCCACGTGCGCCTCTTCGACGGCGCCCACGATCGGATGGTCCGGCGGCGTATCGTAGGGCGGCCAGGTATGCGTCCAGGCGATCGTCGGGCGATGGTGGCGGAGCCACGAATCGGCGTCGTACAGGCGGTCGAGCCAGGCCTCGATCTCGATCCGCACGTCCGTCTGCGTGCGTGTCGGCTCGTACATCGCCATGTATTCGAGCCGGCAGGCATTGGCCGCCGCCCAGCTCAGGGCCTGGCCATGCAGCGTGCCGAAGATCGTGTTCACGCCGATCGTGAAGTAGCCGCCCGGGAAGAGCGGATGCGAGCGGGTCAGGCCCCACTGCTCCTCGAGCCGCCGCAGTCCCGAGGCCACGTAGAATGCCTTGTCGATGGCGTTGACGGCGTGCTGCTCGCCCGTGCCGCCCGGCCAGATGTGGTTCGCCCGGGCGCAGCTGTGGGCCGCCAGGCCCTCGATCGTGATCGCGAAGACCGTCCCGCCGCCGGAGCACGGCGAGAGCGTCGGCGGCCCGGAGAAGGACGTCGGCTCCGTGACGATCGCGGCATCGGCCGTGTAGCCGCGCCTGATCGTGGCGGTCGTGCCGGCCTCGTGCTCCATGTTCTCCTCGCCGACCACGCTTTCGAGCGTCAGGTCGCCGCGCAGCCGGACGCCGGCCGTCTCGAGCGCCCGGACCGCCCAGGCCGCGGCCACCAGCCCCGACTTCTGGTCCGAGGCGCCGAGGCCGTACAGGCGGCCGTCCTCGACTCGCCCGTCGAAGGGATTCTTCGAGGTCCAGTTGGCCGGATCGCCCGGGGCGACCGTGTCCACGTGGCCGTTCAGGATCAGCGAGCGTCCGCCGCCGCTGCCGCGCCGCACGCCGACGAGGTTGGCCCGGCCGGCGATGGCCTCGAAGACGTCCACCTCGCAGCCGGCCGCCTCGTAGACCGGACGCAGGACCTCGTTCGCGGCGGACTCGCCGCCCGCCTCCGTCACGCCCGGGAAGTGCGGGTAGTTCGGGTTGATGCTCTGGACCGCGACGAGCGACGAGAGCGTCCCGATGACCTCGTCGCGGGCCCGGTCGAGGGCCGCAAAGGCGGCGCCCCGGGCAGCGTCCGCGGCCGTGGTCGTGGCTGTCTGGCGATCCATGTGCGGCTGCCCCCTCACTCCCGGTCGGACCCTCGAAGTGCCCGGTCGATCGTATACACTCCGCGCCTGATGGGCGGCCTGGCAGCGATCCATCCGGGGCGGGTGCTGCAGTGTTTCGATCACTTCGTGGTCGATCTTCGCGGCGACGGCCGGGCGGCGACCTATTTCACGGTCTACGCCGTCGAGTACTCCCCAGAGCTCGGCACGGGCCACGTGGCGTTCCTCCGCGCTCGCGGCGACCGGGTCGCCGACGATCTCGACCTGACCCTGACGGACGCGCCCGAGATGGCCGTCCGGATGCAGGCCCGGCTGCGGGCGATGACGGCGACGCTCGACATGTCGCGCGGGATCGGCACCTCGCTGGAGCAGACGCCTCTTCTGGCCTCGTTCCGGCGGCTGCCGTGGACGGACGCGGGTGTCGGCTGGCGCATCGAAGCCGCGGCCGGCGGCCCGACGATCGAGGCGGACTGGACGGCCGGTGAGCCGCCGATCTGGACGGCCGCGATGGCCGGCACCTTCACCCCGGAACGGGACATCCTGGGCATGCTGGCGGGCTTCGATCGGGTCCGGGTCGCGGTCGATGGACAGGTCCTGCCCGGCCGGCCGTACCACGACCCGTGGTGGGAGTCGCGGGTCGGCCGCCCGTTCAGCTCCTGCCATGTCGCCCTCGCGGAGGCGAGCCTCACGCCCGCCGGTCCGTGGTGGAGTGAGCTCCGCGACGCGGCCTGCGAACCGTCCGACCCGGTGCCGGCGACGCGCGAAGGCCCCCGACCATGACCGCGCCCGAACGGCCGGCCCATCCCTACATCCCGAACTCCGCGCCGGCCGTCCGGCGGGCGATGCTCGAGGCCGTCGGCGTCGAGTCGATCGACGAGCTCTACGCGTCGGTCCCGGCCGAGCTGCGCCTGGACCGTCTCCTCGACCTGCCGCCCGCGCTGACCGACGAGATCTCGCTGAAGCGCCACGTCTCGGGGCTCCTCGACCGCAACACGGCCACGAGCGAGGTCCTGAGCTTCCTCGGCGGCGGCTGCTGGGGCCACCACGTGCCGGCGGTCGTCGACGAGATCACGAGCCGCGCCGAGTTCGTGACGGCCTACGGCGGCGGCCCGTACGCCGACCTCGGCAAGTACCAGGCGATCTTCGAATTCCAGAGCCTGATCGGCGAGCTCGTCGGGATGGACGTCGTCAGCGCGCCGACGTTCGACGGGCTCACCGCGACGACCAGCGCGCTCCTCATGGCGACGCGGCTCACCGGCCGGCGGCGGCTGCTCGTGCCGGCCACGGCCAATCCGCAGCTGCTCGGGCATCTCGCGACCTTCGCCAGGCCCTGGGCCTCGGTCGAGTTCGTGCCGGTCGAAGCGGACGGACTCCTGGATCTCGTCGCGCTTCGTGCGGCTCTCGGCCCCGACGTGGCGGCCGTCCTCGTCGAGAACCCGTCCTGGCTCGGCTTCATCGAGGAGCGCGCTCCGGAGATCGCCGCGCTGGCCCGTGCCGCCGGCGCGCTGACGGTCGTCTCGGTGGATCCGGTGACGCTGGGAGTGCTCGCCGCCCCGGCCGACTACGGCGCCGACATCGTGACCGGCGACGTGCAATCGCTCGGCAATCACCAGCTGTTCGGCGGCGGGCAGTGCGGCTTCATCGCACACCGCGACGACCCGGCCTACCTTCGCGAGAACCCGGCGATCCTCATCAGCGCCGTGCCGACCCGGGACGGTTCGTCGACCGGCTTCGCCTGGGCGCTCCTCAGCACGACCTCGTACGACCTGCGCGGTGATTCGCGCGACTTCACCGGCACGTCGTCGTGGCTCTGGGGGATCGGGGCCGCCGTGCACCTCAGCCTGCTGGGGCCGGCCGGCCTCAGCGAGCTCGGCGAGGGCCTCGTCGCCCGTTCGGCCTACGCCATCGAACGGCTGGCCGCGATCCCCGGCCTCGCGGTCCCTCGGCTCGGCCGCAGCCTCGTGAAGGATGTGGTGGTCGGGTTCGACGGCAGCGGCCGCACCGTCGAGTCCGTCAACGACGCGCTCCGGGCGCGCGGCATCTTCGGCGGCCAGGATCTCTCGACGGACGTGCCGTGGCTGGGCCAGGCCGCGCTCTACAGCTTCACCGAAGGCCACGGCCAGGCCGAGATCGACCGGCTCGCGAGCGCGCTGGCGGAGATCCTGCGATGACCGGTGCGCGGGCATCCCTGCCACTCCGTCGCTACCACGGCGTCCATTGGGACGAGCCGCTCATCACGCGGCTGGGCACGCCGGGCGGTCGCGGCCTCGCCATCCCGCCCGTTGAGCCGGCCGTCGGGGAGGCCGGCCGTCCGGCACTGGGGCGCATCCCGGCGGCCCTCCGCCGGAGCGTGCCGCCGGCGCTGCCCGAGCTGTCCCAGCCCGAGGTCCTGCGGCACTTCCTGCGCCTCTCGCAGATGACGATCGGGGCCCACACGGCCGCCGACACGCTCGGCACCTGCACGATGAAGTACAGCCCGGTCGTTGACGAGGTGATCGCCCGCTCACCGAAGATGACGGAGCTGCACCCGGCCCAGCACCCGGATTCGATCCAGGGCCTGCTCGAGATCGTGCACCGGATGGCGGGCCTGCTGCGCGAGATCTCCGGGTTCGATGCCTTCGGCTTCTCCGGCGGCGCCGGCAGCCCCGGCATCTTCACGAGCGCCCTGATCATCCGGGCGTACCACGATGGTCGCGGCGAGCTCGATCGTCGCAACGAGATCATCACGACCGCGTACTCGCATCCGGCGAACCCGGCCACCGCAGCCGTCGCCGGCTTTCGGGTGATCACCCTGATGCCGGGGGAGCGCGGCTACGCGGAACCCGACGCGCTGCGCGCGGCGCTCTCCGACCGGACCGCGGGGCTGATGCTGACCAATCCCGAGGACACCGGCATCTTCAATCCGCACGTGGCCGAGTTCGTGCGACTCGTCCACGAGGCCGGCGGCCTCTGCGCCTACGACCAGGCCAACGGCAATCCGCTGCTCGGCGTGGCCCGCGCTCGCGACGCCGGCTTCGACCTCGGACAGTTCAACCTGCACAAGACGTTCGGCGCGCCCCACAACTCGATCGGGCCCGGGGCATCGGCGGTCGGCGTTCGCGCGGGGCTCGAGCAATTCCTCCCGGTGCCCGTGGTCGGCTTCGACGGCGAGCGCTACACGCTCGAGACCGATCGGCCCCAGTCCGTCGGACGGATCCGCAGCTTCGCCGGCAACCTCCAGGTCGTCGTGCGCGCCTACGCCTGGCTGATGAGCCTGGGGCCCGATGGTCTTCGGGCCGTCGCCGAGACGGCCGTCCTGAACAACAACTACCTCGCCAGTAAGCTGGCCGGCATCCCCGGCCTGACGATCCCGTACGAGGGCAGCGGTCCGCGGCTCGACCAGATCCGCTACAGCTGGGCCGAGCTGGCCGAGGAGACCGGCGTCACCTCGGAAGACCTGATGCGGCGCACGGTCGACTACGGCCTGCAGGCCTACTACACGAGCCACGAGCCGCAGATCGTCCCGGAGCCGATGACGCTCGAGCCGACCGAGATGGTCTCGCGTGCAGACCTCGACGAGGCGGCGGCGATCCTGGCACAGGTGGCCAACGAAGCGCGGACCACTCCTGGGCTCGTGCGTTCGGCGCCGCACGATGGGCCGATCGGGCCGCTCGACGAGGCTGCGGCCGACGATCCGGAGCGCTGGGCGATGACGGCTCGCGCGCTCGAGCGGAAGTGGCCGGCGAACTTCGGCACCGCGAGCTGGGCGGAGGCGGCCGCGGCGGCCAAGTGAGCGGGGCCAGAGAGCGGGGCCACGAGAGCGGGGCCACGTGAGCTCGGCCACGTGAGCGGGGCCAGGTGAACGGCGCGAGGCTCGGTCTCGTCGTCAACCCGATCGCCGGCCTGGGCGGTCGGGTCGGACTGAAGGGCACGGACGGGGTCGAGACGCTCCAGCGGGCCATCGAGTTGGGCGCCCAGCCCGTCGCCCCCGGACGAGCCGTCGCCCTGCTGCGTGCACTCGAGGCGCTGACGTCAGGGCCGGGCCGCAGCGTGCTGGTCGGACCCGGCGACCTCGGCGAAACGGAGGCGCGAGAAGCGACCGTCGAGGTCTCGGTCATCGGGATGGGCGAGGCGAAGGCCGGCGAGCCGACCACGGCCGCGGACACCCGTCGTTCTGCCGCCGCTCTCCGTGACGCCGGCGTCGAGCTGTTGCTGTTCGTCGGCGGCGATGGGACGGCGGCGGACGTACTGGCCGCGGTTGGCAGCACGGTCCCGGTCCTCGGCGTCCCGGCCGGCGTGAAGATGCAGTCCGCGGTCTTCGCCACGGGCGTCCAGGCAGCGGCGCAGATCGCTGCGTCGTACCTTGCCCGGCCCGACCGAGCGACCTGTGTCGAGCGCGAGGTCATGGACCTCGATGAGGCAGGCCTCCGGGCCGGCCGGGTCTCGGCGCACCTGCTCGGGACGCTGCTCGTGCCGCCGGCCGGACGGCTGCTGCAGAGCCTGAAGGCCGCCAGCCCGCTGGCCGAGGCGGCGCAGGCCGCGTTGCTGGCCCGGGCGGTCGCCGAGCGACTGCCTCGGCCGGGGATCGCGCTGCTCGGTCCCGGCACGACGATGCGCTCGGTCGCCACGGGGCTCGGCATCCCGAAGACGCTGCTCGGGATCGATGTCGTCGCCATCGCGGCCGACGGCTCAGCGCGACTGGTCGGGACCGACTGCTCGGAGCAGCAACTGCTGGCGCTCGTGGAGCCGGGTCGCACGGCGATCGTCGTCAGCCCGACCGGCGGCCAGGGCTTCGTGCTCGGCCGCGGCAATCAGCAGCTGAGCCCGGCCGTCATCCGCCTCGCCGGCCCGCGGTCGATCCTCGTCGTCGCCACCGAGGCCAAGCTTGCCGCGCTGGTGGGCCGGCCGCTGCTCCTCGATACCGGGGACGCCGACCTCGACCGACTCCTGGCCGGGTATCTCCGGGTCCTCACGGGACCCGCCAGCGAGACCGTCTGCCGGCTCGAGCCCGGCTGAGCGACGGCGACCCGGCCGCCGGGCCGGTAAGCTCGCGGGACGATGTGCGGTCGATTCACCCAGACGCGACTGGTCCCGGAGCTCGCCGAGCTCTTCGAGGCCGAGGATCTGGTCGACCTGCCCGGCGAGCGCTACAACGTGGCGCCGACCGAGCCCGTCGCGGTCGTGGTCGAACGGGAGCACCGGCGCGTCGTGACGGCCTACCAGTGGGGCTTCGTGCCGTCGTGGGCCGAGGATCCGAGGGTCGGCAGTCGGATGATCAACGCCCGGGCCGAGACGATCGAGCGCTCGCCGGCCTTTCGCGACTCGTTCTCCCGCAAGCGAACCCTGATCCCGGTCGACGGATTCTATGAGTGGCGGCGCTCGGCGGACGGCCGGCGCTCCCCGTACTACATCACCTCGGCCGATGGCGCGCCGCTCGCGTTTGCCGGCCTCTGGTCGAGCTGGCGGCCGGCCGGCCAGGACATCCCGCCCCTCCGAACCTGCGCCATCGTCACGACCACGCCGAACGAAGTGATGGCCCGGATCCACAACCGGATGCCGGTCGTCATTCCGCGCGCTTCGTGGGATCTGTGGCTCGACACCACGGTCCAGCCCCTCGCCGAGTTGCAGGCGCTGCTTCGCCCGGCGCCCGACGACTCGCTGATCGCGTATCCCGTCGGGTCGCTCGTGAACAACCACCGCAACGACGGGCCGGAGCTCATCCGGCCGGTCGGGGAGCCAGCCGCCCCGGCCCAGCTCGCCCTGCTGGCGGAGCGCGACTGAGCCGATCGCCTGCGTCATCCTCGCGGCGGCGGGCCCTTGTGAAAGCCGGGATCGCGTTCGCAATCAGCCGGAATGGGGAGACCCGGAGCCGTCAGAGCCTGACGACGTCCTCCACGTCGATCACGAACACCACGCCTGGGCCAAGCGTGACCTTGCCCTTGTCGCCAGCGTCGCGGTCGTGCGATTCGGATCGGGGCCGACCATGGGCTCGAATCGTCGCCAGGACGTCGTCCACGTCGACCGCCTCGACGCCGATCAGCAGCGTGGCGTTGGATTTGCGCAGGAATCCGCCGGAGCTGTCGAGCCTGGTGGCCCGGTGCTCGCGCTCGAGGAGCGCTTCCACGATGGGTCCGGCGTCATCGTGGTGGACGATCGCGACGACAAGCTTCATGGGCCCAGTGTAATTGGCCGGGCACCCTTGGCGATTGACGGGCGCACGTCATGTCCGCGCCTGCGCCGGACCGAGGCGCCGGCGCCCGCGCAGGGGCTGCTAGTTCGTCGCGCCGCCGGCCCCGAACCGCGCGACTTCGCGCTCGAGGTCGAGCGGCCGGATCACGCCCCGGGCCTCATCGGCGCCCCAGGACTCCTTCGGCACGGCCCACATGATCTCAAACTCGTTGCCGTCCGGATCGTGGCCGTAGAGGGACTTCGAGACTCCGTGATCGCTCGCGCCGCCGAGTGCGCCCGCGGCCTGGAGCTCCTCGGCGGCCGTGGCCAGGTCCTCAATCGTCGGCACTTCCCAGGCGAGGTGGTAGAGCCCGGTCGAACCGCGAGGCGCCCGCGGGGCCTGGGCGCCGACCGTGAACAGGCCGAGGTCGTGGTGATTGTCGGCCAGCGGCGAGCGCATGAAGATCGCCTGGCCGCCGAACTCGCGGGCCGTCTCGACGAAGCCGAAGACCCGGGCATAGAACTCGGCCGCGATGGGCGCGTCGCGGACGAAGAGCACGGCGTGGTTGAGGCGGGTGACGGGGATGCTCATCGGAAGGACTCCTGGGCGCGATCGTGAGTCGCGCTTGACAATTGGTGCGATAACAAAGAGGATTTGCTACAGGCAATCATCGATCCCGAGATCGAGGTTGTCAAGACGTCCGGGGAGTGAGTCGAACGACATGCCACCTCAGAACACCAGTCCGGCCGGCGGAGGCCCGAGTCACCGAGGGTCCGGACCGCCAGATTCGACCCTGACAGCGACCGCGACGACGGCGGGACCGGAGCCCGTCGCCACAACCTCCGGATCCGGCGCCGAAGGAACGACCCTCGCAACCGAACGGTCCCGCCCGGCCGTGGGCCGGCAGATCCGGCGCTGGCGCCTGGACCGCCACCTGACGCTGGCCCAGGTCGCCGAGCGGAGCGGCCTGAACCTCGGCTATCTCAGCCAGATCGAGAACGACAAGGCCTCGCCGTCCCTGGAGACCTTGGCCGCGCTCGCGGCCGCGATCGACGTGCCGATCACCTGGTTCCTCATCGACTCGACGAGTCCGCCGCGCGTCGTTCGGGCCGGCGAAGGGCGAACCTGGGCACCGCCTGGCGGCGGCGGCATCGAAGAGGTGGACGGCGGGATCCCGCGCGACCTGCGGATCGTCCGGGCGACGATCCCGGTCGGTGCCAGCACCGGGATGCACGCGCACTCGGGCGATGAGCATCACGTGATGCTGGCCGGCCGGCTCCGCGCCAGCCAGGGCCCGCACACCGTCGAGATCGGGCCCGGCGACTACCTGCTCTGGGACGCGACCATCCCCCACGACGTGTCGAACATCGGCGACGAGCCCGCGGTGCTGCTGATCATCGGTCACCGGGCGCACGGCACGGAGACGGCGCGACCCGATCGCTGAGGACCCCGGTGACGGCGTTCGAATCTGATTGGCATGCCAACCGGGCGGGTGTATCGTCCGGCTCGCCACGCGCGGCGGGCCCATCCCTGTTGAGTCCGCGCCGGAGGCCGATGGGGGGCTGACGATGAGCGGTCCGGAGCACGAGGCAGCGACGCCCGACGCACCCACGGCAGAAGAGGCCACACCCACCGCCGGAGGCCCCACCCGCGGCCGAACCCGCGAACGCGGGCCAGGAAGCGAAACCGGCCGCGAAGCCCGCCGGCAAGGCGGCGACCGCAACGGCCGGGACGGGGGCCGCGACGGCCGCCGGCGGCATGGCGATGAACCTCTCCAGCGCCGAGACCCTGATCGTCGGTGGGGCGCTGCTGATGCTGGTTCTCGGCGACCTGATCATCGGGGCGTTGTTCGGCGGCGGCGGCGTCAGCATCACCGGCGCGCTTGCCGGGGTCGTGCTGCTGATCACGCTCCTGCGGCGCTCGCCGACCGGCGAGGGCAGCCAGGACCCGATCCTCGTGGCAGGGCTCGTCGTGATCATCGTCGCGCTGGAGGCGGGCCAGATCCTGGCCCTGCCGCGCAACCTCAGCGAATTCACCGGCCAGGGCGTGCTGGGAATCCTGTACGACCTGTGCGAGTGGGTCGGCGCCGCCCTCATGGGTCTCGGCGTCTGGGCCCAGTGGCATCCGACGGCGACGCCGGCGACGCCGGCGAAGTAGCCGGACACGATCACGGCGCCGCCCCCCAGGGCAGGCGCCGTGATCCGGATCGTGCGAGGTCTACCCTCTGGAACGCCGGCGAGGGCCGCTCAGTTCTCGGTTCGATGATTCGATGCCCGCTGGCCGGCCGTCAGTCGATGTTCGGGGACGGCGCGGTTTCGGATTGGTTGCAGGCGGGCGTCGCCGCGGTTCGGTCGCATCCCGGGCCCACTTGGCCTCCAGGTCCGGTGCCTTCGAATCGGCTCCGTCGCGGCGCGTCGCTCTCGCTACCGTAGGGACCCTGCACAGCGAGAGGTGAGGCCGATGGAATCGAGCACGTCGCGCGTCGAGCCGCGCTATCCGCGGGTGGTCCTGGCAAGCGTCAGCGTGCCGTGGAATGACCGCGGGGAGGTGATCGAGGACGTCTTCCGGCGCCAGATCCAGGTCCACCTCGAAGCCGGCATCGGCCACCTCTACATCTTCGGGACGGCGGGCGAGGGCTACGCCGTCACGGAGCGCCTGTTCGACGAGATCAGCCGCATCTTCGTCGACGAGATGGCCGGCCCCGACGCCCACCCGATGATCGGCCTCATCAGTCACTCCATGGGCACGATCATCGAGCGGATCGAGCGCTCGATCGACCTCGGCGCCCGCTCGTTCCAGTTCGCGCTGCCGTCCTGGGGCACGCTCAACGACCGCGAACTGGCGACCTTCTTTCGCGAGGTCCTCGGCCGCTTCCCAGCAGGCGGCATTCGTCCACTACAACCTGCAGCGGTCCGGGCGCGTCCTCGAACCAGCCCATTACGCGCGGCTCTCGGCCGAGCATCCGAACCTCGTCGGCTCCAAGAACGGCACGAGCAACATCGTCCTCATCCACGACCTGATCACGAAGGCGCCCGCGCTGCGGTACTTCCTGACGGAGCTCGGCTATCCGCAGGGCTGCCAATCGGGCGAACCGGGCCTGCTGATGTCGCTGACGACGCTCAATCCGGCGACTCGGGGTGCAGTTCTTCGAGGCGGGCGTGCGGGGCGACGTCGAGACGCTGACCCGGATCCAGGCCGAGGCCCTCGATGTCTTCGCCGAGCTCGTCGGCGGTTCGGGCGCCGAGGTCGGCACGAACGCCTTCCCGGGATCCGCGCCGCACATGGACGGGGCCTACGAGAAGATGCTCTCGCGGGTCCACGACGAGCGGTTGCCACTGCGCCTGCTGCCGCCGTACCAGGCCGTGAGCGACGAGGCCTACGACGACTTCGTCCGCCGGCTCGCAGCGAAGCTCCCGGGCTGGCTGCCGGAGGGCCATCCCGCCCGCCACTGATCGGCGAGGGGCGACGTTGCGCACCGGAGCTGCGTCACCGCATCGGCGCCGACCGCCGGATCGCCATCTCGCGGCCGCGGATGCCCGGCACGAGCTCTCGGTTCGCCGCGACCCGCAGCAGGAAGCAGACCCACATCCGGAACGGCCGGAAGGTCTCTGAGAGACGCTCGACGTCGGTCGCGGATGGCTGGTCGCCGAGGCCGTGGGTGATCCCGAGTGCCGCGATGGAGAGCGGCTCCGCCGGGAACGCGTCGGCGATGCCGCAGCCACGGAGATAGATGCCGCTCGACCAGAACGGGCCGATGCCGCGGATCGACCGGAGCGATTCGGGTCCGGCGACGTCACCGAGATCACGCAGCCGGTCGACGTCGAGCCGTCCGTCCAGCGCGGCCTGACCGACGCCGCGCAGTCGTTCGACCTTCTCCGCGGCGAGTCCCTGGACCTCGGTCAGATGGAGCAATCGGTCGGGGTGGGGGAACGCCCGGACCGTTTCGCCGTCGATCTCGAGCGCGTCGCCGTGCTCGGCGATGAGGCGGTCCTGGATCACCGCTGCCTGGCGCATGCTGATCCGCTGGGACACGATGGCCCAGGCCGCCGTCTCGTACGGTGACGTGAAGCAGACCGGCCGAAGGCCCGGCAGCGCGGTCATCAGGCGCCCGATCTCCGGATCGCGTTCGCCGACGGCCGGATAGGCGGTTCCGTCGTGGTCGAGCGAGAAGATCCGGGCGACCTGACGGGCGACGGCATCGACCCGGTCCGTGCCCGCGATCCGCAGTTCCAGCGCGCCACCGCGCTCGGTGATCGCGACCGCGACCGGCTCGAACGTGCCATCGAGGGGAAATGCGAGTCGCAGCGTGTCCGAACCCTGCCAATGACGGCGGATCGGGCCGAAGTTGCCGAACACGTCGAGGGCGGCACTCCACGAAAACGGCCCGCGGGGTTCGATGACGGCGTCCGGCGGAGGGGCGGCGGTGACGGCGGCGACCATCGCGCGACTGGCGGTTGACAGCATGTCCGGCTCCTTCATGGCTCGGCGACGGTTCTCACGACCACCATGCCGCAGGTAATATGACAACTACTGTCATATTCCTCGCTCGAGACTGCTGGACATGCGCTCCGATCGATTGCTGGCCACGCTGCTCCTCCTCCAGGCGCACGGCCGCCTGCCTGCGAGCGAGATCGCGCTGCGGCTCGAAGTCTCCGTGCGGACGGTCTATCGGGACATCGAGGCCCTGAGCCTGGCCGGCGTCCCGGTCTACATGGAGCGTGGCCACAACGGCGGCTGCGTCCTGCTACCCGGGTACCGGACTGACGTCAGCGGCCTGTCCACGGCCGAGGCGGGGGCGCTGTTCGCCGCGGCCAACGGCCGGGCGCTGGCCGGGCTCGGCCTCGACGAGGAACTGCGCGGGGCGCTGCGGAAGTTGACGGCGGCACTGCCGGAGCGCCAGCGCCCGGAGGCGGTCCTCGCTCCGGAGCGGATCATCGTGGAGCCCGGCGGGTGGCTGCGAAGCGCCGATCCGCCGCCGTTCGCGGAAGCGGTCCGCCGAGCGATCTGGGACGAGCGTCGCATCCGGATCCGCTACCGGAGCAGCGGTGCCGTCGCCGCGACGGAGCGACTCGTCGATCCGTGGGCCCTCGTCGCCAAGGGCGGCACCTGGTACCTGATCGCCGCGCCCGCTGAACCCGCCCCGGATCGTGATCTCGACGAGCGGCCGGCCGGCCGCGACCAGGGCGAGCCCGGCGCCGACGCACGCCTGTACCGGCTCTCGCGGTTCGAGGGCGTCACGGCCACGGCCGAACCCGCGAATCGCCCGCCGGGTCTCAAGGTCGCCCGGGTCTGGGAGCGGCTGCGGCGCCGGATCGAGGACCGTGGCAGCGGCATCGAGGTCCTGGTCCGGAGCAGGCCCGAGCGGACGGAGATGCTGCTCCGCCTCGTCGCGGTCCAGCTGGTGGGGCCGCCCGTGCCGGAATCCTCAGGCCCGGACGGCTGGCCAGTTCATCGGCTCCCATTCGTCGCAGCCGGGGCCGCCGTTGGAGTGCTGCTCGGGTTCGGCGACGACGTGGAAGTGCTGGGCCCAGAATCCGTCCGCGCGGCGATGGCGGCCACCGCCGCAGATGTCGTCCGGCTCTACGCGGAAACGGCGTCGTCCACGGCTGCGGTCATCAGCGCCAGTGCGTCGGCCAGCCAGGCGGCGAGATAGGGCGCGAACGACGCCCGAACGAAGACCCAGAACCGGTCCGTTTCGACGCAGTCGAGGACGACGTCGACGTGGGCGAGCGGCGACTGGGCGCAGGTTCCCGACGGGAAGGCCGAGGGGTGCAGGTCGAGGCTGCAGCCGCGGGCCAGCAGATCGCGAACGGTCGGGCCGCTGATCTCGAGGATCGTGCGGACGGCGGAGACGTCGACGACCGAGCCGCCGAGCGGTTCGACGGCCGCCGCGACACGTCGTTCCAGTTGGTCGGGGTCGCCGGTCGGCTCGACGATCAGCCACTCATCGGGCCCGAGCCACAGGGCGCGCAGGCCGGCGCCCGCGGTCGATCGATTGGGGTGTGTGGATGGTCGAACCCCGAGCGCCCGTTCGACGGCGTCGACGATGGCGGGCTCAGGCGCCAAACGAAGGTCGACCTGGGCGGCGAACGGCAGCTCGCGGATGGCGAGGCCGCCGACAGTGCCGCTCGTGGCGACCACGATCGGCGCGGCCGTCTCGGCTCCCAGCGGGCTGCGGCGGATGGGCGCGTCAGCCGTCACGGCGGGTGTTCTCCGGGTCGTAGAAGATCGGCTCCGTCACGGCCATCGAGACCCGCCGGCCATCGAGCAGCTCGGCCTGGACCGTCGTGCCGATCCGTGATCGGCCACCGGCCAGCAGCCCCATCGCGAACGTCCGGCCGAGCGCGGAGCTGACGTAGCTCGAGGTGACGTGGCCGGCCGTTCGCATCCGACCATTGGCGCCGGCCGCGCTGCCGGCCGCACCGTCCGCCGGCAGGATCAGCGCGGAACCTTCGGGGACGTGCTCGGCCGGATCCGCCGGCAGCAATCCGACAAGCTGGCGACGATCCGGGCTGAGCATGCCGGGCCGTTCCAGCGACCGCCGCCCGATGAACCACTTCTTCTTCGAGACCATCCAGCCGAGCCCCAGATCGAATGGGTTGACCGTGCCGTCGGAGTCCTGGCCGAGGATCACGTACCCCTTCTCGGCGCGCAGGACGTGCATCGCCTCCGTCCCGTAGGGTGTGACCATCAGGTCCGACCGTACGGTCGCAATGGCGTCCCACAGCGCGCGGCCCGACCAGGCTCGGACGTTGACCTCGTAGGCCAGCTCCCCCGAGAAGCTGATCCGGAAGATGCGGGCCGGCATCCCTGCAACCTCCGCCGATCGTGCGGTCATCCAGGGAAACGCGGCGGGGTCGAGATCGAGATCGGGCGCCAGGCTGCCGAGCAGTTCGCGCGCCTTCGGCCCGACGATCGCGACGGCTGCCCACTGGTCCGTGACCGAGGTGCAGCGCACCCGAAGCTCGGGCCATTCCGTCTGGAGCCACTCTTCGAGCCACTCCATGACGCTGGCGGCGTTGCTCGTCGTGGTCGTCATGTAGTAGCGGTCGTCCGCGAGCCGGGTCGTGGTGCCGTCGTCGTAGGCCATCCCGTCGAGCCGGCACATGAGGCCGTAGCGCGACGAGCCGACCTTGAGCGTCGAGAACTGGTTGGTGTAGACCCGGTCCAGGAAGATGCCGGCGTCCGGCCCCTGGATGTCGATCTTGCCGAGGGTCGAGACGTCCATGATCCCGACGCCCTCGCGGACCGCGCGGCACTCCCGCAGCACGGCGTCGTCGAACGATTCCCCGGGCCGGCGATAGACCCAGGCGCGCTTCCACTGGCCGACGTTCTCGAATTCGGCGCCGAGCGCCGCGTGCGAGGCGTGGATCGGGGTCGGCCGGACGGGATCGAACAGCTCGCCCCGGTGGCTGCCGGCGAGGAGGCCGAATGCGACCGGCACGGCCGGCGGGCGGAAGGCGGAGGGCGACATCGTCGAGATCGATTGGCCGGTCAGCGTGGCGATGATGCCGGCGGCATTCACGGTCGAGGTCCGGCCCTGGTCGGAACCCGTCCCGATCGTGGTGTAGCGCTTGATGTGCTCGGGGTAGCGCATCCCGTCCTCGACGGCCGTGGTGATGTCGGCGAGGGTCGCATCGCGCCCGAGATCGACGAAATGGTGGTCGCCAAGCGTCACGTCGCCGGGTCCCGGGACGAACCAGAGCGGCTCGGTCGGGCCGTCGGGTTCATCGTCGGCCTCGGCAGCCGGCGTCGGCAGCGGTGCGGCTGGCTCGAACCCGGCGGCCGTGACGGCAGCGGCGCCCGTGGCGGCTCCACCTGCCAGCGCCGCGCGGAGGCCGACCGCACCCGTCGCCGCGCCGGCGACCAAAACGCCGTCGACCACGTTGCCGGGCACGAACGCGGCCAGCCGCTCGTCCCAGGCGAGCTGGCCGCCCGGGAACGAGAACAGCTGGAGTGCCGGGTTCCAGCCGCCCGACACGGCCAGGAGGTCGCACTCGATCGTGCGAGTCGCCCCAACGCCGACCGTCCCGTCAGTGCCGATGGCGTCGCGCGGAGCAATGGTCACGCTCGCCAGGGCCTCGTCGCCTGACGTGCCGATCACCGCGGCGCCCGTCAGGCAGTCGATGCCGGCCGCCGTCGCGCGCGCGGTCCAGGCGGATCCGCCGGCGCGGGCATCCACGATCGCCGCGACGCTGACGCCGGCAGCCACCAGGTCCAGCGCCACGGGGTAGGCGGCGTCATTGGTCGTGAACACCACGGCCCGTCGGCCGGCCGCGACCCCGAAGCGGGCGAGATACGTCCCGACCGCGCCCGCCAGCAGGATCCCCGGCCGGTCATTGTCGCGAAAGACGAGCGGCCGCTCCATCGCGCCGGTTGCCAGCACGATCTGGCGGGCCCGGATGTGCCAGAGGCGCTGGCTGGGGCCGGCGGCTCGCCGGTCGAGAGGCAGGTGATCGGTGATGCGCTCGGCGACGAGCACGAGGTTCGCGTCGTAGCGCCCGACGGCCGTGGCCCGCGTCAGGATCGCGACCTCGGGCCGGGCGGCCAGCTCGTCCCGAACGGCCGCAACCCATTCGAGCCCGGGCCGCCCCTCGATCATTCGATTCGACGCGAGCAGGCTTCCGCCAAGCTCCGCCTGGTCGTCCACGAGCACGACGCGTGCACCCGTCGATGCCGCGACCCGGGCCGCGGCCAACCCCGCCGGCCCGCCGCCGATGACGAGGACCTCGCAATGGCGATGGACATGCTCGTAGCGGCGGTCGTCGATGGCCGGGGCCGGCGCCTTGCCCCGCCGGCTGCGCGCCTCCAGGCCGTCAACGAGCTCCACCTCGGTGGCCCGCAGGAAGTCCGCCCGATCGGCCGGTCCGACCGCGACGATCGCGTTCGGTTCCTCCCGGCCGGCGCTGAAGATCCCGCGCGGACGATCGCGATACGGGCTGCGCGCGACGACCGAGACCCCGGCCGCGAGCAGTGCGGATGCCAGCGTGTCGCCGGCGAAGCCCGAGTGATCGACTCCGTCGAAGGAGAACGTGAGGCGTCGAGTCCGATCGATCCGGCCACCGGCCGGCAGGCGGTAGCCGCTCATCGACCGTCGGCCGGCAGGACCGCGTCGGTCGCCGTGTCACGTCGGATCGTGAACCAGCGGCGGCAGCCGTGGACGTGCGCCCAGCGTTCCGGGTACGGCCCCTTGGGGTTCGAGCGGACGAACAGGAACTCGCCCCAGGCCGCGTCGGTCAGCTCGGGCGTGTCCTCGGGCACGCGAACGCCGGCCTCGCCGCCGTAGCGGAACTCCGTCACGTCGCGCGGGCCCGCACCAGGGGCAGGGGATCAGCAGCATGGCGTCAGTGGGCCACGCCGGCAGCGCCGTGCTCATCGACGAGCGCGCCGGTCGTGAATCGCTCGAGCGAGAACGGCCGATTCAGCTCGTGGGGCGCGCCGGTCGCGATCGTGTGCGCGTAGACGTAGCCCGAGGCCGGGGTCGCCTTGAACCCGCCCGTGCCCCAGCCGCAGTTCACGAAGAGGCCCTCGATCGGCAGTGGCGCGATGATCGGGGAGGCGTCCGGGGCCACGTCCACGATGCCGGCCCAGGTCCGGAGCACGTGGACCCGGGCGAAGATCGGGAAGAGCTCGATCGCCGCCGCCATCTGGCGTTCGATGATGTCGACGGAACCTCGCTGCGCGTACGAGTTGTACGTGTCGATCCCGGCGCCCATGACGAGCTCGCCCTTGTGGGCCTGGCTGACGTAGACGTGGACCGCGCCCGACATGATCACGTTGGGCAGGATCGGCTCCATCAGCTCCGAGACCAGCGCCTGGAGCGGGTGGCTCTGGATCGGCAGCCGGATTCCCAGCATGTCCGCCAGCACCGTCGTATGGCCGGCGGCCGCGAGTGCGACCCTCCCGGCCGCGATCGGACCGCGCGATGTCCGGACACCCTCGACGCGACCATTGCGGACGTCGAACCCCGTGACCTCGCAGTCCTGGATGAGATCGACTCCGAGCGCGTCCGCGGCACGGGCATAGGCCCAGGCCACGTGGTCGTGCCGGGCGATGCCGCCGCGCCGCTGGTAGGTCGCCCCGAAGATCGGGTAGCGGATGTCGGGGGAGAGGTTGAGGATCGGGCAGACCTCCCCGAGCTCCTGGGGCGAGAGCCACTCCGAATCGACGCCGTTGACGTGGTTGGCACCGGCCCGGCGGCGACCTTCGCGGACGTCGGACGTGCTGTGGGCGAGGTTGAGGACGCCGCGCTGGCTGAACATCAGGTCGTAGTCGAGTTCGGCCTCGAGTCCTTCCCAGAGCTTCAGCCCGAACTCGTAGATCGCCGAACTCTCGTCCCAGAGATAGTTCGAGCGGATGACCGTCGTGTTGCGGCCCATGTTCCCCAGACCGAGCCAGCCGCGCTCGAGGACGGCCACGTTCGTGATGCCGTGGACCCTGGCGAGGTAGTAGGCCGTGGCGAGGCCGTGGCCGCCGGCCCCGACGATGACGACGTCATAGGCAGGTTTCGGGTCCGGCGAGCGCCAGAGGCGATCGATGCGCGCGACGGCGGCCTGGCTGGAGTGGTCGCTCATGCCGGCCGGCTCCGTTGGTGGCGGCAGCGGCCCGGGGCGCGCCGGCCCTGGCCATGGTCGTGCCGGCGGCCCGTCAAACGGCCGAGAGCCGGGTCCGTGGCAGGGTCGAGAGAGAGGGCGCGATCCCGAACGAGCCGGGCGCGCGACCCCGGGTGGGCGGGCACGACCGAATCATAGTCGAGCGGGCGGCCCTGCCTGACGGCCCGGCCGAAGCCCGGCGGAGGGGTATCGTGAGCCGGTGATCGGCTATCCCACGAACCAGCTGCTGGCCGTCCTGGCGGACGGGGCGGACGAAATGGCGGTCCGCGATCAGCTCGCGAAGGCGCGCGTCGGCCCGGACCACGTCCGGTTCCTCAAAGGGGACGAGGGCCTCCGCGATCTCGATGCGTGGGGTCGCCGGAACGGGATCTCCGGTCGCCTCTATCGCTGGATCCAGTTCATGGCCATGGACGCCACGCCCGATTTCGAGCGTTACGAGCAGGAGGTCCAGGCCGGTCGCACGGTCGTCGCCGTCCGGGCGCCCGATTCGACGCTCCGCGCGCTCGTCGTGGACATCCTTCGTGCGAACGGCGCCTCCTTCGTGAACTGGTACGGCCGCCTGCAGACGGCACTGCTGATCCCGTAGACCTCGGACCGATGGCGTCGCGGAGCTCCGCCTCGGACCTCGGTGGGCGGATAGCCTCCCGTCTGGCGAGGGTGGCTCTTCGGGGTGGCCTTCAGCTGCCGACCTGCACCGCGGCGGCTCGGCGGCGGAGCAGCGCGAGCGCGCTCAACGGTGCGAGCACGCTCGTCCGCGGGTTGTCCGGGCTCGCCCGGTTCTCGAGCCGCAGGTACAGCTCGCCGAAGCTGCCGCGAGCCCGCACCTCGTGGATGTTGCGCGTGGCCGCCGGATCCGCGACGAGCACGACCCGCGTCCGGAGCGGCCCGATGCCCGCCAGGCTCAGCGCCGCGACGACGTTGAGATTCGCCGGAAACGCCACGACCGCGTCCGAGGCGAGCCCGTCGAAGACGACGGTCGGCTCGACGATCGAATCCACGTCGATCCCGAGCTTCACGAGGTGTGGGGCCCCACGGAGGGCGCCGGGCGGCTTGGTCGTCCGCAGCTCGACCTCGTCGAGTCCATCGACACGCGCCGCGCGGAGCACGTCGAGGCCGCCCACGGCGCCCGACGGGACCAGGACCTGTCGTCCGAGGCGACTCGCTGCGTCCGCCAGTCGATCGAGCAGTTCGACGTCGACCAGCGCGCCGACCGACATGACCAGCACGTCGGCGCCGCCTTCGAGCCAGGCCAGCGCATTCGCCTGCACGACCTCCGGCGAGACGGCCTCGATGACGACCTCGGGCCGGCTCTCGAGGACCGCCATCGGCTCGACGTACCAGCGGCAGTGAAGCTGGGCGGCCCGCTCGGCCAGGAATGTGGCCCGTTCCGGCAGGTCCGCGATGGCGACCAGATCCACGTCACCTGCCGCGCCGGCCACGATCCGATCGGCAAGAAATGAGCCGATGGCGCCGGCTCCAACGATCGCGATGCGCATCAGGCACCTCTGGTTCGACCAATCGTCCGGATTACGAGGGGATCGGCTGCCCCAATCCCATTTCGGCGGCTGTGTTCGCGGTGGGGCGGGTTCACTGAAATGACCTGCCTCAGCAACCGGTTCGGGACCGGACATATTGGCGTGAATCTCCCTGCCGAATCGCGTGACATCGCGAATATACTGAGCGTTCCTCCCGGTCACCTGATCGTGGCGGCCACCGAGCGAGGTGTCACGATGTCGAAGATCAGAGCACTCAACGATGCATCCGTTCTTGATGCGCCCAAGCCGAAGGCCAAAGAGGTCAGTCCGGCCGCATTGGCGCGACAGAAGGAATATGCCCGCCTCCGCGACATGATGGCCAAGTTGACCAGCCCCGACCAGGTCTTCGAAGTGGTTCTCGAACCGAATGAGAAGGCCCTCACGGTCCGCCAGCGTCTCCTCAAGGTGGCCGCGGAATCCGGCAAGGACATCGTGGTCCGCAAGTATGGCAATGGCTTTGCCGTCGGACTCATGACCCCGGATCGGCGAACTCGCCGTGGCCGCAAGCCCAAGTCAGCCGGCTGAATTCGCGCCGTGGCGACCACCCCGCGAGTCGAATTCGGCTACAACCCGCCGACCGGCAACCGCCTGATCGAACACGTTGAAGGGCCGACCTTCGTCCGCGACCTCGAGCACGTCCTCGATATCGCGGTCCAGCATTTCTCCTCGATCTGGGTCTCGGATCATTTCATGACGGAAGACCGATTCCGGATGGAGTGCTGGACCCAGCTCTCCTGGCTGGCGGCGCGCTATCCCGGGCCGCTGCTCGGCACGATCGTGATGGCCAACTCGTATCGCCATCCGCCACTCCTGGCGAAGATGGCCGCGAGCCTCCAGGTCTTCAGCCACGGCCGATTCATCCTGGGCTACGGGGCGGGATGGACCAGGGAGGAATACCTCGCCTACGGCTACGACTTCCCGGCGACCCCCGTCCGCATCGCCCAGATGGTCGAGGGCATCGAGGTCATTCGTGCCCTGTGGACGGAGCCGCAGGCCACCTACCACGGCGAGTATTACGACCTGATCGACGCCTGGTGCGAGCCAAAGCCCATGCCGCTGCCCCCGATCATGATCGGCGGGGACGGTGAGCAATTCCTCCTGCGGGCCGTGGCGGAGCATGCCGACTGGTGGAACGAGCTGACGAAATCGATCCCGGTCCTCCGTCACAAGATGGCCGTCCTGCGGGCCCATTGCGCCGACGTCGGTCGCGACCCGGACTCGATCCGGAAGACGTACACGTTCACGGCGTACCTCGCCCGCTCGAAAGCCGCCGCGGTCACGCGGGCCGGGCCCGCGCTCGATCGCGAATTCCCGCCATTCGCCGGAACCCCGGCCGAGCTCGTCGACCACCTCCACGAGCTCGTCGACGTCGGGTTCGACCTCTTCCAGATGGTCTTCCCGGACTTCCCCGAGACGACCGATCTCGAGCTCTTCGCCAACGAGGTCATGCCGGCGTTCCGGTGACCGGCCGCTGAGGTCCGGACGTCCGATCAGCCCGCGGCGCCGTCCGACAGCGTGGTCTCGGCGACCGCGCGCGGCCGGAGGAGGCCGGTCCGGCGCACGATCAGCCCGGCCAGGCCGATGACGATCAGCAGGCCGATCGCGATCGGCAACCCCACGATGGCGAGCCACAGCCCGGCGACAGCCACGGCCTGCGCGACCTCGACGAGCTGGGCCACGGCGCGATCGACCTCCGCGCCCAGGTTCCAGCCACTCGTGGCCTGGGTCGTGGCCACGACCGGCAGGCTGTACGTCACCGCGAGGGTGCCCATCGCCGCCTGGTCGGAGAGGTGCGCCTTCTGGGCCGTCAGCTCTTCGATCTGGCCCTGGACGCTCGAGAGCTGATTCTGGACGTCGAGGATGTCGCTGATCTTCGTGGCCTGGGCCATGATCGCCTGGAGCGCCCGCTCCGTGGCCTGGAGGTTCGCGATGCGGGCCGTCAGGTCCACGACCTGGCCGGTCACCTCGACCGATTTCGTGTCCTCGGAGACGACCTTCGTCGCCAGGCCGTGGAGCGCATCGATCGCGTCGTCCCAGCGGCTGGCGGGGATCCGATACGTGATGAGCGCCATCGCCGAGTCACCCTGGCTCGTCCGCGCCGAATCGCTGAGGTAGCCGCCGAGGCCGACGATCGCCGCCCGGGCCTTCAGCAGGCTGGCGTCGAGGTCCTTCACTTCCAGGGCGAGGCTGCCGGTCCGCACGATCTGCGGTCCGTCCGGCACGAGGACGCCCGCGGTGTCGGTCGTTTCGCCACTGGAGCCGCCGGCCACGGTCGTGGTCTTGCCGTTCGACCCCGGAGGATTGGGAGCTCCGCCGCCGGCGACACGGCCGGCATCGGGGACCGCCGCGCTCGAGGAGCAGGCCGCGAGGAGCAGCGCGACGACAACGGCGAGGGCCAGGAACCCGGTCCGCCGGCCGAACGTTCGACCCATGAGGGCAACCTCCCGACCGGTCCGCGGGTCGCCCGTCGACGCTCGCCCGGTCGTGGCCCCCTGACGTTCGGATGGGACCCGGGGTTCCGCCGGGGCCGGTGGTGACACCCGTCACCGCCCCACGTCCCATGGCGGTCAGACCAAAGTACGGCTGGTTCCGCGGGGTCCCCGACCACTACGCTCTGCCCAGCAGCGAGCCGCACTCCACACATGTCCCCGATGGGTGCCCCGTCAGGGTTCGCAAGCTGTTGAAGTGAACGAGGCGCAATTCATGGCATCGATGGCAGCCAACGAGCTTGGCCCAATGCTCACGGCGACCGAAGTGGCCGAGATGCTCCATCTCCACGTCAATACGGTCAAACGGCTCGGCGATCGCGGCGAGCTGCCCTTCTATCGCGTCTGCAAGCGCGGCGATCGCCGCTTCCGCATGGAAGACGTGATGCAGTTCCTCACGAAGAACCGCTGATCCGGGCCTGACCTTCGGCTGGCGCTCGCTGCGCCTCAGCGCCGCCAACCCGCCCGATCCGGGTTTCCGGGCCGCTTCGACTCGCGGCCGTGCGCCGCCCACATTTCGTGGGCGGCGGTTCTGTGTCCGCTAGACCTTGCCCAGTGCTGACCAGAACGTCGCGAGGGCCTCGTCGATCTCCGCCTCGGTGACGTCGATCGGCGGGATCCAGCGGACCACCTGGTGCTGCGGCCCGCAACTCAGGACGAGCAGGCCTTCGTCGGCGCATTGCGCGAGCAGCGCATCGGGCGTGCGGCCGTCGGGCGTGCGTGACGCCTGATCCGTCACGAATTCGACGCCGATCATCAGGCCGGGACCGCGGACGTCGCCAATTCGGTCGTCCTCGGCCTGGAAGCGCTTGAGGCCGGCCAGCAGCTGGGCGCCGCGGGCCGCGGCGTTGGCCACGAGGCCCTCGTGCTGGATCGTCTGCAGGACGGCAATGCCGGCCGCGCACGAAACCGGGTTGCCGCCGTATGTCGAGCCGTGCGCGCTGCGGCCCCACCGGATCTGGAGGTCGCGACTGGTCGCGATCGCCGAGAGCGGCAGCCCGTTGGCGATCGCCTTGGCGATGCAGACCACGTCCGGCACGATGTCGGCCTGCTCGAACGCCCACATCGTGCCCGTCCGAGCGTAGCCGCTCTGGACCTCATCGGCGATCAGCAGGATGCCGTGCTCGTCGCAGAAGGCCCGCAACTGCCGGAGAAACTCCGGCGGCGCGGCCTGGTAGCCACCCTCGCCCTGGACGGGTTCGATGAGAACGGCCGCGACGCTCGTCGCCGGGACGACGAACGAGGTCAGCCGCCGGAGCGCCGCCATGCTCTCTTCGACGGCCCGTTCCTCGTCGCCAGCGAAGTCCCGGTAGACGGCCGGGAACGGCGTGAGGTAGACGCCCGGAAGCAGGGGCTCATAGCCCAGGCGGTAGTTGAGGCTGGAGCTCGTGACGGAGGCGGCGCCATAGGTGCGGCCGTGGAAGCCGCCCTGGAAGGCGATGTAGGCCGGCCGCCCGGTCGTCCGCCGGGCCACCTTGAGCGCCGCCTCGACCGCCTCTGAGCCCGAGTTCAGGAACATGACGGTGTCGATCGGATCCGGCAGGGTGCGGGCGATCATGTCGGCCAGGACCGCCACCGGCTCGGCGTAGCCCATCGCGCCGGTCGGGCCGATGAGGCGGTCCACCTGGGCATGGATCGCGGCGGTCACCGCCGGGTGGTGGTGGCCAAGCGCCGTGACGGCAATGCCGTTGGCGAAGTCGAGGTACGACTTGCCGGCCGTGTCAAAGAGGCGATGCCCTTCCCCGTGGCTCCAGCTTCGCTCGAAATAGCGGCCGAGGACCGGGGACAGGCGGGCCGTCTCATGCGATACGGCGGTGGCAACCGGGCTCTCGACTTCGTCCATCGGGATTCCTCGCGCAACAGGAGACGGGACCGCTGCGGCCACAGCCGAACGGTCGGGGTGTTCAGTCGAGTATACGGGGGCTCCCGTTTCGATCGCCGGTCGAGCCGCCGGCCGGGCAGACCGGCGGGCCTAGAATGGGCCGACCCGCTCGACGCCCCAGATCGAGCCGCCAGATCCCCTCGAGGCGATGATCGACTTCACGCTGACCGATGAGAACCGCCTCGTCCAGCAGACGGCGCGGGCCTTCGTCGAGGCCGAGATCCTGCCGCACATCCGCGGCTGGGATGCGAGCGGCGAGGTCCACCGCGAAGTCTTCGAGAAGATGGCCGAGCTCGGCTTCCTCGGCGCCCCGATTCCCGAGCGCTACGGCGGCGCCGGCGCGGACTACATCAGCTTCGCGCTGCTGTGCGAGGAGTTGGAACGCGGCGACACGGCGTTCCGGGTGATCCAGAGCGTGCACGTCGGGCTGAATTCGCTGGCCCTGCTGCAGTGGGGGACGGAGGCGCAGCGGCAGCGCTGGCTGGTGCCGCAGGCCCGGGGCCAGAAGATCGCCACGTTCGGGCTGACGGAACCGGGCGTCGGCACGGACGCGGGCAATCTGCAGGCCACGGCCCGTCGCGAGCGGGATGGCTACGTCCTGAACGGCCAGAAGATCTGGATCAGCCTGGCTGATCTGGCCGACCATTTCCTGGTCTTCGCCTCGGTCGATCGGTCGCTCGGCCACCGCGGCATCACGGCGTTCCTGCTGGAGCGCGGGATGCCCGGCCTGACGACCGGCACGCTCCACGGCAAGCTCGGGATCCGGGCCGGCAACACCGGCCTGATCAACCTCGACAACGTCGAGGTCCCGGCCGAGCACCGGATCGGCGAGGAGGGCGAGGGCTTCCTGATCGCGATGAGCGCGATCGACCAGGGCCGCTACACGGTGGCCGCCGGGGCCGTCGGCCTCGCCCAGGCGTGCCTCGACGCGTCGGTCCGTTACGCCCATGAGCGCGAGACGTTCGGCCAGGAGATCGGCCGGCACCAGCTCGTCAAGCAGATGATCGCGACGATGGCCCGCGGCACCGAGATGGGCCGCCTGCTCGTCTGGCGGGCCGGCTGGCTGAAGAACCACGGGCGACGGAACACGCGCGAGACGAGCCTCGCCAAGTGGCACGCCACGGATCACGCCGTCCAGGCTGCGCTCGATGCGATCCAGATCCACGGCGCGAACGGCTACTCGAACGAATTCCCGGTCGAGCGCTACCTGCGCAACGCCAAGGCAGCCGTCATCTACGAGGGCACGAGCCAGCTGCACACCCTGATCCAGGCCGACTACGCGCTCGGCTATCGCGAGGATCGGCCGCTGCGCTGCGAGCCGTGGCCGGCCCAGGGCTTCGAGGCCTCGTGATCGAGCGCGGGATGCGATCGCTCGGCGTGCCGCGGGGTCGCCCGGGCGCGTGGTTCATCGCCGGGGCGATCGTGGCGATCGCGCTCGCGGGCGCGTTCCTGTTCGGCCTCGTCCATATCGTCGGCGGGACGATGCGCGGCAACTCGGCGGCCGTGGCCTTCGGAATCGGCCTGTCGGCCGTCACTGGCACTCTGCTGGCGGGATTGGCGGTGCTGGCGCGTCGCCGGCGGGACGGACCGAACCGCGGGCGGCCGCGCCCCGACCGGTGACGATCAGGGCGACCGCGACGACGATCACGGCGCTCGCGATGACGGTCCGCAGGGTGATCGGCTCGGCCAGGATGATCGCCCCGAGCACGAACGCCACGACGGGGTTGACGTAGGCGTACGTCGAGATCATCGAGAGCGGCGCCACCCGCAGCAGCCAGACGTAGCACGTGAAGCCGACGAGGCTGCCGATCAGCACGAGGTAGATCAGGGCGGCCAGCGAATCGCTGGTGACCTGGCTGACCGAGAAGCCGTTGAACTCGCCCGAGATGGTCGCCACGACCAGGAGGATTCCACCGCCCGCGAACATCTGGGCGGCCGTCGCGACGAGCGGTCGCGCGGGCAGCTTCGCCCGGTGCGTCGAGTACAGCGAGCCCAGCGCCCAGAACATCGGCGAGAGGAGGAGCGCGATGAGGCCGGCCGAGTCGAGGCTGACTCCGGCCGTCGGCCAGACGAGGAGTGCCACGCCGGCGATGCCGATGACGATGCCCGTCACGACGAGGCGCGGCAGGCGCTCGCGGAAGATGAGCCAGCCGAAGACCGCCAGCCAGACGGGCATCGCCGCGACGAGCAGGGCCGCGAAACCGGACGTGACGGTCTGCTCGCCCCAGGCCACGAGGCCCATGCCGCCCGCGAGCAGCCCGCCGCCGACGATCGCCGAATCGCGCCACTCCCGGGCGGACGGCCGCGGAACCGAACCTGTCCGCCAGGTCTCCCAGGTCCAGATGACGACGCCCGCGATCAGGAAGCGGACGCCGGCCATGACGAACGGCGGAATCGAGCCGACGGCGACCCGGATGCCGAGATAGGTCGAGCCCCAGATCAGGTAGAGCGCGATCAGCGCCGTCCAGATCGCGAGGGCACTGGCAGCGGCCGGCTGGGCGGCGGTCGAGGCGATGCCGACAGCCGCGGCGCCGGGTGGTGTGACCGAGTTGGTCGAGACCGCCACGGTCAGGCGGCCACGCTGACGGGCCGGCAGACGCGGCATGGCCGGTAGCCGGCCCGCGCCGCCTCTCCGAGCGACCCGAAGGGCACGATGTGCCGCGTCATGACCCGCCGGGCGTAGTGGCAACTCGGATGGCAGACGACGTGCGTCGTGTCCGATCCGATCAGCCGGATGCCGCGGCGCGCCAGGTCTTCGAGCCGCCCGAGGTCCAGGCCCTCCTCCTCCAGCACGGTCCGCTTGACCTGCGGCCCGCCCAGCGAGTAGTTGCCGATCAGGCCGTCGCTGCGGACGACCCGGTGGCACGGGATGAGCAGCGGGATCGGGTTGTGCCCGAGCGCCGTGCCGACGGCCCGAACGGCCTTCGGCCGGCCGATCTCCGAGGCGATCCAGCCGTACGGGCGGACTTCGCCGCGCGGGATCTCGAGCGCCTTCTCGAGGACTGACCGTTCGAAATCGGAGCGGCCGCGCAGGTCGAACGGCAGGCGGACGCTGCGATCGCCCCCCAGGCGCCGTTCGACCGCTGCGGCCAGATGAGGCGGCATGGCGTCGACCCGGATGAGCCGCCGGCCGATCTCGCGTCCGAACCACGCTTCGAAGGCCGCCGGATCGCCGGCCAGCGACAGCGCCGAGATGCCGAGCGGGTTGAAGGCGACATAGGTCGGGCCGACGGGAGCCTCGAGCTCGACGTAGCCGTCGGCCAGCCCGGTTGCCACGAGCGTCCCGGGCAGCAGGGTTGCGGGTGCCGGCACGGCCAGTGCGGCAATGGCACGTTCGATCGTCTCGGCCGCGAGGTTGTCGCTCTGCGAGGTGCGATGGGTTGACGATGCAGTGGTCACGAGACGGTCTCCCTGGCAGGGGGCGTGCCGACGAGGCTTGGCAGCCGGTCGGGCGGGGCTGGGTGGCTGAAGCTTCGGCCGGCGCCGGCCGGCGAGAAGGCCGATGTCATCGCAGCCGGGGGGGTCCGCCTGGCAGGTTCGGCCCGTTCGGCGGCGTGATAGGCGGCCCGCAGCAGTTCGATCCCGCGGTGGACCTGCGCCTTGACCGTCCCCTCGGGCCGCCCGAGGAGCGCGGCCATTTCCGGGTACGAGGCTCCGTCGAGGTGACGCAGCAGGACGGCCGCCCGGTAGCGCGGTGGCAGCTCGGCGACGAGATCGGCCCAGTGCCGGGCAGCCTCGTGGCGTTCCAGCGTTGCCTCTGGCGAGTCGGAACCCGCGGCCTGGAATTCGACCAGCGGATCCAGCGTCACCACTGGTGCGACGGGCCGGCCCGGTGGTTGCGGCACAGGTTGAGCACGATGGTGGTCAACCAGCCGCGAACATTGAGCTCGCGGACTCGGGCGGCCTCATAGCCGCGAAGTGCGCGGTAGGCGCGGACGAAGGCGTCCTGCGCCAGCTCCTCCGCGTCGCTGGGACTGCCCGTGTAGCGCAGGGCCAGGCTGAAGAGCCGGTCCTGGTGTTCGCGCACGAGCTCCTCGAACGTGCCGTCGAGGTCTTCGGCGAGGCGGCTGTTCAGTGATTCGTCCATCGTCTCCCAGAACAGGAAGCCTGCCGGTTCAGTTGCAGGTTCACGGTTTCCGCGTCAGGCGGTCATCCGGATGCACCGAATCGGCCTGCCGCCAGGAGCGAGACTCCGCGACCGCCCCTGTGCGTGGCGCGCGCCGCCGGAAGTCGCGGCGCGCGCCGCCGGCCCGTCTAGGAGACGGTCACCGTGCCGGTCATCGTGGGGTGGATCTTGCAGTGGTACGTGAACGTCCCGGCCGCGGTGAACGTGTTGTCGAACGTGACGCCCGTCGGGAGGTTGCCGCTGCCGGTGATCGAGGCGTCGTCGAACGTGACCGTGTGGGCCGTCGGGTCCGTGTTGGTCCACGTCACCTTCGTCCCGACCTTGACGGTGATCGTCGGAGCCACGAAGGCGAAGCCCGTGATCGCCACGGCAGTCTCGGACGGGACGGCGATCGAGGGAACCGCGATGGAGGGCACGACGATGGAGGGCGCGGCGACCGACGGCGCGGCCGGGCTGGCCGAGCTCGAGCACGCGCCGACTGCCAGGGCAGCGGCGATCGTCAGGATGGAGAGTTGGGCAAGTCGCATGGTGGGCTCCTCGGCTGGGCGGGCATGGGCAGCCCGTCAATGCTGATCAACGGTTCGTCCCAGCACGATACGCTGCCCGCGACCGCGTTGGTTTCACGAGTCGCACGATCGCGGTCGAGGCGGGACGGGCGCCGGGCGGCGCTCACGGCCCGGCCCGACGCAGGAGACCGCCAATCACGATGCCCGAGCTGTCGCAGGAACCTCCGTGGTACGGCCTCGATGCGACCGCACTGCGCGCGCTCGAGCTCCATGAGGCCCAGGCGCACGCACAGGCTGGGCGGCGGGTCGTGGACTACGGCGATTCGGTGCTGCTCCACGATCCGGCCGATTCCGCGGCGTTCCTGAATCGGCTGTCGGCGCTGCGGCTGCCGGAGCCGCCTGCCGAGTTCGATCGTCGGCTCGGCGATCTCCTGGCGCTGTTCGCCACGCTGGACCGGCGGCCGCACTTCTGGCTGGGGCCCGGCGCGGCGGTGCCGCTCGATCTCGCCGATCGACTCCGGCACGAGGGCTTCCTCGAGGTTGGGGCCGTGTACTGGATGATCCATCTCGGCCAACGGGGATCGCCACTCGGCTCGTCAGGCGGAGGAATCGAGCCAGGGACCCGAGTCGCGCGAGTCGCGACACGATCCGGAACCGAGCGCTGGGCTCTCCTGGAGCAGGCCGCGACGGTGCTGCTCGAGGCGTTCGGGGTGGAGGATTACGGGTCGATGCATCTCGCTCGGGAGCTCGATCCGGACGAGCGGGGCGACGTCTATGTCGTCTTCTCGGGCGACGAGCCGGTCGCGGGTGGCCGCCGCTTCACGGCCGGCGGCGCGACCTACCTGTCCTCGATCGGAACGCGCCCGGCGTGGCGCGGCCGGGGATTCGCCAGCGCCCTGACCCGGGCGATGGTCGCTGACGCCCGGGCGATTGCCCCGGCCGATGTGATCCACCTCGCCGTCGAGGTCGCCAATGCGCCGGCGCAATCGATGTACCGTCGGGCGGGCTTCGGCCAGCTGGGCGGCCCGGCGGCCGAGTACCTGCTCGCCTGAGGCATGGACCTGACCACCCTGCCGCTCTCGATCCGGTGGTTGAGTCCGGACCCGGCGAGGACGGCCGAGCGGATCGCCCGTGCCCTCGGGGTGCCGACGCGGCCCGGAGTAGCGGGCTCGGGATTCCTGATCGAGCTCGCGGGCGGGCTGATTGAATTCGCGGTGCCTCCGCCGGGCAGCAAGGGCCGGGCAACCGACGAGCGCCTCGTCATGGCGACGGCCGGCGACCCCGCAGCGGCCACGGGAGGTGGCGGAGATCGGATCGGCCACGTTCGAGGCCGGTACCACCAGCCCGCCCCGCCTCCTCGGAATCGGCTGGGCGACCGTGGACCTCGACCGGGCGGCTTCGCTCATCGAACCGCGGCCCGCTCCGGCTGCGGAGGACGAACTCCTCGGCGCCCGAACGGCCCTCGCCGCCGGGACGCCTTGGATCGTGCTCCTCGAGCCGAACACGGAGGGCCGAATCGCCGCGTCACTGGTGCGCGGCGGCGAGGGTCCGGCGGCGATCTATGTCGGCTTCGGTCGGGCCGGCGGTCCCGGCATGTCCGGCGCCACCCCCGGCGGTCCCGGCAGCAGTCCCGGCAGCGGGGGGTCGGGCCTGGCGGCGCACCTGGCCGCGCTGAGCGGCAGCGGCATCCGCTTCAGCAGCCCGGGCGACGGCCCATTCGGTCCAGCGGTCCTCGTCGCCGGCGGCGAGGCATGGGGTCCGCACCTCCTGCTCGTCGAGGCGGACGCGGCCACCTCCGGAACGGCTACGATCCGGCCATGACCGACGACCTCTCGATTCGCCTCCCGCCGCGCGACCGCGGCCGATGCCGAGCGGATTGCGGCCCTGTTCACGGACGAGGGCTATCCCGCCGGAACGAGCGACATCGTCGCGCGCCTGCAGCGGTTCGCCGGCCCGGACGCGGCCGTGATCGTGGCGGACTCGGGGGGCGAGGTGCTCGGGTTCGTGGCGGTCCACGTCGTTCCGCGGTTCGAGCACGACGATCGGTTCGTCCGGGTCCTGGCGCTCGTCGTCGATCCCGGGGTTCGCGATCGCGGCGTCGGCCGGCTGCTGCTTCTCGACGCCGAGCGCTTCGGCGCGGACGCGGGCGCCGCGTTCAGCGAGCTCACCGCGGGCCACCATCGCCCCGACGCCCGCCGCCTCTACGAATCCCTCGGCTATGACGCGTCCGTGACGGCCTACCTGCGCAAACGCCTTGGCGGGTCGCGGCAGGCGTAACGGCCCGCGGCGCCGGTGGCGTACGCTCGACGCGTGCCATTCATGCGGCGACCCGTCTGGACGCGGCGCAGCGAGGCTGGGCTCCACCTCGAGTTCTTCCTCGTGGCCGCCGTGTCGTCGGTCCTCGCGATTCGCGCCTTCCTGGAGTTGACGGGCTACCCGAAGATCGGCGGTGGCGGCCTGCACATCGCCCACCTGCTGTGGGGCGGCGTGTTCATGCTCGTCGCCATGATCCTCATGCTGACGTTCCTCGATCGACCGGTGCACCGGGCCGCGGCCGTGATCGGGGGCCTCGGCTTCGGGGTCTTCATCGACGAGGTCGGCAAGTTCCTGACCGCGGACAACGACTACTTCTTCCGGCCGGCGATCGCCCTGATCTACGTCATCTTCATCGGCCTCTTCCTGATCGTCCGGGTGGTGCTGTCCGGCCCGACCCTCTCGCCGCGCGAGGCGCTTGCCAATGCGATCCACCTCTCCGAAGAGGGCGTCGACGGTTCGATCAGTCCGGGCGTCCGCCTGCAGATCCTCGGCCTCCTGAAGAAGGCGGATCCCCACAATCCGCTGACCCAGCACGTCCGCGACTACGTCAAGAGCCTCGAATCCGATCCCGAGCGGACAACGCTCGCGCGGACCCGCCGCATCGTCGCCTATGACCTCGAGCGACTCGTCAGCAACTCGTGGTTCGAGCGGGCGCTGTTGCTCGTCGTCGCGATCTACGCCATGGCCACGGTCGCCTCATCGGTCATCGTCGGCCTGGCGTCCGGCGACACGAGCGGGACGAACGATGCCGCCCGGATCGCGGAAACCGTCTCATCGGTGGTGGGGGCCGTGTTCGTCCTGATCGGGATCGTCCGCTTCCCGACATCGCGGATCGCCGGCTATCGCTGGTTCATCCGGGGCATTCTCGTCTGGATCCTCGTCACGCAGGTCTTCGCGTTCTACAACTCGCAACTGGCCGGCCTGAGTGGCCTCGGCTTCGACCTGCTCGCCTACGTCGTGCTGCGATCGCTGCTCACCCGGGAGGTTCGGCGGGCCGAACGGAGGGCCGCCGAGTCCGCCGAGGAGGCCGAAGCGGAACGTCCGGGCCGATCCGCCCAGCCCGCCTGAACCGTCAGCGACGCGGCACGATCACCGAAATCGCCCGGTTGAGCACCTCGATCTCGATCGGCGTCGTGCCTTCCGCGTCGCCATCGAGCTCCACGGGCGCCGGGGCCTGCGCCTCGATTCGGATCCGCCGTCCTCTGGCCCGGAACACGCGACCACCGGGATGGCGGCCGTGCTCCGCCTGGCTGAACGCCTCGACGATCGCCAGCAGCCCCATCAGCGGCCCGTTCGCCGCGACGACCGTGACGTCGAGGAGCCCGTCGTCGGGGCGAATGGCGAGTCTCGGCCGCAGGCCGCGGACCATCGAGCCGACATTGGCGACAAGCACCTCGGCGGCCTCGAATTCGCGAGCCTGGCCATCGATGGTCACGCTGTAGGGCGCGTTCGAGAGTCGCGGCAGGAGGGCCACGGCAGTCGTGAAATAGGCGAGCTTGCCCCAGCGCTGCTTGCGTTCGGGATGAGTCTCGCGGATGACCTCGGCGTCGAAGCCGACGCCGCAGGCGATCGCGAAGTGGCGGGCCGTGCCGCCCCGCTCGACGCTGCCGAGATCGATCGGGCGTGGGCGGCCCGAGACGAGGGTCCGGGTCGCAGCCTCGAGGTGCCCGCCGATCCCGAGATTGCCCGCCAGGAGATTGCCCGTCCCGGCGGGGATGATCCCGAGGGCGATGCCGGTGCCGATCAGCGGCCCGGCCACGGTCGTGACGGTCCCGTCACCGCCGATGGCAACGACCACGTCCGGGCCCTGGTCGACGGCCTCCGCGGCAAATCGCCGGATCGTCGTCGGATCGGCAGCCGTCGCGACCTCGAACCGCCAGCCGGCGGTCCGCAGGACGCGCAACACCGGGAGCACGGCCCGGGCAGTCCCGTTGCGCGACGCCGAATTGACGATGACCGCGGCGCGGGTCAGCGAACGACCCGCCGGCGCCACGCACCAGTCCGGTGCGACAGGACCGACCGGTGCGACACGACCGACCAGCCAGGATTTCGGCACAAGGGTTCACCGCCGCAGTCTACCGGCCGCCCCGCCCCCGACCGGCAGGTGCGACGTCCGACTGGCGCCGGCCCCGACGGCGCGGTACGGTGGCCGCATGGCCGAGGCGGCACCTGGCGACCCTGGCAGCGCGTTCCCGTACCTGCGGCTGCGGGCGCCGTCCGAGCACCTGCTCGAATTGCCGTGGACCCGGCCGCTGGAGGCGTGGCCGGCCGCGAGGGTCGGATTCCGCGAGATTCCCATCGGCCCGTCCCGGCATCTCGTTCGCTTCCTGGCGCGCGACCACATCACGTACGCCCTGAAGGAGCTGTCCCTCGATCTCGCCCGCAGGGAATACGACGTCCTGCGCCAGCTGGAACTGCGGAGCCTGCCGGCGGTCAAGGCGGTCGGCATCGCCGAATTGCCCGAACGGGACACGGCGATCCTGGTGACCGAGTACCTCGCGCATTCGCTCCAGTACCGGCGACTGCTCATGCGCCTGCCGCCCGGGCCCGGGCCGTATCGCGATCGGCTGCTCGACGCGATGGCGTTCCTGCTCGTCGACCTGCATCGGAGCGGGATCTTCTGGGGTGATTGCTCGCTCGCCAACACGCTGTTCCGGCGCGACGGCGACCGGATCCAGGCCTATCTCGTGGATGCCGAGACGAGCGAGGTCCATGCCGAGCTCTCCACGGGCCAGCGGACCTACGACCTCGAGGTCCTCGTCGAGAACGTCGCGTTCGGCCTGGCCGACCTCGCCCTGATGCAGGGCCGGCCCGATGAGCTTGATTCGGCCATCCGGGCAGCCGAATCGGTCCGCCAGCAGTACCTCGAACTGTGGACCGAGCTGACGGCCGAGCCCATCCTGTCGCCCGGCGACCGGTTCGCCGTCCAGGCGCGGATCCGCCGCCTCAACGAGCTCGGCTTCACGGTCGACGAGATCGAGCTGGCGCCCGGGGCCGACGAAGGCCGCGTCCGGATGCGCGTCGCCGTCACGACGCGGCGATTCCACGTCCGGGAGCTGGAACGGCTGACGGGGATCGTCGCGCTGGAAGGCCAGGCGCAGCTGCTGCTCAATGACGTTCGCGAGTACCGCGCCTGGCTGGAGTGGTACGAACGACGCCCGGTATCCGTCGAGGATGGCGCCGCGCGCTGGGCTCGCGAGGTCTACGGGCGCGTCCTGGCCCGCCTCGTCACGGCCATCGGTCCGGAGCGCGACCCGATCCAGGCCTACTGCGACGTCCTCGAGCACAAGTGGCTCCTCTCGGAGCGGGCCGGTCGGGACGTCGGCCTCGAGGAAGCCATCAACTCCTACCTTGCCAGCGGGGCGCCCGCGCCCGAGGAACCGACCGGCGAGGCCGCGCTCGACCTGGAAGAGTCCGGCCTGGAAGGACCGGCGCTCGAAGACCCGGACCCCGACGATGCGATCTTCGAGGACGCCGCGACCGAGGGTGTCGCCTCGGAGTAGTACCCGGGCCGCCGGGACCCGAGAGGTCGCCGGTCCCCTCCGGGCCCGCGGCGGACCGTCGAGCCTTTCACTGGCAGAATGATCGTGGCCGCCCGGCGTCCGTCCAGGCGATTCTCCAGCCATCGGTTCCGGGAGGCATCGTGTCGCTCCGTCCATCCGTCGCCCCGTGACGACTGCCGTCGCGGCCGAGCCCGTCATCGCGGTCGACAACCTGCAGAAGAGCTACGGCAAGGTCCGGGCGCTCGATGGCGTCAGCTTCGACGTCTCCGCCGGCGAGGTCTTCGGCCTGCTCGGCCCCAACGGCGCGGGCAAGACGACGACCGTGGAGATCCTCGAAGGCCTCATCACGGCAGACGGCGGTTCGGCGCGCGTCCTCGGCCTCGATACGGCCCGCCAGCCCGATGCGATCAAGCAGCGGATCGGCGTCCAGCTCCAGACCGCCGCGCTGTACCCCAACCTCACCGTGGTCGAGCTGATCGACGTCTTCCGCAGCTTCTACAAGCGAAGCGTCCCGACCGCCCAGCTCGTCGACCAGTTCGACCTCGGCGAGAAGCGCGATGCCCAGACGAAGAACCTCTCGGGCGGCCAGCGCCAGCGACTCTCGGTCGCGCTCGCCCTCGTCAACGATCCGGAGGTCATCTTCCTGGACGAGCCGACGACCGGGCTCGACCCGGCCGCCCGGCGTGCGCTCTGGGATCTCGTCCACAGCCTCCGCGAGCGAGGCAAGACGATCCTGTTGACGACTCACTACATGCCCGAGGCGGAAGAGCTCTGCGATCGCCTGGCGATCATGGATCACGGCCAGATCCTCGAGATGGGCACGGTCGAGGAGCTGGTCGGGCGGCGCTTCAAGGAGCGGAGCGTCCGCTTCGACGACGTGCCCCAGCTCGGCGAGGCGCAGCTCGCGGCGCTGCCGGCCGTCACGCGCGTCCTGCGCGAGGACGGCGTCGTCTCGTTGTTCACGCCGGACGTCCCCGCGACGATCGGCGGGCTCCTTGCGGCTACCGAGCCGCTCGGCATCGAACCCGGCAACCTGATGGTCCGCCGGGCGACCCTCGAAGACGTCTTCCTCGACCTGACCGGTCGGGCGCTGCGCGACTAGGACCGTCGAATGACCAGCCTGTGGGTCCTCACCCGCGCCAACGTCAAGAGCTTCGTCCGGGATCGCTCGGCGCTGTTCTGGACGCTGGCCTTTCCGCTCGTCTTCATCCTGCTGTTCGGGACGATCTTCTCGGGCGGCGGCAGCGTGAACTACAAGGTCGGCTGGGTGGATCTCGATGGCACACCCGCGTCGGCCGCGCTCAACCAGGCGTTCGCCAAGGTCGTCGCCTTCACGCTCGAACCGGGCTCCCAGGATGCCGAGCTCGCCCGCGTGCGATCGGGCGACATCAAGGGCGTCATCGTCGTCCCGAAGGGCTACGGCCAGTCGGTTGGCACCGCCCAGACCGGCGGGGCCGCGGGCGCAGCCAGCGGCTCTCCCCCGGCCCTGATCGTCTACACCGACCCGAGCCAGTCCACCACCTCGGGGATCATCGTCGGCATCGTCAATGGCGTCGTCAGCGCCGTGAACCAGGGTGGCCGGCCGCCGATCGTGACCGTCGAGACGCAGCCGATCCAGACGCAGCCGATCACCGCGGCGGCCTATTTCGTGCCCTCGATCCTCGGCATGGCGCTCATGCAGCTCGGCTTGTTCGGCGCGATCCCGCTCGTCCAGCTCCGCGAGAAGCACGTCCTGAAGCGGCTCAACGCCACGCCGCTGAAGCGCTGGACGCTCGTCGGCAGCAACGTCCTGACACGGCTCGGGATCGCCGTCGTCCAGACGGTCCTGATCATCGGCGTCGGGTTCGCGGCTCTTCGGCGTCTCGATCGTCGGCAACGCCGCTGGAGGTCGCCTTCATCGTCGTCCTGGGCGCCCTGACGTTCATCGCCCTCGGCTACGTCGTGGCCTCGTTCGCGCCCACGGAAGAGTCGGCCAGCATGATCACCAGCATCATCCAGTTCCCGCTGATGTTCCTCTCGGGCATCTTCTTCCCGCTCGAGCTGATGCCGAGCTGGTTGCAGACCGTGGCCGCGCTGCTGCCGCTGACCTACCTCGGCGACGCGCTGCGCCAGGTCATGGTCGGAGGTTCGCCCTTCGTGCCGCTCGCCACGAGCGTGGCGGTGCTGTCGATCTGGCTGGTGGCGTGCCTCGCGATCTCGTCGCGCTACTTCAAGTGGCAGTGACCCACGGCTGACCCGAGCACGGCCCCCGGCCCGGGGCTGGAGGGACGGCCCGGATGGGCAGGGCGGATCTACGGGTCGCCGGCGCCTGCCAGGAGCGGCTCGGATGCGGACAGCGGCGCCGCACCCGAGAGCTCGGCGATCGTCCGCAGTCGGCCGGGCGCATCCGCGACGGCCGTGAACGCCTCGTCCTGCTCGGGCAGCCGGAGCGCCGCCACTGCCGCGGCCCGGTCCGCCGCGTCGGTCGGGGAGTACGGGCCACCCAGCCACTCGGCGAGGAATCGGGCGGTCGTGCGCCGGTACGTCTCGTCCTCGTGCAGCCAGCTGTGGCGCCCTTCCGGGACGACCAGGACCTCCAGTGGCGCGAATCCGCCGGTCCGCCGCGCGTTGCCCGCGGCCGACGCAAGCCGGGTCAGATGGCTCAGCGGCACGACAGTGTCCTCGCGCCCGTGGACCAGCAGGATCGGCCCGGCATAGCCGCCGATGACGTCCCGCGCACTGACGTCCTCGATCCGGTGGCGTCGCGGCCGCAGGTAGACCCGGGCCGTCAGCCAGGCGAGGGGGTAGGCGATCGGGTCGGGGAAGGGCAGGTGCGCGAGGCGGAATGTCTGTCGCGTGAGGCGATGGGCGTCCGACGGGGCCGAGGTGCTGATCAGGGCTGCCACCCGCGGATTGCCGGCCGCGGCAATGATCGCGCCGGTGCCGCCCATTGAGTGGCCCATGACGGCGACCGTCGTGACCTCGGGGCGAGCCAGCATGACGTCGACCGCCGCAGCCGCGTCCGCACCGAATTCGCCACCCGAGATCGGCAGCGTCTCGGCGACGTTCGCGCCATGGCCGCGGATGTCGAAGACCAGGCAGTGGAAGCCTGCCGCGTGCAGGTACTGCGCGTAGGGCAGGGCCCGATCCCGGGCCGATTCCCAGCCGTGGACGAGGACGACCCCCGGGCCCGGTCGGCCGCCGTTGGCCGGGATGAACCACGCCGGCAAGGAGCCGGAATCTGCCGGGATGACGACCGATTCGAATGGCAGGCCGAGGTCGGCCGGGGTGAATCTGGGTGGCCTCCGGCGCGGGAATCCCGCTCGTGCCCGATAGACGACGGCGAAGCGGTAGGCGAGCGCAAGCGGCGCAACGGCCAGGGCGGTGGCGAGACCGGCGCGCCGTAATCGGGGCATGGCCACAGGAGACGCCCGCGTGGGGCGGATGTCAAATGGCCGGCTCGCGGGGGCCCGCCGGCTGCGCCCGCGGGGCCGCCGGCTGCGCCGGTGCACCGACGTGCCGCGCTCGGTCGCCGCGCCGCGGGGCACAGACTGGCCGTTGCGGGCTCGGCGACGGACCCCGGGGTCTGCTCGCGCGATCGCCCGGCCTGTGGCACCGTCGATCGGTGGATCTCGCCCCGATCGTCGCCATCGTTCTCGGCCTCGTGGCTGTCTGGGTCCTCCTGATCCTCGTCTTCTGGGCGTTCCGGCCGCGGAATGTCTCGGCGCGTGAGCTCTGGCAGCTCATCCCGGACGTGCTGCGGCTGCTCCGCTCGGTGATCGGTGATGGGTCGGTGCCGCTGGACGTTCGCGCCGTCCTGGTCGGGCTGCTCCTCTGGATCGTCAGCCCGATCGACCTCATCCCGGAATTCATCCCCGTGCTCGGCCCGCTCGACGACGTCGTGGTCGCGATCGTCGCCCTGCGCTATCTCCGAAGACGCCTCGGAGTCGAGGAGCTGCGCCGGCGCTGGGTGGGTACGGACGATGGATTCGCCCTGCTGGTTCGGGTGATCGGCACCGGTTGAGACCACGTCGGCGGCGCAGGTCGATCCGGCTCAACGGGAAGAGGTCGATGCCCACCGCCGGCCGATGGTCGCTCACCGGCGGTCGATAGAATGGCAGCGTGGCGAAACGTGACCCGTACGACGTGCTGGGTGTCGAGCCGGATGCCAGCGCGGCGCAGGTCAAGGCAGCCTGGCGGCGCCTCGCGCGAAAGCACCATCCCGACGTCATCGGCAACGATGCTGCGGCGGCGCGCCTCGCCACGCGGCGGATGGCGGAGATCAACGCCGCCTACGAGGAGCTGCGCGATCCGGATCGGCGGCGGGCCGGCAGGTCCGGAGCGGCCGGCGAGCGATCCGGGCCCGACGGCGCTTCGAGCGCCAACGGCGCACGGCCCGACGGCGCCCCGGCGGATGGCGCCACTCGCAGCGGCCCGCCCAGGCCTCGACCCGGCCGGCCGGTCACTGCGCGACTCGACACGTCCGACACGTTCACGCCACGGAACCAGACGATCGGCCGCAGCAACGGTCGGGCCTACGGTCTCGCCGGCCAGCCGCCGCTGCGGCAGGACCGCCAGGCGCGTGAACCGCTCCGGGCGTCCGACCCGACCGGTCCGCTGCGCCGCGGCCAGGTCCGCGGCTTCCAGCGTCCGCCGCCCCCGAGCATGGCCGAGGCGCTCGCCCAGCCGGTCGAATTCGGGAAGTTCCGCGGCCACACGCTTGGCCAGATTGCGGCCTTCGAGCCGTCCTACATCGACTGGATCTCGGGCACGATCACGCGCGACCCCGAGCTCGTGGCGGCCGCCCGGGTCATCCGCGACGATCTCGACGCCCGGGGTATCGTCCGCCGCCAGCGCGCGCCTCGGCCGGGGGCGCCCCGCGTCTGACGAGACTCCGCGGGCCCGGTCCTACAGGATGTCGAACTCGCGATCGGGCATCTGGCGGTCGAGGCGGAACGGGTTCGATTCCGGGCCGGCCGGTTGGATGCCCCAGTCGGGGCCCGTCTGGCTCCCCGTCAGGAGGTCGACGAGCAGGCGGCTGCCGCCGGTCGAGCCCATGATCCCGTGGCCACTGTAGCCGCCATTCACGGACAAGCCGCGGATCGGGGTGGAGCCGATGAACGGGCGCCGGTCGGCCGTGTATTCGTACTGGCCGGCCTGGAGGAACCACGACGGGCCGCGCTCCCAGACGTTCCGCCAGAACGGCGTGACCGCCGCGATGGCCGTCGGTGACGTGGGGTCGAGCAGGCGAAAGGCGAAATCCGCCGCGGTCGGGACGTTCCAGGCAGGTTCCGTCGTCTCGACCGATGGGTCCGTGAACAGGCAGAACGCGCCGCGCAGCGCTGGCCGCCAGTGGGCCGCGGTCTCCTCGTCGATCGTCATCGGGGCGTCCTGCGGCACCTCGGCGACCTCCGGCAGGACCAGCTTCTGCCGTCTCGTCGGCCGGATGTCGATCGCGACGCCGGCCAGGGCGGCCACGGCGCCGAGGAACGGCCCCGTGGCGAGCACGACGTTCGGGGCACTGATCGACGCGTGCGGCGTCTCCACCGCGAGCAGCCGATCGCCGGCCGTCCGGAGACCCGTGACCCGGGTCCCGAGACAGAAGGTCGCGGTCGCGGTGCCAGCCGGCCGCTCGACGCCCATCCCGCCCGAGGCCGCGAACGCATAGCCGAGTGCCAGTCGCACCGGATCGAGGAAGCCATCGCCCGCCCGGAACCGTGCCCCGAGGACGTTGGGCGAGAGATAGGGGAAGCGGGCTCGGGCCTCGTCGCCGGTCAGGAGCTCGACGTCGGTGACCCCGGCCGAGGCCTGGGTCGCGACCATCCGGCGCTCTCGGCCCAGGCTGTCCTCGGTGCGCGCGCAGAAGAGGTAGCCGTTCCGGCGAAGCCCGAGATCGAAGCCCGGCAGGCCGGTCCGCTCGGCGAACGCCCCGAACGTCTCGACCGCCTCGCGCACGAGCGCGATCTCCTCGGCATTGTCGAACTGGAGCCGAAAGGCGCCCGTGGAGGCCGGTGTCGTGAGAGTCGCCAGCCGCGGCCGGGCGTCGATGACGACCGTCCGCAGCCCCGCCGCCGTTGCGAAGAAGGCCGTCGCGCAGCCGACAATTCCGCCACCGACGATGACGAGATCCGCGGTCGGCGGCATCGCATCGGCCGTTCGCAGGCGCCAGGGCTGATCCATGGGGTTGGTCAATGCCACGTCGCGAGCCTCCTCCGGCATTGCATCGTACCCTTTCGGCATGACCTCCCAGGCTCCCTCGGCCCGGCTCCGCCGCGCCCGGTTCGTCGGACTCGTCCTGTTGTTCGGGCTCCTGGGCGGAGCGTGTTCATCGGCTCCCGCCGCAACGTTCAGCGCCTCTGGACCGTGCGTCGTTGACGGTCGCGTCCCCGGCGCCTACCCGAACCTCGAGGCCGTCATCCCGAAGACCCTCGACGGCCGGGCGCCCAACCAGCTCGACTCCGGGCGCAATTGCTCGACCGCGAATCTCGGCACGCTTGCCGGGCACGGCGTGAGACAGGTGATGTTCGCCGGCGGTGTCTGGACCGATTCGGCGACCCAGGGCATCACGCTCGCCGTGTTCACGGCGCCGGGACTCCAGGCCGCCTGGCTCGGCGAATGGTTCGAAGCAAGCGCACGGGCTGCCAAGGACACGCAGAACTTCGTCCCGACGCGGCTGCAGATCGCCGGGCGCGATGCCTACCGCCTCGACCTCCTCAACGGCGAGGTCCAGCAGGCCGTGATCGTCTGGCCGTCGACGACGCCCGACATGGTCAACGCCCTGATTGCCTCCGGGACGACCGAGCAGCGGATCGCGGACGGGCTCGCGGCCTTTCCCTGACCCTCCGGGGTGGTCGTCCGGCGGCCGAATCCGTGCGTGCTAGAGTCGCCCGATGACCGACTGGGACGACCGCCGCGATCGCTGGGAGCGGGAGCGCCTCGCGCCGGCCCTGGCCCGCGCAGCCGAGCGACGCGATCGCTTCACGACGATCAGCGACGTGGACGTCGAGCGGCTCTACGGGCCCTGGCAGTGGCGGCAGACGCCTGCGGACGGGACCGGCGGGACCGGTGGCGCCGGCGGTCCGACCGCGGTCGATCATCACGGCGATCCGCTCGCCCGTGGCCGCTGGGATTCGTTCGATCCGGCCCGCGACGTCGGTCTGCCGGGTGATCCGCCCTTCACCCGGGGCATTCACCCGACGGGCTATCGGGGCCGCCTCTGGACGATGCGGATGTTCGCGGGCTTCGGCGCGGCCGAGGACACGAACGCCCGGTTCCGCCAGCTGCTCGCGGCCGGCCAGACCGGCCTCTCGATCGCCTATGACATGCCGACCCTGTATGGCTACGACACCGACGATCCCGAGGCGGAAGGCGAGTTCGGGACCTGCGGCGTCGCCGTGTCGTCGCTCGCCGACATGGAGGTCCTGCTCGACGGCCTGCCGCTCGACCGCGTCAGCACCTCGATGACCATCAATTCCCCGGCCGCGCCGATCTGGGCCATGTACATCGCGGCGGCGGAGAAGCGGGGGGTCCCGCGCGGCGTGCTCGAGGGCACGACCCAGAACGACATCCTGAAGGAGTTCGTGGCCCAGAAGGAATTCCTGTTCCCGCCGGAACCGTCGATGCGCCTCGTGACCGATACGATCGAATTCGGGACGAAGGAGCTGCCGCACTGGAACACCGTCTCGATCAGTGGCTACCACATCCGCGAGGCCGGCTCGACCGCCGTCCAGGAGCTCGCGTTCACGATCGCCGACGGGATGGCCTATGTCGAAGCGGCTCTCGCCCGTGGTCTGCGGATCGACGAGTTCGCGCCGCGGCTGTCGTTCTTCTTCAACTCGCATTCGGATTTCTTCGAGGAGATCGCCAAGTTCCGGGCGGCGCGGCGGATCTGGTTCAAGCTGATGACGGAGCGCTATCGCGCCGAGAACGAGCGATCGACCTGGATGCGCTTCCACACCCAGACGGCCGGGGTATCGCTGACGGCCCAGCAGCCGCTGAACAACCTGACGCGGGTGGCAATCCAGGCGCTGGCCGCGGTGCTGGGCGGCACGCAGTCGCTGCACACCGACGCCTATGACGAGGCGTGGGCCGTACCGTCGGCAGAGGCCGCGCTGCTTGCCCTGCGCCAGCAGCAGGTGATCGCCGAGGAGACTGGCGTCGCCTCGACCGTGGATCCGCTCGGTGGCTCGTGGTTCGTGGAGTCGCTGACGAACGAGACCGAGCGCGCCGTCTGGCGCTACCTCGACGAGATCGACCGGCGGGGCGGCATGGTCGCGGCCATCAACCAGGGCTACCCGCAGCACGAGATCGCCGACGCGGCGTATCGGTTCCAGCGCGAGGTCGATCTCGGGGAGCGGGTGATCGTCGGCGTGAACGGCTACGTCGATCCGAACGAGGAACTGGCGATCCCCCTGCTTTCGGTGTCCGGTGAATCGCTGCGCCGCCAGCTGGCCCGCCTGGAGCGAACGCGACGAGAGCGCGATGCCACGGCCGTCGAGTCGGCACTCGCGGGGTTGCGGGATGCTGCCCGCCGGCCCGGCACGAGCGAGACGAACCTGATGCCCCACTTCCTCCGCTGCGCCGAGGCCTACGCCACGCTCGGGGAGCAATGCGGCGTCCTGCGCGAAGTGTTCGGGGAGTACCGGGAGCCGGTCGCGGTCTGAGGCTGCGGCCGGGTCGCGTCCGCGTCGCGTCTCCAGCGCCGCCTCGCGTCCCCTCGTTCAAGCAGCCGGAGGCTCGCAGCCCGCGAACCCCTCCGCACCCCCCGTTCAAGCACGGGCAGCCTGATACCCCGCGAACCCGGCCGAGCCCCTCGTTCAAGCACGGGCAGCCTCGTAACCCGCGAACCCGGCCGCGCCCCCTCGTTCAAGCATGGGTGGCATGGTCGATGGCTTCCGGGCGCCTATCTGTCTCGATCGGGGGCGAGGCCGTGCGTGAGCGTGCGCCCGACACCCTCGTCCGACCTGGTCGAACTCGTCGAGCAACTCCGGGGCGCATGCGCGAGAGGAACCAGATGGCAGAGATAGGACCGACTGGATCGCGGAGCCATCGAAACAGGTCGTGTGCCCGGGCCGGATAGGCTGCCTCAAAGACGGCTCGGTGCCGCTCGATCTTCCGCCGGATGGCCATGTTCTCGGGCACGATCAGGACCCGCGCGACGGCCGTCGGCCGCCAGCCCAGGCGCTCCTCGACGATCGATGGGGCCAAGCGGACCTTGACGTCGAGCCGGCGATGCGTCTCCTCCTCGGAGTAGATGTCGGATTTCATCTCGTTGATCACGACCGCGCGCCGCGATGGCAGGGCAGCGAGCAGATCGATCGAGCCGCGGTCTCCGTACCGCTGGAATGTCACTTCGGGAAACACCTGCCAGCCGCGGCGCCGGTAGACCTCGGCGGTTGTGTCGACGAGCTCGCTGTGGACCCGGTCCGTGAGTCGGTCAATCTCGCCACCGCGCCATTGAACGCTTCCCTCGAACCGAGCTCCGAGAGCCGCGAACACGCCCCGGACCGTGTCGAGAGCCAGAGTCGCGACCTCACCGCGTTCGATCCGCGAAATCGTGGTCTGGTGCACTCCTGCCCGTTCGGCCAGATCCACCTGGCGCCAGCCAAGCCGGCGGCGCAGCGCGCGGCACACTGCGCCGAGGCGAAGATCGTCCATTCCGCGCACTATTTGGGCGGCGGCTCGACGGCCACTCACCGGCCGCCAAACGCCGACTCAACCGCCACTCACCGGCCGCCCACCACCGCCGTCCCTCGGCCATCCGGAGGCGAATCGAACGTGCACACCACCGGCTGGGCGACCGATTCGAACGCCCTCGTCCTGTTTCTCGAGGAAGGGAACCTCGCCCGGATCGCGACGATCGACAAGCACGGCCGGCCGCACGTCGTGCCGGCCTGGTTCTGGTGGGATGGCACGGACTTCCTGGTCGGCGCCGACGAAGAAGACGCCAAGGTCCGGCACATTCGGCGACAACGGACGGCCGGGATCGAGATCGACGGCGACATCCGTCGGAAGCGGGGCATCTATGCGACCGGTGCGGCCCGCGTCATCGATGGTCCGGACGCCAGGGCCGAGTACATTCGCATCACGACCGAGCAGGTCCGCCGCTACCAGCCCGGCCGGCCGCCGCACGAGACGGCCGTCCACAACGCCTCGCGCGGCACGCCCGTGGTCATCGTGATCCGGCCGGAACGCCTGCTCAGCTGGGGGAGATGAAGCGACGTGTATTTCGATGGCCTGTCATTCCTGGAGGAAGAACGCGAGGCCTGGCGGCCGTACGAGCAGCTGCTCGACCTGCCTGACGAGGCGCTGGCCGATGAGCTCGCCGACTGCCACGGCTGGTCCGGCCGGGACCTGATGGCCCATCTCGTCGCGTGGCAGGAGCATGCCCTGGCCGTCGCCCGCGAACTCGCGGTCAACGAGACGAGCCCGACGAAGGTCAAGGGCGACGAAGACTGGACGGCACGCGGCGATGCGATCAACGAGGAGATCCGCCTGGCCTGGTTGCAACTGCCGATGGCCGAGGTGCGCCGCCGGATGACCTCGATCCCGGGCGAATTGCGCGGCACGCTGACGGTCGTCCCGGAAACGCGATGGCTCAAGAACAGCGATCACCTGCGGTTCTTCCTCGATGAGACGACCGACCACTACGAAGCCCACGCAGCCGACCTGGCGGCCGTCCTGCGAGCGGCCGCGGCGTTCGCGTGACCAACGGTCGAACCGGCGGCGGGGCGCCCAACGACGAGGCGGCCGAGCTGGCGGCCCTCGATCGCGAGCCGGAATCGCCCGACGAGAAGGCCGCCGCGGCCGAGATTGCCACGGCGCCCGTGGCCGGTTCCCTGGCCGATGTCCTGCGGGACCTGGCGGCCCACGATGCGACGGTTTCGCCGGTGAGCGTCGGTCAGGCGATCGAATTCCGGGCCGGGACGGTCTCGTTCGCCCGGCTCGACGGCGAGCGGGCGTCCTTCCGGCTGCGCCGCGAGATCGTCAGCGCGGCCATCCGAACCGCCGGCTCGTCGAGCTCGCCGCTCGGTCCCGACTGGGTCATGTTCCGCCCCGAGCGGTGGGATCGATACGCCCTCGATCGGGTCATCTCCTGGTGGGAACTCGCGCGACGGCTGGCGGACGAGGCCCCGAAGGCGGGCCGAACCTGACGGCTCCGCGGGGCGCGGTTGGCGCGCCAGCGGCCGGCACGCCAGCGGCCGGTTCGAACCCCGGAATCAGAAACGGCGCCGATCGGTCGATCGACGCCGCCTGCGGACGCTGATTGCGGGACCGGAGTCCCGCGGATCAGGCCTCCTTGGGAGCGAACTCGGCCAGGCCGAACTGCTGCTCCAACTGCTCCATCGGCCGGAAGCCGACGACGCCCATGGGCTGCTGGCCCGGCCGGAAGAACGCGATCGTCGGGATGCTCATGATGTTGAACGCGCGAGACAGGCTCGGGTTCGCGTCGACATCGACCTTCACCACTTCGACGGTGCCGGCGTACTTCTCGGCGATCTTGACCATCTCCGGGGCGACCATCTTGCAGGGCCCGCACCAGGTTGCCCAGAAGTCCACGAGGACCGGCTTGTCGTTCTTGAGGACGGCCTCTTCAAAGGTCGCGTCGGTCACAGCCTTGATTTCGGCCACGATGATTCCTTTCCCCGCCACGCGGGATCGTCCGGGCTTGCCGGTCGTTCGGTCGTCCTAGCGGGCGATCGTCTGAATGAGTCGGTAGGCCTCGAGGACGCGCCGGTCCGCAAGGCTGTAATACACGGTGTTGCCCTCGCGACGGGTCGTTACGAGCCCGGCGCTGCGCAGCACCGCGAGATGCTGGCTCATGTTGGGCACCTGGCAGCCGACTCGGACTGACAGATCGCTGACGGAGAGTTCCCCGGCAGAGAGGGACTCGAGGACGCACAACCGCTTGGGATCGGCGAGGGCCTTTCCGACGGCTGCGAAACGGACGCGATCCGGTTCGCTCGAGACGATCTGCTCCAACACCGCTCCAGTCTCTCACTGATTGCGCAAGTACGCAAGTGGCCGGCGGCTCCTGTGTGGCCGGTGGCTCCTGTGTGGCCGGTGGCTCGTGTGGCTTCTGGCTCGCGCCTCGTGAGGACGGGTCGCGCGAGACCGGCCCTACTGGACGACGACCGTACCGACCATGCCATACGCCTCGTGGCCGGGCAGATGGCAGATGTACAGCAGCGCACCCGCGCTCCTGAACGTGACGACCGTCTCCACGGTCTGCCCGGCCGGGATCGAGACCTCGGTCGGACGGGCCGCGTGACGCAGCTCGGTCCCGGTGCGGTGCGCGGCGTGCACGGCCGCATCGCCGACGATCCATTCGTGGTCGATCGGATCGGAGTTGTGGATCACGAACCGGACGGGAATCCCGACGGGCACGTCCACGAGGGTCGTCTGGTAGTGGCTGTAGTGGATATCGATGGCGACCGTCAGATCGTAGGGCGTCAGGCTCGGCGTCGCCGCGACCGTGACCCCGACGAGTGCGATCAGGAGCGCCACCACGACGCCCCCGATCACCGCCACGCCGCGCACGGAGACCAGGCCGCGCCGCCCACCGCGAACGCCGCGTGCCTCCGGTTCGCCGGCCCCCGGCTCGATCACTGGATTCGCGGGGTCGTTGCGGGATGGAACAGCAGCAGGAAGGCGATGAACCCGAACCCCAGCGACATGAAGAGGATGCCCGGGATCGCGCCTCCGCCGAGGTCGATCGCGTCGCCGCTCGGGGTCCGCTCGAAGGCCGGAACCACGAACCCGGCCGCAACGGCCGACGGCCGGCCCAGGCCGGATGCATCCACCGCGAGGTCATAGGTCAGCGTCGCCGGATCGGCGTTGATCCCGATCTTCGTCAGCCAGGCCTGCCGGGGGACCCAGCCCATGCCCTTGTCGGAGCGCAGGTCGTCGAGCAGCGAATCGCTGGCCGCGCCGTCGTAGTCGAGGCTGAGGCCGGCCAGGGTCGGCGTCGGCAGCAGCGACGGCCGGTGATCGGTCATCAGGTAGACGTCGGCCGAAACGGTGTCGCCGGCGACCTTGCCGAGGCCGAGGATCCGCAGCGGGACCCACGGGTTGTCGGTCGGGATCGTGATGTGGACCGGCGTCCCATCGCCGATCTGCTGGCCGCGCGCTTTCGCCGCATCGGCATCGAAGCTCGCCGCGAGGAAGATCGGGCTGCGCGCGGCGTAGAAGTCGAGCACTTCCGGGGCGTCGGGCGGCAGCCGGAAGCCGTGCGCCGTGGCCCACTCGCCGACGGCCGCGCCGCCGCCCTTGAGGACCGTGATGTCGAGCGCATCCACCTTCGTCTCCAGGAGAACCTGGACGCCGGACCGAACGGTCCCGGCTGCGGTCGGGGCGGCAAAGGCATCGAACAGCGGCTGCGTCTCGAGGTTGAGGCGCTGGAGGGTCCAGTCGCCGCCACGCTCGACCTTGGTCGGGATTCCGGGCAGCGGCGTGATGCTGCCGAATGCCCCGCCGCCGCCGGCGAAGGCGAAGGCGGTGACGTAGTGCTCGACGCCGTCGTGGTAGCCGGCGAAGGTGGTCGTGCGGACGAGGTTGACGGCGCCATTGGGTCCGATCAGGCCGCCACAGGCCAGGATCGGGCCGGCTGCCATCAGCAACGTGAACAGGGCTGCCGCGCCTGCGGCCATGAGTCGACGCATCGCTCTCTCTCCCGTCGGTCCGGCCTCGGGCGGGTCGGTGCCGCTGAGACTCCGGCGGGCGGCCTGCGGTTCCCGGGCCGATCGGCTGCCGATCCTTCGCCGATCCGGCGGCGCCCGCGGCTACCATGTCCGTCATGGCATCGGACGGGCGAAGGCGGAGCTGATGGCGGCCGATTCGATCGCGATTCACGGCCGCGGCCGCCTGCTGCCGGGTGGTACGGCAGATGCCGCGACGGTCACGTTCGCCGACGACGGTTTCACGCTCGCGATCGATGCCGATGTGCGAGTCGCCGCCTACCGGGATCTCGCCACGATCGCGGTCCAGGAGGGATCGGCGCTGATCGTGCTTGGCAGCGACACGGGCGCTGAGCGAATCCTGCTCGACCAGTTCGGCAGCGCCCAGGGCCAGCTCGTCCGAGAGCTGCGCGAGCGCCGACTTCGGCAGCGGCTCGGGGATGCGCTGATCACGGTGGCGGCCGGCGAGCCCGTCGCGCTCGTCGAGTACGACGATGGCTCGCGACAGGGGGTCGCGCAGCTTGCCTACGACCCCTGGGGCGCCGTCATCGCGCCGCTCGATGAACGGCTGCCGTGGATCCGCATCCGTCGTTCACGAATCGAGGCCGTGCGTCCGAACGAGGGCGAAGGCACGGTCGAAGTCGACTATTCAGGCGGCGCGGGCGGCGCGGTTGACGCGGGCGGCGAGGGCGGCTCAGGCGGCCTCGCCGCCGGAGGCACCGGTGCCGGCTCTGGCGACGGTTCGGGCCCGAGCCACCTGCGCCTGCTCGGCCTCGGCCGGGACGTTCGGGTCCATGCCGATCGACTGGCGGGTCTTCGAACGGCCGCCCACGCCGACGCCGGGCGAATGATCGCGACGCTCATCCCGGATGCGGCCTACGGCGCCCGCCAGGAGGCCGCCCGCCTATTGGTTGACGGCAACCCCGCCACGCCCGCCGACCTGCCCGGTTCCTGGGCCGACATCGAGGCCGGAGTGCTCGTCGAGCCGACGTTTGCGAGCTCCTACGCCGGGCTGCGGGCGAAAGCCGGTGACCTTGCGGAGCTTCGCTCGATCGCGATGTCGCCGATGGCCCCCGGCGCGGACGAGGCTCGCAGCTGGTTCCTCGTGCCCCTGCCCGGCAATCTCGTCGCGCTCGAGCTCGTCAGCAGCGGCGCCCATGCGACGTACCTGTTCCGGGTGCAGCCGCGCGCCGCGTACGCCGGCGGCCGGACCGATCCAGCGGCGGTGGCCATCGCGGTGCGCGACATCTCGGAGGGATTGGTCGACAGCCGGTTCCTTCGCGAGCCTTTGGCGCTGCCCGACGACCAGTTGCGTCAGCCGGCGGCGCTCCGGTATCGCCTGGCGCTCGCGGCGCTGCCGAGCCTCGCAACCGCCCGGGCCCGCTTCGTCGCCCGGATCGTCCATCGCGACGACCGATCGTGGGCCGCGGCCCTCGACGACCTGATCGCCTGGCACGCGGCGGCCCGCGACGATTCGGCCGTCTGGCCGGGCCGTGCGGCGCAGGAGGCGGAGGTCGAAGCCGCCGCTGCAGCCGACTCGGGTGCCGGCGAGGCCGGTCCCACCGATCCGACCGATCCCGCCGGTCAGGCCGATGGATCGGCCCCGGGCCCATCGGCCATCCCGGCGACACCCACCCGAGGAGGCAGCTGATGCCGGCGTACAAGCATCCGTGTCCGTACTGCGGCAAGTTCATCGACGGTGGCTCGGTGGCGTGCCCGTTCTGCGGGGTGACCGAGCCGTTCACGCATGGCCGCTGCCCGGACTGCCGGGCGAACCTGCAGCCCGGCTGGATCGCCTGCCCCAAGTGCGGCCGGACGTTGACGAGCGCCGACACGATCTCGCCGGCGGCCATCGGCGCGACCGGGAATGAACTTGGCACTGCGTCGACAACCGCCTCGGCAGCCGCCTCGGGGACCGCGGCGCCCCTCGCGGCAAGTCCAGCCGCGGGCGGGGCTTCGACGAGCCCTTCAGCCGCGATCGGCACCGCCACGAACTCGGCGCGCTGTTCCGGCTGTGGGGCCGCGCTGGCGCCAGGCGCCCGCTTCTGCACCGAGTGCGGCACGCTGGTCGGAGGTTGATGGCGCGGCCGTAGCCGGGTCCGGCGCCGGAGCCCTGGCCGGCAGCACGGCCGGGTGCCCGATCAGGCCATCTTGTTGCCGCAGTTCCCGCAGAAGCGCGTCCCCGGCGCGACATCGTTGCCGCACTTGGGACACTTGGCCATGCCGACCGGCGTCCCGCAGTTCGAGCAGAACTTCTCGGAGCCGACGGGCTTTCCGCAATTCGTGCAGACCGTGGCCCGGGCCGTGATGTCGCCGCTGAACTGCGTGGACGACTGCATCGCCTGCTGCATCTGGTTGATCTCGACCTGGGACCGCGCGGCCTCCATCTCGGCCGCAAGCTTCGGCGCGCAGTTGACGCAGAGGCCGCGCTCTTCGTTCCAGCAGGTTTCGTCCACCCACAGGTTGTTGCGGGGACAGCGCTGGAAGTTGTGCATGATGTCGTTCGACGCCTTCTTCAGGGCGTTGTCACGAGCCGTCCGGTCCGTCATCTCCTTGGCCTTGTCGGCCGCGTTCGATGCGCTCCCGAAGAAGCCGCCGATCAGGCTGCTGGCACCGCCGAGAATGTTGCCGGCCGTGCCCAGGTTCGAACGGATGAACTCGCTCCGATAGCCCGACCCGCAGATGTCGCACTTGAACTCGAACTGGTAGCCGTTGGCGTCCGAGAGGTCGCTGTAGTTGCTGGTGAACGGCGTGAAGCCGGCCATCGGGGAACCCTCCTGAGTCGAACAGGTGCCGGTTGAGCGACTGTCTGGCTGGACCGCAATCCTAGCGCGGAACCCGAGGCCATCGGCGGCGGCTACGAGCGAATCGAACCGTCCATCCAACTCCTCGAGGCATCGGCCACAATTGGCTCCCAAGAGGGAATCGGCATGCAATCGAGAATCCCCGCGCTCGGTCCGCGTGGCGAGGGCTGGCTCGCGGCGCAGATGATCCTGCTCGCACTGATCGCCCTGGCCGGCTTCCTGGCCCTGGCCGATCAGCCGGCGAACTCGTGGGGATCCCCGGGCCGGCTGATCGGACTGGCACTGATCGCGGGCGGTGGGTTCCTCGCCGTCCGCGGAGCGTGGGATCTGCGCTCGACGTTCAGCGCGTTTCCACGCCCGGTCGCGGACTCGACGCTGGTCCAGTCGGGCGCGTATCGGCTGATCCGGCACCCGATCTACAGCGGCCTGGTGCTTGCCTCGATCGGCTGGGGGATCGCGTCCGGGTCGCTCGTCGCGATCGCCGGCGCGATCCTCCTGTTCGTCCTGTTCGACGGCAAGTCGCGCCGCGAGGAGGTCTGGCTGGTCGAGGTGCATCCCGACTACCGGGCCTACCAGCGCCGCACGAAGCGCCTCATCCCGTGGCTCTACTGAGCTGCTCGAGCCGGGCGGAATGACCGCCCGCAACCGGTGACGACGGCCCTGGTTCGACTGACGAAGTCGAGACCGATCGGGTGCCTTCCCGAACCGCCGACTACGGCGAGCAGGCCGGCGGTGTCGCCCGGCGGGCGTTGGCGCCGACTTCGACGACGAGCGTCATCTCACGGCCCTCGAGCACGCCTTCGATGACAAAACCGGTCGCCGGTGGCGTCGTCGCTGACGCGACGTATGGCGTCGACGTCCTCGATCTGCCACGTGACGACGTACCATGGCCCGAACGTCGCCGCCGTGGAAGCTCGATCGACTGCGGAAGGCCCGCACCATCGTCTCCTGGGCCAGGTCCTCGCCCTCGTGGGCGTCGCCGACGACCAGCGCCAGCCGCCGGACCAGCGCGGGGTAGAGCGGTTCGATCGCTTCGGCGAAGGCGCGGTCGGCCGCCAGCGGCCAGGTTGGGACGAGTTCCATGCGGCTCCTTTCGCCCGGTACAACACCACGCGCGGCCTGGTTCTTGCAACGACGGGTCGAATGGCAGGCGGGTGCCCGGCCGCGGCCTTGTGCAAGCCCGCGCCGGTCTTCACGCCGGCGCGCCTCGGCGCGACGATCGGACCGCCGGGTTCAGGCGGCGACGCGTGCCGGGGGGATCGAATAGACCTCGAGGGGCGCCTCCCGGACCGCGGACACGTCCACGCTGAGCTGCCCGCCCGCCACCGAGACGAGCAGTTCCCCTCGACCGAGCGCCGTGAAGTCGGAGATCTCCTCGCTCGAACCGACAGTCCCGACGAACGCCACCCCTGTGTGGACCGCGGCACCCACCGGGATCGGACCATGTGACGAAGCGTCCTCGCGAGCCACCCCGGCAAGGAGTCGGCGTGCGACCGAGATGGCGGCCGCGGCGTGATCCGACCCGGACATCATTGGCACGAAGAGCCCGATCGTCTCGTCGCCGACTCCGCGCTTCGAGAGGTGACTGAAGCAGTTCTTGCAGTGCTGCGGATTCCGCTGCCACGGCCCGAACCAGGGTCGGAGGACGAAACCGCCCGACGCCGTGGAACGGAGCGAAGCAGACTTTGCAGCGAGGCGGCGATGGCAGGCCGCGAAACGCCTTCTTGCAGCTGGATCAGGCCTTGTCCTCGCCGGTGAGCATCGCCCGCCACTCCGCTTCGGAAGTCTCGTGGCCCATGGCCCTACCGTAGCCTTGGCAGCCGTGCCCGTGCAGCACCGTCCAAACGTGCGCCGTGCGGATCAGGAGGAGTTCGTTGGTGAAGACCGTTGGCATCGATCGCGATCGGGTGCGACAGGCGTTCTCAGGACCCGTGGCCGGCGTCCACCCGCCGTTCCATCGCGACGGTTCGCTCGACATGGACGGCCTTCGTCGCGAGATCGATCACAACATTGCCGCCGGCAGTGGCGTGCTCCTGATGACCTACTGGGACGGCCTCCACTCCGTGCTGACCGATGCCGAGATCGCCGAGGTGCTGACCGCCCTCGTCGACCACGTCGCCGGGCGGGCGATGGTCGTCGCCGCCGACCGGCAATGGGCCACCCCCAAAGAGGTCGAGTTCGCCGATTTCGCCCGCGAGCAGGGTGCGGACGTGCTGATGGTCCTGCCGCCGAACTGGGCGGGATCCGTCACCCACGACAGCCTGCTCGCGCACTACCGGACCGTCTCGGAGCACATCCCGGTCATGCTCGTCACGGGCGCCTACAACGCCCAGCGACCGCTCGGCCTCCGGGTCGTCGAGCGCGCTGTGGAGACGATTCCGAACATCGTCGCGATGAAGGAGGACGTGGGGGGCGAGTTCGGGCGCCGGGTTACGCTCCTGGCCCACGAGCGCTGGACGGTCGTGTCCGGCGGGCTCAAGCAGGATGTGCTGAACCTTCGGCCGTACGGTCTCGACGGCTTCATGTCGTGGTTCCTGCACTTCGTCCCGGACATCGCCCATGCCTTCTGGCGGACGATCGAGGCCGGCGACGTCGCGGCGAGCGCACAGTTCATCCGCGACTACGACTGGTTCGATTTCTCGGAGACGCTGGGCGGGGGCTACGACGCGATGTATCACGGCGCTCAGGAGGTCTTCGGCCTCGCAGGCCGCTGGCGCCGGGCCCCGTACGTGAGCCTCAGCGACGAGGACATGGAGCGATTGCGCGGGTTCTTCGCCGGCCTGCCGCCGCTGCCGGCGACGGAGCGATCGTGACCGCGTGACCCCGAGCGCTGCCTCCGTCCAGCGTTCCGGGCCCCCTGCGATACTGCGCGGATGCCCGACCGCCTCGTCACGATCGACCAGATTCTGGCCGCCCGGGCCGCGCTGGCCGGCCAGGTCCACCGGACGCCGTTGCTGAGTTCGTCGACGGCCGCCCGAATGATCGAGCAGACGACGGGGGTCCGCCTGGGCGATGACCGCCTCTACCTCAAGGCCGAGCACCTCCAGAAGACGGGCTCCTTCAAGGTCCGGGGCGCGCTCAACCGGCTGGCGGCATTGACCGCTGAGGAGCGGGCGCGCGGGGTCATGACGGTATCGGCCGGCAATGCCGCGCAGGCCTATGCCTGGGCGGGCGCACGGACAGGCATTCACACCACGGTCGTGATGCCCGCCGCGGCCAACCAATCCAAGGTCGAGGCCTGCCTCGGCTACGGGGCAGAGGTCGTTCTGTTCGGGGACCACACGGGTGAAACGTTCGCGCGGGCGGAGGAGATCCTGGCTGAGCGACACCTGGTCTTCGGCCACCCATTCGACCAGCCGGAGGTGATCGCCGGCAACGGCTCGGCCGGCCTCGAGATCCTCGACGACCTGCCCGATGTCGACGTCGTCGTGACCGGGATCGGGGGCGGGGGACTGATCAGCGGCGTCGCGGCCGCCGTCAAGGAGAGCCGTCCCACGGTCCGGGTCTACGGCGTCGAACCGGAGCGGTCGAATGCCATGACGCTCGCGCTGGCGGCCGGTTCGATCGTCCGGATCCAGCCGGCCAGCGTGGCGGATGGCCTGGGTGCTCCATTCGCCGGCCAATGGACCCTCCCGATGGTCCAGCGATACGTCGACGACATCGTGCTGATCGACGACGCCACGATTCTCGCCGGCCTGCGGTTCTCGATCGAGCGTCTCAAGCAGGTCGTTGAACCGGCGGGGACGGCTGCGCTCGCGGCACTCCTGTTCGGGCGGATTCCGCTGCGAACCGGCGATCGCGTCGCCGTGGTCCTCTCTGGCGGCAATGTCGAGGTCTCCCGGCTCGGGGAGCTCGTGGCCGGGGCCGCGCCGCTGCCGGGCTGACGGGCGCCGGTTGACGGGCAGCAGCTGACGGGCGGACGGGCGCCGGCGGCGGCCCTTTGGAGATCCCCGCGCCTACTCGTGCCCCAGCTCGTGGAGCCGCTCGTCGTCGAGCCCCAGGTGGTGGGCCAGCTCGTGGATCACGGTCTCGCGGACCTCGTCGGCGAGGTCGTCGGGATCCGGGAAGTCCTCCTCGAGCGGCAGCCGGAACAGGGTGATCTTGTTCGGGAAGGGCGCGGAATCGGCGCCCCACTCGGTCCTCGGCGTGCCTTCGTAGAGGCCGTAGAGCATCTCGTCCTCGTCCAGGCCGCTCTCGTCGAGCTCATCGAGCGTCGGTTCGTCGGCGATGACGATGGCCACCTCGCGGAGGGCGCGGGCGAACGGGTCCGGGATCCCCGCGAGCGCGCGCTCGACGAGAGCCTCGAACGCGACGTGGTGGCGGTGGCGGCGTCGGTCGTGCGGCGGGCGGTAGCCGCGGCGGCGCTTCGGCATGACCGTATCCTAGGCCGACGATGCAGCCCCAACCCGGCCAGCCGTTCGGCGCGGCGGTCCCCGAGCCCGACTGGGCAGCCGAACCCGAAGGATTCGTCGTCGAGGTCGCACCCGGGGATCGGATCCATTTCCTCGATTGGGGCGGGCCAGATGACGCCCAGCCCACGACGGCCGGGGAGCCCGCCCGCGACGAAGGGCCGGCGCCGGGCGTCCTGCTGATCCATGGGATCGGCCAGACGGCCTGGACCTGGGCTCCGGTCGCTCGCCGCCTGCGCCGTGTCCGCCGCGTCGTGGCGATGGACCTGCGCGGCCACGGCCTCTCGGACGCCCCGACCTGGGGCTACGAGCCCGCGTCGATCATCGAGGATGTCGTTGCGGCGGCCGAGGGATCGGGCCTGATCGGGTTCAGGATGGCGGCCGGGGCGGAAGGCTCTGGGCCAAACGGGCCGGCGCCCGACCCGGAGCCGCCGATCGTGCTCGTGGGTCACGGCTTCGGGGCCTGCGTTGCGGCGTGGGCCGCGGCCGCGCTTGGCGCGCGCTGCGCAGGACTCGTGCTGGTCGACGGTGGCTGGGAAGACCTGCGCGCCACCAGCGGCATGGAGCCCGACGAGTGGCTGCGTGGCCTCGACGAGCCGCCGGAGGTGCTCCGCTCGATGAGCGCGTATCTCGCCGATCGCGCCGGTTTCGATCCGGCCACCTGGGACGCGGACCAGGAACGGGCCGCCCGGGCCACCGTCGTCGAGGTGCCCGCCGGCCGCGTCGTCGCCGTCGGTTCGACCGCACGCCATGGCCGGAACCGTGGAGGCCATGTTCGAGTACCACCCGGCCGAGGTCCTGGCCGCCGTCTCGGCGCCGATCATCGTCCTCTCGGCCGCCGACAACGACGAAGGCACGCGGGCCGCGGACCTCGCCGACATCGGGCAGCGGCTCAGCGCCGCCGGCCGCCCGCCCCTGCGGACGCTCGCGTTACCCGGCGCCGGCCACAACCTGATGCGTTACCACCCGGTCGAGGTGACCGGCGCGATTCTTGGCGTCACGGCGCCAGCCGCAACAGCGGGTACCATCCCGTCGTGAGCCAGCCTGAGCGCCCCAGCCTGACGCCGCATGTCGCCCACCTCGTCTCGGAGATCGAGACGGAGATGGGTGATCTGCCGAGGTTTTCGGAGGTCCAGATCGAAGGCGAAGGCGGCTTCGCCGAGGAGAGCGGACCGGTCGAGGACGCCGTCCGCCAGATCCTGGCGGAGATCGGCGAGGACCCGGAGCGGCCGGGCCTGCTCGGGACACCCGGCCGCGTGCACCGGATGTACACGGAGCTGACGGCGGGCTACCACGTCGACCCGGATCGGCTGATCAACGGCGCCATCTTCGATGTCGGCTTCAGCGAGATGGTCCTCGTCCGCGACATCCCGTTCTATTCGCTCTGCGAGCACCACCTCCTGCCGTTCTTTGGCACGGCGGCCGTGGCCTACATCCCGCGGGGCAAGGTCATCGGGCTCTCCAAGATTCCGAGGCTCGTCGAGATGTACGCCCGACGGCTGCAGGTCCAGGAGCGCCTGACGCAGCAGATCGCGGAAATCCTCCAGGATCGGCTCGAGCCCCAGGGTGTCGGCGTGGTCCTCGAGGCGACCCACCTCTGCGCCGTGATGCGGGGCGTCCGCAAGCCGGGCACGATCATGACGACGAGCGCCGTGCTCGGCCTCTTCCGAACCCGCGATCGGACGCGTGCCGAGTTCTTCGCCCACCTGGCGCGGCGGCCGAACGAGGGCTGAGGGTCGGGGCGACCATCCAGACTGCCTCAGCGCGCGGTCTCGTCGTCCTCTTCGATCGGCGGCCACGCCGGCTGGCAGCCGTCCTCGTCACCGATCAGCGCGCCCCTCGCCAGACAGATGTGGGGCGGGCTGGTGAGGTCCGCGATCTCGCACAGCGGACAGGCCCCACCGACTGCCAGCGTGGAGCCGCAGCAGCCGCACCGGATCAGGCCGGCCCAGCGGCCATCCACCGAGGGATCGTTCATCGGGTTGGCGCCGCCGCAACGCCGCCTACTTGGCTGGCAGGAACCCGTACTTCGCCAGGATGGCCTGCGCATCTGAGCCGGCCAGCCAGGTGAGGAAGGCCTGTGCCGCGGTGGCGTCCCTGGAACTCTTGACAGCGACGGCCGCATAGGTCGCCGGGACATTGGCGTCAGCCGGGACATCGATGGTCTTGACCTTGGTCGAGGCCTTGGCGTCCGTGACGTAGACGATCCCAGCGTCGCCCTCGCCGAGCTCGATCTTCGCGACCACAGCCTTGACGTTGTCTTCCTTGGAAACGATGTTCGCGGTCACGGCGGCCGCGAAGGCCGCCGGGTAGCCGGGCTGTTTGGCGAGGTTCGCGATCAACTGCGTGGCGTACTTGGTGATCGGCACGGTATCGCCGGCACCCACCACCTTGACACCTGATTTCGCGAGATCGGCGGGAGATGCCACGGCCGACGAGCCCGAGGCGGGCACGATGATCGTGAGCAGGTTGCCGGCGAAGTTCACCGGCGTTCCGGCCGCCAGCCCGGCCTTCACGAGCTTCTGCGGATTGGTCGTGTCAGCAGAGGCCAAGATGTCGGCCGGTGCCCCCTGCTCGATCTGGGTTTCGAGCGTCGACGAAGCGTCGAAGGCGAGTGTCACCGGCGTGCCCGTGGCCGACTGGTAGGCGGCGGACAGGTCCTTGAACGCGGCGGTCAGCGACGATGCGGCGAAGATCGTCAGGCCGCCACCGCCTGCGGTTGAGGCACTCGGCGCCGCCGTCGGAGCGGTGGTCGGGGCGGGAGTCGTCGCAGCCCCGGAGCAGGCAGCCAAGACGAAGGCCGCGAGCACGACGAGCCGAACGATGCCTGGGAACCGGTGCATGGACGCCTCCTGACGGTGGATTTCCCTTGGCCTGTGACCTTGGCCTGTGACCTTGGACCTGTGACTAGGCCGGGACCTCGACGATGACGGCAGTGGCCTTGACCACGCAGATTGCAGGTGAACCCGGCTGGAGGCCCAGCTCCTCGAGCGCCTCGGCCGGCATGAGGCTCACCAGGCGATGAGGCCCGGCCAAAATCTCGACCGTGGCGACGACGCCGTTGGTCTGGACCTCCGAAACGATGCCGGCGAGCCGGTTGCGAGCCGACCTGGCGACGATCGCGTGGTCCGGCTTCGTGCGGCGCCTCTCGTCGAGCAGCCGACGCACGTCGGCAAGCGCGATCAGCCGCTGCTTGCCCCTTGATCGCCTCGTGGTCAGGACTCCTGCCTGCTCCCAGCGACGGAGCGTGTCGACGGACACGTCCAGCAGCTCGGCTGCCTGGCCAATTCGCATCGTGGCCGCTGAGACAGCCGGGACATCCGAGTTCATGGCTAGCTATATTGCCGACCTGAGAACCGATTGTCTAGACTTGCATGGACCACAATGATCAGGCGGCGACATCGCTCCAGGAGATGACCCGATGGAACTGAGCGCGCGCAATCAGCTGCCGGCAACGGTCCGATCCGTCAAGTTCGGAGAGGTCATGGCAGAGGTCGTGGTGACCCTGGAGGGCGGCCAGGAGATCGTGTCGGTGATCACGGCAGAGTCGGCCCGCCGCCTGCGGCTCGAACCCGGCCGCGCCGTCGTCGCCGTGGTCAAGTCGACCGAAGTGCTCCTCGCCACGACGTAGCCGAGCCACCGCGTGAGCCATTGGAACCCGGTCAGCTATCGGCCGATCGGCATCATTCGGACGCCCTTCACGGAGCCCGCCGGGATGCCGATCCAGGCGGTCGCGGGGGCCGGCATTCGAGGCACCATCGAACTCCGCCCCGACCTCGAGCCCGGCCTCGCCGATCTCGCCGACATCTCGCACCTGATCCTGATCTACCACCTCCACCGGATCGAGGGCAGCGCGCTTGTCGTGACTCCGTTCATGGACGACCGACCGCATGGCATCTTCGCCACGCGCTCGCCAAGGCGGCCCAATCCCATCGGGCTCTCGACAGTTCGACTCGTGAGCATCGAGGGCAGCGTCCTGACCATCGAGGACCTCGACATCCTCGATGGCACACCCCTCCTGGACTTGAAGCCCTACGTGCCTGCGCTCGACGATCGGGCCGATCCGCGGACGGGCTGGTTCGCCGATCGAGTCGAGAACGTCTACCGGGTCAGGGCCGATTCCCGGTTTGTGGGCGGCAGGGCGATCGGCGAGACCGACCCTCGCTGAATCGGTCGCCGCCGTCGCGGGACGGGTGCCGCGGTTCTCCCCTCCGGCCGCGGCCTACAATCGGGCCATGACCGACCGGCCCATCAAGGTCCTCATCGCCAAGCCCGGCCTCGACGGCCACGATCGGGGCGCCAAGGTGCTCGCCCGCGGCCTTCGTGACGAGGGCTTCGAGGTCGTCTACACCGGTCTGCGGCAGACGCCCGAGATGATCGCCACGGCCGCCCTGCAGGAGGACGTCGACGTGGTCGGCCTCTCGATCCTGTCGGGGGCGCACATGACCCTGCTGCCCCGGATCTGCACCCTCCTGCAGACGGAGGGCATGACGGACGTGCTCGTGACGGCCGGCGGGATCATCCCCGATGACGACATTCCGGCCCTCAAAGCCGCCGGGATCTCGGAGGTGTTCGGGCCCGGAACCACGATCGCCCAGGTTGCGGACTTTCTGCGTGCCAACGTCCACCGGAGCGAGTAGGCCGGTCGACGACGCGAGCCCGCGGGCGACCAGCGGGACGACGGCGAGCGGCGCCGACAACGCGGAGCGGCGTGCCGCCGAGTTGTCCGAGGCGGCGCTGGCGGGGGATCGGCGAGCCCTGGCCCGGCTCCTGACGGCGGTCGAGAACTCGACGCCGATCGCCGAGGCGGCGCTGCGGCAGCTCTACGGGAAGGCCGGCCAAGCCCATCTCGTCGGGATCACCGGCGCGCCCGGCTCCGGCAAGAGCACGCTCGTGGCGGCGCTGACGACCCTTGCCCGCGCCGCCGGCCGAACCGTGGCGGTCATCGCCGTCGATCCCTCGAGTCCGATCACGGGCGGCGCGATCCTCGGCGACCGCGTCCGGATGCAGATCCACGCCGGCGATCGCGACGTCTTCATCCGGTCGATGGCGTCGCGCGGCCACGCCGGGGGCCTGGCGGCGACGAGTGTCGCGGCTGCGGCCATCCTTGACGCCGCGGGCTTCGACCTGATCCTGATCGAGACGGTCGGCACGGGCCAGAGCGAGGTCGAGGTCGCCGCCGCGGCCGACACGACCGTCGTCCTCGAGGCGCCGGAAATGGGCGACGAGGTCCAGGCGATCAAGGCCGGCCTGCTCGAGGTGGCCGATCTCGTCGTCGTGAACAAGGGCGATCGACCCGGCGCATCGCGGACCGCCAGCCAGCTGCGGGCCATGCTTGTCGCGGCCGCTCCGCGCGGGGGCGATCCCGACCGGCCCCAGCCGAAGCGCCCCGAGGTCCTCATCACGACGGCGGCGACGGGCGAAGGCGTGCCCCAGCTGCTGGCCGCGCTGGATCGCCACCGGCCGCCAGCCGATGGCGCCGACGGCCGGCCTGCCCGCCTCGCTCGAGCCGGGGCGCAGATTCGGGCGGTTCTCGAGCAGCGGCTGGCAGCACGGCTGGGCGATCGCGACCATGCCGCCGCGACTCGCCGGCTGACCGAGGCCGTGGCGGATCACCGGCTGGATCCATACGCGGCGGCCGACGATCTCCTGGCGACGCTATTCGAATCGGGCGCGGGGCCGATGGAGCGGGATGGGGGTGCGCCGTGACCATCGACCGCGTCTTCGTCGCGGGGGCCGGGCTGATGGGCCACGGCATCGCCCAGGTTCATGCCGCCGTCGGCAAGCAGGTCACGCTGTACGAGCCCGACCTCGCCCGGGCCGAGGCGGGACGGCAGCGGATCGCAGACAACCTGGCGCGGTCCGTGGCGAAGGGCCGCATCGATCAGGCGGCGATGGACGAGACGCTGGCCCGCGTCACGGCCACGGATCAGCTCGCCGGCGCCGCGAGGGCCGATCTCGTCGTCGAAGCCGTGTTCGAGGAACTCGCGGTCAAGTCCGGGCTGTGGCGCGACATCGATCGGGTGGCGCCGGCAGGGGCGATCTTCGCCACCAACACCAGCTCGATTTCGATCGACGCGCTGGCGGCTTCGGTGACCCTGGCTCGCCGCCCCCGGTTCGCCGGGATGCACTTCTTCAGCCCCGTGCCCGTCATGCCGCTGATCGAGCTCATCCGGGGCACGGCGACCGGCGACGCCACGGAGGCCAAGATTCGGGCCTTGGCGGGGGAGCTCGGCAAGCAGGTCATCGTCTCGGCGGATCGGCCGGGCTTCATCGTCAATCGGATCCTGATGCCGTTCCTCGCGGAGGCGATGCGGGCCCTGGAGGAGGGGCTCGGGACCCCCGAGGACATCGATACGGGCGCCAGGATCGGCCTGAACCACCCGATGGGACCGCTGGCGCTGGCCGACTTCATCGGCCTCGACGTCTGTCTCGGGATCCTCAACGTGCTCCACGAGGGGCTCGGCGGGGAGCAGTTCCGGCCCCCGGCGGTCCTCGAAGGGCTCGTCGCAGCCGGTCACCTCGGCCAGAAGACCGGGCGGGGGTTCTACACCTACCCTCGCTGAGCCTCGGGCGCGTCCGAGGCTCGTGCCACGTCACTGACGGCACCGATCACGGTCGCGACGTCGAAGGGCTTCGCCAGCAGCCGGATCCCGCGCTGGTTCGCGAAGGCCAGCAATTCGGGGTTCAGGACGTCGCCGCTCATGAAGAGGAAGTGGCCGATCAATTCGGGCCGCATCCGGACGATCGCGTCGTACACCTCGGTTCCGGCCATGCCGGGCATGCGATGGTCGATCAGGACCGCGTCGAACGACTGGTCCATGCAGGCCCGGATCGCCGCCGGGCCATCCGCCACGACGAGCGGCTCGAACTCGCCGAGCCGCATGGCCTTCGCGAGCGACGCGCGGATGGCCGGCTCGTCGTCGAGGATCAGGATCCGCCGGCGAGGCGTCCCGGTCGAGCGGGTGGGCGTCGACGCGGCAGATGACGCGGCCGTCGGCGCAGCTGCGGCCGGCTGTGGCTTCGCCACGACCGGCGAGGAGGCGGCGGCGCCGCGCTTCGGCCCGGCCGGCGTCGCTTCGTTCGATCCCATCGCCGTCGCCCTTGGCGCGGCCTTCGCCGGGCCAGCGCCATCCCCGGCGCCAGCCCTGCGGGCTGCCGGCCGGTCGTTGCGCGAGGCCGCCGAGACCGGCAGCTCGAGGGTGAACGTGGCGCCCGAGCCGGTCGCCGGGGTTTCGAACCAGAGGCTGCCGCCGTGCCCCGCGACGATTCCGAACGAGACCGAGAGCCCGAGGCCCGTGCCCTCGCCCGGTTCCTTCGTGGTGAAGAACGGCATGAACAGCCGGGACTGGATCTCCTCGGCGACCCCTGGCCCCGTATCACTCACGGCGATTCGCAAGGCCGGCGGGCGATCCGTGCCGGGCGCCGCCATCGCCTCGACCGTGATCGCGCCGGCCCTGCCGCTGCCCGCGATCGCCTGGATCGCATTCTGGGTCAGGTTCAGGAGGACCTGCTGGAGCTGGCCCCGGTCGATCTCGATGGCCGGCAGGTCTTCGGGGATCGCCACGTCGACGCTGATCCGGGCGGCCTGGATGTTGTAGGCCTGCAACGCGAGGACGCTCTCCACGAGCGGGCCGATGCGTGTCGGGTGGCGTTCGGGTGGTCGCTGGCGCGCGAAGTCGAGGAGGTTCTGGACGATCCGGCGCGTGCGATCGGCCTCCTGGACGAGCAGGTCGGCGTCGACTCGCAGGTCATCCGGCAGTCGCTGGTCGCTTCGAATCAACTGGCTGAAGGCGATGATCGCCGCCAGCGGGTTGTTCAGCTCGTGGGCGACTCCCGAGACGAGCTGCCCGATCGCCTCCATCTTCTGGGCCTGCAACAGCTCCTGCTGGAGTCGCTCGCGCTCGCTGAGGTCCCGCACGAGCACCACGTATCGCGGCTCGCCGGCGATCTCCACGGCGGCCACGTCGATCTCTTCTGGGAAGGTCGTGCCATCCGGTCGTGAGCCCGTGCCGCGGAACGTCGCGCGCCCGTCCCGCTCAAGGATTCGCTCCCGTTCGTCGCGCTCCTCCGGGGCCAGCCACGCGATCTGCCGGCCGGCCATCGCCCTCAGGCCCGCGAGGTCGGTCCGGAACAGGTCGAGTGCGGCGACGTTGGCATCGACGACCTCACCGTCCGGCTGCTCCAGGACGAGCGCGTCCGGCGAATTCTCGAAGAGGGTTCGATAGCGCGATTCGGAGGCCCCGAGACGTTCGCGAAGGTTGAAATTCGCGAGCGAGATCCCGAGGATGCCCGAGATGAACCGGAGGGTCCGGTCGTCGAAGGTCTGATCGTCGATCGGCTTCGAGAAGTAGAGCAGGAGGACGCCCCGAAGTTCCTCTTCGACCCGGATCGGCATCGCCAGGTAGGCCGTGAGGCCGTTGCGCGACACGACCTCGAAGCGCTCCGGGTCCATCGTGCCCGCGGCGAGCTGTCGAACGAACGGCCCTTCGCCCGCGAGGAACCGATTGATGGCCGGAATCTCGGGCACGCGCGCCGCCTCGGTCCAGGTCCGGATCTCCGGGGGCACGCCAACGTGCGAGGAGCGCAGGTGGAGATCGCCCGGCACCAGCATTGCGTACGAGCCTCCGGTCGCGTCGAGCAGATCGCCGACCTGGTTGACCGTTCGGACGGCCAGCTCCTCGAATTGCTCGGCCCGTTCGGCCGTCAGCGTCAGCGACTGCAACGCGGCCCGTTCGTCGGCCCGCCGCTGCTCCGCCGCGAGCGCCTGCTCGAGCCGCTCGACGAGCCGCGCGTTCTCCAGGCCGGCGCCGGTGAGGGCCGCGGCCTGGAGCATCATCGCGTCCGAGGGCCGCTGCTTCGGACGGGTCCGCCAGCCAAGGCCGAGCACGCCACTGAGGCGGCCGGCCGAGGACAGGCCGGCCAGCAGGAGCCATTCGATGCCGTCAGCCCGCAGGCCGTCGACGATGGACTCACGCAGTGGCGCGTCCGCGAGGGGCAGGAAGATCGGCCGCTGATCGGCCTCCAGGGCGTCCGTCAGTCGGGCCCCGACGCGGCGGAATGTGGCGATCAGCGTCACGTTGTCGATTGTCAGTCCCCGATGGCCGCCGACCTCGTAGCCGTCGTTCGTGTTGAAGAGAATCAGCCCGGCGCTGGCGTCGGTCGCGGCGCACAGGATCTCGAGCGCGGTCGAGGCCAGGTCGTGACTGCCCTGGGATCGCCCGATGGCCACGGCGAGGCGACCGAGAGGATCGAGCTCAGCCAGCCGGTCCGCCGGCCGGCTGCTCGTCGCGCTCATGTCGTGGTGAATGCCCTCGAATCGTCCGCCGGCGACCGGCGCGAAGCGACGATCGAGCCGCCGGGGAATCTGTGCCGGGTATCCTACTCCGCGCTCCGGGGCCGACGAGGCGTTCGTCGCGGCGGGACGCGGCGGGATGTGGCCGACGTCCTTGGGAGTGGCCCGCCTCGAGCGTGGGGTGGGCGCTGGGCGGCCGGGCATTGGGCGCTGGCGGCCGGGGATTGGCGCTGGCGGCCGGAGGCCGCGGTGCCGCCGGCGCCGTGACCGGCCCGCGTTCCGGGTTGCCGCCGGGGCCGCGATGCCGCCGGCGCCGTGCCGCCGGCGCCGTGAGCTTTCCGCGGCCGGCGCTTTCCGCGGCCCTGCCATCCGGTGGTTGTTAGCCAGGATCCGTCCCGCCCCGAGACCCCTCGGCCCGAGGATTCGTGCGTGGCGGAACCGGTGCAGCCCGCGCCGGTCGCACCCGTTTCGGTCTAGGGGTCGCCCCATGGCAATTCGACAGAAAGGACAGGGCCCGAACCGATCCGGCAGGGTGCCGGAGCCAAGCTCGCATCGCCTGGCCGTCGACCGCGAAGACCGTGCCGAACAAGGCGGCGTGAGCGGCAATGCCGCGTCGGTTCCGCGAGCTGTCCGCGAAGATCAACCAGACGCTCACGGTCGCCGGTTCCCAGCCTCGATCGCGGGCGATTCTCGGGGCGAGCCGGCCGTATCGATCGATCTGTGCCAGGACCGCTTGCGCGTCCACCAGCACCGTCTTGATCTCGACCACCAGCAGTGATCGACTGGCCGGATGCCAGGCGAGCCAGTCGATGACGCCGCGTTCGCCGTAGATCGAATACGACACCTCAGGCGACGCCTGCCAGGCGGGCAGGGCCCCAAACCGTCTGGCAATGCCCTCATGAAGGCCGGAATGCGTGGCGTTGATGAGAGTGTCGAGCTCCGCGCCGCGCCACCGGACCCAGAGATCGAGGCTGGCTCCAAGCGTCGCCGCGACCCGGGCGTAGCCGGCCACGGGTGTCCCGTCAGCTACCCCACGCTCGATCCGGCTCAGGCCCGACGCAGACAGGCCGGATCGAGCGGCGACGTCCTCGATCCGTTCCCGGCGGGCAACCCGAATGGCCCGCAACGAGGCTCCGACGCGAACGAGGTCCACGGCGGCAGGATGGCAATGGCCGGTTACCATCCGCTTACCTGCCGCGCACCAGGCGCCCGATCCGCCGCGCACCAGGCGTTCACAGCGCCCGATCAACGGCGACCCACCCGCCCGATCGGGCCACGTCGCGCGGCGTCTCCGTCGGCCTTGGCGGTAGACTCCGGCGATGAGCGCCGACACCCAGCCGAACGGCCGGGACCAGCCAAACGCCGACACCCAGCCGAACGGGCGGGTCTTCGTGGTGAGTGCCGCGCGGACGCCGATCGGCAGGTTCGGTGGCGTGTTCGTGGACACGCCCGCGACGGAGCTCGGTGGTCGCGCCATCGCCGCCGCCTTCGAGCGGTCTGGACTGCCCCCGGACGTCCGCATCGACGACGTGCTGATGGGCCAGGTGCTCCAGGCCGGCGTCGGCCAGGCCCCGGCTCGCCAGGCGGCCCTCAAGGCCGGCCTGCCTGTCACGACCAGTGCCACGACGATCAACCGGGTCTGCGGCTCCGGGATGAAGTCGATCATGCTCGCGGCCGCCGAGATCAAGGCCGGCGATGCGGAGATCGTCGTCGCAGGCGGCATGGAGAACATGAACCTCGCTCCGTACCTCCTACCAAAGGCCCGGTTCGGCTACCGCCTCGGCGACGGAACGCTGAAGGACGAGGCCATGCTCGACGGCCTGTGGTGCAGCGTCGAGGACTGCCACATGGGCACCCACGCGGAGCGCGTCGCGATCCATGACCACGTCAGTCGCGAGGACCAGGACGCGTTCGCGCTGGCGTCGCACCAGAAGGCGATCGCCGCGATCGACAGCGGGCGCTTCGACGCGGAGATCGTGCCCGTGACGGCCCGTGACGCCAAGGGCCGCGAAACGATCGCGACGACGGACGAGAGCCCCCGGCGCGACAGCACGCTGGAAGCCCTGGCTCGACTCCGCCCCGCCTTCGCCCTGCCCGACGGGGAGGATCGTGGCGACGCAACGACCGGAACGGTCACGGCCGGCAATGCCCCGGGCATCACCGATGGCGCCGCTGCGACGATCGTGGCCAGTGAGCGCGCGGTCGAGCGCTACGGTCTCAAGCCGCTCGCCCGAATCATCGGCTACGCCCAGGCCGAGCTCGAGCCCAAGTGGCTCTTCCTCGCGCCGGTCGCGGGTGTCCGCCAGCTGCTCGACCGGATCGAGCTGCCGATCGAAGCCTTCGACCTCATCGAGATCAACGAGGCCTTCGCGGCGCAGACGCTCGCCGACGGCCGCGAGCTTGGCTTCGACTGGGATCGCGTCAACGTCAACGGCGGCGCGATCGCGCTCGGCCATCCGATCGGCGCCAGCGGCGCGCGAATCGTCGCCACGCTCCTCCATGAGCTCCGGCGTCGCGACGGACGCTACGGCCTCGCGACCCTCTGCCTGGGCGGCGGCGGTTCTGTCGCGATGGCCTTCGAGCGCGCCTGAAAGCGCGCCTGGCACGCGCCTGAAACGCCCATGAACCGATGACCGATCTCTCGAGCGAGGCGCGCGCCGCCGGCCTGTCCGCCGGCCTCCATGCCGGCACGACCCTGGACCAGCCCGATCCCTCCGACCCGCCCATCCACCAGCTCTTCATCGCCGGCGACTGGGTCGATTCCGAATCCGGCCGCACCTTCGACAGCCACGATCCCGCCGATGCGCGCCGGATCGTCGGCCGCTTCCAGGCGGGCACGGCCGCCGACGTCGCTCGGGCCGTCCGAGCGGCCGAGACCGCCTTCCCGCGCTGGCGGCGCACGCCCGCGCCGCGCCGGGGCGAGATCCTCTACCGCTTCGGGGAGCTGCTCACGCTCAACAAGGAACGCCTCGCCAGGGCCATGAGCCTGGAGATGGGCAAGGTCCTCGTCGAAGCCCGCGGCGACGTCCAGGAGGGGATCGACATCGCGTTCCTGATGGCCGGCGAGGGCCGCCGCAGCTTCGGCGACACCGTCCCGTCCGAGCTGCCCGACAAGTGGGCGATGAGCGTCCGCGAGCCGATCGGCATCGTCGGGATCATCACGCCGTGGAATTTCCCGATCGCGATTCCCGTGCTGGAAGATGATGCCGGCGCTCGTTACGGGCAACACGGTCGTCTTCAAGCCGGCCAGCGATACGCCGCTCTGCGCCACGCTCCTTGTCGAGATCATGGCCGAGGCCGGCTTCCCGCCCGGCTCGATCAACCTCGTGACGGGTGCGGGTTCCGAGGTCGGCGACGCCATCGTCGAGTCGCCCGACGTGGCCGTGATCAGCTTCACCGGCCACACCACGACCGGCCGTCGAATCGCCGAACGGGCGGCGCGCCGCCTGAAGCGGGTCTCACTCGAGCTCGGTGGCAAGAACGCGATCGTCGTGCTGGCCGACGCGGACCTCGACCTCGCCGCCGACGGGATCCTCTGGTCGGCGTTCGGCACGACGGGCCAGCGCTGCACGGCCTGCAGCCGGGTCATCGTCGAGGAGTCCGTCGCCGGGCCGCTCATCGACCGGCTCGAACAGCGGACGAAGGCCCTTCGTCTCGGCCCCGGCCTCGAGCCGGGCACGGACGTCGGGCCGCTCATCAACGAGCCGGCGCGAACCAAGGTCGAGAGCTACATCGAGGTCGGCCGCCGCGAGGGCCGCCTCGTGACCGGCGGCGCAGCGGCGTCCGGCGCCGGCCTCGAGCACGGCCACTTCTTCGAGCCGACGATCTTCCGCGACGTGAAGCCCATGGACCGGATCGCCCAGGAAGAGATCTTCGGGCCCGTGCTGTCGGTCATCCCGTGCCCGACTACGACGCCGCCGTCACGGCGCTCAACCAGACGCGCTACGGGCTCTCGGGTGCGATCTACACGCGCGACGTCAACGCGGCGTTCCGCGCGATGCGTGACTTCGAGACGGGCATCGTCTACGTCAACGCGGGCACGATCGGGGCCGAGACGCACCTGCCGTTCGGCGGCGTCAAGGAAACCGGCAACGGCCATCGCGAGGCCGGTCACGCCGCGCTCGACACGTACACGGAATGGAAATCGATCTACGTCGACTTCTCCGGCCGGCTGCAGCGAGCCCAGATCGACAACCAGGACTGACGGCCGCCGGCGAACGATCGGCGCGGTTCCGTGTCGTCGGTTCGTCGACGGGGAGCGCCGCCGATGGCGAACGGTGCCTCCAGCGCGGCCGCTCGGGATCGCGGCCCGGTTGGGTGACACGTGGCAGAATCGAGGCACTTCCCCCGTCTCGAGGATTCCATGTCCGACCAGAACCCCCGACCTTCGTCGCGCGCGCCGTGGACCGTGCGCGTCGCGGCCTGGAGCGCCCGCCATCGCTGGCCGGTCTTCGCGCTGTGGTTCGTCGCCACGATCGGCCTCTTCGCGCTGAGCCTGTCGCTCGGCGGCACGCGCACCCAGGGCGCTGTCTCGCGGGGCGATTCGACCCGCTTCGAATCCCTGAAGGGCTACGCGGTCTTCAACGCCGCCGGCACCACCGTCGCCGTTGAGCCCGTCTACTTCGTCGTCCGGACGACCACGGGCAAGGTCACGGACCCGGCCGTCGCGGCCCAGATCGAGGACATCGTCACGACCCTGGAAGGCCTGACCGCGACGGTCGACGGCCAGACGGTGCCGACGTTCGTCGCCGTGATCGATCCGCTCAAGGCGCCGCCAGCCGCCGGTCTCGTCTCGCCGGACCTGACGACAGTCCGGATCGTCGGCCAGGCGACCGGGAGCAACGCGGAGGTCGCCCAGAAGCTCGTGCCGGTCCCACCGGCGATCGCCGAGCTGCGGACGAAGTACCCGACGCTCGAGATCCACACCCTGAGCGTCATCCTCGCCAACGAGGAGATCAGCCAGCTCGTCAACACGGATCTCGACGGCTCCCTCCGCCTGAGCCTGCCGATCACGTTCATCATCCTGCTGATGGCCTTCGGGGCCGTCGTCGCGGCGTTCGTGCCGCTGGTGCTCGCCGTGAGCGCGCTCTTCGCGGCGTTCGGGATCCTCGGCATCTACAGCCAGGTGGTCAGCCCGGTCAGTCCGTACGCCGGGCAGCTGATCGTGCTCATCGGCCTCGCCGTCGCCGTCGATTACTCGCTCTTCATGATCACCCGGGCCCGGCGCGAGTGGCGGCGCGGCAAGAGCCGTCTCGCCGGCATCGAAACGGCGAGCAATACGGCCGGCCGCGCCGTCTTCTTCAGCGGCCTCGCCGTGATGATCTCGATCGCCGGCCTCTTCATGCTCGACGATCCGCTGTTCCGATCGATGGCGATCGCGACGATCGCGGTGGTCTTCGTCTCGGTCGTCGGCTCCCTCACGTTCCTGCCGGCCACCCTGGCCATCCTCGGCGGCGCCGTCGACCGGCTCCGGGTGCCGTATTTCGGCCGCCCGCGTCCGGAGGGCAGTGGCTTCTGGGCCGGCTCCGTCAAGATCGTGATGCGGCATCCCGTCGCGGCCGCGCTCCTCAGCGCCGGGCTCATGCTTGCTCTCGCGTTCCCGGCGACGCGCCTGCATCTCGGCCAGGGCGACCTGTCGGCGTTCCCGAACACGCTCGATTCGGTCCAGGCCATCAACCTGATGAACCAGCAGTGGCCCTCGGGGACGACGCTCGACGTCTCGGTCGTGGTGACGAACGCTGACGAACCGGCGACGCAGGCCGCGATCAAGGACCTCAATGCGGCGATGCTGGCGATTCCGGGCGTGAGCGAGCCTGTCACGGTCACGATGTCGAAGGACGGGACCGTGGCGATGGTCTCGTACACGCTCGCCGGCAGCCAGAACGACGCGGTCAACCACGCCATCGTCCAGACGGTCCGGACGACGGTCGTGCCGGAGGTCTTCGGCAGCCTCCCGGACGTCCAGGTCTATGTCACCGGTGACGCCGCCTACACCCTCGACGTCGTCAATTTCTACGTCGGCGGGATGCCGCTCGTGTTCGCGTTCGTGTTGGGCCTCTCATTCCTGCTGCTGCTCGTGGCCTTCCGCTCGATCGTCATCCCGATCAAGGCGATCATCCTGAACCTGCTCTCCACGGCCGCCGCCTACGGCGTCATGGTCCTCGTGTTCCAGGAGGGCTGGTTCGCCGATGTACTGGCCGTGAAACCCGGCGTCATCGAGGCCTTCGTGCCCGTGATCATCTTCACGATCCTCTTCGGACTCTCGATGGACTACCACGTCTTCATCCTCACCCGGATCAAGGAGGCGCGGGACCACGGCCTGAGCTCCGACGAGGCGGTGGAGCGGGGGATCGCCTCGACCTCGGCCACGATCACGAGCGCGGCGGCGATCATGGTCGCGGTCTTCGCCGTGTTCGTGACGCTCCAGATCTACGTCATCAAGCAGCTCGGCCTCGGGCTGGCCGTGGCCGTGTTCCTCGACGCCACGATCATCCGGTCCGTGCTGCTGCCGGCCTCGATGCGCCTCTCCTCGGCGACTGGAACTGGTGGCTGCCGCGCTGGCTCGGCTGGTTGCCGCGCGTCACGATCGAAGGCGAGAGCGACGACGAGCCGGGCGAGGGTCTCGACCCTCCAGGCAGCCAAGCAACGGGCCGGTCCCCGTGGCGCCGCAGGGCGGGCTGGCCGGCGGCTGAGGCCGTCGCCGATGGAGCGGCGAGACCACAACCGACGTGGCGCCCGCATGGAGCGATCCACGCGCTGCCAGCCGGCACCTCTCGAAACCGTCATTTGAGCACCGGATGCACCGGATCCAGGTGACGCCCGTCATTCGAGCACTCCGCACTCAGATGACGGCTTTCGGCGGCCGCCAGCCGACTCGTCGTGCGGCGCGAACCTGGTGGGTGGTCGCGCCCACCTCGACAAGGTGGGCCCGATGCTCAAGTGACGGGTCGGAGGGTATTGCCGGACGCCGATGATGGTGCCAGATCGGGTCGCTGGACGATCCGCGCGCGGTACCATCGAGCGCACAACCAGCCGTCGTTCACGATCGGTTCCGCCGGACGAGGCGGACGGGAGGGGAACCATGACGACGACCATCCGGCTCGACGGCAAGGAAAAGGTCACGGGCGTCGGCCGCTATACGGCCGACCTCAACATGACCGGCCTCCTGCACGGCCGCTTCCGGTACGCGGACATCGGCCACGCCCGGATCCGCCGACTCGACACCACGAAGGCGAAGGCCCTGCCCGGGGTCATGGCGGTCATCACGGCCGCCGACGTGCCCGACGTCCGCTACGGGCTCTTCATCAAGGATCGCCCGCTGTTCGCGAAGGACGTGGTCCGCTGGGAGGGCGAGATCGTCGCGGCCGTGGCCGCGCTGACGCCGGCGATCGCGCGCCAGGCGGCCGACCTGATCGAGATCGACTACGAGCCCCTGCCGGTGATCCCGAACCTGGACGCGGCGCTGGCCCCGAACGCGCCGCTCATCCACGAGGGCTGGGCCGACTACCAGATCGACGAGCGCGTCGTCCGTGATGGCAACGAAGCCTCGCGATCGACCATCGTCAAGGGCGACGCGGACGCGGCGATGGCGAGCGCGGACGTCGTCGTCACGGGCCGCTTCGTGGCGGATGGCTCCCAGGGCGCGCCGATCGAGCCGCGGGCCATCGTCGCCGAGTGGCGTGGCGACAAGGTCACGATCTGGTCGGCGACGCAGGTTCCGTTCGCCGCCCGATCGCTCGTGGCCGAGACGCTGCAGCTGCCCGAGAACCGGATCCGGGTCACGGTGCCCCACATGGGCGGCGGCTTCGGGTCCAAGTGCGAGGGCCATTTCGAGCCCCAGGTCGCGGCGCTCGCCCGTGCCGCCGGCCGGCCCGTCAAGGTCGTCTTCTCGCGACGCGAGGAATTCCTGGCACCGGACCATCGCCGCGAGGCGATGATCATCGAGCTCGAGACCGGCGTCATGCGCGACGGGACGATCGTCGCCCGCCGCGGCCGCGTGGTGACGGAGAACGGGGCCTACTCGGCCGACGAGCCGCTGATCACCCAGCTCGCCGTGATGTTCCTCGCGGGGCCGTACCGCATCCCGAACATCAACCTCCTCGGCCTGTGCATGTACACGAACACCCAGCCCTCGGGCTCCATCCGCGCCCCGGGCGCGCCGACCGTCGCCTGGGCCCTCGAGCAGCACATGGACGAGATCGCCCGCAAGCTCGAGATCGACCCGGTCGAGCTGCGCCGTCGCAACCTCCTGCGGGACGGCGACGAGGGGCCGACCCGGCCAGATCATCGAGTCCACCCACGCGCTCGAGACGCTGAACAAGGCGGCCGAGCTGATCGGCTACGGCCAGCCGCTGCCCGATGGCGAGGCGATCGGCTTCGGCTGTGGCTGGTGGCCGTCGTTCCCGATGGCGTCCGGGGCGTACGTGAAGATCAACGCCGACGGCTCGCCGACGATCATCACCGGCGCCCAGGAATGCGGCACCGGCGCCGTCATGACGTTGCCGATCCTCGCCGGCGAGATCCTCGGGATCGATCCTTCCGAGTTCTCGATCGTCTACCAGGACACGGAAACCGGGCCCTGGGACGGCGGCGCGGGCGGTTCGCAGACGCTCTTCAACAACGGCCGTGCCGTGACCGAGGCAGCGAAGGAGGTCCGCGAGCAGCTCCTCAAGCTGGCCGCGGACGCGCTCGAGGCGAACCCGGTCGACATCGAGCTCGTGGACGGCCAGGCCCGGGTCAAGGGCAGCCCCGGGCGATTCACCACCATCGCGGAACTGGCCGCGACCGCCCAGAACGACAAGCTGCTGATCGGCAAGGGCTCCGGCACGCCACCGCCCACGCCGGCCGGCGACATGTCGGGCTGCGTCGGCCGTCTCGGCGTCGAGTCGTTCGCGGCGCCGACGTTCGCGACCCATGCCGTCCGGGTCAAGGTCGATCGGGAGACCGGCGTCACCCGGATCGTCAAGGTCGTGGCGGCCCACGACTCGGGCTACATCGTCAACGAGGTCGGGGCCGCCGGCCAGGTGACGGGTGGCGTCGTCATGGGCATCGGCCAGGCGCTGACCGAGGGCACGCAGATCGGCACGGATGCCAAGGTCCGCAACGCCTACCTGCTCGACTACAAGCTCCAGACCTCGGCCGACGCGCCGGACATCGACGTGTACTTCACGAATCACGCGGCTCCCGACGCCGGCCCGAAGGGCTCCAAGGGCCTCGGCGAGCCACCCTGCATCCCGACCCCGGGTGCGATTGCCAACGCGATCGCCGGCGTGACCGGTGCGCGCGTCCGGCAGCTGCCGGCCAGCCCGTATCGAGTGTGGGCCGCGCTCCAGGAGGTGAAGGCATGACCGCCGTCGACCAGCGCGTCGCGGGCGGGCCGACGTACCTTGCCCCGACGACCATCAAGGATGCCGCGGCGGCGCTCGCCGGCGGCGCCCGCGTCGTGGCCGGTGGGACCGATCTCGTGGTCGGCTCCCGGCAGGGCAAGTGGCGCATGCCGGACCACCTCGTCTCGATCCTGGGCATCGAGGAACTGCGTGGCATCCGGTCCACGGCCGGTGGCGGCCTGTGGCTCGGAGCGCTGGTCTCCCACGGCGAGATGACGGCTGACGACCGGATCCGCCGCCACTTCACGGCGCTCGCGGACGCCTCCGCGATCGTCGGCTCGCACGCGACCCGGAACGTCGGGACGCTCGGCGGCAATCTCGCCAATGCGTCGCCGGCGGCCGAGACCTCGGGGCCGGTCCTGTGCCTGGGCGGATCCGTGACGCTCGAATCGTCGACCGGCCGGCGGGTCGTTTCGCTCGACGACTTCTTCACCGGACCCGGCCGCACGGTCGCCCGACCCGACGAGCTGCTCGTCGGCGTGGAGCTGCCGGCACCCGCTGCGGGCACCGGATCGTGCTACGCGCGTCTCGAATACCGCCGCCAGATGGAGATCGCGGTGGTCGGGGCGACCGTGGTCGTGACGCTGTCCGGCGGGCGCGTGACGGCCGCGAGGGTGGCGATCACGGCACTCGCTCCGACGATCCGGCGGGTTCCCGCGGCCGAAGCGGCCCTCATCGGCAGCGACGGCGGTCGCGAAGCCGCCGAAGCAGCCGGCCGGGCGGCCGCCGAGGCGTCGCAGCCGATCGACGACGTCCGGGCCCCGGCCGAGTATCGCCGGGCGATGGCGGCGGTCATCACGCGACGAGTGGTCCAGGCAGCCGTCGCTCGCGCCCGGGGAGAAGCGGTCGCCATTCCGGCGAGTGCCGCGCTCCACGGCGCGAGCTGAGGGGACGCGATGAAGTACGCGACGACGCTCCGCGTCAACGGCTACGACTACCCGATCGAGATCGAGCCGCAGCGGACGCTCCTGTCCGTCCTGCGCGACGACCTCGAACTGACCGGCAGCAAGGAGGGCTGCGACGACTCGGAATGCGGCGCCTGCATGGTGCTGCTCGACGGCGAGCCCGTGAATTCGTGCTCGTACCTGGCCCTCCAGGCCGCGGGCCACGAGGTCGCCACGGTCGAGGGGCTGGCCGATGCCGGCCAGCTCGACGCCCTCCAGCGCGCGTTCCTCGAGAAGGGCGGCGTGCAGTGCGGCTTCTGCACGCCGGGCATGCTGATCTCGGCGACGGCCCTGCTGGCCCGGACGCCGCGCCCGACCGACGAGGAGATTCGGGCCGGCCTCGCGGGCAACCTCTGCCGCTGCACCGGCTATTCGACGATCATCGCGGCCGTCCAGCAGGCAGCGGCGGAGATGGCCCCGACGCGGTAGGGCCGGCGCCTTCGGCACGCAGGTCCTTGCCGTCCTGGCGCTCGCCGATGGGCCGTTCGCGGTCCGATGGACGCCTGCGGTATCATCCCGGGGCGTTCGGACGCCGCCTCACTGGCGGAGTGGCGATCTCACTGGGCCCGTAGCTCAACGGCAGAGCAACTGACTCTTAATCAGTTGGTTGGCGGTTCGAAATCCACCCGGGCTCACCAACTTCTACGCACGAACATGGCCCTCCGGTCGATCCGGAGGGCCTTCTGATTCGCCCGGTCCCACTTTCTGTACCAAACCGGCACCCCGCCCGAAACCCAATTCCGACTTGACGATCCCGAGGTCCACCATCGCCTCGACGCACATCTCCTCATCAAGTGGCAGCCGAAACCCCCCGGTCGGCAGCGCGACGCCCTATGGTGTCGTCGCCGAAGAGCCTTCACGGACAGTGACGAAGCCCGACGAGGGTCTACGTCGCTTCCGGTCTGAAGACATCACCCGGATCAAGCCGAGCTGAGGAGACGAACTTGACCGCTCTCTACACCTTCGACGTCTTCTCGACCCTCGACGGCTACGGCTCCTACGGTCCCGAAGGCGATTGGGGCGGCTACTGGGGCAAGCAGGGACCGGAGTTCCTCGACCGCCGTCTCGCCCTCTATCGCGAGCCGCAGCGGCTGGTCCTCGGCGCGAACACCATGCGGATGTTCATGCAGTCCATCGGCCCGCGCACGGGGTTCTTGAAGGACGTCGACCCGGTCAACAGCGCGCTGAGGAACCTGCCGACCACGGTCGTCTCGACGACGCTCGAAGGACCCCTCGATTGGCCCGACGCGACCCTGGTGCGCGGCGACGCCGTCGACGTGGTCGCCCGGCTCAAGGAGGAGTCCGACGTGCCGCTGCGGTCGCACGGCAGCCTGTCGATGAACCGAGCGCTCATGGCCGCCGGCCTGGTCGACCGCGTGCAGGTCACGATCTTCCCCGTCGTCTCGGGTCAGACCGGAACGCGCCCGATCTTCGAGGGTGCGGCCGACTTCGACCTCGAGCTGATCGAGAGCCGGACACTCGACGGCCACACCCAGGAGCTCATCTACCGGCCGACGCTTCACGGCTAATCTCGTTCACCAGCTTCGAGGACCCGGACAAGGTCAGCCGGCTCCTGGTTGCCGTCCTGCGCCGGGTCGGAAGGCGCCGGGGTGACTCCTTGCCCGCGACGGCGCCATCGGCGGCGGGTCACGCCCGGTCGGACCGCCATACTTCTGGGCCCGTGTGCGATCGGGATCCTGGCTGGGAGGGCGCGCGATGTCCGATTTGGGTCCGCCGACTGACGGCGCGGCGGCACGGAGCCACCCTGAGCCCGGGTCCGTTGATCGGCCCAATACCGTCTGGACCCCGGCCGGTCGTGTCGACCGTTTTGGGGTCACGCTCCTCCTGATCATTGTCACCTTGATCGTCGACTTCTCGACGCCCTCCACAGGCTGGGCCGGAGTGCTCTCGATCGCGTTCGGGGCGGCGACGTTCCTGTTCGTCCTGACGATGTCCGATGCGCGCCCGTCGATCATTGCCGGCCTGCGGCTTGCGGCCGTCCTGGTCGTCGCCTTGTCGGTGGTCGCGGTGGCGATCGGCGATGGGAGTCGCGTGCCGTCGATCGTCGATGCGATCGGCGCGGCCCTCGCCATCGTCGCCCCGGTGGTGATTGCCCGGCGCCTCCTCCGCGAGCCCGTGATCAGCATCCACACCGTCCTGGGTGGGCTGTGCCTGTACCTCCTGATCGGGCTCTTCTTCGCCTATGTGTTCGCGTTCGTCAACGCCGCGACCGGGGCCTTCTTCGTCCAGGCCGGCGCCACGAGAACCGCTGACGACGTCTACTTCAGCTACGTCACGATGGCCACGATCGGCTACGGCGATCTGACCCCGCAGACGGATCTGGCCCGGATGCTCGCGGTCGCGGATGGCATCACCGGCCAGCTGTTCCTCGTGACCGTCGTCGCCTTCTTCCTCAGCCACCTCGGATCCAGCCGATCGCGCCTCAGCCGCGGCCAATCCGGGCACGATCCAGCCTGACAGGCAAGCGGCATTCGGCTGATCGCGACGGCAGCTTCGATCGTCCGCCGGGGCGCCGGCTCATGGAGAGGGATCGCCGCTGCGCCGCGGTCGCGGGTCAGCGGTGCCCCTTCGACCTCCGAGCCGCCCGACAACCCGATCCGCCCGGCATTGACATTTGTGGGGCCCGCCTGCGGCAGCGCGGCCGCCCGATCTGACCATGCTCGGCAGAGGCTGCGGCATGCGCCCGGGGCCATTCTTCGGATCACAGACCACCACCTGGTGGACACCGAAGGAGTCTCAGCCATGACCACGATGACACGGGCCGCGCAGCCGGGTCGCACCCGCGCGACGGTCGCCGGCGACCGGGCTCGCCGGATCCTGAAGGAACTTGCCGGTTCAGTCGCGGTGGCCTTCACGGCCATCGGCGACGACGTCAGGAAGATGCAGCTGGGCCCCGAGCCCGAGCTGATGGCAGCACGCTGGTCGGGCGCGCGGGCATAACGCCCGGCGCCTGATCGGGCGTTTCGAGCTGGTTCGGTCGACTCCATCAGATAGGTCCGACCTGCGCGAACCGCGGGTCCGACTCGCTAGTCGGGCAGCCGTCCTCGTCCGGAAGCAGCGGCCGCACCGTGATCGTCCAGTGGTCCCGGCGCTCGTCCAGGGCGAGATCGACGTCGCCCGATCGATCGCCGGATTGAGCAAGGCGAGATCCGCGCCTTCCACGTCCCGCAACGAATGCTCGTCGACGTGTCGCGTGCAGCGGTGCCCCGAACGACGCCAGCGGCGTCGACAGCGGCCACGCCACCGGCGGCTCGGTCAGCGCCGAGGGCGCGGACCGCCGTCGGCATCGGCGACACGATCAGCCGCAGCCGATCCGGCCCGTACGCGCCGAGATCGGTGATCTGATTCGCCGCCGCACGAGCGTCGGCGAGCTCGCCCAGCCGCTGCGCGAACGCCAGCAGCGCCGCGCGCGCCGCGATCGTCTCCGTGTCGAGCCCGTCCGTGCCCTGGCTCTCCATCAGAGCGCCTGCGCCGTGACGTGGTGGGTGACGCCGTTCGCGACGACCGTGAAGCTGGCCGTGGACGCGTCGGCGATGCCGCTGGCCGGGTAGTCGGCGTCCGGCCGAGCAGGCCGGCCTTCCTGGGCCGCGGCGAGCAGCGTCTGCAGGCCGGCCTCCGACAGCCGAGCGGCCGCGAGGCTCGGGCGCGCCGGTGGGCGGATAGATCATCGTCTGGACGCCGGGCATCACGACCAGGCCATCGCCGTAGACCGAGATCTGCGGGACGTGACCGAGGTTCGAGCCGGGCGCGATGAGCCCGCCGTCGATGTCGAGGCGGAAGACCAGATCCGATGCGCCCGATGGATGACTGAACGAGCCGGTTCCGGGCGATGTGGACGGCGACGTCGACGGAGCCTGGGAGGGAGCGGTCGAAGGCGATGGCGACGCGGGCGGGCCCGAATTGCCGGGTGGAGTGGGCGAGACGGCGCCGGTGCCCACGCAGGCCGCGAAGATCACGGCGCTGCCGACGATCGGCAGCAGCGGACGGGCGAGCCGTCGAATCGATTCGTGCATGCAGGACTCCATGACTGGGGTCGGTCTGGGCTCGGCCGAGTTCACCGCCAAGACGAACGACGTGACGGCGGGGTTCCGAGCGGCCGAGCGGCGACGCGCGGCGGTTCAGGCCTGTTCCTCGGCGAACAGGCTGAGCGCGAGGCAGGCCGGGCACGCCGCATCGGCCCAGGCGACGGCCGTGGCCGGCGCACTCGAGAGCACGCCGCGCACGCTTCGGCCGGCCGCGCTCGAGCCCGGCGGATCGGACGCATTGGCCGCAGCGACGCTCGCGATCGTGCCCCCGGCTGGCAGCGCGTGGCGACCCCGGCGCCCGCCATGGCGCCAGCCCGTCCAGCGGCTCGCCGCCGGAGCAGCCACCAACCTGCCGCTCCGAGAGCCGCCAGCAGCACGACGACGATGACGATCAGCCCGACGGTGCCGAGGACGCTGCCGACGATCTGGAGCGCCGCTTCCCCGGCGACCATGCCGAGGAGGTAATGGCCCGTGACGAAGAGGGTGTTGCCGACCACGAGGCCCGTGACGAAGACCGGGAACGGCAGTGCCGCTAGTGCACTGGCGGCGATCGCGACGATCCGCAGGCCGGGCGTCGCCCGGGCAACGGCGACTCCGCGCGCGCCACGCCGCCGCAGCCGCTCGGTGGCCGGATCGAGCCGGGCCGGCCCGATCCCGACCCGCGCCATCAGGGGCAGCAGGACCCGCCGAGCCGCCCCGCGCAGGAGCAGGAACTGGATGCAGCCGCCGATGAGGCCGGCCACGACGATCACCACCAGGCCAACGATCGGATCGATCTGGCCGTGCGCGGCGGCGATCCCGGCCCCGACGACGAGCAGGTCGCCCGGGATCGGGATCGGCAGGCCAATTTCCTTGACGAGGATCAGTCCGGCGACCGCGAACAGGCCGACTGGCTCCACGCTCTCCCTCGCTGATCATGGCGCATGCCCGGCATGGCCCGACTGACGTCGACGGGGATTCGCCAACAGCGCCCTTCTGGACCGTAGCAGGCGAGTAGGCTCTGTCAATGACGGAGCAACGGCCGGTCGATCCGACCTTCCACGTGCCGGCGAGGCGCGTGATCGGGCTCGCCGCGGGCGTTGCCATTGTCCTCTGGCTCGCGCGGCCCGTGATCATCCCGTTCGTGCTGGCGGCCTTCATCGCCTATGCCTTTACGCCGTTCATCGATGCCGCCCAGGCCCGAACCGGTCGCTCGCGGTTCGTGATCGTCGTCACCGGGTATGGCACCGGGCTGATCGTCGTCGGGCTGATCGTCCTGGCCTTTGCCGGCCCGATCTACCGCGAGCTCCAGATGCTCGTCCAGGCCGGCCCCAACGCCCTCGAGACCGCCCTTCGCCAGATCCTTGGCCAGGACAGCGTGACGATCGGCGACCGGACGATCACGGTCGAAGAGATGGCTCGCCAGCTTCAGGCAGCCTTGTCGGCGTTCCTCCAGACGCCGGAAGGCGCCCTGCGGATCTTCGAGCAGTTCAGCCACGTCCTCCTCGACATCGTCCTGACGATCATCGTGACGTTCTATCTCCTGTTGGATGGAGTGCGATTCAGCAAGACCGCCATGCGGTTCCTCGATCCGGCAGATCGCGTCCAGCTGGAGCGGGTCTTCGGCCGGATCCACGTGGTGCTGGGCCACTGGCTGCGGGGCCAGCTCGTGCTCGTGCTCCTCATCGCGGTCATCGTCTCCATCGTGCTCGGGCCGATCCTCCATGTGCCGTTTGCCACGGGCCTTGGGGCGATGACCGGCCTCCTGGAAGTGATCCCGCTGATCGGGCCGCTGGTCGCCGGGACCATCGTCGCGATGGTCGCCCTGTCGTCAGGGGGCATCGGGCTGGCGATCACGGTCGTCGTGTTCCTCTTCGTACTGCGCCAGATCGAGGACGCCGTGGTGATGCCGCTCGTCGTCGGCCGATCGGTCCACCTCCACCCGCTGGTCGCGCTGTTCGCCGTGGTCGTGGGGACGACGGCGTTCGGGGTCCTCGGCACGCTGCTCGCGGTCCCCGTCGCGGCCTCCATCAACGTGGCACTCCACGAGTTCTTCCCGGCCGAGCTCGGGGCCCTGCCGGGCGACCCACCGCCGACGCCATCGCCGGCGGCCGAGCCGGCGACGGCGGACGACCAGGCCCAGGCCGCCACCGAAGCCGCCACCGACGCTCCGGCCGAAGCGGCCTCGGACGCCCCAGCCGCAGAATTCGGAGCCCGCCGAAGCCCCCGGCTGACCGCCGGCGCCCCGACCCCGGCCAGCCCCGTCGGGGTCGCCCGTGCTACCCTTCGCGGAGTTCCTTGTCAGCCGGTCCGGAGAGGCCGGCGTACCGGTCCCGTGAGGCCGGAAAGGAGGCTCGAACGATCGTGGCCGCGTCCGGCCGGTTGCGCTCGAGCGGGGTGGACCCGATCGCCCCGCCGCTCCCGTATTCCAGCGCCATCGTGGATCCCCGGGTGGGTGATCACGGTCCGGCCCTGCTGGCTCTCGAGGATGGCTCCGTCTTTCCCGGCATCGCCTTCGGCGCGCCCGTCGCGGGCGGTGGCGACCTCGTCGTCAACACCAGCCAGACGGGCTACCAGGAGGTCTGCACGGACCCGTCCTACGCCGGCCAGCTCGTGGTCATGACCTACCCGCTGATCGGCAACTATGGCCGCCTGATCGCCGACGACCAGTCGACGCGGCCGTGGTTGCGCGGCCTGATCGTGGCCAACGCGACCGCCGCGGTCGTGGAGCAGGCCGGCCAGCTCGCGGCCCTCCTGCGCGACGCGGGCATCCCGGCGATCGCCGGCGTGGACACCCGGGCGCTGGCGCGACACCTTCGAACCGTCGGCTCCGTTCGCGGCCGCATCGGCCTGCCCGGCCAGATCGACCCGGCTGAAGCCATCGGCGACGCCCGCGAGGTCCGCCGCTGGGAGGACCAGGACTTCGTCAACGAGGTCTCGCCGCTCGACCCGTACGACGTCGGCGATCCCTCGGAAGGCGGACCGCTGATCGCGATCGTGGATCTCGGCCTGAAGTCGAACATCGTCCGGAGCCTCCGCCGCCGTGGCGCCCGGGTCCGGGTCCTGCCGCACACCGCCGGTCCCGCCGAGGCGCTGGGGCCCGAGATCGACGGCCTCGTCCTCTCGCCCGGGCCCGGCGATCCGGTACGGCTCGATCTCCAGATCGCCCTCGCGCGAGCGGCGATCGAGGATGCCCGGCCACTGCTCGGGATCTGCCTTGGCCACCAGATCGTCGGTCGCGCCGCCGGCGCCGAGACGAAGCGCCTCCGCTTCGGCCACCACGGCGCGAATCATCCGATCCGCGACATCGACAGTGGCCTCGTCCAGGTCACCGCCCAGAATCACGAGGTCACGGTCATCGCCGACTCGCTGCCCTCGCGCAGCGGCTTCCGCGTCAGCCAGATCAACCTGAACGACGGTTCCGTCGAGGGGCTCCGCCACCGCGAGCTGCCGATCGAAACCGTCCAGTACCACCCCGAAGGCGCGCCGGGCCCGCTCGACGCCCTGGCCGTCTTCGACCGCTTCCTGGCCGCCGCCGGACGGGGTTCATGACCGTCGACCCTGGCGCGGGCCGGCGGCTGGCCGGCGATCCCGGAGCCGGCGAGCTGCCACCAGGGACGGGTGGCGTCCGGAGCGTTCTCATTCTCGGCTCGGGCCCGGTCGTGATCGGCCAGGCGGCCGAGTTCGACTACGCCGGGACGCAGGCCTGCCGGGCCCTCCGTGCCGAGGGCGTCCGCACGATCCTCGTGAATTCGAACCCGGCGACGATCATGACCGACCCGCAGGTCGCCGACGTCGTCTACCTCGAGCCACTGACGGTCGAGGCGGTCGAGGCGGTGATTGCCCGGGAACGGCCCGACGGCCTGCTGGCCGGGCTCGGCGGCCAGACGGCGTTGAACCTCGCGGTGGCCCTGTCGCGGGCCGGCGTCTTCGAGCGCCACAGCATCCGGCTGCTGGGGACGCCACTCGAGGCCATCGAGATGGCCGAGGACCGCGAACGGTTCCGCGACCTGCTCGATCGGCTGGGCCAGCCCTATGCACCGTCCTGGATCGTCGAAGGCGCCACGGCCGCCGAACGGGAGGCGTCGATCAATCGCGCGCTCGAGGAGATCGGCCTGCCGGCGATCATCCGGCCGGCGTTCACGCTGGGCGGCACGGGCGGCGGCATCGTCGATACGGAAGCGGCGTACCGCGAGCGGATCCGGGCGGGTCTGCGCGCGAGCCCGATCGGCCAGGCGATGGTCGAGCGCTGCCTCGTCGGCTGGCAGGAGATCGAGTACGAAGTCATGCGCGATGCCGACGACACCTGCATCGCCGTGTGCTCCATGGAGAACGTCGATCCGCTCGGCGTCCACACGGGCGATTCGATCGTCGTCGCGCCGGTCCAGACCCTGTCCGACGCGGTCCACCAGCGGCTGCGGAGTGCCTCGCTGGCGATCATCCGCGGCCTCGGCGTGGAGGGCGGCTGCAACGTCCAGTTCGCGCTCTCGCCCGACAGCAGCGAGTACGCCGTCATCGAGGTCAACCCGCGCGTGTCGCGCTCATCGGCGCTCGCGTCCAAGGCGACGGGCTATCCGATCGCCCGCGTCGCGGCCCAGATCGCCGTCGGCCGCCGCCTGGCTGACATCCCGAACGTGGTCACCGGCACGACGGTCGCCGCCTTCGAGCCGGCCCTCGACTACGTCGTCGTCAAGCTGCCGCGGTTCCCGTTCGACAAGTTCCCGACCGCGGATCGCTCGCTCGGCAGCCAGATGAAGGCGACCGGCGAGGTCATGGCGATCGACCGAACCTTCGGCGCCGCCCTGAACAAGGCGCTCCGGGGGCTCGAGCAGGCGGGGGCCGGGCCCCTGGCCGAAGATCCCGAGTGGCGGCCCTCGCTCGACTACCTCGCCGCCGCCCTCGCGCCGCTCGACCCCGACGCCGAGCCCGACCAGCCGATCGCGTGGCTCGACGAGCGGGGTGAGCGCTGCGAATCGACCCGGCTCGCGGAGCGCACGGCCGCGCCGATCGTGCTGCGGCGGTTCATTGCCCCGTCCGACTCGCGGCTCTGGCGGATCTTCGCCCTGCTCCGGAGGGGCGTGGCCGAGGACCTGATCCAGGCGGCGACCGGCATCTCGCCCTGGTTCGTGGCGGAGCTCGGGCGCGCGGTGGCCCTGGAAGCCGACGTGCGGCGGATGGGCCCGCGCCTCGCCGATCCGGCGGACGTCGAGGGGATGCGGCTGCTGGCCACGGTCAAGCGGGCGGCGTTCGGCGACCGCGAGCTCGCCGGGCTCGCCGGGGTCACGGCCGATGCGGTCCGGGCGGCTCGGCTGGCCGTCGGCCTCGTGCCCGGCTACGCGATGGTCGACACGTGCGCCGCCGAGTTTGCAGCGGAGACGCCCTACTTCTACTCGACCTACGCCGCGGCGGGTTCGCCGCCCGAAGCCACCGCGGTCCCGCGGCCGGCCGCGCTCGTGATCGGCTCGGGGCCCGTCCGGATCGGGCAGGGGATCGAGTTCGACTACTGCGCCGTCCAGGCGGCCGACACGCTTCGGCGGCAGGGCTGGCAGGCCGTGATGATCAACTCGAACCCGGAGACCGTCTCGACCGACTTCGATGCCTCGTCGCGGCTGTACTTCGAGCCGCTGGACCCGGAATCGGTGCGCTCGGTGATCGACTTCGAGACCGCGCCCGGCGAGACGCTCCTGCCGATCATGGTCCAGTTCGGCGGCCAGACGCCGCTGAACCTCGCGGCGCCGCTGGCCGCCGGGGGCGTGCCGCTGCTCGGTGCCGACCTCGAGGCGATCGACCAGGCCGAGGAGCGAACCCGGTTCGCGGCGCTGCTCGACCGGCTCGGCATTCCGCAGCCCGAGGGCGGGATGGCCCATTCCGTCGAGGAGGCGCTGACCCTCGCCGAGCGGATCGGCTACCCGGTCATCGTCCGGCCGTCCTTCGTCATCGGCGGCCTCGCCATCGATTTCTCCTACTCGCCGACCGACCTCATCCGGCAGCTGGCGGCGGCGACCGTCGTCGATCCGGATCGGCCGGTGCGGATCGACCGCTACCTCGAGGGCGTCGAAGTCGACGTCGACGCCATCAGCGATGGCGAGGACGTGCTGATCCCGGGCCTGCTCGAGCACGTCGAGCGGGCAGGCGTCCATTCGGGCGACTCCGTGGGCCTGTTCCCGCCGCAGACCGTGTCCGAATCGGACCAGGGACTGATCGTCGACACGATGCAGCGGATCGTTCGGGCCCTCGGTGCCCGCGGCCTCGTCAACGCCCAGTTCATCGTCCGCGACGACGGCGTGTACCTCATCGAGGTCAACCCGCGCGCCAGCCGGACCGTGCCGTTCCTGTCCAAGGTGACGGGCGTGCCGATGGTCGAGCTGGCCGTCCGGATCGCCCTCGGTGCCACGCTCCGCGAGCTCGGCTGGGCGGGCGGGCTGCTGCCCGCTCCGGCGCACATCGCGGTCAAGGCGCCGGCCTTCTCCACGGCCAAGTTGCGCGGCGTGGATCCGTCCGTCGGACCCGGCATGCAGTCAACGGGCGAAGTGATCGGCCTGGCTGCAGACCCGCGGGTGGCCCTGGCCAAGGCGCTCTTCGGGGCCGCGCTCGTGCCGCCGCGACCCGGCGACGACGGGGCGCTGGCGCTGCTCTCGATCGCGGATCGCGACAAGGCCCTCCTGCCGCGGCTCGGCGACGCGCTCGCTCGAGCGGGCTATCGCCTGGCGGCCACGGCGGGCACGCGCGAGGTCCTGGAGCGGGCCGGCCTGCCGGCTCGCCTCGTCAGCAAGGTCGGGGCGCCGGTCGGCGAAGGCGAGGAATCGATCCTGGAGCTGATCGCCTCGGGCGAAGTCCGGCTGGTCGTCAACACGCCCACGCCCCAGTCCGGGGCCGTTCGCGATGCCGCTGAGATCCGCTTCGCGGCGACCGGGGAGGGCATTCTCTGCCTCACCGCGATCGAGACGGCCGTGGCCGCGGCCGAGGCCCTCGATCCGGCCATCGCGGCGGCCCTCTCCGAGGTTCGCTCACTCGCCGAATGGGTGCCCGGGCCGCCCTCGATGGCGCCGCTCGCGCGGTAACCGATCCAGCCGGCCCCGACCAGCGACGAGGTCAGGTGCGAGCGGCGGGCGAAGTCGTCACGATCGCGCCGACCGGTTCTCCGGTCGACGCCGTCTCGTGGACCAGGCCCTGACCCAGCGACCAGAGCGTCAGCGCCGTCAGGACCACCATCAGGATCGCGAGCGGCACCTGGCGCAACTGCATCTCGCGCACCGAAGCCGACGAAGCCGTGGCGCCCCACGAGTCCGGGCCGGACCGGGCTCCGGTCGCCGTCGTCGCGGTGGGGGAGCGGCCGCCGGCGGCCCTGGTGGCGCCTCGGCGGCGGCCACTGGAACCCCTGGGCCCGGCGGATCCCGCGGATCCAGGGGCCGGAGCGGCGACCACCTGGGCCACCACCCCGGCCGAGGCATCGGCCCGTCCGAGCATGACCGCGCGATGCCCGAAGATCGCGCCCATGACGTGACCGCCCACGACAGCGACGAGCTCGATGGCCCAGACCACCCCGCCCGGGAGGAACGTGTCGTTCGGCTCGAAGTTGGCCGTGCCGAAGAGGTTCCAGCCGAGCTGCAGGGGGTCCGAGAGGACGACCATGATCCGCTGGCCGTCGAAGACGAGGGCCGTGAAGTAGTGGGCGATCAGGTAGCCGAGCGCGATCGGCAGGAGTCCGGCCCCCATCGCGGCGATTCCGATGATCCGGGCGACCCACAGGACGGCCAGCGTGATGAGGCCCAGGAAGACGATCAGCTGGACCGTCGCCGCGGGCGTGGCGGGCACGCCGAACAGGTTGAACCAGAACTCGGTCTGCGAAAGCCCGTCGAAGAGGATCCCGGCCGTGGCGATCGCGACGAGGACGAGCCGGGCCAGGGTCCAGCCGGGCTCCAGGAGCCCGAACCCGAACCGCCGCTGCCGCACGACGTCGTCGTCGGGCTTCTCATCGAGGCCGCCCGAATGGACGAGGGCCAGCGGCGCGATCCGGCCGAGGGTCGCGAACCAGACGCCGAACACCTCGCCCTTCGCGCGCCAGTTGTCACGCCCGAACTGGGCCATCATCACGAGGGTCAGCACCGTGTACCCGACAAGGATGGCCGCCAGCGGCCGGCCGCCCCGGGCAACGAGGAGGACGAGCTCGAACCAGACGAAGACGCCATAGCCGATGACCGCGGGCCAGAGGTCCAGGCGAGCCGGATACGGGGCGGCGGCCCCGCCGCGGATCCCGAGGCGGCGGGCGAGCCCCGCGAGCAGGTCGTAGATCGTCGTGAACGGATCGAGCCAGTGCCAGATCGGCCCGATCAGAGCCGAGATCAGGGCGAGACCCACCCAGCCAAAGGTCCACAGGATCAGCGACGGTGCGTCCGCGTCGTTGCCCGACCCGCTGACGACGCTCTGGACCACGACCAGGAGCCAGCCCGCCATGCCGACCACCTGCAGGCCGACCCGCAGCACGCGTGGCACCCGGATCGGTTGCGACGGGGCGAGGGCCGCATCGGTCTCGGCCCGGGCCGCGGCGGCCGCGGCGGGGCTCGAGCGCATCACGACAAAGGCAAACGACAGGCCGACGGCGACGGCCGCGCCACCGAGGTAGGCGGCGAGTGGCAGCGGTGATTCGTAGCGCCCGGTGAGCTGGTGCGCACTGACCGCCGCGGGGACCACGAATGCGACGGCCCAGGCGGTCATGGCGACCAGCAAGGGGCGCCGGGAGTGGCGCCGCGCGGGCCGCATTCGGATCATGAGCGGGAGTCTAGCCGCCCGACCCGATCCTGCCCGGAGTGCCGCCCGGGCCGCGACCGTCGGGCAATTCGGCCCGTTTTCGGGCAGCCGGGCCGAGTCGCGATGAAGTCAGGCGGCCCGATGCTGGGATTGCCGGCTCGTGCGCAGCCGCGATTCGTCCCGCACCGTCGCGGTCGAATCGAGAGCTCGTGCGGCGGCCACGAGCGCCTGCGCCAGGCGGCCGCGGACCCGACGTCGGGTCGAGGGCCGGCACGGCTTCGGACAGGGTTCCGATTCCGTCGTCTCGACCCTGGGGCCGGTGGCCAGGCGACGCTCGGCCGCCTCCGCCATCAGCGCAGACCGGTGATCCGAGACCGACACGTGATGGGGGTCGCTGAACGTCGGGCGGCCGTCGAGCTGCCCCGGCGGGTGGGGATGGCCGATGCGGTTCGTCACCGCGGTCTCCTTTCTGTTAGATATCCATCTAACTCCGAGGTGTGGTGCCGGCTCGGCCGTGGTGTCGAGACACGGCCGAGCCGGTTGGGGAAGGCCGTTGGCTCGCGGTCAGCTGATGAGGAAGTGCTTCAACTCCGCGGAGGCGTCGTCGAGACGCTCGCTCCGCAGGCTGTAGTAGGAGAGGCCGCCTTCTTCGGTGAGCGTCACCAGGCCCGCAGCCCGCAGCAGGGCCAGGTGGTGCTTGATCGTCGGCTTGGAGAGCTCGAGCCGCTCCGCGATCTCCGTCAGGTAGGCGTCGCGATCCCGCAGCAGGCGGAGGATCCGGAGTCGCGTCTCGTCGCCGAGCGCCCGATGCAGCCGGACGACAGCCTGCGGCGGAGCCAGCGGATCCGTGGCGTCCAGTGCCTCGTCCGAGATCGGGTAGCCGAAGAACCGCCAGTCCTCTCCGCCGAGCAGGAAGTTGTAGGGTCGCGAGAAGTACGACGGGGCGAGGATCACCCGCTCCACACCGGGTTCGGACAACCAGCGGATCCCGCCGGTCGTGCGCTCGATGAGGTCGGCCGGGCCCAGGCGCCGCCGGTCCTCGCCGCGCAGGTCGTAGTCGCGGCGCAGCATCTCCCCGACCCGGGGCTCGATCTCGGCGTAGGCGGGCAGCCAGGCCTCCAGGACCGAGCGGGCCTCGGCGAGGACCACGTCGGGCTGGGTGAACAGGCGGGTGTACCGCTCGAGCTGCGTCCCGGAATGGCCGTCGCTGAAGGCCTTGACCATCGCAAGGATCGCCGGCTCGTCTCCGGTCGCCGCCAGTTCGGCGGCCTCGCGCTTGCGGGGATCGCGCAGGTCCTCGCCGATGATCGCCCGCAGGACGGCGGCCGGCTCGATCTCGCGCAGCAGGTCGACGAAGGCGGCGGCGTCGGTGACGTCCGGCCGGTCGACGGCGAGGGTCGCGAGCGAGATGCAGAGCTCGCTGCTGCCGTACAGCTCGTAGGCCTGGCCCGTCGCGGCTTTCAGCTCGGCCTTGGCGCGACTCAGCCAGCGCCGATCCTCGCCCGGCATGTCGTCCGTCGTCCCGGCGTCCTCGGAGAGGCTGAACGCGAAATCGAAGACGGTTCGGACGTCCCATTCGACCGCGATCGGGCCCGACTGCCGTCCGAAATCGCGGACGAGCGGGTTGCCCGACGGCGCGGTCGGGGCGGAGCGGCGGGCGGGACGGGCGGCCACGTGACGAACGACACTCCTAACTGATGTTAGATAACAATCTAACACCGGGCCGCGCCAGGGTCAATCCCCGGGCGCCGGATCGCGGGACGCGGTGCGCGCCTACAATCGGGCCACTCGCCCTGATCGCCCATTGCGGAGGAGTCGCACTCATGCCAACCCCGCGCGTCCCGTTCAGTGAAGAGCGCCTGCCGAACGGCCTGCGCCTCGTCCTGGCCGTGGATCATGTCGCGCCCGTCGTCGCCGTGAACATCTGGTACAACGTCGGCTCGAAACACGAGACGCCAGGCAAGACCGGCTTCGCGCACCTCTTCGAGCACGTCATGTTCCAGGGCTCGCGCAACGTCGCCAAGGCCGAGCACATCGCCCTCGTCCAGGCGGCCGGCGGAACGATGAACGGCACGACGTGGCTCGACCGGACGAACTACTTCGAGACCCTGCCGAGTCACCAGCTGGAGCTCGCGCTCTGGCTCGAGGCCGACCGGATGGGAACGCTCCTCGATGCCCTCAGCCAGGAGAACCTCGACAACCAGCGCGAGGTCGTCAAGAACGAGAAGCGCTGGTCCTACGACAACCGGCCCTACGGTTCGTGGAACGAGAAGCTCCAGGCTCACCTCTATCCGCCCGAGCATCCCTACCATCACCCGACCATCGGTTCGATGGAGGATCTCGACGCGGCGTCCATCGACGACGTCAGCACGTTCTTCCGGACGTGGTACGCGCCGAACAACGCGGTCCTCGCGATCGTCGGCGACTTCGATCCGGCCGAGGCCCGGGCCTGGGCCGAGCGCTACTTCGGCGGCATCCCGGCCAATCCATCGTTCCCGACGCTCGGCGACCTCTCGCTGCCCCTGACCCTCGGGGGCGAGATCCGCGAGACCGTCCCGGACCGGGTACCGCTGCCGCGCGTCTACTTCGGCTTCCGCGCGCCGGCCTACGGCGACCCGCGCTTCGACGCCATGGAGCTGGCGGGCCAGATCCTCGCCGGTGGCAAGGGCAGCCGCCTGCATCGGCGTCTCGTGCGCGAAGAGGAGATCGCCCAGGACGTCGTGGCCTTCAGCCTCGGCTTCACGGGCGGGGCCTCGATCACGGCCGGCTGGGCGACGGTCCGCCCGGACGTCGAGATCGCCCGCGTGGAGGCGGCCTTCCTCGAGGAGCTCGACCGGCTGGCGCACGAAGCCCCGAGCGACGACGAGATGGCTCGTGCGCGGGCCCTCATCGAGACCGAGGAGCTGGGCGCGCTGCAGCGGGTCGAGGAGCGAGCCGATCGCCTGGCGATGTTCGCCACGCTCTTCGATGACGCCGACCTGATCAATCGCCAGCTGGAGCGCTACCTGGCGGTCACGGCCGAGCAGATCCGCGAGGCAGCGGCAGAGGTCTTCCAGCCGGCGAACCGGGTCGTGCTGACGTACGTTCCGATCACGGGCGATGTCCCAGAGGAGGCCGTCGCATGACCGCGATCGTCGACACCCGACCGACGCCGGGCGAGCCCCGTGCCTACGTCTTCCCCGCGTTCACGCGGCATCGCTTCACGAACGGCCTTGCGCTGCTGACCGTCGACCTGCCGGGTCGCGCCCTCGTCTCGGCGGCGCTGGTGATCCGCAACGGCGCGGTGGACGAGCCGGCCGACCTCGCCGGCGCCACGATCCTCGCGGCTCGGGCACTCTCGGAGGGGACCGAGCACTACGACGCGATCGAGCTGACCGAGGCGGCCGAACGACTCGGGGCCGGACTCCATGCGGAAGCCAGCTGGGACGCCACCTCGGCCGGGGTCGAGGTGCCTGCCGTCCGGCTCGCGCCGGCGCTGGCGCTGCTCGCCGAGATGCTCCAGCGGCCGACCTTCCCGGCGCCGGATGTCGACCGGCTTCGCGAGGAGCGCCTCAACGATCTGCTCCAGGCGCGCGCCGATCCACGGCGGCGGGCCGAGGAGGCGTTCGTCGAGACGATCTACACGCCCGATTCGCCCTACCACCGGCCCGCTGCGGGGACCCCCGAAACCGTCGAACGGCTCGATCGCCTCGTGGCGGAATCGGCGTTCCACCGGGGCCTGGACCCGGCCCGGGCCACGTTCATCGTGGCGGGCGACCTGTCCGGCCTGGACGTGACGGCCATCGTCGGGGACCTGTTTGGCTCGTGGGCTGCCGCCTCGGATGCGCAGGCGTCCGGTCCGATCGTGGCTCGCCAGGCGGTCTCGTCGCCACTGGTCCGCCTCATCCATCGACCGGGCTCCGTCCAGACGGAGCTCCGGATCGGCCACGTCGGGGTCGCGCGCAGCAACCCGGACTACCACGCCCTGGCGGTCACCGGGGCGATCCTCGGCGGCCTCTTCAATTCGCGCCTCAACATGAAGCTGCGCGAGGAGAAGGGCTACACCTACGGCGCGGGCGCCGGCTGGGACCTGCGTCGCGGGCCGGGACCGTTCGCGGCCCGGGCCGCCGTGAACACGGAGGTCACGGTGCCCGCGATCGTCGACGTGATGTCGGAGCTGCAACCGCATTCGGGACGACCGCGTCACGGACCAGGAGCTGCGCGCCGCCCGGGACTACCTCGTCGGGGTCTTCCCGATCCGATTCGAGACGCCGGGCGCGGTCCTCGGTGCGCTGGCCGGCCTGTTTGTCCACGAGCTGCCGGACGACGAGCTGGCTCGCTATCGCGAGCGGATCAACGCCGTCTCGATCGCCGACGTCCAGCGGGTCGCCCGCCAGTACATCGACCTCGAGCGGATCGCGCTGGTCCTCGTCGGCGACGCCGATGCGTTCGCGAAGGAACTCGAGGCGGCCGATCTCGGGACGATGGTCGTCGAGCGCGACGAGGGACCGATGGAGGCCACGACCGAAGAGGGTGTCGAGGAGCTCCTCGGACCGGTCGATGCGCCTGGGACCACGCCGATCACCGATGACCAGGTCGAGGTGACGCTGACCGAGGACACGGACGACGGCCGACCGGCCTGACGCCCTCCCGCCGCGCGCCATCGAGTCGCCGGCCACGGTACCGCCTGCCGCCGGTGCGGCAGGCAACGCGGCGTCGCCGCAGCGAGATCCACCCGCGTCGCAGCCGGCGGGCGAAGCCGCCGAACGGCCGCCGGGCCGGATCGTGCGCTACCTGCCGGCCCTCGGATTCGTTGCCTATCGCCGGTTCCTCGGCGGGGCGTTCCTCAGCAATATCGGCTCATGGATGCAGGCCACGGCCCAGGGCTGGCTGGTCCTCGGCCTGACGAATTCGCCGGCCCTGCTCGGCGTCACGAGCGCGGCCGCCAACTTGCCGGTGCTGCTGTTCTCGCTCTATGCGGGCGTGCTCGCCGACCGGGTCGATCAGCGCCGGCTCCTCGTCATCACGCAGGTCGCGGCGGCGCTGTTCACGGGCATGCTGGCCCTGCTCGTGACGACCGGCGTCGTCCAGTTCTGGCAGGTGGTCGTCGCGGCATTCCTGGTCGGGACGGCCTCGGCCCTCGCCTCGCCGGCCTACCAGGCGCTCGTCTCGGCGCTCGTCGAAGGGCCGTCGCTCGGGAACGCGATCGCCCTGAACTCGGCCCAGTTCAACCTGTCGCGGATCATCGGCCCGGCCGTGGCCGGCATCGCGATCGCGCTCGGCGGCCTGGCCGTCGCGTTCTGGGCCAACGCGCTGAGCTTCCTCGTCGTGGCGGTGGTCCTGACCACGCTGTCCATCCGGAGCAGCCGCGCCATCGGTCGCATTGAAGCGTCGATGTGGAGCAACCTGACCGAGGGCGTTCGCTTCGTCCGGGCCGACCCGATGGTGCCGGCGCTCCTGCTGCTGACCCTGGCGCCGGGCCTGCTGAACCTGAACTACCTGGTGCTGCTGCCGGTCTTCGCCCGCGACATCCTCGACATCGGGGCGCCGGGTCTCGGCCTCCTGACCTCGGCCGTGGGGATCGGGGCGCTGACCGGGGCGCTGATCGTCGCCATCGCCCGGCCGGGCGGCGGCAGCGGACGGCTCGTGCTGCTCGGCCTGTCCGGCTCGTCCGCCGGCCTGATCATCTTCAGCCTCTCGACGTGGCTGCCGGCCTCACTCCTCGGTCTCGCGATCCTCGGCGGCTGCCAGGTCGCGTACTACGCCACGACGAACACGCTGATCCAGCTGCTCGTGCCGGGCCGGCTGCGCGGGCGGGTGATGTCGCTCTACATCATGTCGTCGACCGGCGTCGTGCCCTTCGGAAATCTGCTGGCCGGCTTCATGGCCGAGCACTTCGGCGTCCAGGCCACCCTGACGGCGATGGCGACCACGACCCTGCTCATCTGCCTCGCGGTGGCGATCTTCTTCCCGGGGCTGCGGGCGCTGCGCGCGCAATCCCTGACCCTGTCGCGCTGACGGTCGCTCGCGGCGGCGGGTAGGCTAGCCCGCGTGATCGTGGTGATCGGACTGCCGAGCCTTCGACCGCCGACGGACGGGCGCATTGCTGCGGCATCGGGCCTCGCCGCGGGTGTCGCCCGCGCGGCTGTCACGGCGGGCGCCACCGTCCAGCTCGTCGGCAAGATCGGCGACGACCCGACGGGCGATGCCCTCGTTCTCGCACTGGCGCGCGACGGAATCGGTCACGTCGCGCTGCTGCGCGATCCCGCCCATCCCACGCCGATCGACGCCGAGGCTGGAGCGGCCGACGAGTTCGGGCCGGTGGGTGACGATCCGGCAATGGCCGCAGCGGCCGACGGCGGCGAACCCGAGGGGAGCGCGTCGGCCACGGCCGCCGACGGCGACGGGGTCCTGCCGGCCGACCGGTCCCTGCGGCCGTCTCTCGACGCCGGTGACGTCGAGCTGGCCCTGCGCTACCAGTCCGACTTCCGGGTCGTGGTCCTGGCCGAGGCCCTCGCCGTCGACGCCCGGTCGATCGTCTTCGAGGCGGCCTCGTTTGCCGGCGCGCACGTGATCGAGCTGCTTGACGGCGGGCGCGAGTCGCTCACCTCGCCCGAGCCCGACACGGCCTTCGAGCGACCGGAAATCGATCCCGATGGCGCGTTCGCGACACTCGTCGGCCGGTATGCCGCGGCCGTGGATGCCGGCGTCGCCCCGGCCGCCGCCTTTGCCGACGCGTCGCGTGCCGCCGGCTGGGAGCGGGCCTCGTCCGACGAGTGACCCGGCAGCCGGCGAGGCCCTCGGTCGAAGTCTTGTAGAGTCGGCCCGATGGACGATCCGAGCGCAGCCGCCGCCGCGGCGACCGGAGCTGCCCCGGCCACGCCCCAACCCGGGCCGCCGGTCGACCTGAGTCGGGTCGATCTCACTCGCAGCGGACCGCTCGATGCCGCTTCGGCGCAGACCGTGCTCGCTCGCGCCGACCAGCTGCTGGCCGGCGCCGAGTTCCAGTCGGCCGCGGTCCTGTACCGCCGGCTGATCGGCGCCCAGGACGTCAGCGTGACGGCGGCCGCGATGTTCGGGCTCGGCATGGCGCTCTACCGCATGGATCACGATGACGAGGCCGGGGCCGTGTGGCAGCAGATCCTGAGCCTGCCGGAGACCCCGCCCTGGACGTATCGCGCCATCCGCGAGCTCGCGGCCATGCGCGTTCGCGACGGGGACCTGCCGGCGGCCCAGAAGCTCTACCGCGATGCGGAACGGCGGGCACCGCCCGAGGACCGAGCCGAAATCGCCTCACGTCTCGGCTGGCTGGCCAAGGAACTCGGGGACACCCGTGGGGCGAACCGCTACTTCGCCCGCAGCCGGGGTGGGGTGGCGCCGCCCTACGTCACGATCTCGCTGATCGCGATCACCTCGATCGTCTCGATCGCGTCCTTTTCGACGCCGTGGCTGCTGGACCTCCTGGCGCTCGACAAGATCGGCCTGGCCCACGGTGAGTACTGGCGCCTGTTCACGGTCACCCTGGTGCACGGCAGCTACCTGCACCTCTTCTTCAACATGTACGCGCTCTGGCTGGCGGGCTCGCTGTGTGAGCGCCTGTACGGCCCCCGGACCTTCCTGCTGATCTACGTGCTCTCGGCCGCGGCCGGCTCCGTCGGCAGCTACATCTTGGGCGGCGACGTGCCCTCGGTCGGGGCGTCCGGCGCGATCTTCGGCCTGTTCGGCTGCCTGCTCGCCGCGTCGCGGACCCACAAGCCCGTCCTCGACCGTCGCAACCAGATGGTCCTCGGCCAGATCGGCGGCCTCATCGTGCTGAACCTGATCATCGGCTTCGGGTTCAACGGGATCGGCGGCAACATCGACAACTTCGCCCATTTGGGTGGCCTGATCGCGGGCCTCTGGCTTGGGTTTCTCCTGGAGCCCGGCAACGTTCCGACGCTCGGTTCGTTCTGGGTCAACACGCGGGCCTCGTCGGGCTCCGGGGTCAGCTCGGTCGTGCCCGGCGGCCTGCGCGCCCTGGGCGTGGTCGCCCTCGTCGTGGCGATCGCCCTCGGCGTCGCGGTCGGGACCCAGGCGCGAAAGCATCCGAATTCGTCCTCGCAGCCCGCAGCCGACGGTGGGCTCGCCGCCCGGTCGACCTCACGCGGGTCGGCTGAATCGTTCCCCGCCGGGACCGCTTCAGTGCGCCTGACGGTCCATCTACCCGGTCGGCCGCCCGGCACCGCCTGAGCGAGCGCCCGGAACCAGCGGCACGGCCGGCAGGACGACGCTGACGCGGGCGCCGCGGGGCGCCACGTTCTCGGCCACCGCGTCGCCGCCGTGCGCGCGAGCCAGGTCGCGGACGATCGCGAGGCCGAGCCCCGATCCGGCACCGGCGCGGGCGGCGTCGGCGCGATAGAACCGCTCGAAGATTCGATCGGTCGTCCCGGGCGCGAATCCGGGCCCGTCGTCGGTGACCTCCAGGGCGATCGCCGGGCCGATGAGCCCGTTCGCCAGGGTCGCCGCGGCCAGCCGACGGGCCGACAGCCAGACATGACCGCGGACGAGAGCGGCGGAACCCGTGGCGGCCCCCTCCGCCGTGGCCGCCCGTGCCGTCGGGGCCGCCGGGGCCGTCGGATCGGCCGCGGCTCCGGAGCCGGGCTTCGGTCCGAACGCGGCCAGGGCGTTGGCCGTCAGGTTGGCGAGCATCCGGTCCACGGCGACCCGGTCCGCCGTGAGGACGATGGCGTCGCCTGGCGCCTCACCGGGCGCCGCGCCGGGCTCGGCACTCGTGCCCGGCCCGCGAACGGCCCCGAGCACGATGATCGAGAGGCCGTCGGCCGCGGCCTGGGGCCCGAACCGCTCGGCCGTCTGACGCAGAGCATCGGCCGCAACGATCGGCTCGGGTCGGAGCCCGTCCTCGCCGGCCTCCAGACGCTCGAACGCCCCGAGCTCGCCGACCAGCGATTCGAGGCGATCCGCCTCCTCGCCGATGGCGCGCGCCGCCCGGCCGATGTCGTCGCCCGTGGCCGTCCCATCGATGAGCGCCTCGGCGAAGCCCGCGATCACGGTCACCGGCGTCCGCAGGTCATGGCGCAGGTTCGCGAGAAGCTCGGTCTCGCCCCGCCGCGTCCACTGCAGCTCGGCGCTCATGGCGTTGAACCGGCCGGTCAGCTCGCGCACCTCGGTGGGCCCCTCCAGCGGCAGCTCCGGCGACGTCCCGCGAGGCAGGTCGGCCGTGGCCGCCGCCAGCCGGTGCAGCGGCTCCGTCACCGAGCGCGAGATGAACCAGGTGATGGGAATCCCGACCACGAGCGTCACGATCACGACGGCCGGCAGCGCCGCGAGCAGGTCCCGCAGCGCGTCGGCGCCCGACCGATCGGGCGTCGTCAGGACCACGGCCCGGGGCCCGACGCCGCCGGGATTGCGGAGCGCCACCGACGCCCAGGCCTGGTTCTGCCCGTCGGAACCGCGGAATGTGCCGTGGGCCGTCTCGCCGCGCGTCGTGGCCGCGGAGATCTGGACGCTGTCGGACGGGATCGGATCGCCCTGGATGGCCAGGATCTGGCCCCCGGCTGTGACGAGGTACACGGAGTCGCCGCTCTCGACGAGCTGGTCGCGGACGTCAAGGAGGGCCGTCCGGACGTCGACTCCGGCGGCGACGCGCGTCCGAACCTGGGCCATGAGCGGCGTGGCGACGTCGATCAGGGTGGCGGACGTCGCATCCGAGTGAAGGTTGCGCAGGACGAGGAACAGCGCGGCCCCGACCGAGATCCAGGTCGCGAGCGCGAGGACGGCGAAGCCGAGCCCGATCCGGAAGGAGAGCGTGCGCGGCATCGGCGCCGCTCAGCCGGGCTCGGGGCCGGCCGCCGGCACGGGCTCTCGGGCGGGAGGCACGAGCCGATAGCCGATCCCGCGGAGCGTTTCGATGGTCGGCCCGTCGTCGCCCAGCTTCTTGCGGACCTCGGCGACGTGAACGTCCACGGTCCGGGTCTCGCCCGGGAAGTCCGTGCCCCAGACGTCCTCGAGGAGCGCGTCCCGGGTCAGCACGGCGCCGGGATCTCGGGCCAGGGCGACGAGGAGATCAAATTCGCGGGCGCGCAGGTCCAGCCGGCGATCGCCGACCAGCGCCTCCCGGCGGCGGGGATCGATCCGGAGGTCGCCCACCTCGATCGGCCGGCCGCCGCGCGCCGTCACCTCGGTCCGGCGCAGGATCGCCTTCACCCGGGCAACCAGGGCGCGGGGATTGAACGGCTTCGTGACGTAGTCGTCGGCGCCAAGCTCGAGGCCGACGATCGCATCGATGTCGTCCGCCCGGGCCGTCAGCATGAGCACGGGCGTGTCGCCTCGCCGCCGGATCTCCCGGCAGACTTCGAAGCCGTCGATCTTCGGCAGCATCAGGTCGAGCACCACGAGATCGGGGTCGTGGCGGCGATGCAGCGCGAGCCCCTCTTCGCCGTCCGCCGCGGCCACGACGGCAAAGCCCTCCTTCTCCAGGTAGAGGCGCAGGAGATCGACGATATTCCGTTCGTCGTCCACGACCAGGATCGTCTTCATCGGCGCGAGCATAGGGCCCCGACCACGAGGCATCACCGCAGCACGTAAGGCGGATGTAAGGCGAGCGGCCGAAGGAGTCGAAGAACGGGGCGGAGTGGCCGTCGTCGGTGAGTGTCGGCGGTGGGTGTCGCCGGTGGTGTCGCCGGTGGTGTCGCCGCGAACGGTCAGGGCAGGGCGGCCCGAAGGGCGATCGCGGCATTCTGGAGTTCGCCACGCGCCGGGACCTTGCCCGCATCGACGAGGTTCTGGATGGCGGCGAGGACCTTGTCGGCAGATTTGGCGGCCATGTCGGGCTTGTCCTTGTCGAGGTTGCTCTCGACTTCATCGATCGGCTTCTTGAGCATCATCGCGTCGCCCTTCGAGAGCTGGCCGATCCCGACGCCGTTGGCCACGGCGGTCCGCAGGTTCGCGATCTGCGCCCGCGCCTGGACCGGATCGAAGACATTGCCGAACGGCGTCGGTGTCGGCACGAACGGCGTCGGCGTCGGGACCGGGGTGGGCTCGGGAGTGGGGGTCGGCGTGGGCGTCGGCGACGGGCTCGGGGATGCCGACGCGGTGCCCGTCGCCGATGCGCTGGCCGAGACGCTGGCGGAGGCACTGGCCCGGGCGGTCGCGGAGGCCCTGGGGGTCGCGGTCGGCGATGCTCCGGGTCGCAACGGCCCCGTGATCCCAGCCAGCCACAACAGCCCGCCGACGACCACGGCGATCAAGCCGGCGAGCGCGCCGATGGCGACGACGCGACCGACTCGACCGGACCGCTCGCCGCCGGTGGGGGAGCGACCGACTGCGACCGTCACGGTTCGGGCGTCTGCGTCGGGGTTCGGCGTCCTCGGACTGGCCGCGCCGCGGATCCCCGTGCCTGCGGCAACGCGAGGCCCGACGGACCCGGCGGCCGCCCCGGATCCTGCGCCACCGGCTGCCTCCGAGCCGGCGGCCGCCCCAGCGCCGGCGGCCGCGCCACCAGCAGCCCCCGCGCCACCTGCCGCCCCAGCGCCGGCGGCCGCGACGGCCGCTCCCGCGCCCGCCGGTGCAGCTCCGGCCGGAGCGCTGCCCGCGAGCGGAATGCCCGCCGCGCGCCACGCCGCGAGGCCACTCCGCAGCGCGCTTGCGAACGAGCGGGCGTCCGGCCGCTGCCGCGGATCCACCGCGAGCGCCGCCCCGACCGCCGCGTCGAACGCCGTGCCGAGGCCCGGCGCCGCCGATGACACGGTGGCCACGACGTCGCGTCGCTTGTCGACGAGGTCGACCATCGAGCCGGACGGCCGCGGCAGCCGCCCGGTGAGTGCCTGGAACGTGACCACTCCGAGGCCGTACAGGTCGCCAGCGGCCGTCGCCTGGGCGCCGTCGAGCAGCTCTGGCGCGAGGTAGGCGAGGGTGCCGACGGCCGTGCCGGGCGCCGTGAACCGGGTCGTCTCGTGGGCCCGGGCCAGCCCGAAGTCGGCGAGCTTTGCGCCGGCCGGGGTCAGCAGGATGTTGTGGGGCTTGACGTCGCGATGGATGACGCCGCGGTCGTGCATCGCCGCGAGCCCACCGGCGATGTCGAGCAAGATCGGGATCACGGCGTCGGGCGGCAGGCGGCCGCCGGCGGCACTCAGCTCGTCGGCGAGCGAGCCATCCGGGCACAGTTCCATGACGTAGAACGGCTCCCGGCCGGCTGCCGGATCGCCCGGCTCCACGTCGAAGATCGAGACGATGCCCGGGTGATTGATCCCGGCCAGCGCGCGGGCCTCGCGCTCGAATCGCGCGGCGATGGCCGGGTCCTGGGCGAGGTTGGGGAGCAGGACCTTGAGGGCGACGTCGCGGGCGAGCCGGCTGTCGTGGGCGCGGTAGACGACCGCGGTGCCGCCCGCTCCGAGCGTGGCTTCGATCGCATAGCGCTCAGAGAGGACATCGCCAATCATCGGCATGTTCCGGAGCGTAGCCGATGCGCTAGCATGGGGTCCCCGGGCCATCCCGCCCGTGCTGGCCGGCCTCGGCCGTCGTTGGGACGATCCCCCCGGACCTCCGCGGAGCCCTGATGTTCGCGACCCTCGCCGGTGCCTATCCGCGTACGCCGCTGCCGGGCCACCCCTTCCACCTGCGGGTCGCCTACGGCCGGCTGGAGCGCGGCGAGATCGACGAGTCCGACTACCGCGCGGTCGCGGACGAGCTGGTCCGGGAGGTCATCGCCGAGCAGGAGGAAGCCGGCCTCGAGCTCCTCACGGACGGGCACGTGCGCTGGGACGACCCGATCACGGCCATCGCCGGCGGCCTCGACGGCTTCGAGCGCGGCGGGCTGATCCGCTACTTCGACACGAACACCTATTACCGCCGCCCGCGGGCCGTTCGCGAGCCGCGCTGGGTGGTCCCGATCACCGTCGCCAATTGGCGGTTCGCGAGCTCCTGCACGGCCCTGCCGGTCAAGCAGACGCTCGTTGGGCCGTACACGCTCGCCCGGCTGTCGGACCGGGGCGGCATTTCGCGCGAGCGCCTGACGATGGCGCTGGCGGATGCCCTGGCGCAGGAGCTCCAGGCCCTCGTCGACGCGGGCTGCCCGATGATCCAGATCGACGAGGACGGCGCCGCACTCATCAACGACGGAGCCGAACGCAAGCTATTCAAGGCGGCCCACCGGCGATTGACCTACCGCGTCCGCGACGTCCACCTGAGCCTCGCGATCACGATCGGCAGTGCCCATCGGGCGGGCCCAGAGGTGCTCTTCGATGCGCCCTACCGGAGCTATCTGTTCGACGTGGTCAGCAGCCCGCAGAACTGGCAGCTGGTCGAGGAGATTCCCACGGAACGTGGCGTGATCCTGGGGGTCTCCGACGCGCGCAGCGCTGCGCCCGACAATGTCGAGCTGCTGCGCTGGGCGGGCCAGTACGCGGCCGCCATGCACCTGCGCGGCGCCGACCGGGTCGGGATCGCGCCCTCGACCAGCCTCGAGCACCTGCCGCGCGAGCGGGCGAGGGCCAAGATCGACCTCCTCGGCCGCACGGCGACCGAGTTGTCCGCGGCTGCCGCCGACGGGGCGCTCATCGTGGATCCGCAATACCTCGCCAACATCGGCCTCGCCCGTGGTTACTTCGGCCCGATGCCCGGCGAGGCAATCGAGGAGGCGCGCCGGATTCTTGCCAACTCGGCCAACGAGGTGCGCCGGTGAACGGCCTCTGGACGACGGCCGTCGGCTCCTTCCCCAAGACCCCCGAGCTGATCCGGGCCCGCGCCGATCACAAGGCCGGGCGACTCACGGACCTCGAGCTGCGCGAGCTCGAACGCCAGGCCACGGAGGACTGGATCATCTTCCAGGAGGAGATCGGCCTCGACCTGCTCGTCGACGGGGAGATGAACCGCGGCGACATGGTCACGTACTTCGCGCGGGATCTCGAGGGTTACGAGATCGGCGGCCTCGTCCGGACCTATGGCAACCGCTACTACCGCAAGCCGACCGCCGTCCGCGAAATCAGCCGGCCGCACCCGGTCACGGTCGGGCAGTGGAAGTTCGCCCAGTCGCTGACTCGCCGGCCGGTCAAGGCCGTCCTCGTCGGGCCGTACACGCTGGCCGAATGGAGCTTCAACGAGCACTATCCGACCCGCCGAGACTACGTCCTCGACCTTGCTCGACTGCTGCATGCCGAAGCCGTCGATCTGGTGGCCGCCGGCGCGCGGTTCATCCAGGTCGACGAGCCGGCGGCCACGACCCGGGCCGATGAGCTGCCACTCGTCCACGAGGCACTCGACATCGTGACCCAGGGCCTGGGCGCCCACACGATCGCCCACGTCTGCTACGGCGAGATTCGGCCGTCCTACCGGGCGGTCCTGCACCTGCCCGTCAACCAGGTCGACCTCGAGATGGCCAACTCGGGCTTCACGCTCCTGGAGCGTCTCCGCGGGATCACGACCAGCAAGGTCATCGGCTTCGGGGTCATCGATTCGCATAGCCACCGCATCGAATCGGTCGACCAGGTCATCCGGGCCATCACGGTGGCCCTCGAGGTGGTCCCGGCGGAGCGCCTGTTCATCGATCCCGATTGCGGCCTGCGGACCCGAACGGTGGAGGAGGCCCGAGCCAAGATGCGCGTCATCACGGAGGCCGTTCGGCGGATCCGGGCCGAGCGCCGCATCGGCGCTGAACTGCCCGACGTCGACCCGATCGGGAGGTCCTGGCCTGGTCCACTGCCGCTGCCGGACCGGATGTAGCTCCGCCGGGGCAGCTCCGGGCCGCGGCACGAGTCGCCGCTCCCAGTCGTTGCCGGGCCGCTGCGCCGGGGCGCCGCGAACCCGCCGCGAGCCTGCCACCTGCCGCCGGGCCGTGCGATTTGACCTTGCAAGGGACTCGCCGGGATGCCAGCATCTACGGCACCGCACATTCCTCCGATTCGTCTGGCCGACGCCGTCTCACCATCCGTCGGCAGCACCCCATGAGCGTTCCGGGCAGGCCCGGGCAAGGAGGTTCCGCAGGTGACCGAGCAGATCTCGCTCGAGGTGAACGGGGTATCCCGGCACCTCGATGTTGAACCCCGACGGCTCCTCGTCCAGGTCATCCGCGACGACCTTGGCCTGACCGGGACGCATGTCGGCTGCGACACGACGCAATGCGGCGCGTGCACCGTGCACCTCGACGGGCAGGCCGTGAAGTCCTGCACGATCCTCGCCGTCCAGGCTGACGGCAGCGCCGTGACCACGATCGAGGGCATGGCCACGGGTGACGACCTGCACCCCATCCAGGCCGCCTTCTGGGAGAAGCACGGCCTCCAGTGCGGCTTCTGCACGCCGGGCATGATCATGGCCGCGGCCGACCTCCTGGCCAGCAACGGCGATCCGACCGACGACGAGATCCGCCACGCCATCGAAGGCAATTTCTGTCGCTGCACCGGCTACCAGAACATCGTGACGGCGATCCGCGAGGCGGCCAGCACGATGCGCAAGGCCGGGTCCGCGACCGCCGCCGGGCATTGAAGGGGGGATGATCGAGATGGCTGTCGACGTTCTCGGAGCCTCGATCAAGCGCCGCGAAGACCCGCGGTTCATCACTGGCCAAGGCCACTACCTCGATGACCTGCGACTGCCCGGGATGACCTACATGGCCATCCTGCGCAGCCCCTACGCCCACGCCAACATCACCTCGATCGACACGAGCGCCGCCAAGGCCCGGCCCGGTGTGCTGGCCGTCTTCATCGGAGCGGACATCCCGTACAACCCATTGCCGATGGCCTGGCCGGCCGGCGGCGTGAGCGGCATCCGCAACAACATCAACACGCCCCGGATCCTCGCCACGGACAGCGTCAAGTGGACCGGCGAGGGCGTCGCCGCGATCATCGCGGAGAGCCCCGAGGCGGCCGCTGACGCACTGGAGGCGATTCACGTCGTCTGGGAGCCGCTGCCGACCGTCGTCGATGCCGAGAAGGCCACCCAGCCGGGAGCGCCGCAGCTCCACGAGAACGCGCCGAACAACGTCGTGTTCGAATGGGCCGTCGGCGACAAGGCGGGCACGGACGCCGCCTTCGAGACGGCCGAGGTCGTGGTCCGCCAGCGGATCATCAACCAGCGCCTGATCCCGAACGCCATGGAGGTCCGGGGCGACGTCGGCCGCTACGACCCGGGCACCGAGGAATACACGATCTGGATGTCGAGCCAGACGCCGCACATCCAGCGGCTGCTCCTGGCGGCCTTCGTGACCGGCGTCCCGGAGCACAAGATCCGCTGCATCTCGCCGGACGTCGGCGGCGCCTTCGGCTCGAAGATCTTCTGCTACGCGGACATGGCCCTCGTGATGTTCGCCAGCAAGGCGCTCGGCGGCCGTCCGGTGAAGTGGGTCGAATCCCGCCGCGAGAACTACCAGTCAACGATCCACGGCCGCGACCACATCACGTACCTCGAGATCGCCTCGACGAAGGGCGGCGAGGTCCAGGGCCTCCGCGTCAAGACGTACGCCAACCTCGGCGGCCGCCTCTCGACGATCGGACCCGGCATCCCGACGACCCTCTACGGGCGCGTCCTTGCCGGCCCGTACAAGTTCCCCAACGTCTACTGCGAGGTCACGGGCGTCTACACGAACACGACGTTCGTCGATGCCTACCGCGGCGCCGGCCGGCCCGAGGCGACCTACGTCGTCGAGCGGGCGATGGACCTGCTCGCCGACGAACTGGCGATGGATCCGGCCGAGCTGCGCCGCCGCAACTTCCTGCCGAACGACGCCTTCCCGTACGACAACCCGAGCGGGCTCGGGACGGCCGCGGGCGGCGCGAAGATCTACATCGACTCCGGCAACTACGAGCCCGCGCTCGACAAGGCCCTGGCGATGGCCGGCTATGCCGCGATCGACCAGGCCAAGGCCGCCGCGCGCGCTCGTGGCAAGTACCTCGGCGTAGGCCTCAGCACGTACATCGAGGTCTGCGGTGTCGCGCCGTCCAAGTGGATCGGCGCGGTCGGCGAGGGCTGGGGCGCGGCGATGTGGGAATCGGCCAACATCCGCGTCCACCTGACCGGCAAGGTCGTCCTGACCGTCGGCACGCAGCCGCAGGGCCAGGGCCACGAGACGACGTATTCGCAGATCATCAGCCACGAACTGGGCATCCCGGTGGAGGACGTGATCGTCCAGCACTCGGACACCCAGGGCACGCCGTTCGGCTACGGCTCCTACGGCAGCCGGACGGCCGCCGTGGGTGGCGCGGCCGCGGTGAAGGCCGCGGACAAGGTCAAGCTGAAGGCCCGCAAGATCGCGGCGCACCTGCTCGAGGCCTCGGTCGACGACATCGTCTACGAGGACGGCAAGCTCTTCGTCAAGGGCTCGCCGGATCGCGTCAAGACGATCCAGGAGATCGCGTTCGCAGCGGATCTCGGTTTCGACCTCCCGCTCGACAGCGAGCCGTACCTCGACGAGACCGCCTACTACGACACCCCGAACTGCACGTGGCCGTTCGGGACGCACATCGCAATCGTCGAAGTGGACGAGGAGACCGGCAAGGTCGACCTCGTCAAGTACGTCGCGGTGGACGACGTCGGCAAGAAGATCAACCCGATGATCGTCGACGGCCAGCTCCACGGCGGCATTGCCCAGGGCGTCGGCCAGGCGCTCTGGGAAGGCGCCGTCTACAGCGACGAGGGCCAGCTGCTCTCGGGCTCCATGCAGGACTACGCCGTGCCGCGCGCGTCGTGGTTCCCGTGGCTCGAGCTCGACGAGACCATCACGCCATCGCCCGTCAATCCGCTCGGGGTCAAGGGAGTCGGCGAGGCCGGCGCGATCGCCAGCACGGCGGCCGTGGTCAACGCCGTCGTCGATGCCCTGAGTCCGCTCGGCGTCCGCCACATCGACATGCCCCTGTCAGCGCCGACCGTGTGGCGCGCCATCCATGCTCGGGAGGTGAACTCGTGATCCCAGCTGCGTTCGCGTACTCACGGCCGTCGAGCCTCGACGAGGCACTGCGGCTCCTGGCGCAGCACGGGGGCGATGCCAAGGTCCTCGCCGGCGGCCAGAGCCTGCTGCCGCTGCTCAAGCTGCGGGTCGCGGCGACCGACCGGCTGATCGACATCGGCCGGATCAAGGAGCTGCGGGGAATCCGCGACTGGAACGGCGGAATCGCCATCGGGGCGCTCACGACCTATCGCGAAGTCCTCGATTCGACGCTTGCGCTCGGGCGCTACCCGATCCTTGAAGAGACCATCCGCGACGTCGGCGACGTCCAGGTCCGCAACCGGGGCACGGTCGGTGGCTCGATCGCCCATGCGGATCCGGCGTCGGACCTGCCGGCGGTCCTCATCGCCCTCGACGGCCAGGTCGTCCTGCGCTCGCAGGCCGGCGAGCGCGTCGTGGCCGCCGATCAGTTCTTCCACGGGGCGTTCACGACGGCCATCGCGGAGAACGAGATCCTGACCGAGATCCGGATCCCGGCACTGCCGAAGGGCGCCGGCGCGGCCTACGTCAAGCTCGAGCAGCCCGCTTCGGGCTATTCGATCGTCGGCGTCGCGGCAGTCCTCGCCCGGCCCACCGGACCGAACATGGAAGGCGGCCTCTGCCGCGTTGGCGTGACCGGCGTCGGTGACGTGGCCTACCGGGCCACGGCCGTCGAGCAGGCCCTCGCGACGAGCCACTTCACCAAGGAAGGGATCGCGGCCGCGGCGACGCACGCCACGGACGGCCAGACGGTTGCCTCGGACATCCATGCCGATCGCGAGTACCGGGCCGAGATGGCCAGGGTCTACGTCCGGCGGGCGGTGGATGCGGCCATGGCACGGATGGGCTGAATCCTCGGGCCGATGGCGTCCAAAGGCCGAGCCGCGGCTAGAGCTCGGCCGTGCGGCCGACCCGCGGCTAGGGCGGACGCAACGACGAGCTCCGCCTCGGACCTCGGAGGGCGGGTGCCCCGTCACCGGGGAGGGTGCCAGTTCGGGTCGGGACCCGGTAGCGGTAGCATGCTGCGGTGCGGACGGCCCGACTCCAGCCTGGACAGCCGGCCTCGACGGAGCTCGTCGGGGCGGTGCTGACACGCGACCTGTCGGTCGGGGGTGAGCGCTGGTCAAAGGGCCGGCGGCTGTCCGCCGCCGACCTGGCAGCCGTCGCGGCCGCGCCCCGAACGGTCGAGGCGGGGGATCTTGCCGGGCCGATCACCGTGCTGCTCCTGGAGCCCGGCGATCTCCACGAGGACGAAGCGGCCTGCCGGCTGGCCGAGGCCGTCGGCGGCCCGGGCACGACCATTCGCGGGCCGATCCAGAGCCGCGTGGACCTGCTGGCCGCTGCGGACGGCGTCGTCCACGTCCGAACCGCTGCGCTCGACCGCTTCAACCGGATCGATCCACTCGAGGCCTTCACCGTGTTCGACGGACAGATCGTGCGGGCCGGCGACCTCGTCGCCAGCGTGAAGGTCGCCCCCCACGTGGTCTCCGAGGCGGTCGTCGTCCGCGGCGAGCGGGTCGGCGCCGGCCGGCCGCTCGTCTGGGTCGCCCCCTTCGACCGCCGCCGCGTCGGCGTCATCGTCAAGGAGAGCGTGGCCGGCGCGGCGCGCGCCCGCTTCGAAGCCAGCGTCCGCCAGAAGATCGAGGGCGTCGGTTCGGAGCTCGTCGAGATCGCCTATGTCGACGACGACCCGGCGGCCGTGGCCGCGGTCCTGCGCCGCTTCAGCCGCGGTACCGGCCGGGTGGATCTCATCCTGACCGCCGGAGCGGCAAGCACGGACCCCGACGACTCCGTCTTCGTGGCGCTCGACCGCGTGGGAGGCCGAATCGTCCGTCGCGGCGTGCCGGCCCACCCGGGCTCGATGCTGTGGCTCGGCCGTCTCGGCCGCACCGCTGTCGTCGGCCTGCCAACCTGCGGTGCCTACTCGAAGGCCACGGCCGCGGACCTGCTGCTGCCGCGCCTGCTGTCGGGCGAGCCGGCGACCGCGGCCACGGTGGCGAAGCTCGGCCACGGCGGCGTGCTCGGACGGGTCATGCGCTTCCGGTTCCCGGCCTACGCCCTGGACCTCGAGGCGCCGGACGGGTAGGGGGCTGCCACTCGCGGAGCCGCAGGCTGCCGCCGTGTAGACTCGCGCGATGACCCACCATGACGATGCCCGACCCGCTGGCCTGGACTCGATCGAGGCCATCCAGGAGACGTTTCGCGAGCGCAACTACATCGCGGATCGTTCCGTTGCCACCGCCGTGTTCCTCGCCCTGCGCCTCGAGCGGCCACTGCTGCTCGAGGGCGAAGCCGGCGTCGGCAAGACCGAACTGGCGAAGGTGCTGGCGGCCAGCCTCGGCACGAAGCTGATCCGGCTCCAGTGCTACGAAGGACTCGACGTCAACACGGCGGTCTACGAGTGGAACTACCCCCGCCAGATGCTCGAGATCCGCCTGCTCGAGGCCCGCGGCGAGGCCGCCCGGACGAGCGCCCACGACATCTTCAGCACCGAGTTCCTGATCAAGCGGCCGCTCCTCCAGGCCCTCGAGTCGAACGATGGCGTGCCGCCGGTGCTGCTGATCGACGAGATCGATCGCGCCGACGAGGAGTTCGAGGCCTACCTGCTCGAGATCCTGTCCGACTTCCAGATCACGATCCCGGAGCTCGGCACGATCCGGGCCGACCAGACGCCGCGGGTGATCCTGACCTCGAACCGGACGCGCGAGGTGCACGACGCGCTCAAGCGCCGCTGCCTGTACCACTGGATCGACTACCCGACGCCGCAGAAGGAGTTCGAGATCGTCCGGGCGCGCGTGCCCGAGGCGCCCGAACGCCTCGCCCGCGAGGTCGTGGCCTTCGTCCACCGGCTCCGTGAGGCCGACCTGACGAAGGTGCCGGGCATCGCCGAGACGCTCGACTGGGCCGCCGCGCTGCTCTCCCTCGGCGCCCGCGAGCTGTCGCCGGAGATCATCGACGAGAGTCTCGGCGTCGTCCTCAAGTACGAGGAAGATGTCCGCCAGGTGAGGGGCGACACCGCGCGCAACTACCTGGCCGAGGTTGGAGCGAGTGCCTGACGATCAGCTCTCGCCGGCGGCGGTCCGCCAGGGGGTCGGCAGCCGCGGCCTTGGCGGGACGATCGACGACTTCGACGGCCGCCGCTTCCTCGGGGTGTCCGTCGAGTTCGGCCGGGCCCTGCGCGCGGCCGGCCTGCCGATCGACCTTGGGGCGGCGATCGATTTCGCCCGGGCCCTGACCCTCGTCCACATCGGCGATCGCGATGAGGTGAAGGCAGCCGGCGCCGCGCTCTTCACCCGGCGCCGCGACGACCAGGAGATCTACAACGCGGTGTTCGAGCGGTTCTGGCGCGCTCGGCGCCAGGCGATGCCGCTGACGGAGATCACGTCGCTCGTACCGGCCTCGCCGGACAGCCCGTCGTCCGGAGAATCGAGCGAATCGGAGTCCACCGATCGCCAGGCCGTCGCGCCCCGGCCGTCGCCGATGGCGCCCACGCCGGCCGGTGACGAGAGCGACGACAAGCCCGTGGATGGCGTGATCGTGGCGCCGGACGCGTACAGCTCGGGCGAGATCATCCGGCACAAGGAATTCGAGCGGATGACCACGGCCGAGCTCCGCGAGGCCGAGCGGTTCGTCGATCTCCTCCGGCCGCGACTCGAGGAACGGCGGACGCGGCGGCAGGAGCTCGATTCGCACGGTCGGGTGCTCGCCCCGCGGGTCATGTTCCGGCGCAACCTCGCGACCGGCGGCGACCTGGTCGAATGGGTCTGGCGGCGTCCCGTCCAGCGGCCGCGACCGCTCGTCGTCCTTTGCGACATCAGCGGATCGATGGAACGCCAGTCGCGGCTGCTCCTGCGATTCGTCCAGGCGTTGTCGGGCTCGTCGGTCCACGCGGAGGCGTTCGTCTTCGGCACGCGCCTGACGCGCGTCACCCGGCTGCTGCGCGACCGCGACCGTGACCGCGCGCTCGGCAAGGTGTCCGACGCCGTCAACGACTGGGCCGGCGGGACGCGGATCGGCGAGTCGCTCCGCCAGTTCAACCAGAAATGGGCACGCCGCGTGCTGCGCTCCGGGGCCGTCGTCGTCATCGTCAGCGACGGCTGGGACCGCGGCGATCCGGCCGTCGTGGCGACCGAGATGGAACGCCTCCAGCGCAGCTGCCACCGCCTCATCTGGCTCAACCCGCTGGCCGGCGCGCCCGGCTACCAGCCGCTGGCGGCCGGCATGCAGGCGGCGTGGCCGTTCATCGACGATTTCCTGCCGGCCGGCACGGTCGCCAGCCTCGAGCGTCTCGGGCGCGTGCTCGCCGGCGGCACGACCGGCCGCTCCGGCCGGCCCCATCGCCGGGCCGGCGGCCGGCTCCCCGTCACGACGTTCGACGCCGCCACGCGTGCCTCCCGGCCGGCCGCGAAACCCGCTGCCCGCCCGCCGGCCCGCCGGCTCGGTGCCTGGGCGAACCCCGGCACGTCTGGCGCGGCGAGTTCGGCAGGCTCGGCGGGCTCCGGCGCCGCGGCCGCGGCCCATGCGTTGAATCCGGCCCGACCGGCCGAATTGACCCACACTGGTGATCGATCGGAACCGCGACCACTGGCCTAGCGAGGTGCCAACATGAAGGAATTGCTCGACACCCTGGAGGCTTGGCAGGCCGAGGGGCACGTGCCCGCCCGGGCCATCGTCGTCCGCACCTTCGGCTCGGCACCCCGGCCGGAAGGCGCCGTGATGCTCGTGTCGGATGACGAGCGGATCGCGGGCTCCGTCAGTGGCGGCTGCGTCGAGGGCGCCGCGTTCGAAGAGATCCAGAAGGCACGCCGGGAGAATCGATCGCGGGTGATCCGCTACGGCATCAGCGACGAGCAGGCGTGGGACGTCGGCCTCGCCTGCGGTGGCACGATCGACGTCCTCGTCGAGCCACTCGTCCGGCCGGAGGCGATCGCTGCCGCGACGGCCACGGACGGCCGCGCCGTCGTGACGCCACTGCCACCGGATTCGCCGTCGGCCGAGTTCGGGCCACACGCTCCGGGGGCCGGTGCGCCGCCCGCACCAGCCCTCGTCGTCCACGAGGATGGCCGGCTCGACGGGACGCTCGGCGATGCAGCCGCCGACCGCCAGCTCGTGGCCGCCGGCCTCGAATCGCTGGAGCATGGGACCTCGAAGACGGTGCTCATCGGCGATCAGTGGCTGTTCATCGAGGCGTATCCGGTGCGGCCGCGGCTCGTGATCGTCGGCGCCGTGCAGGTGGCGATCACGCTGAATCGCCTCGCCCACGAACTTGGCTACGAGACGGTCGTGGTGGACGGCCGAGCCGCCTTCGCGACGCCGGCCCGGTTCCCCGATGTCGATCGGCTGGTCGTCGGCTGGCCGGACGAGGTTGCCGACGAGATCGGCCTCGGACCGAACGATGCCGTGGCCGTGCTGACCCACGACGTGAAGTTCGACGAGCCGGCGATCGTCGAGGCGCTCCGGCGCGGCTGCCGGTATGTCGGCGCAGTCGGCAGTCGCAAGACCCAGGCCGATCGTCGGGCGCGGCTTCTCGACGCCGGCGTCACGGAAGCGCAGCTGGCCACCCTGCGGGGCCCGATCGGCCTCGACCTCGGGGGTCGCTCGCCGGCCGAAACGGCCCTCGCAATCCTCGCCGAGATTGTCGCCGTACGGCATGGTACGGCCGGTGGTCCGATGCGCGATCGGGCCCGGGCGATCGAGGCCGCGCGCGCGGCGGCGGAAGCCGAGGTCGGCCCGGCCAGCCTGGAGCGAGCCGCCAGCCCGGCCGCCTGAGGGCGCTTCGCTGCGCCGGCCGAACTGAACGAGGACCTGGGGGATGGACGATGAACGACACCGGCCGCGTGGCGTCACCCGTGCGCGAGGCCGCTGACCCAGACGCCGGGACCGCCGACCTGCTCCGAAAGACGGCGGAGCTCGCGATTGCCTATCGCGAGGGCCTGGCAACGTCCCGGGTTGGCCCAACGGCCTCGGCGCGCGACCTGCAACGCGTACTTGGCGCCCCGCTCGCCGACACCGGCGAGGATCCCGAGGCGATCATCGAGACCCTGGCCAGGGTCGTCCCTGCCGGGCTCATGAGGGTGGCCGGCCCGCGATTCTTCGGGTTCGTCGTGGGCGGCAGCCTGCCGGTCACCGTGGCGGCCGACTGGCTCACCAGTGCCTGGGACCAGAACGCTGCCCTGGCGCTGCTGGCACCAGCCGCGGCGGGCGTCGAGGCCGTGCTGGCCGAGTGGCTCGTCGACCTGCTTGGCCTGCCGGCCGGCACCTCGCTCGGCTTGACCTCCGGCGCCAGCATGGCCAGCTTCACCGGGCTCGCGGCCGGTCGCGACGCCGTGCTGCGGCGAATCGGTTGGGACGTCGAGGCAGACGGGCTCCAGGGGGCGCCGAAGGTGACGGTCGTGGTCAGCGACGACGTTCACGTCACGGTGCTCGCCGCGCTGCGAATGCTCGGGCTCGGCTCGGTCGCCCCGCTCCGGGTCGCGGTGGACGAGCAGGGCCGAATTCGGCCGGCTGCCCTGCGTGAAACGCTCCGGCACGTCGCGGGACCGCTGATCGTGAGCCTGCAGGCAGGCAACGTGAACAGCGGCGCCTTCGACCCACTCGCCGAAGCGATCGCGATCGTGCGCGAGCACGACAACACGTGGCTGCACATCGACGGGGCCTTCGGCCTCTGGGCGGCCGCCAGCCCGACCCAGCGCCACCAGATCGCCGGCCATGAGCTGGCAGATTCGTGGTCGGCGGACGCGCACAAGTGGCTGAACGTGCCCTACGACTGCGGCCTGATCTTCGTGCGCGACGCCGAGGCCCATCGAACCGCCATGAGCCTGACCGCGTCCTACCTGACCCCGGCCGAGTCGGTTCCCGATCCGAGCGACTTCGTGCCGGAATTGTCCCGCCGGGCCCGGGGCTTCACCGTCTACGCGGCGCTGCGCTTCCTTGGTCGCAACGGCCTGGCCGAGCTGGTCGACCGCTGCTGTGCCCTCGCCCGGCAGTTCGCGGCGGCACTCGGTACGGAGCCTGGCGTCTCGATCCTCAACGATGTCGTCCTGAACCAGGTCCTCGTTCGCTTCGACGATTCGGACGACCGAACCCAGGACGTGATCGCCCGCGTCCAGGCGGACGGCACCGCCTGGTTCGGCGGTGGCCTGTGGCAGGGCCGGCGCGTCATGCGGATCTCGGTCAGCAACTGGTGGACGCGCGAGGCCGACGTCGATCGCTCGGTCGAGGCCATCCGGCGCGCGCTCCGCGCCTCTCGCACGGCCGGCTGAGCCGTGGCCGAGTCGGGCGCGACCCAGGACGCCGCCAGCATCGCCTCACCCGAGGCGAGGATCGCGGCCGTCGTGCTGGCCGCGGGTTCGGCCACCCGATTCGGCGACATCAAGGCCCTTGCGATGCTCGAAGGCCGGCCGCTGTTGCAGCACGTGCTCGACGCCGTCGCGGCCGCGGGATTGACCGACGTGGTGGTCGTGCTGGGAGCCGCCGCGGACAGGATCGAGTCCGCCATCGCCTGGCGAACCGAACGCCGGGTCCGCAACCCCGACCCGGATCGTGGCCTGGCGAGCTCGCTGCACATCGGCCTCGAGTCGCTCGATGACCCGTCCGGAGACGGACCCGCGGCCGCGCTGATCGTGCTCGGCGACCAGCCGAGGCTGCGCCCGGCCGTGGTCCGTCAGCTGATCGAGGCGTGGCGCGCCGGCGGCCGCGACCTCGTGGCGCCGCGCTATTCCGCCAGCGGACAGCTCAATCCGGTCGTCGTCGACCGCGCGACCTGGCCGCTCGCGCTGGCCCTCGATGGCGATCGCGGCCTCGGCCCGCTCATCCACGCCTCGCCGGACCGCGTCACCTGGGTTGCGGTGGACGGCGACAATCCTGATGTCGACACGCCGGCCGACCTGGCCGGACTCGCGGGTCTGGCCGCCGAGCACTGACCGTGCCGGCCGGGAGGGACGCCGGATGAACACGGACGCGTTCTATGCCGCTGCATCGGCCCTGTGTTTCACGCTGCTCGGGTTCTGGTGGGTGGTCGTCCAGTTCCGCCATGCCGAGCTGACGTCCGAGCCCGGCCCTCGAACCTTCGCGTTCCTCATCTCGCTCCAGTTCATCCTGCCGGGCCTGGTTGCGATGGCTTCGCTGCTCGCCGGCGGAGGAGCCCTGTGGCGCGTGGTGTTCGCCCTGGCCGGCGTGGTCGGCATTGCCGCCGTGGTCGTGGCCGCCCGAGTGCCCGGGGCAGGTTCGGGCGTCCTGCGCTCGATCTCGCGCCTGACGTGGATCGCGGTGCCCTTCTACGCGCTGCTCGTCCTCTTCGCCGTGGCCCCCAACCTCGCCCGGGATGCGCTGACGCTCGAGCCGCTCCAGGTCGAGGGCTACCTCCTGATGGTCATCCTCCTGATCGGGATCCTGCTGGCCTGGTTCCTGTTCACCGATCCCCGGCTCGCGAAAGCCGCCGCCCCCGGCGACGAGCCTTGAACCGAAGCCGTTCGATGGCCACCGCCGCCGAGCTCGAGGCCGCCTGGGCCGAGCGCGTCCGGGGCAATCGCGAACAGGTCGAGCGCCTTCGAGAGGTCGCCGATCCGGCCGACTTCTACGCGCCGGTGACCGACCTCTTCCGCGACGACCCGACCCGGACCGACGATCCCGTCCTCAATCGGTTGCTCGCGCTCGCCGACGTCGACGACACGTGGCTCGACATCGGGGCGGGCGCGGGCCGGTATGCGCTGCCGCTGGCGCGGAAGGTGCGCGAGGTCGTCGCCATCGACCCGTCGCCCGGCATGCTCCGCGCGCTGGCCGGCGAGATGGCGACGTGGGCCATCGCCAACATCCGGCCCGTCGTCGGCCGCTGGCCCGATGAGGTCCCGGCCGAGGTCCGGGACGTGGCTTCGGGCTGGGCGGACGCCTCCATCGGTGCCTTCGCCGACGGCTCGCTGATCGCCCACGTCGGCTACGACATCGAGGCGATCGGGCCGTTCCTCGACGCCATGGAACGAGTCACCCGGCGATGCTGCGTGGCCGTGCTCATGGAGCGCTCACCCGCATCGATCAGCGATCCGTACTGGCTGGCGATCCACGGCGAGGCACGAGTTGCCCTGCCGGCCCTGCCGGAGTTCCTGGCGCTCCTGCTGGCGCGCGGCATCCTGTTCGAGGTCACCCTCAGCCCGCGTCCGTCGCGCCGCTGGGCCTCGCGCGCGGACCTCGTCGCGTTCCTGCGGCGCCAGCTCTGGCTGCACCCTGAGGGCGACCGCGCCCGGGCGCTCGATCAGCTTGCCGCGGGACTGCCGGCGGCTGCCGACGGCTCCATCGTCGACCAGAGCGGGCTCCAGGTCGGCGTGGTCAGCTGGCGCCCCGTTCCTGCTCCGGCCTGAGCGACTCGCTGGCGGCCGCATTCGAAGGCTCTCGCCGGCGGCCGGATTCGCGGACCGCAATCCGCCGGGCCGCCGCCTGCGTATCCGTCAGCAAGGCCCGTTCACCTGATGGTCGGGCGCCGATTGACCGGACGACACCCCCGGACGGATACTCATTCCATTCCCCAGCGTTACGGACCCCGGTCCACGGTCACCACCGAACGACCGCCGACCGCCGGCCCCGATCGTCGTATCAGTTCCGCCGGCCAGCCACGCCGGGCAAGATCCCCGTTGACCCCGGGGAGAAGGGACGGCACCGCGATGATCCCCGGTCAATTCGAGTACGCGCGCCCCGCGAACCTGGACGAAACGTTGCGCATCCTGCGCGACCGTGAGGGCGAGGCCAAGCTGCTCTCCGGCGGCTACAGCCTCATCCCGCTGATCAAGCTGCGGCTCGCCCAACCCGGCCTCCTCGTCGATCTCCGCGATGTGACGGGGCTCGACGCCATCGCCGAGACGGACGACTACCTCAGCATCGGCGCCAAGGCGACGCACCGCCAGATCCACGAGGCGCCGGTGGTGGTCGACCATTACCCGCTCCTGCACGATGTCACGGCCACGATCGGCGACCCGCAGGTCCGCAACTGGGGCACGATCGGTGGCTCCGTCGCACACGCCGATCCGGCGTCGGATTGGCCGGCGGTGCTGATTGCGGGAAGTGCCACGATCATCTGCACCGGCCTGACTGGCTCGCGGTCCGTGGCGGCCCGCGCATTCTTCATCGACACGTTCCAGACGGCCCTGGAGCCGACCGAGGTGCTGACCGAGGTCCGCATCCCGCGTCGGCCCCGCGGTTCGGGTGGCAGTTACCAGAAGCTCGAGCGCAAGGTCGGCGACTTCGCGACCGTCGGTGCGGCCGTGATCGTGCGGCTAGACGGGTCCGGCCGCATCGCCAGCGCCGGGATCGGCGTCACCGGGATTGCCGGCGCGCCGTTCGCCGCGACGGATGCCGAGGCGCTGCTCGCCGGCAAGGCTCCGGACGATGCGTTGTTCCGCCAGGCGGGTGCGGCGGCCGGGGCCCAGAGCAGCCCGGTCGACGATGTCCGCGGTCCAATCGACTACAAGCGGGCGATGGCCGCCGAGCTGGTCCTGCGAGGACTTCGCTCGGCCACGGCGCGCGCGCTCGCGTACGCGTAGGAGGGCCCCACGATGACGACCCAGCACATCAAGGTCACCGTCAACGGGGAGGCTCGCGAGACCGACGTCGAGCCGCGCCTCCTCCTCGTCCATCTGCTGCGCGACACCTTTGGGCTGACCGGCACGCACGTCGGCTGCGACACGAGCAACTGCGGCGCCTGCACCGTCCACGTCGACGGCGAGAGCGCCAAGTCCTGCACGATGCTCGCCGTCCAGGCCGACGGCCGGTCGATCAAGACGATCGAGGGCATGGCCGACGGGGCGGCGCTCCATCCACTGCAGCAGGCCTTCTGGGACCAGCATGGCCTCCAGTGCGGCTTCTGCACCCCGGGCATGATCATGCAGGCCGCCTGGCTGCTCGACGACAACCCGGATCCGAACGAGCAGGAGATCCGCGAGGGCATCAGCGGCAACCTCTGCCGCTGCACGGGCTACGTCAACATCGTCAAGGCCATCCAGCAGGCAGCGACCGAGATGGCCGCCGCCGCCGAGACGCAGACCGGCACGCCGGTCGCGGCCGGTTGAGCGGGGAGTGACGGACATGACAGCCGAACCGCAGCTCCAGACCACCGCCGCGATCGGCGGGATGGGCCACTCGGTCAAGCGCAAGGAAGACCCGCGGTTCATCCGGGGCCAGGGCGAGTACATCGACGACGTCAACCTGCCGGGCCAGCTCTGGCTGGACATCGTCCGCAGCCCGTACGCCCACGCCACGATCAACAGCATCGACGCGAGCGAGGCGCTCAAGATCCCGGGCGTGCTCGCCGTCATCACCGGCAAGGATCTCGAGGGCTACAAGCTCCACTGGATGCCGACGCTTGCCGGCGACATGCAGATGGTGCTGCCGACCGACACGGTCATGTACCAGGCCCAGGAGGTTGCCGCGGTCATCGCGACCTCCAAGTACATCGCCGCCGACGGCGTGGCCGCGGTGGTCGTCGATTACGAGCCTCTGCCCGTCATCGTCGATCCGTTCAAGGCGCTCGAGCCCGACGCCTTCGTGCTCCGGCCCGACCGTGGCCCCGACAAGCAGACCAACCACATCTGGCACTGGGAATCCGGCGATCGGGCGGCGACCGACGCCGACCTCGCCGCCGCCGACGTCCACATCGAGCAGGACATCTACATCCCGCGAATTCACGTCGCCTCGATCGAGACGTGCGGCTGCGTCGCCGACTGGAACCCGGTCCGCCAGCAGCTGACGCTGCACATGACGAGCCAGGCGCCGCACGCCATCCGCACCGTGCTGGCGCTCGTCGCGGCGGGCGCCGGCCTTCCGATCAGCGAACAGAACATCCGGGTCAAGACCCACGACATCGGCGGCGGGTTCGGCGGCAAGGTGCCGGTCTATCCGGGCTACGTCCTGGCCGTCGCGGCGTCGTTCCTCATCGGCAAGCCCGTCAAGTGGATCGAGGATCGCTCCGAGAACCTGCAGGCCGACTCGTTCGCCCGCGACTACCACATGCACGTCGACCTGGGCGCCACCAGGGACGGCAAGATCACTTCGCTCAAGGCGAAGACCATCGCCGATCACGGCTACACGGACGCTGCCGCCGACCCGTCCAAGTACCCGGCCGGCCTGTTCAACGTCATCACCGGCTCGTATGACTTCCCGAACGCGTTCGTGGAAGTGGACGGCGTCTACACGAACAAGCCGCCCGGCGGCGTCGCCTATCGCTGCTCGTTCCGGGTGACGGAAGCCGTCCACGCCGTCGAGCGGATGGTCGACATCCTGGCCCACCAGATCGGCAAGGACCCGGCCCAGCTGCGGATGGAGAACTTCATCCAGCCCGACCAGTTCCCCTACAAGACGCCGACCGGCTGGTCGTACGACTCGGGCAACTACCCGGCCGCACTCCAGAAGGCCATGGACATGATCGACTACGCCGGCCTCCGCAGGGAGCAGGCGGCGAAGCGCGCCCGGGGCGAGCTCATGGGCATCGGCATCAGCAGCTTCACCGAGATCGTCGGCGCCGGGCCCTCGCACGACTTCGACATCCTGGGCATCAAGATGTTCGACTCGTGCGAGATCCGGGTGCATCCGACCGGCAAGGTCATCGCCCGGCTCGGCGTCCAGAGCCAGGGCCAGGGCCACGAGACGACGTTCGCCCAGATCATCTCCGAGGAGCTCGGCTTCCCGGTCGCGGACATCAAGATCGAGGAAGGCGACACCGATACGGCGCCCTACGGCCTCGGTACCTACGCCTCGCGCTCGACGCCGGTTGCCGGCGCCGCCACGGCCATGGCCGCCCGCAAGATCAAGGACAAGGCCCGCAAGATTGCGGCCCACCTGCTGGAGGCCAACGAGGATGACCTCGAGTGGACCAACGGCCGGTTCAGTGTCAAGGGCTCGCCCGACCGATTCAAGACCATCCAGGAGATCTCGTTCGCGGCCTACACCAACCTTCCGGAGGGCATGGAAGCGGGCCTCGAGGCGGTCGACTACTACGACCCGCCCAACCTGACCTTCCCGTTCGGCAGCTACATCTGCGTCGTGGACATCGACAAGGGGACGGGACAGGTGCACGTGCGCCGGTTCGTGGCCATCGATGACTGCGGCAACATCATCAACCCGATGATCGTGGACGGCCAGATCCATGGCGGCCTGACGATGGGCCTGGCGCCGTCCCTGTACGAGCAGATCACGTACGACGAGCTCGGCAACAACATGGCCGGCACGTTCATGGACTACCTCGTCCCGACCGCTGTCGAGGTCCCCAACTGGGAGACCGGCAAGACCATCACCCCCTCGCCGCATCACCCGATCGGCGCCAAGGGAGTGGGGGAGTCGGCGACCGTTGGCGCCCCGCCGGCGATCGCCAACGCGGTGGTCGATGCGATGTGGCACCTCGGCGTCCGCAACATCGACATCCCGATCACGCCCCAGAAGGTCTGGGCCATCCTCCACGAGAAGGGTGTCAGCTAGGCCCGCGATGGGCACTCGGGCTCGCAACATCTACGTTCGAGCCGCCGAACTGGAGGCGGCCGGGCGGCCCTTCGCGGTCGCCACGGTCGTCGCGGTCCAGCGGCCGACGTCGGCGCGCCCGGGTGCGAGCGGGATCGTTCATCCCGACGGCACGATCGAGGGCTGGGTCGGCGGCAGCTGTGCCCAGCCCGTCGTCGTGCGTGAAGGGCTGCGGTCACTGACCGACGGCCAGCCCCGGCTGCTGCGCCTCTCGAAGGATGCCCCGGCCGAGGGCCGCCGCGGCGATGGCGTCGTCGAACTCGTCATGACCTGCCACTCGGGCGGGACCCTGGAGATCTACGTGGAACCGCATCTGCCGGCACCGCTTCTGTGGGTCGTCGGAACGACACCGATCGCGGGCGCGCTGGTCGAGCTGGGGGCGGCCACCGGCTGGCGCGTCACCCTGATCGATCCGGTGGCGGACGCGGCCGACTTCCCGGCGGCCGAGCAGGTCCGGACCGAACCGAGCCTTCGGGCCGTCGAGCCGGATTCGTCGCCGTATGTGGTCGTCGCCACCCAGGGCGTCTGGGACGAGGAGGCCGTCGCATCGGCACTCTCGCGCGACGTCGCCTATGTCGGCCTGGTCGCCTCGCCGACCCGCGCCGGTGTCGTCCGGTCCTGGCTTCGTGAGGAGGCCGGCATCGCCGAGGACCGCCTCGCGGCGTTGCGCGCCCCGGCCGGCCTGGACCTCGGCGCCGAAACGGCCGAGGAGGTCGCGCTCTCGATCCTCGCCGAGCTCGTCTCGGTCCGGCGCGGCCGGGCCGCCTTCGTGGCCGCGCCGGGGCCGGCCACGCTCGCAGGCGACCTGGCTCGCCAGCCCGCCCTGGCCGTCCCAGCCAACGACGACATCGTCCTGCTCGATCCGGTGTGCGGGATGACCGTCGACCGGGCCCACGCACGGCACCTGGCCGAGCACGACGGGGTGGTCTATGCGTTCTGCTCGGTCGGCTGCCGGACCCGCTTCATCCGGGAGCCGGCGGCGTACGTCCCCTCGTCCGTATCATCGTCACGTTGATCGCGTCATCGACCGCGTCCCCACCCCGGAGGATCCCGCATGCAGTTCTCGGGCACCGTTGACATTGCCGCGCCACGCGAGCGGGTCTGGGAGTTCCTCATGGACCCCAACATGGTGGGCAGCTGCGGTCCGGGGGTCCAGTCGATCGAGGTCGTCGACGCGGACCACTTCAACATCAAGGCGAAGGTCGGCGTCGGCTTCATCACGGCCACCTTCGCGACGCATTGCCAGTTCGTCGAGCGGGATCCGATGGATCGCGCCCGGATCTCGGCGCGCGGCAGTGCTCCCGGGAGTGCCGTCGACGCCGTGGGCGAGATGAACCTGCGCGATGGCGCGGACGGTCACACGACGATGGACTGGGCGGCGACGGTCAACATCAGCGGCACGCTGGCCAGCGTCGGGGCGCGCCTGATCGAGGGCACGGCCAACAAGCTCAGCGCCCAGATGTTCACCTGCATCAAGACCAGGCTCGAGGCCGTCTGAGCGGTCCGGCCCGCGACGCGGCGTCCGACTGAGCCCGGGCGGAACGCGCGATGCAGCTCCTCCAGCAGGTCGTCGGGCCGGTCGCGACGAACGTGTACATCCTGGCCGACGAGTCCACGCGCGAGGCGATCGCCATCGACACGGCCATTCCGAGCCTCGCCTGGATCTCCGGCGAGCTCGACGGCGCGGACTGGCGTCTCCGGCTGATCGTCTCGACCCACGGCCACTGGGACCACATCGGCGACAACGCCGCGGTCCAGGCCTGGTCGGCCGACGAGGACGGGATCTCGGCCCCGATCGCCGTGCACGCGCTCGACCGCGAGCGCCTGCTGTCACCCGCGCCGCTCTGGGCGCCGTTCGAGATCCCGCCGTCGGTGCCGGCCGTCGACCTGGCGGAGGGCGGCGAAATCCGGTTCGGGTCGATCCGCCTGACGGTCCTGCACACGCCGGGCCACACGGAAGGATCCGTCTGCCTGATGGCCGAGGACGACGGGCTGCTGCTCTCCGGCGACACGCTCTTTGCCGGCGGCTGGGGTCGCGTCGACCTGCCGGGCGGCTCCCCGGAGCAGATGGTCGAGTCGATCGACCGGCTGCACCGGCTGCCCGGCGCCGTGCGGGTCCTGCCCGGCCACGGACGCGGTACGACGATCGCCCGCGAGCAGGCGTGGATGGATCTCGTCGTGGAGCAGCGCCGGCTGTTTGCCTGACATCGCAAGGATCCGCCCCGGCCGCGCGTAGATTGAGTGTGATGGACCTCGAGCTCCGCCGGCAGGCCGTCGACCGGGCGTACCGCGACCACGCACCGGACGTCTACCGGGTGGCCTACGCCATCGTCCGCGACCCGGAAGCGGCGATGGACGTGACCCAGGAGACGTTCGCCCGCGCCTTCGAGCGGTGGGACCAGTACGACGCGAATCGCCCGCTCCGGGCCTGGCTTCACGGCATTGGCACCCATGCGGCGCTCGACGCCCTGCGGCGCAGGCGGATCCGGTTCGATCGCCATGGCGGAACCATCACCGAGATTGCCATGGCGACGGGCGAATCCGCCGATCCCGCCTCGTCGCTTGGACGGCGGCAGTGGCTCGAGGGGTGCCTCGATGAGCTCAAGCCACCGGCCCGCGCGGCCGTGATCCTGCGCCACTACTACGGCTACGACTACGGCCAGATCGCCGAATTCCTCGGCACGAGTGCCGCCAACGTCGGTTCGATGCTCTCCCGCGCGCATGTGGCTGCTCCGGTCGCGCCTCGTCGCGACCGATTCCCTTCCGCCGGCCAGTGAGCCGGTGCGGCGCGCGAGTCGCTGACCAGAGGTGATGTGATGTCCGAACGAGATCAGGCCGGCGCGGGCACGACCGCCGGCGGGCCCGCGAACAAGGGTCGGAGATCCGGCCGCCCGCGCGGCCGGTCGACCGTCGCTCGACGATGCCGAGCTCGGGGCGCTGGTGCGGGCGGCTGCCGATAGGTGGGCGATGCCGCCGCAGCAGCTCGGCCGACCGACGTGGCGGGACCTTGTCGCCGGGAGAGCGACGAAGCGGCGGTTCGACGTGGCCGGCTGGGGGAGGCGCCTGGCCGGCAGCGGCTGCGACGGCGGTCGTGGCGACCGTCGTGCTGGCGCTCGTCGCCGTCTGGCTGACGATGCCACGCAATCCGGCGATCATTGCCGGCGCGTCACCGTCGGGCTCGCCCGCCGCGACACTTGCCGCGGGCGCGTCGGCCGCGACTCCGACGCCCAGCCCGCCACCCGTGGCGCGACGCCATTGCCGTTGGCGACCGTCTTCGGCGCCCCGCTGTCACAGCCGGCCCTGATGGTCGGCGCCCTGTCGGACTACCGCCTCCTCGATCTCGCAAACGGCACCATGAGCCAGCCGCTCGGCGCCCGGTACAACCCGTCGTCCCAGTTGTGGCCGCTGGCGAACGGCCAATACCTCTGCGCCTGCATGCAGTCGGCCACGGAGACCGGATCGAGCGGCGGCCTTGTCGATCGGATCGACCTCTGGGTCCGGACCATCGCCGCGAACGGCGCGAACCGTCTCCGCAGTTCGCCGGGCCGACGATCACGGCGCCCCGGAACCGCGCAGAAGCTGCCCAGCGCGCCGGTCGGCGTGAGCATGTGGGCCAGCCTGTCGGGCGACGGCCATTGGCTCTACGTCGGCTGGAGCATCCTGAACGATCCGACCTGGACGAGCGGAGTGGACGTGATCGACGTGACCGCCCAGCACCAGGTCCAGGCCGTTCCGCTGGCCGACGTCGCCGATAACGGACCGAGCGGGCCGATCACGGTCTGGGCGCCGCACGTCGCGGTAGCCCCGGATGGCCGGCACGTGATGATCGTCGGGACCACGGTCGTGGAGACGACCGGGGTGGCGACACTGACGCGGCACCTCGCCGACATCGGCGCCGACGGCACGACTGCCGACCTGCGGGCGTGGCCTTCGGCGGGAGCCGGCATCGACGATCCGGCGACCTGCTTCGCCCTGACCGACGGCTTTGCGTCCGCCGACACCTGGTTCACTGTGTGTGCCAACAGCACGCCGACGCTCCATCGGTATGCGCTCGACGGGACGGCGTTGCCGACCACCGATCTGTCGCCGCTGCCCGGCGGTCTGCTCGTGCGGCCGGTGGTCGACCAGACTCGAGGTCGCCTGTACGCCTGGGATCCCTTCACCCGGTTGCTCGTCGCCGTCGACCTCGCGACCGGCCTGCTGATCGGGAGCGTCACGGCATCGGCGCCGACGGCCGCGACGCCGAGCGGCCTCGCTCGACCAGGTCGCCCGAGCCGTCGGCAACTGGCTCGCTCCCGGCCGCGGCGGCGAAGGTCGATCTGTCGCCGGGCCTCGTGCTCTCGGCCGACGGCAAGCGCTTGTATGCCCTGGGCGTGACCGGGACCGATCTCACCGATGCCGGTGGCTCTGCCGGAATCTTCACCTTCGACGCCGACCCGCTGCGCTTCGACGCGAATCTTCGGCCGACGGCGGACTTCAGCTCATTGGCGGTCAGCCCGGATGGGACCCTGGTCTATGCGGCCGGCATGGAGGGCAGCGACGCCGGAGGCCACCAGACGAATCAGCCGGCCTCGCTGACGGCCTACGACGCGGCGACCGGCGCCGTCCGGGCGATCTTCGGCAACCTGCGCTCGCAGGTGGACTTCCAGCTCAACGACCAGTGAGCGGCGGACCCGGCAGGAGCGGCTTGCGGTAGCTCCGCGAGGTGCTCTCGATCGCGAACCCCACGCTCTCGTAGAGGTGGCTGGCCCGGTTGTCGTTCTGCAGGTCGACGCCGAGGCCGGCCATCGTTGCGCCCCGGTCGCGCAGGAGGCGAAGACTGGCCGCGACCAGGGCTCGGCCGAGGCCGATCTGCCGCCATGGCCGCCGGACACCGACGGAGTCGAGGTAGCCGAGGACGGCGCCGGTCTCGGACGGTGCGTGGGTCGACGTGAACACGAGGCCCGCGATCTCCTCGCCAGCCCATGCGAGGACCCATTGGCTCGGGTCGAAGTAGGGCGCATCGACGATTCGCCGATAGCTCTCCTCGGATTCGTCGAGCGTGCCCCAGTGATCCCGGAAGATCTCGACGTTGGCTTCCCAGGCGGCGCGTGCGTCCTCGGGGCAGCCCAACCGCAGCTCGATGCCGGCGGGCGCGGGGACGTCCGGAATCGCTTCGAGGTCCGGGCGAACCATCTCCGCCTCGATTCGGATGACCTCGAAGCCCTCCGACTGGAGGAGCGCATGCGCGCCCGCGTCCCGGTCGTAGGCGAACGTGTGCAGGAACTTCGGCCGGTCCGTGTCGTGGCCGGCAGCGATCTGGCGGAGCCTGGCCTCCTGCCAGCGGAGCATCGGTCGCCCCAGGCCACGCCGACGCGCGTCGGGTTCGAACAAGCAGAACGAGACGTAGGAGCGTCCACCCTCGTTGTCGTCCGCCCAGTTGACGCGGCCATAGCCAACGATCTCACCGTCGACCTCGGCGATGATCACGTCGCGGTAGGGGTCCGAGTTGGTCAGGTTGGCGTAGTCGTTGGTCATGCCCTCGACGGTGACCGTCTCCACGATGCCGTCCGCCCGCCGAGCCGCCATGTTGGCGCGAACCATGCCCGGATAGTCGGCCGGGCCGGCGAAGAGCCGGTAGCGGGCTCCGGGAATCGGCGAATCCGTGGGCATCGGAGTCGTGCCGAGCGTGGCCGGCGGTTGGCGGCTCGGCGCTGGTCGGGGCCGAGTCCGTGGGTTCGCGGCCGCCGGCCGCCGTCTCGGTCATCGGTCGTCTCCGTACTTGCGGCTCATGTGCTGGTTCACGGACTTGTGGATGAGCTTCCAGCGCCGCTGCTCCTCGGCCCTGGCGCGCGGATCCGTGATGCGTGCGACGTGGGCGAGCTCGCGCTCGAGCTTGCGCTGGCTGGCGAGTCGATCGGGGCTGAGCCGGCCATCGTCGATCGCCGCCTGGACGGCGCAGCCGGGTTCGCCGGTGTGCCGGCAATCGTTGAAGCGGCAGAGATTCGCTAGCTCGTCGATGTCGTCGAAGACCTCGTCGACGCCGGCTTCGGCGCCCAGGACCTCCAGCGAGCGAATGCCGGGCGTGTCGATGAGGAGCGCCCCGGACGGCAGCACGAACAATTCGCGGTGCGTCGTCGTGTGGCGGCCGCGATCGTCGGAACCGCGGACCGCAGCCGTGGCCTGGCGGTCCTCGCCGAGGAGCGCGTTGACGAGCGTTGACTTGCCGACCCCGGACGACCCGAGGATCACGGCCGTGGTTCGCGGCAGCAGGACGCCGGCCAGGTCGGACAGGTGCTCATGGGTCAGGGCGCTGAGCGCCACGATCGTGGTATCGGGGGCGATCTCGGCGATCGCCGCGCGGCGCTCGTCGAGGTCCTGGGCGATGTCGAGCTTGTTGAGGACCACGACTGCCGGGATCCGGCAGGCCGCGGCAACCGCGAGATAGCGTTCCATCCGACGCGGGTTGAAGTCGTTGTCGAGTCCCGCGACGAGGAGCGCCACGTCGACGTTGGCGGCCATGACCTGTTCGGCGGCCAGCCGCGCGGCAGCGCTCCGACCGGAATCGGCGCCGCTCCGCCGGAACGAGGTCTGTCGGGGCAGGATGGCCGCGATGACCGCGGCCGTCGTGCCGCCCGCGACGCCGGCCTTCGGACCGGGCGATGAGCCGCCGCCAGGATCGTCGCCCAAGCACCGCGGCCGCGTCGTCGGTCGCCGGCCGCGACGATGAGTCTCCGATGGATGCGTCACGCTCCGGATCGGTCGGCGCGTCTGGCGATGAACACCTCGAGGCCGATCCAGCCGCGAGCGTCGGAGCGCTGGCTCGGGCCAGGTCGAGGGCCACCCAGTCGCCGACGGCCGGGTAGTCGCTGGGCGTGAGTGCCTCGAACCGGATCCGCCCGGTGACGGACGCGACTCGGTCGCCGTCCCGGGTGGCCACGATCGAGGTTTCCCGATGGATCGCCACGACCCGGCCCGGGACGCGACCGAGCTCAGCGTGCTCGGCAAACAGGGCGGCCACCGGCTCGGTCCAACCCAGGCTGACCATTCGGTCGATGACGGCGGGAGCCGGTTCGGGGGCTTCCAGGGCGGGCACGGCCGTCACCCGACCCGCTTCAGCTTGCCGGTCCGCTTCGCGTAGAGCTCGGCGCGACCGAAGGCCCACAGGCCGAGTGGGATGAACACGATGCCCATGATGATCAGCGGCCAGATGTCGTACCAGAGCTCGTTGATGGGCTTGCCGTCGATGATCGCCGCGCGGACGCCATCGAGGACGTAGGTCGCCGGCGACAGGTGCGAGAGCACCTGCATCCATGGCGGCAGGATGGTGATCGAGTAGTAGACGCCGCTGATCAGGAGCAGGACGGACTGGATGACGAACGTCATCTGGGCGCCGCGCTCCACGTACAGCAGCGGCAGGATCGCCGCGACCATGCCGATCCCGACGAAGCTGAACGAGCCCAGGGCCATGAAGAGCGCCGCGGTCGGCATGTTGGCCCGGGTCAGGTCGAGTTGCGGGAAGAACAGCACCATCACGATCAGGATCACGGTCGTGTGGACGAGGCCGTACACCACGGCGTAGAACGTCGAGCCGAGGAGCTGGGTCGCTCGCCGGACGGGCGCCATCATCGTGTACTCGAGGGTGCCTTCCCAGCGTTCGACGGCGATCGTGTCGGCGATCCAGCTGAAGACCACCGAGAGGTAGTTCCAGAAGATGGCGCCGATCATCAGCGACAGGAGCAGGGTGGTGCTGCCCTGGTCGGCGCCGATCAGCGAGACGGACAGGGCGCCGGCGACCGAGTAGACGAGAAAGGCGACCTCCCAACCCCAGTACCGGCGGGTCAGGAAGAAGTTGCGTTCGACGAAGGCGTAGCTGGCGCGGACTTCGCGGGTGAGGACGGTCACGATCGGAATCTCCACGAGGTGGGGGAGCGCCGGCCGGGATCGGGAGTCGATCCCGGACCGGCGCCGGAGGATGCGGCTGGACGAGCTGGTCGAACCCGTCGGCGCTGGCGCAGTGCGTCGTCGCCGGTCATCGGGTCCGGGCCAGTTCGAGTGGCGACTCGGCGGCGAGTCGGTGTCCGGCGCGGACCATCAGTCGCCCGATGGAGCGCCGGATCGATCGGCCGGAGCCGCGCTTCTTTCGCGCGACCTCGACCGCGGCCAGGTCGCGTGAGAGCCGGTCCGCGTGGACGGCGCGGATCACGGCGATGTCGTTGTTCAACATCTGATGCCCGTCCTTTCGGGTGGCGTGCATGGGTGAGGGTTGATGGACCGGGCCGTCGTCAATCCGACGGATCGGGGCGCTCGTTCTCCTCGATGTCGTCATCGAGCGAACGGCCGGTGTAGCTCATGAACGCGTTCTCGAGGGTCGCCGCGCCGCCGTGGCGCTGGACGACGAGTTCCTTCATGCCGGCGGGCGTCGCTTCGGCGACGACCCGGCCGTCGTTGAGGATCGCGATGTGATCGCAGAGGCGTTCCGCCTCGGCGAGGTCGTGCGTCGTCAGGACGATCGACGCGTCGTGTTCCTGGATCAGCTCTTCGATGAAGGTCTGGACGTCGAGCTTCGAGCGCGGGTCCAGACCGGTGGTCGGCTCGTCGAGGAGCAGCAGGGCCGGGCTCGTCAGCAGGGCCCGCGCGATGGCGACCTTCTGCTGCATCCCCCGGCTCATCTGTTCGATGGGCCGGCCGATTCGCTTCTCGGAGATGCCCAGCCGCCCGAGGATCCGGATCGCTTCACCGCGGGCTCCGTGTGGCTCGAGGCCGTAGAGCCGCGCCGCGAACGAAAGGTTCTCGAGTGGCGAGAGCTTCTTGAAGAACGCCGCGTCAACGCTGACGCGGTTGATCAATCGCTTGACGGCCATCTCTTCGCGGACGATGTCGTGGCCGAAGACCTCGACCCGACCCTCGTCGAGCGTGAGCAGGCCGCAGATGAGGCGGATGAGCGTCGATTTGCCGCTGCCGTTGGCGCCGAGGATTCCCAGGATCGCGCCGCGCTCGAGGCGCAGCGAGACGTGAGAGATGGCCAGGACGGGCGGTCGCTTGCGGCCGACGTTGAATCGCTTGGTGACGTTGTCGATGAGCATGGCGGGGACCGCGGCCGGCGGCTCCCCGACCTCGAGGGTCCAGGGAGCGTCCATGGCGGTCTCGCCGAGCAGCCCGGCCTCGGGCCCGGGAAGCCCCGGTTGCGGCGTGAGCGTGGCGGTCACGTGAAGCTCCTGTCGGTGGTGGTTGTCTTGACGATGCAGGCCCCGAAAACCAATCGAGCCGTGGGCCCCAACGACTCTGAGTGTCGGTGGGCCTCACGGCTCGTCGATGCTCCTGGATCCTGCAGAGCATCAAAAAAGCCGGGGGCCCATCTGGCCCACGGCTCGGGTGGCTCGTCTGGCGGTGCGACCGCCGCGTGGCTAGCTCGAGATGGGCACAGATCTCCCGACCGTGGCAGCCCCGATGGGCGCCAGCGTGCGTCGGGTGAACGAGAGGTTTGCCATCTGGAGTACCGCCTCCATTGAGCTGGACATGGCGACCGGGCGGGCGCCGAGGCCGCAGTCTACGCAACTGCCCGCCCGCCTGTCAACGCCGAAATTGGGCCCGAACATCCTGCTGTCGCGTCGTCCAGCAGCCGCCGGCTTCCCTGGGCTATGGTGGATGGCGATCCGGGATCGACGGAGGCGTCCAGCCGGTCGTGGCATGAACCGCCACGCCTGGAACCCCATCGCGGTCGACCCGGCGACTTCAACACGATAGGGGGATACGGTCATGCCCATCGTCGAATACCCGGCCGGCGCGCCGTTTCCCGGCGTGATCGGCCGCACGGCCGATGAATCCACGCCGGCCTGGCCGGCCCCGGCGAGGGCCCGGAACGGCGCCCCGAACGTGCTGTTCGTCGTCCTGGACGACACGGGCTTCGGGCAGCTCGGCTGCTATGGCAGTCCGATCGCCACGCCGCACGTTCGATGCGCTGGCCGCCAGCGGCCTCCGTTTCAGCAATATGCACACGACGGCGCTCTGCTCGCCGAGCCGCTCCTGCATCGTCAGCGGGCGCAACCATCACAGCAATGGCATGGCCGCGATCACGGAGCTCGCCACCGGCTACCCGGGCTACAACGGCGTGATGCCCTTCGAGAACGGCATCCTCTCCGAGATGCTCCTCGGGCACGGCTACAACACGTTCCAGGTCGGCAAATGGCACCTGACGCCGAGCAACCAGGAGACCGCGGCCGGGCCGTACGACCGCTGGCCACTGGGTCGTGGCTTCGAGCGCTTCTACGGCTTCCTCGGTGGCGATACGAGCCAGTGGTACCCGGATCTCGTCTACGACAACCATCAGGTCGAGGCGCCGCGCACCCCGGAGCAGGGCTACCACCTCACCGAAGACCTGGTCGACAAGGCCGTCGAGTTCATCACCGATTTCCGGCAGATCGATCCCGACAAGCCGTTCTACCTGAACCTCTGCTTCGGCGCGACGCATGCCCCGCACCACGTGCCGCAGGAATGGGCGGACCGATACAAGGGCCAGTTCGACGATGGCTGGGACGCCTATCGCGAGAAGGTCTTCGCCCGCCAGAAGGAGCTGGGCGTCGTGCCCGCCGACGCCGAGCTCTCACGACACGATCCCGACGTGCCCGATTGGGACACGCTGCCCGAACCCGCGCGCCGGCTGTTCAGCCGGATGATGGAGGTCTTCGCGGGCTTTCTCAGCCACACCGATCACCATCTCGGCCGGCTGCTCGACTACCTGCGCGAGCAGGGCATCCTGGACAACACGATCGTCATGGTCATCTCCGACAACGGCGCCAGCGCCGAGGGCGGCCCGACCGGCACGACGAACGAGGCCCAGTTCTTCAACAACGCCCAGGAGCCGCTCGAAGACAGCCTGCGCGTCATCGACGAGATCGGCGGGCCCAACCACTTCAACCACTACCCGTGGGGCTGGACGTGGGCCGGCAACACGCCATTCCGGCGCTGGAAGCGCGAGACCTACCGCGGCGGCTCGACCGATCCGTTCATCGTGTCCTGGCCGGCCGGGCATCACGGCCCGCGGCGAGGTCCGCTCGCAGTACGCCCACATCATCGACATGGTCCCGACGGTCCTCGACCTGCTCGACATCGAAGCCCCGAAGTCGATCCGGGGTGTCACCCAGGCGCCGCTCCACGGCGTCAGCTTCGCCGCGGCCCTCACGGACGCGGCGCTGCCGAGCGGCACGCACACCCAGTATTTCGAGATGCTCGGCCACCGGGCGATCTACAAGGACGGCTGGCGAGCCGTCTGCCCGTGGCCCGGACCATCGTTCACCGAGGCCGGCACGGGCTTCGGCAACCCGATCTCGGCCGCGAAGCTCTCCGAGCTCGACGCCACCGGTTGGGAGCTCTATCACATCGACGAGGACCCCGCCGAGAACCACAACCTGGCCGCCGCAGCATCGGGACAAGCTCATCGAGCTCATCGGGACGTGGTACGTCGAGGCCGGCAAGTACGGGGTGATGCCGATCGACGGCAGCGGCCTGGCGCGGATGATGGGCGAGAAGCCGCTCATCTCCGCACCTCGTGATCAGTACGTCTATCGGCCGACACCCAGACGATCCCGTTCTTCGCCGCGCCGCGTCTCTCAGAACCGGCCGCACAGCATCACCGCCTCGGTCGAGATCCCGGAGGGCGGCGCCGAAGGCGTCCTCCTCTGTCAGGGCACCGCAAGCGGCGGCTACTCGCTCTACGTCAAGGACGGCCGGCTGCACTACGTCCACAACTACGTCGCGCGCCAGGTGATTCAGCGGTGTCTCGCCGCGACCGGCTGCCACCCGGCGCGCATGAGCTCCGGTTCGAGTTCGAGCCGACGGGCAAGCCCGACATGCCCCATGGGCGGGGCGCTCCCCGGACGGCTCCAGCTGTACGTCGATGGGAAGCTCGTCGCCAACGCCGAAGCCCCCGTACACGACGCCGTTCATGCTCAACCCTGGCGCGCTCGCCTGCGGTCTCAATCCCGGGATCGCCGGTGACGCCCGAGTACGCGAGCCCGTTCAGGTTCACCGGACACGATCGACACCGTGACGGTGGACGTCAGTGGCGAGCTGATCCACGATCCCGAAGCCGAGCTGAAGGCGCACATGGCGCGCCAGTAGACTCCTCGAGGGCCGAGTCCGGTCCGCGCCCGATCGGATCGATCACGAAACGCATCTCGGCCCGGAGCGATGCTCCGGGCCGAGTGATTCGAGCGACCGCAGGCCGGCCCTACGGCGCCGGACTGGCGCTTGCGTTCGCCTTCGGTGCAGCAGCGGCCTCCCGGACGCACCGGATCAGTTTCGCGGTCCAGGTGCCGTCGGCATTGCGCAGGCCGAAGACCATCGCCCGCTCGCCCGAGGTCAGATCGGAAAGCGCCACGGTCTTGCCCTGGTCGCGAACGATCGTCGTCGCGTCCGTCGTGAACGCCTGGGTGGAGTCGTCCGGCAAGGTCACCGTGACCGTCCCGTTGCCGATCGCGAGGGCGCCGCGCACGTAGAGGATGTCCTTCGTGCCGGCCTTGCTCGTGGCCGAGACCGTGACCCGGAAATTGTCGCGGACGAAGGCCCGCAGGGCACGGGCGCGGATCGGGGCAGCGGCGGCGGCGGTCGCACCGCCCGGTGTCGTCGGAGCGGCGAGCGTGATGGCGGCGGGCTGTGCGGCGGCGGTCGAGACGGCGTTCGATGCGGCCGGCGAGGCCGTCACGGCGCCCACCCCGACGACGCCGATGACGACGCCGATCAGGATGCCGCCGAGAAGCCGGCGGTCGGGCAGGCGAGTGAGCGAGTGGATCATCGTTCTGGCTCCTTCGAGGCAGGTGACGCGGGTGCGGGCCGGGTTGGACCAGGATCTGTGGTCCGAACCGGATCGGTCCTCACGTTCGTCCGCGGCGGCGACGTCCGCCACCGCCGATCGCGCTCACTCTGTAAGACGGATGCAAAGCCGCGGCCAGGTGCAGGGGAGACTTCCGCGCCCGCCCGGCGCTCGGTCGAAGGTTCGGGTCAGTGCACCGGCAGACGGACGATGTTCAGGAGTCCGATCACCAGGGCCACCGCCGAGGTGGCCAGCACCGCGATCCGGGCCGAACGCCACTCGAACCGGCCCGCGACGCCGGCCAGGAAGAGCGCCGAGGCGAGGAACACGGTGTTGAGCACGTAACTGTCGGCTGTCTCGTTGGCCTCGACCCCGACGGCGTATGCGGCCGCCGCCTGTTTCTCGAGGTCGTCGGCTTGCTGGGCATCGGCCGAGACGTACTCGGGCATGAACAGAGGCCCGGCTGGGGCTGCAGGATTGTGCAATGGATCGGTGGCCAGCCAGGCCGTGAATGCCGGCCGGAATTCCGCCCGGAAGCGCCGCTCGTAGATCGTCGTCAGGGCCAGGTCGCCGGCGTTGTAGGCATTCAGCCACTGGCTGAACACCTGGCTGTCATACAGCTTGTTCTGTCCCGCGGCCGTGGACGCCTTGGTGGACTCGACGCGCAGGCCCGAAGCGGTCACGTAACTCGCCGCCTGGACGCCGCTCCAGCGGGTCGCCTGGTAGCCGCTCCACGCCGTGCCGAGCGTGGCGAGCGCAAGGATGATCGTTGCGACGAGCTCGAGCTCGCGCTCCTGGCGGCGCGACAGCGGCCGTTCGGCGATCGCATCAGGCCCATCCGTGGGCGTCCCGTCCGGTGCCGGCGCCCCGTCCGGTGCCGGCCGGCCACGGTCGCTTTCGAGGAAGAGATCCGTCATCCGCCGATGTCGGCCCGTTCCGTGAACAGCGCCGACACGACGAGTGCGCCGATCAGCCAGGCGAGCACGACGACCAGGGCGACGTTCGGCTCGAGAACCGGGACGGTGCTGCCGTTGCCGGGCGGCGCCCCGACCACGGCCGATGCCGCGTTGAAGGGCAGGAACTTCACGACGTCCGGCAGGAACAGGCTCGCGAACTGCTCGCCGAAGTAGAGCGCGATGCCGGCCCCGATGCCGGCCAGCTGGCTGCGGGCGATCGTGGCGATCGCGAAGCCGAGCGCGCCTTCCTCGGCGATTCCGAGCCAGCTCCGGGCGAGCTGGTTGGGCAGCGCCGACAGCGCGGTCTGGTCGGACAGGCCGTCCGTCGGCACGCCGGCCAGGTTGGCCCCGATGATCGCCATGATGACGCCGACGACGAACGCGATGACCAGCCCGATGCCGACCATCACGGCCGACCGATGCATAGGTCAGGACGATGTAGCGGGCGCGGCCCTCGCCCCGGGCGACGGCCGACTTGAGCGTGCCCCACGTCCATTCAGAGCCGGCGATGGCCGCCCCGAAGATCACGGCGAGGAGGCCGCCCAGCCCGAGGATGAACGAGAGGACGTAGCGGTAGGCGTCCGGGAACGTCAGCAGCAGGAGCGCCTGCGCCCCGCCCGGCCGGCCGAGATTCTGCTTCGCCGTGGCGCCGACGGCCAGGAAGATCAGCGCGATGAGCGCCAGCAGGATCAGCAGCGTCACGAAGCTCGCCGGGCGCCGGACGAGCTTGCGGATGCCGGCGACGAAGATCCTCACTGGCCGGCCGCGTTCCAGCCTGTCGGCCCGGCGAGCGGCTTCTCGGCCGGTGCCCCGGAGCCCGGTGCGCCGGTCAGTTCGAGGAAGAGCGACTCGAGGTCCGTGCCGGCCTCGACACGGGAGGCGAAGATGCCGGCCGTGGCGAGCGCCCGGTTGACTTCGGCGGCGCGGGCCGGCTCGAAGCGGACAGCCAGCCAGGCGCCGTCGGGTTCGACGGTCACCGTGACCGTCCCGGATCCGGTCAACGCCTCGGTGGCGGCAGTCGCGGCGGGCGCTTCGGCCGGCGCGACCCGGACCCGAACATGGCCTTCGGTCGCGAGCAACTCCTGGATGGGCCCTTCGCGGACGAGGCGGCCGCTGGCGATGATTCCGACGACGTCGGCGAGCTGCTGCACCTCGGCGAGGAGATGGCTCGAGACGAACACGGTCTTGCCGGCGGCCGCCAGGTTGCGCAGCGTGTCGCGCATCGCGACGATGCCCGCCGGGTCGAGGCCGTTGGCCGGTTCGTCGAGCAGGAGCAGCCGGGGATCGCTCAGCAGCGCCGCCGCGATGCCGAGGCGCTGCTTCATGCCGAGCGAGTAGCCCGAGACCTTGTCGCCGGCCCGATCCGCCAGGCCGACCGTTTCGAGCAGCTCGTCCGGCCGATTCCGCGGCGTCGGGGCGCCCGTCGCGGCGAGGGCACGCAGGTTCTCCCGTCCGGACAGGTACGGGTAGAACGCCGGCGATTCGATGAGGGCGCCGACCTCGAAGAGCCGCTGGCGGTTGCCCCGTCCGAAGGGCCGCCCGAGCAGCTCGATCGAACCGGCGTCGGCATGGATCAGGCCCGTGAGCAGGCGCATCGTCGTGGTCTTGCCGGCGCCGTTGGGGCCGAGGAAGCCGTAGACGACGCCGCTCGGAACGGACAGGTCGAGGCCGGCGAGGGCGGTGCGACTGCCGAAGCGCTTGACGAGGCCGCGCGTCGCGAGCGCGAGCTCAGCCGAGGCTGGCGGGACGGCTTGGGACATCGGTCAGAGTATGGACCACCGCGGGGCTCAGGCGGGCAGGACCCCGGGAACGCCGCTCTCGATCAGCATCGCCCGGGCCTTCTCGCGGAAGAGCGGCCGGACGTCGCGCGTGGGTGGCCGATCCCGGCTCGAACCGCGGCCGATCAGCTCGAGGCAGAGCTTGACCGGATAGCCGCCGCCGGCCGTGTAGCGCTCCATCTCCTCCCAGAGGCGCTGCAGCGGCATGGCCACTCGCATGAGCTCGGCCTGGGCCTCGATGTAGCGGTGGTCGTCGAGCATCTGCCACAGCGCAATCGCCCATTGCGGCCAGTAGTTCGCGACGAAGCTCTCCGCCGCCCGGGCGCCGAGCATGTGATTGGCCACCCAGCGCAGCTGGTTGTCGATGATCGCGAAGCGCTTCGAGTAGGTCGAGACCATCTGCTCGGATTCCATCCAGCCGTTGTCCGGCGTCGCCCATTTGAGGCTGAGGACGCTCGGGATCTCGGTCAGGCGCTGGACGAGCTCGCTCGAGACGCCGTAGCTCGTCCAGTACGTGTTGTAGATGATCAGGCCGAGGTCGGGCGCCGCCTTTGCCGCGGCCTGGACGTACTCGAGGAAGTCGCCCTCGGTATGGGCGAAGTAGAAGGGCGGCGACACCTGGAGGTACGTGGCGCCGACCGAGGAGGCGGCCCGGGCCAGGCGCTTGAGCTCGAGGGTGCTCGTCGTCTGGCCGCCCATCACCACGGGCACCCGACCGGCCGCCGCGGCAACGACCGTCTGGGCGACCTCGACGCGCTCGTCGAAGGTCAGCGACGAGAACTCGCCCGCGGCGCCCGCGGCAAGCATGAGTGCCTTGCCCGTCACGCAGCCGCCGTCGACCAGGAAGTCGACATGGCGCCGGATCGCCTCGGCGTCCACCGGGAAGTCCTCGTCGTCATCGCGGTAGAAGGTCGGGACGCTCACGTACAGGCCGGCGATGCGGCTCTTCGCCGCGTCCAGAGACTCCACGACGTTGCCCTCTCGAGTGGACGTGGTGCGTGCCGGCTCGGCTGCCGCCACGACGATCGCGTGCCGGGTACAGCATGCGCCCGCAGCAAGAGCCGGATCGAGCGCCGACGAGTGCTCGATCGAGCGTCGAAGCGGTCCCTGACGTCGATCCTCGGGCTCGGTCGAGGAGTATCGTCTGGCCGTGGACCTCGAGGCGAAGCGGGCGCGGATGCGGGACCTGATCGTCCGGTATTTCGACGCCTGCAACCACGGCGACGTCGACGCGATCGCGGCCTGTTTCACGGCGGATGCGATCCACTACTTCCCGCCGGGCATGTACGGCGGCTCGTTCCGGGGCGGTCGGGCGATCGGCGAGCGCTGGGTCGCAGCGCGTCGGGACCTTGGGTCGCGCTGGGCGCTCGAACGCGTGGCCGTGGACCCGGAGCTGAACACCGCGGTCGCCGAATGGACGCACTACAAGACGAAGCAGGGCAAGGCCCTCCGCGGCGACGAGTGGTACGAGTTCGACGAGGAGTCCGGCCTGATCAGCGAGATCCGGGCCTACTACGCGTCGCCCCAGGCCGCCGATCTCGAACGCCTCGAGCTCGCCGACTTCGACTATGCCGGCCGCGGCTACTCGCTCGACGCCCCGACCGACTGACCCGGCCAGGCTCGCGCCGCGACCGGCTCGGGCGCGACCCGGTCGTTTGACGCTCCATTCGAGCCGGGCTACGCTCGCCGTGACCGCGTCCCCCGCACCGGAGCAGCCGTGAAGGTCCCTGCTACCCGGGCCGCCGGCTGGAGTCCCGAGGCCTTCGAGCCGGCGCCCCGATCCATCGTCGCCCTGATCCGGGCGGGCACGCTCGACGCCGACCTGGCCGCCCTGCTCTGGCTGCTGCTGGAGAGCCGGCTGCCGGTGCTCGTCGCGGCCGGGCCGCAGGGTGCCGGCAAGTCGACGCTCCTGAATGCGCTGCTCGACTTCCTGCCGCCCGACACCGACCGGATCGTCCTGCGGGGCCAGGCCGAGGAATTCGAGTGGCTGCCGGAGGCCGCGAGCCTCGGCTGGCGCTCGGCGCCGGCAGCCCCGAACCAGGGCCCGGCCTGGGCAGCGCAGAACCAGGGCCCGGCGCCGGCCGGTTCAGTCAGTCCGTCGCGCAGCTACCTCGTCGCGACCGAACTGAGCCAGCACCTGCCCTGGTACACCTGGGGAGGCCGCGCTCGAGTGGCGATTCGCGCGCTGAGCCTCGGGTATGGCATGGGGGCGACGATCCACGCCGAATCCCTCGAGGAGGTCCTGGACGAGCTCGGCGGCCCGGGAGTCGACCTGACCGAGGATGAGCTGTCCCACCTGGGCGTCGTCCTGATCCTGCGCGTCGTGCCTGGCGCCACGCCGGCCGACGGGCCCCGCCGGCGGATCGTGGCCGCGCACTACGTCCGGCCGCTCGCACGCGACGTCCACGGCCACCACCAGCGACTCGGCCCGGCCGTGCTGGCCACCTGGAGCGAGCGAACCGACGATTTCGAGCACTTCGCCTGGGGCGTCGTGGCCGAGTTGGCCGAGCGGACCGGCCGCAGGGCCGGTGACTTCGAAGCCGAGCAGGGCCGTCGCGCGGACGATCTGCGAGGATTGGCCAAGGCAGATGTGAGCTCCGTCCGCGATGTCCGTGCTGCGATCGATGGCTACCGGTCGCACTCGGGCACCAACCACCACTGAGGCACCAGATGACGCAGTCACGCGCAGGCCATCGCCCCGCGGCCCGGCCGGCCACCCTCGGGGAGCTGAAGTCGTCCGGCTATCGGAGCCGGACCGTCAAGGAGGAGATGCGCGCGAATCTCCTGGCCCGCCTCGCGGCCGGCGAGGAAATCTTCCCGGGCGTCATCGGCTACTCGGAGACGGTCATCCCGGCCGTCGAGAACGCCGTCCTCGCCGGCCAGGACCTCGTCTTCCTCGGCGAGCGTGGCCAGGCCAAGACGCGGATGGCGCGGCTGCTCGTCGGCCTGCTCGACGAGGAACTGCCGATCGTCGCCGGTGGCGAACTGAATGACGATCCGCTGGCCCCGATCAGCCCCTCGGCGCGCGCGATCGTGGCCGAGCACGGTGATGCCACGCCCATCGGCTGGCTGCCGCGGGATCGCCGCTACGGCGAGAAGCTGGCGACACCGGACATCACGATCGCGGACCTCATCGGCGAAGTGGACCCGGTCCGCGTCGCCGAGGGCCGCTACCTCTCGGACGAGCTGACGATCCATTTCGGGCTGATCCCGCATTGCAACCGCGGCATCTTCGCGATCAACGAGCTGCCGGATCTCGCCGAGCGGATCCAGGTCGGACTGCTGAACATCCTCGAGGAGCGCGACGTCCAGATCCGCGGCTTCACGGTCCGCCTGCCGCTGGACCTCTTCGTCGTGGCGAGCGCCAATCCCGAGGATTACACCAGCCGCGGCCGCATCATCACGCCTCTCAAGGACCGCCTGGGCTCGCAGATCCGGACGCACTACCCGCGCACGCTCGACCACGAGATGCTGATCATGGAGCAGGAACAGCTCCAGTTCGCCGCCGACGAGGCGATCCCGACCGTGATCGTGCCGGGCTTCATGGCGGAGCTGCTGGCCGAGCTGACGCACCTGGCCCGCCGCGCCCCGGAGATCAGCCAGCGCTCGGGGGTCAGCGTTCGAGTTTCGGTGGCCAATCTGGAAGTGCTGCGCGCTGCGGCGCTGAAACGGGCCATTCGCCTCGGCGAATCCGCGGGCGCGCCGCGGGTCTCGGACCTGGGCGCCGTGATCGCGTCCACGGCCGGCAAGATCGAGCTCGAAACGGCCGGCGACGAAGCCCCGGAAGAGCGGATCGTGGAACGCCTCATCACGAAGGCGATGTTCACGACGTTCAACCGCCGACTCGCTGACGACGCCGACCTCGAGGAGGTCGTCTTCGCGTTCGAAGGCGGCCTCGTCGTCGAGACCGGCGATGCCACGCCGGCGAAGTCCTATGTCCGCTGGATGCGGGAGATCCCGGGCCTCGGAGCGGCGGTCAGGCAGCTGACGGCGGGCGACGGGCCTGAGGGCGGCGAGTCGCCGGCCGTCGTCGCCTCGGCGGTCGAATTCATCCTCGAAGGCCTGCACCTCCAGCGAAAGGTGAACAAGGATCGGGCCGCCGGCGGGACGATCTACCGGCGCTGAGCCACGCGACGCGCGTCCAACGCTGACAGGGGGACAGATGACCGCGCCCGCGGTTGCCGACAGCGCGCCCGCGGTCGCCGATGACGCGCCCGCGCGGGCCGTTCGCGCCTACCGCATCACCCTGCTTGCATTCCTGCTGGCCGTCGGGCTGGGTGGCCTGAGTACGGTTTTCGTCCGCGTGACGCTCACGGAGCTCCCGCCCATGTGGGGCGGCGCCATCCGGTTCTCGACGGCGGCGATCATCCTCGGGACCGTCGTGCTGCTGCTCCGCATCGCGCGACCGCGCGGCCGGGCCCTCGTCGGCACGATCCTGTTCGGGGCCCTGGGGCTCGGGCTTTCGACGGCGCTCATCTACCGCGGCCTCGTCGATACACCGGCGGGTGTCTCGCAGGTCATCCTGGCGCTCGTGCCGCTGGAGACGCTGCTCCTCGCGGTGGCGATCCGGCTCGAGCGCTTCCGGCTGGCGGCCCTGCTTGGCGCCGCGATCGCGGTCGTCGGCGTGGGCATCGTCTTCAACGACCAGCTGAGCTCGCACGTGCCGCTTGGCGGCCTGCTCTCGATCCTCGGCGCAGGTGTGGCGATCGCCGTCACCACGGTTGTGCTGAAGTGGTTTCCGGCCTCGAACCCACTCTCGGCGGCCTCGATCGCCCTGCCCGTCGGCGCCATGGTCTTCCTCGCCGCGTCCGTGGCCTCGGGCGAGTCGCATCCACTGCCGACATCCCCACAGGTCTGGCTCGCGCTCGCCTGGCTGGTGTTCGTCGGTACGATCGGCGTGATGACGCTGTTCCTCTTCGTCATCAGCCGGCTGTCGGCGTCGGTCGCGTCCTACCAGTTCCTGCTGCTGCCACTCGTCACCGTCGTCGCCTCAGCCGTGGTCGCGGGCGAGCAGATCTCGCCGGCCTTCCTGGTCGGCGCCGCCGTCGTGCTGCTGGGCGTCTACATCGGCATCATCCGGGCGCCCCGAACCGCCCCGGAAGCGACGGCGCCGGTGGCCCCGGTCGCGCTGGAGTAGGCCGTCGCCGGTGCGGCCGATCCCGCCTCGGGCAGGGCTGCCGGCGACCCTGTGCGATCATGAGTCGTGGCCTTCTACACGCCTGACCCGCGCGATCTCGGCGACCTGATCCTGCCCGCCACTCGCGAGCCGGCCCTAGTCCGCCGAGCCCGGTTCTCGCGCTGGGACGGCAGCCAGGTCGTGCCGGACCTGACGGCCGACGAGATCATGGATGCCCTTGCGGACGACATGATGAGCGAAGGCGACCTGGCCTCTGCGCTGCGGCGGCTGATGGAGCGCGGCTGGCAGTCGGATGACCCGACCCGGCCGGACATGGCCGGTCTCCAGAGCCTGATGGATCGCCTTCGGAAACGGCGCAAGGAGCTCCTCGAGCGCTATCAGCTGGGCGACACGCTGGCCGACGTGCGAGCCGAGCTCGAATCGATCGTGGCCGAGGAACGAGAAGGTGTCGAGGAGCGCCTGGACCGGGCGGCGCGGCCCGGCGCGACTCCCGAGACCAGCGCCCGGGACGGCTCGAACACGTCCACTCGAGAGGCGAGCAAAGGGGGTGAGGCTAGCGCGGCGCCGGAGCCAGGCGAGGTGGGGGAGCCGTCAGATGCCGCCGCCCAACTCGATGACGCGCAGCTGCGCTCGATGCTGCGGGACATGGCGGCCAAACGGCTCGACCAGCTCGACGGCCTGCCGCGTGGCGTCGGCGAGCGAATTCGCAGCCTGCAGGAGTACGACTTCCTGGTCCCTTCCGCCCGGGAGCGCTTCGAAGACCTGGTCCAGCGACTGCAGAAGCAGGTCCTGGACCAGTACATGAGCGGCCTGTCGGACGCCATCCAGAACGTCACGCCGGAGGATCTCGCCGCAAACCGGGAGATGGTCCGCGACCTCAACCAGCTGCTCGGGGAGCGCCTCGCCGGCGGCGACCCGGACGCCTCGGAATTCCTGGCGAAGCACGGCCGCTTCTTTCCCGGCGCCCAGACCCTCGACGACATCATCGAGCAGCTGGCCGACCGGATGGCCGCGATGCAATCGCTGCTGCGCTCGATGAGCGCCGAGCAGCGCAGCGAGCTCCAGTCGATGATGGACGCCCTCCTGCGCGACGACCGGCTGCGCTGGGACCTCGCCCAGCTCGCCGCCTCGCTCGACCAGATCCTGCCGGGTGGCCTCGGCGAGCGGTTCCGGTTCAAGGGCGATGAGCCGCTTGGACTCGAAGGTGCGCTCCGCCAGATGGCCAACCTGCAGTCCATCGAGGCGCTCCAGGGCCAGCTCGAGGGGATCGATGCGCCGGGCGACCTCGGGGATCTCGACCGCGAACGACTCGGCGAGCTGTTGGGACCCGAGGCGGTTCGCGACGTCGAGGCGCTCGACGAGCTGGCCCGTGAGCTGGAGCGCGCGGGCTATCTCGAGCGGCGCGGCGATCGCCTGGAGCTGACGCCTCGCGGCAGCCGCCGGATCGGCCAGAAGGTCCTGGACGACCTGTTCGGGCGCCTCCGGCGCGATGCCTTCGGCGGCCATCGACTCAATCGGTCGGGCCGCGGCGGGGAGCGCGAGGAGACGACCAAGCCGTACGAATTCGGCGACCCGTTCCACCTCGACCTCAACCGGACGCTGGCGAACGCGCTGCAACGCGAGGAGAACGCCCCCGGCCGCCGCTCGGGACCGGGCCTGCGGCTGTCACCGGACGACTTCGAGGTCTTCCGAACCGAGGACCTGACCCGCTCCGCGACCGTCCTGCTCGTGGACATGAGCCGCTCGATGCTGCTGCGGGGCTGCTTCGTCGCAGCCAAGAAGGTCGCGATCGCCATGGAGACGCTCATCCGCACGGAGTTCCCGCGCGACCACCTGTCCGTGATCGGCTTCGCCTACTACGCCCGCGAGATCCGGCCCGAAGCCCTCGCCGAGCTGTCCTGGCACGGCTACGAATACGGCACCAACCTGCAGCACGGCCTGATGCTGGCGCGCCGGATCCTGGCGAAGGAGCAGAGTGCGAACAAGGAGATCGTCGTCATCACGGACGGCGAGCCGACGGCGCACTTCGAGAATGGCCAGGTCGAGTTCAGTTACCCACCGACGCGCCGGACCATCCAGGAGACCCTCCGTGAAGTCGTCCGCTGCACGAAGGACGGCATCACGATCAACACATTCATGCTCGAGCGCTCGCGCGCCCTGGCCGAGTTCGTGGCCCTGGTCACCCGCCTCAATCGCGGGCGCGCCTTCTATGCGTCGCCCGAGCACCTCGGCGAGTACGTCCTCGTCGATTTCGTGTCACGGCGGACGAAGCGCAGTTCCAGTCGCAGCTAACCCACCCCTGGCGCCGTCCGCGGGCATCGAGCCCGCCTGGCGGGCCGCCGTTCGCGATGTGCGAATCCGCCTTGTGGGGGTTCGGTCGCGTTGGTATCGTCGGGCGCGACCGGGTGGATGCCGGAGCCATCGTGAAGGGGGACCATGCTGCAGCTGTTCCTTGTCCTGCACGTCCTTGCCGCCATCATCGCCTTCGGTCCGTCAGCAGTGTTCGCGGTCATCGGCGCGATGGCGGCCAAGGAGCCGATGCACTCGAACTTCGCGGCGCGCCTGAGCGAGCGGCTGGAGACCCGGCTCGTGATTCCGTTCGCCCTGACGATGCCGATCACCGGGGCCTTCCTGATCTACTACGCGCAGCTGGATCTGACGAACCCGACGTCTCGCTGGCTGGTCGCGGGGATCATCCTCTACGTCATCGCCCTGACCTATGCGATCGTCATCCAGACGCCGGCGGCCAAGAAGATGGTCGAACTGACGGCGGCGGCCGGGGCTGCAGCCGCGGCCGCTCGCGCCACGCCGCCAGCACCCGGAGGACCGCCGGCGGCGCCTCCAGGCCCTCCACCCGAGCTCATCGCGACCGGCAAGAAGCTGCAACGGGGCGGCATGATCCTCGGCGTCCTGATCATCGCCATCGTTACGCTGATGGTATCCAAGCCGCAGTTCTGAGCCGCCGATCCCATTTCGGGCCGGCCCCGCTCGATCGGGCCGAGTGGCCCTCGCCGGCGTTCGGAGCCTCCGACTACCATGAGCTCCTGACGAGAACAGGAGAAGCTTGACCATGCCGACTGTCGCGAGATCTGTCGCCGAATTGCTCCAGCTGCTCGACGGCATGGCCCGCGTCGACGGCGACACCCTGGTCATCCTCGATGAAGCGGCCTTCCGCGAGCGCGCCACGCGCGATCTCGCCTGGACCGCCGCCTTCGCGCCGGATCAGCCGGTCATCGAGGCCGCCCGCTGGATCGTCTGGGAGGCGAGCCAGGTCCTCGGCGCCCGCTCGGCCAGCATCCACGACCTCTACGCGGCTCGCGCCGCCCGGGAGATCCACGGGTTCACCGTCCCGGCCATCAACATCCGGGCCCAGACCTTCGACATGGCCAGGATCATCTACGAGACCGCCGCCGCGGACGACGTCGGCGCGGTGATCCTCGAGCTCGCCCGCAGCGAGCAGACGTACACCTACCAGCGCCCGATCGACTATGCGACCTCGGTCCTGGCCGGCGCCCTGGCCGCCAACTGGCGCGGCCCCGTCTTCATCCAGGGCGACCACTACCAGTTCAACGCGGCCAAGTACAAGGCGGACCCGGAGGCCATGACGGCCGAGATCCGCAAGGCCTGCGTCGACGCGATCGCCGCCGGGTATCGCAACATCGACATCGACAGCTCGACCCTGGTCGACCTGTCCAAGGCGACGCTCGACGAGCAGCAGCACGAGAACTACCGCCGGGCCGCCGAGCTGACGGCACTCATCCGCGAGCACCAGCCGGCCGACGTCGAGATCAGCGTCGGCGGGGAGATCGGCGAGGTCGGCAAGAAGAACTCGACGCCCGACGAGCTGGCGGCCTATCTCGACGGCTACCGCCGCGAGCTCGACACCCGTGGCTCGAACCTCGTCGGAATCTCCAAGGTGAGCGTCCAGACCGGCACCAGCCACGGCGGCATTCCGCTGCCCGACGGCGGCGTGGCGACGGTCAAGCTCGACTTCGAGGTCCTCCGCGAACTTGGCGAGCTGGCGCGCGATCGCGGCCTGGCCGGCGCCGTCCAGCATGGCGCGAGCACCCTGCCCGACACGCTGTTCCACCGGTTCCCGATGGTCGAGACGGCCGAGATCCACCTTGCGACAGGCTTCCAGAACGCGCTGTTCGACCATCCAGCGTTCCCGGCCGAGCTGGAACGCGAGATCGACGGCTGGTGCGGCAGCAACGCCGCGGACGAGCGCGGCAGCGGCGACACCGAGGAGCAGTTCCTCTACAAGACCCGCAAGAAGGCGATCGGACCGTTCAAGCGCCAGCTGTGGGACCTCGCCACGAAGGACGAGATCCTGGCCGACCAGGCGAAGAAGATCGCCTTCCTGTTCCGCGAGCTGAAGGTCGATGGGAGTCGCCCGATGGTCGACCGGCTCGTCCGGATCACGGAGTCACATCGGTCGGCTCCGGAGGCCCTGAAGCCGGCGGGCGCCTCGCGCTAGCCGTTCGAGCTTCAGTGTCCTGGCGGCGGGCGCGCCACCATGTCGCCGACCCCGAGTTCGCGTCTCCAAGCCGCGGTCGCGGCGCTATCGTGAGCGCGTCGTCAGGCAGGGCAGGGGAGACCACGGTGACAGTTGGCTTCGGGATCGTCGGCTCGGGTCTCATGGCGGGCGTCTACGCCAACGCCCTGACCGGGGACACGCAGAACACGCGACTCGTGGCGATCGGCGTCGGCAAGCGGGCCCCGGCCCTGGCCGCGAAGTACGGCGTCGAGCACGAGCCGTCGTTCGAATCGCTGATCGCCCGGCCCGACATCGATGCGGTGGTCCTCGCCACCCCGCACTCGGCGCACCTGCCCGAGACCGTGGCCGCCGCGCGGGCCGGCAAGCACGTCTTCCTCGAGAAGCCGATGGGCCTCAACACGGCGGAATGCCGCCAGATGATCGACGCGTGCCGGGCGGCCGGCGTCAAGTTGACGGTCGGCCACGTCACGCGCCGGATGGAGGCGCCCCGGGTCGCGCGGCGGCTCATCGACGAGGGCCGGATCGGCGACGTCCGGATGATCCAGGTCTGGCGGGCGCTGTCCGGAGGCCTGCCGTTCCCCGAAGGATCCTGGGCCGTGGACCCGAAGGAGGGCGGCGCGTTCCTCGACTGGGGCTCCCACGGCTGCGACGTGACACGCTGGTTCGCCGGCAGCGAGCCGGTCCTCGCGTTCGGCCAGTCGACGAAATACGACCCCGCCGAGCAGGTGCTGCCGACCACGTTCGCCCAGTTCACGTTCGAGAACGGGGTCTTCGCGCACATCTGGATGACCTACGAGCTGCCGCATTCCGTGCTCGGCGGGCGGGCCAAGTACATCATCGTCGGCGCGAAGGCGATCATCGAGATCAACGCCTACGGCCAGGTCCTGCTGAGCCGCGAGGACGGCTGGGACGAGGTCTACCGCTCGTCCGACTGGGTCTCGGCCGACGAAGGCTGGGGCTACCCGAGCGGCTACATGCGGGACGGCTTCGCCCGCCAGGTCCAGGACTTCGCGGACGCCATCACGGAGAATCGCGAGCCGGGCGTGACCGGCGACGACGGCCTGCGCGCCGTCCAGATGGTCGAGGCCATCGCCCGGTCTGCCCAGACCGGTCGGGCGGTGCCGATGCCGCTGGGCTGAGCCGCCGGGCGGATTCGAGCCCGTTCGGGGGTTCCGGCCGAATCGCCTGCACGCACAGAACCGCGGCCTCGCGTCCGAGCTGCGAACTGACGTCCCGATGACCGACATTCCGGCCGCCAACAAGCCACGTGCCGCGCGCTCGGGGCGCTCGATGGGCCGGCGTGTCGATCGCCTCGGCGACCGTGGCTTCGCGCTGCTGGTCATGCTGCCGGGCCTGGTGCTCGTGGCCTTCGTCGTCCTGCCCCCGGTCCTCGGCGTGCTGGGACTGAGCCTGTTCCGGGTCGAGCTGCTGCGCGACGACCTGCGAACGTTCGTCGGGCTTCACAACTTCCTGGACCGGCTGCCGAACGATGACGGCTTCCTGGCCACGATTCCGCGCACTGTGGCCCTGGCGGCCGCGGCCACGCTCATCGCCGTGCCGCTGGCCCTCGGCGCGGCGCTGTTCATCAACAGCCGCGGCCGCAGCGCGGGGTGGCTCGGGCTGCTGCTGCTCCTGCCGTGGGCCGTCGCGCCGATCGCCTCCGGGATCTTCTGGCGGTCGATGTTCGATCGACCGAACGGTCTCCTGACCGGCTTCCTCGGGGCGCTGGGGATCGCCCCGTTGAACGTCCCCGCATCGGTCGTGCCGACGCTGATCGTGACGCTGATCGCGGTCGTCTGGCGCTCCATCCCGCTCCTGGGTGTGCTGCTCCTGGCTGCGCTGCGGGGGCTGCCGCGATCCCATCAGCGGGCCGCACGCATGGACGGCGCGTCACACCTCCAGGTCTTCCGCTACGTGACGCTGCCGGCCATCCGGCCCGTGCTCCTGGTGGTCGTCGTGCTCCAGGTGATCTTTTCGCTCCAGGTCTTCGATGTCTTCTTCTCGATCACGCGCGGCCAGCCGGCGCGGGGCGGCGATCTGACTGGCTACGCGATCTTCGACTACGTGATCAACCAGCTGAGCTTCGGCTACGGTTCGGCGCTGACCGTGGTGCTGGCCATGGTCGTCGCTGCCGGGCTCGTGCTCATCGCGATCGTGAATCGCCGGATCGGGCGGCCGGCGATGGCCGGCGAGGTCGCCGACGACGAGCTGGCGAGGCCGACTGTCGACCACCTGGCGCGACTGCGTCCGGTGGCGATGGCGAGATCGGCCGCTGCCTCCGATGCGGCGATCGCGCCGGCCCGAATGGCGCCCGAGCCTCCTGGCGTCGGGACCGACCGCCGCCGGCTGCGCGCAGGGATCGGCCGCGTCCTGCCGGTGGCCCTGATCGTGGTTCTGGCGATCTGGCTCGTGGGGCCGATGATCTGGCTCGCGATCGCCAGCGTCCAGCCCGAGTCGGCCCTGCGCCAGTCACCGCCGCAACTCGGTCTGAGGTTCGTCTTCGACGGCTACACGAACCTCCTGGCGAGTCCCGCCTGGCAGGGCGCGCTGGTGGTCAGCCTGGAGATCGCCATCGGTGCGACGCTCCTGGCGCTGCTCGTGGCGACCTTCGTGGCCTATCCCCTGGCGCGCTTCCGGATCCCCGGCGCGCGACTCCTGCTGGCATTGCTCCTCTTCACCCAGCTGATCCCGCCGATCGCCCTGGCCATCCCGACCCTGCTCCTGTTCATCGCGTTCGGGCTCAAGGGCACCGTGCTCGGCCTGATCCTCGCCAACGCCGCGTACTGGGTGCCCCTGACGGTCTGGCTGATGCGGGGGGCGTTTCTCGGCGTGTCGCCGGCCATCGAGTCGGCCGCGCGCATCGACGGGTGCGGTCGCGTCGGGGCGATCCTGCGCATCACCCTGCCCGCCGCCCGCCCGGGGATCGCCGCCGCCGCCATCCTCGTCTTCATCGGCGTCTGGAACGACTTCATCCTGGCCGCCGCCCTCGGCAATCGAGCGACGCAGACGATGCCGCGCTTTCTGGCGACCACGACGGATCCCGCCTACCACGTCCTCGCGGCCGGGATCCTGCTGACGATCCTGCCCTGCGTCGTCCTCATGGGCCTCATGCACCGGCGGATCCTGGCCGTGGCGCAGATCTGAGGCGGCAGTCGCAGAAGGCCGCAGGCCGGGCCGGGAACGGGTTTGGGTGGCGGCGCTTCGACGGACGCGTGCTCGCCCTCAGGCCGGGCCGGGCGCGCTCAATCGCTGCTCCAGTCGGGCTCCGCGCAGCGACCTCGACAACGCGAAGAGCAGGGTCACGCCCAGCAGTGAGGCGGCGATCGCCTCGAGCGTCCTCGCGCCCCCGACGACGTCAAGCAGCACCCCGCCGACGAGCATGCCGAGCGGCTGGAGACCGATGGACAGCGTGCGCGCCGTGCTGCCGACCCGGCCCAGGAGCTCGTCCGGGGATACCGATGCCCGCAGGGTGAGGTACAGCACGGCGGTCACGGAGGCTGCGGCCCCGCCGACGAAGGCGAGCGCGAGCATCAGCGCAAGCGTCTGCGTGAACGAGAGGGCGAGCACGACGAAGGCCGACACCACGTTGCTGAGGAGCCACAGCGGCCCGACACGATTGCGCACCAGCCGGCCGGCGACCAGGGCTCCGATCAGCGACCCGACGCTGAACGAGGAGATGACGAACCCGAGCGCCGAAGGCCCCAGGCCCTGGTCGATCGTGATGAAGAACGTCAGGGCGGCGATCAGGGGCGCCTGGCAGATACCGATCGCGGTCCAGAAGCCGATCGCCACCCGCAGCACGGCGTGCTCCCGGATGAAGCGGACACCTTCCCCGATCTCGGTGAGGATGTGCCGCTCCGTGGGACGCCGGCTCGATCGAAGCGATCGATGGACAAAGGAGAGGCTGAACGCCGAGATCGCAAACGACACGGCGTCGATGCCCAGTGTCTGGGCCGCCCCGATCTGGCCGACGAGCACCCCCGCGATGCCGGGGCCGATGACGAAGCTGGCGCTCTGGAATGCCTCGAAGATGGACGTCGCGCGGCCGATCTGGCGCCGTCCAACGAGATTCGGAACGGCGGCGGTCCAGCCGGCCATGAAGAAGACCCGGAAGACGTTGATCGGGAACGCGACGAGCAGGACGACGCCCATCGTCGGGATGCCCAGAAGCACCGACAGGGGAATGAGCGCGGTCAGGACGGCCCGCCCGAGATCGGCTCCGAGCATCATCCGGCGCCGGTCCCAACGGTCGGCATAGGCGCCGGCCGGCAATCCGAACAGGAGGTCGGGAAGGCGGGTCAGGACTCCGACCACGCCCATCTGGATGCCCGAACCGGTGAGGGCCAGGACGAGCAGCGGCATGGCCGTGAAGCTCACCGAATCCCCGACCGCGGAGATGCCCTGGCCGACGGCCACGATCTTGAAGTCGCGATTCTGGCCGAGCGGCAGTACGAACTCGGAATCGGTCAGGGCGTCCTCAGTGTCGGCCGTCGCCCGGTCCTCGGTCCGGGTCAGGTCGTCCGTGGGCCCGCCGGGCTCCGGCTCACCGGGTTCCGGGACCGCCGCAGGTTCGAAGGCCGACGGTCGGAGAATTGGTGCATCCGTGACCGGATTCAGCTCTTCGAGCGCGTCCACGACGATCGGCCTCGGAGTCTCAGGCGGCCGGTGCAGCGAGTGGCGGTTCCAGCCGTGCCCCGCGCAGGGCGGTCGAGAGCGCGAACGCGGCCGTGCTGGCGATCATGCCGGCTGCGATCACCAGGAGCGTGCTGGCGCCACCGACCAGGTCGAGCAGCAGACCGCCGATCAGGAAGCCGATCGGCTGGAGGCCTCCGGAGAGCGTCCGGGCCGTGCTTCCGACCCGGCCCAGGAGCTGGTCGGGTGTCAGTTTCGCGCGCAGCGTGAGATAGACCACCACGACGATGCCCTGGGCCAGGCCCAGCGCGAAGGCCAGCAGGAGCAGCGGCGTGAGGCTCTCGGCGAACGAGAGGCCCAGGATGGCGACTCCCGACGCCAGGTTGCTCAGCAACAGGAGAGGCCCGACCACGTCGCGCACGAGGCGGCCCGCGGCGAGCGCGCCGGCAAGGGAGCCCAGGCTGTAGGCGGCAATGACGAACCCAAGCGACGCGGGACTGAGACCGCGGTCGAGCGTGATGTAGAAGGTCATCGCAGAGATGACCGGCGCCAGGCAGATGCCATCAACCGCGAACAGCGCGATGGCCAATCGCAGCACCTCGTGGTGACGAATGTAGCCGACGCCCTCCCGGATCTCTCCCGGCAGGTGTCGTGTGACGGGTGGGCGGCTCGATCGCAGGGAGCGGTGAACGAGCGACAGGCTCGCCGCGGAGATCGCGAACGACATTGCATCCAGGGCAAGCGTCTGGGCGGCCCCGATCTGGCTGACGAGGATGCCCGCGAGGGCCGGACCAACGATGAAGCTGGCGCTGTTGAATGCCTCGAGGATGGAGGTCGCCCGCGCGATCTGGGGGCGCCCCACGAGGTTCGGGACCGCCGCCGTCCAGGCGGCCATGAAGAAGACCCGGCCGACGCTGATCGGGAACGCAACCAGCAGGACCACTCCCATCGTCGGGATCCCGACCAGGACGGACAGGGGGATGAGCGCAGTCAGGATCGCCCGGGCGAGGTCTGCGGCCAGCATCATCCGCCGGCGATCCAGCCGATCGGCGAGGGCGCCCGCGGGCAGCCCGAACAGGAGATCCGGGAGATGGCCCAGGATTCCCACGATTCCCATCTGGACGCCAGATCCCGTCAGCGCGAGCACGAGCAGTGGCATGGCCGTGAGACTCACGCCGTCGCCGATGGCGGAGAGTCCCTGGCCGACCGCGACGATCTTGAAGTCACGATTGGCGCGGAGAGGGAGCCCGACGTCGAGGGCGGTCTGACCGCGCCCGCCATCGGCCGGCGTCGCCTGCAAATCGGCAGGCGCAGCTCGATCCGGTTCGGGCGGCAGGAAGACCGGCGCGTCCGTGATCGGATCGAGTTCTTCGAGCACGTCCACGACCACCTCGGGCTGGGCCACCGGGGGGAGCTCGGGCGGTGCCGATCACCCATGCGACGGCCGGCCGACTCCCGGGCAGTGTAGGGAATCGCCGAACCCGCTACCTTCTCCGGGTCCCTGCCCCTCGCCGCGGAGAGATCCCATCGAGACCTCGTCGACTCCCGACTATGGCCAGACCTGGAGCGCCGGCCGCCGGCGTCGCAGCGAATCCGAGCTGGCCGGCTGGCTGAGCTTCGCCCTGGCCTGCGCCGACGAGGCGGATCGAATTGCGCTCGCCGGCTTCCGGCGCGACATCCGCATCTCGAGCAAGCCCGATCGGACGCTGGTCACCGAGGCCGACCAGGCCATCGAACGGGCGATTCGCGAACGGATCGGAGCGGCCTACCCGGACCATGGCATCGTGGGCGAGGAGTACGGCACGGAAGGCGCCTCGGCACCCGTGCGGTGGTACATCGATCCCATCGACGGCACGCACAACTTCGTGCGCGGCGTGCCGCTCTTCGGCCTCCTGCTGGCCGTCGAGGCCGACGGGGAGCGCCAGGCGGCGGTCCTGTCGGCCCCGGCCCTGCGCGAGCGCTGGTACGCGAGCCGTGGCGCCGGCGCGTGGGGGATCGGGGCGGCCGGGTCGGAGGGTCCGCGCCGGCTCCGCGTCTCGCAGGTCGAATCGATCGCCGACAGCCAGATCCTCTACGGCTCGGGCACGTCGATCGAGCGCAGCGGCCGGGCGCCCGGGTTCCGCAATCTGCTCGGGTCGGTCTGGCGCGAGCGTGGCTTCGGCGACTTCTGGGGCTACGCCCTGGTGGCCGAGGGCGCCGCCGAGGGCATGATCGAGATCGGCGTGAATCCCTGGGACCTGGCGGCCCCGGAGGTGCTGGTCGAGGAAGCCGGCGGACGTCTGACGGATCTCGCCGGGGAGCGGCGCATCGATCGTCTCGAGGTGCTGGCCTCCAACGGCCGGCTCCACGACGAGCTGCTGGCCCGACTTGGTGGCACCGCCACGAGATGAGGAGCCGGCAGGTGCCAGCGCCCGATCAGCCGCCACTGCCGTCGAGATGAATTCGGTGACCGGCCCGCGCGAACGCCGCTTCGCGTCGCATCGAGGTCCGGTTGGGGCTGATCGCCGGGCTGGCGGCCGTCATCTGGGCGGTGCTCGTCCTGGATCCGCTGGCGGCCGGCACAACGGTCGATCCCGACGCCACGAGCTCCGTGCTCTACTTCGAGCGGATCGCCGCGTTGCGCCATCTCGAAGGGCTTCGTGCCCACGACGCCCGAAGCCCCTGCTGACGCTGCTCTACGGCGCGACGTGGGAGATCGGGCGCGACTGGCGCTGGCTCACGGTCGAAACGATCGGTGCGTTCGGTGCGGCCGTCGGGCTGGCGGCGGCCCTGGTGGCGCGAGTCGTCGGGCGAACCGTGGCACTCGACGCCGAGCGCGGCGCCACGGTCGCGAGCCTGGCCGGGGGCGCGGCGACCGGCACAACCGGGTTGAACGCGGTTCCAGCCAGCGGGATGCGGACGTCCGCGCTGGGGACCGTGACGTGGCGGGCGGCCACGTCATCCGGGGTCGCGACGTGGGCGGCGATCGCCGGGGCCGCCGCGGTGACCGCCGGCTTCCTCGGCTCATCGGACCTGCTTCTCGAGGTCTCGCGCGCCAACTCGCTCGTCTGGGCGCTCGCACTCTGGCTCGTGGCAGGGATCGCGATGACGACTCGGCCCGCACGGCCGTGGCTGGCCGGCGTCGCGCTCTTCGTGGCCGCCCTGTGCCGGCTCGAGACAATCGCGCTCGATGCCCTCGCCGTGGCGATCCTGGTCGTGGCCGCATTGCGGGCGCGGAAAGGTGAGTGGCCGGTGCTCACGGTCGGCCTGATCGAATTGGCCGAGCACCTGGCGCGACGACGGATGGCGGTCGTTCGCGACGGGGCCGTCGGCGTCCTCGTCGCCCTTGCCGCGATCCCGCTGATCCTCGCTCACGACTGGCTGCTGACGGGCAATCCCCTGTGGTTCATGTCCGTACCGGCCGGCTACACCGCGATCTACAACCCGGACCTGACGGCGGTCGGGCCGGTCGCGTACGCGGGCACCTTCATCGGCCACGAGGCCGCCACGATCGCTGGGGTTGCGCTGATCGTGCTCGCCGGTGATCGGCGTGTGGGCGCTCGCCCGCGGCCGCGAGACGATCACAGCCGCACCGATCGCGACCCTCGCCCTCGCGGTCACGCTTCTCCTCTTCCTCCTCGCGGCGCGCGCGACGTACATCTCGAATCGCTACTACGAGCCCCTCGATCTCGCGCTCCTGGTCGGCGCGGCCGTCGCCGTTGGCTGGATCTCGGGCCGCGTCCTCGCGGGCCTGGCGCCCGGCTCAATCGCGGCCGTTCGGCGACGGTGATCGAGGTGCGCGCTGAAGGCGCAGGCTCCCTGGCGGGACTCGGCCTGGCCGGCCGCGCCGACGTCCGCCCGACCCGGCCGCCTCGGCCGGCGATGATGGCGGCAGGTCTCGGTGCGGCGCTCGTCGCGGCGCTCGTGGTCGGCGTGCTCAGCGGGGCTCCGCTGCCGCTGGACCGACGCGCAACGACCGAGCTCGCGAACGTGCGCCTGTCGAGCCGCCAGCTCGAGCTGGCAATGCCGGTGCTCGGCGGTCCATTGCTGGCCGCCGCCGTCCAGGCAGGCGACGTCGGGACGGTCAACGGAGCGCCGGCCGTCGATCTGCGAACGGTCGCCGTCCTGGCACCCAGCCGCGACGTATCCCGGATCGCCGTCGAGAAAGGCAGCCGGGTCACCCTCGTGGGCGACATGTACGCGTTCCTGCTCACGGCCGGCTTCGAGCAGCTGCGGCCCGGCCAGTACGTCATCCACGATGGTTCGGTCGATCGGCCCGTGGCGCTCTTCAAACCGTTCGAGGTCGACAGCTCGCCAGAATCCACGACGGTCGGGGGTGTGACGATGACCCCGCACTTCCGGGATGCGCTGGCGAGCGAGCCTTCGACCGGCATCTGGGTCGTGGAGGTCCGCTGAGCCCGCATGATCACGAGAATCGTCGGCGACGTGATCGACCTCTGGCTCGCGATCGGCCGGATCGGCCGTCGCGGCCGCCCGCTCGGGCCGCGCCTCGCCGACGCCTGGCGAAGCTGGCCGGGAGACGCGATGGGCCGGCTGATCATGGCGGCCTGCGGCGGGCTGCGGGTCACCCGCGAGGTTCGATTACCCGATGGCGATCGGGCGCTGCTGGTCGAGGATCCGCGGGCAGCGCGATATCTCGATCACGTCCCATTGCGCCCGTACGCCCAGACGCTCGGCCGGTTCGTGCTTGCCCGGCAACCGCTTCCGGACGCGACCGTTCGGCACGAGCTCGAGCACGTCCGCCAGTGGCGCCGCCTCGGGCCGCTGTTCCTCGCTGGTCTACGGGCTCGAATCGCTGCGGGCGCTGCTCGCCGGCGGCGATCGCTACCGGGACAATCGCTTCGAGGCGGCCGCCCGGGCCCAGGAGCCGGCGACCTGGCTGCCGGCCTATTCCGCGCCCGACGAAGATCCGGCCGGCTGGGATCGCATTGACCGTGCCGCACCCGGCGAGTCGGGCGACCCGGGAGTAGGATATCTGCGCAATCCGTGACAGAACGCCACCGCGGCCGGCTGCTGCCGTCCGACCCCCGGCGATCGCCGCCCGTCAGCCCGGCACGAGGAACCTGAGCCGCCCATGATCGAATTGACCGAAGCCACGATCTTCGACGCGCTCCGCAACGTCCAGGAGCCCGAGCTTGGACGCGACATCGTGACGCTCAACATGGTCAAGGGCGTCTCGATCGACGGCAGCCGCGTCGCCCTGACGATCGAACTGACGACGCCGGCGTGCCCGCTCAAGGATGAGATCGAGCGCAACGTCGATGCCGCGCTGACGGGCCTCGGCGCCACGAAGATCGATGTGACGTGGGGCGCGATGGTTCGCCGGGCGAGCCCGCAGCAGGCCCAGCAGCTCCTGCCCGGCGTGAAGAACATCATCGCCATCGCGTCCGGCAAGGGCGGCGTCGGCAAGAGCACGATCAGCGTCAACCTGGCGGTCGCCCTGGCCCAGATGGGCGCCTCGGTCGGGCTGCTCGATGCGGACATCACCGGCCCGAACATCCCGCTGATGATGGGCCTCGAGGGCCAGCCCAAGGCGAGCCCGAACAACAAGATCACGCCGCTCGAGCGCTATGGCGTCAAGGTCATCTCGATCCAGTTCTTCGTCCCCGAAGGTCAACCGGTCGTGTGGCGCGGGCCGCTGGTCGGCGGCGCCATCCAGCAGTTCCTGCGGGACGTGGAATGGGGCGACCTCGATTACCTGATCATCGACCAGCCGCCCGGCACCTCCGACGCGCAGCTGACGCTGGCCCAGGCGATCCCGATCAGCGGCACGGTCCTCGTGACGACGCCCCAGGAGGTCTCCCTGCTCGACGTCCAGAAGGCCCTGGCGATGCTCAAGCGCATGAGCGTCCCGGTCATCGGCATCGTCGAGAACATGAGCGCCTTCATCTGCCCGCACTGCGGCGAGGCCACGGAGATCTTCGGCCGGGGCGGCGGCGAGCGGTTCGCCCAGCAGCACGGCATCGAATTCCTCGGCGGGGTGCCGCTCGACATCACGGTCCGCCAGGGCGGTGACGTCGGCGTGCCGGTCGTCGCCCAGCGCGAACCGGGACCCGCCGCAAAGGCACTGACCTCGCTGGCCCAGACGGTCGCGGCGCGCATGAGCGTCCGGGCCGCCACGAACGAGCAGCCGGTCCTCTCGATCAGCTAGCAGCAGCCGCGCGCCGCGGAGATCGAGGCGGACGACCCCGGGCCGGCCACCGGCCTCGAATGACCCGCCCTGCGCCTCGTCAGGCCTCCGGCGGCAGGCGTGAGAGCAGGATCGATGCCGCCGTCAGCGCTGCGCGGGAACGGCCCTGGGGACCGCCCATGAAAGCGAGGCGTCGCTCGCTGGTCGTGCCATCGGGCGTGACCACGGCCACCCGGACGGTCAGGTCCTTGCCATGCGGACGCGCTTCGACGGCGAGGCCGACCTGGCAGCTCGCGGCGTCGCGGGCCCAGCCGGCGAGGTATTCCATGCGTCGCGACGCCGGGTCGTGCTCCTCGATCGCCGGCGGCCCACCTGCCGCTCCGTCATCGGCCGACTCCGCGGCTCCTTCGGCGGCGGACATCACCTCGGCCCGGCGCAACCAGGGCACGTCGCCGACGAGGTTGAGGAACGATCCGCCCGTTCCCTGCTCATAGGTGGCGAGCGCCCAGCCGGCCGCGGCGAGCCGGCGCCCGATCGCGGCCGACCACGTGTCGTCGTCACGACCCCAGACGTAGTTCCCGACGTGCCCGAGAACCTCGGCCTCGGCGGCCTCGACGAGCTCCACCGCGGTGGCCGGCGAGCCATTCGGGCCCGGGCCTGAATGGGCGGAGATCCGCACGTCGACCGCCTCGACCCGGGCATACGTGGCGACGACCGGGTTTTCCCGACGCAGCAGCGTCTCGCCGAGCAGATCGGCCACGGCCGACTCGCCGATTCCCGCGAGGCGGAACGTATGGATGACGTGGTCAAGGCCGAGGCCGCGCTCCTGCAGGCGCGGCAGGACCCAGTCGCGCCACATCGGGCGCATCTCCCGCGGCGGACCCGGCAGCGCGACGATGACCCGGCCGTCCGGCGCATCGACCCACCAGCCGGGCGCGGTCCCGTTGGGATTTGGAATCGCCGTGGCCGACGGGATCAGCCACGCCTGCTTCAGGTTCATCGTCGGGAAGTCGATGCCGCGCCGGGTCCAGAGCTCGCGCAGCCAGCGCTCCAGCTCGGGGTCGACGGCCGGCGTCTCACCCAGGGCGGCGGCGATCGATTCACGCGTCAGGTCGTCCGGTGTCGGTCCGAGCCCGCCGGTGCAGACGATCAGATCGCTCCGGGCGAGGCCGTCGACGAACGCCTGGTGGACGATCTCGAGGCGGTCCGGGACCGCCGTCAGGCGGGCGATCCGGACACCGACCCGATCGAGGTCGCGGGCGATCTCGCCCGCGTTCGTGTCCCGCGTCTCGCCCACGGTGAGCTCGCTGCCGATCGAGAGGAGCTCGGCGGTCTCGAGCGGTCGCGGTCCTGGCGCTGGAGCCGCCCCGACACCCGCGGTCGGGCGTGCTGCGCTCGGGGTGACCGCGGGCTCCGTCATCGCCGCCAGAGTACCCCACGAATTGGCCGCCCGAAGCACGGGCTCGGCGGGCGGTCATGACGTCCGGGGACCTGGTCAGGCCCCCATCGCCCCGAGGCCGGCCGCGGGCCGCTGCTATGATCGATGGCCAGATCCAGAGCCCAGACCCTCGAGAGCCCGGAGGTGTTCCCTGGACGATCTTCCGGCCGACGGCACGTCCGGCCGTCCGCAGCCCGCGTCTGACGCCGCGCCGGTCACCCCCGGCCAGCCTGCGATCGCCCCTGGCACCGGATCGGGAGCCGGCGGATCGACCGCGCCCGGCCGCGCCGCGGGCGCGTCTGCGAGCGGCGGTTCGAGCGGCTCGGCCGGCGGCAGTGGCTCGGCCGGCGGTGGCGGCTCGGCCGGCGGCAGTGGCTCGGCCGGCGGCGGTGGCTCGGCCGGCGGTGGCGCATCGGGCAGCGGCTCGGCCGGCGGCAGCGGCTCGGCCGGCAGCGGTTCGGCCAGCGGCGGCGGCTCGAGCAGCGGGACGCCACCGGGTGGTGGTGCCGCTGGTTCGGGCAAGGGCCGCGGCAAGCCCGGGCGTCCGCCCGGCCTGCGCGCCCAGTTCGCGGCCACCAAGGAGGCGGTCGTCCGGCTCGTCCTGGCCCACATCGAGCTTGCCAAGGCCGAGTTCAGCGAGATCGCCGACGAGATCAAGCGCCTCGCGGTCGGTTCCGGCATCGCGTTCGCGATGCTCCTGTTCGTCGCCCTGCTGCTGCCCGTCGGGATCACGCTCTTCCTCGGGGAGTGGCTGTGGGGCTCGATGGGCTGGGGCGTCCTGCACGGCACGGAACTGGCAATCGCCATCGGCCTCACCGCGGTCCTGGCCGCGCTCCGAGTCCCCGGTCGCAGCATCGCCCGGGCGATCGTCGTCGCCGTGATCGTCGGCGTCGTCGTCGGGGTTGTCTTCGCCCTCAACCTGCCGCACCAGGGCTGGGTGAACCTGGCCGCCACCATGGCGCCCGCAATGAACCCCGACTACAGCCCGCTGGTCGTGGCGGCGTTCGTGACCGGCGCCGTCTTGGCGATCCTCAGCTTCCTGTTCGCGCTGCTCAAGCGCTGGGGCTTCGGCGCCGCCGTTCGCGGCTTCATTCTCGGAGCCGTGATCGGGCTGCTCGTCGGGGCGTTCACCGCGATCTCGTTCTCGGTGCACGTCGGGATTGCCTTCGGCCTCGCCGTCGGGCTGGCCGTCTGGTCGATCGGCCTGGGCGTGGCCGTCGCCCGCAATGGAATCGACATGGAAGACCTCAAGAAACGGCTCACGCCGGATGAGACGATGGAGACCACGAAGGAGACCCTGGCATGGGTTCGCGAACTAACGCAGCGCGGGCCGAAGTCCTAGCTCGTCGCGGCGAGCTGGCCACGGAGGTCCAGCGGCTCGAGGCGGCCGGACGATCGGCCGTCGACGTGCCCGCGCGCATCCGGCGGGCCCCGGCCAAGACGGCCGGGGTGGCCTTCGGCACGGCCTTCATCGCCCTGGGCGGGCCCAAGCGCGTGTTCAGGCGTGTCCGGCGAGCGGTCCTCGGGCCGCAGGCCGAGCTGCCCAAGTCGATGCTGCCCGACGAGATCGAACGGACGCTGCGGCTGCTCGGCACGGATGGGGACCAGGTCAGAGGGACACTCGAGCGGGAGTTCTCGAACTACCTGCTCGAGCGCACGACTGTTCGCCGGGAGCAGAGCGCCCGGAATCTCGTGATGACGCTCGCGACGAGCTTCCTGCGGCCGATCTCGCTGCGCCTTGGCTGGAAGGTCGCGGGCGAGCTGATCGCTCCGGATCCCGCAACGTTCGTGGAGGCACTTGACAAGATCCGCCACCGCAAGACCGCTGCGGTCCCCGGGTCCGAGCCCGAGCCGGCCGCTCCGCTCGCGGCCGCCCCGACGCCGGAGGCCGGCAAGCGCCGCTAGACTCGACCACGGGCGAGTGGCGAAATGGCAGACGCGCCGGCCTTAGGAGCCGGTGCCGCGTGAGCGGCGTAGGGGTTCGAGTCCCCTCTTGCCCACGACTCCGGCCGGCCCGCTCCGGGGTGCGCGGAGCGGGTGGCGGCCCCCTGCGCCCGGCTCGTCCCGTCGTGGCCCCGAGTCACCTGACTGTGGCGCCGCGTGACCGCCACATGTTCATTCCGGCCACTTCAGTCCAGGTGGAGCGGACGCCAGAGAGGCGAAACGGCGGTTGCGTCGCTCGTATCGGGCGCGCTGATCAGCCCGTGTGCATCAGACGCAGCAGCGGCTCGAGAATTGGCTGCCTGGACGGCCGCGGACGCACGTTGTGCCCCGAATGAACATGGAGCGAGCACACACGGCAATAACGCACGAGCGAACGGTTCGATGATCGGCCGCGCCAGATTCGCGGGCCGATCTGCCGCACGTGCGCCCCGTCCGTCCAGTCGGGCGTCGGCCCGTATACTTCCCGGACGATGAAACTGACCGTCACCCCCGCCCCACGCAGTTCCGTGACCGTTGAAGTCGAGCTCCCCGCCGACCGCCTCCAGCGGGCCGTGGACGACTCGGTCAAGCGTCTCTCCCGCCGGACGAAGGTCGCCGGATTCCGGCCGGGCAAGGCCCCCCGGGTCATGCTGGAGCGGACCCTCGGGCCGGGCGCGGTCATGGACGAGGCCGTCGAGCATCTGGTCGAAGACAGCTATCGCGAGGCCATCGTCGAGCTGAAGGTGCTGCCGCTGGCCAATCCCGAGATCGAGGTGGTCGCGGCCGAGGAGGGCCAGCCGCTCGTCTACAAGGCGACCGTGCAGGTCCGGCCGGACGTCGTCCTCGGCGACTACCAGAACTTCAACTTCGCGCCGGAGATCGAGACGACCGACGACGCCAAGGTCGACAAGGTCATCGAGGAGCTCCGCGACGAGCACGCGATCCTGGAGCCGGTCGAGGATCGCGCCGCCGAGAAGGGCGACTACGCGGTGATCGGGTTCGAAGGGACCCGCGACGGCGAGGCGTTCCCGGGCGGCACGGCCGAACGGATGCCGCTCATCATCGGCGAAGACCGGCTCATCCCGGGCTTCGAGGATCATCTCGTCGGCCTTCGCGTCGGCGACACGAGCGACTTCGACATCACGTTCCCCGACGATTACGCCGAACCGAGCCTGGCCGGCAACGTCGCCCAGTTCCACGTCACGGTGCGAGAGCTGCGGGCCAAGGTTCTGCCCGACGTCAACGACGACTTCGCGCACGAGATGGGCCGCTTCACGGACCTCGCCGACTTGCGCAATGAGATCAAGCTGCGCCTGGAGCGCAACGCGATCGATCACGCCCGCCACGATTTCGCGGACCGGATCATCAACTACGCCGTGGCCAACTCCACGTTCCGGTTGCCCGAGACGATCGGCGTGCCGGCCAGTCCGTCGTCCGAGGGCCTGCCCGACGTCCTGATCGACCAGGAAGTCGAGGTCATGCACGATGAGTTCCGCAGCAGCATCGCCCGTCAGGGCGTGACCGAGGAGGCCTACCTCAAGGTCACCGGCCAGACGACGGAGCAGCTCCACGCCGAACTTCGACCCCGGGCCGAGGAGCGCGTCAAGGTCCTCCTCGTCGTCTCGAAGATCGCCGAGGCCGAGGGGATCACCGTCGCTGACGGCGAGGTGGACGTCGAAGTCGAACGCGCCCGCCAGCGCTACGCGGAGAACCCGCGGCTGGTGAAGTACTTCGAATCCGATCGGGGCCGGACGTTCATCCGCAGCACGCTGCGGCGGAGCCGGACGGTCGAGCACCTGATCGACGGCTGGCTGGCCGCGCATCCCGAGCATCCGCCGCTGCCGCACGCCGACGGTGACGAGCGATCGGCCGTCCACACCTCAGCCGTCGAGTCCGCCGCGGCCATCGAGGCGACGGATCCGGCGACTGCCGGCGACACCGGGGACGGCCACGACCACAGCGGCCACGACCATGGCCACAGTCACGACCACGATCAGTCGCACGGCCATGGCGGCCATGCAACGCACGACGACGAACCGGCCGCGACCGACGACGACGCAGCCGCAGCCCTGGACACCGAAGCCCCGGATGCGGCGGCCTCGGCGAGCCGGGCCTGATCGCGCCTCAGCCGCACCCAGGAGATCCAGCAATGCTCGTGCCAATGGTCATCGAGTCCTCGAGTCGAGGAGAGCGCGCCTACGACATCTACTCGCGGCTGCTGCGCGAGCGAATCATCTTCCTCGGTGACGCGATCGAGGACCACGTCGCGAACCTCGTCATCGCCCAGCTCCTGTTCCTCGAATTGGAGGATCCGGAGCGCGACATCAGCCTGTACATCAACTCGCCCGGCGGGCAGGTCACCAGCGGTCTCGCCATCTACGACACGATGCAGTACGTCCGCGCCCCCGTTTCGACCATCTGCATCGGCATGGCGGCGAGCATGGCCGCGGTCCTTCTGGCGGCCGGCGCCAAGGGCAAGCGGTACGCGCTGCCGAACGGCCGGATCATGATTCACCAGGGCTCCGGCGGCTTCCGCGGCAATGCCCCGGACGCGCTGATCCAGATGCGCGAGTGGGAGCATCTTGTCCAGGTCAACCACGAAATCCTGGCCAAGCACACGAATCAGCCGCTCGACAAGGTCATGCACGACACCGACCGGGACTATTTCATGTCTCCCGAGCAGGCCAAGGACTATGGCATCATCGATGCGGTGTATTCGGTGCCGGGCGATTCGCTGATTGCGCAGGCTCACGATCTGGGCCTTGCCGGGGGCGAAGGTTCGGCTGCCGTGGCGGGTGACGCGGGCACCGTGGCGATTCCGCGGCCGGCCAAGGACGAATAGACAGGGACCCTACAATCGTCCGACCGGACGGCGCGGCCGGTTGGATCGAACAGGACGTGACGTGACGACGACGACGAAGGGGCCCAAGGTCCCGTATCGCTGCAGCTTCTGCGGCAAGAGCCAGGAACAGGTCCGCAAGCTGATCGCGGGCCAGGGCGTCTACATCTGCGACGAGTGCATCAACCTCTGCCAGGAAATCATCGAAGAGGAGATGCTGGAGGCGCCGCGCGCCAAGCCGCAGGCCGCCAAGCTGCCGAATCCCCCGCAGATCAAGGCGGCGCTCGACCAGTACGTCATCAGCCAGGAACGGGCCAAGAAGGTCCTGTCCGTCGCCGTCTACAACCACTACAAGCGCGTCAACGCCGGCCACGCCGTCGACGAGGTCGAGCTCCAGAAGTCGAATGTGCTGCTCGTCGGCCCGACCGGCTCGGGCAAGACGTTGCTGGCCCAGACCTTGGCGCGCGTCCTGGACGTGCCGTTCTGCATCGCCGACGCCACCTCGCTGACCGAGGCCGGCTACGTCGGTGAGGATGTCGAGAACATCCTGCTGCGGCTCATCCAGGCGGCCGATTTCGATGTCGCCCGGGCCCAGCGCGGGATCATCTACATCGACGAGATCGACAAGATTTCGCGAAAGGCCGACAACCCGTCGATCACGCGCGACGTCTCCGGCGAGGGCGTCCAGCAGGCGCTCCTCAAGATCCTCGAGGGAACCGTCGCCAACGTGCCGCCCCAGGGCGGCCGGAAGCACCCGCACCAGGACTTCATCCAGATCGACACGACGAACATCCTGTTCATCTGCGGCGGGGCGTTCGACGGGCTCGAGAAGATCGTCGAGGAACGAGTCGGCCGGCGCACGATTGGCTTCGGGGCCGAATCGCAGGTCAGCAAGCTCGAGCGCGGCCGGATCCTCGATCGGCTGATGCCGGAGGACCTGCTCAAGTACGGCCTCATCCCTGAATTCGTCGGCCGGCTGCCGGTCGTCGTGACGCTCTCGGCCCTGACGGCCGAGGACCTGGTCCGCGTCCTGACCGAGCCGAAGAATGCGATCACCCGCCAGTTCCAGAAGTTCCTGCAGCTCGACAAGGTCGAGCTCGTCTTCACGGATGGCGCGCTGCGGGCCGCCGCGGAGGTCGCCGTCGACCGCAAGACCGGCGCCCGGGCGCTGCGATCGATCGTCGAGGAGTCGCTGCTCGACGTGATGTACGACATCCCGGAGCGGACCGAGATCCGCAAATGCATCATCACCGAGGAGACGATCCGGCAGGGCCGGATGCCGCTGCTGCTGACCAAGACCGAGATCGAGCGCGGCGTCGACGAGACCAACTACGAGGAGTGGCTCGCCGAACGCGGCGAAACCGCGTAAGCAGCCTGAGGCGGCCGGCGCGTTGCCGGCGCTGGCCGGTCGCGTCCTCCGGCGCGAGGTGCGGACCGTCGTCGGGCCGCAGTTTTCGTCAGGCAGTCTCCGGGCGACTGGTAATCCGCCGCTTCGGCCGATTCCCCGTCACTCAGTTCCCCGGCGACTGGTATCCACCGGCTGATGCCGTCACACCGCCCGGCGCCCGCTGATTCGAGCGGGGAAGCGGCCGCCGGACCCGCTGCCGGGCGACGGCGCGACGCCTACCAGTCGTCCCGGGACTGAGTGACAGGAAGACCACCCCTGCCGCGGTCCCAGCCGGGGCGCGCAGCCAGGCCGCCAGGTCCGCGCCGCGCAGTGGCAGCGCACTCGCCAGGATCGAGGCCCGCTCGACCCGCCGCCGATTCGTGCTGTCTTCCGCGAAGATCACCAGCCGCCCAACGACCGCCGTCCGCCAGCCCTCCCGATCCTCGACGATCCGCGCCGCGAGCCTGACCTTCCGGTCCAGCGTTCGCAGCAACTCCTCCACGGACATGAGCCGCGTCTTCAACTCGACCACGAGCACCGCGCTAACCGACCGGCGCGTGGCGAGCAGGTCCATGGATCCGCGTTCGCCGAAGACAGCGAAGCTGACCTCCACGCTCACTGCCCAACCGTGGCGCTGGAGGTACTCCGCCGCCCGCGCGGCGAGCGTCGCATGATCCTCATCGAGCAGCCGATCCAGCTCGCCGGAGCGCCACCAGGGTGCAAGGGAGCAGCCAGCGTCGAGAGCGGCAAACAACGCCCGCGCCGTCCCGACCTGAATCGTCGCGAAGTGACCGCGCTCGGCCCGCGATACCACCGACTGGCTCACGCGCGCAGCAGCGGCCAGGTCCGCCTGTCGCCAGCCGCGTTTCTTCCGAAGCGCCCGCAGAGCCCGGCCAACCGTCGCGTCGTCCATCGGCTGCAGGATGGGAAGCGGCTCTTTGCGGCGACTTACTTCCAGTCGCCGCCGGGCTCGTGCTAGACTCCGGCCCTCACGGCGATGACCGGGAAGAGTAGCGTCGGGACGGCCCCGAAGCGAGCGCGGGATGGTGCGAGCCGCGCGGGGACGACGGCGTGAAGGTCGCTCGCGAGCCGTGCGGGAGACGCCCGATAGCGCGTCGCGAGGGCGCCAGAGCGCCGGCCCGGAACACCGGGACGGTCGTCGAACCGCCGAACCAGCAGTGGTACCACGACCCGTTCGTCCGCTGGACGAGCGGGCCTTTTGTTGTCGAAGCGCCGCTGGCGCATCCGATCGGAGCCGGACCGATGGCGGACCGAACTGAAGAAGAGCGAGGACTCGCGAAGGCCTACCAGCCCAGCCGGTTCGAGGCGGCCATCTACCAGCGCTGGCTCGCCGCCGACGTATTCGCGCCGGATGGCAAAGGCTCGACCGCCGACGCAGAGCTGCCGCCCTTCGTCATCATCCAGCCGCCGCCGAACGTGACCGGCTCGCTGCACCTCGGCCACGCCCAGCGGTCCGCGGTCGAGGACCTGATGATCCGTCACGCCCGCATGCTCGGCCGGCCGACACTCTGGCTGCCCGGCCTGGACCACGCCTCCATCGCGGCGCAGGTCGTCCTCGATCGGCTCCTGGCCACCGAAGGCGAGACCCGCGCCACTCTTGGCCGCGAGCGCTATCTCGAGCGAATGTGGGAGTTCGTCGAGGCCACCCGCCACGTGATGCTCGAACAGCAGCGTCGCGTGGGCGCCAGCCTCGACTGGAGCCGCCTCCGATTCACGATGGACGAGGTCTCGGCCCGAGCCGTCCGGGAGAGCTTCACGCGACTGCACAAGGAAGGCCTGGCCTACCGCGCCGAGGCCCTCATCAACTGGTGCCCCGGCTGCCGGACCAGCGTCTCGGACCTCGAGGTCATCCCGACCCCCGAGACCGGTGCGATCTGGACGATCCGCTATCACGTCCTCGACGCGGCGGGCCGCCCGAACGCGAACGAATCGATCCCGATCGCCACGACCCGCCCGGAGACGCTCCTCGGCGATACGGCCGTCGCGGTCCATCCGGACGACGAGCGATACGCGCACCTCGTCGGCCGGCAGGCGCTGATCCCGTTCGTGAACCGGCCCGTGCCGATCATCGCCGACGAGCACGTCCAGCGCGACTTCGGCACCGGCGCCGTGAAGATCACGCCCGCTCACGACCACGACGACCACGCGATGGCCAGGCGCCACGCGCTGCCGATGATCACGGTCCTGGACGACGAAGCGCGGATCACGGAGGTCGGCGGCGCCTTCGCGGGCCTGGACCGGTATGCCGCCCGCGCCCGGATCGTGGCCGACCTCACGGACATGGGCGATCTCGTCGGGGTGAAGCCCCACGAGATGATCATCGGGCGCTGCCAGCGCTCGAACGACGTCGTCGAGCCGCGACTCAAGACGCAATGGTTCATCCGGACCCAGCCGCTCGCCGAGGCGGCGCTTGCCGCGACCCGTTCCGGCCGGACGACGATCCTGCCCGAACGATTCGAGAAGGTCTGGGAGCACTGGCTGACGAACATCCGCGACTGGAACGTCAGCCGGCAGCTGTGGTGGGGCCACCGGATCCCGGCCTGGTACTGCCCGGACGGCCATTCGACGGTGACGCCGGATCCGGACGGTCCGAAGGCCTGCGAGGTCTGCGGCCTGCGCGCCTCCGAGCTCGTCCAGGACCCCGACATCTTCGACACGTGGTACAGCTCGGGCCTGTGGCCGTTCTCGACCCTGGGCTGGCCCGAGGACACGGCCGACCTCCGGCGGTTCTATCCCGGTTCGGTCCTGGAGACGGGCTACGACATCATCTTCTTCTGGGTCGCCCGGATGATGATGCTGGGCATCCACCTGATGGGGGAGCCGCCGTTCCACACGGTCTACCTGAGCGGCCTCGTGCGCGATCCGCTCGGCCAGAAGATGTCGAAGTCGAAGGGCAACACGGTCGACCCGCTCGCCACGATCGACGAATTCGGGGCCGACGCGCTGCGGTTCGCCCTGATCCACGGCACGGCCCCGGGCAACGACCTCAAGCTCGGCCGCGAGAAGATCGAGAACGCCCGCAACTTCGCCAACAAGCTCTGGAACGCGGCCCGTTTCGTGCTGGGTGCGCGGCCGTCGACGATCCCGTCGGGCGCCCCTCGCGAGCTGCCGGATCCCGACCGCCTCGGCCCCGCCGAGCGCTGGATCCGATCAAGGGCATCGGCGACCGTGACGGCCGTCGATCGGGCCTTCGCGGACTACGCCTTCGGCGAGGGCGCCCGGATCCTCTACGACGCCATCTGGAACGAGTTCTGCGACTGGGGCATCGAGCTTGCCAAGGTCCGCCTCGCCGACGAGAGCCTGCCGGCGGCCGATCGCGAGGCGACCTGGTGGACCCTCGTCGAGGCGCTCGACACCTACCTGCGACTCCTGCATCCACTCATGCCGTTCCTGACCGAGGCGATCTGGGAGGCGACGCCCCACCGGGCCTCGGATCCGGCGCTGCTCATCGTGGCCCGCTGGCCCGGCGCCGGTCGCCGCGACGAAGCCGTCGAGACCGACGTCGAGACGATCCTGGGCCTGATTCGCGCCATCCGGAATGCCCGGGCCGAGGCGAAGATCGAGCCCGCCAGCCGGCTGCCAGTCGACGTCGTCCTGCCGGTGGCGCTCGGGCCGACGTTCGAGACGCTCCGTCCGGCCATCGAACGACTGGTCCGGGCGAAGCCGCTGACCCGGCACCTCACTCCCGAAGCGCTCCATGCCGCCACCGGCGATGGCGGCCTCGCGGTCATCGCCGGGGAGACGGAGGCCGTGGTCGGTCGCGGTCAGGCTTCGGCGGCGCTCGACGAACTGGATCGGGCTCGCCTCGAGAAGGAATTCGCCCAGGCGGAATCGATGCTGGAGGCCGCCCGGGATCGGCTCTCGAACGCCGCATTCGTGGCCAACGCGCCGCCGCAGATCGTGGCCGGCGCACGCGAGCGGGAGGCGGAGCTCGCCGACCAGGTGACGAGACTGGCCGACCGACTCGGTCGCTGAACGGTTCGGCGGCCGGGGCCGTCAGACCGCGCCGGTCACGCTGCTACCATTGCCCGAACCCGCACTCCCCTGAGGAACGCGTTGTGCCGCTCGAGTTCCTGAAACGTAAGGGCAAGAGCCAGGATGGGCCGATCGCCCCCGAGCCCGAAGAGATCGAAGCCCAGGACTACTCGCTGCGCATCCACTATGGCGCCAAGGGCAGCGACGGGGTCCGGATGAAGTCGCGGCCGGGTTCGACGGCCGACCTGCCGGAGATGCTGAGCGGGCTGGTGGACACCGAGATCGAGGTGGTCGAACCGCTGGCCGTCGAGTTCGGCGAGGCGACGCCGATGATCGAACGGCCGACCGAAGCCCTCCAGTGGGTCAACGCGCACCACGATCTCTCGCCCGTCACGCGCCATGCGCTGGTCGTGCTCGAAACCCTCGACGCGATCGACCTCGCGTTCGACACCTTCGCGTGTGCCCTGCTCGATGGCGAGACGGATACCTCGGGCTACCCGTTCTACAACGCGATCGTCGGCGGCGTTGCGTCGCACTGGGATGAATCGACCGGCGAGCTGATCGTCCGGGCAGTTGTGGGCTGGGGCGGCAAGGGCGTCCGGGGGGACACGGATCGGACCGCCACCCGGATCCTCTCGGTCATCTTCACGAACGTCCTTGCCAGCAAGTACGCGCTCGGTCTGGCGCCCGTCGACCGGCCCGTGCCCGCGGCCGGTCGTGGCGGTCTCGTCTGCGCGCATTGCGGCTTCGCCTCGGCGCACCAGCGTGCGTTCTACTGTCCGAAATGCGGGATGCGCCTGCTGCGCGGCTGACGGTTCGACTGGACCATTGGCAACGTGACGGGGCTCCGGGAGAACCCTGGTGCCACTCTACGATTACGTCTGCCGCGAGTGCGGCCACCGGATGGAAGTCATGCACTCGGTCACGGCGGCCGGTCCTGAGGCGTGCCCGGTCTGCGGCGGCGCCATGCGGAAAGTGATCGTGGCGGCGGCCGTCCACTACAAGGGCTCGGGCTGGGCAAAGGTGGAGCGTCGGACGAGCGCCGCCGGGCCGAAGACCTCCACGGGCGAACCCTCAGCCGGCTCGGGCTCGGGCTCGGGATCCGGGTCGAGCGATCATGGTCGCGACTCGGGGACCGGGTCGTCGGGCGGCGAGTCGAGTCCGTCGGGCGGCGGCTCCAGTGGCAGTGGCTCCGGCGGCAGCGGCGAAATGAGTTCCAACGGTTCCAACGGTTCCGGCGGCGAGTCGGCGACCGTCAAGGCCTCAAGCGCCGGGACCGAGGGCTGACGCGGCATGCCGGCGGCCCCGAGTGACTGGATCACCCTCGCGGAGGCAAGCGAAATCCTGGCTGCGGCCAATGTCCGGTTTTCGCCATCGACGATCGGTCGCTGGGCTCGAACCGGCCGCCTGCAATCGATCAAGCTCGGTGGCCGGCGGTTTGTCCGGCGGGGCCAGGTGCGTGCGCTCCTCCAGCCGCCGCGCCGGCTTCGGGCGGACGAGCTGCAGCCGGGCCTGTTCGAGGACCTGACGCCGTAACGGTGGCGCCATGACGCTGCCGGAGCCGATCGACCGGATCATCAAGCGCGTTCTGTCCTGGTGGGTCGTCGTCCGCGTCCAGCTCCTGCTCTCGACTTTCTACGACAACGACGGCGGCCTCATGGCGGCCGGGCTGGCCTACCAGGCTCTGCTCGCCTTCCTGACCGGAATCCTGTTGCTGATCGGGCTCATCGGCTTCGTCATCCAGGATCCGGCCGTGAAGGAACAGCTGCTCGAACAGGTCGTGACGCTGATCCCGCCGCTCGAGCCGATCGCCCGCCAGGCCCTGACCGGGCTCGCGGCCAGTGCCGGCGCATTCTCGATCATCGGCCTCATCGGGCTCGCCTGGAGCACGGCCGGATTCTACGGGGCCATCGACCGGGCCTTCGCGCGCATCTTCGGCATCCGCTCGAAGCGCTCGATGGTCAGTCGGACGATCCGCGGGCTCGTGATGGTCGGCCTGCTCGTCGTACTCGTGGGCGGCGCCTACGTCCTGTCGCTGGTCCAGCAGCGGGTGCTGGCGGCGTTGCCGGCCGGTCCCGAGGGCGATGGCGCGCGATTGCTGACGAACATCATCGTGCCGTTGCTGGCACTCGCGGCCGTGCCGGTGTTCGTGGCATTTCTGTACCACGTCGTCCCGAACCTGTTGGTGCCATGGCGGGCGCTGCTGCCACCCGCGATCCTCGTCGGGATCGCCGTCGGGCTCCTGACCCAGCTGTTCGTCTTCATCGCCCCGCTCCTCGTCGGGGTTCTCGCAGTCTTCGGCGCATTTGCGGTTGTGTTCGCGGCCCTTGCGTGGCTCTCGCTGGTGTTCCAGGCGCTGCTGATCGGAGCAGCGTGGACGCGGATCCGGATCGAGCTGCTCAGCGGCGGGGCAGGGTTCACCTCGAGTGCCGATGAAGTGGCCACAACGATGGCGGCGACGGCTGCGCCGCCGCTCGTCGATGGTCCGGCTGGATCCGCCGAACGAGCCGGCGGCCCTCGCGCCACCGATCAGGCCGAACGCGCCGCGGACTCGACTTCGGGCGACTCGTCGTCGCAAGGAGCCCCGGGTTCCTAGGCCTGCGGCGCTCCGCAACGGCGGCAGAACCTGGCTGCGGCCGACAGTGGCAGGGCGCACGAATTGCAGGCGTGGACGTTGGAGCCGGGCCGGTTCAGCACGTCTCGACTCGATTTCGGCCCAGATGCCGCCGGCTGCGCTGGCCGCCTGGATCGTGGCGGGGTGCGGGGCAACCGGGGCCGGCGGGGCGCCGACCGGCGGCCATTGCGGCTGCGGCACCCAATCCGAGGGGCCGCCACCGGTCGGTGGGGCACTGATCGGTCGGACGGTCGGCGGCAGCATCGGCGACTGCGCGGCGGTCGGCGGCGCCGGCGGTGTGCTCGGCGCGCGGCGGAAGACTCGGGGCGGGCGAAGGGCGCCGAGGACCGGCACGGTGATGGCCGGCGGTCGCTGGCCCTCCGGGATCGGCGGGCTCGAACCATCGGGAGCCACGATCCACCAGACAGGCTCGGTCGAGACCGGCGGGACGATCGGGGTCTCGGGCTGCGCGGGCGGGGCGGCCGGGGTGGCCGGGCTGGCTTCGATCGATTCGGCGGCCGCGACCGGTTCGGCGGCTGCCTCTGCCGCGACCGGTTCGATCGGGGAGGGGGCTGCCTCGTCGGTGGCAGCTTCGAAGGTGGCCGCTGCAGCCAGCGTCTCTGGCGCCGGGAGCATCGGCTCCGCGATGGCCGGCGTCTCGAACGCCAGGGGAGCCGGCTCCCAGGTCTCGTCCGGGTTGGCGACGACGTCGTCGACGTCGCGCATGCCCGAGAGAACCGCCGCCTGGCGGAAAAGGTCGATCGGATCGGACGACTCGTCGGGCGTCGGGGCGTTCGGGCCGGCCTGGCCGATTCGGCCGAGGAGGCCGCCACCCACGATTCGAGCGCCGAGATGGATCGAGCCGTCCGGTTCGTCGGTGACGGATTCGGCGACCGAGATCGGGTCGCCCGCGACGATCGGCTCGGTCGCCGGCGTCTCGGCCGTTTCGGGTTCGAGGGTCGCGGCCGTCGCCAGGTCGATCGGCTTTTCGGCCGGCTCGATGGTCATCGCCGCTACGGCATCGTCGTCGGGTACGCCGGCCGCAGCCGCGAATGCGGTGAGTTCGGCGGCGGCGGCGATCGCCGGCACGTCGGCGTCGGTCTCGGTCGCCTCGGCGGCCACCGGCTCGACTGCGGCGTCGGCCATGAGCGGCTCGGCATCGGCGGCCAGGGTCTCGGGGTCGGCCATGAGCGGCTCGACTTCGGCCTCGGCCGCGAGCGACTCGGCGGCCACGGGCTCGACCGCGATCGGCTCGGCCTCGGCTGCCAGCGGCTCGACGTCGGCGTTGGCCTCGGCCGCGAGCGACTCGGCGGCCACGGGCTCGACCGCGATCGGCTCGGCCTCGGCTGCCAGCGGCTCGACTTCGGCGTTGGCCTTAGCCGCGAGCGGCTCTGCTTGCACATCCGCCACGGCGTCTGCCGCGATCGGCTCGGCCTCGGTGGCCATCGGCTCGACGTCGGCCATCGAGCGGCTCGGCCTCGGCCGCGAGCGGCTCGACTTCGGCGTCGGCCTCAGCCGCGAGCGGCTCGACTTCGGCGTCGGCCTCAGCCGCGAGCGGCTCGACTTCGGCGTCGGCCTCAGCCGCGAGCGGCTCGACTTCGGCGTCGGCCTCAGCCGCGAGCGGCTCGCGTTCAATAGCCGGGGATTCGGCAGCAGCCACCGGTTCTGGTTCGTCCTCGGCCTCAACGGCCTCCGCGACAATCGCAATCGGCTCCGCCAGAACGCCTGCGGCGCCTGGATCGGTCACGTCCGCCGCGATCGAATCGTGCCCGGTCGCGGCTTCGACCGTTTCGGCCTCCACTGCGATGGGCTCACCGTCGGGCTCACTCTCGATGGCCTCGACCGCGAGACGCTCGATCTCCAGCGACGAGAGCGCGAGTTCCAAGGCGATCAAGATCGGTTCCGGATCGACCGCCTCGAGCATAGCTGGATCGGCTTCGGTCTCGGCGTCTTCGGCTGCGACCGGCTCGGTGTCGGCCGCGACGAGGACCACGGCCGGGAGCGGATCCGGCTCACTGGCCAGGGCTTCTGCGGCCTCGATCTCAAGGTCCTCCGCCACCGGCTCGGTATCGCCTTCGGGCGCGACCGCGATGGCCTCGAGGTCCGCGTCGCTCGCGCTCGCCATTGCCGGAGACAGCGGCTCGAGGTTCCGGACGACCCAGACCGGAGCCGTGGCGATCGCGTCCCAATCGACGGCAGGTCGCGAGCTCGCGCTCGAATTCGCGTCGGCTTCGAGGCCGGGATCGTCGCGCCCGGCAAGCTGGTCATCGCCGGCCGCGGCGGTCAGCTCGGCCACGCCAAGGCCGCCCGCATCAGGTTCGCCCGAGGCGTCCAGCTCGCCCGCGGCGTCAAGCTCGCCCGCGGCGTCCAGCGCGGCCGCTGCAAGATCGACCGCGTCGGCCTGCGCAGCCGGTTCGGCCGAAACGGCTGCTACGGACGCCTCGGCCTCCGCTCCAGGTTCGGCGACCGCCGTCGGCTCCGCCGCCTCAAGCCCGTTGCTCGTCTCGTGCCCGTTGCCCGCCGTATGCCCGTAGATTGCCGCCGCGGCCGCGATCGCGCCGACGTCGCGCCACTCGGCGGACACCTCCGGATCGATGACGCTCAGCGGCTGGCCATCGGAACCCAGGGGAGTGAGCGCCGTCCGGCCCGTCGCGCGGGGCACGGCCGGCATCGTCGCGGGGAGCGCCTCGGCGCCAGCCACCGGGGCGCAGGTGAGGCAGCGACCGGCCTCCACGTTCCAGCAGTTGCCGCAGGTGTACTGGCGGCAGGTCATGCAGAAATTGAACGTGCTGTGGAAGAGGTCGAGCTGGCGGCCGGATCGTCGCCGCTCGTCGGCGATCCTTGCATCGGCGATCGCGTCCGTCAGCGACGTGTCGTCGCTCAGGACGTAGCCCTTCAGGCCGCGCGAGACCACGCGCAGCTTGCCCAGCCGAGGTGGCCGGGGTGGCGCGCCGAACGTGAAGCGGGTGCCACAACGTTCGCAGAAGGATTCCGTGAGAAGTTCGGGCACGTCGACCTTGAAACTGGCTGAACCGGCGAGCGGAGTCGAGCTCCGCTCAACTGCCCCTAACGCTACCTCTCGCAGCCCTCGATCCAGCCAAGCCTCTCGTACCGAGGGACCTCGACGATGGTCCCGACGGGCCGCGAGCCGATCGGGCTCCAGGAACGGGGTCGTCCGATCCCTCTGCTAGACTCCGGGCCCGACCATGCGTCCATTCGCCGCCCTGGAGCGGTTCTTCGAACGCCTCTTCGAGCGGCCGTCTGCCCGCCTGTTTCACGCTCGACTGCAACCGATCCAGCTGCAGCGTCGCATCGAGCGGGCCATGGAAACCGGGCGACTCAGTGCCTCGGATCGGATTCTCGTCCCGAACCGGTACGTGGTGCGCCTGAATCCGGCCGACATCGACGCGTTCGGCGAACTCGTGCCGGGCCTGGAGGCCGAATTGGCCGAATCTGCACTCGCCTTCGCCCGCGCCCACCGATTCACCCTGACCGACCGACCGCAGATCCACCTGGCGGCCGATCGAGTGATCGCGGCCGGTGACATCCGCGTCGATCCGTCGTTCGTGGATCCGACAGCCGCGCATGGCCAGTGGGACGCCAGCCGGCTGGCGCCTGGCATCGGCCTCGCCGAAGAGGACTGGCCGGTGGACTGGCCGGACGCAGGACCGCTGGACCTCGGCGGCGCGCCGGCGGCGTTGATCGGCACGCCCGGCAGTAGCCACACGATGGTCTTCGAGGTGGCCCACGTGGACGCACCGGAGGCGATGCTCCGCCAGGTCGGGGCCGACGGTTCCTCCCGCCAGGTCGCGGTCGATGGCGGGCGATTGACGATCGGTCGGGCCGCGGACAACGGTCTCGTCGTGCGGGACTCGCGCGTCTCGCGCTACCACGCACGGCTGCAGGCGCGTCGTGGCGCGCTCGTCTTCACGGACCTCGGCAGCACGAACGGCAGCCGGGTCAACGGCATCCGGGTCGGCGAGGTCGTCCTCGGCGAAGGGGACCGGATCGAGATCGGCAACACGACCCTGATCGTCGAATCGACTCCGGGCGGCTGAGTGGACGGCCTCCTTGCCACCCTCTGGCTGTTCCGCCTGCTCTTCCTCGCGCTGCTCTACGTCTTCCTCTTCGCCGTCGTCCGGATCCTCCTGCGCGACCTCCGCTCCGCGGCTCGTGAACCCGGCACGGAACTCGGCCGGCTGGTCGTCGTGGCCTCGCCGTCGGGCGATCCGGCCGTCGGCACCGTCTTTCCCCTGGATGCGGTGACGACGCTCGGCCGGGACGTCAACAACACGATCGTCATCGAGGACCCGTTCGCCTCCACCGAGCATGCCGTCCTCACCTTCCGGGGCCGGTCGTGGTACCTCGAGGACCGCGCCAGCACGAACGGCACGTTCGTCAATGGCAGCCGGGTCGAAGGCGTCTCGCCGCTCGGATTCGGCGATGAGCTCCAGGTCGGGATGGCCCGGTTGCGGCTCGAGCGGGCCAGGCCATGACCGCGACGCCGGGTCGGGCGGCCGGGGCGCGGTCCGTCGAATTGCCGCCGGTGCTCGGCTTCATCCGGCCCCGGGCCCGCGGTCGCGAATTCTGGCTGCTGGTGCTGGTCGGGCTCGCGCTCCTGGCCGGCAGCCTGTCGCTCGGTGCGACCGTTCACGCGAAGAATGGCCAGACGACCATCGGGCCGGCTGATCCAGGCCTCCTCGCCGTCTACGTCGGAGCGCTGTTCCTCGCGCATGTTGCCCAGGTGCTGGCCGGCCGTCGCACGGACCAGATCCTGCTGCCGGTCGTCGGCCTGCTCGGTGGCATCGGCCTCCTCCTGATGGAGCGCCTGCCCCAGACGCTGGTCCAGCAATCATTCGGCGGCCGGACGTTCGGTCTTGCCTCGCTGCAGCTCGCCTGGCTGCTCGTCGCGCTCACGATCATCACGATCCTCGCGATCGCCGTTCGCTCGGACGCCTGGCTGCGCCTCTACAAGTACACGTGGGCCGCCTTCGGGATCGGCCTCCTGCTCCTGCTGTTCGTGTTCGGGCGCGACATCAACGGGCAGCGGCTCTCGATCGAGATCGGCCCCTTCAGCGGCCAGCCGTCCGAGGTCCTCAAGGTCGTACTGGTGGTCTTCCTCGCGGGCTACCTCTCCGAGAACCGGCCCCTGCTGATGGAGCAATCGACCCGGCTCGGCCCTCTCCGTCTGCCGCCGCTGCCGTACCTGCTGCCGATGGTGGCGATGTGGGCGATCGCCCTCGGCATCGTGGTCATCCAGCGCGACCTTGGCACGGCACTGCTGTTCTTCGCGGTCTTCCTGCTGATGCTCTACGTCGCGACCGCCCGCTGGAGCTACGTCGTCGGCGGGCTGATCCTGTTCGTGGCCGGCAGCGCGCTGATGTACCGGCTCTTCGACACGGTCCAGGTCCGGGTCGACATCTGGCTCGATCCGTTCAAGGACGCCTCGGGCGCCGGATACCAGGTGGTCCAGGCCCTGTACGCGTTCGCTCGGGGCGGGATCCTTGGCACAGGTCTCGGTGGCGGGCTGCCCCTCGTCGCCGGACGCCTGCCGATTCCGGCCATCCACACGGACTTTCCGTTCGCCGCCCTGGGCGAGGAACTCGGCCTCATCGGCATCCTCGCCATCCTCGGCTGCTACCTCGTGGTCGTGGAGCGCGGCCTGCGCATCGCGGCCGCCGCCGCCGACGACTTCCGGGCGCTGCTGGCGACGGGGCTCAGCCTGGTCATCGGCGTCCAGGCCTTCATCATCGCTGCGGGCAATCTCAAGCTGATCCCATTGACGGGCATCACGCTGCCGTTCATCAGCTACGGCGGCTCGTCACTGCTGGCGAATGCCCTCGTGATCGGGCTGCTGCTCGCACTGTCCGATCGGGGCGTCGAGTTGCCGCCTCCGCAGCGCCCGCGGCGTCGCCGGTTCGCCCGTCTCCTCGACCGGGGGGCCGCATGAAGAGCCCGTCGTCGATGCGCCGCCGGCCGATCGGCCAGAACGTCGTGACCGTGGGCATGGCACTCGGGCTGGCGTTCGCCGTCCTGGCAGCCGGCGCCGGCTACTGGCAGATCTACCAGGCCGCGGCGCTCTCGACGGCCCCCGACAACCCGGCCGTGATCGCCGCTGCGAGACAGGTCGTGCGTGGCGAGATCATGGACCGCACCGGGACGATCCTCGCGACCAGCAAGAAGGACAAGAACGGCGAGCCATATCGCGTCTACACCGACACCTCGACGAGCTCGATCATCGGCTACGCCTCGCGCCAGTACGGGACGGCCGGCCTTGAGCGGACCTACGACGCCGAGCTGACCGGCATCGACAGCGCCGACGCGGTCCACCAGCTGCTGAAGAAGTTCGATGCGAATCCGTTCGATCCACAGGACCTGAAGCTGACGATCTCGCTCGCGCTCCAGAAGGCCGCGATCAAGGGTCTCGGCTCCGATCTCGGGGCGGTCGTCATGCTCGACCCTCGGACGGGCCAGGTCCTGGCGATGGCCTCGTCGCCGACGTTCAACGCCTCGGCGATCGCCAACCCGAACACCGCGACCGCGGCGTTCAACGCGCTCCTGGCCGATTCGCGCAACCCCCTCCTGAACCGCGCGACGCAGGGGTTGTACGTGCCGGGTTCCGTGTTCAAGATCGTCACCGCTGTCGCCGGGCTGGGCTCAGGGTCGATCACCCCGGCGACGACCTATGCCCAGCAGCCCGGGGCCGAGAAGACCGGGCTCCTCGTCGACGGCTACCGCGTCCGGGACGGCCACCACCCGTTCACGGGCGACGAGCTCCTGAACCTGTACACGGCCACCGAGGTCTCCTGCAACATCTGGTACGCGCTCACGGGCTTGCAGGTGGGCGGCGCCCAGCTGGTCGAATGGGCGGGCGATCTCGGCTTCGGGACGCAGATCCCGTTCGACCTGCCGACGGCGATCAGCCAGGTGACGAACGGCAACGGGTCGGCTCCCGGTGGGTTCAAGGACGACGTCGAACTCGCCAACGCGGCCTACGGCCAGGGAGAAACGCTGGCGACGCCGCTCCAGATGGCGCTCGTCGCTGCCACGATCGCGAACGGTGGCGTCCTCATGAAGCCCGCGCTGGTCGGTTCGATGTCCGGCCGAAGCGGGACGACGACCATCGCGCCGGTCGTGCTGCGGCGCGTGCTGCCGGCCGATCAGGCGACGGCGATCTCGAGGGCGATGCTGCAGGCCGTCGAAGGGAAATACGGCCGGCTCTACACGACCGGGGCGGCCGTGCCCGGAGTCCCCACGGCCGGCAAGTCCGGGACGGCCCAGCTTGGCGGCTCGGGCGAGCCGAACTCGTGGTTCATCGGTTTTGCCCCGGCCAACAATCCGACCGTGGCGATTGCCGTCATCGTCGAGCATGGCGGCCGGGGCGGGGAGCGGGCAGCGCCACTCGCGGGCCAGCTGCTCCAGGCATATTTCGCTACCGTGAAGCCATGAACGAGGACCAGCCGGCGCGCTCGCCCGATGGGGCGGCGCCCGTCATGCCGCCGGTCGACGCGGCGACCGCGGAGCCGGCGGTCCAGGAGTCGGCGGCGACGGCCGCCGTTGAGCCCGCCACCGAGGCCCTCGCCGCCGCTCAGCCCGCCGTTGCTGAGCCGGCGGCCGCCGATCACACCCCGCGGCCGATCATCGAGCGGATCGGGCTGGCCCTGATCGCGATCGTGCTCGGCTCGTTGTTCGGCGTCGTTGCCGCGGCCGCCTGGAACGGTGGTGAGCCGTTCCTGGCCGCGATGGGCGGGATCGGTTGCCTGATGACGTTCTGGGTCGGCGGTCTGACATTATTTCGCGGCTAGGCCGCCGCGTCATCACTTCCAGGAGGAATGCATGAATCGCACCATCCCGTCGCTCCCGGGCCACGCGCCCGTCGCGCGGACCGCCGTCCTGTTCATCGCCGGCGTCGTCCTGGCGGCCTGCACGTCGGGCGCCGGCGCGTCGTCGTCAAGCGGCGCGTCACGAGCCGGTTCCCCGGCCGCCCCGGCGACGCTCGAAGGCACGCCCTGGACGCTGACCGCCTATACCGGCACGGATGGCAAGAGTGCGCCGGTGCCGGCAACGGTCGAGGCCACGGCCACGTTCGCGGACGGCAAGGTGACGGGCTCCGCCGGCTGCAATACGTATACGGCGTCATACACGGTCAGCGGGCAGAAGCTCACCATCGGCCCGGCGGCAACGACGCAAATGGCGTGCCCGCCACCGGCGTCCGTCGTTGAGGCGGCTTTCCTGGCGGCGCTCGGCAATGTCGCGAGCTACGCGATCGACGGGAGCACGCTCGAGCTGCAGGGCAGCGACGGCAAGGCCGGCCTCACCTTCGTCGCGACCACGCCATCCAGCCTCACTGGGACGCGCTGGGTCGCGACCGGCGTGAACAACGGCAAGGGCGGCGTGGAGAGCATCGTGACCGGCACGACGCTGACCGCGATCTTCACAGCGCCGGGCGCCATGGCGGGTTCCGGCGGCTGCAACGACTACAACGGCCCGTACACGACCAGCGGCGGCACCATCAAGATCGGCCCGCTCGCGGCCACCCTGAAGATCTGCGCGTCCCCGGCCGGCGTTGACGACCAGGAGGCGCAGTACTTCGCGGCCCTGCAGAAGGCCACGAAGTTCGCCATCAGCTTCGACACGCTGGAGCTCCGCGACGATTCGGGTGCGCTCCAGGCGTCGTTCCGGGCCACCCTCGGCAGCCCGTAGGGTTCAGGCGGTCGCCTCGACCGCGACGGGCTCGTCGTCGAGGTTCGGGGCCAGCCAGCGCGCCATCGTGTCCGGGTCCGTGCCCTTCCGCGCCGCGTACTCCTCGAGCTGATCCCGGCCGATGCGGCCAAGCCCGAAGTACGCGGCCTCGGGCCGCCAGAAGTAGAAGCCGCTGACGGAGGCCGCCGGCCGCATGGCGAACGACTCGGTCAGCGAGATTCCGGCGAGGTCGCCGGCGCGCAGCAGGTCGAACAGCGTGGCCTTCTCGGTGTGGTCGGGGCAGGCCGGATAGCCCGGCGCCGGCCGGATTCCCTGGTACTGCTCGGCGATCAGGTCGGCGTTGGTGAGCGATTCGTCCGCCGCGTACCCCCACAGGTCGCGCCGGACGCGCTCGTGGAGCGTTTCCGCGAAGGCTTCGGCCAAGCGGTCGGCGAGCGCCTTCAGGAGAATCGCGTCGTAGTCGTCGTGCGCGGCTTCAAAGCGCCGAGCGGCATCCTCGACGCCCAGGCCCGTCGTCACGGCGAACCCGCCGAGGTAATCGCCGACCCCTGACCCGAGCGGCGCGACGAAATCCGACAGCGCGAGGTTCGGCCGCCCCGGTGGCTTGACCATCTGCTGTCGCAGAGTGTGGACAGTGGCAAGCGGCGTGCGCCGCGCCTCGTCGGCGAAGACCTCGATGTCGTCGGTCACGGTGGAACCGGCCGGCCAGAAGCCGACGACGCCGCGTGCTCGGAGCAGGCCCTCGCGGTCGATTCGCCGCAGCATCGCCTGGCCGTCCTCGAAGAGCGATCGCGCCGCGGTTCCGAGGCGGGCGTCGTCGAGGATTGCCGGATACGAGCCTTTCAGTTCCCACGCCGCGAAGAACGGCGTCCAGTCGATCCGCGGCACGAGATCCGCGATCGTCACCTCGATCTCGCGAGAACCGAGGAACGACGGCCGTGGCACGGGCACGCCAAGATCGATCGGGGCGCGATTCGAGCGGGCCGCCGCGATCGGCAGACGTTCTTCGCGGGCCCGCCGTCCGGCGCGTTCCCGCCGGACCTCGGCAAAGTCGGCCCGGACCTGTGCCGCGAACGCATCCCGGCTGGCTGGCCGCAGCAGCGCCCCGGCGACCCCCACGGCGCGCGAGGCGTCGGCGACGTGCACGACCGGGCCCGAATACTGTGGCTCGATCTTCACCGCCGTATGAGCCCGCGACGTCGTCGCGCCGCCGATCAGGAGTGGGATGGTGAAGCCCTCGCGCTCCATTTCGGACGCGACGAACGCCATCTCCTCGAGCGAGGGCGTGATCAGCCCGGACACGCCGATGAGGTCCGCATTCAAGCGGCGGGCGGTCTCGAGGATTCGAGCGGCCGGCACCATGACCCCGAGATCGACGACCTCGTAGTCGTTGCAGCCGAGCACGACCCCGACGATGTTCTTGCCGATGTCGTGGACGTCGCCCTTGGCCGTGGCGAGGACGATGAGACCCGCCCGCTGGCGCCCGCCCTGGGTGTCCCCGCCGCGGGCCAGCCGCTCCGCCTCGATGTAGGGCACGAGGTGCGCGACGGCCTTCTTCATGACGCGGGCGCTCTTGACGACCTGGGGCAGGAACATCTTGCCCGCGCCGAAGAGGTCGCCGACGACGCCCATTCCGGCCATCAGCGGTCCCTCGATCACGTCCAGCGGACGCTCAGCGGCGAGGCGGGCCTCTTCCGTGTCCTCGACAACCCACGTGTCGATGCCCTGGATCAGGGCGTGCGTCAGGCGGTCCGCGACCGGCCCATCGCGCCAGGCGAGGTCGGCCTGGGCGCTCGACGCGCCGCCTTCGGTCGAGTGCCGGGCCGCCCAGTCGAGCAGCCGCTCTGTCGAATCCGGACGCCGGTTGAGCACGACGTCCTCGACGAGGTCACGCAGCTCCGGTTCGATCTCGTCGTACACGGCGAGCTGGCCCGCGTTGACGATGCCCATGTCCATGCCGGCTCGAATGGCGTGGAAGAGGAAGACCGAATGGATCGCCTCGCGGACACGATCGTTGCCGCGGAAGGCGAAGCTCACGTTGCTCACGCCGCCCGAGACGAGGGTGCCCGGCAGGTCCCGTTTGAGGCGGCGCGTCGCCTCGAAATAGGCGACGGCGTAATTCGCGTGCTCCTCGATGCCCGTCGCGATCGCGAAGATGTTCGGATCGAGGATGACGTCCGTGGATTCGAAGCCCGCCTGTTCCGTCAACAGGCGGTGGGCCCGGGTCGCGATGGCGACCTTCCGCTCGGCCGTATCGGCCTGGCCGGCCTCGTCGAACGCCATGACGACGACGGCCGCGCCGTACCGCCGGGCGAGCGTCGCCTGCCGCAGGAACTCGGCCTCGCCCTCCTTGAGACTGATCGAATTGACGATGGGCCGGCCCTGGACGGACCGGAGACCGGCCTCGATCACCGTCCATTTGGAGGAATCGATCATCACCGGCACCCTGGCGATGTCGGGTTCGCTCGCCACGAGGTCGAGGAAGCGCGTCATCGCCGCGGCCGAGTCGAGCATCGCCTCGTCCATGTTCACGTCGATGATCTGGGCGCCGTTCTCCACCTGGCTGCGGGCGATCTCGATGGCGCGTTCGAAGCGACCTTCCAGCACGACCCGGGCAAACGCCCGCGAGCCCGTGACGTTGGTCCGTTCGCCGACGTTCACGAAGAGGTTGCCGGCCTGGGGGATGGTCAGGGGCTCGAGGCCGGCAAGATGCGTCGCGCGCGGCACGTTCGGAACCTGGCGCGGGGCGACGTCCCGCACGGCCGCCGCGATCGCCGCGACGTGCGCGGGCGTGGTGCCGCAGCAGCCGCCGACGAGATTGACGAGGCCGGACGCCGCGAACTCACCGAGCTCCGCGGACGTCTGGGGCGGCTGCTCGTCGTAGCCGCCGAATTCGTTGGGCAGGCCGGCGTTGGGATAGACGAGGATCGGCACGTCGGCGATCCGGGCAAGCTCGGCGAGATACGGCCGCAGGGCCCGCGCCCCGAGCGCGCAATTGAACCCGACGGCGAAGGGTCGGGCATGGCGGATCGAGTACCAGAACGCCTCAGGCGTCTGGCCGCTGAGGGTGCGCCCACTCAAATCGGTGATCGTGCCGGAGATCAGGAGCGGGACACGATGGCCGAGCTCCTCGAACAGTTCATCGATCGCGAAGATGGCGGCCTTGGCATTGAGCGTGTCGAAGATCGTCTCGACGATCAGCAGGTCGGCGCCACCCTCGAGCAACCCGCGGGCCTGTTCGAGATAGGCGGTCCGGAGCTCGTCGAAGCGGACGTTGCGGGCGCCTGGATCGTTGACATCCGGCGAGATGGACGCGGTTCGGTTGGTCGGGCCGATGGCCCCCGCGACATAGCGCGGCCGGCCTGGCTCCGCCCGCTCGAATTCGTCGGCCGCGTCGCGGGCCAGCCTGGCCGCCTCGCGATTCAGCTCGAGAACCACGGCTTCGAGGCCATAGTCGCCCTGGGCGATCGCCGTGGCCGTGAACGTGTTGGTCTCGATGATGTCGGCGCCGGCCGCGAGATACGCCCGGTGGATGGCACTGACAACGTCCGGCCGGGTCAGGGCGAGGAGGTCGTTGTCGCCGCGGAGGTCGCGCTGGTGATCGCGGAAGCGTTCGCCACGGAAATCCGACTCGCTCAGCTCGTAGCCCTGGATCATCGTGCCCATCGCGCCGTCGATCACGAGGATGCGCTCGCGCATGAGTGGAGCGAGGAGGGCGAGCCGCTGGTCCCGGGTCAGCGGCTGGGCGGGAGTGGGCGCGCCGGGCGCGGCTGGAGTCGGATTCGAGGGCATGGGCTCCGAGTGTAGCCACCTCGCCGAATGGCGACCGTAGCGTGGTCATGGCGCCAGATCCTGGCGCGGGGCGGGCGGTCTTTCCATGACGCGGCGGTGGTCGGTGGCGTTCATCTGGAGATCGGCCTCGCGCCCTACAAGCGGCCCCGATCTTCCGCCAATGCTCACCCGAGGAACCGTATCGACGACTTCGGGCCGGCACCGGACCGCAGCACCACCCGGCTGCGCCGATCGCCGCACGATCATGCGTGCGCGGAGGCGGTTTCGAGTCTCCTGGACCTTGGGCGGACGCCCGGACGATCGACAGTGTTCTCCGGGTGAACGTTAGCGAGGAATTCCGGCCCGACCGGGCCGTGCCCGGCCTCGGCCATGGATCGGGGCGGGGCCGGTGGCACGCTGCGGCCAAGGATCACGGCCGAGCCGGTTCCGATGCCGGCCTCAGGCGCGCTGCTCGGGTACGCTGGCCTCGTGAATGCACGAGAACGGTTCCGGTCGCGACTCGCCGCCGGTCCGCTGCTGGCCGATGGAGCCATGGGCACGCTGCTGTTCTCCCGTGGGATCCCGCAGCGGGCCTGTCTCGACGAGCTGCCGACGACCCGGCCCGACCTGATCGGTTCGATCCATCGCGAGTACATCGACGCGGGCGCCGACCTGATCGAGACCGCCACGTTCGGCGCCAATCGCCACCGGCTCGAGGCATACGGCCTCGGGAACCAGGCCCAGACCCTGAACCGTCGCGCGGCGCAGGTCGCCCGGGAGGCGCGCGACGTGTCCGGACGCGATGTGCTGGTCGGCGGCTCCATCGGTCCGCTCGGCGCTCCGACGCGCGAGCTCGAGACGCGGACCGCGGTCTCGATTCGGCGGGCCTTCCGCGAGCAGATCGACGGGTTGCTCGAAGGCGGCGTCGATCTCTTCGTGTTCGAAACCTTCGGGACGCTGGAGCACCTGCTGCTCGGCATCGAGGAGGCCCGCCGCGCAGCCGACCTGCCGATCCTGGCCGAGATGACGTTCGGCGAGGAGTTGATTGCCCTCGACGGGACGACGCCCGCGGAGGCTGCCACGGCCCTGGCGGCGGCCGGGGTGGAGGCGATGGGAGTGAACTGCGGTGCCGGGCCCTACGCCTGCCTCGATGCGCTCACGGCGATGGGGCAGGGGAGCGCGCCGCCCCTGTCGGTCATGCCGAATGCCGGTCTGCCTCGGCGGGTCGACGGCCGCTTTGTCTACACGGCAACGCCGGCGTATTTCGCGGGGATCGTGGCCGACGCGATCGCTGCGGGCGCCCGGATCGTCGGCGGCTGCTGCGGAACCACGCCCGAGCACACGGCGGTCATGCGGGCCGCGCTTGCCGCGGTCCGGGTCGATCCCGCACGGAGGGTCGCCGAGCGAAGCGTCGCCGAGCCAGTCGCCGCCCGCCCGGCTCCGGTCGTCGTGGGATCGCGTGATTCGACGGCCTTGGCGAGTCCACCGCGGGTGGCCGCGCCGCCTCCGGGGCTCGTTTCCGCCGGCGGGTCGACGGTCGCGCCGACGCGTCTCGCCACGGCGCTGGCTGCCGGCCGGTTCGTGATCTCGGTCGAAATCGATCCGCCCAGGTCCATTCGCATCGAGCGGACCGTCGAGGCCGCCCGTCTCCTGCAGGCCGCCGGAGTCGACCTCGTCAACGTCAGCGACTCGGCGATGGCCCGTGTCCGAATGGGCTGCATGGCCGTGGCATTCGCGATCCAGCACGATCTCGACCTCGAGTGCCTGGTCCACTTCACGACCCGCGATCGGAACCTGATGGCGCTCGAGTCGGAGCTGCTGGGGGCCCATGCGCTTGGTGTCCGCAACATCCTCGCGCTGACCGGCGACCCGCCGCGGATCGGCGATTACCCGGCCGCGACGGGGGTCTGGGACGTCGATTCGATCGGTCTCATCGAAATCCTCCACCGGCTCAACCGGGGCGAAGACGCGGCGGGCTCACCGATTGGCGACAACGCGGCGTTCACGATCGCGTGCGCACTCGATCCGACCGCGTCGGATGCCAGCGCGGAATGGGATCGACTCGAGCGCAAGCTCGAGGCCGGGGCGCACATCGTCATGACCCAGCCGCTGTACTCGATCGAGCAGGTCGAGGCGATGGACACGGAGGCGAGGCGGAGGTTCGGGGCCGGCGGCTTTCCGGTGCCGGTGCTTCTCGGCGTGCTGCCGCTGCAGAGCTCGCGCCACGCGGAATTCCTGCATCACGAAGTGCCCGGGATCACGATTCCGACCGAGTCCCGTGCCGCGATGGCGGCGGCCGGAGACCGTGGCAGCGAGGTGGGCCTCGCGATGGCGCTCGCCTTCCTGGAGCAGGCAAGCTCGCTCGTCAACGGCACCTACATCATGCCGAGCTTCGGCCGATATGAGCAGGCCGCCGAGCTGGCACGACGGCTTCGGGAACCCTCTGGAGTCGGGACGACCTGACGGCGGCCGGCGGTCATCGTGGTGCCTGTCGACATCATGGGAGCCGTCGCGCTGAGGCTCATGAGAACTCGGGATCTCATCGCGTGCGTCACCGAATCGCGCGAATGCACCGGGATCGCGTTGCCCTGCCTTCGGGCCTGGGGCCAGACCGCCGGGCGCGGGCTGAGCGGACCCGTACCTGGCCTGATCGGACTGTAGGCTTACCCCTCATGACGGCCATCCGCACTCTGTCACCTGGCGTGCGTGGCTCGCTGCTGATCGTGACGGCGGCCACGTTCGCCGGAATCCTCGGGCCCCTTGCCCGAATGCTTTACGACGAGGGCATGACCCCATTCGCCTTCGTCGTCTGGCGCGGAATCATCGCCGGCGGGGCACTGTGGCTACTGGTCGCCTGGCGCCGTCGCAGCGACCGGGAGCGATATCGCGTCGCCCTCGGACGGCTGCCCCGTCGGGAGCGACTGGCGCTTGGTGCGTTCATCACGTCGAACGTCGTGCTCAACACATCGCTGTTCGTGGCCTTTGACCGTATCCCGATCGCGATCGCGTTGCTGACGTTCTACACGTACCCGGTGCTCCTCGCCATCTACGGACGCGTGTCGGGCACCGAGGGCCTCGGCCCGATCAAGGTCGCGGCGCTTGGCCTGGCGCTCCTCGGGCTGGCAATGGTCGTCACGGCGGGCTTCGATCCCGAAACGGGGCTGAGCCTCGATCCACTCGGGCTGGCGCTGGGGTTCCTGTCATCTGTGGCGGCTGCGACATGGGTCGGCTTCGGCCGGGAATGCCGGTCCGTTCCCGCCGAGCAGGCCATGGGCCTCGCGCTGGCGGCCACCGTCGTCGTAGTTGGGCTCCTGGCGGTCGCCACGGGACCGGAGCAGGCGTTGCGGTTCCCGCTGGACCACACCGACGTCTGGCCCAGCCTGCTGGTGTCCGGCATTCTCAGTGGAGCGGCAGCCGCATTTCTGTTCACCCTCGGCATCCGGTTGATCAGCCGCGTTCGCTCCGGAATCCTGGGGCTCATCGAGCCGATTGTCGGAACTGTCGCCGCTGCGATCCTCCTGGGCCAGGTTCTGTCGCCAATGCAGATCGTCGGTGGTGCGCTGGTCCTGGCCGCCGCCGTGCTCACCCAGCTGGACAGGGAATCCGTGCCCGGGGCCGAGAGCATTGCCGACGCCGATGACGAAGAGCTGGGAGTCCCGGTCGCGCTCGTTTGATGGCTGAGGCCGTACGCCGGTCAGTATCCCTGGTCGAGGAGCGGGAACGCCGACAGCGCGTGCGGGTTCGGGAGGGGCGGCGCCTTCTCGAGCAGGGACGGATCCAGCTCAGAGAGGCTCCCGACTCCCATCAGCGCGAGGTTGATCCGCATCTCCTCCTCGAGCAGTTCCAGCATCCGGACCACGGCAGCCTGGCCGCCGGCGGCCATCGCCAGCGCCTCCAGGCGGCCGATCCCGACCGCCGTCGCCCCGAGGCAGAGTGCCTTGATCACGTCCGTGCCGCGCATGAATCCGCCGTCCACGACCACCGGCACGCGTCCGGCGACGGCCTCGACGACCTCCGGCAGGGCATCGATGCAGGCCCGGCCGTGGTCCAGCTGGCGTCCGCCGTGGTTCGAGACGTAGATGACGTCCACGCCCGCATCGACCGCCCGCCGCGCGTCTTCGCCCGTGTTGATGCCCTTGATCACGAGCGGAATCGGGAACGTGCGCTTGATGTGCTCGACGGTCGCCCATGACATCTGCGCCTGGAAGATGAAGTCGTCCGCCACGGTCGCCGATCGAAGCGAGGCGCGCGGCACCCAATCCCTTGCGATGCTCCGTTCGCGCCGGCTGTAGACCTGCGTGTCGGCCGTCAGGCAGAGCGCCGTGTAGCCGGCTTCGACCGTCCGACCGATTCGATCGTCCATCCAGGCCTGGTCGCCGTACAGGTAGAGCTGGAAGATCTTCGGGCAGGTCCCGATCGCCGCGACCTCTTCAAATGGCGGCTCGCAGACGGAGCTCAGGATCATCATCGTCCCGAAGTCGGACGCGGCCCGGGCGACCGCGGCTCCTCCCTCGGGGTCGAAGAGCTGGATCGAGCCGAGCGGCGCCAGCAGGACCGGGATCCGCAGGTGGTGGCCGAGCAACTCGCCGTCCGTCTGCACGTCGGACACGTCGTTGAGTACCCGTGGCCGGAAGGCCAGCGAATCGAGCCCCATCCGGTTTCGCCGCAGTGACGTCTCCGTCTCGGCCGCGCCCGTGAGGTAGTCCCACTCGCCGAGCCCGAGGTGCAGGCGGGCGGCCTTGGCGAAGTCGTGCAGGTTCCGGAACTCGCTCATCGGATTCCCCTCGTGGCGGATGGCCGAAGCCGTCTTCGGGAAGAGTGCCCGATCCGGCGACGGCTGGCGGACCAGGAGTACCGGCCCGGGTAGCATCTGACACCATCGCCACAGCGAGGCTTGCCCCGTGTTCGCCGCTCCTCCAGCCGCGCCCGTGTCCGGGCCACCGTCGTGATCGCCGGGGGAAGCCTCGTGGCGATGGCCATCGGGAACCTCGTCCCCCTGGTGGGGGTGATCGCGTTCGGCTGGGATGCCCCATCCATCCTGGTGATGTACTGGATCGAGGCTGGCGTCGTCGGGCTGATCAACGTGCTTCGGATCCACAAAGCGCTGGCGGCAGGGTCACAGGTCGATGGCGCGGTCGGCAATTCCGCAGGGCGACCCATCACCCGCCGCACCGGGTCCGACGACTGGTTGCTCCCGCTCACCTGGTTGCTCGCCTATGGAGGCTTCTGGGCCATCCTCGGCGTGTTCGTCCTGCAGATCGCCAACGGGGGCTTCTACCTCGGCGCCAGCCGCACTGGCTGGAGCGGACCATCGGGCCCGGCCATCTTCTGGGGCACGATGAGCCTCGTTGGCGGCCAGCTCATCGCCTACGTGCTCGACGACGTCGTCGGACGCCGCTACCTCCTGGTGACCTCGCGCGAGCTTCTGCGCGACCCGTTCATCCGCATCTTTGTCCTGATCGCGACGATCGCCGTCGGGGGCGTCGGGATCGCCATCATTGGCGCGCCCATCGGGTTTCTCGGCGCGATGGTCGCGGCCAAGACGGTGGTTGAACTCTGGTACGCCAGACTGAGTCGGTCGGAGAAGCTACGGCACTGACCGCCGCGACCGTGGTCCGATCGCGAAGGACAGGGGCGGTTTCGTTGCCCGGATGGCCGCCGCGCGCCCTAGGATGGGACTCCAAGCTCGCCCGGGGTGGGGGACATGACCCGTCGTTCGGCCGCCGACCGTTCCAGCCAGCCGTCCATGACCGCTCGACCGGATGATCCGCCCGAGATCATCGACGAGGGCCAGCCGGCGCCCAACCGGACTCGACTACCCATGGACGTGCTGCTGACGCCGGCCGAGGGCCTCGAATCCCGGCCGCAGCCGGCCAAGCGCGTAATCGTGATCGGCGGCGGGTTGGCCGGTCTTGTCGCCGCCTTCGAGCTGCGCCGCCAGGGTCACGAGCCGCTGATCCTCGAGGCCCAGCATCGCGTCGGCGGCCGGATCTACACGCTCCGCACCTTCGCCCCCGGGCTGTACGCGGAAGCCGGCGGGATGCGCATCCCCCGCGCCCACGACCTGACGCTCAAGTACTGCGAGCTGTTCGGCCTGGAACTGCGGCCATTCATGATGGGCAATCCCGAAGGGCCTCGTGTACCTCGGCGGCGACCGGATGACGGCGGCCGAGGCGGCCGAGCAGCCCGAGCGTCTGCCGTTCGACTTCGCCGAGCACGAGCGTGGCAAGACCGTCGATCAGCTGTGGGACGAGGCGACCGCGGACCTGCGGGAGCGTCTGGACCGCGAGGGTGACGCGGCGTGGGCCGAGATCGTCCGGGAATACGACCAGGATTCCCTTCGCGAGTTCCTCGAGCGCAAGGGCTTCTCCGAGGGGGCCATCGAGGCGTACGGGGTGCTCAACTTCGTCGAGGCCGAGCTGAACACGGCCGTCGTCGAGGAGCTGCGCGAGAGCCTCGGCAAGGCCTACGTCGACATGCAGGAAATCGTCGGCGGCATGGACCGGCTGCCGAACGCCTTCTATGCCGAGCTGGAGGACGTCGTCCGCTTCGGCGCGGAGGTGACGGCGCTGGACCAGGACGAGCATTCCGTGACCGTCCACTACAGGACGACGTGGGGCCGGTTCTCCGTCACCGGCGACTACGCGATCTGCACGCTCCCGTTCTCGGTGCTGCGGACGGTCGAGGCGCTGAAGCCGTTCAGCCGCGAGAAGCAGAAGGCGATCCGGCAGCTCAACTACTCGGCGTCGACCAAGATCCTGTTCCAGGTCCGGCACCGATTCTGGGAGGAGGAGGACGGAATCTTCGGCGGCGCCACCGTCACCGACCTGCCGATCCGCCGCATCAACTACCCGAACCCGAACCCGGACACCGAGCGCGGCATCCTGCTGGCGAGCTACACCTGGGGCCAGGACGCCGCCCGCTGGGGCGCCATGGACGAGGAGACACGGGTCGAGCAGGCGCTCGAGGACGTCGCCCGGATCCATCCCCGGATCACCGAGGAGTTCGAGGTCGGCGCGTCACACGCGTGGTACGACGACCGCTGGGCCGGCGGCGCGTTCGCGCTGTTCGCGCCCGAGCAGCAGACCCAGCTGCAGGCGGCCATCGTCCAGCCCGAAGGCCGGATCCACTTCGCCGGCGAGCACTGCTCGCTCTACCACGCCTGGATCCAGGGGGCCCTCGAGAGTGGCATCCGAGCCGCCCGCGAGATCCACGAGGACACCCGCGTCATGGAGCCCGTCCGAGAGTAGGGGCTAGGGGAGGCCCGCCAGGATCTCGGCCGCAGGCGCGTCGTAGGCTCGCCGGATGTCGTAGAACAGATCGCCCGTCGCGTACAGGTACCGCCGGAGTCCGAGGGGGTACGGCGACTGGTAGCTGATCACGATCACGGACTTGCCGCCGACCGTGCCGGGTGCGGCGTTGAGCGTCTCCTTCTGCCTGGCTCGCGGCGTCCTTCAGGACCGCCAGCGTCGCGTCGCGCACCTGGGCGCCGCTCACGCCCGCGACGCGCGTCGCCTGGACCTCGATCTCGCGGTTCTTCGTCTCGTTGTACGAGACCGCGATCGAGACGTCCTGCCTCGACTTGCCGAGGGCCGCCAGCACCGCCGCAAGCTCCTTCTGGTCGCGACAGCGGAGACCGCGACCGGCGTACCAGCGGCAGCGAAGGCCGGCGTTGTGGTTGCCGGCCGAGTCCGCGAATCCTGCGCCGGTGACGCTCTCGACAGCCAGCACCAGGCCCCCGGCCTGTGTGGGCACCGCCGACTCGAGCTCCGGCGCGGCATGGAACGCGACCGTTGCCGCCGCGGAGCCGGATGGCGCGGGCGTTCCACCGGCGGGTCCCTGCGTTGGCACGGTCGTCGGCGGCAGGCTCGGGATGGCGGTCCGGGTGGCCGCCGTCGAACCGGTCGAGGGTTGTGGCGGCTGAGTGGCTGCGCTGGTCGGCCGCAGGGAACCGGTCGCGGCGGCGGTCCCGGCGGGGCCCTGGGTTGCGGCTCCCTGGCACGCGGCGACGAAGAGCGCGACCGTCAGGACGGCGGCGATGTGCAACGAGCGGCGCATCCGGCCTCATTCCTGCCCCTGACAATTGGCGAACCCGACAGGAGCAGCCGCTATTCTGCGCGGCGATTTCTCGAGAGTCGAGCCCCTGCTGGTTGCCCGGCCTCGCTACGATCGCTCGGACAGCCCGACAAGGAGCCAACGGTGGCCGACAGGTGCTGAGAGTCGTGAGCGATCGTCTGGCGCGCTCCGGGTTGACCGGGTGGGCAGGTCGCCAGACCCGCGCGTCCGGGACGATCGAGACCGTGCTCGCCGATCCGCGCTCGTACGAGCGCCAGATCGACCGGCTGCTCGACCGCCATGCGATGGGCCGCGGCATGCACGAACTCCGCGAAGGAGAGGTGTCCCTGACGTCGGTCGCCGCTCGCCACCGGGACGTGGCGCGACTCATCGCGCGGACCGTGGCGGCCGGCGGCTATGAGCCCGACCCGGCCGAGATCCGCACGATCCGGGTGGGTGGCAAGCGTCGCGTGGTGTTCGCGCTCGGCCTGGTGGACGTGCTGGTGCATCGCGTCGTCTCGGACGCCCTGGAGACCGCCATCGAGCCAACCCTCAGCCCTCGATTGCTCTCGTACCGGCCGGGCATCCCGTGGTGGCGCGGAGCGCAGGAGCTGGCGGCCTGGATCCGGGGCCACGAGGGCCGGCGGGACTCGAGCGGCCGGCTCCGTGGCGGCCTCTTCGTGCTCAGGCGTGATATCCGCTCCTATACCGACACGATCCCGGTGGACGACGGATCAGCCGTCTGGGCCATGGTCGAGCACGCGCTGTCGCCCTCGGAGCCGATGGCGCCATGGGCCTGGAGCGTCATCCGCTCGGTCATCCGGCCAGCCGTGCTCGGGCCGGGCGGCCGGCCACTCGTCCGCGATCGTGGCGCGCCCGACCGGCCAGCCGGCCTCGTGCGTCCTCTTCAACCTCTACCTGCGGGACCTCGATCATGAGCTGGCGGCCGTCGCCGACCTGTTCTCTGCCCGCTACTCCGACGACATCGTCGTTGCGCACCCCGATGATCTCGTGGCTCGCGAGGCCGCCGCCACGATGGACGCACGCGTGGCGAGCCTCGGCCTCACGTTCAACGAGGACAAGAGCCGCGACCTGTACCTGACGCGAGCTGGGCATGCCTCGGACCGCTGGCCGGGCGCGAAGGGCGCCCAGCACGTCCCGTTGCTCGGCCTCTGGGTCGGGGCGGACGGCACGGTCGGCCTGGAGCCTTCCAAGGCGCGTGAGGTCGTTCGCGATTCCCGCCGTCGCGCATCGGCCGCGGCCGCCGCGGCATCCGATCCCGAGGAAGCCGCGGATCTCGCCTGCACCATGGTCCGCCGGGCGTTCGATCCGGGTGACATGCAGGCAGCGACCCGCGCCGCGCCACTCCTCCGCCACGTCGTCACGGACCGACGCCAGCTCGCCGAGCTCGACCACCGGATCGCCCGCGAAGTCGCCGGCGTGCTCGTCGGCGATCGGACCGTGCGGGCCTTTCGGACCATGCCCCCGACCAGGCTTCGCGAGCAGCACGGCCTGCCGTCGCTCGTCGAGGCGCGCAACGGGCGGCGGCGCCGGCCACGCCGTCCGCCTGCTGCCAGCGCGATTGACCTCGGATGACGGCAACCGACCGCTCGCTCGAAACCTGGTTCGCCGAGCAGGCCGCCCGCGAGCGGCGGGCTGTCCGGCTCGAGGACGCCCTACTGGGCGATCGATTCGCGCCCTATTTCGCCTATCGTCTGCGCTGGTTCGGCGCGCGATACGTCGTGGCAACGGTGGTCCAGCTGGTCAAGGTCCTGGTGGTGCACCGGCTGTTGGGCGTGAGCGGCTTCGTCGCCGTCGTCGGGCTCGTCGCGATCTCCGGGCTCGTGGCCGGTGGCTGGTGGGGCGCCCTGGAGGTCCTGCGAGCTCGTGTCCGGCAGCTGTACCAGTTCAGCGCACCGACGACGGTCGGCCGGGAGATTGCCCGGTGGGTCATCGCCGGCGCCCGGATCGGCCTGGCGCTCGGCTTCGTCGCCGTCGCCTGGCTGCTCATTCGGTCGGTCGCCGGTCGCGGGCTCGAGCCCGTGGACCTCGCGATCGGCGCGGTCCTGCTGCGGACCGGGCTTGACCTGCCGGTCCGGGCCTACCATTCGGGCGCCTTCGCGCTGCGGCGCGTCTACCGGCCATGGGCCTCGATGCTCGCGCTCGACGTGCTGGGCCTGGGCCTTCTGATCGCGCTCGTGCCGCTGATCGGAGCCTGGTCCATCGGGGTCTCGGAGCTCGCCATGGCGGTCGGCTTTGCGATGATCTCGCTCTGGTACGCGGCCCGGACGCATCGCCTGCTGGGACTGGCGCCGGAGCGGCTCGTCTCGATCGGCACGGTCTTCGGCCGTCGTCGGACGCGGGGCCGCCCCGGACGCGCTGGTCGCCGCGGGTCGAGCGGCGGGCGAACCGGCCATCGTCTTCGCGTCCCGGCGCTCGCCGCGGTCCGGGAGATCGCCGTGCCCGCCGGAGCCGGGGTCGCGGTCGCTCTCGACAGCCTCGTCGTGCTGGCGGTCATCAGTGCGGCGACCCTGGCCAACGAGCCGTGGCTGGCCGTGCTCATCGCGGGAATCTCGCCGACGGTCCGAGCCGGCTTCGACTGGTCCCAGCTCGTCTATTTCGATCTTAAGCGCCTCGATGCGCCGTTGTTCGTCAACCTCCGCCGCCGCCTCGATCGGGCGACCGTGGTCCTGGCGCTGGTGCTCGGCGCCGGATTCTCGGTCGTGGCCGTGGTCATCGCGGTCGCCTTCCTCGGCGTTGCCGAAGCGTCGCTCGTGTGGTTGCCGCCCTTCCTGATCGCGGCCTCCGTCCTCGGGCTGTCGCAGATGCAGGCATTCACGACCGCCGCCTACCCGCGGGTCATGCTCGGTGGTGTCGTCCTGCTCGTCGGCCTGCTCGGGATCCGGCCGCTGGCCGAGGCCGGCATCGACCCGCTCTTCGTGCTCGCGGCGGCGACCACCGCGGCAGCGATGACGGTTCGGGTCGCGAGGCGGCGCGGCGTCGCCGGAGGTTCGGCCCCCGAGCCGGTGATCCCGACGGCGTGGCTCACCAGCCTCGTGACGCACTCCGGGCCGATCCGGGTCGGCGTCGTCCGGGTGCGCGCCGCCGAACGCAAGAGCGGCAACGGCACGCTGGCCGACCCGGTCGTCCTGCGCGAATGGCGGGCGATGCAGCTCGGTCGCGGGCTGGCACGGCGAGTCGGACGCCGGGGCGCCGTCACGCTCGTCGACACGGATCGCGTCGCGTGGTTCACGCCCGACGATTCGCGCCCGGCGATCACCCGGCGGTCCGTGGTCCTGGAGGCCAACGGACGGATCACCGAGCTCTTCGAGGCACGCTCCACCGGCGTGGCCGAGGCGATCGCCCAGCTCGGGGCGTGGCGCGTCTTCCCGTCGACGGCCGAGTCGGCTGAGTCGGCCGAGGCGGCGGCGCCCGCGACCGACATCGAGATCGAGCGCTCGTTCCGCTCGATCGTGCCGCGCGGGATCGTCTTCGCGCCCGACCAGGCCGCTGCCTCCCAGCTCGCGACGATGCCGGCCACCGAGCGCCGGCTCGTGCTCTGGGACGCGATCCGGCACGCCCGGATGTTGTCGGTCCGGCCGGGTCGTGGCCCGAACGACGTCACGGCCTGGTGCCCGGACGGGACGCTGCGCCTCGTCTTCATCGCGCCACGGTCGGTCGGGGACCGCGCCAAAGGCCGCTGGCGCGCCCAGCTCCGAGCGGCCAACCTGGCGGCCGCCTCTGGCGGACGGCTGCCGGCCTGCGCCGCGGCCGCATCGCCGTTGACGCGTGAGGGTATCGTCGAGGCGTCAACTCGGGAGCCAGCCCCGCCGGTTCTCGCCGCACCTGCGGCGACGGAGTTCCGGCTCGGGTAGTGGCTGCGGTCTTGCTCGGGCCCCAGGACGAAAGTGGGTTGCCTCCCGCCAGCGGTGGGTCCGTCCCGTCGTCCAATCACCCTGCGGATCAGCTGGCTTCCGAGTCGACCGAACTCCGGACGTGGTCATTCGGCTGGTCACGAGCGTTCTCGTCGCCGACCCCTCCGTCAGCCCGGTCGCCGGCCGTCGCCGGCCTCGCCGGCGGACGGGAGTGCCTCGACCTGATCCGCCGCCGCCCCGTCCGGCCGCGGCGACACGGCGTCCGCCTCGGCCCCGGCCGGCGGCTGGCTCGTCTGCTCGAGGAGCTTCGCCACCAGGCCCGTCCAGCCCGTCTGGTGGGACGCCCCGAGGCCCTTGCCGGTATCGCCGTCGAAGTATTCGTGGAAGAGGATCTGGTCGCGCCACAGCGGGTCCGTGGCCGCGGGATCGTCCCCGAAGAACGGGCGACGCCCATCCGGGCCCGGCAGGAAGATCGACTCGAGCCGGCGTGACAGCTCGGCGGCCACCTGGTCCAGCGGCAGGAAGGTGCCGGAACCCGTGGGGCATTCGACCTTGAAGTCGTCGCCGTAGTAGTGGTGGAACTTCTGGAGCGCCTCGATCAGCAGGAAGTTGATCGGGAACCAGACCGGTCCGCGCCAGTTCGAGTTGCCCCCGAACAAAGGCGTCCGGGATTCGGCCGGCTCGTAGGCGACGGTGTAGTCCATGCCGCCGAGACCGATCGTGTACGGGTGGTCGAGGTGGAAACGGCTGAGCGAGCGGACGCCGGAGGGGGCCAGGAACTCCGCCGGGTCGAGCATTCGCCGGAGCAGCAGCTTCATCCGATGGCCCCGTACGAGCGCGAGCAGGCGCCGTTCGCCCATGCCCGGCTCCTCCCACCGTGAGACGAGGCTCGCGAGGGCCGGTCGATTCCTCAGGAACCACGTCATCCGCCGGCGGAAGTCGGGCAGGCCCTCGAGCAGGTCTGGTTCGAGCGTCTCGACCGCGAGGAGTGGAATGAGCCCGACCATCGAGCGGACCTTGAGGGGCAGCAGCTCGCCGGTCTCGAAGTGGAGGACGTCGTAGAAGAACCCGTCGTCGTCGTTCCAGAGCGGGATCCCCGCGCCGCCGATGTCGTTGAGCGCGGCCGCGATCGACAGGAAGTGCTCGAAGAATTTCGTGGCCAGGTCTTCGTACGCGCGGTTCTCGCGGGCGAGCTCGAGCGAGATCGCCAGCATCGTGAGGCAATACATCCCCATCCAGGCCGTGCCGTCCGCCTGGCCGAGATGGCCCGCCACCGGCAGCGGCCTGCTGCGATCGAAGAGGCCGATGTTGTCGAGCCCGAGAAAGCCGCCCTGGAAGACGTTGTGGCCGTCCGTGTCCTTGCGGTTGACCCACCAATTGAAGTTCAGGAGCAGCTTGAGGAAGACCCGCTCGAGGAAGACCCGATCGCCATGGCCGTTGATCCGGCGGTCGATCTTGTAGACACGCCAGGCCGCCCAGGCGTGGACGGGCGGGTTGACGTCGTCGAACGCCCATTCGTAGGCCGGCAACTGCCCGTTCGGGTGCATGTACCACTCGCGCGTCAGGTTGACGAGCTGGCTCTTGGCGAACTCCGGATCGATCTGGGCGAGCGGGATGCAGTGGAACGCGAGGTCCCAGGCGGCGAACCACGGGTACTCCCAGTTGTCCGGCATCGAAAGGACGTCCGCGGTGCTGAACTCGCGCCACTCGGAGTTGCGGCCCGTGAGCCGATCGGCGGGCGGCGGCGACGCGCCAGGGTCGCCGTCGAGCCACTCGGCGACGTCGTAGTGGTAGAACTGCTTGCACCAGATCATGCCGGCGAAGGCCTGCCGCTGGACCCGTCGCTCCTCGTCGGTCATGCGCTCGCCGCCGAGCGCGGCATAGTACTCGTCGGCCTCTGCACGCCGGGTGTCGAAGAGGGCGTCGGCGCCGGTGAATGGCTCTGCCGCGGCGGTCCGTGAGAGGCGCAGGTGGACGACCTCGGTGGCTCCCGCGGCAACGTTGAGCCGGTACCGGAACGCCGCCTTCGTTCCTGTCAGCGCCGGATTGACGGCGTCCAGGCGGCCGTTGACGACCGCTTCCCCGATGCCGTCCTTGACATGTGGCGTGAGATTCGGCCGACCCCAGAGGCGCCGGGCGTTCGACTCGTTCTCCGTGAACAGGAGGTCCGGCTCCGCCTCGGCGGTCAGGGTCCACGTCCCGAGGCGGGCATGGGTCGCCTCCATCGAGCGCGTCGGACCGTCGGTCGCCCCGGCCCGGATCCCCGGTCGTTCGTGGTGCCGCTCCCACGACCAGGTGTTCCGGAACCAGAGCTGGGGCAGCAGGTGCAGCGGCGCCGGATCGGGGCCCTGGTTCGTGACCGACAGGCGGATCAGGATGTCGTCCGGGTCGACCTTCGCGTATTCGACCTCGACATCGAAGAAGCGGTTGCCGGCGAAGACGCCCGTGTCCGCCAGTTCGAACTCGGGCTCGGCGCGGCTGCGGCGGCCGTTCTCGGCGACCAGCTCGCCATACGGGAACGCAGCCTGGGGGTAGCGGTACATCGCCCGCAGGTACGAGGCGGTGGGCGTCGCGTCGAGGTAGAAGTAGGCCTCCTTGACGTCCTCGCCGTGGTTGCCCTCGGGCCCGCTCAGCCCGAAGAGCCGCTCCTTCAGGATCGAATCGGCTTCATTCCACAGGGCAATCGCGAAGCAGAGGCGGCCCCCGTCATCGCTGATCCCGAGGAGCCCGTCCTCACCCCAGCGGTAGGCGCGTGACCGGGCGTCGTCGTGGGGCAGGTAGGTCCATGGGTTCCCGTCGGGGGAGTAGTCCTCGCGAACCGTGCCCCACTGGCGCTCCGAGAGGTATGGCCCCCAACGTTCCCAGCGCGCGACGCCGGCATGGCTCTCGACGGCTCGTCGTCGCTCGGCGCCGGCCGAAGTCGCCTCAGCACCGTGGCCGCCGTGGCCGCCGCGGTCAGTGTGCGCGTCGCGATGCGCGGCCCCGCGCTGGTGGCCACCGCCTGGGTGACGTCGCCGGCCAGCGACCCGGCCTGCACCAGCGGGTCGACCAGCGGGCCGACCATCGTCCGGCTCGGTCGTCATCGCGTCATCTTGGCCGCTCGATGCGACGGCCGCATGACAGGCGGCCGCTGGCCAGCCGGTGCGACGGCCGCAAAACTCGTCCGTCACGTCGCGAACCCAAACGCCGTCCCCGACGTACTATCTGGCAACACCTGTTTCCCGAACCGGGCTCACCCCCGGTTCTTCCGTCACTCCCGGCGACTGCTGTGGCCGCCGACGCGAGGTTGTGTGATGACCAAGATCCAGGAATCAGGCGAGCGAGTCGTCGCCAACGTCGAGCGCGTGATCGTTGGCAAGCACCACGAGGTGCGGCTCGCCCTCGTGGCCCTGCTCTGCCGCGGCCACCTCCTCATCGAGGACGTCCCCGGGCACCGGCAAGACCGTGCTCGCCAAGGCGATCGCCAAGAGCATCGGCTGTTCGTTCCGGCGGATCCAGTTCACGCCGGACCTCCTGCCGTCCGACGTGACCGGGCTCTCGATCTACAACCAGAAGACCCAGGAGTTCGAGTTCCGGCCGGGCCCGATCATGGCCCAGGTGGTCCTCGCCGACGAGATCAACCGGGCGACGCCGAAGACGCAGTCGTCGCTCCTCGAATGCATGGAGGAGCGCCAGGCGACGGTCGATGGCACGACCTGGATGATGCCCGATCCGTTCCTCGTCATCGCCACGCAGAACCCGATCGAATACGAGGGCACCTTCGCTCTGCCGGAGGCCCAGCTCGACCGCTTCATGATGCGGCTCCGCCTCGGCTACCCCTCGATGCTCGAAGAGGTCGTCATCCTCGACGAGCAGAAGCACACGCACCCGCTCGATGAGCTCGAGGAAGTCCTGACGGTCGAGGAGCTGCGCCTGCTCCAGGCGGCCGTCCGCGAGGTCTACGTCGATTCGGCGGTCAGCGACTACATCGTCCGCCTCGTCAATGCCACGCGCAATCACCCCGACGTCTACCTCGGGGCCTCGCCGCGTGGCTCGCTGGCCCTGTATCGCGCCGGCCAGGCGTACGCAGCCCTGTTCGGACGCGACTACGTCATCCCCGACGACATCAAGCGCCTCGCGGAGCCCGCGCTCGCCCATCGGCTGATCATCAAGACGAGTTCGTCGATCCATGACGTCCAGGCGGGCCAGGTCGTCCGCGAGCTGCTCGAATCGGTCCCGGTCGACGCCCCGCAGGGCGGGATCCGTCCGGCCGGCCGGGGAGCCCCCACGCCGGCGACCGCCGCCGGTCGCGAACGCGGCCAGGGCTAGCGGGCCCGGCCGAATCGAGCGCGGGCACAGCCGATGATCCGTCGCCTGGAGCTGCTGGCGCTCGCCGTCCTGGTCGTCGTCGCGGCCTTCTCGACCGGCCTGCCGTTCCTGTTCTACCTCGTCTACCTCGGCGTCCTCGTGATCGGCGGCAGCTACGTCATCACGCGCCTGGCCCTCGTCAATCTCGAGGCGGGCTACGGCGTCAGCCAGACCTACGGCCACGTCGGCGACCAGTTGCGGGTGACCTACACGCTGCGCAACTCGGGCCTGCTCCCGAAGCCCTGGCTCGAGGTTCACAACCCGACGAACCTGCCGGGCGGCCTCGCCGGACGGGCCCTCTCCATGGGATCCCGGGCCGAGCGAACGTGGCAGGTCCGCCTGCCGCTCACCAGCCGCGGGGCGTACCGGATCGAGCCGCTCAACGTGCGCGCCGGCGATCCGTTCGGCTTCTTCGAGGTCAACGCGACCGTCGGCCAGCCGGTCTCGCTGATCGTCTATCCGCGCCTCGAGCGACTGGCGTTCTGGCGGCTGCCGTCGGCGATGGTCGAAGGCAGCCAGGCGCTCCCCGAACGGACCCTCCAGACGACGCCGCTGGCGACGACCGTGCGGCCGTGGGCGCCCGGTGACAGTTTCAACCGGATCCACTGGAAAACCACGGCCCGCCAGGGCGACATCCAGGTCAAGGAGTTCGAGCTCGAGCAGACCGCCGACGCCTGGATCTTCCTGGACCTCGACGAGGGCGTCCACGTCGGCGATGGCGACGATTCGACCCTCGAGGTCGCGGTCCGAGCCGCCGCCGCCATCGCGGACCGGGCGCTCCAGGAGAATCGAGCCGTCGGGATGACCGCCACGGGCCTGCGGACGGTCGTGCTGCCGGCCGACCGCGGCAGCCGCCAGCATCTCAAGATCATGCAGCTGCTCGCCGCCGTCGACGGTGACGGCGTGACCGAGCTTGCCGAGTCCCTCGTCCAGGGCCTGCCCCGGCTGCGCCGCGGGATGACGGCCGTGGTAATCACCCCGTCGGTCGATCGGGCGTGGGTCCGGCCCCTGGCGAGCCTCCGGCCGCGCGGAGTCTCGTCGGTCGTCCTGGCGCTCGACGCCTCGAGCTGGTTCCAGCAGGCGGCCCCGGTTCCGGCGCCGGTCGCGCCAGCACCGGTCGCCGCATTCGTCTGGTCGCCGCTCGACAGCCCCGCAACGGCCCCCGTCCAGGCCGGCCCCGTCGGTTCGGGGTCGAGCGGCACGTTGCCGGCGATCGCCGACCCGCTGCAGGCACGGGCCCTTCGCCACGCGCTCGCCGAGTACGACATTCCGACCTACACGGTCCGGGCCGGCAGCCAGCTGGCCGAGGTCCTGAGCCGATGAGCGAGACGGTCCGGCCGGCCCCGTCGCCGTTCATTCCACCACCTGGCCGGCGTCGAACGGCCGCGCCCGCGCGGCGCTGGTCCATCCCCACTGCACCCGCCGAGGGCTGGCTTGGGCTCTTCCTGCTGATCGTGATGGGCCTGACGGTCGGCTGGTCCATCGCCGACGCGCGCTGGGTCCTTGGTCGCAGCAGCCTGACCGACTTCGTGCCATGGGCGATCGTCCTCGGCATGCTGTTCGGCTTCATCGCGGCCAAGGCGGAGTGGTCGCGCAAGGTCGCCTATCCGCTCGGCGCCCTGTTCGGGGCCCTGATCGTCCCGGTCATGGTCGGAGCGAATCTCCTGCCCGGCACCTCGTCGATCCATGACTGGTATGTCGCGGCGGCGAGCTCGACGGTGGAGGCCTACCTCGACCTGTTCTGGCGGGGCAAGGCGCTGACCCAGCAGTACGGCCACTTCCTCCTGATCCTGGGCCTGCTCGGCTGGGGCACGGGGCTGTATGCCGGCTACGTGACCTACCGCCTGCACCGCCCGAGCAACGCCGTCCTGCTCCTCGGAATCCTGCTCGTGATCAACATGTCGATCACGATCCAGGACCAGCTGCGGTTCCTCGTCCTGTTCACGCTCGCGGCCCTGCTCTTCCTGATCCGGGTCAACACCCTGACGGAGCGGAGCAGCTGGGTCCGCCGCCGGATTGGCGATCCCAAGGCCGTCGCGGCGCTCTACCTGCGGGGTGGCGTGGCGTTCGTGGCGCTGGCGGTGGTCGGGTCGCTGTTCCTCACGGTCAGTGCGTCATCGGCGCCGCTCGCCGGCGCCTGGAGCGGCATCGACCAGAGCCTCATCAACCTCGGCCAGCAGCTCCAGCGATACCTTCCCGGCGGCGGCCCCGGGACCCGGATCACCGGCGTTGCGTTCGGCGGGACGGCCTCGATCAGCGGCCGCTGGGTGACGGACTCGACACCAGCGCTGACGATCACCGTCCCGAAGGGCGATTCGCACATCTACTACTGGCAGGCCGTGGTCTACGACGAGTTCGACCTCAACGGCTGGAGCCTCAGCGATGCCACCAACCAGCAGAAGGCCAGCGGCGACCCGCTCCTGGACGACGCCTCCGACGAGGCCACCCCGTCCTCCCAGGGCTACCGCAAGGTCACGGTCGGGGTCCGGCAGCTCGCCTATCGCGGCAGCACGCTGTTCAGCGCAGGCACGCCGACGAGCGTCGACCGGTCGACGCAGGTCACGCTGGTCGGCGGCGGCCAGCTGCTCGGCACGGTCGACGTCGGCGGCGACAGCGCCGGCTACACCGTGACCGCGGTCGTGCCCGAGACGCTGGCCGACGATCCGGGCGGCCTGACCGAGAACAAGCTGCGCGCGGCGGGCGCCGATTACCCCGTCGAGATCAGCCGGCTCGATCTCCAGATCCCGGCGGGGACCGTCGGGCCGGACCTCCAGGCGCTGCTCCAGACCACCAGGACCCTGAGTCCCAGCGATCTGCCGTACGACATCGCATCCCGGACCGCGGCCTACCTGCGGTCCAACGCGTTCACCTACAACACGGACGTGACCAGCCTCGACTGCGGCACCCGGAGCGTGGTCGAATGCTTCGCCCACTACAAGCAGGGCTACTGCCAGCACTACGCCAGCACGATGGTGATCCTCATGCGGATGCAGGGGATCCCGGCACGCCTGGTCGAAGGCTTCCTGCCGGGCGAGCGGACCGCCGCCGGAACCGAGACGATCCTCTACAGCAACTCCCACGCCTGGGTGCAGGTCTACTTCCCGGGCCAGGGCTGGATCAACTTCGATCCGACGGGCGGCGGCGTGGCCCAGCTCGCGCCGCTGCCGCTCGGGCCGGCTGTCGCGACGACGGCCCCCAGTCCCCGGGGCAGCGTGTCCAACCTCGAGGAGGAGCAGGATCCCAAGCTCGCCGGGGGCCTGCCGCAGGCCATCACCCCGACCGGGAACGGGCTGGCGGGGGCGGGCACGTTCATCTTCATCGCCGTGCTGCTGTTCGTAATCGTCGGCGCGGCCGTGATCGTCGCCCGCCGGCGGAGTCGCGCGGCGCCCATCCAGGCCGACGCGGCGTACAGCAGCGTGGCCCGGCTGGCATCGCGCCTCGGGTTCGGGCCGCGACCGACCGAGACGGTCTATGAGTACACGGGCGCCCTGGCGGACGTGCTCCCGGCGGTGAGACCGGAGCTCCACCTGGTCGCGCAGGCCAAGGTCGAAGTCGCGTACGGGGCGCGCGACCTGACCCCGGACCGGCTGGCCGTGTTGCGGGATGCCCAACGACGGATCCGGGTCCGCCTGCTCAAGCTCGTCTTCCGCCGCCGAGGTCGCTGACCGGGTTTCGGGATTTCGCCAGGGCTCGGCGGCCCGGGCCGAGGCTCACCCGCCGGCGAGTGGCGCCAGGTGCTGGGTGCTGTTGTGGGTCCGCAGGATCGCGCGGCGGTCGCGCAGCTCGATGATCGTGATGCCGCAGAGCGCGAACGGAAAACTCCAGTAGCGCTCGAGCGGCAGGTCGAACAGCGTCAGCAGCAGGACCTTGAAGACGCCGTCGTGGCCGACGATGAGGGTCCACGGCCGATCCGCCGCGAATTCGACGGGGTAGCCGCTGAGGGGAACCGATGCCGCCGCGGCCGGGTCGGGAGCCACCGAAGGGCTGCGTGTCGCCGCCCCGGCGCCGGGAGTCGCGGCCACCGCGCCGGCCGGTGCGACGCCGACCCCGACGCCGACCCCAGGATCGGCCGCGGCGAGGTTGGCGAGCGCGCGCTCGATGGCCCCGCGAACGCGGACCGCCACGTCGACGACCCGTTCGCCACCGGGCGCCTGGACGTCGAGCGGCCGCGACCGCCAAGCGGCGAGCAGCTCGGCATCGTCCGTTTCGATCTGCGATCGCAGCACGCCCTCCCAGCGACCCTGGGCGATCTCGGCAAGCGCGGGCTCGCGCCGGAGCGGGGGAGTCGAGGAACCGCCGCCCGCGGCCTGATCTGCCCGGGTCATGGCGGCCGCCACGCGTCCCGCGGTTTCGGTCGTGCGCATCAGGGGCGAGTGGACGATCTCCAGCGGTGGACGCTGGGGCAGCGGCAGGGCAGGGGATCGGGTCCGATGCGCCAGGCGCTCGGCCGCGAGGTCCGCTTCGCGCAGCCCGACATCTGATAGCGGGCTGTCGGCCTGGCCCTGGAACCGCCCTTCCGCGAGCAGCACCGACTGGCCGTGCCGTAGAAGGACGATCGTGGCTTCGAGGCCGGCCGGAACGAGGTCGCCCGACGGTCGATCCGCGGTGTGCGTCATCGATCGGCCCGCCGCCGGATCAGGCGATCGAGCCTCGAGCGAGTCAGCCGATCCTGCCGGCGTTCACCGCGAGGGGCACCGGCCGGCCGGCCAGCGCATCGAGGATCTGCTGGGCGACCTCGATCGAGACACGCCGCTGGGCCTCGACCGTCGAGGCCCCGAGATGCGGGGTCAGGAGCGCTTGGGGCTCGGCGAAGAGTGGCGATTCCTTCGGCGGCTCCTTCTCGAACACGTCGATCCCCGCCCCGGCCAGGTGTCCCGAATGCAGCGCCTCGGCGAGCGCGGCTTCGTCCACCACGCCGCCGCGCGAGACGTTGATCAGGATCGCTCCGGGCTTCATCCGGGCGAGTGCGTCGGCGTCGATCAGGTTGCGCGTTCCCGGCACCAGCGGGACGTGCAGCGACACGACGTCGGAGCGCGCCAGCAGCTCGGCGAGCCCGACCCGCTGCACGCCAGCGGTCGGTTGCTCCGCCGGACGCAGCGTCGGACTGTGGGCCACGACCGTCATCCCGAAGGCGAGCGCGCGAGCGGCGACCGCCTGGCCGATCCGGCCGAAGCCGATGATTCCCAGCGTCCGGCCGTGCAGCTCCACGCCGCCGAGCTTGCTGCGGTTCCATTCGCCGCGATGGGTGGAGGCGTCGGCCTCGCCGAGATGTCGGGCCACGCCCAGGAGGAGCCCGATGGTGAGTTCCGCCGCGGCGATCGTGTTTCCGTTCGGGGCGTTGACGACGATGATTCCGGCTTTCGTTGCCGCCTCGACATCGATGTTGTCGATGCCGACGCCCGCGCGGCCGATGACCTTGAGCCGCTTGCCGGCGGCGATGACCGGCGCGTCCGCCTGCACCTGGCTGCGGACGATGAGCGCCTCGACGTCGGCGACGGCTGCCTTGAGTTCGTCCGGGCTGAGGCCGGTCTTGACCTCGACTTCGTGCTCGGCCTTCAAGAGCTCGAGCCCGTCCTGGCCGAGGGGTTCGGCAACGAGGATCCTCACGCTCGCGCCGCCGCGGCGGTGGCTCCGGTCGATCGCTCCGCGGCCTGCCTCGCGGCGGCCGCTCCGGACCCGGGCGTGATCGCCCGCCCGGCGTCGATCAGCACGGCTTCGATCGTTTCGATGGCATCCACCACGTCGTTCACGTTGACGTCGCCGAGGTGGCCGATCCGGACGATCTTGCCCGCAAGGTTGCCCTGTCCGCCGGCGATCACGAGGCCCCGGGCGAGGAGCGCGGCATTGAACGATTTCCAGTCCGTGCCGTCGGGCACCCAGGCGGCCGTGACGGTGTTGGACGCGAATGCCGGATCGGCGAACAGGCGGAAGCCGATCGCCACGAGACCGGCCCGGGCCGCGGCGGCGCAGGCGGCGTGCCGCGCGAAGATCGCCGGCAGCCCTTCGGTCTCGAGCATCTCCATCGCGACGTCGAGCTGGAACAGGATCGCCACGGCCGGGGTCGCGGGGGTCTGGCCCTTCGTGGCGAACTCGCGGGCACTCTCGAGGTCGAGGTAGTAGCGCGGCATCTTCGCGGTCGTGTTCGCGGCCCAGGCGCGCGGCGAGAGGGAGATCATCGCCATGCCGGGCGCGACCATCCAGGTCTTCTGCGACCCGGTGACGACGATGTCGAGGCCCCAGCCGTCCATCTCGAACGGCACGGCGCCGAGACCGGAGATCGCGTCGACGAGCACGAGCGTGTCCGGCGCCTCCTCGTGGACGATGGTGGCGAGCTTCTGGATCGGGTTGGTCACCCCGGTCGAGGTCTCGTTGTGGGTCAGCAGCACGGCCTTCGGGTGCGGCTGCTCGTGGAGGGCGCGGCGCAGCTCGTCCGGATCGGCGGCCTGGCCGCGCTCGGCCTCGATCGTCGTGACGATGGCGCCGTAGTCCGAGGCGATGGCCGCGAACCGGTCGCCGAACTCGCCGACCGACACGCCGATGACCTGGTCGCCGGGCGAGAGAACATTGACGACCGCAGCCTCGAGCCCGCCGGTTCCAGAGCACGTCAGCAGCAGGATCTCGTTGGTCGTCCCGAAGAACGGCTTGAACCGGCCGCTCACACGGTTGAGCAGGGCCGCGAACTCGGGCCCGCGGTGATTGATCATCTGCTTCGCGCCCGCTTCGCGAACGGCCTGCGGCAGGCTGGTCGGGCCCGGAATTCGAAGGTTCGGCTCGGTGCGGCTCACGGACGTGTCTCCCTCGCGATCACTGGTTCGCGCCGACGCCGCGGCGCAGGGGAGATCGTACCGGGCGCAAGCCGACGGCGCGGGGCGGGTGTTCGACGCGCCGCCGGTCGCGAGCGCTATTCCGACCCGGCGTCGCGGCGTTCCGTCTCGGCGATCGAGCGACGGTTGCCTTCGCGGGTCTTCATGATGTTGCCGCTCGTGCGCATCGGATCGGCGGCCGTGGCGGCCGTGGCGTCCTTGGGCGGCTTCGGGGCACGCTTGATGCCGGCCTCGCGAGCGGCCCTGCGGACTTCCATCCGTGCCCCGATCGTGGCCTCATAGCCCGCGGTTGACGCCTCGAAGTAGCGCCGATCGGCCAGCCCGTCAGGCAGGTATTGCTGATCGACGTCCGAACCTTCGAATTCGGCCGGGTGGCGGTAGCCCACGCCGATGCCGTGCTGCTTCATCTGGTGGAATGGCGCGTTCCGGATGTGCATCGGGACTGGGAGTGCGCCACGGGCCTGGACGTCGGCCGCGGCCGCCCAATAGGCCGCGCCTGAGCGGTTCGATTTCGGGGCCGTGGCGAGATAGACGGTCGCCTGGGCCAGCGCGTACTGGGCTTCGGGCAGCCCGACCCAGTCGAGCGCCTGTGACGCTGCCACGGCGACCTGGAGACCGCGCGGATCGGCGTTGCCAACGTCCTCGGACGCGCTGATGATCAGCCGCCGGGCGATGAATCGCGGATCCTCGCCGGCTGCCACCATCGCCGCCAGCCAGTAGAGCGCCGCGTCCGGATCGTTGCCGCGGATGCTCTTGATGAACGCGCTGACCGTGTCGTAGTGGCCGTCGCCGGCCCGGTCGTACGCAAGCACTCGCTGCTGGGCAGCCTCCTCGACGTGGGCGAGGGTCGGCGCAACACGGCCGGCATCATCGCGAATCCCCTCGGCTTCGGCCAGGGCGACCGATCCTTCGAGCACATTCAGGGCCTGCCGCGCATCCCCTGCCGCCATGCCGACGAGGTGGTCGAGCGCCTCGCCGTTGAGCGCGACCCCGCCGCCGGGCCCGAGCGCGCCCGCCAGGCCGTGCTCTTCGTCATCGATGGCCCGCATGACGACGGTACGGACCTCGTCGTCCGTGAGCGGCTCGAGCCGCCACACCCGCAGCCGGGACAGCAGTGCCGAGTTGACTTCGAAGTAGGGGTTCTCGGTCGTGGCACCGATCAGGGTGATCGTCCCGTCCTCGACCTGCGGCAGCAGCGCGTCCTGCTGGGCCTTGTTGAAGCGATGGATCTCGTCGATGAACAGGACGGTCCGCGCCCCGCCGATCGAGGAGCGCTCGCGCGCCTCGGCGATCACGGCCCGGACGTCCGCGACGCCGCTCATGACGGCCGACAACGTCTCGAAATGGGCGCCGACCGAATCGGCCAGCAGGCGTGCGAGGCTGGTCTTGCCGGTCCCAGGCGGCCCCCAGAGCAGCAGTGACGCGAGATGGCCGCGCGCGACGGACCGTCGAAGCGGACCGCGCTCACCGACGAGGTGCTCCTGGCCCACGAATTCCGCGAGACTGCGAGGCCGCATCCGGGCGGCGAGGGGCTGGCTCCCGGGCGGCGGGACGAACAGGGGCTCGGGTCTGGCTCCCGGGGGCCGGCGGGCGGGCATGGTCCGATGGTACGCCGAGGGCTCGACGGCGGACCGCGCGATCCGCGTGAACGACCGGGCCTGAACGACCGGCCCGAGGCGTTAGAGCTTGATGATCCCGGTCAGGTCGATGAGGATGAACAGGACGAAGACGACGAGGACGAGTCCGCCATCGACCTTGGCGATGCGCCGGATGTCGCGCTGGACGTATGTGTACTCGAGGTCGGCGCGCGCGGCGAGCAGGCTCGATTCCTTGGACCGTGACCGGACGATGCCGCCCTTCTGCTTGAGGGCGACGGCAGCCGTCCCCGTGGCCATCATCTGGGATTCGAGCTCGACCGCCCGAGCCTCGTCGGCATCCGTCAGCCCGACGGGCGCCCGGTTGGGTTCCGCGGCCGGAGCCGGTTTGGTGGCAACGCGGTCGGCCTTGCGCGCCGGGCGCATCTGACCCGGTCGGCTGGTGCCGCGTGTTCGCTTGGCCATGTCCTGGGAGCGCCTCCACTGCGAGAACGTCGAGCGGGCGGGGGTATCGACGCCAGAGGATAGCATCCGCCGCCCAGGTGGTCCGGACTGCTAGACTCCGATCGATCCAACGGAGGGCCCGGCGATCGACCTGAACGCGTTCGTGGCGCCGTATGTGGGTGCGGCCGTCGTCATCCTGACGGCGCTCCTCATCGTCCTGGCGATCGTCGTCTACCTGCTGCTGCGGCGCGTGACCGAGCTCAACGATCGGCTCCTCGGCCTGACCCAGGGCCACGACGGTCGCAACCTCGAGTCCATCCTGGAGGCCAATCTCCAGAGCGTCGGCGAGGTTTCGCGATCGCTCAACGGCCTGACGGCTCGAACGACGGCGCTCGAATCGAATGGCCGGCTGGCGTTCAACCGGGTCGGGCTCGTTCGGTTCAACCCCTTCGAGGACACCGGCGGCAACCAGAGCTTCGCGCTCGCCCTCCTCGATGCCCGCGAAGACGGATTCGTGATCAGCAGCCTGCATTCCCGCTCGGCAACGCGGTTCTACGCCAAGGCGGTCGTCAGCGGCCGTCCCGAGGCGGTGCTGTCGGACGAGGAAGCCGAGGCCGTGAAGATGGCGCGCAGCCAGTCCCTCGGCCGAGCCGGCCTCGCGGATCGGGTGGGCGAGGGCGATCGAGGGCCGGCAAGCCCGTCGTGAGCCCCGAACCGATGGCCGCGACGCCCGTCGATGTCGGGGCCCGCGACCTCGTGACGCCCAAGCTGTCACAGGCTCCGGTCAACCTCCGGGCATGGCCCTCGTTGATTCGATCGAACTTGCACGCATGACCCTCACCCGTCGCCGCCGCGAACCGGCGCCTCTGGACCAACTGCCCGTCTGGGCGGATCGCCAGCTCGGCATTACGGCCGCCGCTCCGGATCTCATCGATCCCACGCAGGGCGGGCTGGAGGCGCTGCTCGGCGGCCTGAACCAGGAGCAGTTGCGGGCCGTCACGCACGGCGAAGGGCCACTGCTCGTCGTAGCCGGCGCCGGCACGGGCAAGACCCAGGTCATCACGCGCCGCATCGCCTGGCTGATCGCCAGCCGGCGCGCGCGACCGGCGGAGATCCTGGCGCTGACCTTCACGGACAAGGCCGCGGACGAGATGCAGGTCCGCGTGGACCAGCTCGTGCCGTACGGGTACACGGACGCGACGATCGCGACGTTCCATGCCTTCGGGGATCGAATCCTGCGGGAATTCGCCCTGGAGCTGGGTCTGCCGTCGGACGTTCGCGTTCTGTCGAGGCCCGAGGCAGTGATCTTCCTGCGGGAGCACCTGTTCGACTTCGAGCTCGATCACTACCGGCCGCTCGGGGATCCGACCCGGTTCCTCGGGGCGCTCGCCACGCTGTTCAGCCGCTGCAAGGACGAGGACGTCAGTCCGGCTCGCTATCTCGCTCACGCCGAACGGCTCGTCCAGGAGGCGGCCACGGCGCGGTCGGGCCTCGCCGCGCAGGCCACCGCCGCCACCGTCGACCAGGAGACGGCCGTGGCGGCGCTGGAGGAGGTGGCCGGCCGCCAGCTCGAGCTTGCCCGGGCGTACGGTCGCTACCAGGAGCTGCTCCACGCGGCAGGGTTCATCGACTTCGGGGACCAGGTGTCGCTGGCCCTCCGGCTCCTGCGCGAATCGGCGTCGGCCCGGCAGGCCCTGCAGCGGCGATTCCGGTACATCCTCGTCGACGAGTTCCAGGACACGAACCGGGCCCAGTCGGAACTCGTCTCGCTCCTCGCGGAGCCGCATCGCAACCTGACCGTCGTCGGCGACGACGACCAGTCGATCTACCGCTTCCGTGGCGCGGCGATCAGCAACATCCTCGGTTTCCAGGATCGCTACGGCCGGGTCCGGCGGGTCATCCTGCGGCGCAACTATCGCTCCGTGGCGCCAATCCTCGATGCCAGCCATCGGCTGATCCGGTTCAACGATCCGGATCGGCTGGAGGTCCACAGCGGCATCAGCAAGCGCCTGCGGCCGGAACGCCGCCTGCCGGCCGCGCCACCCGTTCGCCTCGCGGCCTTTGCCTCGGGCGCCGAGGAAGCCGACTGGATCGCCGCGGACATCGAGGCGCGGATCGCGGCCGGCGCCAGGCCTCGGGACCACGCGGTGCTCGTCCGGGCGAATGCCGGTGCGGACAGCGTGCTCCGGGCGCTCAACGTCGCGGCCATCCCGTGGCGGTTCAGCGGCAGTTCCGGGCTCTATGCCCGGCCGGAGGTGCGGCTGCTCCTCGCGTTCCTGCGGGCCGTGGCGGACCTCGGCTCGAGCGTCGATGTCTACGCGCTGGCCGCGTCGGAGCTCTACGGCCTGGGCGGCGAGGATCTGACGGCCGTCGTCAACTCGGCACGGCGGCGGAACCGGACGCTGTGGGACGTCCTCGAAGAGCTGGAGCGCCAACCCGGAATCCTGCGGATCGGGCCGGCCAGCCGGACGGCCGTGGCTCGTCTCGTGGCGGATCTCCGGCGCCTCAGCCAGCTCGCGCACGAGCGTCCGGCTGGGGAGGTGCTCTATCGCTTCCTGCGCGAGACCGGCTGGCTGGCGCAGCTGGCCGCAACGGATTCCACGGCGGCCGAGGAGGCCCTCCAGAACATCGCCCGCCTGTTCGACATCGTCCGGGCCCAGTCGAGCCTCCTCGCCGACGATCGGGCGATCTTCGTGGCGCGCCACCTCCAGACCCTGATCGAGGCGGGCGACGATCCGCCCAGCGCCGAGCTCGACCCGGACGCGGACGCCGTCGCCGTGCTCACCGTCCACAAGGCCAAGGGGCTCGAATTCCCGGTCGTCTACCTGAGCGGGCTCGTGGCCGGCCGCTTCCCGGCGGCCAACCGCCGGGAGCCGCTCGAGCTGCCGGTCGAGCTGATCGACGAGGTCCTGCCGCAGGGTGATCCGCATCTCCAGGAGGAGCGGCGGCTGTTCTACGTCGGGATGACCCGTGCCCGCGATGAGCTCATCCTGACCCACGCCGCGGACTACGGCGGCAGCCGGGCTCGACGGGTCTCGCCGTTCGTCCTGGAGGCGCTGGATCTGCCGCTCGCGGCCGGAACTCCGGGGCGGGGCGCTGAGCAGGGTACGCCCCTCGAGCAGCTGGCCGCCTTCGAGCCACGTCCGCCGGCCGCTCCGGAGCGACCGGCGGAGCCGTCCACGGAGCCGTTGACGCTCAGCTTCGGCCAGATCGACGACTATCTTTCGTGTCCGGCCAAGTTCCGCTACGCCCACGTCCTGCGCCTCCCGATCGCGCCGCATCACGCGATGATCTACGGGTCGGCGCTCCACAAGGCCGTCCAGGAGTTCCACCGCCGGCATGCCCGGGGCGACGTCATGAGCGAGAGCGAGCTCGTCGATGCCTTCGAGGTCGCCTGGCGCAACGAGGGGTTCCTGACCCGCGAGCACGAGGAGGCGCGACTCGCGGCCGGCCGCGCAGCACTGATCCGCTTCCGGGCGGAGCAGCTGCAACCCGGCGCCGTCATCCCGGCCTATGTCGAGCGGGAATTCTCGTTCAGTCTCAACGGCGACCGGATCCGGGGCCGCTGGGATCGCGTCGACATCGAGCCGGCGACCGGAGCGGCTCGGCTTTCGATGGACCGCCTCGCGCCGGATCGTGACGCGGAGTTCGGGGAGCCGCCACCGGTCGCGCCGTTCGCCGGACTGCCGGCGTGGCAGCCGGACGTCGTGGCCAACGTGCTGCCACTGATGGCGCCGGAGCGGGTCACCATCACGGATTACAAGTCGAGCGACGTCCGCGACCCGGCCGTGGCCCGGCAGCGCGCCCGCGATTCGCTCCAGCTGACGATCTACGCGATGGGCTACCAGGCGCTGACGGGCCACCTGCCGGAAGCCGTGCAGCTCCACTTCCTCGAGTCGGGTCTCGTCGGTCGGGCCGAGGTCGACCCGAAGCGGCTGGCCAAGGGGCAGGCCCTCATCGCCCAGGCGGCCGAGGGGATCCGCGCCCGCGACTTCACGGCGAGGCCGGATCCGATGGCCTGCACGTACTGCCCGTTCCGGGATGTCTGCCCGTCGAGCGTGGCGCGATGACCGATGCGCGGGCGTCGCCCATCGAGCGGGGCCTCGCCGATCCGTTGCTCGACGGGCTCCAGGCCATCTCGTTCGATTTCGGCAACACCCTCGTGCCCGTGCCGCGGGTCGGCTTGCGGCGGGTCGTCGAGACGATGGCGGACGAGGTCATCGAACGCTGCGGGCCGTTCGACCGAGGGTCGTTCCTCGCGGTCTGGGGCGAGGAGCGCGACCGCCAGTTCGCGGAGGAGGTCCCGGAGCTGCGCGAGGCGGATCTCGATCGGCGGATGGCGCGCGTCCTCGCCCGGATGCGCGGCTACCCCGGCCCGCCGCCCGGGACGCGCTGGGACGATTCGATCGCGGCCACGTTCTCGACGGCCGAGGAGATCGACGCTGGCGTGGAGGTCTACAGCCGTGCCTTCGTCGAGTTGATTCCGGCTCCGGCCGACGTTGGGCCGATGCTGGCCCGCCTGGCGCGGCAGTACCGGCTCGCGGTGCTGTCGAACTGGCCACTGGCCGTCACGATCGAGCGATTCGTGGAAGCGGCCGGCTGGAGCGACTCGCTGGCGACCGTGGTGGTCTCGCAACGGGTCGGCACGATCAAGCCGGATCCGCGGATCTTCCGGGTCACGGAAGCTGCGCTGGGCTGTGAGCCGGGCTCGATCCTCCATGTCGGCGACGACTGGGCGGCGGACATCGTTGGCGGCCGGGGGGCCGGCTGGCGAGTCGCGTACCTCCGGTCGCGGGTCGATTCGCCGCTCCCCGCCAGCGCGCCCGACGACCGCGTATCGGCCGATCTCGAGATTGACAGCCTCGCGGAGTTCGAGGCCGCCGTGACGGGGACGACGGCCCGCACGAACGGAGCGGCGTGACCTCAGTCCACGATCGCGACGCCACTGCGCCCGCCGGGTCGGCCGGATGATCGAGGCTGCCCGCGTCGGTAGACTCTGGTCGATGGAACTGCGTGACCGGCTGGGCAATGTCGCGGCCTTTGCCGCCGCCATTGCGGTCTGGGTCCTCGTCGGGGTCGTCGTCACGACCCGCGACCCGGTCGTCGACCCGACGGCCGGCCTGATCGGAGCCGGCCTGATCGGAATCGCGGTCGGCCTGATGGCGATTCCGCTGTTCTGGCTGATGGTGTTCGGCCGTCATCGGCGCGTCGCGTATCGGGGCGATTGGCTGCGGGCCGTGCGCCGGGGTGCCTGGGTCGCGATCGTGGTCGCGGTCTTCGTGGCGCTGCGGGTCCAGGGCGCGTTTCAGCTGCCGATCGCCCTGTTCGTCCTGACCATGGTCGTCATCGCCGAGGCGACCCTGTCCGTGGAGCACTGACGCATGCCCGATCACACCGCGCGCCGCAACGCCGGGTTGAAGGCACGGGTCGCGACGGCCATCGAGGCCAATCGCACTGAGCTCCTCGACCTGTCGCACCGGATCCACGCCACCCCGGAACCGGCGTTCAAGGAGATCCAGGCCGCCACCTGGATCGCCGAGGTGATCGGCCGGCACGGCTTCGCGGTCGAGCATCCGGCCGGCCGTCTCGAGACCGCCGTTCGGGGCCGCCTCGCGGGCGGTGCGGACGGCACCGCCCCCGCCGCAGCTGCCGGCGCCGGGCGAGCCGCTGCAGCGGCGGGTCCGCGCATCGGGATCCTGGCCGAATACGACGCCCTGCCGGGCCTCGGCCACGGCTGTGGCCACAACCTGATGGCGGCCTCGGGCGTCGGCGCCGCGATCGGGCTCGCCGCCATCGCCGCCGACCTGCCAGGCGAGATCGTCTTCCTCGGCACGCCGGCCGAGGAATTCGGTTCGGGCAAGCAGTGGATGATCGACGACGGCCTGTTCGACGGCCTCGACGCGGCGCTCCTGTTCCACCCCGGCGATGCGGCCTACAGCCGGCGCCTGCTGCTGGCCTGCGAGGACGTGGACGTGACGTTCACGGGGCGGCAGGCCCACGCCGCGGCGAATCCCTGGGATGGCCTGAACGCGCTCGATGCGATGGTGGCGCTGCTCAACTCGATCGCACTCTGGCGCCAGCAGCTGCGGCCAGATGCGCGCGTCCATGGCATCGTCGTTGAGGGCGGCACGGCCGCCAACATCATCCCGGACCGGACGATGGGCCGATTCATGATCCGCAGCCGCCAGGAGGCGAATTTCGGGGCGATGCGCAAGCGGTTCGCGGAACTCGTGGAGGCGGCCGCCCTGGCGACCGGCTGCACCGGGGAGGCCGTCTTCTTCGGCGGCTCTTCGACGATGAAGAACAACCTCGTCCTCGCCGACCTGTTCGCCGCCAACATGGCCGCGCACGGCATCGCCGACGAGCCGCCCAACCCGTTGCCCGGCAGCTCGGACATGGGCAACGTGAGCCAGGTCGTCCCGACCATCCACCCGAGCCTCGCCATCTGCGACCCCGGGGTGCCGTGGCATTCCATCGAGTTCCGGGAAGCCGCGCGAACGGACCGGGCCGACGAGATGACCATCACCGCCGCGACCCTGGTCGCCGAGACCGCGATCGATCTCTTTGTCGAGCCCGATCTCGTGGCGGCCGCCTGGGCGGAATTCCGGGCGCCGCCCGCCGACGCGGGATAGGAGGAACCCGTGCCGAATTGCCCCGGGTCCGACGACCTTGACCAGGACTTCGCACACCGCAACGGCTGGGACGGCGACTTCCCGGTCTATGCCGACTTCGACCTGCCGGCCTACGTCGGACCGAGCACGTTCTCGAAGCTCCCGCTCGTCACTGATCCCGCCGCCATTCGGGCGATGGCCGCCGACGTGGCCATCGTCGGGGCCCCGTTCGACGACGCCGTCACGCATCGGCCGGGGGCGCGGTTCGGGCCGCGCGCCATCCGGACGGCGAACTACGCGCGCTCGCTGAACTCGCTGCAGCTTGGCGTCCAGCCGTACGAGATCCTGACCGTGGTCGACGCCGGCGACGCCAACATCGTGCCGGCCTGGCTCGACCGTGGCCACGCGATGATCTATCGGAAAGTGCACGAGGTCGCGGCCACCGGTGCGATCCCCATCGTCCTCGGTGGGGATCACTCGATCACCTGGCCGTCGGCGACGGCCGTCGCGGAGGTTCGCCGGCCGGGCCGGATCGGCATCGTCCACTTCGACGCACATGCGGACACGGCGAACGACGACTGGGGCGTCCTCGCCGGCCACGGCACGCCGATGCGGCGGCTGATCGAATTGGGGGCCGTCAAGGGCTCGAATTTCGTCCAGGTCGGCCTGCGTGGCTACTGGCCGCCACCCGACGTCATGGCCTGGATGCGCGAGCAGGGTCTCCGCTGGCACCTCATGACCGAGATCGAGGCGCGCGGGGCAGAGGCGGTCGTCGCCGATGCGATCGACGAGGCGCTGGACGGCCCGGACTGCATCTACCTCTCGCTCGACATCGACGTCATCGATCCGGGCATGGCGCCGGGAACCGGCACGCCCGAGCCCGGTGGCATGCTCACCCGGGAGGTCCTGCGAGCCATTCGCCAGATCGTCGGCCGGGTGAACCTCGCGGGCATGGACGTCGTCGAGGTCTCGCCGCCCTACGACCACGCGGAGACGACCGCCATGGCCGCCAATCGCGCGGTGCTCGAGGCGATCAGCGCGCTGGCCGTGAAGAAGGCCGCGGGCCAGACGGTTCGCTGGGAGGCTCCGCCCAGATGACCCGGCCCGGCCGCATCGATCGGGCGCTGGCGCGCCTGTACGACGTGGACCTGATGGACGATCCGGGCGACCTGGACCTGTACCTGGCGCTGGCCGCCCGGGCCGGCGGGCCGATTCTCGAACTGGCCGTTGGTTCCGGCCGCCTGGCGGTTCCGCTGGCGATCGCCGGCTACGACGTGACCGGGGTGGATCTCGATCCCGCGATGCTCGAACGCGCCGCGCTGCGGGCCGAGGCGGCCGGGCCGGACGTCGCCCGGCGGCTCACGCTCGTCGAAGGCGACGCACGGTCCGTTCGACTGCCCGCCGCGGGCTCGTTCGCCATGGCGTTCATCGCCCTGAATTCGCTGCTCATCGTCGGGGGCCGATCCGACCAGCTGGATGTGCTGCGGACGATCAAGGCGCATCTCGATCCCGCGGGCATCGGGGTCGCGGACGTCTGGCTGCCCGATGCCGAGGACCTGGCTCGCTACGACGGCCGCGTCGGTCTCGAGTACAGCCGCCACGATCCGGAAACGGGACGGCTCGTGGCGAAGCTCGCCAGTGCCCGCTACGACACCGCGACGGCCATCGTCGAGCTGACCGGGATCTACGACGAGGGCGATCCGGGCGAGGCCCCGGCGCGCTGGATCCGGCGGGACGATCTGCGCCTGATCGGGGCGGCCGAGCTACGCGCGATGGCCGAGACCGCGGGGCTGACGGTCGAGGTCCTGGCGGGTGCCTACGACCTGCTGCCACTCGCGGCCGGCGACGAGCGCGCGGTCCTCGTCACCGCGGCCGGGCGCCGGCGCCCAAAGGGCCGGTGATCCGCGGCACCGGAACCATGCCGCCGAGTGACGCCGGATCTCGTTGAACGTGGCTCGCTGCGCTCGAGATCGAGGCGGGGCTTGGTATAGTCGCGCCGATGGCTCCTTCGAATGAGAACGAGATTCGGCTTCTGATCGTCGAGGATGTCCCTCAGGTCGCCCAGTACATCCGGAACCTCCTCAGTTCGCAGTCGACGATCAAGCTTCTTGACATCGTTTCCGACGGCAGCAAGGCCCTCGTCCAGATCGAGCAGCTCCGCCCGGACATCGTCCTCGTCGACGCCCTGCTGCAGGGCCGCCTCAAGGCGATGGACCTGATCGACCAGATCCGCCGCATGGACAACGTCCTGCCGACCATCGTCCTGACCGTGCCCCAGAACCCGGTCGAGGTCTCGGTCGACCGGGGGATCCACGGGGTCCTGTCGATGCCGTTCTCCGGCTTCGACCTGATGAACAAGATCCAGGCCGTCCACACCACGTTCCACGAGAGCGACGAGAACAAGGCCGGCAGGCTCATCGCGGTGTTCGCCCCGAAAGGCGGCGTTGGCAAGACGACGGTGGCATTCAACCTTGCCGTGTCGATCGGCCAGCTCGATCAGCGGACCGTGCTCATCGACGGCAGCCTCCAGTTCGGCGACCTCCGGGCGCTGCTCAAGGTCCCGGTCGACGCCCCATCGATCCTCGACCTGCCGACCGACAGGATCCAGGAATCGGACCTGCGCGACGTGTTGTGGCGCGATCCGTCGGGGATCGACATCCTGCTGGCGCCGCCGCGGGTCGAGATGGCGGAGATGGTCACGGTTCGCGATGTCGACAAGTGCATCTCGATGCTGCGGCGCGTCTACCAGGTCGTCGTCGTGGACATGCCGTCCGCGCTGTCGGACATCACGCTCGCGTTCCTCGACGCCGCCGAGCTGATCCTCCAGATCGTGACCTACGACTCGACCACGATCCGCAACACGCTGGCCGTGGGCGAGACGTTCCGGGCGATCGGCTACCCCGCGTCGAAGATCGCCTACCTCGTGAACCGCTCGGACAGCCCCGGCGGGATGTCGCCGGTCGAGTTGGGCCGGTCGCTCGGTCGGGCGCCTGAGTACACGCTCATGTCGGACGGCCTGCTCGTCGTCCAGAGCAACAACGAGGGCGTGCCGTTCGTGCTCGCCAACCCGAATGCGCCGGTCAGCCTCGACATGGCCCGGATGGCCGCCTCCATCGCCGGGGTCCGCCAGGCGCAATCGATCGGCCGGCGCTAGGCGTGTCGGACCAGCGCCCGATCGGCGTGTTCGATTCGGGGGTCGGCGGCCTCACCGTCCTGCGGGAGATCCTGCGGCGCCTGCCGGCCGAATCGACGGTCTACCTCGGCGACAACGCCCGGGCACCGTACGGGACCCGATCCGACGACGAAGTCCGGGCGTTCAGCCGCCAGTCGCTCGACGCGCTCATGGAGCACGATGTCAAGGCGATCGTCGTCGCCTGCAACACGTCGACGGCCGTGGCGCTCACCGAGCTCCGCCGCCGGTACGACCGGCCGGTCCTCGGCGTGATCCGGCCCGGTGCCGCGGCCGTGGCGCTCGCCACCCGGAGCCGGCGAGTCGGCGTGATCGCGACGCCGGCGACGGTCCGGTCCCACGCCTACTTCGAGGCGATCAAGGACGAGAACCCGGCGCTCGAGATCTACGAGCACGCCACGCCGGCGCTCGTGCCGCTCGTGGAGGCCGGGACCCTGAGCGGGCCGATCGCCGAGGCCGCGGTGCGGGACGCCCTTGCGCCGCTCCTCGGTGAGCGCGACTCCGCCGGCGAATTCATCAACCCGTTGCCGCCCTCGGCGCGCATCGACACGCTGCTGCTCGGCTGCACCCACTACCCGCTGCTGCGGCCGCTGATCCAGGCCGCGGTCGGGGAGCGGGTCGCCGTCGTCGATTCGGCGGCCGCCACGGCCTCGGCGCTCGCGGAGCTGCTGTCCGTCAACGGCCTCGAGGCGCCCGGGTCGACGCGCGGCACCGCGGCCGATCCCGGTCGCGACGGCCACGACCTGCCCCAGGGTTCCGCCGGCCCGGCCGTCCATGTCCAGTTCACGACCGGCGACGTGGCCGCGTTCCGCGTCCTCGCGGAGAAGCTCTTCGGCGACGAGTTCGCGGCGGTCGCCGGAATCGAGCTCGGAGTGACGGCGCGGTGACGAACCGGAACGGCAATGGCTCGAATCGCGACCAGCGCGTCTGGCAGGCCGGCTTCCTCGTCGGATCTGCGCTGGGCGCAGCGGCCACGGTCCTCGGCCGGCGCGCCGAGCGGATCGCCCGTCGCGGCCTCGTCGACTGGCCCCAGGCCGAAGCGATCGCCATCGAGCGCCTGCGGCGGGCCAAGGGCACGCTGCCGCCCTCGGAACTTGCCGCGAGCGCGCCGGCCTACGAAGCGGCCATGGCCCGGATCGTGCCGGCGCTGTCGGCGGCACTCGGGACCGAGTTGCCCGGGGTGGTGGAGCGCGCCGGGGTCGTGGATCGAGCGGGCTGGGTCGAGGCCAACATCTCGACCTTCGCGAGCCTCATCGGGCGCCTCGAAGTCGACCTCATCGATCAGATCATCCCGGTCGGCGGCGGCCTCGGGAAGGCGTCGATGGCCCTCGCCAATCGGTTCGTCACGACCCGCCAGTTCGGCTACATGCTGGGCTTCATGGGCCAGCGCGTGCTCGGCCAGTACGACCTGGCCCTGCTCTCGGCCGAGGCGACGCCCGGCCGACTCCTGTTCGTCGAGGAGAACATCCGCCAGACGGCACTCACCCTGGACCTGCCGCTCGGACCGTTCAGGACGTGGATCGCCCTCCACGAGACGACCCACGCCTTCGAGTTCGAAGCTCACCCGTGGTTGCGGCCGTACCTCGCGAGCCGGCTCGATCGGCAGCTCTCGGCGTTCTCCCAGGATGCGTCACGGTTGAGCCGCGACGCGCTGCGTGGTCTCGGTCGGGCGCTGCGCGGCGATGCCGGCGGCGGGCACTGGATGGAACGCTTGATGGGCGAGGAGCAGCGGCGGCTCTTCCGCGAGACCCAGGCCGTGATGAGCCTGCTCGAGGGCTTCAGCGACTACATCATGGACGAGGTCGGCCGCGAGCTCGTCCCGGACGTCGCCCGGATCAGCGCCCGATTCCACGAGCGGCGGGAACGTCGCAGCGTCACCGAGCGGGCGATCATGCGACTGACCGGGATGGACCTGAAGATGGAGCAATACCGCAACGGCGAGCGGTTCGTCTCCGCGATCGCCTCCGCGCGCGGCCCGGCTGCGCTGCGCCGGTTGTGGGATGGCCCCGAGACGCTGCCGCGGGAGGGCGAGATCGAAGTGCCGGCGCGCTGGATCGCGCGCGTCTTCGACGGGCAGGCCGATGCGCAGGGCGATGGATCCGGACCGGCGATCGCACGGGGCGACCCGGCGAATCCCGCCTGACCGTGGCCGCACCGGGACCCAAGACCACGCGCGGCGTCCCCGCCGCCATCGCGCTCGGCCCGATCCTGTCGGCGCGCTACAGACCGCAGGACCTGGAGCGAATCCGCCAGGCGTCGCCGGGCTCACGAATCGTCATGGTCTCGCGCGAAGGCCTGGCCGACGGCCCGCTCGACGACGTCGAGGTCCTGCTGCGAGGCTGGCTCTCGACGGAGGCGTACGAGCGAATCCTCGCCCGCGCGCCGCGGCTCGCCTGGGTCCATTCCGCCACGGCCGGGGTCGAGCGGGTGCTGACGCCGGCCACCGTGGCACGCGGCATCGTGATCACGAACGCGCGGGGTGTGTTCAGCCGCCCGATCGCCGAGTACGTGATGACCATGATCCTGGCCGTCTCCCGTCGGCTGCCGCAGCTGCTCGAGCTCCAGCGGGAGCGGACGTGGCAGCCGCTCGAGGGCGTCGAGTTGCGGGATCTCACGGTCGGGATCGTCGGCCTGGGCAGCATCGGCCGGGCGGTCGGCGATTTGGCCGCGGGGTTCGGCTGTCGCGTCGTGGCCACGCGACGCCACGCTCCCGGAGGCGAGATGCCGACGTGGCCGGCAGGCGCCACGGCGAACGCGGCGGTGCCGGATGGCGAGGCGCCGCTCCTGCGTCCGTCCCGTGGTGTCGGTATCAGGACCTTGGGCGGGCCCGAACGACTGTCCGACCTGCTCCGCGACGCGGACTTTGTGGTGCTCGCGATTCCGCTGACGCCGGAGACGGCCAACCTGATCAACGACGCCACGCTCGCCCAGTTCAAGCCGGGGGCCTGGCTCATCAATGTCGCCCGGGGCGGCCTGATCGACGAGCGGGCCCTGCTGCGGGCGCTGCGCGATGGGCCGTTGGGCGGCGCCGTCCTCGACACGTTCCGGGAGGAACCGCTCCCGGCGAGCTCGCCGTTCTACGATCAGCCGAACGTGATCGTCACGCCGCACACCTCGTGGTCGAGCGGTCGCGTCCTGGATTCGAGCATCGAGCTCTTCGCCGAGAATCTCGTCCGTTTCGCGGCCGGCCAGCCGCTCCACAACGTCGTCGATCCCGCCGTCGGGTACTGAGTCCCGCCCGTAGCGGCCGAATCCGCGACCGAGGTATCACCCAGCATGCAGATCGCCATCGTCGGACTTGCGTCCGCCGGCAAGACCACCGTCTTCAACACGCTGACCCGGGGCCATGCCGAGACGGGAGGGTTCGGCGGGTTGCAGCTCAACGTCGGCGTCGTCAAGGTCCCGGACGAGCGCCTGATTCGGCTGGCCGAGATCTTCAAGCCCAAGAAGATCGTCCAGGCCGACGTGACCTATGTCGACCTGCCCGCGCCGCCGGCCTCGAGTGAAGGCCGCATCGGCGCGGAAGAGCTGCCGGCCGAACACCTCGCCCGCCTGCGCGATTCCGACGCGCTGCTCCACGTCGTGCGGGCCTTCCAGGATCCCGCCGTGCCGCATCCCGACGGGCCGGTCGATCCGTGGCGCGACATCGAACGGCTCGACGTCGAGTTCATGCTGGCCGATCTCGCGGTCGCGGAGCGCCGCCTCGAGCGATTGCGGGCAACCGGCCGGCACGGAACGCCCGCGGAGCGGGAGTCGAACGAACGTGAGCTCGTGATCCTCGCCCGGCTCCACGAATCGCTGGAAGCCGGGACACCGATCCGGGACACGCCGCTCGAACCCGAGGAGGAGAAGGCGCTGCGCGGCTTCCGGTTCCTGACCCAGAAGCCGGTCCTGATCCTGCTCAACGTCGGTGAGCGCGAGCTGGCCGAGGCGCCGGCGCTCGTCGCCGACGTCGGTACGCGCTACGGCCACCGGCACAGCCTCGTCGAGGCGCTGTCGGCGAAGATCGAGATGGAACTCGGAGAGCTGGAGCCGGACGAGGCCGCCGTCTTCATGGAGGAGTTGGGCATCCGTGAATCGGGCCTCGATCGCGTGATTCACCTGAGCTACCGGCTGCTCGGCCTGATCAGCTTCCTGACGGCAGGTCCCGACGAGTGTCGAGCGTGGCCGGTTCCGTCGACCTCGACCGCGGTGGATGCCGCCGGCGCGATTCACAGCGACCTCGCGCGGGGTTTCATCCGGGCCGAGGTCGTCGCCTACGAGGATCTGCTCAAGTACGGCTCGATGGCCGAGGCTCGCAAGGCCGGCCGGCTCCGGTCAGAAGGGCGGACCTACCACGTCAACGATGGCGACGTGATGGAGATCCTCTTCAGCAAGTAGCTCCCGCAGTGCCACGGCGGGCGGGTCGTGGCGGCGCGTGCGTCCGGCGCGGGGTCCATCTCGGCCCGGGAGTCCGGCAGGTGCTGGGCCCCGTGGCCGACGCTGTCGCCTGTGGCCGCGCCGTCAGTGCGTGCGGAGGTCCGGGTTGACGTCGAGATCGACGTACAGCGCCCGGAAGTCGGCATCGTCGAGATTGGCCACTCTCGGCGTCGGCGTCCTCGTCGTCGCCATCCTCTGGCTCAGTGGCGTCCTCTTCGACCGGGCCGAGCTCGGCGATGAAGTTGTCCGCTTCGACGGTTGAGACGTTCACGGCCGCGGTCAGGCGATCGTCGCCGATGAAAATGAAGTCGTATTCACGCTCCAACTCTTCGGCGATGGCCTCGATGAGGGTGTCCTGGTCGAACGAGTCCTGCACGTGCCGGCGCACCGTCTGGACGATGTCGAAGAAGACGTCCGCCTCCATCTCGGTCTCGCGGGCGAGGAGCACGTCGGAAAAGAATTCGTCGTCGCCTTCGTGAAGTTCGTAGAAGTACACGAGCGATTCCTCCTCGTCCGGGCCTCGCGACTCGAGCGGTGCGCGCCCTCCGTCGTTCGGGCCTGCCAGTATACGCGCGGGTCTTGCCGTGGCCTCCCGGGGTCCGGCTGTTGTGGGCGGGGGAGAGGCGCATGACCGAACCGGAGCGAGGACCAGCCGCGGAGCCCCAGATCGTGGTCGTCGGCGCCGCCTGCCGCGACGTTGCGGCCGATGATCCGCGCGGCTGGCGCCTCGGCGGGCCGGTCGTGTACAGCGCGCTCACGACGGCTCGACTCGGGCTCCGCACCGCGGCGTTGATCGGCGCGGACGAGGAGACGGCGGCCGCCCACGAGCTGGATCTGCTGCGAGCGGCAGGTGTCGAGGTCGTGATCGCGCCACTGGGCAGCGGACCTGTCTTCGAGAACGTCGAGACCAGCCATGGCCGCATCCAGACCTGCCTGCAGGCGTCCGATCCGGTGCCCGTCCGCGCACTCCCGGCAGCCTGGCGGCCGGCGGCCGCCTGGATCCTGGCGCCCGTCGCCGCCGAGCTGGCCGAGGACTGGGCCGGCGCGATGACCGGCGGCGCCCTCGTGGCCGTGGGCTGGCAGGGCCTGCTGCGTGACCTCGAAGCCGGGCAGCGGGTCCGGCTCGACCGGCCAGCCCCGACGCCGATCGTCCGCCGGGCCGGACTGGTCGGCGTGAGTCGGGACGACGTCGATCGGGCGATGACCCTCGACGCGCTGTGCTCGTGCCTGAGCCCGGGCGCGACGCTCGTGCTGACCCAGGGTCGCCGCGGCGGCCTCGTGATGGAGGCGGGAGTCGACGGGCCGACGAACCTGCGCCAGTACCCGCCGGTGCCGGCCGGCCGATCGCTCGACCCGACCGGGGCCGGCGACAGCTTCCTCGCAGCCCTGCTGGCGGCCCGGGCCCAGCCGCGTCTCATCGGCGGACGCATCGACCAGGGGTTCGACCTGCTCCTCGCGGCCTCGGTTGCCTCGCTCGTGCTGGAGCATGTCGGCCTGCCGGGCGTGCCCGAGCGGTCAGCCGTTCGCCAGCGCATGGCCGAGGGCCTGGCCGGGCAATCCGGCCGAGGCGCCGACGCCGACCGTGGCACCGACTCCGGCCGTGGCACTGACGCCGACTCCGGCCGCGGCGCCGACGGCGGCCGCGACGCCGACGCCGGGCGTGCCGCGGACTCCGCCCGCTGACGATCGGGCCGCAACCCGGCGGCTGAGCCGCCGGCGACGGCGAACGAGATCCGCCTCCAGCGCGGGCAGCGGCCGGCCGAGCTGACGCGATCGATCGGCCAGCCCCTCCGCCGACCCGACCGCCAGGAGCGCACCCGCCGGATCGCGCAGCTGGTGTTCCGCGATCTTGGCGATCTCGACCCACGCCACGCCCGCCAGCCGGCTGCCGCCATGGGCGAGCTCCCGCCATGCCGCGGTCGCATCCGTGACCCGGCCCGTGCGCCGCAGCAGCCTCGCCCGCTCGGCGAGGATCCGGTCGCGATCGAACGCCGCAGCCGGCGCCGTGATTCGCGCGAGCCCGCCCGGCCACCAGCCCGCCCGTGACGCGGCGGGTTCTCGGGCTGGCAGCGCGGGCGGGCCGGCCGCCACCGGGCCTCCAGCCCACGACCGCGCGGCCAGCGCCTGCTCGAGGCACGTCAGCGCCTCGGCGTGGCGGCGCTCCCGTCCGAACGACCGCGCCAGGCCGACGAGGTCGCCGGCAGGCGCGTTCACCCGGCGCTCGGGGTCCGCCAGTTGTTCGTCTAGATGGGCGAGCAGCTGCGCCATCGACCGCACGTCGAGTTCGTTGTGGCGAACGACGTCGAGGAGGACGTCCGCGGATCCGCCTCGCAGGAACGAGAGGTATCGCCCGGGAATCTCCCAGCCCTCGACGTCATCCGTCCGGTGGAGACCGAGCAGTCCCTCCTCTGCGCTGCGCAGTCGCGCGTCCGCGAGGCGATGGCGAAACAGCCGCCGGACGATCGGCAGGAGGTCGAGGTGACCGGCCGTCGGCGGTGGTCCGCGACGCGCCATGCGAAACCGGGCCACGAGGAGTGGCCAATCGAAGGTCCGACCGTTGTAGGTCACGAGCCAGCCTGCGGCCGGTATCACCGCCGCGAGTGCCGCCAGCCACGCCGGTTCGTCAGCGTGGTCCGGCAGGAGCAACTGCCGCTGGCAGAAGCGCCGGCCGTCCCACCAGCCGACCCCGACCAGGAACGCAAGCGTGCCGGCAGCGGTCGCCAGCCCGGTCGTCTCGGTATCCAGGCAGATGAGCGGCACGTCCGGTGGCGGCTGGCCCGGCAGCAGGGACAGGCGCCACCGGTCGATCGGGATCTCGACCGCTGCCACGTCGCGAAGGACGTAGCTGCCGAGCGGTCCCGCCACAACCTGGCCGTCGATCGCGCTGGCCAGCCGATCCGCAAGCTCCCGCGAGGGCTGTCCGACCCGCCCGCCGGCCGCGACCTGGAGTCGGTCCGCCGGTCGCACCCCCGCCGAGGGGGCCGCCGCACCTCGCTGGTGCCGCAGCGAGGCAAGCCGTCGCTGGAGGAGAGCGGCATCGCTCACGGCGTGCTCGCAGCCAAGCGGCAGTGGCCGGCCGGCGCCGAGGTGGCCCAGCAGCCGCAGGGCGAGCGCCCGCACGTCGATCTCCGGTTCGAGCCGCGGACCCGTGCAGGACGGACAGCCGCCCTCGCAGCCGCAGTTGCGGATCAGCGCGGCCGCCCCGTCGAGCAACTCGTCGTGACGCTGCCAGAGCCGCTCGGACAGGCCGACGCCGCCCGGCACCGATTCGTACAGGTAGATCGTCGGCGCCTCCTGGTGCGGCGAGCGCACCTGCGAGACGAGTCCGAGGTCGCGGGGATCGACCATCAGCAGGACGCTCGCGATCGTCTGGATCGCCCGACCTGCGCCGAGCAGCCCAAGATCGAGGTCCCTCCGATTCCACGCACCGAGGTCGCGCGCAGTCAGCCAGTAGGCCGTGGTCTGGAGCTCGATCTCCGGCAGGTGGATGCGGCCCCAGCCGAGGTTCTCGTTGGTGACGAACTTGAGCTTCTTGTAGATGGTGGCGAGACTCGCGACCATCACCTCGCCGTGGACGCGCGATCCGCCGGTGGCCGGCTCCTCCGCGAACACGTCGAGCGGCTTGAGGGTGACCGCGCGATCCGCCTCCGTGTAGTGGTCCACGTCGACGCGGCGGACGTACGCCTTGCGCTCGTCCCAATCCAGCCGATCGACATGGAACTGGGCCAATTCATGGAGATAGATGGCGTTCTCGTGGACGAGCGTCTGGGCCGCGAACAGATCGACTTCGCCGATGACCCGGGGGCGGTCCGGGGTCGTGTCGATGATCACGACGTTCTCCTGGGCGGCGGTCCGCAGGGACACGGCCGACGCCGGGAAGTTTTCGCTCGACCAGTACCAGCGGCCGTCGCCCGCCTGGCGGACGTGGCCCTCCTCGGCGAGGAACGCCAGCAGGTCGTCCGCCGGCGCCGGTCCGAACGGTTCGCCCGGTTCGAACGGCAGCTCGAAGACGGCCGCCCGCAGATGGGCCAGCAGGACATGGAGGTTATCGGGGTCGAGACGCGCCTCCTCCGGGGAGCCCGCGAGGAGGAATTCCGGGTGGTGGATGACGTACTGGTCGACCGGCGCGCCACTGGCGACGAGGACCGAGACGCTGACGCCCTGGCGTCGCCCGGCCCGGCCCATCTGCTGCCAGGTCGCAGCGATCGAGCCCGGGTACCCGGCCAGGACGGAGACATCGAGGCGGCCGATATCCACCCCCAACTCGAGCGCGTTCGTGCTCACCACGCCGAGCAGCTCGCCATCGCGCAGCCCGCGTTCGATGGACCGCCGTTCCGTCGGCAGGTAGCCGCCGCGATAGCCGCGGATCAGCGTCCGGGGACCATGACCCTCGCGCAACGCCTCCCGGAGGCCTGTCAGGAGCAGCTCGACCGACGTCCGGGAGCGGCCGAACACGACCGTCTGGCGGCCGGCCCGAAGGAAGGGCAGCGCCCAGCGGTTGGCGAGCGTGAGCGCCGAACCGCGCGCGCCGCTGGCCGGATCCAGGACCGGCGGATCCACGAGGAGCACGTGACGCTCGCCGGACGGCGCGCCGTTGCGGTTCACGAGCCGGGCGGGCCGGCCGGTCAGCGTGGCCGCGAGATCTGCGGGGTTGCCGATGGTCGCGGAGCAACAGACGATCACCGGCTTCGAGCCGTAGTGCGCGCACAGCCGGAGCAGCCGGCGCAGGACATTCGCGACGTGGCTGCCGAAGATGCCCCGATAGGTGTGCAGCTCGTCGATGACGATGATCCGCAGCTGTTCGAAGAGCTGGAACCACTTCGTATGGTGCGGCAGGATCCCCGAATGGAGCATGTCGGGGTTGCTGACCACGATCTGGCCGGCCGTCCGGATCGCGTTGCGCACGGGGGCCGGGGTATCTCCGTCATACGTGGCAGCGGTGACGCCGAGCCCGGAGGCCGTGGCGAGCGCCCCGAACTCCGCTACCTGGTCCTGGCCGAGCGCCTTCGTGGGGAAGAGCAGGAGAGCTCGGGCGGACGGATCATCCGCCAGCGCCTGCAGGATCGGCAGGGCGTAGCAGAGTGTCTTGCCCGACGCCGTGGGGGTGACGACAACGACATCATGTCCGGCCCGGACGAGCTCCACGGCCTCCGCCTGGTGGCGGTACAGGTGGTCGATTCCCCGGCTCGCGAGCCCGGCCCGGATGCCGGGATCGAGCCAATCGGGGAGGGCGGCGAGATCCGCCGTGCGGGCCGGGATGACTTCGTGATGGACGACGCCCCGAGCCAGGGACGGCTCCTCGAGCAGCTCGGCGAGGACAGCCTCCACGGAGGCCGGTGCGTAGTGGCGCATGGCAGCTCCATTTAGAACGCCTGATCGAATTGGGCGGAGTCTAGCAGCAGGCTCCGCGACTCGTGTGACAGCTCGTGTGGCACGAGCGGGAGTTGTTTGACACGTCAGCTGCCGCCAGCTACCCTTCGCGACAATGATTCGCCGCCGGACATCCCCGCCCCGGCCGCCCTCCGAGACGGACGAACCGACCGTCCCGGCGCCGTCGGCGGACGCAACCCCGAAGCGTTCGCAACGGGCTCCCGGGCCGACACCGTCGGCGCCCCCGGCCTCCGGCGAACCATCGCTCGAGGCCCTGCCGATCGCCGGCTTCAGCCGTCGTCGTGTGGGGTTCGCGTTCGGCGTCCTGATCACGGCCTGGGTCGTCGTCATCTTCGCCCGCCAGGTCGGTGACGCGGCCGCCGCGCAGACGAGAGCCGACCAGATGCGGCGCGAGAACACGGTCCTCGCCGCCCAGGTCGCTGCGCTCGACCGAGAGCGGACGTTCATCCAGACGGAACCGTTCGTCGCGTTCGAGGCGCGGGCCTATGGCCTCGGTGGCTCGAAGGAACGGCCGTTCAGCCTGTCGCCTGACGCGTCGCCGCTGCCTTCCGACGCCCCCGGGTCGGCGGCCGTGCGAATTGGCGCGCCGGAGGCAACGCCCTCACCCCTCGAATCGTGGTTGTCGCTGCTCTTCGGTCCAACTGCCGACCGAAACTGATTTCGGGCGCCGTCGGTCGCAGTTACGGCCGGCCGGCCGATCACCCCACCCGGCGGAGGACCACCAGTGACCGAGCCTCGGCCGGCACCCGATCCCCGGCGCTGAATGTCGGCGCCTCGGTCTCCGCGACGGCCTGAGCCGTGTCGATCTCCGTGACCCAGCGCCGGCCCCAGTCGCGCCGCGGCAGCGAGAACTCGAGCGGCTCGAAATGGGCGTTGAACAGCAGGTAGAAGCTGTCGTCGATCTCCGTCTCGCCGGCCTCGCCCCGGTCGGTCAGGCCGCGCCCGTTCAGGAAGACTCCGAGCGATTTCGCGAAACCGGCCGCCCAGGATTCGGAGGTCATCTCCTCGCCGTCGGGCGTGAACCAGCCGATGTCGCTGACGCGTTCCCCGCGAATCGGCCGGCCCTGGAACCAGCCGCGGCGGCGAAAGACCCCGTGACTCCGGTACAGCGCGATCACCCGCCGGGCGAAGTCCAGGAACGTCCAATCGGCGCCCTCCCAATCGAGCCACGAGAGCTCGTTGTCCTGGCAGTAGGCGTTGTTGTTGCCGTCCTGCGTCCGACCGATCTCGTCGCCGCCGAGGAGCATCGGCACGCCCTGTGAGAGGAACAGCGTCGCCAGCAGGTTGCGCCGCTGGCGGGCGCGGAGCTCGAGGATGGCGGGATCGTCCGTCGGGCCCTCGGCGCCGCAGTTCCAGGAGCGGTTGTAGCTCTCGCCGTCCCGATTGTCCTCGCCATTCGCCTCGTTGTGCCGGTCGTTGTACGAGACGAGATCGCTGAGCGTGAAGCCATCGTGGGCCGTCACGAAGTTGATGCTCGCCCGCGGCCGTCGGCCGCCATCCTCGTACAGGTCGGAGCTGCCGGTCAGGCGATACCCGAATTCAGCGAGCGTCGCGTCCTCGCCGCGCCAGAAGTCGCGGACGGTGTCGCGGTACTTGCCGTTCCACTCGGACCAGAGCGGCGGGAAGTTGCCGACCTGGTAGCCGCCTTCGCCGATGTCCCACGGCTCGGCGATCAGCTTGACGGTCGAGAGGACCGGATCCTGCTGGATGATGTCGAAGAAGGAGCCGAGGCGGTCGACGTCGTGGAGCTCGCGGGCGAGGGCGCTGGCGAGGTCGAAGCGGAAGCCGTCGACGTGCATCTCGAGGACCCAGTAGCGCAGGCTGTCCATGATCAGCTGGAGGCTGCGCGGGTGCATCACGTTGAGCGTGTTGCCCGTGCCCGTGTAGTCCATGTGGTAACGCCGGTTGTCCGCGAGCAGACGGTAGTAGGCCGCGTTGTCGATGCCCCGGAAGCTCAGCGTCGGGCCGAGCTGGTTGCCCTCGGCCGTGTGGTTGTAGACGACGTCGAGGATCACCTCGAGGCCGGCTGCGTGGAGGCCCTTGACCATCGTCTTGAACTCGCGGACCTGCTCGCCGCGGGCGATGCCGGGACCGGGTCGGGCATAGCGGCTGTCGGGCGCGAAGAACGCGATCGAGTTGTAGCCCCAGTAGTTCGTGAGGCCCCGCTCGACGAGGTGCCGATCGGCGATGAACTGGTGCACGGGCATCAGCTCGACGGCCGTGATGCCGAGCGTCGTCAGGTGCTCGATGACGGGTGGCGAGGCGAGGCCGAGGTACGTGCCGCGCAGGTTCGCCGGGACGTCCGGGTGGCGCATCGTCAGGCCCCTGACGTGGGCCTCGTAGATGACCGTCTCGTGCCACGGGACGCGCAGCTGCCGATCGCCGGCCCAGTCGAACGCGTCGTCGACGACGATCGATCGCGGCATCCGGGCCGCATCGTCGCGCCGGTCCAGCACGAGGTCCGCGTCCGGATTCGGGCCCACCCGGTAGCCGAACACCGAATCGGCCCAGTGGAGCGGACCGTCGAGCGCGCGGGCGTACGGGTCGAGCAGCAGCTTGGCGGGATTGAAGCGATGCCCGGCGGCCGGGTCCCACGGCCCCTGGACCCGGAAGCCGTAGCGCTGGCCGGGTCGCAACCCCGGCACATACCCGTGCCAGACGTGGTCGGTGTACTCGGGCAGGGCGATCCGTTCGGTCTCCCGGGAACCACGCGCCCCGAACAGGCAGAGGTCCACGCCGCTCGCATGCTCGGAGAAGAGCGCGAAGTTCACTCCGGACCCGTCCCAGGTCGCGCCCAACGGGTACGGCGACCCGGCCAGGATCGGCATGCGCCCTCCATCCTTCTCGACGTCCGACGCGTCCATCGTAGGCGGCTCGGGCGCGACTGCCGGCAACGGCGACGCGATCGATCCGCAACAGCCGCGTGACAACCACCTCGGCGACGTTCCCCCAGAGCCTCGCCCCGCCTCGGCTGCCAGTCCCGCGCGCCGGGCGATTGACACCGGGCGCGGTGTCCCATAGCGTCGGGGAGGCCCCGGGCATGATCGAACCCAGTCGGCCGGCGGGGAGCATGGAGGCAGCGTGCCGGGAGACGTGAGCGTGCGCATCGGCATGCGCCAGGCGGACGATTCGCCGGACGCGCCGGCGGTGGTCGCCGGTACGGCCGTGGCCGTCGAGCCGCCGCTGGACGAAGGCCGTCGCCGCGCCGTCATCGAGCACCTGCGTCCGAGCGTGGACGCCGGCCGGTTCCCGATCAAGCGCATCGTGGGTGACCTGGTTCGCGTCGAGGTCGACGCCTTCGCCGACGGGCACGACGTGGTCGCGGTGCGACTACTCCACCGGCACGCGACGGACGCGGACTGGACCGAGGTCGAGATGAACGGCCCGGACAACGACCGCTGGTTGGCCGAGTTCAGCGTGGACCGTCTCGGGCGCCACCAGTACACGATCGAGGCATGGGCGGACCGGTTCAGCTCCTGGCACCGCGATCTGCGCAAACGGCTCGACGCCGGCCAGGACGTCTCCGTGGATCTGCTCATCGGCGCCGGACTCGTCGACGACGCGGCGGAGCGGGCGGCAGCTGCCGGGGCCACGGCGGACGCCGTGGTCGTGTCCGCCTGGGCCCGCGCGCTTCGCCAGGCCGCGGCAGGACCCGCGACGCCGGCAGCCACGACGGCCATCGCGCTCGACGAGGCCGCCGTCGGCGCCGCCAATCGCCACCCCGATCGGCGGTACGCCACGTCGGTACGAGCCGATCCACGAGGTGGTCGTCGACCCGATCCGGGCGCGCTTCTCCGCCTGGTACGAGCTGTTCCCGCGCTCCACCTCGCCCGATCCCGCGCGCCACGGCACGTTCCGCGACGTCATTGCCCGGCTCGACTACGTCGCGGAACTCGGCTTCGACGTCCTCTACCTGCCACCGATCCATCCGATCGGCCGGACATTCCGCAAGGGGCCGAACAACGTCGAAACAGCGGGCCCCGGCGACCCCGGCGTGCCGTGGGCGATCGGCGCGGCGGATGGCGGCCACACGGCCGTCCACGCGGAGCTCGGCACGCTCACGGACTTCCGGGCCCTCGTCGCGGCGGCGGCCGGACGCGGGATCGACATCGCCCTCGACATCGCCTTCCAGGCGTCACCGGACCACCCGTGGGTCCGGGAGCACCCGGCGTGGTTCCGGTCGCGTCCGGACGGGACGATCCAGTACGCCGAGAACCCGCCCAAGAGATACCAGGACATCTATCCGTTCGACTTCGAATCGAGCGACTGGCGCGGCCTCTGGAACGCACTCGCCGACGTCTTCCGGTTCTGGCTCGAGCAGGGCGTCACGATCTTCCGCGTGGACAACCCGCACACCAAGGCATTCCCGTTCTGGGAGTGGTGCATCGCCACGCTCAAACGCGACCATCCCGAGGCCCTGTTCCTGGCCGAGGCCTTCACCCGTCCCAAGCCGATGTATCGCCTCGCCAAGGTCGGCTTCAGCCAGTCGTACACGTATTTCACGTGGCGCAACTCGGCCCGCGAACTGGCCGAGTACGTGACCGAGCTGACGACGACCGAGGTCCGCGAGTTCTTCCGGCCGAACTTCTGGCCGAACACGCCGGACATCCTCCATGCCGACCTCCAGGACGGCGGCCGGCCGATGGCGGCGGCGCGATTCGTGCTGGCGGCGACGCTCAGCTCGAACTACGGCATCTACGGGCCCGTCTTCGAGCTCGGCGTGAACACGGCGCGCGAGCCCGGCAGCGAGGAGTACCTTGATTCGGAGAAATACCAGCAGCGGACGTGGGATCTCGACGATCCGAACAGCCTCCGGGGCCTGATCGCCATCGTGAATCGCGCGCGGCGCGACCACCCGGCGCTGCAGCGCACGGACGGCATCCGGTTCCACCCGATCACCAACGACCGGCTGCTCGCCTACAGCAAGCACGACGGAACCGACGCGGTCCTCGTCGTGGTGTCCCTCGATCCACGCGACCGGCAGGCCGGCACGCTGGACCTCGACCTTGGCGCATTCGGCCTCGGAGGCGACGACGTGCTGAACGCTCTTGACCTCGTGAGCGGCGAGCGGATGGACTGGCGGCGCGGCCAGTTCGTCGAGATCGATCCGGCGGTCAGCCCGGCGCTGATCCTCGTCCCGGCCGGCGCCGGCGGCGCGACGCGATGACGACGGACCGAGGCGCCCGCGGCGCCGCCACGGCCGAGGCCGGGGCCGATGAACCTGCCGCGGACCCCCTCTGGTACAAGGACGCGATCATCTACGAGGTCCACGTCCGGGCCTTCTTCGACAGCAACGGCGACGGCGTCGGCGACTTCCGGGGCCTGACGAGCAAGCTCGATTACCTCGCCGATCTCGGCGTCACCGCCATCTGGATCCTGCCGTTCTACCCATCGCCGCTGCGGGACGACGGCTACGACATCGCCGACTACACGAAGGTGAACCCGGACTACGGCACGCTGCGCGACGTCCGGACGCTCATTCGCGAAGCCCATGCGCGCGGCCTGCGGGTCATCACGGAGCTTGTCTGCAACCACACCTCGGATCAGCACCCCTGGTTCCAGCGCGCCCGGCGCGCGCCGAAGGGGAGTGCGGCCCGCGACTGGTACGTCTGGAGCGACGATCCGACGAAGTACGCCGACGCGCGGATCATCTTCACGGACACCGAAACGTCGAACTGGGCCTGGGACCCGATCGCCAACGCCTACTACTGGCACCGCTTCTTCTCGCATCAGCCGGACCTCAATTTCGACAGCCCGCAGGTCCAGCAGGCGATCTTCGAGGCGATGGATTTCTGGCTGGAGATGGGCGTCGACGGGCTTCGGCTCGACGCGATCCCGTACCTGTTCGAGCGCGACGGCACGAACTGCGAGAACCTGCCGGAGACGCACGAGTTCCTGCGCCGCCTGCGGGCCCGGATCGACGAGCGCTACGCCGGCCGGATGCTGCTGGCCGAGGCCAACCAGTGGCCCGAGGATTCGGTCGCCTACTTCGGCGACGGCGACGAGTGCCACATGACGTTCCACTTCCCGGTCATGCCGCGGATGTTCATGGCGCTGCGGATGGAGGATCGGTTTCCGATCATCGACATCCTGGCCCAGACGCCGCCGATCCCCCCGACCAACCAGTGGGCCGTGTTCCTGCGGAACCACGACGAGCTGACGCTCGAGATGGTCACCGACGAGGAACGGGACTACATGTACCGGGTCTACGCGGACGACCCGCAGATGCGGATCAACGTCGGCATCCGCCGCCGGCTGGCGCCGCTGCTCGGCAACAACCGCCGCCGCATCGAGCTGATGTTCGGCCTGCTCTTCTCGCTGCCCGGGACGCCGGTCCTCTACTACGGCGACGAGATCGGGATGGGCGACAACGTCTACCTCGACGATCGCAACGGTGTCCGGACGCCGATGCAGTGGAGCGGCGATCGCAATGCCGGCTTCTCCAAGGCGAATCGCCAGGCGCTCTACTTCCCGGTCATCACGGACCCGGAGTACCACTACGAGGCCGTCAACGTCGAGGTCCAGCAGGCCAACCCGCAGTCGCTGCTGTGGTGGATGAAGCGGCTCATCGCACTGCGCCGGCGAGCACCCGGCGTTCGGGCGCGGCACGCTCGAGTTCATCCAGCCCGACAACCGCAAGATCCTGGCCTTCATCCGGCGCGACGGCGACGAGCAGATCCTCGTCGTGGCCAACCTGTCGCGCTTCGGCCAGCCGGCCGAGCTCGATCTCGCCGAGTTCGCGGGGCTCGTCCCGGTCGAGATGTTCGGGCACGTCGAGTTCCCGACGATCGGCCTGTCGCCCTACGTCGTTGACGCTCGGTCCCCACGAGTTCCAGTGGTTCCAGCTCCGCACGCCGCGGGCCGGAGGCGAGCCGGTCGCCGACCCGGAGCCGCCGCTGCTCCGGGCGGGCGAAGCCTGGGAGGCCGTGTTCAGCGACCCGGCCGGGCCGCTCTCGAAGGTGCTGGCAGGCTACCTGCCCGCCCGCCGCTGGTTCCGTGGCAAGGCCCACGAGATCACCTCGACCACGATCCGCGACACGGTCCCCGTCGCCGCGGACGGCCGATCCGCCACGGTTGCCCTGGTCGAGGTCGCCTATCGCGACGCCGATCCCGAGCTCTACGCGATGCCGCTGACGTTCCTGGCGGGCGAGGAAGCGGCGCGCCTGCTGCGCGAACAACCGGGCGCCGTCGTCGCGCGCCTCACCGCGTCCGGCAGCCGCCCGGCCGGCGTCCTCGTCGACGCGGCCGCGGACCCGGCCTTCGCCGAGGCCGTGCTGGATGCCGTCGCCGCCCGCCGGCGGTACCGCGGCCGCCATGGCGAGATCGCCGCGTCGCCGACCCGCGAGTACCGCGCGCTTCGCGGCCCGGCATCCGAGTCGCTGATCCCGACGCTCAGCCGCGCCGAGCAGAGCAACACGTCGATCGTCTATGGCGACCGCCTCATTCTCAAGCTGTTCCGCCGGCTCGAGGACGGCCTCAACCCGGACGTCGAGATCGGGCGCTTTCTCAGCGAGCGCCACTTTCCGAACGTGCCCGCGGTAGCCGGCTGGCTGGCCTACCGCGGCGCGGGCGAGCCATCGGCCGAGCCGTCGGCGTTGGGGATCCTCCAGCAGTTCGTGCCCAACGAAGGCACGCTCTGGAGCGTCACCCAGGAGGCGCTCCGGGGCTTCCTCGATCGGGCCATCGCCGAGCCCGAACGCCCGGGCGCGGGTCGATGCCTCGACGCGCGGGCTCTTGGCGGGCGCCGCCCGCGACGCCAGCCCGCTCGCGCGGCGGATGATCGAGCCGTATCTCGATACCGCCCGTCTCGTCGGCACGCGAACCGCCGAGCTCCACGTCGCGCTCGCGAGCGACGCGGCCGATCCGGCGTTTGCGCCGCAGGGCTTCACGCCGCTGGACCAGCGGTCGCTGTACCAGTCGCTCCGCAATCAGCTCCACCAGACGTTCGCGATGCTCGGCCGGGCGGCGCGGACGCTGCCGGAAGACGCCCGCCCGCTCGCGGCCGAGATCCTCGCCGCGCAGAGCCGGATCGAGGATCGCTACCAGAGCCTTCTCGGTGAGCGGATCACTGCCAAGCGGATCCGCGTTCACGGGGACTACCACGCGGGCCAGGTGCTCTGGACGGGGCGCGACGTCGTGATCATCGATTTCGAGGGCGAGCCCGCCCGTCTCCTCTCGGAGCGGCGGCGCAAGCGTTCGGCGCTCGTGGACGTGGCGGGCATGATCCGGTCGTTCCAGTACGCGGCCCAGGGGGCGCTGTTCGATCCGTCGATCCGCCAGGACGTCAGGAGCCAGGACGCCGCGGCGCTGGAGCCCTGGCTCGCCTGGTGGTCGTCGGCCGTGGCCGAATCCTTCCTGCGCGGCTATCGGGCCGCGGCCGCCGATGCCGTCTTCGTCCCGGAGACCGACGCCGAGTTTGCGCGGCTGCTCGACGCGTTCCTCCTCGAAAAGGCCGTCTACGAGCTCGGCTACGAGCTGAACAATCGCCCTGACTGGCTGCCGATCCCGTTGCGCGGCATCCGCGACCTGCTGGCGACCTGATGGCGATGGCGTGACGTTCGAGCTGCACATCGCCCGCGATGCCCGTGAGCGCTATGGCGTCGACGAGGCGCTCTTCCGGCTGACCGGCACCGTCGCCCAGCAGAACCTGGCGGCCTGTCGCCGGCTGGCACTCCGGATGAACCAGCTCGGGCCACCTGACGACGGCCCGCCACGGATCGTCCAGGCGGGCGAGCTCAACGCGATGGGCCTCATCGACGAAGCGCTCCATCGCCTCGTGGCCGCGTATCGCAACCAGGTCGATCCACGCGCGATGAGCGACGCGCTCGGGGCGCTTGAGCGGCGGCTCGGGGCGGAGCGGGTGGCCGAGACGCTCGAAGCCTTCGTTGCGGCCTTCCCGACGGCCGACGGCTATCGGGCCTCGGTTCCGGCTGCGACCTGGCTTGCCGGCTCGACGGACGGCGTCGGGAATCGCGAGATCGCCCTCGAAGAGCTGCTGCTGCTGTGGCTGGCCAACGCCAACCCGGCGTTCGGGCCCGCCGACGAGCTGTTCGACGACGAGGTGCTGGCCGGGACCGCGTATGAACGCGTGATCGGCGGCCTGGGGGCCTGGTTCGGCAGCGAGCGACCGTTCGGCCCGGACGGCGAGACGCTGATCGAGCTGTTGCGCGCGCCGGCCATCGCGGCGCCCGATTCGCTGGCCGGCCAGCTCCGCTTCCTGCGGGAACGCTGGGGGACCGTGCTGGGCGACTTCCTCGACCGGCTGATCATCGGCCTCGACGTCATGACCGAGGAGGAGCAGGCGCTCTGGCAGCGGCTGCACCCGGGCACGCTCGGCGGCCCCGAGGCATTCGGTCTCGCGGGCAACCGGTTCGCCGCCGCGGGCCGGGCCGGGGACGGTGAGGGCGACGTCGAGGTCGAACGCTTCAGCGCCGATCGCGAGTGGATGCCGCGGATCGTGCTCATCGCCAAGAGCACCTACGTCTGGCTCGACCAACTGAGCCGGCAGCACGGCCGCCAGATCGGCCGCCTGGACGAGATTCCCGACGAGGAGCTGGATCGCCTGGCCCGTCTCGGCTTCACCGGGCTCTGGCTGATCGGCCTGTGGCAGCGCAGCCGCGCCTCGCAGACGATCAAGCAGCTCCGCGGCAACCCGGAGGCGGTCGCCTCGGCCTACTCGCTCGACGAATACCGGATCGCCGACGATCTCGGCGGCGAGGAGGCCTACAACCGGCTGCGCGAGCGGGCCTGGGCGCGCGGCATCCGGATCGCGTCGGACATGGTCCCCAACCACATGGGCATCGATTCGCGCTGGGTCATGGAGCACCCGGACTGGTTCATGACGCTGCCCGAGCCGCCGTATCCCGCCTACACGTTCAACGGGCCGGATCTCTCGCCCGACGATCGCGTCTCGATCTACCTCGAGGACCACTACTTCGACAACAGCGACGCGGCCGTCGTGTTCAAGCGGGTCGATCGGGCGACGGGCGCCGTCACGTACCTCTACCACGGCAACGACGGCACGAGCATGCCCTGGAACGACACGGCGCAGCTGGACTATCTCAAGCCCGAGGTTCGCGAGGCCGTCATCCAGACGATCCTCGGGGTCGCACGCCGCTCGCCCGTGATCCGGTTCGATGCTGCCATGACGCTGGCGCGCCGCCACATCGAGCGGCTGTGGTACCCGGAGCCGGGCCACGCCGGCGGCATCCCGTCGCGCGCCGAGCATTCGATGCGCAAGGCCGAATTCGAGGCCCGCATGCCGGTCGAGTTCTGGCGCGAGGTCGTCGATCGCGTCGCGGCCGAGGTCCCCGACACGCTGCTCCTGGCCGAAGCGTTCTGGCTCATGGAGGGCTATTTCGTCCGAACGCTGGGCATGCACCGTGTCTACAACAGCGCCTTCATGAACCTGCTGCGCGACGAGCTGAACGCCGAGTACCGCACGGTCATGAAGAACACGCTCGAGTTCGATCCCGAGATCCTCAAGCGCTACGTCAACTTCATGAACAACCCCGACGAACGGACCGCGGTCGACCAGTTCGGGCGGGGTGACAAGTACTTCGGGATCGCCACGCTGCTGGCGACGATGCCCGGCCTGCCCATGATCGGCCACGGCCAGATCGAGGGCTACACCGAGAAGTACGGCATGGAATACCGCCGGGCGTACCGCGACGAACAGCCGGATCCCTGGCTCGTCGAGCGCCATGAGCGCGAGATCGTGCCTCTGCTGCACCGCCGGGCGATCTTCGCCGAGGCGGCCGAGTTCCTCCTGTACGACTTCGAGACGGACGACGGCAGCGTGAACGAGGACGTCTACGCCTACTCGAACCGGAGCGGCGGGGAGCGGTCGCTGATCGTCTACCACAACCGCTATGCCTCGGCCGCCGGGCGGATCCGCGAATCCGTCACGTTCGCCGAGCGGCTGCCTGGCGGGGAGATGGTTCCGCGTCGCCGGATGCTCGGCGACGGGTTGGGCCTGCACGTTGACGATGGCTGGTACCTCGTCCTGCGGGACGAACGGAGCGGCCTCGAGACGATTCGGGCCAGTCGCGAGGTGATCGAGCACGGGCTCCGGCTCGAGCTTGGGGCCTACGACTGTCGGGTCTTCACGGGGATTCGCGAGCTGCAGGACAGCCCGCAGCGACCGATCGGGCGGCTGGCGGCGGAGCTCGGCGATCGCGCCGTCCCGAGCATCGAGGAGGCGATGCGCGCGTTGCTGCTGCGGCCGGTGCAGGAACCGCTGCGACGACTCCTGGCCGGGCCGCGGCTCGCTCGGCTGCGAGCGTCGGTGGCGACCCCGGATGACGGCACGGCTGGGTTGCTGGATGCGTGGCTCGACGATGCGGCCGAACTCGCGCGGGCCGCGCGCGGGCACCTCGATGGGGCGCCCGTGGATGACGCCGTGGCCCACGCGGCGCGCGAACGGCTGCGTGGGCGCGTGCTCGCCCTGGTCGGGGGTTCGGTGGCGGCGACCGGGAATTCGGGGGCTGAACGCGGATCAGGGGGAACAAGCGGCGCCGCGGCGGGGCGAGCGTCCGGCGACGGCGATCGCTGGGATCCAGCGGCCGAATTGGCCACGCCGGCCACGCTGACGGCACTCCTCACCTGGCTGGCACTCGACGAGGCACCCGGGTTGGCCGGATTCGAATCGGGCCCGCAGGTCCAGGGTTCGGCGGCGCTCGGCTGGCTCGAACGATTCGGGCTCGGCAACGTCCTGGCCGACGAGTTCCGCTCGGCGGGCATGCCGGAAGCGGATGCCTGGCGGGCCGTCGAAGGGCTGCGGGCACTGCTGGAGCTGCCGGCCTGGCCGATCGAAGAGGGGACCGAGCCGCGCCCGGACACAATTCTCGAGGGCTGGCTCGCGAACGACGCGGTCGTGCGCTTTCTCCAGGTCAACGTCCATCGCGACATCCGCTGGTTCAACCGCGAGGCATTCCGCCAGCTGGCCGGCTGGGTGGCGCTGGCGGAGCTCGCCCGTGTGGCGCCAGCTGATGCTGGCGCCGACGTCCGGGCGCGGAGCCGACGCGAGCGGCCGCCTTCGCGTGATCGAGCTCACGCGCCGCCTGCTGGTCGAGGCCGCCGATTTCTCGGGTTACCACGTGGACGCGCTGCTGCCGTCGGCGCGGCGAATTGCCGGCCCGCCTACGACCGAAGCGGGGACCGCCGAGGCCAAACGCCCGGCGCCGAGGCGGCAGCCGAAGCCATGAGCTGGGTCCAGCGGGACGACACCGACGCCCGAATCGCCGCGGGTGTCCACGACGGCGAAGGATCCATCCGGATCAGCCGCTTCTACCACGAGCGGATGCGCCTCGCCGTCCGAATCCAGCTGTGGGAGTTGCCCGCCGGCACGACCGAGGGCGCGCACATCCATCCCGCCGACGACCCAACCGACAACTTCGAGGAGTTCTATTACGTCCTCTCCGGCCGCGGCAGGATGACGATGGACGACGAAACGCTCGAGCTCGGACCGGGCGACGCGCTCCTGGCGCCAACCGGAGTCGACCACGGCCTGGTCTCACTCGGCCCCGACCCGCTCCGGATCCTGCTGATCTTCGGCAAGCCGTCGGCTGCGTAGGAACGAGTCCTTCAGGTCGCGCCGATGCCGCCGTCGATGGGCACCGTCAGGCCGTTGATGATCGCGGCGCCGGGCGACACGAGCCAGCCCACGGTGGCCGCGACCTCGTCGACCGTCGGCAGCCGGCGCGACGGGATCGAGGCGACGATCTTCTCGCGCACCCCCGGCCGGTCGAGCGTCTGGGCGGCCATCTCGGTCTCGACGAAGGTCGGCGCGATCGCATTAACCGTCAGGCCGAGCGGGCCCCATTCGACCGCCAGCGTCTTCGTCAGCATCACGAGGCCGGCCTTGCCGGAGCTGTAGGCGGCCCGTTCGGGCATTGCCTTGTAGGCGGCCATCGAGGCGACGTTCACGATCCGGCCGTGGCCGCGCGCGACCATGCCGCGGCCCACGGCCTGGGCCATGAAGAACGCGCCCCGCAAATTCGTGTCCATGACGAGATCCCAGTCGTCCTCGGTCGTCTCCAGCGCCAACCGGAGGCGTTGCGTGGCGGCGTTATTGACGAGGATGTCCAGCGGGCCGAGTGTCGCCTCAGCGGCCGCGACGACGGCCGCGATCGACGGCACATTCCGCACGTCGAGCGCCAGGGCGACGGCGGGCCGGCCCAGCGCGCGAATTCCGGCGACGGTCGGCTCGAGCGACGCGACCTCGCGCGCGGTCACGGCGACGGCCGCCCCGAGGAACGCGAGGTGCAGCGCGATCCCACGGCCGATGCCGCGGCTGGCGCCGGTGACGAGCGCCACCTGCCCCAGGAGTGGCTGCGGGTCCTGGCCCGGCTGGCCGTTCACCGGAACGCTGGGAGGACCTCGTCGACGAACAACTGGACGTCCTCCGTGCCGAACATCCCGGCGAATCGGAGCTGGACCATGTCGAAGCCGAGCTCGCCAAGTTCGGTCAGGCGGTCCTGGAGGTGCGCCGGATCGCCCGCGAACGGCGGATGCTCGGTCTCGAGCCGATCACCCGCCCAGGCTCGCGCGTCGGCCTCGCGGCGGGTGAGGTACACGGTCATCGGCGTGGCCTTCCTGATCTCGCCGACATCCCGCCCGACGTCTCTGCAGTGGTCGCCGAGCACCGCCAGCTTGTGGCGCAGCTTGTCGGGCTTGTCGCCGTACGAGAGCCACCAATCGGCGTGCTTCGCGACGACCCGCAGCAGGTACTTCTCGCCGTCGCCGGCAATCAGGATCGGCGGCGCGGGATCTGGCCGTGGCTCGCACCAGGCCTCCTCGAGCCGATACCACTGCCCCTCGAACGTCGCCGGCGCGTCGCTCCAGAGCGTCCGGATCATCCGGATCGCCTCGTCCAGCTGGGCGATCCGGACGGGGGCCGACGGAAAGTCGTAGCCGTAGCCACGGTATTCGGACTCGAGCCAGCCCGCGCCGTAGCCGAGGATGAACCGGCCGCCGCTCAGCGCCTGGAGCGTGGCCGCCATCTTGGCGAGCATCTGCGGGTGCCGGTACGAGTTCGCCATGACGCACGTCCCCAGCATCGGCTCGGGGTGCCGGGCCGCGATCCACGTCAGCTGCGTCCAGCATTCGAGCCGGTAGCCCGAGTGCTCCATCATGTGGTCGGAGATCCAAATGGAGCCGAAATGACGGGCGACGAGGTCGAGCACCCCGTCGAGGTCGGCCACGATCGTCGCGGGATCCACGCGGCCCATCTCGCGATCCCCGGGCGGCGGCGAATAGCCGAATTGCAGCTGTCGGGATGCGTCCGCCACGCGTGTCTCCCCCTCGCGGGCCGCCCGGGTGGAGTGCCCGGGTCGGCGGCCATCCTAGCGGATTCGGTCGGCGCGGCCCGGCCATCCGGGTCCCGTTCGGCGGTGCCCGCGGACCTTCGGCCCTGACCCGCGGTCGGTCGCGCATCGCCCCGCGGCCCGACGTGCCAAGATCGCGCCACGCGGTCCTGGAGGTCGGCTTGACGTCACGAGGTCTCGATCTGGCGGGCGGCCGGACGAGTGGTCAACGGAGCATGGGCCGGCTGCGGAATGCGGCCGTCGTCCTGCTGCTCTTCCTGACGTTCCTGTTCTCGGCTGCCGCCAACCTCTCGATCTGGGCCAACGGCACGCTCCTCAACACGGATCGGTTTGTGGCCACGGTCGACCGGATCCTCGATTCGCCCGAGGTCGTCGACGCGGTCTCGGGCAAGCTCGCCGATGCGGTCCTCGTCCGTGTCCAGGCGGCCCTTGGTCAACCGGATGCCGACCCGCGTCTCGTCGGCCTGCTGCAGCTGAGCGGCACGGCCTCGACGCAACTCATCCACGATGCGCTCCAGGGCGCGATCGCCGGGATCATGATGAGCTCGGACACGGAGGCCATTCGCGATGCGGCCGTTCGCGCGTTCCACGCCTCGCTGAAGCGAATCGTGGCCGAGGGCGGCGCCGTCTCGGTCCAGGGCGAGCAGCTCGTCATCGATCTGGGAGCGCTTGTCGCGCTGCTGCCGCTCGGTGACGCTGGCCAGAACGTCGACGGCCAGATCGTCGTCGCGTCGGGCGACCGGCTGCAGGTTCTCAGCCAATCCCTCTCGGCGATGCAGGCCGTCGAGCTGATCCTGCCGATCGTGGCGATCCTCGCGGGGGTCCTGGCCGTGGCGATCGCGGGTCGCCGACGCCGCATCTTCGGCTGGGTCGGTGCGGCGCTGATCGCGGCAGGAGCGTGCGATCTGCTTCTCGCCGCGCTGGCAACGGATTGGGTTGTCGGCCTGGTCGTCGCCGAGTCGCGTGTTGCCGCGGCGGCCGTCACGCGAGGCCTCCTCGCCTCGCTCGTCTTCCAGTCGGTCCTGCTGATCCTGATCGGCGCGGCCGTCGTGGTCGGCGCGACCCTCGTCGGGCGCCTCGCGCGACCGCGAACCTGAGGTCAGCGTCAGACGCGGAGGCGCCGCGCCTGGTGGGCCTGCTCGACGATGCCGGAGACCTGGGCAAGGTGCGAGTCGCTGTGCGACAGCCCGCCGAGAAACCGGGCGATCGCGTTGCGCGGCGGCCCGTTCGGGCTTTCCACGGTGACCTCGAGGTGCGGCTGATTGGGCCAGACGTCGAGGGTCGCGAGGATCATGCGGCGGCTCTCGAGCAGCCGGTCACGGCATTCGGCGATGGTCGTCACCGTCTCCCAGGGCGTCTCGTAGCGCGAGCGGCCATGGATCTCGACGCCTCGCGCGAGCTCTGCGGCGAGGAAGGCGGCCTCCTCGGCGCTGGCCGTCGCATGGACGATGACGTGCCCGAGCGTCCACGGCAGGGCCACGACCGATTCATCGGCCGCGTAGGTGTCATTGGCCTCCGGGTCGTCCGGCACGAAGGTCACGTCCGCGTCCTCGCAGTCCTCGATCCTGGCCAGGAGGGCGTCGGTCATGGCGATCGTCGCGGCGGCGAGGTCGCCCTTGCCGAGCGGGCGGGCGAGGTCGGGGAGCGTGATCAGCTTCTGGCGGACCGGGCTGAAATCGATCATAGGGGCGCTGTCCTCTCGTCCGATCGTTGATCGTGCAACGACCGCGCACAGCGTATCCGATCCGACCCCGCGGGCTGCCACGACGTTGACGGATCACCCGGAACGGATCATGACTTCAGGGACCGGCATGCCGATGATCACGTCCACATTCCAGTCGGGGGTCGGACTCCGAGACCCTGACCCGGACGCACGGCCGCGCGGCGGCATCATTCGACCCTGAGCGAGACTCAGCCAGCACGCGGCGCGGCCGACGTTGCCAGGCGCAGCCCGAGAGGACGTGCGACATGCCACCGAGCCAGTCACTCCCGTGCGCCGCGCCCGCAAGCCCGTGCCGGACAAGGCCACGGTCGCAGCCTATGACGCGGCCTGGAAGGTCGACGCGCCGCTGGACCCGTCTGGACGGCGCGCCCGTGGGTCCATCCGGAGCAGCGCGCCGACGAGGGCAAGGCCGCCAGGAAGCGCGTTCCCCGGGTCAGCCACGCCGCGTTCGAGCCGGCGAAGGGTCGCAACCCGATCGCCATCCTGGCCGCCCAGGAAGCCGATCGCCTCCCGGACCTCGTTCCACTGCGGCACGAGCGGATGGCCGAGTCGGCGTTCCCGTACTACCGGGGTACGCCCGCGGTCATGGCGTTCGACCTCGCGAGCACGCCACGAACCGACATCATCGTCCAGGCCTGCGGCGACGCTCATCTCTCCAACTTCGGGCTGTTCGCTTCACCCGAGCGGGCGCTCGTCTTCGACACCAACGACTTCGACGAGACGCTGCCCGGGCCCTGGGAGTGGGATGTCAAGCGGCTCGCCGCCAGCATCGTGATCGCCGGCCGGTCAAGGGGCTTCACCGCTGCCCAGAACCGCGAGGCGACCATGGCAACGGTGCGCAGCTACCGGCAGTGGATGTCCCGTTACGCCGGGATGCGGCTGATTGACGTCTGGTATTCGTCGATCACCGAGGCGGACATTCGCGAGGCGGCCCTCGCGAGCGGCCTCCTGGCAGGACGCGCCGCGGCGGAACGGCGCGGGCGGCTCGAGTCGATTTTCAGCAAGGCTCGCTCCCGCGACGGCATGCGTGCCTTCGAATCCCTGACCGGGGTCGTCGACGGCCGCCGGGTGATCCTCGACGATCCGCCCGTCATGACCCATATCGAGCTTGACGGTGGACCCGGGGTGCTCGAGAAGGTCTTCACCGACTACCGGTCCACGATGCCCGAGAACCGGCGCGACTTCCTCGAGCGCTACCGCTTCGTGGACTTCGCGCTCAAGGTGGTCGGGGTCGGCAGCGTCGGCACGCGCTGCTTCGTGCTCGTGCTCGAGGGCCGCGACGAGAACGACCCGCTGATCCTTCAGGCCAAGGAGGCCACGGAGTCCGTGATGGAGCCGTATCTTGCGGTGGGCCTGCACGGCAACCACGCCCAGCGCGTCGTCGTCGGCCAGCAGCTCATGCAGGCAACATCGGACATTTTCCTCGGCTGGACCCGGGGCCCCGGCGGTCGCGATTTCTACCTGCGCCAGCTGTGGGACATGAAGGGTTCCGTGGACATCACGACCCTGCGGGCGCCGGGTCTCGCCTTCTACGGCGGCATCTGCGGCTGGGCCCTCGCCCGGGCCCATGCTCGAACCGGCGATTCCGTGGCCATTTCGGCCTATCTCGGCACGAACGATACGTTCGATGGGGCCCTCGCCGACTTTGCCGAGACGTATGCGGACGTCAACGCCGCAGATCACGCGAAGTACCTGGCAGCCATCAAGGCCGGCACGGTGTCGGTGCCGAAGCCAGCCTGAGGGCCCGTGGCGATCCTGCGGCTCCCTGCGCTAGAATCCGCCACCGTGGCGGAGTAGCTCAGTGGTAGAGCAGGGGACTCATAAGCCCTTGGTCGGTGGTTCAAATCCGCCCTCCGCTACCACCCTCGCAAATGCGAATGAGGCCTTCCGGATCGTCCGGGGGGCCTCATTGATTCCAAGGCCGGGCGTCAGCCGGGCGCGGCCACTCGGGAACCCTTCGCGAACTGGCCAGGGGTGACACCGAGGAATCGGCGGAAGTGCCTCGTCAGGTGGGCCTGGTCGTAGAAGCCGGCCGCGGCGGCCACGTCGGCCGGCGGTTCCCCGTCGAGCAGCTGCCGGCGCGCGACGTCCAACCGGCGCGTCACGAGGTAGGCGTGCGGCGTGATGCCGAAGGCTCGAACGAAGGCCCGCGCCAGCTGGGTCGGGCTCGCCCCGAGCGTCGCGGCCGCCTCGGCCATCGTGATCGACGCCGGTCCGGCATCGTCGAGCAGCGCGCGGAGCCCTTCGGCCAGGCGATCCGCTCGCACCGGAGCCGTCGGCCCGGGCAGCCCGTAGCTGGCACGAATTCGCTCGAGGAGGAACGCGAGCCGCGTCTCGGCCTCCAGCCGGTCGTCGACGCAACCCAGCGCCAGGTGCAGCGCCGCGACCTCGCGCGTCGAGACGGCGCCGGCCACGGCCGGCCGATCCACGGCCGGGCCGATCAGGGCCTGGCCGAGCACCTCGGGCTCGAGGTAGATGACGCGCTTGCGGTAGCTCCCCGCCGGGCCCGGCCGCCCGTCGTGGACGACGAACGGCGGCAGGAGCGAGACCATCGCGGGCTCCGCCCCGCGGCCCCGGCCGTCGAGGTCGTAGCGGACCTGCCCGTCGTCGACGATGAACAGCGTCCAGGCATCGTGGGTGTGCGGTGGGTAGGCGTGCGCGAAGCTCGCGTGCAGCACCTCGCGGATGCCGGCGATCTCCGGCTTCCACGCGTGGACGGACACGTCTCCGGCGGGCGACGTCATGGCAGGATCGTACAAGACCGGTCACCATCCGCCGGGCTAGCGTCCCGGCCATGGAGCATCTCGTCGCCCTCGTCGGCTTCTCGTTCGTCAGCTCCGTGACGCCCGGGCCGAACAACATCCTGCTGTGGGCCTCCGGCGCGACGTTCGGCACCCGGCGCACGCTGCGCCACGTGTTCGGCACGGCGATCGGGATCGGTGCGATGGCCCTGCTCGTGGCCGTGGCCGCGAGCGTGATCATGGGCGCCATCCCCGGGCTGTCGACCGCGATGAAGGTCGCGGGCTCGGTCTACCTCGTCTACCTGGCGATTCAGATCGCACGCGCCGGGGCGTTGTCGGAGGCGGAGGTCGGCAAGCCGCTTGGCCTCGTCGGCGCCGCGGGCTTCCAGATGCTCAACCCGAAGGCCTGGATCTTCGCGCTCGGCGCCGTCACGACCCTGCGTCCGGTGGACCTGCCGGTCGCCACGGGCAGCGTCGTCGTGGCGCTCGTGATGATGGCGGTGATCGTCCCGACCGCACTGCTCTGGGCCGGCGCCGGGGGCGCGCTGAGCCGGTTCATCGCCGATCCGCCGAAGCGACGGCTCGTGGCCCGCGGGATGGGCGCGCTCCTCGTCGCGTCCATCCTGCTCGTCTGGGTCTGACGCCCGCCGGCCGCCACCCGGTCCGGCAACGAGCGGGCGACGGCCCGCACGATCGTCACAACCGGGTCCCGTCGATCGTGATTGGCGGCAATTCGGTGGCGAATTCGACCCATCCGGTCGGACCCGCCGGCCGTACCTCTTTTGGACCCACCGAGGATCGACGTCCGGAGGCCGCGCCCGAGTCGAGCGCTATACTCCTATGGCGGTCGGTGCAGGGTCACTGGCCCGTCGCTCCGGAGGCTCTGTTGAACGGAAAGTTCTTTCGCAACGGCATCGTCATGTTGGTCCTGGTGGTCGGGACCATTGCCTTGCTCTACACCTGGCTGATCCAGCCCACGCCCTCGACCCAGGTCGGCTACTCGCAGTTCCTCTCGGAAGTGCAGGGCGGCAAGGTCACCAAGGTGGTCCAGGAAGACCAGACCCTGACCGTCACTTCGGACGGTCGCACCTACCAGACCGTCGTGCCCACGGTCCTGACCGACGTGCTGGGCGACATGGTCCTCGCCGCCAAGACGGGCGGCGTGACGCTTCCCCCCAGCATCTTCAGTGTCCAGCGGCCACCCGACACGTCGTGGCTCGGCCTGGTCCTGACCGGGTTACTCCCCGTGATCCTGATCGGCGGCTTCATCTTCTTCATGATGAGACAGGCCCAGGGCACGAATAACCAGGCGCTGAGCTTCGGCAAGAGCCGCGCCCGCATGTTCCTCGGCAACAAGACCGTCGTCACGTTCAACGACGTGGCCGGCGTCGACGAGGCCAAGACCGAGCTCCAGGAAGTCGTGGAGTTCCTGAAATATCCCGAGAAGTTCAATTCGCTCGGGGCGCGCATTCCGCGCGGCGTGCTGCTCGTCGGGCCTCCGGGCACCGGCAAGACGCTGATGGCCCGCGCCGTGGCCGGTGAGGCCGGCGTGCCGTTCTTCAGCATCTCCGGCTCCGAGTTCGTCGAGATGTTCGTCGGCGTCGGCGCAAGCCGCGTCCGCGACCTCTTCGACCAGGCCAAGCGCAACTCGCCGTGCATCGTCTTCGTCGACGAGATCGACGCCGTCGGGCGCCAGCGCGGCGCCGGCCTCGGCGGCAGCCACGACGAGCGCGAGCAGACCCTCAACCAGATCCTCGTCGAGATGGACGGCTTCGACACGAACACGAACGTGATCGTCGTCGCCGCCACGAACCGCCCCGACGTCCTCGATCCGGCGCTCCTGCGGCCCGGCCGGTTCGACCGCCAGGTCATCCTCGACCGCCCGGACATGAAGGGCCGCGTGGCGATCCTCAAGGTCCACACCAAGGGCAAGCCGCTCGACAAGTCCATCGACATCGAGGGCGTCGCCCGCCAGAGCCCGGGCTTCTCTGGCGCGGATCTCGCCAACCTCGTCAACGAGGCGGCCATCCTGTCGGCCCGGCGCAACAAGAAGGTCATCGGCATGTCCGAGTTCCAGGAGGCCCTGGAGCGGATCGTCGCCGGTCCGGAGCGCAAGAGCCGGGTGATCAGCGACGCGGAGAAGGCGATCATCGCCTACCACGAGGGCGGTCACGCCGTCGTGCAGCGGATCCTGCCGAAGTGCGACCCCGTCCAGAAGGTCACGATCATCAGCCGCGGCATGGCCCTCGGCTACACGATGGCCCTGCCCCAGGAAGACCGCTACCTCAAGAGCAAGACCGAGTTCGAGGACCAGATCGCGGGACTCATGGGCGGCAACGCCTCGGAGAAGCTGATCTTCGGCGACACGACGACCGGGGCCAGCAACGACATCGAGAAGGCGACGGCCCTCGCGCGGCGGATGGTCACCGAGTTCGGCATGAGCGAGAAGCTCGGCCCGCTCTCATTCGGCAAGCGCGACGAGCTCGTGTTCCTCGGCCGCGAGATCGGCGAGCAGCGCAACTACTCCGACGAGATCGCCAAGCAGATCGACGAAGAAGTCCGCGCCATCATCGATACCGCCTACGCGCGGGCGATGGACACCCTGATCTCGCACAAGGACAAGCTGACGGCCCTGGCCGAGAAGCTGGTCGCCGAGGAGACGGTCGACAGCGAGGAGTTCGAGAAGCTCTTCAGCGATCTGCCGCCCAAGGAGAACGTCCACGGCGTCGCGCCGCGGATCATCGCCCCCGGGGCGCCGACACCCACCCCGATGCCCGAGCCCGCGTAGGCAACCCGCCTCGCGGTCGCCGGCCGCATCATCGACGCAACCTCGAAGGACCGGCCCAGCGCCGGTCCTTCCACGTTCGACCACAGCGCAGGAGGGGACCGATGCCAGCCGACGCCGCCTTCGAGAACTACCTCGTGGCCAACCGCGAACGGCGGATGGACGCGTACCAGGCGTTCCTGCGGATCCCGAGCATCTCGACGCTGCCCGCCAACGCGGCCGACTGCCACGCCGCGGCCGAGTGGCTGGCCGCCGAGCTGACCCGGATTGGCGTCGAGCACGTCGAGATCAACGAGACCGACCGTCACCCGATCGTCTACGGCGACTGGCTCCACGCGGACGGCGCACCGACGGCCATCGTCTACGGCCACTACGACGTCCAGCCGGTCGATCCGCTGGACCTCTGGGAGTCGCCACCGTTCGAGCCGATCGTCAGCGGCGAGCGCATCCTGGCCCGCGGAGCCGCGGACGACAAGGGCCAGATCATGATCCACGTCCGAGCCGTGGAAGCCCTCCTCGCCACGGCCGGCAAGCTCGCCGTCAACCTCAAGTTCGTCTTCGAGGGCGAAGAGGAGAGCGGCTCCGAGAACCTGGATGACTGGCTGGAAGCGAACCGGGCCCGCCTCTCGGCCGACGTGGCCGTCATTTCCGACACGGGCTTCTTCGATGGCAACCGGCCGGCCATCACGATCGGGCTGCGGGGCCTGTCCGCCTGCCAGATCGATGTGTACGGCCCGACGATCGACCTGCATTCGGGCAGCTACGGCGGCACGGTCGAGAATCCGCTGAACGCGCTCGCCGGGATCCTGACCTCGCTCAAGGGCGCCGATGGTCGCATTCGTGTGCCCGGCTTCTACGATGACGTCCGGCCGCTCAGCCCCGGCCGACCGCGAGGCCTTCACCCGCCTGCCGTTCGACGAGCCCGGCTACCTCGCCGGCACCGGCTCGCCGGCACTTGTCGGTGAGGCCGGCTTCACGACCCTCGAGCGCCGCGGGGCACGGCCGACCCTCGAGATCAACGGCTTCTGGGGCGGCTTCACCGGCGACGGCACCAAGACGATCATTCCGGCCCATGCCCACGCGAAGATCACCTGCCGGCTCGTGCCCGACCAGAAGCCCGAGGCCATCTACGAGCGAATCGCCGCCTACGTCGCGGAGATCGCGCCGCCGACCGTCCGGGTGGAAGTCAACTTCCAGAGCGGTGGCCTGCCGACCCTGACGCCGATCGATCATCCGGCCACCCGCGCGGCGGCCCGGGCCATCGAAGCCACGTTCGGGGTCGAGCCGCTCTACATCCGCGAAGGCGGCACGATCCCGGTCGGCGCGAGCTTCGAAGGCATCCTTGGCCTGCCCGTCGTCCTGCTCGGCTTCACCCCGCCCGACGACCACGCGCACGCCCCCAACGAATGGATGGACCTCCGCAACTTCGAAACCGGCATCCGCACCGTGGCCCGCCTGTGGGACGAACTGGCCAACCTCCCCGCTCACGCTCGACCGAAGTAAGCGTCCGCGCGAGGCGAATTCCCCGAGGGCGGAAGCACTCGGGGACTCGCCGAACGACAGGACCCCATTCAGGCTCAGGTTCTCGAGATGGCCCGAAAGTACCCTGCGTTCGGGCGTGCTGTAGGCGGAATGGAGGGGTGGGGATCGGCGAGGTCCGCGGCTAGCATTCGGGATGTTGCCATTCCCGCACGGTGATCAAGTCGTGACGATCGAAGCCCCCGACTTTCTCGCAGCCCCGGTACCCCGGCCGGCGTGGGGTCTCGAGACTGACCACGGCAGGCTCCTGCCGCGGTCGGCGCTCGACGTGCTCGTCGACCTGAGCGACAAGGTCGCGACGGGCCGGGTCGGCGAGTACCAGCCGATCCCGCTCGGCTTCACGCCGCTCGACAAGACGATCGGCGCCGGGCTCCGGCCGGGCGAGCTGCTCCTGATCGGCGGCGCCCAGGGCACGGGCAAGACGACGATGTCGCTCCAGATGGCCCGCAACGTGGCCTCGGGCGGCCAGGCCAACGTGCTCTACATCTGCTTCGAGCATGACGAGCAGTACCTGCTCAACCGCCTGATCGCCGCCGAATCGGCGCTCGTCCAGCTGCCCCACAAGACGGGCGCCATCAAGATCCAGGACGTGCGCCGCGAGATCCTGAGCTCGTGGGTCCCCGACGGGGCCGTCGCCGCACAGCTGGCCGGCAACCCCCGCCTTCGCCCGAGCCTCGACCGGATCGCCCGCTATGGCCAGAACCTGTTCCTGATGCGCGGCTCCCATACCGCGACCACCGTCGACAACATCCGCCGCCTGATCCAGCAGCACCGCGAGCTCTCGAACGACCGCCGGCTCCTCGTCGTCATCGACTACCTCCAGAAGGTGCCGATGCTGAACGAGCCGAACACCGAGGCCGAGAAGGTCACCTACGTCGTCAACGGGCTCAAGGACATCGCGCTGTCCGAGGAAGTCCCGATGATCGTCATCGTGGCGGCCGACAAGGAGGGCCTGAAGGCCCAGCGCCTGCGGAACCATCACCTGCGCGGTTCGTCGGCCATCAACTACGAAGCCGACATGATCCTGATCCTGAACGAGAAGTACAGCATCGTCGCCAAGGTGAACATCGAGTTCAATCCCTACCAGGCCCAGCGCTTCCGCGACTGGGTCGTGGTCTCGGTCGAGAAGAACCGCGGCGGCCTCGACAACGTCGACCTCGAGTTCGAGAAGCACTTCGAGTTCTCCTGCTTCGACCCCAGCGGTCGGACGGTGCAGGAGAAGCTCATCGAGGAACGCCTCTACAACGACTAGGGCCGGCGGCCGCCGGCCCGAAACCCCCGTCGTCGCCTGGAGCTCCTGGTCCCGATCATTCGCGCGCTCTCGCACGCTCCGTGCGATCCGGGCCATCGCGCGACACCGTCAATCTGACCATTTGGTCAGACCATGTGGTCGCGTTGTTGCGTGGCGACCTGGACGTCGGGGCATGGTCGCGGTGTGGCGGGACGCCACCGCCTGCCCTGTTCCGCTCGCAGCCGGGCCTCCATGCAACGCATCTGTAAGCTTGACTGACCCCGGGTCGCGATCGTCCAATCGTGGCCATGGGAGCGCAGCGGAGCATCGGGCCGACGACTGATCGACGCACGAGTCCAGGCGAAAGCGCATCGACGACCGATTCGGCGCGATCAACCGGGGCCACGACGCCTCCGCCGGACGAACCCAACCCATCGGCCCCGCGATCGTGGCGCGGCGCGCTGGCCCGGCAGACACTGCCCGACGTCTCCGACAGCGTCGTCGGCCGCCTCCTCGTCGGGGTGTCGCTGGCGCTGGTCGCCCTGATCCTCGAAGTCGCCCTCAACAATCGCCTCGGCGACGAATTCGGCGCGCTCCCGTACGTCCTCGCGATTGTCCTGGCCGCCGCCGTCGGCGGTTTCTGGGCCGGCCTCCTGACGACGCTGATCACGGCGACCGGCCAGGCCCTCCTTGTCGGGGCCGGGTCGCCCGGCCTCGGTCGCTCGGAGGACCTGGCCCGGCTCGTGTTCCTCCTGGTCGACGGCGTCATCGTCAGCTGGGTGGCCGCCGCACTCAGCCGGGCCCGCCGCGACGCCGAGATCCGCAACCGCGAGCTGGCGGCGGCCATGACGGCCGCACGTCAGGCGTCCACAGAGCAATCGCGCCTCTACGCGGCGGAAGCCGAGGCCCGTCGGGCCGCGGAGACGGCCGAGGCGCAGTCGGCGAGTGCCCGTTCGGCGCTGGCCTTCGTGGCCGACGCCAGCCGGGTCCTTTCGACGTCCCTCGACTACGCCGTGACCCTCCAGCGCGTCGTCGATCTCGCCGTCCCGGCCATCGCGGACTGGTGCTCGGTGGACCTGATCGATCCAGCCGGCCGGATTCGATCCCTCGCGTCCGCGCACGTCAACCCGGAGCTCGCGCCCGTGCTGCGGGAGTATCGCGAGCGATTCCCGCCAGTCCGGCTCCTGCGCGGGTCGGCCGAGGTCATCGCTTCGAGCCGGCCGATGCTGCTCCGGGAGCTGACCGACGACCTGATCGACGCGACGTCCCCGGATCCGGAGATCGCCGAGTACGCGAAACGGCTGCGGACCCGTTCCTACATCGCGGTACCCCTGATCAGTGCCGGCCAGACGATCGGGGCGATCGCCCTTGGCAGCACGACGCCGGGCCGATTCGGCGACGCGGAGCTCCAGCTCGCCGAGGACCTGGCCAGTCGCGCCGCCGCGGCCATCGAGCACTCGCGCCTCTACCGCGACGCGAGCCAGTTCATCGCGACCGTGGACGCGACGCTCGGCGCCGTCTTCATGTACGAGCCACGCAACCTGCGGTTCACCTACGTCAACCAGGGCGCCATGGCCCAGGTCGGCCTGAGCCGCGACCAGCTGCTGTCGATGCGAGCGATCGACATCAAGCCCGACTTCGACGAGACCTCCTATCGCGCCCTCATCGAGCCACTCCTCGACGGTTCGCAGGCGAGCCTCACCTTTTCGACGAGCCACCTGCGGAGCGACGGCCAGATCGTCCCGGTCGAGGTCTCCCTCCAGTGCGTCCGGCTGCCCGGAGGCGACGCCCGGATGATCGTCACGGCCCGCGACATCCGCCAGCAGATCGAGGTCCAGGCGAGCCTGCTGCGACTCGCCCGCGCGGAGCGTTCGCGGGCCGCCGAGCTGAGTGCCGTCATCCAGGGCATGGGCGAGGGCGTCCTCGAATTCGGCGGCGACGGCGACGTGGTGCTCTCGAATCCTGCCGCCGTCCGGATGCTCGGCGAATCGATCACCTCGTACAGTGAGCTGATCGCCCGGCTCGAAGCGCCCGCCGAACGGCTGCCTGCGCTGGGCACGGACGGTGGCCCAGTCGAGTTGCGGGTCAGGGGCGCGAATCGCTGGCTTGAGGCGTCGACCTACGTCGTCCCGGTGGACCCAGCCGAGTTCGACGCGCCCGATCGGCGACCGGCTGAGCCGGAGGCTCCCTCGACGATCCTGCTGCTGCGCGACGTGACCGCCGCCCGCCAGGCCCAGGCCGCGCAGGAAGCCTTCATCGGGGTGCTGTCGCACGAGCTGCGCACCCCGATCACCACGATCTACGGCTCGACGAAACTGCTCCGGCGTCCGCACGGCGCGTCGCCCGTGCAGCTCGACGGCATGCTCGCCGACATCGAGGACGAGGCCGATCGCCTGTACCGCCTGGTCGAGGACCTCCTGATCCTGAGCCGGGCGGAGACCGGGCTCCTGATCGAGGGCGAGCCCGTCCTCCTGCAGCACGTCGTCCGCTCGGTGCTCGCGTCCGAGGCGGCCCGCTGGCCGCGGACCACGTTCACGGAGCAGATCCCGCCCGGCCTGCCGCCGGTCAGTGGCGATCGGACGTACCTCGAACAGGTCGTCCGCAACCTGTTGAGCAACGCCGCCAAGTACAGTCCGCCGGGTTCGATCGTGCTGCTCACGGCCGAGGCGGCCGAGCACGACGTGATCGTCCGCGTGCTGGACGAGGGCCCCGGCATCGTCGACGCTGAAGCTGACCTGCTGTTCCAGCTCTTCTTCCGGTCCTCGTCGACCTCCCGCAAGGCGAGTGGCGCCGGGATCGGCCTCTACGTCTGCAACGCCCTGATCCAGGCCATGGGCGGTCGAATCTGGGCGCGATCCCGGGCCGAGGGTGGCTCGGAGTTCGGCTTCAGCGTCCCGATGCTCGATTCCGACGAGGCGCTCGACGATTCCGTCGACGAGTCGGCCGAAGCATCGCTATCGTAGGTGGGTCGTGAGCTCCCCTTCCGCTCGCCGGCCGACCGGCACGTCCGTCAGCGACTCGACCGCCGCCGCGCCCGGGCCATTCCCGGACGTCGTCGAAGTCGTCATCGAGATCCCGCGCGGCTCCCGCAACAAGTACGAGTACGACGAGGCCACCGGGTCGTTCCGGCTCGACCGCGTCCTCTCGGCAGCCGTCTTCTACCCGCACGAATACGGCTTCGTGGATCACACCCGGGGCGGTGACGGCGACCATACCGACGCGATTGTCCTGCTCGACGAGCCGACCTTCCCCGGCTGCCGCATGTGGGCCCGGCCCATCGGCGTCCTCCAGATGCACGACGACAAGGGCTCCGACGTGAAGATCCTCTGCGTGGCCGTCAGCGATCCCCATTACGCGCATGTCCGCTCGCTCGCCGACGTGCCGTCGCAGAAGCTCCGCGAGGTCGAGCACTTCTTCGCCACGTACAAGCTGCTCGAGGACAAGACGGTCGACGTCGATGGCTGGGAGGACGTCGCCGAAGCCCGGGCCGTGCTCGTCCACGACCGGGCCCGGTTCGAGGCCGAACGCTGACGGGCGGTCGCTGGACCCGGCCGATCCTGCCCGGTCGCCCCATCTTCGTCGCCCTGCCGCTGCCGGAGGCCGCCCGCGAGGAGGTCGCGGCACTGGTCGAACGCGTTCGCTTGCTCGCGCCCGGCAGCCGGCCAGGCTCGCCGCCGAGCGTCCATCCCGTCCGCTGGGTCCGTCTCGACGGCCTCCACGTCACCCTGCGGTTCCTCGGGCCGACGCTGCCGGAACGGTTCCCCGGCGTGGAATCGGCCGTCGAGGCGGCCGCTACCGGCGTGACGCCGTTCGGAGTCCGGATCGCGGGCGCCGGGGCATTTCCGCGGCCGGATCAGCCGCGCACACTGTGGCTCGGCATGACGGACGGGGCGCCGGCCATTGCCGATCTCGCGCGCTCGCTCGATGAGATGCTCGTGCGCGCCGGCTGGGACCCCGATCCACGCCCCGGACGGGTGCATCTGACGCTGGCCCGCTCCGACGGCCTGCGCGCAGGCCCCGAGACGGTGCGCCTGCTGATGGATGCGGCGGCCGGCTGGCACGTCGACTGGGTCGCCGATCGCGTCGTCCTGTACGAGAGCCTCACCGGCGGTGGTCCGGCGCGCTACGAGCCGCTCCTGGAAGTCCCGCTCGCGAATGGCGCCGCCTTGCGGCCGCCCGCCCCGGGCGATTAGGCTAGCCGGACGTTCGAATCGTCCAGGCGCCCGGAGCGGCGCTGTCCGACTGCGCACCGCGACCCGGCCGTGACCAGCCCCGGAGTGGCGGCAGTCCGACAGAGAGTCGGCCACCGGCCGAAACGCCCGTCACTCACCGCAAGGCACCGTCACCAGCGACCGCGAGACACCTGAGGAGGGCCCCGAGTCATGGCCAGCGCAAGCAACGGGCGCACCAAGTTCATCCTCGACGAGGACCGGATCCCGAAGGCCTGGTACAACATCGCGGCCGACCTGCCGCAACCGGCCCCGCCCGTCCTGCATCCGGGCACGGGCCAGCCGATCGGCCCGGGTGACCTCGCTCCGCTGTTCCCGATGGAGCTCATCAAGCAGGTCGTCAGCCAGGACCGCGAGATCGAGATCCCGGAACCCGTTCGCGAGGCGTACCGGATGTACCGGCCGAGCCCGCTCTTCCGGGCCCATCGGCTCGAGAAGGCGCTCGATACGCCGGCCCACATCTACTACAAGTACGAGGGCGGCAGCCCGTCCGGCAGCCACAAGCCGAATACGGCCATCCCGCAGGCCTACTACAACAAGGCCGAGGGCGTGACACGGCTCGCGACCGAGACCGGTGCCGGCCAGTGGGGCAGCGCGCTCGCCTTCGCCGGCGCGGCGTTCGGCCTCGAGGTCAAGGTCTACATGGTCCGCGCGAGCTACGACCAGAAGCCGTATCGGCGCTTCCTCATGGAGACGTATGGCGCGAGCGTCGTGGCGAGCCCCAGTCTCGACACGAGCTACGGCCGCAAGCTGCTCGGCGAGACGCCCGACAACACCGGCTCGCTGGGCATTGCGATCAGCGAGGCCATCGAGGACACGGTCACTCATCCCGGCACGAAGTACTCGCTGGGCTCCGTCTTCGATTTCGTCCTGCTCCACCAGACCGTCATCGGCCTCGAGACGATCGAGCAGATGGAGCTGGCCGGCGAGGAGCCGGACACGATCATCGCCTGCGCGGGCGGCGGCTCGAACTTCGCCGGCCTCGCGTTCCCGTGGCTGGGCCGGACGTTCCGCGGCGGACGCAAGTACCAGGTCATCGCCGTCGAACCGGAGGCGGCCCCGAGCCTGACCCGCGGCGAGTACGCCTACGACTTCGGCGACACGGCCCAGATGACGCCGCTCATCAAGATGCACACCCTCGGCCACGACTTCATCCCGGACCCGATCCACGCCGGCGGCCTGCGCTACCACGGCATGTCGCCGCTCGTCAGCCTCCTGAAGGAGAACGGCCACATCGAGGCCAGGGCCGTCCACCAGCGCTCGAGCTTCGCCGCCGGCGTCCAGTTCGCCCGGACCGAGGGCATCCTGCCGGCGCCCGAGCCGACGCACGCGATCCGGGCGGCGATCGACGAGGCGCTCGCGGCCAAGGCCAGCGGCGAGAAGAAGGTCATCCTCTTCAACCTCTGCGGCCACGGCCACTTCGACCTGGCGGCCTACGAGCGCTATCTCGACGGCTCGCTCGAGGATTACGAGTATCCGGCCGAGCGGATCAAGGTGGCCCTGGCGGGGCTTCCCGGGCGCTGATCGAAGCCCTGCCGCCGGGCGACTCAGGCGGGTGGCTTCGGCTCCGGCGGCGGGAGTCGCCGGCGATCCGGCAGCCGGCCTCGGCACGAGCCAGAACCCGCATCGCGGGCACCGTCCCTCGGCGCCCGATCGGGTCGGCGGATCGGCGAGGGGATTGGCGCGGCCGCACCGCGGGCAGATCGCGGGCCCCGGATCGACGCGCCTGGAACCCTCGCTAGTAGAGGCTGCCATCGGAGCGGGGCGGCTCCACGAGCCGGTACCGGATTGCGAACGCCACGGCCTCGAGCTTCGAGTGCACGTGCAGCTTGGCCATGATGTTCTGGATGTGCGTCCGCAGGGTATTCGGCGCGATGACCAGCCGCTCGCTGATCTGCGGCGTCGAGAGCCCCTCGGCCAGCGCCCGCAGGACCTCGAGCTCGCGTGGCGTGAGCGTCTCGATCGGACGGCGGTCCGCCGGCCTGTCGCGGGCGGCGACGACGCGCTCCGCGATGCCGATGATCACGGAGCGCGGTAATAGCGTCTCGCCGGCGTTCGCGGCCCGGACGGCCGAGACGACGTCCTCCACGGCCCGGTCCTTCGTGAGGTAGCCGTCGGCACCCGCCTGGATCGACTCGAGGATCGTCTCGTCGTCGTGGACGGCCGTGAGCATCACGACATGGGCGGCGGGCCAGCGAGCCTTGATGGCCCGGGTCGCCTCGGCCCCGGTACCGTCCGGCAGCCGGTAATCCATCAGCACGACGTCCAGGCGATCGCGCGACATCGCCCTTGCCTCGGCAACGGTTCCGGCGATCCCGGCCACAATCATGTCGGGTTCACGACCGAGGATCGCGGCCAGCGCGCCGGTCAGCAACTTCTGGTCGTCGACGAGGAGCACGCGGATGGGCCTGCCTTCGCTGGGCTGCATTGCGCTCCGCTACGCAGGGCTGTGCCAGGGCTGACGCTGAAGGGCCATCGTCAGAGTGGCTGTCCGGACGCATTGTACGCAGCAAAGTCACTTCCAGTTTGACTTTTCGGCGATTTCGGGGCGCTGGCAACGGGCTGATGGTCGGAGCGCGCCATCCGGTGGACGTCACCCGGGCGACATACTGTGGGGATGCGGATCGCGTTGCTGGGCTTCGGCTTGATCGGAGGGTCGCTGGCGCGCGCCGTCCGGCGCGACTCGGCAGCCCGGGAACTGGCCGGAACGCCGGACATCGCCGCGTGGAGTCCGACGGGCCGCGGCCCGGTCAGGGCGGCGGCCGAGGGAATCGTCGATCGGGCCAGTCCGACGGTGGCCGACGCGGTGGAAGGCGCCGATCTCGTCATCCTCGCCGGGCCGCCGCTCGCCTGCCTGGACCTCATCGCCTCACTCGGCGCGCAGGGGAGCGGCGGCCCGAGCCTCGCCTCCGGAGCCACGGTCACGGACGTTGCGAGCACGAAGCGGGCGCTCATCGCGGCGGCCGATCGCGGCGGGCTCCGCTATGTCGGCGGCCATCCGATGGCCGGTCGGGAGACCGCCGGCTACGAGTCGGCGACGGCGGACCTGTTCACGGACCGCCCGTGGATCGTTGTGCCGGGCGCCCATGCGCGACCGATCGACCTCGAGCGGGTCGAGCGGCTCGCCCGGGCCGCCGGGGCGCGGCCGATGACGATGACCGCCCCGGACCACGACGCGGCCGTCGCCGCGATCAGCCACCTGCCGCTCGTCCTTTCGGCCGCGCTCGTGGAGGCTGTCGTCGGCGGCTCGACCTCGCGTCCCGACTGGGCCGCGGCCGGCCCGCTCGCCGCCTCCGGCTGGCAGGGCATGACGCGCCTGGCTCGCGGTGACGTCGAGATGGGCGTCGGAATCGCCGCCACCAACGCTGCCGCGATCGCCGGGCGCCTGCGCGACCTGCAGATCGTGCTCGACGCGTGGCTCGTCGACCTCGACGCGATCGCTGCGGCCGAGGGCACCTCTACGCCGGATTCGCCGGGCGATGACCGGGCCGGCTCGATCGAGCGCCTCCGCGAGCGCCTGCGCCAGGCCCGCGAGCATCTCGAACCGCGACCATGACCGAGGTCGAGTTCGTCTATGTCGTGGCCCGCGAGCGGCTGATCGAGCCGCCTGGCTGGCGTGGCGTCCGGACGGCCGGCATCAGCGAGCTGCTGACGACGATCCGCCACGAAGGCCAGTTCGAACCGCGGCCCCGGATGGAGACCGATCCGGCCTTCAAGCAGATCATCCCGTACCTCGTCCTGCGCAACGGCCCCGACTACTTCCTGATGCGGCGCACGCGGGCCGGGGCGGACGCCAGGCTCCACGAACGCTATTCGATCGGGATCGGCGGCCACCTGAACCCGGTCGACGCGGAGCTCGAGGACGGGCTGCGGCGCGAATGGCGAGAAGAGATCGACGCCGCCTTCGAACCCGATGCGGAGCTGGTGGGTCTGCTCAACGACGACGAGGGCGACGTCGGGGCGGTCCATCTCGGGATCGTCTACCTGGCCGATGCGGAGGACCGGCCGGTCGCCGTGCGCGAGGTGGCGAAGCTCAGCGGCAGGTTCGCCAGCCCGGCCGAGGTGTGGGCCGTGGCCGATCGCCTGGAGACCTGGAGCGCCCTCGTCTTCGACTGGCTCGAGGATCAGCCGGACGTGCGATGATGCCGCGAGAGGTGGTCGTGAGCACGGTCATTGACTCGCGGTTCCGGGCAGGTTCGACGTCCCGCGCCGGCCGGGCGTGGCAGCGGAGACCCGTGTGCGTCCCGGCCCGCTCCACCCGGCGGCCGATCCCATGAACGGCGACATCCAGCAGGCGCTCGCCAACCCGGACCTCGTCTTCATCCTGTTCACGATCGGGTTCATGGGCCTCCTGCTCGAGGTCGTCCACCCGAACTTCATCACCGGCGTCATCGGGGTCCTCGCCCTCATCCTGGCCTTCATCGGCTCCGGCAGCCTGCCCGTCAACGTCGCCGGCCTGGGCCTGCTGGCCCTCTCGGTCGTGCTCCTGTTCATGGAGGCCTACGTCACCAGCCACGGCATCCTCGCGATCGCCGGGCTGATCTTCTACGTCCTCGGGGCGATCGTCTTCTACAGTGCCCCGGCGCCCGGCCAGCCCGGCGTCCGCGTCGACTGGGCCGTGATTGCCGTCACCGGCGCGATCCTGCTCGGGTTCGTGTTCATCGTCGTCCGGGCGGCCTTCCGGCTGCGGCGGATGAAGCCGACGCTGGTGTCCCCCGGGCTCGCCGGCAGCGGCATCGGGACGATCGGCCAGGTCGGCGAGGTCAGGACCGACCTCGCTCCCGCGGGCTCCATCTACGTGGCCGGCGAGGAATGGTCGGCCCGGACGCGGGATGGCGGCGTCCTGCGGCGTGGCCTGACGGTTCGGGTCATCGGCCAGGACGGTCTCATGCTCATCGTCGAGCCGGTCGGATGACCGGGCAGGATTCGGTCGCAGCATCGGCGCACGTCGTGCCCGCCGGGCGTCCATCCTTGCGCTGAACACGTCGACGGCCCATCGCCGCGGCGGAGTGGAGGAGTCTCTGTGGATCTCACGGCGCTGATCGGGTTCGGACTCGCGGTCCTGCTCCTGCTGATCCTGATCTACCTCTCCGTCCGGGTCGTCAACGAGTACGCCCGCCTCGTGGTCTTCCGCTTCGGCCGCACCAACGACCGGCTCGTCAAGGGGCCGGGCCTCGTGTTCCTGATCCCGCTCGTGGACCGGCCCGTGGCCGTCGACCTGCGCGAGCAGTTCATCGAGGTCCCGAGCCAGACGACGATCACCAAGGACAACGCGCCGATCAACATCGACTTCCTGATCTACTGGCGGATCGTCGACCCGCTCTCGAGCGTGGTGAAGATCAGCAACTTCGCAGGCGCCCTCCAGGGCGTGGCGACGACCACCCTGCGCGCCGTCATCGGCGACATCCTCCTCGACGAGGTCCTCTCCCGGCGCGACCAGATCAACGAGGTGCTGCGGGCCAAGCTCGACGAGGTGACCGAGCGCTGGGGCGGCAAGGTGACGACGGTCGAGATCCGCGAGATCACGCCGCCGCGCGACGTCCAGGACGCGATGAACCGCCAGCTCTCCGCCGAGCGGACCCGGCGGGCCGTCATCACCGAATCCGAGGGCACCCGGCAGGCCACGATCAACGTCGCCGAGGGCGACAAGCAGTCGAACATCCTGCGCGCCGAGGGCGATCGCCAGTCGGCCATCCTCCGCGCCGAGGGCTTCAGCCAGGCGCTCGAGCGGATCTACGAAGCGGCCTCCGGGGTCGACCAGAAGACGATGTCGCTGCAGTACCTCGAGGCCCTCAAGCAGCTCGGTAACAGCCCCGCCACCAAGTACATCATCCCGCTCGAATTCACCAAGCTCGTCGAGCCGTTCTCCGAGTACCTGACCCGGACCGTCGATCCGAACCGCCCGCGGGGCTCGGGCCACGAGCGGCCGACGCGAGGAGGCTCGTCCAATTCGACGGTCGGCTCCGTGACCGGGACGACTTCGGACGGCTCCGGGTTCGCGAGCCAGTCGGGCCTGCCGCGGCCACGCGAATCGACGAATCCCGCGCCCTCGGCCGCGACTGACGACGCCGTGGTGACCGATTCGGGCGACGGCGGAACCCCACCCGCAGACGGCGGCATGACGCCGCCCGCCGACGGCGGGACGCCCGCGACCTGATCGCAGATCGGGTCCGAGCGCGACCCGCGCCGGCCGAATCGGGCCGAGGATTCGCGCCGGCGCGTCCGCACTGCCCACTGATGCACCGGAGGGACCACCGGGGGTGGTACTCCTGGGTTGGTTCGTGGCGGCACCACCCGGGAGATACTCTCCTCGCGGCGACGGCTGTCCGGCCGACCGCAGGCCTCGGGTGATGCCCGCTATCGATACAGACCAGGGGCGAACGAACAAGGCATGCCGGCCAAGATCCTGATCGTCGACGACGATCCCAACGTTCAGCGACTGCTCACGTACACCCTGAAGCAGGAGGGCTACGACGTTGTCGCCGCGAGCGACGGCGCCGACGGATTCCGCGTCTGGTCGACGGAGCATCCGGACCTCGTGATCCTGGACGTCATGCTGCCCAAGATGGACGGCTACCAGGTCGCCAGCAAGATCCGGGCCGAAGAGGGCCAGTCCCACGTCCCGATCGTCATGCTCACTGCCGAGCGCGAAGTCGAGCAGAAGGTGCGGGGCCTGCGGGCCGGCGCCGACGACTACCTCATCAAGCCGTTCCACCCCGCCGAGCTGCTGGCCCGGATCAAGAGCCTCCTCGTCCGGTTTGCGCCCAAGGAGGTCCTCGTCGGCCGGCCGCCGCTTGGCCGGATCCTCGCGTTCTACGGCGCCAAGGGCGGCGTCGGCACGACGACCATCGCGATCAACGCGGCCATCGCCCTGCACCGCGAGCTTGGCCGGCGGGTCGCGCTCGTCGACGGCAACCTCCAGTTCGGCGACCACCGCGTCTTCCTCGACCTCGGCCTCGACCGCAAGTCCATCGTGGACGTCGTCTCCGCCTCGTCGATCGACGTCGACCTGCTGAAGAACGTCCTCGTCCGCCACGACTCCGGGATCGATCTGCTGCTGGCGCCGCCCTCGCCCGAGACGGCCGAGCTCGTCACCCAGGACGACCTGCCGACGATCCTCGAACAGCTCCGGACGTTGTACGACTACGTGCTGATCGATCTCGACAAGCGCCTCGACGAGGTGAACCTGCGCGTCCTGGATGCCGCGGACCAGATCTTCGTCGTCATGACGGCCGACCTCTCGTGCCTCAAGAACGTGCGTCTCGTGCTCGAGACGATCAACCACCTGGGCTACGAGCAGGACAAGGTCCTCCTCGTCCTGAACCGCTCGAATGCGTTCACCGGCATCAACGTCAAGAACGCCGAGAGCGCGCTCAAGCGGACGATCGACCACCAGATCGTGAACGAGTACCGGGGCGCGATCAGCGCCCTCAACAGCGGCGCTCCGTTCATGTTCACGAAGGCGGACTCGCTGCTCGGCCGATCGCTGCTCGAGTTCACGCGGGCCGTCGACAAGGGCGCCCCGGCGGCCGCCGCCCAGACCTCGAGGTTCGCCGCCGCTCGCTGACCCGGGCGATGCCCTCAGGTCGTTCTCGAGCTTTCCGTGGCCGTGGCCGCCGGCCGCTCCGGTGGCCTATTCTGGGCGGCATGACCCTGGTCACCCCGCCCCGTTCGTCCGACCAGCTCGAGCGGCTGGCGGCGTACCGGGACGCGCGGGCCCGTGGCGTGGCCTGGCTGCTCCGGCAGCTGAACCGAGACGGCTCGATCGGCGATCCGCGCACGGGGTTCAGCTACTACCGGGCGCCATGGACGTTCATGGTGGTTGGCGAGACCGAAGCGGCGGCCGCGAACTCCTCCTGGATCCGCGCCAATCTCGTCCGCGAGGGGCAGATCGACGGGCCATTTCGCGTCTTCGACGAGTGGTCGACGTACCGCGACGCGACGCTGGTCGTGGGGGCCTCCCTGGCGATGGAGTACGACCTGTCGTTCGGCCTGTGGCCCGGCCTCCTCGCCCTGCGCGATCCACGGTCGGGCATCTTCGCCACCGATCGACTGCCGGGTGGCGGGACCAGCGACCTGCTCGACGTGACGGCCGGTGGACCGGGCTGCGGATTCGCGGCGCTGGCGGTCGGCGATCTCGAGACCGCCCGGGGCATCGCGCGCTTCCTGGAGCGCCTGTGGGACGTGCAACCGGCGCTGCCGGGCCGCTTCCACCACGTCTGGTCGCGGACCCGCCAGGCGATCGTGACGGCGGCTGACCCGGACTTCGATGCCGCCATCATGGTGACGGACAACGATCTCGACACCTCCCAGTACTGGTTCTGGGGCGGAATCTGCGCGGCGTTCCTCGGCCGCCTGTGGCTGGCCGAGCCGCGGCCCGAGACGCTCGAGCTCGCGCGCCGCTACCAGGGGTTCGCGATGGCCGCGACCGACGCCCAGTTCCGCTACCCGGCTGCCTGCAAGGGTTCGTGGGGCGCTTCGCTGCTCTACCAGATCACGGGCGATCCCGAGTACGAGGCGTTCGCGTTCCGGATGGGGGACTGGTACGTCGGGCTCCAGGAACCGGCCGGCTGGTGGCACCCGCTCGTGGAGACCTGCCTTGGCGACGTGATCGAGATCACGCTCGAGTTCGTGATGCATCTCGACACGCTGATCGGGGCGCTCGCCTCGCGACCGTCCGCGGACCCGGCCTGAAGTCGAGCCCGACGTTCACGTACGCTGCCGGCTGTCGATCCATTCACCGTCAAGGCACCGGCCGGGCCGGCAGGAGGACCATCGTGCGTGTCGGCTCGGGGGCGCATTCCTACATCGTGGCCGAGCCGTGGGCGCTCGGGATCGAGGGCCCGAGCCCCGACGTGGCCGGCATCGCCGTCAACTCGAAGGACGAGGTCCACGTCCTGACCCGGGGCACGTGGCCCGTCCTCGTGTTCGATCGTGGCGGCCAATTCCTGCGCCGCTGGGGCCAGGGAGTCTTCGGGACCACCCACGGCATCCACATCGGCCCGGACGACTGCGTCTACATCGTCGATGCCGGGGACAGCACGGTCCGCAAGTTCTCGCCGGCGGGCGAGCTGCTGCTCCAGCTCGGGGAATCGGGCCACGCGGCCGACAGCGGCTATCGCGACGGCGACTACCGGACGATCGCCTTCGGCGGGCCGCCGTTCAACGCGCCGACCAACGTGGCCGTCTCGGAGTCGAACGAGATCTACATCTCGGACGGCTACGGCAACGCACGCATCCATCGATTTGCGGAGGACGGGACGCTGCTCGGCTCGTGGGGCGGCCCGGGGCGTGGGGGCGGCCAGTTCCAGACGCCCCACGGCATCTGCATCGACCGCCGCGGGATCGTCTACGTCGCGGACCGCGAGAACGACCGAATCCAGCGCTTCTCGCCGACAGGCGAGTTCCTCGGGGAGTGGACGGGCATCCGCCGCCCCGGCGACGTGTTCGTCACGGACGACGACCTCGTCTTCGTGGCCGAGATGGGGTACGTCGCCGGGCTCGTGGTCGGCATGGCCCGGCCGACCGCCGCCACGCCACCGAGCCGGGTGACGATCCGCGACCTGGACGGGCAGGTCAAGGCCGGGTTCGGCGGCGACGAGGCGGCCGCCGGTGCGCCATGCGACCCGGGCAACTTCTTCGCGGCCCACGGCATCTGGGTCGATCGCGAGGGCAGCGTCTACGTCGGTGAAGTGATCAGCGCAGTCGGCCCGAGCGATGCGCCAGGCGGCGTCGGCTGGGTGCCGCGGACCTGTCACGCGCTGCAGGTGTTCCACCGGGCCTAGGTTCGCGGCCGCCGGCGGCCAGGGGCGCGCCGGAAGCCGTTGCCGGAGCGCCGCGCCGCCGGGTCTCCTCGATATGCTTGCTCCATGAGCATCCTGGGTGACGTGACCCTCGTCGAGAGCCGGACCGGGCGCAAGGCGAACAACGCCCTGACTCAGACGTTCAAGGCAACGAAGGACCAGGTCCTCGCGGAGGCCGTCCAGGCCGGCGGAATCGGCGTCCTCCTCGGATTCCGGAACGGCGGCTCGGGGCGATTCACCGTGACGCCGTTGGCGCAGGCTCGGTTTCGAGCGCGGCCCTGACCGTCGCTCGAAGGGTGCCCGGACGACGGTCAGCACCGCCGGCGCGGGCCGATCGGCACGATCGAACCCGAATCCGGCGCGGCGGCGATCCATGGCGCCGACGGCTCGATCCTCGCGCGACTCCTCGGACAGCCGGCAGCGCAGCGCGCCGATTCGACGTGGCACTACCCGGTTGCCGGACCCGACGGAGCGGTCATCGGCAGCCTGGCGCTGTTCCGGACCAGCATCGACGTGGTCGGGGAACTCGTCGACCAGTTTCTCTGGGGCGAGGACCCGAGCTCGTCGCTCAAGTTGCCGACGCTTGGGACGCGACTCGAGCTCAGGGGGCCGGTCGACTCGACCCTCGGCGACCTGCTGCTCGCCGCCTGCGTCGACCTGGCGCTCGGCCCGCGGGCGTTCCTCGCATGAGTCATCGGGCATGAATCGGCTCGCCCGACCGCCGGCTCGATGGTCCCATGCATCGACCGATCTCGATGACTTCGCGCTGATCACCTGGGCCGTCGATCCGGAGCGCGTTGGCCGGCTGCTGCCGGCCGGGTTCGTTCCCGACGTGCGCGACGGCCGCGCCCTGATCTCGATGGTCGCGTTCCGCGATGTCGGGTTCCAGTTCCGTGGAGCACCGTTCGCCCGGATCTCGTGCGGACAGGTGAACTACCGCACCTACGTCAGGCGAAGGGGCGGTGGGAACGGCGTCGGCGGGACCGGATCCGGCGCCACGGCCGCTGAGACCGGACCCGGCGCCGCCGAGACCGGCGTCTGGTTCTTCGGCACCACGCTCGACAGCGTCTTCGTGGAGCTGCCGCGCCGGCTGTGGCAGATGCCGTGGCATCGCGGCCGGATGCGGATCGACGCCCAGTGGGGCCCGCAGCGCTGCGAATCGTGGACCGCGACGATCGGCGGCGGCTGGGGCGCGGCGGCTGTGACGGCCCGCGGCACCGGGCGACGGTTGCCGCTTCCGGCCGGCTTCGAGGACGCGGACGAGGCGAGCGCGATCCTCTTCGATCCGTTCGTCGGCTGGTATGCGCGGCGCGACGGTTCGGGCGTCGGCCGGTATTCGGTCTGGCACCGGCCGCTCGTCCTGGACGAGGCCGTCGTCGATCGGGCGCGCTGCCGGGTCTTCACGGATCTCGGCCTGATCGAGGACGGCGCCCTGCCGCTGTTCGCGGGCATTCAGCGGCGGGTGGCCTTCGACGTGCACACGCCGCCGACGCGGGAGCCCGGGATCGGAAGCGAGACGACGCCCGCGGACTGATCGCGCAGGTCGCAGGTCCGGATTTACGCCTCCAGGGCCGGCCGGACCTCCCGTGCCAGCCGCTCCAGCGACTCGTAGTCGAACGGCGGCAGCGCCATGATGATCAGGCCGTCGAGGCCGACCTCGACGAACGGCCTGAGCTGCTCGACGACGCGCTCCGATGGGCCGCCGAACGTGAACGCCTCCATCTCGGCCCGGACCTCCGGGCTCCACTGGAACGGCGCGGCCTGCGCGGCCATGCCCGCCGGAACCTCCGCGTCGGTGGCCCGGATGATGAAGTTGCCCGACGGCACCCGCCGGATCGCAGTCGAGTCCCGCCCGACGTCCGCGCAGTGCGTCGCGAGCACCTCGACCTTGTGGCGGTACTCCTCGGCCGTGGCCGGGCCGATGGACATCTGCCAGTAATCGGCATGCTTCGCGACAAGGCGCAGGCCCTTCTTCTCACCGGCCGCGCCCACGATCACCGGCACATGCTCCTGGAGCGGCCGTGGCGCGTGACGGACCTTGTCGAAGTCGTAGTGCGCCGATTTCAGGCTGACTTCCTCGCCTCGCAGCAGGCCGCCGACGATCGTCAGTGCCTCGTCCACCGCGTCGATCCGGCCGCCCACCGATTCGTTGCCGAAGCCGTGCGGCGGAAACTCGACCGGCAGGCTGCCGGCGCCGAGGCAGAGCATCATCCGGCCCTTCGACATGTGATCGAGGGTCGTGACCATCTTGGAGACGACGCCCGGGTTGCGAATCGGGTTGTTTCCCGTCAGGTGGCCGAGACGGACCCGGCTCGTCACGTGGGCGAACGCCGCCAGCGTCGTGTACGACTCGAAGAAGGGCTGGTGGAGGTCGCCCTGGGTCGCCAGGAGGTGGTCGTGCATGAGCAGGAAGTCGTAGTCGAGCCGGTCCACTTCCTTCGCGAGCGCGATGACCTCATCCCACGTCGCGCCGTAGGTCATCAGGTGAACGCCAAGTTCCAGGCGCCTGGCCATCGTCGGGACCTCCTCATCGGGACGCGGGCCCACGATGGGACCCTTCGAGTCATGTCGTGGGCTTGAACACCATGAGGAACACGAGGACAGCGAAGCTCACGAGCTCCAGGCGCGAGACCAGGAAGACCTGGCCGAGGAGCGCCCGGCCGGCGACCGATGACGGGCCTTCCGTCGCGAAGAGCTTGCCGATCCTGCCCGAGCGCGGCCCGAGGTAGAGCGCCCCGGTCAGTGCCGAGGCCAGCCACAGCAGGATCGCCAGGGAGACCCAGAGCTGCGTGAACGCCCAGCGCTGCGTGACGAGGATCACGCCGGCGATGAACAGGATGAGCGACGCCGGGAGAAAGACGCGCTGGCCGATGACGGCGATCTCACGGCCGAGTCTCGGCAGGTCCGCCGGGTCCGGCGATCGCTCGGCCCGAATGGCCAGCAGCTGCACCGTGAACGCGCCGCCGACCCAGACAATGGCCGCGAGAATGTGGACGTACTTGATTGCGTCGTACATCGGCCCTCCCCTTCGGCCGACAGGATACCGGCTAGGTCAGCACGAATTGGCTCGCCCGGGCACGCGCCGCGACCGGGCAGGCGCCTGGACCGGGCGAGCGCGACCCCTCCCATCGGCCGCCGCGTCGAGGCCGTGGCCGGCCTGTCGCCGTCGTACCATCGGCAGCGCCCCCGAACGTGAAGGACGACGATGCCCGAATCGACCGCGCACCAGTTCAAGACCGACCATCTGCACGGCGTCTGGGCCGCGATCCCGCTGCCGTGGCGCGATGACGACACCCTCGACGACGACCTTCTGCGCCAGATCGTGCTGCGCTACAAGGCCGCCGGCGTCCATGGCGTCTACACGACCGGCACGGACGGCGAGCTCAGCGCCCTCGATTTCCCCGATTTCGCGCACATGGTCGACGTCTTCGCCGCCGCGACGGCCGAAGCCGGTATCGCGGCGCAGGTCGGCTGTACCTGGCTGCACACGAAGGGCGTCCTGGAGCGCGTCGCCTACGCGGTCGATCGCGGCATCCGCTGCGTCCAGATCTCCCAGCCCTTCTGGACGCCCCTGAACGACCTCGAGCTGATCCGATTCTTCGCCACGATCTCCGAGACGTTCCCCGACATCGGGGTCGTCCACTACAACCTCGCCAAGTCGCGCTTCCTCCACGGCCGCGACTACGCGAAGATCCTGCCGGAAGCGCCGACGCTGATCGGCAGCAAGCACACGGGCGGAGACGTCGGCGAGATCACCGGCTGCATCCTCCACGCCCCATCGATGCACCACTTCGTGGTCGACGGCCAGGCGATGCCGGCGGCCATGCTCGGGGCCCGGGGCATCTATAGCTTCACCGTCAACCTGAATCCGACGTGGAGTCTCGCGTTCTGGGACGCCTGCGCCCGCGGCGACGCCGCCGAGGCCGCTCGCGCGAAGCTCGTCGAGGCGCGCTTCTTCGAGGCGTGGTCGGCGTCGTGGGGCGACGTCTCCGCCTCCCAGGCCCTGGCGAAGATGGCGACGCGCTGCGGCATCGCTCCCGAGATGTCACTGCGCGTCCGGGCGCCCTACCTGGCCGCGACCGAGGCCCAGGTCGGGCAGCTGCGGGCCCTGCTCGACGGCGAGTTTCGTGAGCTGCGGTACCAGCCGCGCTGAGTCCGCCGGGTGAGCAGCCGCATCGCCGCGGGAATCCTGCTCTACCGCGTCGTCGAGACGCGGCTGGAGGTCCTGCTGGCGCACATGGGCGGGCCGCTGCACGCACGGCGTGATCTCGGCAGCTGGACGATCCCCAAGGGTGAGCCCGAGCCCGGTGAAGTCTCCGTCGAGGACGATCTGCTGACCGTCGCCCGGCGCGAATTCGCGGAGGAGACCGGACACCCGTTGCCCGACGAAACCGCGCTGGCAATGGGCTCGATCGTCCAGAACGGCGGCAAGACGGTCCATGCGTGGGCCGTTCGCGGGGAGCTCGACCCCGAGCTCGCCTACAGCAACACGTTCTCGATGGCCTGGCCGCCCGGGTCAGGCGAGGTGCGCGAATTCCCGGAGATCGACCGGGTGGCCTGGTTCGACGTGCCGGAGGCACGCCGCCGGATCAAGGCGGCGCAGGCGCCCTTCCTTGATCGCCTCGAGAGCGTCCTCGACGTGACGGCGACCCCGCCGCCCGAGACCGACCCAAGGGACGAACGCGGGGCCTGACGCGCCCGAACGGCCGGGCCCGATCGGCCGGGATCAGATTGGTCCGACGGACAGTTTCGTGGTCTCTGCCGTGATGACGTCCACGAGCGCCGGCTGGCCCTCGCGGGTCGCGCGGAGTGCCCGCTCGAACGCCGGCCGGAGCTCGTGCGGGCTCGTCACCCGTTCCGCGTGCAGGCCGAGGGCGCGCGCAAGCTCCGCGTAGTCGCCGGTCTGTCGTGTCGCATGCGATCGCTCGATCGAGAGCGGCATGAACTTGGAATAGCCGCTGAAGATCGAATCGTGCTTGACGACGGTCAGGATCGGGATCTCCTCGCGGGCGGCCGTCTCGAGGTCCATGCCGGTCATCCCGATGGCGCCATCGCCCATGACGTTGACGACGGTCCGATCGGGGTTCGCGAGCTTGGCGCCCATGGCCAGTCCGAGCGAGAAGCCGAGCTGGCTCGAGTGGCCCCAGCCGAGGTAGCTGCGCGGCGTGGTCGAGCGGTAGAAGACAGACTGGATGTCCCGCGAGGCGCCCGATTCGTGGGTCAGCATCGTGGTATCGGGATCGAGCGAGGCCCACAGGTCGCGGAACATCCGGTAGCCGTTGATCGGCGCGCGGTCATCGGTGAACTCGGACTCGTACTCGGCGACCCAGGCGGCCCGCAGCCGTGCCAGCTCGGCGGCGACCTCCGCCCGTCTCGTCACCTGCGCCGGGCCGACACGGCCGCGCAGCTCGTCGGCCAGCTGGTTCAGGAACAGCTTCGCGTCCGCCGCAATCGGCACTGCGACGGCGTACGTCTTGTTGAGGTCGCCCGGGTCGTTCGTCGCGTGGATCACGACCTTGCCCGGCGGCAGGACGGGCGTGAAGTTGCTCTGGCTGAGGCTCGACCCGACGACCAGGACCACGTCGCTGTCGCGCAGGGCCCACTTCGCCATCGGGGTCTTGGCGTGACCGGCCACGCCGGCCGACAGTTCATGGGTCTCGGGGAAGTTGCTCTTGCCCTGGAGGGTCGACATGACCGGCGCCCCGAGCAGCTCGGCGACCTCCTGCAGCTCGGTGGACGCGCCGGCGTAGAGGATCCCGTTGCCGGCCCAGATCATTGGCCGGGCGGCTCCCAGCAGCCGGTCGGCGGCTTCACGGACGGCCCCGAAATCCGCGGCGGATCGGACGGCCCGCACGGGCTCGTAGTCGACCGGTCCCGCGAAATCGGCGTCGCAGACGGATCCAGGCAGCTCGACCATCGCCGGCTGCGGCCGCCCCGACCGAAGGGCCGCAAAGGCCTGGCGCATGCGGTAGGGGATCGCTTCGGGCGTGAGCGCCGTGGCGGCGTACTTCGTGATCGCCCGATAGTGGTCGAGGCCCTCGAACGTCGGGTGCTCGTAGGCGCGATCGAGGCCGGGGTGGCCCGGCAGGTACAACGTCGGCGTGGAGTCCGTGAACGAATGGGCGACGCCGGCAAAGGCATTCTCCGAGCCCGCGGACTCCTGGACGGCGAAGACCCCGATCGAGCGGCCGTTCGTGGACCGCGAGACGCCGTCCGCCATGTTGCCGGCGACGCGCTCCTGGCGAGTCAGGATCAGGCGGATCCCGGCCGCGGAGAGCGCCTCGGCGATCGGGCTGGCCGGGAAGTAGAAGACGCGCTCGATGCCCTCGCGACGGAGGACCTCGGCGACCGCGTCACCGCCGTTCACTGGTCCAACACCTCCGCTGCCGTCCCTCCCTGCCGTCGTTCTGCGCTGTCGCAAGGACTGTGCCACATCGTCCGGCCGGGGTGTGGGCGTGGCGGGCCCGGCCCTCCCGGTTCCGCTAGGGTGTGCACGCCGAGATCTGACCAGATGGTCTGACCAGATGGTCGCATTTCGTGCCGGTCGGGTCGGCCCCGACGGCCGGTTGACCGAGCGGACGGGATCCAGGAGGAGATGGCTTGGCCGTGCTCGACGACCTCAGGGCGGACTTCCTGCGGCGGTGCCGCAACGCGATCGTGGCCACGAACCGGCCAGGCGCCGGCGCGCAGCTGACGCCGAACTGGTATCTCTGGGACGGCGAGCGATTCCTGATCGCGACCGCGATCGAGACCGTCAAGGTCCGCAACCTGCGCCGCGACCCGACGATGAGCCTGTGCATCGACGACGTCGCCGGCAACGGGGAGTTCTACGTGACGGCGTCGGGCACGGCCGAGATCATCGAGGGCCCGGCCGCTCGACCGCTTGTGCTCGACGTCATTCGCAAATACCAGGCCGAGGCGCTCGTCATCCCGCACTGGAACGAGATCAGCGGCCGCCACGAGCAGGTGATCATTGCCCTGCGGCCGACCGAATGGCTGTGGGGCAACGGCCTGCGTTGAGGCCCCGAGGGCTGGAGGATCGCCAGGACCCGGGCGGCAGCCGGCTCGGCGATCGCCTAGGGCGCGTTCGCTGGAATCGGGATGTTCGGGGCCGTCGAATCGCCGACCAGGATGAGACCGGTGATCGTCGCGTAGTGCGAGAAGTAGGTCTCCTGGTGAATGATCTTGCCGGCCGCGTCGCGGACGGTCCGGGTCACCGATGAGTTGAACCCGTTGTCCGCGTATTCGACCTGCCGCCGCGCGCCATCCGGGAGCGCCGAAGTCTGGACGACCTTGGTCGTCGCGATCGTGTAGTTCGAGATGATCGGCTTGCTCAGGCTGATCGTCCGGCCGGTCGGGACGCCATAGAGGCTGAAGGTCACCGAGGCCGGCCCGTTGAACGACTGGATGAGGACCGGATACGGGCTGTCGTTGACCCAGGTCATGTTCTGGACGGCGTTGCCCTGGATGGACACCGTGGCGTCCAGGCCGACCGGGTAGCGGCTGATGTAGTAGAAGTGATTCGATCGCTCGCCCATCTGGAATCCCGCCCGCAGGGCGGCATTGAAGAGCGTCGTCGACGTCGAGCAGATCCCGCCGCCGAGGGCCACGCCCTCCTGGGTGTGGCCGTTGATGATCGCGCCACCGAGCCTGTAGCCCTTGGCCAGCGTGACCGGTCCGACGGCATTCCAGAAGTTGAACGTCTGGCCGGGCTGGACGACCGTGCCCCTGATGGCGGCCGCCGGGATCCAGATATTCGCCCCGAAGCCGTTGTGGGCGGCCGGCTGGAAGTGGGTCGTCCAGGTGGACAGCAGCGTGAACTTCGAGGCGGCGGCCTGCGCCTGCTCGGTCGAGAGCTTCGGCGGCGTCGAGGTCAGCGCGATCCCGGTGATCTTCGTCGGCGGCACCGTGCCCTGGGCGCGGGCCAGCAGCAGGGCGATGATCTTGTCGGCCGTGCCGCCGGCGTAGAGCCGGCGGCCGTTCCTGGACGGCACGACCTTGACGCCATCCGGCGTGAAGCTCCAGGTGGCTTCAACCGGAGGCCGGTTGATCCTGGCCGCCAGCGGGGCCACCGAATTGACGACGGCGCTCCGGTTGACGGTCGGCTGCAAGGTCCCGTTGGCCGGCGCGAACGAGATCCACGACTGCACGACGGACGCCGGGATCGTCCACTTGTCGCCGGAATTGGCGAGGACGACCGGCTGGACCATCGCCGCGGCTGCGGCCTGCGACGCTTGCGCGGCGTCGTCGGTGATCACCGGGGCAATGGGAGTCGCCGGCAGCGAGACGGTCAGGGTCTCGGGCGCCGCCACGTCGCTGAGCTGCGCCGGGAGCGTGGTCATCGCCGGGCTGGGATCGAACTCCATGCCCGGCTGCGCCGGAACCGGGCTGAAGCCTTTCTTCGTTGCCTGCAGCTTCGCATCGACCGGCGGGATGCGTGCCGCCGCGGCGACCTGGTTGAGGCGGCTCGCCAATGCGCCCTGATCGAAGGTGACGGCGGGCGCGATCGAGACGCCGACGATGGCCGACTGGAGCAGCTGGGCCAGCCGCTGGGGGATCGTGCCGGTCCGGCCGATGGCGTACGCCTCGTCGAGCAGCCGGTCCACATCGAGCCGGCGGCTGATCGTGGCATAGGAAATCGATTCGCTCGTGGGGCCCGTGGCGACTTGGATCTCGCCCTGGCCGAATCCGGAGTACGTCTGGTTGAGCACGAGCCGGGCGGACGCCTGGTCGAGGTTCGACAGGTCGACGGACCCGACCCGGACGCCCGGCACGATACGCCCATCGGTGACCTGCAGCGGCGGGGGCTCGGAGGCCGAGACCGCCTGGCTCCCGAGCAGCGCGACGGCGATGGGCACGGCCAGCAGGGCCGCCGCGACGGCGACGCGCAGGGATTGCGACCAGCGACCGAAGGTGTTGATGCGGGCCCCCATGATGTGCAGTGTCCTTCGCCCGCCCGGTCGTTTCACCGCACCGGACAGTTGCAGACTCCTCTTATACCAGCCTTGACGAAGATGAGGTCAAGTGAGATTGGACCACGTGCGCGACAGTCCTGTGACAGTGCGTTGACGGCCGACGCCGCTCCTGCCGACCGCCGGCCCCCGCCGCCACGATGGCCGCCGCGCGCCCGCCGACTCCGGCGGCCGAAGTGACCCATGGCCAGGCAGGCACGGAGTCCCCGGCGGCGGATCATGGCGGCCCGGTGCGACTGCTGCTCGTCATCGGCGTCGTGCTCGTGGCCGCGAACCTGCGGCCGGCGATCAGCGCCGTGGGGCCGCTGCTCTCGGAGATTCGGCTCGATCTTGGTCTGTCCAGCACGGCCGCTGCTCTCCTGACGGCCACGCCGGTCCTGTGCTTCGGCCTGCTGGCGCCGCTGGCGCCGCGCCTCGCCGACCGGTTCGGCCTCGAGCGCGTCCTGGGAGCCGTGCTGGGCGGCATCGTGATCGGGGCGCTGGTGCGGATCGGGCCGTCGGTCGCGACGTTGTTCGGTGGGACGATCCTGCTCGGCGGCGCGATCGCCCTGGCCAACGTGCTGCTGCCGGCGCTGATCAAGCGCGACTTCCCGACCCGGGCGGGACTGCTCACTGGGGCCTACGTGACTGCGCTGACGGTCGCGGCGTCGGCCGCGGCCGGACTCACGGTGCCCATCGCGGACGCGCTCGGATTCGGCTGGCGCGGTGGCCTGGCGATCTGGATCGTGCCGGTTCTCGTCGGGCTCGTCGTCTGGCTCCCGCAGTTGCCGTACCGGACGAGGCCGCTCGCGGCAGATGCGCCCCGCTCCTTCGGCCGGCTGCGGCACGATCCAATCGCCTGGGAGCTGACCCTGTTCTTCGGGATCCAGTCACTGATCTTCTATTCGGTCATCTCGTGGCTGCCGTCCATCTATCAGAGCCACGGCTTCTCGCCGAGCCAGTCCGGCTACCTCCTCGGGATCGCCACGCTGGTCGGGGCTCCGGCAGCATTGATCGTGCCGACACTTGCGACGCGCGCGCCGGACCAGCGGTCGTACATCCTGATCGTGTGCCTCCTCACGGCCATGGGCCTCGCGGGCATCATGCTCGCCCCGACGGCGCTCCCGCTCCTGTGGGTCGTGCTGCTCGGGGTCGGTCTCGGTGGCTCGTTCCCCCTCGCCCTGACGCTCCTCGTGCTGCGGACGCGGACGAGCACGGACACGGCCCGACTGTCGGGCATGGTCCAATCGATCGGCTACCTGATCGCCGCCACCGGGCCGATCGCGGTCGGCGCCCTGTTCGACCTGACGGGCGAATGGACGGCGCCCGTGGCACTGCTGCTCGCCCTCGTCGTGCCCCAGGCGCTGTTCGGGCTCGGAGCGGCGCGCCGGCGATTCGTGATGGCGGCTCCTGGCGCCGCCGAATCGCCGGGCGCGCCGGCCTGAACGGGAGCCCGGCCGTCAGTTCAGGACGGTCTTGGTCGACGGCAGGCAGAGCTGGATCGGCTTGACCGCGACGAGCCGGCGCGATTCGAACTGGTTCCTGATGAAGACCGTCCGCGGACGGAACGGCTGCGTCGAGATCGAGTAGCAGACCAGGTGGTCGACCGGGTTGGTGACCCTGGTCGTCCTGCCCTGCCAGGTCTTCTGGACCGGGTTGCAGAGCGCGACGACGCTGATGACCTTGACGCCGCTCATCGACCCGAACTGGTCGGCGAGGCCGACGGGCTGGTAGTCCCGCGGCGTCAGGTCCTTCACGGCATAGCAGAGGTAGTGATCGAGCTTCAGCGTCACGTTCGGGATCGGGGGCTGGAGGGTCTTGACCGTCGGCAGGCAGAGCGAGGTCGCCCGGACGACCTGGAGGACGTCACGGCCGAACTGGTCCGCAATGACGACCTTCCTCGGGGCGACCGGTTGAGTCTCGATGTTGTAGCAGAGGAGATGGTTGTCCTTGTTGATGATCTTCTCCCGGTTCTTGCTGACCGGGTTGCAGAGCTGCGCGCGTCGAATGACGCTGGCGGCGTGGCTGCCGAACTGGTCCACGAGGCGAATGCCCGTCGGGGGCGGATTGATCCCCGTCGGCGTGACCGTGTAGCACTCGAAGTGATCGATCAGGAAGCGGTGGTTGCCGAACAGGAGAACCACGGTCTGGCCGGCCACGATCGTGACGGTCTGGGACGTGCTGGGAGCGCCGGTCGGGGTGGTCGGCACCCAGCCGACCATGGAGGCAGGCAGGGTCTCGGTGATCGTGTAGCTCCCCGGCGGCACCGTCCAGCAGACCTTCGGGTTCGCGGCCGTCGTCACCTGCGAGACGGGCGGGACGGCCGGCGAGATCGTGAACGTCACGCCCGGAATCAGGCCTTCGGTCGCCTGCTGGATTCCGTCGGCATTGAGGTCATTGAACTTGATCACGCAGATCGTTCCCGACGGGCAGTTCGGAGAGGCGGATCCGGGCGGGCACGGCGGCGGGCAATCGGGGCTGACGAAGCCCGGCGGGCATGGCGTGCAGTTGCCGCCGGTCGTGCCAACTGAGCACGCGACCGTGACCGTCGCGGTGGCGGTGGTCGACGTCGCGGCGCCGTTCGCGTCGGCGCCTTTGGCGGTGGCCACGTTCGTCGTCGTGACGGTGACGTTCATCGTGCAGGTGAACGTCCAGGTCTCGGTCAGGTCGAGGGCCAGGTTCGCGTTCACGTCCCCGCCGACAAACGTCACGGGAGCGCACTTGTCGTCACTGACGGCAACGCCGATCAGGGGGACGCTGCCGGCGTTCGTAACGGTGTAGGTGTACGTGACGGGTCCGCCGCCCGCCGGCAGGCTGGTCGGACTGGCCGTCTTGGTCAGGCTGAGGAGTGGGCCGCTCACCGGGGGCGGACACTTCTGGCCGGCCGGATCGCAGATTGGCGCCGGCATCGCCGCCCCGGGATTCACGCTCCCGGAGACCGGTGAGGTGGGGAGCAGGGCCAGGATCAGCATCGCGGCCGACAGGGCCATCAGTCGAACGGGTCGCATCGTGACCTCCTCGCGGCGGTCGAGCGAGCCAGGCGTGCGACCGCCTCTGTGCACCGTTTCGAACTTGCGGCGAGTCTTGGCCCGATGCATCGATCATGCAATAGATGAATAAGTACCATCTGGGGTGGATTGGACCGGCGCAGGCCGGTGGCCCGCGGACGCATGCCCCACGGAGCGTGCGCCCGATCCAGCGGTCCTCGACCGGCCCGGCGGCGGTTTGCGGGCGATCGGATAGAGTCCGTGCTGTCGGCCCGGGTGGGCCGACGCAGAGGGGGAGGTTGACGCATGACCGTCGCGGGCAGCGGGGCCGTGGCGCGTCCGCCTGACGGATCGACCGGGGCGCCTCCGCCGCGCCGCCGGCGGCTGACGGCCCGGGCGATCTCGCGGGTTGCATTGATCTACGGCGTCATCGGCGTCGTCCTCGCGGTCCTCACGCTCGGTGCGGCGTTCTGGGCGTCCGGGCGCTTCCAGGACACGAGCCAGCGAATGGCGGCCCGCGCCGTCCGCATCGAAGGGGTCCTCAACTCGAGCGCCCTGGCCCTCGAAACCGCGGCGACGGCGATCGGGTCGGCCGGTGCGACGATCGATTCGACCGCGGCAGCGATCGACTCCGCCGCGACCTCGATCAACGCGGCTGCAACGTCGCTGTCGAAGGTCGCCGATTCGGCTGCCGGAGTCAGCATCCTCGGCCAACAGCCGCTGGCCGGGATCAGCGATGGGTTCAACAACACGGCGACACATCTCGCCGACCTCTCGACGAGCCTCTCGGGCGTGGCCACGGCATTGCGCGGCAACAAGACCGCGCTCGCCGCCGTGCCGGTGGCGTTGACGAATCTCGCGACGAACCTGCGGGCCGCCGGCGACGGCCTGGCCGACGACGTGACGGCCGGCCTGGACGACGTGCAGTCGATCTTCATGGTCACGTTCCTCGTCGCTGCGCTCTGGTTCGGTGCGCCGGCGATCGCGTCCATCGCGTTCGGCCTGTGGCTGCGGCGGTATCCCGAGGACGCGGCCTCGCTCGGTGCGGCCGCCTGATCCATGACGGTGGTCATCGTCGATCTGGCCGGGCTCGAATCTGCCGACCTGGCCGGCGTCCGGCTCGGGGCCCAGATCATGGGCCATAAGGCGGCGGTGATCGCGCGGACACCGGTTGAACGATTCTTTGCGACGCTCGCCGTCGCGGCCGGGACTGAGCGGTCGCTGCCCGGCGCGGGCCAGATGCGAACGGCGCCGGTCGTGCTGCCGTTCGAGGAGCGTGAGCGACCCTCGGACGCTCGGGAGGATCGACGTCTCCTGATCGAGTATCTCGACCTGCTGAGCGCGAACATCCGGCTGTCACCCGGTGTCCGGGGCGTGTACGACTCGATCCGGCACCAGCTCGTCGGGCCGGGCGACGAGGCGTGGTACGAGGCCACGCAGTAGCCGACAGGCCGGCCGGTCGGCCGGACGACCCGAGTCCCGATTGGCGGATATGCTCGGCGGCGAGGGCGAGACACCTGATCCGGGCTTCGACCCATGATGGATCCAGGCAAGTGGAGGAGTGATGGCGCAGGCTGCATCCGCGATCAGGCCGCACCCGACCAGTGCCGAACTGGCCGCCCGGGGCCTCGAGGCCCGCAAGCGCGTGCCCTTCTCCATGCACGCCACCTGGAAGCCGGCGAGCGATCGGCCAGATCCGATCGCCCTGTTCGAAGAGCAGAACAAGACTCGTCTTCCGTTCCTCGTACCGATCCGGTACGGCCGCATGGCGCCGTCGCCGTTCTCATTCCTGCGGGGCGCCGCACTGCCGATGGCCGCCGACCTCGCGCCGACGCCGACAACCGGCTTCGCCGTGCAGCTCGCCGGCGACGCCCACATGTCGAATTTCGGCCTGTTTGCGTCGCCCGAGCGCGACACCGTGTTCGACATCAACGACTTCGACGAGACACTCGTCGGACCGTGGGAATGGGACGTCAAGCGCCTCGCCGCCAGCATCGCCGTGGCCGCTCGAGAGCGCGGGTTCACGTTGCACCAGGCCAAGGAGGCGACCCACGCCACGATCCGTTCGTACCGCGATCGCATGCACGAATACGCGGGCATGCGGGCGATCGAGGTCTACTACTCGGATGTCGACGCCGCGGAGGTCCTCGCCTTCGTCGACAAGCGTGCCAAGACCTACCTCGAATCGACCCTGAAGTCGGCCGCGCACCACGACTCGGTGCACGAGCTCCCGAAGCTCACGGAACTCGTCGGCGAAGGCGTCGCGGCGGATCATCGATCACCCGCCGGTCATCACGCACCCCGTGGAGGTGACGCTCGCGGCTGCGCTCGGCGCGCTCGAAGGCTACCGGGACAGCCTCCAGAACGACCGCCAGATGCTCCTCGATCGCTACCAGCTGGTGGACAGTGCGCTCAAGGTCGTCGGCGTCGGGAGTGTTGGCCTCCTGGCCTTCGCCGTGCTGCTCAGCGGCGGCGGTGAGGACGACCCGCTGTTCCTCCAGGTCAAGCAGGCCGAAGCGTCCGTGCTGGAGCGATTCCTCGCGCCCAGCCCGTACCCAACGCACGGCCAGCGGGTCGTCGCCGGCCAGCGGAGCCTGCAGGCGACCTCAGACGTGATGCTGGGTTGGCTCGTCGGACCGATGGGCCGTCACCACTACGTTCGCCAGCTCCAGGACCTGAAGGGCAGCGCCGTCGTCGAGGCGATGACGGCGGACGACCTGAGCAACTGGGGCGAGCTCTGCGGCTGGGCGCTGGCCCGCGGCCATGCCCGGTCGGGCGAACCCTCGGCCATCGCGGCGTACCTGGGCTCCGACGACGAATTCGAGGAAGCCATCGGCACGTTCGCGGCGACCTACGCGGACCAGACCGAGAAGGACCACGCGGCGTTGCTGGCCGCCATCAAGTCGGGCCGGATCGTGGCGCAGATGGGCATCTGATCGCCGTTCAGGCCAGCGTCGGCGTCGCGATGAGTCTCGGTGCGACGCCACGCTCACGCGGAAGCGAGGCGTGCCCGGTGGGCGACCACCGGGCACCACCAGTTGCGGGAGTGACCCCGCCTACTTCTTCGAGCGGCTGAGATCCTGGGCCACGTCGGCGAGCGCGCCGGCGGAGCCGATCTCCTCCAGGCCCTCGCCGGCTTCGGCCAGGCCCGCGGCACCGACCGCAACCGCACCGCGGCGCAGGGTCTCGCCGGCCTGCATCTCCTCGTAGCCTTCGTAGGCCAGCGCGGCCCCCGAATCGGCCAGGTCATCGCTCTGCTGCGCGAGTTCCTGGGAGGCCGCCAGGCGGACGATGCCTTCGGTGGCCTCCTCGGCGCCGAGCTCCTCGACCTCTTCGCTGGTCGCGGCGAGGGCCCGGGCGATGGCCCGTGTGCCGCCGGCGTGGACGATCGAATCGACCGACTCGTCCAGGAGCCGATCGCCCCGATCCGCGAGGAACGCGGCCAGGACCGGCATCCCGATGCGCGAGACGACGACAGCGACGGCGCTCAGCTCGCCACTGACGCGGGCGATCCGCAGGCCGCGATCGAGGTCGTCCCGGCTGATGGCGGCCACGACGGCCCCGAGGATCGCGATGTCCTCCGAGGTCGCGAGCAGTTGCGCGCCCTGCTCGACATCGTTGATGCCGGCCGCGGCGACGACCGTGCTGAGATCGGCGACGCGGTTGGCGACGGCAACTTCGTCCGTGCCGCGCGTCAGGTCGCTGGCGCCGACCGTGGTCTCGGCCCGGCCGATGGCCGCGGCATCGGCGGCCGCAGCGGCCACGTCCATGCCGGCCGCGACGCGGGCCGCGCCGTCCCGGGCCTCGGCCGAGGCGACGGCCGCCGCCATGGCCGCAGTGTCATCCGCGTTCGACTTCGCGCGCGAGCGGGCCGGCCGGCGCGTCGTGGCGCTGGCCTTGGCGGTCGGCTTCGCCGCAGTCTTCGCGGCTGCGGCCGACTTGGCGCCCGTGCCTGTCTTTGGTGGCATGTGATCCCTCCCTCGTGCGCCGTCGTCCGGCGTCTCTGGCCCCGTCTGTTCGTGTTGGACCAGAGCATGGTGGCACGGAACCTCGCGAAGCGTCCATGACCCGTTCGGGGCGATCCTCGACGGCCGGTTCCCGCTACCGTGGGCCCATGACGACCGACCTCGCGAGACTGCCGGGCCCAAACGCGGTGATCTTCGATCTCGATGGAACGCTCGTCGACACCGTCGAAACGCGGATCGCCGCGTGGCTCGCCGTCCTCGAGGAGGCGGGCCTGCCCACGACCCACGACGGCCTGGCGCCGCTGATCGGTGTAGACGGCAAGCGCCTCGTCCGCGAGATCGCGATCCTGCACGGCAGCCCGGTGGACGAGGCTCGGGCCGAGGAGATCGACCGCCGCTCCGGGGAACGGTACGAGCAGCTCAACCGGGCGCCACGGCCACTGCCGGGCGTGCGAGCACTCGTCGATCGGCTGGCGGAGCGGCGGCACCCCCTGGTCGATCGCCACGTCGAGCCGGCGGGCGCAGGTCGCGACCTCGGTGGCCTCGCTCGGCCTCGCCGCGGAACCGATGATCGTCGATGCCAGCAACGTCAGGCACGCCAAGCCCGAGCCCGACCTCCTGTTACTGGCGGCCGAGCAGCTCGGGGTCCGGCCGGCCCGCTGCTGGTATGTCGGCGATTCGACCTGGGACATGGTCGCGGCCGTGGCCGCCGGCATGATCCCGGTGGGCGTGCTGGCCGGCGCCGGTGTCGACGAGGCCGCGCTGCGTGGCGCCGGGGCGGCGGCCGTTGCGGCCAGCCTCCTCGATCTCGTGGCGGTGCTGACGGTCGCCTGATCCCGTCTGGCCGGATAGCGCCCCAAGGTGGGGCCGGCCGATCACGATCCGGCGGGCTCCACGGGCTCCACGGGCTTCGACGGTCGATCTGGAACGGCATCGCCGGGCGGCGCGGCGGCTGAGTCGGGCGCCGCGGCGGTTGAGTTCGGCGCCGCGGGCGCGGAACCGCCAGTGCCAGCCGTTCCCAACCCGAACCGCGCCTGCAACTCCATCGATCGCTCGGCGCGGACGGCGACGAGGTCGCGAGGCAACGCCCCGGCCGTTGGCTCAGGCATTGACGGCAGCGTCGGCAGCGCTTCCCGGCGCCCGGCCTGGCGATCGATCAGCCACAGCAGGATTCCCTCGACGAGCGTGATCCCAATCAGCGCATAGACGGCGTCGAGATCGAAGATCGATCCGCCGAATTGGTCACGCATCACGACCGGCAGGACCGCGTTCGCCGCATTGCTCAGCGGTTGGGTCAAGCCGAGGAACCACGTCGCGATGGGGTCCGCGGCGGATGGCGCGAAGAGGAGCAGGACGATCCGGGCGATCAGCAGCGCCTGGAGGATGCCGGCGACGATCTTCACGACTCGTCGAGCACGGGTTCGAGTGAGCGCGGCCCCGTTCATCGCTGATCCACCTCCGCCGATCGGCAGGGGACGCGATCGGCGCTGGATCGATTGTCCGTCCCGGGGCGGCGGGCCACAAGCCGCGCCGTCAGGAGGTACGGCGTACCTTCGATCACGCGGCGACGGCCCGAATGGCGCTCGAGGCCTGCCAGATTGCCTCCCCACGCGGGCTGGCGGATGCCATGATGTCGCCCTTACGCACGACGTGCGGGCCAGAACCGCGCTTCGTCATGGTCATCCAGCATCCGCCTGTCGGCGGTCTGCGCGAGGGACAGGCATGAGAAACGTCAGGGTCGGTCGCACCCGGGCCCGGTGGGGCGCCGGACTCATCCTGGCCGTAGGCGCCCTGGTGCTGCCCGGCCTGACCCCGGCGGCACTGGCGACCACGCCCGTGCCCGTCCCGCATCCGGGCCAGATCAAGCCGGTCCTCGAACCCCTCGGTCTCGGCAATCGCAAGGTCACCGTGATCGTCGAGGTCAAAGGCGAGCCCCTGGCGGTCGTCCAGTCGCACCAGCCCGACGCGCCGTTGACCGAGGACCAGAAGCAGAACATCGACCTGCAGCTCAGCCGCGTCCAGGCTCCGATCGCCACGCAGGTCCGCAAGCTAGGCGGCCAGGTCGTGGCGTCCTATCGAGCGGCCTACAACGGCATCAAGGTCGTCATCCCGCAGGGCCAGCTGGCCAAGGTCCAGGCGATTCCCGGGGTGGTGGCGATCCATGCCCTGCGTTCATACACGCGCAGCACGGCCCCGGCAACCGCGGCGAGTGGCGCCCTCGGCGCCTGGAGCGGCCTTGCGAGCCTCCAGGGCCAGGGCATCAAGGTCGCCGTCATCGACACGGGCATCGACTACACCCATGCGAATTTCGGCGGGCCGGGCACGGTTGCGGCCTACGAGGCGGCCTTCGAGACCAACACCCAGCCCGCAGATCCGGCGTGGTTCGGCCCGAACGCTCCGCGCGTCAAGGGCGGCATCGACCTCGTCGGTGACTCCTACAACTCCGATGAGACGTCCGACACGTTCCAGCCGATCGCCCATCCGGACCCGAATCCGCTCGATTGCGATGGCCATGGCTCGCACACCTCGGGCATCCTCGGCGGTTCGGGTGTCCTCGCCAACGGCAAGACCTACACGGGGCCCTACACCCCGGCAGCCGTCGACAGCCAGAAGTTCACGATCCTGCCCGGCGTCGCGCCGGCGGTTGATCTCTATGCGATTCGCGTCTTTGGCTGCCTCGGTTCCACCGACGTGGTCATCGACGCCATCGACTGGGCCGTCGCCCACGGCATGAACGTCATCAACATGTCGCTCGGGTCGTCGCTCGGCACGGCCGACGAGCCGTCGGCAGTCGCATCGAGCAACGCCGCCAAGGCCGGCATCATCGTCGTCGCCGCGGCCGGCAACGACGGCCAGGCCCCGTACATCGACAGCTCCCCGGCGACCGGCAACGGCGTGATCAGCGTGGCCGCGAGCGACCCGCACGCCGGTTTCCCGGGCGCGATCATCAAGGTCGCGGGTGGCTCGCCGATCACCGCCATCGACGCCAACGGCGCCGACCTCGACCCGACGATCACCTACAAGATCAAGGTCATCAAGGACGATCCCAAGACCGACGTGGACGAGAGCCTCGGCTGCAGTCCCGATGCCTTCGGCGTCGTCGACTCCCACACCATGGCCGTGGTCATCCGCGGCACCTGTGCCCGCGTCGCCAAGGCCATCTACGGCCAGGAAGCCGGGGCCGGCGTCGTCGTGATGGTCAACAACCAGCCCGGGTTCCCGCCGTTCGAGGGCCCGATCACCACGAACCCGGACAATAACGAGCCGGCCACCGTGACGATCCCGTTCCTGGGCGTCGAGGGTCCGGCCGACGACGAGACCTCGCCAGGTGCGGCGCTGCTCAAGGACGATGGCAAGACTGCCACCCTGAGCCCAACGGCCGTCGACAACCCGACCTATCGCGCCACGGCCGACTTCAGCTCGTCCGGCCCCAGGGGCGGCGACAGCTGGCTGAAGCCCGACGTCACCGCTCCGGGCGTCAGCATCACCTCGACCGGCGTCGGGACGGGCGACGGGCCCGCCATCGAATCCGGAACCTCGATGTCCTCACCGTTCGTGGCCGGAGTTGCAGCGCTCGTCCGGCAGGCCCATCCCACGTGGAAGGACCCGCGCCTCTGGCGCGACGCGATCGTCAACACGGCCAGCTCCGCGCAGGTCGCTGACTATCTCCCGAGCTTCAATGGCAGCGGCCTCGTCCAGGTCGGCCCGGCCACACTGACGTCGGTCCTGGCCGACGGTCCGAACGGAGCGCCCTCGCTCAGCTACGGCTTCGCGGAGCTGGCGTCGAACTTCAGCCGGTCGCTGCCGATCACGGTGCGCAACGTAGGGTCGTCGAGCGTGACCCTCAAAGTCAGCAAGACCGAGGCCGCCGGGCCACCCCATTCGGTGTCCGTCGCTTCGAGCCTGACCGTGCCGGCCAACAGCACCCGGACGCTGCTGGTCCGACTCTCCATTGCCGCCGACAGCGCCGGCGACTCCAGCACGTTCAACGAAGTCAGCGGGCTCATTGTCCTGACGCCGTCCAAGGGTCAGAACCACAACGTCGCGCTGCGCGTGCCGTACTACCTCGTCCCGCAGACGGCGTCGATCATCCGGACGACGCTTGACCTGCCCGATCCGGCCCTGTTCGGGACGGCGACGATCACGAACACGGGGCCCGGCGCCGGTCTCGCCGACTTCTTCGCCTGGGGTCTGGTCGGCGGCACGAACGCGGTCCTCGGTTCGGACGACCTCCGTTCGGCCGGCGCGGCCTCGTTCCCGGATGCCGGAGTGCTGGTCTTTGCGATCGGCACGCAGAATCGCTGGTCGAATCCCAGCGAGAACGAGTTCGACGTCTATGTCGATGCGAACAATGACGGGGTCGATGACTATCTCGTCGCGGCCGTCGATCTCGGCGGCCTGACCGACGGCATCTTCACCGGCGAGACGGCGGTGGCCGTGACCACGATCGCGACCGGCAACACCACGGTCGAATTCATGGCCGATGCGCCGTTCAACAGCACGACCATGGAATTGCCCGTCCTGTTCGAGCAGCTCTGCGACGCCGGCCAGCCGTGCGCGTCGCCCGCACATCCCCGTATCTCGTATCACGTGGCCAGCTCGAGCCTCCTTGACGCCACCTCCGACACGCTGCCGGGCGTCGCGGTGTTCAACATCTATGCCCCGGCGATCTCGATCGACCAGCTCGACTCTCTCGGGCCCGGCGAGACGGCCACGGCCAGCATCTCCATCAACCGGGGCGAATGGCGTCTCTCGCCCGCACTCGGCCTGATGGTCCGGGTTGCCGACAACCCGAACGGCGCCGAAGCGCAGCTGATCCCGATCAACCCCTAGCGGTTGGTTCGGGGCGAACCGAACTCGACAGAACGGGGCGACCTGGCAGCAGGCCGCCCCGTCTGCAGACATGGCCGTCGACCCGGCCACTACGTGACGTGGGAGGGCGCATGAGCGTCGGATTCGGGATCGTCGGGTCCGGCCTGATGGCCGGCGTCTACGCCAACACGCTCGCCGACGACACGCGAAACACGAGGTTCGTCGGGGTCGCCATGGGCACGCGGGCGCCGGGACTCGCCAGGCAGCACGGCGTCGAGCACATCGGCAGCTTCGAGGCGATGCTCGAGCGGCCCGAGATCGACGCGGTGATCCTGGCCACGCCGCACTCGGTCCACCTGCCGGAGACGCTGGCGGCGGCGAAGGCCGGCAAGCACGTCTTCGTCGAGAAGCCGATGGGTCTCACGCCGGCCGAGTGCCGCCAGATGATCGAGGCCTGCGAGGCCGCCGGGGTCCGCCTGACCGTCGGCCATGTCACGCGGCGAATGGAAGCAGCCCGGGTGGCCCGGCAGATGATCGACTCGGGCGAGATCGGCGACGTCCGGATGATCGAGGCGTGGCGCGGGCTGGCTGGTGGATTCGTCATGGTGGACGGCACCTGGGCCGCCGATCCGAAGGAAGGCAGCCCGTTCCTCGACTGGGGCTCGCACGGCTGCGACATCATCCGCTGGTTCGCCGGTTCCGAGCCCGTGCTCGCCTTCGGCCAGGACGCCAAGTTCGATTCGAGCCAGGCCTTCTGGGCCACGACGATGGCCCAGTTCACCTTCGCCAATGGGGTCCTCGGCCAGGTCTGGATGACCTACGAACTGCCGCATGCGGCGCTCGGGACGCGGGCCCGCTACGTCGTCGTCGGTTCGAAGGCGATCCTGGATGTGGCGGCCTACGGCCAGGTCAAGCGGAGTCGCGTCGACGGTGGCTGGGACGTCGTCTACGAGTCCCCCGACTTCGCGGGTCCGGATGCCGGCTGGGGGTACCCGAGCAGGTACATGCGGGATGCGTTCGCCCGCCAGGTCCAGGACCTGGCCGATGCGATCGCGACGGGTTCGGCGCTCGAGGTGATCGCGAACGACGGCCTGCGTGCCGTCGAGATGGCGGACGCCGCCACGCGCTCGGCCAACAGTGGCCAGGCGATTCGGCTCGCCGAGGGCTGAGACCCGCCGGCCAGGCCCCCGGATGATTGGCTGTGCAGCTCGCGGTGAGTGCCGGGTGAGCGCCCGGGCGTAGGGTCGGACCGTGCTTGCAACGGTCCTCTCTGCCGCCCTCAACGGTCTCGACGGCCGCGTGATCCGCGTCGAGGTCGACGTGGCGCCCGGCCTGCCGGGGTTCTCGATCGTCGGGCTCGCGGATACGGCGCTCCAGGAGTCGCGGGAGCGGGTGAGGGGTGCGATCCGCAACAGCGGCTTCGAGTTCCCGCCGCGTCGGATCACGGTCAACCTCGCGCCCGCGGACCTGCCCAAGGGCGGCGCCTCGCTGGACCTCGGGATCGCCCTGGCGATCCTGCTCGGGTCGGAGCAGGTGCGCGCCAGCGGTCACTGGGCGATGGTCGGGGAGCTGTCGCTCGGCGGGGAGATCCACCGGGTGCCCGGCCTGCTGCCGATGCTCGCGGCGCTGGCGCGCCGCGGGGTGCGGCGGGCGATCGTGCCGGCCGAGGCCCTCGCAGAGGCCGGGCTGGTGGCGGCGATCGAGGGCCTGCCGGCGCCCGACCTGCGGGCCGCCGCCGAGCTCGTGCGGACCGCGGGCCGCCGATCGAGGATCGCTCCGCGTCTGCCGGCCCGGGTGGAGCTCGGGACCCTGCCCAGCCCAGCGGGACCGCCGGCCAGCGATGCGACCGGTCAGGTGGCCGGGACGGCATCGTCCGCCGATGGTCCGTCGTGGCCCGATCTCTCGGACGTCCGCGGCCAGCTCGAGGCCCGCCGCGCACTCGAGGTTGGCCTGGCAGGCGGTCACGGTCTGCTGCTGATCGGCCCGCCGGGTTCCGGCAAGACGCTGCTTGCTCGAACCATTCCGGGCCTGCTGCCGCCGCTGAACCCGGAAGAGGCACTGGCCGCCACGATTGTCGATTCGGTGACGGCGCCGGGGCCGATCGTCGGGCTCGTTCACTCCCGCCCGTTTCGAGCCCCACACCACACGTTGTCCTATGCGGCGATGGTCGGCGGTGGGCCGCGCCTCTCACCGGGCGAGGTGACGCGGGCCGATCTCGGCGTCCTGTTCCTCGACGAGCTGCCCGAATTCGACCGCGACGTGCTCGAGGCGCTCCGGGAGCCGCTCGAGGAAGGTCGGGTGGCCATCTCGCGCGTCGGCCGGGCCGTCGTGTTTCCGGCCCGGTTCCAGCTCGTCGCGGCCATGAATCCCTGCCCCTGCGGCAACGCCGGGGTGGAGGGTCGCGCGTGTCGCTGCCCGACGGGCACGGCGGCGCGCTACGCGGCGCGGATCTCGGGGCCGCTGCGCGACCGCATCGATCTCTGGGTGATGCTGCCGCCGGTCGCCCCGGCCCGGCTCGTCGAGAGTGCTGAGCCGGAAGGCTCTGCCGCGGTGGCGATACGGATCGCCGCCGCCCGCACGGTCCAGGTCGAACGCCAGGGTGGCCGCCTCAACGCCCGCGTCCGGGGTCGGCCCCTGGTGGACGCCTGCCGTATGGGGGTTGCGGCCAGGCGGCGCGTGGTCGAGCTGGCCGAGCTGGAAGACCTTTCGGCCCGGGGAACCGAGCGACTGATGCGCGTCGGCCGGACGATCGCCGACCTGGCCGGTTCCAGATCGGTGCTGCCGGAGCACCTGGACGAGGCCGCGAGATTCCGGTCGCCGGCGCGGCGGCTCGCAGATCAGCTGGCGGTCTGACGTGCTCGGTGTCAGCCGGACCGGTCCGCTGAGCGAGGCCGTCGATCGGGCCGAGGACGGCGTCGCACGTGCGCCCGACGGCCACGCTGAGCCGGCGGGCACCGAATTGGGTCTGGAGCGAACACGCCCCGCCGAGAAGACGCGCGTCGCCTCCGCCCAGCCCGACGATGCCGAGCGCCGGGCCTGGGCCGTCCTCATGTCGGCCCACGGTCTCGGTCCCGTTGGGTTCTCGTCGCTCCTCGGCCGCCATGGCAGTGCAGAGGCGGTCCTGGCACTCGCCCGGCGCCCAGGCGGCCAGGGTGAACTCACGCGAGTCCCGACCAGGGACGATCCGGGCGCCGCTCGGCGCGGCCTTCTCGGACCCGGCGTCGCTGCGGCCATCGCGGATGTGGCGGCCAGGTCCGCGGAGATTACCGATCGGATCGCCGCGCTCGGCCTGGCCATCGTGACCCTCGACGACCCCGACTACCCGGCGCGCCTGCTGGCCGTCGAGCTGCCACCGCCGGTGCTGTTCGTGCGCGGCTCGCTGCCGGCCCTGTCACAGCCGCACGCCGTGGCCATCGTCGGGACGAGGCGGCCGACCGAGGGCGGCCGGCGAATTGCGAGCCGGATCGCGGCGGCGATCAGCCGATCTGGCGGGGTCGTCGTGTCGGGCCTCGCGGTCGGCATCGATGGGGCGGCCCACGCCGCGGCCGTCGCCGAGCAGGCACCGACCGTGGCGGTCCTGGGCGGCGGCCACGCCCAGCTCTTCCCGCAGGCGCACCGCCGACTCGCGGACGCGATTGTCGCGGCCGGCGGCGCGGTCATCGCCGAATTGCCGCCCGACACGTCACCGACGCCCGGCACGTTTCCTCGCCGGAACCGGCTGATCAGCGGGCTCGCCGATGCCTCCGTCGTGGTCGAGGCCGGAATCGGGAGCGGCGCCCTGATCACCGCCGATTGGGCCCTCGAGCAGGGTCGGGAGTGCTTCATCGTCCCGGGCGGAATTGATGCTCCGATGTCGGCCGGTTGCCTGTGGTTCCTGTGGAGCTACCCGGGCCAGGCCCGGATCGTGGCCGGGGTGCCGGAGCTGCTGGCCGACCTGGGCCTCGCCGGGGACGACTCCGCGGCCCGAGCGGCAGTCACGGAGGTGGCGCTGGCGGAGCTCGGCGCCGTGGAACGCTCGCTGGTGGATCGCCTGAGGATTGGCCCGGCGACCGTGGACGAGCTGGTCGGTGCCTCCGGATTGGCCGTGGCGACGGTGCTCGGGGGCCTGACACTGCTCGAGATTCGCGGCCTCGTCAGCGGAGCATACGGCCGCTATCACCTGGCCGGGCGATTGACCGGCTTGTGAACCGTGCCTCGCGATTCGTTGAAACTCCGTCCGGTCAGGGTCCCGGGCCGCCCGCCACGACCCTGCGGCCGATCCCTGGATGGTTGCCCGATTTGCAAGGTCGGTGCTACGCTGCCTCGGCGGATGGGCCTTTGGGTCCATCGTCAGTGAGCCGGATTTCGCGAAATCTGTCACACCCGCGCCCCGGGGGAGTTGTATTGCGAAGGCTCGCCGCGGCGGTCCTGGCCGTCCCGGTCCTGCTGTCGATCTACCTGGCCCTGGCCGTTGGACGATCGACAACCCGACGCATCGGCGTCGGCGTGGCATTCATCGCGGTCCTCGGCGTCGGTGCGCTGCTGTTCAGCATGGTGTCGTCCAGCCCACCCGCGCAGGCGGTGTCTGCCCCGCCGACCGCATCGCCGGCCGTCGCTCTGAGTAGTCCCGCGCCGTCATCGGCCGTGGCAGCGGTCGTCGCGCCGTCGGCCGAGCCGTCCGTGGCCGCCACGCCGCAACCGCCCGACCCCAGCCCCGCGACAGCCGGTTCGCCAACCGCGGCGCCGGCCGCGACCGCGCCCGCCGACGCTACTGGCTTGAGCGGCGCAACGCTTTCGGCGGCCGTCGTCAAGGCCCCGACCACGGCCACGATCCTCGCATCAAACCCGATCGGCAAGCGGATCAAGCTGACCAGTGGCTTCATCGTCAAGTTCGATCACCCCGTGAAGCTTGCGGCTGCGAACGCGGCGCTGACGATCCAGCCGGCCGTCAAGGGCACCCTCAAGCCGCAGACGACGGGCTCGACGAACAGGTCGTTCGTGTTCGTGCCCAGCCGGCCGCTGGTCCCCAATACGGCCTACACGATCAAGCTCGCGGCCACGGTCAAGGACGCGCAGGGGAGCGCGATCGGTGGCCCGGCCGTGGCCCGCCTCCTCACGGTTCCCCAGCCCAAGGTGATGCGATTCCGGCCCGCGACGAAGTCGACAGGCGTCGACACGGCGGCCCTCATCTCGGTCCGTTTCAGCCAGGCCATGGATCCGGCGTCGACGGCCCGGGCCTTCAGCGCCAACATCGCCGGCAAGAAGATCGCCGGCACGGTCGCCTGGGCCGAGCACAACACCGTGCTCGTCTTCCATCCAGCCAAACCGTTCCCCAAGGGCACGGGCGTCGGTGTCCGGGTCACCGTGGCCGCCCGTTCGGCCGCCGGAGTGGCACTCAACCGCGGCATCTCGTTCACGTTCAAGATCGTGCCGAAGCCCGCCCCGACCAAGTCGACCAAGCCCGCCACCACGACGACGCCCAGCTCGGGCTCCAAGCCCGCCACGACGAGCTCGCCGCCGCCGAGCGGTGGCGACACGACGGGCGGCGGCTCGTGGGCCGACGTCGAGTCGTATTACCTGAGTCTCATGAACTGCACCCGGACCGGCGGCTGGGTCAGCAGTTCGGGGACCTGCACCAGCCCGGGCGGCCGGGCGGTGGCGCCCCTCTGGATCGATTCCGGCATCTCGGACAAGGTCACGCGGCCGTACGCCAAGTACCTCGCGACCCACGGCCTGTGCAACCATTTCTACGACGGGACGCCGGGGGATCGGCTCTCGCGGGCGGGCTACACGAGCTACAAGTGGGCCGAGAACATCGGCTGCCTGTCGATGAGCCCGAACGCGGCGATGGTCGCCGTCCAGGAATATTTCCAGAACGAGAAGTCCCGCAACGGCGGCCACTACGTCAACCTGATGAACCCGCTCTACGACCGGGTCGGCCTGGGGGTCTGGGTCTCGAATGGCTTCGTGCTGGTGGTGATCGATTTCTACCGACCCTGACGAGCTCGATCGTCCCGACATTGAACCCGACGTGATCGGTCGCCCCGCGGCCGCCGAGTCGCCCCGGAACCGAATCATTCACAACGCGGTGCTGCACATCATCAATGAGCAGCCGCTGCAGGCCGACCTCGTCGGCCTGCCGGGTCCCGGCGACGTGCTCCTCATTTGCACGAACGTCCGCTCGATGACGGGCAAGCGGCCGGTCTGGGCGGACAACGTCCAGTCGACCTTCTACTTCCCCTGGATCCAGCTCCGTTTTCTCGAGATCTCGCCGGAAGCCATGGAATCCGGCCACCAGCTGCTCGCATCCGGGGAGCCTGCGCCCGAGTTGCTCCCGGTCGACGAACCCGAGCTCGAGATCGACGAGGACTTCCTGCGCCGCGTTCGAGACGCCTGAATCGACCGGCGCCGCGCATCGCCACAACGGCCGGGTGCGTCCGCAAACCCATTCCGCCCTGGCGGTGCGCCAGGCGTTGAGCGCCCCGCTGAGGCGCCCCGGCGATGGAGATTCGGTGTCGATTGGGTGTCGGTCGAGTCGCCGGTGACGGACAGATAAGGGGCCGGTGCTAGACTCCGCCGCGATGAGTGACAACCTGGTGATCGTGGAATCGCCGGCCAAGGCAAAGACGATCGAGCGCTACCTCGGGCCCGGCTACCGAGTTCTGGCTTCCTATGGGCACGTCCGGGATCTGCCCGAAAAGCTCGGCAAGGACCAGCTCGGCGTGGACGTCGAGCACGATTTCGCGCCGAGCTACGAGATCGTCGCGGACCGCCGCAAGCAGGTCGCGGAGATCGCCAAGGCCGCCAAGAAGGCGGATCTCGTCTACCTCGCCACGGACCTTGACCGTGAAGGCGAGGCGATTGCGTGGCATGTCGCCCAGGCCATCGATCTCGCGGCAGACCGGACGCGCCGGGTCACCTTCAGCGAGATCACGGAGCCGGCCATCCGGGAGGCCTTCGCCAATCCGCGAACGATCGACCTGCATCTCGTCGATGCCCAGCAGGCGCGGCGGGTCGTGGATCGCCTGGTCGGCTACACCCTCAGCCCGCTCCTCTGGCGCAAGGTCCGCTCCGGTCTGTCGGCCGGCCGCGTCCAGTCCGTGGCCGTCCGGCTCGTTGTGGATCGGGAGCGCGAGATCCGCGCCTTCACGGCGCGCGAATACTGGACCCTCGAAGCCGTGCTCCTGACCGCGAAGCGCGAAGCGTTCACGGCCGAGCTCGTGCGGGTCGACGGCGCCAAGCCGGAGATTGCCGACGAGGCCACCGCGACCCGCCACGCCGAGGCGATCCTGGCCGGGAACCCGATCGTGACCGGCGTCGCGGTCAAGCGCTCCAAGCGCAATCCGGCGCCCCCGTTCACGACCTCGACGCTCCAGCAGGAGGCCAGCCGCAAGCTCGGCTTCTCACCGAAACGGACGATGTCGGTCGCCCAGCGCCTGTACGAGGGCCTCGAGACGGCGGAGGGCCAGGTCGGCCTGATCACGTACATGCGAACCGATTCGGTCGCCCTGTCGGGACAGGCCATGGGCGAGGCGCGGGCGGTCATCGGCGAACGATTCGGGCCCGAGTACACGATGCCCAAGGGCCGGCCGTTCAAGACCAAGACGCGCAACGCGCAGGAAGCGCACGAGGCCATCCGGCCGACGTCGTTCGCCCGCGACCCGGACACACTGGCCCGCTCCCTCAAGACCGATGAGGCGCGCCTGTACCGCCTGATCTGGCAGCGAGCCATCGCCAGCCAGATGAAGGAGAAGGAGCTCGAGACCACGAGCGTGGACCTCGCAACCGGCGCCTACGAGCTGCGCGCGAGCGCGACGCCGGACCGTGTTCGACGGCTTCAGCCGCGTCTACACCGAAGGCCAGGACGACGTCGCCGAGGAGCAGGAGCGGACGCTGCCGATCCTGCACGAACAAGACGTCACGACGGTCGAACGGGTCGACCCGACGCAGCATTTCACGGAGCCGCCGCCGCGCTACACGGAGGCGACACTGATCAAGGCGCTCGAAGAGCACGGCATCGGCCGGCCGTCCACGTACGCCGCGACCATCTCGACGATCGTCGATCGCGGCTACGTCGTCGTCAAGGAACGCCGCCTGCGGCCGGAGCCGGTCGGCGAGATCGTGAACGACCTGCTCGTCGAGAATTTCGGCAACCTCGTGGACCTCGAGTTCACGGCGCGCATGGAGGAGGACCTCGACGAGGTCGCCAGTGGCAAGCGCGCCTGGGTGCCCCTCGTGCGGGCCTTCTACACGCCCTTCGCGAAGACCGTGGCACTCAAGCAGAAGGAGTTGCGGCCGGCGGACATCGGCCTGGCGACCACCGAGGTCTGCTCGCTCGGCCACCCGATGGTCATTCGCGCCGGCCGCTATGGCGAGTACCTCGCCTGCTCGGAGTTCCCCGAGCACAAGGAGACGCGGCCCCTGACCCCGGCGGCCGGGCCGGACGGCGCGTCGGCCGAAGGCGACCAGGCTCCGGCCCTGCCGGGCGTCGGCGAGCCCTGCCCCAAGTGCGGCGCCTCGGACGGCGGCACGCTCGTGGCCAAGCGCGGCCGGTTCGGTCCGTTCGTCGGCTGTGCCCGCTACCCCGACTGCGACTACATCAAGAAGGACGGCCCACCGCCGCCGGATCCGCTGCCGTTCGCGGTGACGTGCCCCAAGTGCAACCAGGGCAACCTGACGCCGCGTCGCGCCCGCCGCACCGGTTCGCTCTTCTGGGGCTGCTCGCGCTACCCCAAGTGCGACTTCACGACGTCCCACGAGCCCCTCGGGGCGCTCCATGACACCGATGACGGCCCGGTCGCGGCCAAAGGCGGCGACAAGGGCGGCGAGAAGGCCGAGGGAACCGGCTTCTGCCTGAAGTGCGGCGCTACGATCGAGTTGCCGACCGACGGGGTTCCGCTCGTCGGCCGCAAGCTCGCCGGCGGCCCGCCGGATCCCGAGGCGCTCGCCCGGCCCGGACGTGGCGGCCGGCGCGGCGCAGCGCGCGGCGGGGCCGCCTCGGGCGGCAACGGCTCGACGCGACCACGGACCAGTTCGACACGCGGGAGCACGTCCCGCACCCGGCGCGCGGTCGCCGGCACGGGCACGGAGCCAGCTGCCGGGGCGTGAGCGCCGAGGGGGCACTCGACGAATTCATGCGGGCGCTCGCCGCACGAGACGCCTCTCCCCACACCCGTCGCAGCTACGCCACGGCCGTCGGCGAATACGTCGCCTGGCTGGACGAGCGGGGCCTCGATTGGCAGACCCCTGGCCGGCCGGCCCTGCGCGCGTACCTGGCGCGTCTCGGCGAGGGTCGGGCGCGCAGCTCCGTGGCTCACCACCTGGCCGCGCTCCGCTCGTTCTACCGGTTCGCGATGCGGGCCGGGTTGACGACGGGCGATCCGTGGGGCTCGATCGCGAGTCCGCGCCTGCCGCGGCGCCTGCCGCGGGTGCTCGAGGTCGACCAGGTCGAGCAGCTCCTCGCCGTGATCGATGCGGAACTGGCCGCGGCCGATGAGTCCGAACTCGGGGTCGCGCTCGCCCTGCGCGATCGGGCGCTCGTCGAGACGGCCTATGCCGCGGGCCTGCGGATCAGCGAGCTCGCCGCCGCGCGCCTCGACGCCCTGGACCTGCGGCGCGGCGAGCTGCGCGTGATCGGCAAGGGCCGCAAGGAACGCATTGGCCTCCTCGGCCGGCCTGCCCGAGCGGCGCTCGCCGCCTACCTCGAGGACGGCCGCCCGATCCTGCTCGAGCGCGCCCCGTCGACGTCCGGCGTGCCGGACAAGTCGACGAACGCCAGCGCCACCACCGCCCCGGTCGAGATCTTCCTGAACCATCGGGGCGCGGGCCTCGGCGTTCGTGGTCTGCGGTTCCGTCTCGAGCGGCTGCGCCGCCTCGCCGGGCTGCCCGTCGGCGTGTCGCCCCACACGCTCCGCCACAGCTTCGCGACGCACCTGCTCGACGGCGGCGCCGACCTGCGGATCGTGCAGGAGCTGCTCGGCCACGAAAGTCTCGCGACCACCCAGATCTACACGCACGTCTCACCGGCGCGCCTGCGCGCGGCCTACCAGGACGCCCATCCGCGGGCCCGCCTCGGCGGGCCGGTCGAACGGTCCGGCCAGCCGCGGTGACCGCTCGCCGCTCGCTCGCCCGGGCGGGCCTCATCGTCACCGGCGCGTTCTTCATCTCCCGCGTCCTCGGTTGGGTCCGGGTCGTCGTCATCGGGACCACCTTCGGCGCCTCGGGCGAGCTCGACAGCTTCTTCGCCGCGTTCCGGATCCCGGACCTGATCTTCCAGCTCGTGGCGGCGGGCGCGCTCGCGTCGGCGCTGATCCCCGTGCTGTCCGGGCTCCTCGCCACGGACCAGACCGCTCGCGCCTGGCGGGTCGCCTCGACCGTGACCAACCTGATGATGATCGCGCTGCTCGTGCTGACGGTCGGGGTCGCCGTCACAGCGCCGATCCTGATCCCGATCATCACGCCGGGCTTCGACGTGGTCCAGACGGCGCGGACCATCGAGCTCACCCGGATCATGCTGCTGAGCCCGATCCTGCTCGCCCTCGGGTCCGTGGCGACGAGCATCCTGAACTCGCAGGATCGCTTCACGGCCGCGGCGATGGCGCCGATCGTCTACAACCTCGCGATCATCGGGGCCGCGATCGTGCTGACGCCGGCCTTCGGCGTGGAGGGGCTGGCGATCGGCGTGGTGATCGGCTCGCTGCTCCACCTCCTCGTCCAGCTCCGCTCGCTGTTCGACGGCGGCTTCCGCTACGAACCGGTCGTCGAGAGCCGCGACCCGGCCGCTCGCGAGGCGCTCGTGCTGATGGCCCCGCGCGCCATCGGCCTCGGGGTCACGCAGCTGACGTTCGTGGTCTCGACGACGCTGGCCTCGGGGCTCGCGACCGGCTCGATCACGGCCCTCAACATCGCCTTCACGATCCTGCAGATCCCGATCGGCGTGATCGGCGTCCCGCTCGGCATCGTCGTCTTCCCGTCGATGTCGCGCGAGCTCGCCCGGGGCGCCATCCACGAGTACATCCGGCTCCTGACCGGCAGCCTGCGCCTGCTGCTGTTCGTGATGCTGCCGCTGACCGGCCTCGGAATGGTCCTGCGCGAGCAGGTGGTGGCGGTCCTCTTCGAGTACGGCAAGTTCACGCCGGAGGCGGTCGAACTGACGGCCACGACCCTGTTCTACTTCCTGATCGGCCTCGCGGCCCATTCGCTGATCGCGATCCTGGCCCGGGCCTTCTACGCCGGCCGGGACACGGCCACGCCGGTCGGCGCCGCGATCCTGGCCGTGGCCGTGAACATCGCGCTTGCCATCATCCTCGTCGGGCCGCTCGGGCTGTCCGGCCTCGCCCTCGCGGTCGCGGCCGGCGCGTGGCTGGAGGCCATCGTCCTGCTGGTCATCCTGCGAGGCCGGTATCCGGACCTCGACATGGCCTCGATCGGGCGGGCGGGCGCCGAATCCGGCATCGGGGCGATCGTCGCGTCGGTCGCCGCCCTCGCCATGCTGGACATCCTGGCGTGGCCACTCGGCACGTCACCCGGCAAGCTCGGCCTGCTCATCGAGTTGATCGTCGCGGGTTCGGTTGGGGGCCTGATCTACCTCGGCTTTGCCTTCGCGTTGCGCATCCCCGAGCTGCCCACTATCGTCGGGGTCATGACCGACCTGTTCCGCCGGCCCCGGCGCCCGTGATCGAGCGCGCCGATGTGGCCGTCGCGGCAGGTCTCGACGCAGCGGATCCGGCCGCCTGGGATGCCTTCGTGGCCCGCTCGGATCCCGGCTCCTACCTCCAGCTCAGCGGCTGGGCGTCGGTCAAGGCCGTCAACGGCTGGTCGGCCGTGCGGCTCGCAGCCGGCGAACCCGGGGCCGAGATCGGCGCCCAGGTCCTGCTCCAGCGGCCGAGGCCATTGCCCTGGGCCTTTGCCTACGCGCCGCGGGGCCCGGTCGCGGCCGCCTGGACGGAGCCCGCGATCGAGGCGTTCACCGACGCGGCCCGACAGCGCCTCGGCGGCCGCGGCGGCCGCGTGACCCGGAATGGTTCGGAGTCCGCCGCCGCGCCGGGTGCGGAGTCCGGCGCCGGGCTCGGAGCGGTCCGCGCCTCGCACCTGCGGATCGACCCGGAGATCGAGCTGGACGGCCCGCTCGATCCCGACGGCGAGCTGCGGCGCAGCCTGCGCCGCTCCGGCTGGCGGCCGGCTTCGCCGATCCAGCCCGAAATCGACTCGCGTCATCGACCTCCGCGACGACGAGGAGGCCCTCTGGGGCGGGCTCCGCAAGAAGTGGCGCCAATACGTCAATCGGGCGCGGACGCTTGGCTACCGGATCGTCGACGCCGAGGGCGACCGGCTCCCCGAGTTCTACGCCATCTACCGCGAGACGGCCCAGCGGGCGGGCTTCCTGATCCGGACCGAGCAGGCCTATCGCGACGTCTGGGAGGCCTACCGGCCAGCGGGATTGGCCCGGCTCCTGCTGGCCGAGGACGCGGCCGGAACCGCCCAGGCTGCCCTGTTCCTCGTCCGCTGCGGGCCGCGGGTCGTGGAGCCGTACGGCGGAATGACGGCGACGGGGGCGGATTCGCGCGCGAACTACCTGCTCAAGTGGGAGGCCATTCGCAGCTCGCGGGAACAGGGTGCCACAAGCTACGACCTGTGGGGCCTGGCGAGCGCCGGCATCGCCCATTTCAAGACCGGCTTCGGCGGCCGAGAGATCCGCTACATCGGGGCCTGGGACCTGGTCCTCGATCCCCTTGGCCGGACCGCCTTCGAGACGGCCCAGAGTTCACGCGTCTGGCTGGCCCGGCGCCGCCACGGCCTGCCCGGCCGGGGCCATTCCGCGGTCTCGGCCGATGCCGACGGCGGGGGCGGATGACGCTCGATCTCCACGAGGCGAGCGCCGTCGAACTCGCCGATTGGGACCGCCGGACGGTGGACCTGCCCGGCGGCCACGTGTACCAGTCGATGGCCTGGGCGGACTTCCAGCGAACCCAGGGCTGGCGGACGCGCCAGCTCGCCTTTGACGATGGTCGCGGCGTGCTCGCACTGGAGCGGCGCTGGCCGCTGCTCGGCGGCCGCAGCGGCAGTGCCTACCTCTCGCGCGGGCCGGTCCCCGGCGGCGAATCGCCGGAACGCACGGCCGAGCGCCTCGTCGCCGCGGCTGCCTGGCTCGCCGGCCGCGGCATCGATGTCGTCGCGGGGGACCCGGAGGTCGGCGCGGCGACGGGCTACGGCCAGCGGCTGCTGGAGGCCGGCTTCCACCCGATCGCCGACATCCAGCCATCGCGTCACCGGCTGCGGGTGCCGCTGGTCGGGCGTTCGGTCGACGAGGTGCTGGCCGGGGTGACGAAGTCGACGCGGCAGCGGATCCGTCATGCCGACCAGTCGGGGATCGAGGTGCTCCGGGCGGATGCACGGCTGGCCCCACCGGGCGGGACGGAGCGAGCGGCACTCGACGAGTTCTACGATCTCCTCGTGGCCACCGGCGACCGGCGAGGGTTCACGTTCGGCAGCCGGGCCGAATTCGTCGGCTGGTGGGACGCGGCGCTGCGAGCGGGCCACCTCGTGTATCTCTCGGCACATTCGCCGCGGGCCGACGTCGCCGACGCGGATCCGGCCTCTGCCGCCATCGCCGGCCTCGTCCTGTATCGCCACGGCGGACGGCTCTCGACCGTCCATTCGGCTGACCGCGCCGAGACGCGCCGCGATTACCCGGGAGCGTTGCACCTGCTGCGCTGGCGCGCCATCGAGCTCGCCATCGCCGAGGAGTGCGTCGAGATGGATCTCGGGGGCGTGGACGTGCCGGGTGCGCGACGGATCCCGCGAGCGGATGAGGCGATGTTCGGGTTGTACGAGCACAAGCGATCGTTCGGGGCGGAGTGGGTGGAGCTCTCGAGCCCCTATGAGCTGGTGGCGCGACCGATGCGCTCCCGGATCGGGCGGTTGACGTCGCGGCTGGCGAGGGAGGTGCGCCGCCGGCGCCCCGTGCGAACGGACCACGGAGCAGGCACGGCCGAGTCGGAGGCACAGGGCCATTCCGCGGCACTCGCCGGCGCGACGGCCATTGCGAGCGCGACCATCGGCCCCGGAGCCCGCGCGTGATCGAACCGTCGATCGGGGAGCTCATCGCGGCCGTCGAACCGCCGGAGCCGCGGCCACTCGCCGGATTGATCGACCGCCTGGAGGCCACGGGCCAGCTGCGCGGCGCCCGGCGCGACGGCCGGCCGATCGGCGTCCATGCGCTCGCCGAGCTCCCGATCGCGGCCATCGCGTACGACTCGCGCCGGGTGCGGCCGGGCGGCATCTTCGTCGCCGTTCGAGGCCTCCACGTCGACGGCCACGACTTCCTCGTCGATGCCGAGGCGAACGGCGCAGCCGTGGCGATCGTCGAGCAGCCCGTGCCTGGCTCGAACCTGCCCGAGCTGGTCGTGGAACGCGGCCTCTCCGCGCTCGCCCAGACGGCGGCCTGGTGGTACGGCGATCCGAGCCACGAGCTCGGGGTCGTCGGCGTCACGGGCACGGACGGCAAGAGCACGACCTGTGTCCTGGCCGTGGCGGCGCTCCAGGCGGCCGGGCTGCCGACGGGCATGATCGGGACCGTCGAAACAAAGATCGGGGCCCGCCGGGAAGCCAATCCCGAGCACGTCACGACGCCACAGGCCCCGGAGCTCCAGGCCGGGCTGCGGGCCATGGTCGAGGCCGGCGACCGGGTGGCCGTTCTCGAGACGACGTCGCACGGTCTCGCGCTCGAGCGCGTCGCCGGCGTCGCCTACGACGTCGCGATCTTCACGAACCTGAGCCACGAGCATCTCGACCTCCACGGCACGTTCGAGGCCTACCGCGCGGCGAAGCTCCAGCTGTTCGAGCGGCTCGGCCAGCGCACCGTCGTGAAGGCCTGGCCCCGGGTCGGGATCGTCAACCACGACGACCCGCAGGCCGGCCTGTTCGAGGCCGTCGTCCACGAGGCGGGCGCACGGCTCATCACGTACGGCACGGACCCGGCCGCCGAGGTTCGGGCCGAACGGGTCGAGGAGGATGCCTCGAGCCTGCGGCTGCAGGTCGCCGGGCCGCGCTGGAGCGGCCCGCTCCGGCTCCAGCTCGTCGGCCGCTTCAACGTCCACAACGCTCTGGCGGTGGTCGCGCTTGGCGAGGCCCTGGAGCTCGACCCCCAGGCGGTCCGGGCCGGCCTCGAATCGGTCACCGGGGTGCCCGGCCGGATGGAACGGGTCGAGGCCGGCCAGCCATTCGGGGTGATCGTCGACTACGCGCACAGCCCGAACGCCCTCGAGAAGGTCCTCGACGTGCTCGCGCCGCTCGCGGCGGCCCGCGGTGGGGGACTGATCGTCGTCTTCGGCTCGGCGGGGGAACGTGACGTCGCCAAGCGCGCGGTGATGGGCCGCATTGCCGGCCAGCGGAGCCGGCTCGTGGTCGTCACCGACGAAGACCCGCGGGGCGAGGATCCGCTGGCGATCCTCGACCAGATCGCGCGGGGGGCGGAGGCAGCCGGCCGTCGCCGCGACCGCGACCTGCTCCTCATCGCGGACCGGCGAGCCGCGATCGGGGCGGCCATGGAGCGGGCGCGGGCCGGCGACATCGTCGTCCTTGCTGGCAAGGGCCACGAACGCTCGATCATCGTCGGCCGCGAGGCGAGGCCCTGGAACGAGCGCCAGGCGGCCCTGGATACCCTTGCCGCCCTGGGCTACGACGCCGGTCGTTGAGTCGGGAGGCGTGAGGCTTCGAGGCTGCCTGGCCGCCCTCGTCCTGCTCGTGATCGTCGCGGGCGTCGCTGCCTGGCTGGCCGTGCCGCCGATTCTCTCGGGGGTCGCGACGAATCTCCTCGGTCAGCTGGGCGTGATCGGCTCGAACACGGCCGTCACGGTGGCCTCGGATCCGCCGCTGCGGCTGCTCATCCTCCAGGTCGACGCCGTCCAAGTCACGTCCCAGGACGTCACCCTCCGCAACGTCCGCGCCGATCGGCTCGGCGCGACCCTCCATGACGTCTCGATCCTCGACCACCGGTTCGGCTCGGTCACCGGGCGTCTCGACGGGGTGACGTTCACGGAGACGAACGGCACCAGCATCGACGCGCGGACGGTCACGTTCGCGGGGCCAGCGTCAGCGGTGGTCGTGAAGGTCGAGCTCGAGGCGGCGGCGGTCCGGACCCTCGCCCGACGGGCGGTCGCCGACCAGATCGGGGTCGGCCTCGAGAACGTCGCCATCTCGGCGCCCGATCGGCTGACGTTCGACCTGCCCGGCGGTTCGTTGACCGGGCGGCTGTCCGTGGACGCGGCCGGCGGCCTCGTCTTCTCGGCGCTGACGAGTGGCGCGACCTTCGACGTCTTCCGACCCGACCCGGCCGACCACTTCCGGCTGCGTTCCGTGACGGTCCAGGGCGATGCCATCGAGCTCACCGGCACCCTGGACGTTGGCCAACTGGTCCGATAGACGCCCCGGCCGGACGAGGCGGACAGAGCCCGCAGCGGGCAGCTGTATCCTTGAGTGACATGTCCATCGACGCTCGACCTCCTGAGCCGACCACGCTGCCGGCCGCGCCCGCCGCGTCCCCGTCACGCCCGCAGAAGGGGGCCCACGCCGCGAAGGCGGGCCCGACGAACGGCTCCGGGCCAGGTCCCGACGCGGCCGATCCCACCGCCGCGCGGACCTCTCCTTCCAGCGCCGCCGCCGGGACTCCGCCGGCACCGGCGGCCGGGTCCGTCAAGAGCGCCAAGTCGGGCGCCAAGGCGGGCGCCAGATCCGCCGCGCGAACCGTGCCGGCACCTGCCGCCAACGGCGCCACCGCACCCGCGCGGGCCCATGTCCGGGCCGTGCCGGACCTGACCGAGGCCTCGCTCGCCGCGATGCGCCGCCAGCTGCTCGAATCGCTGGCGAGGCACCATCCGCAGGCCAGCCTGACGATGGTCGAGAAGGCGTTCGAGCTCGCCGTGGAAGCCCACGCGGGCCAGAAGCGGGCGTCGGGCGAGGCGTACGTGACGCACCCGATCTCCTCGGCGCAGATCCTCGCCGACCTCGGGATCGATCCGGTGGCCGTCCAGGCCGCCCTGCTCCACGACGTCCCGGAGGACACCGAATACAGCCTCGCCGATGTCGAGGAACGCTTCGGGGCGGAAGTCGCCCGGCTCGTGGACGGCGTCACGAAGCTCTCGCGGTTCAGCACGCATACGCATGAGCAGCAGCAGGCCGAGAACATCCGAAAGATGTTCCTGGCGATGGCCGAGGACATCCGCGTCGTCCTGATCAAGCTCGCCGACCGCCTCCACAACATGCGCACGCTGTCGGCGCTGCCGGCCGAGAAGCAGCAGCGGATCGCCCGCCAGACGATGGAGATCTATGCCCCGCTGGCCGAGCGGCTCGGGATCTGGCAGATGAAGTGGGAGCTCGAGGACCTCGCGTTCAAGACGCTCGAGCCCGAGCGCTTCCGCGAGCTCGCGCACACCCTCGACCTGCGCCGCAAGCATCGCGAGACCTTCATCGAGCGGGCAATCGCCGCGCTTGGGCCGGAGCTCGAGAAGGCCGGCATCAAGGCCGAGCTGTCCGGCCGGCCGAAGCACATCTACAGCATCTGGAAGAAGATGCAGCGCAAGGGCGCCGAGTTCGGCGAGATCTACGACGTCTACGCCATCCGCGTCCTCGTCGACGACGTCAAGGACTGCTACGCGGCACTCGGCATCGTCCACTCGATGTGGCGCCCGATTCCGGGCCAGTTCGACGACTACATCGCGGTTCCCAAGAACAACCTCTACCAGAGCCTGCACACGGCCGCGATGGCGCTCGAGGGCAAGCCGCTCGAGATCCAGATCCGGACCCACGGGATGCACCAGGTCTCGGAGGTCGGGATCGCCGCCCACTGGCGCTACAAGGAAGGCTCGCGCGCCGATCGCGCCTACGACGCCAAGCTCGCCTGGCTCCGCCAGCTGATGGAATGGCAGCGCGACGTCAGCGACGCCACCGAGTTCGTCGAGGGCATCAAGCTCGACATCTTCCAGGACCAGGTGTTCGTCTTCACGCCGAAGGGCGAGGTCAAGGACCTCCCGGCGGGTGCGACACCGCTCGACTTCGCCTACCGCATCCACACGGACATCGGCCACCGCTGCATCGGGGCCAAGGTCAACAACCGCCTCGTGCCGCTCGAATACCGGCTCAAGAACGGCGACATCGTCGAGATCGTGACGACCAAGGCCGAGCACGGCCCGTCGCGCGACTGGATGAAGATCGTCAAGACCAGCCACGCCCGGGAAAAGATCCGGCAGTGGTTCAAGCGCCAGCAGCGCGACGAGAACATCGTCCACGGCCGTGAGTCGCTCGAGCGGGAACTGCGGCGGCTCGCCCGCAAGTCGCTGGCGTCGGTCGGCTCGGACCGGCTCCTGGAAACGGCCAAGGGCTACAACTTCGATGCGCTCGACGACTTCTACGCGGCCATCGGCTACGGCGCGATCGGGGCCACGCAGGTCGTCATGCGCCTGGGCGTCGTCGACGACGCCGAATACACGCTGCCGACGGTCGCGCCGCCCAGCACTCCGTCGCCGACCGGCGGCGTCCGCGTCAAGGGAGCTGGCGATCTGCTCGTCCGCTTCCCGAAATGCTGCCACCCGATCCCTGGGGATCGGATCGTCGGCTTCATCACCCGTGGCCGCGGCGTGAGCGTGCACCTCCAGGCCTGTCCGACCGTGGCCTACGAGCGCGAGCGTTCGCGTCTGATCGAGGTCGAATGGGACGCCGCCCCGACGCAGGTCTACCCGATCGCGATCCGGGTCGACGCCTACGACCGAACGGGCCTCCTCAGCGACATCACCCAGGTCGTCGCCGGCGAGAAGGTGAACATCGTTGCGGCCGGCGTCCAGATCACGCCCGACCATACGGCCACGGTGACGGCGACGCTGCAGGTCGCCTCGGTGGCCCAGCTGGCCCGCGTCATGGCCCGCATCGAGCAGCTCAAGGACGTGATCACGGTCCAGCGCGACCTGGGCTAGGGGAGCCGACGACGTTTCCGCGGGCCGAGGCGTCGGTTCGCCGATGGTCGCGGTGAATGATCGGGCCAGGTGACTCCTGCGCGGCCGCGGTGCTCCTGCGCGGCCCGCGAGGCTCCGGCGCGGAGGGTCTCCGTCGATTGAGCGCTGTCTGCTCATCATCCAGGTGGTTGCGGCCATTGGCCGACCGTGCCCCGCACGAGCTCTCCGAGCACGACCGTCCCAGCCCCTGGATATGGTGGTTGGGGCGCTCATCTGACGGTCGCTGGTGGCGCGACGATCGAACTCCCGGAGCCTAGTGCGGCGTCCGCGTCAGCGTGTCGAAGATGGCCACGCCGAGCCAGAGGCCGGCCCCCGCAACGACCACCACGGCGATCGGCAGCCAGCGCGGCCGCTGCATCAGACGTTCCCTCCGGCGGCCCGCAGGAGGACCGTCTTGGCGGTCGCGAACTCGGCGTCGCTGAGGGCGCCAGAGGCGTGGAGCCGATCCAGCCGCTCCAGCTGGGCCAGGAACGTCGAGCTATCCATGCCGCCCGCGCCGGCCGCGATGGAGCCTGCGGCTCCCACTGCCGCCGCGGACAGCCCGGCGATCGTCGTGAGCTCATCCATCCGCAGGCGCCGGCCCGTGACCGGGTCGTACTGCCGCCGCGCCTCGGCCTCGGTCCGCGCCCGCTGGGAGCCGAGCAGGGTCATGTCGGTGGCGAGGTTGGCGAGGTCGGCCCGGGTCTGCCAGCGGACCTCATCGGGGCCATGGGCCAGGCGATTGACCGTGCCACTGGCCTGCCACGCGGTGCGGCTGTCGTGCCGGCTGGGCAGCCAGGCCAGCAGCGGCCCGGCGCCGATCACGACGAAGACGACGCCGCAGAACAGCCAGCCCCAGGCAGGCCCCGTCTCTCCGGGTGGATGCAGGCCGAACTCGAGGAAGTTCCAGGCCAGGCTCAGGAACAGCGCCGGCCAGGCGAGGCCGACGAGGTTGCCGTACCAGCCGCCGATGCGGGAGCCGTAGATCAGCAGGAACGCCCCGAAGACGAACAACCCGAAGATGCCGAGCGTCATGAGCAGCGGCACACCGTCCGGGCAGGATTGCCGGCTGACATAGGGCCCGCCGTCGGCGCACGCACCGCCGATCGCCATCACGGCCCGCATGCCGAGGAACAGCCACGTCAGCGACAGGGTCATTCCGGCGACCCCGATCAGCAGACCGGCGATGTCACCCCAACCGACCGAGCGGTTCGTACCCGTCGAGTCCACGGCGGCATCGTAGCCGGACAGCACGGCCAGAGACGATCGAACCGTTCCGTCGTCCAGGCTCCGGCCCTTGGACCAAGTCCGGCTTCGCGCCGGGCGTTCCGGCCGCGGACCGATGGGTGCTGCTGCGGTCCCGGTAGACTCCGCACGTGCCCGCCTTCCAGGCCCCCCGCGGAACCCGTGACCTGCTGCCTGCCGACCAGGACGCGTTCACGCGCCTCGAATCGATCGCGGCCGGCCTCGCCGCACGGTATGGCTATCGGGCCATGGACACGCCCATGTTCGAGCAAGCCCAGGTCTTCGAACGGGGTGTCGGTGAGGTCACCGACATTGTCGAGAAGGAGCTGTTCCGGCTCCAGCCCCGTACCGAGACGGGCGAGACCGAGACGTGGGCGCTCCGGCCGGAGGCCACGGCCGGCATCGTCCGGGCGTACATCCAGCACGGCCTCAAGACACTGCCGCAGCCGGTCAAGGTCAGCCTGATCGGGCCGATGTTCCGCTACGACCGGCCCCAGGCCGGCCGCTATCGCCAGTTCCGCCAGTTCGACGCGGAAGCGATCGGCGATCCAGGACCCGCGGTGGATGCCGAACTCATCGAGCTCGGCCTCGCGTTCTATCGCGAAGCGGGCCTCGTCGGCACCGAGGTGCTCCTGAACTCGATCGGCGATCCGGTCTGCCGGCCGGCCTACCTGCGCGACCTTGTCACGTTCTACGAGGCCCATCGGAACGACCTTCCCGAGGTCGAACGGGCGCGCCTCGGGACGAACCCCCTGCGCCTGCTCGATTCGAAGGCGCCGATCATGGTCCGGATGAACGCGGACGCCCCGCGGCTCGTGGACCGGTTGTGCGACGCCTGCGCCGAACATTTCACGTCCGTCCGGACGCATCTCGAGGCCATCGGCGTGCCGTATCGGCTCGAGGCCGGGCTCGTCCGGGGGCTCGACTACTACACCCGCACGGCATTCGAGTACTACCAGCCGGGGGCCGAGGGCCAGCAATCGGCCCTTGGCGGCGGCGGCCGCTATGACGGCCTCGTCGCGTTGCTCGGCGGTCAGCCGACGCCCGGCATCGGCTTCGCCCTGGGGCTGGATCGGGTGGTCCTGGCGCTCCGCGACGCAGGGATCACGGCGGTCGCGGACGCGGCGCCGCTGGCCGTCGTCGTCGGCGCCGACCCGGCCGCGACGGCTGAGCGGCTTCGCCTCGCGACAGACCTTCGAGCCGCGGGCCTGGCGGTTCGCGCCGAGCTCGCCGGCCGGAAGCTCGGCCGCCAACTCGAGGGCGCGGCGCGCGAAGGCGCACATTTCGCCGTGATCATCGGCGACGAGATGGCCGAGGGCCACGTCCAGCTGCGCGATCTCGAGGCCGGGACGCAGCGCTCGCTGCCCGTCGCCGAGCTCGCTCGCGAGCTGAAACGAGCCGGCGCGAGCCACCACCACGGATGAGCGAGCCACGGATGAGCGAGCCACGGATGAGCGAGCCGCGGATGAGCGAGCCGCGAATGAGTGACGCCGCGAGTGAGTGACGTCCCGCCGGCGCTGCCGCCGCGCGACCGCGACCACTGGGAGCGCCAGGCCCGCAACTGGGCGGCATTCACCCGCGGTCCGGTCCCGGATTCGTACCCGCAGTTCGCCGACCGCTTCTTCGGGTTCCTGCCTCCGCCCGGCCGCGCGACGCTCGAGGTCGGTTGCGGCGAGGGGCGCGTCTGCCGCGACCTCCGGGCCCGTGGCTACGCCCCGATCGGCATCGACGTTTCGGCCACGATGATCGAGCTCGCCCGGGAGGCCGATCCCGACGGCGACTACCGGGTGGCCGACGCCGCCGAGCTGCCATTCCCCGACGCGAGCTTCGATCTCGTCGTCGCCTACAACGTGCTCATGGACGTGGACGACCTGGACGGCACGGTTCGCGAGGCCGCCAGGGTCCTCGTCGCCGGCGGACGCTTCGGGGTCTGCGTGACCCACCCGATGGCCGACGTCGGGCGCTTTGCCGAACGCTCGGCCGATGCCCGGTTCATCATCGAGGGGACCTACCTCGAGGCCCGCCCGTTCTGGTGGTCGGTCACGCGCAACGGGGCCACGATGGAGTTCGCCGGCTGGACGCGGCCGCTCCAGGACTACGCGGCGGCGTACGAGCGGGCCGGCCTGCTGATCGAAGCCCTGCTCGAGCCCGGCGTGACCGATGACGAGGTCGCCCGTGATTCGGCCGAGCGGCGCTGGCAGCGGCTCCCGAACTTCCTCTGGCTGCGGGCAGTGAAGCGAGGCTGATTCGGCGCGCGTTTCAGAATCCATCGCGGCACCCTCAGCCTGGGAGGGCCACCCGCTCACCGAGGTCCGAGGCGGAGCTCCTGCGACGCCATCGGCCCGCGATTGCCACCCGCTCACCGAGGTCCGAGGCGGAGCTCCTGCGACGCCATCGGCCCGCGGTTAACATCCGCAGACGATGGAACCCCAGCCCGCCAGCCACGCCATGCCCGTCCGCCACGAGACGACCGGCAGCCTCGCGACGCCGTATCGCACGGCGACCTGCGGCGATCTGCGCGCGGCCGACATCGGGAAGCCGGCCCGGCTCGCCGGCTGGGTCCACCGCCGGCGGGATCACGGCCACCTGGTCTTCCTCGACCTTCGGGACCGCCATGGGATCACGCAGGTCGTCATCGATGCCACGGAATCCCCGGTCGCGCACGAGGTCGCCAGCACGGTTCGCAACGAGTACGTCCTGACGGTGACGGGGGACGTCGCCGCCCGCCTGCCCGGCACGGAGAACACGCGGCTGGCCACGGGCGCCATCGAACTGCGGGCCCGGACCGTCGAGATCCTGTCCGAATCGAAGACGCCGCCGTTCTACATCAACGAGCCGGACGCGCCGGTCGACGAGATGCTGCGGCTGCGCTATCGCTACCTCGACATCCGGCGCGAGCCGATGGCCCGCCGGCTGCTCCTCCGCAGCCGGCTCGTCCAGGCGATCCGCGAGGTCCATCACGCCAACGGGTTCGTCGAGGTCGAGACGCCGACGCTGATCAAGAGCACGCCAGAGGGCGCGCGCGACTTCATCGTCCCGAGCCGGCTCCAGCCGGGCAGCGTCTATGCCCTGCCGCAGAGCCCCCAGCAACTGAAGCAGCTGCTGATGGTCGCCGGCATCGACCGCTACTTCCAGATCGCGCGCTGCTATCGCGACGAGGACCTGCGTGGCGATCGCCAGCCCGAATTCACCCAGCTCGACCTCGAGATGAGCTTCGTCGACGAGGCCACGGTCATGGGCTTCGTCGAGGCCATGGTCATCGATGTCACGCGCGCTGTCGTGCCGGAGCGGCCGATGCTCCAGACGCCGTTCCCGGTGCTGACGTTCGAGGAGGCGCTCGAGCGCTTCGGGTCGGACAAGCCCGACATCCGGTTCGGCATGGAACTCATCGATCTCGCCCCGGCGTTGCGCGGCGCCGATGGAGCGCCGGCCTCCGGCTTCGGCGTCTTCGATTCGGCGCTCGCGGCCGGTGGACGCGTCAAGGGGATCGTGGCGCCAGGGATGGCCACCATCACGCGCCGCGAGATCGACGAGCTGACGGAGCGGGCGCGGCGATTCGGGGCAAAGGGCCTCGCCCATCTCTCGATCGAGGCGGAGGGCGAGGTCAAGGGCCCGATCGTCAAGTTCCTCTCCGAAGCGACCCAGCGGGCCATCGTCGAGCGGTCCGGCGCGACCGCGGGCGACCTGATCCTCATCGTCGCAGATACGCATGAGGTCACTGCCGATGTCCTTGGCCGCCTGCGCGTGGAGCTCGGCGACCGCCTCGGCCTGGCCGATCCCGACGTCCTGGCGTACGTCTGGGTCCATCGCTTCCCGATGTACCAGTGGGACGCCGAGAACCACCGCTGGGACGCCACGCACAATCCGTTCAGCGGCGTCATGCCGGAGGACGAGCCGCTTCTTGTGACGACGTCCGGCGATCCGGCGCGACCCGACCCGGGCGATCCGGCCGGTCGCGCGCGGGCGCTCCAGTACGACCTGGCGATCAACGGCTGGGAGCTCGGCGGCGGATCGATTCGGATCCATCGCCGCGACCTCCTGGAGCGCTCGTTCCAGCTCCAGGGCCAGTCGATGGAGGCGATGCGCGAGAAGTTCGGGGCCGTCCTCGACGCCTTCGAATACGGGGCTCCGCCACACGGCGGAATCGCCCTCGGGATCGATCGCTGGGCGATGATCTGCGCGCTCCAGACCAACATCCGCGAAGTGATGGCCTTCCCGAAGACGCAGTCCGGCGCGGACCTGATGCTCGACGCACCGTCCCTGCCCGACGCGGCGCAGTACGCGGAGCTCGGCCTGCGCTTCGTCGGCGTGCCGGAGAAGAAGCCCGCCCCGGGGAGTTGAACAGGCTGCGCGACCTCGGGTCGAGTCCGCGGCTCGCCGCGGTCCTCGGCGCCGTCGCGATCTCGTTCTCGGGGATCTTCTACCGCTTCTCGGGCACATCACCCTCGACGGCCACCGCGTTCCGCTGCGCCTACGCGCTGCCGTTCCTCGGCCTGCTCATGCGCCACGAGGATCGGCAATCCGGCGGCCGGTCCCGTCACGAACGCCTGATCTCGGCCGGGGCCGGCGTGTTCTTCGCGTCGGATCTGGTCCTCTGGTCGCACTCCGTCCAACAGGTCGGCGCGGGCCTCGCGACCGTGCTCGCCAACATGTCGGTGGTCGTCGTCGGCCTCGCGGGTTGGGTGCTGCTCGGGGAGCGGCCGTCGACGCGGACGTTCGCGGGGCTGCCGCTCGTCCTGCTCGGCGCGGTCCTCATCTCGGGGGCGTTCGATCGATCGGCCTACGGCGCAAACCCCGCGCTCGGCGTGGTGTTCGGCCTCGGCGCGGCCGTCTGCTACGCCGGCTACCTGCTCGTGATCCGGCGCGGCAATCGCGACGGCCGCCATCCGTTCGGTTCGCTGTTCGACGCGTCCTGGGCAGCGGCCCTGACGGCGGTCGGGCTCGGACTCCTGGGCGGCGACCTGGATCTCGTCCCGTCGCTTCCGGCTCACGCCTGGCTGTTCATCGTCGCGATCACGTCCCAGGTCGTCGGCTACGGCCTGATCAACGTGTCGCTGCCGCGCCTGCCGGTCGTGGTCACCTCGATCATTCTGCTGCTCCAGCCCGTCACCACGATCGTCTTCGCCTGGCTGCTGCTGGCCGAGGCGCCATCGCCGATCCAGCTCGGCGGGGTCGTGCTCGTGATGTCGGGCGTCGTGGTGGCGGCCGGCGGGCGCCGGAGCCGGGGCCCGGCGACGGCCACGACCGATCTTGGCTCGGACGGGCCGGCAGGCGAGCGGGAACTGGCCGAGCCGGCTGTTCTCTAGCGGGTCGGGCCTCGGATCTCGTCAGCCTCGCCGCCACCTGCCGGGCCTCGGCCCTCGCCGGCCGAGCCGCGACCCCGATCCGCGCCTCAGCTCTCGCCGGCGGCGGAGGTCGGCGGCACGTCGTCGCCGGCCGCCTGCGCGAACGGCGCCAGCGCCGGGCCCTCCAGCGGAGCATCGTCCGACACGTCGGCCGCCGCGGCGCCCCACTCGCGACCGCCATCGATCTGTGGCCCAGGCGGTCCCTCGTAGGGCGGCATCTCGGCCCGGGGCGTGGCGCCGTCGATGGTCGTGCCCGGATCGCCGAGGTCGAGCTCGCGCTGCGGGACCCCGGCAGTGGCGAGATCCGCCAGCAGGTCGTCGGGCAGCCGGTCGACCCCCAGCGCCCGCAGCGTCGAGAGATGTTCGATCGGCAGCAGCGCCGGCCAGCCTGCTTCGTCCGCGAACGTTGGCCGCAGGACGTCGCCGCCATATCGGCCGTGGAGCTCGATCAGCGAGGTGACCGTTTCGGGATCGACCCACGAGAGGCGGACCGGCCAGATCAGGGCCCCGTCCGTCTCGGTGACCTCGGCCGCGGCGACATCGATCCCCCGGACGATCTGGCCGACGGGGCCGGCTGCCATCGGGGCAGGCTCGGCGAGCGTCACGGGGGCCCCGGCCAGGGCCGCGGCCACGAGGCCATCGGGATCCGGCGCAACCACGACGATCGGCACGGCGCCGCCGGACCAGGCCACGTCCGCCAGCCGGCGCACCCGGGCCAGGCCTTCGACGAGCTCGAGCGCCGACTCGGCGGAGCGCGCCAGGATGATGGCAGCGACGGTCATTCAGCCATTCTCGCAGTCTCGTGGGACAATGTCCGTTCCATGACCGACTCAGCCAGCTTGACCATGCCCCCGAGCACCGACACCATCGTTCGGACCGACCTCCGCAATCTCGCCATCGTGGCCCACGTCGACCACGGCAAGACCACGCTCGTCGACGCACTGCTGCGCCAGACCGGGGCGTTCCGTTCCAACCAGGCCGTCGTCGATCGCGTGCTCGATTCGGGCGATCTTGAGCGCGAGAAGGGCATCACGATCCTGGCCAAGCAGACGACGATCGATTACGACGGCGTCCGCCTAAACATCGTCGATACGCCCGGCCACGCGGACTTCGGCGGCGAAGTCGAGCGCTCGCTGCTGATGGTCGATTCGGTGCTGCTCCTGGTCGACGCCGCAGAAGGGCCGCTGCCGCAGACCCGCTACGTGCTGCAGAAGGCGATGGCCCGCCGGCTGCCGGTCATCGTGGCGATCAACAAGATCGACCGGGGCGACGCGCGGGCGGCCGAGGTCCTCGACGCGGTCTACGAGCTGTTCATGGACCTCGGCGCCGACGAGCACCAGATCGAGTTCCCGGTCGTCTACACGAACGCCAAGCTCGGCACCGCGACGATGGACCTGACCGTGCCCGGAACCGATCTCCGGCCGCTGCTCGACCTCCTCGTCCATGTCACGCCGCCGCCGACGTTCACCCCCGGCCATCCGCTCCAGCTGCTCGTCACGAACCTGTCGGCCAACGACTATGTCGGGCGGATGGCGGTCGGCCGCATCTGGAACGGCTCCATCCGGATGGGCCAGCGTGTCACCGTAATCCGCGAGGACGAGGGCGACACCTCGGGCGTCGTCGAACCGGGCCGGACGACCGTCCTGACGGGCACGGTCACCAGCCTGACGACGGCGCACGGCATCGAACGGGTCGACATCGACGAAGCCAGTGCCGGCGACATCGTGGCCGTGGCGGGCCTGCCCGAGGTGACGATCGGGGACACGCTGACCGATCCTGCCGATCCCGCGGCCGCTCGCGCGCCTCGATGTCGACGAGCCGACCCTCAGCATGACCTTCGCGGCGAACAACTCGCCGCTCTCGGGGCGCGAAGGCAAGTTCGTGACGGGCCGCCAGATCAAGGCCCGCCTCGAGCGCGAGGTCCTCGGCAACGTCTCGATCCAGATCATGCCGACCGAAACGGCCGAATCGTTCGAGGTTCGCGGCCGAGGCGAGCTCCAGCTGGCCGTTCTGATCGAGCAGATGCGCCGCGAAGGCTTCGAGATGCAGGTCTCGCGGCCCGAAGTGCTGCTGCGAACCGTCCGCGGCGAGCTCCAGGAGCCGTACGAGCGGATCACGATCGACATCCCGCCCGACTACATCGGCGCGGTCCAGATGGCGCTGTCGGCGCGCAAGGCCCGGCTCGAGCAGATGACGACCGACGCCGACGGCCGGGTCCGGATGGAGTTCATCATCCCGGTCCGCGGCCTGATCGGGTATCGCGGCCAGCTGCTGACCGACACCCGCGGCACGGCGCTGCTGCACCAGATCGGCGAGGGCTACGGCCCCTGGGCGGGCGACGTGACGCATCGAACGAACGGCGTGCTCGTCGCGGACCGGGCCGGGACGTCGAACGCCTACGGCCTCTTCAACCTCGAGGAGCGGGCGGAGCTGTTCATCGGGGCCGGCATCGAGACGTACGAGGGCATGATCGTCGGCGAGAACAGCCGATCCGGCGACATGGACGTCAATCCGACCAAGGAAAAGAAGCTCACGAACATTCGCACCCACTCGCACGACGAGTCGTTGCGGCTCACGCCGGCGCGGATCCTGACGCTCGAATCGGCGATCGAGTTCATCGCCACGGACGAGCTGGTCGAGGTGACTCCGCTGTCGATCCGGCTGCGCAAGCGGATGCTGGCCCAGCACGACCGCCGCCGCGAGCGGGGTCGCGACGAGGACGTCCGCCGCTCGATGGAACGCGAGGCCACGACCGCAGGCTGAGGCTCGATCTCAGGCGGACCCGGCGGGTGGCGGCCCGCCCGTGGCGCCGGGCATGGCCGCCGACAGGTTCGGCCGGGCATGGCCGCCGCGCCCAGCCTGTCACCCTCGCCCAAGCACGGCCGGCCTCGTATCCCGGCGCCTCGCCCCGCCATCCTCGCCCAAGCATCCGGGGCATGCTCGCGAACGATCGGGAACGGGTGAGGCCGGCTCAGGCCTTGATCCGTGCGGGGACCCGGGCGTGGCCATCGTCGAACCCGGCCGCGGTCCCTCCAGTAAGCTTCCGGGCGCTTGCGCGACCGGAACGGCCTGCGGGAGACCTACGGGCCCCGCTCGACGACAGGCGTTTTCGCGCCGCGTTGCCACCCCATGACCGTTGCGCAACTTGTGGGCCGCGGTGGCACTTGGTCCGCCGCAGTTGCGGGTTCGAGTTGGCCAATTCCGTCTACTTCGCGCCGGGCGGTGGCGGCCGAACCTGGATAACGGTCACCCGGTGGCAATGCGGCGGAATGGCGTCGGCTTCCGGCAAGATGTTCGCGCGGCGGCATGGGCTGGCGCCGAGCCGACTAGTCCACCAGGTGGTCGACCATCCAGTCGCGGAGCCTCGTCAGCAGGTCGATCCGGTGGGTGAGCTCGCTGATGCCGTGCGGCTCCCGCGGGTAGACCACGAGCCGCGTCTCCACCCCGAGGTCCTTCAGGGCCCGATGGAGGGTGTAGCCCTGCTCCACCGGCGCATCCCAGTCGAGTTCGCCGTGGAGGATCAGCGTCGGGGTCGTCGCGTTCTTGATGTTGGTGATCGGCGAGAAGGTCGTGTGGAAGCTCGTCGGGTCGTACGGATCCGAGCCGCCGTAGTGGAACCGGTCCCACAGGTGCAGGTACGAGCGGGCATGGAATGAGCGCCAGTCCACGATCGCGGCCCCGGCCATGGCAGCCTTGAACCTGGTGGTCTGGCCGATGGCCCAGGCCGTCATGAAGCCGCCGTAGCTCCAGCCGGCGATCCCCAGGCGATCGCCGTCAGCGACGCCGTCGGCGATCAGCTGGTCGATGCCCGTCATGATGTCGACGAAGTCGGCGCCGCCCATGTCGCCGATGTTGGCCTCCGCGAACGGCAGGCCCCAGCCCGTCGACCCTCGATAGTTCGGCACGAAGACCGCGAGACCGGCATCGGCGATGACGCGCGCCCAGCGCTGGCCGTACTGGTATTCGAAGCGGACGCAGCCCGTTGGGCCGCCGTGAACGACGGTCACGAGCGGGAGCCGGCCGCCATCGTGGCCCGGCGGCAGGAACAGGAAGCCCTCGATCGGATCGCCGCCGGCGCCCGCCCAGCGGAGATGCCTGACCTCGCCTGCCTCGATGGTCGCCCACGGCCGGTGGATATCGGTCAGGCGTCGCCACGCGATGCCATCACCGGCCGGCTCGCCAACGTGGACCTCGGCCGGGTGACCCAGGTCCTCGATCACCGTCGCATACCGTTCCGTGCCGTCCTTCGTCGTCGCCCGCGAGAACGTGCCGGCCGACTGCTGGGCCGTCCAGAGCCAGGTCCGCGCCCCCGTCTCGATGTCGATCGAGCTGATCCCCGTGCCGGCCCGGACATTGGCGATCGCCAGCAGCCGCCCGTCCGGATGGAACACGAAGCTCGTGTCGGACGCCGCCTCCTCACCGCCGATGGGCCGTGCCTCGCCGCCCGCCGCGGAGACGATCATCGGCTGGCCGGCGTCGATCCCTCGATCGCTCAGGTTCGAGGTGAGGAACGCGACCTCGAAGCCGTCCGGGGACCAGGTGGGCTTGGCCAGCTGCCGCCACGTGGTGTGGATCGTCCTGGCTTCGGACCCGCCGACGTCGAAGACCACGAGTCGCGCCTGGTACCAATCCCACTCGTACGGCTCGTCAGAGGCGACGGCGGCGACCCGCCGGCCGTCCGGCGAGACCGCGAACTCCCAGATGTGGAGCCCAGCCGGGGAGATCGGCGTGATCGATCCATCGCCGGCATCGACGGCCCAGAGCCGCCAGCGATGAGGCTCCTCCTCGAAGACGATCCGGTCGTCGCCGGCGGCTTCGCGCGCCAGGGTCGTCTCGTCCTTCGGCTCGGCCATGTTGAGTGCCAGCCGGCGCCCATCGGGGAACCAGGCCAGCGGCGAGAAGGACCGTCCGATCGAGGTGGCTGCGGTCAGCTTCGTCAACTGGCGAGCCTCGCCGCCGGTCCGGGGCAGCAGGTGGATCTGGCGCTGGCCGTCCACCTCCCGATCGGAGAGGAATGCGAGGGTCTGTCCATCGGGTGACCAGCGCGGGGTCGTGTCCGCCCGGCCGTACGTCAGGCGGGTGGTCTCGCCGCCGGTCGCCGGAACCGCGTAGATCGCCGACGGCGGATACGCCGGGCAGTCTGGCCCGCTCGGCCGATGTGTCGCAGCCACGACGAACGCGATCAGCTCGCCATCGGGTGAGATCGACGGCTCCGAGACCACCGGCAGTGCCGGGGCGACGTCCGGAGTGAAGCGCAGGGACACGTCGGGCTCCAGTCAGCGATGGGGTGAGTGACGGACCGAAAGTTGCGTGGCGCGGGGATGGCGGGGACCGATGCCCGGAGGCAGGCTCCTGTCCTTCGCAGACTGTAGCGGCGGGCGGACGCGCCGTCGGCCCGGCGTACAATCGGCCGGATGCCGATCTATCTCGACCACGCCGCGACGACCCCGGTTCGGCCGGAGGTCCTCGAGGCGATGCTGCCGTACCTCACAGGGGACTTCGGCAACCCGTCGTCCGCCCACTGGTACGGCCGGCGGGCCCGGGCCGCCATCGACGAGGCGCACGATCGGCTGGCCGCCGGCCTCCACGGCGAGGCCCGCGAAGTCGTCTTCACCTCGGGCGGGACCGAAGCGAACAACCTGGCCCTGAAGGGCGCGGCGTGGGCCGGCCGAAGCCGCGGCCATCGAATCGTCACCACCGCGGTCGAGCATCACGCCGTCCAGCACACGTTGCGCTACCTCGAGAAGTTCGGCTTCGAGATCACCGAACTGCCCGTCGATCGATACGGCCGGGTGGATCCGGACGACGTCGAAGCGGCGATCAACGACAAGACGATCCTCGTCTCGGTCATGCTCGCGAACAACGAGGTCGGGACGATCCAGCCGATCCGGGAGATCGCCGCGCGCCTGGAGCGCCACCGCGGCGTCCTCCTCCACGTCGATGCCGTCCAGGCGGCGCCCTACGTGGCGCTCGACGTGCGCGACCTCGGGGCCGATCTCGTGAGCATCGCGGCGCACAAGTTCGAAGGGCCCAAAGGCGTCGGAGCGCTCTGGATTCGCCATGGCACACATCTGCTGCCCCAGCAGCAGGGCGGCAGCCAGGAACGCCATCGCCGGGCCGGCACGGAGAACGTGGCCGGCATCGTCGGGCTCGCCGCCGCCTGGGAGTTGAGCTGCCGCGACCGCGCGACCACGTCCGACCACGTCGGCCGGCTGCGTCAGCGACTCCAGGCCGCCGTCCTGGCGGTGCCGGGGACGGAGCTCACGGGTCATCCGTCGACGCGCCTGCCGGGCCTGCTCTCGATCATCGTGCGCGACGTCGATGGATCCGCGGTCGCCCTGGCACTCGATCTCGACGGCCTGGCCTGCTCGATCGGGTCCGCCTGCGCCACGGGCTCGACGGAGGTCTCGCACGTGCTGACGGCGATGGGCTACCCGGACGAAGAGGCGCGCGGGGCCCTCCGGCTCTCGCTCGGCCGGACGACGAGCGAGGCCGAGATCGACCGCGCGGTCGAGCTTGTGCCCGCGGCAATCGCGCGCCTTCGGGAGGCCTCGCTGGCGTTGAGCGGCGACCCGCTCGGCCGCGGCGTCGGCCGGGGCGTGGGTCCCGGCATCGGCGACGTGGTCGGCCAGGGCGTCACGGCCTGATGGCCCGCGTTCTCGTGGCGATGTCGGGCGGCGTCGATTCGTCCGTCGCGGCGGCGCTGCTCCACGAGCAGGGCGAGGAGGTCGTCGGCGTCTGGATGCGCCTCCATGACGTGGCGGACAGCTACTCGGAGTTCAAGAAGAGCTGCTGCTCGCTGGACGCCGCCGATGATGCGCGGCGCGTCGCCGCACAGCTCGACATCCCGTTCTACGTGATGAATCTCGAGCGCGAGTTCCACGACGGCGTCCTGGAGCCATTCCTGACGGCCTATCTCGACGGTCGCACGCCGAGCCCGTGCGTGGACTGCAACAGCTACGTCAAGTTCGGGGCGCTGCTCGGGCGGGCGCGCCACCTCTACGACTGCGACGCGGTTGCCACGGGCCACTACGCGCGTCGGGACACGGTCGTCGACGACGCCGGCGAGCCTCGCCATCGGCTGCTGCGGGCCGCGGACGAGGACAAGGACCAGACCTACTTCCTCTACGGCCTCCGCCAGGACCAGCTGGCCCACGCCCGATTCCCGCTCGGCGATCTCACCAAGCCCGAGGTGCGGCGGGTGGCGCGCTCGCTCGATCTCGCGACCGCCGACAAGCCCGAGAGCCAGGAGATCTGCTTCGTCCCGGGCGGCGACTATCGGACGGCGCTGCGCGAGCGCGGCGGCTGGATTCCGCAGGCCGGTCCGCTCATCGATGTCGACGGCCGGACGGTGGGGGAGCACGGGGGCAGCGCGGGTTACACGGTCGGCCAGCGGCAGGGCCTGGGCGTCGCCCTGGGCGAGCCGCGCTACGTCAGCCGCATCGACCCGCTGAGCAACACGATCACGCTCGCCCGGCGGGCCGATCTCGAGACCCGGACGATCGCTCTCGAGCGGGCGACGTTCGTGGACGGCACGCCTCCGGCCGGCTCCGGACAGGCGTTCCGGGCGCAGGTTCGCATTCGGCACCGAGCCCGGCTCATCCCGGCGACGGTCCTGCCGATGAGTCCGGCGGAGCCGGATCGTGGCGGCTGCTGGACCATCACGACGGACGAGCCGGTCTGGGCCGCAGCGCCGGGCCAGGCGTGCGTGCTCTACGACGGCGACGTCGTCGTGGGCGGCGGACGCATCGCCCGGAGCGTGGCATGACCATCGGGCCGGCGCCGGTGATGGCGTTGCTCGTCGGGCTGTTCTACGCCGCCCTGTTCGTGCTGATCCGCGGCAGCGGCGGCGGCCAGCTGCCACTCCTGGCGCTGGCGGCGATCCTGGGCGCGTGGGCGGGTGACGCGATCGGAGCCCGGCTCGGCATCGACCTGCTGCGAATCGGCGACTTCCACATCCTGAGTGCCTCGGTCGTGGCCTGGATCGGCATCGGAATCACGGCCGTCGCCGTGACGCTGGGCCCCAATCGGAAACGAGCGTGATGGGCGATTCACCATCCCTACTGCCGCCGCGTGGCCCGCTCCAGGGCCTGGCCGACCTCAACGATCAGATCGCCGGGCGCAAGCGCCCCGATGCGTCGGCGTTCCTGCGGGGGCTGGTGGTCGGCGCACTGGTCGGCGCGGCCATAGCCGGTTCCACGATTCTGCGAAACCGATTGGCCTCTCGCCGGCCCGTCGACGATCGGTCCCAGGACACGAACGAGGACGAGACGCCGCCGTCCTGACGCGAACTCGCGGCTGTTCCGCCGCTGCCCCGCGGTCTAGAGTTGACGGCACACGGATCGGCCGGGTCCCCGAGATCCGGATCAGGCAAGGAGGCAGACCATGGCCGCAGGCAAGAAGCCCGCCAAGGCAGCGCCGAAGTCCTCCGGCAGTTCGAGGGCATCGACAGGGTCCAAGTCGGCCGCCTCCTCGAAGGCCGCCTCTCCAAAGGCGGTGGCGAAGGCGCTCAAGAAGGCCAACAAGGCCGCCGCCAAGCCTGCCAAGGCAACGTCCAAGGCCGCCAAGTCCACGACGAAGGCCGCCAAGTCCACGACGAAGGCCGCCAAGTCCACGCCGAAGGTGGCGGCGGCGCCCGTGAAGGCCGCGAAAGTGACCGCCAAGCCGGCCGCGAAAGCCGCCGCCGCGAAGCCGGCCGCCAAGGCTGCCGCCGCCAAGCCGGCAGCCCGGACCGCCGCAACGCCTGCGAAAGCTGCCGCAAAGCCCGCCGCCAAGGCTGCCGTCGCCAAGCCGGCAACCCGGACCGCCGCGAAGCCGGCGGCAGCCACCAAGGTCCCGGCCAAGCCCGCAACTCGCGCCGCCGCGAAGCCCGCAACCCGCGCTGCGACCAAGCCCACCGCGCGAGCCGCCGCGAAGCCGGCCGCGACCGCGAAGCCCACCGCGCGTGCCGCAGCAAGACCAACGCCGCGAGCCGCCGCCAAGCCGGCCGCCGCCAAGCCCGCCGCCAAGCCCGCCGCCAAGCCCGCCGCACGAACCGCCACCAAGCGGGCCGCTGCCAAGCCAGCGACCCGGGCCGCAGCGAAGCCGGCCACCACCACCAGGGCAACGGCCGCCAAGCCAGCCACCACCGCCAGGCCCGCGGCCGCCGCGAAGCCGGCAACCGGTGCGGCCGCCAGACCCGCTGCGAAGCCGGCTGCGAAACCGACATCCAAGGCACCGGCCAAGCCAGCCGCGCGGACGACCTCAACGTAGCCAGCGTCACGGTCGGTCTGACGCCGGCCACCCAGACGGTCGGGGGACGCCGCGCAGCGGTCCGCCCATTCGGGCCGGCGAATGCCAATCGGCGGCCGCCGGCGGCCGGAACGGAACTTTCGCGAATCGCCGATGACGTCAGGATCGGGCCAGTGAGCGGCACCCCCGGTTGATCCGCTGACTCGTCGTCGGACTGCTGATCGTGATCCTGTTCGTCGTCGTCCCGCTGTAGCCGGTGCTGATCGTCATCTTCGTCGTGCTATTCGTGGTCGCGGCCGTGCTCGGACTCCTCCGGGGCATTCTCGGCGCCGTCTTCGGCCGCCGCGGCTGAGGCGCCGCGCCAACCGGTTCCGACCCAGCCGGCGAGCGGCGAACGGAGCCCCAGGTGGGTCGGCCGCGATCTCCGAGCTGCCGGACGGCCCCGCGTTCCTGTTCGGCCGCCCCGGTTTGGTACCGTAGCGTCGATGGCCATCCCCACCACGACGCTCGATCCGCGGATCAAGTGGCTGCCCGCCGACGAGATTCGCAACCGGTTCCTCGAATTCTTCGCGGAGCGCGGCCATATCGTCGTGCCCAGTGCCTCGCTCGTTCCGGCGGGCGACCAGACGCTCCTCTTCACGAACTCCGGGATGGTCCAGTTCAAGGAAGTCTTCACGGGCGCAGAGACCCGCTCCTACAACCGCGCCGTGGACTACCAGCGCGTCCTGCGCGTCGCCGGCAAGCACAACGACTTCGAGGAAGTCGGCCGCACCACTCGCCACCACACGTTGTTCGAGATGCTCGGGAACTGGAGTTTCGGCGACTACTTCAAGCGCGACGCCATCCGGTTCGCCTGGGAGTTCCTGACGAAGGATCTCGGCATCCCGGCCGAGCGCCTCGGAGCGACGACCTACACCGACGACGACGTCGCGTGGACCATCTGGCGGGACGAGATCGGCCTGCCCGCGGACCGGATGGCGAAGTGGGGTGACGTCGACCGCGGCGACGACGCGAACTTCTGGCGCATGGCCGACACGGGGCCGTGCGGGCCATGCAGCGAGATCCATTTCGATCGCGGCATCGAGTTCAGCGAAGGCCCGCAGTGCATCCCGGATCACAGCGAGAACTGCCCGCGCTGGCTCGAGATCTGGAACCTCGTGTTCATGGAGTTCGACCAGCGTCCCGAGGAGCGCGTGCCACTGCCGTTCCCCAGCGTCGACACCGGGATGAGCCTGGAGCGCCTCGCCAGCGTCGTCCAGCAGGTCCCGTCGAACTTCGACATCGACCTCTTCCAGCCCATCCACCGGGCCATGCGCGATCTCGTCGGCCACGACCCGGAGGCGTTCGAGAAGGAGCGGTTCAGCTACCAGGTGATCGCGGACCATGTCCGCGCGCTCGCGTTCCTCGCCGCGGACGACGTGCGGCCGTCCAACGAGGGCCGCGGCTACGTGATGCGCCGGATCGCGCGGCGTGCCGTGAGGCACGGGCGTCTGTTGGGCCGGACCGAGCCGTTTCTCGCCGAGCTTTCGTACGAAGTGATCAAGTTGATGGGCGGCGCCTATCCGATCCTGCTCGAACGACAGGTGGAAATCCAGGACATCATCGGCCACGAGGAGCGCCAGTTCGCCCGGACCCTGTCGGCCGGGCAGAACCTGCTGGACACCGAACTGCGGCCCATCGCGATGTCCGAGCGGACGATCGGGCGACGCCCCGAGGCCCTCCCGCCGGACGCACCGACCCTGCCTGGCGCGATCGCCTTCCGTCTCCATGACACGTATGGCTTCCCGATCGACCTGACGATCGAACTGGCGGCTGAATACGGCGTGCGCGTGGATCGCCTCGGCTTCGACGAGGCCCTGGCCGAGCAGCGGACCCGGAGCCGCAGCGGCAAGAAGGCCGAGCTCGCCCGCCACGCGGAGCTCACCTCGCTCTACGAATTGATCGTCCGCCGGACCGGCGACACCGCGTTCCTCGGCTACGAGACCACGGTCGCGGAAGGGCGCGTCGTGGCGATCATTCGCGACGGGGTGGAATACCAGGACCTGACCGGCAACGGTGAGGCCGAGGTGATCCTCGACCAGACGCCGTTCTACGCGGAAGGGGGCGGCCAGATCGGGGATCGCGGCCGGATCCGCGAGCCCGGCGGCGGCTCGGATCTGTTCGCGGTCGAGGATACGCAGCGGCCGGCGGGCGGCCTGATCGTCCATCGCGGCCGACTGCACGGCCGACTCGCGGTCGGGGACACCGTGACGGCCGAAGTCGACGCGGAACGGCGCGCCCGGACGATGCGCAATCACACCGGCACGCACCTCCTCCATCGGGCGTTGCGCAACGTCGTCGGCGAGCAGGCCCGCCAGGCGGGCTCACGCGTCGCGCCTGAGGACCTCCGGTTCGACTTCCCGTTCGATCGGCCGCTGACCGACGCGGAGAAGCGGGCCATCGAAGCCGAGGTCCGGCGGATCGTCCGCGACGATCGACAGGTCTCGGTCCAGTACCTGCCCATGGCCGAGGCGATCGAGGCCGGTGCGGATGCCTTCTTCGACGAGAAATACGGCGAGACGGTCCGCACGGTTCGCGTTGCGGGTTTCTCCTATGAGCTCTGCGGCGGCACGCACTGCCGCGCGAGCGGCCAGATCGGGAACTTCGTCATCACGGGCGAGCGCAGCATCGGCTCCGGCGTCCGTCGGATCGAGGCCGTGACCGGCGACGGCGCCGACGCGCTCATCGAGGCCCGCCTCACGACGCTCGACCGGGTGGCCGAGCAGCTCGGCGCGCAGACGATCGACGCCGTCCCCGAGCGGATCGCCGCGCTCCAGGACGAGCTGCGCGAGACGAAGCGGCGCCTCCGGGCCGGCGGCGGGGGTGCGATGGCGCGCCCGAGCGAGGTTGCGGCCCAGGCGACCGAAGTGGCGCCCGGCGTCCGCCTTGCAACGCTCCGCGGCGCGTTCGAGTCGGTCGATGCGATGAAGGCCTTCGGCAAGGACGTCCGTGGCGTGCTGCCCTCTGGCGTGATCGCCCTGGCGGACGATTCGGCTGAACCCCAGCTGTTCGTGTCGGTCAGCGACGACCTCATCGTTCGGGGCATCCGGGCCGGTGACCTCGTCAAGCTCGCCGCGCCGGCCATCGACGGACGAGGTGGCGGCAGTCCCGCCATGGGCCAGGCCAAGGGGTCTGCCGGGGATGGCGTGCCCGAGGCCTTCGAGACGATCCGGCGGACCCTGGCGGCCAGCGGCTAGATGGCCTTCTGGCGCCGGATCTGGCAGCGCGGGCAGGACGAATCACTGGCCGCCTGCACGGCGCTCGACGTCGGCACGGAGTTCGCCAAGGCGCTGGTCTTCGAGATCGACGACAGTGGACACGGCACCGTCCGCGGAGTCGGTCGCAAGCGCCAGGGACTGTCACACATGCAATCGGGAACGGTGGCCGACATTGCGGCCGTGGTGGACAACTGCTCCGTGGCGCTCCAGGAGGCCGAGGAGATGGCCGGCTTTCGGCCGACGCAGGTCGTCATCGGCATTGCCGGCGAGCTCGTCAAGGGATTCACGACCGTCCACAGCCAGGAACGCAAGAAGCCGACCCAGCCGATCACGGAACAGGAACTGCAGAAGCTGATCGACGGCGTCCAGCGGGAAGCGCTCCGGGCGGCCGAGCGCTCGATCACCTGGGAGACAGGCCTCCCGCACGTCGACGTCCGCCTCGTCCACGCGGCCGTGACCGGCGCCAGCATCGACGGCTATGCGCTCAGCAACCCGGTCGGATTCCAGGGCCGGCATGTCCAGATCGGCATCTTCAACGCGTACGCCCCACTCGTGCACCTCGGCGCCCTGCAGAGCGTCGCCAGCCAGCTCGACCTCGAGCTCCTCGAGATCGTCGCCGAGCCCTATGCCGTCGCGCGCGTGCTCGGTTCGGACCAGGTCCGCCAGGCCGGGGCGCTGTTCGTGGACGTCGGTGGCGGCACGACGGACGTCGCGCTGGTCCGCGGCGGCGGCATCGAGGGTACCCGGATGTTCGCCCTCGGCGGGCGCGCCTTCACGAAGTCACTGGCCGATCGATTGGATCTGCCGTTCCCCCTGGCCGAAGACCTCAAGGTCGACTATGCCCGTGGAATGAAGGTCGACCGACACGACGAAGTCGCCGCAATCGTCCGGGAGGATGTGGCTGTCTGGTCCGCCGGCGTCGAGCTGGTCATGGAGGAACTGGCCGCCGGGGATCTGCTGCCCGGGCGGATCTACATGTGCGGTGGCGGCTCACGCCTGCCCGAGGTCGTGGATTCGCTGCGGCAGGAACGCTTCTGGAAGAAGCTGCCGTTCAGCCGCCCGCCCGAGGTCCTCGTGATGTCGCCCGACCAGATCGAGACGATCACCGATGCCACGAAGCTCCTCGTCGACCAGCAGGACGTGACCCCGATGGGCCTGGCCTACCAGGCCATCGAGCTCCAATCGGTCGAGGACCCGCTCGATGTCGCCCTGCGCCGCGTCCTGCGGGCGATGAAGGTCTGACGGGCGAGAGCCATGGCCACCGTCATCTATCTCGACATCGACGACGAGATCACCTCCGCGGCGAACCGGATCCGCTCGGCCACGGACGACCGGATCGCCCTCGTGCTGCCGTCGGGGTCGCGCCTCGCGACCTCGCGGATCAACTTCCGGCTGCTGGCCCGCGAAGCCGTGGTCTATCACCGGTCGCTGGCGGTCGTCGCCCCGGAAGGCGCTGCCCGGGCACTGGCGGCCTCGGCCGGCCTGCCCGTGTTCACGACGGTCGCCGAGTTCGAAGCGGCCGCGGCCCGGCCAGCCTGGCCGGCGGGCCCGGGTGCCGGCGGGCCCTCGAACGGCGCGGCAGGCTCCGGCGGCTCAGACGCGCCGGCCGCGGGAACGGCGGGAGCGTCGCCGTTCGCCGGCGGCGCGGGCGCCGGCTGGGCCGAGGACGCTCCCGGCATGGACGAGACCCAGGTCGTTGGACTCGCGGGCGCCGGGGCGGCTGCCGGGACGGGCGCCGCCGGATCCGGCGCGGCGCGCCCGGCGGGTCCTGGGCCGATGGGTTCGCGCGGCGGCCCGGCCGGGCCGGGGACCACCGGCACGGTCCGGGACCAGCGGGCCAGGGGAGCGATCCGGGGTGTCGCGACCTTCGACGCCGTGCGCGCCCGTTCCGGCGTCTCGCCCGACCAGTCGACGAGTGCCTGGGAGCCATGGTCCGAGTCGTGGACGGAATCGTCGGGGTCCGGGAGACGGCCGGGGCGAAGACGCCGCCGCTGGTTCGCCGGGCTCACGGCGCTCGCCTCGATCTTCATCGTCGGGGCGATCTGCGCATACCTCCTCCTGCCCTCGGCCCTCGTCGTGGTCCGGGCCGTTCCGGAGCCAGTCGGGCCGCTGGCCTTCAGCGTCCAGGCCGATCCACTGGCGACCACGGTCGACGTCGACAACGGGATCGTGCCGGCCCAGGTCGTCACCTATGACCTGGCCGTCGAATGACGTCTTCGCCGCGACGGGCAAGCAGGTCACGGAGACGAAGGCGGCCGGCTCCGTGCGCTGGACGAACTGCGATCCGACCAAGCCGTACACGATTCCGGCCGGCACGATCGCCCGCACCGACTCGGACGTCAGCTTTACGACGGCCACCGCGGTCTTCCTGCCGGTGGCGATCCTGTCGGGCAATCCGCCCCAGATCAGCTGCCAGGCCCGGGACGTGCGCGTGACGGCGACCGACGCGGGACTCGCGGGCAATGTCCCCGCCGGATCGATCGACCAGGTCCCGACCAGCTTCAACTCGGTCGTGATCCGGGTGACCAACCCGGCGGCCACCACGGGCGGGACCCACACCGAGGCGAAGATGGTCGTCCAGAAGGACGTCGACAAGGCCATGGTCTCGCTGACGAAGCAGCTCGCCGACCAGCTCGCCGCGGATCTCGCCGATCCGGCCCAGGCGCCGGAGGGCACGACGGTCTACCCGGCCACGGCGACGACGAGCACCCCGGTGCCATCGGAAGACCCCGCGGGTCTCGTCGGCCAGGTCGAGGACACCTTCCCCCTCGGCCTGACGGCCACCGGCACGGCCACGGCCGTGGATCCGACACTGGTCGAGCAGCTGGGCCAGGATCGGGTCACCGCCGCGGTGGCCGCGGGCAGTTCGATGGTCGCGGATTCGATGCTCGTCAAGGTCGGCCCCGGCAAGGTGAGCGGCGCGGAGGTGCTCTTCGCGGTCACGGCGCGTGCCAGCCAGGTCCACGAATTGAACGCGGAAGTGATCCGCCAGGCGGTCAAGGGACAGCCCGTCGGCGAGGTTCGCGACCTTTTGCGAAACTATGGCGATGCAATCGTCTCTGTCTGGCCGGATTGGGTGAGCACGATCACCTCGTTCGACTTCCGCCTCGACGTCCGGACCGTCTCCAACATTCCGACCGAAAGCCCGGGCGCAGGCCCGTCCCCTTCGCCGTCATCCGCCCCCACGCCGTCGGCCGCTGCGTCGTCATCCGCCCCGATCAAGTCGCCTTCGCCGGCGGCCGCCTCGACGGGCCCCCAGCCAACGGGCGCGGCGGCGACGCCGTGAGCCCGATCGTGGGCGTGGATCTCGGCGATCGGCGCATCGGCATTGCCGTGGCCGCGACGGCCGCCGATCGGGCGAGGCCCCTCGGCACCGTCCGCCGGGCGGAAACGGTCGCGCAGGACCTGGTCGCGCTGCGAACCCTGCTGGGCGGCGTGGATCCGGACGAGCTTGTCGTCGGCCTGCCGCTCGAGGCGTCGGGGATCGAGGGTCCCCAGGTCAGGATCACGAGAATCTGGGCGGGCGCGGTCGAAGAGCTGACGGGTTGGCCGATCCGATTCCGCGACGAGCGCCTGTCGAGCCACCTCGCCGAGGAGCGACTCGGCCCGATGAAGCGCGGCCGCTCCGGTGGCCCGCCGACGCCCACCCAGCGGCGCGCCTACCGCGCCCGTGTGGACCGCGAGGCGGCAGCGATCATCCTCCAGGACGAGCTCGACGCGAGAGTTCATGGCGCGACGTGACCTCTCGCCGTCAGCGGCTGATGGCGCCGTCGTGAACTTTGCCGACCTGCAGGACGAATACGCGCGCCCGGCGAGCCCGCGCAGCCGGCCCGGCTATCAGTCGAACGGCAACTGGAACGCCCGCGGCAGCGGCAGCGGGCACCACGGGATCCTGCGCTTCCTCGCCTTCACCGGGGTCATGGTCGTGATCGTCGGGGTCATCCTGCTGACCGTCCTGCGGCCGCTGCTGGCCGGGGCCGTCATCGGCTGGGCCTCCGACAATCCGAGTGCCCTGTCCGTGCCGCTCGTGGCGGATCTCGTGCGCGAGGACCTCGGGCCGAGCCTGACGAACGCCCCGAGTGCCGATTCGACGGAAGTGCCGTTCGTCATCGCCACCGGCGACACGACGCGCATCCTCGGCCAGAAGCTCGAGACCGGCGGGCTCGTCATCGATTCGCGGGCCTTCGTCTTCGAGGCCTACCAGGAGAAGGTTGCCGGGACCTGGACGGCCGGCAACTACGTCCTGCGCAAGAACATGACCCCGGCCGAGGTCGTCTCGACGCTGCAGGCGGGGCCGCCGCCCGATCCGCTCATCACGATCGGGCTGCGAGAAGGGCTGCGCATCGAGCAGATCACGGCCAAGCTCCAGACCCTTACCGTCGGCAAGCCGGCGCTGCAGATGGACCCCGAGGATTTCTACAACCTGGCGAAGCACCCGCCTGATGAGCTGCTCGCCTCGTACCCGTGGCTGCACCTGCCGGCCGGAGCTTCGCTGGATGGATTCCTCGGCGCGGCGACGTACCGCGTGAAACCCGACATCACCGCGGAAGCGTTCGTGCGGATGCTGCTGGACCACTTCTACGAGGCGGTCGGCCCGGACCGGATCAACGTCCCCAAGGCCCGAGGCCTGTCGTTCTACCAGGTGGTCACGCTGGCCTCGCTGGTCGAGCAGGAGGCCGCCCTCGACAGCGAACGGCGGCTCATCGCCGGTGTCTTCACCAACCGGCTCAATCCCAAGAAGTTCCCGCTCGGGATGCTCCAGTCCGACATCACGATCTTCTACATCAACGATTCGATCCAGCTCGCGAAGATCCCCGTGCCCAAATGGGTCAACTACCTGTTCTGGGGACCGGTGAAGGGCCAGCTCGCGGGGGTGACCCTGCCGCCGGACCTCGAGGGCTACGACACGTACACGAACAAGGGTCTGATGCGTGGGCCGATCGATACCCCGAGCCTCTCGTCGATCGATGCCGCGCTCAATCCCGACACCAAGGCCGGCTACCTGTTCTTCGTGGCGAAGAACGACGGGTCGGGCACGAGCGCGTTCGCCAAGACGCAGGCCGACCACGAGAAGAACCTGAAGAAGTACGGCTACACGAAGTAGGGGAGCGATCGTGACCGCAGGCCTGGCGATCGGAACGTGGCCGAAGCCCGACGACTTCGCCGGGCCGCCGGACGAGGCCACGCTGGCGCGGTGGGACGAGGCGGATCGCGTGGCCCGACCGGCCCGCCTCGGGCGGGTCCGGGCGCGGCTCGCGGAGCAGGGCCTGGACGCCTACTTCGGGACGCGGCGCGAGCACATGCGCTACCTGACGGGGTTCACCCTGGCCGATGGGGAAGAGAAGGTCGCCGGCCACTCCGGCCAGTTCTTCGTCGCCCGGGACGAGGTCGTGGTGCTGGCCGACAGCCGCTACACGATCCAGGCCGGCCGGGAGGCGCCGGAGGCCCGGGTCGAGTCGACGGGCTACGACCTGCCGGGCCGCTGGCCGAGCCTCCTTCAGTCGATCGGTGCGCGCCGCGTCGCGATCGAGGCCGGGTTCGTCAGCCATGGGCTGTGGCGCAGGCTCGAGGCGGCCGCGCCGGACGTGGAGCTCGTGCCAATCGAGGGCTGGGTGGAGGCCGATCGGGCGATCAAGGAGCCGGCCGAGCTCGAGCGGATCGCCGCGGCCTGCGCCGTCGCCGACCGGGCGCTGGCGCGCCTCGGACCCGAGATTCGGGCCGGCGTCACCGAACGCGAGCTGGCGTGGCGCCTGGAGGTCCTGATGCGGACCAACGGCGCCGAGGCCCTCGCCTTTGACGTCGCCTGCCTCGCCGGCCCCGAGGCGGCTCTGCCGCACGGCTCGCCCGGCGATCGCCCGGTGCTCGACGGCCAGGTGCTCCTCTTCGATTTCGGGGCCCAGGTGGCGGGCTATCGCAGCGACATGACGCGAACGCTGTTCGTTGGCGAGCCGTCGGCGCGCGACGTGGCGATCTACGAGCTCGTGGCACGGGCACAGGCGGCCGCGATCGATGGGCTCCGGGACGCGCTCGGCGCCGGGAGCACCGTGCCCACCGGTCGAATGGCCGACGCACTCGCCCGGGACGTGATCGAGGCCGCCGGCCACGGCGCGCACTTCGGCCATGGGACGGGCCACGGGATCGGCCTCGCGACCCACGAACTGCCGAGCCTCAGCCGCCTCGGCACGGAGTCGCCGCTGCCGAACCCGACGGTCTTCAGCGTCGAGCCCGGCGTCTACCTCGACGGCGAGATGGGCGTCCGGATCGAGGATCTCGTGGCGATCGATGCGGCCGCCGGCCGGCTCGACGTCCTGACCCGCTTTCCGCGTGGGGTCCTCGTCGTCGGCTCGTAGGGGACCTTCGGCTCGAACCTCCGATCGATCGGGGACTGTTGCGCCGGCGCGGGGAATCGCTACCCTTCGGCCATGTTCGGATTCGATTTCGGCGGGTTCTTCATCCTGACGATCCTGCTCGGGGTCGTTTTGCCGCTCGTCATCACCGTGGCCGTCATCCTGGTCATCGTCTTCGCGATCCGAAGGGCGATGCCGACCGGCAGGAAGGCGGCCGAGATGGAGCTCCAGCAGCGGCTCGTCTCGGGCCAGATCGATCCGGCTGAATACCAGGCCCGGGTCGACGCGCTGCGGCAGGAGAAGTAGGGCGGCGATCGAGAGCGGGTCTCATCGGAGACCGGCGGCTCGTCCGGTACAATCGCGATCCAATTGACCGATCGAGTCGCGGCGTGGTCGCGCTCGCCCCACCGCCCAGGAGCACCGTCCGACCATGATCTCTACCGGAGACCTGCGCAAGGGAGTCGCCATCGAGCTCGACGGCGAGCTGTGGCAGATCCTCGACTACCACCACATCAAGATGGGCCGCGGCTCGGCCCAGGTGAAGATCAAGCTCCGCAACATCAAGCGCGGCCAGACCGTTGAGCGCAGCTTCCAGGCCGGTGAGCGCTGGCCGCGCGCCCAGCTCGACCGCCGCCCCGTCCAGTTCCTCTACCGCGACGGCGACGAGTTCCACTTCATGGAGAACGAGAACTACGAGCAGTTCGCGCTGACCGCGGAGCAGCTGGGCGACGCCACGAACTACCTGAAGGACGGGATGACCGTCGATCGGACGAGCTACCAGGGCGAGACGATCGGCATCGAACTGCCCGTCACGGTGGACCTGACGGTCACGGAGACCGAGCCAGGGTTCGCCGGCGACACCCAGACCGGTGCCCGCAAGGCCGCCACGACGGACACGGGCCTCGTCGTGCAGGTCCCGATCTTCGTGACCGAGGGCGACGTCATTCGCGTCGACACGCGCACCGGGGAATACCAGACGCGCGTCTAGGGCCCGACGGGTGGGGAGGTCGATGCCGCCGAACGATCCGCCCGACTGGGCGCTGCCGAGCTGGGACAGTCCGGACCGGCAGATCGCCCGCGCGCCGACCGCCGCGCCATCGCTCCGGCCGGATCTGGGCGGGCCCCGGATCCTCGGCGTCAGCGACCTGACCCGGGCCGTCCGGGAGGCCGTCCGCGGCGACGATCGGCTGCGGGACGTCTGGGTCGAAGGCGAGGTCGGCCGGGTCGTCATCTCGAGCGCCGGCCACGGCTATTTCAGCCTCCAGGACGAACGCAGCCAGCTGGCCTGCGTCTTCTTCCGCGACGATCGTGTCGGCTCGCCGTTCCAGCCCCAATCGGGCCTGCGGGTCGTGGCCCACGGCCGGGTCGACGTGTTCGAGGCACAGGGCGTCTACCAGCTCTACGTCAGCTCGCTTCAGCCCGCCGGGTTCGGCGACCTGGCGCTCCGATTCGAGGCGCTGAAGGCACGGCTCGCGGCCGAAGGACTGTTCGAGACGGCGCGCAAGCGGCCGCTGCCGGTTCGGCCGGCGGTCGTCGGCGTCGTGACGAGCCCGAGCGGGGCCGTGTGGCACGACATCCGCAACGTGATCGCGCGCCGCTGGCCGCTGACCGGCGTGGTCGTCTCGCCGTGCCTGGTCCAGGGCGATCCGGCCCCGGCGAGCATCGTCGCGGCGCTGGACCGTCTCGGCCGCTGGATCGAGCACTGCCGGCGGACCGGTCGGGCCGAGGACGCACCGGCCGTGACGATTCTGGCCCGCGGCGGCGGTTCCCTCGAAGATCTCTGGCCATTCAACGACGAGACGGTCGTCCGCGCGGTCGTGCGCCACCCGGTGCCCGTCGTCTGCGGCGTTGGCCACGAAGTAGATGTGACCCTCGCCGATTTTGCGGCCGATGTTCGGGCGCCGACCCCGTCCGCTGCCGCGGAGCTGGTCACCCCCGATCGCATCGAGGTCGCGGCGGATCTCGCCGCCCGGGACCGGCGGCTGCGGGTCGTTGTCGATTCGGCCCTGGCCGGTGGTCGGCGAGAGCTCTCGGCGGAGCGGCGTGCCCTTGACCGGCTGAACCCGGCGGCGCAGCTCGCACAGGCCCGGGAGCGCGCCGGCGTGCTGCTCGATCGGGCGACGCGCTCGACGATGGCACGGGTCGCCGAGGCGAGCGCGCTCGAGCGTCGGGCGGCGGTCCGCCTGGACCCGCTGATCGCGGCGCGCCTCGGCCGCGATCGCGAGCGGATGGCGCGTGGCGTGCGGGTCCTGCCACTGCTCGCTCGCGGCCGCCTGGCCGCGGATCGTGCCGCGCTCGACGCCGCGGCCGCGACGCTGGCCGCTCTCGGGCCGCAGTCCACGCTGGATCGGGGCTATGCCATCGTGCGTCGGGCGGCCGACGGCGAGATCCTGCGGGACCCGGCGGCCGTCGGCTCCGGCGATGCGCTCGCCATTCGCGTGGCACGGGGCGAGGTGGCGGCAACGGTGACGTCGGCTGGGCCGCCCGCGAAACGGGCTCCTCGACGTCGGGGTTCGTGATGGACTATCTCGTCCTGGTGGTCGTGGCGGTCGCGATCGGAGCCATCGGCATCATCATCGGGTTGCGCCTGGCGCGGCGACTCGATCGCTGGGCCGAGCGGGATGCGAAGCGGGAGGGTGGCGATGAGTGATTCGGCCAAGGACTCGGGCGGCGCGCGAGAGGCCACGGCACAGCCGGTGCCACGGCATCGGCCGGTACCACGGTGGCCACTGCGGCCGCTGCGGCCGCCGTTGCCCGGCTGACCTTCGACCAGGCGCTCGAGGAGCTCCAGTCCACCGTGGCGCGCCTCGAAGCCGGCGGCCAACCGCTCGAGGAGGCGATCGCCCTGTACGAGCGCGGGGTGGCCCTCCACGAGCAGTGCGCCCGGCTGCTCGCCGATGCCGAACTGCGCGTCAAGCGCCTCGTGGAACGGGCCGGCGGCGCCCTCGAGACGATCGCCGTGGACGCCCAGGCGCCCGACCTGCCCGACTGATGCAATGGAACTCCCGTGCGCGGGCTCGGCATCGGTCGTTGCGGCGGACCGGACGGCGGCCATCGTGGCGGACTGGAGGAGGGCCGTCGTGGCGGGCCCCGCAGTGACCTTCGCGCTAGACTCGCGTCGCGATCCGATCCCGGTTCCGTCACGAACTCATGACCGACGCGACGGACTGGCGTCGCAACCCAGGAGCGACCTCCCTTGACACTTCTCTCCGATCTGACCGGCCCGGCCGATCTCCGTGGCCTGACCGACGAGCAGCTCGTCGAGCTCGCGGGCGAGATTCGACAGACCATCATCGCCACCGTGGCCCGGACGGGCGGCCACCTCGGCAGTTCGCTCGGCGTCGTCGAGCTCACGATCGCCCTGCACCGGCTGATGGAATCGCCGCGCGACCGAATCGTCTGGGACACGGGCCACCAGGCCTACCCGCACAAGCTCCTGACGGGCCGCTACGAGCAATTCGGCACGCTGCGGCAGCTGGGCGGCATGGGCGGCTTCCCGCGGCGCTCCGAATCCGAGCACGACGTGTTCGACGGCGGGCATGCCGGCACGGGCCTGTCCATCGGCCAGGGTCTCGCCACGGCTCGCGACCTGCGTCACGGGCTCGAGAAGATCGCCGTCGTCGTCGGCGACGCGGCCCTGATGAGCGGCCTCAGCTTCGAGGCGCTCAACGACATCGGCCAGCGCCAGACGAGCATGCTCATCGTCCTGAACGACAACGAGATGTCGATCAGCCCGACCGTCGGGGCCCTCTCGAAGTACCTCTCGACGATCAAGCTCTCGCCGGCCTGGCGCCAGAGCCGGAACACGTACGACTACCTCGTCGGCCACCTGCCGATCTTCGGCGACTCGGCGCTCGAGCTCTCGCGCCGGCTCCGCAAGTCGGTCGTGAGCTTCGCCCAGCCGGGCCAGCTCTTCGAGGACCTGGGGATCAACTACATCGGCGTCGTACCCGGACACAACCTGCCGGCGCTGCTCAGCACGTTCCGCCAGGCGCTCGAGCTCGACGGGCCCGTCCTGGTCCACGTCCGGACGCGCAAGGGCCGCGGGTTCCGGCCGGCCGAGGCGGACCAGGTCGGCTTCCACGGCGCCGCACTGCCGCCGATGACGGTCCCCTCGACGCCCGCCACGAACGGCCACGGCAACGGCACGACCGCGGCCGGTGGCGGCAGCCCGGCGGCGATGGCGGCCGTCGGGCGGAAGGCCACCACGGTGTCGCACGACGGCGCGTCCGCAGCGAACCGGGCGCCGGCCGCCCGCCCGGCGATGCCCGGCGAATCGATGGCGGACGACGCCGCGCCCGCCACGGCCGCGCCGGCTGCCCCGAAGTCGCCCAACTACACGGCCCATTTCGTGGCCGAGCTGATCGAGCTTGCGCGCCACGACCGGCGGATCGTGGCCATCACCGCGGGGATGCCGACCGGCACCGGCCTCAACAAGTTCCAGGCGGAGTTCCCGGAGCGGTTCCTCGACGTCGGCATCTGCGAGCCGCACGCCGTGACCCTCGCCACGGGTCTCGCGATGGGCGGCGAACGGCCGGTCGTCGCGATCTACTCGACGTTCCTCCAGCGGGCCTTCGACCAGACCGTCCACGACGTCTGCCAGAACGACCAGCCGGTCCTGATCGCCGTCGATCGGGCGGGCCTCGTCGGCGAGGACGGCACGAGCCACCAGGGAATGTTCACGCTGCCGGCCCAGCGCCAGCTGCCGAACCTGATCATCGCCAGCCCGAAGGACGAGCAGGAACTCCGCTCGCTGGTGCGGACGGCCCTGGCGCAGGACCATCCGTTCGCCCTGCACTATCCGCGGGATCCGGGGGCCGGCCTCGCCCCGATCGAACCGCATCTCATCCCGGTCGGCCAGGCCGAGGTGCTCCGCGAAGGCCAGGACGTCCTCCTGATCGGCTTCGGGCCGATCGTCCAGCGCGCCGAGCTCGCGGCGGACCTCCTGGCAGCCGCCGGCTGGTCCACGGGCCTGATCAACGCGCGGTTCGCGAAGCCGCTCGATCGCCAGCTGATCCTCGACCAGGCCCGTGGCAAGCGGTTGATCGTGACCCTCGAGGAGAGCGTCGTGAGCGGCGGGTTCGGCTCGGCGATCCTCGAACTGCTCGAAGAGGCCCGCATCGTCGACCCGGCCTATCGCGACGTCGCGCTCCGGATCGTCGGCATTCCCGGCGATCGATTCGTCGAACACGGCTCGGTCGCGGACCTGCGGCGACTGCTGCGCCTCGACACCGAGGGCCTCGCCGCCCAGATCACCGAGACGCTCGGGGCCCTGCGGGCCACACCGCGCTCCGGACGGCGTGCGGAGAGCGAGGTCGAGCCAACCGAGCGGTGAGCGCCGGTTGTTCCGGTGGTGAGCGGGCTGTGCCACGATAGGGGAGTGAGCCGCCCACGCCGCGAACGCCTCGACCAGTTGCTCGTTGAGCGTGGGCTGGTCGCCACCCGCACCCGCGCCCAGGCGCTGGTGATGGCCGGCCAGGTCCGGGTCGGGGCCGGCGATTCGGCACGGACCGATCGCAAGGCTGGCGATCTCGTCGCCTCGGACGCGCCGGTGGAGGTCCTGGAGCCTGAGCCGTACGTCTCGCGAGGCGGGCACAAGCTCGCGGCGGCGCTCGAGCGGTTCCAGGTCGATCCCAGCGGCCTCGTCTGCCTCGACGTCGGAGCGTCGACGGGCGGTTTTACGGACGTCCTCCTGCAGCGCGGCGCCCTGCGGGTGCATGCGCTCGATGTCGGCCGTGGCCAGCTCGCGGAACGGCTCCGCCACGACCCCCGTGTCATCTCGCTGGAACGCACGAATGCCCGGACCCTGACGCCGGATCTCCTCGGTGAGGCCGTGGCTCTCGCCGTCATCGACGTGTCGTTCATCTCGCTGGGCCTGGTCCTGGCGCCCGATCGCGGATTGTTTCGGGTCCGCCGGCGGCTCGATCGTGGCGCTGGTCAAGCCGCAGTTCGAGGCCGGCAAGGGCCGAACGGACGGCGGCGTCGTCCGCGATCCGGCCGTCCACCTGGAGGTGCTGGAACGCGTCGGACTTGACGCGACCAGGACTCGGGCTGGCACTCCTCGGCGCGACCGACTCGCCACTCCTCGGCCCGAGCGGCAACCGCGAGTTCTTCCTGCACCTCGGCGTGCCCGCGCAACCGCGCAGCGTGCCGGATCCGCGGCCCGAAACGCTGGCCGACCCGTGGCCGGAGCGGCTCCGCGAGGTGGCGCGCGCATGAGCGCTCGACGATGATCCCCAAGCGGATCGGCCTCGCCTACAACCCGACCATCGACGCCGCCCTGGAGCTGCGCGAGCGGGCGGCCGGCTGGTGCCACGTGCGCGGAATCGAGTACTGGACCTGCCCCGCCGGCGACTACGACGTCCTGCTGCGAGAGCTGCCGACGACGGACATCCTGCTGGTCCTGGGGGGCGACGGCACGTTCCTCCGGGCGGCCCGGGCCGTGGCCGAGGTGGATGTCCCGATCCTCGGCGTCAACCTCGGCAAGGTGGGCTTCCTCTCGAAGATCGAGGCGCACGAGCTCGAAACGGTGCTGGGGCAGCTCAGCCAGGGCGAATTCTCGATCGGCGAGCGGATGGCGGCCCGCGCATCGATCCATCCGGGCGGGCGCTCGGCGCCCGGCGAGACGTACGTGGCGCTCAACGACGTCGTGGTGGCGCGCGGCAAGCTCGCCCGGGTCTGCCGTCTCGATGTCGCCATCGATTCGTCGCATCTCGCGACGTTCATCGCCGACGGACTCGTCGTTTCGACGCCGACCGGCTCGACCGGCTACTCGTTCTCCGCGGGCGGGCCGATCCTCGATCCGGCCAGCCGCAACCTGATCGTGACGCCGATTGCCGCCTACCTCTCGGCGATTCGCTCCGTCGTGGTCGGGCCGCAGCAGACCGTGCGCTGCCTGGTCGTGGACGCGACGGAGGCGCTCGTCAGCATCGACGGTCGCGAGGATCGTGCCCTCGACGTCGGCGACGTCGTCGCGGTGGCCGCGCTGGAGCGCCCGATTCGCCTCGTCGAGCCACTGGGCGCCGTGCCGTTCTGGGACCTGCTGCGGCACAAGGTCCAGCTGCTGCCGTCCTGACGAGCCCATGAACGATCGAACCGCCGGCCGTCTCCTCGAACTGACCGTCACGGACCTCGCGCTGATCGACCGGCTGCGCCTCGAGCTCGCGCCGGGGCTCAACGTGCTGACGGGCGAAACGGGCGCCGGCAAGAGCCTCCTGATCGACGCGCTGGGCCTCGCCCTCGGGGCCCGGGCCGATTCGACGCTCGTGCGCCACGGCGCGGAGCAGGCGCGGGTCGAGGCGCTGTTCGAGCGGGACCCGGAGCCCCTGATCTGCATCCGCGAAGTCACGGCAACCGGCCGCTCCACGGCCCGCATCGACGATCAGACCGTCACGGCCGCACGGCTCGGCGACGTGGCGGGGCCGCTCGTCGAGATCCACGGCCAGCACGAGCAGCAGCGGCTGCTCGACGGTCGCTGGCAGCGCGACGTGCTGGACGCGTTCGGCGGTCATGCCGTCGCGCGCGCCGCCGTGGCCGAGAGCGTGGCCCGCTGGCGGGCGAATCGGGCCCACCTCGACGCACTGACGATCGAGCCGCGGGAGCTCGCGCGCCAGCTCGCCATTCACGATCACGAGGCGCAGGAGATCGCCGATGCCCGCCTTCGACCCGGCGAGGCCGACGAGATCCGGGCACGCCTCGAAGCGGCCCACCACGGCGAGGCGATTGCCCGCGGCGGTGCGGAGCTCCGGGAGGCGCTGCTCGGCGAACCCGGCGGGGCGCGCGAATTGGTCGGAGCCGGATTGCACCAGGCACGATTGCTGGCCCGGCTGGACGGGCGATTCGAGCCGCTCGTGGAGCGGCTGGCGGGCGTGGAGGCCGAGCTCGAGGACATCGGCGCCGAGGCTCGGGCGCTCGTCGAGGGGCTGGATCACGATCCGGGCGAGCTCGCCCGCCTCCAGGAGCGGCTGTCGCTGATCTACGTGCTGGAACGGCGGTACGGCGACGACGAGGCGGCGGTGCTCGCGTACGGCGAACGGGCCGTGGCCGAGGCGACGCGATTGCGCGGTTTTGAGGACGAACGGGGTCATCGACTGGCGGACGACGGCCGGCTGCTCATGGAGGTGGCGCGGGCCGTCGCGACTCTCTCCGCGCTCCGGCTGGCGGCCGCCGAGCGACTGTCGAGCGAGGTTGGCGATGGCCTCGTCGGGCTGGGCTTTCGGGCGGGAGTCTTCGAGGTGGCGCTCGGCCGGCGAACCGCGGCGCCCGACGAGGCGGCCGTCGAGATCGATGGCGACGCCGTGGCCTTCGACGCGACCGGGATCGACGACATCGTCTTCCGGCTGGCCCCGAATCCGGGCGAACCGGGCCGCCCGCTCGCCCGCATCGCGTCCGGCGGGGAGCTGTCCCGCGTGGCCCTGGTCCTGAAAGAGGTCCTGGCCGCGGCCGACGAGACGCCGACGCTCGTGTTCGACGAGGTCGACACCGGCATCGGCGGCCGGAGTGCCGATCCCGTCGGCCGGAGCCTCTGGCTGCTCGGCCGTCGCCACCAGGTCCTGTGCGTCACGCACCTGCCGCAGATCGCGGCCCACGCGGACGCCCATTTCCAGATCGCCAAGCGCGAGCGTGACGGCCGCACCGTGACGGAGGTCCGGCGGCTGGACCGCGAGGGCCGCATCGTCGAGCTCGCCCAGATGCTGGGCGGCCAGGCCGGCGGGACGACCGCGATGGCCGGGGCTCGCGAGCTGCTCGACCGGGCCGACCACTGGCGCTCGCAGCTGCCGGCGCTGGCCTGACCGTGGCCCGCCCGGGCTCGCAGGCTGCGCCCGGCGACGCTGCGGTGCCGCGAGCGGCGGCAACGGAGCCGCGCGGGGCTGCGGCGAGGCCTCGAGCCGCGGCAACGAAGCCGCGAGCGGCTGCAACCAGGCGTCGAGCGCCCGCGACCGGCCAGCCGGGCGCCGCCTCCCCGCCACCGGCGCTGATCCGGGCCATCGCCGACTACCTCCTGCACCTGCAGGTCGAGCGCGGCCTCGCCGCTGCGACCGTCCGGGCCTACCGCTCCGACCTCGCCGATTTCGCCTCCTCGGTCGCGCCGGGCATGGCCTGGGATCGGGACGCGGCCGTGCCGCTCGAGTACCTCGCCCGCCGGACGGACCGCGGCCGGCCGGATCAGCCGCATCTGCGGCCGTCGAGCCTGCGCCGGCGGGCCGCGGCGATCCGTGGCTTCTACCGGTTCGCGTTCGGCGAGGGGCTCATCCCGGTCGACGTGGCCCAGCAGCTGGACCTGCCGCGCCAGTCACGCCTGTTGCCGGAGACCCTGACGCAGGCCGAGACCGAGCGACTCCTCGAGGCGGTCGAGCCCGGCGAACCGCCGGATCCGACCCTGATCCGCGACCGGGCGCTGCTGGAGCTGCTCTACGCGGCCGGCCTGCGCGTCAGCGAGGCGCTCGGCCTCGACCGCGAGGATCTCTCGCTCGACGGGGCCTTCGTGCGGGTGATCGGCAAGGGCGATCGGGAGCGGCTCGTCCCGGTCGGCGAGATCGCCCTCGAGTGGCTCGATCGATACCTCACCAACGTTCGCCCGGCCTGGCTGGCCGTAGCGCACGTCGTCGCCGCTGCGTGGCGGTCCGGTGTTCCTGACGGAGCGCGGCGGTCGCCTGGCCCGCCAGCAGGCGTGGGCGATGGTCCATCGCGCGGCCGCGGCGGCGGGCCTCGGCGATCGGGTCAGTCCCCACACCCTGCGCCATTCCTTCGCCACGCATCTCCTCGAGGGCGGGGCCGACCTGCGCATCGTCCAGGAGTTGCTCGGGCATGCGAGTATCAGCACGACCCAGCTGTACACCCACCTCACGGGGGAGCGGATCCGCGAGGTCTACGCGAGAGCCCACCCGCGGGCCTGAGGGAGGTCTCGGAACCCATGGACTACGTCGACGGACTCCTCTCGGACGGCGAGCAGATCGTGGTTCGCGAGCGGCAGCACTGGATCGCGATCGTCCTTCATTCGCGTTGGGCGGTCCTGCTACTGGTCGTGGCGCTCGTGATCCTGTACCTCCGCATCGACCCGAACGGCCAGGTCGGCAATCTCCTGACCGACGGCGGCTTCGGCCTGATCGTGGCCGGCCTGCTCTGGATCGGCTGGGGCTGGCTCAAATGGCACAACCAGAGCTACCTCGTCACGAACCGGCGGGTCCTGAAGATCGAGGGCCTCTTCAACAAGCACACCGCGGACAGCTCGCTCGAGAAGATCAACGATGCGGAGCTCGACCAGAACGTGTTCGGGCGAATGCTCAACTTCGGCGACCTGGACATCCTGACCGCGGCGGAGACCGAGGTGGATCGCTTCCGGATGCTGCGCGATCCGGTCCATTTCAAGATCGAGATGATGAATCAGAAGCACGAGCTCGAGTTCGAGGCGATGCGGCCGCCGGTCAGCCCGCCGCTGCGCTCGCAGCCGCCGACGGCCATGACGCCGACGATGGCCGGAGCGGGTGCGATGGCCGCGACCCCCGCCATGGCCGGCGATCCCGCCGTGGACGCACCGCCGGCCGGGGCGGCGCCCGCTGCGCCGGTGGCGCCACCGGCCCCCGCGAAGCGCGACATGTCGCCGGACGAGGTCACGCGGACCCTGGCCGGCCTCGCCGACCTCCGCGATCGAGGAGCCATCTCGGCCGAGGAATACGAGGCCAAGAAGGCGGATCTGCTCGGCCGGATCTAGGGACCGCGATGCGAGCCGCCCGGCTGGGCGGCGGCCCGGGCGCTCGGGCCGGGTACGATAGACCGAACCCATCCCGCTTCAGAGGTCTCGGTGGAGATCACCCCGGAAGCGATCATCCTGATCGCGATCTTCCTGCTGGTTGCCTTTCCCGTTCACGAATTCGCCCACGCCTTCGTCGCCTACCGGCTCGGCGACTCGACGGCGAAGCACTTCGGACGCCTCTCGCTCAACCCGATCGTCCATTTCGACCCGATCGGCGGCCTGATGCTCGTGCTCTCGGCGCTCTATGGCGGCCTGCTGTTCGGCTGGGCCAAGCCGACACCCGTCAACCCGATGAACCTGCGGGACCGCCGCAACGGCGAGGTGCTGGTCTCGCTGGCCGGGCCGGCCTCGAACCTGCTGATGGCCGTCGCCGGGGCGATCGTGTTTCGCATCGTCTTCAACGTCGGGCCGTCGGTCCCGATCACGGCCGTCCAGATCCTGTACGACTTCGTCTACTTCAACGTGGCCCTGGCGATCTTCAACCTGATCCCGGTGCCGCCACTCGACGGCTCGGCGCTCCTGTTCCGGTTCCTGAGCCCGGCCACGGCCTACCAGCTGCGGCCGATGCTCGCGCAGTACGGAATCATCATCCTCGTGCTCCTGATCCTGCCGATCCTGCCGCCGGGCGAATCGGTCCTCGGCAAGATCGTCGTTCCGATCCTCAATGGCGTCGTCGGCTTCCTGGTGGGGCAGTAAGGTCCGCCAGTTCCGCACGCACCTTCGGGCCCGAGTGCGGCCGGGGGAGCGGGCCGAACTGGCGACCTGGCTGACACCCCCGCAGCTGGCCCTGTTCGACGGGATGCACGTCGCCGATCGACGCCACGGGCTCGACGTTGCGGCCACGCTCCGCGGCGATGGCGTGACGGACCCGGACGTGCTGCTGGCCGGCCTGCTCCACGATGCCGGCAAGGGCGACACGGGTCTCTGGCCGCGGGTTGCCTGGTCGCTCGGCGAGGCCTTCGGACCGTGGATCCTGGGCCCTGCCAGGCGGCTGCCGGGAGGTCGGGCCGCCATCGATCGCCTGGCCGAGCACGCCGAGCGCTCGGCTGAGCTGGCCGCCGCGGCCGGCTGCTCGCCGCGCACCGTGGCCCTGATCCACGACCAGGACGCCCCGAGCGATCCCGAATACGGCGAGCTGCTGCGCCTCGCCGACGATGCGAACTGAGCGGCCGGTGAACCGCCGGACCTCGGGGGCGACGGTCGAGACGCTGGTCGGCCTGTCCCGCGACGAGCCCGTCGTGCTGATCGGCGCGGGTCGGGCGCCCGAGCGCAACACGGTGATCCGCCTCGAGGGGTTCGACGGGCCGCTGGCCCTCCTGCTGGCGGTCATCGAGGCCCGCCAGCTTGACGTGCTGACCGTGCCGCTCGGAGCCCTCGCGGGTGCGTATCTCGACGCCCTGGCCGGCATCGAGGTCGAGCGTCTCGGGAACGTCTCGGCGTTCATCGCCGTGGCCAGCCAGCTGATCCTCATCAAGAGCCGGGCCCTGCTGCCGCGACCGCCGATGGCGACTGTCGGACCGACCGGCGAGGAGGCGCCCGATCCCGAGGCCGAGCTGCGCGCCCGACTGATCGTCTACCGCGCCCACCGCGATGCGGGTCGTCGATTGGCCGAGCAGGCGGCCGGCCGGCCGTTGTTCCGCCGGGAGCCGTCCGTCGCCCAGGCGGCCGCGCGCGCCGGGGTCCAGGCGCGGCCGGCGCCGCCGCTCGAGATCGAGATTCTCGTCGGGGCGCTGGCGGGCCTGATCCGGATCGTGCCGCCGCCGGTCCTGCCGGCCGAGGTCGTCCGCCGGACCGTTCGAATCGGGGAGCGGGCCGCGGTGATCCGGGCCGCCCTCGAGCAGGCCGCCCGCGATGGCGCCGACTCGATCGTCCTCCAGGAGCTGCTCGCCGACGTCACGGATCGCGTCGTCAAGGCCGTGACGTTCCTGGCGATGCTGGAGATGGTCAAGCGGCGGGAGATCACGATCGACCAGGAGGAACCGTGGGGCCCGATCGTCGCGCGGCGGGTGACGGCGGTCGATGGTGCGGCTGTGCTGACGCCCGCGGACGAATTCGATGCGGCCTGGGAAGGCCGGCCGGAATGAGCGACTCACGCGCCGTGGCAGATCCTGGACCGTGCTCCTTTCCGGAGTGCCGGCTCCCGGATGAGCATCCCGGGCCGCATGACCTCTCGGCCGAGGCCGCGACCGGGGCCGACTTCGCGATCGGGGACGGACCGACGGCCGAGGCCGCGAGCGCCGATCTCGCGCCGCTGCCCGAATTGACCGAGGCGGCCCTGGAAGCCCTGCTGTTCATCGCGGAGCGGCCGCTGATGCGCCGCGAGATCGCCACGTTGAGCGGCGCCGATCGCGAAACCGTGGATGCGCGGCTCGGTGACCTGGAGGTCAGCCTCGCCGGCCGCGGGATCCGGCTGATCGTGAGCGGTGAACGCGTGGAACTCGCGACCTCGCCGGAGGCCGGCCAGCTGATCGCCCGGTACGTCGGCGCCGAGGCCGCGCCGCGACTCTCGTCGGCCGCTCTCGAGACCCTCGCGATCGTCGCCTACGGCCAGCCCATCACGAAGGCCGCCATCGAGCGGATCCGCGGGGTCGACTCGGACTACACGGTCCGGGCGTTGCTCCACCGCCGCCTGATCTCGGAGCTCGGCCGATCGGAGGCGCCGGGCCGGCCGTTCCTCTACGGCACCGCGTTCGAGTTCCTCGAGCGCTTCGGCCTGACGAGCCTCGAAGAGCTGCCGCCCCTCGACGCGGACGTGGCGGCGCGACTGGCGGACGCGTCGGTGGCGGGCGAATTCGGCCGGCGACTCATCGCCCGCGCCCAACGAGGCGGACGCGGTCGCCGTGCAGTCGCGGACCTCCTGACGGCCGTGGCGGCCGAACGGCTCCAGAAGGTGCTGGCCGCGGCCGGCGTCGCGTCCCGCCGGGCGAGCGAGGAGCTGATCGCCGCCGGTCGCGTGGCGGTCGACGGGCAGACGGCCGTGATCGGCCAGCAGGTCGACCCGGCCGTGGACCGCATCACGGTCGACGGGGTCCCGCTCCGGTCGCGGCCGGCGACGGTGCACCTGGCGCTCCACAAGCCCGGTGGGGTGACGTCGACCGTCTCGGATCGTCATGCCGATCGGACCGTCCTCGACTTCATTCCGCCGGAGCTCGGCGGTGGGACGCGCCTCTACCCCGTCGGCCGGCTCGACCAGGATTCGGAGGGCCTCCTCCTCCTGACGAACGACGGCGGCTGGGCCCAGCAGGTCCTCCATCCGAGCCATCGGGTCGAGCGGGAATACGCGATCGGCGTTGCGTCGCCGATCGACGAGTGGCAGGCGCGGCGCCTCGTGGACGGCATCGACCTCGAGGAGGGCCTGGCGGTGGTCGGCCACCTGCGGCCCGCGACCGACGTGGAGACCCGCCGGCTCGTGGCGCTGATGGACCCGCGGCCGGGCCAGCTGACCTGGTATCGCGGCACGCTCGAGCAGGGCTGGAAGCGCCAGCTCCGGCGGATGTTCGCGGCGGTCGGTGCGCCGGTCATGCGCCTCGTCCGGGTGCGAATCGGGACCGTGCGCCTCGACGAGCTGCCCAGCGGAGCCGCGCGACGGCTGACCCCGGCCGAGGTGCGGACACTCGGGGCGGGCCTCCGAACCAGTGGCGCGGACCGATGATGCCCAGGAGGCGCCGACGATGACGGGCGCCGGCGAGCCGCGTCCCGCGAGCCCCAGCGGGCTGATCGTGGCCCTCGACGGGCCGGGTTCCAGCGGCAAGAGCAGTGCCGGCGCCGCGGCCGCGCTCGAGCTCGGCTATCGCTTCGGCGACACGGGGCTCCTGTATCGCGCCCTGACCTGGCTGGCCCTGGATCGAGGCCTGGCACTCGACGACGAGGCCGCCCTCGTGCCGCTCGCCGATGCGATCGAGCTCTCCCCGGACGCCCGCGGCCGCCTCGATCGGGTTCGGGTCGCCGGCCGCGACGTGACCGGGCTGGTCCACAGCGCGGACGTGGATCGTCGGGTGTCCGAAGTGGCCAAGCAGCCCGGGGTTCGTGCGGCGCTCGTGCCGCGCCAGCGGGCGCTCGTCAGCGAGGGCCGGATCATCCTCGCAGGGCGAGATATCGGCACCGTGATCCTGCCCGATGCGGACCTCAAGATCTACCTCGACGCCTCGGTCGAGGAGCGGGCCCGCCGGCGCGCCGGCGAACGCGGCCTGGCCCCCGATTCGGCCGAGGCAGCGGCCATCCTCGAGGAGCTCCGGCGGAGGGACGCGATCGATTCGGGTCGCGCGACGGCGCCGCTGCGGATCCCGCCCGATGCACAGGTCATCCGTACCGACGGCAACACGTTCGAAGCCACGGTCGCGGCAGTCGTCGAGACCATTCGGCGCCGGGAGGGATCGTGAGCGACGACACGCAGCAGGCGGACGAGCAACGCGACCTGCCGGACCTGCCCGACGGCCGGTCCCTCTTCATCCGCGCCACCGATGGGTTCGGGCGATTGGTCGTGCGCTGCCTCGTCCACGTCAAGCTCGAGGGGCTCGACCAGTCGCTGCCGAAGTCGGGGCCGTTGATCATCGCGTCGAACCACCTCTCGAACGCGGACGGGGTGCTGGTGGCCTGCTGGCTCACCCCGGCGCTCGACCGCCGGGTCTACCTGCTCGGCAAGCAGGAGGCGCTCGAGTGGCCGCTGATCGGCCTCGGCCTGCGGTACAACGCCGTCATCGGCATCCGCCGTGGCGCAAGCGACCTCGAGGGATTTCGGGCGGCCCGGCGCGTCCTCGACGAAGGGCCACGTGCTGGCGGTCTTTCCCGAGGGCACCCGCAGCCCGACCGGCGGCCTCCAGGAGGCGAAAGACGGCATCGCGATCCTGGCGCTGCGGACCGGTGCGCCGATCCTGCCCGTCGGACTGTCCGGCACGGACCGGTTCTGGCCGCGCGGCGACCGGCCGCACTACGGCGGCACCGTCGGCCTGCGGGTCGGCCGGCCGTTCACCGTGAGCGGCGCGGCCGGCGGCTCGACGGGTGGCGACCGGCGCCAGGCCCAGCACCGGGCGACCGAGGAGATCATGACGAGGGTCGCCGAGCTGCTGCCGCCGCGCCATCGAGGCGCCTATGCCGACCAGGTCCGCAAGGCCGCCAGAGTCGAGGCCTGAGCCGGGCCCCACGCACCGGCGGCGCGATCCGAGGCGACGCGACCGGTCGGCCGAACGAGAGGGCCGTGCGATACTGGAACCATGCGAGGAACGATCGAAGGCATCCAGATTGCCCGCCGGACCGGCTTCTGCTACGGCGTCCGGGAGGCCATCGACAAGGCCAAGGAAGCCGCCGCGGCCGGCAAGCGGACCCATACCCTGGGCCAGGTCGTCCACAACGAGGGCGTCGTCCGCGACCTCCAGGAGCTCGGCATCGAGACGGTCGACGGACTCGATGACGTGGATCGCGGTGCGGCGGTCGTCATCCGCGCCCACGGCGTGCGGCCGGAAGTGATGGAACGGGCCGCGGAGCGCGGCCTGGAGGTCATCGACGGCACCTGCACCTGGGTCATCCAGGAGCAGCGTGAGCTCGTCCGGCTCGTCGCCGAGGGCTACACCGTCGTCCTCCTCGGCACCCCCAAGCACCCCGAGGTCGTCGGCCTGCTCGGCTTCGCGCCCGATGCGATCGTGGTGGACGAGGAGGAGGACTGGGTCACCATCCCGCGCCGCAAGAAGATGGCGCTGATGTCGCAGAGCACCCAGCCGCCCTGGAAGTTCGAGAAGCTCGCGGCCTACATGGTCTCGCGCAGCCACGAACTCAAGATCGTCAACACGGTCTGCCCGGTCACGATCCGCCGCCAGGAGGACACGCTCGACGCCGCCCGCGAGGTGGACCTGATGGTGGTCGTCGGCGGCCGCAGCAGCGCCAACACGAAGGAACTGACGCGGCTCTGCGAGATCGCCGGCACGCGCGCCATCCAGATCGAAGGGGTCGCCGACCTGTCCGAGACGACCGATTTCGGCGGTGCCCGCATCGTCGGGGTGACCGGTGGAACCTCCACGCCGATCGAGGACCTCCACGCCGTGGCGCGGCGCGTCCTGGAACTCGGCGGGACGGCCGAGGCCGCCGCCCGCGCCGACGAGCTTGCCTCGGCGGCTCTCGCGCTCGCGGCGACACCCGCCGGCCGGACGACCTCGCTGCCCGGGCGCTCATTCGAGCCGACCATCGTCCACGGCGCCGCGTGAGGCGGGCATGAACGCTCTCCCGGTCGTGGCCGTCGTCGGCCGGCCCAACGTCGGCAAGAGCACGCTCTTCAACCGGATCGTGGGCGAGCGGCAGGCCATCGTCGAGGATCGCGCGCGCACGACCCGCGATCGCCTCTATGCCGATGCCGAGTGGAACGGCCGGCGATTCCTGCTGGTCGATACGGGCGGTCTCGAGGCAACCCCCGCCGATCCGATCGAAGCGAAGGTCCAGGACCAGGCCCGGCTGGCGATCGCCGAAGCGGACGTGATCCTCTTCGTCGTCGACGCGGAGGCCGGCATCACGCCGTCGGACCTCGAAGCGGCCGAGCTGCTCCGCGGTGCGAAGGCGCCGCTGCTGGTCGCCGTGAACAAGGCCGACAACGACAAGCGGGAGCTCGAGGCGGCCGAGTTCTACTCGCTCGGCTGGGAGGAGACGTACCCGATCAGCGCCATCCACGGCCGCGGCGTCGCGGACCTGCTCGACGTCCTCGTCTGGGCCCTGCCACCCGAGAGCCCGGCCGAGATCGCCCGCAAGGAGCGCGAGCAGGAGGCGGACGTCTGGTCGCGCGAGGAGCTCGCCGGCCGGCTCGCCCCGATCGTCGTCGGAGAGGACGACGAGGACGGCGATGAGGACGCCGAATTGAGCGACGAGCAGCGCGAAGCCGAGCTCGACGCGGCCATCGCCCTCGCCGAGAGCGATCCCGAAGAGAAGCGCTGGGACGCCCTGATCGAAGCCGAAGCCGCGCGAGACCCCCGTCGCCATCGCGATCGTGGGCCGGCCGAACGTCGGCAAGTCGAGCCTCGTCAATGCTCTCCTTGGCGAGGAACGCACGATCGTCAGCGACATTCCCGGTACGACACGCGACGCCATCGACACGCCGCTGGCCTGGGGCCGCAGCACGGTCGTCCTGATCGACACGGCCGGCGTCAAGCGACGCGGCAAGGTCGCCTCGGGGCCGCCCGCCGAGAAGTATTCGACGCTCCGATCCCTGAAAGCGATCGGCCGCGCCGATGTCGCGATCCTGGTCATCGACGCCGTGGAGGGCCTGACCTCGCAGGATGCCCACATCGCGGGCTACGTCGTGGACGAGGGCAAGGGTCTCGTGATCGCCGTCAACAAGTGGGATCTCGTCGCGGACAAGACGGACCGCACCTTCGACCAGTACGTCGAATGGATCCGCCGGGAGGCGCCGTTCCTCGATTTCGCGGCGATCATCTCGATCAGCGCCAAGACGGGCCAGCGGGTCGGGCGCGTGCTCGAGGCCGCCGTGGACGTCTGGGGCGAACGCCGCAAGCGCGTCTCGACCGGCGAGCTGAACCGGATCCTCGCCGAAGCCTCGGACCGGCAGTCGGCGCCCGTCGTGAAGGGCCGGCGGCCGAAGATCTTCTACGCGACCCAGGTCGCCGTGGCGCCCCCGACGTTCGTCTTCTTTGCCCGTGATGCCGGCTCCGTCCATTTCAGCTACCGGCGCTATCTCGAGAATCGCCTCCGCGACCAGTTCGGCTTCGATGGGACGCCGATCAAGCTGGTCTTCCGGGAGCGCAGCTCCGTCCAGCTGCCGAAGAAGCCGCGGCGGGCCGGGCCGGGTGCGTCCGGCGGCGCGGCGAGGAATCCCAAGGGTGCGACGAGGAGCTCGGGCAAGGGCGGCGCCAAGGCGAACGCCAAGAGCATCCCCAAGAGTCCTCCCAAAGCCGCGGCCAAGAGTGCGGCCAAGACCGTGGCCAAGAGCCCCGGTGCGAGCGTCGCGGCTCGACCTGCGAGCCCGCGGCCGGCTGCGGCGCGATCCGGAACGGCGGCGGCCAGGCGACCAGCAGGCGGCGGGTGAGCGAGAGGTGATCGGCGGGTGAGCGGGGCAGCGGGCCCGCACCTCGGCGCTGATTCGCCCCGCGTCGTGGTCGTCGGCAGTGGCGCCTGGGGCACGACGATCGCCTGCATGCTCGCCGCGAACGAGCCCGTGGTCCTGCTCGCGCGCCGCCCCGAGAAGGCCGCGCTGCTCCAGCAGGACCGTCGCAACGACGAGAACCTGCCCGGAATCACGCTGCCTGAGAGGATCACCGTCACCGCCGACGCGTCGGCCGTTGCCGCCGCCGACCTCCTGGTCGTGGCCGTCCCCTCGGCCCACCTGCGGGCCACCATCGAACCGCTCCGGGCCCTGCTGCCCGCGACGGCCGACGTCCTGTCGCTGGTCAAGGGCCTCGAATCCGAAACGCTCCTTCGGGCGAGCCAGGTCATCGCCGATGCGGCGGGCATCCCGACCCGGCGCGTGGCCGCCCTCTCGGGTCCCAATCTCGCCGCCGAGATCGCGCGCGGGCTGCCGGCCTCGGCCGTGGTGGCCGCGGAGGATCCTGCGCTTGCCTGGCGGATCCAGTCGCGCCTCGCGTCGCGCAGCTTCCGGGTCTACGTCAACAGCGACATCGTCGGCGTCGAGCTCTGCGGCGCGCTGAAGAACATCATCGCCATCGCGGCCGGGGCCGCCGACGGACTCGGCTTCGGCGACAACGGCAAGGCCGGGCTCATCACCCGGGGCCTCGCCGAGATGATCCGGCTGGGTCTCGCGGCCGGCGCCAATCCACTGACATTCTCGGGGCTCGCCGGGATCGGCGACGTCATCGCCACGTGCGGTTCGGGGCTCTCGCGCAACCATCGACTCGGCGAGGAGCTCGCCCGTGGCCGGCCCTGGTCCGAGATCGAGATCAGCCTCCACGGTGTCGCCGAGGGCGCCTACACCGTTCGCGCGGCGCTGGCGCTGGCGGATCGCCTCGGCGTGGAGATGCCGATCGCCCGCGAGGTCGAGCAGGCGCTGTTCGAGGGCAAGAGCGTCCAGCGCTGCCTCATCGACCTGCTGGCCCGCGAATCCAAGGACGAGCTGGCCGACCTGCCGCCGTGGCTCGAGCGGGTCGGGGCCGCGGGAGCGGACGCGGGCGCGGACGGGGGAGCGGCCGGGCAGCGACATCGTTGACCCGGGATCAGATCGAGTGACACGCGCAGTGGGGGACCGTCGATGAGCGACCTTGCCGGCATCCGGGCGCGCCTTGGCCCGCGGCCGTCGATCCCGCGCGGCGAGTACGCCCTTCGGCGCGATCAGGCCCGGCAGGCGGCCGTGGCGGCCGGCCTGGACGGGCTCGTCGTCTGGTCCATGGGCGGTTCGACCCTCGATCGCTACGCCAACGTCTTCTGGCTGACGAACCACTACGAGATCGGCAACGTGTTCCCGGACGTGGCGCCCATCTTCACGGGCTTCGGCCAGACCGCGCTGGTCCTGCCCGTGCACGGCGAGTCGACGCTGATCGTCAATCAGCCCGATTGGCGCGACGACATCGTCTCGGCCGACCGGGTCTGGGTGCGCCGCGACCTGTACTCGGGCGTCGTCGAGGCGCTCGTGGCCTCGGGCCTGCGGAAGGGCACGGTCGGCCTGACGGACGAGGAGCGGATGCCCGTCACGGCCCTGCGGGCGATCGAATCGGAGGTCCCGGCGACGACGTTCGTTCGGGCGGACGAACTGATGCTCGGCCTGCGGCTCGTCAAGAGCCCGGCGGAGATCGAGCTGATGCGCTACTCGTCCGCCGTCAGCTGCGAGCTGATGAACGCGATGTTCGCCGAGGTCGCGGTCGGGCGGACCGATGGCGATGTTGCGGCGGCCGGGGCCGGCGCTGGCGGCCCGACTCGGCGCCGCGCCCTACGACTTCGCGATGGCGTCCGGGCCCGACGACGGTCACCTGTGGTGGTCGCGGATGCCCAGCTTCGACTGGCAGCGGCCGTACGAGAAGGGCGACATCGTCCACCCCGACATCTACGGCGCGGTCGACGGCTACTACTACGATTTCGTCCGATCGATGGTCGTCGGTGGCGAGCCAACCGCCGGCCAGCTGGAGATCCTCGAGGCCGCCATCGCATGTATTCGAGCGGCCTGCGCAGCGGCCATCCCGGGCGCCCGGGCGAAGGACCTGTACGCGGCCTGCCACGCGGAGTTGAGCCGCCGAGGCCTGGCCCATCGTGGCGACATCGATCCGCACGAATCGATCCTCTCGGCCGACTACCTCGAATCGGCCGGCCACGGCATCGGCGTCGGCTGGGAGCCGCCGACCCTGACGCCGTACGACGAGACGGTCCTGGTGCCCGGGATGACCCTGGCGATCGAGCAGCACGTGACGAAGGCCGGCGTCGGGACGGTCCGCTTCGAGGACACGGTGCTCGTGACCGACGGCGAGCCGGAGATCATGACCCTGGCCTGCCCGGCGCGCTGGTGGTGAGGAAGGCCGAGGGGCGCGCTACGATCCGATGACCACGGCACTGAACCTGAGGGGGTCACGGTCATGACGAACTCACCGATGCTCACGCCCGAGGAGCTGCAGGCCTTCCGATCGCTCGATGCGTCGACGCTCTTCTTCGCCCGGGCCGAGGTCGAGGGATTCATCAGCGAGGACTACACGGGCCCCGAGATCCACTGCATGTACCCCGAGATGGGGACCGTGGTGGGCTACGCGGCCACGACCGAATGGACGACGATCGACGTCGATTCGCCCGACCTCAACTTCCTCGACTACTACGAGTGGTTCTCGAACCAGCCCCAGCCGCAGATCGCCGTGATGATGGACGTGGATTCGAACGCCGGGCGGGCGGCGGCGCTCGGCAGCATGCAGGCGCGGACCCTGAAGCGCCTCGGCTGCGCCGGCATCGTCTCGAGCGTCGCCGTGCAGAAGCCGACGCTCGTGAAGGCGGCCGGGATGCCGGTCTGGTCGACGGGCGTGGCCCCGGCCCACGGCTCCTATCACCTGGTCCGCTACGGGGCGCCGGTCGAAGTCGGCCGCGTGACCTGGACGACCGGCGATCTCGTGTTCGCCGACGTGACGGGCGCCATCCGGATCCCGATCGGCATTGCGCGGGACGTGCTGGCCCGGGCCAAGGCCGACGCGGTCGGCGGCCAGAACTACTTCGACGTGATCGATGCGCCCGATTTCACGATCGCCAAGCTGCGGGCCTGGGCCGCGACCCACGAATCGATCTACCCGCCGGTGGATCCCGCCGCGGCCGAGCGCTGGTGGTCGACGACGGGCGCGAAGCTCGCGCCGCGGGGGAGCGGCGTCAGGGAGTAGGCCCGAATCGATGGGCGGCGAGCGAGGCCCGCCGCCCGATGGACGGTTCGCGCGAAAACTCGAGTCAGTTGACGATCAGGTAGAACGCGCGGTTCTCACCCGGCAGGCCTCCATCCTGGCCCTGCGGTCGGGTCACGACGATGATGTCGTGGGCGTTCGTTGGGCAGCCGCTCGCGAAGAAGACGCCGGTTTGCACGGTGCCCCCGACATTCGGCCCGGAATCCAGCGTGGCGACCGCCACGTGGACGATCCCGCCGGTGACGCCCACGCAGTAGGCCCCCGGGGCGACGTTCACGACGATGATGTTGCCGCTGTCCTGGTCGATCGCCCCATCGGCATGGACGTGCGCATAGGCCAGGGCGACTCCAGCGGGTCCCTGGGCGCCCGTGGCTCCGGTGGCGCCTGTGGCGCCGGTCGCGCCAGTCGCGCCAGTCGCCAGCACCTGTCGGTCCAGTGGCTCCCGTGCCCCGTCGGTCCGGTGGCCCCCGTGGCGCCAGTTTCACCGGCGGGCCCGGTGACGTTCCACGCGATGTCGGTCTCGTCCTTCTTGCAGTCCTTGAGATCCTTCTTCGAGCTCGCGGGATCGAGCAGTCGGACGTGACCCTCCTTGTCCACGCAGCCGTTGATCGTGTTGCCGGTGATGAACGCGGCGCCGACGACGCCGACCGTGATGCCCGTCAGGGCAATCGCGAGGCCGAGAGCCAGCGGAGTCGCGCGCCCGAGCGCGCCCGGAATCCGAAGCCGCTGCATGCTGCCCACCTTTCGCTGACGGCGCGCATCAGTTGCGATGCGGATGCCGGACGTCTCGCTGGGCACGAGACGGGCGGCGTGCCGAGGGCGGGAGTCTAGGCGGGGGATTGCGTGGTCACCAGATGAAATCGTTCAGATCGAGGGCAGGCAATCGTCCGTGACGATGGGGATGAAATCGTCCCAGATCGGACGGCGTGCCATTGAACCGAGTGGCCGAATCGGGTCCCGCCGCGGGACACCCGTCCGGTTCGTGGTCTACACTGCGGCTCCTCGGGGCGTGGCGCAGCCTGGTAGCGCACCTGAATGGGGTTCAGGAGGCCGAGCGTTCGAATCGCTCCGCCCCGACCATCTTCTCTCGCACGAATGAGCCCTCCGGTCGATCCGGAGGGCCTTCTGATTTGATCGGTATCACGCTGCGTTCATTCGGTCGAAAGGCGCCGAGGGCGCTTGACGATGGCACTCATTTCGACTGAGCGCCCGTTCGCCGGCCGCCATGATGGCCTGCTCGTCGTCCGTAGAATGCGCCGACCGGCGCGGACGACGCAGGACGCTCGGATCACGAGATCGGCCTCCCCCGACGTGTAGTTCCTGGCATGCCGCGGAGCGCCCCACGCGGCGTGCTCACTGCGAACCGGGAGGAAGCAGGATGAGCCTCGATCGCAGCCACGACGGCCGGACGGCGGACCGACTCCTGCCGGTCTGGCTTCGAGGATGGCCGTTGCCGCCGTGGCGATGGTCGCCGTAATGCTCGCGGTCCCGACCGGAGTTCTGGCCGCGGTCGTGCTCGATCAGTCGCAGCTCGACCACAGCGGCCCGAGCGGGTTCTATGGGCCGTCGCTTGGGGGCCAGTCGTTCACGGCCGGCAAGACCGGCAACCTTGTCCGGGTCTCGGTCTGGCCGCTGACCCCCCTCACCGGGCTGGCCCTCCAGGTCATGACCACATCGGGCGGCCTGCCGACCGGGACCGTGATCGGCTCGGGCACCGTCGCCAGCAGCGCCGTCAACCAGTGGCTGGACGTCGATCTCGACGTGCCGGCGGCCGTCACTGCTGGCACCCAGTACGCCTTCGTGTTCGTGTTCAGTGCTACGCAGAACGGCTTCGGGGTTGCGGACGACATCTACGCCGGTGGAACGGTGGTCTTCTTCCAAAACGGGACATGGGCATCCAACCCTGTTTACGACAACGCCTTCCGGACCTACGTCGACGTCGAGCCCGACCTCGCGATCACCTCGAGCCATTCGGGCAACTTCCACCTCGGCCAGCCCGGGACGTACACGCTCCACGTGACGAACGTTGGCGGTGAATCGACCAGCGGCACGGTGACCGTCACCGACACCCTGTCGGCCGGGCTGCCACCGACCAGCGCGTCGGGCTCTGGCTGGTCCTGCAGCACCAGGGTCGTCCTGGTCACCTGCACTCGCTCCAACTCCCTCCCGGCTGGCTCGAGCTACCCCGACATCACGATCACCGTGCGCCCCTCGATCTTCTCGTTGGGGACGTTCGTGAACATGGCCCGGGTCGCCTCGAGCAACGACAGCAACCCGGCCAACAACATCTCCTACGACCGAACCATCACTGGGTTCTAGAAGAGGCCCAGACTTGAGCGAGGCTGCGCAACCTCAACAGCGCCCCGGCGCTCCGCGTGTCGACGACGATCCAGGCTACGGCCGGCCAACTCCAGCGGCCGCGACAAGGGATGACTCGTCATCCTTCCTCACCGGCCGTCGCGGATCCCAGCCCGATCAGACGGTCCCAACACTTGAGAGCCAACTGACGCCAGCAGGGCTCGCCCGGTACGTCATTCTTCCGGGCCAGTCGCTGGACAAGGCTCCCGGCAGTCTCGACAATGGCGAGGACTGACTTCGGGCCCAGGGCCCTCCAGTGCTCGAGCCGACACACGGGCCGCCGCTTCAACTCTGCGGGCCAGTGCAGCGGGCTTCCGCGATCGGCGCGGCCGAGCGGACGCTCGATCCGGTTGAGGGAGGCTCGCAATGGTCTGGCGGAGTCGGGCTCGAATTCGACCGACGCGGCTGTACGGCGTAAGCATGGCCGCTGTTCTCGTCCTTCAGGTGGTCTCCGCGGGATGGCTTGCCGGACCCCTGCGGGCCGGCGTCCCGATCGACCATCTCGTCTGGAGCCCGAACCCGATTGCGCCAACCGGCAGCCTGCTCCCGGAGAAGGACGAGAGCTTTGGCGTCAAGGCGTTCGACAGCTCCAATGCCGTGATCCCAGGCAGCGTGATCTACCTCACGTACAGCGGCCGGTTCACGACCGTCAACATGAGCGTCTTCGCGGGCCATTGCGATGGCGAGAGCGCCGGCAATTCGATCGATCTCTCGGCGACGCCCGTGCGCTGCGTGTCCGATCTGACGACTGGTGATCTTCGGCTCAACTTCTACTCCGGGAGCCCCCTGCCCAACGGGGGCAGCGAGAGGTTCACGGCTGCGGTCGACACCAGCGGCAGTCTCGCCGCCAGCGATTCGTACACCTTCGCCACGATCGACCATCTCGTCTGGAGCCCGAACCCGATTGCGCCAACCGGCAGCCTGCTCCCGGAGAAGGACACGAAGTTCGGCGTCAAGGCGTTCGACAGCTCCAATGTCGTGATCCCAGGCAGCGTGATCTACCTCACGTACAGCGGCCGGTTCACGACCGTCAACATGAGCGTCTTCGCGGGCCACTGCGATGGCGAGAGCGCCGGCAATTCGATCGATCTCTCGGCGACGCCCGTGCGCTGCGTGTCCGATCTGACGACTGGTGATCTTCGGCTCAACTTCTACTCCGGGAGCCCCCTGCCCAACGGGGGCAGCGAGAGGTTCACGGCTGCGGTCGACACCAGCGGCAGTCTCGCCGCCAGCAATTCGTACACCTTCGCCACGATCGACCATCTCGTCTGGAGCCCGAACCCGATTGCGCCAACCGGCAGCCTGCTCCCGGAGAAGGACACGAAGTTCGGCGTCAAGGCGTTCGACAGCTCCAATGCCGTGATCCCAGGCAGCGTGATCTACCTCACGTACAGCGGCCGGTTCACGACCGTCAACATCGGCGTCTTCGCGGGCCACTGCGATGGCGAGAGCGCCGGCAATTCGATCGATCTCTCGGCGACGCCCGTGCGCTGCGTGTCCGATCTGACGACTGGTGATCTTCGGCTCAACTTCTACTCCGGGAGCCCCCTGCCCAACGGGGGCAGCGAGAGGTTCACGGCTGCGGTCGACACCAGCGGCAGTCTCGCCGCCAGCGATTCGTACACCTTCGCCACGATCGACCATCTCGTCTGGAGCCCGAACCCGATTGCGCCAACCGACACCCTGCCGGTCAGCACCGATGTGCATTTCCATGTCAAGGCATACGACGCGGCCGGCAACGTGATCCCCGGCGTAGCGCTCTACGTGGCCTACAGCGGCATCTACGCCTCTCGCTCGACCGGCGTCTTCGCTGGCCGCTGCGACGGCCAGAGCGCCGGCAATTCGATCGATCTCTCGGCGACGCCCGTGCGCTGCGTCTCCGATCTGACGACCGGTGCCCTGGACTTCAATTTCTACTCCGGCTCTCCGCTGCCCGTGGGCGGCACCGAAACCTTTACCGCCGCCGTCGACACCAGCGGCAGCCTTGCCGTGACCGACACCTACACCTTCGTCGCCCCACCGACGATCACCAAGTCATTCACGCCGGCCACGATCAACATCAACGGCTCGAGCAGTCTCAGCTTCACGATCACGAACCCGAACCCGACAACCGCTCTGACCGGCGTGGGCTTCGGCGACACCCTCCCCGCAGGCCTGATCGTCGCCGCCCCCAACGGCCTCACCGGCTCCTGCGGCGGGGGCGCCGTCACGGCCGTCGCACGCAGCGGCCAGGTGACCCTGTCTGGTGCGTCGCTGGTGGCGCATGCCTCGTGCACATTCAGCCTCAATGTCCGAGCCACGGACCCCGGCATGAAAGTCAACACGACGGACCCGGTCACGTCGACCAACGCGGGGGCTGGCTTGGCCGCGACTGCGACCCTGACCGTCCTCGCCCCTGACCTCACGATCACCAGCCACCACTCGGGCAACTTCCACCTCGGTCAGCCCGGGACGTACACGCTCCACGTCAGCAATCTCGGCCCCGGCTCCACCAGCGGCATCGTCACGGTCACCGACACGCTGCCCGCCGGGCTCCCGCCGACGAGCGTGTCGGGCTCGGGCTGGTCGTGCAGCACCAGGGTCGTCCTGGTCACCTGCACCCGCTCCAACGTGCTCGCAGCTGGCGCCAGCTATCCGGACATCACGTTGACGGTCCGCCCGACGATCTCCGCTCTCGGGACCTTCATGAACATGGCCCGGGTCGCCTCCGACAACGACAGCAACCCCGCGAACGACATCACCTACGACCGGACCGTGACAACGTTCTAGGAAGGCACGGCCGGAGGGCGAGACCGCGTACCCTCAAAGGGCCCCGGCGCTTTCCCGTGCCGGGGCCTCATCACGTCGGCGGCATGGCATGGGACTCATCGCAGAGGTTGGACCAGCGTAGGCTCATCCGACGCACCGGGGTATCCGGAGCAGGGGGGTGATGCCATGCGCCGCTCGCTCGCGCTGTTCACCGCGGTCCTTCTCGCAGGTCTCGCCGTTGGGGTCGCGGTCGGGGCATCATCAGTCCCGACGATCAAATCGTGCGTCGAGAAGGACGGCACGATGCGCTACCTCGCGTCGGGCGCCTGCAAGAGTGGCGAGAAGCAGCTGACCTGGAATATCCAGGGTGTCAAAGGCGCGCCGGGCCCCCAGGGAATCCCCGGACCGACCGGGCCCGCCGGGCCGAGCGGCGCACCGGGGAGTGGCGGGGGCGCAACCTCGCCGGTCACGATCTACATTGGCGACACTGGGCCGGTTGGCTACGTGGGCTCGGGCCAGGTGGCAGTCCTGAAGCTTCCATCCGGGAGCTACCTGTTGTCGATCGATCTCCTGACACTGACTTCTGGTTCGCCGTCCAACTGTCGGATCACGCTTGACTCGAATGGGACTGGCGTCGACGTGCGGCCCTACGCATCGTTCCCCAATCCGATCACGCTGTACGCCTTCTGTTCCGCGAGCAATGCGAGCCCCGTGAACCTGCACGCCGCGATCGAAGCTACGGTCGCTGTCAGGTTGCCCTCGCTTGCCATAACGACCCTCGCCCTGGAAGTGACGGAGCGGAACCCGATCGGTCGGCCGCCGCCGACGCTCACATTCGACCGGCCGGGACTGGCAGACTGCTCTCCGAACGAAGGAGGTCCAGTGAAGAAGCAGCTACTCCGGTCCGTGACCGTCGACTCCAACTCGTTGCAGGCCGCCGGGACCTGGGCGCAGTGCTACAAGGCCGGCAACCAGGTCTTCATGCAGGGCCAGACGGGCATCCGGCTCGAGGACTACGAGACGGGCGAGGTGCGCGGCATCGGCGATCCCGGCGAGCAGACGCGAATCGCGCTCGACAACATCAGCCGGATGATGGTGATGGCCGGCGGCACGCTCGATGACGTCGTGAAGATCATCGTCTACGTCACGGATCGCGCCTTTCGGCCGGCCGTCTACGGCGAGATCAACAAGGCGTTCAAGGGCGTCAAGCCCGCCAGCACCGGCATCGTTGTCGCGGGTCTGGCCCTGCCCGAGCTGCTGATGGAGATCGACGCCTGGGGCATCGTCGACGACTGACGCCCCGGCGCTGACCGCGTCGCGACCGGCTTCAGCGGCCCACCCAGACGATCGCCTCGGCCGGGCTGCCCGTCGCGGCGCTGCCGCCCACCAGGAATCTGTCGCCCTTGGCCACCACCGTCGCCGCTCGAGCGCCGGCGAAGACGCCGCCGCTCAGTCGCGTCCAACTCGAGCCATCGGTTGACGTCCAGACGACGGCGCCATCGGGGCCGTAGCCCACCGCGACCACCTCCGACGGTCCGCTCGCGATCGCCAGCATCTGGCCGCCCTTGAACGTGTCGCTCGAGATGCCCGTCCACGTCTGCCCGTCGGTCGAGGTCCAGACTGCCGCATCGGTCCCTCGCCTGCCAACCGCCACGAATCCGGGCCCACCGACCGCCACGGCGAACGCATTCGCGCCCGCAGCATCGGCCGGATTCGCGGCTCGCGTCCACGCCTTGCCATCCGTCGAGCTCCAGAACGCGGCGTTGTCGCCTTCGCCACCCGAAGCGCCGACCGCAACGAGTCCCTGTGGGCCTGCCGCGACCCCATCCACGATCGAACCGGCAAACAACTGGCCGACCGGCGACTCCACCCAGGCCAGCCCATCGGGCGAGGTCCAGACGTGGCCCGTCCAGGTGACGGGACTGGTCGAGGTCTGCTCGCTGCCGACGGCGACGAACGCGCTGGCGAAGCGGGCGACGTCATGGGGCGTGCCGTGCGGGAGGTCGTCCGTCCGCGACACGAAATCGCCGACCGACGTCCAGGTCGTCCCGTCGAAGGAGAATTCCGTCCCGAGCGTCGACTCGCCACCGCCCGAGCAGCTCGGCCCGAACGCAGCGAGGCTCTTGGTGGCCTGAAAGACGAGGCAGACGGGCGTCGTCGCCAGTGCCGCCGCGCCCGCGTTGGCCTGCCAGCTCTCGCCATCGGCCGATGTCCACCCGACGCCTGGCCCGGCGTAGCCAAGGTCGCCGACAGCCGCGAACCCCGTGTCCGTGACGCTCAGATCGCTGACCTGACCGCCGGTCGCGCCGGCCACGGTCGCTCGATGCCAGGCGGAGCTGCCGGCGCTGCCCGCCGCCGTAACTGCCGACGAACCCCTCGAGGCCGCCGGCGAGCCGGCCGACGCGCCCGCGCAGGCGGCCACGAGCAGACTCCCGACGATGAGTGCGCCGGCTCGCCCGACACGAGACGGAATTCGCGTTCGAGACACAGGCAACTCCCAAGGACACGCCATCGCTCCGCCGGTCTGTGCGACCCGGCGAGGACCGCCACGCCCTGTTCGGCGGAGTGTCAAGTGGCGGCCCGTTCTCGTCTGTGTTGCGTCCGACAGGTGGCTCGTCGGGGAATCGACCCGCGCCCGAAGGTTCGGTCGGGTGGTTCTCTCGAGACCGGCCGGGGCGAATCTTCCGATCGCGTGGACCGCGGAGTTTCTGCATGGCCCGGCCGGAACGCGCAGACTGCCGCGATGCCGGTCCGCCAGCGGGCTCCCGAGCGGTTCCTGACGACCGTCCTGTTCACGGACATTGTCGGGTCAACCGAGCATGCCGCCGCCCTCGGTGACGAGGCGTGGCGAGAACTCGTCCAACTTCACCATGGCGTCGTCCGTGCCGCGCTCCGTCGCCACCGGGGTCGGGAGGTGGACACGGCCGGCGATGGGTTCTTCGCCATCTTCGATGCGCCGGCGGCAGCCGTCGCGTGCGCCCTCGACGTCGTCGCGGGTGTCGAGGATCTCGGTCTCGAGGTTCGCGCCGGCGTGCATGTCGGCGAGGTCGAGCAGATCGGCGCCAAGGTCGGCGGAATCACCGTTCCCATCGCTTCCCGGATCATGGCCGCGGCAGCCCCCGGCGAAGTCCTGGTGTCGGCGACCGTCCGCGACCTCGCCGCCGGATCCGGCCTTCGATTCGAGGATCGAGGCGCCCGGGAGCTGAAGGGCGTACCCGGCGAATGGCGGATCTTCGCCGTTGACCGCGCCGATGAGCCTGCGGTCGAGGCCGCCAGCACCGAGGCGAGGGCCTCCCGCCAGATGGCAGCCGTGCGGCGAGCCCAGTCGAGACCGATCTGGCAGCGCCGACCGCGCCTGGTTGCGGCTGCCGTCGTCGGTCTGGCGCTCGTCGTTGTGGTCGCCGGGCTTGCTGCCTGGAGCCCGTGGCGGCAGCCCGCGCTGGCCAGCGTGGCGGAGGATTCGATCGGCGTCATCGATGCCGGTCGCTCGGAGCTCATCGGCTCGATCCACGTCGGCCAGCGGCCGGGCGGGATCGCCCTCGGGGACGGGGCCGTGTGGGTCGCGAACACCGGCGGCGGATACGGTGGCGAGGATCGACCTTGGCACACGGGCCGTGGTCAACACGATCGACGTGGGCCGCGCGCCGACAGGGATCGTGGCCGCCGAAGGCTCGATCTGGGTCACCGACAGCGGCGGCCGGACCGTGTCGCGCATCAATGCCGCGACCGGCCGGCTCGTCGACACGATCACGGTCGGCAATGGCCCGACCGCCATTGCCGTCGGATCGGGCTCGCTCTGGGTCGCCAATACGAGCGACAGCACCGTCGTCCGCCTCGACGTGCATTCGGGCGCCCCTGACCGGCCGATTGCCGTGGGTTCGCTGCCGGTTGCGCTGGCGGTTGATGCCGGCGGCGTCTGGGTCGTCAGCCAGGATGGCGGCGTCCTGACGCATCTCGATCCCGGCAGTGGAGCCACGCTCGCCCCGCCGATCCCGGTCGGGACACGCCCATCGGCCGTCGCAATCGGCGACGGGTCCGTCTGGGTGGCCAGCAGCGATGGCACCGTGACACGGGTCGATCCCACCTCGAACCGGGTCACGGCGACAGTCGACGTCGGCCGATCGCTCTCCTCGATCGTCGTGATGGACGGATCGGTCTGGGTCGCCGATCTCGATGGGGCGGTGTTTCGCCTTGACGCCGCGAATCCCTCGTTGACGGCGAAGCGGGTCGCGACAGTCAGCGCGGCGCAGGCGATTGCCGAGGTCGGCAACGAGCTGTGGGTCGCGACCCGGGCCTCGGCGGCAAGTCATCGCGGTGGCACGTTGCGCCTCGTGAGCTTCGATACCCCCGACCTCGACCCGGCGATCTTTCCGTTCAGCTACCTGCTCGGCCTCCAGGGCGACGGGCTGGTCGGCTATCGGCGCGTCGGTGGCACCGGCGGCTCCACGCTGATGCCGGATCTCGCGACGGCAATTCCGTTGCCGACCGACGGCGGCAAGACGTACACGTTCCAGCTCCGGCCCGATCTCGTCTATGCGGACGGGCAGCCGGTCACTCCGGACGACTTTCGGCGGGCCATCGAACGCGGCTTCCAGATCGGCGATCCGGCTTCCGGGGGGTCGGTCGGCCCGGGCTACTTCGGCCTGCTGCTCGGCGCCGAGGCGTGCGCGGACGCTCCGGTGACCCACTGCGACCTGTCGGCCGGGATCGTCGGCGATGCGGCGGCCCGGACCGTCACGTTCCACCTGTCGGCGCCGGACCCGGACTTCCTGGCGAGGCTCGCCCTCAGCCTCGCCTACCCGGTCCCACCGGGCACGCCTTCGAACGCAGCCGTGACGGGAGCCTTCCCCGGCACGGGTCCTTACACCGTCTCAGCCGTCCTCGCCAACGAGATCCGCCTCACCCGAAACCCGCGGTTCCACTCGTGGGATCCAACCGTCCGGCCCGACGGCTTCGCCGACGAGATTGTCTGGCGGTACGGCATCGATTCGACGGAGCAGGTCGCGATGGTCAAGGGCGGCAACGCCGACTACATGGTGTCGCTGGGCGGCGATTCGGTCCCCCCTGAAGCGATCGCCGGGCTGCGAGCGGAATACACCGCCCAGATTTACTTCGCCTCGGTGAGCGTCAGCGCCGTGGTGCTGAACACGGCCATGGCGCCGTTCGACAACCTCAAGGCCCGCCAGGCGGTCAGCCTGGCCATCGATCGCGCCCGAGTCTCCGAGTTGTACGGCGGAGCCCTTGCCGTCGCCGTCACGTGCCAGGTGCTGCCACCCGCGTACCCTGGCTATCGGCCCTACTGCCCATCCACGACGGAGCCGGGGCCCGGCGGCCGCTGGCAGGGGCCTGACCTCGCGACGGCTCGCCGACTCGTCGCGGAATCTGGGACGCTCGGTGCCGCGATCGTGGTCGGGCCGATGCGCGCTCGCTTCCACGATCTTGGGCCCTACCTCGTCACGGTCCTCCAGGAGCTCGGCTACCAAGCGACTCTCGATCCGGAAACCGACCCCGACAAGATCAGCGCGACTCGCGATGCCGGCCGGATCCAGATCGATGCGCTCCGGTGGAACGGCGACATCCTTGCTCCGGCCGGCTTCCTGTCCGAGTTCTCCTGCGCCGAAGACGTCGGCCTGTCGAACTACTGCGACCCAGCGCTCGATGCCCAGATTGCAGCGGCGCGCGACCTGCAGACCACCGACCGGGCGGCCGCTGTTGCGAGCTGGGCCAACGTCGATCGCGCCGTCACTGACCTCGTCGCTCTGGGTGCCGCTGTTCAACGCCGGGACCGACTTCGTCTCGGCCCGTGTTGGCAATTTCCAGTTCCACCCGGCCTACCTGGTGCTGCTCGATCAGCTCTGGGTCCAGTAGGCGAACCAGTCCGACGACGTCGAGGCCGTCGTCTCAGCTCGACGTGCCGTCGTTGCTCGTCACCCGCCGGTAGACGGCGACCCGCCAGAATCGGGTGCCGCCGGCCCACTCCCGTTCGAGACCCGCCGAGCGCAGGATCGCCTCCAGGCGTTCGGTCCGGTGGATGAAGAACCGGATCTGGCGGAAGGGCCGGTTGACGACGTTGTAGATCGCGGCGCCGGTGCGGATCCACCAGCGGTCGAAGGGGTGGACGAGCGCCAGGCGGTCGAGAGTCCGGTCCGCCGCCGCTCCGGCCAGCGACTCGAGGTCCGGGTAGCAGCAGATGACCCGGTCGAGGGTGACGAGATCGGCCGGTGGAATCTCCGGCGCGACGGCCACGAAGTCGCCTTCCCGATAGTCCGTGCGCGAGCCGAACCCCCGGGACGTCGCCTCCCGCCGGGCGACCTCGAGGTAGGCGCCCGACACGTCGACGTCGGTTGATGACGTGAGCCCCGCCGCGAGCAGCTCCAGCTGGATCGCGCCGATCCCGCCGCCGACGTCAATGAGGGATCGGCCGCCGACGCCACCGGCCCGCAGGGCCTCGATCAGGATGGCCGTGGACCGGTCGGGACCGTCGCGCAGGTAGTCGCGAAGGTCCTCGTCGGCGACCTTGGTGTTGAACGTTCGATTGAGGCCGTCGCACTGGCAGTCGGGCATGCATCCTCCGGCGCCGAGCGTACTCCGGGGCCGCGGCCGATGCGAGGCCGCCGGTCGGGCGGGTTGTCTCTCGAAAACGGGACGTTTGCCTCTCTGCCTGCTCCGTCCGGCGGGGCACGCTGCTGGGCGACGCCCGGGAGCCCCGGGCCGCACGCTGAGGTGTGCCATGAAGCCCCCAGATGGCTCCGTTCTGTTCGGGTCGCTCCTCGTCCTTGCCGCCGTGGGCACGGCCGCCGCGGCGCTCACCATGGACTCCCTGCCGATCGTCGGGAGTGGGCGTGGAGCGCTCCTCGCCATCGCCCTGTTCGGCATCGCCGGCTGCACCGTCGCCGGGATCTCGCAGGCGCCGGTGCTCGGCTGGACAAGCCCGGCCGTCATCATCGGCACGGTGCTGGGAATCGCCGCCGTGGCCGTGATCGGCGCCGGCCTGTTCGGCTGGGAGGGGCTGTTGCGGCCCGTTGCGCAACTGGTCCCCGGCGGTGCCGCGATCGCCGTCACGACCGAGCGCATCGCGATCTTCTGGCTGGCCGTGATCATCGGCGCGAAATGGGTGATCGGCGTCGCGCTGCTCGTGGTGAACACGCCGACGCCTGCCTGACGCTGCACCCGGCCGTCGCGGGAGAAACCGATTCGGCGGGTTGGCCGAACCGGTGAGTAGAGCGCACTCGGTAAGCTGTGACGACGCAAGGGTCCCGAGGCCGGGGCTGCCCTTGGAGAGGGGGACCGCGATGACGGATCAGCCGGCACATCGTTCGGGCGGGGAGCCCGGCACCGTTCGGGTGGCCATGTGGAGCTCGCGCCATCGCTGGCCGGTGGCCGGGCTCTGGTTCCTGGGCACGATCGGGCTCTTCATGCTCAGCCAGTTGACCGGCGGGATCAGGACCGACGATCCAAACGGCAACCCGAATGCCGCGCAGACGGAATCGTCCAAGGGGTTCGCCGCCTTCGAAGGCGCAGGCTCGGGCACCCCGTCCGAGGACATCAGCATCGTGGTGACGCACCCGACGCTCAAGGCCACGGATCCGGCGTTCCAGGCGTTCATCGGGCAGACCGTCGATTCGCTGAAGGCATTGACCGTGAGCGACGGCGGTCAGACCGTACCGGCCGTCGACCAGATCCAGGATCCGCGGACGGCGCCGCCGGAGGCGTTCCTCGTGTCGCCGGACCAGTCCACGGTGCGAATCGTGGCCCGGGTCGACGGTGAGACGGCCGTCGTGACGCGACACGTCGTCCCGATACGACCGGCGATCGCCGCGATCGAGGCCAACACGGCCGGGTTCACCGTGCACTCGGTCAGCCAGACCCTCACAAACCAGGACATCACGGAGCTGATCAACAGCGGCCTCGATCGCACGTTCATCACGATCGGGCTGACCTTCATCATCCTGCTGATCACGTTCGGGGCCCTGGTGGCCGCCATCGTGCCGCTCGTCCTGGCCATTTCGGCGCTGCTTGCGGCCTTCGGGATCCTCGGCATCTTCAGCCAGCTCGTCTCGCCGGCCAGCCCCTACGCGACCCAGCTCGTCGTCCTGATCGGCCTCGCGGTCTCCGTCGACTACTCACTGTTCATGATCACCCGCTTCCGATCGGAGCGCCGGCACGGCCGCTCGAAGCTCGACGCCATCGAGGTGGCGAGCAGCACGGCCGGCCGCGCGGTCTTCTTTTCGGGCCTCGCCGTGATGATCTCCGTGGCCGGCCTCTTCATGATCGATGTCTCGATCTTCCGCTCGATGGCGATCGGCACGATCGCCGTCATCCTGGTCGCCGTCGTGGGTAGCCTGACGTTCCTGCCGGCGACGCTCGCGATCCTCGGCGATCGGCTCAACGCCGGCCGCGTCCCGTTCCTCGGGCGGTCGCGAGAGGAGGGGAGCGGCGCCTGGGCGGCGCTCGTCGGCGGCCGTGATGCGCCGGCCGGTCATCTTCGCGGTGCTCTCGGCCGGGATTCTGCTGGTGCTGGCGATCCCCTGGCTCCACCTTCAGATCGGGGTGACCGACTTCACGAGCTTCCCCGACCAGATCGACGGCGTGCAGGCCGTCAAACAGCTCGAGGCGAAGTGGCCGCAGGGCTCCGTGCTCGATCTGGAGGTCGTGGTCACCGGCGCCGATCGAGCGGACACCAAGGCCGCCATCCAGGCGCTCGAAACGGCCGGCCTCAAGGTCCCGGGTCTCAGCGAGCCGGTGACGGTCATCCCGTCACGCGACGGCTCGGTGGCCCTCGTCTCGTTCGCGATGGCTGGCACGCAGAACGACCCGGCCGCCCAGGCAGTCGTTCGGCAGATGCGGAGCACGGTCGTGCCGGCGGTGTTCGGTGGCCTCTCGAACGTGAACGTCTACGTCACGGGGAATACCGCGAATGCACTCGATGTCACGCAGACGTATCAGGACGCGATTCCGCTCGTGCTGGGCTTCGTGCTTGGTCTCTCGTTCCTGCTGCTGCTCGTGGTCTTCCACTCGATCGTGATTCCCATCAAGGCGATTGCGCTGAACCTGCTCTCGGCGGGCGCTGCCTTCGGGGTGGTCGTCGCCGTGTTCCAGGACGACGTCCTCCGCGGCGCCTTCGGCATCGCCCATTCGAGCGTCATCGAGAGCTGGGTGCCCGTCTTCATCTTCACGATCCTCTTCGGGCTCTCGATGGACTACCACGTCTTCATCCTGACGAGGGTCAAGGAGGCGCGCGATCGCGGCATGGATTCGCGATCGGCCGTCGCCCGCGGGATCTCGATCACGGCCGGCACCGTGACGAGCGCGGCCACGATCATGGTCCTCGTCTTCGCCGCGTTCATCACGATCCCATTTGCCTTCATCCAGGAATTGGGACTGGGGCTGGCGGTGGCGGTGCTGATCGACGCCACGATCGTGCGCTGCGTCCTGCTGCCGGCGACCATGGCGCTGCTCGGCGACTGGAACTGGTGGCTGCCGTCGTTCCTGCGGTGGCTGCCGAAGGTCACGATCGAGGGCGAGCCGGAGGTCGGGATCGAAGGAGGTTCCGGATTGGCGCCCGCAGGTTGATCGGCTCGGCGACTGATCGAGCCACTCGACCCGGGCGGGTGCCGGGAGCGCAGCCATGAAGGCAAAGGTCATCGGGTTCGGCGAGGTCGAGGTGGACGGCGAGCGGTTCACCCGGGACATCGTCATCGACGGCGGACGGATCCGCCGGCGTGACAAGGGTCCTTCGAAGGAGCTGCGCGGCCGGTTCGGCCACACGCCGCTGTCCGCCGCCGAGGACATTCCGTGGGGCGGCCGGACGCTGATCGTCGGGACCGGCGTGGACGGCGCCCTGCCCATCGCGGACGACGTGATTGCCGAAGCCAGGCGTCGAGGCGTCGAGATCGAGGCGATCCCGACGCCCGAGGCCTGCCGCCGCCTGGCCGAACTGAAACGATCCGAGGTCTACGCCGTGCTCCACGTCACCTGCTGAACCGGCGCCGGCCCGGGATCGGCCCCCATCGGCCCGGGTTCCGCTACTGCGCGAGGCGTGGATACATGCGCGTCCCGAGGACGAGGAACCCGATCAGGACCGACACGAGCACGGCGACGTCGAGCGGCAGCTGGTTCGAGAGCGTCGCGTCCACGACCATCAGCTCACGCAGCGCATCGACCATGTAGGTCAATGGGTTGAGCATCGCGATGACCCGCAGCCACTCCGGCATGAGGACGAGCGGATAGACGGCGCTGCTCGCGAAGAAGAGCGGCATCGTCAGCAGCTGGCCGAAGCCCATGAAGCGTTCCCGGGATTTGACCTGGCAGGCGATGCAGAGTGAGAAGGTGGCGAACAGCGCCGACCCGATGATCACGATCAGGCAGACCCCGACGATCGCCAGCAGTTCCAGCCGCAGGTGGACGCCCAGCAGGTACGAGACGACGTAGATCACGGCCGCCTGGGTGAGGGCCCGCAGGCCCGCGGCGAACGCCTTGCCGGTCACCAGGGAGGCCCGGCTGACGGGACTCACGAGATACGTGTGCAGAACGCCGAGATCACGCTCCCAGATGACCGAGATGCCGAAGAAGATCGCCGAGAACAGGGCGCTCTGGGCAAGGATCCCGGGCGCAAGGAAGTCGAGGTAGGGGACGCCGCCGGTCGGGATGGCCCGGGCATTGGACAGGACCTGGCCGAAGATGACGAGCCACAGGACGGGCTGAATGGCGCGGGTGACGAGTTCGAGCGGGTCGTGGCGGACCTTCCGGAGTTCGCCTTCCGTGACGGTCAGCGTGTCCTGGACGAACTGGAACGGAGCCGGCAGGTCAGCCCATGCGACGGGCTGTGCGGCGCGTCCGAGCGACCTCACGGAATGTGCCTCCTGTGTCCATGTCGCTGCCGGTTGAGTGGCGGAAGACGTCCTCGAGCGACGCATCGGGCCCGATCTCATCGCGCAGATCGGCCGGCGCCCCGATCGCCGCGATCCGGCCGCGGTGCATGATCGCGACCCGGTCGCAGAGCAGATCCGCCTCCTCCATGTAGTGGGTCGTCATGACGATCGTCGTGCCCTCGAGGCGGCGCAGGTCGCGAACGTGGGTCCAGACCTGCTCGCGGGCGATCGGGTCGAGGCCGATCGTCGGTTCGTCGAGGAACAGGACGGCGGGCTGGTGGAGCATCGCCCTGGCCAGTTCGAGCCGGCGGATCATGCCGCCCGAATAGGTGCTGACGAGCCGGTCGGCGGCGTCGGCGAGGCCCATGAACGCGAGCGCCTCCGGGATGCGGCGCCGCCGGTCGGCGCCCGGCAGGTGGTGGAGCCGGGCCGAGATCAGCAGATTCTCCCAACCCGTCAGCGAGCCATCCGCGGACAGGAGCTGGGGCACGTAGCCGATCGAGCGCCGAACCGCGGCTGCCTCGTCGACCACGTCGAAACCCGCGACGTGGGCCCGGCCCGCCGTCGGCTCGAGGAGCGTGCAGAGGATCTTGATCGTGGTCGTCTTGCCGGCGCCGTTGGGGCCGAGCAGTCCGAAGACCTCGCCCGGGGCAACTGCGAGGTCGATGTCGTCGACGGCGACCACGTCCTTGAACCGCCGGGTCAGGCCTTCGATGGAAACGGCCGAGTTCGAGAGGTCGGGGGAGGCCGAGGTGCCAGGGGACGGGCCGGCGGCTGGCCCGACCAGCGCCGTCATCTGTCCATCGAGGCGTCGGCGCCTTCGGCCGAGAGCAGCGCGGCCAGGGTCTCCAGGCCGTCGGAGATCGTCGCCAGCTCCCGGGGGGACAGTCGCGCGAGGCGCAAGGCCCACCATTCGCCGACGGCGAGCTGGGACGCGGCGACGCGCTCCCGACCGGGTTCCGACAGGGCCAGGCGCACGCGGCGGCGTTCGGCCGGATCGGTCGTTCGCTCCACGAATCCCGCATCGACGAGGCGGCTGACGAGCGCCGACGCGGCCGGGAGGCTGATCCCCAGGTGGTCGGCCAGGGCGGTCAGGTTCGCCTGCGGATGCCGCCGCAGGAAGCCGAGTGTCCGAAACTGCGGCACGGACAGCGAGCTCGCATGCGATCTGGTGATCGTCCGGATCTGGCGCATCGCGCGCGGCACGATCGCGACCACCAGCTGCGCCGTGTCCTCGGCCGTGGGAGCGGCGCGGTCATCCACTTCGGTTCGCGAATAGTTCATGTTGCGAACTATAGTGGATCGGCCTGCCGGCGGCCGGCCGGTGGTGCCGGCGGTAGACTCGTCGCCCGGGAAATCGCCCGATCGGATCCGGGACGCAGGTTGAGGCGAGCCACGTGGAGCGAGACGAGGTCGGAGCGAGCGGGTTGTCGGCGGCCCAGCGGGCCGGCCTGACCGACATGGACCCGGACGAGTTCCGGGCGGCCGCGCACGAGATGGTCGACCTCATGGCCGACTACCTCGCCGGGATCGAGGAGCGCGACGTCTTTCCGACCGTCGAGCCGGGTTCGCTGCGGCCGCTGTTCCCGGCCGCGCCGCCCGAGGAACCCGAGCCGCTGGCCGAGGTGATGGCCGACGTCGGGCGACTGATCGAGCCGAACGTGACGGCCTGGCAGCACCCGGGGTTCTTCGCCTATTTCGCGACGTCGGCGTCCGGGGCGGGGATCCTCGGCGAGATGCTGACGGCGGCCCTCGGATCGAACGCGATGCTGTGGCGGACGTCGCCGGTGGCGACCGAGCTCGAAGAGGTCGTCGTGGACTGGCTGCGCCAGGGCCTCGGCCTGCCGCCTGGATTCGACGGCCTGATCACGGACACGGCGTCGACGTCCTCGCTGATCGCCCTGGCCGCCGCGCGGGAGAACGCGGGGCTTGAGGCATCACGGCTCGGGCTGGCGGGTCGGCCCGATCTCGGCGCGTTGCGGGTCTACGCGTCCACGGAGGCGCACTCGTCGATCGAGAAGGCCTGCATGACGCTTGGCCTCGGCCGGGAGAGCCTCGTCCGGATCGCCGCCGACGAGGACTACCAGATGGACCCGCAGGCCCTCGCCGCGGCGATCGCGACCGACCGGGCGGCAGGGCTGCGCCCGATCGCGATCGTCGCCACGGTCGGCACCACGTCCTCGACCTCCGTCGACCCTGTGGCGGCGATCGCGGAGATCGCGCAGCGCGAGTGGATCTGGCTCCACGTCGATGCGGCCTATGCCGGCCCCGTCGCGCTGATTCCGGAGCGTCGCGCCCCGTTCGCGGGCTGGGAGCGGGCCGACTCGATCGTCGTCAACCCGCACAAGTGGCTCTTCACGCCACTCGACGCCTCCCTGCTGCTGACGCGCCGGATGCCGGTGCTGCGCGACGCGTTCAGCCTCGTGCCCGAGTACCTGCGCACGCTCGACCGGGTGACGCCGGCCCGCGACTACAACGAGTACACGCCCCAACTTGGTCGCCGATTCCGGGCCCTGAAGCTGTGGTTCCTGCTGCGCTGGTTCGGGCTGGCCGGCCTGCGCCGCCGGATCGAACGCCACCTCGAGCTCACGGAGCTCGTCGCCGACTGGCTGCGGGCTCGGCCCGATGTCGAGATCCTCGCTCCCGTGCCCTTCTCGACCGTCTGCTTCCGCTTCCGACCGGTCCGCTTCCGTGGCCGCGAGGACGAACCGGAGGTCCGGGCTGCGCTCGACGAGTTGAACGCCCGGATCATGGACCGGGTGAATCGGACGGGCGAGGTCTTCCTCTCGCACACGCGCCTGCGCGACCGGTTCACGATTCGGATCGCGATCGGGAACCTCCGCACGGAGGAGCGTCACGTGCGCCGGCTGTTCGACCTCCTCGTCGAGGCCGCCGAAGCCATCGAGCCCGAGCTGACTGTTGCCGGCTGAGCGACGTCAGGGCAGCTGAATCGGCGCGAAGATCGTGGTGTAGCTGAAGGTGTATCGCGTCGTGCCGCGCGGATCGACGCGGTTGCCGCCCTGGAGCCGGCCGGTGATCGGGTCGAGGACGAGGGTCGTCTTGACGGTCCCACCGAGCTCTTTGGAGCTGGCCGTGTAGGTCCAGCGCCACTGCTTGCCCTCGACGGTGACGACCTCCTTGATCCTGGAGTTGGTCAGCATCGTCGAGTTCCAGGCCTCGAGCGGCTGGCCGGATCGGCGGAACGCGGTGATGAGGCCCGAGGTCCCGCAGACCCACTTGCCGCCGATGACCGTCGAGTGGAATCCGTTGATGTCGTACCACTTGCCCGAGAGACAGACCGATTGCATCGTCCCGCCGACGAGGGAGCTGGACGCCGCCGGCTCGTACCGGAGCTCGAGCTGGTCGGGTCGGACGGCAATGAGGCGGAGGCGGCCCGAGCGGTTCACGCCGAGCGTGACCCGTGACCAGAAGGTCTTGACAGTCGCCCCGGGGAGGACCGGGGTCGGCGTCGGGGTGACCGCGACGAGGGGGGTGGGCGAGGGCGAACCGCCGCTCGCCGAGGGGTTGGCGCTCGAGCCTGGCGCCGCGGTCGGGGAGGCGGGCCCGGGTTCGCTGCCACATGCGGCGAACACCATGGACGCCAGGACGAGGAAGGCGAATTGAGCGGAGCGCGGGGAGTGGGCGACGCCGGAGACCACGGGCCCATGGTACGGGCTGGCGCCGATTCGGACCCAAGTCCCTCGAATCGGGCCGGCGAGAGCCGCCGGCCGAACGGATCGGTCGCCCGGTCGAACGGAATCGCCCGCGCGCCCGGTCGATGGCGGTGACGGCGTCCGTGCCGTGGGGCCGCCCGGTCACGCTAGAGTTCGTCCGATGGACCGTCTCGAACCCTGGAGGCCAGATGGTGGGCTGCCGGCGGATCTCGCCGCTCGCCTCGACCAGGCGATCGCCGCGCTGACGGCACTGTCGTTCGAGGCTGCTCCGGATGCGTTCCAGCCCGCGGCCGCCGAGGCCATCGTCAGCGCCGGGCTTCAGGCCATGACCCTGCCACGGGAGCGCGGCGGCCTCGGCGCCGGCATCGAGTCGACCGCCGAGGTCCTCGCCGCCGTGGCCGCCGTGGACGGATCGACCGCGCTCGGCCTCTCGATGCACAGCCATGTGCTCGGCGGCACGATCGAATCCGGGACGTGGCCGTCCGAACCCCTCGATCGCCTCTGCCGCTCGATCGCGGACGATGGGGCCCTGCTCAACTCCGCGGCCACGGAGGAGATGACGGGCAGCCCCGCGCGCGGCGGCCTGCCGGACGCGACGGCCCGACGCGACGGCGGGGACTTCGTGCTCAACGGCGAGAAGAGCTGGACGACGTGGTTGCCGGCCCTGCGCTGGGCGCTCGTGACGGCGCGGATCGTTGACGAAGCCGGGGCCGGGGGCGCGGGCGATCCGCCGTCAACCGCTGGGCCGCGGATCGGCAGCCTGCTGGTCGACCTCGACCTGCCGGGGATCGAGCGACTCCCCGCGTTCGAAGCCCTCGGCATGCGCGGCTCGGCCTCGGGCCGGCTGCGGCTGACCAACGTCCGTGTCCCGGCCGGCATGCTGGTGTTTGCGCGCGAGCCGGGTCAGCCGGACCCGCGGGGCGCCTCGCCGCAGGGCTGGTTCGGGCTCTGCCTGGCCGCGACCTACCTTGGCATCGGCGAGGGCGCCCGGCAGCGCGTCGTCCGTTGGGCGATCGACCGGCGGCCGGGCGACGGCTCGACGGCCGTGGCCGATCTGCCGACCGTCCAGCTCCGGCTCGGCCGGCTCGATGCGAGCCTGCGAGTCGCGCGGCTCGTGACCCTCGACGTCGCCCGGCGCTGGGACGCGGCCGAGCCGGGCGCCCGGGCGGCGCTGCTGCCGGATGTCAGCCTGGCCAAGGTGACGGCCACGAACGCCGCGGTGACCGCCACGGACGAGGCGCTGCGGATCGCCGGCGGCCCGGGCTTCCTCGCCGGCCCCATCGAGCGCGCGTTCCGTGACGCCCGGGCGGGCCTGATCAACCCGCCACTGGATGACGTAGCGCTCACGGGCTTCGCCGAGCGATTGATCGCCGCCGATCGGGCTCGGCCGGGGTAGGGAGGACGCCGGGCGCGGCCGCCAGGCGCAGCGCCCGAGCTGTGGCCGATGATCACGCCGCGGGTTGTCGGCCGAGCGGCTGTGATTGGGCGCACGGTGTTTCGCGGTCGGTGCAAGTCCACAGGCCAATCCGCGAAACGACGATGCTCCGTCGGCTGTGCCGAGGAAGCTCTACGCTGGTAAGCACCTGATGTTCGGGGGAGGAGAGCACACGGAACGCAGTCGGCCGCGGATCGGCTTCCGCCGCTGGGCGACGATCCTGTTCGCTGCCGGGCTGCTGCTGGGCACGCCGTCCGCGGCAGTCACTGCAGCACGGGCCAATTCCCCGACGCCCTCGGTCAGTGCCGACGCGGTCTCGGTGGTCGAGCTCGCCCCGGCACCTGCTGCCGCCTCGGGCGTGCCATCGGATGGGAAGCTCCACCTCGTCGACATCGGGGGCCGCCGGATCGCGATCTGGTGTGAGGGACGAGGCGGTCCGACGGTAGTCCTGGAGCATGGCGTTGGTTACGTCGTCGACTCGGGCTCCTGGGTGAAGGTTCAGGCAGGAGTGGCGAAGGAGACGCGGGTCTGCCGCTACGACCGGGCATTCGTTGGCGAGAGCGACGACGCGAAGCCGGGCCGATCCATGCCCGATATTGCCGAGGACCTTGTCGACCTGATGCACGCAGCGAGGATCCCGGGTCCATATGTGATCGTCGGTCACTCGTTCGGCGGGTTGACCGTCCGCTACTTCACCTTTCTCCACCCCAAGAGCATCCTGGGCATGGTGCTGGTGGACCCTTCGCCCACCGGAATTGGCGATCTCGACCTCAGCAGCGAGCGTCTCGACCACGACAAGGTCATCGACCAGCTCCAGCGGCTGCAGCGGCTGGGCAACCTCGGCGACATGCCGCTCGTCATCATCACGCGAGGGATCGACCTCCCGTTGCCATGGGCCAGAGCGCAGGCCGCCATGGTCAAGCTCTCGAGCCGCGGCTACCAGGTCATCGCCAGGAACAGCGACCACTGGATCCAGCTTCGCCAGCCGGACCTGGTGGTCCGCGAGATCCTCCGAGTCCTTCACGCCTCTCGGATTCGGGAACGCTAGCTTGCCGCCGAGCTGGCGCGCGGCGTACCTGCGCCAGCAAGAGCTGGGCTGGCGACCTGGGCCGACAGGCCACAGTTCGCGGCGCCGGCGACACCAGGTTTCGCCCGATGCTTCGTGACCAATGGCCGTGGTCGCGTGCGTAGGTGACCGCCTACATTCCTCGACAGCCTCGGTCTCGATGAGGCTGAATCTGCCAAGTCGGTGATCGATGGTGCGTTTGGATGGCTGGCAGCGCGTGATCGGCGGCGTGCTGGCGTTGTTGGTGGTGGGATCTGGCCTCGTCGCTGACTCCCGGTCGGGATCGACCGTCAGCGGCGCCACCCTCGGGTACGTCACTTCGGCGACGGCGGCCGCGCGTCCGTCCCGGATGACAGCTCCACTGGTCAGCCTGATCGGGGCATCAGGCGGTCGCGCGTCGGGCGCTGACTGGCGTCGCGCACGAGCGAGCAGCTACGGGCTGGGCGACGGCCGGCTGGGAATGACGATGGCCTGTGGCGGGATACTCACGAGGACCGTCATGGCAGTTGCGCACCGGACGCTGTCGTGCGGCACTCGGGTCCAACTCCGACTCGGCCGGCGGACGGTGGTCGCCAAGGTGCTGGATCAGGGCCCTCCGATCCGTGGCATCACGTTCTATCTCTCGCCGGCGGTCTGTGCGGCCATCCGCAACTGCTCGGGCAATGTCGCCATCGACTGGCGGATCGTTCCCTGAGGGGTCCACGGCGCACCCGAGTGGGATGGCGGGTCGGGACCGACCCGCCCTGGTTGTCGTCGCCGGACGAACGCTTCAGGCGGGAGGCCGACTCTTGCCCACGATCGCCGTGGCATCGGGTCGAATCTCCGCCAGATCGCAGTCCTCTCTGTGAGTTCTCACAGGACGACCGCTGGGATCGGTAGCACACTCCGACGCCAGGCCAGGCGCACCCGCCGATCGGGGAACTGCCATTGCGAAAGCTCGCCGTCGCGATCCTGGCCGTGCCGGTCATCGCATCCATCTACCTCGCGACGCTGCTGGCCCTTCCGGGCGCCCGGCGTTACCTGTCGGGAGTCGCGGCTGCCCTGCTGGTGGGGGTGGTCGGGATCGGTTTCGTCCTGACGCACGGAAGTGCATCGAACCCGGCATCGGTGCCGCTGGCAGACTCGGCCGCCCGGCCGGCGCCGATTGACAGCGGGTTGGGCGCTATCGGAACGACCGCGACGAGCGCACCTCGGACGCCGTCCGTGACCACCCCGGTCATTGGCCCGGGTATCGCGACCGGCAGCTCCGGGATGGGAAGTCCGACAGGCCCGGCACCCTCCATCCCACCGAAGGGCGCGGTCGCCGGTTCATCGTCGCTCTTGGACGTGATGCCCGTCCGCGCCGCGACAACGGCGCGGATCACGGGCTCGGCGTCCAGCGGGAGCCGGGTCCGACTCACCAGCGCAATCCAGCTGCGGTTCGACCGAGCGGTGACGCTCAGGGCCGTGCGAGCCGCCCTGACCATCACACCGAGCGTGGTCGGCACCGTCAAAGCCGACTCCAGCCGGCTGTACACGTTCATTCCGGCCAGCCCGCTTGCCCCGAACACCTCGTACACCGTGCGGCTCACCGCGACGATGAGGGACCGCGGGGGCGTGGCGATCGCCGCGCCCAGGCCGGTTCGGATCCTGACCGCGGCCGCCCCGGCCATCGTTCGCTTCCGGCCCGTCAAGGGCGCTGACAACGTGGACCCGACGGCCCCCATCTCCGTCCGGTTTACCTTGCCGATGGATCGGAGCACTACAGCAAGGGCGCTCGAAGTGGTGATCGCAGGCAGGAACGTGGATGGCACCATCAGCTGGGCCGAGCACGATACGGTTCTGGTCTTCAAACCCGCTACGGCCAACGCCAGGGGCTCAGGCGTTGGGGTCCGCATCCTGGCAACGGCCACCTCCACGGACGGTGTACCACTGAAGGCCGGTCGCTCGACGACGTTCAGGGTGGTCGCTGCGCCGACCTCGAAACCGAAGGCCGATCAGCCGACGCCGAAGCCCATCCAACACCCGTCGCCCCCCAAGCCGAGCGGCCCGGCGGCCCGCATCGCAGGCATCGATGTCAGTCATCATCAGGGCCCGATCGACTGGGCGCAGGTCGCGGCTGCCGGGATCACCTTCGCCTACGTCAAGGCGTCCGAGGGCACCAGCTACGTCGACCCGATGTATGCCGCCAACCGTGCTGGCGCCGAGCAGGCTGGGCTCAGGATTGGCGCATTCCACTACGCCGAACCCGATCCCAGCGCCGGCGAGGCGGCTGCGGAAGCCGACCATTTCATCGCGACGGCTGCGTTCAGGAGCGGTGAGCTGCTGCCGATGCTCGACCTTGAAGTTACCAATGGCCTGTCGCCCATGGAACTCCAGAATTGGGTCGCCGCCTTCCTTGATCGGATCTACCAGCGAACGGGGTTGCACGCCGGGATCTATGTCTCTCCGACCTTCTGGGAGACCGATCTGAGCGACACGACCGTCCTCGCCCTGGCGGGCTATGACGCCCTGTGGATCGCCCATTGGACGCCTGCCCCGGCACCCAGGGTCCCAGCCTCGAACTGGGGCGGGCACGGCTGGACGATCTGGCAGTACAGCCACAATGGGACCGTCGCCGGGATCGGCAGACCAACCGACCTGGACCACTTCGGCGGATCGGATCTCGCCAGCCTGTTCATCCACTGATTTCGACGGGTCAGCGCCGCCTCGACCCGCTGGCCGTGGCATCATCGGATCGAACCTGGACGCGGGTCGAGCCCGCTGCTTTCGACTGCCGGCCCGACCGGACGACACTGCTGCGCAACCGAACCCTGGAGGACCACCGCTCGTGCCGCCGATCAACGAGCTGACCCGCATCGAGCCCGTCTATCTCGACCGGCTCGACAAGCAGGGGATCTTCACGACCGGGCTCCTCCTGGAGGTCTCGGAGACGCCCGGCCGCCGGCAGTACCTCGCCGACCATGTCGGGGCGACGATCAACGACGTGGCGGCCTGGCGCGACGAGGCGCTGATGCTCAACCTCGCCGGTTTCGGCCCGGCCGAGCATCAGCTGTTCATGCAATCGGAGATCGACGGGCTGCACGACCTGCTGGCCCTCGACCTCGATGCGTTCCGGACGCGCATCGAGCGTGGCGCCAGCGAGCTGTCGATGGACATGCCGGCCGAGGTGACCATCGAAGGCTGGTGGGACCAGGCCCGGACGCTCGAAGAGGAATGAGCCTCGGCCATCGAGTGGGCTGAGGCGAGGGTCGCGACCCGGCGGCCGTCCGCCCCCATTGCCGGCCCGGCCGGGGCAACGATGACGATCGGCATCCACTCGAAAGCCGGGCTGCCGTGGCAACTCGCTACCATGGGCCGGTGAGCGTCAACCTGGCGAGGCCGATTGGATCGGTCCTTGTCGCCGTCGCCACGATCGTCACGATCGTGGCCGTGGCCGTCCTCGTCTTCTTCAACCCGATCTGGGTCGGTTTCGAGCAGGGCCGGACCGGCGTCGAGCAGTTCACCGGCTACACGACGGCGGAGGTCAGAGCCGTCACGGGCCAGATCCTCGCGGAGATGGTCGTCGGTCCCGGAACGTTCGAGATGTCCGTCCAGGGCCAGCCGGTCTTCGACGAGAAGGAACGGGCCCATCTGGCCGATGTCCGGACCGTGTTCATCGGTCTCGCGGTCCTGACGCTCCTTTCGATCGTCGTCCTGATCGTGGCGTCCCGGGCGCCTCCGCCCCGGCGCTGGCTCTGGATCGGGGTCGCGGCCGGGTCCGCCACGCTCGCCATGGCCGTGGTCGTCCTCGGCGTCTTCTTCGGGCTCTTCTTCGACACGGCGTTCGATGTCTTCCATCGGCTGTTCTTCGGCGCGGGCAGCTATGACTTCGACCCGGCCACCGAGCGCCTCGTCCAGCTCTTCCCGGAGGAGTTCTGGTTCGAGACGTCGCTGGCCCTCGCGGTCGTGCTGATCGTGCTGGCCGTCATCGTCATCGCCATCTCCGTGCCCCGGATCGACGCTCCGGAACCGGTGGTCGCGGCCGCACCCCCGGCCGAACCTCAGGTCGCCCCGTGAACGCCTTCGTCATGAACGGGATCCCGATCGCGCGGATCCTCGGGATCGAGATCCGGGTCCATCTCAGCTGGGTCGTGATCCTGGCGATCATCACGATCGGGGTGAACAGCGAGCTGTCCGCGGCCCGGGAGGGCTGGCAGGACGATCTGCGCTGGTTCGTATCGGGCATCGTGGCGATCCTGTTCTTCGTCTCCGTGCTGATCCACGAGCTCGCCCATGGCGTCGTGGCGCAGCGCCGCGGTCTCGCCGGCGGCAGCGTCACGATGCTGTTCTTCGGCGGCACGACGAGCGTGCCACAGGAGGCGCGGCGTGCCGGCGACGAGGCGGCCATCGCGGCGGCGGGTCCGATCGCGAGTCTCGCCATCGCCATTGGTGGCGTTGCGGTCTGGCAGGTCGCCCGATCGATCACCGGCACCGCGGCCGAGGCGATCGGTTCGGCGGCCCTGATCCTTGCCGCCCTGAACCTCTTGCTGGGCCTGCTGAACCTGCTGCCGGTGTTTCCGCTCGATGGCGGTCGTCTCGTGCGCGCGCTTGCCTGGCGGGTCACGGGTGACGAGATGCGCGCGAGCCGGATCCTCGCCAGGGTCAGCCGGTATTCGGGCTACGCGATGGTGGCCGGTGGCCTGGTCGCGATGGTCGTGGGCGACACGCTCGACGGCGTGATGCTGGCGCTGAGCGGCTGGTTCCTCGCAAGCGCGTCCCGGACGCTCGACCGGCGGGCCACCTTCGAGCAACTGCTGAAGGGCGTCCGCGTCGAGAGCGTGATGGAGACCGACCTGCCGGAAGTCTCGCCACAGCTGACCCTCGACACGTTCGCGGCGCAGTACATCGACGGCGGCCAGCAGACGAGCCTGCCGGTCATCCGCGACCACCTGCTGCTGGGCCTGATCGGCATCGCCCAGCTCCGCAAGATCAAGCGCAAGGCGTGGCCGACGACCCGGGCCGGCGACGTGATGGTCTCGGGGGCCGCACTGCCGACGCTGTCGCCGGACGACGACCTGTGGCCCGCGCTCGACAGCCTCCGACGGACCGGCCTCGACGGTCTGCCGGTCATGCGCGGCACGGAGCTGCTCGGCATCCTGACCCGACGGGCAATCGTTGCGGCCATCCAGGCCCGCGGTCAGCCCGTGCCCGGGGCGACGCGCTGAGATGACGACCGAGACGCCGCCGTCCGCGTCTTCCGAGCGCCTCCTGTCCGCCGACGAGGCCCGCGACCGGGTGCTCGCGGCGATCGTCGCGCCGCTGGCGGCCGAAGCGATCGACACGTCCGATGCCCTCGGCCGCGTCCCGGCCGTCGCCGTCACCAGCGTGACCGCCCTGCCGCCATGGGACAACAGCGCCATGGATGGCTACGCCGTTCGGGCGGCCGACACGACCGGCGCGACGGAATCCGAGCCGATCCGGCTGCGGGTCATCGGCGAGGTGCGCGCCGGGCAGGCCCCGACGACGGCCGTGGTGGCCGGCACGGCCCTCCGAATCGCCACGGGCGCGCCCCTGCCGCCCGGTGCGGATTCGGTCGTCGCGGTCGAGGAGACCACGCCCCTCGGGCACGATGGCGCCGCCGGGCCGCGCGGTCGAGAGGCGACCGGACCGCTGCCAGAATCGTGCCTCGTGCACCTGGCCGTCCGCCCCGGCGCATCGGTGCGGATGCGGGCGAGCGACCTCGAGGCGGACGTGGACATCCTGCCGGCCGGGCGCGAACTGACCGCGGCGGGGATCGCCCTGGCCGCGGGAGCCGGCGTCGCGCGCATCGTCGCCCACCGCCGGCCGCGGGTCGCGGTCCTGGCGACCGGCGACGAGGTCCGGCCGGCCGGGACGGCGTTGGGGCCGGCCGGGATCCCCGACGCGAACGGACCGGGCCTGCGGGCGCTCGCTCGGGCCGCCGGCGCGGTGCCGATCGATCTCGGGATCGCCGCGGATCGACTTGACGACGTCCTGGCCAGGCTCCGCCGTGGGATCGCCGAGGCGGACGTCGTGATCGTGAGCGGGGGCGTGTCGGTCGGACCGTACGACGTCGTGCGCACGGCGTTCGAGACGATCGGCCGGATGGACCTCTGGCGGGTGGCCGTCCAGCCCGGCAAGCCGTTCGCGTTCGGCCTCGCGCCGCCAGCCGGCATCCGGCCAGCGACCGCCGGTGAAGGCGCGCCCCAACCGGTCCTCCTCTTCGGCCTGCCGGGCAACCCCGTCTCGAGCTTCGTGACGTTCGAGCTGTTCGTCCGGCCGGCACTGCGACGCCTCGCCGGCCACGCGGCGCTCCTTCGGCCGACCGACCGAGCCGTGCTGACCGGGCCCGTGACGAAGAGCCCAGGACGGCGCGGCTTCCTGCGGGTCGTGGCGGAACGCGACCACGCCGATGTCCCAGTGCGCGATGATCGGGGCCGCGTCAGAGTCGGCCTCGCCGGTGCGCAGGGCAGCCACGTGCTGAGTGCGCTGGCAGCGGCCGATGCCCTGGTCGTGATTCCGGAGGCGGACGATTCGCTGCCGGCCGGGGCCGAGGTCGCGCTGTGGTGGCTCGACCGGGGTTGATGAGGAGCAGGCGATGAGCGCGAGCGGCCCGACACGATCCGAGCGGCGACGGCTGACGCACGTCGACCGCGCAGGTCGGCCGCGCATGGTCGATGTCAGCGCCAAGGCCGTCACGGCCCGACGAGCGGTCGCCGAGGCGATGGTCACGATGTCGGCCGAGACGCTGAGTCTCGTCATCGATGGGGGCGGCGCCAAGGGCGATGTGATGACGGTCGCCGAGCTCGCCGGCGTCATGGCCGCGAAACGGACCAGCGAGCTGATCCCGCTCTGCCACCCGCTCGCCCTGACGGACCTCGTCGTGCAGGTCACGCCCGATCGCGCCGCCAGCGCGCTTCGCGTCCGCGCGGAAGCCGCGACCACGGCCCAGACGGGCGTCGAGATGGAAGCCCTGACCGCCGCGTCGGTCGCCGCGCTGACGATCTACGACATGGTCAAGGGAGTGGAGAAGGGGGTCGAGATCCGGTCGGTCCGGCTCGTCTCCAAGAGCGGCGGCAAGAGCGGCGACTGGGTCCGCCCGGTTGATCCAGTGGATCGCGCAGCGCCTGCCGCCAAGCCGCGACCCGGTGACCGCTCAGCCGGCCGAATCCAACCCGGAGGCAAGGCTCGGCCGTGACGGGGGACCGGCCGCCGGCCACCCGATCGGGCCAGCGGGCAGCCCGTCCGCGCGGTAAGGCCGCCGCGGCACCCGTCGCGCGACCCACGGCGCTGGTGATCACGGCCAGCGACCGCAGCTCGGCCGGCGACCGTCCGGACACCTCCGGCCAGCTCATCGCAGACCGATTGACGGCGCTCGGGTTCGCGGTAGAGCGTCTCGTCGTCCCTGACGACCGGCCGACGATCGAGGCGGCCCTGCGCGACGGCGCGGCCCGTCACCCCCTCGTCGTCACGACGGGTGGAACCGGTCTGACGCCGCGTGACGTGACGCCGCAGGCGACGCTCGCCGTCGTGGACTACGAGGTGCCTGGCGTGGCGGAAGCGATGCGTGCGGCGGGCCGGCAGAAGACGCCGCTCGCCAGCCTCAGCCGGGGCGTCGTCGGGGTCCGCGGTGGGAGCCTGATCGTCAACCTGCCCGGCAGCCCCAAGGGGGCCGTCGAGTCGCTCGAGGCGGTGGAGCCGGTGCTCGCCCACGCGCTCGAGACCCTGGCCGGCCCGTTCGACCATGCGCATGGGGCGTCGCGCGCCGTGTCGGATCTGTAGCTGATGTTCGAGACGTTCGCGAACGTCCCGTTCTACCCCCTCGTCTTCCCGCTCTTCTACGGCGCCGCGGCGATCTTCGTGCTGGCCATGGCCAGGCACCTGCGCGTCTTTGCCGCGGCCCACCAGTCCGGGGCGTTCCCCTGGTCCGAAGCGCCGCGCCGCGCCTGGGCGGTCGTCGAACACGTGCTCGTCCAGGTCCGGATGTTCCGCGATCCCAAGGTCGCCCTCATGCATCACGCGATCTTCTGGGGCTTCGTGATCCTCACGATCGGTACGGCCAACATGGTCACGGGGGGCCTCGTCGAGGCGATCCTGTCGTGGCCGCTCGATGGGGTCCTCTGGACGTTCCTCGTGGCGCTCCAGAACGTCGTGGCGGTCGTGATCCTGGCGGGCGTCGCCTACGCGCTGTGGCGGCGCCTCGTCACCCGGCCCGCACGGCTGACCCTGAACCGCGATGCGCTCCTGATCCTGCTCATGATCGGCGGCCTCGTCCTCGCCGAGTTGCTCTCGGCCGTCTTCGAATCGGCCCGCTGGGGCCCCCAACCGGGCGCCATCGTCGCCAACGCCCTCGCCATCCCGCTCGAATCGGTCAACCCGGCCGTGCTCGAGACCCTGTTCTCCGTGACGTGGTGGACGCACATCATCCTGGTCTCGGCATTCCTCGTGTACCTGCCCTTCAGCAAGCACCTCCACATCGTCACGAGCGTGTTCAACGTCTACTTCCGCAAGCTTGCGCCGCGGGGCGAGCTGCCGGCGATGGATCTCGAGCGCGAAGACCAGACGTTCGGGCTGCGTACTCTCCAGGACCTCGGCTGGAAGGATCTGCTCGATGGCCTCACGTGCACCGAGTGCGGCCGCTGCCAGGACGCCTGCCCGGCCTGGAACACGGGCAAGCCCCTGAACCCGAAGTCCATGATCATGGGTCTGCGGGAGATGAGCGTCGATGCCGAGCACGGCCTCAACCTGATCCCCAACAGCCCGATCGTGCGCGAGACGTACGGCCTGGACGACACCCTGAAGGCCGAGCGCCTCGCGGCGCCGATCGTCGACACGGCGATCCCGTACGACGCCGTCTGGGACTGCGTCACCTGTGGCGCCTGCGTCGAGGCCTGCCCGGTCCTGATCGAGCATGTCGACAAGATCGTCGGGTTCCGGCGCAACCTCGTGCTCGAGGAATTGCGCTTTCCGGTCGAGCTGACAGGCGCCTTCCGGGGCATGGAGCAGGCTGGCAATCCCTGGGGCCTGCCGCGGGCGACGCGAACGGACTGGACGAAGGGCCTGCCATTCGAGGTGCCGACCGTCGCGTCCCTGGCTGCTGCGAACCGGCTGGCCGAGATCGAGGTCCTCTACTGGGTCGGTTGCGCGGCCGCGTTCGACGAGCGGAACCGCCGGGTGGCGCGCGCCTTCGCGACGTGCCTCGACGCGGCTGGCGTCCGGTTCGCGATCCTCGGCCAGGAAGAATCGTGCACGGGCGATCCGGCGCGGCGGATGGGCAACGAGTACGTCTACCAGATGCTCGCGACCGGCAACGTCCAGACGCTCAACGGCTACGGGCTGCGATCCATCGTCACGGCCTGCCCGCACTGCTTCAACACGATTGCCAACGAGTACGGCCAGTTCGGCGGCCGCTTCGAGGTCGTTCACCATTCGGTCTACCTGCAGCGGCTGCTCGCCTCGGGGCGGCTGGTCACGGTGGCGGCGGACGGTGGCGCGCGGTCCGTCACGCTCCACGACCCGTGCTACCTCACGCGCTACAACGGCGTCGTCGATCCGCAGCGCGACGTGCTGGGCGCCGTTCCGGGGCTCGAGCTTCGCGAGATGGACAACCACGGCAAGCAGACCTTCTGCTGCGGCGCGGGTGGCGGCCGGATGTGGATGGAGGAGACGCGCGGGACGCGGATCAACGCGGAGCGCACCCGCCAGGCACTCGAGACCGGGGCCGATGCCGTCGCCACGGCGTGCCCGTTCTGCATGACGATGATGAAGGACGGCCTCGCCGACGCTCCTGGCGCATCGACGGCCCGCGGCCAGGTCTCGGCGATCGACCTCGCCGAACTGCTGGCGGAGAGCCTTGCGCCGGCGGCGGTCGGCTCGGGTGGCCGGCAGCTGCCGGTCATCCAGTAGGGTTTGCGAATGCCCGCGTCCCGGTGATTTCGCCAGCCATTCGCGGGGTGACCGGTAGACGCCGGATCGCACCTCGTCTTCGGTTCGTGACGCTCAGCCACGCACGAGTCCGGGCTACGATGGTTCGTCTTTGGGCTGATTCTGTGGATACGAGTCGCCCGGCGACCAGGTGACGAAGATCGGCCTGGTCAATCACCGGGACGGGCAGCGCGTGAGGGAGAGCGAGTGAGCATCGGCGTCGGGATCCTGGGGTCGGGCTACATGGGCCGGACGTATGCATTCGGCCTCAAGGAGATCAACCACGACGCCCGGCTCGTGGCCGTTGCCGGCGGCTCGCGCGCCTCCCGGCTGGCGGCCGACTACGGTGCCGAGGCGGAGGCGACGCCCGAAGCCCTGATCGCCCGGCCGGACATCGGCGCCGTGGTCATCGCCACGCCGCACTCGACGCACCTGCCCCTGACCCTGGCCGCGACGGCCGCCGGCAAGCACGTCTACCTCGAGAAGCCGATGGCACTGACGGTCGGCGAGTGCGACCGGATGATCGAGGCGGCCCGACGGGCGGGCGTCGTCCTCTCGGTCAACAAGATCACCCGCCACCGGGGCGCGGGCCAGACCGCGAAGCGCCTCATCGACTCGGGTGCGATCGGCGACGTGCGGATGATCCGCGGGACGTACCTCATCGCCGGCTATGACGCCCCGACCAAGGAATGGCTGATGGATCCGGCCGAGGGCACGCCCTGGCTCGACTACGGCGCCCACGGCGTGGACATCGTCCGCTGGCTGAGCGGCTCGGAAGCGGTGCTCGCGTTCGCTCGCTTCCATTCGTTCCAGGCTGGTCCGCCAGCACTCCAGAGCGGCATGGTGGAGTACGTCATGGCGAACGGTGTCATCGCCCAGCTCTGGATGAGCTACGAGATCCCGGTGGAGAGCGTCGGCGAGCTCGGGCGCTACCTCATCACCGGTTCGACCGGCGTGATCGACTTCAACGCCTACGGCGACGTCCGCGTCGATCGGGGAGATGGCAGGGGCTGGGTCACCGAGTGGCAGACGCCGCCGTTCCAGTACCTCGCCGACCCGTTCACGGTCAATCGCGTCAAGGGCTTCGCCGACCAGTTCCAGGATTTCCTCGACGCGATCGCCGAGGGCCGCGAACCGGCGGTCACGGGCGCGGACGGCAGGGCTGCCATTGCGATGGTCGAGGCTGCCGAACGATCCAGCCAGTCCGGCCAGGCGGTCCGACTCGACAGCCACTGACCTGTAACGCCGGAAGACCTTCGCAGACCATCCACGCAAGCACAACCGCCGACGGCGCGGAACGCACGACAAGGGGGACAAGATGGGTGGCATCGACGCCAATCGGCGCAATCGCCCGGCCTGGGTGGACCTGTCGACCGCTGATCCCGAGGGCGCGCGCGACTTCTACCGCAACCTCTTCGGCTGGACCTGGTACGTCAACCCGGATCCGCAGTACGGCGGCTACGCCATTGCCCGGGTCGACGGCACCGACGTGGCCGGGATCGGCGGGCTTCAGATGCCCGAGGCTCCGACGGCGTGGATGGTCTACATCGGCACGGACGACGCCGCGGCACTCGCCCAGAAGGTGCAGGCCGCCGGCGGAACGGTCGTCGCACCCGCGTTCGACATCGGCGACCAGGGCCGGATGGCCGTGTTCCAGGACCCGGCGGGTGCGTTCGTTTCGGCCTGGGAGCCGGCCGGCATGGGCAGCTTTCTCTCGGATCGATCGAATGCGTTCGTCTGGGCCGAGCTGAACTCCCGCGATCTGCCCAGGGCGGCCGCCTTCTACAACACGGCGTTGGGATGGACCCACGCCGACATGGGCCCGGGCGGCTACCAGATGTTCCAACTCAACGGGGAGACGGTCGCCGGAGCCACGCCCATGAACGCGATGGCGCCGGCCGAGATGCCCAGCTACTGGGCGGTCTACTTCGGCGTCGACGACGTAGACGAGGCGGCAGATCGTGCCAGGGCCGGCGGCGGCCAGGTGCTCGTCGGCCCGATGGATTACCCGGGCGGCCGCTTCGCGATGGTGCAGGACCCGCAGGGCGGGATCTTCAACATCCGGTCCGTCAACCGCCAGGGCTGATCGGCCGGGTCGGCGGGGATCGACGACCCAGCCACGACCACGACGGCCCGAGCGGCCCGAGCGGTCGACCGGCGCACCGTCAGCAGTCGAACGCGTACCAGCACAGCTCGTTGCGCAGCCGCTCGTCGTCGAGCACGAGATCCCGGATCTCGTCGGGCAGTTGGTCGCGCTGCCACTTGCACTCCCGGCGGCCGGCCTCCTCGCGCTCGCCTTCCGGAGCCGCCCCTCGTACGGCCCTGATCGCGTATGCCGCTGCGCCAAGCTCGTGGGCGGCCACGTGCGCCACCGCGGCGGCCTGACCGGCGGCGTACGCGGCATACCTGGCCGCCCCGGCCAGGTCCCTCGCGGCAGCATTTGCGTGTCCGGCGGCAGCGCGGGCCTGCATCATCGGCACATCGCCGCGTGTCCACGCCCGGCCAAGCTCGAGCGCTCGTCCGGGGCGGTCATCGCCCGGTCGCGCCAGCTCGAAGTGATGCAGCACGTGCTCCGCGCAGTCGACCGCCCAGAGCGCGAGGAGATGGTGATCGGCCTCCTGGAGCGTTCCGCCGCGACGCACGGTCACCAGGCGAGGGTCGCGGACCTTGGGGAGGATCATTCTGCGCTCCTTCGTCGGTCACGCGTTGGCAGCTGGCGTGGCCGCTGACCGCGATCCACCGCCCTATCGATCGAAGCGGCGTTCCCAGCCTTCTTCGAACAGGTTCCAGGCGAAGGGCTGGTAGGGATGGTCGGCAATGACGTCGAGGTCGAGCTCGACGCCCAGGCCCGGCGCCGTCGGCAACGCGAGGTAGCCGTCCTCGGCCAGGTGGTGGCCGCGCACCGCCTCGCGCACGAACGGAGCCGAGAAGTCGTCGAACAGCTCAACCATCTTGAGGTTCGGGATCGTCACGGCGGCGTGCAGTGAGGCGGCCGTCGAGACGGGCCCCGAGGAGTCGTGCAGCGCAACCACGATTCCGAAGGCGTCGGCCATCGCCGCGATGTGGGTCAGCTCGACCGGCCCACCGCAGTAGCCGACGTCGGGCTGGATAATGTCCACCCATCGCCCGGCCAGCGCGTCGCGGAATCCGAAGCGCGTGTTGAAGTGCTCGCCACCCGCGATCGGGACGCGCCCGGCCGAGGCGTGCCGGACGTCGAGCCACGCTGCCGGATCGTCCCAGGACGTCGGCTCCTCGAACCAGTCGGCTCGAATCTCGGCGAGGCCCCCCAGCAGGTGGGTGGCCTGGCCGGTCGAGAACCGGCCGTGGCCTTCGACGAACAGCTCGACCTCCGGTCCGATCGCATCCCGTACCGCGCCGAGGATCGCCAGCGAGCGGCGCTCCTCGACCGGGCCGAGCTCATAGGATCCGGGCCCGAACGGGTCGATCTTCATCGCCCGATAGCCCATCGCGAGGACGGCCTTCGCCCGTTCGGCGATCGCAGAGGGCTCCCGCTCGACCGTGTACCAGGCGTTCGCATAGACCGGCACCCGCTCGTGGACGGCCCCGCCGAGCAGCCGCCAGACGGGAACCCCGAGGCGCTTGCCCTCGATGTCCAGGAGGGCGGTCGCCACGGCACTCAGGCCCGACGTGCCGATGATGCCGCCGCGGATGAAGCCGCCCGAATAGATCTCGCGCCAGAGCCTGCCGCCCATCGCCGGATCCTGGCCGAGGATCGCCGGCCGGACGTGGCCGCGGAGATAGGCGACGACCGCCTCGGTCCGGTTGATGAGCGTCGCCTCGCCCAGGCCGGACAGGCCCTCGTCGGTGTCCACGCGAACGAAGACGAGGTTCCGGTACCCGTCGTGCATCACGTGCGTGGTGAGGTCAACGATCCGCATCCTGCGAGGCTACCCTGTTGACCGTCGTCCGCGCCGGCCGAGTGCGCGGCAACGGGTGGAGGAGAGTCCGCGATGCCGACCGCCGAATTCGACCTTCCCGGCGGCCATGCCGACGTTCCGCCGTCGCCGCGGCTCGACTTCCCGGCCGGGGGGCTGCCCGAACGGGAGGTCCTCGACGACGTTCGCCTCCGCCTCGAGCGCAACCGCTACGAGATCGACAAGAACTTCGCCATCACCTACTCGGGCATCCCCTCGTCGATCAGCCGCCAGGTCGAGGAGTTGACGCGCGGCCGGTTCTTCGTCGAATGGGCCGAGGAAACGGAGACCGGCACCTTCTCGATGGAACGCGAGGCCGTGGCGATGATGGCGTCGCTGCTCGGCAAGGCCGACGCGACGGGGTTCATCACGACCGGCGGCACGGAATCGAACCTGGCCTCGATGCGCCTCGCGCGCAACAACGGCGGCCAGGCGGAGCCCGAGATCATCGCGCCGGTCACGATGCACTTCAGCTTCCGGCTCGGCGCCGAGCTGATGAAGATCAAGCTCGTCGAGGTGGACGTCGACGACGAGACGTACCTGCCCCGGATCGAAGACGTCGAGAAGGCGATCACGCCGCGCACCGTCGGCCTCGTCTGCTCGGCGCCCGGGGGCAACTTCGGCATCCTCGATCCGGTCGAGGCGTTCGCCGATCTCGCCTGGCGGAAGGGGCTGTACCTCCACGTCGACGCCGCGTTCGGCGGATTCATCCTGCCGTTCATGCGGGATCTCGGCTATGACATCCCGCCGTTCGACCTGTCCGTGAAGGGCGTCAGCTCGATCATGACCGACGGCCACAAGCTCGGGCTGCTGCCGATCGCGACGGGCTTCTTCCTGGCCCGCGATGCGAGCCTGTTCGAGTCGATCCCGACGGAGCGCACGCTGATCCACACGACGTCGTCCACGAAGCCCGGCAGTCGGGCGGCCGGCGCCTGGGCGACGTTCCGCAACCTCGGCCGGGCCGGCTACCAGGCCTCCACGGCCCACGTGCTCAACCTGCGGGACATCATCGCTGACGGGGTGACGGCGATCCCGGGGATGACGATGGCGGCGCCGCGCTTCATCACGGTCGTCGGGTTCACCAGCCGGACGATCAACCTCGAGGACGTCCACGAGGTCATGGCGGAGGACGGCTGGGGCCAGAGCTACGGATTGATCCGGGGCAAGCCGTTCATCCGGCTCTCGATCCATCCGTCGCGCGACGTCGAGCACGCCCACGGCTTCGTGCGGGCATTCCGGGCGGCTGCAGGGAAGGCCAGGCGGATCTGATGCGACTCCTCGGCTATACGGACCGCCTGGGGGCGGCGCCCGGCGACACGATCCGCTTCATGGTCAGCTGCGACCACCCGCGCTACCAGAGCCGGCTCGTCCGGCTGATCCACGGCGACACGAACCCGGCCGGTCCGGGCTTCAAGCAGATCCTCGTCCCGTCGGCGATCGATGCCGAGCGGCCGGGCAAGCACGAGGACATCCGCAGCGGTTCGTTCGCCGAGTTGCCGCTGCCGAAGGGCGTGCCCGGCGACTCTTTCACGTTCGCGACCTTCCTCCAGCCGACGAATCCGGGCGTGGGCGAACAGGTGATCGCCGGGCGGGGCGATCCGTATGCCGGCGCCGGCTGGGCGATGTCCCTGAGCGCCGCCGGTTCGTTGCAGCTCGTGATCGGGCAGGGGAGCCCCGAGTCGAAGACGGCGGTCGCGCCGGCGATCCGGACGATCGAGTCGACCCTCCACCGCTGGGAGTGGTACCTCGTCGCTGTCTCGTTCGACGCGGCGCTCGGCTCGATGACGCTCGTTCAACGGGCTGTCCGCCAGTGGCCCTCCGAGGATTCCCTGGCCAGCCTGATGGCAGAGATCCCGGACCTGCCCGCGGACATGGGCGAACCGCTGGTCCTCGCCGCGACGCGCGCCGATGATGGCCGGATGAGCCGTCACCTCGACGGCCGCCTCGACCGGCCGCGGCTGTTCGGCCGGGCGCTCGACCTCGTCGAGATCCTGCGCTACGCCGCCGCGCCCGACGACCTGGCAGCGTGGGGCACGGATGTCGTCGCCGCGTGGGACTTCAGCGCGGACATCTCGTCCGACGCGATCAGCGACATCTCCGGTCACGGCCGCCATGGCCACACCGTGAACATGCCCGCGCGGGCCGTCACGGGCCACAACTTCTCGGGCCACGAGACGAACTGGCGCCTCGCGCCCGGGGAATACGGCGCGATCCATTTCCATCGCGACGACCTCGAGGATGCCGGCTGGGCCGTCGACTTCGAGCTGCAGGTTCCGGCCGACCTGCCGAGCGGCATCTATGCCGCCTGGCTCACGGCCGGCGACGACGAGGAGTACCTGCCCTTCACGGTGCGCCCGCCGCGTGGCACGGCCCGCTCGAAGATCGCGGTCGTGATGTCGACGCTGACCTACGTGACGTACACGAACTTCACGGACATCGGGCGCGAGGCGTGGCGCGAGGGTGCGTTCAGGGGCAACGCGCTGGCCCAGCCGCTGGCCGATGCCACGATCTTCCGCGACGTCTATCGCTACATCGCCGAGAACTCGCTCTATGGGCTCTACGACGTCCACGAGGACGGCTCGGGGATGTGCTACACGTCCATGCTGCGGCCGAACCTGAACATGCGCCCGAAGTTCCGCTATCGGACGCTGAGCGCGCCCTCGCGGTTCGCCGCGGACCTCTACCAGGTCGACTGGCTCGACCACAAGGGCATCGAGGTCGACTACCTGACCGACCACGACCTGCTCGCCGAGGGCCCGGATCTGCTGCGGCCGTACTCCGTCGTGATCTCGAGCTCGCATCACGAGTACTGGACGGGCGCGATGCTCGAATCCCTGGAGACGTACCTCGGCGAGGGCGGCCGGTTCATGTACCTCGGCGGCAACAGCCTCTTCGGAGTGGTTTCGGTCGATCCCGCGAAGCCGCACAAGATCGAGCTGCGGCGCTGGGGCACCGGCTGGCCCTTCGAGATGCCGCCCGCGGAACGCGTCCACAGCATGACCGGCGAACCGGGCGGAACCTGGCGCAACCGCGGCCGCGGCCCCCATGCGCTGACGGGCGTCGGCACGGCCGGCGCCGGCTTCGACCGGGGCTCGCCTTACCAGCGCATGCCCGACAGCGAGGACCCGCGCGTGGCCTTCATCTTCGAGGGGATCGAGGGCGACCTGATCGGTGACGAACCGAACCTCCAGGTGCGCTGGGGCGCCGCCGGCTACGAATTCGATCGCGTCGAGTTCGAGCTCGGTTCGCCGGCCACGACGCTCCGGCTCGCCTCGTCCGTGCGCTTCAACGAGTCGCACCAGGCGATGATCGACGAGGAGCTCTACTTCGTGCAGGGCCGCGATGGGAAGGGCGTGCGCGATCCGCAGGTGCCGGGCGTCCCGCACCGGTTCGCGCGGGCCGACATGGCCTACCTCGAATACCCGAACGGCGGGGCAGTGTTCTCGGCCGGCTCGATCTGCTGGCGGGGTGCCATCTCCGCGCACGACTACAACGGGACCGTCTCGCGGGTGACGGAGAACGTGCTGCGCGCCTTCGCCGATCCGGGCTGGCGGAGGAGCTGACCGTGGCCTCGTTCACGACCCGGCCGGTCATCCAGGGCCGCCACGGCGTCGTCGCGGCCGGCCACTACCTCGCCACGGAGATCGCGCTGCGCGTGCTCGACCACGGCGGCAATGCCATCGACGCCGGGGTCGCCGCGGTCTTTGCGCTGACGGTGCTCAAGCCGCAGAGCTGCGGCATCGCCGGGGAGTGCCCGATCCTGCTGTGGCGGGCCCCGGCGACCGGCGCCGGGGACGGCGCCCGGGCCGGGGGTGGGGGCGTTCGGCCGGATCTCCCGAATCCCCTCGCCATCAGCGGCCAGGGCACCGCGCCCGCCGCGGCGACCATCGAGTGGTTCCGGGGGCAGGGCCTGGACATGATCCCGGGCGACGGCCTGCTGCCGATCACCGTCCCGGCGACGGTCGGTGCGGCGATCGAGGCGCTGCGCGTCGGAGGGCGGCTCGGGCTCGCAGAGACGCTCGGCCCGGTCGTCGATCTCGCCGACGACGGGTTCGCGATCTACCCGGCCCTCGAGGCGCAGCTGATCGCCCACACGCCGCGCTACCTCGCGGAGTGGCCGGCCAACGAGGAGATCTTCCTCGTCAACGGCGCTCCGCCGCCCGTGGGCTGGCGCCTCCGCCAGCACGCGTGGGCGGCATCGTTGCGGCGGCTGCTCGATGCCGAGGCCGCGGAACTCCGCCGAGGCGGCGATCGCGATGCCGGCCTCGATGCCGGCCTGCGGGTCTTCTACCGCGGCTCGATCGCCGAGCAGATGGTCGAATTCGCGAGTTCCACGCCGGTTCGGGACGCGACAGGCCGGATGCACACCGGCCTCCTGACCGAGACGGACCTCGCGACCTACGAGACCCGTCTCGAAACGCCGGTCTCCGTGTCGTACAAGGGCCTCGACGTGTACAAGTGCGGGCCGTGGACGCAGGGGCCGGTCTTCCTGCAGCAGTTGCGACTGCTCGAAGGCGTCGACCTGCCGGCGCTCGGGCACAACTCGACGGCCTATCTCCATACGCTGATCGAGGCGGCCAAGCTCGCCTTCGCGGATCGCGAGCGCTGGTACGGCGATCCGCTGTTCGCCGACGTGCCCATGGAGCGGCTGCTTTCGAGCGAGTACGCGGCCGAGCGCCGTGGGCTCATCGATCCGGCGCACGCATCGGCCGAGTTCCGTCCGGGCGACGTGGCGGCCGCGGCCCTGGCCTACCGTGGCGGCGGTCCGGCGCTCACCGCGGGCGATACCACGCACGTCGACGTCGTCGACGCCGAGGGCAATCTCTTCAGCGCGACGCCGAGCGGCGGCTGGCTCGAATCGTCGCCCGTGATTCCGGGCCTCGGCTTTCCGCTCGGGACACGTGGCCAGGTCTTCAACCTGACGCCCGGCCATCCCAACGCCCTGGCGCCCGGCAAGCGGCCCCGTACGACCCTGACGCCGTCGCTGGTGACCAGGAACGGCCGGCCGCACCTCGTCTTCGGCACGCCGGGTGGCGATCAGCAGGACCAGTGGACACTCCAGTTCTTCCTCAACGTCGTGGAGTTCGGGATGGACCTCCAGGAGGCGATCGACGCGCCGCTCGTGCACACGGAGCACTTCCCGAGCTCGTTCTGGCCGCACGAGACGCATCCGCAGCGGCTCGTCGCTGAGGGCCGGATTCCGGGCGCTGTCATCGATGACCTTCGGGCGCTCGGCCACGACGTGCACGTGACCGACGATTGGGCCTCCGGCCAGGTCTGCGCCGTCCGGTTCGACCCTGACACGGGACTGATCGAAGGGGCGGCGTCGCCCCGCGGGCTGGCCGCCTACGCGCTCGGCCGATAGACGCCCGGCGGACCGCGGGTGGCCGCCTCGCCTCGAGCCTCTCCGGCACTCGCTGGGCCGCGGGTGGCCGCCTCGCCCCGGCCCTCGCCTGGTCGTCACGCTCGCCGACGGCTGCTAGCATCGAGTCGTGCCTGACGCATCGGCCGCCTTCCGCCTGACCGAGGAACAGATCCTGCTCCGCGACGCGGTGCGGACCCTGGCGGACGAGAAGATCGAGCCACGTGCCGCGGAGATCGATCGGACGGCCGAGTTCCCGTGGGACGTCAAGGAGCTGCTGGCCAGCCACGACATCCTGGCGCTGCCGTTCCCGGAGGAGTACGGCGGCATCGGCGCGGATCTGCTGACGGTCTGCCTCGCGATCGAGGCGATCAGCCACGCCTGCGCGACATCGGGCCTGATGCTGGCCGTGCATGAGCTCAGCTCGCTGCCGATCATGATGGCCGGCACGGCCGAGCAGAAGCAGCAGTGGCTGCCCGATCTCGCGGCGGGCCGGAAGCTGATCGCCTTTGCCCTGACCGAAGCCTCGGCCGGCTCGGATCCGTCGGCCACGACAACCCGAGCGGTCCGGGACGGCGACGACTACGTCATCGACGGCTCGAAGCGGTTCATCAGCCATGCCAGCGTAGCCGATTTCGTGATCGTCTTCGCCGTGACGAACCCGGAAGCCGCGCGCCATCGCCGGATGTCGTGCTTCCTCGTCGAGACGAACCGGCCGGGGTTCGCGGTCGCCCGGCTCGAGCACAAGATGGGCATCCGCGGCTCGCCCACGGCCGAGCTGACGTTCGACGGCCTGCGCGTCCCGGCGGCCAACCGGATCGGCGAGGAGGGCGAAGGCTTCTCGCTCGCCATGCGCACGTTCGAGCGATCGCGCCCGGGGATCGCCGCCCAGGCGCTCGGGATCGCCCAGGGCGCCCTGGACGTGGCGACGCGGTACGCGGGAGAGCGCCGCCAGTTCGACAAGCCGATCGGCGAGCTCCAGATGATCCAGGCGCTGCTCGCCGACATGGACGCGGCAGTCGAAGCGGCCCGGGCGCTGACCTACCGGGCCTGCGCCGAGATCGACGCGGGCTCGCCGGACGCGGCCCGCTGGGCGGCGCTGTGTAAACTCGTGGCCGGCGACGCTGCCATGCGGGTGACGACAGATGCCGTCCAGGTGCTGGGCGGATATGGCTATATCGAAGACTTTCCGGTCGAGCGCATGATGCGGGACGCCAAGATCACCCAGCTCTATGAAGGCACGCAGCAGATCCAACGCCTCGTGATCGCCCGGTCGCTGTTACGACCCCGTTCCTGACGGGTTCGTGCGGCGGAACTGATCGCCGCCGGCCCATCGGCTGACGATCGACGGTTGCCACGTTCCTGTCCGGCACTGGAGATTCGTTCGTGCAGATCGTCGTGTTGCTGAAGCCGGTCCCCGATACCACCGGCCAGGAGCGGCTGGGGCCCGACCAGCGAGTGGACCGGACCACGCCGGCCGTCGTCAACGCCAACGACGAATACGCGCTCGAGGCGGCCCTGAAGCTCGTCGAAGCCGTGGGTGGCGAGGTCACGCTGCTGACGATGGCGCCGGCCGCCGCCCCCGAAACGATGCGCAAGGCCCTCGCGATGGGCGCCAATCGCGGGATCCTGGTCACGGATCCGGCACTGGCGGGTTCCGACACGCTCTCCACGACCCGGGTGCTGGCCGCGGCGCTGGCGCAGCTCCAGTTCGACCTGGTCCTGGCCGGTTCCGACACCTCCGACGGGGGAGCGGGGATCGTGGCAGCCGGCGTCGCCGCGCTGCTCGGCCTGCCGTACCTCTCGGCCGCCGCGCGCATCGAACCCGGGGACGGCCAGATCCGCGTCCATCGCCTGAGCCCGACGGGCCACGACGTGCTGGAGGCGCCGCTGCCGGCACTGGTCGTGGCCACCCAGGCGCTCGGCGAGCCGCGCTACCCATCGCTGAAGGGGATCATGGCCGCGCGGTCCCGCGAGATCGTGAGCAGGTCCCTCGCCGAGGTCGGGCTCGCACCCGAGGCCGTCGGGGGCGCCGTCGCCACGACACGGGTGCTCGACGTCCGGACGCCCGCCGCGCGTGCCGCCACGCGCGTCGTCCGCGAACCGGCCCCCGAGGCCGCCCGCCAGATCGCCGACTTCCTCGTCGAACGGAGGCTGATCTGATGGCCGGCGAGATCTGGGTCGTCGGCGAGATTCAGAACGGCCAGCTGGCGCGGGTCAGCGGCGAAGTCGCGACGCTTGCCCGGCGACTCGGCGACCAGTCCGGACGGGCCGTGACCGGGGTCGTCGTTGCGGCCGAACCCGCACTCACTGCGGCCGCCACGGAACTCGCCACGTTCGTCCCTCGCGTCCTCGCGGTGGACGCGCCCGAGACCGCCGAGCGGCCCGTCGCCGCCGTCATGGCCGCCTACCTGGCCGCGCTGGTGGCCCGCGACGAGCCGGCCTATGTCCTGCTCGGAGCCTCGCCGGACGGCCGGGACCTGGCGGGTGCCCTCTCGGCGCTGCTCGGCTGGGGCGTCCTGGCCAACGCGATGGACGCGTCCTGGACCGACGCCGGCCCGACGGTCGACCTCAGCATCTTCGGTGGCCGTCTCTTCACGACGAGTGGCTTCACCGGCGATCGGGGGATCGTCACCGTCCGAACGAACGCCGTGACGGCCGAAGCCGCTGCCGCGCCCGGGGTCGTGGAGCCTTCCGCGATCACGCCGTCGGTCACGCTGCCGGTCGTCCGCGTCGTGGATCGCACGAGTGAGAGCAGCGCGGCGGCCCCGATCGAGGAGGCCCGGATCATCGTCGCGGGCGGCCGCGGCGTGGCCGGACCAGAGGGCTTCGTGCTCGTCCAGCAGCTCGCCGACGCGCTCGGCGGGTCCGTCGGCGCGACGCGTGCGGCCGTCGATGCCGGCTGGATCAACTACTCGCACCAGATCGGCCAGACCGGCAAGATCGTCAAACCGGCCCTGTACCTCGCGCTCGGCATCTCCGGTGCGATCCAGCACAAGGTCGGGATGCAGACGGCCGAGACGATCGTGGCCGTCAACCGCGATCCGGATGCGCCACTGGCCCAGGATGCGGATCTCTACGTCGTCGGCGACCTCTTCGATGTGGGCACGGCCCTCCTGGCCGAGCTCCGCGCCCGGCGCGGCTGAGGGGGAGGCAGGCATCGTGCCATTCACGCTGGTCGTGCCGATCCTGCTGTTCGTGGCGCTGTTCGTCGTGTTTGCGGTCCTGCTGCGACGGATCGGGATCCTCCTCGCCGAGCAAAAGGAAACCTCGGCCTTCCGATCGTCGGTCAAGGACCTCGCCGGCCGAATCGACGCGACGCTCGCCGCGATCGTCAGCCAGATCGACGCCGTCCGGCGCCAGCAGGTTGAGGTCGACACGATCTCCGCGTCGCTCGATACGACGATGGCGGCGCTCCTCGCGTACGAGGGGGAGGCCCGCGCGCTGACCGGCCCGCCGGTCATCGCCACGCCGAAGGCCGAGCTCCTCGCCGAGCTCGACCGGGCGGACCGGGCGCTCGAGATGGTCGAATACGGCTGCTCGATCATGATGTCGGCCGACCACGGCCACCGTTTCAGCGAGGCCCAGACCGCGATCAAGCGCGGCTACCTCAACGTCCTCCATTCGCGCGATGCGATCGCCCGTCACGCGGCCGACATCGCCGCATCCCGGCCGGTCGACGAGACGCGCTGGCTGACCGGCCGCAAGAGCCCCGGCACCAAGGGCGCCGGCCGCAGCTGACGCCGCTTGACCACTGGATATGGTGGTATCCTGTGCCCACACCACAAGGGCTAGTGGTTGCAGGAGCAGGAGACGGATGCGCTGTCCGCAATGCGGGGGACCTGATTCGCGGGTCGTCGACTCGCGCGACCTGGACGACGCAGCGACGATTCGCCGCCGCCGCGAGTGCTCGTCCTGCAGCACGAGGTTCACGACCTACGAGCGCCTCGAGGCCGCCCGGCTCGTCATTCTGAAGCGAGACGGGACGCGCCAGGAATTCGACCGCGACAAGCTGGCCGCGGGCCTGCGCAAGGCGCTCACGCGACGACCCGTCCCCGACGGCATGGCCGAGCAGGCCGCCGACGAGATCGAAGCGGAATTGCGGGCCGCCGGTTCCGGCGAAATTCCGTCGTCGCGCGTCGGGGCGCTGGCCATGGAGAAGCTTCGCCGGATCGACCAGATCGCCTACATCCGCTTCGCCAGCGTCTACCAGAGCTACGAGGACCTCGAGGATCTCAAGCGCGAGGTGGACCGGGTCTATGCCGAACGCGCGACGCACAGTCCGACCGATTCGTAGGCGGCGCAGCGGAATGACCCGTCGTTGAGCGTCCTGTCCGATCGCGACATCCGCACCGAGCTCGAATCCGGCCGCGTCCGGATCGATCCGTACGACCCGCGGGACCTCCAGCCGTCGTCCGTCGATCTGCACCTCGATCGGCGGTTCCGCGTCTTCCGCAACAACCGCTACGCCTTCATCGACGTCCGCGATCCGCAGCCCGACCTGACCGAGATGCTCCAGGTCGAGGACGACGAGCCCTTCATCCTCCACCCGGGTGAATTCGTGCTCGGCCAGACGCTCGAATGGGTCGAGCTGCCGGTGGATCTCGTGGCCCGGCTCGAGGGCAAGTCGTCGCTCGGGCGCCTCGGGCTGCTGATCCACTCGACCGCGGGCTACGTGGATCCGGGCTGGAAGGGCAACCTGACGCTCGAGCTCTCGAACGTCGCGAACCTGCCGATCGCGCTCTATTTCGGGATGCGGATCGGCCAGATCTCGTTCTTCAAGATGTCGAGCCCGGTCGAGCGGCCGTACGGTTCCGCCGGTCTGGGCTCCAAGTACCAGGGCCAGTCCGAACCGACGGCCTCGGCCTTCCACCGCGACTTCGCCGCGGGCCGGCCGGCGCCCGACAAGCCCAAGTCGTCCAGCAAGACCAAGTCCTGACGGACACTCGAGCAGCGGCAGCGGGACCCCGGTGGTGATGAACGACGCGGTGGACTGGGCGCTCGACCTCGGCGGCGGAACGCGCGTCGGGCTGATCCAGGCCGGCACGTTCCGTTCGGATGCCGGGGCGCTGTTCGGGCCCGTGCCGCGGATCGTCTGGGATCGGCTGACGGCCGACGAGATCGACGCCGAGCACCGCCTCGAGCAGGCGCTCAACTGCCTCCTGGTCGAGACGCCGGCCGGGCGCGTCCTCGTCGAGACGGGCATCGGCGAGCGGATCACGGACAAGGTGCGCGACATGCGCAAGGTCGAGGGCGATCCGATCGTGCCGGCGATGCGCGCGGCCGGCTTCGATCCGGCCAGCGTGGACGTCGTGGCGATGAGCCACCTCCATTTCGATCATGCCGGCGGATTGCTGCTTGCGGACGGGTCGCGCGCCTTCCCGCGCGCTTCGATCGTGGCCCAGCGGGCCGAATGGCAGATCGCGCTCGACGACAACAGCCGGATCGTCGCCGAGCTACGACCAGCCCGAGCTCGAGCTGGTGAGGGCGTGGGGCGAGGAGGGCGCCGCCGACGGCGAACGCGAGCTGCTACCGGGCGTGACCGTGATCCCGACCGGTGGCCATTCGTTCGGTCACCAGGGGGTCGTGGTGCGGGGCACCAACCGGACCCTGGCCTTCTTCGGCGACCTGTGCATGCGGCCGTGGAGCGCCAATCCGCGCTGGGTCACGGCCTTCGACGACTTCCCGCTCGATTCGGTCGAGATCAAGGGCTCGCTGTTCGCCCGGGCGGCCGACGAAGACTGGACCGTTGCGCTCTCCCACGAGCGAGTGCATCCGATCGGTCGACTCGTCCGCGATCGGGACCGCTTCCGCTACGAATCGATCTGAGGGCCGAAGCCGCGCGGCGCCGCATTGGGGTGCCGGCCGCGGCTGAGCCTCAGGGTTTCGGCAGGATCGCCTCGATCTGGGCGCTCGCGTCCGCCTGGTCCATCGGCCCCTGGACGACGGCCGCGATCCGGCCGCTCGTGTCGATGAAGAACTGCGTCGGCAGGGCGTAGACCTTGTACAGATGGAAGATGTCGCCGGCGAGGTCGGCCGCGATCGTGTAACCGAGGTCGTACTTCTGGGCATAGGCCGCCACGTCGGCCGCGCTCGATTCCTGGACGCTGATCCCGACGATCTCGAGACCCCGTGTTCCGTACGCCTCGTCCATCTGCCGCAGGACCGGTGTTTCGGCCTGGCAGGGCGGGCACCAGCTGGCCCAGAAGTTGACCCAGACGGCCTTGCCGCGCAGGTCGGCCAGGCGCACGGGCTTGCCGTGAAGATCGGTCAACTGGAAGGTCGTGCCGTCCGATCGCGTCGTCGAAAGCTCCGGCGCCTGGTCGCCGACGTGCAGGCCTTCGGCAACCGGACCGATCCGGTAGGGCGTCGGCTTGGGATTCGGCTGGGTGCTCGTGCGCGCCGAGCCGATCGGCGCCGTGACGGCCGCCAGCCCGACGGCGACGAGGGCGACGATGAGCAAGCCGCCCGCGATCTGACGGCCGCCGAACGGGCCGATCAGGCCCTTGCGGGGCACCTTGTGGACGAAGGTTGGCGTCGGCGGCTTCGCGGCCGGGTTCGCCGTGGCGCCGGCGGACTCGCCGGCCGATTCGGTCGCCTCGGTCACGCCGTCAATCTCCGGCGCCGGCGGCACCGCCTCGGGGTCGAGTGGATCCGTCACTCAGACCGCCGTGTTGAACTGGAAATAGCGCGGCAGCAGCGAGAGCCAGTCGAACAGCATCATCACGCCGATCGCCACCACCAGCATCCCGCCAATGAACGAGACGAGGCCGCCGTGGGCCGTCAGTGGCCGGAGCATCACGGGTGCCCGGTCGTACAGCACGCCGACGATCAGGAACGGGATTCCGAGCCCCAGCGTGTAGCCGATCAGCAGGATCGCACCCTGAAACGCGGTGCCGGTCGTGGCGGCGAGCCCGAGGATGCCGCCGAGGATCGTGCCGATACATGGCGTCCAACCGATCGCGAAGATCGCCCCGAGCCCGAACGATGCGAGCCAGCCACCGCGCGAGCCGACCATCCGGCCCCCGAGCCGGTCAATTCGACCGGGCGAGCTCGGTCCCGCCAGGGCCACCGTCCCGGTCATTCCGGCGACCGAGCTCGCTGCTCCAGCGTTGAGCGGCCGCCAGACCCGCTGGAGGGCGCCGATCGGCAGCAGCCCGGCGAGGCTCAAGCCGAGGATGATCAGGATGATGGCCCCGACCTGGCGAAGCAGCGGCAGGTAGTCGACGAGGGGCCCAGCGGCGAACGTCGCCGTCAAGCCGAGCAGCGTGAAGATCAGGCCGAAGCCTGCGACGTAGGCGAGCGCGTGCCGGAACGCCAGCCAGCGCGAGGGTTGTCCGCCCGCGGCCTGGGATGCGACGGCGACGGCTGTCAGCTGGCCGACATAGGCCGGAACGAGCGGCAGCACGCACGGCGAGAGGAAGCTGATCAGGCCGGCGGCAACGGCCACGGCAAAGCTCAGGTTGTCCGTGCTTGAGGCAAAGGCCTGGGCCGCGGCCGCACCAGTCGGGTGCGCCACGCTCAGGAAGATGACCGGGCCCATCGGTTGGTCAAGAATGGGCGGGCGCCGGCCCGTCGAGCGACGAGAGCAGGGCCCGCAGGCGCGTTGCGCTCGTCGCGAGTTCCAGCTGTCGCCCGTTGACCTCAACGACGGGAATCGTCGCGAAGTAGGCGCGATCCCAGGCATCGTTCGTGGAGATGTCACGTTCGACGAGTTCCGGGACGACGCGGCCGCTGGCGGCGCGCTCGGCGATGAGCTTCGTGAGGATGTCGAGCGCCTCCTCGCACAGGCCGCAGTTCTGCCGGCTGTAAAGGATGACCTGGGGAATCGACGCGTTCGGGGGCGTGACGGGCCCGCTCTCGTTCATCGCGGCCATTCTAGACGAGGTGTCCGTCCGGCCCGGTTTCGAGGGCCGTAAGAGCCCTGTCGGGCCCGGCGCCGTCGGGACCGACTCGACCGCGCGGTACCATCGGGGTCCACGCCCCCGTAGCTCAGTGGATAGAGCGATGCCGTCCTAAGGCATGCGTCGGCGGTTCGAGTCCGTCCGGGGGCGCCACCACCGAGAACATGTTCGAACGGCCGCGCCCGGGCCGTCAATCTGATCGAACCCGGGACCCGGTACCCCTGGCCGTCGTTGGCTGGGTTGTCGCCCTGACAGGCGGGCCCCCGACCTAAGGAGCGCCGGTATGACGGCGGGCGACAGGCTGCAACCGAGGCTGGTGTTGCTGTGCGGCTTGCCCGCATCGGGCAAGACGACGCTGGCGCGCGAGCTTGCCGACGCCTATGGCGCGGTGCGGCTCAACCCGGATGAGTGGGAGTCAGCGTTGGACATTGATCCGTTCGACGAGGCCTTCCAGGCCAGGCTCGAAGCCGAATTCTGGGAACTCGCCCAGCGACTCCTCGTGCTGGGCACCTCTGTTGTCCTCGAGTGGGGCTTCTGGGCTCGCTCGGAGCGCGACGAGAAGCGCGAGGCCGCGCGATCGCTCGGCGTAGCGGTCGAACTCCGTTTCCTCGATGCGCCCTACGAGGAGTTGGTGAGGCGGGTCGTGTCTCGTCACGCGGCCGGCGGCATCGCCATCACCGAGAGTCACATGGAGCGGTATCGAGGCATCTTCCAGCCACCGACAGACGATGAGCTGGCCCTGTATGACCCCGCTCTTTTGCCGGTCTCGACGCGGCAGCGACGGGGCGGCTAGCGCCAGCCGAGCTCCGGGGCGACGTATCTCAGGATGCTCTCGATCGCGTGGGCGTTGTACTCGACGCCGAGCTGGTTCGGGACCGTCAGCAGGAGCGTGTCCGCCGCCTGGATGGCGGTGTCGCCGGCGAGTTCCCTGACGAGGACGTCGGGCTCAGCGGCGTACGAGCGCCCGAAGGTCGCCCTGGTCTGCGCATCGAGGTAGCCGACCTTGTCCGACCCCTCGTTGCCGCGCCCGAAGTAGGCGCGGTCGCGGTCGTCGACCAGCGCGAAGATGCTGCGACTGACCGATACCCGCGGCTCGCGCTGGTGCCCGGCTGCAGTCCACGCCTCGCGGAACAGCCGGATCTGCTCGGCCTGGAGCTCGTGGAAGGGCATGCCGGCGTCCTCGGTCAGCAGCGTCGACGACATCAGGTTCAGGCCCTGCTGCCCAGTCCATACCGCGGTCGCGCGCGATCCGGCGCCCCACCAGATCCGGTCTCGCAAGCCCGGCGAATGCGGCTCGGGGCGAAGCAAACCGGGCGGATTCGGGAACATCGGACGAGGGTTGGGCTGGGCGAACCCGGCGCCGGACAGCGCCTGGAGGAAGACCTCGGCGTGCTGGCGGGCCATGTCGGCGTCGGTCCCGCCGTCGGGCGGAACGTAGCCGAAGTATCGGAAGCCATCGATGACCTGCTCGGGCGATCCGCGGCTGATTCCGAGCTGCAGCCGGCCACCCGAGATCAGGTCGGCGGCGCCGGCATCCTCGACCATGTACAGCGGATTCTCATAGCGCATGTCGATGACGGCCGTCCCGATCTCGATGCGCTTTGTCCGGGCGCCGATCGCCGCCAGCAGCGGGAACGGCGACGCGAGTTGCTGGGCGAAGTGGTGGACGCGGAAGTAGGCACCGTCGGCGCCCAGGTCCTCGACCGCCTCGGCGAGCTCGATGGACTGGATGAGCGCGTCCGCGCCCGACAGGACCTGGGAGTAGGGCGACGCCGACCAGTGTCCGAACGACAGGAAGCCGATCTTCTTCATCCGCCGATTCTAGGGCCTACCGGCGGGCCGTCTCGTGGACGGCTCGCCAGGACCGCTACGGGAGCGGGAGACCGGCGATCGCATGGATGGCATCCGGCACATCGGTGCCGAACGTCAGGACCGCGCCACGTCGCGCGCCGGGCTGCTGACAGTCGAGGCGCGAGCGCGCCATCAGCAGGACCGTCTGGCGATCCTTCGTGATGACGACGATGCCCGACGTGTCCGAACCGCATTCCGCCCAGACGATGAGCACCGACCTGGGATCGGACGGCAGGACTGCGGCGGCGCCGGTCTGCTCGGGTCCGGTCCTGGAGCCCGGGATCGCGAGTTCGGCGGCGGTTGCCGGACGCGCCGACAGCAGTTCGCTGCTCCAGTCGCGGATCGTCATGGAGGCGTCGGGCAATCCCGCGCCATGCATCTTGACGGGGACGGGCGACGGAAGGGCCGGGAAGGACGTTGCTGCAGGTAAGGTCGGGTCCCCCGAGCCCGGTCCGTAGTCGTCCGCGGTCGTGCGCCGCCCGTCATCCCACTGTCGATACCCGGTGCCGAGAACAACCCCGGCCTCCATGCCCCCGGGCTGGATCTCGAGACCGACGCAGACCCGCCGGCCCATCGGCAGGTTGAAGTGGCCCGGACTGCTCGGCAGCTCGTTCCAGATGCCGGTCGGCACGATGTCGCGGGTGACCACGGCCCAGACATGACCGTCGAACGCCAGGCTCGAATGGAGGGTGTCGGTGGTGGTCCAGCCGATGAAGGAGTAGGGGACGTCGCCGGCGCATTGCGTCGCATCGAACAGGCCGCTTGGCGCGGGTGACGGGAATGGTGTCGGAGCGGGACTCGGCGTCGCCGGCGGGGCCGACGCCGGGTCGTAGGCCAGGATCGACTCGATGACGAACCGATCGCGGCAGGTCTGGCGGGCATCCGCGACGCACTCGGCTGCCCGGCTGTCGTTGAAATGGCCGAGAACGACGATCGGCACGGGCGGTGTCCGCGACCAGCTCGAGAGACGCTCCTGGAGATCGGTGGGGATCCACGGCGACAGATGCGGCCCGCTGGTGCCACGGAAGGTCGTCGCGTTGCCGTTGGTGATCACGTCCATGATCGACTCGTACCGCTCCGTGATCCCATAGCTGCCGTCCATGCAGTACAGCTCGAGATCGGCCGGTTCGCGGCCCGGATACGGGCAGGACCAGGCAGCGCCGCTGGCGCTCCAGTACCCGCCGAGGGCGATTGCCCTGTTCCCGAGCGTCCCGGCATCCCGCTCCGCGATGGCCCGGCTGACCGTGTACACGTCACGACCGGCGACCGTCGGCACGGGCGGCGGGGACCAGGCCGTGGTCGTCGAGGACGACGGCGTCTGGGCCGCCGACGGCGCCTCGGCCAGGCCCGAGGAACCAGGGGCCGCGCCGACCGGAATCGTCGGGGATGACGCAAAGCCGCCGGTGCCGCCCGGCGCCGCGGTGCATGCCGAACCGACCACGATGACGAGAGCAAGCGCGAGCAGACGTCGCATGTGACTTCGCGGCGGTACCGTCGGCCGCTGCGCTCCTACCGCGATCCGGCAACCTGCCGGCAGGCTTCGATGAGCCGTCCGGCACCCTCGACCAGGTCGTTCTCGGACGTCCACGAATAGGCAAGCCGGATCGATTCGCCGTCGGCGCCCGGATCGCCGTCCGGGTAGAACGCTCCGCCGGCGGGGAAGATCACGCCCTCCTCGAAGGCGGCCGCCTGCACGTCACGGCCCCGCAGGCCATCGCGAAGATGTAGCCAGAGGAAGAAGCCGCCGTCGGGCATCGCGAACTCAAAGGGTGAAGCCGGCCCGTCGCGAAGGGCCCCGGCGAGTGCCTCGGCCTTGCGCCGGTACAGCGCGCGCATCGCTCCAACATGCTCGGCGAAGTCGCCGCTGACGAGGTACTGGTGCAGCATCCGGTGGAGCAGAGGGCTGTTGCCCATGTCGAAGCGGGCGGGCAGCATCGCCGCGGCGAGTTCGGCCGGCGCCTGGACCCAGCCGACCCGCAGGCCCGTGGCGATGACCTTGGAGAAGGTTCCCGCCGTGATCACCCCGCGGCCGCCGGCGATCGCATGCAGCGAGGGCCGTCGTTCGTCGCCGAAGTAGAGCTCGGCGTAGGCCGTGTCCTCGAGGATCAGGATGCCGTTCTCGGCGGCCAGTTGGACCAGGTCGCCGCGGCGCCGCAGGGACATATCGAGGCCCGTGGGATTCTGGAAGGTCGGGATCGTGTAGATGAACTTCACCGTCCGACCCTCGCGCCGGAGGCGGGCGATGGCCGCCTCCAGGTCGTCGAGTCGAATCCCTTCGGCATCCATGTGGATCCCGACGATCTCGGCCTGGTGGCCGCGGATGGTCCGAAGCGAGCCCGTGAAGGTCGGGACCTCGCTGATGACGACGTCGCCCGGATCGAGCAGGGCGGCACAGACAAGATCGATGGCGCCGGCAGCCCCGTTGGTCAGGAGGAACTGATCGGCGCCCGGGATCGGGCTCTGGTCGCGGGCGAACGTCCGGGCGATCGCCTCGCGGAGTGGCTCGTAGCCGCGCGCGCCGCCATAGACGAGCGGGGCGTCGTCTGCCGTGTCGAGCGCGCGAGCCATCGCGGCGAGGAGCGCCTCTTTCGGTTGCGTCGCCGCGTCGGGGATTCCACCTGCCAGCGAGATCGGCGGTCGGCGGGATGCGCGGCCCCCTCCGCCGAGGCCCCAGTCCGTGGCACTGCCCGCGCCGAGCTCGCGGACGTTGGCGTTGACGAACGTCGCCAGATCACGGTCGCGCCACAGCTCGGCCGCGCGCATCGCGGCATCGTGGAAGGCCGTCTCGCCGGCGGGGGACGACTCGAGCGTGGTCATGGGCCCTGAGTCTACGACGCGCTGGTCACTCCGGCCGGGATTCGATCGGCAAGGTGGTCCACGCGGTCGGGTCGATCCCGGCGGGCAGGGGTGTCGGCGTGCTGCAGCGGCAGCGACACCTCGACCCGGGTGCCATGGTTCGGCTCGCTCTCGACCTGGATCGTGCCGCCGTGGGCTTCGATCAGGCCCAGGCTCACCGACAGCCCGAGGCCGTGGCCGTTCTCGGAGCCACGAGTCGTGAAGAATGGATCGAAGATCCGGTGCCGAACATCGTCCGTCATGCCGACGCCGTCGTCGGCCACGGCGATGACGGCGTTGTCAGCGCGACGCCGCGTACTGACGGTGATCCGGCCGCGTTCGGGCATCGCCTGCATCGCGTTGTTGAGCAGGTTGAGGAGGACCTGGCGGACCACGGTCTCATCGACCTCGACCGGGGGCAGCAGTTCGTGCTCGACGACGATCCGGACACCCGGGCGGGTGCCCTGGAAGCGCATGAGCGCGACCGTCGAGGTGACCAGCGCCCCGAGATCGACGGGCCGTCGCTCCAGGGGACGCGGGCGGGCGAAGTCCAGCATGGCCCGGACGATGTCGCGGGCACGCAGCGCCTCGGCCCGGATGACCGTCAATCCTTCGCGAATCTCGTCGTCCTCCACGCCCTGTTCGAGCAGGAGGTCGCTGTAACCGAGCACCCCCGTGAGCGGGTTGTTCACCTCGTGGGCGACGCCCGCTGCGAGCACGCCGAGCGCGGCGAGCTTGGAGGCCTGGACGAGCCGGTCCTGCATGACCGTGCGTTCCTCGAGCTGCGCCCGAAGCTGTTCGACGAGGAGGCGGTTCTGGAGCGCAACACCCAACTGGTTGGCGACGAGGGAGACGAAGTCGATATAGGTCGCGTCGAGGATGTGCTCGCGGGCGACCTCGACGACCGAGAGGTAGCCGAGGGCATGGCCACCGCTGGAGCGCAGCGGGACGGTGATCGTGGCGCCTGCCGTCGGCACCGCCCAGTTGAACGCGTAGGCGACCCGGGCCACGGCTGGCGGCAGGGCCCGTCCGGACGAGCTGTAGGCACTGGCGATCGGCTCCGGGTCGCCGGGCGGGCCGAGGATCGCGAGCCTGGCGGGACTCACGACGCGATCCGCCAGGGACTGGGATCCGGGGCCGGCGGCCGCGAGGACGGTCAGATCCGCTGTCGATGGGCGGATCTCGCTGATGAGGCCGATCGCGCCTTCCGGGATCACCAGCCCCAGGACGCTCGTCAGGGCGTGGGTGAAGTCATCATGCAGCAGGAGCAGCCGGCCGGCGTCGAGGGCTCGTCGTCGCTGCTCGGCGACCGAACGCGCCAGTGCGGCGGCACTGGCGGCCTCGCGCCGTGCCGCATCCATCTCGTCGTTGGCGAGCTGGAGCGCGGCGACCGAGCGGGACCGATCGGCCAGCAGCAGCCATTGGCGGACTGCGGTGATCGCGACGACGATCGCGACGCAGAACTCGAGAGCCTCAGTCAGCGTCTGGTTCTCGACGATCTCCGGACCGGACAGCATCAGGAACGCGGCAATGGCCAGGGCGGCGACCGGCAGGCCGTCCTGTAGCAGCAAGGCGAACCTTCGCCGGCCGCGCTCCTCGAATTCGCGATGGGAAATCGTGGCGCCACCGACCCCGAGCACCAGGATCGCGAGCGACCACAACGTGTTCGGAACCGTTCCGACGTCCGCGCTGCCATTCAGCGAGCCCTCGGGCGCCATGGTCCACATCGCCTGCGCGACCACGAGGATCCCGAAGCCGATCAGCATCGCGCTCGTCCCGACCGGTCGGGCACCGAGCTGGAGGTTGGCCGCGACGATGACCATCGCGCCGATCGCGGCGACGAGGACCGTCGGATACGCGATGAGCAGGAATCCTGGCACGCCCGGCTCGGCCATCGCCGCTGGCCCGACCACGACGAGCACCGCGCCGAGGACCGCCGCGAAGACGATCAGGCTGTCGAGATAGGCCGTGTGCCGATCGACCAGGCTGAAGCGGTCGCGGATGGCACTGCGGAGGCCGAAGCCCAGGGGAACCAGCGAGCCGAGCCAGAACGCATCGGCGACGCTGACGAGGAGATCGCTGTCGAGCCAGACAGACAGATCCCAGGCGATGGTGCCCACGGTGACCATCGCCAGGGCCACGGTTGCCGAGCGCCGAAGCGTCCGATCGAGACCGGTGGCCTGGCGCGCGCCGATGGCGGCCGCCACCGTGGCGCCGATCGCCGCGACCGTCCAGTGGCCGTTCTCCCAAACCGCGGCGAGGCCGCCCACGTTCAGGATGACCATCGCGATCAGGACGACCACGATCGCGAAGCTCGCTGCCAGGACCTGGGCCCGCGCGTCCACGCGCAACGACGTGAGCTGGCCGACGGCGGCGAGCGAGTGCGGCTGCTGGGCAGCGCGCGACCGCGCAGTCAGGTGCATGGACGAAACGTGGGTGACCGATGGCCCGGCCGCCATCCCCCGATGGGCCCATGCCGAGCAGTCGGGTCGGCGGGATCTCCAGGCGGCCGGCGCGGCGCCATCGCGGTGCTGCCGACGGTCGGGCGTCGTCCAGCGCTCCCTCGGCTACGATCTCGGCATGTCCGTCCCACCCCCGACGTCCCGGCTCGAGTTCCACGAGATGACGCCCGCCGACCTCGACGACATGGCCGGCCTGCTCGGCGATCCGGTCGTCATGTGGGTCTACCCGCGGCCGTATACGCGGGACGAGGCGCTGGACTGGATCGAGCGCAACCGGCGGACCTACCGGGACGTCGGCCTCGGGCTCTGGCTCCTCCGACTTCGGGAGACAGGCGAATTCGTCGGCGAATGCGGCCTCACGCCGCAGGTCGTCGAAGGGACGGCCGAGATCGAGGTCGGCTACCACATCCGGACCCCGTTCCAGGGCCGGGGCCTGGCCACGGAGGCCGCGGCGGCAAGCCGCGACTTCGCCCGTGAGGTGGCCGGCCTGCGGCGGCTCGTCGCGTTGATCGATCGACGAAATCTCGCCTCGCAACGGGTGGCGGCCAAGATCGGGCTCTCGTTCGAGCGGGAGGCCACGTTCCCGACCAAAGTGCTCGGGGTCTGGTCAGGCGACCTGTGAACCGGGCCGCGATGCGGTGCGTATCCGTGTCATCCGATCGTCACGGGCGCCGACGATGGTGAGCGCACGCGAGTCCGCCCCGGAGTAGTCCATGTCAACGTCAACCGCCGCCACCTCGGACGCAGCCGTTCGAAAGGGTCCCCGGATCAGTCCGCGGGCGCTGACCGGCGCGATCAGCGGTGTCGTCGCGGCCGCCGCGGCGATCGCCGCCTCCGAGCTGGTGGCCGGCCTCGTTCCCGGTGTTCCCTCGATGGTCGTCGCCATCGGCTCGCTGGTCATCGCGCTCCAGCCCCCCGGGGCGAAGGACGTGATGGTCAGTCTCTTCGGCACAAACGACAAACTCGCCCTGAATGTTGCGGTCGTGATCGTGGCTCTCGCCATCGCGGCCGTGGCCGGAGTTCTCGCCGCTCGCAGGTTCAGCACCGGCGCTGCGATCTTCGTGGGCTTTGGCGCGGTGGCACTCTTCTCGGCCGTGACCGTCCTGCTCGCCCCGCTCCTGCCGGCCGTGGTCGGCGCCGCCACGGCCGTCGGGGTCGCGCTGGCCGTCCTGTCCTATCTCCTGAACGGCAGCGGCCTGGCGGTTGCCGGATCGGCGACGACGGGGACCCTCGCCTCGGGCGGTTCCCGGAACCGGGTCGCGCCGCCGGTCGCCACGATGCCCAACTGGAGCCGGCGCCGGTTCATGATCACGAGCGCCACGCTCGTCGCCGTGTCGGCCGGGGCTGGCGCAGTCGGCCGGCTGCTCCTCGACAAGCAGCACCCCTCGGACGTGCCCGCTGCCGCTTCGGGCCTGCCGAAGCCCGCCCAGGCCGTGGCGCCCCTGACCCCCGAGCAGTCGATTTCGCTGCCGGGCCTGACGCCGCTCGTCGTCCCGAACGACCAGTTCTATCGCATCGACACGGCGCTTCTCGTGCCGAGCGTCGACGCCTCGACGTGGAGTCTCAAAGTGGACGGCATGGTCGAGCATCCGCTCGTCTTCTCGTACAACGACCTGCTGGCGATGCCGCTCTTCGAGCAGTACGTGACGATCCAGTGCGTCAGCAACGAGGTCGGCGGCAATCTCGTCGGCAACACCCTCTGGACCGGGGTGAAGCTCAAGGAAGTCCTTGCCAATGCCGGCATCAAGGACGGCGCGACCCAGATCGTCGGGCGGTCTGTCGATGGGTTCACGGTCGGCTTCCCGACGAGCTGGGCGCTCGATCCGTCCCGCGAACCGATGATCGCAGTCGGCATGAACGGCAAGCCCCTCCCGGCCGCTCATGGCTACCCCGCGCGCCTGATCGTGCCGGGGCTCTACGGCTACGTCTCCGCCACGAAATGGCTGGCGCAGATCGAACTGACGACCTGGGAGGCGTTCAACGCCTACTGGATCAACCTCGGCTGGTCCAAGACGGGCCCGATCCTGACGCAGTCGCGCATCGACCTGCCGGCGTATGGCTCGCGGTTGCCGGTTGGGCCGGTCCAGGTCGCCGGCCTCGCGTGGGCGCCGGATCGCGGCGTGTCCAGGGTCGAGGTCAGCATCGACGGCGGCGACTGGCAGCAGGCGGTCATGAGCCGGGCGATCTCCAGGGCCACCTGGGTCCAGTGGTCGCTGCTTTGGCAGGCAACCGCCGGCGATCACACGATCGAGGTTCGCGCAACGGATGGGACGGGCGACGTCCAGACGGCCGATCGAACGCCACCCGCTCCGGACGGCGCCCGCGGCCACGACCGGGTCGAGGTGAGCGTCGGCTGAGGGCCAGCGCCGCCAGCGGCGCCAAATCGGGGCCCCGCGCCGACGGTGGCGCCAATCGGCCCCGCGCCGACGGTGGCGCCAGATCGGGGCCCCGCGCCGACGGTGGCGACGCGGCAGCCGTCATCGTCGCGCAGCCGCACGGCCTCCGCTACACTCGGGCTTCGGCAACGGGCTATCAGCAGAGGGGTTCGATCGTGCGGCTGGCAACTCGCGTGGTGATGTTCGGGGCAGCGGCAGCCTTCCTCGCTGGCGCCTGTTCCGCTGCGGCAACGCCCAGCCCGACCGCGGCGCCCACGGCCGCTCCCACCGCAGCTCCGACGGCGGCGGCCTGCGCGCCGGCCAGTCTCAACCTGATCACCGCCGGCAAGCTCACCATCGGTACGGACAACCCGGCGTTCCCGCCCTGGTTCGGTGGCGATCCGGCAGCGGGCTCGACCTGGCAGGTCAGCGACCCGGCCAGCGGCAAGGGCTACGAGAGCGCCACGGCGTACGCGATCGCCGGCAAGCTCGGGTTCACCAAGGACCAGGTGGTCTGGGTCGTGGAACCGTTCAACAACGCGATCCAGCCGGGTCCGAAGGCCTTCGACATCGACCTCAACCAGGTTTCCTACAGCGACGCCCGCGCCCAGGCCGTCGACCTCAGCGACGGCTACTTCGACGACAACCAGGCCGTCGTCTCGGTCGCGTCCAACGGCATCGCCAAGGCCACGTCCGTGGCCGAGCTCAAGCCGTTCCGCCTCGGGGCCCAGGTCGGCACCACGAGCTACGCGTACATCACGGACACGATCAAGCCCGACAAGGCGCCGTCGGTCTACAACGACAACGACGCGGCGATCGCGGCGCTCAAGGCGGGCCAGATCGACGCCATCGTCGCCGACCTCGCGACCGGCTTCTACATGACCGGTGCCCAGCTTGACAACGGCGTGATCGTCGGCTCGCTGCCGGTTGTCGGGGCGCCCGAACACTTCTCGGTCCTGCTGAACAAGGGCAACTCGCTGACGGCCTGCGTCAACGTGGCCATCGCCGCCCTCAAGGCCGATGGGACGCTCGCCGGCATCCGCAGCCAGTACATCGATTCGCAGGGGAACGCACCCGTTCTCAAGCCATAGGGCCAGCATGCAGCCGTCGCCCGCGAGCGCAACGAGCCTGGGCCGCGGCGACGACTGCCCGGCGCGTCGAACGGGTTGAACCAGCCGCCGGTTCCGGTCGCGGGCACTCCGGGCGGGTCGGCCACTCCGTCCGGTAGCGCGCCGGCAGGCGCAGGTACGTCAAGCGCCCGGCGGCGCAGGCGCAACGGGGGCTTCCTCGGCGGTCCCGCCGGTCGGCGCTCGATTCTCATCGCGCTGGTCAGCACGATTGTCGTCTTCGGCGGTCTCGCCTGGATCGTCGTCAATTCGCCCGGCTGGCCCGAATTCCAGAAGGCGTTCCTCAACCCGGAGGTCTTCGCCGCGTCCTGGCCCCGCCAGGTCCAGGCGATCGTCGTCAACATCCAGCTCTTTCTCGTCGCCGAAGTCCTGATCCTGCCCTTCGGGCTGGTCATCGCGGTGATGCGGAGCCTGCCCGGGCCAGTCTTCTTCCCGCTGCGGGGCATGGCGCTCGTCTACACGGACGTGTTTCGCGGGCTGCCGAGCATCCTCGTCATCTACATGCTTGGCTTCGGCATTCCGGCACTGCGCCTGCCGGGCGTGCCGAACGAACCATTCTTCTGGGGCGTCGTGTCATTGACCCTCGTGTATTCGGCCTACGTCGCCGAGGTCTACCGGGCCGGCATCCAGTCGATCCATCCGAGCCAGGACGCAGCGGCGCGGTCGCTCGGACTCAGCCATCTCCAGGCGCTGCGATTTGTCATCGCCCCGCAGGCGATCCGGCGGGTCACGCCGCCACTGCTGAACGACTTCATCGGCCTCCAGAAGGACACCGCCCTGGTCTCGCTGATCGGAGTCGTCGAGGTCTTTCGCGAGGCCCAGATCGACAGTGCCGCAACGTTCAACTTCACGCCGTACCTCGTCACGGCGATCCTGTTCCTGATCATCACGATCCCGCTCGCGCGGGTCACGGATGAGCTGATCGCCCGCGATCGGCGCCGGCAGCTCGCGACGCGGGCGGCGTGATGACGGACGCGCAACCGCGCACCGCCGATGCCTCGGGCCCGACGCCCGGCCGCACGATCCTCGAGATCACCGGCCTCCACAAGTCGTTCGGGTCGCTCGAGGTCCTCAAGGGAATCGATCTGGCCGTCGCCGAGCACGAGGTGGTCTGCCTCATCGGTGCGTCCGGGTCGGGCAAGTCCACGTTGCTGCGGTGCATCAACCTGATCGAACCGATCGACGACGGCCGGATCGTTGTCGACGGTATCGACATCACGGCCCCGAACGTCGACGTCAACCGGATCCGGCGACGGATCGGGATCGTCTTCCAGGCCTACAACCTGTTCCCGCACATGTCCGTCATCGACAACGTGACGCTCGCGCCGCGCAAGGTCCTTGGCCGCAGGGCCGCCGACGCGGACTCCCAGGCGAAGGAGCTGCTCGAGCGTTTCGGCCTCGCGGACAAAGCCGCGGAATATCCCGACCGCCTGTCCGGTGGCCAGCAGCAGCGCGTGGCCATCGTCCGGGCACTGGCGATGCAGCCCGAGCTGCTGCTGCTCGACGAGATCACGAGCGCTCTCGACCCGGAGCTCGTCGCGGAGGTCCTGAACGTCATTCGGGACCTGGCACGCAGCGGGATGACGATGGTGATCGCCACGCACGAGATGGGCTTTGCGCGCGACGTGGCGAACCGGGTCTGCTTTCTCGACGCGGGCCGGATCCTCGAGTCGGGCCCCCCGGCCGCGATCCTCCAGCACCCGACCGAGGAACGGACGAGGCAGTTCCTCCAGCGCGTGATCGAGGCCGGGCGGCTGTAGCGGCCGGACAGCTGTCGCGGCACGTGTCACTGCCGGTCGCCGGCCGGCGCTGGTCCCGTGGAGCTCATCATCGCCAGCCGGCACCCGGCAGGACCGGTCGCAGCCGGGCCTGTCCCGCCCTCGGGTATGCTCCGGGCATGCATCCATCGACTGGCTTGCCGCGCGCGACGCGGTTGCCCTCCCAGCGGGCGCTCGCCCTGCTGGTCGTCGTGCTGGTCGTGTTCGTGGCGGCGTGCGGCGACGAGGGCCCGAAGAAGCCCCCGAATGGATCGGCCAGCGGAGCCCCGCTGACCGGCGTCGGACTCGTCGGCGGGGCATCGGCGCCCATCCCGACGGCCGGCTCCAGGGCCCCCTCGGCGAGTGGCGGGACGTCGGCCGCACCTGCGGCGGCCGCCTCGACGGCGCCCAACGCACCGGCCGCCGGGACGGCGCCACTGGCCGTGGTCACCGGCTTCGACAACTACAAGCTCAACTCGATCTCGACCTCGTCGCTCGTCGCCAGGCTGAAGGCGAAGACAGCGCTCGTGCCCTGTGGCGCCGAGGCCGCGGTCGCTGCCGCGCTCAAGACGACAACGGCCGGCTGGGCGCCGTGCGTGGCTGCCGATCACCTCACGAGCCAGCTGCCGCGCACCGCGACGAAGGTGGCGCTGCTCCCGCCGGGCCTGGTCGGACCGGGCCTGAAGGTCGTCCCGCTCGGCGGCGCCGACCTGTTCGGTGAAGGCCCGCAGCGGGCCGTGACCTACCCGCTGGTGATCAGGACACCGGCCAGCTGGCAGGCCGACTGGGTCGCCTACGACAGCGACAACGTGCGGGTGATCCTCACGACGGGCGTGAATTGCGCCGATCGGGGCGTCAGCCGCCAGACCAACACGTTCGGCAAGGGCTGGCCCTGGCTCCTCAACGCCGGCACCGCCAGATACACCGGTACGCACTTCGACAGCCGCCTCGGCTGGACCGTGGTCGACGCCGTGCGGACCGGCAATCTGGGCGCCATCAAGTCGTTGATCCAGAACGCCGACATCGCCGTCAGCGACTTCGAATGCGCGATGTCCAGCCATTTCGTCCAGCACGACAACGGGACGGTCTTCACGGTCGATCCGAAGGTCGCGGCCCTGATGAAGACGGGCGGCTTCGATGTCGCCACGATCGGTTCGGACCACATGACGAACGCGGGCATCGGCGGCCTCCTCGACACCGTCAAGTACTTCGACAAGGCCGGGATCAAGCACGTCGGGGCCGGCGCCAACCTGGCCGCGGCGCTGAAGCCGGCCATCGTGGACGTGCGCGGTCTCAAGTTCGGGTTCTATGCGCTCAACGGCGCCGGTGGGTCGACGCCCGCCGGGCCGAACAACGCCGGGACCGCGAGCCTCACCCCGGCGAACATCACGGCAGCCACGGCCGCCACGCGCAAGGCCGCGGACGTGGTCATCGCCCTGCCGCAGTGGAGCACCAGCGAATACCGGGCCGCCTTCCTCACGCAGCAGCTGGCCTGGCGGAACCAGATGTTCGCGGCCGGCACGGATCATGTCATCGGGGCCGACTTCCACTGGGCGGGCGCCCTCACGATCACGCCCGGCGGCGTCTCCGGCAATCACCTGGCGATCGCGAGCCAGGGCAACTTCTGGTTCGGCCAGGACTGGAGCCGCCAGACCGAGGAGGGCTACATGACGATGCTGACCTTCGTCGGCAAGCGCCTCGTCCAGGTCCGCCTCATCCCGACGATCGTCCTCGACAACGCCCAGCCGAACCTGACCGATCCCGCGACGGACGGCCAGTTCGTCCTGAAGCAGGCGCTCGGACCGTCGATCATCAAGCCGAAGTAGCGGCCGCCGCCGGCAGGAAGAGGAGTTCGGCGCCGATCGGCCGATAGCCGGCGGCGAGCACGGCCCGGACCGACGCGACGTTGCCGGGCGCGACCTGCGCGAAGACCGGCTCGGTCGGATCGACGAGCCGTCTCGCCGCTGCGGCCAACCGACGCCCGATGCCCTTGCCGCGGCCCGCCTCCTCGACGCTGAGGGAAAGCTCCCAGCGATCGTCGACCCCGCGGCCGACGGCCACGGTGCCCAGGCCGTCGGGGGATCGGTACACGCGGCTCTCGTGGCGTGGGTGCGGGCTGCCGCGAAGCCACTCACCCGCGGCGGCGGCATCCATTGGAACAAGATCGATCGGCGGCAGATCTCTGCGCGGGTTCTGCGCCAGGAGGAGCAGGTCGAGCGAGCCAACCCGCGCGTCGAGGCGCTCCGCCAGAGCGGCCACGAACCGAGGGCCGAACGGAGCCTCGAGGTCCCAGGGCGCACAGTATCGCGCCACCCAATCGGCCGGCACATCCGCGGCCACGACGTGATGGCCAGTGAACCCGACGATCGCCGCCACGACCCCGGCCGGAGCCGGCAAAGCCTCGACGAGACCGTCCACGGCCGGCGGGGCGCCGTGGGCGGCCGCCAGGACGCGATCGAGCAGCGGGGTCGGCGCAGGCACCTCAGGTCCGCCGCAGGATGACCGGCTCGTCCTCGGCCAGGTCGAACGTGGCCGCGGCATTGCCGCGATGGATCGCGAGGCAGAGATGGCCGAGCGAATCCTCGTAGAGGAGCGCCTCGCCGGGATCCACGTCGCCGAACGTCCGGAGCCACGGCACTCGCACCTCCGCTGAGGGCGGCACCGCCGACGGCCGGGCGATCGCCACGACGTCACCCGGCACGATCCCGCCGACCGCCAGCGCGAGGTCGCGGGTGGTGCCGGCCAGCTTGACGTTGCCGAACGAGTCGCAGAACAGGACACCGGTGGCGAGCGCGCCGCCGATCGCCAGAGGCCGCGGCAGCTCGAGGCGGACGAGATCGGCCGGATCGACGGGCACTCCGAGCCTGGCCGGCGTCAATCCTCCGGCAAGATGGGCGGCGGCAGGTGCGAACACGTCACGACCATGGAACGTGGCCGATGCGCCCGCCAACCGGTAGCTCGCCTCGACGATCGCCACGGCCACGGCGATGCCGCCGAGCGCATCCGCCGCCGGGAGGAGCAGCCCGTTGTCGGGCCCGACGAGCACGTCGCCCCGGCCGGTGACGAGGGCCACGGCGAGCCGACTCGTCCCGACGCCCGGATCAACCACGGCCAGGTGAACGCCCACGGGCAGCCACGGGACCGCCTCGGCGAGCGTGAGGGCTCCGGCGCGGATGTCGAAGACCGGGATGTCGTGGCTGACATCCAGGATCGGTGCGTCGGGTGCGATCGAATGGATCACGCCCTTGCAGATGGCCACCCACGGATCACGCGTGCCGAAGTCGCTGAGAAACGAGATGGCCATCGCGTGCGACTGCATGCCCACCAGCCTAGCCAGCTTGCGGACCGGCGGCTCACGGCCGATGAGACCGCATGCGCTCGGGCAGAATGGCCGCCGACGCTCGCAGGGGTGGAGCCAACGGCGTCGCGACCAGGGGGATCCGTGACAGCAGGCGGGCGCCGAAACCCGATCACCGCGATTCGCTCGGGGACGACGATGGCCGCATTTCGCGTGCGCGGCTACCCAGCGCTCTGGTTCAGCGGCGCGGCCGGCGCGTTCGGCTGGTCCGTCAGCCTCGTCGCGATCAGCTGGATCACGCTGCAGGTCACCGATTCGCCGTTCGCCGTCGGCCTGACCTTCGCCGCGCGGTTGACGCCGGCGCTCCTCTTCGGGATGCCGCTCGGCGGTCTCGTCGATCGCCACGACCGCCGGACGACGCTGGTCGCGGTCTCGGTCGCCGGCTGCCTCGCGTTCCTGTTCATCGCGGCCCTCGCCCAGATGAGCGGGCTCAGCCTGCTCGAGATCGTCGTCCTGAGCTTCGGGCTCGGGATCGCGGACACGCTGCGGGGGACGGCGTTCCAGTCCTACACGTTCGACCTCGCCGGCTCCGCCGGTGCGACGAACGCGATCGCCCTCTCGAATCTCGGCGGCCAGCTGTTCGGCTCGGTCGGCGCCGTCATCGGTGGCATCGTGCTCGCGCAGGCAGGTGCGTCGCCGACGTTCCTGCTGGCGGCGATCCCGGCCGGCCTGGCGGCGATCCTGCTCGCCTTCGGAGAGCGCGGCATCCGGGTCCCGGCGGCCCCCGCGCCACGCCTGTCGCCGAGCGCCAGTCGCTCGCGCTCCCTGATCCTGCGCAATCGGCTCGTCCGGTTGATCGCGCTGGTCGTGATCGTCGGCGAGATCCTCGGCTTCTCGAGCATCACGCTCTATCCGAGCTTTGCGCGCGACGTCCTCGGCGTGGACGCCGGTGGGCTTGGAGCGATGTCCGCCGCCCGGGCGGTCGGTGGGGTGATCGGCCTGTTGCTGCTCGCGCGACTCGGGTTCGGCGGGCGCGGCGGCCGATTGCTGATCGGGGCGACCGTCGCCTTCGGCCTTGGCCTCGTGGCGTTCTCGATCAGCACGGCCTTCGGGCTCTCGCTGATCCTGCTGGCCTTCGTTGGCTGCGCCGCGTCGGCGCTCGACACGCTCGGTCAGTCGCTGATCCAGCAGGCCGTCGGGGACCAGGAGCGTGGCGCGGCGATGGGTGTCTGGTTTTTCGCGATCGGATTCGGACCGTTCGGACACCTTGGCCTGGGGGCGGCCGCGTCAGCCGTTGGCGCGCCCCTCGCGCTCGCGTGCAGCGGCCTGCTGCTGGCGCTGATCGGCCTCGCCCTCGGGACCGTCAGGGAGTTGCGAAACCTGCCGTGAGGCGGGGGAGGGCCGCCGAGGACACCCTGCCCACACCGGCCGAACGACCGGTCAGGAGGTTCGAGGCAGCGCCGGCAGTGGCAGCTCCGGATCGGCGTGGATCTCGTCGGCGAAGTCCCACGCCCGCATCACGCCCGGCTCGAGCCGCACCAGCACCCCGGGCCTGACGCCGTCGGCGTATTCGTTGCCCTTTTCCTGGCCGAGGTAGCGGATCGAGAGGCGTCGCGAGAATTCCTCGTGCTCGTCCTCCGAGATCGTGACGACGCCGCGCACCTCGAAGCCACGGCTCGGCCAGGCGTGATCGAAGACGACGACGCTGGCGCGCGGGTCGCGGGCGAGGTGCCGCAGCTTGATGTCGCCCTTCGGGACGCCGATGTTGAAACCGCCGTCGCGCCATTCGTGCCAGACCGGCGACAGCAGCACGCTGCCATCCTCCCGATGCGTCGAGAGGACGGCGCAATACGGCAGGTCGAGCAGGTCGCCGAGTTCGTCGATCGTTCGTCGTGTCATGCCGGGATCGTACCCGCGTCGGGCGGATCGGGTCCGCCGTGCTCCGCCTCCCTCGATACGATGGGCGGCGGCCGATCACGGCCTGGCTGGGCAGGGGAGTGGCATGAAGATCACCGGCGTCAAGACGGTCCTGCTGACCGGGCCGAGCACGAATGACCCGTACATCCGCGAGAGTCGCAAGCGTCGCAGCGCCGCCTACATCGAGATTCACACCGACACCGAGCTGATCGGTCTCGGCGAGACGTATGCCGGCTACTTCCTGCCCGAGGCCGTGCCCTCCATCGTCGAATTCTTCGAACCGATCCTCGTCGGCCAGAACGTCGACAACATCGCCGAGCTCTGGGATCGGATGTACCACGCGGGCAACTTCTGGTGCCGCGTCGGCCTCGGCGCGATCGTGCTGACCGGTATCGAAGCGGCGCTCTGGGACCTCAAGGGCAAGATGCACGGCGTCCCGGTGTACGAGCTGCTCGGCGGCAGGAAGCACGAGTCGCTGCCGGCCTACGCCACCGGCGGCCCGAGCAACTACCCGATCGAGAAGCTCGCCGCCAAGGTGGACTACTACCTCTCGCTCGGCTTCCGGGGCTTCAAGGTCGGCGCCGGCTCGCTCGAGGTCACGCCCGACGGCCAGGCCATCGGCTACATCCCGATGCGGCCGGCCGAGGCCGCGGATTTCGAGGGCCGCAAGGTCTCGTTCCTGCGCGACCACGTGGGCCGCGAGGTGAACATCATGCTCGACGGCCACATGGGCAATAACGACCGGACCTGGGATCTCGGGATCGCCCAGGCCGTGATGAAGGCGGTCGAACCGTACGACCTCTTCTTCTTCGAAGAGCCGCTCCACTACACGGACCCCTGGAGCTATGCCGAGCTGTGCCGCACGACCTCCGTGCCGATCGCCGGCGGCGAATGCCTCACGGCCGCCTACGAGTGGCGCGTCTTTGCCGAGCAGGACGCCTTCGACATCGGCCAGCCCGACGCGGCCTTCACGGGCGGCATCCTCGAATCGCTCCGGGTCGCGTCGTTCCTGGAGGCCCGAGGCCACAAGATCGCGACGCATTCGTGGGCGTCCGGCGGCGGCTTCATGCAGAACCTGCATTTCGGGTTCGCCGCGCCGAACACCGTGATGCTCGAGATCGCGCCTGCCTACGCCGGCCTGCACAGCGAGGTCATCGGCGGCAACTTCGCGATGAAGGACGGCCGCGTCCTGCCGCCGGAAGGGCCGGGCCTCGGCATCGTCCTGACCGAGGAGACGAAGAACCGCTACCCGTTCGTTCCCGGCAGCGGCGAGTTCAACAGCGTGCCTGGCAAGATCCTCGTCGACTGACGAGGAGCGGCAGGGGCCGGATTCCGGCTCCAACCGTACAATCGTCGCCGCAACCGCGCGCGAGCTTGCCACCCGAGGTTCCGAATCATTCCCACCCGCCGACCGCTCGCAGCCATCGGGCTCGCCTTCGCCTTCGTGCTGGGCGGCAGTCCGATCGGGACGGCGGCCCAGGTCGATGCCGCGGCGCCGCACGCTGTCACCCCAGCCGCCGCCAGCGGCGACTACGTGCCGCCCGTCACGACGAAGGTGACGCCCTACGTCGGCGGCGAGACCCTGACCTGGACGTCGTTCGACCAGCTTGCCGGCAACGGCACCATCGGCCCCGACGAGGCAACGCAGCTTCGGGGCGTCGCCGGCGGGGCCGTGGGCATCGTCGAGACCGGGACGGACGTTGCGGCCGGCAGGGCCGCGAGCTGGGTGTCGTCCGACGGCGGGGTCTCCTGGACGGAGCACCTCGTGCCGGCCGGTCCGACGGCGTTCGGCACGGTCGTGGCCCACGGCGGCGTGTTCGTCACCTACTCGGGCGGCTTCTGGAGTTCGACCGACGGCGCAGCCTGGACGCCCGCCACGACCGGCCCGCACGCGATCCAGCAGGTGACGCTCGCCGCCGGACCACAGGGCTTCGTCGCCTTCGTGCAGAACGGCACCAGCAGGATCACCCGGGTGTGGCTCTCGCCGACGGGGGCGTCGGGCTCCTGGGTCGGGGCGCCCATCCAGGCCAGCGTGTCGTCGTTCTGTCCCAGCAGCATCGCGGCGACGAGCTCCCGGATCATCGCGATCGGGCACGACTGCCGGGCGCCATCCCGGGCGCGCGTCCTGGTCTCGACCACCGGCCGGACCTGGCTCAACGGCACCGTCCCGTCGGGCCTGCGCGTCACCGGGGTCTACACCCGCGCTCCGTCCATCAGCGCGGTGTCCGGTCGCTATCTCGTGACCGGTGCCAACGCCGGTGAGACCGCGACCTGGGTCTGGTCCACGCCCGATGGATTGACCTGGCGCCACGTGAGCTCGATGCCGCGTGCCGGGGAGTGGACGGTCGATACGATCGTGTCCATCGTCCGACTCGGCCCGGGCTGGCTGGCGATCGGGCATCGGGACATGCCCGCCGACGACGCGGTCCTGGTGGCCTGGCGCTCCGCGGATCTCGTCCACTGGTCGCGCTTCTCGCCCCCGACCGCGGCCTGCGACGCCACCGTCCACATGGTCTCGCAGGCGACCGTCACGCACGGCAGGCTCGTCGCGGTCGGCTCCCCGTGGAGCATCGGCGCCCAGTGCGGCGAGACCTGGTCGGCGATCCTCACGCCCTGACCACGGACCTGGATCGGCCCGCGACCGGCTTGGAGCGCGGGATGACGGCATCGGGGCAACAGGTCCTGCAGGTGGTGTATCGGTGCACAGACCTATTCGTTACGCGTCCGCAGTGACCATTGGAGACATGCGGCCCCGTGAAACCCCGGTGAGAATGCGGTCACGCACCAAGGGGTTTCTGAATGCACCTGGACTTCGTCGGCTACTGCTCCGATTGCATCATCACCGGGCAGATCGAGCTCACTGCCCCGCGACTCACGGACATGCTCAACAGCGTCGCCACGATCGAGTTGACGGACGTTGCGCTGGAGAGCCTGGCCGATGGGCGCAAGGTCACCGTGCCGACGTATTCACTGCGGCGGGACGAGCTCTACGCGGTCAAGGCCACCGGCCCTCGTGGCTCCAAGGCGCTGCGAATCATCACGATCCCGCACCGCGTTCAGGCCCAGATCGGGCCGTACAACGTTCTTGGCCGGCTGAATGCCGCGCCGGGCATGGAACCGATCCAGAGTCTCGAGGCTCGCGGAGTCATGCTGCCCCTGACGGATGCCACGATCGCGTACGTCGTGGGCGGCATCCTCGAGGTCCGCGACGCCGCGACGGTCGTCATCAACCGAGACCTGCTGGCATGGGTCCGGCAAACCAACGCGGAGGCGGAAGAGGCTGTCGCCTCGCCGATGGTCCGCCAGTACTCGGACGTCGCCGGCTGATGGCCGCGGCCGCCGTCCGGCGGTCATGGAGGCTGAAGAGGACCTCGTCGCGGCCCGATGGGCCCGAGAATCGGCGCGGCGCCGCAGTCTGAGCGCGACCAAATGGCCAACGCGGCCGGTCGCGGTATCCTCCGCCGATGTCCAGCGAACCGATTCCCGAGTCCATCCGCGCGCTCGGCGATGCCCGCCAGGCGGCTCGCGAAGCCCGCGACTGGGCGACGGCCGATCGCCTGCGCGCGGAGATCGAGGCGGCCGGCTGGATCGTCACGGACCAGGCTCACTCGTATCGGCTCTCGCCGGCGCACCCACCGGACGTCGTCGCCGATGGCCGGCCACGGTACGGCTCGAGCCAGTCCGTCCCATCGCGCCTCGAGGAAGCCGCCAGCGGGGTCGCGACGATCGTGCTGGTCGCCACGGACCGCGCCGACGGCCTGGAGCGCAGCCTCGCCTCGATCGTTGCGACGGCTCCGGCCGACCTGCAGATCGTCATCGTCGCCAACGATCCCGCCCCGGAACAGGAGACCGTGCTGCGCGGCCTCGAGTCGCGGACGGCCGCGGAGCACGCGTCCGGCACGGACCTCGATTCGCCTGTCATCGACGTCGTCTGGACCAGCGCCCGCCTCGGTGTGGCGGCCGCGCTGAACGTCGGACTGCGGCGGGTTGCGGCACCCATCGCGGTCGTGTTCGAGACCGGCGTCGAGGCCCTCGGTGACTTCGTGACGCCGCTGGTGGCGGCGCTCGCGGACCCGGCCGTGGCGGTGACGGGGGCATGGGGCCTGCGGTCCGGCGACCTGCGGCGGTTCGAGACGGCTCCCGCGGGTGACGTGACGGCGATCCGCGGGCGGCTCCAGGCCTTCCGTCGCGCCGACTTCGCGGAGCGTGGTCCACTCGACGAGCATTTCTCGGTGCCGGACCATCTCGACGCCTGGTGGAGCCTCGTCCTGCGTGACGCCGAGGGAGACGAGCCGCCGCGGCGCGCGGTCGCGCTCGACCTGCCGGTGGTCATGCGCGGACCGGGGGCCGAATCTGCTGACCACGAGGCGCCGGTCGGCGCGGCGGAGGGAGCGACTGGCTCCACGACCGGCGGCGGCGTGGCAGACGGACGAGCGCGGCTTGCTCGTCGCAACCTCTACCGGATCATCGACCGCTTCAACGGACGCCCCGACCTCGCCGCCCCCGGCGCGGGCCGTCCTTGAGCAACCTGTTCTTGAGCAACCAGAATGGTGCCCGGCCAGCCGACAGGGCCGACGGCCCGCCTTCCGTATACTCCACCGGTGCGCCGCTGGATCTGCATCGTTGCCCTGCTGGCCGGGTTCGTCCGCGAGGATTACGTCCGTCTGGCCCGGCCGGTGACGATCATTCCGACGGAGCAGCCAATCGACCGGCTGTCGTGGCGCGGCCCCGAGGTCCAGCCCTGGGACTGGTGGTTCCTGCCCTGATGATTGCGGCGCGGACCGCGGGCCGGCTGGCCGTCCCCTGCATCGTCCTCTCGATGATCGTCGCGAGCGTCGCCGCCGGGGCCTGGTCGGCCGGTCCCAACGACACGACGACGACGACCGGGGCCGGGGCCGGGTCCGGCGACGAGGTGACGATCCTCGGCGGGAAGTACGTCACCCTCGACCCCGCAGCGCAGGGCGACACCGGCAGCTCGATCGTGATTGCCCAGCTCTTCGAGGGCCTGACGGCCTTCGATCCGGGCCTGACCGTTCGGCCGGCGCTCGCACAATCGTGGGACGTCTCGGCCGACGGGCTGGAGCTCGTCTTCCACCTTCGGCCGAACCTCGAGTTCTCCGACGGCAGCCCGATTCACGGCGCCGATGTCGTCCGCAGCTGGCTGCGCGTGGTCGACCCGGCCCATCCTTCGCCGTTGGCTTCGCTCATGACCGGCGTGACCGGCGTGTCCGACTACCTCGCCGGCCGGACCACGGACCCATCGGCGGTGGGCCTGAGTGCGACCGGCGACGACGTCACGGTCCGACTCGTCCGGCCGGCGTCCGACTTCCCGGCGATCATCGCCAGCACCACGTTCGCGATCGTGCCGCCCGGTGTCGGCGCCAACCCGAACGCGCTCAAGGCCGGCTCGGGGTTCGTCTCGAGCGGGGGCTACCGCCTCTCGGCGGAGGACTCCAGCAGCCTGACTCTCGTGGCCAACGACCGCTACTGGGCCGGACGACCGGCGATCGGGACCGTCAACCTCGTCACGGACCTTGGCGGCAAGAGTCCCGCGGAGGAGTTCCAGAAGGGCAATCTCGACTACACCTACATCAGCGACGACGACGCCTCCTGGATCTCCTACGACCCGACGCTGGGCCCCTCGCTGCGGCTCGTCCCGTCGCTCGGGACCACGTACTACGGCTTCGATACGACGCGGCCGCCGTTCAACGACGTCCGGGTCCGCCGCGCGTTTGCGATGGCCGTCGACTGGAGCCGTGACGTGCTCCTGGCCGGTCCCGCCAGCCAGGTTCCCGCCACGAGCATGGTTCCGCCCGGCATTCCGGGCCGGTCCGCGACGAACTTCCAGCCAGCCTACGATCCGGCCGCGGCGAAGGCGGCGCTGGCGGACGCCGGCTTCCCGGGCGGCGCCGGGTTCCCGAACGTGACCCTGGTCTCCAGCGGCGGCAGCGTGGACGACGCCATCGTCGCCCAGATCAAGGCCAACCTCGGGATCACCCTCCACTACGAGACGATGGACTTCCAGGATTACTTCCCGCTGCTCGCCGCGGACCCGCCGGCGATGTGGTCGCTGACCTGGAACGCGGACTACCCGGGCGCGAACGACTTCCTCGGTCTGCTGCTCGGCACGGGCGAGACGAACAACAACGGCCGCTGGAGCAACATCGGCTTCGATGCCGCCATCGCCGACGCCGCGGCCGCTACGACGGCGGACGAGGCCACGGCCGCCTTCGACCAGGCCCAGGCGATCGTGCGGGACCAGGTCCCGGTCGTCCCGGCGAGCAATGGCGAGGGCTACGCGCTTGCACGCGCCGGCTTGCTCGGAGCCGTGGACAACGGCCTCGGGATCATCCGATTCGCCGGCCTCTCGTGGTCGAAGTAATGGCCGCCATGGAGCGTCCGGTGCGCCCGACAGATGGGATCGGCCGGCGGCCGGCCGCCGGCCGCCGTCCCGGCCGCGTCGTGTCGCGCCTCGCGGCGATCTCGGCCGTCGCCGTCCTGCTGGTGGGCCTGCTCGCGGCTCCCGTCTCGGCGGCGACGATCTCGTTCGGCCAGCCGAAGGCCACTTCGACGTACCTCACCGGGGTCGATTTCGACCAGCCGGTCGTCGGCGGGGGAGCGGCCGTCAAGCGAATCGAGATCCTCGTGACGCAGCCGGGCAACACCGGGCCCCAGGTCACCGAGTTGCCGGTCACCGGCCCGCTCGGCACGACGACGCTGCACTACCGCCAGGAGGATGGCGCCGACCACCTCTACCCGAACACCGTCCTGTCGGCCCAGTGGCGAGTCATCGACACTTCCGGCGAGGTTCACCTCGGCCCGCTCGTCACGGTCACCTACGCGGACACGCGGTTCGACTGGCAGACGGCCAGCGGCTCGCTGGTGCGGGTCCACTGGTACACGGGCGACGCCGCGTTCGGCCAGCGCGCGCTCGCGATCGCCGAGGCGGGCATCGCGAAGGCGGAGGCACTTTTCGGGGTCACCGAAACGGAACCCGTCGACTTCTTCGTCTACGCCAGCCAGAGCGCGTTCTACGATGCCCTCGGCCCCGGCACTCGCGAGAACGTCGGGGGCCTCGCCGTCGCCGAGCTGCGGACCCTGTACGCCCTCATCACCCCGGACCAGATCAACGATTCGTGGGTCGGCGTCGTCCTGCCGCACGAGCTGACGCACCTCGTCTTTGCAACCACTGTCAAGAACCCGTACCACTTCCCACCGCGCTGGCTGAACGAGGGACTGGCCGTCTACCTCTCGCAGGGGTTGGACAACTCCGACCGCCAGATGGTCCAGACCGCGGCTCATGGCGGGACGCTCATCCCGCTCCCGGGCATTGCCGGCTTCTTCCCGACGTCGTACGAGAAATTCGCCCTGGCCTATGCGGAGAGCGTGTCCTCCGTGGACTTCATGATCCGCACGTACGGCCAGCCGGCGCTGATCAAGCTGATCAAGACGTACAGCCAGGGGGTCACCGACGACGAGGCCTTCAAGACGGCCCTGGGAGTCGACGTGGCCGGGTTCAATACGGCCTGGATGACGGACCTGCAGGCCGTCACGCCCAAGCTGTACGGTCCGCAGGCGGCGCCGATCGGGCCGCTGCCCTCGGGCTGGACCGCCTCGCCCGAGTCGCAGGCGCCGAATCCGTCGGGCAGTCCCGGACCGTCGGCGTCGATCGTGGTCACCGGGTCGCCGTCGCCGGCCGCATCTGCCGGTCCAACTGCCGCCCCGACCGGCGGACCGGCGGCGTCGCCGTCAGCATCGGCGGTGGCCAGGACGTCGGCGGCGCCGACCCCCGCTCCGAGCGGGGTGGTCGTTGCGCCGGTCAGCACGGGCTCGACGGGTCCCAGCGGTCGCGACGTGGCCGGCTTGCTCGGGCTCCTGGCCCTCGTCCTGGCCGTGATCGGGGTCGTCCTGATCTTCGCGTCACGCCGGCAGCCGGCCCCGCCCTGGTGAGCCGGGCCCTCGCTCGGAGCCGCTGGAGCGGTCCGTCCCGTGCCGAAGCTTGATACGCTGACCGGCCGAATGACTCAACGACCCGTGCTCGTGCTGCTCCTTGGCGACGTCGTCCGTCTTCGCCGGCAGCACCCCTGCGGCAGCCACGAATGGCTCATCGACCGTCTCGGAGCCGACATCGGCCTGCGCTGCCAGGGCTGCGGCCGCCATGTCCTGCTGGCCCGGCGGACGCTTGAGAGCCGCCTCGTCGAATTCGTGTCGCGGGGCGACCCGGCCATCACCGCGGCCGTGGGCCCTGAACCGGCGCCGGGGCGAGCGTGACCGGCGCCGCCGTGACGGTCGAGGCCCCATCAGGTGGCCTGTCCGTCCTGAAGAACCGACCGTTTCTGCTGCTCTGGCTGGCGCAGGCCGCCACGCAGATCGGCGGCAACATGGTCATCTACGGCCTGACCGTCATCATCTTCTCGGGGACCAAGTCCAACTCGGCCGTCAGCGCGCTGCTCCTGACCTTCCTCGTACCGGCAGTCCTGTTCTCGGCCGTGGCCGGCGTCTACGTGGATCGCCACGACGGGCGGAAGATCCTCATCGGCACGAACCTCCTGCGGGCCCTCTGCTTCGGGGTGATCTTCGTCGCGAGCGACCAGATCTGGCTCGTCTACGCGATGAACATCAGCGTCTCGACGATCACGACGTTCTTCGGTCCGGCCGAGGCATCGATGATCCCGCAGCTCGTTCCGAAGAACCAGCTGCTGTCCGCCAACGGGCTGTTCACGATCACGATGAATGCGGCATTCGCGCTGGGATTCGCGCTCCTTGGCCCACTCGTCGTGACGATCGCCGGACCGCAGACCCTGATCCTCCTGGTGGCGATCCTGTACCTCGTGGCGGCCGGCTTCTGCATCACGCTGCCCGCGGCGCCACCTCGGCTCGAGGCGGAGCATCGCGGCCTGCGGGAATCGGGCGGCGACGCCGAGCGGGCCGTTGCGTCGACGTTCGGGCAGTTGCGCGAGGGCCTGGACTACATCGGCGCTCACCGGAATATCGCCTGGTCGCTGATCTACCTTGCGACGACCGCCTCGCTGATCGGCGTTCTGGGGGTCCTCGGGCCCGACTTCGCGTCGACGGCCCTTGGCCTGGCCGCCAAGGATTTCGTCGTCGTCGTACTGCCGCTCGGTTTCGGCGTCGTCATGGGCATCCTCGCCCTCAACGTGTACGGCAAGCTCTTCCCGCGGCGGCGCGTCATCGAGGCCGGCACGATCTCGCTCGGCATCCTGTTGGGCCTGCTGGCAGTGGCGGGTCCCATCACCCAGTTCCTGCAGGGCCATGGGCCGGTCAGCGTCTCGAACCTCGTCTCGCTGCTGGCCGTCGTGATCGTGATTGCGTTCCTTGCCGGCATCGCCTACGCCAGCGTCGCGATTCCGTCCCAGACCCAGCTCCAGGAGGATCTGCCCGAAGAGGTCCGGGGCCGCGTGTTCGGCGTCCTGAACATGCTGGTGTCGGTCGCGAGCTTCCTGCCGATCATCATCGTCGGCCCCATCTCGGACGTGATCGGGACGCCCAAGGTGATCTTCGCCGTCGGGGTCTTCGTCTTCCTCGTGGGAATTGCCTCGGTGCTCACCAGGGGTCCGCTTCGGGCGACCGAATCTGCGACCGGGGCCGACCCGTCCACGAGAAGGCCGGCGCCGGTCGATCCGATGGCCGTCGTCCTGCAGTCCGACATCCACATGCCGGGAGGGGCGCGGGTCGAGGACGTCGTGATGGCCACGCCGGCGGGCGAGAGCCTCTTCGAGGAGGCCCTGGCCCTGCACCCGGTGCACGACCAGGCGGGGCCCGTGCCAGTCGGCACGGCCGCCGGGGCGGCGTCACCAGGGGCGGAGCCATCGGCGGCAACGCTGCCTCCCGCCACGCCGGCCAGTCACGAGGCCGGAGCCGACCGGTGAGCCGCGTCGCCGTCCTGTTCACGGGCGGGACGATCAGCATGCAGCTCGATCCGGAACGAGGCGGCCACGTTCCGTCGCTCGATGGGGCCGCGATCCTGGCCCGGACCCGGGGCCTCAGTGAGATCGCCGACGTCGTGGCGATCGACTACGGGCTCGTGCCGGCGAGCCATTTCCGCTTCAGCCAGCTGTTCGATCTCGCCGGCCTCCTGCGCACGGCCCTCGGCGATCCGGCCATCGACGGCGCGGTCGTCGTCCAGGGCACGGACACGATCGAGGAGACGAGCTTCTTCTACGACCTCGTCGTCGGCGGTCAGAAGCCGGTCGTCGTGACGGGGGCGATGCGCGCCGCGAGCGACGACGGGTATGACGGGCCGGCGAACCTGCGCGATGCGGTCCGGGTGGCGGCCGAGCCGGCCCTGCGCGGAGGGGGCTGCGTGGTCGTGATGACCGGCCAGATCCACGGCGCCGACGACGTGACGAAGACCCATGCGACCTCTCCGACGACGTTCGACAGCCTGAACCTCGGTCCGATCGGCGAGGTCAGCGGCGGCCGGGTGATCCTCGGGCGGCGGCGGAGCGGACGCCGCCTGGTCGCGGGGGCGACGGAGGCCGCCGAGCCCGTGCCGCTCATCACGGCCGTCGTCTCCATGGACGCGTCGATCGTCGACGCCGTGGTAGCGGCCGGAGCGCGCGGCATCGTCATCGAGGGCACGGGCTCCGGCAACACTTCGGCCGAGCTGCTGGCGGCGGCCACTCGCGCCATCGCGGCCGGCATCCCGGTCGTGGAGGCGACCCGTTGCGCCGCCGGTCGGGCCGGCACGGCCTACGCCTTCCCCGGCGGCGGGGCCCAGTGGGTCCGCGCCGGGGCGATCCAGGCCGGCTATCTCTCTGGGCCGAAGGCGCGCGTGGCGCTGGCCGTGGGCATCGGCGCCGGCCTGGATCGAGCTGCGCTGACGGCGCTCTTCGCCGATCCTGCCTGACCGACCGGTGGCGGAGCCGGCGGACCTGCTCGTCACGGGGCGCATTGCCGGACTCGGCGGCGAGTCCGGGTTCGGCTGGCTGGAGGCCATGGCCGTCCGCGGCGGGCAGGTCGTCGCGACCGGCTCCAAGGTGGCGCTGGATGGCCTGATCGGGCCCCGAACCCGCCGGCTCGACCTCGACCCGGCGACCGTGGCCGTGCCCGGCCTGACCGATGCCCATCTCCACCTCGCCGACGCTGCCCTGGCGGCCGAGCGGATCGATCTCGAGGGGTCGGCCACGCTGCCCGACGCGCTGCGCTTGATCGGGGAGAGGTCACGTGCCCAGTCCGACCCGGACCGCTGGCTGGAGGGCGGCGGCTGGGACCCGGGCCGGTGGAGCGCGTGGCCGACCGCCACGGACCTCGCGACCGCGGCCCCGGGTCGACGCGTCGCACTCTGGTCACACGACCACCATGCGCTGTGGGTGAGCGATCGGGTCTTGGCCGAATCCGGCCTCGATGCCGCCACGGCCGACCCGGCAGGCGGAGCGTTCCGGCGGGACACGCAGGGCGGGCTCGACCGGCGTCCTCCAGGAGACGGCCGTGCAGGCCGTCGTGTCGCGGATTCCGGTCCCAGGTCGCGCGCAGCTGGAGTCCGCGATCGCTGCTTATGCGCAGCGCTTGGTAGCGCTCGGCATCGTCGCCGTTCACGACCCGGGCGATCTCCTTGCCGACAGCACGCTCGATGGCGGATTCGGGGCGACGGTGGCGCTCGCCGACCGCGGCGATCTGGCGATTCGCGTCCATGTCTCGGTGCGCGAACCGGCCCTCGGCCTGGCCATTGACCGGGGCCTGCGGACCGGCGCGCCGCTGGGTGGCGATCCGCGAAGCCGGGCGCGGATGGGCTGGCTGAAGCTCTTCGCCGACGGGGCGCTCGGATCGCGGACGGCGCTGCTTCTCGAGCCGTACGAGGGTTCGAAGGTGGACCGCGGCATCGCCGTCACGCCGGCCGGCCACCTCGCAGCCCTGGCGCGCCGGGCGACGGCCGCCGGGATCGTGCCCCAGATCCACGCCATCGGCGACGGGGCGCTGCGGGCGGCGCTCGATGCGCTGGAGCCGGTGGCGCCGACCGACGGGCCCGCAGCGCGGGTCGAACATGTCCAGTTCGCCGATCCGGATGACCTTGCGCGTCTTGGTGCCGCGCGGATCGCGGCCTCGATCCAGCCGATCCACCTCCGGTCGGACATGGCGAAGGCCCGGGCGGCCTGGGGCGAGCGGGCTGAAACGCGGGCGTTCCTGCTGCGGAGCCTGTTCGAGGCGGGCGTGACGGTGGCCTTCGGGACGGACGCCCCGGTCGAACCGCCGGATCCGTGGCCCGGCCTCGCGATCGCCGTGACCCGTCGCGCACCCGACTGGACCGATCCACGAGCGTTCGGACCGCGCGAGGCGATCGACCTCGCCACGGCCCTGCGTGCCGCGACGATCGGGCCGGCCAGCGTGGCGGGGGAGTCCGACCGCGGGCGATTGGCGCCCGGTTGCCGGGCCGACTTCGTGGTGATCCCGGCGGCTGCGATCGATGAGCCGGTCGAACCGGGTGGAGCGCTGTGGAACGCGCGGCCGGTGCTCGTCGCGATCGACGGCACCGTTGTTCACGAGGCCGGCTGAACCTCGATCAGGCGCCGCCGAGCGTGCGCTCCGCCTCCAGGAACAGGCCGCCGAGCACTCTGGCCGTCGTGGGGAACGCGTGGATCGTGTCGGCCAGCACGGCGATGGGCGTCCGCGTCTTGACCGCGAGCACGGCCTCGTGGATGGCCTCAGAGGCGCCGGGTCCGGCGATCGCGACGCCAAGGAGCGTCCGGGTCTCCCGATCGACGGTGATCGTCACGTGGCCCTCGGCCTCGACGGCGTAGCCCTTGGCGCTCGTCCCGAGGTTCGCGACGAACTCGATCGCGTCCCGGCCGGCGGCGATCGCCTGGTCGAGGCTGAGGCCGACGAACGCCGCCTCGGGATCCGTGTAGGTGGCCCGCGGGATGGCCGAGTAGTCGGGTCTCACCGGGTCGCCGAGGGCCATCCGGACCGCCAATTCGCCCTCGTAATGGGCGATGTGCGTGTGCAGCTCGGGCCCGGCCGGGTCCCCGATGACGTAGAGCCCATCGGCGAGCTTCAACCGGCCGTCCGCCGGGATGGCGCCGCGCTGCGCAACGTCGATTCCGAGCGTTTCGAGGCCGAGGCCGTGGAGCGGGAAGTCCCGACCGGTCGCGAGCAGGACGGCGTGGCCGAAGGCGCTCGTGCCGTCGTCCAGGTCGATGGCGTGCGCCCCGTCGGGCCCGCCGCCGGCTCGGGCCCGGATGGCTCGCACCCCGTTTCGGATCGTGGCTCCGTCGCGCCGCAGGCCCGCCTGGACTGCCTCGGAGTTGCGCGGGTGGTCACGCGCCAGCAGCCGTTCGTTGTGCTCGACGACGGTCGTCGGGACGCCATAGCGCACGTAGACCTGGGCGAGCTCGACGCCCGTCGGACCGCCGCCCAGGACGAGGAACGACTTCGGCAGCTCCTGGATCGAGGTCGCCTCGCGGTTCGTCCAGGGATGGATGGCCTCGAGACCCTCGATCGGCGGACATCTTGGAGGTCGAACCCACCGCGACGATGATCGTCGTCGCTTCGAGCCGCTCGGTGCCCTCGGCCGTCGTCACGTCGACTCGGCCGGGCCCCGCGATTCGCGCATTGCCGCGAATGCCGCGCACGCCGGCCTTCTCGAAGCCCGCGAGATGGCCGGAATCGTCCGGGTACGGCCGATTCTCGCGGTTGATCATGTAGTCGCGACGGGCGGCCGCCTTCGACCAGGGATAGTCCCCGCCGAGCGCGTGAATGGCCGCCGAATGGAGCAGCGACTTGGAGGGAATGCAGGCCCAGAACGCGCAGGAGCCACCGAACAGGTCGCGTTCGACGACGGCCACGCTGGCGCCTCGCTCGCGAGCCTTGTAGGCGGCCGCCTCACCGCCCGCGCCGGCGCCGATGATCACGAAGTCGAAACGATCCACCCGAGTCGTACCCCCTCGAACGATGCCGGCCCGGTGGACCGCGCCGTGTGTTCGCGTCGCTTGCGCTGTCGGATGATGGCCCGGATACGTTACGTGCCGCGAGGCTCCGCCGGAATGCCACGTTGGCGACGAGCTTCGTAGAGCAGCACGGCCGCCGCCACCGACACGTTCAGGCTGTCGGCATGGCCGAGCATCGGCAGATGGACCGCGCTCACGTCGGGGCCGCTCCACGAGTCCGTGAGGCCGTGGGCCTCGCTGCCGAGCACGATCGCCAGGGGACCGCGCAGGTCGGCCGCCGTGTAGAGCTCCGGGCCCTCGACGCGGGCCGTGACGAGGCGGATCCGGCGGCGGCGCAGCCACTCGATCACGTCGGGCGTTGACGCGGCGGCGACGGGCAGTGTGAAGATCGTGCCGAGACTGGCCCGGATCACGTTCGGATTGAAGAGGTCGACGACCGGATCGGCGAGGATCAGGGCGTCCGCCCCGGCGCCATCGGCCGAACGGAGAATTGCGCCCAGGTTGCCCGGCTTCTCGACTCCTTCCACGACGATCAGGAGGGGCGCGGCCGGCGGGTCCAGGGCATCGAGTTCGATCGAGGGAGGCTGGGCCACGGCAAGCAGGCCGTCGCTCCGATCGCCGTAGGCCAGACTCTCGAACGCGCGCTCCGTGACGTCGAGCCGCGGGACCCGGCGCGAGAGGGCCTGCGCCTGTACGTCCCGACATTCCTCGGACGTGCAGAGCGCCTCGCAGACGACCAGCTGCTCGATCCGCAGGCCCGCGGCCACGGCCCGGCCGATCTCGCGGGCCCCGTCGATCAGGATCAGGCCACTCCGCCCGCGGCCGCGCCGGTCGCGGAGGCCCGCGAGCTCCTTCAGGCGCGGGTTGTGGCGGCTGCTGATCGGTTCCATCAGGCGCCCCAGCGCGCCACGACGCCGCCCGGGGCGGACGCGCCCGATGCGGCCCGCAGGATGAGCGGCTCGGCGTCGATGGTGCCCGCCAGTCGCCCCAGGCCGGCCCGCCAGAACGCATCGGCGAGTTCGGCGCCCAGCTGGTCTCCGGTGAGGCCTTCGCTATGGGCCGTCACGAGCACGAGCTTCGGCTCCCCGCGTGTCAGCGCGAGGCACGTGTCGAGGAGTTCCGGCAGCCGCTCCGACAGCACCCACCGCTCGCCGCCGGGCCCATGGCCATAGCTCGGCGGGTCGAGGATCAGCCCGTCGAATCGCCGACCACGGCGCAGCTCGCGCTCGGCGAACGCCGCGGCATCGTCGACGATCCAGCGGATCGGCGCCGGTTCGAGGCCCGAGTGCTCAGCGTTGCGGCGCGCCCAGGCCACCGCGGATCGGACGGCGTCCACGTGGGCCACCGACGCGCCGCGGGACGCCGCGGCGAGGGTGCTGCCGCCCGTGTAGGCGAAGAGATTGAGGAGCGCCGGTTGGCGACCCATCGTTCGGGTCGCCCGATCGACCGCCCCTCGCAGCCAGCGCCACGGGGCGACCTGTTCGGCGAAGAAGCCCACCTGGCCCGATGGCGTTGGCCGGAGCTCGAAGACGAGTCCTTCATGGGCCATGGTCCACGACTCGGGCAACGGCCCCGCCGAGACCCACGATCCATCGGTCCGGCCGGCGCGCTCGTAGCGCAGGTCGGCCTGGAGCCACGCCGCCGGATCCCGCACGGCCTGCATGGCTGCCGGAAATGGGCGGTCGACGACGAGATCGCCGAGGCGGGCGAGCTGGCGGCCGTCGCCGAGGTCGAGGAGACGGAAGCCACTGGATCGGTCCGGCTGGTCGGGCTCAGTTGGCGCGGTGTCCTCGCCTGGCCGCACCGCGTCGCCGCTCGGCAGCACCGCGTCGTCGGTCGGCGGTTCGCTCGCGTCGATCTCCAGCGCATCGGCGGTTCGATCCACGTCCCGCTCCGTCACCGCACCCCCGGCTGCGCCCGGGCGGCGCTGACCGCGGCAATGGCGTCAACCGCGGCAGGATTTTCGAGCGCCGAGAGATCGCCCGGCTCCACGCCGAGCCAGGCCGCGCGGGCGACCCGGCGCATGATCTTGCCGCTGCGCGTCCGGGGCAGGTCGGGCACGGCAACCACGGCCGAGGGCCGGCACGTCTTGCCGAGGTCCCGGACGACGAGGTCGGAGATGGCCCGCTCGAGCGCCGGATCGCCGGCGACGCCGGGCCGCAGAACCGCGAGGACGACGATCGTCTCGCCCTTCACGTCGTCCGGCTGGCCGATCGCGGCGGCCTCGACAACCTGGGGGTGCGAGACGGCCGCCGTCTCGACCTCGGCCGGACCGACGCGCTTGCCGGCCACCTTGAGCGTGTCGTCGCTGCGGCCGAGCAGGTACCAGTAGCCGTCGGCGTCGATGTAGGCCCAGTCGCCATGAACCCAGAGGCCCGGCATCCGGCGCCAGTAGGTCTCGAGATAGCGCTCGTCGTCGGCGCCCCAGAAGCCCCGGGTCATCCCCGGCCATGGCGTCCGGATCACGAGCTCGCCGACCTCGCCGCGCAGGCTGGCGCCCGCCGGGTCGACGACGTCGACGCCCATCCCGGGGCACGGCCCGTTGAACGACGTGGCGCGAATCGGCCGCAGCAGGTTGCAGCCGACGATCCCACCCGCGATCTCCGTCCCGCCGGAGTAGTTGACGATCGGCAGCCGGCCGCCGCCGACTTCGTGGAAGTACCACAGCCAGGGGTCGGGGTTCCACGGCTCGCCGGTCGAACCGAGGACCCGCAGGCTCGAGAGGTCGTGGTCCCGGACGGGTTCGATGCCGTGGACGAGCAGCGCCCGCACGAGCGTCGGGCTGACTCCGAGATGCGTCACCCGATGGCGCTCGACGATCGACCAGATCCGATCCGGGCCAGGGGAATCCGGGGCGCCCTCGTAGATCACGAGGCGGGCGCCGAGGAGCTGCGATCCGGAGATCGCCCAGGGGCCCATCATCCAGCCGAGGTCCGTGAACCAGAAGAGCGTGTCGCCGGCCCCGAGATCGAAGGTGTGGGCGAGGTCCTGGGCGCCCTTGATCGGGAAGCCGCCGTGGACATGGACGGTGCCCTTCGGGGCGCCGGTCGTGCCGGAGGTGTAGATCACCATGTAGGGCGTTTCGGGATCCGTCTCGGCCGCGGACCAGCGGACGTCGGCCGGGACCGCCGCCAGGGCTTCGTGCCACCACCGGTCGCGCCCGGCCGGGCGATCCAGTTCGACCGTGCCACCGATTCGCTCCACAACCAGGACCCGCCGGACGCTCGGGGCCTCGGCCAGGGCATCGTCCGCGGTCGCCTTGAGCGGAATGACCGCCCCCCGGCGCAGGAATCCGTCGGCCGTGATCAGGTGGCTGGCCTCGAAGGCCCGCAGGCGGCTCGCCACGGCCGGTGCCGCGTAGCCCGAGAAGATCGGCGTGTAGACGGCCTGGAGCTTGCCCAGCGCCAGGACGGCGACGACCGTCTCGAGCAGCATCGGCAGGTAGATCGCCACCCGGGTTCCCGGCCCGACGCCCTCGCCGGCGAGCATCGCCGCGGCTCGATCGACGGCGCTCCGGAGCTCCGCGCGCGTCAGGCGCCTGACCGTCCCGTCCTCGCCCTCCCAGATCACGGCCTCCCGGTCGGGCGCCTCGTCGCGATCCACGGCCGCGGCGGCATAGTTGAACGCGCCGCCACGCCACCACCGGGCAAACGGCACGCCCCGGGACAGGTCCAGGACCTCGGTCGGCCGGCGCTGCCAGGTCACGCCGAGGTCGTCGGCGGTGGCGGCCCAGAACCAGCCCGGGTCGGCGACGGCGCGCCGCTGGACGGCATCGAGCGACCCGACGCCTGTCGCGCGGACGAATTGGGCCAGGCGCGCATCGTTGAGCACGTCCGGGCCGGGTCGCCAGACCGCCTCGGAGTCGGCACGCGCGAAGGCTGGAGGGGTCGGCACGTCCATCGGTTCGAGTATCCCATGCGACCCGGACCGCGGGACGGAAGCCTGCGCTACGCTGCGTTCGACGCCCGTCCATCATCGGCTCGGGATCCCGGCGGAGGCACCCGTGACCGACGACGACCGCAGCGACGGCACCCGCAACGACGGCGACGACGGGTTGGGTGGCTTCGGCGGTTTCGAACCTCCCGACGAACAGTTCGATCCCGGCGCCGTCGCCTTCAACCGCCTCGTCGACGCGGCCATCGACGAGATTCCGCCACCGTTCTCCGACCAGCTGTACACCGTGGCGATCGTCGTGGATGACGAGCCGGGTCCCGGCCAGACGCCACCCGGTTCAACGCTCCTCGGCCTCTACACGGGCGTGCCGCGGACGTCCTGGGGCGCCGACGGCGTACCGTTTCCGAACAAGATCACGATCTTCCGGGGGCCGCACGAACGGATGTATCGCGATCCCGTGGCTCGCGGGCGAGCCGTGGAGGAGACGGTCTTCCACGAGGTCGCCCATCACTTCGGGATCAGCGACCAGCGCCTTCGCGACCTGCAATCGAAACGGGCCCGACCCAATCGGTAGCCCCTCACGATCGGTCGAGGATCTGCGTTGACGGCCGTCACCGAAGCCTTCCCAGAATGGTCTCAATGCGATCTGCACTCTGTATCCTCGGGGGCCGAGGCTCCGTCCAGCCGCCAGGTTCAATTCATCTCGCGGTACCCGATCCCACCCGCGCACCCCGGAGGCCCTCGATGACCCAGCCGCTTCCCACGCTGACCGGCCCGGAACCCGTGACGACCTCGCGCCGGCCGTGGCTCAGCGCTGTCGTCTGGCTCGGACTGCTGATCGCCATCGCCCTCATCGGCCTCGCGTTCATGGGCCGGACGACCAACCCGGCCGACGATCCCGGCGGGCTGCCGGCCAACGTCATCGTGGCCGCCGGCGCAAGCCCGAGCCCCTCCGGATCACCGGCGCCGAAGAAGGTCCGGCCTGACGGTCAGGGCCGGGGCTTTGCCCCGTTTGCCTTCGGGCGTGGCGGTGGACCTGGCCCGGGCGGGCCGGCGGGACCTGGTGGGGCTGGTCGGTTCGGTGGCCCGGGCGCCCGGTCTGGCGCGATCACGATCACGAAGATCGACGGCTCGCAGCTGTCGCTGGCCACGGCCGACGGCTGGACCCGGACGATCGATGCGACCGGCGCCACGATCCAGCAGGGCGACAAGACGATCACCGTGGCTGACCTCAAGGTCGGCGATCAGATCCGGTTCGCCGAGACTCGCAACGCCGATGGCACGTACAAGGTCACGGACATCGTGGTCGTCGCTCCGACCGCGGACGGCACGGTCAAGTCGGTTGCCGGCTCGATCCTCACGATCACCCAGCGCGATGGCTCGGCCAGGCCGATCACCCTGACGAGCTCGACGACCTACCAGCTGGGCGGCCAGCCGGCCACGGTGGATGCGCTGACCACCGGCGCCCAGGTCCACATCGATGGCACGATTGCGAGCGACGGCACGTTCACGGCGACGTCGATCCGGATCCAGCCCGCGATCGCCGCCGGGACCGTGACGGCCACGACGGCAACGTCGATCACCGTCAAGGACCAGGCCGGCACCAGCATCGTGATCGACGTCAACGCCTCGACGAAGTACGGCCGAAGGGGCGCCGCTGCCGCCAGCCTCGCTGACGTCAAGGTCGGATCCTTCGTCGTCGCGCAGGGCCGGCGCAACGCGGACGGCTCGATCGCCGCCTCGCAGGTCGTCGTCGTGCCTGCGGGCCCGGGCAAGGGGCCAGGTCATCCGAAGGGTCCGGGCGGACCTGCGCCGAAGGGATCGCCGGCGCCGAGCGGCAGTCCGACGGCGGGCTGACGCTCGGAGGTCAATCGCCGGCGGCCGGCGCCGGTTCGGGGTCGGGCTGCTCGCCCGAGCCTTCAGGGCAGCGGGTTGGTGTCGCTCTTCCACCAGCTGGTGAGCGCCACGAGGTTGCCGTCGCCGCGGTGAGCGTCACTCCAGATCAGCGCCGGCTCGAACGTCCAGTCGATCCAGGCGGTACCCGACGGATCGACGTAGCAGAGCAGCTGGCCGACGGTGACGCCGTCGCGACCGAACGTCCCGCGGCCGCCGATGCCCGAGTTGCAGTCGGTGGATGTCCCTGAAGCCCGGGAACCGGCATAGGCCGCGTCCGAGTTGAAGATCGCGTCCATGGCCTGAAGCGTTGGGAACGACGCGTACCGGATGAAGTCCGGAGCCGCCGAAACGCTCGGATAGCAGTCCAGGATCGCGATCGCGGATGCCCGGACGAAGTCGGGCGCGTCGCCCGGGATACAGCTCGACCTGATCGCGGCCGGGATGTGCGCGAGGAGCGCCGCCTGGTCCGGATTGGGGAAGGCCGACGTGGGCGGAGGGCTGAATGGTGGCAAGGTGACCGGCGGGAAGGTCAACGGTGGCAAGGTGAACCTGGCTCCGTCCGTCGGGTCTGGCGATGGGGGAGAGGTCGGGATTCGGGCCGTCGTCGGCCCCGGAGTCGGCACAGGCAGCGAAAACGTCGGTTTCTGCCAGGGGAAGCCACTGACCGCCGCGAGGACGACGACCGCCACGACCGCCAGGCCGACCAGGGCCACCGGGCATCGACGCGGATCGACGCCGCCGGTGGCTTCTGAGCCGGCTGCCCCACGAGGACGTCGATGGAGCGTCGGGCGGCGTGCTGGAACGCGCTGGTTCGGTCGCGACCGTGGGTGCCGCGAGCCGGCGGAGCTGGGGCGGCAGTTAGAGGCTCGGCCTCGTGCGGCACGGGGGACCCTGGGGGTGCCACCGCACCTGCCGCGGCGGCTGGGCGGGGCCTCGAACGGGGCCGGGCCCGGCGTCGTCTCGATCGCTCGCGTTCGGGGTCACGGGTCCGGTCGACGCCCCGGAGACCGGCGCCGGCGCCGCGGATCCCGGCCGCCGCGGATCCCGCCGCTGGGACGGGGATCGTCGCGGCCACGAATCGACGGACCTGCTCCAGGTGGTCCTGCATGGGACCCGGGAACGCATCGATCCACTGGACCAGCTGCAGCAGGTACTGCAGCGAACCGGCCGGCATCACGTCCTCGACCCGAATCGGCAGGAGTGCCTTGCCGCGTTCCACGGCCAGGCCGACTTCCTTGGAGACGTGGTTCGAATTGTTTGCGGCCGTGCTGATCAGCACGACCATGACCTTGCAGTCGTCGATCGCATGGAGGATCTGCTCGGCCCACGGCACGGGCCCCGTGACGTCGTCGGGCGCGACCCAGCAGGTGTAGCCGGCGGACTGAAGCTGCAGCCGCAGGTCCCGCGCCGAGTCGACATCCTGGTGGCTGTGGCTGATGAACAGGTCCGCCATGGCGCAGATGGTACGGCCCGCAGTTGATGGAGGCCAATCCGCTGCGGCGCGCGAATCCCTCGACCCGGACCGGCCGGATCGGTATCGTCTGCGGCATGACCGTCAGCGCTGCGCCAAAGATCACGCGCGACGCCTATCCGGCGCTCTACCAGGTCGCGGACAGCAGCTCCGTGGCGGGGCAGCGGGTCTATCGGCGCCTCGTCCAGACGGAGCTCGCGTTCATCATCGCCGGGGCAACGTTCGGGGCCATCAGTGCGTTCGTGACGCAGTCCAAGCCGATCTTCCCGTCGCTCGCAGCGATCTGCCTCGTCGCCGGCATCGCCATGAAGCTCGTCAATCGGCAGAGCTCGAGCGATGAACGCTGGTTCGACGGCCGGGCCGTTGCCGAGACGGTCAAGACCCAGACGTGGCGCTACATGATGGGGATTCCGCCGTATCAGGGCGACACGGCCGACGACGTCTTTGCCACGGACGTCATGAGTGCCATGGAGGCCCGCCCCAACCTCGCCCAGCCGCTCGACGTCCTGCCGGAAGACCCCAGCCAGATCTCCGCCGTGATGCGGGCCGTCCGCGCGCTCCCGCTCGACCAACGTCGAGAGCTGTACCTGGACCAGCGCTTGGCTGACCAGGCGAACTGGTACAAGGGCCGGGCCCTGGCGAATCAACGGCATGGCCGCCGCTGGTTCTGGGTGTCCCTGATCGCCCAGGTCGTGGCAACCGCCATCGCCGTCACGACGATCTTCGACACCGAACAGTCGCTCGGGAGCCTGGTCGGCCTGTTCGCTGCGGTGGCCACGGCCGCGACGGCCTGGACGCAGCTTGGGCGTCACGACGAGCTCAGCAAGTCCTACGCGATGGCCTACCAGGAGCTGATCACGATCCGCACGCTCGGGCAGCGCGCCACGACGGACGCCGCGCTCGAGCGCCTGGTCACGGACGGCGAGGGTGCGATCTCGCGCGAGCACACGATGTGGATGGCCAAACGGGCCGACCCGATCCGGACGTCGCCGGCCCGTCGCGGCGACTGAGCTCGGCGAGCGCCGCAGCGGCCGACGCCGGGGATCGCCCCGGGCGGGGCGTGGTAGCGTTCCTCTTCCGTTCGTCCAGTAGCAAGAATGGGCCCCTCCCATGACGAGACTTGCACGGCTCGGTTCGACGCATGACGGGCGGCTGAGATGAGTGCCCGGGATCGCCGGCGGGCCCTCGATCACATCGTCGTGGTCCTGTTCGAGAACCGCTCCATGGACAACCTCCTTGGTCGCCTCTACGGCCCTGCAGATGGCAAGACGTTCGACGGCGTGATCGGCAAGGATCTGAGGAACCCGATCCCCGAGTGGGCCGAGCACGGCGCCGACCGTAAGACCGTTCCCTACACGGTGGCGACCGACATGGACTCGCCCAATCCGGACTCGGGCGAGGAGTGGTTCCACACCAACACTCAGCTGTACAACGTCCTCGACGTTGCCAACCGGTTCAAGCTCGGCCCCGGCGTGACTGCACCGTGGAACGCGCCGGCGCCCGGCGCGACGCCGACGATGGACGGCTTCGTCACTGACTACATCAGCACGTTCACGGCCGAGATGGGCCGCCAGCCCACGTACGACGAGTACGCCCAGATCATGTCGGGCTACACCCCCGAGCAGGTGCCGGTGCTCAGCGGGATCGCGCGTGAATTCGGGGTCTTCGACCACTGGTTCTGCGAAGTCCCGTCGCAGACGTTCATGAACCGGTCGTTCTGGACCGCGGCGACATCTTCGGGCCTGGTGGTCAACGCCCCGGCCCGTAAGTGGTTGACGCTGAACACCGCCGAGACGATCTTCGAGCGGCTGGAACAACACGGCCGGACCTGGAAGGTCTACGTCATGGAGCCGATGCCGATCTCGTTCACCGGCGTCATCCACTACTCCCGGCTGAAGGACCGCCTGGCGACCCACTTCGTGCCGTTCACCCGGTTCGAAGAGGACGCCGCTGCCGGGAGGCTGCCCGACTTCTCCTTCATCGAGCCGAATTTCATCGCCGGCCACGGCGACTACCACCCGGCCTTCGGTCGGGCCTTGGGCCCGAATGTTGAGCCCGGACTCGACTCGCCGTCGTCGATCCTCGGCGGTGAGGCATTCCTGGAGCGGGTGTTCAATGCCTACCGGTCCGCGACGTCGGAGTCGGGCGCGAACGTCTGGAACACGGCCCTCCTGATCGGCTGGGATGAGCCGGGCGGCACGTACGACCACGTGCCCCCCGGCCCCGTCCCGCCGCCCGAGCAATCCGCTCCAATGGGAGAACTCGGCTTCAAATTCGACCGTTCCGGCTATCGCGTGCCCGCCATCCTCGTGTCGCCGTGGATCGAACCCGGGTCGGTCTACAACGAGGAGTACCGCCACACCTCGCTGATCGCGACGTTGCGCAAGGCGTGGGGCCTCGGCGAGACGATGACGGAACGCGACGCCTCGGCGCGTACGTTCGACCACCTGTTCACTCGCGCCACGCCACGCGACCCCGGGACCTGGGTGACGATCAGGGCCCAGCCGGTCCCTGCATGGACGATGGACCCCGAAGTCACGGGCAAGGCCCTCAGCGGGCTGGGCAAGACAGTCGGACCGGGCCTCATCGAGCACGCCCGGGCGATGGGCGTCAAGCTTCCTCCGCAGCTCGACGATCCGAACACCGAAATGACGCCAACGCTGATCATCGAGGTGCTGCGGGACGTGGCCTGGCACTACTTTCCGGAGCTGGCTCCCAAACAGCCTGGGTGATTGGCGCGTCGGGCTGCCACTTCGATCCCCGCCCCTCGGGTCGACGTCGAGAATTGTCAGGCAGGCTCCCGAAGCCTACGAGGCAATGCGACGGGTCAAGGCGCGATCGAAGCACGACAGCGCGACGCGTCATCCCTGAGCGGCATGCCCACTGGAATTGACGCCCCGCGCGGCGTTCGGGGAGAATACGCAACCGAGGGCGGCTAGCTCAGTTGGTTAGAGCACTTGCTTGACATGCAAGAGGTCACTGGTTCGAGCCCAGTGTCGCCCACCATCACAGCAACGCGTCGAGCGGGACACGCCCGCCGGTCCAGCGTCAGCAGAGAGCCGCGGCAGGGTCACGACCCAGGCTGAAACCGCGGTGGCGGTGAATTCGGCGAGTACCACCCGTGAGCGGCCGGCGAACCGGCCCGGGATCCGCCCGTTAGCGCGGCCAGAGAGCGCAGCCGCCGGCCTCGTTCGCCGGATCCCGGCTGCGAACGCGGGTGGAACCGCGGGAGGCCCGACCTCTCGTCCCGATTGGACGGGAGGTTTTGTGATTCTCCGGAGGTGATCCCGTGAACAGGCAGCATGCATTCCAGGCCCGCGCTGACGAAGCCGTGGCCACGACGCCCCTCAGCCAGGCGAATTCCGCGGCGGCCGTGACCGTCTCCGGCGACGAGGAGATCCTCGAAGCGCCGGAGCGTGGTTCGGCGGACGAGCTGCTCGATGCGGGCGCCCATTCGGACCTCGACGCCATGCGTCACTCGGCGGCGCACGTGCTGGCCGAGGCGGTCATGGACCTCTTCCCGGGTACGAAGCTGGGGATCGGCCCGGCCATCAGCGACGGCTTCTACTACGACTTCGGCCTGCCGCGGGCGCTGACGCCCGACGATCTCGCGGCGATCGAGAAGCGGATGGCCGAGAGCGTCGCCGCGGACCATCCGTTCGTGCGCCACGAATTCCCGCCGGCCGAAGGCCGCGCCCTGTTCGAGAAGCTCGGCCAACCGTTCAAGGTCGAGATCCTCGACGACCTCGCCGCGCGCTCCAAGCTCTACGGCGAGCCGATGCCGCCGACGAGCACCTACGAGCACGGCCCATTCGTGGACCTGTGCAAGGGCCCGCACGTCGCGAGCACGGGCAGGATCGGCCCGTTCAAGCTGCTCTCGGTGGCGGGCGCCTACTGGCGCGGCGACGAGAAGCGGCCGATGCTCCAGCGGATCTACGGCACGGTCTGGCCGACGCAGGCCGAGCTCGACCAGTTCATCTGGCGGCGCGAGGAGGCCCGCAAGCGGGATCACCGGCGCCTCGGCGTCCAGCTCGACCTCTACAGCTTCCACGACGTCAGCCCCGGCTCGGCGTTCTGGCATCCCAAGGGCTACCGCATCTGGCGGGGCCTGGAAAGCGCCATGCGCGAGCTCCAGGACCGCCGCGGCTACCAGGAGATCAGCACGCCCATCCTCGTCCACAAGAAGCTCTGGGAGCAGTCCGGCCACTGGGAGCACTACTCGGACAACATGTTCAAGATCGAGGCGGAGGGCCAGACCTTCAGCCTCAAGCCGATGAACTGTCCCGAGAGCACGTACATCTATCGCTCGAAGCTGCGCTCCTACCGCGATCTGCCGCTCCGCCTCAACGAGTACGGCCGGCTCCACCGCAACGAACGCTCGGGGACGCTGTCCGGGCTGACGCGCGTCCGCCACTTCATCCAGGACGACGCCCACATCTACGTCCGGCCGGACCAGCTGCGGGACGAGATCGAGGCGCTCGTCGGCGAGGTCCGCGAGTCCTACGGCTGGTTCGGGCTCAAGCCGCGCTTCGCCTTCGCCACGAAGCCCGACAAGGCCCTTGGCGATCCCGCGCTCTGGGAGAAGGCCGAGACGCTGATCAAGGAGGCGCTCGATCGCGTCGCCCCCGGCGAGTACGAAGTGAAGCCGAAGGACGGCACCTTCTACGCCCCAAGATCGACATCTACATCGACGACGCGCTCGGGCGCGAATGGCAGATGGCGACCATCCAGGTCGACCTGGTGATGTTGCCCGAACGCTTCGACCTGACGTACATCGACGAGAACGGCACGCAGCAGCGGCCGATGGCCATTCACCGCGCGATCTACGGCTCGCTGGAGCGGTTCATCGGCATCCTCGTCGAGCATTTCGGCGGGGCATTCCCGCTCTGGATCGCCCCGGTCCAGGCCGTCGTCATCCCGATCGCTGACCGTCACATCGACGCGGCGAACGAGCTGGCGGGCGTCCTCCGTGCCCGCGGCCTGCGCGTCGAGGTCGACACCTCCGACAACCGGATGCAGAACAAGATCCGCCTGGCACAGGAGCAGAAGGTGCCGTACATGCTGGTCCTCGGCGACCGCGAGATCGAGGCCCGCACGGCATCGCCACGGACGCGATCGGGCGAGCAGCAGGCGGCCGAGAACTGGGAGGCCCTGGCCGACCGTCTGGCGACCGAATTGGCGGCGCGGGGCGTCTGAGGCGAGCGGCCCGGGCCGTCGCGGGCTGGCGGGCGGACAGGGTTCCACCACGTAGTCCCCGGGGGACTGCGGTGCGCCAAATCCGGGCGATGCGCAGAGCGGCTCCCGGCTGGCCACGCCCGAATCGGCCCCGAATTGGTCGCTCAGCGGAGCCCATCGGTGCCTTGTAGTCGGCCCACGCATCGGTGGCGAAATCGAGCGCTCGGGCGGTCTCGAGCGGTCATCGGGTAGCCTTGGCAATGGGCGCACGCCTTCGGTGACGGAACCATCGCAAGTCGTGCGCCCGCTTCATCCGGGGGCTCGCACCGGGACCTGATTCGGGCCCTCCGCGGGACCCGCTCCGTTGCCGCTCGGAGCAACCCTGTGCTATAGTCCCGCGGCGCAATCCCCCGGTCGCGGCGTGCCAATGTCGTGATCGGATTGACCAGGAACCGTACCAAGGGGTGAGACATCAGCCGAGACCTGCGCGTGAACCAGATGATCCGTGTCCCACAGGTCCGGGTCGTCGACGAAGAGGGGAACCAGCGCGGCGTCATGCCCACCGCTGAGGCTCTCCGGCTTGCGCAGGAGCGAGGCCTGGACCTCGTGGAGGTCGCCCCGATGGCGGTCCCACCGGTGGTCCGGTTCCTCGATTTCGGCCAGTACAAGTACGAGCTCACCAAGCGCGAAAAGGAAGCCAAGCGCAAGCAGCGCTCGGTGACCTTCAAGGAAGTCCGTCTCAAGCCGAAGATCGGCGTGGGGGACTTCGATACGAAGGTTCGCCGGGCGATCGAATTCCTCGAGGAAGGGGACCGGATCAAGGTCGCCGTCCAGTTCCGAGGTCGCGAGTTGACCCATCCCGAGATCGGCCGGAACCTGTTGACCAGGTTCATGGAAGCGATCAAGGATCATGGCATCATCGAACGGGCCCCTTTGCTGGAAGGCAAGTCGATGCACATCACGGTGGCATCGATCCACAAGCCCAAGGTCCACGAGCCGACTCCGACCGGCGGGGCTCGAAGCGCCACGGAGGGCACCCAGCCGGCTCCGGCCGACGGGCCAGCCGCGGCCCCGAAGGCTCCGGCGGTTCCGGAACCCGAGGCGGTGACGGCAGCAGCGACGGCTGATGCGGCCCCGGCGGCCGCACCGGCAGCGACACAGGCGACTCCGGCGGCCGCGGCCACCTCGGCGGCGACACCGGCGACACCGACAGCTCCGGCGGCTTCGGCTCGGCCGGCCCGAACCGCGGCAGCCGCGGCCACAACTGAACCATCGAACGGAGCACCGCCTGCACCGGCCCGCGCGTCGACCAGGTCAGCTCCAAAAAGCGCGCCGGCCCAACCCGCCGCGGCCTCATCGGCGGTTCCCGGGGGGAGCCGCGGGGCCGGCGGGACGGACAGCGCCGAATCAGCCACCGACCCGGCCTAGCCGGCTCGACCGCACACCTGGAGGCAGCGTGCCGAAGATCAAGAGCCACAAGGGCGCCCAGAAGCGAATCGGAGTGACCGGCAGCGGCAAGCCGATCCGCGTCAAGGCGTGGCGTGGCCATCACCTCGAGATCAAGTCGTCCCGGCGCACCCGCCGGTACGCGGGCAAGGCTGTCCTGGGCAAGACGAGCGCAGCGCAGGTTCGCCGCCTGCTGCCGTACCTCTAGGAGCGCAACGCAATGTCCCGAGTCAAGCGTGGCGTCGCCTCGCACAAGCGCCACAACCGTCTCCACCAGGACACCGAGGGGTTCAAGGGAACTCGCTCGCGCCTGGTCAAGCCGGCGCGTGAGGCCCTCCTTCATTCGCTCGCCTATGCGACCCGCGACCGCAAGCAGCGCAAGCGCCAGTTCCGTCAGCTGTGGATCATCCGGATCAATGCGGCAGCCCGGCAGCACGGCCTGACCTATGGCGCGTTCGTGGCCGGTCTCAAGAAGGCCGACATCGAGATCGATCGCAAGATCCTGGCCGACGTCGCCGTCCGTGACGCCGCCACGTTTGAACGCATCGTCGAGGCCGTTCGGGCGGCATAGGACGGGCCACGGCCCACGACCTGCCCAGAACCCTCGATCGGTCGATCGAGGGTTCGTGATTCTGCTCTGGAACAGCGCGAGGGGAGCACGGTGGACCTGGCGAAGCTGACGTCCGATCTGGAGGCGCTGCGCGATTCCGCGCTGCGCGAGATCGACGCGGCCGCCGATCCAGCCGCGATCGAGGTGCTGCGGGTCCGCATCCTCGGTTCCAAGGGCGAGCTGACGGCGATCCTTCGCGGAATCGGCGCGCTGCCCGGGCCGGATCGACCGCGCGTGGGAGCCGTTGCGAACGAGGTCCGGACCGCCATCGAGGCCGCCCTGGCGGAGCTCGGCGATCGCCTGCGCGGGGCGGCCCTCCTGACGCGCCTGGCCGCGGAAACCGTCGACATCACCACCCCCGGCCGCAGCCGCGCCCGCGGCTCGCTGCACCCGAGCATCGAGGCCATGCGCGAGATCGCCCGGATCTTCGAGCAGTTCGGCTTCCAGGTCTACGAGAGCCCCGAGGTCGAGGACGACCTCACCAATTTCCAGATGCTCAACATCCCGCCGGACCACCCGGCGCGCGATCTGTGGGACACGCTCTACGTCGATCTCGACGGCTACCTCCTGCGGACCCACACGTCGCCGGGCCAGATCCGGGTCATGCAGACGACGAAGCCGCCGATCCGGGCGCTGCTGCCGGGGCGCTGCTTCCGCTACGAGGCCGTGGATGCGTCGCACGGCTTCGAGTTCTTCCAGGTCGAGGGCCTGATGGTCGACGAAGGGACCACCATGGCGGACCTCAAGGGCCTGCTGGATCAGTTCGCCGGGGCCATGTTCGGGGCCGGCAAGAAGACGCGCTTCCGCCCTGGCTACTACCCGTTCACCGAGCCGTCCGTGGCGTTCGACGTCGAGTGCCTCGTCTGCGGCGGATCGGGCTGTCCCGCCTGCGGCCGGACGGGCTGGATGACGATCCTCGGGGCCGGCATGGTCCACCCGGTCGTGCTGCGCAACGGGGGACTCGACCCGGAGCGCTACCAGGGCTTCGCCTTCGGCATGGGGCCGGAACGGATCTCCATGCTCAAGCACGGCATCACGGACCTGCGCCTGTTCATGGAGAACGACCTGCGGTTCCTGGAGCAATTCCGGTGAGAGTGCCACTCTCCTGGTTGCGCGACTACGTCGACATCGACCTCACGCCGGAGCAGCTGGCCGAACGCCTGACGCTCCTCGGAATGGAGGTCAAGGGCCTCGAGCGCTGGGGCGCCGAGTGGCAGAACGTCGTCGTCGGCGAGCTGCTCACCGTGGCCCGTCATCCGCGCGCGGATCGCCTGTCCCTGACGACCGTCAACATCGGCGATGGCGGTCCGCCGCTCGAGATCGTCTGCGGGGCCACGAACATCGCACCGGGCCAGCGGGTCCCAGTGGCGCTGCCCGGCGCGGTCCTGCCCGGCGGCCGGCGCATCGAGCGGGCCGAGAAGATGGGCGTCGTCAGCAACGGCATGCTGTGCTCCGGCGACGAGCTGAACCTGACGACCGACGCAGACGGAATCCTGATCCTGCCGGCGGACACGCCACTCGGCCGCCACCTGTCCGACCTGTACGGCGACACCGTGCTGGACGTCGACGTCAAGCCGAACCGGGGCGACGTGCTGAGCCTGATCGGCCTGGCCCGCGAAGTCTCGGCATCGACTGGCGCCCCGGTCCGCTGGCCCGTCATCGAGGTCGCCGAAACCGGCGGTCCGATCGCCGCGCGACTCGTCGTCGACGTGCGCGATCCGAAGCTGTGTTCACGCTTCGTCGCGCGCTGGGTCAGCGACGTCCAGATCGCACCCTCGCCGGACCAGGTCCAGATGCGGCTCCGGGCGGCCGGCATGCGCCCCATCAGCAACGTGGTGGACGCCTCGAACTACGTGATGCTCGAGCTCGGCAAGCCGACGCACACCTTCGATGCCGCGGCCATCCACGGCGGCCGGATCATCGTCCGCCTGGCGGCACCCGGCGAGCCGCTCGAGACCCTCGATCACGAGCAGCGCACCCTCGACGGCGAGACGCTGGTCATCGCCGATCCGGAAGGCGCCATCGGCATTGCCGGGATCATGGGCGGAGCCTCCAGTGAGATCAGCGACACAACCAGGGATGTCGTCGTCGAGTCGGCCGTATTCGATCCGGTCACGATCCGCCGCACCGGCCAGCGCTACGCCCTGCGCTCCGAGGCGAGCCTGCGGTTCGAGAAGGGCCAGGAGGTGCGGCTCGCCCGGATCGGGGCGGATCGGGTCGCCCAGCTGCTCATCGCGTGGGCCGGGGGGACGGTGGCCGCGGGCCGGATCGACACCGCGCCCACCGAGCCCGATCGACTTCGGGTTGCGTTCCGCCCCGCCCGAATCAACCGGCTCCTGGGCGCGGCCATCCCGGCGGCCGAACAGCAGGCCGTCCTGACGCGCGTCGGCATCGAGACCGAGGCAGTCCCGCCCGGCGCGACGATCACGATCGCGGCCGGCGATCAGCCGTATGCCATCACCGCGGACGCCGCCGAACCGGCCCTGATCGCGATCCTGCCGACGTGGCGACGCGACCTCGTCATCGAGGCGGACGTCGCCGAGGAGGTTGCCCGGATCCGCGGCTACGAGGCCGTACCCGGAACGACGCCGCACACGACGATGCCGCCGTTCCGCCCCTCGCCCCTGGAGTTCCGTGACGCGCTCCGGGACCTGCTGGCCGGTGCCGGCCTCAACGAAGTCGTGACCCACGCCCTGGTCTCGCCGCGCGAGCGCGACCTGATCCGCTGGCCGCTCGCCGATGGCGGGGAGCTCGTCCCGGGCGAGACGGCGGCGTCGGGGGAGCCGATCGTCGTCCGCAACCCGCTCTCGACCCAGCACTCCGTCCTGCGGCAGGGTCTGGTCGGCAGCGTCCTCGGGATCCTCGGCGGCAACCTCCGCCAGGGCCGCGAGGACGTCCGGATCTTCGAGATCGGCAAAGGCTACGGCCGCGTCGGCAGCCGGCCCCATGAATGGTGGCGCCTCGCCGTGGCGCTGACGGGCCAGGCCGAGCCACCCAGCTGGAATCGCGAGGCCCGGGCGGCCGACCTCGACGACCTCAAAGGCGTCCTGGAACTCCTCTGCGCCCGCCTCGGCCTGGGCCGCCCCGTCTATGAAGCGGCGGCGGACGTGCCGGCGCTCCATCCAGGGCGGACGGCCCGGGTTCGCGCGATGGCCGAAGACGCCCCCGGCGGCTCCGCTGGTCGGCCGCCGGCGCTCGCCGGCCTGATGGGGGAGCTGCACCCGGACGTGCTCGAGGCACTCGAGATCCGGGCCGAGCGTGTCCTCGTCGCGCAACTCGCCATCCGCGGACTCACCAGTGGCCAGTTGCCGGTCGTGAAGGTCGCACTCGTGCCCCGGTTCCCGGCCGTGGAACGCGACCTCGCCGTCGTCATCGACGCTCGCACCGAGGCTCGGGTCACGGAGGACGCGATCCGCGCAACCGCCGGGGAGCTGCTGCGCGACGTTCGGCTCTTCGACGTCTATCCCATGGCCGGTGGCGAGCGAAGCCTCGCCTATCGCCTCGAATTCCAGGCCCCGGATCGGACCCTGACCGATGCCGAGATCGAGGCGGCCATGGCGGCGGTTCGGAGCGGTCTGGAGCGGTTGGGTGGACGCCTGCGCACCTGATCAGGCTGGCCCATCAGTACCCCTTGCGGTACCCCCAGCCGGTTCGTACGCTTGAAGCACCTGTAGCGGTGTTGCGTGAGCTACGACAACCTCTTCGACGTCCTGGTCCTGCTCTTCTTCGTGGCCGCGTTCATCCTGGGCTACATCCAGGGGGCGGTGCGGCGGCTGATCGGGATCGTCGCGGTCCTCTTTTCGCTGGTCCTCGCGGCGCAGCTGAGCCGGCATCTCGGCGGCTATCTCGCGACCTACTGGACGAACTGGCCGGCCAACTACTCGTTCATGCTGGCCTTCCTTGGCCTGTTCATCTTCTTCGTGGCGGTCTTCGCGATCATCACGGAGACGACCTACGAGAAGGGCGCCCTGCTCCCGAAGTACAAGCACTTCGACCCGATCCTCGGCGGGATCCTGGGAGTGATCGAGGCGGGAATCATCCTCGGCGCCATGATCGTCATCTTCGACTCCTGGTACGCCCTGCCGGGTGTCGGCGAGGTGAACGGCGAGATCGCGATCATTCGGGCCTTCGAGCGGGCGATGGATGTCTCCGCCATCGTCGAGTTCTACCGGACCACCCTCATTCCCGCGTACTTCGCCATCTTCGGCGTCCTGATCCCCGAGCAGATCCGCGCCGTCTTCCGCTGAGCCCGGACCGCTGAGCCCGGCGCCGGTGATTTCGCGGGCGATGCTCGACGGGCCGACGCTCGACGCCGCCCGGGCGCTGCTCGGTGCCCGGCTGGTACAGGTCGTCGGCGGCGTGCGCCGGAGCGGGCGGATCGTCGAAGTCGAGGCGTACATCGGGGAAGACGATCTCGCCTCGCATGCCCGGTTCGGCCGAACGGCCCGCAACGAAGTCATGTTCGGGCGACCGGGCGTCGCCTACGTGTACCTTGTCTACGGGATGTACCACTGCCTCAACGTCGTCACCGAAGCGCCCGGGCGGCCGGCCGCGATTCTCATTCGGGCCGTCGAACCGATCGAGGGCGTGGCCGCCATGCGCGCGGAACGATCGGCGTGGCTCGAACGCCGGCGGGCCCGGCGAGCGGCGCCAGCGGGACCGGCGCCGGAGACGACGACGGATCCAGCCGCGTCGATTGCGCCGGGGATGGCGCCGGCCGCGGCTGCAACGATCGCCGCGGCCGAGATCCCGGTTGAGCGCCTGGCCAGCGGACCGGGCCTCGTGACACTGGCCTTCGGGATCGATCGCAGCCACACCGGCGTCGATCTCTGCGACCCGGATTCGCCGCTTCGCCTGGAGATTGCGCCGCCTAACGAGCCCACCCCGGCGATCGTCCCCACGCCCCGCATCGGGATCGACTACGCCGGCAGCCCGTGGCGCGACCAGCCGTGGCGGTTCATCGTCGCCGGCAGCCCGGCCGTCTCGGGTCCCGCGCGACCTCGATCGTGAGCGCCGGCTGATGGATCGGCGCTCCATCGCGCTGCTCGAATTCCCGCAGATCCGCGAGCGCATCGCGGCGGCCACGTCGTTCCCGCCCGGCCGTCGGCTGGCGGAGGCGCTGGAGCCCGAATCGGACGCGGTCCTCGTGGATCGGGGCCTCGACGAGACGGATCAGACGCGGGCGCTCCTCAGCGAGCGGCCGGGCGTCGGGATCGGCGCCGCTCACGACATCGGGCCCTGGATCGAGCGAGCGGCCCGTGGCGGCCGTCTCGAGCCGGACCAGTTCCTCGAGCTTGCCGAGACGCTGGACGCGATCTCGCGCCTTGGGAGCATCCTGGCCGACGATCGGCGGCCCCTGCTGCATGACCTCGGGCGCGACCTGCACGCGCTGCCGTCGCTGCGCAGCACGCTCGCGCGAACCTTCGATCCGGTCGGCGAGATCCTCGACACGGCGTCGCCGCGCCTCGGCGGGTTACGAGCGGCGGTACGCGTCGCCTACGACCGGCTCCGCCGGCGGCTCGAATCCCTTGTCAGTGCCGCGGAACTTGGCAGCGCCCTGCAGGACCCGATCATCACGCTCCGTAACGGCCGCTACGTCGTCCCGGTCAAGGCCGACGCCCGGAGCAAGGTCAAGGGCATCGTCCACGACGCCTCGGGCAGCGGCCAGACCCTGTTCGTCGAGCCGCTCGTGGCCGTGGAGCTCGGCAATGCCTGGCGGGAGGCGCAGGTCGCGGAGCGGATCGAGATCGAGCGGATCCTCGATGAGCTGTCGGCCGTCGTGGCGGGCCACGCGCCGGAGCTGCGGGAATCGCTGATCGCCCTGGCCCGGTTCGACTTCTGGGCGGCCAAGGCGCACCTCGCCGCGGAGCTCGACGGCATCCGCGCCGATCGCTCGCCCCGGACCGAGATCACCCTGCTCGGCGCCCGCCATCCCGGCCTGACCGGCAAGGTCATCCCGATCGACATCCGCCTCGGCGACGGCTATTCGGCGCTCGTCGTGACCGGTCCCAACACCGGCGGCAAGACGGTCACGCTGCGGACCCTTGGCCTGCTGACCCTGATGAACCAGGCCGGGCTCCACATCCCCGCCGCGGCCGGCAGCAGCCTGCCGGTCCTGCGCGACGTGTTCGCCGACATCGGCGACGAGCAGTCGATCGCCCAGTCCCTCTCGACGTTCAGCGGGCATCTCCGCTCGATCATCCGGATCGTCGAGGCGGCCGGGCCCGGCACGCTCGTGCTCCTCGACGAGCTCGGGGCGGGGACCGATCCGACGGAGGGATCCGCGCTGGCACAGGCGCTCCTCGACCAGTTCATCCGGGCCGGGGCGCTCGTGGCCGCCACGACCCACTACGCGGAGCTGAAGGCCTACGCGCACACGACCGGCGCCGCCCGGAACGCCTCGGTCGAGTTCGATCTCGAAACGCTGAGCCCGACCTACCGCCTCACGATCGGCCTGCCCGGTGGCAGCCAGGCCTTTGCGATCGCCGAGCGCCTGGGCCTGCCGCCGTCGATCGTCGCCGACGCGCGCTCGCGGTTGAGCGAATCCCAGCAGGCCTTCGAGGCGACGCTGGCGTCCATTCGCGAGGCCGAGGGGCAGACCAGCGACGCGCTCGAACGGGCCCGTCGGGCCGAGGTGCGCGCGGCCGAGGCAATGCACCAGGCGGAGGAGGAGCGGCGTCGCGCACGGCGTGAGCGCGACGAGCAGATGCGCGCCGCCCGCGACGAAGCCGAGCGACTCGTGGCCGGGCTGCGCGACGAGGTCAGCGCCACCCGCCTCGCGCTGGAACGCGAAACGGTCACGGCCCCCGGCATCGACCAGGCCGTCGCCCGGGCGGAGGACCACCTGGCGCGGTTCCCGGAAGCCGGCCCGGCGGTCGTCGTCGAGGCGCCGCGCGAACCCGTGACCTGGCGGCTCGGCGACCGGGCGCGCAGCCGGACGCAGGGCTGGGAGGGTCGCATCGCCGCGCTGGAGAAGGGCGGCCAGCGAGCCACCCTGGAAGCCGGCGGGATTCGCGTCACCGTGCCGGTCGACGACCTCGAACGGGCCGTCAGCCCGGCGGCCGGCTGGGGCTCGCGAACCGGCGACAACGATGACGATCGGGCAATGGCAGGCATCGGTGGCTTGGCCGGCGCGTCCCGTGACGCCGGCGGGCGGTCCGGCGCAGATCGGCTACCAGGTGGCTCTGCGAGCGCGTCCGCGATCCAGCTCGAACGGGTCCGCAGCGTGGCCTCGTCACTCGACCTGCGCGGGGCGCGAGTCGAGGAGGCGCTCGAGCTGTTGAGCAGCTACCTCGACGACGCCGGCCTCGCCGGCCTGGAGAAGGTCCTGATCATCCACGGCCTCGGCACCGGGGCCCTGCGAGACGCCGTGCGCACCGCGGCCGCAGTGCACCCGCTGGTGAAGAGTGTCAGGGCCGGCGAACGAGGCGAAGGCGGCGACGGAGCGACGATCCTGACGCTGTAAGCCGTCCGGGCAGACTCCGCCCTTGAACCCTAGAGACTCGCGGCAGGGACCGGAGTTTCCGGCGCGGGAGTTTCCGGAGCCGGCGTCTCGGGCGGCGGGTTCTGCTGCCCGTCGGGGCAGGGGATGGGCTGGCCGTCCGGCCCGAGGACGACGGTCCCATCCGGGTTCAGCTCGACGCTGCCTGGCGGGCAGTCCTGCGGTGGCGGGGTGATTTCCGGGGGCAGAGACGGCGCGGGTGTCGGTTCCGGCGTGCAGATGTCCTTGGGCGGGAACGGCGCGCCCCAACTCGGGCCGTACGGCTGGAAGCCGCCCTGGTAGAAGTAGGTCGTGGCGCTCTTGGTGCCCTTGGCCGGCCCGCCCCGGACGCCGGTTCCCTGCTTCGCCCGCTTGATCCAGTCGGCGTCGTACTTCTGCCAGGCCGGGAACGCGGAGTCGACCCCGGACAGGTCGAGGAACCCCTGGGTGGCCATCGGCCCGAGGCAGCCGTCCGCCCAGAGGTTGCCCGTCGCGCTGTCGACGTCGATGCCGACCTTCGTGTCGTCGATCTTGGTGGGCACCGTGCCGTCGATGAACAGTTCCTTGACGGTCTTGGTGCTGAACGGTCCCGGCTTGAGGCCGGTCCAGGCGTCCACGCGTGGCCGTGACGATGCCGGACGGCTGGTTGAAATCGGTGATCGGCTTGCCCTTGGAGACGTCGTTCAGGAACGACTGCCAGAGCGGCGCCGTCGAGTCCAGCGAGAACACGCCCTTGGTCTTGGAGTTGTCGCTGTTGCCCATCCAGACGCCGACGGCGAGTGCCGGGGCGTTGGGATCCTTGGGCGGAGCGAGGAAACCGTAGGCCGAGAGGTCCTTCGTGTCGTTCGTGGTACCGGTCTTGAGCGCCGCCGGCCGATGCAGGCCATTGGAGGTGATCTCGAACTTGCCCCAGAAGGGGTTGATCGACGGAACCGTGTTGCCTTCCAGGATGTTCTGGATCAGGTAGGCGGCCTGCGGGCTGACGACCTGCGTGCCGGTCACCTTGGCCTTGCCGGGATAGATGACCTTGCCATCGGAATCCGTGATCGAGATGATCGTCGTCCGCGGCATCAGCAGGCCGTCGTTGGCGATGGCGCCATACGCGCCGACGAGATCGACCGGGTGGACCTCGAGGGTGCCGAGGGCGATCGAGCTGCCCGCGACGTTGGTCTTGCTCTGGAAGTTCAGGCCGAACTTCCTGGCCATGTCGAAGACGTGGTCGGGGCCGTTGATGATGGCGGCCTTGACCGCCGGGATGTTGAGCGAGAACTGGAGCGCCTCCCGGAGGCGGAGCGGGCCGCGCTCCAGATTGTCCGCGTCGGTCGGGACGTAGCCGCCGAAGTCGGTCGTGACGTCCATGAACATCGTGGCCGGGGTGAGCGTCCGATCCTCGAAGCCCGTGATGTAGTTGATCGGCTTCATCGCCGATCCGGGCTGGCGCCAGCCGTCGGCCAGCACGTCGAACTGGGGCTGGAACTGCTTGGTCTTGACGGCCGCGTAGTAGGACGCGCTGCCGACGTAGGCGACGATGCGGCCGGTGCGGTAGTCGATCGCGACCAGTGCGCCGTTGTGGATGTTCTTGCCGCGGAGGTTCTCGATCCAGGACGCGTCGGGGACCTTGAGCGCCTTCAGGAACGTCGCCGTGTTCTTGTCGTTCGGGGCGAGCACGGCCGCCTTGACCCACTTCTCGGCGATCTTCTGCATGTTCCAGTCGAGTGACGTCTGGATCGTGTAGCCGCCGGTGTCGATCTCCTCGCAGTTGTCCGGGGTCTGCGGGCAGAGGATCTGGCCGAGCTGCTGGCGGACCTGCCAGACGAAGTGCGGGGCACGCCAGTTGGCCGTCGCCTGGGGCGCGAGGATGACCGGGGCGTTCTCGGCGGCGGTGATCTGGGCGTCCGTGATCGCGCCCGGCTTGCCCGCGGCCGTCAGGTAGCGGTACTGCCGCATCTGCTCGAGCACCTGGTTGCGGCGCTGGACGATGGCGGTCGTGCGGCGGCACGACGAGGATCGTGTTGCCCTTGGCGTCGGTCTCCGCGACCGCGTTCTTGACCAGGTCGTAGGACGTCGGCGACTGGGGGATGGCGGCCAGGATGGCCGCCTGGGCGATCGTCAGCTTGGAGAGGTCGGTGACCCCGAAGTAGACCTGGGCGGCCGCGGCGACGCCGTAGCTCTGGTTGCCGTAGAAGTTCTGGTTGAGGTAGGCGGCCATGATGGCCTGCTTGCCCTCGTCGCCGGGAAACTCCTGGGTCAGGCGGACCGACTGGATGATCTCCTTGATCTTGCGCTCGTAGGAGGTGCCGGAGAACGCACTCTCGGGGAGCAGGCGGGCGCGGACGAGCTGCTGCGTGATCGTGGAGGCGCCGCGCGCCCGGCCGCGCAGGGAGTCGTAGGCGGCGGAGACGATGGCCACCGGATCGAAGCCCGCGTTCTGCCAGAACGTGTGGTCCTCGATGCTCGTCGTGGCGTCGATGAGGATCGGCGGGATCTGGCCGTAGTCGAGGACGACGCGCTTCTGCTGCCCGAAGCGGGCCAGCTCGACCTTGCCCGTGGAGTCGTAGACGACGGTCTGCTGGTCGAACGTCAGCCCGGCGAGCTGCGTCTTGGGATCCGGCAGGCCCTGGCTGTAATAGGAATAGGCGCCGACGGCGGCGACCATTCCGATGAGGCCGACCAGCAGGAAGACGCCGAAGAGGATGAGCGGGAATGCGATGGCGATGGCTGCGGCCACGCCACGTGCACCGCGGCCCTGGCCCTTACCGTTGCGACGGTGGCGCTGGCGCCGCGCGAGGCTGAGTTCCATTCAGTGCTCCACGATAGCATAGGAGGCATGACCACCCTCCCCGAGGCCATGGACGGCCGAGCCGTCGGGCCTTGCCAGCCATGAGCGCCAACTCACGTCCGGCTCCGACCGCGGGTATGACGAGCGAGCTGGCGTCCGGGTTGCTCTCAGAATTGCGCTGGCGCGGGATGCTCCAGGACCAGACGCCCGGACTGGCCGAGCGGCTGGCGACGGGACGCCCGATCACGACCTACAACGGCTTCGACCCGACCGGCGATTCGCTGCACGTCGGGCATCTCGTGCCGGTATTCGGTCTGCTGCACGTGCAGCGCCACGGCAACCGCCCGATCGCGGTCGTCGGCGGCGGCACGGGCATGATCGGCGACCCGTCCGGGCGCTCCGCGGAACGCAACCTTCTCGACGAGGCGACGCTGGCGCGCAACGTCGCCGGCATCGGCAGCCAGCTGGCGCACTTCCTCGACTTCACGCCCGGGCCGAGCGGCGCGCTGCTGGTCAACAACCTCGACTGGCTGGGCCAGTACCGCCTGATCGACTTCCTCCGCGACATCGGCAAGCACTTCACGCTGCCGTACATGCTGGCCAAGGATTCGGTCCAGCTGCGGATGGACTCCGGACTCAGCTTCACGGAGTTCAGCTACATGCTGCTCCAGTCGGCCGACTTCCTGCACCTCTACCGCGAGCAGGGCGTCGAGATGCAGACGGGCGGCGCGGACCAGTGGGGCAACATCACCGCGGGCCTCGAATTGATCCGGCGGGTCGAGCCCGGCGCCGACGTCCACGGGCTCAGCTTCCCGCTGCTCACGGACACGTCGGGCCAGAAGTTCGGCAAGACGTCCGGCAACACCAGGGTCTGGCTCGACCCCGCGCGAACGAGCCCGTTCGAGTTCTACCAGTACTGGATCGACTCGTCCGACCAGACCGTCGGGCGCCTGCTGCGAACGTTCACGCTCTTCGATCAGCCGACGGTCGAGCGTCTCGAGGCCGAGCAGGCGGCCCACCCCGAGCTGCGACCGGCGCAGCGGGCGCTGGCCTGGGACGTCACGGCCCGCGTCCATGGCGCAGAGGCGGCCGCAGCGGCGGTCGCTGAATCGGACGCCCGGTTCGGGTCGGGCGCGGCCCTCGCCGCGGGCTCGATCGTCGACTTCGAGGTGGGCCCGGCGGGGCTGGCATCCGGCGTCGACTTCGCGGTCGAGATCGGGGCCGCCACGTCCCGATCCGAGGCGCGCCGCCTCATCGAGCAGGGCGGCCTGACCGTCAACGACGTTCGGGTCGCCGATCCGCGCGCCCCGATCGTCGCTGGCGCCGATGGGGCGTTGACCGTCCGGATCGGCAAGAAACGGGTGCTCTTCGGGCGTGTCCTTGCCTAGCGTCCGCACGGTCCTCGGCGACGTCCCGTCCGCCTCGCTCGGGCTGACCCTCGTCCACGAACATCTCGTCATCGACTGGGCCGAGCTGCTGGGCCGGCCGCGGGCGACCTTCGACTACGCTGCCACGGTCGAGTTGATCGCCGCGCGCCTTCGCGACGCCGAGTCATTCGGGGTCGGTGCGATGGGGGAGTGCACCCCGATCGGCGCCGGCCGCCACGTCGACCTGATGGTCGATGTGGCGCGGCGAACCAACGTCAAGATCGTGGCCGCGACGGGGTTCTTCCACGAGAGCTGGGCGCCGATGCACCCACTCGCACTCGCGCTCGGGCTCGATGCCATGACGGACCTGCTGACCCGCGAGATCACGGAGGGCATGGGCTCGACGACCGTGCGCGCCGGCCTGATGAAGTGCGCCACCGGCGCGGGGCGGATCAGCCCGGCCGAGGAGAAGGTGCTGCGGGCGACGGCTCGAACCCATCGCGCGACGGGCGCCCCGATCGTGACGCACATCACCGGCGGCCTGGAGGCGGACCAGATCGAGCTGTTCGAATCCGAAGGCGTCGAACCGTCCGCGCTCTGCATCAGCCACGTCGGGACCGGGCCGCAGGCCTCCGAACGGCTCCTCGGCGCGCTGCGGCGCGGCGCCAACGTCAGTGTCGACCAGATCGGCTACCCGTTCGAGCCTGACGCCGTCTGGATCGAGGTCGTCGCGCTCGCGGTTCGGAATGGCTTCATCGACCAGGTGATGATCGCCCACGACACGAGCGTCCTCGCGAGTGGCCCGGAAACGATCTTCGGCGAGGCGGCCGGGGCGTCGGACTACGGCTACATCCCGCGGGTCTTCGTCCCGGAGCTGCAGCGGGTCGCGGGCCTCAGCGACGCCCAGATCGCCACGATCCTCGAAACCAACCCGCAGCGATTCCTGGCGTTCTGATTCCGCGAGACGCTGTGCCCTCAGCGAGGGGCGTGCCGGCTGCGGAGCGTGGCGATGACGTCGGCCGGCGGCACGTCGCGTTCGGCCAGCAGCACCAGCGTGTGATAGAGCAGGTCGGCGACCTCACCGCTCAAGGCGGCCCGCAGGGGCTCCCGGGTTGATTCGGGAGCGGCGGCCGCCTCGGCCGTGGCGTCGTCCTTGGCGGCGATCAGGACCTCCGTCGCCTCTTCCGTGACCTTGCGGGCGACGGCATCGACACCGCCATCCAGCAGCTTCGCCGTGTACGAACCAGGCGGGCGTTGCTCGACCCGGTCGGCGATCGTCGACCACAGCTCTTCGAGCCAGGTGAAGCCCTGGCCGCGCGGCCCGGCCGGGCCATTGGCATCGAAGCAGCTGCGCGTACCGCGGTGACAGGTCGGGCCGACCGGATCGGCCGTGACGAGCAGCGCGTCACCGTCGCAGTCGATCGCGAGCGATCGGAGGCGCAGGAGGTTGCCGCTCGATTCACCCTTCTTCCAGAGGCGGCCGCGGGAGCGGGAATGGAAGTGGACCTCGCCCGTGTCGTAGGTGGCCGCCAGTGCCTCCCGGTCCATGTAGGCGACCATCAGCACCCGCCCGTCGAGCGCGTCCTGCACGACCGCGGGCACGAGGCCGGCCGCATCCCAGGCGATTGAATCGGCCGGGGTCTGTTCCGCGCCAGGCGTCTGGCTCTGGCCGGTCGTCATGCGACTGCCGCCCGGTCGAGTCGGACGGGGATCCCGGCGGCCGCCATGGCCGCCTTGACCGCGGCGATCGAGTGGATGTTGCGATGGAAGATCGAGGCAGCCAGGACCGCATCGGCGCGGCCATCCCGGACGGCGGCGACGAAATCGGCCGGCGAGGCCGCGCCACCCGAGGCGATGACCGGCACGGTCACGCGTTCGCTGATCGCCCGGAGCAGGTCCGTGTCGTAGCCTGACTGCGTCCCGTCCCGATCGATCGAGGTCACGAGCAGCTCGCCCGCGCCGAGCTCGGCGGCCCGGCCGGCCCATTCGATTGCGTCCAGGCCAGTCTGTTCGCGGCCGCCCTTCACGAGCACCTCCCAGCGTGGCGGAGCACCGGCCGGACCCGCGATCCGGCGCGCGTCGATCGCGACGACGACGGCCTGGCGCCCGAATCGCCGCGCACAGCGCGTCACGAGCGACGGCTCGGCGACGGCGGCCGTGTTGAGCGAGACCTTGTCGGCCCCGGCCCGCAGCACATCGCGCATCTCCTCGACCCGGCGGACCCCGCCACCGACGGTCAGGGGGATGAACGCCCGTCGTGCGGTCCGCTCCACGATGTCGAGGAGCGTGCCGCGGCCCTCCGGTGCCGCGGTGATGTCGAGGAAGACGATCTCGTCCGCGCCTTCGCGGGCATAGCGTTCGGCGAGCTCGGGCGGATCGCCCTCATCGACGAGGTCGACGAAGCGGGTGCCCTTGACGACCCGGCCGTTGGCGACGTCGAGGCAGGGAATGACGCGCTGGCAGAGCATCAGGCGCTCCGCGCGGCAGTGGCCAAGAGGGCGGGCGTCTCGGCCGCGGCGCCCACGGCCCGCGTCTTGACCACGCCGAGCGAAGTCACGAAATTCGCCAGCAGGCGGAGGCCGTCAGCGCTGCTCCGCTCGGGGTGGAACTGGACGCCGGCGAGGTTGCCCCGCGCCACTGCGCTCGCGAACGGGCGGCCGTGGGTCGTCTCGGCGATGACGAGCTCGGCGGCGTCCGCGTCGGCGACTTCGCCCGCGTACGAGTGGACGAAGTAGAAGTTCGCCCCGTCGGCGATGCCGTCGAACAGGCCGCTCCGGCGCCGCTGCTCCACCTGGTTCCAGCCGATGTGGGGGAGTCGCGGCGCCTCGGCGAGCAGCCTCGTCCGGCCGGGCAGCACCCCGAACGTGATCGCGCCGTCCTCGTCGCTGCCCTCGAACAGCAGCTGCAGCCCGAGGCAGATCCCGAGGTACGGCCGATCGGCGGCCAGCCACTCGAGAATCGGGTCCAGCAGGCCGCGCCGTCGCAAACGGTTCATGGCCGGTCTCGCGGCGCCGACGCCCGGGACCACGAGGCCGTCGAAGGCATCGAGAGGCCGCCCGCGATCGACGAGCGTGACCTCCGCGCCCACCGCGTCGAGGCCCTGGCCGATGCTGACGAGGTTGCCGGCGCCGTAGTCGACGACGGCGACACGAGCCGGCTGAGCGTCGAGGCCCATCAGAGGCTGCCCTTCGTGGACGCCACGCCCGTCCGTCGCGGATCCATCTCGCAGGCGATCCGCAGCGCGCGGCCGAGCGACTTGAAGGCCGCTTCGGCCAGGTGGTGATCGTTGCGTCCCGTGCCCTGGAGATTCAGGGTCGTCCGCGCCGTCCTCGTGAACGAATCGAGGGCATGCTCGACCAGCTGGAGCGGCAGCGCTCCGACCCGTTCACCGCGGAACGGCAGATCGATCACGGAGAAGGCCCGGCCGCCGACATCGACCACGGCCGTGGCCAGCGATTCGTCCATCGGTACCATCGAGTGCCCAAAGCGCGCGACACCGGCCCGATCGGCGAGTGCCTCGTTGAAGGCCGCGCCGAGGACGAGGGCCACGTCCTCCACCGTGTGATGCTCGTCGACCTCCGTGTCGCCGGTCGCCTTGATGTCGAGATCGAAGAGGCCGTGGTGGCCGAGCGCGGTCAGCAGGTGGTCGTAGAAGCGCAGGCCCGTGTCGACCGTCGCCTTGCCGCTGCCATCGAGGTTGAGGGCGATCGTGACATCGGTCTCGCGCGTCTGACGTCGCACGGCCACGGCACGAGGGCCGCCGCTCAGCACCTGGATCGAACCGCTCGGGGTGGTCATGCGAACGCCTCCTCGGCGGCGATCGCTCGCGCCGCATCGATCAATCGGTCGTTCTCGGCCGTCGCGCGCACCGTCACGCGCAGGAACGACGCCAGGGGATGGTCGGCCGGAAAGGTTCGCGGCACGAGGCCGCGCCGCAGCAGCCCATCGGCCACCCGCGCGGACCGCACGGGCGTCCCGAAGGACACCAGCAGGAAGTTCGTGACACTCGGCTGGACGCCCCAGCCGGCCTCGGCGAGCGCAACGGCGAGGCGGCCGCGTTCGGCGCCGACCCGGTCGAGGTTGTCGATCATCGTCGCCTGGTCGCGCAGCGCGGCGGTCACGACCGTGACGGAGATGGTCGAGACCGAGCCCGGCGGCCGGTACGGCTCCATCCGTTCGAGCGTCGCCCGACGGGCGATTGCGAATCCGACGCGCAGGCCGGCCAGCGCGTAGGCCTTGCTGGCGGTCCGGACCACGACCAGGTTCGGGTAGGTCTCGCGGAGAGGCAGCATCGTCGTCCCGGCGAACTCGGCGTAGGCCTCGTCGAGGACGACGAATGGCGCGGGCCGGCCATCGGCGACCGCATCGGCTGCGAGACCGGCCAGCAGCTCCTCGATGATGCCGGGTGGTTCCGGCAGGCCGGTCGGATTGTTCGGGCTGCAGAGCCAGACCAGCGTCGCCTCGCGGGCTGCCGCGCGCATCGCGGCAACGTCGATGGCGTAGCCGTCGGCCGGGCCACGCCGCGGGACGGCGATCGCCCGGGCGCCGCGCTGCTCGCTGACGACGCGGTACATCGAGTAGGTCGGGATCGCGACGACGGCCGTTCCGCCGGCCGCGAGGAACGCCTTGGCCGCCATGTCGAGGATCTCGTCCGCACCGGCCCCGACGAGAATCTCGTCCCGCGCCACGCCATAGGTCGCCGCGGCGGCCTCGGCCAGGCGGCGATAGTCCGACGGCGGGTATTCCGAGAGGCTCGTCTCGAAGCGATTCGCGGCCAGGATCCGGCCGACGAGGTCGGGCGGCGCGGGCGACGTGTTCAGGTCGAACCGGACGATCTGCTCGACGGGCACTCCGTACTTCTCCGAGACGGCCTCGTTCGTGGCCTCCCACGAGTAGCTCGCCGGGGCGGTCGGGCTGGCCATCGTCACGGGGGTCGGGCTCATCGGACGTCTCCGGCGGGCGAACCAGGCTCCGGCGCCGAGGCTGCCACGAACCGGACCTCGACCGCTTCGCGGTGGGCGTTGAGGCCCTCGGCCGTGGCCAGTTGCCCGATCGTGTCGCGCAACGAGGCGAGTCCCTCGCGGGTCAGCCGCTGGACCTGGCTGAACTTGCCGAAGGTCTCCACCGAGAGCGCCCCGCACGAACGCGCGAGCCCACCCGTCGGCAGCACGTGGTTCGCGCCCGTCGCGTAATCGCCGGCGGATTCGGGCGCCCAGCGTCCGACGAAGATGCTGCCGGCGTTCCGGAGCTGCGCGACGGCCGGCTCGAGGTCCGCGTCGGCCAGTTCCACCGAGAGGTGCTCCGGGCCATAGGCGTTGACGAACGCGATCGCGGCATCGAGATCGGGCGCAAGGACGATCCGGCCATGAGCCGTGAGCGATCGCTCGAGGATCGCGGCTCGCGGTTCGGTCTCGAGGCGGCGCGCCAGCTCCCGTTCGACGGAGTCCGCGAGGTCCGGGTCGGTCGTGACGAGGATCGCCGGCGAATCCGGGCCATGCTCCGCCTGGGTCAGCAGGTCGGCCGCGACGATTGCCGGTTCCGCGGACGAATCGGCCAGTACGAGGCCCTCGGACGGCCCGGCCGGCAGGTCGATGCCGACCTCGCCGACGAGCTCCAGCTTCGCCGCCGTGACCCAGCTCGAGCCGGGACCGGCGATCACGTCGACCGGGGCCAGGCCTTCGGTTTCGAGGCCGTAGCCGAGCGCCGCGATCGCCTGCGCGCCGCCGGCGACGAGGAATTGCTCGATCCCGAGCAGTCCCGCCGTGCCGAGGACCACCGGATCCACCCGGCCGTCCGCGCCCGCCGGCGAGGCCACGACGATCGTCTCGACGCCGGCCACCTGGGCCGGCACCACGGTCATGATCAGCGAGGAGGGGAGGGGCGCCGAGCCGCCCGGCACGTAGCAGCCGACGGCGCCGACGGCGTTCCAGCGCCGCTCGATCTCGACGCCGGGCACGGTCGTCGTGCGCGTCGTCACGGGCCGCTGCGTCTCGGCGAAGCGACGGACGTTGGCGATGGCGGCCTCGAGTGCCTCGCGGATGCCCGGGTCCAGCGCGGCGGTGGCACGGGCCAGGTCGGCCGGGTCGAGGATCAGGCGGCCGTCCGGCATCCCGCCACCGACCCGGGCGTTGATCTCGCGGACGGCCGCCGCGCCCCGGCTCCGGACGTCGCCGAGGATCGCGCGCACCGTCTCGCGCACGACCGGGTCAGGCACGGCGCCGCGCCGCAGCAGCGCGCTCAGGGCGGCAGCCGCGACCGGATCGCGCTCCACGGCCGCGAGGTCGAGCCGCGTCAACCGCACGGCAATGGCCGTCACGGGACGATCTTCTCGATCGGGAGGACGAGGATGCCCGACGCGCCGGCGGCCTTGAGCCGGGGCAGCAGGTCCCACACCGCATCGGCGTCGACGACGGAGTGGATGGCGATCATGCCGGCGTGCGCGAGCGGGATGACGGACGGCGACTCGAGGCCCGGGAGCAGCGCCTCGAGCTCGGCGAGCTTGGCGGCCGGCGCATTCATCATCAGGTACTTGCGTCCGCGGGCGGCGATGACGGCCGAGAGCATCGTGTCGATGGCCGCCAGGGCATCGGCCCGCTGCACGCACGCATCTGGATTGCCGATGAGGATCGCTTCCGAGGCCAGCACGTCGCCGATCGGCCGGAGGCCATTCATGACGAGCGTGGAGCCGCGTCGAGACGAGGTCGACGATGCCTTCGGCGAGGCCGAGCCGGGGCGCCACTTCGACCGCGCCCGAAATCGGGATGACGTCCACCGGGATCGCGCGACCTTCGAAGAATCGACGCGTGACGTTGGGGTGAGATGTCGCAACGCGAAGCCCGGCCAGACCATCCACGGCCGTGATGGTCGATTCTGACGGCACGGCGGCCGCGAGCCGGCAGCGGCCGTAGCCGAGCGAGCGGATCCGGGGCAGCTCGGCGCCCGCCTCCGCCAGGAGATCGACGCCGGTGATGCCGAGATCGGCGACGCCGTCACCGACGAATTCGACGATGTCGTTGGTCCGGACGAAGAGGATGTCGAGGTCGAAGTTGGAGACCCGGGCGACGAGCGTCCGATCGCGCTCCTCGAAGACGAGGCCGGCATCGTGGAGCAGCGCCAGTGTCGGCTCGACGAGCCGGCCCTTGTTCGGAATCGCCAGTCGGAGACGGTCGCGCATGGAACCCCCGGGTGTCATCTGGTGGAGCGGGCCGGTGGTGGCGTCGCGGCCGTGGTCGCCGCGCCGGCTGCCGCAGGAGTGGCGCCGGCTGCCGCAGTCGCGACGCCGAATCCGGCCCGAGGCGTTCGAGCATCAGCTGGTAGCCGCCCTCGCCGTGGTGCAGCCAGGAGGCGATCCGCGTGATCGTGGCCGTGCTCGCACCGGTCTGGCGGGAGATGTCGGCGTAGTGCCGGCCAGCCGCGAGAAGCCGCACGACGGCCCACCGCTGGGCCATGTCCCGCAACTCGCCGAGCGTGCAGAGATCCCGGAAGAACGATTCGGCCTCGTCGATCGAGCGGAGGCGCAGAATCGCGCTCATCAGCTCGTCCATCTCGCCAGTTCGCCAGTCGTCTCGTCCGGTCATGCGACCCGCCTTCATCGTGCTATCGTAGTAGCGTGCTAAAACGATAGAGCACCACGAACCGTCCCGTCAAGCCTGAGGAGCCACGTGCCGTTTGACGTCATCCCGGCCATCGACCTGCGTGGCGGACATGTCGTGCGTCTCCGGCGCGGCGATTTCGATGACGAAACGGCCTACGGGTCGGATCCGGCGGTCGTGGCGCTCGAGTTCGCCGCGGCCGGCGCCCAGTGGCTGCACGTTGTCGACCTCGACGGGGCGCGAGTGGGCGAGCCGCGCAACCTCACCGTCATCGAAGGCATCGTGACCGTGTCGACCGGGCGGATCCGGTGCGAGGTGGCCGGCGGCCTGCGGAACGCCGAGGCCACAGCAGAAGGCGCTGGCCCGAGGCGCTGCGCGCGTCGTGATCGGCACGGCCGCGCTGCGCGACCCGGCATTCGCCGCCGCGCTCGTCCGGGCTCCATGGCGCACAGCGCGTCGCGGTCGCGATCGACGTTCGCGATGGCCTGGCGATCGGGGAGGGCTGGCGCGAAGGGTGCGCCGGGCGTGCCGGCCGACGAGGCGATGGCGCGCCTCGCGGACGCGGGCGTCGTCACGTTCGAGGTCACGGCGATCAACCGGGACGGCCTGCTGGAAGGGCCCGGATCTCGAGCTCCTCGGCCGGCTCGCCGGGCTCGGGCGGGGCGCCGTGATCGCCTCGGGCGGCATCTCGTCGCTGGCAGATCTGCGGGCGGTGGCCGATCGTGGCTGCGTCGGCGCGATCGTCGGGCGGGCGCTCTACGAGGGCCGGATCGACCTGGCCGAGGCCATCGAGATGGCCGCCAGCGTTCTGATCGCCCCGGCCAACGGGCGGCGAGGCGATCGGGCGGCGGGCTCGATGCCTGTTGACGGGGAGGTGGGCCCGTGACCACGAAGCCAATCGACACTCGCGAGATCCAGCGGACCGTGCCGCCCCTGTCGCGGCGGCTGCTCGTTGCGGTCGTGACGGTCGGCGCCGCGTTCCTGCTCGTGAGCCTCATCGGCGGCTATGCATTCGACTGGCGGTGGACGGGCTTCGACCAGCACACCGAGCTGTGGGACGTCCTGCATCTGCTCGTGCTGCCAGTCGTGATCGCGGCCCTGCCGATCTGGTATCGGACTCGAGTCCGATACGGCGGCGCCTGGCTGGCGGGCCTCGTCGCCCTGGCGGTCGTCTTCGTCGTGCTCGTCATCGGCGGCTATGGGCTCGATTGGACGTGGACGGGCTTCCAGGGCAACACGCTCTGGGACTGGCTCGAACTGCTGGTCCTGCCGATCGCCCTGGGGCTGCTGCCGTTCTGGCTCGAGACGAGCACGACCGCGCGGACTCAGTGGCGCGTCTGGCCGCCGCGGTGCTCTTCGCCTTCGCGATCCTGGCGATCGGTGGCTATGGCTTCGGCTGGGAGTGGACCGGATTCGGCGACAACACCCTCTGGGACTGGCTGAACCTCCTGATGGTGCCCTTCCTGGTCCCGGCCGCGATCGTCGTCTACCTGGGGACGAGGCACGAGGCTGCGAAGGCGGCGGAGCCCGCGGCTCGCCCGGCCACACGACCGAGTTGAACGTGGCGGACGACTGAGCGGAGCCGCCGAATCGGCCGCAACCGTGCCGCCGCCGCATCTGCTCATGGGGGGAGCGTTAGCCAGGTTCTGAGCGGCCGCGATCGGGATCTCGCCCGATTATGTCCCGCGGCCTGCACGATCGGGATGAATCTGCCCGATCCGGTCGGCCTCTGGCGGACGCGACAGCAATTTCCGCTGGTTAACGTTCCCAGGGTGAGAGTTGGAGAAGAATGCGCTCGGGCGACCATCCGCGGCGATCGGCCGTGGCGCACGCCGGCGGCGCGCGCGGCCACGCAACTGCGTTGAACGACTTCGCGACGCGGAGAACCCTGGCCGGGAACCCGCCCGAACCGGGGGCGGCGGGGTTTCCCCGCGAATCCTCGCCGCTGGCTCAGTGCTCGGCGGCGGCGAGTTCCTTTCGATGCGCCTCGATGATCTTGTCCGCGACGAGCTGCGGGACGTCCTCGTAGTGGTCGAACTCGGCCGTGTACGTGCCGCGGCCGTGGGTGAGCGAGCGCAGCTCCGTGGCGTAGGTGAACAGCTCTGCCTGCGGCACGTGCGCCTGGACGACCTGCTGGCCGTCACCGAGCGTGTCCATGCCGAGAACCCGACCGCGCCGGGTGTTGAGATCGCGGTTCACGTCGCCCATGTACCGCTCCGGAACGGTGACGCGGATCGCCATGATCGGCTCGAGGAGCGCCGGCTTGGCCTGGTGGACGCCGTCTTTCAGGGCCATCGAAGCCGCGATCTTGAACGACATCTCGTTCGAGTCGACCGCGTGGAAGGATCCGTCATACAGCGTGGCCCGGAAGTCCGACAGGGGATAGCCGGCCAGGACGCCCTCGGCCGCCGCTTCGCGCACCCCCTTCTCGACGCCCGGGAAGAAGTTCCTCGGCACGGAGCCGCCGACGACCCGTTCGGCGAATTCCACGCCGCCCCCGGGATTCGGTTCGAGCTCGAGCCAGACGTCGCCGAACATGCCGTGGCCGCCCGTCTGCTTCTTGTAGCGGCCGTGGACCTGGGTCTTGCCCCGGATCGTCTCGCGATAGGGGACCCGCGGCGTGTGGGTCACGATCGCGGCCCCGAACTTGCGCTTGAGGCGCTCGCCGATGACCGCGGTGTGAGCCTCACCCATCGTCACGAGGAGCTGCTCGCCGGTGTCGCTGCGGATGACGCGCGCGGACGGCTCCTCCTCGAGCATCCGCTGGAGGGCCGCGCCCATCTTGTCGAGGTCCGCCTTCGTCAGCGGCTCGATGGCGAGGCTCAGGCTTGGGGCCGGGAAGTCCAGGGCCGGCAGGAGCAGCGGCTTCTCGCGGCTCGAGAGGGTGTCGCCGGTCTCGGTCACCGTCAGTTTCGCGACGGCGCCGATCTCGCCGGCCTTGAGTTCGCCGATCGGCTCCTGGTCCTTGCCGTGCAGCAGGAGCAGCTGGCCGATTCGCTCGTCCTCGCCGCGTGAGGCATTCCAGGCGTGGCCCTGGCCGTGAAGCGTCCCCGAGAAGACCCGCAGGAACGTCAGCCGGCCGACGAACGGGTCCGCGGACGTCTTGAAGACACGCACGAGCAGCGGGCCCGCCGGGTCCGGCGGAACGGACGTCTCGGCACCCGACTTCGGGTCGCGGGCGATGAGCGGCGGCTCTTCGTGAGCGGCGGGCAGGTAGCGGATGAAGGCGTCGAGCAGGCCGCGGATGCCGATGCCCTTGGCGGCGCTGCCGACCAGGACCGGCGCGAGGATCGAGTCGCGGACGCCGCGGTGCAGGCAGGCGTCGAGCTCCGCGTCGCTGATCTCCTCGCCCTCGAGGTATTTCGTCAGGACGTCGTCGTCCGCCTCGGAGGCCGCTTCGAGCAGCTGATCGCGGCGCATCGCGATCTCGTCGGCCATGCCGTCCGGGATCGGGATCTCGACTTCCTGGCTGCCGTCCCAGCGCCAGGCCTTGCGATGGACGAGGTCCACGTAGCCGGTGAAGCTCTCCGCCGCCCCGATCGCGAGGTGGAGCGGGGCGATCTTGTTGCCGAAGGTCTCCCGCAGCCGATCCAGGGCCGCCGTGGGGTTGGCGTTCTCCCGATCGCACTTGTTGATGAAGAAGCAGGCGGCCCGACCGGTCGAGCGGCCCAGCCCAACAGCGAGCTCCAGGCCCGATTCCACGCCGCCGGACGCGTCCATCACGAAGAGGGCGGCGTCGACCGCGGCGAAGCCTTCCACGACCTCAGCGGCAAAGTCAGGGTAGCCGGGGGTGTCGACCAGGGTGATTCGGGTGCCCTCGTGCTCGAGCGAGGCGACGCCGAGGCTGAGCGACTCGCGGCGCTTCTGCTCCTCGGGCTCGAAGTCGAGACTGGCCGTTCCGTCGTCGACGCGACCGAGGCGGGAGATCGCGCCCGAACGGAACAGGAGCTGCTCTGCGAGTGACGTCTTTCCGGCCCCCGCGTGGCCGGCCAGCACAATGCTGCGGAGGTGCGCCAGGTCGACGTTCTTGGTAGGCATCGAGCAGCATCCTTTCGTATCGGCGAGACAACGAAGGCGGAGCGGCTCGGACGATCTCCGCCGAGGGTTTGGCCATGATAGTCGGCTATACTCGGCCGCGATGTCCGGTCACTCGAAATGGTCCTCGATCAAGCGCCAAAAGGGCGTCAATGACGTCAAGCGCGGCGCCGTCTTCACGAAGATGGGGCGCGAGATCGCGGTCGCCGCGCGCGCCGGCGGCGGGGACATCGACGGCAACTTCCGGCTCCGCCTGGCAGTCGAGAAGGCGCGGGCCGCGAACATGCCGCTCGACACGATCAAGCGCGCCATCGACAAGGCGACCGGCGGCGGCGAGGCGGAGCAGTACGAAGAGATCGTCTACGAGGGCTACGGCCCGGGCGGCGTGGCGATTCTCGTCGAGGCGGCCACGGACAATCGGAACCGGACGGCCGCGGATGTGCGCTCGATCTTCACCAAGGCCGGCGGGCAGCTGGCAGGCGCCGGGGCCGTGGCCTGGCAGTTCGAGCCGCGCGGCCTCGTGACGATTCCCCGGGCCGGCGTGGATGCAGACGAGGTCGCGCTCACGGCGATCGATCTCGGGGCCGAGGACGTCGACACCGAATCGGACCCGATCGAGATCTACACGACGCCGGGCGCCCTCGAAGGCGTGCGCAGGGCGCTCGAACAGGCGGGCTACAAGATCGAATCCGCCGAGTCCGCGATGGTCGCCAAGCAGACCGTTGAGCTTGATGCCTCTCGCGCCCGCCAGAACCTCCGGCTGGTCGATTCGCTCGATGACCTCGACGACGTCCAGCGCGTGACGGCCAACTTCGACATCCCGGAAGAGGTCTTCGCCGAGGTCGCCGGATGATTGTTCTCGGGATTGACCCGGGAACCGCGGCAATGGGTTATGGCCTCGTGGAAGAGACGGCCGGACGGGTGCGTCTCATCGAGTTCGGCTGCATCACGACCTCGCCGCGACGCTCGCTGCCCGATCGCCTCGAGACCATCCACCGCCAGCTGACCCTCCTGATCGAGCGCCACTCGCCGGACGTCATGGGCGTCGAGCGGCTCTTCTTCAGTCGCAACGCCCAGACCGCCTTTGCCGTCGGCCAGGCCCGCGGCGTCGTCCTGCTGGCGGCCGCGCAGCACGGTCTCCGGATCCGCGAGGGCACGCCGAACGAGGTCAAGCTCGCGATCGCGGGCGACGGCGCGGCCGACAAGGTGGCCGTGGCCCGGATGGTCCAGCTGGTCCTCACGCTGGCCGAACCGCCCACGCCCGATGACGCCGCGGACGCCCTGGCCGTCGCGATCTGGGCACTCAACCAGGCCCCGGCCGAGGCCGCGACGGCGTCGGTCTTCGATCGGGCGGCCGTGGCGCCGATGGCCTCCGGGCTGACGCCCTATGAGCGCGCCGTGCGCGAGGCCGTGGCGCGCGAGCGGCGGGTCGGCCCGTGAGGGGCGGCATCGTGACTTCGGCGGTGCCTTCCGCCGCGATTGCCGCCGGTGATCGCCTCCGTGGAGGGTCTCGTCGCCGACGTGGCCGCGGATTCGGTCGTCATCGAGGCCGGCGGGATCGGCTACCAGGTCTTCGCGGCGCCGGCGATCCTCGCCGACGCGCGGCCCGGCTCCAAGCTCAAGCTCTTCACGTACCACCTCGTTCGTGAGGACCTGCACGCGCTGTACGGCTTCCGCACGGCCGACGAACGCGGCTTCTTCACGCAGCTCCTGACCGTGACGGGCGTCGGGCCCAAGGTCGCGCTGGCGATCGTCGGCAGCCGACCGGTGGCGGACCTCCAATTGGCCATCCTCCAGCAGGATCAGGCCGTCCTCGTCTCGATTCCGGGGATCGGCAAGAAGCTCGCCGAGCGGATCATCTTCGAGCTCAAGGAAAAGGTCGCGGCGGCGGGTTCCGCGGCGTCCGCCTCGGCCGTGGCCGGCCACGGCGCCGGGGAAGGGGACGTCGTCGCGGCGCTCCAGGCGCTCGGCTACACCCTGGCCGAGGCCCGTGAAGCGTCACGCATGGCCGTCAGCGACCCGAACGTCGGCCAGAACCTGGAGGAGCGGGTCAAGGCGGCCCTGCGGACGCTCCTGCGGGACTAGAGCACCGCGAGATCCGCGTCATCGTCGCCAATCGAGCAGGCCCCGTCCGGGACCGAAGGGAGATCGATGAACCAGCCGCCACAGGTCAAGAGCGAGTTCCACGGCACCGAGGCCGAATGCCTCCAGCAGGCGGCGGCAGACGCGGAGCGGGCGGCGCAGAACGGCTACGCCCCGATCTCGCAGCTGTGGAGCGACGACGCCGCGGGCCGAGTCCTGACCGTGATCTACCAGCTGCACAGCCCGGCCGCCCTGCCGGCCATCGTGCCGGCCTGGACGGCCGGGGCCGGCCCGGCTCCTGCCGCCTACCCGGTCGGCCTTACGATTGACGAGTCGGGCGGCATCAATCGGCTCTGGGGCATCCCGCTCGTGGGCCTGTGGCTCCGGACGTTCATTCTCATCCCGCATTTTTTCGTGCTGGCTCTGTACGGCATCCTCGTCGGCCTGTCGTTCCTGCTGACCTGGATCCCGGTGCTGGTCCTGGGGCGCTACCCGCAATGGGGCTATGCGCTTGTCGGTGGGTTTGTGCGGTGGTCCACGCGCGTCTCCTCGTACGTCCTCCTGATGGCGATCCCGTATCCGCCGTTCACGACCGGCGCGGGCTTTGCCGTCGAGGTCGCCTACGACCGCGATCAGCACATCAATCGGCTGTGGGGCATCCCGCTGATCGGGTTCATGGTTCGCGCGCTGGCGCTGATCCCGCACTTCATCGCCCTCTGGCTGGTCGGGATCCTGGCCGGCTTCATCAGCTTCTTCGTGTGGATCCCGATCCTGATCTATGGGCGGTACCCCGCGCTCGCCTACCAGATCGTCGGCGGCTATCTGCGCTGGGGGATCCGGGTCAGTTCGTGGCTCTTCCTGATGGTCGGCCCGTATCCACCATTCCGGCTGTCCCAGTAGCGGGGTGCCGCCCGCCGTTCTCGGCGGCGGTGCCAGACTAGAACACCTGTGCGAAATGGTCCCCGAGAGGTGCTAGAATGGCGGCCATGTCCGACGACCTGACGCACCTGCTCGCCGCGGACGTCCTCGACGAGGCGGATGCCGTCGTCGAGGGCACGCTGCGGCCGCGCAGCCTGGACGAATACGTCGGCCAGCGCGAGGTCAAGTCGAACCTCTCGATCCTGCTGGAGGCGGCTCGCCAGCGCGGGGAGGCGGCGGACCACGTCCTGCTGTACGGCCCGCCCGGCCTCGGCAAGACGACCCTGGCGACGATCGTTGCGCGCGAGCTCGGGGTCAACATCCGCTACACGAGCGGCCCGGCCATCGAACGGGCAGGGGACCTCGCTGCGATCCTCACGGCGCTCGACGAACGCGACGTGCTGTTCATCGACGAGATCCACCGCCTCAACCACGCGGTCGAAGAGATCCTCTATCCGGCGATGGAGGATTACGCCCTCGACGTGATGATCGGCAAGGGACCGTCGGCGCGATCCCTGCGCCTGACACTCAAGCCCTTCACGATCGTCGGGGCCACGACACGCGCCGGCCGGATCAGCGGCCCGCTGCGGGACCGCTTCGGAGCGACCTATCGGCTCGACTTCTACTCCGAGGCAGAGCTCACGGAGATCGTCCGCCGCTCGGCCCGCATCCTCGACATCGAAGTGGCCGACGTGGCCGCCCGGGAGATCGCCCGCCGGGGGCGAGGTACGCCGCGGATCGTCAACCGGCTGCTGAAGCGCGTCCGCGACCACGCCCAGGTCCACGGCGATGGCACGGTCGGCGAGGCGGCCGTCGGCGAGGCGATGCGGGCCCTGGAGATCGACGACGAAGGGCTCGATTCGTCGGATCGCAAGCTGCTCGCGGCGATCATCCAGAAGTTCGGCAGCGGGCCGGTCGGCGTGGCGGCACTTGCCGCCGTCCTGGCCGAGGAGATCGAGACGATCGAGGACGTCTACGAGCCGTATCTCCTGCGCCTCGGCTTCATGGATCGCACGCCCCAGGGCCGGATCGCCACGGAGGCGGCCCGTGCGCACCTGGCGCGTCTGGGGATGGAGATCCCGCCGCCGCGACGGGCCGACCCGTATGCGCCAAGCCTCTGGGATGGCTCGGTGATCGTCCCCGATAGCCCGCTCGACGAATGACGACCTCCACGTCGGTCGCCGCGCCATTCGAGGTCGTCGTCCCGGCACCGGCCAGCGGCGCCACCCGGGCGCGATTCGGCCGCCTGACGCTCGGTCACGGCGTCGTGGAGACGCCGCAGTTCATGCCGGTCGGCACGAACGCCGCGGTCAAGGCCCTGGACCCGGGCGACCTCCGCGAGACGGGCGCCTCGATCATCCTCTCGAACACGTACCACCTCTACCTGCGGCCCGGGCCACGAGCGCATCGCCCGGCTGGGCGGCCTCCACGAGTTCATGTCGTGGGATCGGCCGATCCTGACGGACTCCGGCGGCTTCCAGGTGGTCTCGCTCAGCGACCTGCGAGTCGTGGACGAGGACGGCGTGACGTTCCGCAGCCACCTCGACGGCTCGCTGCACCGCTTCACGCCGGAGCACGCGATCGAGGTCCAGGAGGCGCTGGGCTCGGATGTGGCGGTCGCCTTCGACCAGCCGGTCTCGCCGTCGTCGCCGCGGGAGGTCGTCGCGGACGCGACGGCCCGGACCCACCGCTGGGCCGTTCGCTCGTTCGAGGCCCATCACCGCGCGGACCAGGCGCTGTTCGGCATCGTCCAGGGCGGCCTGCTGCCGGACCTGCGGGCCGAATCCACGGAGTTCATCGCGTCGCTGCCCTTCGACGGGATCTGCATCGGCGGCCTGGCGGGCGACGAGACCGCGGCCGAGCGGGAGGCGACGCTGGACATCGCCGTACCGATCCTCGCCGACGATCCGCGGCCGCGCTACCTGATGGGCCTCGGCTCGCCGGCCGACCTGCTCGAAGCCGTCCACCGGGGGATCGACCTGTTCGACTCGGTGCTGCCCGCCCGGGTGGCCCGCAACGGCCAGTTCTGGGTGCCGGGCGGCCGCATCAACATCCGCAACAGCCGCTTCCAGGACGACCCGCGACCGGTCCAGGCGGACTGTCCGTGCCTCGCCTGCCGGACCTTCTCACGGGCTTACCTGGCCCATCTCTTCCGGGCCGGCGAGCTGCTCGCGTACCGGCTCGCGACTTGTCACAACCTGACCTTCACCCTAGACTTCATGGGCAGGATCCGGGCGTCCATTCGGGCCGGAACCTTCCCCGCCGACCTCGCCGCGCTGCGGTTGCGCGCGAGCCGGGTGAGCGGCAGTGAACCGGCCGAGCAGTCGGCGTGAAGGCCCAACGTCTAACGTGCACTCGACGCGGAGGGACAGCACATGGGATCCCGAGATCGGCCCGGCAAAGAGACCAAGAAGAAGGCCCAGGCCAAGGATCCCAAGCCCAGGCTGTCGCCGCTGTCTGAACCACCGACCAATGTCGAGGTGATCAAGCCCAAGCGCAAGCCGCGAACGGTCGACACGGACGACGAGGGCTGATCGAACAACAGGCCGCTCCGGGAATGGCAGCCACCTCGATCACAGCCGATTACTGACAGGAGCGAGGACGGACATGGCCATCACCCGCGAGCGCGAGACACGCAACGGCGACAGCGCGATCAGCGACCGATCCACGGCCGAGCGCAGCCGCGCCGTGGATGCGGCCATTCTCTCGATCGAGAAGCAGTTCGGACGCGGCTCGATCATGAAGCTCGGCTCGGCCGATCGGCAGGCCGTGGACGTGATCCCGACCGGTTCCATCGCCCTGGATCTCGCGCTCGGCGTCGGCGGGATCCCGCGCGGCCGGATCACGGAGATCTTCGGCCCGGAGTCCTCGGGCAAGACGACCCTCTGCCAGCACGTCCTCGCGGAAGCCCAGAAGCGTGGCGGCGTCGTCGCCTTCATCGACGTGGAGCACGCCCTGGATCCGGGCTATGCCCGCGCCTGCGGCGTCAACGTCGACGAGCTGCTGGTCAGCCAGCCGGACACGGGCGAGCAGGCGCTCGAGATCACGGAGACGCTGATCCGCTCGGGCGGCATCGACTGCGTCGTCGTGGACTCCGTGGCCGCGCTCGTGCCGCGTGCGGAGATCGAAGGGGAGATGGGCGACTCCTTCATGGGCGTCCAGGCCCGGCTCATGAGCCAGGCGCTCCGCAAGCTGACGGGCGCCGTCAGCCGGTCCAACACGGCCCTCGTCTTCACGAACCAGCTGCGGGAGAAGATCGGGGTCATGTTCGGCAACCCGGAGACGACGCCGGGCGGTCGCGCCCTCAAGTTCTACGCCAGCGTCCGCCTGGACATCCGCCGGGTCGAGACGATCAAGGCCGGCACGGAGTCCGTCGGCAATCGGGCCCGCGTGAAGGTCGTCAAGAACAAGGTCGCGGCTCCGTTCCGGGTCGCCGAGTTCGACATCATGTATGGCGAAGGCATCTCCAGGGAAGGCGGCCTGCTGGACGTCGGCGTGGCGATGGACGTCGTCACCAAGACGGGGGCCTGGTTCACGTTCGGTGAGACGCGCCTCGGCCAGGGACGGGAGGCCTCCAAGGAGTTCCTCAAGACCAACATGGACATCTCGACCGAGATCGATCGCCAGATCCGGGCCAAGATCAACGACGTTCATGTCCCGGTCGAGGGCATCGTCGAGGCCGAGTAGGCTCAGATGGTCCGCGAGGACCGCGGCGGCGGGTCGGAAGGCGCTGGCTTCCGCCGGCCGGTGACCCAGGGCGATGCTCGCGAGCGTCGGGCGGCACGACTGGCCGAACGGGCCTCGATGACCGATCCGGAGCCCGTATTGGCCGCCGCGTTGCGGTTCCTCGAAACCCGCCAGCGGAGCACGGTCGAGACGCGCCGCCGGCTGATCCGGGCGGGCTACCCGGAATCGCTCGTGGATGCGGCCCTGACCCGGCTCACGGAGCTTGGGCTGCTCGATGATGCCGCCTTCGCGCGGGCCTGGGTGGAGTCGCGGGACCGCTCGAAGCCGCGCGGCGAGCGCGCCCTGCGCTACGAACTGCGCACGCGAGGCCTGTCCGCGGAAGGGACCGAGGCCGCATTGGCCGAACGACGCGCCGGCGGTCTCGACCCCGACGCCTTCGGGGTGCCGTTCGGCGACGGAACCGTGGATCCGGACGAGGAATCCGCCGCCAGCGCCGACGAGCGCGCGGCGGAGCGCCTGATCGATCGCAACGCGCGGGCCCTCGCGCGGGTCGCGGACCCGCGTGTGCGGCGCCAGCGAGCCTATGCCCTGCTCGCGCGCAACGGCTTCGATCCGGCGGTGGCCGGCCGAGTCGCCCAGCGGGCGCTGGCCGCGGGAGGGACGGCGGACGAGGTCGCGCTCGACGAGTAGCGACCGGCCGTACGACCGGCCGCGGGCGGCGAATCCGGTGTCGCCTGCCTCGCCGTCCTCGGCGGAGGTGACCGTTGTTGACCCCCATCGAGGCTCGGCCGTAGGCTACGCGGAGCGAACACTTGTCGCGCCGCGGCCCAACGTTGCGGCGCAGTCCGACGAGCGGTCCAACTCGAGCGGCGTCGAAACAAGCGTCCACACTGCGCCGGGAGGCGGTGGGTGGACCTCGAGCCTGCCCGATACGAACCGCACGGCGGCATTCGAATGTGATGCGTCCGGCCGGGTCGGTCGGATGGGAGGCAGGACATCATGGATACCGTGCTCCTGGCGGCGGCCATCATCGTGGCCCTCGCCGGTGGCGTCGTACTCGGCTTCGTGGCGCGGGGCTACCTCGCCAGCCAGTCGATCAAGGCGGCCGCCGAGAAGGCAGCGCTCATCGTCGAGCGGGCCCGGACCCAGCAGAAGGACCTCATCCTCGAGGCCAAGGACGAGAAGCTTCGCCTGCAGCGCGAGGCCGAGGAAGAGGCTCGCACGAAGCGCGGTGAGCTGAGCAATCTCGAGCGCCGGCTCATCCAGCGCGACGAGCAGATCGACCAGCGGGCCGACATGATCGAGCAGCGCGACCGCAAGCTCGTCGAGCGCGAACGTGAGCTCGACAAGACCCGCGAGGAGCTCGCGCGGGCCACCCAGGAGCAGATCACCGCCCTCGAGCGCGTCAGCAACCTGAGCGCCGAGGACGCCAAGGCCCTCCTGCTCGACGCCGTCCGCGAGGAGGCCGAGCACGATGCCGTCCGAATCGCCCGCGCCATCGAGCGCTCGGCCCGCGACGAGGCCGGCGAGAAGGCCCGCGAGGTCATCGTCACGGCCATGCAGCGGATCGCCGCCGACCACACGGCCGAGCACACGGTCTCGGTGATCCATCTGCCGTCCGACGAGATGAAGGGCCGCATCATCGGCCGCGAGGGCCGCAACATCCGGGCCCTCGAGCAGGCGACCGGCGTGGACCTCATCATCGACGACACGCCCGAGACGGTCGTCATCAGCGGCTTCGACCCCGTCCGCCGCGAGATCGCCCGGCTGTCACTCCTCAAGCTGATCCAGGACGGCCGCATCCATCCCGGCCGGATCGAGGAAGTCGTGGCCAAGGCGCGGGCCGAGGTCGACGTCGTCATGCGCCAGGCCGGCGAGGCCGCGGCATACGATGCCGGCGTCCCGGGCCTGCCGCCCGAGATCATCAAGCTCCTGGGCCGCCTCAAGTTCCGCACGAGCTACGGCCAGAACGTCCTGAACCACGTGCTCGAGACGAGCCGCCTCGCGGCGATCATCGCGGCCGAGCTCGGGGCAGACATCCAGATCGCCAAGATGGGCGGCCTCCTCCACGACGTCGGCAAGGCCGTCGATCACGAGGTCGAAGGCCCGCACGCGGCCATCGGCGCGGCGATCGCCCAGCGCCACAACCTCTCGATGCGGGTCGTGAACTGCATTGCGGCTCACCACCAGGAAGTCGAGTACGCCTGCGTCGAGGCGCCGATCGTCCAGGTCGCCGATGCGATCAGCGCCTCGCGGCCCGGCGCCCGCGGCGAATCGATGGATACGTACGTCAAGCGGCTCGAAGACCTGCAGGCGATCGCCGGCAGCTTCGCCGGGGTCGAGCGGACCTTCGCGGTCCAGGCCGGTCGCGAAGTGCGGATCCTGGTCCGGCCCGAAGAGATCGACGACCTCACCGCCACCCGGCTCGCGCGCGACATCGTGCGCAAGATCGAGGAGACCATGACCTACCCGGGCCAGATCAAGGTCACGGTCATCCGCGAGACGCGGGCCGTGGAGTACGCGAAGTAGCCCCGGCGGGGGAGTCGACGGGCGCGGGCGCCCGATGAGCGGCCCGCCTGCCTCTGCGCCGGGCAATCGCGAGCAGCCCGAATACGGGCGCCTTGGCAACCCGGCCAACTCGGATACGCCGCGCCCGGCCGGCGCGTGTCGCGTCCTGATGATCGGCGACATCATCGGCAAGCCCGGTCGGGTCGCCATCGAGCAGCTGCTGCCCGAGCTGCGGCACGAGCGCGGCATCGACTTCGTGACGGCCAACGGCGAGAACGTGGCCGGCGGCATGGGCCTGACGGTCAGCACGGCCGAGGCGCTCTTCGGCGCCGGTGTCGACGTGATCACCTCCGGCAACCACATCTGGGACAAGCGCGAGATCTACCCGTTCCTCGACAGCAGCGACCGGGTGCTCCGACCGCTGAACTACGGCACGATCGACGTGCCCGGGCGCGGCTGGGGCATCTACCAGGCGCTCGACGGCTCGGATCTCGCAGTCATCAATCTCCAGGGCCGGACGTACATGCAACCGATCGAGAACCCGTTCACTGACGCAGACCGGCTCTTCGACGAAGCCTCGGAGGCGATCCCACCGATCCGCCTCGTCGATTTCCACTGCGAGCTGACGTCCGAGAAGAACGCCCTCGGCCTCTATCTCGACGGCCGGGTCAGCGTCGTCGTCGGAACGCATACGCACGTGGTCACGGGCGACGAGCGAATCCTGCCCCGGGGCACGGCCTACCAGACGGATCTCGGGATGACCGGGCCGATCTGGAGCGTCATCGGCTTCGCCCCGAACACGGTCCTGCCGCGGTTCGTCAACGCGCTGCCGACGCGCTTCGAGGTTGGCGAAGGCCCGGTCATCGTCAACGCCTGCCAGATCGACATCGATCCGGCCACCGGCCGGGCCCTGGCCATCGAACGCATCCAGCGGCTCGTCGAGGTCTGAGCGTGGTCCATCGGACCGGCCCCGCCGGTCGCCGCGAGGTTGTGCCGCCCGCCCCGGCCACGGTCGACCTGCACACCCACACGAGCCGCTCGGACGGGGTCATGGAACCATCCGACTTCGTCGCGGCGGCCGCGGCGGCCGGCATCCGCCAGCTCGCGATCGCGGACCACGACACGCTGTCGGGCTACCGCGACGGGCGCCTCGCGGCCGAACGCCTCGAGGTCGTCCTGATCCCCGGGGTCGAGATCAACAGCGTCGCCGATGGGGTCGATGGCTTCAACGAGAGCGAGCTGCACGTCCTCGGCTATGGCGTGGACTCCGCGAACGACGAATTCGAGGCCATCCTCTCCGAGCAGCGCGGCCGCCGGCGCGAACGGTTCGTCAAGACCGTCGAGCTGCTGCGGCAGATCGGACTGTCGATCGATCCGGCCGTCGCCGGCCTCTCGCTCGACAACGATTCCTCGCTCGGCCGGCCCACCGTGGCCCGCTGCCTCGTCGCGGAAGGCCATGCCGAGACCGTGGACGACGCCTTCCGCCGGATCCTGTCGCGCGGCAAGCCGGGCTACGTGCCCCGCCTCGGGATCGGCCCCCGGGGCGCCATCGACGCGATCCGCAACGCCGGCGGGCTGCCGGTCCTGGCGCACTTCTCCGACGGCGTGGATCGACCCGGCGTCGTCCGCGAGCTCCAGGAGCTGGGCCTCGGCGGTCTCGAGGTCTACTACCGCGGGTTCTGGGCCGAGACCGTCGACGGCCTCGCCTCGCTGGCGCGCGCGCTGCGCCTGACGCCGACCGGCGGCAGCGACTACCACGGCGACCGCGAGACCTACGCCCACGCCTACGCCCGCCTGTGGGTTCCGCCGGCTGTTGGCACGGGTCTCCTGGCCACGCTACAGTCGCTCAGCCATGGCTGAATCGATGCCCCGATGACGCTCCGCTCGCTGCCCGTGCTGGACTTCGCCCCGGCGCCTGCCACCGACGCACCTCGCCGTCCCGCGCCGGCCGCCGACGAGCGCCTGGCCGAGTACCGCCTCGACGAGCAGGCGCTGCCGCGGTTCCACGTCTGGACGCTGGGCTGCCAGATGAACCGCAGCGACTCGGAGGAGATGGCCGGCCGGCTGCTGGCAGCGGGCCTGCGCCGAGGCGCCGGCGATGGATGCGGCCGACCTGATCGTGATCAACACGTGCGCGATCCGGGAAGCGGCCGAGCAGAAGGTCATCGGCCGGCAGGGCCATCTCGCCAACCTGAAGCGTGCCAACCCCGGGCTCCGGATCGTCCTCACCGGCTGCTCCGTCCGCGAGGCCGAACGGGCCGGCCTCCAGCGCCGCTATCCCGCGGTGGACCTGTTCCTGCGGCCCGACGAGGAGCCGGAGCTCGTGGAGCGGCTCGGCCTTGCCTCGGCCCAGTCGCCGATCGGCCTGAGCCCGATCACTGCCGCCACCACGACCCTCGGGCAGCGGGCCGTCGGCGTCGCGGACCACCTCGCCGACTCCCGTGCCGCGGCCATCGACGGCGAGTTCGTCCGCCGCGAATCGGCCACGCACGCCTGGCTGCCGATCATCTACGGCTGCGACAAGACCTGCACGTACTGCATCGTGCCGTTCAGCCGCGGGCCGGAACGCAGCCGTCCGTTCGACGAGATCGTCGCCGAGGCCCGCCGCCTGGCCGAGGCCGGCTACCAGGACGTGACGCTGCTCGGCCAGAACGTGAACAGCTACGGCCACGATCTGGCGCCCGAGGCCCGGTTCGGCCATATCGCCACGGAACGCTGGGGCGGCCGGCAGCTCGACCTCCACGCGAAGCCGGACCTCGCCGAACTGCTGCGCGCCATCGACGGCCTGCGCACGGCCGACGGCCGGCCCGGCATCCCGCGCCTGCGCTTCGTCACCTCGCACCCGTGGGACCTCTCCGACCGGCTCATCGAGGCGATGGCCGACTGCGGCTCGGTCTGCGAGCACCTGCACCTGCCGATCCAGTCGGGCGACGACGCGGTCCTGCGCCGGATGGGCCGCCAGTACACGGTCGAGCACTACCTCGAACGGCTCGCAGCGCATCCGCGAGGCCGTTCCCGGGATCGCGATCAGCACGGACATCATCGTCGGCTTCTGCGGCGAGACGGAACGCCAGTTCGAGGCCACGCTCCGGTTGCTCGAGACGGTCCGCTACGACCAGGTCTTCGCGGCCGCCTTCTCGCCTCGACCCGGGACACCGGCCACGCACCTCGCCGACGACGTGCCCGCGGCCGAGAAGCGCCGCCGGCTCAACGTCCTGCTGGCCCTCCAGGAGGGGATCGGGCTCGATCGCAACCAGCGCTGGCTGGGTCTGACGACGCAGGTCCTCGTCGACGAGGTGGTTCCGCCTCGCGTCCACGACCATGAGGACAACCCGGCCGCGGGCGCCGGGCACGCGCCGGAGGCGCGCGCGGGAGAAGTGCACCTCTCCGGCCGCAACCGCGAAAGCCGGCTGGTCCACCTGACCGGTCCCGCGGACCTCGTCGGGCGCATGGTCGACGTCCGCATCGAGCACGCCGGCCCGTACTCGCTCCGCGGGGTCCTCGCCTGACGCTCGGCGACGGCCCGTACCCGCCGCTGATCGTCCTTGCCGGGGCGACCGCGACCGGCAAGACCGGGCTCTCGCTGCGCCTCGCCGACGCGCTGCCCGGCGCCGAGATCGTCTCGGCCGATTCCCGGCAGGTCTATCGCGGCCTCGACATCGGCACGGCCAAGGTCTCGGCCGCGGATCGCGCCCGGATCCCGCATCACGGCATCGATCTCGTCGATCCCGACGAGCCGTTCAGCGTGGCCGACTTCGCTCGCGCACGCCGACGCGGCCCTCCGCGGCATCGGTGCTCGTGGCGGCCTGGCGATCCTCGTCGGCGGCACCGGCTTCTACCTGCGCGCGGTCGGCCGCGGGCTGCCGCTCGACGAGGTCCCGTCCGATGCCGCCGTCCGGGCCCGCCTCGAGCACGAGCTCGAGGTCGACGGCCTGGCCCGGCTCGTCGCCCGCCTTCGCCGGCTCGCGCCGGACCTCGCGACGACCGTCGATCTCCAGCAACGGCCGCCGGGTCGTCCGGGCGCTCGAGATCGCGGAGCTCCAGGGCGATCGGCCGCGGCCCGTCCCGCGCGGCTATCCCAGGCCGCTCGATCTGGCTCGGGCTGACCGTGGACCCGCCCGTGCACCGGCGAGTGGATCGCGCGCCGGGCGAACGAGCAGTTCGAAGCCGGCCTGGTCGAGGAAGCGGCCGCCGTTCGTGCCGCGGGCTACCCGGACACGCTCCGCAGCCTCTCGGCCATCGGCTACCCGGAGGCCTTCGCCGTCCTCGACGGCCGCCTCACCCGGGCGCAGGCGATCGCCGAGGACGCCGCACCGGAACATCGCCTTCGCCAAGCGCCAGCGGACGTGGTTCCGGCGCGAGCCCGACGTCGACTGGTTCGACGCGACGGCTGCCGACCCGTTCGACTGGGCCAGCCGCCGGGTTCGGGCGTGGCTCGATCGCCCAGGTGCCGGACCGTCCTGAGCGGCGGTTCGAACGGCCGAACCGGTCCAGCGGCTATCCTTGACGGCCCATGCCAACCCACGCCCCCATCAACCTGACGCCGCCGGCCGAGAAGGCCTTCCTCGTCGCCGTCGATTCGGGCGACACGGAGGGCTGGACGGCCGAGGAATCGATCAACGAGCTCGCCAGCCTCGCCACGACGGCCGGGGCCGAGGTGGTCGGCGCCGAGTGGCAGAACCGCCGCCACGTCGATCCGAACTGGTACATCGGCAAGGGCAAGGCCGAGGAGCTGGTCGGCGCCAAGAGCGAGACCGGCTTCACGGTGCTCGTGGCCGACGACGAGCTGTCGCCCGCCCAGCAGAAGGCGCTCGAGAGCCTGCTCAACGTCAAGGTCATCGATCGCAGCCGGCTGATCCTCGACATCTTCGCCCAGCACGCCCGCACGCACGAGGGCCGGCTCCAGGTCGAGCTCGCCCAGCTCGAATACCAGCTGCCGCGCCTGACCCGCCTCTGGACGCACCTCTCGCGCACGGGCGGCGGCATCGGCACGCGCGGCCCGGGCGAGTCCCAGCTCGAGACCGACCGGCGGATCATCCGCGACCGGATCAAGAAGATGAAGGAGCGCGTCGACCAGGTCCGCCAGCAGCGCCGGACGGCCGCCCGCGGCCGGGACCGGCGGCTGTTCTCGACCGTGTCGATCGTCGGCTACACGAACGCCGGCAAGTCGTCGCTGCTGAACGCGCTCGTTGGCTCGACCGTGGCGCTCGCCGACGACAAGCTGTTCGCGACGCTCGATCCGACGAGTCGCCAGGTCAAGCTCGGCGATGGGCAGACCTCGATCATCACGGACACGGTCGGCTTCATCCACAAGCTGCCGCACCAGCTCGTCGAGGCGTTCCGGGCCACGCTGGAGGAAGTCACCCGCGCCGACGTCCTCATCGAGGTCGTCGACGCGTCCGATCCGCACGCGGTCGAGCATCGGCTGACCGTCCAGACCGTCCTCGACGATCTCGGCGCCGGGGACAAGCCGCGGCTCGTCGTCTTCAACAAGATCGACCTGCTCGAGCCCGCGGCCCGCGACGCCCATCTGACGGCGCCGATCGTCGGCGGCCAGGTGTTCGTCAGCGCGACGACCGGCTACGGCCTCGATGCGCTCCGGACGCAGCTGTCGGCATTGCTGGCGAGCCTCTGGGTCGAGGTGGACGTGGCCGTGCCGTATACGGCCGGCGAACTGCTGGCCCGCGTCCGCGAGCGTGGCACGATCGAACTGCAGTACCGCGATCGGGACGTACGCGTCTTCGGCCGGATGACGCCGGGTCTCGCGGGGGAGCTCGAAGCCGTCGGCGCCAGGTGGCAGGAGTCGCTGACCCACCGCAACGGCAGCGAACCGGCGCCGGACTGAGCGCCGTGGAGCCGTCGGGCCGCTGGATCCGACGTGCCGGTCGAGCCACGTTGGTCGACGGATCGACACTGCTGTGGTCGATGGCCGAGGGAGCGCGCGGCTGCCGATGGCGAGCCTCGACGCGGATCGGGGACGCGGTCGGCTCGGATCTGCTGCTCGAGGTCGGCCGCGATGGGCGTCCCGGCCGGCTCGAGATCACCACGGCCGCCGGGCAGCTGACGTTGCACCCGGAGCGGGACGAGCGGACGGCCCAGGGCAACGTCGTCGGGCCGGACGGGGTGCGGCCGCTCCAACTGCCGTGGTCGGCGGCGCACTGGTTCGAGGTCCGGCTCGGGCCTGTCGTGAGCGCAGCGATGGTGCGGGCGTTGCGCTCGGAGATCGGGGTGGGGGAGCGGCGCCTGGTACCGGGGCTCCACGTCGATCCGCAACTGCGCGTCTGGTCGGGGATCCGCAGCGTCGAACGGCGTTCGGAAACGGGCTGGACGATCGAGGAGGCCGACGAGTCGAGCTGGGAGCTCGAACTCGACTCGGACGGGGTGCCGCGCTTCGAGGCCGGCCGGGGCGACGAGCCGCGGACCCTGGCCGCGCCGGTCTGGCCGCTGGAGGCATCCGAAGGCTGATCCGGGGCCTGGAACGGGGTGGTTGTTGGCGGCAGGTGGATAAGTCGGGTTCTCCGCCAAAGATTCCCTGAAACTGGTGGACAACACCCCTATCCAGCGTGGCGGGGTGGCGCGTACTGTAGGTCTTGCCCGGAGGGGCAGACGGACTGAACGGCAGGCGCTGGTACTTGTATCGACGCCGGACGGTCAGACCCGAACAGCAGGTCGCAGGTGCTTGCATCTGGGGCGGCTGAACGGGAGACGAGCACGGACGCCGTAGGCGCAAGCTGGCGGCGCGGACTCGAAACCGGCGGTTCCTTCGGGCGCTTTCGTGTGTCCGGGACCGTTCCCGCCCGATCGTCGGTGCTCCGACCCGGGCCCCGCGCTACGGCGCCGCGACGAACCAGCTGCCGCCCGAACCCTGGCCGTTGGCGTCGCCCGGAGCACTGTCCCCGGAGAACGTGTAGAGCGGCGCGCCGTTGTAGGCGACCTGCTTCCCGCCATCGGCGCGCGTGATCAGCGTGATCTTGCCGGCGGCGCCTGCCGGTGCTGCGGGCGCAGCCGTCACGATGAACGGCGGCCAGGCACTGGCGCAGCCACCCGTGCAGGTGCTCACCCCGCGGCTGTCGGACTTGAACGTGTAGAGGGTCAGTCCGCCGGGGCCGGTCAGGACCTTGCCGAGGCTGCCGACGGTGGCGATCGCGAACGTCCCGCCAGCGGTCGGGGAGCCGGCCGCGGCCGGGGACGCTGACGCGCCGTAGTCGTTGCCGTAGCCGTCACCGGAACTGTAGCCACCGGAATTCGCTGAGGCGGTCGGCGCGGCCGTGGCGGTCGTGCCGCCGCCGTCGTGCCGCCGCCGTATCCGCCATAGCCGCCGTAGCCGTCGCTCGTCGCGGCGGCGGACGGGGTGGCCGCAGCGGTCGCAGCGGTCGGAGCCACGGTCGGCGCGGCCGTGGGAGGCGCGGTGGGCGCCGCGGTCAGTGCCGCGGTCGGCGCCGGCGCGGAACTTGCCACCGGCGCGGAACTTGCCACTGGCGAGGCGCCGGCCGAGGTGCAGCCGGCGAGGACGCCGGCGATCAGGAGCAGGAACAGGCCGATGCCGGTGCGACGAGCCATGAGTGGGCGACCTCCAGGTGAACGCGAGTGGATTCGTCTCTTGCGTTCCTGTACGCCATGACCGTGCCGGGTGGTTTGCCTGGCGTCGATCGTGGCCCGATCGAGCGGCGGCGTCAACGACCGGACTGCCTCAACGACCGGACCGCCCCAGGACCCGGCGGCAGCCGCTACCGGCGGCCGTACGACAGCGGCTTGATCAGCCGCCCGTTGGCCGAATCGTCGATCAGCGTCTCGAGGCGTCGCAGCCGCGTCTCCTCGCGCCTCGCGCTCATCACCCAGTGGCCGGCGCCACGCCGGTAGCCCGCGGGTTGCGCCTCGAAGAACTGCCAGGCCGTCGCGTTCGCGCGGAGACGGGCCTCGGAGGCTTCGTCGAGCGCCTCGAGGTCGCGGCCGTAGGAGTAGGGGACCACGGTCGGGTCACGGGCCTCGAAGGCGGCCCGACCCGCCGGCTGCATCCGGCCGAGCGCCGTCAGCTCGCCGACCCGCCGGACGTTGACGGCACTCCAGACGCTCGTCGCGCGGCGCGGCGTGAACCGGATGGCGTAGCTCTCCGCGTCCAGGCCCTTGCGCAGGCCGTCGATCCAGCCGAAGCAGAGTGCCTCGTCAACGGACTGGGGCCAGGTCAGACTCGGGCGCCCCGTGGAGGTGCGGTGGAACCCGACCCAGAGCTCCGGCGCCCGCGCGTGATGCTCGGTCAGCCAGGCCCGAAACGCGTCGGGCGTCTCGAAGAACATGACGTCGGTCGGCTTCAGCGTCATTCGTCGGCGAAGGCCACGCGTCGAAGCTCGCCGAAGGCCTCGCCCAGGGCCGGCAGCTGGTAGTGGGCGTTCAGCCCGCTCGGATTCGGCAGGACCCAGACGCCCGTGTTGCCGATCGTGGCGGGCTGGCGGCCCATCTTCGCGTCGGGCATCTCGAAGCCCGTGCGATAGGCGTCGATCCCGACCATGGCCAGCCAGCGCGGCCGGATGCGCGCGACGAGGTCCCGGAGGCGGCCGGCGCCGTCCCGCAGTTCGGCCGGTGACAGTTCCGCGGCAGTCGCCGTGGTCCGGGCGACGAGATTCGTGATCCCGAGGCCGCGCGCAAGCAGCTGCTCCTGCTCCGTCGGATCGAGCAGCCGATCCGTGAACCCGGCGAGGGCCAGCGCCTTCCAGAACCGGTTGCCGGGCCGGCCGAAATGGTGACCCGTGGCGGTCGTGTAGAGGCCCGGATTGATGCCGCAGAACAGGACCCGCAGGTCCGGCGCCACGAGATCCGGGATCGTGCGCAGGCGGGCCGCCTCGAGATCGGCCCGGGTCGGCCGGGACCCGTGGGCGATGACGCCGTCCGCGCCGGCCTCATCGCCCTCCGGGGTCAGTGCCAAGGGTTCAGCTGCCGCTGGAGCTCCCGGATCCACCGGAGCCGCTCGGGCCGCCCTTGAGGGCGGCCAGGCGATCGTCGACCTCCTGGCTGCGCTCGATGTCCTGGAGCCCCGAGAACTGGTCGTCCAGCGAAGACGCGTTGACCTCCTCGAGACCGCGGGCCATCCCTTCCTGCTGGCGGACGCGATCCTCGAACCGCGAGAGCTCGCTCGTGGGATCCATCACCGACACGTGGCGGAGCGTCTGCTGGACCTGGGTTCGCGCGGCCGCCATCTTCGCCCGGCTGACGAGCTCGTCACGCTTCTGGACGAGCTCCTCGCGGCGGGCGCGCAGCTTGTTCAGGCCGTCTTTCAGCTGGTTGACGAGGTCGGTCTGCTGGGCGATCTGGGTGTCGAACGTCTTGACCCGGTCCTCGAAGCTGATCTGGCGCCCCAGCGCGATCTTCGCGAGGCCGTCGAAGCGGTCGGCCTCGGCCGCGTTGCCGGCGGCCCGCAGCTCGTCCGCGCGATGCGATGCGGCGGCTGCCTTGTCGCCCCACTCGGATTCGGCGGCCTTGGCCTCCTTCTCGTCGTCCTCGAGCATCCGCAGGTTGCCGATCGTCTGGGCCACCGCGTCCTCGGCCTCGGACATGTTGTTGTCGAAGTCGCGGATCAGCTGATCCAGCATCTTCTCCGGGTCCTCCGCGCTGTCGAGGATCCCGTTGATGTTCGCTCGCACCAGCTGCCCGATGCGACCGAGAATCGTCGTCTGTGCCATTCCCTGCTCCCTCCGTCTGCCTGGTTGCTGCCGTCAGTGAACCTGTGTGGTGGGCCTGAGGTTCGTCACACTACCAGCGTCCGCCCCGGGAGCGGCCGCCGAGCCCGCCCCAGCTGCCTCCGATCGAGCGACCGCCTCCGCCGCCGAGGCCACCGAGACCGCCGCCACCCGAACTGGGCGGGGAGCCCCACGGCGTGCCGCCCCAGCCGCCGCCACCCCAGGTGCCGCGCCGGCCGCCGCCGAAGCCGCCCGACAGGAACCCGCCGATCAGGCCGCCGAGGATCGTGGCGCTCGGGTTGCCGCCGCTGAAGCTGCCGGGCGGAGGACCCTGCTGGTCGAACTGGTCGAAGTCCATGCTGGCGATGATGTAGGCGTCGTTCGCGATCGATTGCGCCCGCTGGGCGGCCAGGAGCGCACCGTCCGGATCGCTGGCCTGGCTCGCATTCGCGAGGTCGAGCTGTCGCTGCGCCTCGACGAGTCGGGTCCGGGCCTGCGTCCCGACACCACCCCGCCGGGTCTGGAGGTAGTCGCCGGCGTGGCCGACGGCCATCGCCGCCGCCCGGATCGCGCTGTCGAGCACGGCCTGCTGCCGCGCCAGGCGGGCAGCTTCCTCGCGGACGGCCGCCACGATGGCATCGGCCGTGGCATTGGCCTGGGTCGCGTTCTTGAAGCCTTCCAGCACGTCCGGCGGAGTCGCCGCGGCGGCTTTCTGGGCGGCGGCGAGGAACGCCTGCGCATCGACGAGCTTCTGCTGCTGGTCGGGGCGAGCGGCGCCCACCGAGAGCGCCTGCCGCGCACCCTCCACGTCCGTCGCGGCCGCGGCGAGCTCGTCCGCCAGGCGTGCGTGCGCGTCGTCGAGTGACGCGGCGAGGCGTTCGACCGCGTCGAGGAGCGCGATGGCCTCGCCGATCGCCCCCTGCGCGTCGCGGATCGCCGTGCCGGTGCCGCGCTGGTCCTGCGCGGCGAGCGCCGCCTTCCCGCGGGCGATCGCGTCGCGGGCGAACTGGAGGCGCTTGTCGGTCTCGGCCGGGTTGCCCGTGATCGATTGCCACGACGCCGGTGCGTACGCGGCGAGACGGACGATCGTGGCGCGCGCCTGGTCGAGCCGGGTCGCCAGGGCCCCGATCTGGGTTCCAAGCTGGTCGATGACCTCGGGCGCGTGCGTGCGCGCCTCGCGAAGCTGCTTCAGCCGATCCTGCTGGGCCTGCAGCAGGGCCGACGCCGTCGAGGTGTGCTTCAGGATCTCCTCGAACATCTGCCGTCGCGTCGGCGCGTCCTCGGGCGTCTCGTCGTCGAGCTGCTGGCGGATGACGAAGGCCGCCTTGACCTCGCCGCCGGCGCCGTCCACGGCCGTCTTGAATGGCGCGACGTCCGTGTCGTCGAACTCGGCCTCGGCGAAGCCGAGCTCCTGCTGGGCGTCGCGGACGCCTTCGTCGGCGGCGATCAGGTCGTGGTTCGCCTGCCGCGCGAGATCGCCGGTCTCGCGGTCGCTCTCCTCGGCCGTCCGCGCCTCGCGCCGGCGGCGCAGCAGCACCAGGGCGATGAGATAGACCCCGGCGACGAGCAGAAGCGCCCCGAGAATGCCGACGATGAGCGTGCTGAGCACGTCCGTCCCGGAACTGGAGCCCGGTTGCTGCCCGCCGCCGGATGCCGGCGGCGTCGTCGCGACGGGCGGCGTGGCGTGGCCGTGGCCGTTCCCGTGGCGGCCCCGAGGCCGGCGGCCGCCGCCACCACGGCGCCCGCGTAGTCGCCGGCCGCCAGCCGCGGCTCGACCGCAGCCGAGAGGATCTGGTCGATCTCGCTCGTCGTGATCGCGGGCAGCCCGTTGCTGACCCACAGGCTGTCGGTGTGATCGTCGATGGCCACGACGAGGAGCGCGTCGTTCGCGCCCAGCGAATTGGCGGCCGCGACCTGGTCGGCGTAGGCCGTGACCGAGAGATCGCCGGTCGTATCGGTGAACAGGACCCAGAGCTGGACGCCGTGATCGCGCTGGAGGCTCGACAGGGCGGCGTTGATCTCGGATTCGTGGCCCGCGAGGACGCCCGTCTGATCGGTGATCTGGCTCTCGAGCTTCGGGATCGAGACCGCGGCGACGGGTGCGGCCAGGGTGACGACGAACGCGAGCACGACCCCGAGGGCGGCCACCAGCCGCAGCAGGCGCGAGGCGGTGGCCGGGATCGGGTTGGGCATCTGCCCGGAGCCTACCAACGATCGAGGTGGGGCGTCCCGGCGGTTGGACGTTGGCGAGCGTCCGCGCGCGACGGTCACGCCCCGGGGATGGGGGACGTAGTCCCTGGACATGAGCTCAAGAGCCCTGCCGACCGGACCCGATCCGGAGGCGATCGAACAGATGAGAACGTCGCCTCAGATGGCGCCAATCGCGCCGTCAGGCCGCCCCCGCCCTGGGGCTGTCGATGACTACCGTCTCGGCTCATACCGCATCGCGACTGCCCCCGAGCGGAACTCCAGCCGACTCACGAGTTTCAGGTCGACGTACTGCGACAGCCCCGCGAACAACGTCGGTCCATGGCCGGCGAGCCTGGGCTGCACCACGAACTCGTACTCATCGATCAATCCGAGCTCCGTCAGCTCGAACGGGAGCGTCACGCCTCCCACGAGCAGTCCGCTGCCCGACTCCCGCTTGAGCTGCTGAACGGCGTCACCCAGATCACCCCGGATGAGCTCCGCGTTCCAATCGACCCGCTCCAGGGTGCTCGACACGACGTACTTCTTTGCTGCGTCGATCGTTCGGGCGAAGGGCTCCATCCAGGGTTCCATCCGATCAGGCATGAGTCCGGTCGCCGATGGCCGCCACGCGGCCTCCATCAGTTCGTAGGTCACCCGGCCGAAGATCAGAGCATCGGCCTGCGCGAGGTTCTCGGCCGCGTGACGATGCAGCTCCTCGTCAGACTGGAGATTGCTCGATGATCGACGCATCCGTCCAGCGTGACGTTGATGGAATACCGAAGCGGTCGCATCCGGAAGCGTAGCGATGCCGGCAGTGGCAGGCCCCGGGCCCGCAGGCTCACGTCCGTGGTTTTGTCGACCTGCCAGCGGCCAGGCGTCCTTCGTCTCACTCGAGGTCACTTCCGTAAGGTAAGTTATGTCCGGCCGGTCAGACCGGTAAGTCGTCCAGATCCGATGGGGCGGCTTGAAAGCGGCCGCCGGAGCCGACGAGCCCTGCCCGTGGGCATCAGCCGCCGCCGATCCGACGCATCCGCTCCAGGTCGCGGCGAAGCCGTTTGCTCGGTCGGCCCTCGCCGCGAATCATCTTGATGCCCGGTGCGATCTCGACGACTTCCAGGGGCGGCGTGTGGTCCACGTAACAGGTCGCGGCGACGGACGCGCCGACGCGATTCTCGATTGGCCGAACGACCTCGACGATGTGCTCGCGTGCGGCAATGACCGCGTTCACTCGGTCGCCGGCATGGACCTTGGTCGACGGCTTCGCCGCGTTGCCGTTGACGCGGACGTGCCCGCCATCACAGAGCTCGGTCGCCAGGGAGCGCGTCTTCACGAGTCGGACGGCACACAGCCACCGGTCGATCCGCGTTTCGGCCATCGGCGTGATGTCGGTCACGTCGCGATTGTGGCCGGGCTTGAGACTGGTCGCACTCCTGAGCCGCCGCGTCCCCTCGGACTCGAGGCGGCGCTCCGCTTCGAGCCGGCTCTGATTGCCGCCTCCCCTCCCCCGACTCCGAGTTGCCCGCCACTCCCCGGGGCCAGTCCCAGCTCAGGGCAGCTTTGTCAGGGCCTCTTCTGCCCACGCTTCGGGATTGCCGTTGACATTGATCACGATGTCATTGAGCCGGTAGAAGTACTGCCGCGCCTCGGGCGGGGCATTGGGCGCTGCGAGAACGATGGCGGCCTTGCCGCCCAGGGTGACTGGCGTCGCGACCCACCCGGGAGGAGGCGGAGGTATTCCTTCGTCATTCCCTGCAGCAGCGCCTCGCCATCGGCGCCCGCGACGCGGTAGGCGTAGACGAAGATGCCCTGCGGGGACGTGGCCTCCTTGCCGTAGCTGTTGACGATCGAGACGTCGCTGACCGATTTGCCGAGGCTGGCCAGGAGGGCTTGGGCTCGCTGTTTGTTGTTCCACAGGCCCAGGAAGTCTTCGGGCCTCCCGGCCTCGATGATCATCGTGTTGCCGCCGATCATGGCCGGGATCAGTGACGCCAGGTCGCCGGAGAAGGTCGGAGCCGGCGGCGCCGTGGCGCTGGGTGCGGCGGTGGGTGCCGGTGTCGTGACGGCCGTGGGCGAAACCGGCGTGGGTGCCGGGGTCGCGGGAACGGTCGCGTTGGGCGTTGCCGCCGCCGTCGGGTTTGGCGTCGCCGGGCCTGAGGTCGCCGCCGCCGAAGGCGCGGCGACCGGGGATGTGCTCGCGGCCGAGGTCGCGACAGCCGCACTCGCGGCCGGTGCCGACCCTCCGGGCGTGGGAACGCCGCCACTCGAGCCGCAAGCCGCCAGAAGGAGCGACGCGACGAGCGCCGCGACCGCAGCACGCCATCGGCTGGCCTTCGCCCAGGAAGGTTGCCAAGTTGTCATCGCTGACTCCCCGGTGAAACCTGGATCGTTCGCCGGTCACAACCTTCCGACATCTTGCCCGCTCGGTCAATGGGCGCGGAATCTTGTGAAGGGCACGCGCGCGCATGCTCGGCCGTCAGTCGTTCGTGATCAGCGTCAGCGTTCAGGAGAGACCCGCGCGTAGCGTTGATCTGGCTCGATCGGTCGCCTGCTACCGTGCTGCCCATGAGCTCGAGGTCACGCCACGGCCAAACGGCGCGCGCAGTCGCGCTGCTGATCGGCGCGTGTTTCGGGTTGGCGCTTGCCTGGACACCCGTCTCGGACCCGGCCAGGGCTTCGGCCGCCGTGCCGTCCTTCGTCAAGACGGGATCGATGGCGAAGCCGCGCCTGTACCACACGGCAACGCTCCTTCTCGATGGACGTGTCCTGGTCGTCGGTGGCAGTGACGACCGCAGCGCCCTCGCGACGGCCGAGTTGTACGACCCGAAGACGGGCAAGTTCACGAACACCGGCTCCTTGCTGCACGCGCGGCAACGCCACACCGCGACCCTCCTGGCCGACGGTCGGGTGCTCATCGCCGGTGGGATCGGGACGAAGGGACCGCCCTCGGGCTTCCTCGCTTCAGCCGAGCTCTACGACCCCGCGACAGGGTCGTTCAAGGCGACTGGGTCGATGCTCCATGCGCGCTTCAGTCACACCGCGACGCTGCTCCCGAACTGGTCGGGTCCTGATGGCGGGCGCCAACGGTGCGACCGCCGAGCTGTACGACCCGAAGACCGGCAGGTTCGTCGCGACGGGATCGATGTCGTTCATCCGCGAGGACTTCGTCGCCTCGTTGCTGTCGAACGGCCAGGTGCTCATCGCCGGTGGGACGAACTTCTCGTGCACGTCGTTCACCGCGCCACCGAACTGCAAGCTCTTCTCGACCTTGACGGAGCTCTACAACCCCGCGACCGGCAAGTTCCGGGCGACCGGCTCGCTCGCGAAGCCACGAGTCGGTGCGGCCGCCACACCGCTCTCGACAGGCCTCACGCTGGTCGCCGGCGGGCAGCTCGACGCCCATCACACGCTCGCGACGGCGGACCTCTTCGACCCGAAGACCGGCAAGTTCCGAGCGACCGGATCGATGGCGCACGCACGCTACGACGAGCGCGCAACCGTGCTGTCGGACGGTCGGACCCTGATCACGGGCGGCGTGAACAACTCGGCCACGAGCATCGGCACCGCCGAGGTCTACGACCCCTCAACCGGCAAATTCAGTGCCGCCGGGTCCATGTCGGTGGTCCGCAGCTCGCACACGGCGACGCTGCTCCAGGACGGTCGGGTCCTCGTGACCGGCGGCCTGAGCGACGTTCGCGTGCTCAATTCCGCGGAGATCTGGCAACCCTGACGGCAATCGCCACCGCCGAGCGTCCTACCGTGACGGGGCAGGCGTGGCGAAGATGACATCCCGCAGCGGCACGTAGTGCCCCGGGGAGGCGAGGTAGATCCCGATCGCGAGCAGCGAAACCACCGTCCCGATCAGGCAGACCCTGGTCATGACGTCGACGGTCCTTGCCTGGAGCCGCCGGCGTGCCAGGGCGAGCAGACCGATCCCGACCAGGCCTCCGGCGGTGTTGGCGATGATGTCGGTCGTGTCGAAGCTGCCGGTCGACAACAGGTGCTGGGTGGTCTCCAGGACCAGGCTCGCCCCGACGAACACGCCCGTCGCTTTCCACCACTGCCACGTTGGCGCGAGGAGCCCGAGGTAGATGCCGAACGGGACGAAGAGCAGGATGTTCGCGACGACCTCGAGGGGTGCGCTGCCACCGGCCCCTGCGCTGGGCACGAACGGGATCAGCTTGATCGGACGTGGGAGCCCCGCGGCCGCCCCGACATACGGCACGTCGAGCTTCCACACCACCGCCCAGACCAGCAGGACGAGGTAGACCCCGAAGAGCACGACCAACAGGACGTGGCCGCCCTGTCGCAACGGCTTCGTCTTCAAGGTGCTCGGCGAAGGGCTCGGGCCGCTCAACCCCGCGCCGCGTCGAACCGCTCGAGCACCCGCCCCAGCGCCTCGAAGGCCTCGATCGTGCCCGGGTCGAACATGATCTCGAGGCGGGTGTAGCCGGCGTCCTCGAACGTGCGGAACGCGTCGGCGATCTGCTGGGCCGAGCCGGACAACGCGTCGGGTCGAGCGCCGGCCGGCGCGAGCGGATGCACCTGCACGCCGACCGAGCGGCCGATCGTCGTCGGGTCCCTCCCCTCCTCCGCGCAGATCGCCTCGAGGCTGGCGATCCGCGGCCCGACCTCCTCGACGCTCGCGAGCTCGTCGGCGTAGCCGCTCCAGATGTCGGCGTGGCGGACGGCGTAGCGCTGGGCCTTCGGGCCGTTGCCGCCGATCATCAGCGGGATCTTGTTCGGGCGGGGTCCGACCGGTTGCTGCGGCAGGTCGCGCGCCGCGTACCACTGCCCCTCGAAGTCCGCGTGGCCGCCTCGCAGGAGCGGCACGATGACCTGGAGCGCCTCGTCGAACCGGCCGAAGACCTTGTCCTCCGGCAGCCCGAACGAGCGCGCCTGGTTCGGCCCCGTGTGGCCGGCGCCGAGGCCGAAGAGGAATCGGCCGCCGCTGATCTCGTCCAGCGTCTCGACCGCTTTGGCCGTCAGGGCCGGGTTGCGGTGCAGGGCCGACAGCACCCAGGTGCCGACCGTGACGTGCGTCGTGACGGCGGCGACCGCGCCGGCCATCGCGACGCCTTCCCAGAAGCCGGTCGGCGGCTTGTCCTTGGGGCGCCAGAGCAGCTCGTCGATCGTCCAGACGGTGTCGAAGCCCAGCTGCTCGGCGCGGACGGCGATCTCGCGGATCTCCGGCCACCGCGGCGTCGTCCGGTCCGGCCCGAATTGCATCATCGGCACGACGACGCCGATCTGGAACGAGCGCATGGTGTCCCTCAAGTCGACTGGCGGACGGTCGTGGTCGTCATCACGGAGCGATGACCTCCAGCCGCGGGAAGTAGGTGCGATAGCGGCCGGCGTCCCGGGTCAGGAGCCGGTAATCGGCGACGGCAGCGTGCGCCCCGATGTAGAAGTCCGGGAGTGGCGATCGCTTCGTGCCGCCGCCGCGCCGATAGTTCAGAAAGCACTTGCCGGCGAGAAAGGCGGCTTCGTACGGGAGCTCCTCGCGCCGGAACAGATCGGTGGGCAGGGCGGCTTCGAGACCTTCGATCGTCGGAAACCCGATCGAGACCTCCGCGTAGACGAGGGCATTGATGGCTAGATCGCCTCGTCCCCGAGCGTCGAGCATGAGTGCCCGACCAGTCCCCCAGGTCGGATCCTCGGTCGCGATGTCGAGCAGCACGTTGCTGTCGACCAGGACCGGTTCACGCCTCGCGGCGCGTCAGCGCGATGATCTCGTCGGTGGTCATCCGACTCCGCGGCCGCTGCCGCGGAGGTGGCGAACACGCGTTGCCCGCGCGACGATGGATGGCTGTTCGTGCCTTGCGGATCGTGACGTGCCGTCCATGACGACGATGTCGACCTCGGTGTTCGGCAGCAGCCCGGCCGACTCGCGCACGGCTTGCGGAATCGTCACCTGTCCCTTGGACGTGATTCGCATGGTCGGCCTCCGTGGTTCTTACTCGCAACAGTAATACCGAGACGCTGACGGGTCAAGGCCATCAACCGATCGGTTGATCCGCCGCTCGACCGAGTGCGACCGCGGGATCGGCGCTTTGTCCGATGTCAGCGGACCCACTCGCGACGGATGCTGCGCCGCATGAGCACTGCCACCGACGCCCAGCGCGTCACCCCGACCAACAGCGAGCCTCGGACCGCCCGGGCCGAGGTCGCTCCCCATCCACCGGGTGAAGCTGATGCGCGTCGGCGGCCTCTTCCTGGGAGGCCGACCGGCACGAACGTCATCGAAGTCACGGACCTGCAGAAGCGATACGGCGACCGCAACGTCGTGGACGGGGTCTCGTTCACCGTCGAGGAAGGCGAGATCTTCGGCATCCTCGGCCCGAATGGCGCCGGCAAGACGACGACCGTCGAGTGCATCGCCGGTCTCCGCACCGCGGACGGCGGCAGCATCCGGGTCCTCGGGGGCGACCCTCGACAGGACCGGGCACGCCTACGGACCCTCGTGGGCGTGCAACTCCAGGAAAGCGAACTCCCGGAGCGGATGACCCCCCGGGAGGCGCTCGAGCTGTTCGCGTCGTTCTACGCCGCACCGGCCGACCCGGCCCGCCTGCTCGACGAGCTCGATCTCGCCGACCGTCGCGACACCGCGTATCGCAACCTGTCGGGCGGTCAGAAGCAGCGGCTCTCGATCGCCCTCGCCCTCGTCGGGCGACCGCGGGTCGCCATCCTCGACGAACTCTCGACCGGCCTCGATCCGCACGCCCGCCGCGAGATCTGGCGGGTCATCGAATCGATGCGCGACCAGGGCGTGACCGTCCTGCTGGTGACCCACCTCATGGAGGAAGCGGAGCGGCTGGCCGACCGGGTCGCCCTGTTCCGGGACGGTCGCGTGATCGCGATCGACACGCCGGCCGGGATCGTGGCCCGCGCCGACCCCGAGCAGCGCGTCCGCTTCCGGCCGTCCGTCGAGCTCGACGACGGGCTGCTCGCCGGCCTGCCGGAGGTCCGCCGCATCGAGCGGTCCGGGCCGACGGTCGTGGTGACCGGCCGCGGCGACCTGCTCGCCGCCGTCACGGCGGTCCTGGCCCGCAACGGGATCGTGGCGAGGGACCTGCGCATCGACCAGGCGACCCTCGACGACGCCTTCATCGCCCTCACCGGCCGCTCGGCGGCCGCGCCTTCAGGAGAGCTGTCATGAACGAAATGCTCGCGCTCATCCGCACCGAGGCGAAGCTGCTGTTCCGCGAGCCCGTCTCGTGGCTGGCGGCGGTCGCCCTCCCGTCCGCCGTCCTCCTGATCTTCGGGACGATCGTTCGCCGGGCAGGGCCGGACCCGGGCCTCGGCGGCCTGCGCTTCATCGACGTCTTCGTCCCGTCGCTCGTCGTGATCACCGTGGGGACCCTGGGCATCCAGACGCTGCCGATCCGGCTCGCGACGTATCGCGAGAAGGGCGTCCTGCGGCGCCTGTCGACGACGCCGGCCCACCCGCTGCGCCTCCTGACCGCGCAGCTCGATCACCTACCTCGTCACGGCGCTCGTGGCGCTGGTGCTGCTGATCGTCGTCGCCCGTGTCGCGTTCGACGTCCCGCTCCCGCACGACCCCATCGGCTATGTCGCGGCGGTCGCCCTTGGCACGTCGTCGCTGTTCGTCATCGGCCTGGTCCTCGCGGCCGTCGCGCCGTCCGCCCGCGTGGCGACGGCCGTCGCGATCCCGCTGTTCTTCGCCGTGATGTTCCTGGGCGGCGTCTACGTCCCGCGTGCGGCGTTGCCCGACGTGCTGGTCCGCATCGGCGAGTTCACCCCGCCGGGCGTCCAGGGCCTGCAGGACGCGTGGGTGGGCAACGGCCCGCAGCTCGGACCCCTCGTCGCGATGGCGATCCTCACCGTGGTCGGCGGCGCGATCGCGGCGCGCGCGTTCCGCTGGGAGTGAGCGGGCAGGTGCGCGGACGGGTCGGCTTGGAGTAGCGTGCGGCGATGCGGGCGTTCAGGGATCGATCGTGGGACGGGCTCTCCGACGCGATGCTCAGCGTCGGCGGGTACGCGCTCCTTGCGGTCGGGACGATCCTCGGCGTCCTGCTGGGCGATCCGGATCCCGCCTGGCGGCTGACCACGCTGGCCATCGCGCTCGTGGCGGCCGCGTGGATCTACGTCGGGTACACGCGGCTGCCGCTGCCGCGCCGGGACCACCAGGGCCGGCTGCTGGTGTTCTGGATCGGCGTCGTGATCCTCGCGTCGATCCTGATGATCCGGCAGCCGCTGTTCTTCATCTTCATGATCAGCGGCTTCTTCTACGCCACCGCGCTCCGCCCGTTCGCGGTGACCGTCGCGGCCATCGCCGTGACCTCCATCCTCGTGAACTCGCTGCTCGCGGGACTCCCGCAGACGGCCACGGCGTGGACCTTCTGGTTCGTGATCATCGTGGTGCAGACGGTCGTGCTCAGCGCCGGCACGTTCGTCGGTGAGCGGGTCGCCGAGCAGAACGAGGCGCGCCGCGAGACGGTCGCGCGACTCGAGCAGGCGCTGGCCGAGAACACCGGCCTCCACGCCCAGCTGCTGGCGCAGGCGCGCGAGGCCGGGGTGCTCGAGGAGCGCCAGCGGATGGCGGCCGAGATCCACGACACCATCGCCCAGGGCCTCACCGGGGTCATCACCCAGCTCGAGGCGGCCCGCCACGCGCACGACCGACCCGACGAGCACGACCGACACCTCGCGAACGCGGAGACGCCTGGCCCGCGAGAGCCTGAGCGAGGCGCGCCGGTCCGTGGAGGGGGCGCTGCCCGCGCCGCTGGAGGCCGCGACGCTCCCGGATGCGCTGCGCGAGGTGGCGCGCGAGTGGTCCGAACGGACGACGGTCCCGGCCGATGTCACGGTCACCGGCGACCCCATCACGCTCGACCCGGAGATCGAGGTGACGCTGTTGCGGACCTCCCAGGAGGCGCTGGCGAACGTCGCCGAAGCACGCCCACGCGGGTCGCGCTCGCATCACGCTCTCGTACATGGGCGACGAGGTGGCGCTGGACGTGCACGACGACGGCGTCGGGTTCGACGTCGGGGCGCCCGCCGGCGCGTCGGGTGCCGGGTTCGGGCTCCACGGCATGCGCCAGCGCGTGGCCCGGGTGGCAGGCTCGCTCGTCATCGAATCGGAGCCGGGCCGCGGGACGGCGATCTCCGCGCGCGTCCCCGCCATCGCCACTTCGATCCGTCCGCGGCGACGACGCGATGAGTCCCATCCGCGTGCTGATCGCCGACGATCATCCGATCGTCCGGGACGGCCTCCGGGGCATGCTGGCCGCGGAACCGGACTTCGAGGTCGTGGGCGAGGCCGGCGACGGGGCCGAGGCGCTCGCGCTCGTCGACTCGCTCGCGCCCGACGTCATCCTCATGGACCTGCGCATGCCGGGCGTCGGCGGCCTCGAGGCGATCCAGGCCCTGGCGCAACGCCGCTCGCCGGTTCGGGTGCTCGTGCTGACGACCTACGACAGTGACCGCGACGTGCTCCCGGCGCTCGGTGCCGGCGCGACGGGCTACCTGCTCAAGGACGTGCCGCGGCTCGAGCTCCTGCGGGCCATCCGTGCGGCGGCCCGCGGCGAGACGGTGCTCGCCCCGTCCGTCGTGACGCGCCTGGTCACCGATCTGCGCAGCCCCGCCCAGGAACAGCTGAGCGAGCGCGAGCTGGAGGTCCTGACGCTCATCGCGCAGGGCGAGACCAACCGTGGAGCCGCGACGCGCCTGTTCATCTCCGAGGCGACGGTGAAGACGCACCTCCTCCACGTCTACGCCAAGCTCGACGTCGGCGACCGGGCCGCGGCCGTGGCGGTGGCCTACGAACGTGGCCTGCTCCGGCCTCGGTCCGGCTGAGGCGTCGCCGTTCCGCGTGACGCCGCTCCGCTAGATGCCTTGCGCTCCCTGCCCGTCGCTGGCGCCCGACACGAACCAGTCGAGCACGCGCATCGCGCGGAGGGTATTCCAGCGGCTGGGCCTCCCCTCCCCTTCCTCCATCTCGAACGGCACGTCGCCGTCGTGGACGTTCTGGAGCGGCCAGCGCCCGTCGTCGCCCTGGTTGCGCTCGACGATCGCGATCGCCTCGGCCACCCGATCGTCGGGTTCGCCACCGGCGGCCCGCAGGAAGTCAAGCCCCCGCAGCACGTCGTAGTGGTAGTACGGCGGGAAGGCGAACAGCGCCCAGTCGGGGTTGATCACCTCGCCCGTCGAAAGGCGCCGGTACAGGCCTCGCTTCAGCAGGTACTCCTGCCCCCGCAGGCGCGCGGCCGTCACGTCAGGCGATCGGCCCGCCCGTTCGTGCTCGAGCAGGCCCTCCAGGACGTTGATCGTCGTCCCGAACGACGACACCGTCGAGCCGTTCTCGACCTCGCAGTTCCAGCCGCCGTCGGGGAGTTGCTCGCCGAGGAGCCGCTCGACGAGCGGCGCCATGTCGACCCCGAAATACGAGCCGGTCGCGACGACATTGCCGTTGATGCACGGCTCGACCTCGCCCTCGAAGAAGCGGTGGTCGGCCCACGGCGTCTCGAATTCGGGATCCCGCCAGGTGACCCGCTCGAGGACGAGACCGACCGCCCGCCGAGCCTGCTCGCTCTCGGGATCGAGCCCGAACCGCCGCAGCAGCTCGAGCGCATGGAAGGTGTCGGTCCACTCGTGCGACCACGGCCGCCCGGCCCACAGGCCATCCGGCGCCTGGAGCGCGAGCAACCGGGCACCCCAGCCCTCGGTCGCGATCCGTGACCGCTCGGCGGCGACAACCTCGGCCGACTCGTGCGCCAGGTCGCGCATCACCTGCCAGCGGATGGCGGGGTCGGAGTCGAGCAGCCAGTCCAGGACCGTCACGGCAGTGATTTTGCCATCAGCCGGACCAAAACCGTCACGGCGGGGAATTGTCGATCCGAGCGCCATCGGCGGCGCTATGCTCGCCAACCGCGAGTGAAGCTGCGATTGGAGTCGGACGATGGCGACCACTGCACCGTCGATGACGGCCGCCGGCCAGAAGGCGCGCTACGAGGAGCAGGGCTACCTCGCGTTCCCGGACCTGCTTGACCGCTCGGAGGTCGCCGTCCTGCGGGCCGCACTCGACGAGCTCCTCGATGAAGCCGGCCGAATTCCGGACGACGGAGGGGCCCAGGCGGGGATCAACGCCCTGACGACATCGGAGAAGTTCTCATTCACCCGGTCCGACACCGGCGAGCGTCACGTTCGGCGCATCTTCAACCCGATCGCCCACCACCAGGCGTTCATGGATCTCGTCCACAACACGAAGATCCTCGACGCCGTCGAGAACCTCATCGGGTCGAACATCGCCGTCCACCACACGAAGCTCAACCTCAAGCCGCCGGCCAGTCACCATGCGCGCTTCGAGTGGCACCAGGACTACCCCTTTTTCCCCCACTCGAACTACGACCTCATCGCGGTGGCGGTCCACATCGACGAATCGACCGAAGAGAACGGCTGCCTCCGCGTGATCCCCGGCATTCACAAGTTGGGGCCGCTCGAGCACATGTTCGCGGCCGACGGTGCCTTCTCCAGCCAGCTCCGCGACCAGAGCGTCATCCCCGACCCGTCTCGTTGGGTGAGCGTGACCTCCCCCGCGGGCGGCGTCGAGATGCACCACTGCAACATGCTCCACAGCTCCACGGCGAACAGGGGCGTCAAGCCGCGCAGTGCCGTGATCATCCAGTACCGCGCCGCGGACAACGTCCAGCTCTCCCCGTACAACGCCGCACAACCGGGCTACGGGATGCTGGTCCGCGGCGTCGCTCCGTACACGGCGCGAATGCTCGATGGCAGCGTCGTGCAGCTGCCAACCCCGATCAAGGACCCGACGCAGCGCGACGGCTGACGGTGGCGACCGGCTGAAGTCGGGACGCCCGCTGAGTGATTCCCCGAAGACGCGTGTCCTTGTCACGGGTGCCGAGGGAACGATCGGGACGGCGATCCGAGAATTCCTCGCCGAGCGCTACGACCTCCGGGCGCTGACGCGGGCCGCGGCGCCATTCCCGAGCCACGTCGCCGACATCACCGACCTCGACGCGATCCTGCCTGCCTTCGCCGGTGTCGATGTCGTGGTGCACCTGGCGGCGTCCGTCGACGTTTCGACGCCGTGGGAGGAGATCCTGCCGAACAACCTCGTGGGTACGTACAACGTGTTCGAGGCGGCGGCCCGGAGTGGCGTGGCGCGCGTGGTGTACGCATCGTCCAATCACGTCATCGGGATGGACGAGATCGACAACGCACCCGGCCTGTACGAGCTGGACGACCCACGCGTGTTCGATGCGGCCGCCGAGCTTCGACCCGACTCGCTCTACGGCGTCTCGAAGGTCTTCGGCGAGGCGCTGGCGCGGTACTACGTCGAGCGGCGCGGGATGACGGCTGTCTGCCTGCGAATCGGCACGGTTCGGGCGGACGATGACTCGACCAACCTTGAAGTCCCCGAGCCCCTGGAGGGCCTGACGCCCGAGCAGCGCCGCCATCGGATCCGGGCGACCTGGTTGAGCCGCCGCGACTCTGCGGAACTCATCGCGAGCGCGATCGACGCCCCGGTGCGGTGGGCCGTGGCGTACGGCATCTCGGACAACCCGCGCCAGTTCTGGTCGCTCGAAGAGGCCCGGCGCCTGCTGGGCTACGAACCGCAGGATGCCGCGCCCCGCTAGTCAGCTGTCGCCGGCCGTCCGCCAGAGGACTTCGAACGTCCTGATCCGTTCGTCGAAATCCCTTGAGTTGCATCGTCCCGGCCTTGCGGAAGTCGAAGCCCTTGCCAACGGCCAGATCGTGGACGGCACTCGAGACGAGGATCGTTCCGGGCACGGCTCGCCCACACAATCGGGCAGCGAGCTGGACCGTGGCCCCGAACAGGTCGCTCCGCTCGGTCACCGGCTCGCCGGCCGAGATTCCGATTCGCACCCCGACCGGCATCGGCTCGCCGGTCCCCGGCGCGGTCAGACCCCGCTGAATCAGGATGGCGCCGCGAATCGCGCCGACCACCGACTGGAAGGACGCCATGGCGCCATCGCCCGTGTGCTTGACCGCCGACCCTCCCGTCGTCGCGAGGGCCTGGCGGACGACCGTGTCGTGTCGGCGAAGGACGCTCATGGCGCCGGCGTCACCGAGTTGCTGCGTCAGCTTCGTGGACCCCTCGAGGTCCGTGAAGAGGATCGCGCGGAAGGCCGTCTCGACGTACGGCTCGCCCGGCTGATGCATCGCGATGCCGCCCATGAACTGGCGCACGATGGCCTCGTCGACCTCGATGATCTCGTTCGGGACGAGGCCGTGAGACGCCCGATGGACGGCTTCCATCGCCTGCGGATTCGGGCTGCGGGCCAGGCAGAACGCCGTCTGGCGGACATCGTCGAACCAGTAGGTGATGAACTGGACGCCGAATTGGCCCTCCAATTCCAGGTCCTGGAGGTGGGCCCTGGCAACATAGGCGGGCGTGGCTCCGACGAAATCGTGGCGATCCATGTAGAACGGCATTGGGACAGCATGGTGCAGCGCAACGCCGATCGAATGAGCCGGATATGGAGTCCGACCCGCGACGAATGTCTCGCTCGGCCTGTCAGCTACTCGCCACCGGGCGAGGCGGGCGAGGCGGCCGAGGCGGCCGAGCCAGCCGTCGGCGCGCAGGTCGCGTCGATGCCGAAATCGGCGGCGATCGGAGGCCGGGAGCCGGCAGGCGTGGAGGTCGTTCGGGTCGATCTCGATTTCGCCCGCGACGGCGGCCACCTGGAGCGACTCGAACGCCGGGTGATCGACGCCGACGTCCACGAACCAGGTCAGGGGAACGCCGTCCGCCGCGAGCGTCGCCTGGAAGGAGTGCAGTAGCGGCGTGTCCGTCACGACGTCGGCCGGCTCGACGCCTCTGGCCTGGCAGAACGCCGCCAGGCGACCGGCTGATTCGCCGACGTTCCATTCGACGGGGTGCAATCGATAGCAGCCGTTCGTGATGTGGCTCGTCGCCAGGTTCTTGCCGCCGGCCAGCAGGTTCGTCGCCGGTCTGGGCACGAGCGCGCCAAGCGGGATCTGGAAGGGCCGGGTCTGCGTGGAGACACCGATGTCGTCGGGGCTGGCAGCATGGATGTCGATCGGATACCAGCCGACGCCGGCCGAATCGTCGAAGTGCCGAGCCCTGGCGCCCGCCTGGAATTCGACGGAGACGTCCTGCTCGACGACGCGAGTCAGGCCGATGATCCGCCGGCCTTCGCGGATGTACGGGTGGAGCGCGAGGGCGTCGGGCGTGCCGTAAATGTCGGGTGCGGCGACGATCTCAGGGTAGCCCGCTCCCCCACCGGCGCGGGGCGCCTCGGTCCGGATCCAGTGCAGGAAGCCGAGGCTGACCCATTTGGCCGCCTGGAGCGACGCGGCCGTCTCGTCGAGCGGCCGGTCGACGATGCTGCGGTCGCGGTAGTCGTTGCCGGGCCAGTTGAAGATCGAGAGGTCGGCTTCGCGACCGAGACCGAGCTTCGCGCCGTCGAGCAGGCGGCGGTAGTCCCACAGCCCGCCCTTGGTGTTCGGGCGCCGGTCGAAGACGTCGTACGCCAGCCGGCCGGTCGTCTCGCCGTAGATCTCGCCGGCTCGAACGTGGATGTCGAGGGAATAGGGTTGGCCGGAGCGGTAGGTCTCGTAGTTCGGGGGCGCGGCCGGGACGGCAGCGGGCGAGGTGGCCGATTTGCCCGAGCCGTCGAGCGCGAGTCGCAGCGCGACCGGGTAGGTGAGGCTCTGCACGGCCGCCGGTCGAGCGGTGATCGGCTGGGCATGGGGTTCGGCGGTGTCGGCGATCGTCTCCGCGCCGAGGGCGTACGGCAGGCCGGCCATCGGCAGCAGGTCGCCGAGCTCGGTCGCATCGATCACCCGACGGAATGTGTGGCGGATGAAGCTGCCGTCCTCGAGCCCGACCGAGGTCACCGAGACGAGCCGATCACCCGCCATCTCCACCGAGACGGCCTTCCGGCGCAGGTGGACGGTCAGCCGACCCGCTGCAATTTGCGGCGCCAGCATGTCGTCGAGGACGCCCACGGCGGCGCGGGGCTCGAAGGCGAGGCGGGTGACCCAGCAACCGCCAGGGTTCAGGTGCCGCTCCAGCGCCACCGGGGGGTATCGCGCGCGGTAGACCGCCCGAATCCGGTCCCGCAACTCGTAGTAGGAGCGCGTGCCGCCGAACGACTCGATGTACTCGTGCTCGTCGAGGGCCGAGATGCCCTGGGACGTGAACTGCCCGCCGAGCCAGCTGGTCTCCTCGAGGACGGACACGCGCAATCCCGCTCGACTCGCCGCGAGCGAAGCCGCCACGCCGCCCGTTCCGCCGCCGACCACGAGGAGGTCGCTCTCCTCCTCGGCCGGGCGCGCCGGCAGCTCGAACGAGCGCACCGCGACGCCCGGGTCGCCCGCCGCGGGCACACGCTGGACGTCGAGCACCTGGATCATTGACCGACGGACGCTGGCAACCACTCCCCTCCCCGTTCAGTGGACCGCCATTGAGCGGGGTGCACGCCCGCGCGGTCAAGCCCTCGCGCTCGGGACCTCACCGGGCCCTGCGCCGGAGGAATCCGTGCCACCCGTCTGAAGGTATTCGCCGCCATCTCGAGAGGCGAGGCGATCTCCTGGGGCCGTCAACTCCACATCGGGATTCTCGGCCGCTGGGGATCGTTGTAATCGGCGTGGCTCTCCGCGATCTCCTCGCCGTAGTCGCTGACTCCCGCGCTGGTGAAGTTTTCGCCGATGAAGTCGGCGCCGAGGAATGCCGAGCCGAACGCCCCGTTCTCGAGGGTGTGGCCAATCTCATGACTCAACACATTGTCATAGCTCTGGCCGACCGGACCGGCATCGATGTAGCTCGGATCCATGAACACGAAGTGGCCCATGCTGAATGCCGAGCCGTTGCGGATGAGGCCACCGGACATGACGAACGTCCCGGTTCGCCAGTCGAAGCCAAGCTTGTCGATCTTCGTGGCTCCAACCAGGTTGCCAAACACCAATCCCGCGGCCACGAGATTCACCACGTAAAAGACCAGCCCCAGTGCTGTCGCCGCCCACGACATCGGCATCAACCAGCTCGACCAGCCCAGGACCCCCTGGTAGAAGGAGTTCCGGGCCACCCCGTCGATCGCGGCCATCGCGTTGATGACGCCGATGGCCGCACCGACCGTATAGGCCAGGGCGCCTCCGCCGAGGATCGCACTGCCAATGACGAAGTTCATCCCGGCGTTGAAGCCGATCATGAAGCCGCGCATGAACTGACCGAATCCGCCGTTGGGGTCGACGTTGCTGGCGATGATGTACGACACCCCGGTCACGGCCAGCGATACGGCGAGCGCGATCCCGAGCGCCAGCAGGCCCACGCCGCCCGTCAAGGCGATGATCGCCAGCCCTGCCGCGATCCCGACGGCGATCCCGACGACCGCCCCGACGATGCTCCAGAAGGTCAGACCGTCCGGGTCGTTCGTGTTCAGTGGATCGTTCCCGACGTAGGCGTAGAGCTGGAGGCCTGCGGGGTGGTGAACGAACCTCTCCGGCTGGTGCAATGCCATCAGGTCAGGGGTCAGGAACCGACCGATCGCGGGCGCGTAATAGCGCCGGCGCATATAGACCAGCCCAGACTCGGGGTCGACCGGGTGGAGGCCGAAGGTCTGGAAGTCGACTGTGCCGCTGCGCGAGGTCTCGTTGCCGAAGGGACGGAGGTCGACCCGCCCAGCACGCTCGCCGTCGGCCCCCGTGAACAGCGTCGAGGTGCCCGTGGGGTTGTTATGCACGAACACGGTCTGCGGACCGGTCAGGACAGCGATCCGCAACCCGCCGAACGTGACGAAATGGCTGGCCACTCCGTCCCGGATCTCGGATTGGTTGCCCACGTATCGGGTCAGATGGACCGAGCCATGCCCGTCAGCGACCCGCTTCGACGTGCGCATCCCCATGTGGTCGTAGCCGTAATCGGCGACCAAACCATCGTCGGTACGCAGCACAACGAGCTCGTTCTTCACGTTGTACTCGAACCGTTGCCCGGGCAGGGCCTCGACATTCCCGCCCGCGTCGTGCGTCACCGCGAAGCGGAGCTGCCCGTCGACCGTGATTCCCGCGAGCAGATCGGGCTGCGCCGCGTTGTCGTAGTGCATCGTGCGTTCGGATTCGTCGAGCCGGCTGAGGTTGCGCAACGACGTGTACTCGGAGTGACGTTGAACGGCAACGCCGCCTTCGACGGTCTCGGTTCGCGTGAGCTGAGACAGGGGGTCGTAGGCGTACCCTCGCCGCCCGGCGCCGCCCGGCGCCACGTCCTCGCTTGCGAGCATCGACTCGAGCTTGTCGTAGGCGTAGGTGATGTCCTCGAGGACCTGCCCGGTGGCTGAGGTCGTGACCTGATGGCTGAGCCGTCCTGGGCCCGGCGTGTATTCGAACGTGGTCTGGACCCCGTTGCTGTAGCCGATCGCGGCGGGCAGCCCCCGCGCGTCGTAGTCGACGCTGCTGAGCACGCCAGGGATCGCGGCCACCCACCCGTTGGCCGTGAGTTGCCGCTCGATCCGCCGGCCATCGCTATGAACAGTCGCCGTCTGCCGACCGCAGGGGTCGTACTCATAGGCCAGGGTCTGGGTCGTAGTCCCGGCAATCGGATCGTCGAACGCATACGACCGCTGCACCAGCCGCCCGGCCGCGTCGTATTCGAAGTCCTGCCCGCCGCCGGGATAGTTGACCCTGGCCAAACGGCCCAGTGCATGCCGGGCGGCAGTGTCGTAGGTATACGTCTCGAATGCCGTGCCGTCGCTGGAGAGCGCAGTCAGTCGGCCGGACGCATCCCACTCCGCCTCGATGTCGTGGCCGGCGCCGTCGACCGTGCGCACGGCCCGCTTGGCGGCGTCATAGAAGATCTGTCGCAGCCCGGCCTCTCGTGAGGCGATTGACAGACGGCAGCCTCGCCGGTCGTAGCTGTAGTGCAACTTCACGCCGTTCGCGTCGGCGATGCTGAGCAGCTCACCCTGCGTCCCCGTCTCATAGGTCGTGGTCTCGGCTGTCCCCGCATCGATCGTGTCGATCACGCGCAGGACATCGCGGAACACATCGAATTGCTCGATGTGTGGTGTATCGAACTGGCCACGCGCGAGGTTCTCCGGCGAGTCGTCCGTGTCGTTCGCGTCGCGAGTCGTCACCTGGAACGGCAGGAACTCAGCCGAGGAGACGCCGCCGTTGTAGTTCACACAGCGCGTCGCCCGGCCGCGTGCGTCGAAGAAGAAGGAACGCGACTTCGCGCCGCCGCCAACACCGTCCGGAACGGCGAAGTCGAGCGTGGCGGCGAAGGTCGGCTCGAACTCCTGGCTGACGGCGCCCCACGGATTGAAGACGTTCCACTTGGAGACGAGAATCTTGCCCGGCGCGACGGTCACCCGTTGCTGCAGTTCGCGTCCGCCGCCGTCGAAGTAGGTGACGTGCTCGGCGATACTGCCGTCGCCCTGCCGCATCCTGGCGATTCGCCGATTGGGGAGCACGGACTCGTCGAAGGCGTATTCCGTCGGCGGGTTGTCGATAGCCTCGCCCGGCAGCGCGCTCCGCAACAGCCGGCCCTGCGCGTCGTAGGCGAACCGGCTCAGCGCTCCGTCTGCCGTTTGCGATTGCGTCACCTGACCGGTCATCGGGTCGTAGGTGAAGATCGACGTTCCCAGGGGATCGCTCCGGCCGATGCGGAACAGCCCGGCAGCGTCGAATTCGGTCGTCCTGGTCACGCCCAGTGGATCCATCGTCGCGATCGCGAGGCCACGAGCGTCGTATCGCGTGCGCGTCGACGTAGCGAAGACCGAGGGGTGGCCGTCCGCGTCTGGCCCGGATGTGAAGCCCAGCGCCGCCTGATCCAGACCCGTGTAGTGCTGGGCAAAAGCATCGGCTGCCAGGACCAGCTCCTCCTCACGGGACTTCAGGCCGCGCTCGGCGTGACCGAGTGGCAGGCCCACGAAGTCGGCGCCGTCGTAGTACAGGCGCTGTTCGCTGAGCAACGTGCCGTCCTCTGCCCGCAGGGTGACCCGTGAGATGCGATCCAGCAGGTAATGAGTCGCGCTGACGGCGTACTGGGTATCGCGCACCTCGACCCGCTCGGGGACCGCAGCACCGCCTGCCCTCCCCGAACCGCGCCGCTGTTCACGCACGACGTTGCCGACGGCGTCGTAGTCGTAGGCCTTCTCCTCGATGCGGACGTCGTCACTGCGTTCCTGGTCTTCCACTCGATGCGTCGTGGCGAAGACAAACACCCGCTGGCGCCCGTCAGGCAAGGTATCGAGGACCCTCAGATCGTGCTCGCAGGATTCGACGAGCAGCGGCCGATCCGCCAGCGCCGTGCCATCGTCGGCGAGGGTCTCGACCCGGGCCAGCAAGCCGTTCAGCAGAGCGTGCCCCGGCCCGTTCCCGGGCAGCCGCTCCTGCGCCTGCAGGAACTGGTGGACCTCGCGGGTGTCCGCGCGACTCGAGTCCCCTTTGGTAATCCGCTCGGTCATCCGAAAGCCCTGGAACTGCCGGGTGCCGGATTCGAAGTGGGCCTCGTGATAGCGGAACTCGACTTCGGTATGCCGCCCGCTGACGCTGTCGGTCTCGGCCGTGCCCGCGACGACAAGGTACGGGAACGGGAAGTTGGTGGTCCAGGTGAGTCCCGCCGCGCGATCGCGCCGGTAGTCCTCGATCGCGGACCGATACCTGATCTGTGAAACGAGCCCGATGCCGTTGTCCACCTGGCTCAGCAGATAGGCCGGCGTCGCCCCGGCGTTGTCCCACTGCGCGTACCGCGTGCCGGCAGTACCGCGGGTGTTCCATGCGAGGCCAGCTGTCGCCGCGCCCGTCAGGTTCAGCGCGCGAAGCGTGCCCGGGATCGGCGCTGGTCCGAGCGGGAGGAGGATCGGCGGAGCGAACGAGATGCCGTTGCGATTCTGGACGACGCTGATGCCCTGCCCGGAGATCAGCACGAGGTCGGCGCAGCCATCGCCGTCAAGATCGACCAGGATGGTCGCCGCCCAGGGAGTATCGCGGGAGATCCTGGGGCTGCCGGCCATCGCGACGCGCGACCCGAATCGGGCGCGGCCGAGGCTTGGCCAGTACTCGACCAAACCCGATCGCACCCGCACGATGTCCGGGGAGCCGTCACCGGTCATGTCGGCGAGATAGACGTCCGGGCTGGCCAGATCGACGTCAGCCAGATCACCAGCGGGCACCAGCGTCGGGCGCGACCAGCCGGCACGGCCCTGGTTGCGCCACCACACCAGTCCGCCGCGCAGTTGGGCAACGGCATCCACCAGCCCGTCGGCATCGGCGTCCACGAGCCGCAGCGACGGCTCGGACCAGGTAGGCACGGCACGGTCGCCGCGCGGGAAGGCCACAAAGTCGCCCCAGCCCGCCGCGCCGGCGTTCTGGAAATAGCCCGCCAGAGCGTCCGGCTGCGCGACCATCAGGTCGGCCGTTCCGGAGCCGTCCATGTCGACGAACGCGAGGCCCTGCCGGGCGAAGGTCGTGGCCAGGGGTGCTCGTCGAAGCGGGTGCGGGGCGCCCCACACTCCGTCGCCGTTGTTGGGCCAGTAGTACTCGTGCCCGTCGCGATTGACGAGGACGCCGGGCAGCGGGGCGTCGTCGAGCGTTACCAGGGCAACGTCGTCGTCGTCGAGTGGCGGCGGCTGACCGGCACTGGCACCCATCAGCGACGATACGAACTTCGACGGGTCGAACGGCGAGTAGCTGAAGGTCACCGCCGGCCGCCCCACGTCGAGCGACCCGTCCGGGGCCGAGCCGTGCGAGGTCATCGCGAGCGAGGCCAGCAGCGACACCTGGCTGCCCGCCGCGACCTCGTAGCCGATGTCCCAGCTGCGCACCAGCCGTTCGCCCGGCCCCGGATCGAGGATCAGTCGCACTCGGTTGCAACGCAGGGTCTGCCGGCGGCTGAATCCGTAGCGGCCATCGTGACGAATGTCCGGCCGGTCCTCGTAGTCGAATCGGACCTCGTAGCGCGCATAGGCGATCGTCCGGGGATACGCGTAGCCCGATTCACCGCGGTACGTGTAGTCGATCGAATTGCCGTTGGTGTCGCGGCTGTGCTCGACCAGCCACTCGGCGACCCGGTCGGCGTGGTCGGGGTGAGCCACTCGAGCCGCCGGCGTGAGGCCGAGATCGTGGACGATGCCGTTGCGTTGCTCGATGCGCCAGCCGTCGCCGATCCGGGTGTAGCGGTCGAAGGAGGTTTCCCGTAACAGTCGGAACGTGCCGTCCGCGGACTGGACGATCTCGGAACCGCCATCCAGGACGCGCAGCGAGAGCCCTTCGTCGTCGGGTGCCCCGAAGTCCAACCCGGCGGTGATCGTGCGCAGGTCCAAACGCCAGCCCAATCCGAATGCGCCGAGGCCCGCGCCACTGTTGTATTCGAGGGCCAGCACCGGCGTGTGGCCTGCCACGCCGTCGGGCACCGGCAGTTTGTACGAGTGCATCGCGGTGCCCGTGCCAAGGTTGATGCTGAACGTCTCGCCGCGGCCCGAGCCGGTACGGCTACCGCCGGGGAGCGACGTGTGCTCTGTGTTCGTCATCTGGGCGCTCGCAATCAGCGGTAGGTGAAGCCGTACTCGGTGAACAGGAGCACGTCGCGCAACCCGCTCAGGTCGAGGGCGCCGTCCTTGACCAGCTGCGGATTGTCGGCCGCGGTGATCGACAGCGCCAATCGGTCGAGCATCGGCTTGCCCCGCAGTGCAGCCAGTGGCGAGCCCGCGGCCGAATCGTCGATCTCGCCATTGGCGTCGCTCTTCAGCGTCATGCCGGCCGGTCCCACGGCGTCCGCGACCAGGTGGATCGTGACGTTCTGGACGGTCGCCGGGTCGCCGGTCAGCTTCAAGACCGTGCGGCTGCGCTGCAGGTCCTTCTGGCTGTGCGGAAACATCGTGCCATCGAAGACGAGTTCGGCCTCGCCCTGGTTCTTCAGGTAGAACAGCTCGTCGGGGAACATCATCGACATCGGGAACGCCCGGGAAGCGCTGCCGGCCGCCGGCAGCGCAGCGCGCACCTGACTCTCCAGCACAGGATCGTAGAAACCGTCGTAGTAGAGCACCAGGTGGACGTCGAGGATGTCGGCGAAATCGAAGTCGTTCGCGGACGGTGGTAATTCCATCTGCCAGGACGTCGCGATACCGTTGTTCTCGAAGAGTCTGAGATCGTTCGGGTTGACCGGGAAGGCCAGGGCGTCCTGGCGCAGATCGAACTGCGACAGCGCCATCACGTCGGCCGGATACAGCCGCTCGACCACCTGGCCGGTCGAGCTGCGGAACCGCGAGACGCCGACGTTGCGCAACGTGCCCGCGATGGACGTGGCCTGGGTGATCCCGACGAAGACCAGCTCGACATTGCGCAGCTTGGCGAGGTACAAGCCGGGATAGGCTCGGTCAAAGTCCGCGAGCGCCGTCTCAAACAGGCAGAGACCGGTCGCCTTCAGGCTCTGGAACTGCATCGGGTACGCGTCGGCCAGGCTGATTGTCGTCTTGACCGGCAGCTTCTTGGTCTTGGTGGTGGTGATGTGGTCGAACGTGAAGTAGTCGATGTCCGCGAGGAGCTGGTCGGCGCCCATCAGATTGCCCGACGCGGTGTGCTGGTAGTCGTACTGCACGACGTGCAGGCCGCGTTCGGTCTCGGCGTTGTACGCCCGCTCCGTCAGGAAGGCGATCTCGGTGGCCATGTCCAGGTACCGCTGCTTGATTCGTTCGGCCTGCTGGGCGAGGTCGTACCAGAGCTGCGCTCCGAACTCACGCAGGTCGAGGAAGTCCCGATTCTCTTCGGCCTGGCGCTGCTGCAGCTGAGCGACGACGACCCTCTGCTGAGCGGTCGCCACCCTGGCCTGGGCCTCCTGCTGCTGCGCCCGCGCCACCCCGAGGTACGACTGCGCCGAGGCGATTTCGCGGTCGAGCTTGTTCTCTTCGAGATCCTGCGACAACCGGGCCCGCTGGGACGCCAGATCCTGCAGCACCTGGTTGCGCGGCTTCTTGCTCGAGTTGTAATAGTTGCCACTCCAGCTCAGTTTCACCTCGTCGTCGTGGTCGACAGCCGAGGCACTCGCCCAGGCCTCGGCCTCCGTCAATTCGAGAAGCTCCCAGCGCGTGTCCTCGAAGTCCTGCTTGGACTGCTGCGCGTTGGTCACCTGGGTGTTCGCGTAATTGATGCTCGCCGTGGCGACGTTGACCCCGGCCTGCGCCTCGGCCACGCCCCGCTCTTCGAGCACAACCGACTGGCGAGCGACGTCGGCCTGCTGAGCCATCTGGTCGCGCTGCAACTCGGCGTTCTCGGCCTGGCTCTGGAACTGGATGAACCGCTGCTCAATCTGCGAGGCCTGCTGGCCGAAGTAGCGGGCCGTGTTCTGCAGGTACTCGAAGCCGAAGGGTGGCACGTAATCCGGTCCGAACCCGAAGAAGTTCAGCCCATGCTGGATCTGCTGAATCCGCCCAAGGGCCTGCAGCACGATCGAGGTGACCGCCGGATTGTCGTCGTGGGCGGCCTGGTCGGCCGCCTGCAGGAAGGCCTGCACGCGGGTAAGGACGGTCCCGAACTTCGGGTCGGAATACAGCGGCGACGTCACGGCGACCGTAGAGTCGATGAGGACGATGTTCTCGTAGGCCGTCCGAGCTGCGGTGAACGCCGTGCTGTCGTCGCGGGCGTTGCGATAGGCGGCGTCGCCCAGATCGAGGTACGCCTGGGCGAGCCTCGTCCACAGGCGCACGATCTCGACGTCCTGATTGATGAACGGGTACCCGAGCACGCCCTGGTACTGGGTGATCGCCGCGTCAAGGTCGCCCATGCCAGCCAGGCAGTCGCCGATCGACATGGGAATCACGAAGAAGTAGAGGTGCGGCAGGTACGCCACCATCTGAATCGGATCGGTCAGGTAGCGGGTGAGCAGCCCGAGATCCGTGGTCGTGGAAAGCTGCTTCAGAAATGCCTTGCTATTCGCCGCGGCATTGGTATCGAGCACGATCCCAGCGGTCTCCGTCAGGCCCTGCGCGACGAAACTCTTCACCGGGACGGCGTCGTTCACCACTTGCGCCGCAATGAGCGTCGGCGCCAGCACGCTGGAGTCGAGGTTGGCGGCGGTGGCCGCGACATTCATCCCGCCGGCCCCGGCTGCAGCTGCGACTCCGGCCCCGCCGTTGGCTGCCAGATTCAAGGCTCCGCCGGCAATCATCGGGCTGGACTCTCCGAACACCACGCGGTTCAGCTGGTTGACCGACGGAGAAGCCATCGACCGGACCACGACTGGGTTCAGGTTGGTGCTTGATCGGATCTGGCCAGCCTGGTCGGCGAATTTGGTGGCCAGGTCGGTGTTGCCAGCACGCCGAACGATGCCGGTCGCGGTGTCCAGGGCGAGCACCTGCGAACCCAGCGGGCTGCCGTTTGTCAGCGTGTCGACGGTCTGCTGCGCCAGTTTGACGGCAGCGTCCTTGTCACCGGACTTCTCGGCGAGCACGGCCATGTCCTGCAGCAGTGCACCGCGCACGAGCGTTTCGTCAGCGGGAGTCGCCGCCAGGGCAGATTGGTACTCGCTCAGCGCCCCCTTCCAATCCTGGACGTCAACGCGGGCCAGCGCGGCCGTCAGATTCTGCCCGACGCCTGCATGGAACGAGGTGATCTGCACACCGATCCGCGCGGCGTCGGCCAGCTGGCTGGCCACGGCGGCGGGCAACACACTGACCGGGCTGGCGATCGTGTTCGGCAGGTCATACCGCACGACGGGCATCGCCTTGAGGACCGCGACCGATTTGGCACTCAGCACGTCGATCAGCGCGATGTCCATCGGGAAGGCGAGATGGAACCGGTTGGGATCGACCGGAACCTGGGGATCCGCCGTGAGCAGGATGAGCGACATCAACTCCCGAAATGCGCTCAGGGCCAGGTTGTACTCGCGATGCTGCAGGTGCTGCTGGGCTTCCATGAACAGCGACTGCACGTTGTCTTCGAAGGAACTCTCCGCGGACGCCTCCTGATAGACCGAGGTGCTCGCGCGCCGGAACGTCCCGACCAGGTAGGAGTACTTGTTCTCGAGCTGGTATTTCGGTTCCACGGCATGCCCCCGCTCTCGACGCGGCGATCGGCGCCATGATGCCCAGGGGCGGGGCAGCAGCCAACGGCGATCTACCGCGCCCGAGCGAGCAGGGTTGTCCGATCAGCGATCCGCGAACTTCCCTTCCGGCCGGTTCCACTCCGCCATCAAACGACCTGAGCGTGTGGAGTGACGGAGCGGATTGAGGATCAGGGTGGCCAGTGATCGCCACCCACTACGCTATTGTCGCGAGCCTGTCCAGTCCCACTTGCCTTGGAGCCAATTCCGAGTGGACAGACGCGAGCGGAAGTACCACCCGCTCCCCGTCCCGTGACGTGTCATCGACATCGTCGCAATCCGGGCCCTCGGCGTAGACGCCCGTCGCGGTCATCACTGGGTGATCGCACGCGACGGCTTGGCATGCCGTGTCAGTGACCGGCGACCGGGCACCGGGCGCTCAGCTCTCGGCGCCGAGCACCTCCCGCAACTTTGCCGCGAACCCGTCCGGGTCACCCGGCTGGCCGTATTCGTCGCCCAGGAAGCCGCCGTGGTGGCTGGGGAAGATCACGAGCACCGTGCCGAGGCGTTCGGCAACGGCCTCCGCCCCGCGGTGGGCCAGCGTGCCCCCGGATTCGGCGCCGGCCGCGACGACGATGCGTGTTGGGGCCGCCCGCAGGGCGTCGAAGTCGGGCTGGTAGTGCGTCGACGTCACGATGTTCTGGCCGACGAGTGGATCGTTCCGCGAGCCGTCGTCCTGGGTCGGCAGGCCGAACATTGCGGGGTCCGGCGCGGGCCGATCGGCGTAATCGGCCGGGATGGGACCCACGAAGCTGACGATGGCGATGAACTTCGCCATCGCCGCACCGTGACCGCTCCGCAGGTACGTCTCGTGGATGTCCACGCACGCGGCCAGCGCGGCCTCACGGTCCGGGAGCAGCGCGGCGACCGGCGGCTCGTGGTCGACGAGGATCCGGACGTCTCCCGGGTGTCTCGCGACCAGGGCCAGCGCGTTGACCGCACCGCCGCTGCTCGCGAAGAGATCCACCGGGCCCGCGTTGAGCGCCGAGATGATCCGGTGGACATCGTCCGCGTGCTCCTCGGGCGTCGACTCGCCCAGGTCGTCGGCCTTGGTGCTGCGCTCCACACCGCGCGGGTCGTAGGTGACCACCGTGCGGTCCGGGAAGTGCCGCGCCAGGGTCCCGAAGCCGGACGCACCCATCGGCGAGCCGATGAGGAACAGCACGGGGTCGTCGCTCGAACCGTTGGTTCGGACGTCGTAGGTCAGGACCGCCCCCGGAACCTCCAGGGTGTGGGTCGTCGGGGCGATGGCGATTGCGTCAGCCATGGTGGCGTCTCCCAGCTTCTTCTCTCTCAATGGTCACGCGTGAACGGCGTCCTCCGCGAGGATCGCGTCGATCTGGCCGACGGCGCCCTTCAGGCCCTCCTCCATGCCCATGGCGAGGTACTGCTCCATCGATTCGAGGCTCGAGAAGATGCTCGCGATGGTCATCCGGGTGCGCCCGTTGCCGATCTGCTCGATCGTGACCCGGTATTCGGTCCGTGCGAAGGCGGTGTTCGGCGTGCCGTCGGCGTTGGCGAGGCCGTTGTTCAGGACCAGGTGGTGTGGCGGATCCGCCCGCACGACGTCCCAGTAGCCGCGCGGCTGGTCGCCGGTTGGCCCGGTCATGTGGTAGTCGACGCGGCCGCCAGGGCGCAGGTCGTGCGCCGTCACCGTGGCGGGATACATCGGCGGTCCCCACCAGCGCTCCAGCTGGCGCGGGTCTGCCCACAACTGCCACACGCGCTCGGCCGAGGCGTCGAATTCGGCCTGGGTGGTCATCGTCAGCGTCGGGGGGTCCTTGCGGATCGCGGTCACGGTCATTGGTCGGTCTCCTTCGTCTCGTTGATGAGCTCGGTCATGCGGGCGAACCGTCCCCGCCACAACGCCTCGTACTCGTCCAGGAGGCGGCGCGTCTGCCGCAGCCCCTCGACATTGGTGCGGACGACCTTCCGCCGCCCGACGCGCTCCTTGCCGACGAGACCGGCCCGCTCGAGCACGGCGATGTGCTTCTGCACGGCCGCGAAGCTCATCGGGTAGTGGTCGGCCAGCTCGGCGACGCCCTCTTCCCCACCGATCGCCCGGCGGACGATGTCGCGCCTGGTCGCGTCGGCGAGAGCCCCGAAGGCCCGGTCGAAGTCGATGAGGTTGGCCTGCATAAATACAACCATACGGTTGTATGACTCGCCTGTCAAGCGCCTCGTTCAGCGCCGCCGGTTCGGCTTCTGTAACCGATGTGTTGCGGTAACCGATATGTTACGGTTGATCGGCCTTGTCGGGCGGTCAATGCGCCCGGCCTGTGCCACGACGGGAGACAGCCATGGGCAGTTCGATGATTCGCTACAAGGTCCGACCCGATCGGGCCCAGGAGAACGAGGCCCTCGTCCGGGCCGTCTACGAGCAGCTCAACCGGGAACGGCCCGGGGCCCTCCACTACGCGACGTTCAAGATGCCGGACGGGGTCAGTTTCATGCACCTCGTCTTCGAGACCGATCAGCCCGGGCGGATCCTCAACGAGGTGCCGGCGTTCCAGGCCTTCGTGATGGACATCGCGAGTCGCTGCGACGAGCCGCCGATCGCAACCGAGATCTCGGTCGTGGGTTCGTACGACTTCGGAGCTTGACGGCCGGCCTCGTCAGATCGCCGCGCGTCGATCCTCCAGGCCGTCGAGGATGAGGTCCAGGCCGAAGGCGAATTCCACATCGTCGTCGCAGCGTCCCAGGACTCCCTCGTGGCTGACCGACATGGCCAATTCGGTGACCCGCGGGAACCTCGCCGCCATCGCCGAATCGAACATCGCCGCCACGTCGGGCGAGGGCTCCGTCCGGCCGCTGTCGTCAAACAGATCCTGGTTGAACCCGAAGATGCGGCTGTCGAGCACGTGCAGCGCGTGGTGGGCGAGGTCGATCGAGAACCCCCCGTCGGCAAAGATGCCCAGGACGACCTCCACGTAGCCGATGACCGCGACGCCGCCCGTGCCGCGGTCCTCGAAGACCCGCCGGGCCCAGGGGTGGCGGAGCATGACGCGGCGGGCCGCCATGACCTGCTCCCGCAGGGCGATCATCCAGCCGTCCGGCGCCCGCGGTCGCTCGATCTCCCCCACGATCGCTTCGATGATCCCGTCGAACAGGTCGTCCTTGCTTCGGACGTGGCGGTACAGTGCCATCGCGTCGACACCGAGCTCCTGCCCGAGCTTGCGCATGCTCAATGCCTCGAAGCCGTCCCGGTCGGCCAGCTCGATCGCGACGCGGATCACGCGCTCGCGGCTCAGTGGCACCCGCCGCGAGGCAGCATCCGCACCCGCTTGTGTCACCACGACGTCTCGAGTTCCTCCCCCTGCCTGGCCGGACTGGTTCCGGCACCCACGGCTGCGCTTGACGAGTGTACGGGCTGGGCGTTATGTTTACGCCGTAGTCTACACCGTAAACGCCGATACCTGAGGAGGCCGTCCATGTCTCAAGCGTCCGCGAACACAACCGCCAAGCCAGTGATCGTCCCGCGCTGGCTGGTCCGAACGATCTGGTTCGTCCATCGCGCGGCCTACTCCATCACCCGAGGGCGGTTCGGCCTGCGTCCCTCGACCGACACGCAGTGGGGCATGCTCCGGCTGACCTCCGTGGGGCGCCGCACGAGCAAGGCACGCATAGCGATCGTTGGCTACATCGTCGATGGCCCGAACCTGGTCGTGCCGGCGATGAATGGTTGGGCCGACCCGGAGCCTGCCTGGTGGCTCAACCTGCAGGCCAACCCGAACGCCAGCGTCGAACTGCCGCACGGCCGCGCCGATGTGACGGCCCGGGCCGCGGTCGGCGAGGAGCGTGATCGACTGTGGGCGCGCTTCGTCGGGCTCGGCAGCTCGGCGTTCAACGACGCGAGCGCCGCGCTGCGGTCGCGGGAGACGGCACTCGTCGTCCTGGAGCCGCGGACCGGCCAAGGGGTGGACGCGTAGCTCGCCCCGTCAGACTCGATGCCGTGCCGAGACCGATGAGCAGCTCGCGAATCGACCCGGCTATCGACCCAGCACGACGTCCAGACCCGCCAGAACGAGGTCGACTTTCGGGCGGGACAGCTTTCCGACCCGTTCGGTTAACAGCGTCCTGTCAATCGAGACCACCTGCGAGACATTCGCGACTGAATCCCGACTGAGGCCGGTGAATTGTCCGGTCAGTCGGACATTCCCGGGCGCGTCAGCCCACCGCAGGTTGCTCGTCATTGGTACGCACACGACGGTCGCCAGGGCGCTGCGATTGAATGCGTCGCCCTGAACGATCAGCACCGGCCGGCGGAAGCCGGGGCCCGAACCTGTCGGCGCGGGGATGTCGGCCCACCAGATCTCGCCTTGCGAGATCACCACTCGCTGTTCGCCAGGGTGCGCCGAGCGGCTTCGGCCACGAACTCGGCTTCGGGACCCGGATCGCCCAGGTCCGCCACGACTCGGTTGAGCGCTTCGGTGACTTCGTCCGGAGCGTGGCGCGCAACGTATTCCCGGAGCGCGGCGCTGTACACCTCGCTGCGAGACCGTTGGGCCCCGTGCGCGAGCCGCTCGACCTTCTCAAAGATGTCATCGGGTACGGAAACTGCCGTCTTCATACCCGGAGTATAACCAGGGCGTGGAGCGCTATGCCACCAGCCGCTTGAAGCGGACGCGGTGCGGCTGATCGGCCGCGGTCCCGAGTTCCTTGTGGCGGAATGCCTCGTAGTCGCTGACGTTGCCCTGGAAGAATCGCACCTGGCTGTCACCCTCGAACGCGAGGATGTGCGTCGCGATCCGGTCGAGGAACCAGCGATCGTGGCTGATGACGACGACGCAACCGGGGAACGACTCGAGACCGGCCTCGAGGGCTCGCAGCGTGTCGACGTCGAGATCGTTCGTCGGCTCGTCGAGGAGCAGGACATTGCCGCCCGCTTGGAGCAGCTTTGCGAGATGGACGCGGTTTCGCTCCCCGCCCGACAGCTGCCCGACGAGCTTCTGCTGGTCCGTGCCGCGGAAATTGAATGACGAGACGTAGGCTCGCGCCGGCAGCTCGCGCGGCCCGACCTTGATCACCTCGGCCCCCTGGGTGATCTCCTGGAAGACCGTCTTGTCGGCCGCCAGCGAGTCCCGACTCTGGTCGACGTAGCTCATCTGGACGGTGTCGCCGATCTCGATCGAGCCAGCATCGGCCTGCTCCTCGCCGACGATCATCCGGAAGAGGGTCGTCTTGCCCGCGCCGTTGGGCCCGATGATGCCGACGATCCCGGCACGCGGCAGGGAGAACGTCAGGTCGTCGATCAGCAGCCGGTCGCCGTAGCCCTTGCGCAGGTCCTTGACCTCGATGACGGTATCGCCGAGGCGCGGACCGGGCGGAATCGCGATCTCGAGCTCGCGTGCGCTCTCCTTCGCGTCGTTCGCCTCGGCGAGCAGGCGTTCGTACGCCGAGAGGCGGGCCTTGCCCTTGGCCTGGCGGGCCTTCGCCCCCATGCGGACCCATTCGAGCTCTCGAGCGAGGGTGCGCTGGCGGGCATCGACCGACTTCGACTCGCGCGCCATCCGCTCGAGCTTCTGCTCCAGCCAGCTCGAGTAGTTGCCCGAGAACGGGATGCCGCGGCCGTGGTCAAGCTCAAGGATCCATTTCGCGACGTTGTCGAGGAAGTAGCGATCGTGCGTGACGGCCACGACGGTGCCGGCGTACTCGCCGAGGAACCGCTCCAGCCACTCGACCGACTCGGCGTCGAGGTGGTTCGTCGGTTCGTCGAGCAGCAGCAGGTCGGGGTGCCGCAGCAGCAGGCGGGCCAATGCGACGCGGCGCTTCTCGCCGCCGGAGAGCGTCGTCACGTCGGCATCGTCAAGCGGGCAGCGCAGGGCTTCCATGGCGATCTCGACGTTGCGCTCGACGCTCCAAGCGTCCGCGGCGTTGATCCTGTCCTCCAGGGCCGACTGTTCCGCGCCGACAGCCTCGTAGTCGGCGTCGGGTTCGGACCATTTCGCCATGACGGCGTTGTAGCGATCGATGAGGTCCTGGACCTCGCGCACGCCGTCCATGACGTTGCCCTTGACGTCCTTGCCGGGGTCGAGCTGCGGCTCCTGGCTGAGATAGCCGACCGTGAAGCCCGGCGTGAGGCGAGCCTCGCCGGTGAACCCGTCATCGAGCCCCGCCATGATCCGAAGCAGGCTCGACTTCCCTGCCCCATTCGAACCGATGACGCCGATCTTCGCGCCCGGGTAGAACGAGATCGAGATGTCCTCGAGCACGGTCCGATCGGGCGGATAGTGGCGGGCGAGCTTGTACGTGCTGTAGATGAATTCGGCTGGCATCGTGCGGCAAGGGTATCGGGCGCAGGCTTGGCGCGGCGAATTGAGAAGAATGGCGGTGGACGATTCGGCGTCCCACGAGGCGCTGACGCGCGTACAGTCCAGGTATGTACTTCAACGTCGCCGCCGAGGCGTACGATCGCTTCATCGGGCGGTACTCGCGCCAGCTGTCCGCCCAACTGGCCGATCTCGCCGGAGTGCGAGCCGGCCAACGGGCCCTTGACGTGGGCTGCGGGCCCGGCGCGCTGACCGCCGAATTGGTCAGCCGGCTTGGCGCTGGACAGGTGGCCGCGGTCGACCCGTCGGAGCCGTTCGTCGAAGCGGTTCGGACGCGCTACCCCGGTGTCACCGTTCGGCAGGCCTCCGCCGCGGCGCTGCCGTTCGAGAGCGGCTCATTCGACGCGACGCTCGCCCAACTCGTCGTGCACTTCATGTCGGACCCCGTCGTAGGGCTGACCGAGATGAGCCGCGTGACCCGGCCAGGAGGCGTTGTTGCGGCGTGCGTCTGGGATCACGCCGGAGGCACGGGTCCGCTGGGCCTGTTCTGGCAGGCCGCTCGCGAACTCGATCCCGACGTCGACGACGAATCCAGGCTCCCGGGCGTGCGCGAGGGTCACCTGGCCGAGCTGTTCGCGGCCGCGGGACTTCGCGACGTCGAAGCCACGACCGTCGTCGCGTCGGTCGAGTACCAGACGTTTGATGAGTGGTGGGAGCCGTTCACCGGGGGCGCTGGGCCGGCCGGCGCCTACGTGGTTGGCCTCGACCCGGAGCGACGCAACGAGCTTCGTGAAGCCTGCCGAAGGCAACTCCCGGCCGGATCGTTCGTGGTCACCGCGACCGCCTGGGCCAGCCGGGGGACCGTGGCTTCCGCGCCCACGTGACGTGGGGCCGGCGTGGCCGAGCCGGGCTCGAAGGCGCCGGCTGTCAAACCGGCGCCTCCCAGTTGTTCCGCCGCGGCCGCCTGGCGGTTACCGTTCAGTCATCGATCGTGCCCGCCAGCGAGATGTCAAAGGTACCCGCGGCGAAATCCGAATGGCCGTCGAATGAGCCTGAGCCGGTGGCGCCCGCGAACCGTCCCGTTCCCCCGACGATCATCCACTGGCCGGAACCGTGGTACTGGTACGGGCCCGTTGGGCAGGCGACGTCGCTGCTCTGGATGGTCAGCGTGTCGCCGTTGGCGGCCGCCAGCGTCTCGGTATTGATATTCGGGACGCCGCCCGGGCAGCCGGTGCCGCCATCGCAGGCGGTGGACGTGCCATCCGGTGGGAAACAGGTGATCTGCGCCTGGCCCGTGGTGGTAATGCGACCCAGATGCGAGGCGGTCCCGATTCCCCAGAACCCCGTGGTCGTCGGGCTGGTGAACGCTGCTGCCCCCGAGAAGCTCGCCTTGAACGGAACGGCGTGGTCCTTTGCGAACGCGGTGCTCGCACTCAGCATCAGGATTCCAACTGCCGTGAGGACAACGAGGGATCGGCGGATTGTCTGGTGCATCGTTCGTCTCCGATTCGCAATAGCGCGCAGATCAGTAGTCGAGGGAACCGGTCAGGGCGATCGTGAACGTCTGGGCAACGAGATCGGCGATGCCGTCAAAGGTGCCCGCACCGCTGGCGCCACTGAAGCGGCCCGTTCCCCCGGTCACGGTCCACTGGCCGGTGCCGTGGTACTGGCCCGGCCCGGTGAGGCACGTCACGTCGTGACTCGTGACGGTGAGTGTGTCGCCATTGGCAGCCGTCAGGGTTTCGGTGTTGACGGCCGTGACACCGCCGGTGCATCTGCCGTCAGGACCGGTGACGAGCACGTTCCCCGTGTCGCTGATGCGCCCGAGGTGCGAGGCGTTCCCGGTCCCGGCGAAGACGATGGTGGTCGGGCTGGTCAGCACCGCGCTGCCGGAAAAGCTGGCTTTGAAGGGAACGCCGTCGTTCTTGGCGAACACGGTCGTGCCGCTCAGAAGCAGCAGGACCAAGGCCAGCAGGACGACTGCAGATCGGCGAGTGGCTCGAAGCATCGTTGGTTCCTCCACGTGGACGACGGACGGCGGCGGTCCGTTCACCTCGTGGTGTAGGGCATCGACCGGCGCGGTCGCATCGGTCAATCACCCGATGCTTTCGAACCGCTCCCCGTCCGATGGTGTGGCGTCGACGATGCCGTGGCGCATCGCGTACATCGCCGCGGAGCCGCGCGTGCTCACGCCGATCTTCGTGTAGATGTGCTCGATGTGGCTGCCGACGGTTCGCGGTGCGATGGACAGCTCCGCGGCGATCAGCTTGTTGGGCAGGCCCCGGACCATCAGCGCCAGCACCTCGGTCTCGCGGCTGCTCAGGCCGCCGACCAGGTTCGGCCGCCGGCGGGGCTGATGCCCGGCGGCGGCGAGCACCGCATCGACGGCCGATGCGTCCAGCCGCCCGGCCGCTGCCTCGCGGAGCAACAGGACCTGCGCGACCTGGCGTGACAGCGCTCCGCGATGCGGCCGATCCTCGCGCATCGCCTGGTAGACCTCGGCTGCGGCCAGCACCCGGGCCGTCGGAGGAATCGCCGCGGCGGACAATCCGCGGGGATAGCCGGAGCCGTCGATCCGCTCGTGGAACATCCCCGCGATCGTGCCAACCTCCGCCAGTCGCGGCTGCCGCTTCAGCACGCGCTCCGTCAGGTACGGGACATTGCGCACCCGCTCCCACTCAATTCGCGACAGCGCCCCAGGCCGATCCCAGGTCGATGCCGACACGCCGATCGTGCCCAGCCGGCAGACGAACCCGGCTCGCTCGACGAGGTCCACGTCCATCGCCGGCAGTCGCGCGCGGCGGGCGGCCTCCGCGGCAAGGGACGCGACGGCCCGCGAATGCCCCAGGAACCATGGCGACTTGACGTCGGCATAGTCGGCGAACGTCTCGAGGGCCGCTCGCAGCTCGACATCGTCCATCTCCCGGTCCAGGGTCGCGCAGCCCTCGATGACGGCACTCCACGCATCGACCGTGTCCAGGTCGGCGAAGATCTCCGCCGCGTCCGCCAAGCACAGGTCGACGAGCGTCGGGTCGAATTCGCGGCCCCGGCGCTCGTGGAGCATGTCGGTGGCCGCCTGCACGCCACCCACCCGCCAGAACACCTCGGCGTCGTTCGCCACCTGGACGACGCGCATCACCCGCTCGATCTGGTCGCCCGCGAGGCCCGCGGGGCCGCCCTTGCCGTCCCATCGCTCCAGGGCCTGCGGCAGCGCTCGGCGGACCTCGCCGGCAAGCCCGAGGCGGTCGGCGATCTCGCCGGTCGTCTGGCAGTGGGCGGCCATGGAGCTCATCACGTCGCCGAGGCCGCCGGTCAGGAAGCGGCCGACCGTCGCGACCCGCTGGAGCGACGAGCCACCTGCGGCCAAGTGCCCCAGGAGGAACCGCATCATCGGCAGGCCGGCCCGATCGACCTCGTAGCTCGCCGCGCGAATCTGGGTGTCGTCGCCGAACCAGCGCGATAGCTCGTGCGAGTCGGCGACGCAGCCGACCCACGCGAGCAGCGAGACGTAGAACGCCGCGCCGCGCTCCTCGTCGGAGATCCCTGCGAGCGCCGCGAGGCGGGCGGCGATGACCGTTTGGCGAAGCACGTGCTCCTGCGGTTGACCGAGCCCGAGGTCGGTCGCCAGGGACAGCGAGGCGACCAACTCCGCGAGCCGGACTCCGGGCAGCGCGTGCTCCGCCATCAGCCGGGAGCCCGGCGATCAGCCCCTGGCCCGTTCATTCCTGGCCGCTGCCTCGGCGATCGTCGCGATTCGGGTCGATCGTGTTTCGGGGCGCCGCGCGGTCGCCACCCAGGCGAGCAACTGCTTACGGGCTGATGGCGGAAAGGCGGCGTAGTTCGCGGCGGCCGGCGGATGGGCCTCGAGTGCCGCAAGGAGGTCGTCCGGCACCTCAAGCCGCTCGACCGAATCGAGGATCTCCCACGATCCGTTCGCCTTCGCGAGGTCGATGGCCGCGAGCCCCGCCGGTGCCATTCGGCTGTCGGCGATCAGTCGCTCGACGCGCGCCTTGTTCGAGGCCGCCCAGACGCTGCGCGGCTTGCGGGGCGCGAAGTAGAGCTTGCCGCGCTCGTCATCGACCTTGCCGCCGGTGCTGTCCACCCAGCCGAAGCACAGGGCTTCCTCCACGGCCGCTTCGTAGTCGAGGCCCTCTCTGCCCAACCCGGCCCGAAACGTCACCAGCCAGGCGCTGCGCGCGGTCGCGTGGTTCGCCTCCAGCCACGCCCGCCAGGTGGCGCGGTCGTCGGCGTGAACGTGGGGCGCATCGTCAAGAACGGACATGCCCCGAGTCTAGCGACGTGTCGAGGCGCGCAGCGCCGGTGCGGCCGCGGCCACTTCCGGGCAAGGGCAACCCCGATCGCGAGCCGAAGGCGTGGATCGCCGACTCACCGCCGCCAGCCCGCGGCGCAGCCGCAGCATCTGCGGTTCCGAATGGGGCGTGACTGCTGCGCTCAAACGGTGCGGCCTGATCGGACGTGCCGGGTCGGTTCGCGAACTCAGGCCGGCAGGACGTCGACTCCGTAGGCCGCGAATGCCGGGTCCCGGGTCACGACGATGGCACTCAACCGGCGTGCCTGCGCGACGACCATTCGGTCGAACGGATCGCCGTGATGGCGTGGCAGGCCTGAGGCTGCGTCCGCATCCTCGAGACTTACGGGGAGACCGACCAGGCGCGATCCTGAGATGGCTTCCGCGATGTTGGCTGGAGCATTCAGCTTCCCGAGCTGTCGCTTGAGCCCGATCTCCCACACGGTTGCAGCAGAGACGAGGACGTCATTGCTGGGACTCGCGATCGCCGATCGCGCCGAATCGGCGAGGCGTCGCTCGTCCGCCAACCACCAGAGCAGGACATGCGCATCCAGGAGCAGGATCATCCTTCGAACTACCTGGTCAGCTCTTCGTTCGGCTCATCGAAATCGGGAGCAATCCAGACCTGGCCCCGCCAGATGCCCGGCGTCCGCGGCTCCGCGAGCCGGCGATATGCCACGAGCCGGGCAATGGGCCGGCCTGCCCGGGCGATCACGACATCCTCCCCTGCCTCGACCCGCTCGAGGAGGCGCGAGAGGTGGGTCTTCGCTTCGTGGACATTGACGCTCGGTTCCGGCATGCGCGGGACGTTACGAGATTAGTCCGAGTTAGTCAACTGGTCGGACCACTCGAACGGACGCCGTCCCCGCCGATACGATCACGTTGCATGCCGTCCCACGATTCCTCACTGCCGCCCGAGCTCGAGACCGGCTACCGCCGCTTCCGGGCGACGAGCCATGCGATGGACCGCGAGCGCTATCGCCAGCTTGACGAGATCGGCCAGAGTCCGGCCTCGATGGTGATCGCCTGCTCCGACTCGCGGGCCGTGCCCGAAATGGTCTTCGACGCGGCGCCCGGCGAGCTCTTCGTCGTGCGCAACGTGGCGGCGCTGGTGCCGGCCTACGCCCCGGACGATCGCTCTCACGCGGCGAGTGCGGCGCTCGAATTTGCCGTTCTAGCCCTGCACGTGAACTCGATCGTGGTGATGGGTCACAGCCGCTGTGGCGGCATCCAGGCCGCGGCATCCGATGCGCCTCCCCTCTCGATGACGGACTTCATCGGGGCGTGGATGGCGGACGTCGCGGACCTGGCGCACGACATCGAGCCCGTCGGGACGGAGGCCGTCCGGACAGCGGCCATCGGAACGGAGGCGGTCGGAACGGAGGCCGTCGCGGCCCGCCTGCGGACGCTGGAGCTTCGCTCGATCGAGCGTTCGATCGATCACCTGCGCACATTCCCCTGGATTGCCTGGCGGGAGGCCGATGGCGACCTTCGGCTGGTCGGCTCCTGGTTCGAGATCGCCACGGGCCGCCTGCACGTCCTGACGCCGGCGGGCTGGTCGGCCCTGCCAGAGGGCTGACTGGCGATCGGCCGATCCTCGGCGTCGATCCTCGCCATCCGGCTCAGATTCTCACCCGGCGGTCCTTAGGCAGAAGCTCGAGAGGTCCAGGGCCGGGGGAGCCGCGGCTGGCCTGTCTGGATAGCCGTCGGCGTCCAACTCGAACCGTCGTTGCCCGGGAACGCCGGCCCGAGCCTGTCTAACGGTCCCGGGGTGGCAATCTGAAAGAAACGTTCACGACTCCGCGGGCCGAACCGTCGGTTCGACGCCGGCAAGGCTCAGGAACCGGGTCAAGCGGCTCCGGCGCGGCCGCCACGCGCCCGCGGCCGCCACTCCCCGCCGAACCCTGCGCCAATCGCGTCCGTCAATTCTCGCCTCACAACCGTCGCCGGGCCCGTGCCGACTTGCCTCAAATTCGCAACGGCCCGAGACTTGGCGACGATGCGCGACCTTCCCGACGGCACCCTGACGTTCTTCTTCAGCGACATCGAAGGCTCCACCCGTCTGCTGGAGCGGCTCGGCGACCGGTACACCAAGGTCCTGGAGCGCCATCGCGCCATTGTCCGGACGGAATTCGAGCCGACGGGTGGGATCGAGGTCGGCACGCAGGGCGATTCGATCTTCGCCGTCTTCCCCGAGGCACAGGGCGCAGTCGTCGCGGCCGTCGCGATCCAGCGGGCGATGGGCACGGAGGGCTGGCCGGACGGCGTGACGATGCGGATCCGGATCGGGCTCCACACGGGCCAGGCGCGCGTGGTGGCCGGCGACTACGTGGGGCTCGATGTGCACCGCGCCGCGCGGATCATGGCCGCGGCCCATGGCGGCGAGATCGTCGCCTCCGCGGCCACCTGTGCCGACGCGGGCGCGGACACCGCCGGTGCGGTTCGAGCTGCGCGACCTCGGCGAGCACCGGCTGCGGGACCTCTCCGCCCCGGAGCGGCTGTACCAGGTCATCGCTGCGGGCCTCATGGCGGAGTTCCCGCCGCTCCGCACGCTCGATCGGACGCCCAACAACCTGCCGACGCAGCCGACGGTCCTGATCGGCCGCGACATCGAGCTCGAGCGGATCCGGCGCCACCTCGACTCGTCGCGGGTCCGGATCCTGACGCTGACCGGGCCGGGTGGCATCGGCAAGACCCGTCTCGCGCTGCAGGCCGCCGCGAATCAGGCCGACCGCGTCCGGGACGGCATCTATTTCGTCGACCTGACCGAAGCGGACGACGCGCCCGGCGCGCTCCGCGAGATTGCCCGGACCCTCGGCCTCGCGGTTCGTGCCGGCGCCGATCTGCGCGCGGCCGTGGCGGAGCAGATCGACGACCGCGACCTGCTGGTCGTGCTGGACAACTTCGAGCAGGTCATGGCGGCCGCCGACGACGTGGCCGAGCTGCTGCGGCTGTGCCCGCACCTGCGCGTCATCGTCACGAGCCGTGAGTCGCTGCGGGTCCGCGGTGAGCAGCTCATCGAAGTGACGCCCCTGTCGTTCCCGGATGGACCGCATCACCCCTCCGCGGCGGATCTCGCCCGGTTCGAGGCCGTCCGCCTGTTCGTCGAGCGGGCCAGCGAGGCCCGCAGCGACTTCTCGTTGACCGACGACAATGCCGCGCTCGTGGCCGATGTCTGCGCTCGCCTCGACGGCCTGCCGCTGGCCATCGAGCTCGCCGCCGCCCGGTTGCGCCTCTTCTCGCTCGAGGAGCTGCGCGACCGGCTGGGCAGCAGCCTCGACGTCCTCCGCGGCGGGGCGCGGGACCTGCCGCTCCGCCAGCGGACGCTGATGAGCACGATCGCTTGGAGCCACGACCTCCTCGACCAGGACGAGCGGGCCGTGTTCCACCTGCTGTCGGTGTTCGCGTCGGCCGACATCGATGCTGTCGAGCAGGTCGCCTCGCGCCTCGACTGGCTGGCCGACGTGGATGTCGTCGATGTCCTGGCCTCGCTCGTGGACAAGAGCCTGATCCGGGGCACGGCGAACGGTCGCGGTCAGCGTCTCTCGATGCTCGAGACGATCCGCGAATATGCGGTCGAGCAGCTGGCGGTCGATCCGGCCCGAGCTGAGCTGGTTCGCGACGCACACGCGACCTTCTACGCCGAATTCGCGATGGGGAAGATCGGCGGCCTCGCGGGCCCCGCCCGGATGGCCGCGCTCGACGAGATCGCCGTCGAGCTCGGCAACCTCGTGGTGGCCTGGCATCGCTTCGTCGATCGCGCCGAGTTCGGCCGGCTGCACGGCCTCCTCGACGTCCTCTGGCCGCTCTACGAGACGCGCGGCTGGTACCAGGGGGCACTGGCGCTCCTCAACGACCTCCTGCTCGTCCTGCCGACCATGCCGACGGCGCCCGAGCGACGGGCGAAGGAGATCACCCTCCGGATCAGCATCGCGAGGGTGCTCCTGGCCCTGCAGGGCTACACCGACGAAGTCGAGCACCTCTACCGCCAGGCCATCGCGCTCGCCGAGGCAGAGGGCTCGATCCCGACGCAGCTGCCCGTCCTGCGCAGTCTCGCGAGCTTCTACCTCTACCGCGGCGAGATGGACAAGACGGCGGCGATCGGCGCCAAGGTGCTGCGTCTCGCCGAGGCCGACAACGACGTGGAGGCGATGGTCGACGGCCACCTGATCACGGGGCCGCCGCTCGCCTTCATGGGCCAGTGGCGCGAGGGTCTCGACCACCTCGACCAGGCGATCGATCTCTTCGATGTCGATCGCCCCCGCACGGCGCGGTTCCGGCTCGGCCCGAATCCCGGGGTCGCGGCGGCCGCCGTCTCCGGGCTCCTGCACTGGCAGTTCGGCTTTCCGGAGACCGCGGACCAGCGGGCCGCCCTCGCACTCGAGCTCGGGGCGCGCGTCCAGCACCCGTATTCGCGTGCCTACGCGGGGTTCCACGTCGGGATCCTCGACCTTTGGAGCGGGCGCTTCGACGCGGCGCGACAGCGCGGAGCCGACGTGCAGGCCCTCGCGACCACGCATGAGTACCCGATCTGGGTGGCGACCGGACTCGTGCTCGAGGGCGCGGCGATGGCCGCCCTGGGTGACCCGGCCGAGGGCATGGCGCGGGCGGAACGCGGCGTCAGCCTCTACCAGGAGCACCCGACGCCGCCGGTGTTCTGGCCCATTGTCCTGGCGTTCCGCGGCATGGCGGCGACGTTGAACGGACGTCTCGATCACGCCATGGCTGTCCTCGACGAAGCCGTCGGGATCGCCGGCACGCGCTCGTGGGATGCCGCCCTGGCCCTGATCCAGCGAGGCGACGTACAGGCATTGCGCGGCGATGTCGTTGCCGCGGAGGCCGACTATCGCCTCGCCCTGGCGGCCGCAGGCCCGGGCAATGCCCGTTCGTCCCAGCTCGCGGCAGCGACGAGACTGGCCAGGCTGTCGGACGCCGGCCGCCAGGATGCGCTCGCGACGCTGCAGGCCGTGCTCCCGACGCTGACCGAAGGCTTCGACACGGCGCTCGTGCGGGACGCCAGGGCCGTCCTCGACGCTGGGGTGGCGGCCGCCGCGGACGCCTGAAAGGCGCGGACGTACGGCGCGGACGTATGGTACATTGGGTGGCATGGAGAAGACTACCGTCTACCTGACCGGAACCCAGAAGCGCGAGTTGGCCCGGGTGGCGCGGGTGACCGGTCGGAGCGAGGCCGACCTCATCCGCGAGGGAATCGAAACGGTGACATCCCGCCACCGAATTGCCGAGCCTGTGCTGCCCCTCTTCGAGAGCGGTCTGCCCGATCTCGCCGATCAGGTGGACGAAGCTCTGTCCGGGTTCGGGGACAGGTGATCATCCTCGACACGAGCGGACTGCTCGCGGCCATCGACGGGTCGCAACGACATCACCTGGCGGCGGCCGCAGCGCTGCGCGAGGCGGGCGGCCCGCAATCCTTTCCCCGTTCGTGCTCGCGGAGCTCGACTACCTGTTGACGACCCGCGTGTCCGGGGCCGCTGCGCGAGCGTTCCTCGGCGAGGTTGCCAACGGCGCGTATGAGCTGGCTTCGTTCGATCAGGGCGATGTCAGGCTGGCCCTGGAGGTCCTCGGCCGATACTACGACCTGGAGATCGGCCTCGCCGATGCCTCGATCGTCGTCCTGGCAGAGCGTTACGACACCACCAATCTCCTGACGCTGGACGAGCGCCACTTCCGAACAGTCCAGGGCCCGCGCCAACAGGCATTTCGCCTGCTGCCGGCCGATCCGGCGCCTTGAGCAGCGGCCATGGCCGACGGTCGGCGGACTACTTCGCGATTTCCCAGATGTGGCCGGCGGGGTCGCTGAACGAGGCCGTCCGCACGCCCCACGGGCGGTCGATCGGACCATTGAGCAGCTCGACACCGCGCCTGGCGAGCTCGGCGCAGGTCGCATCGACGTCGTCGACGGTGATCGTCAGCTGGAGGCGCGAGCCGGCCATGCGCGGAGCGACCGCCGCCGGCTCGATCAGCTCGATCGCGGCCGTCGTCTTCAGCAGGTTGACGAGCGTGTTGCCGAAGTTGAAGACCGCCGAATCCGGATCCTCGAAGAACACCGGCAGGCCGAAGACCTCGCGGTAGAAGTCCCTCGCGTCGGCGACGTCCTCGACGAAGAGCGTGATCGCGCTGATCCCCGTGGGCCAGGCGGCTGGCTGCGACTCTGCCATGGATGTCCTCCGATCGAGCTGGAACGAGACAATTGTCCACGCTGCGTGGAACGTGCGGCCAGCGGTTCAGCCGGGACCAGGCGTCTTGACAACAGGACGTTGCACCGTATGCTGAAACGGATGAAGACCGTCGGCGTGACCGACCTTCGCCAGCGCACGGCGGAGATCCTGAACGAGCTCAAGGGCAGTGACGAACCCGTCGCCATCCTGCAGCGGTCCCAGCCGGCCGCCTACCTGGTCTCGGCCGAGCAATTCGAGGCGGATCGTGCCGAGCTCCGTGCGGCGCGTCGGGCGTTGTTCCTGCGCGAAGTTCGAGAGGCGGAAGCTGAGTACCGGGCGGGCGACTCGACCGAATATCGGGATGTCGACGCCCTGCTGAACGACCTGCGCGGCTGACACCGCAACGGCGATGCGGTTCGTCGCCTCAGCCCGCTTCATGCGCCGCTCGCGCAAGCTGACGAGGGAGCAGGGCGAACTTCTGCGCGCCTCCCTGCGGCGTTTCGCCGCCGATCCACGGGATCCGTTCCTTCGCACGCATAAGGTGAAGGGCGATCTCGCGGACTACTGGGCGTTCTCGGTTGACGATGACGTGCGAGTCCTGTTCCGCTGGGACGGCGAAGTCTGCTTCCTGGTCAATGTCGGCAACCACGACGAGGTGTATTGACCCGATCGCACCAGGGCGCGGAGCGGCGGTGCGGCCGCGGCCACTCGCCTGCGGGGTGCTCGCTCGCGAGCCGAACGTGCGGCGCCAGTGAACGGCTCCGGCCAGCCTGCGGTGCAGCCGCCATCCCTCCCCGTCCCCCGACAACCGGCGCCCGGGGCGCGTAGATTGGATTCGAGCGCTGATCGGCGCCACGATGGCGTGAAGGAGAGACGATGAACTTCAACAGCATCCTGATCGGGTCCGACAACGCCCCGCGCCTCGCCGAGTACTACACGAAGCTGTTCGGCAAGCCCGGCTGGGACGACTTCGGGTTCGTCGGCTGGCAGATCGGCACCGGCGGCATCACGGTCGGGCCGCACGACCAGGTCCACGGCCAGAACGGCGAGCCGGGCCGCCTGATCTGGAATATCGAAAGCTCGGACGTGAAGGCCGATTTCGAACAGCTCAAGGCGGCCGGCGCCATCGTCGTCAAGGAGCCGTACAACTTCGAGCAGGCGCCGGGCACCTGGATCGCCACGTTCATGGACCCGGACGGCAACTACTTCCAGCTGATCACGCCGATGCAGATGTAGCTCCGCGAGGTCGGGGGGCGCCGCAGTGGAGAGTTGCCCCGACCGCCAGGCCACGGACAGCGCCACCTGGTGGGGTCGGTCCGCGGAGCTCCCGGGCGCGCGTTCCGGACGGTCGATCAGACGAGAACTCGTGCCGCCTCGTCGACCTGCATAGCCTGGATTCCTCCGGAGTCCGGCCTCCCAACGGCGGCGGGCTCCGTGGCTTCGGTCGCCCCCGGCGTCTGCATCGCATCACCGGTTGCCGCGATGGAGCGTTCGGCGAACGTGTGCAGCCGCAGGTATTCGACGCCAAGCCAACCCGCCAATCGAGCTGCCCGTTCCGGCAGCTTCGGGTCCTCGAGCGCCGGGACGATCTGCGGCTCGTCAAGCTCGAATTCCTCGCCGCGCATGGTCATCCGGCAGTGCCCCGCCGCGATCACGTTCCTGGCCCACTGCGAGCCGCTGCCGTACGGCAGCGGAATCCATACCTGCTCGTCGACGAATGTCGGATGGACCGGCGTCAGGTGGCGCCTGCCGGTCCTGCGGCCGACATGCTCGAGCAACGCGATCTCGGAGTGGGCCCCACCGACCAGGCCTCGCTCCATCAGCCACGGGTTCAACCGGCCGTTCATTGCGCGGCGAACCTGGTCGAACGGCACGTCACCGGCGAGGTGCGCTCGACGCCACTCCATCAGGGCGGCGGCGCACGCAGCCACTCCGGAAACCAGCACCAGTCGGCGCATCAGCTTCCACATCTCGGTGACCTCCTGCTTCGGATATCGAGATCGTGGGTGCCCGGCGCTGCTCCGCCAAGTGCCAAAGGTTGCCTTGATCGCCCGAGGTTGATTGACCCGCCCGGCATCGAGCCACGGTCATGCCGAGCGCCTCCGTTCCCGCCCGGCGGCGGCGAATGTGCCGCCCGCAGCAACCCGCCGCCGGCCAGTGCCGCCCTGGATCAGCCGGCGCCGAAGCGCTCCCGATGGTCGAGGGGGATCAGCGGCTTCATGCCGCGAACCCTGAGCTGTTGGACGGCCCAGCTGTTGCCGTCGGGGTCGTTGAAGCCGAAGAACGTGCCGCCGTCCTCCGGTGAGAACTGCATGATCTCGCTGCATTCGACGCCCCGGTCGACGAGTTCCTGGCGGGCGGCCTGCGCGTCCGCCACGACCAGCTGGAGTCCATGCATCGAACCCGGCGCCATTTCCCGCTGCGATGGCAGGTCGCCGAACACGATCGAGCAGCCGGAGCCGCGCGGCGTCAACTGGACGACGTGCATGAACTCGTTGGTCGTGTCGTGATCGAGGTCGAAGCCGACCTGGTCGCGGTAGAACGCGATCGAGGCGGCGATGTCGCTCACCGGGAGGATGACGACTTCGAGCGTCCAGTCCATGGGTTGGATCTCCAGGGTTCGCGGCTGAATCGTCGGCTGATCATGACAGCCGCCCAGTAGCAACCGATGATGCGCCCGAACGCGGGTCGCTGAACCCGGGCGGTGCGGGTCGCTAAGCGCTGGCGGCGCGGGTCGAAGCGCCCGGTCAGCCGGCCTTGGCGGCCGACAGGACGGCTTCGGGCGGCCAGATGAGCTCGCGCATGGCGGTCGAGGGTTCCACGCCGATCTCCTGCTCGAGCAGCGCCCGGTAGTCCTCGTAGGCCTGGAGCGCCGACGCGAGATTTCCTTCGGCAAGGTGGATCCGGAGGACGAGCCGCCGCGCACTCTCGCGGAGCGGATCGCTGAGGGTCGCCGCGAGGGCCGCTTCCATGGCCCGCCCGAATTCCGCCCGCTCGAGCAACCGTTCCGCACCGATCTCCAGCGCTTGCAGCCGCAGCATCCGGAACCGCTCGCGGTCCGCGATCACCCATTCATCGTCCCAGTCGGGCAGCAGCTCGGCATTGTCGATCAGGATCGAGATCTGGCCGAGCGAATCGTCGATCGGCCCATCGAGCAGCCGGCGGCAGAGATCGAAGCATTCGACGATGTCGACCCGGATCTGCGGCAGCAGCGCGAGGCGATCCTCGTGCAGGTTGACCACGGAGACCCCGACGCGGCGCAGCCGCCAGAGCGTGGTCCGCAGGCTCCGGGCGGCGAGTGCCTCGGGCGCGTCCGGCCAGAGCGCGCCGGCGAGCTTGGTCCGATGCACGGGCTGCGACGAGAGCCCGAGGTAGGCGACGACGCGCTCGACGCTGTGCGGCAGGCCCACGTCATGACCGCGCAGGACGAGCTCGAATTCGTCCGTCAGTGAGAGTCGCGATGCAGCGACCGCCGGCGTGGTCGCGTGTCGTCTGGCCATCTGGGCGCCCCCCGGCGTGCGGCGACAGCGGGCTTTCGCCACGGCGTCGCGAGGCCAGTCTGGGCCGGGCTTGACGCAACGGTCAACCCGTACGAAACGGCCTATCGCGGTGACGAGGCCGTGACGGGGCCGCGACGGAGCGGTGGCGCGGCCGTGACCGAGGCGTGACATCTGGGTGACCGACGACTGGCGAGCCGGTGACGACCCGCCGGTCAGGCTCGACGTTCGGACACCGTCGTCGATCGCCTCGCCCATGCGCGGGGGGATTGAGAGAGCCAGGAGGACTCGATGGCAGAGCGGAAGTCATCCGGACTGGCCGGCCGAATCGAGCTCGTCGGGGCGGCTACAGGCAGCGAACGGCCCGCACTCGCGGTCCACGCGCTGGCAGCCGATGGCAAGGTCGTCGGCACGGCCAAGGTGGCGGCCGACGGCCGTTTCTCGCTCCCGGCGAATCAGCTCGACCGGGCCGCGCGTGTCGTCATCGGCGACGCCGCGGCCGATCCGGCAGCCGATGGTGGCCGATTCATCGGCTACCGCGTGGACGACGCGCTCGAGATCTTCAAGGGCGGGGCGCTCAATCTGCCCGAGGCCTCGTGGGGCCCGCTGTACGGGATCATCGAATGCGTCTCGGGATCCGTCGCCCGCTGCTTCCCCTGGTATCCGCTCGTCGAGTACCTGCAGGCGTCCACCTCGATCGCGACCCGCTTCGCGCTGGATTCGAGCGCCCGCAGCGCCAGCCTGATCGATCTTTCGGTCATCGACCCGGGCATCGTCTTCCACCCCTATCGCTGCGCCACGGTCTGCCAGGGCATCGTCGAGGTCTACCGGCGAACGTGCTGCTGCGAGCCACCGATCATCATCGACCCGGGCGACCTCGTCGACGGACCCGTGTTCCCGCCGCACAGGCCGACGCCGGGCGATCCCACGCCGTTCCCGCCGCCCGGCGATCCCATCGGTCCCGCGCCGGTGCCGCCGGGTCCTGGCCCCGACCCTGCCCCGTTCGAGCTGCTCGACCAGGTGGCCACGGGCGGCGCCCTCGACGTGCGCAAGATGAACTCCGAGCGCGACACGTTCGCGCTCCAGGCACTCAAGGGCGCCCAGCTGTCCGAGTACGTCAAGGTGCGCCCGTACCTGTGGTGCACGTGCGGGGCGGGCACGAAGGTCGCCGAAGGCCTGATTGCCGATGACGGGACGTTCAGCATCTGCTGGCGCGACTTCCCGCGATTCCTGATCCCCGGCTGCAGCGACGAGTACTCGTACAAGGTCAAGCAGGTCATCGACGGCGTCACCGTCACGATCTACGACGGCCCGGCCGCCGGCCAGTGGTTCTCGCAAGCGGCCCATCCGACGCTCACCTCGTACAGCCGCGTCGCGGTCTCGTGCAGCGGCGATCCGGTCATCCCGGGCGCCGGCGACGCGATCGTGCTGCTCCACGAGATCGGTTCGACCGAGACCTGGCAGCTCGGGACGCCGGCCCAGGACTCGCCCAATTCCGTCCTGGCATTGACGGCCACGTCGGGGCTGCTCAATCCGGCGGCTGTCGATGGGCCGTCGGTCAACCGGCCGCTCGGCGGGGCCCTGGGCCTGCGCTACTTCATCAGCAACGGCATGCAGGCGCTCGGGGCGCGTTCGTTCCGGGTCGATGTCGCCAGCGCCGATGCGGCCGGGGATCCTGTCGGTTCGTGGGCGCCCGTCCCCGTCCCGGCCTGGACGTCCTGGAAGTGGACCTCGGGCGGCTTCATCCGCGCCCAGCACTCGCTCGGCCCGGACAGCAACGGCAACTACGCGATCCCCTTCCGGACCGGCGGCCTCCTGGCCGCACTGGAAGAGTGGGATCCCGATCAGTTCCACGCCATCCTCGATACGACGGCGCACCCGAACGGCCGGTATCTCGTCCGGATCGAGATCTTCGACGGTGCCGGCAACCAGATCAAGCCGACCGGCGCCGCGGGACCCGGCACGCCGAGACCGTTCGTCTTCGGTCGCTGGCGGATCCCCGCCGGCCCGCCGGACAACGTGCCGTGGTCGGCACTCACGCATGTGCTGTGGGCCGACAACCGGTCGGCGACGGCCATCATCGAGGGCATCCGGCTCGCGGGTACCGTCGGTTCGTCCACCTGCCAGTTCCTCGATGGCCTGGCCACCGACCACGTCGCGATCGACTTCCGCGCCTTCCACCCGCATCCGACGAGCGGCGGGTCGCCATCGTTCCTGCAGGGCTTCTCCCTGGCCGTGACGAAGGGCATCGGCGGTGGGACGCCGTTGAGCGCCAGCGGCTTCGCCGAGCCCGGCAAGCCGCCCGGCCCGGCCGCCACCAACGCGGTGGCGACGCTCGGCAGCCTGCTCGGCCCGATCGACACCAAGTGCGCTTTCGCGGTCACGGTCGGGGCCACCGTCAAGACGACCAACGGCAGCGGGCAGTTGACGTCGCTGAACCGGGAGTTTGTCGCTGCATTCGCCGCTGAGCGGCACTGATCCGACCCAGGCCACACCACAGGGGGTTTCCTGTCATGCCCGATCTCCAGCGACCGCGGCCCAAGCCGGGTGGCAACGACGGCGAGACCGGCCGCGGTCGCTGCGGGACCATGGAAGAGCACCGCCGGCTGGTCCGGCTCGACCCGGAGTACCGCTGGCGCCGCCGCCACATCGAAGAGGAGGTCCAGGACTGGATCCGGCTCTATGCGGCCGACGGCCTGCGCTCGGGACTCGTCCGCATCCCGGTCGTGGTCCACGTCATCTGGCACACCGCGACCGAGAACATCTCGGACGCCAAGATCCAGTCGCAAATCGACGTCATCAACGCCGACTTCCGGCGGCTCAATGCGGACGCCTCCGCAACGCCGGCGGCCTTTGCCGGGGTCGCGGCGGATGCACGGATCGAGTTCGCCCTGGCCGTTCGGGACCCGAACTGCGCCCCGACGACCGGGATCACCCGCACCAACACCACCGCGACCGGCTGGACGCGAAACCAGACCGGCATGCTCAGCGCGGCGGGCGGCGGCCATGACCCCTGGGACGTGACGAAGTACCTGAACATCTGGGTCGCCAACTACACCGACGGGCTGCTGGGGAAAGGGTCATTCCCCGGCATGCCCGCGGCTCAACAGGGCGTCCGCTGCCACTACCGAGCCTTCGGGACGGTCGCGCCGGTGCTCGCCACCTACAACCTCGGGCGAACGCTGACGCACGAGATCGGGCACTACTTCAACCTGCTCCACATCTGGGGCGACGACGGGACGGCCTGCACCGGCTCGGATGCCGTGGCACGACACCCCGAACCAGGCGGACGAGACGTACACGCCGCCCGGCATTCCCGGCCATCTCGTGCTCGAACGGGCCGAACGGCGACATGTTCATGAACTACATGGACTACACCGACGACGACGGCATGAACATGTTCACGGCCGGCCAGAGCGTGCGGATGGACGCGACCCTGTTCACGGCCCGGGCGAGCCTCCTCGCGTCCGACGGTCTCGTACCCCCGGGCGCAGTGGCCGGCTCGGACCTGTGGTCCAAGGACGTCTCGGACGACTTCGGCGCGGAGCCCGACGTCTCGGCCCAGCCGATGTACATCAGCGACGACATCTGGGTCCGCAACGCGAACGACGGGATCGCCAACCAGGATCACCAGAACCCCGAGTACGGCTCCACGACGACGTTCGTCTACGTGCGGGTCCGCAATCGCGGCTGCACGGGCAGTGCGTCGGGCACCGTCCGGCTCTACTGGGCCAAGGCGTCGGGCGGGCTGTCGTGGCCCGCGCCGTGGGACGGCAGCATCACCTCGCCGGCACTGATGGGTGGGGCGATCGGCTCCCAGCCCGTGTCGGTCGTGGCCGGCGACGACGAGATCCTCGCGTTTCCCTGGTCGCCGCCCAATCCGGCCGACTATGCCGCGTTCGGCGCCGATGCGGGCCATTTCTGCCTGCTGTCGCGGATCGAGACGGCGCCCGGTCCGGGCTTCGGCATGACGACGCCGGAGACGGGCAATCTCTACGCCAACGTCCAGAGCAACAACAACATCGTCTGGAAGAACATCGAGGTCGTCGACGAGCAGCCTGACGGGCGCCTGTCCGCGGCGATCATCGCCAACTTCGACAAGGAGGCCCACCGGGCGTGGCTCGTTTTCTCCACGCCGAAGGGCGATCCCTACTCGATCTTCGACTGGGGCCAGGTCTGGCTCGAGGCCACGCCCGAGCTCCGCAAGCTGATCCAGAAGTCCGGCGCGGAGCTGAAGGAGATCGAGCAGGTCGGCGACGCGTCCTATCGCGTCCTCGGGACCGGTGCGTCGATCGGGCCGATCGATCTGCGGCCGGGCGAGCTGGCGGCGCTGCGAGTCCGGTTCGTGGCGGCGCCCAGGGAGCGGCTCGGGGTCCGGGCACTCACCCTCGACCTCCAGCAGGTCGAGGATCGCGGCGTGGTGGGCGGCCAGCGGTTCGTCGTCAAGACCCGGCCGGATCGCCGCGGCGTGACCCCCGAACGACCCACGACGATCTTCGACGGGGTCGGCTGGCTGCCGATCGGGGACGGCTGCGAATCCTGCTGCTGAACGGGGCCGGGTGGCGCTGCGGCGCCGGCTGACGTTAGCGGGCGAGCACCGCGGCATCGGCGTCGGCCTCGGCCTCGGCGACTTCGCGGGTCGCCAGGTTGACGTCCGAGTCGGCCCATGGCGCCCGCTCGAGGCGCGTTCGCGCGTAGCCCGCTCGTCGGGCGACGATCCGGTACGAGAACTCCACGTCGCGCTCCGGCCCGCGGCTCCGGACCGTGAAGCCGTCAGTGCCACGATCGCTGACCCACAGCTCGACCTCACCGTAGGGCTGCACGAACACGTGATACGGCTCGTCTGCCTCGATCGTCTGGCGGAAGACGGGCTCGATCGGGACCTCGGCGACCCCATCCGCGAGCCGGCCGAAGCCATAGTCGGCGAACAGGACCTCGGTCGCCTCTTCGGCGTACAGCAGCCGCGCCCCGTCGCGCGTCGCGACGACGGCATTCTTCGTGCCGGCGGCGACGTTCAGGCCGGCCTTGCCGGCCGGCACGCTGATGTAGACGCCGTTGCTCACGTCTGAGGTGAACCGGCCGGCCCAGCCGGTCGGCGAGCTGCACAGGCCAAGCACCCCGATCGAATTGCCGGATTTCGCAAGCGCATAGCCGATGACTCCGCGGCCATCCGCACTGTCGGCCGCGCCGATCACCCCGATCGTGGAGCCGCTCGTGCTGGTGGCGTGGCCCTGGACGCCGACTCCCGCCTGGCTGTACGCCACGCCATACACGGCGATCGTGTTGCCGGTGGCCGACTTGGCCCAGCCCTGGACACCCTGGCCGTCCGGACTCTCGGTCACCCCGACGACCCCGAACGTCGTGCCCGTCGCGGCACTCGCGTAGCCCCGCATGGCCTGCCCGGACGTGCTGTCGGACTGCCCGGACACCCCGATGGTCGAGCCGGTCGTCGCCGTCGTCCAGCCTTCGACGCCCTTGCCGTCAGGGCTGTCCGAGATGCCTTCCACGCCCTGCGTCGCCCCGGCCGTCGCCGTGGCCCGGCCGTTGACGCCCTGGCCGATGTTGCTCGCCGAAACGCCGTGCACCGCGATGCTCTCGCCTGACGCGATCGACGTGAGGCCGACGACGCCGGCGCCCTTGCCCGTCTGCGTGACCCGAAACCCGTCGCCGGCGGCCGCGGTCGTCAGGATCGTGGAGGCGGTCCCGGCGCTCGTCACCTTGCCGGCGAGCACCGGGGCGCCGGCCGCCGCTTCGACGACGGACGACGGTCGAATCAGCACGGCCGCCACGGCGGCGATGCCGCCCGCGAGACCCGCCAGGAATCCGCGTCGCGTGGACCGCTCGGTCGCTGCCGCCATGGCACTGCCTCCTCGCTGTTCGTTGTGGTCGCGGGCGGCCGTGCCCCATTCCAACGGCCACGGTGCGGGATGGATCCGGGAGCGAGCACCACCATCGTCAACCAGACGTCGTGGCGGCGCAAGAGCCGCCGGCGATCCGTGCCCGTTCCGCGGCCGGCGATCCGTGCCGTTCCGCGGCCGCCGTCGACGCGCTCGTCCTCGCCGCTCCCTTCCCCGCTCTGCGCTCGCCCTCGTCGCGACCGTGCCCCGATCAACGGCTCGCGCGGGCGGCGGTCTCGGTCAGCCGGACGTGGACGATCCAGGTGACCATCGCGAGCGGGATCGGCCGGTCGATCGGGAACTGGATCGTGCCCTTGCCGGCGAGGTACGGCGCCAGTTCCGGTCCGAGCGCCTCCACTACGGCGCCGCTGGCCGGAAACAGGCTGTAGTGGCGCTTGTAGGCCGCATACGAGACGAGGAACTGGCCGCCGTGGCTGCGAAACGCCGGCATGGAGTACGCAATGGTCTCCTCGGCGTCGGGAGCGGCGGCGTGAATCGCGTCGCGGATCGATTCGAGGGCGGCGCGGCGATCCGGCGGCAGGCCTGCCAGGTAGTCGTCGACGCTGGCCGGTGCAGCCATGGTGTCTCCTTCCGTGACCTGGTGTCACGCGTTCTCGGTCACGGCTATCGTAGTGTCGTGGCCGCTCCCCTGACGCTCGCCGTTGCCCAGCCATCGTGCGTGGCGCGGGACGTGGCCGCGAACGCCGGGATCCATGCAGCCGTCGTTCGCGCGGCAGGCGCGCGGGTCGTCGCGTTCCCGGAGTTGTCTCTGACGGGCTACGAATTGGACGCCCCACCGCTCGACGCAGCCGATCCGAGATTGGCGGCGATCGTCGAGGCCTGCCGCGACACCGGCTCCGTGGCACTCGCCGGCGCTCCGGTTGCCGACGACGCCGGCCGGGTCTTCATCGGGCTGCTGGCGATCGAAGGGGCCGGCGTCCGCGTGGCCTACCGGAAGATGTGGCTTGGCGGAGCCGAGACGGAGCGGTTCAGCCCCGGCCCCGCACCCGCGGTCATCGAGGTGGACGGCTGGCGACTGGGTCTCGCGATCTGCCGTGACACGGGCATCCCGCAGCACGCGGCCGAGACGGCGGCACTCGGGATCGACGCCTACGTGGCCGGCGTCCTCGAATCTGCGGCGGATGGCCTCGTCCCCGAGCAGCGCGCGAGGCGCATCGCGGCCGACCACCACGTCTGGGTCGCCATCGCCAGCTTTGCCGGCTCCACGGGCGGAGGCTACGACCACGCGGCCGGGGGTTCGGGAATCTGGACGCCCGACGGTCAGGTCGCGGCCGGGTGCGGGCCGGAGGTCGGCGGGGTCGCGCGGGCCACGCTCACCTGATCGGGCGCGCCCGAATCACCGGCGGCGCCGCGGACGGCCCTCAGACTCCGATTGGCTCCCGACTGATCACGAGCGTCGTCCGCCCGGCCTGCCACTCGCCGTACAGGATCACGACCTTCTCGAGACGTGTGTGCACACCCAGTCGCTCGACGACCTGCGCGTCCTCGAAGGGATAGACGACCTGCTCGATGCGGTGGAGCGCGTCCTCGAGGGTGGGCACGATCTTCTGGCTGCCGATGACGAGGATCAACCGACCGGCTCCCGAGACGTACGGCCCGAGCTGGCTGCCCGTTGCCGATGCGGCCACGATCGCGCCATCCTCGGTCACGGCCGAGACGCTGCCGAGCATCACGTCGGGCGCCGAGATCAGCTTGCGGATCTCCCGCCGCTGGGTCGTCCGGTCCATCTTCAGGTAGCGCGGCCGGATCGCGTCATGGGCGGTCGACTCCATCAGCGCCGTGCTGATCCCGAGATCGTCCAGCGTCTTCGACTTGCCCCAGTGGACCTCCGATCCCTCCGGGACGCGCGCGAGAACCGCCTCCCGGGCGTCGGCTGCAATGTCGACGACGACCACCTCGATGTTGCGCGCCTCGAGCGCGCGGGCGACGCGGTCGATTCGCTCATCCAGGCCGGCTGGTTCGGCGAGGGCGGTCGCGGACGTCGGGGCAATGGCTGGGTCGCTGGGCGCGGCGGTCATGAGGCGTCTTCCTGTTTGCTGAGGTTCGGCTGCAGCGGACGCTACAGGCAGTTGCAGTGCAACGATATCGCGATCCGCGATCGCACGTCACCGATCGTCCCGCTCGGCCCGAGCGGGCGCCTACCCGGGAGTCGTCGCGAAGCGGTCCGTGGACTCGATGAGCAGCCGGTCCATCTCTGCGTCGCCGGTATGGCCGCCGGGGATGAAGTGGAGCTCCGAGCCGGGCCACGCCTTGGCGAGCTGCCAGGCCACGTCCGGCGGACCGGAGAGGTCGAGCCGGCCGTGGAGCAGGACGGCCGGGATTCCGGCCAGCCGCCAGGCGTTCCGCAACAGCTCGTCCTCCTCGAGCCACGCGGCGTGCGAGAAGTAGTGCGTGACGAGCCGGGCGAAGCCGATCATGAAGCGCTCGTCCGACCAGCGCGGGTGCGGCGTGACGTAGCCCTCCTCCAGTGACAGGATGGCGTCCTCCCAGGCAACCCAGTTGCGGACGGCTGCCAACCGTCCCGCCGGATCGGCGCCGCCGTTGATCAGGCGGTCGTAGGCCGCGACGAGATCGCCATCCCGATCGGCCTCGGGCACGCCGGCGCGGAACCGTGCCCACTCTTCGGGGAAGTAGCGGCCGGTTTCATGGGCCAGCCAGTGGACGTCGGCCCGGCGGGTGTTCGTGATCGACAGCAGCACCAGCTCCGTGACCCGTTCCGGGAACCGCTCCGCGTAGGCGAGCGCGAGCGTGACGCCCCACGAGGCGCCCCAGACGAGCCAGTGCTCGATCCCGAGATGCGTCCGCAGCCGCTCGATGTCGGCGATCAGGTGGTGCGTCGTGTTGGCCGCGAGATCCGTCGACCACTCGCCGGCGTGCGGCGTGCTGCGGCCGCAGCCACGCTGGTCGAACTGGACCAGGCGGTAGCGCTCCGGGTCGAACCAGCGGCGCCGGCCCGGACTGAGTCCACTGCCGGGCCCGCCATGCAGCGCGACAGCCGGCTTGCCGGCCGGATTGCCGGACGCCTCCCAGTAGATCGACTGGCCGTCACCGACGTCGAGGAACCCGCTCTCGAAGGGCTCGATCGCGGGATACGGATCGCGGCTCGGCATGGTCACCTCGTCGTCCCTCGGCTGGGCCGTCGGCGCCCCGCATCGTAGCGAACCGCCACGCCTGGCGCGGCACGCGCCGGTGCGGCCGCGGCAACTCGTCGGCGACAGCCGTGATCGCGAGCCGAAGGCGCATGCCGACGTGCGATCGCGGCCGGCCCGCGGCGCAGCCGCAGGCTCGAGGGACGGTCCTGCCAGTCGGACCGAACAGTTTTGTGCCCGCGCGCCGTTGTACGGGTATCAACGTCCCCGGAGCAGGAGCCACCCCATGAGTTCGGCCGCTCGCAGCATCTTCGTCTACGCCATCTACGTGTTCGGTCTCGGAGGCGTCCTCATGCTGGCGCCGAACCTGCCGCTCCCGATCGTCGGCCTGCCGGAGGCCACGGAAGTCTGGATCCGGGTGGCCGGCATGACGGTGATCTTCCTCGGGATCTTCTACCTCGTCGCCGCCCTCAACGAGTACCGCGAGATCTTCGTCGCAAGCGTCGGAATCCGGTACGCCGTGCCGATCGTCTTCGCCGCGTTCGCCGCGGCCGGGCTGGTGGCCTGGAACATCCTGCTGCTCACGCCACTCGACGTGATCTTCGCCACGTGGACGCTCGTCGCGCTGCGGCGGTCGACCGTGACCGCATGATCTCGCCAACTTGACCGGCCCTGCGGCAGCCGGTATCAATGCCGGGTGACGACGCCCATTGACGGCCCCGCTGAGATCGTGGCGGCGCCCGGGGCCGCGCTGGCGGCCGCGACGCGAGGTCAGGCCGCCGCCCTGGAACGAGCTGCGGATCCGCCGCTCGAATCGCCGCTCGCGACCGTCTCCGCCGAGGCCTTCGGCGCGGTGGCGGCGCCGTATCGGCGCGAGCTCCTCGTCCACTGCTATCGGATGCTCGGCTCCATCGACGACGCCGAGGATGCCGTCCAGGACGCCTACGTTCGGGCCTGGCATGGCCGGGCGACGTTCCGCCAGGCCATCTCGTTCCGGGCATGGCTGTACCGGATCGCGACCAACGCCTGCCTCGACGCGATCGAGCGGCGCAACCGAGCTCACGGCGCGAACGCCTCGATCGTCATTGGACCGTTTCCCGACGAGGAGAACGGCGACGACTCCGACGATCTGCCGGGCGAATTGACGGCCGGCCCGGAGGCCCGCTATGACGCCCACGAGTCGATCTCGCTGGCGTTCACGACCGTGCTCCAGCACCTGCCGCCGCGCCAGCGCGCCGTCCTGATCCTGCGCGATGTGCTCAGCTGGCGTGCCGCGGAGGTCGCAGAGCTGCTCGAACTGACCGTTCCGGCCGTCAACAGCGCCCTGCATCGGGCCCGGACCACGATGGCCAGCCAGTACCGGCCGGCAGGAGGCAGTGGCGGCGTCGCGGCGGCCCGCCACTCGACCCTGGAGCCGGGCAGGCTGCGGGCGCTGCTCGAGCGCTACGTGCAGGCGTGGGAGGCGGCCGACATCCCGGGCCTCGTGGCGCTGCTCCGCGACGACGCCGTGCTGGCGATGCCGCCGACCCTCGCATACCAGGGCCGCGAGGCGATCGCCGCCTTCTTCGCCGACTCGATCTTCGTTCCGGGTCGCGAGATCCGGCTGGTGCCAGTCCGCGCGAACGGTGGCCCGGGATTTGCCGCCTTCTCGCGCCAGGCACCGACCGGGCCGTTCACCGGCTTCGCCGTCCTGCTCCTGGAGGTCGACGGTTCCGGCGTCGCCCGGATCGATGCCTTCCGGGACCTGCGGCTCATCCCGCGGTTCGGCCTGCCGGAGTCCCTGGCCGCCTGACCGGAGTTCCTGGCCGCCTGATCAGCGCGGCATCCCTGCCCGGCGACAGACCGCCGGAGCGAGGTCGACGCCGCGGTGCCCTTCCGGGCGCTACCGTTGGCGGGTGCAGCCGCGATCGAAGCCGCTCGACCCGTCGACCTACGTCGGCCCGCGGACGCCCGTCGTCACGGTCGCCCAGAGTGTCAAGCGGCTCATCGGCGTGGCCGCCGTCTCCGCCCTGCTCTGCGTCCTGGTCTACGTCGCGTTCGAGCTGACGGCCGCCGGCCAATGGCTCGCTGAGACGATCCTCTATGGCCGACCGACCGATTCCGAGACGGGCATCCTGGCCACGGAAACCCTCGCCACGATCAGCGTCCTGACCGTTGCGATCGCGACGCTGGTGCTCGCGGCGATGGCGCTCGCCTCCGGCCGGCCCCGCCTCGCGATCGCGGTCGTCGTGGCGATCGCCGGGGCGAACCTCACGACCCAGGTCCTGAAGCGGGTCATCCTGGAGCGCCCGAACCTGATCGGCGAGATCGGTCAGGCGACGGCCAACAGCTTTCCGAGCGGCCACGTGACGATCGCGGCGTCGCTCGTGCTGGCGGCCCTGCTCGTCATTCCGCGCGCCCTGCGCGTGCCTGGGGCGATCCTCGGGGCCGCCTACGTCGCGGCCGTGGCGATGAGCACGCTCGCGGCGGGCTGGCACCGGATGGCCGACGCCGTCGGCGCGATCCTGATCGCCCTCGCCTGGACGGCGCTCGCGAGCGCCACGCTCGCCCGCTGGAGCTCCATGCCGCGCCGCTCGTGGCGGTTCGCGGCCGCCCGGCCGGTCGTCGGCCTGCTCGGCCGGAGCGGTCTCGTCATGCTCGTGCTCGGGGCGGCCGTCCTGCTCGTCGCCTGGCTCGACCCCGAAACCGGACTGGGCGCGGCGGATCCGGCTGCCGCGGCACCACGGGCGTTCCTTGGGGCGCTGGCGCTGATTGCCGGCGTGGCGCTGACGGCCTGCGCAAGCCTGATCTGGGCGATGCGAGGGATCGCGCTCGATCGGGCGTAGACGGGCCGCAGAGACGCCGGAGGGGAGCTCCCGCCGGCGGCGCCTGGCGCGAGAGCCGGGAAGTTGCGCCGGCCGCGCCAGACGCGCCGGCCGCGTGGCGGACGATCAGCCCGCCGGACCCTGGCCGTGGAACGCCTCCAGCGCTTCCCGCTCGTCCTCCACGGCGCGCTCATCGGCCGCCGAGAGCTCCTCGAATGGGTCGAGCACGATCCGCCCCTCGCGCAGCGACCAGGCGCCGGCCACCCGGCCGTCGACGAGGTAGGTCCCGACGGAGAACGGATTGCGCGTGCTGAAGACCTTCGGCCGGTGCGGTTCCGGCAGTACCCCCGTCCGACGCGCATGGACGAGGAGCACGGCCTCCCAGTGCGGCAGGAACCGGACCGGTGCGGGCATCTCCGGGTCCGGGAGCGGCGCGTCCGGCAGATCGACCAGGGTTCGACCGGCCTCGTCGCGATACTCGACGAGGGTGAGCCTCTCCCCTCCCCGTTTCGCGGCGCCGGCCGAGATGCCCGCCCAGAGGCCGATGTCGCGCCACGTCGCCGGACCGAAGCCGCGCAGGTACGCCCGCACGAGGTGGGTCAGGCCGGCCTCCTCGGTCGCATCTTCCGGCCCGACCCATGCCTCGGCGAGTCCCAGGAGATCCGCCCGCCGGTGCTCCCACGTCCCGGACGGCGGGACGCGGACGAGATCCACCCACAGGCTCGCCCCGAACGCCGCGCCGCTGGCGAGGCTGCCCAGCTGCTTGACGGTCCGTGGCCCGTCCGCCAGCGCTTCGCGGAGTGCCTGGGCCGCGATGACCACCTCGGCCTCCGTGACGCCGCGGCCCTGCACCCGCAGGCTCCAGGTGCGGCGGGCCTGTCGCACGCCCAGCGCATAGCGCCAGAACTCCCGGCCCGAAACCATGTGGATCGTCGTCCGCAGCAATGTCGCCTGGACCACGCGCCGATCCTCCAGGCCGGCCGTCAGCGCCTCGCGGCGGAAGCCGGCGACTCGCGTCCACAGGCCGACGTAGCCCGACGGCGCGTACTGGGTCTGGAGTCCGCCGATCTGCTCGATGGCCTGGTCGATCGGCACCGTCGCCCGCTCGAGCAGCAGCTGGCGGGCAAGGAGCGCGCGGTTGAGCGCGCGGGCTGACAGGACGCGTTCGCTCACTCTCAGCGGAGCGTGGCCAGGAATCGAAAGACGGGCACGGCCGTGCGGTAGCCGTCGGCGAGGAGCGCCGGCAGGTCCGGCGAGCAGACCTCGTCATCCGAGAGGCGGCGCCCGAAGACGATGTCCTTCCAGCGGAGGCGATCCGCCTGCGGATGATCGGCCGGGTAGCCCGGCGGCACGCGCTTGAGCGATTCGTGACTCTGGGCGCCCCCGAACCAGGCGACGAACGCCGGATCCTCGAGCGCCGCGTCGACTCGCTGCGGGTCGTCGACGATGGCCCGGCGGAAGGCTTCGAGGCGCGGACGCTCCGCCATCCACATGCCGCCGCCGACGTACATCTCGCCCGGCGCGAAGTTGAAGTAGCCGCCGTTGCCGTGCGCCCGATCGTCGGCCCCGCCGCCCGAGGCGGCCGCACCGGCCGCACCCTCGGTGGCGGCGGCCCCCGCGCTGCCCGCGCCTGCCGTCCCGCCGGCCGCTGGCTCGACCCACGGGAACGTCGCCCCGAGGTGCGTCTTGTACGGCGATTTGTCCTTGCTGAAGCGCGTGTCCCGGTAGATGCGGAAGGGCGAGCGCTTCGGATCGGCCTGGAGCGGCACGCCCTGATTGGCCAGCTGCAGCGCCAGCGCCGCAATCAGCTGCTCCATCGGGTCCTTCAGGAGCCGCTCATAGTCGGCCTTGCGGGGCTGGAACCAGGCCCGGTCGTTGTGCTGGGCGAGATCGGCGAGGAACTGGATCGCGTCACGCGTGAATCCGGGGAACGGCTGGGCGGCGACGGCCAAGGGGCACCTCCGTGAGGCTCCAATCTACATCGCGCGGGTCCGTTCGCAGTTGACCATCCAGGGCGCCCGAAGCGGTCCGTGAGCATCCCGAAGCGGGTCGCCCGGAACGCCTCCCCGATCGCCATCGTCACGGTTCCGCCGTCCGCGAGCGCCGCGAACAGGCAGTCAGACTCGGCCGGATCCGACGCCGCGGCACTGTCAAGCCCCGACCTGGCGGGCGCGGGCAGCCGATATCATCGCGTCCATGTCCACGCGTCTCCCATGGTGACGAGCGCCTGCCAGGCCCCGCCCGGACGTGACGGCTCTGGGAACCGGGCCTACTTGAGGGCGTCCCGCAGGCCTTCCTCGACGTCCTCGTCGACGGTCGTCTGGATGAGGTTGCCGTGATACGGCCGCAGGGCCGCGTCCAGTGCGTCGGCGTCCGCCTGCTTGAGCACGAGGAACAGCGCCGACTTGCCGGGTTCGAGCTTGTTCTTGATGTCGTCGACGAAGTCACCGTCGACGCCCGTGTGCATCAGGGCGCCGATGCCCGCCCCGACGGCGGCGCCAATCGCGATCCCGGCGGGCGGGAACGCGAACGTGACGATGCCGCCGATCGCACCACCGATCACGGCCGCGGTCTCGGTCGTGCCGCTGACCTCGTTCTTCACGTGGACGTGACCCGCCGCATCCCGCTCGACCACGGCCGTGTCCTCGAAATGGATCCGGCCGAGGTGCTCGATCGAACGCAGGTCCTTGAGGGCCGCTCGAGCTTCGTCCGACGTGTCGAAGCCGATGACGATCAGTTCAGACATGTCGCGCCTCCTCTTCGACGTTCCCGAGTTCGCGGATGACCCTGGCCGGGTTGCCGGCGACGATGGTTCGGGGCGCCACGTCGCGCGTGACCACGGCGCCCGCTCCGACGATCGCCTCTCGGCCGATTCTGACGCCCGGCAGGACGATGGCGCCAGCCCCCAGCCAGGCGGCGTCCTCGATGGCGATCGGCCGGCCCGATTCCCAGAGGGCCAGGCGCGTCGGAGCATCGAGAGGATGCGTCGCCGTCATCAGGAGGACGTGTGGCGCGATCTGGACATCGTCGCCGATCTCGATCGAACAGACGTCGAGGAAGATCGCCCCGTAGTTCACGAAGCTGCGGGCCCCGATCGTGATGTTGTAGCCATAGTCGCAGCGGAAGGGAGGCAGCACGAGGCTCCCCTCCCCGAACGCGTCCAGCAGCTCCTGCATGGTCGCCAGCCGCCCGGCCGGGTCCGCCGCCGAAATGGCATTGAATCGCTCGACGAGCAGCTGCGCATGCAGCCGTTCCGCGATCAGCAGCGGGTCGTTCGCGAGGTAATTCTCGCCCCGCAGCATCCGGGCTTTCATCTCGCTGGTCTCGGCCATGACGGCAGGGTGCCACACCGCTGCGCCGGCCGTCAGGTCAGGAGCCGATCGACCTCCGCGGCGGCGGAATCCGGGCCGTCGCCACGAACGAGCACGGCTTCGGCGGCGACGAGGCCATCCAGGCCGCTCCGGGAAGCGGACGTGGCGCCAACCACCGCCGTACCAGCCGGCTGACCGGTCGCCCCGGCCGTCGCGACGGGGATGGCGCCGCCAGCGCCGGGACCTTCGGCGAGCTCTCGGCCGAGATCGAGGTGCCGCAACGCGGGCGCGAGGAGCGTAACGGCGCCCACGACGGCCAGGGTCAGGATTCCGCCGCCGACGATGCTCGGGACGACCCCGAAGATCGACGCCGCGAGACCGCTCTCGAACGCCCCGAGCTCGTTCGACGCGCCGATGAACACGAAGTTGACCGAGGCGATCCGACCGCGCATCCCCTCCGGCGACTCGACCCGCAGGATGACGGACCGGATGACGACACTGACGCCGTCGGCCAGACCGCTCACGAACAGGGCGGCCATGGAGAGCGCAAAGCTCGTCGAGAGCCCGAAGGTGATCATCGAGAGGCCGAAGACCGTGACGCAGGTCACGAAGATCGGCCCGGCCCGACGCATCGGCCGGAAGCGGGTCGTGATCAGCATCGCGAGCAGCGCGCCGGCGGACGGCGCGGTCCGCAGCAGGCCGAGGCCGATCGGCCCGACGTTCAGGATGTCGGTCGCGAAGACCGGCAGCATCGCGATCGCGCCGCCGAAGAAGACGGCGAAGAGATCCAGCGCCATGGAACCGAGCAGGATCTGGTTGCGCACGACGTACTGGACGCCACCGGCGAGGCTCTCGAGGATGCGCTCACCGGCCTCCTGGACCGGGACGGGCTTGCGGGCGATCAGCGAGATGCAGACGGCCGAAATGACCAGCAGAAAGCTGATCGCGAAGTAGGTCGCCGACAGGCCGACGATTGCCACGGCGATGCCGCCGAATGCCGGCCCGAGGATGCCGCCCGTCGTCCAGACCGTGCCCTGGTAGGACGCCCCGGTCGAGGCGTGCTCGAGAGGGATGACCTGGGCCTCGAATGCGCTGAAGGCCGGGCGCTCGAAGCCCGCGGCGACGCCGATCCCGAACACGACCGCGAGGATGACCGGCAATCCCACGGCATCCGGGTTGAGCGAGACGACGGCGAGGATGAGCGCCCCGAACACGAGCCCCGTGGCCGTGATCAGGATGATTCCGCGGCGGTCGCGACGGTCGGCGAGGTGGCCGCCCAGGAGCATCAGGCCGAGTGCCGGGATGGCCTCGACGAGACCGAGCAGGCCGAGCGAGAGCGGATCGTGCGTGACGAGATAGGTCTGGAAGGCCACGACCGTGGCAAGGGCGCTCATGCCGAGCGCATTCGTGAAGCGGGCGCCCAGGAGCGCGCGGAACTCGGGCAGCGCGAGGACGCTCGTTGACGGCCGCTGCGGGCCGAGCCCGGGGACGGGTTGGGCGGTCACCGTGGAAGGGTATCCGGCCGGGGCGGACGGCGAGGACTGCCGCGGGGCCCCGGTCGAGTCAGCGGCCCAGTCGATGCCGACCGACGGCCCCGGACCATGGCCCCGGTGCCCGGCCCGCGAATCCCGCTCGGAGTGGCTAGAAGAAGGTCGAGCCCCAGGGTTCGTCGGACGTCCGCAGCAGCGCGTCGGCCGTGGCCAGCGCACCCGGCGTGTGCTCATCGAAGCCCTTGGCGAGGACGGCGTCGCGCAGGCGCGTCACGCCGAGGTACGCGGCCGACAGCGCCGCCCCGTCAAGCGTCAGGTCCGCGCTCCGCCTCGTCGTCGCCGCCGTGGCGCCGCCGCCGGACACGTCGAGCTGGACCCGCACCCGCCCGTTCGGCGCCTCGGGATCGATCACTTCGAGGACGAGCCGGCCCTCCCGCTCGTATGTCCGGGCGCCCAGGGCGCCGGCCACGTCGTGGATCCGGACCCACATCCCGTCCCCGAGCTCCGAGACGACGGCGGCCCGGGCGTTCGTGAGGAGCCACGGCAGACGCTCGGTGGCGGGCCGGTTCTCCGCCTTCACCTTCGAGACGAGATCCACCTCGCCGAGGAAGCGCCACAGCCCGAGGTAGGCGTCATCCGTGAGCGCCTGGAGCTCATCGACGTTGAGGATGCTGCGCGGCTGGCCCTGCTCCCACTTCTCCTCGGCGCGATACCGGACGTAGCCGTCGATCGCGCCCGTCGCGTCACGATGGACGGCGAAGAAGCCCTTCCAGCGCGTGCCCCAGGCGACCTCGCGCCGGCCGAGATCGATCTCCCAGCGGAACTCGCGACGGCGGATCTCGCCGGTGTGAGCGAGCCGCCACGCTTCGTAGACGGCCCGCATCGCCTGGCTCGCCTCGTCGCCCGGCGTCATGAACTCGACGCGGCCGGTTGAGGCGGTGTGGAAGGTCGTCGAATGCGTGTCGAGCGTCACGACGGCCAGCCGGGTCCCCGAGCCATACCCGAACCGCCCGTAGATCGGGTACTCGGCCGCGTAGAGCAGGCTGAACGCCTCGCCACGCTCCCGTGATGCCCCGTGGTCGGCCGCGGCCATGGCCCGCAACGCGCCGCGCCGGCGGTGGGTCGGCAGGACCGTGACATTGGTGACCGCGGCCGCCGGCAGCTGCCGACCGCCGGGCACGGTGAGCTCCGTCGGCCACGAGCGGAACGTGCCGATGAGGCGGCCATCCTCCCGGGCCGCCCAGGCTCGCGAGAGATCCCAGATCGGCTCGACCTCGGCGGCGACCTTGGCGACATCCGGGCGGTCGAGGAAGGTGCCGCTCATGACGTCGATGAACGCGGGCAACTCGGCGGTCGAGATCGGCTTGACGGTGATGGGCATCGACCGACGATAGCAAGCCACGCCCGAATCTGCCCGCCAACCGGACCGCCCTGCGCGCGAGGTGTCGGTCTTCATTCCTGCCACGACTGGCTGACAGGGACCTCCTGCGCCGGGCCCCGCGGCGATACTGGGTCGATGTCCGACCGAGAAGAGCGCCACAGCCCCAGCGCCGACCACGGCCGGCCCGGCACGACCGGCCAGGCCTCACTGCTGCGCGGGATCAACGTCGGCGGGCGGGTGAAGGTCGCCATGGCCGACGTGCGGGCGATCTACGAGGCCCTTGGCGTGCTCGACGTCCGGACCCACCTCCAGAGTGGCAACGTCGTTTTCCGGTCGGATCGGCCGCCGGCGGAGCTCTCGGCCCTTGCCGAAACGGCGCTGCGACGAGACCTCGGCCTGGCGATCCGCGTGCTGGGCAGGACGCACGCCGATCTCGCCCGGATCGCGGCCGGCGATCCCTTCCCGGACTCGGACCCGAGCCGGCACGTCGTCGTCTTCCTGTCGGGCGCGCCGCCGATCGAGCTCATCCGCCGCCTGGAAGCTGCGGCCACCGCCGGCGAGCAGGTCCGCAGCGGCGAATCGGAGCTCCACATTGACTACCCCGCGGGGCAGGGCCGCTCGAATCTGACCGGCGCGCTGATCGAACGAACGGGTCTCGTGGCGACGGCGCGCAACTGGCGGACGGTCACGCGCCTCCTCGAGCTGACGGCCGCGCCGACCTGATGCGACGAAATGGGCTCGGCGCGAAGCGCCGGTGCGGCCGCGGCCACTCGTCGGCGATGATCGGGTTCGCGAGCCGAATGCCACGGCCGGCGCTCCGGCAGGGCCAGCCTGCGGCGCAGCCGCGATCGACGTTCCTCAGATGCGGCGGAAGACCATCCCGAGCAGCAGGATCACGGTCGCCGCGACGAACGAGAGAATCCCGATCTGGTTCGTGAGCACCGATCCGTAGGTCGCCACGAGCCCGATCAGGATCAGGACAAGGGCGACGATGATCGTCCGCAGGGTCGGGGCGAAATTCGTGCGCATCCGTCAGATCCCCGGCAGCAGCGAGCCGACGACCAGCAGGCTCGGACAGGCGAACAGCGCCAGGAACCCGAGCTCCTGGTTCATCGTCACGCCGAACTGCGCGAGTAGCTTCGAGACGGGATCGAGGTACGGCAGGGCCTGGTCCACGGGCCAGGCCACGATGAACCCGAGGACGCCCAGGGCGAGCGCGACTCCGACGGTGATCATGCGGGGCGGATTCGGTCGCAATCTCATCGCGTCACACTAGCGCACAGGACCGGGCGCGATGCGAGCAACAGGCACGGGGACGCAGGAGGGCGACGTGGCCACCATCCAGGCGATCGTTCGATCGATCAACCGCGAGCTCACGCCGCAATTCGAGGAGCGCCTCCGGGCGATCCTCGTGGAGCAGGATCGCGACTGGCTGATCGACCAGATCGTCCGCCTGACGCTCGATGCGCACAGCCTCGAGGAGATCGACCGGCACAGCGTCGTGGAAGCCAAGGCCAGGGCGCGAGCCGAACGGCTGTCGCGGGTGCGGGCACTGGCACTCGTCCACGAGACGCTGGAGGCGTTCCTCGCCGAGCAGCGCGGGGTGACCCGCGACCGGCTGATCGCCGACGGCTACCTCCTGGCCACGGCTCCCGAGAAGGGCACGGACCTCCTGACGGCCGCCGACCGGACCGAATCCGGCCAGGCGCTTCTGCTCCGCGCCAAGGACGTGCTGTTTGCGCTGCTCTTCGGCGACGCGTCAACGAACACGCACCTCGAACGGGTCCAGCAGGAGCTGTTGACGATCGCCATGCCACGGGCCAAGGCCGGGGCGCTCGACTTCATGCGGGCGTCGACCGAGATGGCCGCCGAGGGCACCTGGCAGGACCCCGACAACGTCTCGAGCGACGAGCGGGCCGACAACGTGATCCTGGAGGTCCAGTACGGCGAGATGGCGAACGAGATGGTCGGGGACGGGATCGTGCTCGCGCTCTCGCTGATCAACAACCTCGAGGTCAACGAGCAGGTGCTCTACGCTCGCATGATCAATATCGAGGAGACGACGCTGATCGTCTGAGGCGGCCGCCGAGGCGGGCACCGGCCTGGAACCGGCGGCGGCCCGGGCGTCGACCTGGTGCGCCGGCGGCGGTCGGGCAATCTAGGCGATGTCGGCGAGCGGATCCCCGAACTGGCTGTTGTACAGGTCGGCGTAGAAGCCCTCCGCCGCGAGCAGCTGCTCGTGGGTCCCCTGCTCGACGATCTGGCCGTGGTTCATGACGAGGATCAGGTGCGCGTCGCGGATCGTGGAGAGGCGGTGCGCGATGACGAACGTCGTGCGGTCCTGCATCAGGCGTGCCATGGCGCGCTGGATCAGGACCTCGGTCCGCGTGTCGACCGAGCTCGTGGCCTCGTCGAGAATCAGGATCCGCGGGTCGGCCAGGAACGCGCGGGCGATCGTCAGCAGCTGCTTCTCGCCGGCGGACAGGTTCGTCGCGTCGTCGTCGATGACCGTGTCGTAGCCCTCCGGCAGCGTCCGGACGAAGTGGTCGACGTGGGCGGCCTCCGCGGCGGCGATGATCTCGGCCTCGCTGGCATCCTCGCGGCCGTAGGCGATGTTCTCGCGGATCGTGCCCTTGAACAGCCAGGTGTCCTGGAGCACCATGCCGAAGGTCTCGCGCAGGTTGTCCCGGGTGATGTCGCGGATGTCGATGCCGTCGACGGTGATCCGTCCGCCATCGATCTCGTAGAACCGCATCAGCAGGTTGACGAGCGTCGTCTTGCCGGCACCCGTCGGGCCGACGATCGCCACGGTCGCGCCGGGTTTCGCCAGCAGGCTGAGGTTCTCGATGAGCGGCACGTCCGCGAGGTAGCGGAAGGAGACGTCGTCGAACACGACGTAGCCGGTCGGATCGTGCAGCACCTGCGGCGCCTCGAGATCCGGGATCTCCTCGGCCTCGTCGAGGACCTCGAAGACACGTTCCGCCGAGGCGACCGCCGACTGCAGGACGTTGGCGATGCCGGCCACCTGGATGATCGGGAAGGTGAACTGGCGCGAGTAGACGATGAACGCCTGGACGTCACCGAGGGTCATCTGGCCCGAGGCGACCTGGAGTCCGCCGATCACGGCGATGAGCACATAGTTGATGTTGGCCACGAAGTTCAGGACCGGCTGGATGATGCCGGAGATGAACTGCGCCCGGTAGGACGCGTCGTAGAGGCGGCCGTTCTCCTCGTCGAAGGTCTGGACGGATTCGCGCTGGCGGCCGAAGAGCGTGACGATCTCGTGGCCGCTGTAGGACTCGTCCACGTGGCCGTTGAGGGCTCCGGTCGAGGCCCATTGGGCGACGAACTGCTTCTGCGAGCGCTTGGCGATGAGCAGGGTGGCAACGATCGAGATCGGCACGCAGAGCAGCGAAATCGCGGCCAGCAGCGGACTGATGGTCAGCATCACGATGAGTACGCCGATCACGGTCAGCAGCGACGAGATCAGCTGCGTGAGGGTCTGCTGGAGCGTCTGGCCGATGTTGTCGATGTCGTTCGTGACGCGGCTCAGGATGTCGCCGCGCGGATGGTCGTCGAAGTAGCGCAGGGGCAGGCGACCGAGCTTCTCGTCGACGTCCCGCCGCAGCCGGTAGACGGTTCGCTGCGAAACGCCGGCCATGACGTACGCCTGGGCCCAGCTGAAGACGGCGCTGACGACATACAGGCCGACGAGCAGCAGGAGCACGGAGGCGAGCGCCGAGAAGTCGATCCCGGCGCCCGGGATGAAATGCATCCCCGAGAGCATGTCGGCCAGCTGGGTCTGGCCCTGGGCGCGCAGGCCGAGGATCACCTGGTCCTGCGTCAACCCTGGCGGCACCTGCTTGCCCACGACGCCCGCGAAGATGATGTTCGTGGCCGTGCCGAGGATCTTGGGCCCGACGACCGCGAACGAGACGCTGACGATCGCGAGCAGGATCACCAGGACGACGAGTGGCGCCTCGGGTTGCAGCCGTCGCAGCAGCCGGACGAAGGAGACCTTGAAGTTCTTGGGCTTGGCGACGGGCATACCCATCCCGCCGAACATGCCGCCGCCACCCGGTCGGCCGCCACCCGGTCGGCCGGGACCACCCGGCGCGCCGCCGGCGCCTGGCATCGGGGCCACGTGGGCACTGGCTGCGGCGGGTCGACCCGGGGCGCCGCTCGCGGCGCCGCCGCCCGCCGATGAACCGTTGGACCCACCCGGGTTCGGCCGACCCTGGCCCGTGGCGCTGTTCTGTGGCCCGCTCATGCGACCTGTGCCTCGGCCGCGGTCAGCTGTGAAGAGACGATCTCCTGGTACGTCTCGCAGGTCGCCATGAGTTCCGCGTGCGTGCCGATGCCGACGATCCGGCCTTCGTCCATCACGACGATCCGATCGGCGTTCAGGATCGTGCCGACCCGCTGGGCGACGATGATCACGGTGGAGCTGGCGAGATCGCGCCGGAGCGCCGCGCGAAGCTGCGTATCCGTCTTGAAGTCGAGCGCCGAGAAGCTGTCGTCGAAGATGTAGATCTCAGCCCGTTTGACGATGGCCCGCGCGATGGCCAGGCGCTGGCGCTGGCCGCCGGACACGTTGCGGCCGCCGAGCGCGATCGGCGCGTCCAGGCCGCCGGGCATGGCCTCGACGAACTCACGGGCCTGGGCGATGTCGAGCGCGTGCCACAACTCCTCGTCGGTCGCGGTTTCGTCGCCGAATCGGAGGTTGCTGGCGATGGTGCCGCTGAACAGGAAGGCGCGTTGCGGAATGACGGCGATCCGCGACCAGAGATCCTCGCGGCTCAAGCTCGCGGACGTCGACGCCGTCGACGAGCAGGCTGCCGCCGCTGACGTCGTAGGAGCGCGGGATGAGGTTGATGACCGTCGTCTTGCCGCTGCCGGTGCTGCCGATGAGCGCCGTGACCTGGCCCGGCTTGGCGACCATGGAGATGCCCTCCAGCACGCCGTGCTCGGCGCCCGGGTAGCCGAAGCTGACGTCCCGGAACTCGACCGAGCCGATCGCCGCGGCGGCCGGGATCGCCTTCGGCGTCTCGGGATCGCGAATGACCAATTCGGTCTCGAGGACCTCGTTGATCCGACCGGCGGACACGGCCGCCCGGGGCACCAGGACGAACATGATCGTGGCCATCAGGACGGCCATCAGGATCTGCATCAGGTACGCCAGAAACGCGGTGAGGTTGCCGATCAGGAGCCCGCCACTCTCCACCCGCTGGGCGCCGAACCACATGACCGAGACGGACGAGAGATTGAAGATCAGGGTCATCGTCGGGATCATCACCGCGAACAGCCGGTTGACCCGCAGCGACGTGGTGAACAGGTCGTGGCTGGCGACATCGAAGCGGCGCTCTTCGTGATGCGTCCGCACGAAGGCGCGGATGACGCGAACGCCGGCCAATGACTCCCGCGTCACCTGGTTGATCCGGTCGAGCTTCAACTGCACGACCTGGAACAGCGGTACGGCCCGACTCAGGACCAGGCCGATGACGATGCCCATCAGCGGGATCACGACCAGCAGCAGGCCCGACAGCGGGACGTCCTGGCGGAGCGCCATGATCACGCCGCCGATGATCAGGATCGGGGCTGAAACGATGACGGTGAGGCCCATGAACACGACCATCTGGACCTGCTGGACGTCGTTCGTATTACGAGTGATCAGCGAGGCGGTGCCGATCCGGTTGATCTCCAGCGGCGAGAAATCCTGCGCCTTGCGAAAGATCGCACTGCGGACATCACGGCCGAAGCCCATCGCGATCCGGGCGGCCCAGTAGACCGAGATGATCGAGGCGATCCCGAGCAGCAGGGTCACCCCGAGCATGACCGCGCCGGCCTGGACGATGTACTGGGTGTCGCCCTTCGAGACACCGTTGTTGATGATGTCGGCGTTGAGGTCGGGCAGCGCCAGGTTGAGGATGGCCTGGACGAACAGAAGGGCCAGAACGAAGGCCAGGCGGCCGCGATACGGCTGCAGGTAGCTCTTCAGCAGGCGGATCACGAGACGGCCCCCCGGACGGTGACCGAAACCAGTTTCGAGCCGCGCTTGGCCGTGACGTGCAGGGTCGCCCCGGTTGCCAGCGGGGGCTGCTGGGGCTGCGGCGCCTCGGCGGCCTCCGGCCGCTGATCGTCCCCGGTTGCGCCGAAGAGCCGCGCATGCGCCGCGCGGAGACCGCGGATGCCGAGCAGGAAGCCCGCCAGCTCCTCGTCGCTCAGTTCGCCGATGAGGCCGCCGATCCGGTCGCGGGCGTCGGAATCGAGCTCGCTGCAGACGGTTCGACCGAGCTCGGTCGATTGGACGAGCACGACCCGCCGGTCCTCGACGTCGTGGAGGCGCGCGACGAGGCCGCGCTTCTCCATGCGGTCGACGATACCGGTGGTGCTGGCGACCGAGACGTCGAGGGTGTCGGCGAGGCGCGTCATGGACAGGGCGGGCTCGGACTCGAGCAGGCTCAGCACGTTGAGGTGAATGACGCTGAACGCGCCGGCATGCCAGCGCTTGAAGGCGCGGATCCGCGCCCGCAGGGTCCAGCTCGCGATCTCGGTCATGACCTCGTCGACGAGGGCCCGATGCTCCGGACCCCTCTCCGGGTCGGACGCCGTCACGGCGGCCGCCGCCGGTTCGCTGCGCTCGGGTTCGCTCAATGCGGGACGAACATTCAATGTCACGTGTACAGTCTAGCCGGTCCGTAGGACATGGCGCAAGCCCGCCGTGGCCCCTGCCGATCCCGGGTCTGCCCGTTCGCCCGGACCGGCCGTCGCTCCCTCGCCGGCTCCGCTACCGTTGCCGCATGAGCGACGATCTCGACCGGAGCCGGCTGGATGGGCAACTCGCCGGGCTCGGCGTGCCGTACGAGCTGTTCGCCTGCGATCCGGCTCTCGCCGACACGGCCCAGTTCTGCGCGGCCTACGGCTTCGCGATGGAGGATTCGGCCAACACGATCGTCGTCGTCGGCAAGTCGGAACCCCGCCAGTACGCCGCCTGCATCGTGCTCGCCCCGCATCGCCTGGACGTCAATCATGCCGTCCGCGCGAGATTCGGCCGGGGCAAGGCTTCGTTCGCGGCCGCGGACGAGACCCGCGCCCTGACGGGCCAGGAGATCGGCGGCGTGACGCCGTTCGGGCTGCCGCCGGACCTGCCGATCTGGGTCGACGCGGCGGTCATGACCCGTGTCCGCATCGTCCTGGGCGGCGGCAGCCGCAGCTGGAAGGTGATCGCCCCGCCGGCCATCCTCCTGGCCCTGCCGAACGTGTCGGTCGTGGAGGGTCTGGCCGGCAGCCCCGCCGCCGAGTGACCTCGTCCACACCCGTCCTTTCGCGCCGGGCCCTGAATCGGGCGCTGCTGGAGCGACAGATGCTCCTCCGGCGCGTGTCGCTGCCGACGGACACCGTCATCGAGCGCCTCATCGGCCTCCAGGGCCAGACGCCGCTGTCGCCGTACGTCGCGCTCTGGTCGCGCATCGAGGCCTTCGATCCGCTCGTCCTGGCCGCCGCCCTGATGGATCGAAGCGTGGTCCGGATGTCGCTGATGCGGACGACGATCCACCTCGTCACGGCCCGCGACGGCCTGGCGCTGCGACCGGTCATGCAGCCTGTCCTCGAGCGTGGCTTTCACAGCGGCAGTCCGTTCGGAAAGCAGCTGGTCGGCGTCGACCTCGACGCCCTGATCTCGACGGGCCGGGGGCTGATCGAGGAGGAGCCTCGCTCCGCGGCCGAGCTCCGCGCGCTGCTCGCCGAGGGCTGGCCGGATCGCGACCCCGAATCACTCGCGGCCGCGTGTCGCTACCTGCTGCCCGTCGTCCAGGTGCCGCCGCGCGGGGTCTGGGGCCGGACGGGGTTGCCCCGCCTCACGACCGCCGAGGCTTGGCTCGGCCGGCCGCTCGACACGGAAACGCGGCCCGACGAAACGGTCCTGCGGTACCTCGCGGCATTCGGGCCGGCGACGGTGTCCGACATCCGGACGTGGTCGTGGCTGACGAGTCTGCGCGAGGTCGTCGATCGGCTGCGGCCGCGCCTGCGGACCTTCTGCGACGAGCAGGGCCGCGAGCTGTTCGACGTTCCGGATGGCCCGCTACCGGATCCGGACTCCCCTGCCCCGCCGCGATTCCTGCCGGACTACGACAACCTGCTCCTCTCCCACGACGACCGCTCGCGCGTCGCCTGGCCGGGCTACACGGCGGGTCTCGCGCCGACCTGGAGCTGGGGAGCACTGCTCATCGACGGGTTCGTGGGCGCCACCTGGAAGATCGACGTCAAGCGGACTCGGGCGACGCTCCGGATCGAGGTGCTCGACCGGCTCTCGCCCGCGGACGAGGAGGCCGTGCGCGACGAGGGCCAGCGCCTGCTCGGGTTCTGGGCCACGGCCGCCACCGAGCAGGAGATCGAGATTCGGCCGGCCCGGGCGTGACGATCTGGCCGTCGGCGGCCGAGCGCCGGCCGGCGAGCAACACGCGGCTAGACTGGCCGAATGCCACCCTCGGAGCCACTGGGCACCGCCAACGTCCGCCCTGCCACGGCGGCGGAAGCCGCGGATGTCGCCGCGATGCACGCCTCGAACCGGCGGGCCTGGGACGAAGCGGCGGAACGGTACGAGGGCTGGCTCGCGGAAGCGATCGAGGTCATCCGCGGCGGCGGCAGCAACCTGTTCGACGCCGAGATCCAGCTGATCGGCGATCTCCACGGCCGCTGCCGGCGGGCGATCCACCTCCAGTGCGCCGGCGGCCGCGACACGCTGTCTCTCTGGAACCTGGGGGCCGAAGAGGTCGTCGGCGTCGACTTCAGCCCGCGGATGCTCGACCTTGCGGCCAGGCTGACGGCCGCGACCGGCGCTCCGGCGCGCTGGATTCTCTCGGACGTGCTGGAGACGCCACACGACCTCGACGGCACCGGCGACCTCGTCTACACCGGCCGCGGCTCACTCCTGTGGCTCCAGGACCTCGATGCCTGGGCCCGCGTCGTCGCCCGGCTCCTCGCTCCGGGCGGCCGATTCGTCCTGTTCGAGGGCCATCCGGCCGAGTGGCTCTTTGACGTCGACGAGGACGGCTACTGGTTCGCCACCGACTACGACTACTTCGGCGGCCCGGAGGCGTCGAAGGGCTGGGCGCCCGAATACATCGACCGCCTCTCGGTCGCGGAAGGTGACCAAGGCTGGAAGTTCGCGCGGGCGTGGACGCTCGGGGAGATCGTCACGGCGATCGCCGGCGCGGGCCTCCGCCTCGAACGCCTCACCGAGCACCCGATCGACTGGTGGGGCGGTCACGCGGACGTCCGCCCGGAAGAGCGGGGGCGGATTCCGCTGTCCTTCTCGATCGTGGCCCGCGGATCCTGAGTCGGTAAGGGCCCGAGGCCGAACTGGCCTGAGTCGGGCTCCCGTGACCGGAGTCACCGGCCCGTCCGTCAGTGGCCCGCCGGCTGGCGCCCCGACTCCACGATGGTCGTCGGCGCGTTGTGGACGGCCGGGATGGAGCCCAATCGGCCCGCCTGGTAGTCCGCCATGGCCTGCATGACCTCGGCCCGGGTGTTCATCACGAACGGGCCCATCCAGGCGACCGGCTCGCCGATCGGCCGGCCACCGAGGATCAGCACGTCCACGTTCGGGTTGCGACTCTCCTGTGCCGTGCCGGCGGCGATCGTCAGCGCGTTGCCGGGACCGAAGACCGCCAGCTGGCCCGTCTGGATCGGCCGCCCCTCGGCGCCGACGGTGCCGTGTCCGGCGAGGACGTAGACCAGGGCGTTGTAGTCGGCCCGCCACGGGATGGAGAGCCGGGCACCCGGGCTGAGGGTGGCATGCACGAGCGTCATCGGCGTGTACGTCGAACCCGGACCGGCATGGCCGGCCACGTCGCCGGCAATGATCCGCACGAGCGCCCCGCCGTCCGTCGACGAGACGAGATTCGACCTCGCGGGCGCGAAGATCCTGGTAGCGCGGCGCCGTGAACTTCTGCGCGGCCGGCAGGTTGACCCAGAGCTGGAAGCCGTGGAACAGGCCGCCGCTGGCGACGAGCGCCTCCGGCGGCTTCTCGATGTGGAGGATTCCGGCCCCGGCCGTCATCCACTGGGTGTCGCCGTTGGTGATCACCCCGCCACCGCCGTTCGAATCGCTGTGCTCGAACGTCCCGTCGATCATGTAGGTCACGGTCTCGAAGCCGCGGTGCGGATGCCAGGGCGTGCCCTTCGGCTCGCCCGGGGCGTATTCGACCTCCCCCATCTGGTCCATGTGGACGAACGGGTCGAGGTCGGCGAGATCCACGCCCGCGAACGCGCGACGGACCGGGAAGCCCTCGCCCTCGAAGCCCCGCGGGGCGTTCGTGACGCTCTTCACGGGGCGCTGCCGGGCGACGATCGGGTCTGGCTCCGGGATGCGCGGCAGGACGGTGATGTCTTCGACGGTGACGGCTGGCATGTGATCGGGTCTCCTTTGACTCTGCGGCCAGCCTAGCACAAGATAGTTGCAGTGGCAACTACCTTGCGGGACGACTCACGAGATCCCCGCTCGCTCGCGCGCCTCGAGCACCGTATCGATGGCGTGCGCATCCGGCGCTCCGAGATTGACCTGGAGGTGGCCGACACCGAGGGCGTGCCATTCGGCGAACGCCGCTTCGATCTCCGAGACGTCGAGCGGCAGCGCTTCGAGCGCATTCAGGCGGCCCGGCCGGGCGGCGGACGAGACGTCGATGCCGACCGTGACCTCGAGCGTGGCGGGATCGCGGCCCTCGGCGTCGCAGGCCCGATGCAGATCGGCCAGGCGCCCGTCGTAGCGAGCGTTCGGGTGGCCGAACCACGCCGCGTTCCACTGGTCCGCATGGCGGGCGACGAGGCGCAGCATCCGCTCACCCTTGCCCGCGATCAGGATCGGGATCCGCCGCGCCGGGGGCGGCAGGAGGACGCAGTCGTCAACCTCGTTCCAGCGGCCCTTGAAGGTGATCCGTTCGCCGCGGACCAGCGGGCCGATGATCGACATCGCCTCCTCGAACCGGCCGACCCGGTGATCGAACGGGAAGCCGAAGGCCTGGTATTCGGGTTCGTGCCAGCCGCAGCCGACCCCGAGGATCAGCCGGCCGCCGGAGATGTGGTCCGTCGTGGCGGCCATCTTGGCGAAGATCGCCGGCGGGCGAAACGAGGTGGAGAAGACGATCGAACCGATCTCGACCCGCCTGGTGGTGGCCGCGAGAGCCGCGATGACCGTGAACGCCTCCTGGAGGCCCATCTCCGGGCGATCGGGGTAGCGGTAGATCAGGTGATCCCAGATCCACAGCGCGTCGGCGCCACCGGCTTCGGCGTGCTGCGCGAGGTCGCTGATCCGGGCCCAGGACGGCACCGCGCCGTCGTCTTCGGACATGGGAATGACGATGCCGATCTTCATGCCCGAAACGATAGCCTGACGACATGACAGCAACCGAACCGGCGGGCGGCCGGCTCATCGTCTCCTGGGACGATCTTGACGGGCACGTGGCCGAGCTCGCGGTCCGCGTCGGCCGCGAGTACGACCTGATCCTCGCCGTGAGTCGGGGCGGCCTCATACCGGCCGGAATGCTCGCGTACCGGCTCGGGATCCGGAACCTCGTGACGGCGGCCGTGGCCCTGTACGACGAGGATCGCACGGCGGCCACGGAGCCCAGGTTCCTTCAGTTCCCGGCCGATTTGCAGCTGCGCGGCCAGCGGGTGCTGATCGTCGACGAGGTCTGGGACAGCGGCCGGACGATCGAGGCCGTGGTCGGGCGGGTCCGTGCCGCGGGTGGGCGACCGACGACGGCGGTGCTGCACTACAAGCCGGGACGATCGGTCGTGGGGATCGTGCCGGACTACGCGGCGGTCGCGACCGATGCCTGGGTGGTGTACCCGTACAAGGGTGGCCGCTAGCGTCTCTGGGTTTCGCGGCTGGCGCCGCTGGGCGCGGATGGGGTCCTGTCGGGCGGCGAGTCCCCGAGTGCTCCGCCCTCGAGGAATCCGCCTTCCGCCACCCTTTCCGGGCTCGGGCTCGCGCCGCTTCGCGGCACTCCCCTTCGAGCCCTATTCGGGCCGCTCGGTGGCCATCGCTCGGTCTCGGCCTCGAACTTTGGGGGTGGGACGCGGACACCGGACGGGGCTCTCGGCTGGCTGAGGCCGCGAATCGGGCACGTGTGGCCGCGGGGTTGTCCGCGCTGGCCTTGTCAGTCGGTGGGGACGACTCGGCCGAAGGGCTTGACTCGGAGGTCGGTCAGGACGCCGGCCGTGATGTAGATGTCGTTGCGCATCAGGTCCAGCGCGGCTTCTTCGTCCGGGGCGCGGACGAGGAGGATGGCCGTGCTGAGGTCGAGATAGCCGCCGGCTTCGATGACGACGCCCTGGCGGATGAGGTCGCCGATCCGGGTCAGGTGCTCGGCCCGGACGGCCGGGCGGCGTTCGGCGGCTTCAGGGGTGTAGGTGGCCTCGATCACGAAGATCGGCTGGACGTCGATCCCTTCGGGGATTCCGGTTCCGGCAGTGCTCATCCTGGTCATCTCGTCTCCTGCGGTGATGGCGATTCAATGGCCTCATCGAGCGTCCGTCAACCGGTCACAATCTCGTCCGTGGAACCCCTTCGTGTCGTCACCCTCGCATCGTTCGCAGCCCAGATCCGCGAGCACCTGGCGATTCCGGTCGATCTTGTCGGCGTCGACGCAGAAGCCGGGCCCGAGATGGCGGCGGCGATCCAGGACGCGGACGTGCTCGTCAGTGGCACGTTCAAGCCCGAATGGGCCGGCAGCGCGCCGCAGCTTGCGCCTGATCCAGGCGATGGGCGCGGGCTACGACGGAGTCACCCTCGACGCCGTCCCTGCCGGCTGCCTCGTGGCCAACGTCTACGGCCACGACTACGGCATCGCCGAATACGTCTTCATGACGATGGCCGCGCTCAACCGCGAACTCTTCCCCGCCGATGCCGGGCTGCGCGAGGGGCGCTGGCTCGGCGGCCCGCTCCGCGAGCTGCGCGGCCGATCGGTGCTGATCGTCGGCCTCGGCAGGATCGGGCGGGAGGTCGCCCGCTGGGGGCGCTTCATCGGGCTGCGTGTCTCGGCCGTGACCGAGCACCCGAGCGAGGAGCGGCGCGTCGCTGCCGATCTCGAACGGCTCGGCTCCCTGGCCGATCTCGTCGAGTACGCCGCCGACGCCGACTTCGTGGTGATCGCCGTGCCGCACGCAAGCGACACGACGAACCTCGTCGACGAGCGCGTGCTGGCCGCGATGAAGCCGACGGCCTATCTCATCAACGTCGGCCGCGGCCCGGTGGTGGACCAGTGGGCGCTCTACCGGGCGCTGACGGACGGCCGCCTCGCCGGGGCCGCGATCGACGTCTGGTACCACTACCCCGAGTCGGATGCGCCGACATTGCCCTCCGATGCGCCGTTCGGGGAGCTCCCGAACGTGATCCTGACCCCGCACACGGCCGGCTACACGGAGGGCACGATGCGCCACCGCTATGCCGCGATCGCCGAGAACATCCGGCGGGTGGCGATCGGCGAACCGGTCGAGAACGTGGTCTGGCCGCGGCCGGGGCCGCCCGCCGCGAGCCCTGGCAAGGGCCGCTGACGCGATGGCCGACAGCACCGTCGTCGCGGTCCGGACCTACCGCACGGCCACCCGCGCCAACTACCTCTGGCTCGAGATCGAGACGGCGGACGGCCAGACGGGCCTCGGCGAGACGAATTCCTCGGCCGCCGCGGTTGACGCCCACGTCCACGACCTGATCGCGCCTTACCTGCTCGGCGAGGACGCGGCCGATCTCGAGCGCCACTGGTGGGCGATCTTCGGCAACTTCCCGTTCCCCGGCATCGGCGTCGAGGCCCGCGGACTCTCGGCCGTGGACATCGCCCTCTGGGATCTCGCGGGCAAACGGGCCGGCCAGCCGCTCGTCAACCTGCTGGGCGGCAAGGTTCGGGACGACCTGGAGGTCTACAACACCTGCAGCGGGCCCGACTACTACCGCGATCCCGAGGTGACGGGCGCCAGCCGCATCGGCGAGCACCAGGCGGATCGGCTCTACGAGGACTACTGGGCCTTCCACAACGAGCCGGTCGATTTGGCCCGCTCCCTGCTGGCGATGGACATCCGCGGGATGAAGATCTGGCCGTTCGACCTGATCGCCGATCAGACCGGCGGTCGAACCGTCAGCCGGCGCCAGCTCGCCGAAGGCCTGGAGCCCATCCGGAAGATCCGCGAGGCCCTCGGTGACGAGATCAGGATCCTCCTCGAGATGCACGGCCGCTGGCAGGCCGGCGCGGCGATGCGGATCGCGGAGGCGGCCGAGCCCTACGACCTGTTCTGGCTGGAGGACCCCTGCGCGTTCGACGATTTCGCGGGCATCGGCGCCTTCGCCCGTTCGACGTCCACGCCGACGGCCGCCGGCGAGAACCTCGCCACGTTCTTCGCCTATCGCGACCTCGTGGCGCAGCCGCTTGCCGTCGTGATCGCCGAGCCTGTCTGCGTGGGCGGGGTCACGGCGATGCGCCGGGTCGCCGACCTGACGCAGCTCGAGATGCGCGGGTTCGCGGCCCACGACTGCGGCGGACCGGTCAACCTGGCCGTCGATTCGCACCTCGCGGTCAACGCCCAGAACGCCGTCATCCAGGAAGTCACGCGGGCCAACTTCCTGACCTGGTATCCGTCGATCGCCGAGGGCTACCCGTCCATCGAAGGTGGTCGAATCCGGCCGACTGGCGCGCCCGGCCATGGGGTCAGCCTTCTTGAGGCCTTCCGCTCGAGTCCGACGACGGAGGTCCGCGAGGCCCGCCTTCGCTGAGGCGTCGGGCTCACTCGATCGGATCCCGGCCGAGGCCGACTGCCGACGGAATCCTGGCCCACGCGGCCGGCCACTGCGGGACTACGCAGGTGGTGGCGCGAGATCGCGGCCCGGCGCCGTGGCCGCAGTTCGATCCGCGTACACGATCGCGATCTGGCTGCCCGACGTGTGGTCGTCGTAGACGGACTGAACGAACCCCCAGCCGTACGAGCGGCTTTCGCCGATCGAGGGATCGGCCTCCGCGAGCCACGCGTCGTGAGCGGCCTTGCGGGCCAATTCGCCTTCGCGGGACCACGACGTCCAACTCGTGCCGAACCGGGAGTCATCGAGCGCCAGCACGACCATCTCCAGCCGCTGGCCGACGAAGTAGCAGCCGACCCGGAATGGGCGGCCCCCGAGCGTCCTCGAGAGAACCCACGAGGCATTTGGCGGGTTGCTGATCAGGAGCTCTGCACCCGATCCGAGCGGCGACTCGAGGAACGCCTCCCTGGTGAGATCGGGCCCAATTGCTTCGTCGGCGCCGGTCGTCAGCGTGCCCGACGAGGGATCGAAGCCCGTGCTCATGTCCCGGGCGATTCGGCCGTTGTGGGCGCGGTCGCCGGTGCCAGGTTCTCGACCCACTCGATGGCGTAGTCGGCGACTTCCTCCCAGCCGGCCTCGGCGATGATCCAGTGGCTTCGGCCGGCGAACTCCCGGAAGTCCGTCCGGGAGGGCGAGCGGCGGTACTTCTTGAAGTTCGAGCGGTTCATGCCGGCGCCAACGGCCCGGTCCAGCGTGCCGGTGATCAGGAGGAGCGGCGCCCGGCCCGGCTTGCGCCAGTGGACCTTCGCGCCGCGGGTCAGCAGGCCGTCCCAGAACATCCGGCCCGGGGTCGGGACCACCTCGGCATCGAAGATCCCGTCGCGCTCCGCGGCCGGAACCGTATTGAGGAACGTGCTGAAGAACCGGCCCTTCGGCATGTAGAGCAGCCGCTTCCAGACGCCGAACGTCAGCAGGAACGGCAGGTTGGCCTTGAATGCCGTGGGTCCGGGCAGGACGCCGCGGGGCGGCGCCGGATTGATCGCCACGCCGGCGGAGCCGAGGCCGCGATCCAGCAGCAGCTGGACGAACAGCCCGCCGAAGGAATGGCCGATGAGGATCGGTGGCTCCGGCAGGGCGCTGACGATCGACGCGTAGTGGTCCACGACCTGGGGAATCCCGATGTTGGCCAGGGCGGGATTGGGCCGGCCACGCAGCTCCCCGACGTCTCGATCGTCGTACGGCCACGGCGCGGCGACCACGGTGTATCCGCGCGCCTCGTACCGCCCCTTGAACGACTCCCAGCAGCCCGACGACACCCACGCGCCGTGTATCAGGACGATCGTCTTGCTCATCGGGCTCCTCTGGGTCGACGGGCGTGCCCCGCGCTACTCCCCCATCGCGGACAGGTACTCGGGGCGGGCGTGGGCCTTCAGCGGATGCTTCGCCACCTCGGACTCGACGACATTCGCGCCCCAACCGGGCCGCTTCGGAACGATCAGCTCGCCCGCTTCGATCTCGAGCTTCTGGTCGATGAGGTCCCACTTCCAGGGCACGTCGTCCATGTCGATCTCGAGGATCTCGCAGTTCGGCAGCGCCGCACAGAGATGGGCGTTGATCAGGTTGGACAGCGGGCTCATGTAGTTGTGGGGGCTGAACATCGTGTCGTAGTGGGCCGCGAGATCGGCGATCTTGCGAGCCTCCGTGAAACCATTGTTGAGCGTCTCGATCATCACCACGTCGGTGACGTGCTTCTCGAAGAACGGTCGGAACGCCTGGCGGCCGATGAGCGCCTCGCCGTGGCAGATCCGCGTCCGCGTCTGCTGGCGAGCGGCCAGGAGGGCGTCCGGATCGAACCCTTCGGCCTCCAGCCAGTAGAGGTTGAACGGCTCGAGCGCGCGACCGAGCGCGACGATGCCGCCCATCCGGTATTCCTGGCCGACGTCGAACAGGATCCCCATGTCCGGCCCGCACCGATCTCGCAGCGCGCCGACGAATTCCACGGCGGCGTTGATCCGCCACTTGTCGATGGCACCGTCGAGGGTCGGCGGCAGGCCCGAGGCGAGGCCCGGGATCAGCAGGTTCGTCTTGAGGGCCTTGAAGCCGGCCTTCTCGACGTCGTCGACCAGGGCGACCCAGTCCGCGATCGTCGTGGCGGGCGGCGTGCCCAACGCCGGACCGTCGAGGACCCGGTACGACGCGAAATGGCTCCAGTACAGCGGGATCCGGTCCCGGTACAGGCCGCCGATCAGGTCGTAGCAGGGCACGCCCAGCCACTTGCCCTTGATGTCGTACAGCGCCAGTTCCAGCGCGGCGATCACCTTCATCCGCTCCGGCACACCGGCTCGCCCTGAATGCCACAGCCGCCGGCTGATGAGATCGATCCGGCGCGGATCCTGGCCCATGACCTCCTGGCCGACGACCCGGATCGCCTCGGCCAGCGAGCGTCGAGGCCTGCCAGTCGTAGCCCTCGCCCCAGCCGACGATGCCCTCGTCCGTGGTGACCTTCACGAACAGCCAGTCGCGGCCGCCGATGCCGCTCTCGCAGGTGATCGGTTCGATGCCGGTGATCTTCATCGGGCGGCTCCTGTGCCCCAGCCCGGGTCCACGCCCGCGAGCTTCTCGGGCGGCAGCGGATGCGCCCGGACGACCTCCTCGTTGATGTCGCTGCCCCAGCCGGGCCGGTCCGGCACGATCAGCTCGCCGTTCTCGATCACGAACGGGATCCGTCAGCAGGTCCATCTTCCAGGGCACGTCGTCGATGTCGATCTCCAGGATCTCGAAGTTCGGCAGCGCGGCGCACAGCTGGGCGTTGATCATCGTGCAGAGCGGGCTCATCCAGTTGTGCGGGCTGACCATGACGTCGTAGAGCTCGGCCATCTCGGCGATCCGGCGCGTCTCGGCGACCCCGTTCGAGAGCGTCTCGATCATCACGATGTCCGTGACGTGGTTCTGGAAGAACGGCCGGAACTGGTCGCGGCGGAAGAGCGATTCGCCGTGGCAGAAGCGGGTCGTGGTCTGCTGCCGGGCGGCCAGCAGCGCCTCCGGGTCGAGGTCCTCGACTTCGAGCCAGTAGAGGTCGAACTGCTCCATGGCCCGCGCGAGCTGGACGATGCCGCCCATCCGGTACTCGAACTGGACGTCGACGCTGATGCCGATGTCGGGACCGACGACGTCGCGGATCGTGCCGACCCATTCGATGGCCTGGTCGAGCGTATCGGTCGTGATCCAGCCGTCCCGGTAGTCCGGGAACCAGGGCTTGCGGCCGTTCCGCTCCTTCTGGATCAGGTTCGTCTTGAGGACCTTGTAGCCCTGGGCGACGACGTCGCGGGCCCCCTCGGCCCACTCGGCGTACGTCGTCTGCGGCTCTGACCCCGACGATCTCGGGCCATGCGCCGCGATAGGACGCGAAGTGGCTCCAGTAGAGCTTCAGGCGATCGTGGAACTTGCCCCCGAGCAGCTCGTAGACGGGCACGCCCAGGGCCTTGCCCTTGATGTCCCAGAGCGCCATGTCGAGCGCGGAGAGGACCTTGATCCGCTCGGTGATCCCTGGCCGCGCGAGGTACCACATCCGCTCGTTGAACCATTCGATGCGGAAGGGATCGAGGCCGATGAACTCCTGGCCGATGATCCGGATCGCCGTGGCCAGCGAGGCGACAGCGGTGAAGTCGTAGATCTCCGACCAGCCGACGATGCCCTCGTCCGTGGTCACCTTGAGGAAGCCGAACTGGCGGAGGCCCCCGTCGCACACGAACGGCTCGATCGCGGTGATCTTCATGCGTCCCTCATTCGGCGTCGGATCGACGCAGGGAAGTCTAGCGAGGGAAGGACGCCCGAATCAGCCGGGTCCGGCGGCGGTTCGCGTCGCTCTGGGGATGGCGTCCACCGTCCCTGACACGGGGCATCTGCCCGTCCGCAGCCCCACTCACCCGCCGACGTCAGCCGCCGACGTCAGCCGCCGGCCAGATACTCCTTCACCTGGCCGACGAGGAGCGGCGCGTCGGCAACGGTCCCGGCGATGATCCCCGAGGCGCGATTCCGCTGCCAGGGCAGGCCCAGGTACCAGAGGCCCGGAATCCCGGACTTGCCATCGCGTTGAATCGGGTGACCGCCCGGCCCGAGGGCCTCGTCCGGCAGGAACGACAGGTCGCCCGTGACCCCGGTCGTCCAGACCACGGTCGAAATGCCCGCAGCGACGAGATCCAGGCTCGTCGGGCCATGGACGGCTGATGGATCCGGGTATGGCTGGTCCACGGGATCGGGCTCGGGCGGCGGTGCGTTGAGCCCCTTCGAGGCGATCGCCGCATCGATCGAGTGACTCACCTCCGCGGATCGCGCGTCGGCCCAGGCAATGTTCGCGCCGAGGTCGTCGTCGAAGGCGAGCCGGCCGTGATCGAGTCCCGCGAGACGGCCGAGGAGCGACACGCCCCGTTCGACAAGCCATTGCAGGCTGACGGTGTGGCCGAGCGGTCCGAGGCCCGAGATCATCGGCAGCGGGGCGAACTCCATCGCCGGATTCGGGAGCATCGCCAGGGTCTGGTCGAAGAAGCCGATCTCGAAGAGCCAGTCGAAGATGTCGCGGCCGCGATAGCGCCGCCGCATGCGCGCCACCCGGCTGGTGGCGAGATGGACCGAGCGGCCCGCGTCCAGCAGGTCCTCGACGATCTGGACACCGGACTGCGCGCCGCCGACGACGAGCACGGCGCCGGCGGGCAGCTGGTCGGGGTTGCGGTAGGCCGATGAGTGGAGCTGCGTGACGTCGGCCGGCAGGTCGGCGGCCATCGCCGGCAGCCTCGGCACGCGCTGGGCGCCCGCGGCCACGATCACGGTGCGGGCCGCGAGCTCACCGGCGACGTCCGTCGAGACATCGAACCCGCTGCCGTCCGGACGCCGCCTGACCCGGCTCACGCTCACACCGGTCTGCGGTAGCACCGCCGCTCGACCCGCGTAGGCCTGGAGGTAGGCGACGTACGCATCCCGGCCGGCGAACCCATCGGCTGGGCTCGGACCCTCGAGGTCGCCGGGCAGGACGCTGCCCCGGCCGGGCGTGTTCAGGGCAAACGAATCCCAGCGTTGGGTGCGCCACGTCTCGCCGATCCGGCCGCGCTCGAGCACGACGTGGTCCACTCCGGCCCTGGAGAGGTGGTGACTCGCCGCCAGACCTGCCTGGCCGGCCCCGATGACGAGCGTCTCGAGCATCAGCGGCATCTCGCTCTGGTCAGTCGTCGATCACGCGATCGATCGAGAGCCAGCGCCGGTCGAGGGTCAGGTGCAGGACGGACGGACCCGTTCGGGCGAGGGCCGACTCGAGAGCCGGACCGAACTCCTCGTCGGTCTCCACGCGGGCGCCGTGCGCGCCGAGCGCCTGGGCCACGGCCGCAAAGTCGATCGGACCGAGATCCGTGCCGAGCCTCTCCGCGCCGCGGCGCTCCTGGTGGGCCGAGATCGTCCCGTAGCGCTCGTTATCGAAGACGATGCACGACGACCCGGGCACGTTCCCGGACGGCCGTTTCGAGCTCGGCCATGGTCATTGCAAAGCCACCATCGCCGGCCAGCGCGATCACCGGCCGATTGGGCCGCGACAGCGCGGCTGCGATGGCGGCCGGCAGCGCGTAGCCCATGGCCCCCGAGGTTGGCCCGAGGAACGTTGCCGGGCGGTGCCAGCGCAGTCCGCGAGCCGGCCACGAGGCGAAGTTGCCGGCGTCGGTCGTCACGATCGTGTCGGGCGCGAGGGCGGCTGCGAGCGTCGAGACGACCCGGCCGGGGTGGACGCCGGGGCCGGCCCACGGCGCGGCGTCCACGATGCTGGCCTCTTCGTAGGCGGCCCGATCCGCCTCGTTGGCGGCTCGTCGCTCATCCACGAGTGCAGCCTCGAGGGCGCCGGCCCGGAGGCGCTGGATCGCCGCCCGCAGGAAGATTCGCGCATCGGCGGTGACGGCCGGCCGAGGCGCGGGCGAACCGGCCATGTTCATGCGCGGCTCGAGATCGACCTGGGCCCAGCGCTGGCGGCGAGCCGGGATCGTGTAACTGAGGCTCGTGACTTCGCCGAGACGGCTGCCGACCGCGAGGATCGCATCTGCTGCACGCAGCCGCTCGGGCACGGTCGGCGCCGCCCCGAAGCCACTCATCCCGAGATAGAGCCGGTGGTCGTTGGGGAACACGTCCGGCCGGCGCCAGGAGGCGATGACCGGGACTTCCAGCATCTCGGCGAACTGGACGAGATCCGCGGTCGCCCGGGCGCGCAGCACGCCGGCGCCCGCGAGGATGACCGGTCGGCGGGCGCCGGCCAGGAGGTTCAGGATGGCCCGGAGATCGGACGGGTCGAGATCTGTGACCCGCGGTCTGGCCGGCGGCGGCGCCGTGTCGGGCAGCTGGAGATCGAAGACGTCCTCGGGGATCGTCAGCAGGATCGGGCCGGGCCGGCCGGTCCGGAGCTCGCGCAGCCCGGCCTCGAGCGTCTGCGCCACGGCGTTGACGTCGTTCACCTCGCCGGCCCATTTCGCGAGCCGGCCGATGCTGCCCGCGACGTCGGCTTCCTGGAACGCCTCGCGACCGCGGAAACGGCGCTCGACCTGGCCGACGATGGCGATCAGCGGGGTCGAATCCTGGCGGGCGGTGTGGATGGCGATGCCGAGGTTGGCAGCCCCGACGGCGCGCGTCACGAGGACGAGCGCAGGCCGGCCGGTCAGCTGGCCGTATGCCTCGGCCATGAAGCCGGCGCCGTTCTCGTGGCGCGCGGCGACGATCCGGATCCCTTCGGCCGGGAGGGCTTCGAGCAGGCCGAGGAAGCTCTCCCCGGGCACCGTGAACGCGATCCTGACGCCGGCAGCCCGGAGCGCGCGGGCCACGTAGCGCCCGACCGCGATCGTCGGGATCGGCTGTGGGGCTGGAGCCGGCGGTGGTGGCGTGGCGGCCGGCTCGGCCGCGGGCTCGGTCTCCTCCGCGACGGTGGCCGCATCGGACGCAGCGTCGGTCATGGCCTCTGCGACGGCCGGTGGAGGCGCCTCGACGTCGGCCTCTGCGACGACCGCCGGATCCGCTTCAGCCAGGGCCCCTTCGGCCGGCGCCGCTTCAACCACGTCGGCCACCTCGGTCACGTTCGCCAGTTCCGGCTCGGGCTCGGAGTCGTAGACGTGATCGGGGCCGTGCGGGACGATCGAATGCCCGGTCGCCGGCTGGGCGCCGGGCACCTCGACGCCCTCGATCGTCTCGATCGCTTCGACCGACACGCCATCGACGGAATCGACGACCACCGCCGGTTCCTCCGCGGCGAGCGTTGATAACAGGGCGCCGGCGTCACCTTCCGGCGAGGCTGCTCCGTCGGAGTCCTCCCCGGATGTCGCCGCGATGTCAGCCTCGGCCGCGAGCTGCAGGTCGTCGGTCATGTTGGAGTCCGTCACCTAGCGGTAGTTCTGGAATTGGAGCGGAACGGCCTCGTCGAGCTCGCGCAGCCGCGTGATCACCCGCTGGAGGTCGTCCTTGCTCTTGCCGGAGACCCGGAGGGCGTCGCCCTGGATCGATGGCTTGACCTTGGGGAATTCGTCCCGAATGAGCTTGCTGAGCTTCTTGGCGAGTTCGTCGTTGAGGCCCTTGCGCAGTTTGATCACCTGGCGGACCTTGTTGCCGCCGGCGGGCTCGACCTTGCCCCAGTCGAAGATCTTCAGCGAGAGGTTCCGCTTGACGGCCTTCGATTCGATCAGGTCCTGGACTGCGCGCGCCCGGAACTCGTCATCGGTCAGCAGGGTGATGTCGTCCTTGGCCTGGGTCAGCTCGACGGTGACGCCCTTGAAATCGAAGCGCGTCTGGACCTCGCGCCGGACCTGGTCCAGTGCGTTGCGCAGCTCCTGCTCGTCGAATTCGCTGACCACGTCGAACGAGACGTCGCCTGCCATCGAACCTCCCTTGCCTCGAGCCGGACGGTCGGCCCCGAACTCCCCTACGCCGTCGGACCCCGACTGAGGGTCCACAGGCGCAGACGGCTGCATCGGCCGGCCCGAAGCTCCGCGGTGAGCACGCCGGCCTGACGGATGTGAGCGCGGTCCGAACGGCGGACGTAGCTGGCGTGCCAGGCGGCGAGGATCGTCGAGCCACTCGCCCAATGACGCTCGATTGTCAGGTCGAGCTGGGTCTGCTGCTCGCTGAGCCCGCCAAAGTATGCCCGGATCGCGTTCTCACCGACCAGAGGCGCATCGAAGGGGTCGGGTTGGACTTCGGCATCGCCAGCGAAGAGGGCCAGCAGGCCGTCGCCGTCGTCGTCAAGACGGGCCCGCACGAAGGCCTCCAGCCAGTCGCCGGCCGCGCCATAGGTCACCGGCTCGCCCGGATCGAACGCGCCGGCCATCAGCGTGGCGGCCTTGGCTGCGCGGCGGCGTCACGTCCGGCCAGGATGGCTGGCCGGGCCTGGATGAGCGGCGGCGTTGCCAGGTTCATCGGTTCTCCAGGGCTTGCGAGCAACAGGCGTCCGATCAGGTAGCTGCGGCCGCCGCCCATGACCAGGACCACGTCGCCCTCGGCCACGTGCCCGGCGAGCCAGGCGGCCGTCTCCTCGACCGTGCCCGGCGCGACGGCCATGATTCCCGGCCGTGCCGCGCGGACCGCCGCGGCCAGGCCGCCGGCCGACGCCACGGTCCGGTCCGGATCGCGGCCGGCCCAGATCTCGGCGATGACCACGGCATCGGCCGCAACGAGAACTTCGGCGAACGCATCGAGCATGGCGGCGGTGCGATGGTACGTCAGCGGCTCGTAGACGGCCCACAGCCGTCGGTCGGGTTCCAGCTGCCGCAGTGCCAGGAGCGTCTCGCGGATCGCCGTCGGGTGGTGCCCGTAGTCGTCGTAGATCACGACACCCCGGGCCGTGCCGATCCGTTCCAGGCGCCGCCCGACGCCCGGGAAGCTCGCCAGCGCGGCCGCGGCCACCTCGGGCGCGACTCCGAGCTGGATCGCCGTGGCGGCCACGCCGAGTGCGTTCGCGGCGTTGTGGCGACCGGCGGTCGGCAGCCTGACGACGAGCGGGGCCACCCCATCGGCCCAGCCGCCGATCTCCAGCGTGGTCGACGCGCTGTCGCTGGCCAGGATCCGGCCGATGACGACCCGGGCCGGACCGGCCGCAGTTCGAAACCGATCCGCCAGGCGCCCGGCCGCTGCGTCGCGCTCTCCGTCCGCCGCCTCCAGCAGCATGGTCGCCGCCAGGTGGCCGGGCCAGTCCGCGAGTCGGGCCGCCAGTTCGGCAGCGCCCGGGTCGCCGACGTTGGCCACCAGCATCGGCCGGAGCGCGGTGACCGGCATCCGGCGGACCCAGCCCTCCAGGGCGTCGATGACGGCGGCCCGATCGGCGAACACATCCGGGTGGTCCCACTCGAGGTTCGTCAGCAGGGCCGTCGCAGGCCGGTACGGGTCGAAATTGCCCGCGTACTCGTCCGCCTCGACGACGAAGTGCGGACCGTCGCCCCGCCGGGCCGTCGCGGGTCCCTCGCCGGTGATCGACGGCGGCAGGAGCGCGCCGACGAATGCCGCCGGATCCAGCCCCGCCGTGGCCAGGACGTGGACCAGCCACGCGGCGCTCGTGCTCTTGCCGTGCGTCCCCGCGACCCCGACGAGCAGTCGGCCGCTGGCCGCGTCCGCCACGACCTGCTGCCAGGGTTCCAGCGTCACGCCAAGGGAGCGGGCCGCACGCAGCTCGGGGTGGTCGGGGTCGATCGCCGTGAGGGCTTTCGTGACGGCCAGGCGGTCGGGCCGGAGCGGCCCCGTGACATGCCCTGGATCGTGCTCCCAGGCGATCTCGATCGGGTTGGTGGCGAGCGCGGCCGTATACGGCGACGGACCGCCGGGATCGCAACCGGAGACTGCGGCGCCGGCCCACGCCGCGTGCAGAGCAGCGGCGCTGGCGCCGGCCCCGGCAATCCCCACCAGGTGGATTCGCTCACCGTTCCGGATCGGCCTCGCGGCGCGGGCGGGCGCAAGGCCCGCTCCGACCGCGTCCGCGCCCCGGGTCACGATCCGGACTGGCCGAGGCGTTCGAGAAGCAGCTCCAGAGCGGCAGCGGCGCTGGCCCGCTTGTTGGCGGCACGATCGCCGGCCCAGACGAACCGCTTGACGTCGACGCCACGGGCATCGGCCACCGCCACGTACGTCAGGCCGACCGGCTTCGCCTCGGTTCCGCCCCCGGGGCCGGCCACGCCGGTCACCGCCACCGCGAGATCGGCGCCGAGACGGTCGCGGGCGCCGGCGGCCATGGCCCGGGCGACCTGCGCGCTCACGGCACCGTGAGCCTCGATCAACGACGCCGGAACGCCAAGCTGGCCTTCCTTGACGGCGTTGCTGTAGGCGACGATGCCACCCCGGAAGTAGCCGCTAGAACCGGTAATCTCGGTGATCTCATGGGCGACGAGGCCACCCGTGCAGGACTCGCCGGTAGCGACCGTCAACCCGCGTTCGAGGCAGGCGGCCTGGACGCGTGCTGCCATCGTCGCGAGATCGGCGTCGGAGGGCGATGCGGCCGAATCGGTGGTCATCTGATCACGTGCACGCGGAGACCGGATTGAGCATGAACAGAGGATAGAGCGCCGGCCCCGGTCGCTGGTCGTTCGAGGTCGAATTGCGCCGCCCCGCCCGCTCCCCGATGGGATTCGGGACTTTGCAACGCAACTGGGACCTCCGAGACCGGCATGTGGGGCGGATTGAACCTCGCCCGGTGCATGGTCCGAGGAGTCAGCTGCCCCGGGCACCGTGTCGTGCTCGTCCGATGCATCGCCGCAGCCGGCCTGGATGGAGCCCGCCGCCCAACGCGGCGCTCCATCGAACCTGGAGGTATCGCCCAGATGCGACGAATCCGAACGGCACTCCTCGGCGCCCTGCTCGTGGCCGGTCTGGCCATCGGCCCGGCGGCCGGCTCCGCCGGAGCGGCGAAATTGGTGGTGGCCACGCCAGATCCGACTGTGACAACGGGCTTTGTGTGCCACCCCAACGGGTCGGGCGTGGTCAGTTCACCCGCGACGACGGTGTCGGCCGCGGTGATCTGGATGTCCACCCCGGCCAAGGACACCCTCGCCTGCCAGTTCAGCGGGCTCCCCAACCAGGGCTTCTCGATGCAGACCGGTGGCGATTGCTACTTCAACGCGTCGCCGGTGCTCGGCGTCGAGTTCGCGCACCGGCTGTGGGTCCGGATGGGCACGCATGCCTCGCTGGTCTGCTGGGACGGCACCCTCGAAACACCCGTCTGAACGCCCGCGGCGTGACATCGTCCGGATGATCGCCCCAGCCCGATCCTGACCCAGGAAGGCCCGGTCCCACGCTCGAATCATCGGGCAGCGAACCGGGCCTCTTGGCGCCCTCGGGGTGCTGCTCGGCCCGCACGCCGACTTGGCCGCCACACGCGGCAAGGCCCGCCAACGCGCCTACTGGTGCTGGGTCCTCACGGGTGGATCGGGCGGCTGGAACAGCCACGTTTCCGGGTTGCCGCTCTTGCCGAGGGCGCCGAGCGACGTCCCGTTGAGCGTGAATGACGTGGAGCCCGAGTTGCCGGTCCGCACCTCCACCGAATGCGTGCCGGTGAACGTCAGCGTCTTGCCGTCGTTGAACGTGTGGCCGGCCTGGGTGATCGTCGGGTCGACCTGACCGTCCACCCAGACCTTGATCCAGGCCGGCGAGCCGTTGATCGAGACGACGAGATTCACGCCCTTGAAGGCGACCGAGACGTTGCGCGTGATCGTGGTCGTCTTGGCCTGGGCGCTTGCGGCCGTGACCGTGATGGCCCATTTCCCGGCCGTCAACTCGACCGCCGCCTGGTATGAGCCGTCGTCGGCCACGGTGACCGATTGCGGGGCCGGCGCCGTCGGCGGCCTCGGGGTGGCCGAGGGCGCCGTCCCGGTGCCGGGCGTGACGGTTCCGGTCGGACCCTGGTAGCTCGCGGTCACCGTGACGCTCGTGGCGTTGGTGGTCGTGCCCTGGACGGGAATCGCGCCGTTCTCGAACGTGGCTCCGTCATTCGGTTGATCGACGGTCAGGGTCGGCGCCTGCACGACGGAGAACGGCACCGTGATGAAGATCTCGGCCGGCTGGTCGGCCTGCTTGCCCGTGTCGGGATCCGTGGCCGTGACGTCGAACTGGTTGCGGCCCCGCCGCAGGTCCACGTCGATGCTCCAGGTGCCGTCGGGCCCGGCCGTCGTGCGGCTCGGATCGCGGCCGGGCGTGCTGACCGAGATCGTGGCGCCGCTCTGGGACGTGCCCCGCAGCGTGTAGGTCGTCGTGGAGTCGTCGACCTCGGTCACGGCCGTGGCGGGATCGGTGACCGCGATCGTCGGCGGCTTCGCGAACCGGAGCAGCTGGAGACCGAGGTAGACCGCGAATGCCGCGACGCCGATGACCAGGAGGATCGCGACGAACAGGCCCGGCGAGAAGGTCAGGCCCTGCCGGGGGGCCACGATCGGGCGCGGGACGACGATGACGGGCTCACTCGGCGGGTTGTCACCCCGCTCGGAGCGCCACTGGACGAGGATGTCGTCCGGATCGAGACCGAGGTAGAGCGCATAGTTGCGCAGGAAGCCCTTCGTGTAGACCGCGCCCGGCAATTCCTTCCAGTCGCCGCGCTCGAGGGCGGCGAGGTAGCGTGCCCGGATCTTGGTGTCGCGTTCGGCGCGGTAGAGATCGACGCCCTTGCGTTCGCGCGCCGCGAGCAGGCGCTCAGGCAGGGTCGGCGCGGGCACGGCCGTGACCGACGGCCGGGCGCTCTCCGCCCTGGCGTCAGCTGGTCTGCGTCGCGCCTGGTCTCGCGTCGTCATGGATTGTCGTCGTCCCCGGTGGGCGTCCAACGGGCGGATCCGCCGCTCGAAGGCGCGTCTCGACGGATCACCGGCCTGGCGTTCGAGCCGTCGAACGCCCCGATGTAGCCGCGCGACTCGAGCTGGTCGATGATTCGAGCCGCGCGCGCATATCCGATCTTGAGTCGACGCTGCAGGAGCGACGCCGAGGCACGATCGTACTCCTGGACCACGCGGATGGCATCCGGGAGCAGCCGGTCGGCATCCTCGTCGGGGACGTCCTCGACCGAACCCGTGCTCTCGTCGGGGTCCTCGATGATGCCCAGGTCGTAGTGCGGCTCGTCTTCCTTCTTCCAGTGCTCGGTGATCCGGCCGATCTCGCGATCGGAGACGAAGACCCCCTGGAGCCGGATCGGCCGGGGCAGGTCGGCGGGCTGGTAGAGCATGTCGCCGCGGCCGATCAGGTCCTCCGCGCCGGGGGCGTCGAGGATCGTGCGCGAGTCGATCTGGGAGGCCATGGCGAACGCGATCCGGCTCGGGAAGTTGGCCTTGATCAGGCCGGTCACGACGTTGACCGACGGCCTCTGCGTGGCGAGGACCATGTGGATTCCCGTCGCGCGGGCCTTCTGGGCCAGGCGGACGATCGGATCCTCGACGTTCTTGCCCTCGCGCATCATCAGGTCGGCCAGCTCGTCGATGATGATCACGATGTACGGCAGCCGGTCGAGCGGGTCGCTGCGGGCCTCGTTGTACGAGGCGATGTTGCGGGCCGTGGCCCCGGCCAGCTGGCGATAGCGGTACTCCATCTCGCCGACGGCCCACTTCAGGGCGGCCTTGGCCTGGCCCGGTTCCGTGATCACCGGCACCTTCAGGTGCGGAATGCCGTTGTAGGCCGCAAGCTCGACCCGCTTGAGGTCCATCAGGATCAGGTGGACCTCATCGGGCCGGGCGCGCATCAGCAGACTGGCGATCAGCGCGTTGACCATGACGCTCTTGCCCGAGCCCGTCGATCCCGCGATCAGCAGGTGCGGCATCTTGGCGAGATCGACGGAGCGGGCGTGGCCGGCCACGTCCCGTCCGAGCGCGAACGTGAGCCGCGAGGTCGAGTTCTTGAAGTCGGACTCCTCGACGATCCGGCGCAGGGCGACGATGTTGAAGTCCTTGTTGGGGATCTCGATGCCGACGACGCTGCGGCCGGGAATCGGGGCCTCGATGCGGATCGTTCGCGCGGCAAGGGCCATCGAGAGATCATCGGAAAGCGCCTCGATCCGGGAGACCTTGATCTCCGGGGCCGGCTCGATCTCGTACTGCGTCACGACGGGACCGGCGTTCCAGTGATCGACCCGGGCCGGGATGTTGAAGCTCGCGAGCTTCGCCACGATGATCGCGGCGTTGCGCTGGTGGTCGGTGGTGGTGTCGCCGGTCTTGGCCGCGACATCGTCGAGCAGCGTCGTTGGCGGCAACGTATAGGCGCGCGGCACGCGCGGGCCGCTACCAGGCGCCGCGGCGTCGTCATCGTCGTCCAGGAGCGCCGTTGCGGCCACCCCTGCTCGCGGGGCCGCCGGTGGCTCGTCCACGACCTCTCCGGCTCCGGGAGCCGTGCCCGGGCGATCGGCGATGGCCAGCCCGGCGGACGCGGGCGCCGAGGAGGCGAAGGTGGCCGACATCGGGGCAGAGCTCGGGATCGCGACCGGGATGCCGGCCCGGCCGGCGCCCCCGCGAGCCGCGTTGTCATCGGCCCACGGATCCGGGGGTTCGTCGCCGGCGGCCGGAGTCGCGGCCGTTCCGCCTCGGCGACGACCGGTGGGTTCCGCGACCGCCACGGTCGCCGCTGTCGTGGCACGTCCCGTCTGGCGCGTCGGCGCCGGCCGTTGGAGTGGCGATGGCCGTGCCCACCTGGCGGGCCGCCCGGCCGAACGGCGAGACGAGCGTGGCCAGGCTGACGTCGAGCATGATCAGGAGCCCGCCGACCACCGCGCCGATCAGCACGACGAACGCGCCGGGACGCGTGATCAGGCCGCCCAGGCTGTGGGCCACGAAGTCGCCGATCCGGCCGCCCTTCTTGTCGTCGAGCAGCTCGATCAGGCCGAGGACGGCGATGAACACGATCAGGCCGCCGAGCAGCCGCAGCTCCCACGAGCTGGACTTGCCTCGGGCCCGCTCGACGTAGACGCCGCCGGCGAGCAGCACGAACGGCAGCAGCCAGCGGCCGGTGCCGAACCAGGGCGCCACGGTGTCGCGCCACAGGTCCGTGAGGCGGCCCTGGCCCGGGCAGCGCGAGCGCGATCAGGGTCACGGCGCCGAGCACCAGCAGGATCACCCCGACGAGGGACCGCGCGACATCCGGGCTGATCTGCCAATCCTTCGCGAAGTTCAGGCCGAGGCCGTTCCGACGGCGGGTCGTCGACCGGGTCGATGGGCGGCGGGTGGTGCTGCGCTTGCGCTCGGCCATGCGGGCGGTCAGACCTCGACCACGACCGGGAAGACCATCGGCCGGCGCTTGGTCTGCTCGTACAGGTAGCGCGAGACGCCTTCCTTGATCTGGCTCTTGAGGAGGCCGATCTCGCTGATGTGCTCGCCGGGATTCTCGATCGAGGCGATGATCCGCTCGATCGCGGGCTCCATCATCGGGTCCTTCTCATTGCCGGGCACGAAGCCGCGGGTGATGATCTCGGGCCGGCCGACGACGTTGCCGGTCTGCTTGTCGACCGTGACCACGACCATGAACATGCCGTCGTTGGCGAGGGCCCGGCGGTCGCGGAGGACGACTTCGCCGACCTCGCCCACGGACAGGCCGTCGACGTAGACGTAGCCCGCGGGCACCGGAGCGCCGCGCCGGGCCGAGCCGTCCTCGAAGATCTCGATCGGCATGCCGTTCTCGATGATGAAGACGTTCTCCGGGGCGACACCGGTCTCGATGGCCAGCCGGCCATGCTGGACCTGCATCCGGAATTCGCCGTGCATCGGGATGAAGTACCTCGGCTTGGTCAGGCCGAGCATCAGCTTCAGCTCTTCCTGGCTCGCATGTCCGGAGACGTGCGCGCGCTTGATCGTGTGATAGAAGACGTTGGCCCCGGCCTTGAAGAGGTTGTCGATCGTGCGCGAGACGTATTCCTCGTTGCCGGGGATCGGGCTGGCGCTGACGATGACCGTGTCGCCGGGCTGGATCTCGACGAAGCGGTGATCCCGGTTCGCCATCCGCGCGAGACCGGCCATCGGTTCGCCCTGGGCGCCCGTGGTCGCGATCACCAGCTGGTTGTCGGGGATCGACTTGATCTGTTCCTTGGTCACGATCTGCGACGGCGGGTACTTCAGGTAGCCGAGATCGCTGGCGATCCGGAAGTTCTGCTCCATCGAGCGGCCGATGACGGCCACCTTGCGATCGAACGACGCGGCCGCATCGAGGACCTGCTGGATGCGCGCGATGTTGCTGGCGAAGGTGGCGACGATCACCCGCCCGTCGAGCGGCTCCATGATCTCGCGGAAGGCCTCGCCCACCGTTCGCTCCGACGGGGTGTAGCCCGGGTTCTCGGCGCGCGTCGAGTCCGAGAGGAGGCAGGCCACGCCCTCCTCGCCGAGCTTGGCGAGGATGTGGAAATCGGAGAGCTTGCCGTCCACCGGGGTGTGGTCGAACTTGAAGTCGCCGGTGTGGACGACGACGCCGACCGGCGTTCGGAGGGCGATGCCCATCGCATCCGGGATCGAATGGCCGACCCGGAACGGCAGGACGGTGAACGGTCCGATCGTGATCTCGTCGCCCGGATCGAGGGCGAGCAGCGGGTTGTTGTGGAGGCGGTGCTCCTTGATCTTGTTGCCAAGGAGGCCGCGGGCGAGGGTCGAGGCATAGACCGGCACGCCCGGGAATTCGGGCAGGACGTACGGCAGGGCGCCGACGTGGTCCTCGTGGGCGTGGGTGATGAGGAACGCGCGCACGTTGGCGCGGCGCTCCTTCAGGTAGGTGACGTCGGGGATGACGAGGTCGATCCCGAACATCTCTTCGTCGGGGAACATGAGACCGCAATCGATGACGACGATGTCGTCGCCGTACTCGAAGACGTACATGTTCTTGCCGATTTCGCCCACCCCGCCGAGCGGGATGATGCGAAGCGGATTACTGGTATCTGGCATGTGGTTGAGAGTTTCCTGACGGGTTAGAACAAGGTGAGCTGGTCGGCCGACGGATCGGCTTCCAGCGAGGGCAGGGTTGCGACCGACGGTGCGGCGGTCAGCGGGGCGAAGGGCCGGGGCGGCGCGTCAACGACTGGGATCGGTTCGACTTCTTCGATTTCGGGGGCGATGGCCAGCGGCTCGACGGCCGCCGCGCCCGGTTCGGTCGTGACGGCCAGTTCGGCCGGTGCGGCTGGGGGCGTGAGCGGCGCCATGAGCGAGGCCGTCTCGACCTCGGCTGGCTCGGCCTCGGCGCCAACGACGTCGGCCACGTTCGCCTCGAGGACTTCCGCGCCGTCGAATGCGGCAGCGGATTCGAGCCCGCCGTCCTCGGCGAAGCCCGCGGCAGCCTCGCGCTCCAGGGCGAGCCGCTCTCGCCGGTCGCGCGCCGCCAGCAGCGCGGCCGGGACCGTTTGCATGTCGTCGAGGAGGGTCTGGCGGAGCGAGCCCTGGTGGAGCGCCGCCGCCGGGTGGTACATCGCGAAGACGAGGGCGTCCGAGGGGCCCATCTCCGTCTCGATCGGCCGGGTCGTCCCGTGGGCCTGGCCGATCCGCGCGCCCGGCATGAAGCGGCCCAGCGAATGCCGCCCGAGGGTCACGACGAGCGCCGGGTCGAGGGCTGCCATCTGGCGGGCGAGATAGGGCGCACAGGCCGCGATCTCGTCGGGCTCCGGGTCGCGATTGCCAGGGGGCCGGCACTTGACGACGTTCGTGATGAAGACCTCGTCGCGACGCCAGTCGACGGAGCCGAGCAACTCGGTCAGGAAGGAGCCCGCGGCGCCGACGAACGGCCGGCCTTCGCGATCCTCGTTCTGGCCGGGTGCCTCGCCGACGAAGAGCACCTCGGTCGCCGGGTTCCCCTCCCCTGGCACGGCCCGCTGGCGGGTCTCGTGGAGGCGGCAGCGATCGCAGACCCGGACCTCGGTCGCGATCTGCTCGAGCGCGTCGCGGCGCTCGGCGTCGGTCACATCGCCCCTCTGGCGATCGGGGCGCCGGAGCCACCCGGACCGGCGGCGCCTGCCGCACGTTGGGCGGCCGGGGCGAGCCAGTCTCGAGCCACGAGCAATTCGGCGATCTCGACGGCGTTCGTCGCGGCGCCCTTGCGGACGTTGTCGCTGACGATCCAGAACGCGAGGCCCCGGCCATCGTCGATGGACGGATCGCGGCGCACACGCCCGACGAAGATCTCGTCCTGACCCGTCGCCTCCGTGGCCAGCGGATAGACGTGGTTCGCCGGGTCGTCCTGGACGATCACGCCCGGCACCGCGGCGAAGAGCTCGCGCGCCCGCTCCGGCGTGAGCGGCTCCTTCGTCTCGACGTGGACCGCCTCCGAATGGGCGAAGAACACGGGGATCCGAACGGCCGTGCAGGAGATCCGCAGGTCCGGCAGGTGCAGGATCTTCCGATTCTCGGTCACGACCTTCCATTCCTCGCGGCTATAGCCGTTCTCGAGAAAGATGTCGATCTCCGGGATGGCGTTGAAGGCGATCGGGTGCGGGTAGACGGCGACCTCCTTGGGCCGGCCGGCGGCGTGCGCGCGGATCTGCTCTTCGAGCTCGGCGACCGCCTCGCCGCCGCTGCCTGAGACGGACTGGTAGGTGTCCACCACGACGCGCTCGAGGCCGACCGAGTCCCGCAGGGCCATGAGAAGCGGCGCGAGCTGCATCGTGGAGCAGTTCGGATTGGCGATGATCCCTTCGTGGCTCGCCGCGTCATCCGGGTTGACCTGGCTGACGACGAGCGGCACAGCGGGCTCCATCCGCCACGCATTCGAGTTGTCGACGACCGCGGCCCCGTGCTCCACGGCCAGCGGCGCGAGGTGGCGCGAGGTCTCCGCGCCGGCTGAGAACAGGGCAATGTCGACCCCATGGAAGGCCTGCGGCGTCGCTTCGCCGACGGCATGCTCGCGGCCGCCGATCTCGACCGTCCGGCCCGGGGCGCGCCCGGACGCGAGCAGGCGAATCTCCCCGAGCGGGAATTCGCGTTCGATCAGGACCTGGATCATCGTCCGACCGACGACGCCGGTGGCACCGACGACCGCCACGGTCAGGGGACGGGAAGGCATCCCGGTGGTCTCTCCACTGTGGCTGGTTCCGGGCACGGCCCGAGTATACCAGCGCTCCGACCCTCAACCGATCGGCAAAGGGCCGCGCAAACGGTGGGGAGGTCACCCGAAAGGGCAACCTCCCCAATCAACTATTGCTCGCTCACCGAGGTCCGAGGGGGAGCTCCCGCGACCCCATCGGTCCGAGGTTTCCGAGGTTAGACCGGCTCTTTGGCGAGGTGGCGCTGCATGGCCGCCTTGCGCGAGAGGTTGATCCGGCCCTGGCGGTCGACTTCGGTGACCACCACCATGACCTCGTCGCCGACGGACACGACGTCCTCGACGGTCGGGACGTGGTAGTCGGCCAGCTCGCCGATCCGGACGAGGCCTTCCTTGCCCGGCAGGATCTCGACGAACGCGCCGAAGGTCATGATCCGGGTGACCTTGCCGAGGTAGAGCGAACCGACCTCGACGTCGCGGGTCAGGCTTTCGATCCACTGGATGGCCTTGCGGGCGTTCTCGCCGGAGACCGCCGCAATCTCGACCGAGCCGTCGTCCTCGACGTTGATCTCGGTGCCGGTCTCCTCCTGGATCTTGCGGATCATCGAGCCACCCTTGCCGATGATCTCGCGGATCTTTTCGGGGTTGATCTTGATCGTGGTGATGCGCGGCGCAAAGTCGCTCATCCCCGTCCGGGCTTCCGGCATGACCTCGGTCATCTTGTCGAGGATCTCGAGGCGGGCCGCCAGGGCCTGCTTGAGGCCGTCGCGGATGATCGCCTCGCTGATGCCCTGGACCTTGATGTCCATCTGCAGGGCGGTGATGCCGTCCCGCGTGCCGGTCACCTTGAAGTCCATGTCCCCGAACGAGTCCTCCTTGCCGAGGATGTCCGTCAGGACCGCGAACGTGCCGTTCGGCCCGCTGATCAGGCCCATCGCCGCGCCGGCGACCGGTGCCTTGATCGGCACGCCGGCGTCCATGAGCGCCAGCGTCGAGCCGCAGGTCGAGGCCATCGACGTCGAGCCGTTCGACGTGACGCATTCCGACACGAGCCGGATCACGTACGGGAACTCCTCGGCGCTCGGCAGAACCGGGATGAGCGCTCGCTCGGCCAAATTGCCGTGGCCGATCTCGCGCCGGCCGGGACCGCGCATCGGCTTGTTCTCGCCCGTCGAGTACGGGGGCATGTTGTAGTGGTGCAGGTAGCGCTTCTCGGTGCGCGGGCTGATCGTGTCGATGCGCTGGACGTCCGAGGACGAGCCGAGCGTGGCGACCGTCAGCGCCTGCGTCTCACCGCGGGTGAACAGGCCGGAGCCGTGCGCCCGGGGCACGAGGCCGACTTCGACCGTGATCGGCCGCAGCTCGGTCAGGCCGCGGCCGTCCATCCGGACGCCCTCGCTGAGGACGAGCTCGCGAACAGTCTTCTTGTGGACGAGGTTGAACAGGTTCTTGCCGACTCGCGCCTGGCGCTTCGCGGCATTGAGCAACCCCTTGGGATCCTCGGCCGGGAACTTGTAGGCGTGAATCGAGACCGTGATGCCCTCGCGCAGCGTCTCGATCCGGTTGCTGAGGTCCTCACCGAGGCCGATCAGCAGCTTCGCCGTCGCTTCGGCGTCCGGCAGCGCCCGGTGGCTCTGCTCGAGCGGGATGTCGAAGAACCGCGCCACGTCGCCGAGCTTGTAGGCATCGAGGTCCGGGAAGGCTTCACGGGTCAGGACCAGGGTGTCGAGGTAGGTGCCGTAGGCGAAGCGGTGACCGCCGCCGATGGCCTCCTCGAGGAAGCCGAGATCGAAGCCGACGTTGTGGCCGACGACGGTGGCGTCACCGGCGAACTTGAGGAACTGCTTGCCTGCCTCGCCGGGCGTCGGGGCGTCCTTGACGTCGCGATCCGTCAGGCCGTGGATCTGGTGCCCGATGATCGTCCGGCCCGGATTGACCAGGGTGGACCAGCGGTCGGTGATCTTGCCCTTCTTGATCTTGACGGCCGCGACCTCGACGAGGTCGGCCATCTTGGGATCGCGGCCGGTCGTCTCGACGTCCACCACGACGAACTCGCCGGCCTTGAAGGCCTTGACGAAGTCGAGCACGGACTCGGTGCCGGGTTCGAGGTACGGCAGCAGCTTGGCCTTGCCGACCGCCTTCTGGAGCTCCTCCTGGAGGTCGATGAGCGGCTGGAGCGCGCGGTGGCCGAAGAGGATGGCCTCGGCCATGACGGCTTCCGGCAGGAGCTTGACGCCCGCCTCGACCATCATGATCGCGTCGCGGGTGCCCGAGACGACGAGGTCGAGCTCGGACTCATCGAGCTGGCTGTAGGTCGGGTTCACGACGAACTCGCCGCCGATGCGGCCGATGCGCACGGCCGCGACCGGACCCTGGAACGGGATCTCGCTGATCGTCAGCGCAGCCGAAGCGGCGATGGTGCCGAGGATGTCCGGGTCGTTCTCCTGGTCGGTCGAGAGGACCGTGATGACCAGCTGGACGTCGTCCTTGTAGCCCTCGGGGAAGAGCGGCCGGATCGGCCGGTCCGTCAGGCGAGCGGCGAGAATGGCCGCCTCGGACGGACGTGCCTCGCGCTTGATGAAGCCGCCCGGGATCTTGCCGGCGGCGTACATGCGCTCTTCGAAGTCGACCGTGAGGGGAAAGAAGTCGAGCCCCGGGCGCGGCTCGGCGCGATTGGCGGTGCCGAGGACCATGGTGTCGCCGTAGCGAAGGGTGACGGAGCCCCCGGCAAGCCGGGCGATCCTGCCCGTCTCGATCGTCAGGGTCCGACCGTGAAATTGCGTCTCGAAGACTTGAGACACGAGAAGTGGCCTCCTTGCAGCACGTGCAGGAGGAGGATTTAGGGCCCGTTGGACTGGCCGGCCGGACGCGTCAGGCGCGGAGCCCCGGATGGGTACCGGGGCGAAGGCGACGTTCGCTAGCGGCGAAGACCGAGCCGAGTGATCACGGCTCGGTAGCGCGTGTTGTCCTTCTTCACCAGGTAGGCGAGAAGACGACGGCGCTGGCCGACGAGCTTGAGGAGGCCGCGGCGTGAATGATGATCCTTGGGATAGCTGCGCAGATGCCCCGTCAGGTCCTTGATCCGCTCCGTCAGGAGGGCAACCTGGACTTCCGGGGAGCCGGTGTCGCCATCCACGATGGCGTATTCCGCAATCAGCGTCTGCTTCGTTTCCGCCGCCAGCGGCACTCGATCCTCCGATGCACGATCTGTCTATGCTGAAACAATCTGTCTCTTTAGCGGGCGGATCGTAGCAGGCTTCGCCCGACCGGGCAAATCCCCCACCCCATCCCCCGAGGAGAATCGCCGTGTCCAAGCCGACTGTCCTCGTCACCGGCGCCAGCGGCCTGTACGGCGGGCTGGTGCTGCGCGACCTCGGCGACCGCTACGACTTTCGGGGCCTGAGCCGCCATCCTGTCGAGGGAATTCCGTACACGACGGCCTCGATCACCGACCTCGATGCCATCCGGCCCGCCTTCCGCGGCGTTGACGCGGTGCTGCATCTCGGCGTGTCCGTGAACGACGGCGACTGGGACGACCAGGTGGCCGTGACGGCCATCGGCACGCTCAACGTCTTCCGGGCCGCCCAGGAGGCCGGCGTCCCGCGCTTCGTCCAGATGTCGAGTGGTTCCACGATGTGCGGCTGGGAGTGGGACGACTCGCTGCCGTACGGCCGACTTGCGCGTGGCGAATGGGATGGGCTCGAATCTTGGCCGCTCCTGGACCAGGACACGCCGCCGCGGCCCGACAGCCCCTATGCCGTGGCCAAGCTGTTCACGGAGCACGTCGGCCGCTACTTCTCGGACCACCACGGCATGCAGGTGATCGTGATTCGGTCGGGAGCCGTGCTGCGTGGCGACCGCCCGACGCTGATCCGCCACTTCCCGGGCTACCTTGCCCAGGCCGATGCCGTGGCGATGGTCGACGCGTGCCTGCAGGCGCCCGAGTCGATCCGGTACGGCGTCTTCGACGCCATCTCCGAGAACTGGCCGCGCTGGCGCGACACCTCGGCGGCGAAGGAGCAGCTCGGCTGGCGCCCGACGGGCTCGTCGGACCGGTTCGACCGCCACGAGCTCAGCGAGTAGCGTCCGGTGCCAATGCGCTTCCGGATCGCGCCCGGGCGGCGCGGTCGACCCGTAGACGCCCGAAGCGCCTGGGCTTGCACGCCACATGTTCATTTGATCTCGAACGAACGCGCCCGCGAGCGATGATTCCTCGATGACTCGGCTTCCGGACGCGGATGCACATCGGGTGTGCAAGGCCTGCCAGAGCGCATCGCCTGACGTCCCGAATCCGGTCATCGAGACTTGCCAACGCCGGTGAAGCGGCCCAAATGAACATGTGGCGTTCAGCCACCCAGCCAGCTCCGGTCGCGCCGCCAGGCCGCCCGGCGCCCCGGATCAGTCGTGCCCGGGGCCCAGGAACGAGACACGCAGCCGGTCGACGGGCGGCAGGGCCTCATCGGCGGAGAGCTCGATCGACGGCTCCGCGCCCGATTCGCCGTTCCGGATGAGTGCCGTGCCGGGCACGACCGGGCCACGCCGCACGTCGGGCTTCCAGGCCGGCTCGATCTCGACGGCGTAGCGGCCCGCCGGCGGCAGGGCCACCGGCAGCGGAAACCGGAGGCTGAGCGCGGGATCGCCAGGGGTCCGGCGGATCTCACCCGCCACGGCAACCGGCCGCCCCAGCAACTCGGCCGCCACGGCCAGCTCGCCCGCCGCGATGCGCCGGCGGATGTCGGCGCTGCGAACCTGGCGGCCAGCGATGTCGAACGGCGGGACGACGACCACCTCGAAGCCTGCGGATTGGCCGAGCGCGGCGAGGGCTGCCGGCGTGCCGCCGCGTTCGTGCCCGAACGCCGCATCGGGCGTCATCAGGAAGCCCGCGAGCGCGGTCCGTTCCCGGATCATCGCCACGAACGCCTCGAACGGCGTCATCCGCAGGGCGAGGTCGAACGGCTGGACGACCGTCAATTCGATGCCGGCGTCGCCGAGCCGGACGAGGCGTTCGGCCGGATCCACGAGAATCGGCGGCGCCTTGCCGAGCAGGATCTCCTCGGGGTGCGCGTCGAACGTGATCACGGTCGCCCGGGCTGACCGGCGAGCCGCCTCGGCCCGGAGGTGGTCGAGCAGGTAGCGGTGGCCACGGTGCAGGCCGTCGAACACGCCGACCGCGACGAACAGCGGGCCGTCGTCGGGCCGCAGCGCCGCGAGGCCGTCGATGTGGCGGCTGGCCGTGAGTCGGCGGTCGCGCCGCTGCTGCGCCGTCTCGAGCGTGGCCTTGGCTGCGACCCGGTTCGGGCCCGCATCAAAATCCGCATCCACGGCGGACCCGGTGCCCGTGGCGCCCGACTCGCCGCCAGCCGCGGCCCCGGCCCTGGCTGCGCCCGCGGTCCCCTGCCCGTCGCGCAGAACCTTGTCCGGGGCCAGCCGTCCGCCACGGACGGCAGCGACGGCCACGAGGGCGCCCGCGTCGTCGAGGAGCCGGTACCCGGCATCCGCCGCCGGGTCGGCCCGCCAGCCGGCCGGTTTGATGAACTGGCCGCGAACCACGGCCTCGATCTCGGCCGGGGTCAGCACCACGGCGGGCATCGCGTCGAGGCCGGCGTCAACCGGCAGCAGGAGCGCCGCGAACGCCTCTCGACCCGTGTTGGCGGCCGCGCGAGCCGTTTCGAGGGGAACCGCGTCGTCCAGGCCGAAGGGGCCGCTCGCCGTCCGTACGAGGGCCCCGAGGTACGCCGAGTTGCCGAGCACGGCTCCAAGGTCGCGCGCGATGGCCCGGATGTAGGTGCCCGCGGAGCAGCGGATGTCGACGATCGCGAACGGACGCTCGGGATCGCTCCCGTCCCACTCGACCAGATCGATGGAGTGGATCGTGACCTGGCGGGCCTTCAGCACCGGCTGCTCGCCGGCCCGGGCCATGGCATAGGCGCGGCGGCCGGCGACCTTGATCGCGCTGTACGACGGGGGTACCTGTTCGATCGGGCCACGGAACGCCGCCAGGGCCGCCTCGACCGCGACGCGATCCGGCGGTGGGCCATCGACCGGCGTGAGCTCGCCCTCGAGATCGTCCGTCGTGGAGGTCGCCCCGAAGCAGATCGTCGCCCGGTACCGCTTGTCGTCGCGCAGGTGGTATTCCACGACCCGCGTGGCACGGCCGAGATACAGCGGCAGGACGCCGGCCGCGAACGGATCGAGCGTGCCGCCATGACCGACGCGCTTCGTCGCCGACAGGCGCCGGACGAGGGCGACCATGTCGTGCGACGTCGGTCCCGCCGGCTTCGCAAGGATGAGAATCCCGTCCAGCCCGGGGCCCCGTGGTGGAGCGGCGCCGCGGCTCAGCGAACGACCGCGGCAGCGAGCCGCTCGGCCTCAGCCAGGACGAGCGCGCGAGCGGCATCCAGCGGGTGATTGACCGTCGCGCCCGCGGCTCGGGCGTGGCCGCCGCCCCCGAACAGCCCCGTGAGCACCGTGGCGTCGACCCCGCCGGGCTTCGTCCGGACGCTCACGCGCGTTCCGCCGGCCGCCTCCTTGAAGAGGATCGCGACCTCGGCCGTCTCGGACTGCGAGAGGAGATCGATGATGCCTTCGGATTCGCTCGGCCGGGCGTCGGCCGCCAGGAAGTCGTCGTCTTTCAGTGTCGACCAGATGACGGCCCCGCCGGATGAGGCCTGGAGCCGATCGAGGACCCGGCCGAACAGGCGGAGCTGCGACGTCGGCTTGGACCGGTAGAACCGTCGCGACGTCTCGCTCAAGGGCGCTCCGGCGGCGACGAGGGCCGCGGCCACGGTCAGCGTCCTCGGCGTGGCGTTCGGATGGGCGAACGTCGCCGTGTCCATGACGATGCCGGAGATGAGGTTCGTCGCGAGGGCCCCACCGGCCGCGTCGAGCGGCACGCCGAGGCGCACGGCGAGCAGGGCGGTCATCTCGCAGGTCGCGGCCGCCAGCGGATCGATCCAGTCGGTCGGTCCGGCGGCGTCATTCGAGATGTGGTGATCGATCATGACCCGCGGCAGGCGCTCGAACAGGGCCCGGTGGCGATCGTAGACGGCGCCCGCCCGATCGAGCGACCCGCAATCGGAGAGCACGAGGAGGTCGTAGGCAACGGTCGGTTCGGGATCCGTGCGGAACCGTTCGATACCGGGCAGGAAGTCGTAGAGGCGCGGTGGCTGATCCGCGCAGATCGGCGTGACATGACCGCCGCCCGCCTGCTCGACGATCGTGGCCAGGGCGAGCGTCGCGCCCAGCGTGTCGCCATCGGGGTTCTCGTGGCTGATCGCGACGATCCGGCGGGCCGTGCGGATGGCCTCGACGACGCCGTCCGGAACGGCCTCGGCGTAGCGCTGGAGCTCGCTCGTCATGACGGCGCGCCCCTGCCGCCGCGTGGCCCAGACGGACCGGAGCCGCGAGAGCCACCGGAGCCACCGGAACCGCCGGAACCGCCGGCGCCGGCCTTGCCGGACTTGCCGATCGGGCGGTCGCCGCGGTGCCGGTTGGACTTCCCACTCCCCGGACCCACGGCGCTCGCCGGCGTGCCCCGGGCGGCCGAATCGGCGCCCGGGCGGCCGCGGCCACCGGAGTTCCTGGCGGAGCTCCCGCCGGGGCCGGAGCGGCGGCCCTTGCCGGACGATGGTGGCGCGAGGGCGGCCAGCATCGCCTCGAGTGGCGCATCGCCCTCATGCGGCAGGCGCGGGGCGGGCGTGGGCAGCGATTCCCCATCCGGGGCCTCGGTCGGATCGAGGCCGGCCTCCAGTTCGTTGAGGATCTGGATCACCCGGCTGCCACGCTCGATGGACTCGTCGAGCCGGACGCTGAACTGCGGGATCCGGCGGAGCCGGAGGCGCTTGCCGAGCTCGCGCCGGATGAACGGCATCGCCCGCTGGAGCGCCTCGATCGTCCGCTGCCGTTCCTCGGGGGAGCCGATCACGCTGACCCAGACGCGGGCATGCGCGAGGTCCGTGGAGGTTTCGACGTCGGTGACCGTGGCAAACCCGACGCCGGGATCCGCCACTTCCTTCGCCAGCAACTGGCCGATCTCCTGGCGGAACAGCTCGTCGATGCGGTCGGTCCGCTGGCTCATCTCGATCGGCTCAGGTGCGATCGACGGTCACTGGCCCCGGACACCCGGGTCAGGCCGACGCGGCGCGACTGATCGTCTGCGAGGAGAAGCACTCGATGATGTCGCCTTCGACCAGGTCGTGGTAGTTGGCGAGCCCGATGCCGCACTCGAAGTTGGCCTGGACCTCGCGAACGTCATCGCGGAAGCGCCGCAGTGACTCGATCCGGTCGGTCGCCACGACCTTGCCGCCGCGGTAGACGCGGGCTCCGCTGCGGACGATCCGGCCGTCCGTGACGTAGCAGCCGGCGATGACCGTGCTCTTGCCGACGCGGAAGATCTGGCGGACTTCCGCCCGACCCTCGATCACCTCGATCACTTCGGGCTCGAGGAGGCCCTTGAGGGCCGCTTCGATGTCGTCCGTGAGCTTGTAGATGATGTCGTAGAGGCGGACGTCCACGCCTTCGGTCTCGGCCGTCCGGCGAGCCGTGTCGGCGAGGCGGGTGTTGAAGCCCACGACGATCGCATCCGATGCCGATGCGAGGAGGATGTCGTTGTCCGTGACGTCGCCCGCACCCTCGTGGAGGATGTTGATCCGGACCTCGTCCGTCGAAAGCTGCTCGAGCGCGTGCTCGATGGCCCCGAGGGAACCCGACACGTCGGCCTTCAGGATGATCCGGAGTTCCTTCGTCTGGCCGGTCTGGATCTGCCGATACAGGTCTTCGAGCGTGGCCCGGCCACCGAGGTCGCCACCGCGGGCGCCCGAGGCCGCCTTGCGCTGCTCCACCATCGTCCGGGCGATCTTCTCGTCCGCCACGACGCGCAGGATGTCGCCCGCTTCGGGGACGTCCGCGAGTCCGAGGACCACCACGGCGGTCGACGGCCCGGCCTTGGGCACTCGCTTGCCCTTGTCGTTCTCCAGGGCGCGGACCTTGCCGTAGGTCGACCCGACGACGATCGTGTCGCCGACACGGAGCGTGCCGGTCTGGACGAGCGCAGTCGCGACCGGACCACGGCCCTTGTCGAGCTGTGCTTCGACGATCGTGCCGACGGCGGGGCGCTTGGGGTTCGCCTTGAGATCCTCGAGGTCGGCCACGAGCAGGACCATGTCCATGAGGTCCTCGAGGCCGGTCCGGGCGCGGGCCGACACGGGCACGAGCGGCACGTCGCCGCCGTACTCCTCGACGATGACGCCCGCCTCGGACAGCTCGTTCTTGACGCGGTCCGGGTTGGCCTCCGGCCGATCCATCTTGTTCAGCGCGATGATGATCGGCACCTTCGCGGCGCGGGCGTGGTCGATCGCTTCGAGGGTCTGGGGCATGACGCCGTCGTCGGCGGCCACGACGACCACGGCGATGTCCGTGACGCGGGCGCCGCGGGCGCGCATGGCCGTGAACGCCTCGTGACCCGGCGTGTCGAGGAAGACGATGCGGCGATCGCCGCGGACGACTTCGCTGGCGCCGATGTGCTGGGTGATGCCGCCACGCTCGCCGGCCGCGACCTCGGTCGTCCGGATCGCGTCGAGCAGGCTCGTCTTGCCATGGTCGACGTGGCCCATGACGGTCACGATCGGGGCACGGGTCACGAGATCGGCCGGGTCGTCCTCCTCGAAGAGGATCTCCTTGGTCGCCTCGGGCACGGGTGCGTCGACCCCGCCCTCGGAGACGGCGCTCGTCACGCCGGAACCGGACGGCTCCGCGACCTCGTAGCCGAGCTCGCCCGCCACCAGCGACGCCGTATCGCGGTCGATCAACTGGTTGATGCTGGCGAAGATGCCGCTCTTGATCAGTTCGCGGATCACGTCGGCCGGATTGACGCTCAGTGCCGCGGCGAGGTCCTTGACGGTGATCGTCGCGGGCAGCTCGATCGCGCCACGCTCACGCGGGTCCGCCACCTGGACGGCCGCCGACGGAACGCCGCTGCCGTCGCGTCGCGGCGGCTTGCGCGGGCCTCGGCGGCCGCGGGTTCCGCTTCTACTCCTGGCCAATCGTGTCTCCTTCGTGACCGTCGCCGGTCATGTTCGTCCTGTTCATCATCATTGTCCGCGCCCCGGCCTCGAGGTGCTCGCGGAGCTCCGCCGGCAGCGGCGTCTCCAGCGCCCGCTGGAGGGTTCCGCGCGCCAGGGCCGCCGTCCAGCAGCTGCCGTCGGCGCAGAGGTAGGCCCCCCTGCCGGCGACTCGCCCCGTGGCGTCCATGACGACCGTGCCGTCAGGCTGGCGGACCACCCGTACGAGATCGCGCTTCTGCCGGCTGGTCCGGCAGGCAACGCAGGTTCGCGTCGGGTACCGACGCTGACGGCCGGCGTCCGCCGCGGCGCCTACGAGGACACCTCTTCGGCAACGGCCTTGCGGGCTCGTGACTTCTTTGGGGCCTCGGCCGCTGATTCGGTCACGACCGGGGCTGCCGATTTCGATTCTGCCGAATCGTCCGAGGTTGCCGCGGCGGCCGGCTTGGCCTTCGGGGCCGCCTTCGCGGGCCTGGCGGCGGGAGCGGCGTCGGAGTCAACGGCCGGAATGGCCTTGGCCTTCGCGGCCGCCTTGGCGGGCTTCGCGGTCGGCGTTGCGATCGCGGCCGGCGCGGAATCGGCGGCCGGCGCGGAATCGGCGCCAGTGGCCGCGGCCTTCGCGACGGTCCCCTTTGCCGGCTTCGCGGCCGGGGCCGTCTTTGCGCCCGGGGCCGGCTTCGCGGCTGAGGCCGGCTTGGCCGCCGGGCCATCCGTCGCGGCTTCGGCCACGGCAGCCGTCGGAGTCTCGGCAGCGGCTGCTGCAGCGACCCTGGTCCGCGTCGGCTTCACCGTGACGGGCGGCGTGGCGCCCTCGGCCGCCGGAGCGGCTTCCGCGGCAGCCATCGCCGCCACGGGCTCTTCGGCGGCGACGCGCGCCGCTTCCGCGACCGAGACGTCGCTCCGGATGTCGATCCGCCAGCCCGTCAGCTTTGCCGCGAGGCGGGCATTCTGGCCCTCACGCCCGATCGCCAGCGACAGCATCCGTTCGGGGACGGTCACGTTGGCGATGCGGTGCTCCTCGTCGATCGTGACGTTGATCACCTGGGCCGGGCTGAGCGCATTCGCCACGAAGACCGCGGGATCGTCGCTCCACGGGATGACGTCGATCTTCTCGCCACCGAGCTCGGCGACGACCGCCTGGACCCGCGCGCCGCGCTGGCCGACCGTGGCGCCGACCGGATCGAGCCCGTCCTGGCGCGACGCGACGGCCACCTTGGAGCGGCTGCCGGATTCCCGGGCGATCGCCTTGATCTCGACCGTACCCGCGTGGATCTCCGGGACTTCCATCTCGAAGAGTCGACGCAGGAAGCCCTTGTGGGTCCGGCTGACGTAGATCTGGGGGCCGCGCGTCGTGCGGCGGACCTCCAGGACGTAGGCCTTGACGTTCTGGCCGATGCGGTAGTGCTCGGCCGGGCTCTGCTCCGTGGTGGCGAGGATCGCTTCCACGTTCTTGCCGACGTCGAGGATGATGGCCCGCGGCTCGACGCGATTGACCGTGCCGTTGATCATCTCGCCTTCGCGGCTCGCGAACTGGTCGAAGACGACGTCGCGCTCCGCCTCGCGGAGGCGCTGCAGGACGACCTGCTTGGCCGTCTGGGCGTGGATTCGGCCGAAGGCTTCCTGGTCGAGCTGCTCCGTCTCGACGAGATCCCCGAGCTCGGCCGTGGGATCGAAGCGGCGAGCGTCCTCGACCGCGATCTCCGTGGCGGGATCTTCGATCTCGGAGACGACCCGGCGGGCCCGGAAGACGCGGATCTTGCCGGTCTCGGCGTCGATCCGGACGTGGATGTCCTCATCGCCGGCGACGCGACGATAGGCGGATTGAATCGCCTCCTCGACCGTCCGGATGAGCTGTTCCCGCGGGACCTGCTTCTCTGCGTTCAGCTGGAGGAGCGCGCCGACGAAGTCTCGACTCACGAAGCGCCTCCTGGTTGCTGCAGACCGGCCGGTCAAAAAAGAAACGTGGGGGTCACCCACGTCAAGAGGCGGCCGATCAGGTTACCGGCGGAGTATACACCGGAGCCCGGATTCGCCTCAACGCGACGGGCACGTCACAGCGCCCGCGGACGCCCGGCGGGTCATCGGCGACGCGGCGTGGGGCGAGCCGTCAGACCGTGGCGGGCACCTCCACCTGGCTGCCCGAGGCGGGATAGCGGCGCTCGACGTACTCGTCGAGGATGGTCAGGAATCGCGGCACGATCCCCTCCCCGCGCAGCGTTTCCGAGAGCTGGCCGTCGATGAAGACGGGCGCCACGGGCTCCTCGAACGTGCCCGGCAGGCTGATCCCGATGTTGGCGTGCTTCGATTCACCGGGTCCGTTGACCACGCAGCCCATCACAGCCACGGCGAGATCCTCGACGCCGGGGTGGCGCTCCTTCCAGACCGGCATCTGATCGCGCAGGTAGCCCTGGATGTCGCGGGCCATCTCCTGGAAGAACGTGGAGGTCGTCCGGCCGCAACCGGGGCAGGCCGAGACCTGCGGCAGGAAGCTCCGCAGGCCGAGCGACTGGAGAATCTGCTGGGCGACCTCGACCTCTTCGGTCCGGGCGCCGCCCGGCGCCGGCGTGAGCGAGACCCGGATTGTGTCGCCGATCCCCTCGTTGAGCAGGATCGAGAGCCCGGCCGTCGAGCCGATGATCCCCCGCGAGCCCATGCCGGCCTCGGTCAGGCCGAGATGGAGCGGCAGGTCGGTCCGCGCCGCGAGCCGGCGGTAGACGTCGACGAGGTCGCGGACGCCGGAGACCTTGGCCGAGATGATGATCCGATCGTGCCCGAGACCCGTTGCCTCGGCGAGGTCCGCCGAGCGGAGCGCGCTCTGGAGCATCGCCTCGATGAGGACTTCGCGCGAATCGACCGGCTCCGCCAGGCGGGCGTTCTCGTCCATGAGCTCGGTCAGGAGCTGCTGGTCCAGCGAGCCCCAGTTGACCCCGATCCGGACCGGCCTGTCGTTCTCGATGGCGACCCGGACGATCGTCTGGAAGTGCTCGTCGTGCCGCTTGGCCCCGACATTGCCCGGGTTGATGCGGTACTTGGCGAGGAGCCTGGCGGTCTCCGGGTACTTCGTCAGCAGCAGGTGGCCGTTGTAGTGGAAGTCGCCGATGATCGGGGCGTCCACGCCCAGGCCGCGAACCCGTTTGACGATCTCCGGCACGGCCGCGGCGGCTGCCTCGGTGTTGACGGTGATCCGCACGAGCTCGCTGCCCGCGTGGGCCAGCTGCGCCACCTGGAGCGCCGTCGCGTTCGGGTCGGCCGTGTCCGTGTTCGTCATCGACTGGACGACGATCGGATGTTCGCTGCCGACGGGGATCCCGCCGACGTCGACGGTCACCGTGTGGCGGCGGCTCGGCCGGAGACCTGAGTCGATCATCGAGCGGCGCCTCCTGCGGGGCCGGCCTCGGGACTCCTCGCCCGGGCTCCGGCTTCCGTCATTGGACCACGCCGCCGATTCTCGCGATGTCGAAGTACGTGATCCAGATCAGGAATGCGAACAGGAAGCCGAAGCCGACGAGGTACGTCAGCCGCTCCGCCTGGATGCTGACGCGACTGCCGGCCACGGACTTGATCAGGAGCATCAGCATCCGGCCGCCGTCCAGCGGCGGGAACGGCAGGATGTTCACGAGCGCGAGATTGGCCGACAGGATGCCCGCGAGGTACAGCGTCGCCACGAGACCGGACTGCCAGAAGACATCGCCGACCATGACCGCGATCCCGACCGGACCTGACGCCGGCGGCGCCTCCGTCGGGTGGGACGTGATGGAGCCCGCGATCGAGCCGAGCCCGGTTGCGATCAGGCGGAACGCGTCCGCAGTCCGCTGGGCGCCCATCTCGATCGCGTCCACCGGACTTCGCGTGAAGGTCGCGCTCGACGGGGCGAAGGTGAGGTTGAAGATGCCCAGGGCGCCGTGTTCGGCGTCGATCTGGCTCGGGTCGCGCATCGTGACCGTCAGGTCGCGCTGGTCGCCGGCGGCCGAGACGACGCCGAGGGTCACCGTCTGACCCGCGTTGGCCCGCAGCTCGTCGACCATCGGCTGGGGGCCGTTGAACTGGTCGTAGTGCGTGCCGTTGATGGCGACGATCGTGTCGCCGGCCACGAGACCGACCGTCGCGGCCGGGGAATCCGGCTGGACCGACTGGAAGGAGATGCCCCAGGCATTGCCGGGCAGCCACGAGATCGCCGTGAAGATCGCAAAGGCCAACAGCAGGTTCATCGCCACGCCGGCGATCAGGATCAGCATCTTCGTGAGCAGCGGCGCCCGGGTGAACGAGCGTGGATCCTCGGAATCGCCGTCCTCGCCCTCGAGCCGCACGAAGCCGCCGATCGGCAGCCAGTTGAGGGTGTACATCGTCTCGCCCTCCGACCGGAGGACCTTGGCGCGTGGCGGGAAGCCGACGCCGAATTCGAGCACGCGAACACCCGCCAGGCGGGCTGTCACGAAGTGGCCGAGCTCGTGAATGATCACGAGCGCCCCCAGCATGAACAGGAAGATGAAGACCGTGATCAGGGATTGGACGAGAGCCATCAGTGCGAATCTCCGAAGGACGTCGTGGCGAAGTCGCGACGCACGGCGCCGTCGAGATCGACGAGTTCAGCCAAATCAGGATCGGTGGCAGCGGGTGCCCCGTGCCGTTCGACGGCCGCGGCCAGGAGCAGCGGCATCGCGGTGAAGGAGAGGGTGCCGTCGAGGAAGCGCCCGACCGCCACGTCGTCCGCGGCGATCAGCGCGGCGCTCGCGCGGGGGCCGAGCCGGCCGGCCTCGCGAGCGATCCGGAGGGCCGGAAACCGCCGTTCGTCCGGCGGCCGGAAGTCGAGGCGGCCGATGGCCGCGAGATCGACCGCGGCGGTGGCCGACGCGAGACGATCGGGGTAGGTCAGAGCGAACTGGATGGGGAGGTGCATGTCAGGGGTGCCGAGTTGAGCCTTGAGTGAGCCGTCGACGAACTGGACGGCCGAATGGACGACGCTCTGCGGGTGAATGACGACATCGATCGCGTCGTAGGCGACATCGTATAGCCAGTGTGCCTCAATGACCTCCAGGCCCTTGTTGGCGAGACTCGCCGAGTCGATCGTGATCTTGGCGCCCATGCGCCACGTCGGGTGACGAAGCGCATCGGCAGGAGTGGCAGCGGCCAGTTCGGCGTCGCTCGAATCGAGGAACGGTCCGCCTGAGGCCGTGAGCACGAGACGGGCGATGGCGCCGAGCGGTTCCCCGACCAGGCACTGCCAGATCGCCGAGTGCTCCGAGTCGATGGGCCGGAGCCAGGCCAGCGGCGACGCAAACGGGTCGCCGGGCCTGGTGACGCCGATCTCGGCCGCGCGGGCCCGGGCCAGCGGCATGACGAGGTGGCCGCCGGCGACGAGGGTCTCCTTGTTGGCCGTGGCGACGACCTTGCCCGCCGCGAGCGCCGCCAGCACGGGGCCGAGGCTGACGACACCGCCCGTGCCGATGACGACGAGATCGACGTCGGGCCGCGTCGCCAGGTCGTCGAGCGCCGTGGCGCCCCGAACGAGGGTCGTCCCGGGCGGCAGGTCGAGGCCGGCCGCTGCGCCGTCCGCGAGGGCCACCACGGCCGGCCGCAGCCGCTCCGCCTGCTCGGCGAGGAGGCCCGCCTGACGGCCGGCAGCCAGGGCGACGACGCGGAAGCGATCCGGGTGGGCCGCCAGCACGTCGACGGCCTGCCGACCGATCGACCCCGTCGACCCGAGAAGGGCGACTCCGAGCGGACCCGACCGCTCAGTGAACGAGGGCGATGGCATAGAGCGTCACGACCGGCGCCGCGAAGAGGAACGAGTCGACGCGGTCGAGGACGCCGCCGTGGCCGGGGATCAACGTCCCCGAATCCTTGGCTCCGGCCGCCCGCTTGAGCATCGACTCGGCGAGGTCGCCGGCCTGCGCGGACAGCCCGATCAGGGGGCCGAGGAGGAGCGCCATGACGACCGGCTGGCCGATGGCCACGGACATGATCGCGGTCACCACCGTGACGGCGACGAGTCCGCCGACCAGGCCGGCGTACGTCTTGGACGCGGACAGGTGCGTCAGGAACTTCTCCCGGCCGTACTGCTTGCCGATGAAGTACGCCCCGGTGTCGTACGACCAGACCCCGAGAACGAGGAGCAGGATCCAGGCCCGCTCGGCGCCGAGGGGTGCCAGGAGGGCGTTGGACGGGAGCGGCGGCACCGCCGTGCCGAGCCGGATGATGAAGCCGAGTTGGGCGATGTACAGGCCGCCGAAGGCCGTCGCCATCCAGCTGGCCATTCCGTCACGAGGATCGGGCTGGGCGAACGCCCCGACGGCGATGATCGCGATGCCGACCGCGGCCAGCAGGACGCTGCTGCCACCCAGCTGGCTCGGGGCCGCCGCGTCGATCACGACGCAGACGGCGAAGACCGTGCCAAGGATCGGCATCGTCGGGTAACCCGCGGCCTGGAGCAGGCGGAACACCTCGATGGAACCGAGGACCACGGCGATGACGACCACGAGCGCGATCCACGGCCCACCGAGGATCAGCGCCACGACGAGGGGCGGAATCGAGAATCGCCGCGCTGATGGCCCGCTGGCGGAGCATCTCGGGGTCCCCTACCGGCCGAAGCGGCGGGTTCGGCGGGCGAACTCGAGCAGCGCGTCGTCGAACGCGACGGCCCCGAAGTCGGGCCACAGCTCGGAGCAGGAGTAGAACTCGGCGTAGGCGGACTGCCAGATCAGGAAGTTCGAGAGGCGCTGCTCGCCGCCGGTCCGGATGACGAGGTCCGGATCGGGCATCCCGGCCGTGTAGAGGGCGGCCGAGATGGCGGATTCGTCGATCTCGTCGGCCCGGATGCCGCTCGCCACGAGACGCCGCACGGCATCGACGAGCTCGGTCCGCCCGGCGTAGTTGAAGGCGATATTGAGGAGGAGCCGCGAGCCGCCGGCCGTGGCCGCGGTCGCCTCGCCGATCGAACGGCGCGTCTCGGCGGGCAGCTCATCGAGGCGCCCCAGCAGACGCACCTGGACGCCCTCCTCGCGGAGCTGGTTCGTCTCGTTGCGGATGGCGTCCTCGAGCAGCACGAACAGGCCGGCGACCTCCTCGTCCGAGCGGGCCCAGTTCTCGCGACTGAAAGCGTACAGCGACAGGATGGGCACACCCCGCTTCACGACGTGGCGCAACAGGTCCCGAATGGCCTCGACCCCGGCCGCGTGGCCCTCGAGTTCGGAGCGGTGATGAAGGCGCGCCCAGCGGCGGTTGCCGTCCATGATGATCGCGACGTGGTGAGGCAACTCCTCGGGCGGGAGGAAGATGCCGCCGGATCCGCCGGCCTCGTCAAGGGGCGGGGGCGCCGGCCGCTGGTCCGCGTGGGCGATCGGAGGAGCGTCGGTCGGGCGAGCCAGCGGTGCGCGCGCCACTAGACCTCGAGGACCTCCTGCTCCTTGTGCGCCCCGACCTTGTCCACCTCGGCCACGTACCGGTCCGTCATCTTCTGGACCTGGTCGGTTTCGCGATGGGCGGCGTCGACGCCGAGCTGGCCGTCCCGCTCTTCCTTCTTGATCGCGTCGCCGGCCTCGCGGCGCAGGTTCCGGATCTCGACGCGGGCTTCTTCCATGCGCTTGTGGACCGTCTTGACGATGTCCCGGCGGCGCTCTTCGGTGAGCGGCGGGATGTTGAGCCGGACCACGGTGCCATCGACGTTGGGCATGAGCCCGATGTCGCTCTTCTGGATCGCCTTCTCGATGGCGCCCAGGACGCCCCGGTCCCAGGGCTGGATGACGATCTGGTGCGCCTCCGGGATGCTGATTCCCGCCAGCTGATTGAGCGGCGTCGGCGTGCCGTAGTACTCGACCGTGATCCGCTCCACGAGCGAGGTCGAGGCCCGGCCCGTCCGGATGCCCTGGAAGTCACGCTCCATCGCCTCGACGGCGCGGGCCATCTTGCGCTCGGTCGCACTCAGGACGTCCTGGCTCACGTTCGGTCACCTCCGGCAGGCGAGGAGGATGAAATGAGCGTGCCAACCGGCTCGCCCATCGCGACGCGCGTGATGTTGTCGGGCCGGTTCAGATCGAAGACCACGATCGGCAGGTCATTCTCCATGCACAGGCTGACGGCCGTGGCATCGAGCACCTTGAGGCGGTCGCGGAGAAGGTCGGCGTAGTCGAGGTGCGTGTACCGCTTGGCGTCGGGATGGGTCATCGGATCGGCGTCATAGACCCCGTCCACCTTGGTCGCCTTCAGGATCACCTCGGCTCCGATCTCCACCGCGCGCAGGGCGGCCGCGGTGTCGGTCGTGAAGTACGGATTGCCGGTGCCTGCTGCGAGGATGACGACCCGGCCCTTCTCGAGGTGACGGACGGCCCGCCGCCGAATGTACGGCTCGGCAACCTCGTTCATGCCGATGGCGCTCATGACCCGGGTCTGGACCCCGGCCCGTTCCAGCGCGTCCTGGAGAGCGAGGGCGTTCATGACGGTGGCGAGCATGCCGATGTAGTCGCCCGTGGCGCGGTCCATGCCCCGGGCCGCGGCGGCGAGGCCGCGGAAGATGTTGCCGCCGCCCACGACAATGCCCGTCTGGACGCCGACCCGCTGGACCTCGGCGACCTGGCCGGCCACAAACGCGCAGAACTCCGGATCGACACCGTACGAGCGCGAGCCGAGCAGCGCCTCTCCCGAGAGCTTGAGCAGGATCCGGTGATAGCGCAGGGTCTGACGGGGCTCGGCGGAAGCCGCCGGCCCGGGTTTCGCGGAGGCCGTCTGGGCCTCGCTCACAGCTCCTCCCCGAGGGCGTAGCGCTCGAACCGGCGGACGCGGATGTTCTCGCCGATCGTCGCGATCCGATCCGTGATCAGGTCGCGAACGGTGCGATCCTCATCGCGGAACGGCTGGTCGAGCAGGCAGACCTGCGAGTACCACTTCTTCAGTTGGCCGTCCGCAATCTGCGCCTTGATGTTGTCGGGCTTCTTCGCGACGGACTCGTCGGCGAGGAACTCGGCGCGCTTCGCGGCCATGACGTCGGCCGGGATGGCCGTCTCGTCAACGTACAGCGGGGCCATTCCGGCGACCTGGATCGCGAGGTCCTTGACGAGCTTCTGGAACTGCTCGGTCCGGGCCACGAAGTCGGTCTCGCAGTTCACCTCGATCAGCACGCCGACGCGGCCGCCGGTGTGGATGTAGCTCGAGATGAGGCCCTCGCGGGCCTCGCGGCCCGACTTCTTCGCAGCCGACGAGAGGCCGCGCTCGCGCAGCAGGACGATCGCCCTGGCCATGTCGCCATCGGCGTCCTCGAGCGCGCGCTTGCAGTCCATCATGCCGGCGCCGGTCTGCTCCCGCAGCTCCTTGACCGCGGCGGCGGTGATCGTTGCCATACCTGGTGGTGCTCCTGTTCCTGTCGGCGGCGCAGCGCGCCGCGAGATCGAAATCGAGTGGGGTCGGTGATGCCGTCCGGCGTCAGCCGGCGGTGTTCTGCTCCGCGGCCTTCTCGGCCGCCTCGCGGGCCAGTTCGGCGGCGATCTCGTCCGGCGTTGCCTCGACGGGGGCCGGGACGGCGTCCGCGGCTCGGGCTCGAGCGCCCGGCAGCAGATCCTCGTCGTCGAGATCGGGCTCGAAGGAGAGCGCCGCGCCGCCGGCCAGTGCCGCGACGAGCTCGCTCGAGGGGATCTCCTCGAAATCGGACTCGATCATCGCCGGCTCGGGCTCGGGCTCGGCCGACATCCGGTTGGCGCGTTCCCGCTGGCCTTCGATGCAGGCGTCCGCCACGAGCGAGCACAGCAGCCGGATGGCCCGGATCGCGTCGTCGTTGGCCGGAATGATGTAGTCGAGCTCGTCGGGATCGACGTTCGTGTCACCCGTGCCGATGATCGGGATCTCGAGCTTGCGGCACTCGGTCACCGCGATCCGCTCGCGATGCGGGTCGACGATGAACACGGCGCCCGGCAGGCGCTTCATCTTGCGGATGCCGCCAAGGGTCCCGGTGAGCTTGTCCAGCTCTTCCTGGAGCTTGGCCGCTTCCTTCTTGGTCATCCGGTCGAATTCGCCGGCCTGCTGGCGCGCCTCGAGCTGATCGAGGAGGCCGATTCGCTTCTTGATCGTCACGAAGTTGGTCAGCATGCCGCCGAGCCAGCGCTTGTTGACGTAGGGCTGGCCGGCGCGGGTCGATTCCTGCATGACCGGTTCCTGGGCCTGCTTCTTGGTCCCGACGAACAGGACCGCGTCGCCGCGGGCGACGGTTTCCCGCACGAAGTCGAGCGCGAGGTCGAGCCGCTTCGTGGTCTGGGCGAGGTCGATGATGTGGATCCCGTTGCGCTCCGCGAAGATGAACGGGCGCATCTTGGGATTCCAGCGGCGCGTCTGGTGGCCGAAGTGGACTCCGGCTTCGAGCAGCTGCCGCATTGAGGCGGACGGCACGAGTTGAACCTCCTGTGGTTGCTTCCTCCGCGAGCCTGGTGCGGTCCCCCGCAGATCCGGCCGGCAGACGATTGCGTCGTCGCCGTGCGGCACCACCCGGGGGCCTGGTCTCGCGTGTGATCTCCGGCGTCAATCGACGACGGGCATGGCCTGACCGCGCTCGCGCGGCCGGGCCGGAGTGTAGCACAGGGTCAGTTTCACTCCGGCCGGCCGGGCCGGTCTCAGCGGCGACGTCCGGCTCTGGCAGTCACGCCGCGGACCGATGGTGGCGCAGGCGCGGTGGTGCCGGTCCGGCGGTGCCGGGCACGCCACCCGCCCCGGCCGCCGGTGGCTCGACGACGACCAGGTCGACCCGGCCGGGCAGCCGCGGCAGGACTCGACCGCCCGGCAGGCGACCGGCTTCCTGGAGCGCGAACAGTGCCTGGTGGAGGTGGCGCCGCTTGCGCCAATCGAACGTCTCCTCGCCGTGGCCGAAGTCGCGACGGCTCCGCCAGCGAACCTCCACCACGACCAGCTCCGCCGGCGGTCCCCGATCCACGGCGACGAGGTCGACCTCGTGGCGGCCGACGCGCACCTGGCGACCGAGGATGCTCCAGCCGAGCGTGGCGAGGTGCGCGGCGACGAGGTCCTCGGCTGCGTCACCGAGCTGCTGGGCGGACGTTCGATGCGGACCGGCGGTCATCGGCCCATCGTGCGCCGGGACGCCCATCGGCGACGTATCGACGGCTTCACGCGCACGTACCCGCCGCTCACCTGCGGCGGATTCGGCGTCGCTCCACGTTCCTAGCGGAATGAACGGCCGAGGCTCGCGACGGGCAGCGCCTCGGCGCCCGGGCCGAGGTCGCGGCCGGCCGCGTCGGCCTCCAGCAGCGCGCCGAGCTTATCGAGCAGCTGTGGATCGAGGCGGTCGTCCGGCTCGACGGCCGGTTCGTCGCCGTCGGTGAAGAAGCCGAAGGCCTGCTGCTCGCCCGCGACCGTGGCATGGACCGCCGGGAAGCTCCGCCGGTGGAACGGGGTCAGGCCGTGCTCGCGCATCGCCGTCCGGTGCTCGAGCGTGGCGTAGCCCGAGTTCCGCTCCCAGCCGTAGACGGGGTAGCGCGCCGCCAGCCGGGTCATCATCCGGTCCCGGATCACCTTCGCGATGACCGACGCGCAGGCGATCGAGTAGCAGATTGCGTCGCCGTCAACGATCGCGGTGTACGGCCCGACGTGAGCCTCGAAGCCACTGATCCGGAGGCCGTCGACGAGGACGTGCTCGTGGCCGCCCAGCCGGGCGATCGCCCGCCGCATCGCCAGGTGCGTGGCGTGGTAGATGTTGAGCCGGTCGATCTCCGCGACGGACGCGGCCCCGACGCCGACGGCGATGGCCCGGCGGCGAATGATCGGGGCGAGGCGTTCGCGCTGGGCCGCAGACATCGTCTTCGAGTCGCGCACGCCCGGGATGCGGTGGCAGTTGGGAGCCATGATCACGGCCGCCGCGACGACCGCCCCGCTCGTCGGGGCCACTCCGACTTCATCGACGCCCGCGAGGCGCGTCACCCCCGCATTCCAGAAGGCGCGTTCGCGTTTGAGCGTCGGAACGATGATCACGGCCTGCTCGATGAATCGGTTGGTCCGCCCGGGCAGGTCCGAGTGTAGCCCGGACATGACGAACCCCGCCGGGGTTCCGGCGGGGTCGACCGATGCGGGTCGCAGCGGACGCGCCGCGGACCGTCGTCAGGCCTTGACCGGCGCCTTGGCCGACTTCGCGGCGGCCTTGCCCGCAGTCTTGCCCGGGGCGGGCTCGGCGGCCGGCGCGGTGGCCGCGGCCTTCGCCGGATCCGACCTGGCGGCGCCGGCGGTGGGGCGGCGCTCGCGCAGCGTCGCGGCCTTGCCGACCCGCTTGCGCAGGAAGTACAGCTGCGCCCGGCGCGCGACGCCGTGGCGGACGACTTCGATCTTCTCGATCCGCGGGCTGTTGATCATGAAGGTCCGCTCGACGCCGACGCCGCTCGCGATCCGCCGCACGGTGATGGAGCGACTGATCCCGCCGCCGCGGAGGCGCATGACGGTCCCTTCGAACACCTGGATGCGTTCGCGGGTGCCTTCGACGACCTTGGCCGAGACCCGAACGGTGTCGCCCGACGCCAATACCGGCAGGTCGGTGCGGAGCTGATCCTGGACGATCTCGTCGAGCACGTTCACTTCGGCGTGTTTCCCATCTGGATCGGGCGGCCCGCACGGTGGGCGGACTGCGGTGAAGGCGCCTGGTCGGGCAGCATGTCAGTGGCCGAACGGTCGGCAGACGGCGGAGTATAGCATGGCGCCGCCTCGCGGCCTGCCGGTCAGGCCTCCGGGCCGAGGCCTTCCGCAGCGTCGTCCGACGCGTCCTCTGCGGCTTCGGCAGCGGCCGCCGCCTCGTCCTGCAGCTCGCCCAGGATCGTCCGTTCCTCGGGGCTGAGCGGCCGGTTCCGCAGGAGATCCGGCCGTCGTTCGACGGTCCGGGCGAGGGCTCCCCGAAGGCGCCAGCGCCGGACGGCGCCATGGTTGCCGCCGAGCAGGATCTCCGGCACGGCCATGTCGCGAAACACCGGCGGTCGAGTGTACTGGGGGTACTCGAGCAGCCCGGTCGCGAATGATTCCTCGACCGTGGACTCCGGGTCGATCGCGCCCGGCAGCAGCCGCAGGACAGCGTCGATGACGACCAGGGCGGCGAGCTCACCGCCCGAGAGCACGAAGTCGCCGATCGAGATCTCGAGGTCGACCAGCGAGCGGATGCGCTCGTCCGCGCCCTCGTACCGCGGACAGACGAAGATCAGGTGGCCGGCCGCCGAGAGGTCGCGCGCCAGGCCCTGGTCGAACCGCCGGCCCGTCGGGTCGAGCAGGATCACGGTCGAGTCGGGCCGGCGCAGCTCGTCAAGCGCCGCCGCCACCGGCTCCGGGCGGAGCACCATGCCGGCGCCGCCGCCATAGGGGTAGTCGTCGACGCTGCGATGACGGCCAAGGCCCCATTCGCGCAGGTCGTGGACCCGGATCGTGGCGAGCCCCTGCTCCTGGACGCGGGCCGGGATGCTATCCGAGAGCGGTCCGCCGACCATGCCCGGGAACAGCGTCAGCAGGTCGACCTCGAGGGCCATCGAACGGTCAGGTGGAGCGCTTGCGCGACGACTTCGCGGGCGGAGTGGCCACAGGGGCCGCCTTGGCCGACTCGGGCGCCGCGGCCGACCCGGGCGCCGTGGCCGCAGCGGCCGGTTCGTTGGCCGGGGTGTCGGCCGCGGCCGCGAGATCGGCCTCCGCGGTCGCATCGGCTGCGGCCGCCGGCACCTGGCCCGGTGGTAGCTTGCTCGATCGGCGGCCCCGGGCGCGCCGCGGCTTCGGTGGGGTCAGCTCGAGCGCCTCCACGTCGGCCACGATCTCGCCCCTGGCCGGGGCGAAGATTCGCACGAAGGCCCGGACGGCCGGCAGGTCGAACTCGCCGTAGGGCTCGCCGCGGACGACGAGCACCTCCGCACCGCCGGCCCGGTAGACGTCCTGGACCGTGCCGAGCTCCACGCCGTCGAGCCCGAGCACGCGCGTGCCGATGACCTCGTGCCAGTAGTACTCGCCGCGGGGCAGCTCTTCGCCGGGCTCAACGATCGCCTCGAGGTACGACTCGCGCAGCCCATCGGCCGCGGTGCGATCGGCGACCTCCCGAAAGCGCATCAGCCAGCCCGGCTCATCCGGGTGGGCCGAGACGATCGTGAGCGGCTCGTCCGTCCCTTCGCGGAACAGGCGGGCGCCGACGCGGAATCGTTCGTCGGAGCGATCCGTCAGGGCTTCGACCCGGACCGCGCCGCGGAGACCGTGGATGCCGCGGACGAAGGCGACCGTCAGTCGATCGCCGGCCGCCGGCCGGCGCGTCGCGCTCTCGGCCGGCACCTCACCGGAGCCATCGGCCTGGCTCAAGCGGCGAACCTGCGCGCTACAGGATTTCCAGTGAGACCGGCTCGCCGTCGCGGGCCGCCGTCACTTTGAGGAGCGTCCGGAGGGCCTTGGCGACGCTGCCGTTGCGGCCGATGACCTTGCCCATGTCGTCTTCGGCGACGTGGAGCTCGATGACGGTCCCTTCGGGCTCGCGGATCACCTCGACCTTGACGGCGGCCGGGTCATCGACGAGCGAGCGGGCGACGTATTCGACGAGATCCTTGGCGGACACGGAGCCCTCCCCTACTTCGCGGCGGGCAGGATGCCCGCGGACCGGAAGAGTCGCGCGACGGTGTCGGAGGGCTGGGCGCCCTGCGACAGCCACTTCCTGGCCTTGTCGGAGTCGATCGAGAGCTCGACCGGGTCCGTGCGCGGGTTGTAGTGGCCGATCGTCTCGATCGGTCGCCCGTCGCGGGGATTCCGGCTGTCGGCGACGACGAGCCGGTACGTTGGCTGCTTGGTCGCCCCGACGCGGGTCAACCGGATTCGAACGGCCATGCGATCTGCTTCCTCCTGAAGGGTTACTTGACGACGATGACGGAGACACCCTTGTTCGGGTCTCCGGTGACCCCGGCCGCGGCGAAGGCCTGGAACGGGGCGAGATAGGGCGCAAGGTTGGCCTTGAAGCTGGCCTGCTGGTCGGCCGGCATCCGCGACGTGGCGTAGCCGATCACGGCCGGCAGATCGACATACAGCTGCGCGACATTGGAGTTGCCGGCTCGATTGATCGCCGTCTTGTAGCGGTCCTGATCGGCCAGGGAGTTCCCGGGCGTCGTGTCGACGATCGCCTTGACGCCGGCGTCGCCCACGCCGATGACGACGAGATCGCCCGACTGGGCGAGTGCGAATTCGAGGTGGGCATCGTTGGGGATCGCGGTGATCCCCGACGCCCCGAGGCCGCTCGGCACGGCGCCGGCGTCGATGATCGTGATCGTCGTGCCCTTGTAGGTCTCGTCGTGGGTCTTCACGTTCAGGCTGCCGCCGGCGAGGCCGATCAGGTTGCGGATCTGCGTCGCCTTCTGGTCGGCGACATCGGCGCTGGCGGCCTGGACGACGACGACCACGCTCGGCTGGTCGCCGCCGATCACCGCGACTGCCGCGTCACCCATCCAGCCGACGAGCGAGTCCAGCCCGCCAAGCGGGGCCAGAGCCTTGTCGACGTCCGGGGCGCCCGGCTGGTTCTTGACGTTGGTGACGGCCTTCACGATGAGCGGCCCGATGTCGTGCGCCTCGGTTTCGACGATCGTCGTCGAGGGCAGGTGCGGTGCGATCGTGCTGACCGAGTTGGTCAGGGCGGGCGCGCCCTTGACGGGTGGCAGCGCCACGGTCGTGGTGACGCCATCGCTCTCGGCGCGAACCGAGATCGCCATCCAGGGCGGCACCATCGCCAGCAGGTCCGTGGCGGCGGACGGGAGTGGCGCGGCGCCGCTCGAGGCCGCAACGCTGGTGACCTTCGCGAGGTCCACGTAGCCGAACGCCAGGCGGTCGCCCGGTGTCGCGGTCGTGGCACTCGTCACCTGGGCGCTCGTGGCAAAGGCGCTGTTGCCGTTCGTGTCGACGACCTGCTTGACCGACGCTTCGTCACCGGCGACGAGGACCGCATCGACGATGCCGTAAGCCAGCTGCTGGCCGTTCTTGTCGACGATCGTCAGCGTCACCCCGCCGTAGGTGGTCGTGGAGGTGGCGGTGGAGCCGAGCGTCTTCGTCGCCCAGGCCTGGGCCGCGGACGCATCCTTGACCTGGACCAGCCAGACGCCTCCGGGCGAGCCCGTCATCGTGGCCGGCAGCCGCGTGACGGCCAGGGCCATCGCGTTGCCCAGCCACGGCTTGATGTCGCCGGTGTAGGTCTGCTTGCCGTCCCCGACGCGGCCGAACGCCTGGTCGAGCGCCTGATCGATCTTGGTGCCGAGATTCGCCTGGTCGGCGAAGCCCGGGAACTTCGACAGGACGTTGGCGGCGTTCTGGTGCTGGTCGCCCGGGGCATCGAGGCGGACCTCGAAGTAGGCGACGCTGTCGGCCGGGACGTAGCGCAGCAGGCTCGACGTCGTCGCGCCCGCGGAGAGGACGAAGACGGCTGCGGCCCCGACCCCGACGACGAGGGCCGTGACGATCAGGGCGATTCCCCAGCGCAGGCCGGAGCTGCGCCGCCGGGCCACGGGTTCCGCCGGGTTCGGTGGCGCCGTCGGAACCGGCACGATCGGCGGTTCGACGGTCCGGGCCCAGGCCGGGTTGGCGGCCGGGTCAGTCGATGTCGGCCACGACGACGCAGGCTGGACGGCCGCATCGGCCGCATCGGCGCACGCGATGGCGGCGAGTGGCGCGGCCAGCGGGTCGGTGGCCTGGCCGGCAGCGGCCGACGCGTCGGGGGCGGCCGCGGGCGAGCCCGTCACGCCAGCATCGGGGTTCGTCGCCGAGTCGGGGCCGGAGGTCTGCGGATCGGTGTCCATCGTTGTGTTCCTCTACCGCCGGCCGATCATGCCCGCCCCGGGCATCTTTCGACCGGACAGCTGCTTCATCATCTTCTGCATCTCGCCGAACTGCTTCACGAGTCGATTCACTTCGGTCAGGCTGGTCGCCGCACCGGCCGCAATCCGGCGGCGGCGCGAGGCGTTCAGCACATTCGGGTCGCGCCGCTCCTGCGGGGTCATCGAGCGGATGATCGCCTCGACCCGCTTGATGTCGCCGCGGTCCACGGCCGCCTGCGCTTCCTTGGCCATGCCGCCCATGCCCGGGATCATCCCGAGGACCTGGCCGAGCGGGCCCATCTTCTGGACCTGCTGGAGCTGGTCGAGGAAATCGTCGAGGGTGAAGGTCGCCTTGCGGATCTTCTCCTCGAGTCTTGCGGACTGCTTGGCGTCGAAGGTTTCCTGGGCCCGTTCGACGAGCGTCAGGACGTCGCCCATGCCGAGGATCCGGCCGGCGAGGCGATCCGGGTGGAAGACTTCCAGGGCGTCGGTCTTCTCGCCGGTGCCCATGAACTTCACCGGCAGGCCGGTCACCGCGCTGATCGAGAGGGCCGCACCACCGCGGGCGTCACCATCGATCTTCGTGAGGACGAGGCCCGTCAGCGGCACTGCGGCGGCGAAGGCCTGGGCCACGGCGACGGCCTCCTGGCCCGTCATGGCGTCCACGACGAGCAGGATCTCGACGGGCTTCACGGCCGCCGCGACGTTCTCGATCTCGGCCATCAGCTCGGCGTCGATCGTGAGGCGGCCGGCGGTGTCGAGGATCACGACATCGCGGGTCTGGCGCTTGGCGGCTTCGATGCCCTCGCGGGCGATGTCGACGACCGCGGTGCCGACGGGGGCGCGGTAGACGGGAATGTCCAGGCTGGCGCCAAGCGTCTGGAGCTGGTCGGCGGCGGCCGGCCGATACGGATCGGCGGCCACGAGCATCGGGCGACGGCCCTGCTTGACGATGTAGCGGGCGAGCTTGGCGGCCGAGGTGGTCTTGCCGGAGCCCTGGAGGCCGACCAGCGCGACGACGGCGGGGCTGCCGCTCAGGTGGAACGTGCGATCGCCGGCCGAGAGCAGCGCGACGAGCTCCTCGTTGACGATCTTCACGACCTGCTGGCCGGCCGTCAGGCTGTCGAGGACCTCGGATCCGACGGCCCGCTCGCGGACGCGCGCGACGAACTCCTTGACGACCTTGAAGTTGACGTCGGCCTCGAGCAGCGCGAGGCGGACTTCGCGCATCGCCGCGTCGACGTCGGCTTCGCTGACCCGACCGCGGCCGGTGAGCGAGCCGAGCGTCTGGCGCAGTCGCTCGCTGAGGGCATCGAACACTGGTGGACGTGACTCCTGTCGACGATCGGCGGGCGGCGAGCCTGCCGGTTGGTGCACGAGTTCTGGCGCACCGAGGTGCGGCGAGTGTAGCCGATCCCGGCCGGCGTGCCAGCAGGACGATCGGCGCGGAGTGTCTCGGCAAAGGTCGGAACTCGGGCCTGGACGCTCGGACCGGAGTCCTATGCTCCGCCGGTGTCCAATCCGTTCGCGTCCCCACTCTGGCGCAGCAGCGCCTTCGTTCGGGTCTGGGCCGCCGCCAGCGTTTCGATCTTCGGTTCGCTGATCAGCCGGATCGCCTTTCCGCTGGCGGCCATCCTGGTGCTGGGTTCGGGCGCCGTCGAGGTCGCCGTCCTGCGCAGCCTGGACCTCGGTGCAACCCTCCTGGTCGGGTTCGTCGCCGGCGCCTGGGTCGATCGCCTGCGCCGCCGGCCGGTGCTCATCTGGGCCGATCTCGGTCGGGCGCTGCTGCTCGGATCGATCCCCGTGGCCTTCGTTCTCGGCTCGCTCACGTACTGGCACCTGCTGATCGTCTCGGGCCTCGCGGCCATCCTGACGACGTTCTTCGACGCAGCCGACCAGGCGTACCTGCCGACGATCGTCGACCGGGACCAGCTGATCCAGGCCAACTCCGCCCTGGCGGCGAGCGGTTCGGCCGCGGAGTTCATGGCGTTCGGGATCGGCGGCTTTTTGGTCCAGGTGTTCTCGGCCCCGCTCGCGATCGCGATCGACGCGGCGACCTACCTTGTCTCGGCCCTGTTCCTCGGCACGATCCGGGCCGCGGAGCCTCCGCCGCCGCCCCGCGAGGCGCGCGAACCGGTCCGGACCGAGATTCGCGTCGGCATCGGCCTCGTGCGTCACGACCCGACCCTGCGGGCGTTCGCCGGCGCCCAGATGTCCCTCGCGGCCGTCTGGGGCGTCCTCGGGGCGACCTGGTTCCTGTTCGTGCTGGACGATCTCGGCCTCGGGCCGGCGGTTCTCGGGATCATCGCCGGCGTCGGCGGGTTCTCGTCGTTCATCGGCGCCGTCGCTGCCGGCCGGGCCACAAGGCGCTGGGGCATCGGTCGCGTGGCGATCGGCGGCGTCGCGCTGTCCGTGGCGGGCAATGCGCTGATCCCACTGGCGCCGGCCGGCCTCCCGCTCGTGGCCGTCGCCTGCCTCGTGCTGCAGCAGCTGATCGCCGATTCGGCCGAGACCGTCTACGACATCACCGAGAGCACGGTGCGCCAGGCTCGTGTCGACGACCGCGCGCTTGGCCGGGTCTCCTCGACGTTCCGGGTGGCGTCCGTGGCGGCGCAGCTCGTCGGAACGCTCGCCGCCGGTGTCCTGGCCGAGGTCATCGGCCTCCGGGCGACGATGTGGCTGGCGCCGCTGATCGGGCTGGTCGGGTGCATCGCCCTGTGGCGGTCGCCGGTTCGCCACCTGCGGGCCGTGCCCGAACGGCCGGCCGGGTCGATCCCGGGCCCATCCGTTGCGGTGACGAGCGCCTCTACAGCAGCGGCGGCCGCCGAGCTCGACCGTCCTCCGGGGGCGTGACCGCCGTGATGGGGCGCTGGCCTCGGGATCCGGCGGACGCGGGCGACGGGCGAGAGGCGCCGGGCCTCAGGCGAACAGGGCGGTGACGAACGCCTGCGGGTCGAACGGGATGAGATCGCCGATCTTCTCGCCGACGCCGACATAGCGGACCGGGATCCGCAGGGCATCCTCGATGGCGAACACGATCCCGCCCTTCGCGGTCGAATCGAGCTTGGTCAGCACGATCCCGGTCAGCCCGACCGCCTCGTGGAACGCCTTCGCCTGTGACAGGCCGTTCTGGCCGGTCGTGGCGTCGAGGACGAAGAACAGCTCCGGGCTGGAGCCCGGCAGGCGGCGGTCGACCACTCGCCGGATCTTCGTCAGCTCGTCCATCAGGTTGACCTTGGTGTGGAGCCGGCCGGCCGTGTCCGCCAGGACGATGTCGGTATGGCGCGCGACTGCCGCATCGAGGGCGTCGTAGACGACGGCCCCCGGATCGGCCCCTGGGGCATGCGACACGACGGGCACATTCGAGCGGGCGGCCCAGACCTCGAGCTGCTCGATCGCCGCGGCGCGGAACGTGTCGGCTGCGGCAAGGAGGACAGTTCGCCCGTCGGCCCGGTAGCGCGCCGCGAGCTTGCCGATGGTCGTCGTCTTGCCGGTCCCGTTCACGCCGACGACGAGAATCACGGCCGGCTGGCCGGGCGCCGCGGACTGCGGTTGCCAATCCGGTTCGCGCGGCACGAGCAGCGCCGCGAGCTCACGCTGGACGGCCGCGATCGAACCACCGGGCTCCTTGTCGCGGCGGGCGCGTTCGACGACCTCGCTCGCGAGGGCCGCGCCGACGTCGCCGCCGATCAGGGTCTCCTCGACGTCGTCCCACGACGGCCCACTCGCGTCGCCGCCACCCAGGAGGCCGCGCAACCGGGCCATGAATCCGCCGCGGCTCTTCTGGAGGCCCTGGGCGAGGTCCGCCGAGGCGTCGGTGTCGACGTCCGGAGCGATGGGGGCGAGCTGCGCGGCCGAGGCGGCCGCCGAGCCGGGCGCGGGGGCAGTGGAGGCCGGAGGGGTTGCCGGGGCCAGCCATTCGACCCCTGAGCCGGGCACGATCGGGCGCTCGTCGCTCGATGGCAGACGTTCGTCCGGCCCGGTCCGGGTCCACGGCGGAACCGGCGGCCAGCCGCCGGCATTCGACGCTGGTGGCGGCCCGGCGTCCGGGCCGGCGGTCGTGCTCGGGTCGCCGAGCTGCTCGACGCCGGCGCCCGGGGCGATCGGCGCATCGTCGCTGGACGGCAGCCGCTCGTCGGGTCCGCCGCTCGTCCACGGTGGAACCGGCGGCCAGCGGTCGTACGGTGGATCCAGCGGCACGTCCATCGCGGAAGGCTCGCCACCGGCCGGCGTCGCCGGGGTGACGGGTTCGGCGGCCAGCCAGCCACTCAGGCTCGCATCGCCCGGTGCCGGGGCGGCCGAATCCACCGCCTCGTCCGACGGTGCAGCCTCAGGTTCCTTGGGCTTGCGACGCCAGAACAGTCCGTGCTCCTTCCGTGATCGGCCCGGCGGTGACGGCCGAGCCGCCTCAGCCGACCGAGATGGCTTCGCCGGCCTCGGATTGGGGATCGCTCGGACCCGGTCCGACTTCGATCCCGACCGGCTCGCGGCCCGGGGCCCCGAGGTTGTGCTGCTCGGCGATCGCTGTTGCCTCATCGAGGCGCAGGCTGACGACCCGACTGACCGAATCGTCGCCCACGGTGACGCCGTAGAGCGCATCCGCAGCTTCGATCGTGCCCCGATTGTGCGTGATCACGATGAACTGCGTCTGGTTCGCCAGCCCGCGCAGCGCGTCCGCGAATCGGCCGACATTCGCTTCGTCAAGGGCGGCATCGACCTCGTCGAGGACGCAGAACGGGACCGGTCGAACCTCCAGCATCGCGAACAGCAGCGCCACGGCGGTCAGCGCTCGTTCACCACCCGAGAGCATCGCCAGCGCCTGGGCCTTCTTGCCGGGCGGCCGGGCCACGATTTCGACCCCGGTCGACGACAGGTCGTCCGGATCGGTCAGGCTGAGGCGCGCGAAACCGCCGCCGAACAGCTGCTGGAAGCGGGCATCGAACGCGCCCTCGAGCGCGCGGAAGGTGGTCCGGAACTGGTCCGCGATGAGCGCGTTGAGCTCGCCGATGAGCTGGCGGGTCGCGGTGATGGCCGAACGCAGATCCTGCTCCTGCGCATCGAGCGACTGGAGCCGCTCCCGCAGCTCGGTGTACTCGGAGACGGCGAACGGATTCGCCGCCCCGAGCTCGTGGTAGCGGCGGCGGAGCCAGCCGAGGCGGCCGGGGCTCGGCCGCTCGCCTGGCGGCGTTGCGGCCCAGCGAGCGGCGGCGAGGTCGAGGGCCGCCTCGAGGGTGGCCGTGTCGAGGTCGATCTCGCCGGCCGAATCGCCGTCGACGGCGACCGCCTCGAGTCCGTCGGCTGCCGGCGGCGCGACCGGCCGTTCGTCCGCGGCCGGGTCCCCGCCGGCCAGCATGGCCGTCAGTCCGAGATCGCCCAGTCCCGCGAGCTCCACGAGGACCTGTTCGCGAACGAGATCGAGCTCGAGGCGGGCCTGGAGATGGGCGTGCTCGGCGGCCCGGCTGCGCTCCTCGGCGGAACGAAGTCGCTCCCGCTCGCCGATCGCCGCGGCCTCGCTCGCGGCAAGCCGGCCGCGGTCCGCGTCATCCGAGGCCAGCAGCGCGTCGAGGTGGACCCGGGCCGATGATTCGGCGGCCGTGGCGTCGGCAAGCGAGGCGGCGAGGCCGGCCGCTTCCTGGTCGATCGCCTGGCGTCGATCCAGCAGGGCCGCCGCCTCCCGATCGGCCCGCGTCAACCGCTCTTCCGTGGCACTCACCGCCGCGCGGGCGCCGGCCACGGCAGCCTCGGCGACGCGGCGGCGCCGCTCGACCTCGGCGAGCTCCAGCGCGAGCCGGTCGTGCCGGGCGCGAAGCTCGACGATGCGGCGCTCCAGCCCGTCGAGGCCGTCCGCCCCGGAGCGGCCAGCCGCGGCCGTCGTCTCGCGCGTGTCCCCCGCAGTGCGCGGGGCCGCGGCCGTGAGCTCTTCGACGAGCGTTCGGGCCCGGGCCGCCTCCTGGTCGAGGCGTTCGGCCTGGGCTTCGTGCCACGCCGCCTCCCGGGCTGCCGCCTCGGCATCGCGTCCGGCCAGCCGTTCGCGCTCCTCGGCCGATCGCCGATCGCCGGCCGCGCTCGTCTCGAGCGCCCGGGCCTCGTCGAGCGCGGCTCGGGCCGTCTCAACGGCGGCGGCCGCTGCGGCGGTGTCCGCGGCCACGGCCGCTGCGTCGCCTTCCACGGTGGCGAGATCGGCGCGAACCCGTTCCTCCTCGGCGCGCCGCTCGAGGGTCCCGTCCGGCCGCCCGAGGGCGACCGTCGTGCGCCCGGCGACGACCGTTCCGGCGAGATCGACCGCAACCGCGCCGGGCGGCAGAAGCGGCTGGATCTCGAGCACCGCGGCGAGATCGGGCAGCCACACGGCGAGTGCCAGCAGTGGTCGGACCGCGGCTGTCGGATCATGGCGGACGGCCTCGGCCAGCAGACCGCCGCCCAGCGCGGCGATGCGCGTCCGCAGATCGGCCGCCCGCCCGTCGGTCGCGAGGTCATCGAGCGGGCCGCCCCGGCCGGCCGCGGATCCCCCCGTCCCGCCGGCCGCAGTCGCTCCGGCTCCAGCGCCCGCCGCGGCAGCGCCACCTCGGCCGCCACCCGGCCGGGCCTCCGCCGCGCCCTGGATCGCGAGCGTGCCACGCTCGCCGGCCAGCGCAGGGACGGCATCGCGCTCGACGAGATAGGCCCGGGCCAGCTCGCCGAGTGCCGCCTCGACGGCCACGCGCAGCGTCGGCTCGACCCCGAGGTCGTCGTCGAGTCGGCGGCCGCCACGGCGCCGTGCGGCCCGGGCGATGCCGCGGGTTTCCTCCTCCGCACGGCGCGCCTCGAGGAGCTCGAGTCGTCCGCGCAGGCCGGCCACCATGGCGGCCGTCGTTGCCGCCCGCTCGGCCGCCACGCGGCGCGCGGCCTCGGTGGCGTCGAGTGCCGCCCGGGCCGCCTCCCGCCGCTCCCCCGTCGATCGTTCCGCGTCGGCCACGGCGGCCGATTCGGCCCGCAGTCCATCGAGCGCGGCGGCCAGCTCGGCCTGGCGACTGCGGCTCGTGCCGGCGCGGTCCCGTTCCTCGGCGGCGCGGGCAGCCGCGTCGGCCAGCCGGCGGCGGCTCGTTTCGAGTTCCGCCTCGCGAACGGCCTCGGCCCGGCGGGCCGCGAGCACCGCTTCGCCTTCCGCCGCCCGCGTCGCCCGCAGCGCGGCGACCTCGGCCACGGCGTCAGCCACGGCCCGGGCCGCCTCGGCCACGGCCGCCTCGAGATCCCGGTCGGGAGCGGGCACCGGCTCGGCGGATTCGCGGCGTCGTCGGGCGAGCTCCGCCTGGGCAGCGTCGCGCTCGTCGGTGAGGCGCGCGACGTCCCGCTCGAGGGCCGCCCGTTCCGCCCGCATCTGCGCCTCGCGGATTCGCAGCGCGGTCAGCTGGTTGGTCGCGAGGTCGTGGGCGCCGCGCCGACGGCGCTCCTCGATGGCCCGCTCCGCCAGCTGGGCGCGCATCGAGACCATCGCCGTCTCGGCATCGCGCAGCCCGGCCACGGCGCGATCGACCTCGGCCCGGGCCTCGGCGAGCTGGCGTTCCGTCCCGCCTTCGCGGCGCGCGGTCTCGTGCCAGCGGGCGTGGGCCGCGGCGATGAGCGCCGCGGCCAGCTCCTGGCCGGCGGTCTCCCGACTGGCCTGCTGTTCGGCCTGGGCGGCCAGCCGGCGGGCCTGAGGCCGCAGCTCGGCCAGGATGTCCTCCACCCGCGCGAGGTTCGTTTCGGCCTCGGCCAGCTGCTCCTCGGCGCGACGGCGCCGCCGCTCGTGCCGGCGGACGCCCGCGACCTCCTCGAAGAGCGGCCGCCGTTCCTCCGGTCGCAGGGCGAGCGCCTGGTCGACCATGCCCTGGCCGATGAAGAGGAACGCGTTGTCGGCCAGGTGCGCCGAATCCAGCAGGTCCACGAGGTCGCGCAGCCGGACGCGCTGGCGGTTCAGGAGGTAGTCGTTCTCGCCGCTGCGATAGAGGCGCCGGCCGAGCTCCAGGGCGCGGTAGTCGACCGGCAGCAGCCCGTCGGAGTTGTCGAGGACGATCGTCACGTCGGCCATGCCGAGGGCGCTCTTGCGTTCGGAGCCGGCGAAGATCACGTCCTCCGACTTGCGCAGCCGCAGGGCCCGGCCCTGCTCCCCGAGCGCCCAGCGGAGCGCGTCGGCGAGGTTGCTCTTGCCCGACCCATTGGGTCCGACGATCGCGCTGATCCCCGGCCCGAATTCGACGACAGTCCGGCTGGCGAACGACTTGAAGCCCTGCAGCCGGAGCGAGAGGAGTCGCGGCGCCGCGCTCATCCGGGCTTCGTCCGGAGCGCCTGGAGGGCCATCGCGGCGGCCGCCGTCTCGGCCACCCGGCGGGACGGTCCACGACCGGTTCCGAGGACCCGTCCCTCCACCTCGACCTCGATCTCGAACGTCCGCTCGTGGTCGGGGCCGCTGGCATCCACGATGCGGTAGAGCGGCCGGCCGCCCGACGTCTGCTGGGTGAATTCCTGCAGCTGGCTCTTGGGGCTCTTGAGCGAGCCGACCGAGAGATCCTGCTCGATCTCGGGCGCCGCGAGGCGGAGCAGCCAGGCGCGCACGGCGGCGTAGCCGAGATCGATGGACAGGGCGCCGACCACGGCCTCGAAGCCCGACGCCAGGAGGGACGGCCGGTTGCGGGCGCCGCGCTGCGACTCGCCGTCGCCGAGGTACATCATCTCGCCGAGCTCGATGCGGCTGCCGAGATGCGCGAGGCCCGGCGTGCTCACGATCGCCGCCCGCCGCGCCGAGAGCATGCCCTCGTCGTCGTTCGGGTGGCGGGCGTAGAGCGCCTCGGAGACGACCAGATTGACCACGGCGTCACCGAGGAACTCGAGCCGCTCGTTGTGCGAACCGGCTTCGTCGGGGTGCTCGTGCAGGTAGCTGCTGTGGACCAGGGCCTGGCGGAGCAGGCCGAGGTCGCCGACGGGGAGGCCGAGCCGGGCCGCCAGTTGCGCAGCCGGCTCCATCGCCCTGCCCGATCGATCGCCCGGTCGGTCGCTGTTGGGCGCGATCGCCGCTCGTCTAGGAGGCGTGCTCGTCGATGTAGTCGACGGCGTCCTGGACCGTGCGGATCTTCTCGGCGTCTTCGTCCGAGATCTCGGTCCCGAACTCTTCCTCGAGGCTCATGATCAACTCGACGAGGTCCAGGGAATCCGCATTCAGATCGTCGACGAAGGATGCCTCCGGCTTGACCTCGTCTTCTTCGACGCCAAGCTGCTCAACGACGATCTTCTTCATGCGTTCGTAGGTGGTGGCCACTGACTCCCTCCTCGGAGCTTGATGCCGGCGGACCGACGTCGGGTGCATCTTGGATATGGCGGACCGGCCGGGCTGAGCCTGTGCCGCTCTCCACCGCGATTCGCCCGAGGACGCCGTTCATCAGGCGACGCGCGGGATCTCCACTGTACGTCCGTGCCAACTCGACCCACTCGGCGATCGCCACCCGGGCCGGCGTCGTGGCCGAGTGTAGCACCTCGCCAATGGCGGAACGAAGGAGCGCGCGGTCGATTCGGGCCAGGGAAACGACCGGATACTGGGGCGCCACGCGGCCGATCGTCGCGTCGATCTGGTCGCGCTGCTCGGTCACCGCGGCCACGATCCGGCGAGCGAGATCGGCCGCATCGGGGTTGCCCTCGGATTCGGCGAGATGGCGCTCCAGGACGGCCATCGCCGTGCGCTGGCCGAAATCGGCCTCGAAGATGGACGCCAGGGCGAGGCGCCGGCCCGCCCGAAGGGCCCGAATCCGATCGGCCTTCGCTGAATCGCTCGGCCGGTCAGCCACCGCTGCCATCGACCAGGATCGTCACGTCCGCGGCCTCGAGACCCAGCAGGCGTTCGATCGTGGCTCCGACCGCCTCGCGCACGTCGCGGGCCAGCGGACCGAGGGCCTGGCCTGGTCGGGCGACGAGCCAGAGTCGTGCCTCGACGCGGCCATCCCGGACGCGGACACGCACGGCCGGCCCGGCGAACCAGGCCCGCCAGACCGGACCGGCACGGCCGATCCGGGCGACCCCCGGCACGTCCAGCGCAGCACGCCCGACCATGGCGACGACGACGCGGCGGGCGACCTGCAGCTCGTCGTCCGAGTCGGGCGCCGAGGAGCCGCTCACGATCCGGCCTCCACCCTGTCCGCGACCGGGCCGCCGTCGGCCAACGAGCCGGCACCGCCGTCGGCTGCCACGCGCTCAGTGGCCCCGGCCGAGTCGGTGGCCCCGGCCGAGTCGCCCGCGTCGCCGGACTCGCCCGCGTCGCCCGACTCGCCCGAACCGAGCGTCGCGGCGATCCGTTCCGGGATCCGGGCGGCTGCGGCCGCGGCGGCCACGCCGATCGCGTAGCCGATCATTCGCCGCTTGGCGCGGCCGTGGGTGATGATCACCGTGCCCTTGACGCCCAGCAGCGGCGATCCGCCGAGCTTCTCGTAGTCGAAGATCGTCCGGATGCGATCGAGGCCGGGCTTCATCAGGGCGTAGGCGATCGGACCGCGTGGCGGCTTGCGGAATTCGCGTCCGGATCAGGTCGAAGATGAAGGTCGACAGACCTTCGAAGAACTTGATCGTGACGTTGCCCAGGACCGCGTCGCAGACGACCACGTCGGCCATGTGGTGAACGAGGTCCTTGCCCTCGACGTTGCCCGTGAAATTGAGGTCGGACCGGTCGAGGAGCTCGGTCGCCTGCTGGATCCGGGCGTCGCCCTTGCCCTTCTCCTCGCCGATCGAGAGGAGCGCCACCCGCGGGTTCGCGACGCCCAGCACCCGCTCGGCGAAGAGGGAGCCCATGTAGGCGTACTGGTAGAGGTTCTCGGCGGTCGAATCGGGATTGGCGCCGATGTCGAGGAGCACGAACGGCCCGGATTCGGTGACCATCTGGACGGCCAGGGCCGGTCGATCGACGCCGCGCAGGCGGCCCAGCCGCAGGACCGCGGCGGCCATGCCGGCGCCGGTATGGCCGGCCGTGACGACGGCTTCCGCCTCGCCGCGCTTGACGAGATCCATGGCCACGAGGATCGACGCATCCTTCTTCTCGCGGAGCGCGCGAGCGGGATGCTCATCCATGCCGATGACCTGGCTCGCGGCTGCGAAGCTCACGTTGGCCGGCGCGTCGGGCCCGGCGAGGCGTCTTCAACCGGGCGACGTCGCCGACGAGGATGATGTCCTCGGCCGGGTGCACCCGCGCGTAGTCCACGGAACCCGGGACCACCTCGGCCGGGCCGTGGTCGCCGCCCATGGCGTCCACGGCGACGCGAATCCGCCGGCCGGCCTCACCCCCGCGGACGGCACTCAGGTCCACGGGTCAGCGGGCAGTCTCGTCCGTGGACTTCTTCAGCTCAACGGCGGGGCGGCCGTCGTAGTAGCCGCAGTTCGGGCAGGCGTGGTGCGGCCGCTTCTTCTCGTGGCAGTGCGGGCACTCCTCGAGGTGCGGCAGCTCGAGGGCGAGGTGCGAGCGGCGCTCGCCCTGGCGGGCGTGGGACACCCGTCGCTTGGGAACTCCCATGGTCTGTGTCGGCTCCTTTCGGGAGGGCAGCGTGGTCTTCGTGAGGACGGCGGCGGAGCCGGTCGAGGCGGTGCCGGGCCAGCCGGCATGGGCGCGCGCGATTCAGGACGGCCGACGGGCGAGTTTAGTCGGTTCGGGCTCCGCCGTCGACCATGAAGGCCGCCAGGGCCTCCAGGCGCTCGTCGATCTCGTCGGCGTGGGCGTGCGGATTGGTCGCCAGGTCCTCGCCGCAGACCGGGCAGAGCCCCGGGCAATCCTCGCGGCAGAGCGGGGCGATCGGCTCCGCCAGCAGGATCGCGTCCCGAACGACGGGCTCGAGTTCGAGGTCGTGGTGGTCCGTCAGGCGGATCGCGTCCGGCTCGTTGCTCGTGTCCAGGGGCGCGCCGGTGGCGATGTCGATGGTCGGCAGCGCCTCCTCGACGATCTCGAGATCCAGCGGCACCTCGACGTCCCGCAGGCAGCGGCTGCACTCGGTCGCGAGCGCGGTGTGCAGGTGCGCATCGACGATCAGGCCACGGTTCGTCCGCGTCAGCCGGACCTGGCCTTCGATCGGGTCGGCCAGGGCGAGGTCGGGCCCGAGGTCGATCGTCACGCCGGCCACGGCATAGGCGCGGACGGCTCCGGCGACGTCTTCGAGCAGACCCGCCACCGGGTAGGTCAGCGGTTCGCCGAGCTGGTTCGGCCGGCGTGAGCCCGGCCGTGCCGGGCGGTCGAGAGCAGCCATCACGATCGAGCCCGGCCGGGCGCGACCTCCTCGGGCTCTTCGTCGTCGAAGGCTTCGCCGCCGGCCGCGTCCTCGTCGGAGCGGAAGTTGGCCCTCCGCTCGTCGAGCAGCTGGATGCCCTTCTTGATGCTCTGCAGGGTCCGCACCACGTCGCCCTCGAGGCCGATCAGGACGGCCGCGGCGTACTCGTCGGCGCCCCGCCGCACGTCGAGGGCATCGAGCTCCGCGTTCTCGATGATCCGGGCGCTCTCTTCCTGGGCCGCGAGCAGGAGGCCCCGCTCCTCGATCAGGAACGCCGCCTGCTCCTGGGCCCGGGCGACGATGCCCTCGGATTCTTCCTGGGCCTTCTCGATGATGCGGTCGCCTTCGGAGTTGATCCGCTTCGCAGCGCGGACCTCCTCGGGCACGGCCACCCGGAGCTGGTCGATGAGATCGAGTGCCGCCACCTGGTCGACGACGACGTTGCTCGTCAGCGGCAGCTTCTTGCCGTTCGCGATGACGGATTCGAGGCGTTCGACGAGAAAGATGATATCGATGGGACCGGCCCTCCCTTGGCTCATGCGCCTGGCTCGTGCGCCCGGATCGTGAACGCTGCCGTTGTGCGCGGACGGTCGCCGTCGGGGGATTATCGCACCTCGCCACCAGGCGTCGCCGTGCCGTAGGTTCGCCGCAGGGCAGCCTCGGCCGCGCGCGGCACGAGCGTCGAGACATCGCCGCCGAACTGGGCGATCTCCCGGACCAGGCTGCTGCTGACGTAGCTGACCTCGAGCGAGGTCATGAAGAAGACGGTGTCGATGCCGGGCGCGAGCTGGCGGTTGTTGTGGGCCAGGAGCATCTCCGTCTCGAAGTCCGAGATGGCCCGCAGGCCGCGGACCATGAACCGGATGTCGCGGGCCCGGCAGAACTCGACCGTCAGGCCGTCGAATGCCTCGACGTCCACGCGCGCCAGGAGCGCCGGCGCCGTCGCGGCCAGCGAGTCGCGGATGATCGCCATCCGCTCGTCCGCTGCCAGGAGCGGCGTCTTGCGGGGGTTCGCGAGGACCGCCACCGTGACCCGGTCGAAGACCTCCGCGGCCCGGCTGATGATGTCGAGGTGGCCGAGGGTGATCGGGTCGAACGACCCGGGATAGACGGCTGCCCTCATCGATCGTCTCCCACGGCACGGTAGAAGGTGAGTGCTGTCTCGCCGAAGCGCCGGACGCGCTCGGATGCCAGCAAGCCTACCCGCTCGGGAGGCGCGGAGCGCCAGAAATGCTTGGCCACGACGCGCCCGTCCGCCGCGAGCGCGCCGGTCGAATGGTCACCGAGACGCGACAGCACGGCCGCGAGCAGTTCGGTCTCGGCGTAGGGCGGGTCGACGATGACGATGTCGAACGGGCCGTCGGCCGGCCCATCCCGGGTGAGCCACGTCAGCACGTCCGCCTGGGCGATCCTGGCCGAAGGCCCATCGAGTCCGGTCCGCCGCAGGTTCTCGCGGATCGTCCGGACCGCGCCCGCGTCCCGCTCCACGAACGTGGCCCTCGCCGCGCCTCGGGACAGCGCCTCGATGCCGGCGGCGCCGCTGCCCGCGAACAGGTCGAGCACGGCCGCGCCCGGCAGATCCGGTTCGAGGATCGCGAAGAGCGTCTGCTTGACGCGATCGGCGAAGGGCCGCGTCCCCGCGCCCGGAGCCAGGAGATGGCGGCCGGCCGCGACCCCGGCGATGACGCGCCCCGCCTCGGCCACGACCGGCGCCGGTCAGGCGGCGCCGGCAGCCGGATCGCCTGCCGCGACCCGGGCCAGCCAGCCCGTGCTGAGTTCGCGCTCGAGAGCAACCGGGGCGTCCGGGCCGAGCGAGCCGTCAGGGCCGACGAGAGCCTCGGCGTGGCGTCGCGCCCGAACGGCCAGCGAACGGTGATCCGGCCGCTGGAGCGAAGCGACCCGAAGCCGCGGCAGGCCGCTCTGGCTGAGGCCGAGGACGTCGCCCTCGCGGCGCAGCTCGAAGTCCTTTTCCGCCAGCACGAAGCCGTCACGCGTCGAGCGGACGGCCTCGAGGCGCGCGACGGCGGTGGCGTCGGTCGACTCCGAGACGAGCACGCAGTACGACTCGTCGCGACCACGCCCGACCCGGCCACGGAGCTGATGCAGCTGGGCCAGGCCGAATCGGTCGGCGTCGAGGACGATCATCATCGTCGCCTCCGGGACGTCCACGCCGACTTCGATGACGGTCGTCCCGACCAGCACGTCGAGATCGCCATCGCGGAAGCGCGTCATCTCGGCATCGCGATCGGCGGCCTTCAGACGGCCATGGACGAGGCCGACACGCAGCGGCGCGAGCTCGACGGCCAGCCGTTTCGCCTCGGCCTCCGCGGCCGCCGCGCCATCTTCCTCGGCCTCCTCGACGAGCGGCACGACGACGAACGTCCGGTGGTGGTTCGCGGCCTCCTCGCGCACCTTGCGCCACGTGCCGGCGAGCTCGTCGGGCCGGCGGATGCCCGTCACGACCGGGATCCGGCCGACGGGTGGCGTTCGCAGGTCCGAGACATCGAGGTCGGCATAGACGACCTGGCCGATCGTCCGCGGGATCGGCGTCGCCGTCATCAGCAGGACATGCGGCGGGCGGCCTTCGCCCTTCGCCTCGAGCTGCGCCCGCTGCTCGACCCCGAAGCGGTGCTGCTCGTCGATGACCACGAGACCGAGGCGCATGAAGGTCACCCGTTCCTGGATCAGGGCGTGCGTCCCGACCACGACCTCGGCCTGGCCGGTGGCGATCGCCTCGCGGGCGGCGGTCGTCCCGGCGCCGCTCAGTGAGCCCGTCAGGAGCGTCACGGGCAACCCGAGGCCATCGAGCAGGTCGGTCAGGGTCGCGGCGTGCTGCCGCGCGAGGAGGTCGGTCGGGGCCAGCAGCGCGGCCTGCACCCCGGCTCGGGCCGCCGCGGCCATGGCGTAGGCTGCGACCGCCGTCTTGCCGGAGCCGACGTCGCCCTGGAGGAGCCGCAGCATCGGCTCGGAACGGGCGAGGTCCTGGCGCACCGCGTCCACGGCCACGACCTGGTCCGCGGTGAGGGTCACGGACTGGCCGAGGCGGCGGCTGATGGCGCCCTCGATGGTCGCGCGGATGGCCGCATCGCTCTCGTCGTCGATCGGGATCGGCGTCGCCCGCGTCCGGCTCCGCTCGCGGCGCCGCTCGACCATGCCCAGCTGGAGTGCGAACAGCTCGTCGAACGCGAGCCGCCGGAGGGCCGCATCGCGATCCTCGAACGACTCGGGGTAGTGGGCGTCGGCCACGGCCCGCCCGATCGGCACGAGCGTCTCCTCGGCCAGCAGATCGGGGGGCAGGTACTCCGGGTAGGCGCCACCGCCCCGGTCGATCGCCTCGCGAATCGATCCCCGCAGGCGCGCCGCCGACAGGCCGGCCGTCAGCCGGTAGATCGGCACGATCCGGCCGGCGTGGAGCAGCGCGGCGCCGTCATCGCGCTGGAACTCCGGGTTGTCGAAGGTCACGGCCCAGCCGCGTCGCCTGATCCGGCCGCTGATCACGATCCAGTCGTCGACCTTGAGGCGGCGCTCGATGTAGCGCCGGCCGAACCACGTCGCTTCGGCCGCGCCGGTCTCGTCCGCGACCTCGGCGATCGTGCGCTGGACCCGCCGCCGGAACGTCTGCTCGACGCGGAGACCGCGGATCTGGACCCGCGCGCTGACCACCTCGCCGTCCTCGACGCCGTGCAGCTCGCCGAGCCGGCGCAGTTCCCGCAGGTCGTCGTAGCGGCGGGGCAGGTGGAAGATGAGGTCCCGGACGGTCTGGATCCCGAGTCGACGGGTCGCCCGGGCGAGGGAGGCGCCGCCAGGCAATCCACTGGCGGCGAGTGGCGCCGCGATGAAGGCCACCGGCTCGAGTGGCGGCGCCGGTGCGGCCGGCGGCCGCGGCGTCCGCTTCGGCGCCGTTCCGGATGCCGGCCTCGAACGGACCGCGGGCATGACTTACTCGGCCGCCATGAGGTACCGGTAGTGCGCCTGGCCGCCACGCACGATCTCGACCTCGAGATCCGGTCGCCGCGTCCCGATGGCCCGGCCGAGCGTCTCGGCCTCGGCCAGGTCGGCATCGACGCCGTAATAGAGCGTCAGCAGCTCGAACCCGGGTGTCAGGCGCTCCAGCCCCGAGAGGACGGCCTTCGTGCGGTCGTGGTCCACGGCGAGCAGCCCGTCGTCGGGATCCAGGACGATGGTCTGGCCGCGCCTGATCCGGCGGCCGCCGATCGTCGCGTCGCGGACGGCCTCCGTGACCTGGAGGGTCTGCACGGAGCGGGCGGCTTCCGTCATCGCCGCCACGTTGTCAGCCGCGCCGAGTGCCGGATCGACGGCCAGGAGGGCGGCAATCCCCTCGGCGGCGTTCCGCGTCGGGACCACGGCCACGTGGCGTCCGGCGAGCCCGACGACCTGGCGGGCCGCGAGAAGCACGTTCGGGTTGTTCGGGAGGAGGAGGACGGTCTCGGCCGAGACGCTCTCGACGGCCGCCAGCAGCTCGCCGGTGCTCGGGTTGGCCGTCTGGCCGCCGGCGACGATGGCGGAACAGCCGAACGATTCGAAGACGGCGGCGAGCCCGTCCCCGGACGCGACGGCGATGACCGCGACCCGATCGCCACCGAGGTGGCCGGCGCTCGACCCCGGGCCGGACGGCGCCGGGCGGAGGGCCGACGTGGGTGCCGGCGGCCCGGCGGGCGGGGCGGCGCCGGCGGGCGGGGCGGCGCCGGCGGGCGGAGGCGCCGCATCGGCCGCGACCGCCGCGGCGCCTCCGGCCGCGCGACCCGCTGCCGTGGTGCGACCCGTGAACTCCGCGGCACGACGCTCACGGACGTCGCGCGCCTGGCCGTCGAGGTTCTCGACGCTGATCCGGCTCAGCGTCCCGAGGCCGAGCCCGAACGCGAGGATCTCGTCGGGGCGCTCGTTGTGGACGTGGACCTTGACGGCCCGGTGATCGCCGGCCACCAGGACGGACTGACCCATCGCCTCCAGGCCAGACCGGATCCGATCGGGTTCGAGGGTCTGGCCGGGCAGCGGTTGCAGCAGGAACATCGTCTCGTAGCCGAAGCCCTCGTCTGCGTGCGCCACGACGACCGATGGCCGGTTGCCGGCCGCCGCTGGCGCCGCGGCCCCGGCGACCGAGCCCGCGACGACATGCCGGAGCGCGCCCTGGAACAGGCGGAACAGGCCCTGGCCGCCCGCGTCCACCACCCCGGCCTCGCGCAGGATCGGCAGGAGGCTCGGCGTCCGGGCCACCGCGCGCTCCGAGGCTTCGACGACGACGGTCAGGACTGCCTCGAGGTCGTTCGTCCGCTCGGCCGCCGCGACGGCCGCCTCCGACGCCTCGCGGATCACGGTCAGGATCGTGCCCTCGACCGGCTTCGCGACCGCGGCATAGGCCGTGGTGCTGCCGAGGCGCAGTGCATGGGCGAGGTCGAGGCCGTTGAACCGGCGCTTGCCGCCGAGGCCCTCGGCCATGCCTCGGAAGATCTGCGACGTGATCACACCGGAGTTGCCGCGGGCGCCCATCAGCGCCCCGAAGCTGATCGCGCCGGCGATTCGATCGGCCATTGGCTCGGCAACCAGCTCGGCCTCTTCGAGGGCCGCCCGCACGGTCGCCAGCATGTTCGAGCCGGTGTCGCCATCGGGGACGGGGTAGACGTTCAGCGCATTGATCTCGTCGACGTGGGCGGCCAGCTCATCGACGGCGGCCCGAAACGCGCGCAGGAGTCCCGGCCCGTCGCCGGAGCGGCGCGACATCAGTGCGAGGCAGCCGACGACGAACCCGCGGCCGATCGACGCCGCCGGGATGCGCGGGGCGGGCGTTCGATGGTCGCCTCTCCGTCGTCCGGCGGATCCTCCGCGCCCAGCACGGCCGACGCGCTGAGCGGCGGCGGGGCGCCCTCGACTGGCGGCGCTGGTTCCGTTGCCTGGCGGAGACCGTTCACGTGGACCACGATCGAGCCGACCTCGCAGCCGATCGCGCGGCGGATCGCATGACGGACGGCCGAGTCGACCTGCCGGACGACCTCGGCCACGGGCAGCCCATAGGCGACGGTCAGCGACAGCTCGATCCCGAGAGCCGGCCGCAGCGTGACGAGGATCGGCCGCGAATCGATGCCCAGGCGGGCCAGCAACCGGCGCGACGGCCGCGGATCCGTGAGGCCCGTGACGCCATAGCTCTCGAGGGCCGCCGCGCGGACGATCTCGACGATGGCACGGCGTGTGACGTAGCTTCGACCGGGGACACTGCTGGGCACGGCGCCGTCCTCCACGCGCGTTCGACGGGGCGCAGCCATCGGGCGCCGCGGGCGACTGCCGTTTGCGGTCGGCGGCCGCAGACCGTGTGCTATCATACCGCCCCGCTGCGGCCCCCTCGGGCCCACGCTTCCGACCGACCAGTTCAGGGGATCTTTCATGGCTCGTGCCTGCGCGATCTGCGGCAAAGTCTCGATGGGCGGGTTCAACCCACAGTCGTCCGGGATGAACCGCGTCCGCGCGCACCGCCGCTACCAGCCCAACCTTCAGCAGCTCGTCATCACCAAGGACGGCGCGACGAAGAAGGCCATGGTCTGCACCCGCTGCCGCCGGACCCTGTCGAGGACGGCCAGCTAGGGCGCTCCGGCCTCGCTATCGAGCCAGATCGTGAACGGGCCGTCGTTGATGAGTTCGACGGCCATCTCGGCGCCGAACCGCCCACGTCCGACGGGCCGTCCGAGCGCCTCGAGGGCCCCGCAGAACCGCTCGTAGAGCCGTTCGGCGAGCTCCGCTGGGGCCGCCCCCGTGAATCCCGGCCGTCGGCCCCGCCGCGTGTCCGCGAAGAGCGTGAACTGGCTGACCACCAGCGCCGCGCCGTCGATATCCTCGAGCGACCGATTCGTCCGGCCCGCCTCGTCCCGGAAGATGCGCAGCTCGGCGATCCGGCGGGCCAGCGAATCCGCGATCGCGCCCGTGTCGTCGGGTCCGACGCCCAGGAGGATCAGCAGGCCCGTCCCGATCGAGCCGACGGCCTCCCCCTCGACCCGGACCTCGGCCCGGCTGACCCGCTGCAGGAGCGCTCGCATCCGGGCCTCAGGCCCTCGGCGCCGAGGAATCGCCGGGCTGGGTCGCCCGAACCTCGTCGCGCCACGCGTCGGCCTCCCGGAGTGCCGCCGCTCGTTCGGCGGCATGGCGCTCGACGGTCAGTGCCTCCACGCTCGCCGGCACGAGCAGTTCGTAGTCGCGTACGCCGTCCGGATTGATCTGGCCGTCGCCGCGCAACATGATCACCGGGACCCCGCCGGCTTCGATCGTCCGCATGAGGCGGGAACCGATCGTCTTGGGCAGGCTCACGAACGTGACCCAGTTGTCGCGCGGGATCGGCGGCCTGCCGTCGTTGAGCCCGTACTGGTAGCCCTCGTCGGCCAGCGCCCGGATGAGCCGGATCTCGCGGCCCATGTTGTGGCCCTTGATCCAGAGCGCCGAGCCGACGACCAGGATGTCCACGCCGAGCCCGCCGACGAATTCGGCCGTCTCGCGGCTGATTCCGCCGTCGACGTGGACCTCGCCCCCGAAGGCCTTGTGCGAGAGGTAGTCCCGCGCCGGCAGGATCTTGCGCGCGGCGTCGCGCATGAACGACTGGCCGCCGAAGCCCGGCTCGACCGTCATGACGAGGATGATGTCGAGGAGCTCGCGATACGGCTCGAGGGCCGTCAGCGGCGTAGCCGGCCGGATGGCGAGGCCCGCCGCCCGGCCCGCCGCCCGGATCGCCCGCAGCGTCGGCTCGATCGGCTCGTCGATCTCGACGTGGAACGTCACCGAGTCGCACCCGGCATCGAGGTATTCCCCGATGTAGCGCCCCGGCTCGGAGATCATCAGGTGCGCGTCGAGCGGCAGGCGGGTGATCCGCCGCAAGGCCTTGATCATCTTCGGCCCGAAGGTCAGGTTGGGCACGAAATGGCCGTCCATGACATCGAGGTGGATCCGGTCCGCGCCGTTGGCGGCCGCCCGCCGGACGGCGTAGCCGAGATTCGAGAAGTCGGCGTCGAGGATGCTCGCGGCGACGCGAGCGCGGCCCGTGCCCATCAGGCGCGAACGCCGGGGGCGATCGGCCGGCGGCCCTTGCTTCCGCGCCCGGTGTCGGCGACCGCAGCCGACCGAACCGACCGCGTCCGCTTCCCGAGCGGCCTCGGCCGCCAGTGGCACGACGCTTCGCTCGCCCCGCAGGGCCGCGGCGCTCTCGGCCACGATTCGTTCCCGCCGTCGCGCCACGGTCGGCGCGGGCGGCTCCCCTGCCCGCTCCGCGGCCAGCTGACCGCAGGCCGCGCCGATCTCCTGGCCGCGGTTGCGACGGACCGTGGTCGCGATGCCGGCGGCCCGCAACGTGGCCGCGAACGCCTCGATGACGGGCATCGGGCTGGCCTGCCACGGCGTGTGGGCCACGGGATTCATCGGGATCAGGTTGACGTGGACGTGGTCGTCGTGGAGGAGGTCGGCCAGGGCATCGGCGTCCGCCGGCGTGTCGTTGATGCCGCCGATGAGCGTGACCTCGTACGAGATGCGGCGGCCCGTGGTCCGGGCGTGATCGCGGGCCGCGGCCACGACCTCCGCGACGGGCCAGCGGCGGTTCAGCGGCACCAGCACGTCGCGCAGCGGATCGCGCGCCGCGTGGAGCGAGACGGCCAGGGTGAACTGGGGCCCGAGCGCCGTCAGCCGGCGGATGCCCGGCACGACGCCCGAGGTCGAAACGGTGATGTGCCGGGCTCCGAGGCCGAATCGCCGCGGATCCGAGAGGGCCGTGACGGCCTCCAGGACGCGATCGAGATTGAGCAGCGGCTCGCCCATGCCCATGAAGACGACGTTGGTCAGCCGCCGGCCCCGTTCGGCCAGGCGGCGCGCGGCGGCCCGGACCTGGTCGACGATCTCGGCCGTCTCGAGGTCCCGCCCGAACCCGAGCTCGCCCGTGGCGCAGAACGGGCAGCCGACGGCGCAGCCGGCCTGGCTCGAGATGCAGAGCGTGTTGCGTTCGCGCTGGCCGGTCCGCGCGGGGTAGTGCATCAGGACGGACTCGATCAGTGCCCCGTCCGACAGTCGATGGAGGCCCTTCTCGGTCAGTCCGCCATCGCTCACGGTCAGCTCCGTGTCGGCCAGCGTGTCGACCCGGAAGGACTCGCCGAGACGTTCGCGCAGCACGGCCGGCAGTGTCCGGAACTCGTCCGCGACCGACGCGTTCAGCCGCCATACGCCGTCCTCGATCTGGCGGACCCGGTAGCCGGGCTCACCGGCAGCCGCGACCCAGGCCTCCAGCGCGACCGGATTCGACGCCGGACAGCCCCGGCCGCGGATCGCGGACGGCCGCGAGCGGCAGGACGGCCAGCGAGGGGCGCTCGGGGGCGGCTGGGCCGCCGGAGGAGATGGGCATCGGTCTCGGCTTGGTGTGGCGGGGAGCAGGGTCGATTATCGCACCCGGATCGGGCCATTCCGAAGGCGTCACCCGCGGCAGCCGCCTGTGCTTCGCGCGGCCAGGCCTCAGGCAGGCTCCGCCGGGTCGATCCGCGCCCCGATGAGTTCCGGGTGACCGCGCCGGAGGTCCGCCGCCGGCATTCGACGCCCGCCGGCCAGTTGCACCTCGCCGAGCGCCAGGATTCCGTCGGCGGCAACGAGCGCAAGGCCATCACTGGCGGTCAGCCGACCGGGAACATCGCGCAACGGCCCGGGCACGATCTCGGCCGAGTGGACGAGGACGCGCAATCCGGCCGCCTCGAACCAGCTCCCTGGCCAGGGCTGGTAGGCCCGCACCTGCCGCTCCAACTCGACGATCGATCGATCGGGGTCCAGTCGTCCGTCCGACCGGCGGAGGGGCCGCGTCAAGGTGGCGCCTTCAGAGGGTTGCGGTCGCGCCGGCAGATCGCCGCGCAACCAGGCGCCGAGTGAGCGTTCCAGCAGATCGGCCGCGATCGCGGCGAGATGGACCTCCAGGCCAGGGGTGGTCTCATCGCCCGCCAGGTCGATGCGTTCGACGGCCACCAGGGGCCCCGTGTCGAGGCCCGCATCCATCCGCATCAGGCTGACGCCGGTACGTTCGTCACCCGCCAGGATCGTCGCCGGGATCGGGCTCGCGCCGCGATGGCGGGGCAGCAGCGACGGATGCAGGTTCAGCGCCCCGTGACGCAGCTCGAGCAGTGCCGGCGGCACGATCTGGCCGTAATCGGCGAGCACGATGAGCTCCGGTCCGAGGTCCAGGACGGCGGCGACCGCGTCCTGCGCGCGCAGGCGCCCGGGCGTCAGGATCGGCCCGATGCCCAATTCCGTCGCGGCGGCCGCCACGGCGGACGGCACCAGCCGGAGGTGGCGGCCGGCCGGACGCGGCGGCGCCGTGACGACGCCGACGAGCGCGACGTCAGGGTGGGCGGCGAGCCGGCGCAGGGCGGGCACGGCAAACGCGCCACTGCCAATGAAGACGGTGGGGGTCCGGCCGGCGGCGCTCCCGCCAGCGGCGTTCGAAAGCGCCGGTTGCGGCGCCGAGGCCGGCTCGGCGCGATCGACGTCACGATGGCCCTCGCTGCCGGCGCCGGCGCTCACGGCCCGGCGCTCAGGCGAGCGCGCTGGTCGCCTCGCGCATCTCGTCGGATTCGGCCTCGTCGCCGTCGCGGCCACCGACCGGGATGAGCTCGTCCATGGAGTCGAGGTAGTCGATGTACAGCTTGCCATCGAGGTGGTCGAGCTCGTGCTGGAGCGCGCGCCCGAGGAGACCGCTGCCGGCGACCTTGATCTTCCTGCCGAACCGGTTCTGGGCGACGACCCAGACCCGCTCGCGGCGGGTCACGTAGGCCACGTAGCCCGGGATCGAGAGACAGCCCTCGAGGTCGCGGTCGTCGCCGTCGCCCCGCACGATCATCGGGTTGACCAGCTCGTGCAGCTGGTCGGCGACCTCGATGACGCAGGCCTGGACGGGCTCGCCGAGCTGGGGCGCCGCGAGGCCGACGCCGGGCGCGTCGCGCATCGTCGCCGTCAGGTCGTCGAGGAGTTCGTGGAGGTACTTGCCGAAGCTGTCCACCGGCAGTCCCTTCAGCCGAAGCCGCGGGTCGCCGAGCAGGACGATGGGTCGAATGCTCATGGCGCCGATTATACGGGCGGCTTCCGCGCCGGTCGCAACCGGCACCCTCGTCGATCTGCCGCCACCCGCCCTCCGATGTCCAGGCGGAGCTCCGCGACGCCATGGGCCCGAGGATCGAGGATTCAGAGGGTCGATTCCGGGTCCACGTCCACGGACCATGGTGCGTCGAGGCCACCGTCCAGCAGCTCGGCCGGGCGGGCGCCGCGGAGCAGCAGGTTCCAGCGCCAGCGCCCGGCCCGCCGCGCGACGTAGGCCGGGGCGGGGCCGACGACCGTGACATCGCTGCGTCGATCCGCGGTCCTCGCGCGCAGCATCTCGGCCATGCGGCCCGCCTCGGCCTGGGCGGCAGCGGCGTCCGGCAGGCCCACCGTGAGCTTGACGAGGCGCCCGAACGGAGGCGAGCCGAACCGGCGGCGCGCCGCGAGCTCGGTGTCGTAGAAGGCGCGCAGATCGCCGCTCACGACGGCCTGGATCGCCGGGTGCTCGGGCTGGTAGCTCTGGATGATCGCCCGGCCCGGCCGATCGCCCCGGCCGGCGCGGCCGACGGCCTGCACGAGCAGCTGGAACGTCCGCTCCGCGGCTCGTTCGTCGGGCAGGTTCAGCGCGATATCGGCCGAGACGATCCCGACGAGCGTGACCTGCGGGATGTCGAGGCCCTTGGCGACGAGGCTGGTCCCGACGAGGACGTCCAGCCGCCCCTCGGAGAACGCGTCGATCACGCGTTCAGCGGCGCCGCGCTGCTCCACGACGTCGCGATCCAGCCGGCCGACACGCAGCCCCGGGAACCGATCGTGGACTTCGCGCTCGACCCGCTCCGTGCCGCCGCCGAGGTAGCGGATCCGCGACGAGCGGCAGTTCGGGCAGCGGGTGGCGGCGGGGGCCGCCGTTCCGCAGTGATGGCAGCGCAACGTCCCGCCGGCCTGGTGGAAGACGAGCGGCAGGCCGCATTCCGGGCAGACCTGGACGTAGCCGCAATCCCGGCAGAGGACGACCGACGCCGCCCCGCGACGATTGATCACGAGGATGGCGCGCTCGCCGGCAGCCGTGTCCAGTCCCGCCAGCGCCGCGGCCAGTGCCGACGAGAACAACCCCCGGTTGCCGGCGGCGAGCTCGGCGCGCAGATCGACGAGCTCGATCGAGGGTGCGCGGCCCGAGGTCCGGTTGGGCAGCTCGATCCGGCGATACTCGCCGGCGAGCGCTCGGCCGAAGCTTTCGACCGACGGGGTGGCACTGCCCAGCACGACCGCGGCGCCGGCCAGCCGCCCGAGCTCGATCACGGCGTCGCGGGCCTGGAGCCGCGGCGTGCGATCGCTCTTGTACGCCGCCTCGTGTTCCTCGTCGACGACGATCAGCCCGACGTCGGCGAGCGGCGCCAGGGCGGCCAGCCGCGTGCCGACCACGATGTCGATGTCGCCACTCCGGATCCGCCGCCACTCGTCGGCGCGTTCGCCGGCCCCCAGGCCCGAATGGACGAGTGCGACCCGGGCCGCCAGGTCGGCTCGCAGCCGATCGACGAGCGGCAGAGCCAGGGCGATCTCCGGGACGAGGACGAGGACTGGGCGGCCGGCATCGAGGCTCGCCGCGATCGCCTCGACGTAGACCGCAGTCTTGCCCGCCCCGGTCACCCCGTCCAGGAGCACGCGGCGTCGAGTCTCCTTCGGCGATGGATCGGCCGATCAGCGCGACGGCGTCCGCCTGCTCGGGCGTGAGTTCGCTGCCAGCCGGCCGGGCTCCTCGCAGGCCCGGAGCTCGCTTCGCCAGGGGTCGCCGCTGGCGCTCCCGGACCTCCTGGTCGACGAGGCCGCGCCGAACCAGCCCCGCCAGCGCCGAAGAACCGTGCCGCTCGTTCAAACCCGCGGCGGCCAGGCCGGTCGGCCCGGCCTCGGCCAGCTCGGCGAGGAGGGCCAGCTGCCTCGGCCCGAGCCGGCGCTGATCCGGCCCGCCGAGGCCGGCCAACCGGTCGCGACCGGCTGCGGAGATCGTGACCCAGCGTTCGAAGCGAGGCCCGGCCGTTGCGGCGAGCAGCGTCCAGTCGAGGCTGATGATGCCGCGTGCCGCGAGTCCGCGAAGCCGCCGGACGAGGGCCGGCCGCCCGTCGGCCGCGACGAGGTCGCGCACGGCCTTCGGGCCGCCGCGCAGCTGGTCGATCACGTCACGTTCCTGCGGCTCGCCCGGTTCTTCGGCGCCCGGGGCCAGCTCGGCGACGAGCTCGAGCCGTTCGAGGACCCCGGGCGGCAGCATCGCCCGCAGGACGACCGCGGGCGGGGCGAGATAGGTCGTCGCGATCCAGCGGGCGAGGGCCAGCGCCAGCGGCGGCAGCAGCGGCCCATCCGCCCGGATCCGGTCGAGGACGGGTTTCGTGGCCAGGCCCGGCACGATGGCCGCCTCGGCGAGGATCACGGCCAGGGCCTGCCGGCGGCCGTACTCCACGAGGACCGCCTCGCCCGGGACCACGTCGGCCAGCCGATCCGGGAGATGGTAGGTGTAGGTCCGGTTGCCGCCGCCACCGGCCGCGTCGACCGCCACTTCGACGAGGCGCCCGCCCGCCGCGACCGGTTCGACCAGCCCGAGCGTCGGCGCGTCATCGCCGAGGGCTGGTGTCGGCGACTCCGGTTCGTGCCGGCCCATCAGGTCAGACGCGGACGCGGCGGTTCACCCGCTTGGTCCGCTCCGCGGCGATGATCAGGTCGATCAGCTCGGCCGTCCGGTCGACCTGGCCGGTCTCGTTGACGACGACGTGGTCGTAATCCTGCTGGCGGGCGAGCTCGATCGCCGCGTTGCGCTGGCGCAGCTCGAGCTCGTCGGCGGTCTCCGTGGCGCGGGAGCGAAGCCGCTGGAAGAGTTCTTCGAGCGACGGCGGCACGACGAAGATCAGCAGCGCGTCGGGCACGCGCTCCTTGACGGCCTGCGCTCCCTGGACGTCGATCTTCAGGACGACGTCCGAGCCCTTCGCCAGCGAGCGCCGAACCTCCTCGCGCGGCGTCCCGTACCAGTTGCCGTGGACCTCGTTCGCCTCGAGGAGCTGGCCGCGGTCGCGCAGGTCGAGGAACTGGTCACGCGTCAGGAAGTGGTAGCTCAGGCCATCCACCTCGCCGGGGCGCCGCGGTCGCGTCGTGCAGGTCACGACGAAGTGGTAATCGGGCGTTCGCGGCCGGCTCTGCAGCGCGCTGATGATCGTGTCCTTGCCCACGCCGGACGGGCCCGAGATGATGACCAGCAGGGCGCCGGGGGCGCTTTCCACCTCGGTCGCGAGATCGGCCGACGGCCCGCCCGGCGCGGCCTGGACGCTCGTCTCGGGCGACCCCCCGCGATCGTTCACGAGGCGCTGACCGCGGGGACCGTCGACGGATCGGATGGCCGGCCCACGCCGCGCTCCCCGAGTCGGAGGCCCTCGAGGACCGTCTCGAGCTCCGGCGGCAGCGGCGCCTCCACGCGGATCAGGTGGCCATCCGAGGGCGAGGACAGCTCGAGCCGCCAGGCGTGCAGGAACAGCCTCGACAGCCGATCGGGCCCGCGCCGCGACGATCCCGTGCCGTAGACCGGGTCGCCGGCGACGGGATGGCCGATCGCCTCGAGGTGGACCCGGATCTGGTGCGTCCGGCCCGTGATGAGATCGAGCTCGAGCAGTGTCCAGCCCGCGAACCGCTCGCGGACGCGATAGCCGGTGACGGCCGGCCGGCCGCCCGGCACGACCGCGATCCGCATCCGGTTCTTCGGATCGCGACCGAGTGGCGCCTCGATCCGCCCGACGGCGGCCGCCACGGCGCCCTGGACGAGCGCCTGGTAGGTCTTCTTGACGCGACGGCCCTTCAGCTGGGCCATGAGGCTCGCCTGCGCGACATCGTTCTTGGCGACCATCAGCAGGCCGCTCGTGTCCCGGTCGAGGCGATGGACGATCCCCGGCCGGGCCACTCCGGCGATGCCGCCGTACTCCGTGTCGCGGGCCAGCAGCGCATTCACGATCGTGCCGCTGGCGTGCCCGGGCGACGGGTGGACCACGAGTCCGGCCGGCTTGTCGATGATCAGGACGTCGGCGTCCTCGTAGACGACGTGCAGCGGGATCGCCTCGGCGACGAGGTCGAGCGCCTCGACGGCCGGGACGGTGAGGGTCAGTTCGGTGCCCGGTTCGAGCATCGTGTTCGCCCGGATCGGCTGGCCGTCGGCGACGAGGTGCCCGTTCGAGATCAGCTTCTGGACGTAGGTCCGGGACAGGCCCGTGAGATCGGCGACGAGGCGATCCGCGCGATGACGGCCGCCGCCGTCCGGGACGCGCAGGATCTGCGTCGTGGCGCCGACCGGGTCAGTCACGCGATCGGACCTGGCGCGGCGGCCGGATGGCGAGGACGAGCAGCAGCAGGATCGACAGGCTGATCGCCGAATCCGCGAGGTTGAAGGCGTAGAAGCGCCAGGAGCCGATGCCGAGATCCACGAAGTCGACGACGTAGCCGAGGCGCACGCGGTCGGTCAGGTTGCCGATCGCGCCGCCCAGCAGGAGACCGAGGGCGATCGTGATCAGGAGCGACGAACCGGCCCTCGCCTCGAAGGCGACGATCAGGCCGATCACGAGCAGCGAGAAGGCCGCGAAGACGATCGCCTGGTCCTTGAACATCCCAAAGAGCGCCCCGTTGTTGTGGGTCAGCACGATCCGCGCCCAGTCGCCGATGACGTTGACCGGCACGTCGACCTCGAAGTTGCCGACGATCCACGCTTTGACGATCTGATCGAGGATCGCGACGCCGGCGGCGAGGCCGACGAAGATCGCCCAATGGGTGCGGGTCGGACTGGCCGAGACGGCCGCTTGGGCGGCCACGACCGGCGAGCCGCTCGCGGCGGCCGGTGCCGTCACCCCAGGAGTCCCGGACACGGCCGGCGAACTGCCGGTCGCCGCCGGCGCCCCCGCGGCCGGAATCTCGGCGATCACCGGCGAATCGCCCACGGCCGGGACGTCCCCGGTCACGCGCGCGCCGCCGGGACGCGGGCCCGGAGGCCGAACGCGACCGAACCGCTGTCGAGCTCGACGATCGAGCGCTGGACGTCGGCCGGAATGGCCCCATCGAGGATCTCGTCGGCGAGCGTCTCGCTGCGGACGGCGTCGAGGTAGGGCCGGAGTGCCGCGGGCAGCGGCTCGACCCAGACCGTGACCCGGTCGTCCAGGTTCAGCTCGGCTTCGCGGCGCAGGTCCTGGATCGCCCGCTGGAGCTCACGGGCATCCCCTTCCGCCCGCAGCTCGGGCGTCAGCTCCGTGTCGACGACGACGACCAGGCCCTCATCGTGGGCGACCGCCGTCCCCGGCCGCGGTGTGGCCAGGATCTCGACCTCGTCCGGGGCGAGCGTGACGCCGGCCAGGCGGACGCCACCGTCGGGCAGGTACTCGACCTCACCCGCGCGGGCCGCGGCCATGACGGCCGGGATCGCCCCGGCCAGGCGCTTGCCGATCTTCGGCAGCAGCGGCTTGACCCGGCGGTCCACGAGGCTCGACTCGTCGCCGATCAGCTCGACGGCCTTGACGTTGACCTCTTCCGCCAGCAGCTCCAGCAGCTCGTCGCGGTCGACGAGATCGCCGCCGGGCAGCGCCAGCCAGAGTCGCGCCAGCGGCTGGCGGACGCGCAGGCCGGCCTGCGAGCGCAGGGTCCGGGTGAGCTCGACGGCGCGCCGGGTCGTCGCCATCGCCGCCTCGAGCGGCTCGTCCCGGTGGGCGGCCAGGGCCGCGGTCGGCCAACTGCGTCAGATGGACGCTATCGGGCGCCTCGGGATCGACCGCGACGACGAGGTTCTGGTACATCGAATCGGCCAGGAACGGCGTGATCGGGGCCATGATGGTGGCCAGGGCGACCAGAGCCTCGCGCAGCGTGACGAGGGCGGCGGCGTGATCAAAAGCGTCCCGCCGCGAGATCCGCGTGCGCGTTCGCCGCAGGTACCAGGTCGACAGGTCATCGATGTGATCCGAGATCGCCCGGCTGGCCGCCAGCGCGTCGTAGTCGGCCAGGGATCGCTCGACCTCGGCCGCCAGGCGGGCCGTTCGCGACAGGATCCAGCGGTCCATCGCCGGGCGAACCTCGGATCGGGCCAGCAGCTCCACGGCCGGGGTCCACCCTTTGATCCGGGCGTACGTCACGAAGAACGCGTAGACGTTCCACAGGACGAGCAGTTCGCGCCGCGACTCGTCGGCGGCGTGCCAGCCGAACAGGATGTTGTCGTCGGGCCGGGCGTTGGCGAAGGTCCAGCGCATGACGTCCACGCCCATCCGCTCGGCGGCCTCGTCGAAGTCGATCGCGTTGCCCCAGCTCTTGTGCATCGGCCGGCCGTCCTCGCCGAAGACGAGGGCGTAGCCGAAGATCGTCCGAAACGGCGGCTCGCGGCGCAGCACGGTGGACATCGCCAGCAGCGAATAGAACCAGTTGCGGAACTGGCCCGGGAAGCTCTCCGTGATGAAGTCGGCCGGGAACCACTGCGCCCAGTAGTCCGGATCCTCGCGCTGGTGGAGCGTCGAGAACGGCACGATCCCGGCGTCGAGCCAGGGGTTGCCGACGTCCTGGATGCGCTCGACCGGCGCACCGCAGCCCGAGCAGGCGATCTTCACGGCGTCGACATAGGGCCGGTGCGGGGTGTGGCCCTCGAACTCGGCCCAGCCCGCCACCGCGCGCTGGTGCAGCTCCTCGCGGCCGCCGACGACGCTGAACGTGCCGCACGCCTGGCAGTCGTAGATCGGCAGCGCGAGGCCGTAGTAGCGCTTCTTGCTGATCATCCAGTCGTGCATGTTCAGGAGCCAGTCCAGCTCCCGTTCATAGCCGAAGCCCGGCAGCCAGCGGATCTGATCCACGATCTCCATGATCTGGTAGCGGAGGCTGCCGTCGACCTGCTCGCTGGTGAGCGTGTCGCGAGGCTGGTCGTAGACCGGGCCCATGCTGATGTACCACTCGTCGACGAGGCGGAAGAGGAGCGCCGTCCCGCACCGCCAGCAATGCGGGTAGCGGTGGTTGATCGTCTCGAGACGGTAGAACCGCCCGCTGACCTGGAGCCGGTCCACGATCTCGTCGGCGACCTCGGCCGCGGCCCGCCCGGTCAGCCAGTCGAAGCCCTTCAGGTAGCGGCCGGATTCGTCGAGTGGCGCAATGACGGGCAAGCCCAGCGCCTTCCCGAGCTGGAAGTCCTCGGCCCCGCAACCCGGGGCGATGTGGACGATGCCGGTCCCCTCCTCCTCCCCGACGAGGTCCCAGGCCACGACCCGGTGCTCATAGGGCACGGCCAGTGCCGGCGGCGCCCGGTGCGTGCAGGTTCGAGCCGGTCGCGAAGGCGTCCTGGACGGCCGGCAGGTGGTCGAACGGTCCGGCGTACCGCCAGCCGACGAGGTCGCGACCGGGGCGCTCCTCGACGACCGTGAACGGCCCCTCCACGGCGTGCCTGAGCGTCCCCTTGCCGACCCACAGCCGTTCGTCGCCCTGGCGGACCTGGACGTAGGTGAGATCCTCGCCGACGGCCGCGGCCACGTTCGAGGTCAGCGTCCAGGGGGTCGTCGTCCAGACGAGGAGGCTCTCGCCGGGCCGGTCGACGAGCGGGAACCGCACCGTCAGGCCCGGGTCGTCGCGATCCTGGTAGCCCTCGTTCATCTCCATCTGCGAGAGGCCGGTGCCGCAGCGGGCGCACCAGGGCATCGTGTCGTGGCCCTTGTAGATCCAGCCGCGCCGGTGGCACTCGGCGAGGAATCCCCAGATCAGGTCGTTGTTCTCGTTGGAGAACGTGAAGTAGCTGCCGCCGATCTCGGGCATCCCGAGCCGCCCGACGAGCATCTCGACCGTATCGGTGACCGGCCCGGCCGTGCCGGGCGTCGTGGCCACCTGCGCCGGATCGGCGGCCAGCAGGTCGCGCAGCCGGCGCAGCTCGTCGGCGTCGTTCCAGTCCATCCACATCCCGAGGCGGATGCTCTGCTCGGTCTGGCGAGCCGCAAACGTCAGGACGCGCTGCTTGCAGAGGCTGACGAACTCGGCGATTCCGAACGCCTCGATGTCGCGCTTGTTCGTGAACCCGAGCTCCCGCTCGACGTTCACCTCGACCCAGAGGCCCTGGCAGTCGAAGCCGTTCTGCCAGCGCTGGCTGTGACCCTGCATCGCGTGGAAGCGCTGGAAGAGGTCCTTGTAGGCACGGCCCCAGGCGTGATGGACGCCCATCGGGTTGTTGGCCGTGATCGGCCCGTCGAGGAAGCTCCAGTGCGGACCGGCCTCGTTCTGGGCGCGCAGGCGGGCAAATGTCCGCCGCTCCCGCCAGAGCTCGAGCATCTCGCGCTCCTGGCTGATCAGGTCGGGCCTGGAACTGACGGAACGGAACATCGGACCTCGGCTGCGCACGAATTGGGGTTGGGCGGTCTCGCTGGCGGGCGTTGGACCGTCCGAGTATCCTACCCGCGATGCCAACGTCGCAGGAGGGGCGGCCACGGGTTCGCTCGTCGTTTGCGGCCGCGTTCCTGTCGCTGCTCTTCCCAGGTCTCGGTCATGCCTACTGTGGCGCCTGGTCGCGCGCGCTCGCGTTCGCCGCGGCGCCCCTCCTGCTCGTCGCGCTGGCGGGCGGCATTGCCCTCCGGACCAATCACCTCGAGCTGCTGGGATTCCTGATCCAGCCTGACGTCCTGACCGGCATCCTGATCGTCAACATCGTGGTCCTGCTCTACCGCATCGTGGCCGCGGTGGACGCCTGGCGCGTCGCCCGCTACCTGAACGCGGTGGATGCCGGGATCGATCCGCGCGGCGGCATGGCCTCGCGCGGGCCGCTCGGCCCGGCGTCGCTGGCCGGCCTGCTGGCCGTGCTGCTGGTCCTGAGCGGCGCCCACGTCGCCGTCGCCTACTACGACCTCCAGGCCCAGCAGATCGACTGCATCTTCGACGCCTCGACGAACACCTGCGGGCCCGACGCCACCGATTCGCCGGCGCCCAGCAGCTCGGACCTCGGCCCGACCGATTCGCCGAGCCTCGCCCCGACGCTCAACGTCGGGACCCCGAACCCGAGCGTCACGGCCGCCCCGGCCGCCTCGATCCCGCCCTGGACCGGCGGCCGCCTGAACATCCTCCTGATCGGCGCGGACCAGCGGCCCAAGGAGAGCACGTTCAACACGGACACGCTGATCGTGGCCAGCATCGACCCGGACAGCGGCCAGGTCGCGATGTTCAGCATTCCGCGCGACACGGTCGACGTGCCGCTGCCGCCCGGGCCCTGGCAGTCGGTCTTCGGGACGTCCTATGACGGCAAGATCAACAGCCTCTGGACGGCGGCCACGGCCCGGCCCGACCTGTTCCCCGGCAACCAGGCCCAGCGCGGCTTCGGCGCCCTCAAGACCGTGCTCGGCAACCTCTACGGCATCGACATCAAGTACTACGTCGAGGTCAATTTCGACGGCTTCCGCAAGGTCATCGACGCGCTCGGCGGCGTGACGATCGACGTCCAGGTGCCGGTCATGGACGACTACTACCCGGGCGACGACGGCCGGCTCCACCGGATCTACATCCCGGCCGGCATCCAGCACATGACCGGCGCGCAGGCGCTGGTCTACGCCCGGGCCCGCCACGCCTCCACGGACTTCGATCGGGCCCAGCGCCAGCAGCGCGTCCTGCTGTCACTCAAGCAGCAGTCGGACATCGGCTCCCTGATCGGCAAGCTGCCGGACCTCGTGCAGGCGCTCCGCGCGGCGGTCCACACGGACATTCCGATCAATCAGCTGCCCAAGCTGATGGGCCTCGCCGGCAGCATCGACACGACCAACCTGCGCTCGTTCGTGTTCGCGCCGCCGATCTACCAGACGCAGTACAACAACGACCCGACCGGCAAGGGCCGCGGCTACATCATCGTTCCGAACGTCGCCAAGATCCGCAACGCCGTCGCGAATGCCTTCAACACCGATCCCAAGACGGAGGCGCTGCGCGAGAAGATCGGCGCCGAGAACGGCACGGTCTGGGTTCTCAACGGGAGCGGCGTCCAGGGCCAGGCGAGCGACCTGGCGGCCTTCCTCGAATACCAGGGCATGACGGCCAGCGCGCCGAACCAGAAGGCGGACCTGACGGGCCTGACCGGGACGAGGATCCAGGTCTACAACGGGGCCGAGGATCGCCTGCCGACCACGATCCAGCGCCTGACGCAGTTGCTCGGCGTGAAACCCGTGCTGGTGACCGACCCGAAGGTCAAGGTCGACATCATCGTGACGACCGCCGGCGCGACCCCGAGACTGACGCCGCCGCCTGGTCCATAGCCCGGGCCGCGGCTGGAGCCCGGGGCGGGCGGGCCGCAGCCAGAGCCTTGGGCGGGCGGCCAGGGCGGCCGTAACGGCGTTCAGCGGCGTGGTCGACGCGGCTGGTCGACCCGCCGGTTCCACCGCCTGCGCATCGGTGCGTCATCGACGGACTCACCACGTGCGCCGGACTGGATCTGGCAGGAACTCGCCGAGACCGGCAGAGTCCCGTGCGGGGCGGACCGGCCGGCCAGTTGCCAACCGCGTGCCTACCACGCACCGGGTGCGGATCCAGCGAATTCCACCGTCACCGACCCGAGCGCGAGCCCACGAGCGCCGCGGGCCCCGTGAGCCCCGCGCGCCCTACTTGTCGTAGATCGGCGTGACCCAGTGGCGGTATTCCGGCACGCGGCCGCGGACGATGTCGAAGTAGCGGTCCTTCAGCCGGGCCGTGATCGGGCCGACCTTGCCGCCGCCGACGATCCGGCGGTCCACCTCGATGACGGGCGACAGCTGGGCGCCGGTCCCGCACATGAAGACTTCGTCGGCGATGTACAGCTCCGAGCGGTCGATCGAGCGCTCCAGGACGGTCAGGCCCATGTCGCCCGCGACCTCGATCAGCCCGGCTCGCGTGATGCCCTCGAGGATGTCGTCCACCACCGGCGGCGTGATCAGGACGCCGTCGCGGACCATGAAGAGATTCTCGGCCGAACCCTCCGAGGCGTGGCCGCTCTCGGTCAGCACGAGCGCCTCATCGAAGCCGTTGAGCATCGCCTCCGTCTTGGAGAACGCCGGGTTGACGTAGGAGCCGACGATCTTGGCGCGCGACGGGATCGACGTGTCGGACGTCCGCCGCCAGGAGACGGTGCCGACCTTGATGCCGACGGTCGTGTCGACGTAATCGCCGAACGGCAGGGACAGGATGTACAGCTGGTGCTGGAGGCCGTGGAGCTTGACGCCGATGGCCTGGGTGCTCTTGTAGAAGGAGGGCCGGATGTAGATGTCCTCGCGGAAGCCATTGCGGCGGGCGGTTTCGACGATGAGCGCACTCAACTCGTCGACCGACGGCACGGGCTCCATCAGCATGATCTTGCAGGAGTTGCGGATCCGCTCGACATGCTCGCGGACCTTCAGGGCGTAGAGCTGGCCCTGCTCCTCGTTCCAGTAGCCGCGGATGCCCTCGAAGACAGCAGTCCCGTACATGAAGGCGTGGGTCATGATGCTGACCTTGGCCTCACCGAGCGGGACGAACTGGCCTTCGAAGTAGCAGATCGTCGTTGCCGGATCGGGGGCTGCGCCGGCGGCTCGGGCGGCCGGGGCGGGTGGCGCGGACTTCTCGGTCAGCATGGTCGTGGCTCCACAGATCAGGCCCGCGCCGTGGCTGCGCTTCATCCGGCGACTGGGACGGGGCCGAGTATATCAGCGCTCCAGCGGCGTCCAGCGCCGGCCGAATCAACCGCCGCCCGCGACCGGCCGCGGCTTCAGGCCGGGATCTCGCCCGAGACGGCCAGTCCGACGATCACGAGGTAGACGAGATAGAAGACGCCACCCGACAGGAGGCGGCGGCCGGTCAGCCGGCCCGAGCGCGCCATTGGGATGAAGATCACGGCCGACGAGATGAAGGCAATGCCGGCCGAGGCGAAGGCGATCGTCGAGCCGGGCCCGATGGCCCAGTGCGACGAGGCGAACACGAGGGCAATCACGGTCGGGATCGTGCTCTGGAACACCATCGCCCCGGTGATGTTGCCCATCGCCAGCGTGTCCTTGTCCTGACGGACCCAGATGACGCTGTTGAACTTCTCCGGCAGTTCGGTCGCGATGGGCGCGACGATCAGGGCCAGCAGCGTGGGGTCGATGCCGGCCATGGAGGCGAGGTGCTCGACGGACTGCACGAAGACGAACGCCCCGAGGACGATGAGCGCGAGGGCGAGCACGACCTGGAGCGAGACGATCCGCAGACGCGGGGCCGTCATCCCGGCCGGCGCCCAGCGATCCAGGCGGTGCAACCGGAGCGCCGCGAGGTCCGCGCCGCCTTCAGCGGCCTCGCCCGAGAAATGCTCACGGACATAGAAGCCGTACAGGATCAGCAGCGCGATCGCGACGAGCCAGCGGGGCCAGAGCAGGTCGCTCGGCACGAAGGCCACGCCGACGGCCAGCGCATAGCAGACGGCGAAGAAGGACATGTCGTGGGCCAGGACCGTCGGTCGCACCAGCATCAGGTCGCCGGTCGAGCGATGCCGGGCCGCGTAGAGGACGGCCACGCCGGTCACGAACATCGCCAGCGTCGAGAGCATGAACGGCGCGCCGAGGATCGCCCCCACCCCGACTTCGCTCGCGGCCGCGCCACCCGTGAACAGGATGGCGATCAGCGGAATCATCGTTTCGGGGAGCGCCGTTCCAACGGCCGCCAGCACGGACCCGACCGCGCCTTCGGCGAGGTTGAGCTTGTGGCCGAACCATTCGATGCCGTTCGTGAACAGCTCGGCGCCGGCCAGGATGATCCCGAACGCGACGACGAGCAACAGCAGGTCCATCGCTCAGGCGCCCTTCGCGCCGAGGACCACGCTCAGCGAGATCACGATGAGAATCACGACGGAGACGAGGACCATCGTTCGCTCGCCGCGGCGCTGGTAGCCGATCAGCGAGGCGAGCACCCGGCTCGGTGGCATGGCGATGACCACGATCAGGCCGAGCTCCAGGAAGCCGACCGGCTTCAGGGCCAGGAGATCCGGCACGATTGTCGCGAGGTTGAACGCCGGGTAGGTGGCCGTCAGCGGATCGATCCCGTTGAGGGCCATGAGCACGACGCCGATCGCCATCAGGCCGATGCTGATCAGCGTGCCGGCCGTCAGCAGCCTTGCGATCGAGAGGTCGAGATCCGGGCTCGGCTCGCCGGAGTCCCTGGTCGGAATCGGGGCCGTCGTCATCAGCCCAGCGCCTTCAACGCCATCTGGATCGCGTTGTAGAACACGACGATGATGAAGAGCCAGCGCAGGATCCGCAGATCCACGCGGTGGGCCACGCGAGACCCGATCGAGGCGCCGATGAAGACGCCGACCGCCGTCGGACCGGCGACGTACGGGTCGATGCCACCGCGCAGCAGGTAGACGATCGCGCTGGCCGAGGCGGTCACGCCGATCATCAGGTTGCTCGTCGCGGTCGCGATCCGCAGCGGGACGCCCATTGCGAGGTTCATGACGGGGACCTTGACGATGCCGCCACCCACGCCCAGCAGCGCCGAGACGACACCCGCGAACAGGGCCCCGACGACGCCGATCCGAAATCCGTGGACGCGGTAGCCCGGACCAGACAGGCGCTCGACCTCGGCCTCGGAGACCCAGGACCGGCGTTTCGTCGCGGTGGCCGGCGCGGCGGGTACAGCTGGCCTGGTCGACGCCTGCGTCGCCGCTTCGGCCGGCGTCGCTGCCGGTGCCGCGAGGACCACCGCCGCCCCGCCCGAATCTGCCGGCCCGCCGGCCTCGCCGGGATCGAGCCCGTCGTCGGTCATCGCCGGCATGAAGGCGACCGCCTCGGACGATGCTGCCGTTGGAACGAGGTCGGCCGTCGGCGGATTCACGACCTTGGGCGCGTCTTTCCGCCGGAGCATCGTGATGGCGACGTAGATGAGCAGGATCGCGAACAGTGCCGCAAGCGCCCGGTCCGAGATGCTGAACGCCAGCAGGCCGCCGACGAGCGCCCCAAATGCCGTGAACATCTCGAGCGTCATGCCGAGGCGCAGGTTGGCGACGTGGCGCTGGAGATAGACGCCGGCCGAGGCGCTGCTCGTCACGATCACCGAGACGAGGCTCACGGCCACCGCCTCGCGCAGGGGCAGCCCGAAGCCGAGCGTCAGGAGCGGCACGATGAGGATGCCGCCGCCCAGACCGAGCAGGGAGCCGAAGACCCCGGCGCCGGCACCGGCGACGATCATGACGAGCCCGACGACCACCTTCAGGCAGCCGTCGTGGCGCGGTCCATCATGGGAGACGTCCGGTCAGGGACGGAGATGCTGGGGTGCGTACGGCAGCAGGGCCACGTGGCGGGCGCGCTTGAGCGCCACGGCGAGCTCGCGCTGGTGGCCGGCGCAGGTGCCGGTCTTGCGACGTGGCTCGATCTTGGCGCGCTCCGAGAGGTAGCGGCGCAGCCGGTTGACTTCCTTGTAGTCGATCTGGACGGTCTTGTCCGCGCAGAACGCGCAGACCTTGCGACGGCGGCGGTCGCGGTAGTAGTCGTCTCGCTTCTTGGCTCGTGCGGCGGGCGGCATTGGCGGTCAGGTCTCCTGGTGCTGGCGGGCGGCGGACGCCCGCGGATTCATCGAATCAGGATCAGAAGGGAAGGTCGTCGAGTTCGGGCTCGTCGAGCCGATCGGCCGGGCCGTCGGACGGGCCACCGGATGACCGTGGCGCGCTCTGGCGAGGCGGGCCGCCGGGAGCGCCACTCGGCTCGCCGCCTTCGTCCCGCGGGCGCGGGTCGAGGGGGGTCACCGTGTTGGCCACGAGCTCCGTCGTGTAGCGCTTCTGGCCGTCCTGGCCCTCCCACTGGCGGGTCTGGAGGCGTCCCTCGACGAAGACCTTACGGCCCTTGCGGAGGTACTCGGCCGTCCGCTCCGCGAGCGGGCCCCAGGCGACGACGCGGAACCACTCGGTTTCTTCCTGCCAGGCCCCGTCGTGATCCTTGTAGTTGCGGTTGACGGCGACCGTGAACTGCGTCACGGCCTGGCCGCTCGGGGTGTACCGCATCTCCGGATCGCGGCCGAGGTTGCCGATGATCATCGCCTTGTTCAGCGACATGCCCGGGTCCCCCTCGTCAGTCGATGGCGGCTGGCGCCGCTTCGGTCTCGGACTCGTCGATCATCATCTCGTGATCGTCGTCGTCGTCCTCGTCGTCGACGGGCGGCGGTGCCGTCAGCTCGAGGCCGTCGTCCAGCCCGCCATCGCGGCGGCCGGCCTTGATCGGCCGCTCGACGCGCGTGACGAGATGACGGAGGACCTCTTCGGTGATCAGCAGGCTGCGCTCGAGCTCGGCAATGGCCTCGGCCGGCGCTTCGAAGAGGATGATGTGGTACGAGCCCTCGCGATGGCGGTCGATGGGATAGGCCAGTCGGCGGCGGCCCCAGGGGGCGACCTTGACGATCTGACCGTCCGACGCGACGATCGAGCGGGTGATGCGGTCGACGACCGCCTGGGTCTTGTCGTCCGGGAGATCCGGGCGCAGGACCAGCATCAGTTCATAGCGGCGCATCCGCCTATGTACTCCTTCCTGTGGGGATCGCCCCGCTTGGCGGCCGGTTCTGGCGGAGACCGACGACGCGCGCGGAGCCGAAAGGACAGACTCGAGAGTCTAGCACGGTCGGTCGGCCAGGCCGGTCGGACGCCCGGCGGCCGCGAAATTCCGTCGAATGCCCGGTTCAGCGGCCCCGGGCCGTCGGCGCGTTGTATCCTCAACTTCAAGCGACCCCGAATGTCCCGGCAATGCCGGCCCTGAGCGGAGCGACTGTGCCGAGCGGCAGCATCCTTCTTCTCGAAACGGACCCTTCATCGGGCGAGATCGTCCGGACGACCCTGAACGAGGCCGGGTACAAGGTCATCGCCATCCAGAATCCCGAGACCCTGGCGAGCCGCGCCGCCGCGCAGCACCTGGTGATCCTCGACGTGAGCACGGGCGGGCGGTCGGCGCAGGATATCTGCCGCGAGCTCCGGGCGCAGCCGAACCTCGCCTCGGTCCCGATCCTCTGCATCAGCCAGACCGACGACGTCGAGGACCGGATCAGGTTCCTCGAGGCGGGCGCCGACGACGTGATGGCGCGGCCATTCGATGCCCGCGAGCTCGAGGCCCGCGTAGAGTCCCTCTTGCTGCGCTTCCAGCGATCCCTCGACCTGACGCCACTCCCCGGCATGAACGGTGCTGAGAGCCGGGGCCAGCGGGTCATCGTCTGCTTCAGTCCCAAAGGCGGCGTGGGGACCACGCTGATCGCCGTCAACATCGCCGCAGTCGCCACGCAGCTGCACCCGGCCAGGACCTTGCTCGTCGACCTCGACCTCCAGTTTGGCCAGGTCGCGACACACCTCAACCTCCCGATCCATCACTCGCTGGCCGACCTCACCCGCGACGAAGAGGCGCTCCGGGACATCGACCTGATGCGGACGTACATCACGAGCCACGACAGCGGCCTCGAGGTGCTGACGGCGCCAGGCTCGCCGGAGCTCGCCCAGCTCGTCACGGCGCGGCACATCGATCGGCTGCTGGCGACCGCAGGCGGGGCCTTCGACGTGATCGTGATCGACGCGGGCTCGAACCTCGACGAGCGGACCCTCATGGCGTTCGAGCAGGCCGATTGCGTGATCATGCCGCTCATCGCCGAACTCGGTTGCCTCAGGGCGATCTCGACGCTGCTCGACTTCATGAACGAGACGACGTCGGCAGTGAGCAAGACGATCTTCATCCTGAACAACTTGTTCTCCCGAGAGCTGCTGAAGACCGCGGACATCGAGAACGCCGTCGGCACGAAGATGTCGCTCGAGCTCGTCTACGACCCCCTCCTCTACGTCAAGGCGATCAACGAGGGCGTCCCGGTCGTTACGAGCGCACCGAAGTCGAATGCGGCGGATCGCTTGACGACTCTCGCCACGATGGCCCTCGGCGGATCGGCCGAGGCGGCCGCCGGCGAGCGGCGACGCGGCATCGGCAGTCTGCTCCACCGCTGAACCCGGGTCGGCGCCACACCCCGCTCGCCTTCACCCTGGATGGTCCGGAGGAGGCCCGAGCCCCGGCAGGTCGGGCGAGGACGATCCTGGGCATCCCGAGGCCGGGCGAACTCCTCCCGCCGATCCCTCGCACATGAAGAAACGGGAGGCCGGTGGCCTCCCGTTTCGTTCGAGCGCTGTGGTCCGGCCCGCGGCCGGCTGGCGTTACTTCCAGCGAACCTGCTGGGTCTGCGATCGGCCAGGACCCTGGACGGTGTCGCCCGGGAATGACCCGTAGAACGACAGCCACTGGGCGGTCTTGGTCGAGACGTACATGTAGGCGAACCCATCGGCATCGACCGCACGGGCCGTGAAGAGCGTGAAGCCCGACCAGCCGTTGTAGTGATGGCCAGGGGTGCAGACGACCTGGCCGGGAGGCGTCCCCGAGACGCAGGCCCGGCTGGCCTTGTAGATCTGGATGATCTTGCCCGCTGTCGAGGGCGACATCTTGAAGCGAATTGTCACGACATTGTTGGTGCCGGGAACGATGGACGCCACCTTGGTGCCGACCGTGAACCTGGTCGGGTCCTTGGTCTTGCCCAGGGCCGAGCTTGCCGTGATCGAGGTCTTGACACCGATCGGCGGGATTGGCGGAACGGGCGCCCCGACGATCGAGTACAGGAAGACCGCGGAGTGTCCGCCCGAGCTGTCGGTCCAGGTGCCGGTGATCGATGCCGTCAGACTCGGCGCCCCAGCGACGAAGACCTGGGTGGTCGCGGCGCTGAGATTCGGCGTGAAGCCCGTGGATGCCCAGCCGGTGAAGGTGGAGCCCGCGGTTCCGGTGAAGCCGCAGATGACCGCCTGGCCGGCATTCAGCGCCCCGCCGACGGGGTTGCAGACCAGCGTCGCCGAGGAGGTGATGGTATAGACGAAGGTCTGGGTCCGGGGTGCCCCGTCGTTCCAGGTGGCCGTGATGGACGCCGCTCCCCCGGTCGCGCCGGCCGTGAAGGCCTGGCCCGGGTTGGCGGTGCTGCTCGCCGGAGTGAAGTTGCTTGCCGTCCAAACGAGCGACCCCAGGACGAACGCCGGACCCGCTGTGAAGAGGCAGTTGACGACCGACCCAGGTGCGAACGAGGTACCGCTCACCGGCGTGCAGGACACGCTCGACGATGAACTCGAGACGTTGTAGCTGAACGCCTGGGTGTGCGGGCCACTGCTGTCACTCCACGATGCGGTGATCGTGGCCGCCCCTCCGGTTGTGCCGGCGGTGAACGCCGGACTCAAGAGCGTTGATCGTGGCCGGCGTGAAGTTGCTGCTGGTCCAGCCGAGGTTCCCGGCATAGCCGGACCCCGGGGTGAACAGGCAGTTCACGATTGACGCCGGGGCGATGTTGCCATTGGCCGGGCTGCAGTTCACGAGCGACGGGGTCGTCCCGATCGTGTAGTTGAAGCCCTGGCTGCGGTTGCCCGAAGAGTCGGACCAGTTGGCCGTGATGTGGACGGGACCGAGCGTCGTGCCGGCGAGGACCACCGGAGCGATGCTCGTGGAGGTGCTGTTCGGATCGAAGCTGAGGCCCGACGACAGCGTCCAGACGAGCGAGCCTGGGGTGTAGCCAACCGATGCGGTGAACGAGCAGTTGATGACGCTACTGGCCGGGATGGTGCCGCTGCCCGGGTTGCAGGTTGCGGCCGAGACCGTCGTGCTGATCGTGTAGTTGAAGCTCTGGCTATGGACGCCGGAGCCGTCATTCCACGTGGCCGTGATGCTGGCCGGCCCGCCGATCGTGCCGGCCGTGAAGGACGGCACGACGCTGGCGCTGCTACCGGGCGCGAACCCGGCGGTGGACCAGTTCAGGCTGAGGGCGACATACCCCGAGCCCGCGTTGAAGGAGCAGTTGACGACCTGGTTCGTCGCGACGGGGCCGCCGGCCGGGTTGCAACTCGCCAGTGAGGCCGTGGTGCTGATCGTGTAGGTGAAGGTCTGGCTGTGGAAGCCCGAGCCATCGGTCCAGGTGGCCTGGATGGTGCCGGTGCCCCCGCTGGCCGAGGCCGTGAAGGTCACCGGGCTGATCGGGCTGTTGACCGGCGTGAAGTTGCTGGCGGTCCAGGCCAGGCTGCCACCACTGTATCCGGCGCCAGCGTTGAACTGGCACTGGACGGTCGAGCTGGCAGCAATCGTCGAGAAGCTGGCCGGGTTGCAGACGACCGTGGAGGCCGTCGTGCTGATCGTGTAGTTGAAGCTCTGGCTGTGGTTGCCCTGGCCGTCGGTCCAGGTGGCAGTGATGCTGGCCGGACCGGCGACGGTGTTGGCGCTGAACGCCGGCGCGAAGCCGCGCCCGGGCCGGTGAAGTGGCTCGTGGTCCACGCCAGGGTCACGAAGCCCTGGCCGGCGCTGAAGGAGCAGTTGACGACCTGGCCGTCGACGACGACGCCGCCGGACGGGTTGCAGCTGACCGACGAGGCCGGTCGTGCTGATCGTGTAGTTGAAGCCCTGCGAGTGCGAGCCGTTGCTGTCACTCCACGACGCGGTGATCGTGGCCGGACCGGCCGTGCTGCCGGCGAGGAAGCTCGGGTTGTTGCCGCCGCCATTGGCCGCGAAGCCGCTGGCGGTCCAGGTCGGGCCCGAGCTGAGCCCGGTGCCGGGGGCGAACGTGCAGTTGACGGTGGTCCCGGCGCCGATCGTGCTGCCCGACGGCGGGCTGCAGGCGACGCTGGAGTCCGTGATGCTGATCACGTAGTTGAAGCCCTTGGAATGGCTGCCCGTCGAGTCGGTCCAGGTGACCGAGATGGTGGCCGGGCCGGCCGCGGTGCCCGCCTGGAAGCTCGGCGAGTTGCCGCCACCGAGTGAGCTGAAGCCGGTTGCCGTCCAGCCGGGCCGGCCGTGAGGTCGGTGCCCGAGGCTGAACGAGCAGTTCACGACGGAGCTCGACGCGATCGTGCCGCTGGGCGGGTTGCAGTCCGCCGAGGAGCCGATCACGACGATCACGTAGTTGAAGCTCTGCGAATGCGCGCCGGCGGCGTCACTCCAGGTGGCGGTGAGCACGGCCGGGCCGGCCACCGAACCAGCGGTGAATGACGGGGAATTGGTCGTGGTCGTGGCCGGCCCGGTGAAGCCCGTCTGGCTCCACAGGATGTTGCCGCCGTAGCCGGTACCCGGGGTGAACGTGCAGTTCACGACCGCGCCGGTCGCGACGTTGCCACTGGGCGGCACGCAGTTGGCCAGCGAGGCCGTCGTGCTGATCGTGTAGCTGAAGGTCTGGGAGTGGTTCGTGCCACCGTCGGTCCAGGAGGCCGTGATGCTCGCGGGGCCAGCGGTGTTGCCGGCCGTGAAGGACGGGTTGTTGCCGCTCGGTCCTGCCGGGAAGCCGGCCACGGCCCAGGTCGGGCCGGACGAGGCATCGCCGGCGGTGAAGGCGCAGGGGACCACCTGGCCCGCCGCGATCGTGCCCGAGGGCGGACTGCAGGTGACCGAGGAGAGGCTGGCGCTGACGGTGTAGCCGAAGGTCACCGAGTGAGCGCCGGAGGCGTCGGCCCAGGTGGCGGTGATGCTCGCCGCGCCGGCCGTGCCCTGGGCGGTGAAGGACGGGTTCTGGAAGACCGAGCTCGCCGGGTTGAAGTCAACCGAGCTCCAGGCGACCGGGACGGAGTAGCCCGTGCCGGGGACGAACGAGCAGTTGACGACCGAGCTGACGGCGATCGTGCCGTTGGCCGGGTTGCAGTTCACGACCGAGGCGGTCGTGCTGATCGTGTAGCTGAAGGTCTGGGAGTGGTTCGTGCCACCGTCGGTCCAGGAGGCGGTGATGCTGGCCGGACCGGCCGTGCTGCCGGCCGTGAAGGACGGGTTGAAACCGCTCGGCCCGGCGACGAAGCCCGGCACGGACCAGGCAAGGCCGGCCGCGGAATCACCGGCGGTGAAGGCGCAGGGCACCACCTGGCCGGCTGCGATCGTGCCCGAGGGCGGACTGCAGGTGACCGAGGAGAGGCTGGCGCTGATCGTGTAGTTGAAGCTGACCGAGTGGTTCCCGGCGCTGTCGCTCCAGGTCGCGTTGATCTGGGCCGCCCCGGCCGTGCCACCGGCCGTGAACGGCGCGGAGACGGTCGTCACGGGACCCGAGGGGCTGAAGCCCGTCGAGGTCCAGCTGATGTTGCCGCCGTAGCCCGTGCCCGGGGTGAACGAGCAGTTCACGACCGAGCCGACGGCGATCGTGCCGTTGGGCGGGTTGCAGGTGACCGCAGAGGACGAGGTGTTGATCACGTAGTTGAAGCTCTGCGAATGCGCGCCGGCGGCGTCACTCCAGGTGGCGGTGAGCACGGCCGGGCCGGCCACCGAACCAGCGGTGAATGACGGGGAATTGGTCCCGGTCGTGGCTGGACCGGTGAAGCCCGTCTGGCTCCACGGGATGTTGCCGCCGTAGCCGGTACCCGGGGTGAACGTGCAGTTCACGACCGCGCCGGTCGCGACATTGCCACTGGGCGGCACGCAGTTGGCCAGCGAGGCCGTCGTGCTGATCGTGTAGCTGAAGGTCTGGGAGTGGTTCGTGCCACCGTCGGTCCAGGAGGCGGTGATGCTCGCGGGGCCAGCGGTGTTGCCGGCCGTGAAGGACGGGTTGTTGCCGCTCGGTCCTGCCGGGAAGCCGGCCACGGCCCAGGTCGGGCCGGACGAGGCATCGCCGGCGGTGAAGGCGCAGGGGACCACCTGGCCCGCCGCGATCGTGCCCGAGGGCGGACTGCAGGTGACCGAGGAGAGGCTGGCGCTGACGGTGTAGCCGAAGGTCACCGAGTGAGCGCCGGAGGCGTCGGCCCAGGTGGCGGTGATGCTCGCCGCGCCGGCCGTGCCCTGGGCGGTGAAGGACGGGTTCTGGAAGACCGAGCTCGCCGGGTTGAAGTCAACCGAGCTCCAGGCGACCGGGACGGAGTAGCCCGTGCCGGGGACGAACGAGCAGTTGACGACCGAGCTGACGGCGATCGTGCCGTTGGCCGGGTTGCAGTTCACGACCGAGGCGGTCGTGCTGATCGTGTAGCTGAAGGTCTGGGAGTGGTTCGTGCCACCGTCGGTCCAGGAGGCGGTGATGCTGGCCGGACCGGCCGTGCTGCCGGCCGTGAAGGACGGGTTGAAACCGCTCGGCCCGGCGACGAAGCCCGGCACGGACCAGGCAAGGCCGGCCGCGGAATCACCGGCGGTGAAGGCGCAGGGCACCACCTGGCCGGCTGCGATCGTGCCCGAGGGCGGACTGCAGGTGACCGAGGAGAGGCTGGCGCTGATCGTGTAGTTGAAGCTGACCGAGTGGTTCCCGGCGCTGTCGCTCCAGGTCGCGTTGATCTGGGCCGCCCCGGCCGTGCCACCGGCCGTGAACGGCGCGGAGACGGTCGTCACGGGACCCGAGGGGCTGAAGCCCGTCGAGGTCCAGCTGATGTTGCCGCCGTAGCCCGTGCCCGGGGTGAACGAGCAGTTCACGACCGAGCCGACGGCGATCGTGCCGTTGGGCGGGTTGCAGGTGACCGCAGAGGAAAGCTTCGTGATGGTGTAGCTGAACAGCGCGGAGTGGGATCCGGCGCCGTCGGTCCAGGTGGCGCCGATCGTGCCGGTCGCGTTGACGTTGCCGGCCGTGAAGACCGGGGTCCCGCTGCCGCTGCTGGTCGGCGTGAAGTTCGTGGCCGTCCAGGCCAGGTTCGCGCCATATCCGGCGCCGGCGATGAACGTGCAGTTGACCTGGTCGCCGGCCGTCAGGGAGGCGCCGTTCGGCGGATTGCAGACGATCGTCGACGCGGTCGTGCTGATCGTGTAGCTGAAGGTCTGGGAGTGGTTGCCGGTGCCGTCAGTCCACGTGGCGGTGATGCTCGCCGGACCCGACGTATTGCCGGCCGTGAAGGCCGGGAAGGCCGCGGCGCTGGTGGCCGGGCTGAACTGGCTCGAGGTCCAGGCCAGCGACGCCGACATACCCCGTGCCGGGGCGAACGAGCAGTTGACAACCTGGCCGTCGGCAACGGTGCCGCCGCCCGGGTTGCAGTTCACGCTCGAGGCCGTGGTGCTGATCGTGTAGTTGAACGTCTGCGACTTCGCGACCCCGCCATCCTGCCAATTGGCTGTGACGTTGCCGGGGCCGGCCGTGTTGCCGGCGGTAAAGGTCGGGTTGGTATTCACGCCGACGGTCGCGGGAGCGAGGCCGCTGGCGGTCCAGCTGAGGGAGCTGCCGTTATAGGCCGTGCCGAGCGTGAACGTGCAGTTCACCTGGGCGCCGGCCGCGATCGTCGAGCCCGTCGGCGGGCTGCAGGTCACGGACGAGGCCGTGGTGCTGATCGTGTAGTTGAACGTCTGCGACTGCGCGACGCCGTTGTCCTGCCAGTTGGCGGTGATGTTGCCGGGACCGGCCGTGCTGCCGGCCGTGAAGACCGGATTGCTGTTGCCCGGCACCGAAGCCGGGGTCAGCCCACCGGCGGTCCAGTTGAGCGAACCACCGGTGTAAGCGCTACCGGTCGTGAAGTGGCAGTTCACGAGCGAGCCGGACGAAATCGTCCCGCTCGCCGGACTGCAGGTCACGCCCGAGGCGGTGGTGCTGATCGTGTAGTTGAACGTCTGCGTCTTCGCGACGCCGTTGTCCTGCCAGTTGACGGTCACGTTGGCCGGACCGGCCGTCGAACCCGCGGTCCACGTCGTCGACAGCAACGGCACCGGCCGAGTTCGCGGTGAAGCCGCTCGTGTTCCAGCTGAGTGAACCGCCGTTGTAGGCGCTGCCGATCGTGAACGTGCAGGTCACGACCGCGGCCGGCGAAAGATTGCCGCTCGACGGGCTGCAGGTCACGGTCGAGGCGTTGGTATTGATCGTGTAGTTGAACGTCTGGGACTTGGCGACGCCGCCATCCTGCCAATTGGCCGTGATGTTGGCGGCGCCGGCGGTGCTGCCCGCCGTGAAGGTCGGGGCGACGACCGGGCCGACCGATGTCGGGGTGAAGCTCCCGGCCGATCCAGCTCAGCGTACCGGCGTTGTAGGCGCTGCCGATCGTGAATGTGCAGTTCACGGGCGTGGCCGGACCGATCGTGCCGCCAGGCGGGCTGCACGTGACGCTCGACGCGTTGGTCGTGATCGTGTAGTTGAACGTCTGGGACTTCGGAACGCCGTTGTCCTGCCAGTTCGCCGTGACATTGGCCGCGCCGGCGGTGCTGCCCGCCGTGAAGGTCGGGTTGGCGTTGACGCCGACGACGGTCGGCGTGAGGCCGCTCGCGGTCCAGCCGAGGCTGCCGCCCGTGTAGGCGCTACCGGTCGTGAACGTGCAGTTCACCGGAGAGCCGGACGCGATCGTCGAGCCCGTGGGTGGGCTGCAGGTCACGGTCGAGCCCGTGTTCGTGATCGTGTAGCTGAAGTTCGCCGTGTGGTTGCCGGAGCTGTCGCTCCAGCTGGCGCCGATGCTGCCTGCCGCGCTGACGTTGGCGGCGGTAAACGTCTGGGTGAAGGCGTCGGCGCTGGCCGGAGTGAAGTTGCTGCCCGACCAGGCGAAGCCGCTCGAGCCGCCCGAACCCTGTGTGAACACGCAGTTCACCGCGCTGCCCGCGGCAATCGTGCTGCCGCTCGGCGGGTTGCACGAGATCGACGCGGCGTTCGTGCTGATCGTGTAGTTGAACGTCTGTGGACATCGGCGTGCCGTTGTCCTGCCAGTTTGCCGTGATGTTGGCGGCACCGGCCGTGCTGCCGGCCGTGAACGTCGGGTTGACGTTGGTGGGCGCAACGTTGGTGGGCGTGAAGCTGCCCGCGGTCCAACTGAGGGTTCCGGCCGTGTAGCCGCCACCAGGTGTAAATGTGCAGCTCACCGTCGAGCCAGCCGCGATGGTCGAGCCATCGGGCAGGCTGCAGGTCACGGTCGAAGCCGTGTTGGTGATCGTGTAGTAGAAGGTCGCGCTGGTGGCGACGCCATCGTCCGTCCACGTCGCGGCGATGGAGTACGTCCCGGCCGTGTTACCGGCAGTGAATGTCTGGTTCAGGTTCGCGGAGCCCGAGGGGCTGAAGCCCGTGGCGGTCCAGACCAGTGACGCGGCGACGTACTGCGTGCCCGTCGACAACTGGCAGTTCACGAGCGAGCCGGCCGCGATGGAGAGGGCCGTTCCAGCGGTGCTGCCGCCCGCAGGTCCGCAGGCAACCGTCGATGGACTGGCCTGGAACGTCACGGTAGGCGTCGCGCTGAGCTGCACGGCGTCCGTCGTGTCTGTGGCCGTGTAGGTCGCCGTCCCGGTCACGCCGGACGCGGTGTTCGTCGTCTGGAAGACGCCGCTGCCGTTGACCGGTCCGCCCGACGAGGCTGGGACGCTGGACACGGTCCCGCCGGACTGGACGATCCCGACGTTCTTGCCGGTGATGATGTTGCCGTACTGGTCCTTCAGCGTCGCCGTGAGCGTGCTGACCGCTACGCCATTGGCCGCGAGGACCACGGGTGAAGCCGTGAAGGTCGAGGCGGTGGGGCTGATCGCCGCGGGGGTGACGACGATTCCGGCCTTGACCTCGTTGTTACCGTTCGTGATCGAAACGCCGAATGTGTATGCGTTGCCTGCCGTCGTCGGATTCGTGATCGCGCCCGCGCCCGAGACGCTCGTGGCGATCGTGACAGTCGTTGTTGCGGCCCCGATGGATGCGGCCTGACACCTGAACGCGATCTTCGGGGTCGCGCCCCCGGAACCGGAAACGCTGAGCGAGGCGGCCAGGAACGAGTTTTGGGCGCCGGCTCCCTGCTGACAGGAGAAAGAACTCTCGGTCAGACCGCTGGCAAAGGTCGTTCCGGCGGGGAACGTCAACGTGATCGTGTCGGCGGTGGTGAAGACGTTGGCCGGCGCGAACGTCGTGATGGTGCTCGGACCGGTAATCGTCTGCCCGGCCTTCTGCCCGTCAAGGGCATAGTTGATCGCCGAGATCCCAGCCGCGCTGACGGCGACCGGGAAGGTGAACGCCGATGCGAGCATCGCCACGGTGGCGACCAGGATCAGGAGTTTGCGACGACTGTGCACGATCACGATGACGACCCCCTATGTACGCGGTGCCGGGACGACGACTGACCAGAAACGACCGGTTCTGAGAGGTTGGGTGCGGGATGCCCCTTGACCCATGGGCGAGGGCGGGCCGAACGTTGGGATCGTTCGGCGAACTGGAGCCACAGGGCTCCAGGAGATGGCGTCTACTACTGATTGCCGCCCAGGCTCCGATCCGGTGACCGAGCCGTGGACCAATTCCAATATGGTGCAACTCAGCAAGCGACCGCCACCAGACAATCGATGGCCGCTCCACCGTAACGGTTGACGGACCATCCAGTCAACTGTGGTCTTGTGCCGATATGTCCTGTCAGGGGCGGCATTGGTACCAGTCCGACGATCGCGGCAACGCTATTCGCGCACCAACAGTTCAATCGCATCTCAACTCCGCGCATCGGGGGATCGCCGGCGATTGGGCCACGTTGAACGGGATCAACGAAGTCATGGAAGATGGGCTCGCACGCGAGCCCATCTTACGCCACGAACCTGGTGCCGGAGCAGGGGTTCGAACCCTGATGCCCTTGCGGGCAGCGGAGTTTAAGTCCGCCGCGTATGCCTGTTCCGCCACTCCGGCCCGGCCATCAGCCTAGCGCGGTCAACGCCGCGTGGACACGCGGTTTGCCAGCTGCCATCGCGTGGGCCTCAGCTCAAGGAGTGGAGGCGACGATGGGATTCGAACCCATGCATAGAGGTTTTGCAGACCTCCCCCTTAACCACTTGGGTACGTCGCCCTGAGATGTCCGAGCTGGTGCTCTCCCGCGCGAGTTGGCTGCCCCTCGAGGATTCGAACCTCGGTTAACGGATCCAAAGTCCGCTGTCCTACCACTGGACGAAGGGGCACCGGCCCGCAGTCATCACAGACGGCGGCGGCCCGACCCGACCAGTCTAGTCAGCCGCAGATCAGGAAAGGAATTGGAGCGGAAGACGGGACTCGAACCCGCGACCCTCACCTTGGCAAGGTGATGCTCTACCAACTGAGCCACTTCCGCTCGAAGACCACCAGTATGGTGGTGCCGAGAGCCAGAATCGAACTGGCGACACCGCGATTTTCAGTCGCGTGCTCTACCAACTGAGCTATCTCGGCCCGATGGCCAAACCAGGCTTTGGTTGCCCGTCGGCGGTCCGCAGGATACCACGGGCCCTTCCGGGCCAGCAAGGAATGACGGCCCGAGGACGCTTCGTCGTCGATCGTCGCCGGCGGCTCGCCGGCCGGTCGTCACCCGGCCAGAGCGCGACCGCCCGGCTCAGTCGAGACCGGTCAGGGGCGCCGCATCGGCCGGTGTCAGCGGCTGCTCGCCGGTCAGCTGCCGCAGCCGGTTGATCCGGTCGAGGATCGGCGGGTGCGTCGACATCAGGTTGCTCGAGCGCGCCTCGAACTTCTTGATCGGGTTCGTGAAGTACAGGTGCTGGGTCGCGCGGTTGGCGACCTCGAGGACCTCCTTGTCCTCCGAGATCTTGGCCAGCGCGCTTTCGATGCCGTGGGGGTTGCGCGTCAGTTCGACCGAGGACGCGTCGGCGAGGTATTCGCGCTGGCGGCTGACGGCAAGCTGGACGAACCGGGCGATGATCGGGGCGATCACCGCCAGCACGAGTGCGATGACCATGACGACGGCCTGGAGGCCTCCCCCACCCTCGCGATCGTTGTTCGATCGACGGCCCCCGACGCTGCCCCAGAACGTGAATCGCAGGAAGAAGTCGGCGAGCAGGGCGATGCTGCCGACCAGCACGCCCACGATCAGCGAGAAGCGGATGTCGTAGTTGCGGACATGGGACAGCTCATGGCCGATGACGCCCTGCAGCTCCTCGCGGTTGAGCTTCTGGAGCAGGCCGGACGTGATCGCGATCGATGCGTGGTCGGGGTCGCGGCCCGTGGCGAAGGCGTTGGGCGCCGTGTCGTCGATGATGTAGACCTTGGGCATCGGGATGCCCGCGGCGATCGTCAGCTCCTGGACGACGTTGAACAGCTGGGGCGCCTGTTCCTGCGTGATCTCCTTCGCATCGGACACGGTCAGGACGAGCTTGTCGCCGCCGAAGTACGAGCCGAGCGACAGGAGCACGCCCAGCGTGGTCGCCGCTGCCAGCGCGATGAGGCCGCCCGCAGTCGTGCCCGTCAGGCCGTATCCGATCGTCAGGCCGAGTGCGGCCAGCAGGCCCACGACGGACAGCGCGAGCAGAAAGGAGTTGCGGCGGTTCGCCGCGATCTGGCTGTAGAAGGTACTCGCCACGGAGATCCTCGGGCGGTGGCCGGCGCTGCCGTGAAGCCTGGCCTGCCGCCTCGACTAGCGGAGTGAGACGACCGGCACCTGGCTGGCTTCAGGCTCGGCGGCGAAGAACTCGCGACGCGTGAATCCGAGCGGGCCGGCGATCAGGACGCTCGGGAACGTCTGGATCGACTGGTTGTAATCGAGCACGGTGGCGTTGTAGTGCTGCCGCGCGAAGCTGATCTGGTTTTCCGTCGTGGTCAGCTGCTCCTGGAGCGCCAGGACGTTGGTGCTGGCCTTGAGATCGGGATAGTTCTCGACGACGGCGAAGACGGAGCGCAAGGCTCCGGTCAGGGCGTTCTCCGCGGTGGCCTGGGCCGCCGGTCCCTGGGCTCCCGCGGCGATCGCGTTGGCGCGCGCCTGCGTGACCTGCGTCAGGACCTCCTGCTCGAATCCCATGTAGTCCTTGACCGCGTTCACGAGATTCGGAATCAGATCGTGGCGGCGCTTCAACTGAACGTCGATCTGGGCAAAGGCTTCGTCGATGCGCAGCCGGCGCTGGACGAGGCCGTTGTAGATCAGGACCCCGACGATCAGGATCACGACTACGGCCACGATGACGATGATGACGACCGGAGACACGAAGGCCCCCTCCCCTTGATGGACGGCAGCATGGCGGCCGTTCCGATGAGTCTAGCAGGGGGATTGTCGAGATGGCAGGGCTGGTTTGGGCCGTGCCGGGCGAACGCCGCGGGCCCGTGCCGCGAATTCGCGGCCCGGGTCGCTGGTGGGCGGTGAGGGGCTCGAACCCCCGACATCCTCGGTGTAAGCGAGGCGCTCTGACCAACTGAGCTAACCGCCCGTACCGCGCGATGCTACCCGACCGCGACGCAACGACGAGACCGCCGGCCTCGTCGGATCCTCGCGGCGGAAGACTCGGCCACTTCGCCGGCGCCCGAATCGAAACGACCCGCCGGCGGTGAGTGCCAGCGGGTCGTCGATCAATCGAGGGAGAGTGGTGCCCAGGCCGGGACTTGAACCCGGATGACTTGCGTCATACGCCCCTCAAACGTACGCGTATACCAATTCCGCCACCTGGGCAGGAGACAAGGCGCCGGGTCCGCTGGTCGAGGGAAGGTGGTACCGAGGAAGGGATTTGAACCCATACGCCCTTGCGGACACTAGCTCCTGAAGCTAGCGCGTCTACCGATTCCGCCACCTCGGCAAGGACCCGATCGGAGCCGATGGGCGTCAACCGCCCGCGGCGAGTCGCCATGTTAGCACGTCCCAGAATCGGTCACTGGCGTCGCCCAGGAGCTGGACCTTGCCGCCGTTGATGCGGTTCGAGACGACGACAGGATCGTCGCGGAAGTAGAGCGGCAGCATGACCTGCGTCAGCGAGAGGAACTTCTGGAGCTCCGCGTAGGCGGTCTTTCGGGCAGTCAGCGAAGCCGGCTTGCGCGCCGAACTCAGGCGTGAATCGAGAACGAGGCTCTGGACGCCGGAGTAGTTCGAGCCGCCCGAGCCCGCCTGGCGCGAGGCCAGAAGCGGGAAGAGGTCGGGGTCGAGCCCGATGTTCACGTCGAGCAGGGCCGCGGCGAAGTTCGCCTCCGCCAGCCGGTCATCCACGAATGTCGCCGGCGTCAACGGCACGAGCCTGACCTTGAAGCCGAGCGTCCGCCACGATGTCGCGACGAACCGGGCCGCCGCGTAGGCGGCCGGATTCGAGGTCCGGTCCGGGACGATGAGCTCGACCTCGTAGACGGTCTTCGAGGTGCCGTAGTGCCACTTGCCCGAGACCTGGCGCCAGCCGGCTGCCTTGAGATCGCGGGTGGCGAGCTTCAGGCTGAACGCGACAGGCTTGCTGGCGGCGGACGAAAACGCCCACGAGCGCGGCGAGATCATCGAGTCGGCCCGCATGCCGAGCCCGCTGATCACCGCGTCCATCAGCTTCGGCCGGTCGATTGCCTCGAGGAGCGCTCGTCGCGTCCGCTGGTCGCGGAACGCCGGATGGCCCGGCCGCAGGTTGAGCAGCACCGTCGTCAGGGTCGTCAGCGGGTAGCGAAGAAGTCGCGTTTCGGGGGTCATCGCGAGGTCGCGAGCCTGCGCGGCCGAGAGACCCGATGCTTCGTCCACGGCACCGCTCCTGTAGGCGGCGATCAGCTCGTCGGCCGTCACGAAGAACGAGAACTCGATCCGCAGGGGCCCGCTTGCGGCGGCGCTCGAGCCGGCCGCCGGGCTGGCACTTGAAGCGGCAGCCGCCGGGGCGGCCGCGGAGGGCGAAGCCGAAGCACTGGCCGATGCCGACGCGGACGGTTGGGCCGCCCGGCCCGTCACGACCGGCTCCAGGGTCGCCCCGAGCACGTCCCAACGGATCAGCCGGTACGGGCCGGATCCGACGGGCGCGCTGCTGAACGCGGAGTCGGCCAGGTCGGAGACGGCGACGTCCTTCAGCAGGTGCTCGGGGAGCAGCGGCTGGCGCAGTGCGTTCGGGAAGCCGCCGAGCGGCGTCGCCAGGTCGAACGTGACGGTGCGGGCGTTCACGGCCTTGACGGTGATCTCGTTCCACGACGCCGCCTGGGGCCCCGAGTAATCCGGATCCTGGAGGACCTTGATCGTGAAGACGACGTCGGCCGAGGTGACCGGCACGCCGTCCTGCCAGCGCGCGTCGGGCCGGATCTTCACGGTGTAGCGGCCGCCGTTCTTCTGGACCGTCCAGCTCGCGGCCAGATCCGGCACGACCCTGCCCGCCGGGCCGAGCTTGGCAAGGCCGCTGAACACGAGCGCCACGAGATCCCGATCGGCCTGGGTGCGCGCGGTGACCGGATTGATCGAGCTCGGGCGGCCGAGCACCCCTTCGTGCAGGGTCGGCCCAGTGGCGGGCTGGCCGCTCGAACCGGTCGGTCCGCCCGACGGCGGGCCCCCGGCCGTGGAGACCGCGCCGGATGGTTGCGGCGACCCGCCGGCAGGGACGTTGAAGGAGCCGCCGGGTGGGGGCGTGCCGCTGCCATTGCCGCCGCCGTTGCTCCCGCCTGCGAATGGCGGAGGCTGGGCCGTGATGAGGATCGCGAGGACGCCGAGCACCGCGAGCAGGCCGCCGAGCACTCCGACGTCGCGCTGCTTCATTGGCTGGGAGTCCGGCGGGAGGAGTGGCTGGTCACGACCGGCTTCCGGTGGCCGGTCCGATCCGGGACCGGCGGATTCCCGCTCAGGCCGTCGTCGTCGGCGCGAAGACGAAGGCCGCCGTGCAGAAGAGGATGAAGAGCACGAGCAGCACGATCGTGAACTGCCAGAGGCGGCGCTCGATGCCGCGGCGGCTGCGGTAGACGGCCGAGTCTCCACCGAACGTGCTCGACAGGCCGGTCCCCCGGTTCTGGAGCAGGATCGAGATCATCAGCGCGATGCTCACGAGAATCTGGCCGACTGCCAGGTACGGATTCACAGGTGCGGGCCTCCGGTATGCAAGCGGCGGCATGGTAGCACAGGCCGCAGAACTCGCCGCCCGCCGGAGCGATCCGGGCGGCGAAGCCTAGCGCGGGCCGTCGGCGGCCCGGTCGTCCCCAGGCCGGTCGAGCAGGCTGGCGCCGGTCACGTCGGGCCAGGCCGGCAGCCCGGCGAGCTCCAGGATCGTCGGCGCGACGTCCGCCAGGACGCCGTCGTGGAGCGTTCGACCCGCCACGGCCCGGCCAGCGAGGACGATCGGAACCGGGTTCAGCGAGTGAGCCGTCACGGGCGCACCGGTGACGTTGCGCATCTCGTCGGCATTGCCGTGGTCGGCAGTGACGATCAGCAGGCCACCGCCCTCGGACGGATGGCGCCCGGCCACGGCCGCCACGCTCGCGGCCACCCGGCCGAGGCACGCATCGAGCGCGACCAGGCCGCGGATCGTGGCCTCCCAGACGCCGGTGTGGCCGACCATGTCGGCATTGGCATAGTTCGCGACGATGAAGTCGTAGGCGTCCGAATCGATCGCCTCGACGAGCCGGTCGGTGACGCCGGTGGCGCTCATCTCGGGCGCCAGGTCGTAGGTGGCGACCTTCTGACTCGGCACGAGCGCCCGCTCCTCGCCCGGCCAGGCCGCCTCCCGGCCGCCATTGAAGAAGTACGTCACGTGCGCGTACTTCTCGGTCTCGGCCACATGCAGCTGCCGCCAGCCGGCGCCGCTCAGCGCCTCGGCCAGGGAATGCGCCTCTTCCGGGGGAAACGCGACGCGCACGGGCAGGCCGGATTCGTACTGCGTCAGCGTCACGACCAGGAGGTCGCGCGGCTGGGGACCGGCCGCGGCACGATCGAAGCCGTCAAAGACGGGGTCGGCCAGCGCATGCGTGAGCTGACGGGCCCGGTCGGCACGGAAGTTGCAGACCAGGACGGTGTCGCCATCGCGAATCCGGCCGTCGACCCCATCGACCACGGTCGGCCGGACGAACTCGTCGTTCTCGCCCCGGGCGTAGGCCAGTGCCACGGCCGCCGCGGCCGACGGCGCGTGCTCCCCCACGCCATGCACGATCGCGTCGTACCCGAGGGCCGTCCGCTCCCAGCGCTTGTCGCGGTCCATGCCGTAGTAGCGGCCGCCGACCGTCGCGATCCGGGCGTCCGGGTGCGCCTCCCGCAGGCGGGACTCCAGGTCCGGAATGAACGCAACGGCGGAGCGGGGCGGCGTATCGCGGCCGTCGAGCAGCGCATGGACCCGGATGCCGGCCACGCCATGGCGGGCAGCCACGGCGGCCAGGGCCACGAGGTGACGGTCGTTGGCGTGCACCCCGCCCGGGCCGATCAGGCTGATCAGGTGGAGGCGGCGGCCCGCGGGCGCTGCCCGCTCCATCGCCTCGAGAAGGGCTGGCTGCGTCCCGAAGCTGCCGTCGTGGAGCGAGGTGTCGATCCGCTGGAGGTCCGGCAGCACCGGCCGGCCGGCCCCGAGATTGAGGTGGCCGACCTCGGAGTTGCCCATCTGGCCGGGCGGCAACCCGACGGCTCCCTCGGACGCTTCGAGGATCGCGTGCGGCCAGCGCGCCAACAGGGCCCGCCAGTTCGGCATCTCGGCGGCGGCAATCGCGTCATTGGCCGGGTCACGGCCGAGGCCGAAGCCGTCGAGGATCACGAGCACGATCGGGCGTGGCCGGCTCACTCCCCGGCGTCCCGCCGCGCGCGGGCGGTCACTCCGGCGCGGGCGACGATCGCAGCCATCTCGTCGGGCTTGAGCGACGCGCCGCCGACGAGCGCCCCATCGATGGCCGGCTCCGCGAGGAATTCGCCGATGGACGCGCTGGTGACGCTGCCGCCGTAGAGCACCGGGCAGCTCGCCGCCGCGGCGCCCCAGCCGAGTTCGACGAGCGTTGCCCGGACCGCGTCGGCCATCGCCGAGGCGTCGGCGCCCCGGGCGGTTCGACCCGTGCCGATCGCCCAGACCGGCTCGTAGGCCACGACCAGCCGATCGGCCAGCGGCCCCGCCGGATCGTGGCCGGCCAGAGCGCCCCGAAGCTGCGCCCGGACGACCTCGGTCGCCCGCCCGGCCTCTCGATCGCTGAGCTGCTCACCGACGCAAAGGATCGGCCGGAGACCGGATTCGGTCGCGCGATGGAGCTTCGCGCCGATCAGTTCATCCGTCTCGCCGAACTCGCGCCGCCGTTCCGAGTGGCCGACGATGACCCACGTCGCCAGCCCGACCAGCATCGAGGCAGCCACCTCGCCGGTGTAGGCGCCGGCCGGCTCGTGGTGGACGTTCTGGGCGCCGACACCGACCTCGACCGACCGACCGGCCACGGCATCGCGAACGGCGGCCAGGCTGACGAAGGGCGGGCAGATGACGCGGACGACATCCGGATCGTCAGTCCGCGCCGCGATCAGCGCCGCGAGCGCGCCGGCGTCTGCCGGTGTCGTATGCATCTTCCAGTTGGCGGCGATGATGATCGGGCGCATCCGGGAATCATGACAGACCCGCGGTCGAGGCCTCCGGCCGGCGGGTTCGGCGGCGTGGACGCTCGTCGTCGGCGGGGTAGAGCGCGATCCGTTCGAGCCGCTGGAGCGCCCGCTGGACGGCGGACCGGTTGAGCTCGAGCCGCTCGGCGAGCTCGGTGGTCGTCGATTCGGGCGTCTCGCGGCGAGCTGCGGCCACGACCCGGACGACGTCCGGTTGGTGGGCGAGCCGGCCTTCCGCCTCCAGCTGGTCGATGGCGCTGAGCTGCCGCCACGCCGCCGCGACCGCGCGCTGCAGGTTGGCCGATTCGGCGTTGATGACGCGATTGAGGTCGCCGCGCATCGAGCGGCTCACCTGGCGCGCCTCGAGCTCGAGCAGGCTCGCCCCGGCGCCGATCCGCCGCAGGAACGTGACGACGATCTCGCTGCTCTTCCACGTCACGACCCCGCGGCCGCGGCGGAGGCGCCACGACGCCGGCAGCTCCACGTCGGCGAGCCACGCGACCAGGACCGGCGCCTGGTCGGCGTCGACGACGAACTCGAGGTGGGTCCGCGATCCCGCGAGGCTCAGCGAGCCGGCGGCGAGGAAGAGGCCGCGCAGGTAGGCGAACCGGCAATGGTCGGCCGCGACCGACCAGTCGAACGGCTGTGGCGCGCGCGAGCGGCCGAGACGGATGGACAACCGGGCGAGGCCCGACTGCCGCTGGACGCCGGGCCCCAGGCCGGCCGCTTCGGCGTCGCGATCGCAGCGCCGGGCGGGATCGATGGCGGCCAGCTCGCTCCGGAGCGCCGCCACGAGGTCGCGATCGGAGCGCCGCTGGTGACTCGGCCGATCGGTCGCCGGCCCCACCGCCTGGCGAACCATCGACTCAGGCCGTCCGCGCGACCGTCGCGTGGCGGCGCAGGCCGCCCTCGGCTTCCGCCAGCCGCAGGATCGCCGCGGCGAGCCTGGCCGGATCGTGGTGATGGGCATTCTCCGGATCGACGACATCGTCGAGGACGAGGCGTGGCACGGGCACCATTGCGGGCGGCCAGCGCAGCCGGACGGACTCGGCGGCCCAGCCCTCGGGTACCCGCGCCCGAAACTCGTTGTTCGCGAGCACGACGTCGATGAGCCCGGGCGAGGTGTGGCTGACGATCGCCTCGAGGTGATCGGCCAGGTCGTACCCGGCGGTCTCCCCGCGCTGGGTCGCGACGTTGCAGACGAAGACGCGCAACGCGGACGACTCGGCCAGGGCGGCCTGGATCTCCGGCAGCAGGAGGCTCGGCAGGATGCTCGTGTAGAGGCTGCCCGGGCCGAGGACGATGAGGTCCGCCTCGGCGATGGCATGGATCGCGTCCTCGGAGGCACGGACATCGTCCGGCGTCAGCCAGACCCGTTCGATGTCGGTCGTCGCCCCGATCAGCGACTGGCCGTCGACCTGCGTGCCGTCCCGCCGCCTCGCGTGGAGGGTCAGCGGCGTCGGCGACACCGGCAGGACCTGGCCGCGGACGGCAAGCACCCGGCTCACCTGGCGGACCCCTTCCTCGAAATCCCCGCCTTCGACCGCAGTCATCGCGGCGATCAGGAGATTGCCGACGGCGTGGCCGCCGAGGCTGGCCGAGGGATCGCCCGGGAACCGGTACTGGAGCAGCCGGCCCATCAGGGGTTCCGCGTCGGCCAGCGCCACGATGCAATTGCGGATGTCGCCGACGGCCGGGATTCCGAGCTCTTCGCGGAGGACGCCCGACGAGCCACCGTCGTCGGCGACCGTGACGATGGCGGTGAGGTTGCTCGTCGATTCCTTGAGTCCGCGCAGCAGTGTCGAGAGGCCCGTGCCGCCGCCGATGGCCACGATCTTCGGACCGCGGGCCAGGAATCGCTTCTGGTAGATCACCTCGACCAGCGGCTGGTCCTCGTCCCCGGTGCGGAACGGCGCCATGAGCGCTCGGACGAGCCGATACGAGCCGAACAGGAAGATGCTGATGCCGGCCGTCGCGAGAAGGATCGCCCGCGGCTCGCTCGGCAGGAACTGGAGCGTGGCGACATACAGCGCGCTGCCGAGCGGCGCATCGGGTTCGCCGTCGCGATAGAGCTGCCGCAACTGGACGGCGCCAGCCACGGCGAGTGCCAGGAGACCGACGAAGACGACGACGATCCAGCGTTTGATGCCGATCCCGGGGGTCAGCCAGCGCCGCAGGTTCACGCCCGGTCCAGCTCCCGATGGAACACGGCGACCGGCCCGAAGGCCTGGCTGCGGAGCCACGTCGCGAGCTCCTCGGCAATCACGATGGAGCGGTGGTAGCCGCCGGTGCAGCCGATGGCGATCGTCAGGCGGGTCTTGCCCTCCGCCACGTATGCCGGCACGGCGAATTCGAGGAACTGCTCGACGAAACCGAGGAACTGCCGCGCCGGCGGCTGGGCCAGCACGAACTCGCGGACCGCGTCCGTCCGCCCGGAGTGCTGGCGGAGCTCCGGGATGTAGTAGGGGTTCTGCATGAAGCGGACGTCGAAGACGAGGTCGGATTCGAGCGGCACGCCGAACTTGAAGCCGAAGCTGATCAGCTGGATGGCCAGTCGATCTGGCTCCGGTTGCGCGCTGAGGTTCGTGAAGATCCGCTCGCGCAGCTCGCGGAGCGAAAGGTCCGACGTATCGAGGACGACATCGGCCTGGTTGCGGACCGATTCGAGGCGACGGCGTTCCTCCGTGATCGATGTCGCGATTCCCCTTTGGTCGTCGAGAGGGTGACGGTGTCGCGTCTCGGAAAAGCGCCGGATCAGGACTTCGTCGCGGGCTTCGAGGAAGAAGATCTGGGGCCGGATTCCACGCCCCTCGAGAGCGCCGCGCATGGCCGCGAGCGCGACCTCGGCATCGCCGGCCCGCACGTCCAGCACGACTGCGACCTTGGCGAAGCGCTGCGGATCGCTCGAGACGAGGGCCGCGAACTCCGGCAGCATCTCGCCCGGGAGGTTGTCGACGCAGGTGTAGCCGAGATCCTCGAAGAGCTTTGTCGCGGCAGTCTTGCCCGCGCCCGACAGCCCGCTGAGGATCACGACGTGCTGCTCGGCCGTGCCTGAATCGAGGCCGGCCTGGTCAGCGGGGTCCGCCCCGCCGGCCGGCGCCTCGGTCTGGGGCGCGTTGGTCATGGACCTAGTCTACGCCCGCCCAGGGGGCGCGCCGGTGGCCCGGCCTCCGGGCGCACGCTCGCGCGGTTCGGGTCGGTCAGTGCCCGCCGGCCTTGACGAGGACGATCGAGACCTCGTAGAGGATGTACATGACGACGCCGAGCACGGTCGGGCTCACGAGGTCGCCGCCCGGGGTGACGACGGCCGCGAAGATCGCGATGCCGAGGATCACGATCCGTCGCGACGACCGCAGTCGCTGCGAGGTGATGATCCCGACCTTGGAGAGCAGCACCAGCACGATCGGGAACTCCATCGTCAGCCCGAACGCCAGGAAGAGGGTCGCGACGAAGCCGAAGTAGGCATCCGCCGTCGGGAGGTAGGTCAGGTCCTCCGTCTGGAACCCGAGCAGGAACGACACCGCGAACGGCAGGATGACCCATGCCACCGTCACGCCGATCAGGAAGAAGACGAGCGCCACCGGGACCCACGGCCGCGCCATCCGGCGCTCCTCGCGCGTCAGGCCGGGCGAGATGAACTGCCACAGCTCATAGAGCAGCACCGGCATGGCCAGCACGAGGCCGACCACGAAGGCCATCTTCACGGTGATGAAGAAGCCCTCGCCGGGGCTCAGGAAATTGAGGACCTTGCCGGGCCCGAGAGGCCCCTTGACGATGTGGATCAGGTCCGCCGAGAAGTAGAACCCGATGACCGTCCCGATGAGCACGGCGCCGACGCAGATGAAGATCCGTCGGCGCAGCTCCGAGAGGTGGTCGACGAGCGTCATGACGTGCTCGTCCTTGGGGGCGGCCGGAGACGGCGCGGGCGGCGCGCTCGGTGGTTCAGGCGCTACGGGGACGAGGCCAGGAAGGCCGGCCTCCAGCGCATCGGCGTCGGCCATGATCGATTCGGCGGGCGAAGGCTACTGGTGCGCTTCGACCGGGGGCTCGGCCGGGGCAGCGGGTACGGCCGGAGCAGCTTCCATCACGGGCGCGGGTGCGGCGTCTGCCACGGGCACGGTCGCCACGACGGGGGCCGGAGCTGCTTCCATCACGGGCGCGGCCGCCACGACCGGGGCCACCGGGGCGGGAGCTGCTTCCATCACGGGCGCGGCCGCCATGACGGGGGCAACGGCGACGGGAGCTGCGGCCACCGGTGCGGCGGCGACCGGCGCTGCGGCGGCCGGCTGGGCCGGCAGTGGCGACGTGTCCACGCTGACCGTCACGGAGTCCTGGATATCGGACGAGGCCTTCCGGAATTCGCGGATGCTCTTGCCGAGCGAGGCCCCCACGTCCGGCAGCTTGCCGGGGCCGAGAATGATCAGAGCGATCACCAGGATGATGACCAGCTCGAGTGGTCCAGGTGTTGGCATCGCGAGTGCTCCTGACTCAGGGGGGTGGTCGTCGGCGGTGTCCGGTGCACGAGATCCCCCCGCGCCGGGCCTACGATAGCACAGGCAATCTGGCGGCCCAGAAGCGGGTGGCGTGAAGGATTTGCTCCCCAATGTCCCCCGGATCAGCGGGTCCGCCACCGGCCGCCGACGCGTCCGGGGAACCCGGCCCGGGAGCCGTGATCGCCCGGCCCACGTTCACCAGCAGGCCCCGGCCGGGCCACTCGGCGGCGGGCCCGGCCGTCACGGGCCCCGCGGCGAGCACCGCATCGATGTCGCCGCCCTGGGCGCCGATCCCCGGCACGAGAAAGGCTGTCTCTGACACCACCGATCGGATCTCGCGGAGCTCGGCCGGCGCCGTGGCCCCGACGACGAGGCCGATGCGATCGGGGCCTGCCCAGGTGGTCGCCTCGCGCGCGACCCGCAGGTAGACGGGCTCGGACGGCCAACCGGTGCCCGGGTCGGCGGCCATCACCTGGCCCTGGAGCTGGGCCGCGCTGGCATTGGAGGTCCGGCAGAGCACGTAGCAGAACGCCCCACGCTCGAGGAACGGCCGGATCGCGTCGATCCCGAGGTAGGGGCTGAGCGTCACGGCGTCGGCCCGCAGCCGTCCGACGATCGCCTCGGCCTGGCGCGCCGCGGTTGTGCCGATGTCGCCGCGCTTGGCATCGATGACCACGGGCAGATCGGCCGGCAGGCTGTCGCGGATCCGTTCGAGGACCGCCAGGCCTGCCGAGCCGAACGCTTCGTAGAAGGCGAGATTCGGTTTCACCGCCGCCACGTGGGGCCCGGCCGTCTCGATGATGAGCTTCACGAAGGCCTCGACGCCGCGCAGATCCCGAGTGAAGCCGGGCGGGAGCCCATCCGGATCCGGGTCGAGTCCCAGGCACAGGACGGTTCCCGTGGCCGCGGACCGGGCGGCGAGGCGGCCGAGATGGCCGTCCGTCACGGCGACGCCGTCGCGCGCGGCTTGGCCGAGGCTCCCGTCCCGGCGCCCGAGGCCCCGCTCGCTGCCGGCGTGTCGGTCGGCGCGGGCGTCGGTGCCGGCAGCTGGTCGGCCGGGATGAACCAGTCCGGCCGTGACGATCCATCGAGGCCCGAGTACTGGGTCAGGTCGAGCACGTCGCCGGCCGTCCAGTTCGGGGCCTTGCCGGTCAGCGGCACCATCCGCAGGTCGACGATCTGGTACTCGATGTGGAGATAGGCGATGGAGTCGCCCTTGGGCGACCATGTCGGGGCCCACGACTGGCCGTCGGTGGTCAGCCGCAGGAGCTCGGCGCCGTTCTTCGCGTTGAGGATGACCACGTCCGTCCCGAACGTGCCCGTCCTGGTCGCCACGATGTACTTGCCGTCCGGCGAGAACGACGGGTTCGTGTAGCCGGGGCCTGTCAGGGCCTTGGCCTTCTTCGTGGCCGGATCGTAGGTCCAGATGGACGGCGCACCCCGCGAGCCATCTCGACCGTTGGCGACGTAGAGCAGCTGCTTGCCGTCCGGGCGCCAGGCGACATCCTGGTGGCCGAGCGGTGGCTCTTCGGGGACCAGCGCTTTCGTCATCTTCTTGGTGAGCAGGTCGTAGAACTGCAGCACCACGTCGCTGCGGGTCGGGTCCGGCCCATCCGAGAGCAGCGCGATCGTATGGCCGTCGGGCGAGAGCGCCGGCTGGCGCAGCCAGTAGAACCACTGGTAGCTGTTGCGCGGACCCGCCTTGTACAGGCCGTCCGTCAGCGCCTGGCGATTCGTCCCATCCGGATGGACCCGGGTCAGCACGGGATAGGTCAAGGTGTAGTGGCGCGGCGTCCCCTGGTTCGGGAAGAGGCCCTCGCCGGGGACGGTCTCGATGAAGTAGATCCATTTGCCGTCTGCCGACCACGACGGCATCGAATCCCGACCGGTGTCGGTGATCTGGCGGGCCGTCGTGCCGCTCTGGAGCCACAGGTTGCCGTCCTTGGCGTAGAGGATCGAGCCCGGCACGTCCGTCCGCGGATCGACGATGACGACGTTGGATGGCGTGGGCGTTCGATTCGGGTCCCCGCCCTGGTTGCCGCCCTGGTTGCCGCCGCCACCCCCACCGCCGCCGCCTCCTCCGCCTCCGCCGCCCGAGCTGCCGATGATCGGCAGGCGGCCGGTGAAGAGGCCGAGCGTGAACAGGCCGATGACGATCAGGCCGATGATCGAGATGGCCGGAGCGACAAGCGTCCCGGCCGGTCGGAGGCTGGACCCGTCGCCTGCGGCGGTGCGGGCCGGGCGGGCCGAACTCACGCGGCGGGTCACGGGATGACACCCGCGAGCGATGCGGCCGCGGCGGCGCCGGCCGCGTCGGCCGTGTCGACCCCTCGCGCGGGTCCGCCGAGGATCGCCCGCGACTCCGCGTGGCGGCCCGACGTGGCGACGTCGCGGATCTCGAGCTGGATCGACTCGTAGCCGCCGAAGCGCCGGCTCACCACGCGCGCCACGACATCCACGCGGTCGCCCTCGTGGACGGTCTCGGCGAGATCCGATCGGCCGAACGCGATGGCGTCGAGGACATCGATCCTCCGTCGCAGAGTCAGCTGGGTATGGCCACCGGTGGCGGGCCGGACACGCGTCACGGTCAGGCCGAGGACGGCGACGAGCGGCTGCGGGTTCCCGGGACCCGTCGGCTCCATGTTCGCGAGCTCGCCGAGGAGCCGGTAGTCGACATCGAGAGCCGCCATGGCCAGGTCCAGCGAGAGCTCCGGCTGGGCGTCCGGCGGCACCGCGGCCGCGGCAAGTGCCTGGAACCGTTCCACGAACTCGGGCCAGCGCGCGACCTCGATCTCGAACCCGGCCGCGGCCTGGTGGCCGCCGTAGCGGACGAAGAGGTCGCCGCACCGCTCCAGGGCCGCCCCCAGGTCGAAGCCGCCGGCACTCCGGCACGAGGCGCGGATCACGTCACCGAGATCGGCGCCGACGACCGCCGGCCGGCCGCGACGCTCGGCCAGTCGGCCCGCCACGAGGCCGACGATGCCCACCGGCCACGGGCCGTGGACGAGGATCGCCGGGCCCGCCTCGACCTCGGCCAATTCCGCCGCGGCCGCGGCCGCGTCGATGGCCGCCTCGGCATCGCCGATCGTCTCTTTCGTCAGGGCCCGGCGGGCGACGTTCGCCTCGTCGAGCCGCGCGGCCAGCTCGTCGGCCTCGGCCGGATCGTCCGTGAGCAGCAGCCGGGCGGCGTCGAGCGCCTCCCCCATCCGACCCGCGGCGTTGATCCGCGGCGCGATCGCGAAGGAGACCGTCTCGAGATCGGCCGTGGCCGGATCGATCGACGCTCGCCGCAGCATGGCCGCGAGGCCCGGTCGGGGTCCGCGGCGGATGCGCTCCAGCCCGAGGCGCGCGATGGATCGATTCTCCCCGAGGACCGGCGCCACATCGGCGACGGTCCCGATCGTGGCGAGGTCGGCGAGGTCCAGCGCCGCCTCCGGTCCGCCCGGCTCATCGGCGAGCAGCAGCTGCCCGAGCTTGAAGGCCACGCCACTGCCTGCCAGGCGCCGATGGGGATAGCGGCTGTCCGCCCGCTGCGGGTTGACCACGGCCAAAGCCGGCGGCAGCTCCGGCGGAATGCGGTGGTGGTCCGTCACGATGACGTCGATCCCGCGCCGGCCCGCCTCGGCGATCTCGTCGAAGCTGCTCGTGCCGCAATCCACGGTCACGATCAGCGTGACGCCGCCGGCCAGCGCCGCGTCCAGCGCCGCGATCGACAGCCCGTGGCCCTCGTCCAGCCGGCTCGGAACGTACGGCTGCACCGCCACGCCGAGGCGGCCGAAGACCCGGCACAGGATCGCCAGGCCGGTGAGGCCGTCCGCGTCGAAGTCGCCGAAGACCATGAGGCGTTCGCCCCGGCTCCGCGCCAGCGCGATGCGGTCGAGGAAGATGGCCGCATCCGGCAGCAACGCCGGATCGCACAGGCCGGCCGCGGCAGGACCACCGAAGGTGGCGAGCTCCGCCTCGTCCACGCCGCGGCGCTGCAGGAGCCCGAGGACGCGGTCACTCATGCCGAGTGCCCGGCCGGCCGCCAGCAGGGATGGATCGATCTCGGCATCCGGCGGAAACAGCCAGCGAAAACGAGGTTCGACCATCGGCTTCAGGATGACAGATCGGACTTCACGGGGGCTGCACTGCTCCGCAACATGCTCGGTTCGATCCGGCGCACCCCCCGGCGGCGGATCGCAGGCCGCAACACGGCCCGGGTCAGTTCGACGCGCGCCTCGTGGCACGGGTTGGCAGGGCGCGAGCCCGGCGCCGGTCTTCCCACTGCGTCCAGACCACGAGGATCGGCGAGGCGTTGAAGATCGACGAGTACGTCCCCGAGATGATGCCGATGAGCAGCGCCAGGATGAACGTCTGGGTGGCCGAGCCGCCGAAGAGCAGCAGGGTCAGCAGCACGAGCACCACGGTGAAGCTCGTATTGATCGATCGGCCGAAGGTCTGCAGGATCGAGTGGTTGACGATCACCGCAAACGGCTCGCCGGCATGGCGGGCCTTGTTCTCGCGGACGCGGTCGAAGACGACGATCGTGTCGTGCACGCTGAAGCCGATGATCGTCAGCATCGCCGTCACGAACAGCGCGTCGATCTCCGTGCCGAACAGGGTGCCGAGGATCGCGAAGGCGCCGATGACGACGAGGACGTCGTGGAGGAGCGCCGCGAGCGCCGATCCGCCGAACTTGTAGTCGCGGAACCGGAAGGTGATCCAGAGCAGGATCCCGAGCGAGCCGACCAGGATCAGGGTCACGGCCTGCGCGATCAGGTCGGCCGAGACGATCGGGCCGACGGTCGTCAGCACGGCCTGGTCCGCGATCGGACCGAGCTCCGCCTCGAGCGCCTTCGTGAGGTCGCCCATCGTGCCGCTGGTCGGCAGGTTCGGGCCGCTCGGGACTGGCGCGACGGTCGGCTGGGGCGACGGAGACGGCGTGATCCCGGCCGAGGCGTTGGCTGACGCCTGCGCCGAGGCCGAAGCCACGAGCGACGCGAGCACCGATGGATTCGGGGAGATCAGGACGGCGCCCGACGGAGCCGCCGTCGCAGCCCCGGAGGCGGCCGGACTACCGGACGGAGCGGGCGAGCCCGACGGAACGGGCGTTCCGGACGCCGCCGGCGACCCGGAGGCCCCGGATGCGCCGGGCGAACCCGATGGAGCGATCGTCGGCAGAGGAGTCGGGCTCGGCGGTGGCGATTCGAGGCCGATCGGCTTCATCCGGATGTCGAAGTAGCCGTCCTTGTTCTTGACCACGACGGCGTCGGGCTGGCCGTTTGCGGCCAGGACGGCGTCGACCTGGGCCGCCGTGACGTTCGGATCCTCGAAGCTGATCACCCAGCGAGTACCGCCGGTGTAATCGATCGAGAACTTCAATCCCACCGCCCCGTTCGTCAACGGAGTCAGGATGATGAAGATCAGCCCTGGGATCGTGATGATGGCCGAGAAGAGGAAGAACCATCGGCGCTTGCCAATGACGTCAAACACGAGTTCGCGCCTCAGCCCGCGCCGCCGTTCGACCGACCGGCCGGGAGAGGAACTCCTCCTCGGTGACCCCGTAGTACCGCGCCTGGCGTGCCCACTCCTGGCGAACGACGTATCGCAGGACCGTCCGGGTGACCGTGATGGCGGTGAACATCGAGACGAGGACGCCGATGATCAGCACCAGGGCAAAGCCCTTGATCGTCGATGACCCGAACCAGAACAGGATGCCGGCCGTGATCAGGCTCGACACGTTCGAGTCCAGGATCGAGTTCCAGGCCCGGGCGAACCCGGCTTCGATCGCCGCCGGCAGGCTCTTGCCAAGGCGCAGTTCTTCCTTGGATCGCTCGAAGATCAGGATGTTGGCGTCGACCGCCATGCCCACCGAGAGCACGAAGCCCGCGATGCCGGCCAGGGTCAGCGTGACCGGGATGAACCGGAAGAGCGCGAGGACCACCAGCGCGTAGTAGATCAGCGCCGCGTTGGCGACGAGACCCGGCAGCCGGTAGTAGATCAGCATGAAGACGAAGACCAGCAGGATCCCGATGCCGGCCGCGAGCAGGCTCTGGTGCAGGAACTGCGCCCCGAGCGTCGCGCTGACCTGCTGATTGCTGATCTCCTGGACCGGGAACGGCAGCGAGCCGTAGCGCAGGACCGTGACGAGGTTGTTCATCTCCGTGGCGGTGAACCCGCCGGTGCCGCCGGTGATGATCCCCTGGCCGCCCGTGATCGGGCTCTGGATCCGCGGCGCCGAGATGACCGTGCCGTCGAGGACGATCGCGAAGAAATGATCGACGTTGGCCGAGGTGTAGTCCGAGAAGAGCTTCGCGCCCGTGCTCTTGAGCGTGAAGCCGACGGCCCGGGCGCCGGCCTGGTCGGTCGTGGCGGTGGCGCTGTCGATCTGGTCGCCACTGAACAGCGGCGGCTCCGGCGTCGGCAGCGGCTGGCCCTGGACGGCCTGCTTGGGGCCCGGGTTGGTCGCGGTGCCGTAGTCGGCAACCGGCAGCGGGATGAAGTCGAGGCGGCCGGTCTGGCCGACGAGCTTGCGAATGGAGTCGGCGTCGCTGACGCCCGGCAGCTCCACGATGATCCGGTCATCGCCCTGTGTCTGGACGATCGGCTCGGAGACGCCGGTGGAATTGACGCGGCGTTCGACGATGTCGCGGATCGTGGCCAGGTCACCCGCGGTCGGGGTCTTGGTCACGCAGTTCTGGCCCTGCGCGTCGCAGACGGTCTGTGGCAGCGCCTGGTACTCGACCCGGAATCCGCCCTGCAGATCCAGCCCGAGCTTGGTTTCCACAACGCGGCTGGCGTTGTTCGGATCGCCGATCGCAGGCAGCTTCAGGCCAGGCCAGAAGTTGATGATCAGCGCGAGGATGCCGATGATGACAATGAGGTAGGGGGTGGCTCGTCGCATATCGAGGTGGGATGTTAGCAGTACTGGCGCCAATGGCGTTGGCGCGCGGTTCAGGCGTTGAGAGCCGTCTTGATTCGCGCCGCCAGTGAGGGTCCGATCCCCGGCACGGCCGCGATCTGCTCGACCGGAGCCTCCCGGACGCGCTTCACGGAACCGAAGACCCGGAGCAGGGCGCGCCGCCGCTTCGGACCGACGCCGGGCAGGTCGTCGAACGCCGAGGTGACGGACTTCTTCGCCCGCAGGTCGCGGTGGTAGGTGATCGCAAAGCGGTGGGCCTCGTCGCGCAGGCGCTGGACGAGGTAGAGCGCCGGTGAGGTTGGCGGGAGGAGGATCGGCTCGCTCCGTCCCGGCAGGAACAGCTCCTCGCGCTCCTTGGCGAGGCCGGCCAGCGGCAGGTCATGGAGGCCGAGCTCGTCCAGGACTTCCTTGGCGGCGCTCACCTGGCCCTTGCCGCCGTCGATGATGACGAGGTCGGGCAGCCGCCAGCGCAGCTCCTCCTCGACCCCCTCCTCTCCCGTCCGGGCGCGGTGGAACCGCCGGCGCAGAACCTCCTGGTGGCTCGCGAAATCGTTGGGCCCCTGGACGGTTCGGATCCGGAAGCGCCGGTACTCGCCGCTGCGCGGCTTGCCGTCCTCGAAGACGACCATGCTGCCGACCGATTCGCTGCCCTGGAAGTTGCTGATGTCGTAGCACTCGATCCGGGTCGGAGCATCGGGCAGGCCGAGGGCCTCGGCCAGCTCCTCGAGCGCCTCGAGCGTCCGGCCCTGGTCCGCCAGCCAGCGGGCGTGCTCGCGAGCCAGCGTCTCGGTCGCGTTGCGCTGGGCGAGATCCATCAGCTCGCGCTTCTCGCCGCGACGCGGCACCTTGACGTGCACGGGGCCACCGCGGCGGGCCGCCAGGAAGGTTTCGAGATCGCCGGCCTCGGACAGGGCCGCCGGGACGTACACGTCCGTGGGTACCGAGGTGGCCCGGTCGTAATACAGCTCGAGGAAGCTCGTCAGGACCTCCTCGTCGGGAGCCTCGCGGACGGCGTCGAGCAGGAAGACGTCGCGGCCGATCAGCTTGCCGTTGCGGACCGCGAACAGCTGGACGGCAGCCTGGTTGTCGCGCCGGGCCAGGCCGACGAGGTCGAGCTCCGTCCGCGCGAAGGCCGCCATCTTCTGCGATTCCATCGTCCGCTCGATGGCCCGGACCTTGTCGCGCAGGACCGCGGCCCGCTCGAACTCGAGGGCATCCGAGGCGGCCTGCATCTCGCCCTGGAGCGCCCGGACGACGCTCTCCTGGCGGCCTTCGAGGAATGCCTCGATCTGGACGATGTCCGCGCGATAGGCCGCCTCGGTGATGGCCTGGATGCACGGGCCCTGGCAGCGCTTGATGTGGTAGAGCAGGCAGGGCCGCTGGAGGGCGCGCTCGCCGTCGCGGATCTCGATCGTGCAGGTCCGGAACGGGAAGAGCCGCCGGATCAGGTTCATCGATTCGTCGACCGAGCTTGCCGACGCGTACGGCCCGAAGTAGCGGCTGCCGTCGTTGACGAGCTTGCGGGTCCGCTCGACTCGCGGGAAGTCGTCGGCGAGTGTGATCTTGATGTAGGGGTAGCTCTTGTCGTCCTTCAGGCGGACGTTGAAGCGCGGCTTGAAGCGCTTGATGAGGTTGATCTCGAGGAGCAGGGCCTCGGAGACCGAGTCGGTCATGGTGTATTCGACGTCGGCGATCCGGTCGACGACGGCCCGGATGCGATGGCCCTCCGATGGGCCGCTCTGCTTCTGCCAGTAGCTGCGGACCCGATTCCGCAGGCTCTGGGCCTTGCCGACGTAGAGGACGACGCCGCGACTGTCCTTCATGAGGTACACGCCGGGCCGGTCGGGCAGGTTCTTGAGGGTCGTCTCGAGAGCGGGAGTCACACGTGAATTGTAGGAGGGGCGAGGCGTGGAGCCGGCGGTCGGCCCGGGCGGCGATACGTTTGGATGAAGTTTGCGTAGAGGCGCCGTGAAGGTCGGCGCAAGCGCCGGGTGGTCGGGTCGCAAGCGGCGGTCGACCCGGGCGCAAGCAGCGGTCGAGGGGTCGGGACGACCATGACGACGTGTCGCATCCCGCTGCCGTCCATTCCGTCGCGCTGCACCCGGCCGGGCTGCATCCGGCCGTCGAGGAACGGCTCGCGCGGCTGGCCCCGGATCAGCGGGCGGCAGCGACCGCGTCACCCGGGCCCGTGCTGTGCGTCGCGCCCGCGGGCTCGGGCAAGACGACCACCCTGGTCGCGCGGATCGCCTGGTTGATCGCCGGCGGCGTGGACCCTGCCGGGATCTGCGCCGTGACGTTCAACAAGCGGGCGGCGGACGAGCTCGGCGACCGGCTGGCGACCGCCCTCCAGCCACTCGGCATCGAGCCAGGCGCCGTTCGGGTGCGAACGTTCCACGCCCTTGGTCGCGAGATGCTCCAGTCGGCGGGGCGCCCGGTGGAGCCGCTCGTGGACCGCGGCGACGTCCTGCGGGCGCTCTTCCCGAGGGCCGGACCGGCCGGCCGGCGCGCCATCGACGACGCGATCTCGCGGTTCAAGCTGGATCGGGCCTGGTCGCTGGAGTCGGCGGCCGCGGCCCTCGCCGCGGACCCGGCGGGTGATGGCCGGCGACCGGACCCGCTGGTGGAGGCGTTCGTCGCCTATGAGCGACACCTGGGACGCGTCGGCGCGGTCGACTTCGACGACTTCGTGGCGCACGCCCTCCGGTTGCTCGACGAGGATGCCGCCGTGCTCGCGGCCTGGCGACGGACCTGCGCGCACCTGCTCGTCGACGAGGTCCAGGACGTCGACCGCAGCCAGCTCCAGCTCGCGCTGCGCCTGGCTGCGCCTGCCAATCGGATCTTCCTCGTCGGCGACGACGACCAGTCGATCTACGGCTGGCGGCTGGCGGATGTGCGCCGGGTCCTGTCGATGGCCGACGCGCTGCCCGGGCTGCGGCGAATCGACCTCGTCACGAACTACCGCTGCCCGCGGCCCGTGGTGGTGCGTGCCGTCCGGCTGATCGAGGGCAATGCCGAGCGCTTCGTCAAGGAGATCCGGCCTCGAGCGGGCGCCACGGGCCGACTCGTCCTGGCGCCCGAACCGGGAGGCAGCGAGGGTGGCGCCACGGTCCGGTTCCTGCGGGCGCCCCTGGCTCACGGATCGACCCGCGCCGTCCTGGCGAGGACGAATCGCGAGCTGCTGCCGCCCCTCGCCGAAGCGCTCGAACTCGGGCTGCCGTTTCGGGCGCCTGGAGTTGCGCTGCTCATCGAGGATCCACTTGTGGACGGGCTGCTTGCCGAGGTCGCGGCACGATCCGACCCGGGTGCTCCCCTGCTGATCCGTCTGGCAATGCTCGGCAGGCGCCACGCCCATGCCGGCGAGCCCGATCCGCGCGGCGATGACGGCGGCCGGCCCGACCGGACGATGCTCGTGCGGGCGATGCTCGGCTGGGCCGCCCCCTACCGCGACCTGGCCTCGTTCGAGGCGGCCATCCGCGCGCGACGAGCGCGACTGGCGGAGCTGCGCCGTGACGATGCGCCGCTGACCCTCGCGACGGCCCACGGGACCAAGGGGCTCGAGTTCGACGACGTGGCGGTCATCGGGCTCGACGACGGCCGCTTCCCGAGCGCCCGCAGCCTCGCCGACGCGCCGGATCCGGCCCGCGCGCTGGAGGAGGAACGGCGGCTCGCCTATGTCGCCTGGACGCGCGCCCGGCAGTCGCTGACGCTGATCTACGACCCCGCGGCACCGTCGCCGTTCCTGCTCGAAGCATTCACGGCCGAGGAGCTGAACCTGCCCCGCCGCCCGGGTCACGCCGGACGGGCAGCCCAGCGCGCCGGACCAGGCGGCGACTCAGGTCGGGATGACGCCACGACCGGTCATCCGGCAACTGTCCGGCCAGGGTCATGACTGGGCGTTCACGTCGTGCCTCGCGAGCGCCTTCAGCAACCGGTCGATCGACTCGCGGAACGGCTCGGTGAGGTTGTCGGGAAGGACGTCGCGGATCGAGTCCTTCGGCCCGTAGGCGGCCCGAGCCTTGAGCGCCGTCGAGCGCAACTCCTTGAGTGGCCCGTCACGCAACCCGTCAGGGATCGGCGCGAGGAAGTTGACCCAGCGCTGCTGGCCTCGCTCGCGAGCGGCCGCGAGCAGGCGGTCCGCGTGACGGGCGGCGTCCAGCGCGGCCGCGTCGATCGCCGGAATCTCGTGGCGGGCCGGACCGGCCTGACGCGGAGGCGGGGTCGTGCTCATGGCTGGAGTCAGCGGCCCGCGGGAGCCGGCCAGCGATCCGACCCCGGCGTCAGACGACCGCGGGAAGGCACGGGCTGTGTCAGGTGTCGCGCTCGGCGTCAGGCGTCGTAGCGGCGCTCGCCGGGCTTGTCCGTGTTCTCAACCGGAGGTGCGGCCGTCGGCGCGCCGAGCACCGACACGTTGAGCCCCAGCCGCTTGCGCTCGGAACCGTCGATCAGGAGGCGGAACGAGTAGTCGCCCGGCAGGGTGAACGTGAGATTCCAGAGGTCCACGGCGAACGTGATGACGTTGTCCGCGGCGTCCGCCGCGCCCTGGGCCATGATGTTGGCCGTGCCCGAAGTCAGCTCGTGGCCCCCGGAATCGAGCAGCAGGAATTTCACCTCGTGCTCGCGGTTCAGCTCGACGCTCGTCATCGACAGGCCGATCACGAGCGCGAGATGGGGGTGCTGGAGCGGGAAGGTCGGGCCGCCGATCCGGTCGATGCCGCCGCCGAGGATGCTGAACTTCTGGCCGGGGCGGGCATCGGCGGCGTCGGCGAGAAACGCAAATTCGATGTCAGGCATGAGCCCATGGTAGCGGCCGCAACCCCGTCAGGCCTCGACCGTGGCGTGCGCCGAACGTGCGCGTTTGACCGACGGCCCGATCGATGGCACGGGCGGCCTGGCGCCGCTCCCCGCGCCGTTCGACCGGCCCGCTTCCTCGGCGAAGGACACGTCGCTGAGCGGCACGAGCGGCTCGCCGCGGAGGACCCTGGCGAGGTACTCGCCGGTGGCTGAGCCCGCGATCTCGGCGATCTGCTCGGGCGTCCCGATCCCGATGACCCGCCCGCCGCGGAATCCCCCCTCCGGCCCGAGATCGACGATCCAGTCGGCCGTCTTGATCACGTCGAGGTTGTGCTCGATGACGAGGACCGTGTTGCCCGTGTCGACCAGGCGGTGAAGGACCTGGAGCAGCTTCTCGACGTCGGCGAAGTGGAGCCCGGTCGTCGGCTCGTCCAGGACGTACAGCGTCCGGCCCGTCGCGCGCCGCGACAGCTCGGTCGAGAGCTTGACCCGCTGCGCCTCGCCGCCCGAGAGCGTCGTGGCCGGCTGGCCGAGGTGGACGTAGCCGAGCCCGACGTCGAACAGCGTCTGCAGCTTCGTCCGCACGGTCGGGACCGGGCCGAAGAATTCGAGCGCCTCTTCGATCGTCATCTCGAGGACGTCCGCGATCGAGCGGCCCTTGTAGTGGACCTCCAGCGCCTCGCGGTTGTAGCGCTTGCCCTTGCAGACCTCGCACGGTACGTAGACGTCCGGCAGGAACTGCATCTCGATCTTGAGGATGCCGTCGCCCTTGCAGTTCTCGCAGCGGCCGCCCTTGACGTTGAAGCTGAACCGGCCGGGCTTGTAGCCGCGCAACCGCGCCTCCGGGGTTCCGGCGAACAGCTCCCGGATCGTCCCGAAGAGCCCCGTGTAGGTGGCCGGATTCGAACGCGGCGTCCGGCCGATGGGGCTCTGGTCGATCTCGATGATCTTGTCGATGTGCTCGGCGCCTTCGACGCCGTCGTGCTTCCCGACGGGCTCGCGGGATCCGTTCAGCTCCCGTGCCAGGGCCCGGTACAGGATCTCCGTCACGAGCGTGCTCTTGCCGGAGCCCGAGACCCCGGTCACCGCCACGAAGCAGCCGAGCGGGAAGGCCACGTCCAGGTCGCGCAGGTTGTGCTCGCGCGCGCCCCGGACGACGAGGGCCTTGCCGTTGCCGCTTCGCCGCGTGGCGGGGATCGGCACGGCGCGCTCGCCGCGCAGGAAGGCGCCCGTGATGGACCGCGGCTCCTCCAGGATCCGCTCGAGTGGCCCGACCGCGACGACCTCGCCGCCGTGCTCCCCTGCCCCGGGCCCGATGTCCACGACCCAGTCCGCCGTCCGGATCGTCTCCTCGTCGTGCTCGACGACGAGGACCGTGTTGCCGAGGTCCCGCAGCCGGGTCAGCGTCGCGATCAGCTTGGCGTTGTCCCGCTGGTGCAGGCCGATCGACGGCTCGTCCAGGATGTAGAGGACGCCCATGAGGCTCGATCCGATCTGGGTCGCCAGGCGGATCCGCTGCGCCTCCCCGCCCGAGAGCGTGGAGCTCGTCCGATCGATCGTCAGGTAGTCGAGCCCGACGTCCACGAGGAACCCGAGCCGTGCCTCGATCTCCTTGAACAGCTGGTGGGCGATCGCCTGCTCGCGCTCCGTGAAGTGCACCGGCAGCCCCCGGACCCACGCGAGCGCGTCCGTGATCGACAGCGTCGCCGCCTCCGAGATGTTGCGGCCGTCGATGGTGACGCCGAGCGCGCCGGGCTTCAGCCGCCGCCCACCGCAGGTCGGGCACGGCCGGCTGACCATGAACTTCTCGAGTTCCGCCTTGATGAACTCCGACTCCGTCTCGCGGTATCGCCGCTCGAGGTTGGGAACCATGCCCTCGAACGTCGCCACGTACGTGTTCTCGCCGCGCTCGTGCCGGTAACCGATGACGACCCGCTCGTCGCGTGGCGCATAGAGCAGGTACTGGACGGCTTCCGGCGGCAGGTCGCGGACCGGCACGTCGATGGACCAGCCGTGGGACTTGGCCACGGCCTCCACGATCCTCGACCGCCAGGACTCCTCCATGGGCATCCGCGACCAGGCCAGCAGGGCGCCCTTGGCGATGCTCTTGCTGCGGTCCGGGATGAGCCGCTCCGGGTCGATCTCGAGCCGGCTGCCGAGACCCGCGCAGTCCGGGCAGGCGCCGTGCGGCGAGTTGAAGCTGAAGCTGCGCGGCTCGAGTTCCTCGATCGTGAAGCCGTCGTAGGGGCAGGTGTATTTCTCCGAATAGCGCCGCTCATCGAACGCCGGCGCCTCCCCTTCCCGCGGTGCCGCTGCGATGACGACCACGCCCTCGCCCATCCGCAGGGCGGTCTCGACGGAATCGGCCAGTCGCGACGCGTCCGGGTCCGGCATCGCCAGCCCGGTGTCGGGATCGAGCGGCCGGCCGTCCGCGTCCCGTGCCGTTCCCTCCGGCACTTCCGGCCGGCGGACGACGTAGCGGTCCACGACGACCTCGATCGTGTGGCGCTTGTACTTGTCGAGCGCAACGGTCTCGCCGAGGTCCATCAGCACGCCGTCCACGCGGACGCGGACGAAGCCCTGCCGGCGGGCCGCATCGAAGACCCGGTCACCCTCGGTCTTGCGATCCTGGATGAGCGGCCCGAGGACCAGCAGCCGGGTGCCCTCCGGCAGCCGCAGGATCTGGTCGACGATCTGCTGGACGGACTGGCGCTGGATCTCGTGGCCGTTGGGGCAATGCGGATGACCGATCCGGGCGTACAGCAGCCGAAGGTGGTCGTAGATCTCCGTGACGGTCCCGACGGTCGATCGCGGATTGCGGCTGGCGCCCTTCTGGTCGATCGAGATGGCCGGGCTGAGGCCGTCGATCTGGTCGACGTCCGGCTTCTCCATCTGGCCGAGGAACTGCCGCGCGTAGGCCGAGAGGCTCTCGACGTACCGCCGCTGCCCTTCCGCATAGATCGTGTCGAAGGCGAGGCTGCTCTTGCCGGAGCCGGACAGGCCGGTCACGACGACGAGCCGGTCGCGGGGCATGGCGACCGTGATGTTCTTGAGATTGTGTTCGCGAGCGCCGCGAACGACGAGCTGATCCTGGGGCACGAACCTATTCTACCGGTTCACACCCAATCCGAACAACTGTTCTGTTGCGTGTCCCTCCAGCGTTGTCGCTCTGGAGCAGGCGCCCTCACCAAACGGGAGCCACTCGCCCACCGAGGTCTGAGGCGGAGGTCCCCGACGCCATCAGCCCGAGGTCTCCAGCGCGGCCGCTCGTCAGCGGCGGCGGCGCCCCGGTCGCGGCGCGCGCGTGCCCGTTCGCTTGATCACGTTCGGCGTCACGGTCCGGTCCCACGTTGGCCGGTCCAGCCAGCGCGCCTGCCAGCCGCCGTCGTCCTCGTGCTCGTCGCGGATCCCGGGCAGCCAGTCCGAGACCGTCGGCACCGCCGCCAGCTCGCGGTCCGGGTCGTCGATCGTTTCCTCCGGCACGCCGTCGAGCGTCTGGGCCGGCTCTTCCTCGGCCGGCAGGACCGTCACGCTCGTGACCTCGTAGGCCGGTGGCTCCGGGACCTTCTCGCCGGGCCGCCGGCGGGTGCCGTCGGCGCGCGTGCGACCCTTGCTGCCAGGCGCAACGGAGGCGACCGTGGCCGCCTCGCGTGACGAGCGGGCCGCGCCTTCGGCGGCTCGCGCCACGATGGCCGACTGGTCCTCCTCCAGGACCCGCAGGCGGATCTGCTGGATCTCGTCGCGCAGCGCGGCGGCCCGTTCGAATTCGAGCTGTCGCGCCGCGCCCTTCATATCGGCCTCCAGCTGGGCCACCAGCCGCTCGACCTGGCCGCGGCCCGCGGCGCCGAGATCGTGCGGCCCGAACCGGCCGGCCGGGCCGTTGGCCGTGTATACGTCCGTCGCCTCGGCCACCGAGCGCAGCCGCTCGTTGATGTCGTGGATCTCCTTGATGATCGTGGCCGGCTCGATCCCGTGCGCCGTGTTGTAGGCGACCTGCACCGCGCGCCGCCGGTCCGTCTCGTCGATCGCGGCCCGCATCGACTCCGTGACGTGGTCCGCGTACATCACGACGGCGCCTTCCGTGTTCCGGGCGGCCCGGCCGATCATCTGGATGAGCGACCAGCTGCTGCGCAGGAACCCTTCCTTGTCGGCATCGAGGATCGCGACCAGCGTGACCTCGGGCAGGTCGATGCCCTCGCGCAGGAGGTTGATCCCGACCAGCACGTCGTAGACCCCGAGGCGCAGGTCGCGCAGGATCTGGACCCGCTCGAGCGTGTCGACCTCGGAGTGCAGGTACTGGACCTTGATCCCGAGCTCGTGGAGGTAGTCGGCGAGGTCCTCCGCCATCTTCTTGGTGAGGGTGGTGACCAGGGCGCGCTCGCCGCGTTCGACGCGCAGCCGGATCTCCTCCATCAGGTCGTCGATCTGGCCGTCGGTCGGGCGGATGACGATCTTCGGATCGATGACCCCGGTCGGCCGGATCAGCTGCTCGACGATCCGATCGCTGCGCTCCAGCTCGTACGGGCCCGGCGTGGCGCTCATGTAGACCGCCTGGCGGACCGTCGCCTCGAACTCCTCGAACGTCAGCGGCCGGTTGTCCAGCGCCGACGGCAGGCGGAACCCGAAGTCGACCAGGATCTCCTTGCGGGTCCGGTCGTTCTTGTACATCCCGACGACCTGCGGAATGGACATGTGGCTCTCGTCGACGACCAGCAGCCAGTCCGGCGGGAAGTAGTCGAGCAGCGTCCACGGCCGTGAACCCGCCTCGCGACGGGACAGGTGGCGCGAATAGTTCTCCACGCCCGAGCAGTAGCCGAGCTCGCGCATCATCTCGAGGTCGAAGGTCGTCCGCTGGCGGAGTCGGGCCGCCTCGAGGGCCCGGCCCTGGGCCTCCAGCTCGCCGACGCGCGACTCCATCTCGAGGTCGATGTCGACGATGGCTTCCTTCAGCTTGTCGTTGGGCGTCACGAAGTGGGTCGCCGGGTAGACGTTGAGGTCCTTGCGTTCGGCCAGCAGCTCGCCCGTGAGCGGGTCGATCTCCGTGATCCGCTCGATCTCGTCGCCGAAGAACTCGACGCGGACGACGCGATCCTCCGAGGCGGGCTGCACCTCCAGCGTGTCGCCGCGGACGCGGAACCGGGCGCGGCTGAGCTGGGCGTCGTTGCGCTGGTACTGGAGATCCACGAGGTGCCGCAGGACGGCATCGCGGCGGTAGTGGCCCGCCGGTGCGCAGCCGCAGGACGGTGGCCCCGTAGTCCACCGGGGCGCCGAGGCCGTAGATGCAGGAGACCGAGGCGACGATGATCACGTCGCGCCGCTCGAACAGCGCGTGGGTCGCCGCGTGGCGGAGCTTGTCGATCTCGTCGTTGCGGCTCGAGTCCTTCTCGATGTAGGTGTCGCTGCGAGGCAGGTACGCCTCGGGCTGGTAGTAGTCGAAGTAGCTGACGAAGTACTCGACCGCGTTGTCCGGGAAGAACTCGCGGAACTCCGAATACAGCTGGGCGGCGAGGGTCTTGTTGTGCGCCAGGACGAGCGTCGGCCGCTGCTGCTGCTCGATGACCTTGGCGATCGTGAACGTCTTGCCGGTGCCCGTCGCGCCCAGCAGCGTCTGGTGGCGGAGGCCCTTCTTCAGGCCGTCCGCGAGGCGATCGATGGCAGCCGGCTGGTCGCCGGTCGGCCGAAAGTCGGCGACGAGCTTGAAATCGGGCATCGCCGCCAGTCTACCACGCAGGACGTGAAACCGAACGCCTGTTCACTTCGACCGGAGCGGCTCCTTGGGCCGGTATCGGACGCGGCTTACCCCGGCCGCGCGGCGCGGTCGGCGAGCGCCTCGGCCAGCGCAGCGTGCACTCGCCGGCGCGCGGCCTCGGCCGGCCCCGACGTGTCGATGAGACGGCTCGCCGCAGCGACCACGCGTTCCGCCATGCCCGCCTGAGCGGCCATCCGCTGGCGGGCATCCGAAACCGTCATGCCGCGACCGATGAGCCGCTGCTCCTGCTCGGCGGGGGTGCAGCTGACGAGCCAGACCTCGTCGAGGAGCGCCGGGTAGCCCGCTTCGACGAGCTTGATCGCCTCGAGGACGACGGCCGGCGAGTGCTGGGCCGCCGCGTTGCGGAGAGCTTCGAGGATTCGCGGCCGGACGGCGGGATGGACGATCGATTCGAGCGCCACGAGGGCGCCCGGGTCGGCGAAGACGATGCGGCCGAGCGCCCCACGATCGAGCGTGCCATCCGGCCGCAGGATATCTGGGCCGAACCGCGCGGCGATCTCGGCCAGCGCCGCGGAGCCGGGCTCGGTGACGGCGCGGGCCAGGCGGTCCGCATCGACGACGATGGCGCCGCGTTCGACCAGCCAGCCGGCCACGGTCGACTTGCCGCAGCCGATCGGACCGGTGAGCCCGATCAGGAGCGGGGCGTGACCATGAACGCCGGGATCGCCGGCCGGACCCGCCGGACTCACGGCGCCCGCTCCTCCACGTCCAGCCAGGCCGTCTCGGCGGCCTCGAGGGCCTGGTTCACGTCCGCCAGCTCGCTCGTGATCCGCCGCAGCTCGACGAAGTTCGCCTGGACGGCCGGGTCGCCCATCGCCAGCTCCAGGTGGTTCTTCCGGAGTCCGAGGCGGGTCAGGTCGGCCTCGACTGCGGCCTTCTGTTTGCGGTAGGCGTCCTTCGAGAGCTTCGGCCCGCGAGCGGGCGTCGACCGCCCGCGTGCAGCGACCGCGGCGGTCTCCACCGACTCGGACCCGTTCGAGCCCGCCCTCGAACCTGCCGTTCCCCCGCTCCCGCGCGAGCCGGCCGAACCGTTCGACCCTGAGGTCGAGCGGCCCGCGACCGCTCCGACCGCCACCGGCGTCGGAATGGGCGCCGTGACGGCCCCCACCCCCGCCCTGGCTCCGGCGCCGGTTCCGGTCCCGACGGCGGCGCCGCCCGGACGATGCAGACGACGGGCCTCCACTTCGGCCGCGGCCGCGGTTGTCCAGCCTTCCGCGATCGCCGCCCGCCAGGCACGGTAGCCGCCGTCGAACGGCACGGCCAGCCCGCCGGCCACGACCCACAGCCGATCGCAGAGCGTCTCGAGCAATCGCCGATCGTGGCTGACGACGAGCACGGTCGCCGGCGACTCGCGGATGAACGTCTCGATCGCCTCGCGGGCCGGGATGTCGAGGTGGTTCGTCGGCTCGTCAAGCAGCAGCAGGTTCGCCGGCGTGATCCCGAGCAGCGCCAGCTCCAGGCGCGAGCGCTCGCCGCCGGACAGTGTCCGGACCTCCTTGTTCACGTCGTCGCCGCGGAACAGGAAGCGGGCGAGGTAGCTGCGGGCTTCGCCCTGTGTGACCGGCATCACGCCGAGGAGGGCGTCGAGGACGGTGGTGCCCGGGATGGCCGCCTCGCGCAACTGGGCGAGGTAGCCGATCTGGACCCCCGAACCGAACGTCAGCCCGCCGTCGATCGGCGACAGCTCGCCCGCGATCGTGCGCAGGAGCGTCGTCTTGCCGGCGCCGTTGGGACCGACGATGCCGATCCGTTCGCCACGCTGGGCCGCGAGCCAGGGCACCCGGGCGATGGCCTTCGGCCCGGCCGGCGAGCGGTAGCCGACGACGAGGTCGTCGACGGTGACGACCACCGAGCCCGCCCGGCTGGGCAGGGACCTGGTCAGGGATTCGGTCGGCAGCGCGAGCTTCCGACGGCCCTTCGGCGCTTCGACCTTCGCGGCGAGCAGCCGCTCCAGGCGCGCCTCGTGCTCGTGCATCTTCGGGTAGTTGCGATGGCTGCGGTAGTTCTGGATCAGCTCGCGCTCGCGCTCGATCTGGCCGGCCTGGCCCTCGGCGTCCTTCGCCGCGCGTTCGTCCCGCTCCTCGCGCTGGCGGTGATAGGCGCTGTAGTTGCCACGGAACGTGGTCAGGCGGCGGCCGCGCAGCTCCCAGACCCGGGTCACGGTGGCGTCGAGGAACGCCCGGTCGTGGGAGGCGACCACGAGCGACCCCGACCGTCGCCGGAGGTGCTCCTCGAGCCATTCGAGGGCGTCGATGTCGAGGTGGTTCGTCGGCTCGTCGAGGAGCAGCAGATCGGGATCCGAGATGACGAGTCGGGCGAGCGCCGCGCGCGTCTGCTCGCCCCCGGAGAGCGAGGTCGGCGGCCGCTGCCGTTCCTCCATCGTGAAGCCGAGCCCCGAGAGCGCCTCGTCGACCCGCTGGTCCAGGCTGTACCCGCCCAGCAGCTCGAACCGGTGCTGGAGTTCGGCATAGCCGGGCTCGGTCACGCGGTGGGCGGCCTCGAGCTCGGCCAGCTGGTGCTCCATGACCTCGAGCTCGGCGGCGCCGTGGCGGACCGCCGAACGGACGTCGGGCGCCGCCATGAACGCCGCGTCCAGGTGCGCCTCCTGGGAGAGGAGCCCGATTCGCAGGCCGCGCCGCCGCTGGACCTCGCCTTCGTCGGGCTCGTCGAACCCGGCCAGGATCCGCAGCAGGGTCGTCTTGCCCTCGCCGTTGGGGCCGACGAGACCGACCCGATCGCCGAGCGCGATGGCGCCCGCGAGATGGTCGAGGATGACGAAGCTGCCGATCTCGCGGACGAGGTCGGAGAAGCGGAGCACCGACATCAGCCGGATTCGCCCGGTGACGACTCGATCGCGACCGAACCGGCGACCGAGCTAGTGACCGAATCGGCGACCGAGCCCGTGGCGGAATCGGCGCCGGCCGCACGGCGAGCGTCCGCGCGACGCGTCGCGCCCGCCCGACGCGTTCGATCCGCCCGAGCCCGCGCGGCAGCGGCACGGGCCTCGGCCGGCGTCAGGCCGAGGGTCCCCTCCCCGGCCAGCTCCGTCCAGCGCGGCCCGGGCTTCACGGTTGCCCGGCGGCCGGCCCGCGGCGTCGCGCCTCGCAGAATCGTGGCCGCGCCGGCCCGGTCCACCGCCGGCAGGCGCTGGCACCACGAGCAGAAATGCGTCGCCCGACCGCCGACCACGATGCGCCGGAGCGGGCGGCCACAGCGCGGGCACGGCGCGCCGGCCTGCTGGTAGACCTGCAGCCGTTCCTGCATGCTCCCGTCCCCCTCGGGCGCCGTGTAGTCGTCGATGGAGCTGCCACGCCGCTCGATCGCCTCGGCCAGCACGGAGCGGATCGCGCGGTACAGCCGGCCCTCGTCGGCCGGCCGGAGGCTCCCGGCGGATCGCAGCGGGTGCAGCTTCGAGAGCCACAGCGCCTCGTCGGCGTAGATGTTGCCGATGCCGGCGATGAACGTCTGATCGAGCAGGAGCGGCTTCAGGCGGCCGCGCCGTGCCCGCAGGATCGTCCGGAACCGGCGCGCCGTGAACTCGTCGGCCATCGGTTCGGGGCCGTGATCCCCGAAGACCGCCGCGCCCCCGGCCTCGACCATCGCCTCGCCCGTGATCGCGTCGCGCGGATACAGCCCCACCCGGCCGAACTTGCGGATGTCGCGGAACCGCAGCTCCCGGCCGTCCGCGAATTCGAGTGCGAGATGGACGTGCCGATCGACCGGAGTGCCGGCCGGCACGACGAACAGCTGGCCGGTCATCTTCAGGTGGACCGTCATCACGAATCGGCCCGACAGCTCGATCAGCAGCTGCTTGGCGCGGCGCCCGACGGCCTCGATCTCCCGCCCCGTCACGCCGCGCGCGAACTCGTCCGGGCTGACGTTGCGCAGCAGGCGCGGCCAGTCGCAGCGAGCCCCGGTGATCGTGGCGCCGACCACCAGCCCGCGCAGATCGCGGGCAACCGTCTCGACTTCGGGCAGTTCGGGCATCTCGACCGGTCAGCCGGCGGCAGCCGCAGCCGGCAGCTCCTCGGGTGCCTCGTCGGCCTCGGCGAGGACCGCATCCAGGCGGGTCAGCGGCGTCATCGCCTCCCAGTCGTCGCCGACCTTGACGTCCACCGTGAGCGGCACGTCGAGCGGCATCGCCGCCTCCATCGTCTCCCGCGCCAGCGCCGCCAGGGGCTCGACCTCGTCCCGTGGCACCTCAAACAGCAGCTCGTCGTGGACCGACAGCAGCAGCCGGGCCCGCAGGCCGGCGCGGCGCAGTTGCTCGTCGACCCGGATCATCGCGATCTTCACGATGTCGGCGGCCGTGCCCTGGATCGGCATGTTGATCGCCATCCGCTCCCCGGCGCCGCGCAGCGCGGCGTTCCGCGCCTGGAGCTCGGGGATCGCGCGCCGGCGGCCGAGCAGCGTCGTCACGAAGCCCTGCTCGCGGGCACGCTCCTTGATCGCGATCATGTAGTAGCTGATCCCCGAATAGCTCGCGAAGTAGTTGTTGATGAACTCCTGGGCGTCCTGGCGGGAGATGCCGGCCCGGCTCGAGAGGCCGAAGTCGCTCATCCCGTAGGCCAGGCCGAAGTTGACCATCTTGGCCATGGACCGCTCGTCGCGCGTGACGTCCTCCGGAGCCTTGTGGAGCACCCGGGCCGCCGTGGCCCGATGGATGTCGTCGCCGCGCGCGAACGCCTCGCGGAGATGCTCGTCGCCCGAGACGTGGGCGAGGATCCGCAGCTCGATCTGCGAGTAGTCGGCGGCAAGGAGCGTGAGGCCGGGTTCACCGGCCACGAAGGCGCGCCGGATCCGCCGGCCGAGCTCGGTCCGGATCGGGATGTTCTGGAGATTCGGGTCCGACGAGGAGAGCCGCCCGGTCGACGCCACGGCCTGGTGGAACGTCGTGTGGAGCCGCCCGTCGATCGGCGAGAGCAGCGTCGGCAGCGCCTCGACATAGGTCGAACGAAGCTTCGTGTAGACCCGCCAGTCGAGCAGCTTGCCGATCATCGGATGCGCCGGCCGGAGGTCCTCGAGCACGGACGCATCGGTCGAATAGCCGGTCTTCGTCCGCTTGCCCTTCGGCAGGTTGAGCTCGAAGAAGAGGATCTGCTCGAGCTGCTTGGGGCTGCCGAGATTGAACTCGTGGCCGACGTCGTGCCAGATCTCCTGCTCCAGCCGGGTGATCTCGGCCCCGAACTCCCGATCGAGCACGGCCAGCGCATCGCGATCCAGCGCGACCCCGACCGCCTCCATCCGGGCGAGGACGGGGACGAGCGGCAGCTCGATCTCTTCGAACAGGCGGGCGAGGTTCTCGTCGCGAAGCTGATCGCCTCCAGCGACGGCTTGACGGCGAGCGCGCCCAGCGCCTCGAGGCCGGCCCTCGCGGTTGGCGGCAGGCCCGCCGCGGCCGGCGGCAGGATCAGGTCGACGCGCTCGGCGACGACGTCGGCGATGGACTGGCTGCGCAGCGAGGCGTTCAGGATGTACGCCGCGATCTGGGTGTCGAACGCCACGGGGGTCGCGGGCGCCGAGGGGTCGTCCGCGATGCGGGCCACGAGCAGCGGCTTGACCTCGTGGCCGACGATCGGCCGGCCGGTGTCCTCGACGAGGTTGCGCAGCGCCCGGGCCGCGTCCGGACCTTCGACGGCGACCGTCCGACCGTCGGAACCGGCCACGGCCAGGGCGAGTGGCGCGCCGCGGAGGGGCCGCGGGTCGTCGAGCACGAGTCCCACGCCGATCTGGTCGAGGCCCGCCAGCCAGCCCGCCAGGCCCGGCACATCGGCTGCGTCGATCACCTCGATCGCCCCGGGGTCGACGATCGCAGCCGCGAGGGCGGCCCGGGGATCGGACGGCAGGGCCCGTCGGGCGACCGCTCGCGCCAGCCCGGTCGCGCCGCCTCACGGCCGTGGCGGCCGTCTTCGGCCGAGTCGGCGCCGTCGCCCGCGGCGGCCTCGAACGGCTCGAAGCCCTCCGGGTACTCGTTGACAGCCGCCGGGTCCGCCGTCGCATGAGCCGGGCCGCTGACGCTGTCGAAATCGAGGGCCAGCTGCAGGCCGGCGCCGCTGCCGAGCAGCGAGCCGCCACGGCCGCCGGCCGGGCGCGTCCCGGCAGTGGCAGGACCACGGTACGCGGCGGCCGGTCCCGGTGGTCGATCGGCGCCCGTCTCGCGACCGGGCCCCCAGCCTTCGGGCCGGCCGGCCACCTGGGCCGCCGGGATCGAGCCGCCCTCGCGGACCTCGCGGAGCGCGTTCTGCGCCGCCTCGGGCGACTCGCCGGCGAGCGCCGGCAGGCGGTCGATCAGCGTCCGGAACTCGTATTCGCGGAAGAGCCGGATGACCGCTTCCCGATCGTAGTCGTCGAGCTTGGCCGCCGCGAGGTCGAGGGACACCGGCAGGTCCCGCACGATCCGCATCAGCTCGCGGCTCATCAGCAGCCGTTCCTTCGCCTCGCCGATCGGCGCGCGCAGCTTCTCCGGGACCAGCTCGTCGAGGTGCTCGAACAGGTTGTCGAGCGTGCCCCACTGGCCGATTAGCTTCGCCGCGGTCTTCTCGCCGATTCCGGCCACACCCGGGATGTTGTCGGTCGAATCGCCCTTCAGGGCCTTGTAGTCGACCATCTGGTCCGGCCGCAGCGCGTAGCGCTCCTCGATCTTCGCGACGTCGTAGAAGATCGTGTTCTGGACGCCCTGGCGGGTCGTCATCAGCCGCGTCTGCGGCGTGACCAGCTGGAGCATGTCCAGGTCGCCCGTGACGATCGTGGTCTCGAGGCCGCGGGCGTCCGCTTCGAGTGTCAGCGTGCCGATCACGTCGTCCGCTTCGTAGCCCGCCAGTTCGAGGACCGGGATGCCCATCGCGGCGACGATCCGGCGGACCTTCGGGAACTGGTCGCGCAGGTCGTCCGGCATGCGCTGGCGGGTCGCCTTGTACTCGGCGTACTGCTCGTGGCGGAATGTCGGCCCCTGGAGGTCGAAGGCCACGGCGACGTACTGCGGGGCGATGTCCTGGAAGCCGCGCAGCAGGATGCTGGCGAAGCCGAAGACGGCGTTGACGAGCTCGCCCTTGCTCGTGGTCAGGGGCGGCAGGGCGAAATAGCCGCGGTAGATGAGCCCGTTGCCATCGAGCAGCATGAGCCGCTCTCGCGGCTGGCCAGCAGTGGCGTCGGCAGTGGTCGGGAACACGCTCAGAGTGTACGGCCGGATCGGGCCGTCCACGGCCGATCGGGCCGTGTCGGGGTGGTCTCCGAGATCGCGGGCGATCAGGCCCGGGAGGCGCGTGTCCCCAGGAGGCGACCGATCAGGAGGGCCGCGCCGGCAACCAGCAGGACCAGGGAGATGATCGCCAGCGGCGGGATGGCCGTCCCGCTTGATGCGGTGGTGCTGTTCGGCACGGCCGCCTCGGCCGACGCGCCGGCCTGGGGCGACGCTCCGGCGCCGGATTCGGCCGATGCGCCGGCGCCCACCCCGACCCGCGAGCCATCCGTGGTGGTCTGGCCGCCGCTCGCGGCCGGGCTGCCGACGACGCCGAACCCGATACCCGGCGGCGATTGCGGTGCGGCCGTGGTGGTCGATTGATCGGAGATGGTGCCGCTGCCCGAGGACTCGACCGGGCTCGCGCCCACCGGCACGCCGCCCGAGGTGCCCCCGCCGCCCGAATTGTCCGTCTGGCCGGCCGTGCCCGTGCTCACCCCGCCGGCGCCGCTGGCGTCAGTGGCCTGCGGGACCGGCGAAGCCTCCGCGATCGTGCCGCTGGCCTGGGCGATCTTCGGAACGGTGTCCTCCGATGGCGAGGCCGCCCCGCTGAGGCCGACCCCGTGCGAGGCCAGCGTCGGCCGGGGCAGCGGCGGCACTGGCGAGGCCGTGGCAACGGGCAGCGCGAGGGAATTCGGGCCCGGCGTGGCGAGGGCGATCGGAGCGGCCGTCGGAGCTGCGATCGGAGCGGCGGTCTGGACCGGCGCCTGCCCCGCCGCACCCGTAGAGCCATCGGTCGTGACCGGTGCTCCGCCGCCCGCGGCATTCGGGGCCGCGAAGGCCGTAGGTTGGGCGGTCGTCCCGCTCACCGGAGCGGCTGTGCCAGCCTGATCGGCAGTCTGGCCGGCCGTCGAGCCCGAGCCGCCGGCCGGTGCGACGACCTCGCGGGACGGACCCGAGGCGGTCGTGAAAAACGTGGAGGGCAGCGAGGCGATCAGCAGGCCGGCCACGCCCAGCGCGGCGAGGCCCGATCCGAGCGGCTTGACGAACGCCAGTCGCGGCGAGCCGAGCCAGCCGAGGAAGCCACGGATCCCGCCGGGCCGCAGGCGCGCGGCATCGGCGTCGGTCAATCGGAAGTCGCGGGTCCGCTTCGGTTCGGGCAGGGCGGCCGTTGCCCGGGCGATGGCCCGGAGATCGGCGAGGAGGAGGGCACAATCGGCGCAGTCGTCGGCCTGCCGCTGGCCGGCGACGCGTTCGGCGGACGTGACGTCGCCGTCGGCGAGCTGCGCGATCAGGAGCAGATCGTGTTCGGCATGCGAGCCGGAGAGAGTGGGCACGGTCATGAGACGACCTCAGCCACGGAACAGTTCCATGCGGTCTTCGAGGAGTCCTCGCAGCGCAAGCCGCCCGCGATGGATCCTCGACTTCACAGTGCCGAGGGAGACGCCCGTGATCCGGGCGATCTCGCCGTAGTCGTAGCCCTCGATGTCGAAGAGGACGATCGCCGTCCGCTGGTCGACGCCGATGCCGGCGAGCGCCTCGGCCAGGGCCCGCGAGCGTTCGGCGATCACGACCTGGTGCTCGGGATCGGCCTCGATGCCGGCCGGCGGCTGCCAGCTCTCGTCCTCCAGCTCGGGATAGGGCTGGCTCGGCCGACGCCGCTTGGCCCGCTGGAGATCCATGGCCGCGTTGATCACGATCCGGGTCAGCCAGCTGCGGACACTGCCACCCCGAAATGAGCCGAGGTTGCGAAAGGCCGAGAAGAAGCCTTCCTGGACCGCGTCGGACGCCTGGTCCCGATCGGGCACCATGCGCACCACGAGCGCGAACAGGTGGTCCTGGTAGGCCTCGACGAGCAGGTTGAAGGCAGTCAGATCGCCGCCCCGGGCGCGCTCGATGAGGATCAGGTCACGGCGTTGAATCGGATCTTCGACGGCCGCGGTCGAGCGCTGGTCCTCCAAGCTCGCGGTGGACCTCCAGGCGGTGGCGGTGAGGGGGGCGGAGTCTAGCATGGCCGTTGAACCGCTCGACGTCATGGGGGTCGCGGCGGTTCCGGCTCGGATGAGCGGCAGGAGTCAGGAGCGGCGGTCACCGCCCGACGTCGCGGTCCCCTCGGGTACGATGCCGCCGGGCCCTCGCGCCGTCGCCGCCGAGGGTTCGCGCAGGTGCGCTCCGTGCCGAAGTGGCGGAACAGGCAGACGCGTCGGTCTCAAACACCGATGAGGGCAACCTCGTGCGGGTTCGATCCCCGCCTTCGGCACCAACTCGCGGGTTCTCGCCGGTGCCGGCCGTCTCAAGAACCAGCCGCGCCGCACGAGCGACACCGCATCCGGACCACGAGAGCATCGGGCTTGAACGGGTCGGCACGCGGGGGAAGTGACTTCCGCCCGCTCGTCGGCGCCAGTTAGGCTCGAGTCAGGCGAACGGACCCGCTTGCGTCCGCCAAAAGGTCAGAAGGTCCGCCCAGCTCTGGCCCGTGCCGGTGATGACCCCGATCGCCGGGAGGCTCTCCCGAGTCCATTCGATGACGCGGTAGGTGCCATTGGCGTCGCTGCGCGTCGTACACCAGATCTGCCCTTCGCGCACGCCGGCAAGGTCGTAGTGCTCGAGAAAGTGTCCGTCGGCGCAGGAACCACTGGCGACTGGCTGTTGTGGCGCGGTCGAGATGTCACCCTCGAAGGCGGCATTCAGATCGGCCACCGAGCCGAAGAGGCTGTAGTCCACGTACGGCACGTTCCGGCCATCGCCACATGACACCGACGCAAGCTCCGTGGAGTAGAACGGCCCCGATCGGGCGCAAGTCAGGCTCACCGGACTGCGGAGGTGGGCCAGGAGCGTCCGTTCTGCCGCGTCGGGATACGGCTGTGCACTGGCAAGCGGCGGGCCGCTGGGCTCAGCCGAAGGCGGCACGGAATCGCTGGGCATCGGCGTGGGGGTGGCGAGGCGGAGGGTCGGGTGAGGCGTCGGCGGACCCGAGGCGCTGCTGCACCCGGCCGAGGCCAGCAGGCCGGCGATAACGACCAGAACCAGGCGCCGGATCATCGGTCGAATTCGCTCGAAGGATGCCGCACGCCCCAGGCGTCGGCCGCTCCCGCCGACCGCGTCGTGCCGGCCAGGACCGCCGCGATTGCCGTCGTCAGGGGGACCGCCGCCAGAACGCCAAGTGCCCCGACGACGGCGCGAATGATCTCGACGGCCACGAACTCCTGGTTGGCGGCGAGCGTCAGATCAGGCACCTGGACTGCGAGGAGGACGATGAGGGGCAGGGCCGCGCCGAGGTAGGCGAACACGAGGGTATTGATGTTCGCGGCGAGGTGGGCCACCCCGATCCGCATCGTGCGCCCGTACACGGCGCGTCGCGACAACCAGGGGTCGAGCTCACGAAGCTCCTCGACGGTCACGGCCTGGCTGATGGCGACGTCATTCAGGACGCCGAGGCCGCCGAAGATCACGGCGGCGAGCAGCAGGCCCGAGACGTCGATCGCGGTGCCTGGCGCGATCTGTTCCAGAGCGAGGATCTCCTGTGAGCCGTGCGAGGGCGTCAGCCGGGCAGCCGCCGTCACGATCGCCGCCAGCACACCGGTGACGGCGAGTCCGCCGGCAGTGCCGAGAATGGCCGCCAGCGTCGCCCGGCTGAAGCCCTGCGTCAGGAGGAAGCTCAGGACCGTGATCGCGATCCCCAGACCGATCGCCAGCGGGACGGCCGGCCAGCCCGCGAGCAGCAGCGGGATCAGGACCCTGACCACGAGGACGAGCGTGATCGCGAGCGACGTCAGCGCACGGAGGCCGCGCCAGCCGGCGACGGCAACCGCCGCGATCGCCAGGACCACGAGGAGGATCTCGAAGAGCGGCAGGCGCCAGCGATCCACGACCGCGAGGGTCTGCGTGCCGTCGGGACTCGTGTCGATGGCGACGACAACCTCGTCGCCCGGCTGGTAGTCGGGCAGTTCGAGCTGCCCGCTCGGGCCCTCGAGGGTCGCCGGACCGCCCTGGTCGACGTAGATGCCTTCGAGAATGCGGACGGTTGCGGTTGGCGGCGAGTCCTGGGTCCCCGGCTGGACCGCCGTGATCACCGCGTGCACCTGATCCGAGCGAAGGCCCGCCGCGGCGGGCGGCAGGAGGTTGGGCAGCCAGCCCGCGAGCACCAAGAGCAGTCCGAGACCGGCCGCGAATCCGAGCGCTTCGCGCGCCCGCCGGTTGCCCGCGGTCCTGGTAGTGAGCCCGTTCCTCAGTCACGATCGGTGACGGTACCCGAGCGCCGAGGATGGGGCTAGTTAAGTCTCGTCAATCGTTCGACTGCGCGCTCCTGCCAAGCGCGATGATGAGTCCGCCCGCATCGCGGCGACATTCGGACAGGCCTGACAGATAAGGGGAGGACCGATGCGGCGAAGGGCCGCCCGGACCACACGATTCACGCTGGCCGGGGTCGGTGGCCTTGCCGCTGCCCTGATCCTCGTTCACGCCGGCAGTGCGCACCCGCTCGGCAACTTCACGATCAACCACTACGCCGGTCTGCGGATCCAGACAACCGGAGTCGATCTTGATGTCGTCATCGACATGGCAGAGATCCCGGCCGTCGCGGAACGCGAGCGGATCGACGCCAACAGCGACGGCACGATCGACTCGGCAGAACTGGCCCAGGAGACGAGCGTGGCGTGCCCGCGCGAGAGCGCCCAGATCACACTCACGCTGGACGGCAGGCAGCTACCGCTGACGACTCTCCAGGCTGGCCTCTCGTTCCCGCCGGGCCAGTCGGGCGTGGACACCCTGCGACTGGTCTGCGAGTACCACGCCGCATTTGCGGGGCCGTTGGCGGGTCCGGCGACGATTGTCTTCCAAGATCGGTATCGGATCGATCAGATCGGCTGGCACGAGATCGTGGCCGGGGGCAATGGCACGACGCTCAGCGGCTCCGGCTTCCGCGCCGTCGGGGTGTCCAATCGTCTGACTGCCTACCCGCTTCAGGCCGGAGCGCCCATCGACGACGAACTCGCGACGATCCGAGTCAGCCCCGGTGGACCGAGCCTTGCACCACTGGTCGTTCCGGACGCCGCCCCGCTTCCGGGGTCGTCCGCAGGTGTCGGGGGGCAGGCGCCTGCATCGGCAGACGGATCGGGGAAGACCGGCGATCAGCCGAGCCCCTTGGCCTCGATGGTCGCGAGTCGCGGCAATGCCGCGAATCGCGCTTCGCCCGGTCCGCCGGCTGCCCTGGCCGGCGGCGCCGTGCCCGGCGGCGTCCAGGATCCGATCGCAGGGATCCTCGAGACCAGGAACCTGACACCGGCCGCGATCATCGGGTCGCTCCTCGTGGCGGTCGCGTTGGGTGCGCTGCACGCCCTGTCGCCTGGGCACGGCAAGACGGTCATGGCGGCCTATCTCGTAGGTTCGCGGGGTTCGGCTCGGCACGCCATCGGGCTTGGCCTCGCCGTCACCGTCTCTCATACGGCCGGCGTGTTCGCCATCGCGGTGGTGGTGCTGTTCGCATCCACCCTGTTGCCACCGGAGCGACTCTACCCGGTCCTCGGCGTGGCCTCGGGCTTCACGGTCATCGCAATCGGAGTCGTCCTGCTGTGGGGCCGGCTGCGACTCTGGGCAGTCGCGCGAGCCCATCCGCACGGATTCGAACCCGAAATGTCCGCCCCGGAGACCGCCGGGATCGATCCGGGAGAGATGAGCCATGAACTTGCCCAGCCGGGCGGCGAGCATTCACACGGCCCATTTCGACATGACCATGGCACGGCCGTGAACGAGGTCCTGAGCTGGCGCAGCCTGATGGCTCTCGGCCTCGCCGGCGGCCTCGTGCCCTCGGCGTCGGCGCTCCTGCTGCTGCTCGGCTCGTTGGCTGCCAATCGGCCCGCCTACGGAATGGTCCTGGTCGTCGCCTTCGGGGCCGGCATGGCGATGGTCCTGGCAGGGGTTGGCTTCCTGCTCGTCCACGCGAGCCGGTTCCTGTCGCGTGGCCGACCGGGAACCGCCTGGCAGCGGCTCTGGGAGGCGCTTCCGTTCGTGACGGCACTGGTCGTGATCGGGGCTGGGATCTACCTCACCAGCCAGGCGCTGACCCAGGCGCTTTGACTCGCACGCCGATGCCGCCGAGTCCCCGACGACGGCTGCGGGATGCCCTGCCCAGACCGTTGCGCAGGCAAGTCCTCGGACCGCTCCTCTGTGTTTCGCTGGTGGTCCTCGTCATGCTCCTCCCCGACCTCGGCCCGTCCCACGTCGGGCCACCGCCAGTCAGTGCGTATCACGCGCGAGTCGTCGGCCTTCTCGGCGGGCAACGCCTCGATCCCGCCAATCCCGGCGGAGGCTACCTGCCGGATGTCCGGGTCCTCGTCCTCGAAGGGCCGTTCGCAGGTCGGGATCTCGATGCCTACCTCGAGGCGCCCGGGGGTTCGCAGGTCCTGCCGCAGTACCGCACCGGTGACGAGGTTCTGGTCACACTGACCGAGCAGCCTTCCGGGGCGCCGTTCGTGGCGGTCAGCGATCGCTGGCGTCTGCCGTTGTTGGGCGCGTTGCTGGCGCTGTTCGTTCTGGTCGTCGTCGCCGCCGCTCGATCGCAAGGCGTTCGGGCCCTGCTTGGGCTGGCCCTCTCAGCGGTCGTAGTCGTCCGAATCCTTGTGCCGGAACTCCTGAACGGGGTGCCACCCGTCCCGCTGGCGGTCGGGCTCGCGCTGGTCCTGACCGTGGCGATGGTGGGTCTCAGCGAGGGACTGTCCCGTGCGGCGGTTGCGGCGATCCTCGGCACCGCCGCCGGGCTGGGCCTGACGGCACTCCTGTCAGCCATCACGGTCAGCCTGGCCGGTTTCACGGCTGCCGCCGGCTCGGAGCTCGTCTACCTCCAGACGGCGGGCGGAACTGCGCTCGATCTGCGCGGTCTGCTGCTGGCCGCGTTCATCATCGGCTCGCTCGGGATCCTGAACGATGTGACCGTCAGCCAGGCGGCCACGGTGGAGCAGCTGGCCCACGACGCCGGGCTTCACGGTCGAGCGCTGTACTGGAGCGCGTCGAGAGTTGGCCGCTCGCATATCGGTGCGGCGATCACCACGCTGTTCCTGGCCTACGCCGGCGCCAGCCTGCCGCTGCTGGTCCTCTTCTCGGTAACCGGTCAACCGGCTGGCCTGATCCTCAACGGCGAGGCGGTCGCCACCGAGCTGGTCCGGACGGTCGTCGGCGGCATCGGCCTCGTGGCTGCCGTGCCTATCGCGACGCTCGTTGCGACGTGGCTGATGGATGCCGAACCAGCTGTGCCGGGCATTGTCCCCGCCGTCACTGGGAACCCTCGGCCCAGCCTGCGTTCGGCGGTGGCATCCCTTCGAATGCACCCGGTTCGGGTCCTCGCAGTCGGACTGGTGCTGGTCGTCGCGGTCACGGGAGTCGGCGGCCTGGCGCTCGGCAGTGCGGTCGTAGCGCCGACCGCCGCCGCACCGACGGGGGTCGGACTCGCCGTGCCCGGACCCGGCGAGTCGCTACCGGCCTACATCACGAATCCGACTGGGTCCGCAACACCGGCAGTTGGGCCTCCGGCTTCGCCGGCCGCGACCCCGTCGGCCGCGCCCATCCCGGTCTACGCGATTCACGACGTTGTCGATCTCGCCTCGATCGGCGGCCAGCCGGTCACCGTCGAGGTGGTCAGCGTCCGTGCCGCCGCGAACGGCACGAACCGGACCGTGGACGTTGAACTCCGGTTCACCTCACAGGTTCCCCTCGAAGTCGACCCCGTCAGCTGGATCCTGCTGACCGATGGCGGAATTGAGTACGCCCCGATCGCCGACACATCGCCCAACCCACAGCTACGGCGGACCACGCTGATGGCCGGGCACCCATTGGTCGGCTGGCTCGGGTTTGCCGCCAAGGCCAATGATCGACACGGGTTCCTCGAGCTGCTCGACGGCACGCGAAGCCCGCTGCTGGCGATCTCGATCTACTGACCCGCTCGGCCCAGGCAGGCGCATCCGTCCCACGAGTATCCGGCACGATGAATGAGATCGAGTATCATTCTGCCGCCGATCGGCACGTACCAACCAGGAAGGACCCACGATGGACATGTCGTCTCGTGCATTGAGACTAAATCTCAACAAGCGCCTACTGATGATTCTCGCCACGGTGGCTGTCGTCATGAGCGCCTGCAGCTCCGGCGCCGCGCCGACCTCGCCACCTGGCTCGCCGGCTGCCTCCGTCCCGCAGGGCCCCGCGGCTTCAGCAACGGCCCCGAGTGAGCCTGGCGCATCGGGCTCGCCATCGGGCGCCGGCTCAACCGCGAGCCCGGCCGCAGCGGCTCCTCTCCAGGTCGTTGCCTCGACTACCGTTTTCGCCGAGATGGTCCAGGAGGTGGGCGGCAGTCTCGTTTCCGCGACCAGCATCGTGCCTGCCAACGGCGACGTGCACACCTTCGAGCCGAAGCCATCGGACATGATCAAGGTGGCCCAGGCGCGACTGATCGTGATGAATGGCCTCGGGCTCGATGACTGGCTTGAGAAGGCCGTCGTCAACACCGCGGCCGCTGGCACGCCCCTGCTCAAGCTGGGCGTCAATCTGCCCGGCGTCACCTACATCGGTGGCGATGGCGGTGCCGCCGCCAATCCGCACCTCTGGATGAACGTCGCCTACGCGATGCTCTATGTCGACCGGATCGAGGCGGCGCTCGCCCAGGCCGACCCCGCGAACGCCGCGACCTTCGCCTCCAAGGCAGCGACCTACAAGGCCAGCCTCGCCACGCTCGATTCGTGGGTACGCGACCAGATCGCGACCATCCCGCCGGCCAACCGCAAGCTCGTCGCGTTCCATGACGCCTTTCCCTACTACGCCCGGGCGTACGGCGTGACGATCGTGGGGGTCGCTGTCGAGGCGCCAGGCCAGGATCCGAGCGCCGCCTATACCGCGCAACTCATCGACGCGATCAAGGCGGCCGGAGTGAAGGCGATCTTCAGCGAGGCGCAGTTCCCCAAGAAACTCATCGACGCGCTTGCGGCGGCTACCGGGGCGAGCGTCGTGGCCGACCTCTACGACGACGCACTCGGTGATCCCCCGATCACCACGTATGAGTCCGTGATCCGGTGGGATACGCAGGAGCTGGTCGCGGCGCTGCGATAGGTCGAGCGGAGGGGCGGCCGTTGCACGCTGCCACCCCGACCGTCCTCACCGGCCCGGTCGGTCGCCCTGGTGTCCTTCCCGAACCGGACGCCACCGGCCCAGACCGGTTCTCAGTGGATGTGGCAGATGAACTGGAAGGTGCCGGCCACAGCTGCAGGTGCTGCAGCGACCAGGGCAAGGTGAACACCGTGTGCGACGACGACGCCTGCCCAGGCGCCAAGACCGATGCCATTGGCAATCCTGCGACGACCAATTCGGGCTCGGAGCATCATCTCAGCTACCTCGATCGGACCGGTCGGCGAGCTCGGCAGGTCCGGATCCTTTCGGTGGTCCGGCGATTGTAGCCCGATCACGTTCAGATGCGACCTCGAGGACGAGGCTGCACCCTCGTGACGTGCGGGTGATTCCGCGGCCGCGGCCTATCATCTGTGACATGACGCTTGTGGCCAGTCCCCGAGCCGCTGGGTTTCTGCCCTGGCTGCGGTTCCTGGCATTGCTGCCGATCAGCCTCCTGGTCGGTCACGACGCCGTGTTCGCCTTCCAGTTCGGGTGGGCCGACAACTTCCGGCTGGCGATGACTGGCGGCGGCCACGACGGCTACTGGATGGCGTTCAGCCTGGTCATCGTGACCCTCACAGCCGGTGTGCTTGCTCGCGAAGCGATCCGGGCGCTCCTGCTCGCTCGTCGGATCGGCGGTCAGCCATGGAACCGCGTTCGGCAGGTCCGCGATCGCGGATTCCTGCGCGAGTTCCGCTCGATCTGGCCCGGGCTCTTCGTCGCAACCTGCGCCGCTTTCACAATCCAGGAGAACCTCGAGCACATCGCCGCCGGTCTCGCGCCCCATGGGCTCGGTTCCCTGATCGGCGCCGAGCACCCGTACGCCGTCCCGGTCCTGGCCGTCGTGAGTGCGATGCTCGGGGCCGTGGGGGCCCTCATCCGATGGCGCATTCGCATCCTGGAGTCTCGCATCGCCCCGGTGGCCCATCGCCCGCCGCGCCGCGGTCCGCTGGCCATCGGGCCTGCGCGCGATTGGCCGGCGATCGGCGCTCTTCGCCTTCACGCCTGGTTCCTCGTTCGACTCGACGCCGGTCGTGCTCCCCCGGCTGGCGCCTGAATCGGATTCGGCGAGCGTACCGAGCCACTCCCCGAGAACCAGATCGCGACAGCGCTCGAGAGTGCGCCACGGCACGCGCGGGAGGATCGCAGGGGAACCACGAGTCATCGCATCACGTCTGTCCGTCGTCGGTGGACGTGAGCCTTCGTCGAATCGGCGCGCACGCGGCTCCACGCATCAGCCACATATCTACCCGGAGTTTTCATGCCTTCCACACCACCGTCTTCAAGTCCGGGCACCCGGCGAGCGCGCCGGGCCGCGGAACGTCAGCAGAATCGCGTCGCCCCACCAGGTTCCAGGTCGGCCCGTCGTCGTCCCCAGCCGGTCGTGCTCGCTACGATCGCCGCGATCGTCATCGGTCTCGGACTCGTGGCGTTCCTGGCGCTGTCGAACCAGCCGCCGCCCGTGTCGGCCGGGATCATCCAGCCGGTCGCCTCGACGCCGGCGTCGCTCGCGCACGACCGCACGCTCGGGGATCCGGCGGCGCCGATCACGCTCGATGTCTGGTCCGACAACCAGTGCCCCTACTGCGACCGGTTCTGGACCTCGGTCGCGCCGGGCCTCATCTCGAAGTACATCCAGACGGGAGAGGCTCGGCTCGTCTACCACGACTACACGTTCATCGGACCCGAGTCGCTGAGCTCGGCCATCGCGGCCCGCGCCGCCGATCAGCAGGGCAAGTTCTGGCCGTATCACGACCTCCTCTTCGCCAACCAGAGAACTGAGAACAGCGGCGCGTTCTCGGCCGCCCGTCTGGCTGACTTCGCAAGGGCTATCGGGCTCGACATGGGCACGTGGACGGCGGCGCTGTCCGATCCGACCATCAGCCAGGCGATCCAGCAGGAGACGGCCGCGGGCCAGGCGCTCGGGATCAATGGCACGCCGACCCTGTTCGTGAATGGCGTCAAGGTGGCCAGCTTCGATCTGCCCACGGTTTCCGCGGCGATCGACGCGGCCCGCAACTCCCAGGCGCCGGGTTCGCCCGCCCCCACCCCACCGGCTTCGGCCGTGCCGACGGCGACGCCGTGAGCCCGACTGCGGCGGCACTCGGCCTGGGTCCTGGGCCTCGTCGCCCTCGCGGGCGTGGTGATCGCCCTCTACCTCACCGCCACGAAGCTCGCCGGGGTGCCGCCGATCTGCGGCCCGTCGGCCGGCTGCGAGACCGTCGAGGCGAGCCCATACAGCTCGATCCTCGGGATCCCCGTGGCACTGCTCGGCGCGCTGTTCTCGGCCACGCTCGTCGGGCTCGCGCTGGCCTGGGGCCGCTTCGGCGACCGCCGCGCGCTGTACGTGGCGTACGGGCTGGGCCTTGCCGGGACCCTGGTCGAGGTCTATCTCGTCTACCTCGAACTCTTCGTCATCCACGCCGTCTGCCTCTGGTGCACGGCCTACGGGGTCACCGTGGTGGCCGGCTGGCTGCTCACGATCTGGGCCATGCGACTCGAGCCCGAGTCGCGGCCAGGGTCCTGAGTCAGCCTGCGGCCGGCTGCGCCTCCGGCGAGTCGCCGCTGCCGGCGAGGTTGCCGCCGAGGCGGTCAGACGCAGCCGCCTCCCGGCGCCCGGACGGAGTCGAGTGTGAGGGCTCGCTACCTGAAGTCACTGCTGAACAGGCGGGACATCGACAGGAGGTAGGAGTCGCCGCTCATCTCGGACAGCATGTTCAGTTGCCACGTCACGATTCGGTGGTACTTGATCTGCGGCCGCCCGTGTTCGAGGCAGTACCTGCTGGATGAGCCGGGGATGCGGTACTGCCCCACGTAGTGATGGATCGTCGTCACCGCTCCGCGCAGGGCCTGCAGCCCAGAGGGGTCGTGCGTCTGCTGGTAGTAGTCGTACAGCCCGAATATCGCAAAAATGCACCCGTTCAGCGCATGCTCGCTGAAGCCGTGCTCTTCGGGGTACTCCTCGAGCCAGTAGATAGCGCTCGGCGTCGATCATCGTCACCCACGGCGCTGACCCGCGGCCGATGTGGTGGAAGGTTGCGAACAGGGCCCGCGCCGTATTCAGGTACCAGGCGTCCTTCGTATCCCGATCGAGGCGGACAGAGAGCGACAGCAGCAAACCCTGTGCCATGGCCGAATACCACGGCGCACGCATCCGCTCGGACGAGATCCGGTGGAGACAGAAGTCGAACCGGTACGGCACGTAGATCCCGCCGTTCGAGCGGATCCCGGTCGCGATCAGCGTGCGCAGGACCGTGTCTGCGATCCTCAGGTATCGGGCATCGTGCAAGCGCCGGTAGGCGTCCTCCATTCGCAAGCCGTATTGGGCAGCACCGGCAGGCGAGTAGTACCGCCGTCCCGCGACGACCTTCATCGGGACACCGTTTGCATCGTGGACTGGCGGTGGTCCGGTGCTTGGCCGGCCCGACTCGACGTATGGCAGGGAATTCGAGCGCCAGGGTCCGGATCGAGTAGGCGGTCATCTGGTATGGCGGCGACGAGACGACCGTCGGTGAAGCCGCGCTGGTCGATGGGGTGGACCCGAGCGGCGGGGCTGCGACTGGCCACACGTCCACGCCATCGGTCGCGACTACGTCGGCCAGATTGCGTGGATCCTGGCTCGGCGCGAGCGCTACGCCGTCCGGGCTCTCGGCAGGATCGGTCATCGCGCCGTCGAGCAGGACGCCCGATAGGAGCGATAAGTCGGAAGCGCTGACGTTGGCGCTCTGCGCCGCCTCGCCCGCAACGATCAGGCCGACGACCATGACGGCAATCAGTAGCCGAAATGGGCGCATTGCTCGCTCCGCGTTTGCCAAGTGGCGACCGAGTTGATCGGCACCGTCCTGACCGTGGCGCGTTTCCCAGCACAGTCCCCACTTGGATCAGGTGACTTTGAGCCAGTAGACAGCATTGAGCTGCCGGCAGCCTTCCGGAAGTGCCATTGGCAAGCCCACGCCAGAGCCGGACCGACCGATTGCCGGCCTTCCTTGTCGGGGGCCGGCCGCTCAGGGCCTGGATCACCCCGCCCCAGCCGAGGTCTCCGGCGCTCCCGACGCCCGCCCCGGCCCTAGACCGGCTGCGCCTCCGGCGAGTAGCCGCTGCCGACCAGGTTGCCGCTGACCTCGTGGCCGTCGCGAGCGATCCGCAGCGTCGCGATCTGGCGCCGGACGATGAACACCAGCAGGCCGCAGATCCCGATGATCACCCCGGCGAGCGCCACGGCGAACAGGGCCGAGGTTCGCTCCGCGACGATGCCGCCGAACAGGGCGCCGAAGGGCATCAGGCCCCAGTAGAGCAGCGTGAAGAGCGACGTGATCCGGCCGCGGAGGCGGGCCGGCGAGAGGGCCTGGACCAGGGACAGGCTCGAGGAGGCGTAGACCACGAAGCCCGCCTGGGCCAGCCCGACGCAGGCGGCGGTCAGCGGCAGCACGCCGGCGACGCCGACTCCGACGAGGCCGGCCATGATGGTCGTCAGGCCGACGAAGATCGCCCGGCCGTGGCCGACCCGCCGCATGATCGGTTCGGCCACCAGGCCCGCCAGCAGGCCGCCGATGCCGCCGCCGATGTAGAGCAGGCCGATGGAACCCGGTTCGGCGCCGAGGTCGCGCACGACGACGGGGAGCAGGAACGTGTAGGACAGCCCGATGGCGCCCGGCGCGACGGACAGCACGACGATCAGCCCGAGGGTCGGATTGCGCCGCGCGTAACTGGCGGCCTCGACCAGTGGCTTGAACATGGCCGTGCTCGTCGTGCGGGCGTTTCGCTCGGTGACCTTGATCCGGGAGACGGGCAGGGCCGGCAGGGCCTGGAGCAGCCCGGCCACGATGATCGTGATCGGCGCCGCGATGAGCACGTCGGTGCCCAGGAACAGGAGCAGCACGCCGGCGAGGATGCCGCCGAGGATCCGGCCGACGTTGAAGCCGAGGAAGGTGAGCGCCACCGCGCTCGACACGGCCCGGGGCGGGACGAGGTCGTTGACGATCGAGATGAAGGCCGGGCTGCCGAGAGTCTGGAACGACGACATCACGAAGCCGAGCGCGATCAGGATCGCCAGTGGCCACGCATTGAACGCGAGGATCCCGATCAGGATGATGACCATGCCCGATCCGGCCAGCGAGATCACGACGAGACGCTTGGAGCCGAACCGGTCGATCAGCAGGCCCGCGTGGAGCATGAAGAGCGCGTACGGCAGGCTGTAGATGAACGAGGCGAAGCCGACTTCGGCGGCGTTGTTCGTCAGGGCCAGGATGTACGTGTTGAGCGCCGCGCCGAAGATGAACCACGACGCGTTGGAGACCAGGTTCGCCGACAGGAACGTCAGGAACGGCGGGTATTGCAGCGCCGTCAGGCCCATCCGCTCGAGCCTGGGCGCCACCTCGACCTGCGCCGCGGCCTCGCCCCGGGCCGCCATCAGGCGGTCCGCCGGTGGGAACGGGCCGGCAGCGATGGGGTCGCGAAGGTCATCGCTCGGAGAGTAGCGGCTTTCGGGCCCATCCTGCCCGGCCGCCGATCAGTCAAGCGAGCACCTGGACCCGGCCCGCGCGCGCGCTCGCAGGCTCGCTTGCTCGCTTGGACGACCGTTCGGTCAGAACCCCTGGCAGGTCGCGTCCGTGGCATCGGCTTTCGTGCCAAGGGCGTTCTGGTCGGCATCGATCTGGACGGTCGTCGCGTTGAGCTTGTCGATCTCGGCGTTGTAGATCCTGCCCTGGGCATTGGAGATCGCCACCGCGGCGTTGCCCTTCTTGACCCACGAGTTGGCCGTGGTCTTCTGGCCCTGGTAGGCGTACTGGTAGGCCTTGAAGAAGTCGGCCTGCGCGTCCCGCAGGGCCCTGACGTAGGCGGCGTGCGCCTTGCCGAGCTTCGAGTCGGAGGCCGCTGCGTTGAACTCGTCGTTCTGCTCACCGATGATCCGGAAGGCCTCCGCCCGATCGTCGCGGAGCGCCTTGATGCACGACGTCGGGTCCGCGGCCGCCGTGGCCGAGTTCGGCTTGAATGCCCCGCCCTGGACGGCGACCCCGACCAGCAGGATTCCGGCGATCACGAAGACCAGTCGCGTTCGAATGGCAGACATCCCGAGCCCCCTCTTTGCGGACCGCACCGTGACGGCCGGCGCCCTCTTGTTCGTCGGGTCGGTCGTCTTCGACGGATGGCCGACGATTGGCGGCGATCGTAGGCCGCCGGTCTGGCCGGTCCAACCCCACTGCGAGCACCGGGAGCACGAACCGGTGCTCAGCCGCCACGCCCCGGGCGCTGCCGCCTCCTACACTCACAGGGGACCGGACCAGCGGTTTCCCACCCCTGCCAATCACCCGAGGAGCCAGCCCCACATGGATACTGCCGCGGCGCGACGCCGGCTCGAAGGCTGCTACGTCACGATCCCGACGATGTTCAAGGACGACGCCTCTCTGTCGGTCAACCACGAGGCGATCCGGCGGCACGTCAACTTCCTGATCGATGGCGGCCTGACGACCGGCAACGCGGTCCTCCTGGCCGGTGGCGCCGCGGGCGACTTCTCGACCATGACCTTCGACGAGCGCGTCTCGGTCTGGCAGACCGTCGTGGAGGCGGCCGCGGGCCGGGTTCCGATCGCGGTCGGCGGCCAGACGACGAGCACCCTCGAGCTCGTCCGCCTCGTCAAGGCCGCCAAGGCCGCCGGCGCCGACTACGTCCAGGTCTCGCCGCCGTTCTACCACTCGCAGACCGAGGGTGACTTCCTCGACCACATCCTGGCCGGAGCCGACGCGGCCGACATCGGCTTCATCGTCTACAACACGTACTGGACGAGCCTGGGACTCTCCAGCACCCTGGTCGAGAAGCTGGTCGACGTTCCCAACGTCGTCAGCCTGAAGTGGTCGACGCCCGACAACGCCATGATGACCTTCGAGGGCATCGTCTCCCGGTTCTCGGACCGCTTCGCGGTCATCGACAACCAGATGCGCTACGTGACGAGCCACATCCTTGGCGCGCGCTCCATCGAGATCCACCAGGGCAACTACTGGCCCCAGTTCGCCGTCGGCCTGTGGCAGATGCTCGAGCGCGGCGAGTACGCCCAGGCCCAGCGCGACATGGTCAGGGTCTGCATGCCCTTCATGGACCTGTGGGTCGAGATCGAGGGCTACACGGGCGGCGACGGCTACCTCGACAAGCTGGCCATGGAGCTCGTCGGCCTGCCGTCCAGCCGCAACCGGCCGCCAACCCGCGACGTCCGGGCGCTCTACCGCGAGAAGTGCCGCCAGATGCTGATCGCGACCGGCGTGCCGAACGTCATCGCCTAGCCGGGCCCGCCCACGGGTCCCGCCCGCTAGTGGCCGCTGGACCCTGCCGCCCGCTGGGCCGCCAGGATCTCGCGGTAGGTCAGGCCCCGGTCCAGCTGCTCGAAGATGGCCGCCTCGAGGACGAGGATCGCCTCGGCTTCGGCGAGGATCGCCTCCAGGCGGTTTGGCGTGATCGCGATCATCCCGTCGTTGTCGCCCACGACCACGTCGCCCGGGGAGACCGTCATCCCGGCGATCTCGACCGTGCCGTCGAACTCGAACCGGATCGACTGCCCCGCCTCGATCTGCGAGACCATCCGGCCGTTCGGCACGAGGCTCGTCCCGTAGACGGGAAAGCCGCTGTCCCGGAGCTCGTCGGTGTCGCGGATCGCCCCGTTCGTGATCCAGCCGACGTAGCCATGGGCCCGGGCCACGCGCGCCCCACCCGACCCGATCGACGTGAACCCGGGCACGTCGTTGCGCTGGACGACGACGGCGAACGGCACGGAGCGGCCGCGGTCGTAGAGCTCGGCGACCTGGTCGCCGTAGTCAAGATCGCCGGCCACGATCTCGTTCTGGACGACCACGGCCGTGCCGATCAGCTTCGAGTAGGCCTCGGCCGGTCGCAGGGCCGGCTCGCTCGTCTGCGGGGCGATGCCGAGTCGACGGCAGCCATCGGACAGGTCGGCGACCTTGACCCGGCCCAGCCGGGCGACCAGGGCATCGGTCAGCATCGGTACTCGCTCCTCGGGGCGCCGTGATCGTGGTGCCGCTTCACGCGCCGGCCAGGTAGTCGAGGGCGATCGTGGCGAATCCCTCGCTGTAGTCGGCGATGTAGGAGTAGGCCTCGGCGTACTCGATCGGCCGCAGGCCGGTCAGGTCGCCGAACGGGGTTGGCTCGAAGGCCACGGTGCCCGTGCCTCTGAAGATCGCTCGAACCGAAAGGTCGCCCGTGGCACCGGAGCCGTCGATCAGCTGCTTGATGGCCGGACCCGGTCGATCGGCGCGCGGGATGATCTTGAGCAGCCACGACGGGCTGCGATCCGGGATCGCAGCGGCTTCGATCGGCTGCTCCATGGTCGACGTGATCGTGATCACGGGGACGCCGCCCATCGAGGCCCGGGTCGTCATCGCGGCGCCGATCTCCAGGATCTCGATAGCGCTGAAGATCTTGGGCGTGCCGTAGATCTCGCGGCCCGCGGCAATCCCGCGCGGGCCGTCGTGCCAGACGTGCGAGGTATACCAGCCGTCCTGGCCTCGAAACGAGCAGCGCTCCACGATCGCGGCCTCGTTGAAGGCGCCATAGGCAGTGCTGAACGGGATCCTGATCCCCACGGCGACGCACTCGCCGCCCGGGCTCGCCTCGAGCGGCTCGGGCAGGAGCCGGGCGACCGCGGCCGGATCGGCCCGGAAGTGGACCTCCTGGAACTGGACGTCGCGATACCAGGCCGGAAGCATCGGGTAGAAGGGCGCATCGAACGGGATCGCCCAGCCCTCGTCATGCGCCAGCGGCATGTCGCCCTCCTTCGCGTCGTGGCCCGCGGTCAGTCGGGCAGGTCGACCTTCGTGGCGATGATCGTCCGAACCCGCGCCATGATCTCCGATTCTGGCTCGTCGGCCCGCTCGATCGCGAGGTCGGACAGCGGAAAGACCGTTGCAACCTCGGGGTGATACGTGATGTAGCCCTCGCCGTAGGCGATGCCGACCGTCGCGCCCATCGTGCCGTCGGTCATCTCGATCCGTTTGCGGGCGTAGTCGCCGCCGTACTGCTGGCTGCGCATCGCGTCGATGGCCCGGACCTTGGCCTCGACCACGTCGGTGATGTCGATGACGAGGTCGGGGAACCAGGCCACCGTCGAGGCCAGGACGTTCTGGGGCATCTGGAGCGCGCCGACGTGGAAGTAGACCTGGGCGACCCGATGGGGCGGATTCGAGTCGCCGAGGCCGACGCCGTAGGCGGCGCTCATCCCGGCCAGGACCAGTTGCGCGGTCGTGGCGTGATGGCTGCCGTACGTGCCCTCCTGGTTCGGGTGGTGCGTCACGATGATGTCCGGCCGGACCTCGCGGATGAGCGACGCCATCCGCAGGATCAGTTCCTCGCTGACCGTGAGCACCGCGTCATCGAAGCCGAAGAACCGGACGTCGGTGATGCCGAGGAAGCCGCACGCGCGACGAACCTCGTCTTCCTTGATCCGGGCGCGCTCGGCCATGAGGGGCGTGAGCTCGGCCGCGCCCGGGATGGACGTCCGGACCCGCATCTCCTCGGAGATCACCACGTCGTGAATCCGGGTTCCGGCGGTGACGGCGACGACGGTCACCGAATCGCCGCGCCTGACGTGGTGGGCCAGTGCCCCGCCCGAGCAGTCGAAGGTGTCGGCAGGGTGGCCACCGACGCACAGCAGGCGAAGCGGTCGAGTCAACGTCCCCTCCAGGTGCAGGCGCGGGCCGGCCCAGGCCAGCCTCGGGCCGGGCCCGAATACGCCGACGAAGCCGGAATCATAGGCGATCCCGGCGGTCCGATTCGCCCCGGACCTACCGCCCGAAATCGCCGCGATCGCAGCTGGAACGTGCGGATCGCGCGCAGGAAATCGATCTCGCGGAAGGCGGGCCAGTAGGCCTCGCAGAAGTAGTACTCGCTGTAGACGCTCTGCCACGGCAGGAAGCCGCTCAGCCGAACCTCGCCGCTCGTCCGGACGATCAGGTCCGGATCGCTGCTGCCGGTCGTGTAGAGATGGTCGGCCAGGGCGTCGGCCGTCAGGCGCTCCGGCAGCTCGGCGCCGGGCACCCCGGCCTCGACGAGATCCCGCACCGTCGCCCGGAACGCCTCCAGGAGCTCGTCGCGGCCGCTGTACGCGAGCGCAATGGTCACGTCCATCGAACCGTCCGGCCGGGAGATGCCGGCCGAATCCTCGACGGCCTTGCGCAGCCGCTCGGGCAGCAGCTCGCGCCGGCCGATGACCCGCAGGCGGACGGGCACGCGTGTCTTCCGCCGGCCGTCGGCCAGGGCCGAGAGCGCATCCGTGGCAACGTCGGTGATCGTGGTCACCTCGTCACTCGGGCGATCGAGGTTCTCGACCGACAGGGCCCACAGCGTGACCTCGCCGATCCCGACCACGGCGCACCAGTCGATCAGCTCGAGTGCCTTCTCTGCGCCCCGGCGGTGCCCGACGCCGTGATCGCTGAACCCCTCGCGGATGGCCCAGCGCCGGTTGCCGTCCATGATCACGGCGATGTGCCGCGGCCGCGGCCGGCTCATCACCTCGCGCCGGAGACGCTGGGTATAGATCGTGTAGATCGGCCGTGTCCCGATCTCGACGAGGCGGCGCCAGGCTCGTTCGAGGGTGTCGCGCTGGCCGGGGCGCAGCCGGTCACCCGTCTTGGCAGCGGGGCGGACCGGGAGTGGGGTCGGTTCGGGGGTCGCCATGCGTCTCGCGCTCAGCCTACGCCTTCGAGGCACACCGGGGCCTCAGGGGCCTACCGGTCGACGTTGCTCCGGGCGTCGAGGGCGTCGCGGATCCCGTCGCCCACGAAGTTCACGCCGAGGACGAAGATGACGATGCAGAAGGCGGGCGGGATCCACAGCCAGGGCTCGCGGCTGAGGACCGTCACCGAATGGGCCGCGTTCAGCATGTTGCCCCAGCTGGGCGTGGGCGGCGGGACGCCGAGGCCGAGGAAGCTGAGGCCGGCTTCGAGCAGGACGTTGAAGCCGACGGCGAGGCTGACGTACACGAGCAGCGGGGCGATCGAGTTCGGCAGGATGTGCCGCATGACCATGGCCCGGTCGCCGAGACCGATCACCTTGCCGGCGATCACGTAGTCGGCGTCGCGCAGCTGGAGGAACTGGCCGCGGATGATGCGGCACGGAACCGGCCAGGTCAGGAGGGCGATCAGCACGATCATGTTCAGGACGCCCGGGCCGACGAGCGCCGCGACCAGCAGCAGCAGGATGAAGATCGGGAAGCTCATGATCACGTCGACCACGCGCATCACGGCAAAGTCGGCGCGGCGGTAGTAGCCGGCGAAGCCGCCGACGATCGTGCCGATGATCGTCGCGAAGATGGCCGAGGTGAGGCCGACGACGAGCGAGATCCGGCCGCCGAGCAGCGTCCGCGCAAACACGTCGCGGCCGAGGGCGTCCGTCCCGAACCAGTGCTCCGCGCTGGGCGGCTGGTTGTTGTTGGCGAGGTCCTGCGTGTAGGCGTTCGCCTCCGGCACGATGATGGCCGCGATCGCCAGGATCGAAATGATCGCCACGCCCGTCATGGCCAGGCGGTGCCGGCGGAATCGATGCAGGGCCCGTCGCAGCGGCGAATCGCTGGCGGCGATCGCGGCTGCGGGCGCCACCGGTGCCGGGATGGTCTGTGCGTCAGCCATCGTCGATCAGTACCTGATCCGCGGATCGGCGAAGGCGTAGGCGACGTCGGTGAGCAGATTCGCGATCAGCACGAAGACCGCGAAGATGAGCGAGATCCCCATGATCACGGGGAAGTCACGGCCGTTGACGGCGTCGATGAGCCGCAGGCCGAGTCCCGGCCACGAGAAGACGTACTCCGTGATCGCGGCCCCACCGACGATTTCCGGGATCGTGATCCCGATGATCGTGACGATCGGGATCAGCGCGTTGCGAAACGCGTGGCGCCGGATCACGGCGAAGTCCGGCAGGCCCTTCGATTCGGCGGTTGTGACGAACTGCGAGCCGAGGACCTCCAGCATCGAGGCCCGCGTGTACCGGGTCAGGATGGCCACGTAGGTGAACCCCAGGATGAGTGCGGGTAACGCGAGGTGGGCCAGGAAGTCGGGAATCGAGAAGGCGCCGACGCCACTCTGGATGCCGCCGACCGGGATCAGGTGGAAGACAACCCCGAAGATGTAGAGGCCCGCCAGGGCCGCCAGCCAGCTCGGCGTCGAGATCCCGAGGAACGCGAGGCCGGTCATCGTGTAGTCCATGCGGGAGTACTGGCGCAGCGCCGACATCACGCCAAGCGGGATGCCGACGAAGATCCCGATCATCAGTGCCGTGATCATCAGGATGCCCGACCAGAGGAGGCCGGTGGCGACAGTCTGGTTGACGGGCTCACCCGTGACGGCCGAGAAGCCGAGGTTGCCCTGGAGCGCGAGGGCCAGCCACCTGACGTATCGAATCGGCAGCGGCTGGTCGAGGCCCAGGGCGTGTGACAGCGCCGCTCGCAGCTCCGCATTCCCGGCCTGCTCGGGCCGGAGGTAGGCGTCGACCGGATCGCCGGGCGAGAGCGCCACGAAGACGAAGATGAGCAGCGTGATGCCGAACAGGACCGGGATCGCGATCAGCAGGCGTCGAGCAATGTAAGTGCCCATGGTCCTCAGGCATGCCGGCCGTCCGGGATTCCCCCTCCGGAGCGGCAGATCCAACCCCCGATGGTTGCGAATGATCGAGGAGGCGGAGCCGTAGCTCCGCCTCCTCTTGCGTCGATCAACCGGCGATGCCGGAGAGCGAACGCGTTACGGCTTGACGTACCACTGCTCAGCGGCGTCGTAGTACGAGCCGCCGCCCGGAGCCGGGGTCAGGAAGAAGTTGCCGATCTTGTTGCTGACGATCCAGTAGCGGGTCGTCTGCCACATGATGTTCCACGGCATGTCGTCGGCCAGGATCTTGCACGCCTGCTGGTAGATCGCGGCGCGAGCTGCCGGGTCGAAGACGGCGACGCCGTCCTTGAGCAGCTTGTCGAGCGCGTCGTTCTTGTAGACGTAGCCCTTCCAGCCGTTGTTGCCGGCGCCGGCTTCCTGGGAGGCCCAGGAGCCGAAGTACGTCGCCGAGATGTTCGCGTCAGCCGCGCCGTTCTGGGCGCCGATGAACGAGACCTGCGACGTGCCGTCGGTGTAGTACTGCTTGGTCCAGGCGGCCGGGTCCATCTGCTTGATGGTGACCTTGAAGCCGACGTCGGCCCAGTTCTTCTGAATCGCCGTCATGACGTTCAGGGAGAGCGGGTCGTTGTAGTACGTGTCGAACACGAACGTCGGGAGCGACGCCATGTCGACGCCGGACTGCGTGATCAGGGCCTTCGCCTTGTCGACGCTGTAGTCGTACATCTCCTGGTCGGCTGCGATGTCCGCCGGGTTGCCGTACAGGCACGGCAGCGCCTTGCCATTGCCGTTGTAGAGGTTCGTGATGATCGACTGCCGGTCGACCGCGTACTCCATGGCCTGCTTGAACAGCTTGTTGCCGAAGGCAGGGTTCTGGAGCGGGTTGAAGACGACGACGTTGTCGACCTGCGACGGGCCGGCAATGATCCGCGCGGCGGCATTGCCCTGCTCGCGCTTGACTTCGTCAGCGGTCAGGTAGGTGAAGTCGATCTGGCCGGCGTCGAACGCGATCAGCGCCGTGGCCGGATCCTTGAACTCCTTGCGAACGATCTTGGCAAGCTTGGGGGCTCCGCGCCAGTAGGTCTGGTTGGCGGTGAGCTCCATGAACTGGCCCGCGGTGTAGGCGCTGACCCAGAAGGGGCCGGTGCCCTGGACGCCGCCCTTGCCGGACGCGTCGTTCGGGGTGACCCAGTACTGGCTCTTCGTGATCTGGTCGACCGGGATCGCGGAGACCGAGGCCTTCTGGACGATCCACATGACGGACAGAGCGTCGAGCATGGCGGCGTTCGGGGTGTCGGTGTGAACCGTCACGGTGTTCGGATCGACAGCGACGACGCCGGTGAGGGTCTGGCTGGCGCCGCTCTTGACGTCGGCCGCGCCGGTGATGTTGGCGATGCCGCCGCCGTAGGTGCAACCGACGGCCTTGGTCTCGCAGAGGGTCAGGGTGTAGACGACGTCGTCCGCGGTGAACGGCGTGCCGTCAGACCAGGTGACGCCCTGCTGGAGATGGAAGGTCCAGGTCAGGCCGTCCGTCGACGTCTCCCAGCTCGACGCGAGCGCGCCGATGACCGGGCCGTAGCCGCCGGTCGTCTGGTCGATGCTGTAGGTGATGAGCGGCTCGAAGACCTTGCTCAGGAAGTGCTGGTCGCCGCCGGCGATCAGCGGGTTCATGTTGGCGATGCCAACGCAGCACGGACCGACCCAGGCGCCGGTGAAGGTGCCGCCAGTGGCCGCATTCGCGTCAAAGCTGTAGCCCGGGACAGCGCCAGTGCCGGACGTCGGGGCGGCGGTCGGAGCGGCCGTCGCGGCTGCCGTCGGGGCTGCGGTCGGAGCCGCAGTCGGAGCGGCGGTTGGTGCCGCCGTGGGGGCGGCCGTCGGGGCCGCCGTGGGGGCGGCAGTCGGTGCCGCAGTTGGTGCCGCTGTGGGCGCCGGTGTTGCAGCGCTACTACACGCTCCGAACACGATCGCCGCAACAGCGAACAAAGCCAGGGGTGCCCGACCGGGCACCCGTCGCAGTCGCATAGCCCGAACCTCCTCTACTCGACGTCGGGGCCACCGCCATCCCATGGACGGCACCCGGTCGAGTACGACGGGCAGGCTAGCACGGCGGGCCGAGGTTGACGAGATTAACAAATCTCGACCATCGCAGGCCAGGGTCGGGACCTCGTTCCGGGCCCTCTGGTGCGAGTCCGGGCGCCCGTGAGCGCGGCGACCCGGGTGCCTCGCCGGGTGCGCCCGCCGATCAGCGGTTGGAGCTCGAACGCGTGTCGAGAGCGTCGCGCAGGCCGTCGCCGACGAAGTTGACGGAGAGGACCATCAGGACGATGCAAAAGGCAGGGGGAACCCACTGCCAGGGGTATCGCTCGAGGGCCGTGATCGAGCGCGCGACGTTGATCATGTTTCCCCAGCTCGGTGTGGGCTGCTGCACGCCGAGGCCAAGGTAGCTCAGGCTCGCCTCGAAGATGACGACCGCCGCGACGCCGAAGGTCGCAAAGACGATGACCGGCGCCATGATGTTCGGCACGACGTGCTTCTGGATGAGCTTCCAGTTCGAAACGCCGACCACGCGCGCCGCCTCGACGAAGGTCGCTTCCCTCAGCGCCAGAGTCTGACCGCGAACGATCCGCGAAGCCGGGGCCCAGCTGACGAGGCCGATCATCACGATCAGCGTGAACAGGCCGGGCCCGACCAGCGCCGACACGACCAGCAGCAGCAGGATCGTCGGGAAGCTCAGGACCACGTCCACGATCCGCATCAGGAAGCCGTCGACCTTACCGCCGAGCGTCCCCGCCACGACGCCCACGATGACGCCGATCGTGGTGGCGATCGCCACGGAGGTCAGCGCGACCAGGATCGAGATGCGCCCTCCGACCAGCAGTCGCGCCAGCACATCCCGCCCGAGGGCGTCCGTACCGAGCGGATAGCCGGGCAGCGCCCCCGGCGGCTGGTTGACGAACGCGAGGAGGATGTGCTGGTCGTAGGCCCGGAACTCGTCACCGAGCAGGGCGAGGATCACCAGGATGGCGATCGTGATCATGCCGGCCACGGCCAGGTGGTGCTGCAGGAGACGCCGCAGCGCCTGGCGCCACGGGGAGTCCGAGCTCGCGGCCCTGGCGCGCGTCGGCGCCGCTGGAAGCTCCTTGACGGCCATCAGGAGTACCTGATCCGCGGATCGGCGAAGGCGTAGGCGATATCAGTGATGAGGTTCACGATGAGCACGACGATGGCCAGCAGGATGGTCACTCCCATGATCAGGAAGTAATCGCGGTCCTTGATGCCCTGCACCATCAGGAGGCCCACGCCGGGCCACGAGAACACCTGCTCGGTCACCACGGCGGCCCCGATGACCTCGGGCAGCGACAGTCCGATGATGGTGATGATCGGGATCAGGGCGTTCCTGAAGGCATGCCGCCTCGTGACCGTTCGACTGGACAACCCCTTGGAGCGGGCCGTCGTGATGTACTCCGAGTGGATCACTTCGAGCATCGACGCGCGGGTATAGCGCATGAACAGCGCGGTATACCCGAACCCGAGGATACAGGCCGGCAGAACCAGGTGGCGGGCCAGATCGACAGGGTCGAACGGCTTGCCAAGCGTCAGCATGCCGGCGATCGGGACGAGGCCCCACTTGAGCCCGACCAGGTAGAGCAGGCCCAACCCGAGCAGGAACGACGGGACCGAGATCCCCAGAAACGTGATGCCGGTGAGGGTGAGATCGAGCTTGGAATTCTGTCGAGTCGCCGAGATCACTCCAAGCGGGATGCCGATGAAGATGCCCATGAGGATCGCCGTGCCGGCCAGGAGGAGCGACGCCTGGAGGGCTCGGAAGACTTCACTGGAAATCGCCTGACCACCCACGGTCCGGTACCCGAGGTTGCCCTGCAATACGTTCGCGAGCCAGTGGAGATACCGGATCGGGATGGGCTGATCGAGTCCGAAACGAATCCTGATGGCCTCGAGCGCGGCGGGGTCGGCCGAGGATTCCGGCCGGACATAGGCCGACGCGGCGTCACCGGGAGCCAGCGCCACGAAGATGAAGACCAGCATCGTGATCCCGAAGAACACCGGGATCGCGATCAGGAGCCGCCGGACGATGTACGCGGTCATGAACGTTCCCTACCCAGACACAGAAAGGGAATGGGCGGAGGGTCATGCAACCCCCGCCCATACCAACCACTTGTCTTCCGAAGCGACTACTTCGGATCCACCGTCCAGGTCTCGACGGCGTCGTAGTACGACCCGCCGCCCGCGGCCGGGATGAGGATGATGTTGTGGACGCGATTGCTGACCACGTGGAACCGCTTGGTGGCCCACAGCCAGGTCCACGGCTGGTCGTCCTGCATGATCTGGCATGCCTGCGCGTATTCGGCGGCCTGCTTGGTCGTATCGAATTCGGCGCCGGCGTCGTTGATCAGCTTGTCGAAGGCCGGGTTGCTGTAGGAGTAGCCCTTGTACCCGTTGCCACCGGCCGGATAGGCGGCCGCGGTGGTGAAGTAGTTACGGGCCCGGTCACCGGTGGGACCGTTGGCCGCACCCTGGAAGTACGTGTCAAAGGTGGCATCGGTCGTGAACTGCTTGGATGCCGCCGCTGAGTCCAGCTGCTGCACCTTGCCAACCTTGATGCCGAGGTTGTCGCCCCAGTTCTTGAGGATCGCCGCCATGACGTTCCCGGACAGCTGGTCGGTGTAATAGGTGGACATGTTGATCTCGCCGAGCTTGTTGACGTCGACGCCAGAGTCCGCAAGGAGCTGCTTGGCCTTGGCCGGGTCGTAGCCCAACGCCGCGACGGAGCCAGCCTGGGCGGAGCCGGCCACGTAGAGGCACGGCGAGAGCACCGCGTTCCCGGTGTAGATCGTGTCGATGATGCTCTGGCGGTCGATTGCATACTCGAGCGCCTGCCGGAACTTGACGTTGGCGAACTCGGGATGCTTGACCTGGTTGAGCACGATCGCGTTATCGACGCCCGAGACGGCTCCGATCACGGTCGCGTTCGTGTTCTGCGACTCGCGGGCGACTTCGTCTGCGGTGATGTAGATGAAGTCGAGCTCGCCCGCATCGAATGCGAGGAGGCCCGCCGAGAGGTCCTGGAATTCGCGGCGGATGATCCGGTCGATCTTGGGCCGGCCGCGCCAGTAGTTGTCGAACGCCACGAGCTCGATTTCCTGGCCGGGCACGTACTTGTCCCACTTGAAGGGACCGGTGCCGATCTGGCCGGTCTTCCAGTAGTCGCTGGTCTTGAGCTGGTCGACCGGGATGTCCTTGAGCTTGTGCTCCGGCAGGATGAACAGCTCGGAGATGTTGATCGGGAAGAGCGAGTTGGGGGCGACGAAGGTCAGTGCGATGGTATTCGCGTCGACGACCTTGACGCCCGAGATCTCGGTCGCCGTGCCGGCCTGGACTTCCTTGGCGCCGACGAGCGTGTAGAGCGGCGCGCCGTACTGGCACGGATTGAGCGTGCTCTTCGGATTCAGGCAGAGGTCGAAGGAGAACTTGACGTCGGCGGCCGTGAACGGCTCGCCGTCATGCCAGGTCACGCCCTGGCGGAGATGGAACGTCCAGGTCAGCTGGTCGGTCGAGACTTCCCAGGAATCGGCGAGATCGCCGGTGAGCTTGTCGTACTGGTTGTCTGAGTTGACAGTCCAGGTCGTCAGGCGACCCATGTACTTGTCGAGGAAGTGGGCGTCGCCACCGCCGTCCCACGGGGTCAGCCAGTCGACGCCGTTGCAGCACGGGCCGGCCCACGCCGCGGTCAGGACCATCTCGGCAGCAGCCGCCGTCGGGGCCGCAGTCGGAGCCGCGGTCGGGGCGGCCGTCGGGGCCGCAGTCGGGGCGGCCGTCGGGGCCGCAGTCGGGGCGGCCGTCGGGGCCGCAGTCGGGGCCGCCGTCGGAGCGGCCGTCGGGGCCGCCGTCGGAGCCGCCGTCGGAGCCGGCGTGGCAGCGCTGCTACACGCGCCAAAGACGATCGCCACCACGGCAAGCAGAGCCAGGGGTGCCTTACCAGGCACCCGACGCAGTCGCATAGCCCAACCTCCTCTACTCGACTTCGGGGCCGCCGCCTCCCTGGTCGACACCCGGTCGAGTACGACGGGCAGGCTAGCACGGCGGAGCGGCCATGACGAGAGCCAGGATCCGGTCGCGTGTTGTCGCGGATTCCGGGCAGGCGGACAGGCGCCTCCCCTCGACCCGGGGCGCGTCCCCCGCCCCTCCCGTAGACTCCCTTCGTGGACGACCTGAGCCTGCAGGAGCGCTACGCCCCGCTCACGACGTGCTTCGGCTGCGGCCCGGCCAACCAGCGGGGCCTGCGGATCAGGAGCCACGTCCGGGATGGCGAGGTCGTCGCCGACTGGCTCGCCGAGCCCTTCCACGAGGCCTTCCCCGGGGTCCTCAACGGCGGCATCGTCGGCACCCTGCTCGATTGCCACTCCAACTGGGCCGCCGCGTTCGACCTCATGAACCGCGCCGGGGCCGCCACGCCACCCGCCACCGTTACCGCCGAGCTCGCCGTGCGATACCTTGCCCCGACGCCGACCGCGGGGCCGATCCGGCTGCACGCGCGGGTCGTCGACGCCACGGACCGGCGGGCGACGGTCGAAAGCCACCTCGAGGCCGGCGGCCGGACGTGCGCCACGGCCACTGCCACCTTCGTCGCCGTGAATCCAGGACATCCCGCCTACGGGCGTTGGTAAGGAGCGTCAATCGTGCTGCATCGTTTCCTCGGCCTGCCGAAGACCCCTGACGCGGCGGCCACCCCGGCTCCAGCGGCTGCCCCGCCGCCCACCGCCTCGGCCGCGGCCGACGCCGAGACCGCCACGGTCCGCCAGATCGTCGCCCAGCTCGACTCGATGCCCGCCGACCGGGCTCGGTTCCTGGCCGGCTTCGCCTACGTCCTGAGCCGGGTCGCCGAGTCCGACTTCACGATCAGTGACGCGGAGACGCGCGAGATGGAGCAGATCGTCGAGGAGCACGGCCACATCCCGGAGGCCCAGTCGGTCATCGTCGTCCAGATCGCCAAGAGCCAGGCGCGCCTGTTCGGACCGACCGAGGACTACCTCGTCACGCGCGAGTTCCGGGCGGTCTCGACGGACGCCGAACGAGTCGACCTGCTGCGGTGCTGCTACCTGATCGGCGCCGCCGATGGCGGCATCACGGCCGAGGAAAGCGGCACGCTCGCGAGCATCGCCGAGGAGCTCGACATCGATCCGGCGGCCCTGAGCGCGCTGCGGGCCGAGTTCGCCGAGCAGATGACGGCCATCCAGGCGATGCGGAAGAACCGGCTCGACGTCCCGTAGCCGCGGCGGTTCAGGCGAGCTGGATCTCCACGAGGTCCGGGCCAAGGCGCCGGCGAACCTCGGCCACCAGCTCGGCGTCGAAGGCGACGCCACGGAGCTGGATCGGCAGCGCCCCGACGGCGGGCACGTGCACGAAGACCGGCGTGGAGCCCGGATGCTGCTTCAACACGGCCTTGAAGGCCTCCATTGCCAGCACGGTCCGATCGAAGCCCGCCGCAGGGCTGAACCGGACGTGCAGCTCCCGACCCGGCGCGGCCTCCAGCGGCACGCTGGCGAGCGACGCTGCCGCGGCCGCCTCGTTGCGGGCCTCGTCAGGCAGCGCCGGCTCGTCGTCCCGGTCTGATCCGGGGCCGCCCCGGGCATCGGGCTCGGCGTAGGTCGGGATCGGCTCGGCCGGCACGATCCGCGGCAGGCCGGCTTCACCGCTGCGGAGTGGCGAGACCCGCACCGCGGGGGCGCGGCCGACGGGGGCGGCGGCGAACGTGGCCGCGGGCAGGTGGCTCGGGGTCATCGGGATCGCCGTTGGGGCCGGAATCCCGGGACTCGGCGCGGCGGACGCGGGGCTCGACGCCGGCCGCCCGGCCGGCACGGTCCAGCCGCCGCCGGGACCCGGGTCGTCGTGCCGATCGCCGCTCGGAGCACCATCCCGCTCGGAGGCCGGCCCGCCGGACCCATTCGCCACGGCAGTGCCGTTGCCGTTGCCATTGCCGTTCCCGGTGGCGTAGCCGCCCGGCCGCGCCGGGCCCGGGCCGCCGGGCCTCCGGCCCCGGCCGCGGTCCCCCGCCGCGACCTCCCGCGCAAACGCCTCGGGCCCGCGTACCGAGGCCGCCTCCCAGTCGGCGACGAGGTCGGCCAGCAGCGGCGACTCGTCGCCCTTGTGGTCGACCCGGCCGGCCACGAGGAGGATCGCGCCCTCCTGCCAGGTCGGGGCCGTCTGCTCGTAGAGCCGCGGGAACACGATCACCTCGAGGCTCCCCTGGAGGTCCTCGAGCGTGGCGACCGCCATGGTCTGCTTCTGCTTCGTGACGATCGTCCGGAAGCCCGTGACGATGCCGCCGACCACGACCCGCTGGCCGTCGAGCGACTCGTCGCGCAGGTCGCCCGACCACGCATTGACGTACTGGCTGAGTGCCGGGCCGAGGTCGCCCAGGGGATGGTCTGACAGGTAGAGCCCCAGGAGTTCCTTCTCCCAGGCCAGGCGTCGCCGGACGGGCTCCTCCGACACCTGCGGCAGCGGCCGCTCCAGCGCGGCGCCGTCGTCGGCCGCGAGGTCGAAGAGCGAGGTCTGGCCGCTCGCCCGGTCCCGCTGGGTCGCCTGGCCGGCCGCGAGGGCGTCGTCGAGCCCCTCGATGATCTGCGCCGGGTGCCCGAAGGCGTTGAGGGCGCCGACCTTCGCCAGCGACTCGAGGACGCGCTTGTTCGCCAGGCGCGTGTCGATCCGCGTGCAGAAGTCGGTCAGCGACCGGAAGGCGCCCGCGCTCTCGCGCGCCGCGATGATCGATTCGATGGCGCCCTGGCCGACGTTCTTCACGGCCAGGAGGCCGAAGCGGATCGTGTCGCCCTCGACGGTGAACTCGAGGCCGGAACGGTGGACGTCCGGCGGCCGGATCTCGATGCCGACCCGCCGGCACTCGGCAACGGCGGCGGCCACGCGATCCGCGCTGTCGCGAACGGCCGTCAGCACGGCGGCCATGTAGTCGACCGGGTAATTCGCCTTCAGGTAGGCCGTCTGGTAGGCCACCAACCCGTAGCACGTGGCATGGGCCTTGTTGAAGCCATACCGCTCGAACGGCTCGAAGGCCTTGAAGACCGCATCGATCGTGGCCGGGTTGACGCCCTTCTCGGCCGCCTGGGTCACGAACTTCTGGCGCATGGAGCGCAGCACGGCCGACTTCTTCTTGCGGATCGCGTAGCCAAGCGTGTCCGCCTCGGGCCCCGTGAAGCCGCCGAGCGCGATGGCGGCGGCCATGATGTCTTCCTGGTAGACGAAGATCCCGTAGGTCTTGTCGAGATACGGCTCCAGCAGCGGGTGGAGGTACGTCACCGCTTCCTGGCCGTGCTTGCGCCGGATGTAGGCCGGGATGTTGTCCATCGGTCCCGGGCCGGTAGAGCGCGACCATCGCGGCCAGGTCGTAGACGGACGTCGGCCGCAGCTCGCGGATGTAACGGCGCATCCCAGCGGACTCCAGCTGGAAGATGCCGGTCGTCTCGCCCGAGGCCAGCAGCTCGAACGTCTTGCCGTCGTCGAGGGGGATCTGCTCGAGGTCGATCGCCACGCCGCGGTGATCGCGGATCAGATCGACGGCCTGCCGCAGGATCGTCAGGTTCGAGAGCCCCAGGAAGTCGAACTTCAGCAGGCCGAGTGACTCGACGGCATGCATTTCGAACTGCGTCATGAGCGCGTCGGAGTTCGTCGCCTTCTGGAGCGGCATCAGCTCGGTCAGGGGTTCGCGGCTGATCACGACGCCGGCGGCGTGCGTCGAGGCGTTGCGGGCGACCCCTTCGAGCTGCTCGGCGAGCCCGATCAGGCGGCCGACGGTCTGATCGGCATCGACCATCTCCCGCAGCTGGGGCGAGATCTGGAGCGCCTCCTCGAGCCTGATGCCGAGCTGGTTGGGGATCGCCTTGGCGATCCGGTCCACCTCGCCATAGCCGAGACCCATGACCCGCCCGACATCCCGGATCGCGGCCCGGGCGAGCATCGTGCCGAACGTGATGATCTGCGCGACGTGGTCGGCGCCGTACTTGCGGGTGACGTAGTTGATGACCTCGTCCCGGCGGCCGTCCTCGAAGTCCACGTCGATGTCGGGCATCGTCACCCGGTCGGGGTTGAGGAACCGCTCGAAGGGGAGGCGGTACAGGATTGGATCGACCGGCGTGATCCCGAGGGTGTAGGTCACGATCGACCCCGGGGCGCTGCCGCGACAGGTCGTGGCGATCCCCTGCTCGCGCGCGAACCGGATGAAGTCCGCCACGATCAGGAAGTAGCCGGCGTAGCCCATCGAGAGGATCACGCCGAGCTCGTAGTCGAGCCGCGCCTGGAGCTCCGGCGTGACCGCGCCGTAGCGGCGTTCGAGGCCGGCCTGGCATTCGCGGCGCAGCCAGCTCTCGACCGTCTCGCCCTCGGGGACCGGGAAATGCGGGATCCGCAGGACGCCCAGCGGCAGGGACACGTCCACCATCTCGGCGATCCGGCGCGTGTTGAGCAGCGCCTCGCGGTGGTCGGGGAAGAGCGCCGCCATCTGGGCCGCGGACTTCAGGTAGAACTCGTGGCCCTCGAACTTCATCCGGCCGGCCGTGTCGAGGTTGTTGCCGGTGCCGACGCAGAGCAGGACGTCGTGCGCCTCGCTCTGCTGCTGGTGGACGTAGTGCAGGTCGTTCGTGACGACGAGGGGCAGGCCGGCCTCGGGCGCCAGGCGAAGCAGCTGTTCGTTGAGGCGGCGCTGCTCGGCGAGGCCGTGGTCCTGCAACTCGAGGAAGAAGCCGTCCTTGCCGAAGATGTCGCCGTACTCGCCGGCCAGGCGGCGCGCCGCCTCCCAGTCGTCGACCTCGAGTGACCGGGCGACCTCACCGTTCAGGCAGGCCGACAGCCCGACCAGGCCCTCGCTGTACTTCGCAAGGTGATCCCGGTCGATCCGCGGCTTGTAGTAATAGCCGTCGACGTGGGCGTCCGTGACGAGGCGGCAGAGGTTCTGGTACCCGGTCCAGTTGCGGGCGAGCAGGATCAGGTGAAATGGCTGGGCGTCGGCCTTGCCGTCCTTGTCGGTCATCGACCGCCGGGCGACGTACGTCTCGACGCCGATGATGGGGCGGATCTTCTTCGCGAGCGCCGCCTGGTAGAAGGCGACAGCGCCGTAGAGGGCGCCGTGATCGGTCAGCGCGAGCGAGTCGAAACCCTGCCGGCCGGCCTCCTCGACAAGGTCGTTGATCCTGCCCAACCCGTCCAGCAGGCTGAACTCCGAGTGGACATGCAGGTGGGTGAAGTCGTTCGGGGCAATGGTCGTCACGGGAGGTCAATGGTAGTCCGGCGACCCCCCGGCGAGCGGCCGCCAGGGTGACGAGCGTCCGTGTACGCTCAAGGCGACGTGTCCGATGACCAGGTCCCCGCTCCCCGCTCGAGCCCGATCGCTTCGCTCGCGGCGCTCATCGGGACGCGCCGCATCCCGGAGGGCGGCAGCGCGCCCTCGCCCCACGAGTCCCGGGCATCCGGGATCCTGCGGCCGGTGGTATTCGGCGGCAACGACGGCCTCGTGAGCAATCTCGCCCTCGTGATGGGCGTCGCTGGCGCGTCACCCGCCCCCGGAGTCATCGTCCTCGCGGGGATCGCCGGGCTGCTCGCGGGCGCCTTCAGCATGGCCGTCGGCGAATACATCTCGGTGCAGTCGCAGCGGGAGCTCCTCGAGTACCAGGTCGCGTTCGAGCGACAGCAGCTCGAGACGTCGCCCCAGCAGGAGTACGACATCCTGGTCGGGATCTATGTCGGGCGCGGCCTGACGCGAGAGGAAGCCCGACTGTTCGCCGACCGGATGTTCGAGGATCCTGCGCGGGCGCTCGACGCGCTGGTCCGCGAGGAGATCGGCCTCGATCCGAGGGTCATCGGGTCCCCCAGGAGCGCCGCCATCGGCTCGTTCCTGGCGTTCACCCTCGGGGCGATCATCCCGGTCGTGCCCTACCTGATCACCTCCGGCGCGGTGGCCTTCTGGGCCAGCCTGCTGGCGAGTCTCGTCGGCCTGTTCCTGCTCGGCATTGGAGTGAGCCAGTTCACGCACCGCGACCCACTCCGATCCGGCGTCCGACAGCTCCTCCTTGGCCTTGCGGCCGCTGTCGTGACCTTTGCCGTAGGGTCGGCCCTCGGCGCGTCGGGGATCTGAGCCCGCACCGCGGGTCCGCCGGCAGCGGGCCCAGTCAGCCCACGCCCAGAAGCCGCAGGATGACCGGCGCGATCCGCGCGACCCAGAGGTCGTACTGGCTCGCGGAGGGATGGAGGCCGTCGTGTGCGACCAGCGATCGATCATGGGCGGCGCGCTGCGACAGGTCGAAGATGTCGACGACGGCGATCCCGCGGCTTGTGGCCAGCTCACTGAACGTCGCATTGCTGCGAACGATCCCCGCACGCTGGCTGGCCGGGTCGCCGTAGTCGGCGCCGGCCGGCGTGACCGTGTAGTCGGGTGTCGTGACCGCCAGCAGGCGATCCGCCGGCAGCCGCGCGAGCAGCCCATCGAAGATCGCGGCCACGGTCGCCTCGGATCGCGGCGCCGAGACGCGCCGGACGACGTCGTTGACACCGACGAGCAGGGAGACGAAGTCCGGGCGCAGGGCCTCGAGCCTCGGTAGCTGACCTCCGCGAACGTCGTCGGACGCCGCGCCGTTGACCGCCAGGTTGGCGACGAGCTCGAGCCGGGGCCGCCCATCGGCCGTCGCGCCGAGTGTCGCCACGAGCCGGTCGGGCCAGCGCTGGTCCGGGTTCACCGACGTGCCGATCGTGTACGAATCGCCCAGGGCGACGTAGCGCAGGGTCACCGGGCCATCGTACGTGCGGCACGCCCGCTGACCCAACCGGATCAGCCGGACCGTGACCTTCGTGTCCTCACCGATTGCCGGCCGGCATGGGATACCAACGGCACGACAGGACGCTCACGCCCGAGAAGGGAGTTCGTGGACTCACCCGTTCCAGCCGTCGCCAGTGACTTCACGAGCGGCTCCGGTCCGCTGCGCCTCGTTCGCCTGCGTCTCGTGCTGTCCCTGATCGCGATGGCGATCCTGCCGCTGGCCATCGCGGCGCCCCTCGCCTACTCCATCGTCGACGGGCAGCAGGCGACCGAGCGACTCCGGGCCGAACGGGATGCGTCCGCCGTGGCCTCGGCGATCGGGACGCGCCTCGATCGGACCGAGCAGGCCGTCGTCCGCGCAGCCGCGAGCCCGATCCTGACGGGGCTTCTCGCGTCGCCGGCGCGCACGAGCGTGACGACCGCGCGGGCAAGCCTCCTGATCCTCGGATCCGCGACGGACGACGGCATCCGCGAGGCCGCGATCGTGGACGCTGAGGGCCAGGTCCGCCTCTGGATCGTCGGTGGCAAGCCGACGAGCGCCGCCGGCAGGACCGAGGACGATGACATCCTGGCGGACACCCTGGCCCTCGGCTCGAACTCGGACGTGGCGTACGAATCGACGGTCCACCCGGATTCGGCCGGTGGGCCATCGATGACGATCGCGGCCCCCATTGCCGCGTTCGACAACGCCGGCGACCCGGTGGGGATCCTCCGAATCGAGCTGTCGATCTCCCAGCTGGTCGGATCCGGCACGAGCGGCCTCGTGGGGGGCAGCATCCTCGCCCAGCTCGTGGACACCAGCGGCTCCATCCTGACGCAGGCCCGTGGCACCGGCCAGGCGGTCCCCGCCGATGGGACGCGGGCCACGGCAGGCGTTCCGGGCTTCCCTGACTGGCGCATCCAGATCACGGAGCCACGCCAGTCGGCCTCGACGCCGGTCGTCCTCCTGGGCGGCCTCGCGCTCGTCGTCTTCCTCCTGGCCGGCCTCCCCCTGTGGATGGCACGCCAGGTCCTCCACCCCGCCGAACAGCTCGAAGCCTCCCGCCGGCGCTTGCGCGAGTTGTACGAGCATGCCCGCCTGGATGCGCTGAGCGACGTCCTGACCGGCCTTGGCAACCACCGCGCCTTCCACGAGGAGTTCGACCGCCAGCTCGAGACCGCCCGCCGGTATGACACCGCGCTGTCACTCGTCCTGATCGACCTCGATGACTTCAAGCTCGTCAACGACACGGCCGGCCATGCGGCCGGCGACGAGCTCCTCGCCGAGATGGGCCGCCTGGTCTCGATGACGATCCGAACAGTGGATCGGGCGTTTCGGATCGGCGGCGACGAATTCGCCATCCTGATGCCGCAGACGGAGGCAGATGGCGCGAGAGTGCTCGGCCGCCGCCTGCTGGCGTTCGCGCTCGAGAACCGGCCGGGCAGCAGCATGCCGGGCAGCTTCTCGTTCTCGATCGGCATCTCGGCCTATCCCGCGTTGGCGGCGGACCGCCGGCTGCTCTATTCGCAGGCCGACGCCGCGCTGTACTGGTCCAAGACGCACGGCCGCACGATGGTCCAGATCTTCGATCCCGATCGCCACCACGACCATGGCGTCACCGGCTCCAGCATCAGCCAGCTGGGGGCGTTGGTGGCCGAACTCTCGGCGACGCGGGCTGTCCGCGCCGTCTACCAGCCGATCATCGAGCTGGCGACCGGTCGGATCATGGGCTATGAAGGGCTCGTCCGGCCCTCGCCCGAGTCCGGCTTCAGCGATGCGGGCGCGCTGTTCGTGGCCGCCGAGGCCTCCGGCCGTCAGGCGGAGCTCGACCAGATCTGCCTCGAGGTCGTCATTGGTGGGGCGGCTCGGCTCGCCCCGGACAGCCTCCTTAGCCTGAACCTCTCGCCGCGGACCCTCGAAGTGGCCGAGTTCAGCGTGCCCGGCGTCGTCCGGCTGCTGGAACGCCATGGGATCAGCGCGAACCGTGTCATCTTCGAACTGACCGAGCGCGAAGATGTGGACGACGTCGGCCGGCTCCGCCAGAACGTCGCCGCGTGCCGGGCCGCCGGGATCCGGATTGCCGCTGATGACGTCGGCGCCGGCAATGCCGGCCTCCGACTCCTCAGCCAGATGCAGTTCGACATCGTGAAGATCGACCTGTCGCTGGTCCAGGACGGACTTCAGCGCAAGACTTCGCTCGCCGTCATCAGCTCGCTCCAGGAGCTCGCCCAGCGCTGGGGCGCCTGGGTGATCGCCGAGGGCGTTGAGACACCGGACCAACTCGACATGATCCGGGGCCTCGGGATCAGCGCCGCCCAGGGCTACCTGCTCGGCCGGCCGGGCGACTCGGTCGAACTCGGACCCGTCGACATGTCGGCGCTGCTGACGCCGGACGACTGGCTGCACAAGCTCGCCCGGACGCCCCGGACCCTGAATCCGCAGCCCTCGCAGTCGGCCTGACCGACCGGGCGGCGCGGGCCGGCGGCGGGCGGGAGACGCCTCGGGACTTCCCCTGACCACGCCAAACGCCCGCGCGCCGACGGGGGCCGCCGAGTAGGATGAGCGATCAAGAGTTGCTCGTCGCTCCTCCCCGGGATCGAACGGACCGGACTCACCAGGCCGGACCCGGCGGAGGCGCCCCGAGATCCACAGACGTGGAGTCGGACGGCATCGGGCGATTTCGCGGAGGAGAGTATGCGCATCACTTCGTTCCGGGCCCCGCTGGGCCTGTTCGCCACGGCGGCGATCGTCTTCGGCGCCTGTTCGGCTGCGGCCACGCCTGCCCCGACGACCGCCCCCACTGCGGCTCCGACGGCCGCTCCGACCGCGGCTGCGACGGCCGCACCAACCGCGGCTGCGACCACCGCCGCAAGCGCGCTGAAGATCGGCGTCGTCACGGACGTCGGCACGGTCAACGACAAGAACTTCAACGAGTACTCGTACAAGGGTGCCGTCGCAGGCGCCGCGGCCATCGGCGCGGCCACGCCGCCATACGCGGTCCCGAAGGACCCCTCCGAGTACCCGACCCTCATCAACACCTACGTCACCCAGAACTTCGACGTCATCGTGACGGTCGGCTTCAACCTGACCAACGACACCATCAAGGCGGCCAAGGCCAATCCGAAGATCTGGTTCATCGGTGTCGACCAAGCACCGATCTGCGTAGATCCGACCGGCGCGCCGGACTCGACCTTCGCGTGCAAGGGTGAGGCGAAGACGCTGCTCCCGAACTACATCGCTCTCGGCTTCCAGGAGGACCAGGCGGGCTACCTCGCCGGGATCGTCGCAGCCTCCGTCAGCAAGACCGGCACGATTGGGGCGATCGGTGGGATCACGATCTGCGCGCCATGCGTGCGCTACATCCAGGGCTACGTCCTGGGCGCCCAGTCCTACAACCCCAAGATCGTGGTCAAGACGGCCTACGTCACGACGAGCGATTTCAAGAAGGCCTTCGGTGACCCGGTCACCGGCAAGTCCTTCGCCGCCCAGTTCATCCAGCAGAACAAGCCGGATGTGCTGTTCCAGGTCGCCGGCCTCACCGGCAACGGCATCCTCGACGCCGCCTGCGCGGCGGGCATCTGGGGCATCGGCGTGGACGTGGACCAGTACCTCTCCTACCCCGCGGCGGACAAGTGCATCCTGACCAGCGCAGAGAAGCACCTGACCAACGCGGTCTCCACCACGATCAAGTTCATCGCCGCCGGCAATGCCATTGCCGGTGACCTCAAGTTCAACGCCACCAACGACGGCATCGGCGTCTCCGACTTCCACGGCAACGGCGCGACCGTGCCGGCCGACGTGGCCGGCAAGCTGGCGGACGCGCTGGCGGCGATGAAGGCCGGCACGCTCACGACCTGCCCGGCCGACTGCGGCGCTCCGCCGAAGTAGGCTCGAACCCCCGCGAACACGACGAGCGGGCCGGAATCGATCCGGCTCGCTCGTCCATTCCATCGTCGTCTCGAACGTCGCCTTCGCAAACGGGCCGTCTCGTTGAACACGAGGACTCGATGACGATCGCCAGCCCGCCGGTGCGGCCGCCCGCACTCGAGATGCGCGGCATCACGAAGCGATACCCCGGGGTCGTGGCCAACGACCACATCGACCTCGACGTCCGCCCCGGTGAGATCCATGCCCTGTTGGGCGAAAACGGCGCGGGCAAGACCACCCTGATGAACGTCCTGTACGGGCTGGCCACGCCTGACGAGGGCCAGATCCTGCTCGACGGACAGCCTGTGCGGATCGCCGGGCCGGCCGACGCCATCGCCCGCGGCATCAGCATGGTCCACCAGCACTTCATGCTCGTCCCCGTCCTGTGCGTCGCCGACAACATCCTGCTCGGCAAGGAGACGATGCGGGGGCCGATCTTCCTGGACCGGCGCGAGGCCGACAAGCGCATCGTCGAGCTTGGCCGCCGCTTCGGCTTCGACATCGACCCCGCGGCCAGGGTCGGCTCCCTGTCCGTCGGCTGGCAGCAGCGGGTAGAGATCCTGAAGGCGCTCTACCGGGACGCGCGCATCCTCGTGCTGGACGAGCCGACCGCGGTCCTGACCCCCCAGGAGACCGAGGAGATCTTCGCCGTCCTGCGCCGCCTGGCCAAGGAGGGCCACAGCATCATCTTCATCAGCCACAAGCTGTACGAAGTCCTCGAGATCGCGGATCGGATCACGGTCATCCGACGCGGCAAGGTCGTCGGCCAGCGTCTGCCCGCCGAGACGAACGAGGACGACCTGGCGGAGCTGATGGTGGGCCGCGAGGTCCAGCTCACCGTCGACCGCGGCGTCTCCCACCCAACGGACGTCGCGCTGGAGATCCACGACGTCCGGGTCGCCGACGACCGCGGCTCGGAGGTCGTGCGCGGCGTGAGCCTGGAGGTCCGGGCAGGCGAGATCCTGGGCATCGCCGGGGTTGCCGGGAACGGCCAGGACGAACTCGTCGAGGCGCTCGTGGGCCTGCGCAAGGTCACGGGCGGGACGATCACCCTGAATGGCAGGGACGTCACCGGCCGCAGTCCCCGGCAGATGAACGAGGCCGGCGTCGCCTACATCCCGGCGGATCGCCACCGGTTCGGGCTCGTCCTGAACTTTCCCGTGGCGGACAACCTGGTCCTCACGAGCTACTACCGGGCGCCGTTCGCCCACGGCATCCTGCGCGACGACGGCGCGATCGAAGCCGCCGCGAAGGAGAGTGTCGGCAAGTTCGACATCCGGACTCCCTCGGCCACCGTCCGCACGAGCACGCTGTCCGGGGGAAACCAGCAGAAGATCGTCGTCGCCCGCGAGTTCGACCGCGACCTGGAGCTGCTGATCCTCGATCAGCCGACCCGCGGCCTCGACGTCGGCAGCATCGAGTTCATCCACCGCCAGGCAATCGCCAAGCGGGACGCCAACACCGCGATCCTGCTCGTCTCGGCCGAGCTTGACGAGGTCCTCGAGATGTCGGACCGGATCGCGGTCATGTACCGCGGCCGGATCGTCGCCGTGCTCGACGGCCGCGGCGCGGACAAGAACGAGGTCGGCCTCCTCATGGCGACGGGCGGCGAAGCCCGGCCCGACGAAGGGTCGGCAGTCCCGGCATGAGCGCCGGCCAGGCTGCCGCCGACAAAGCCCGCCGCGCGCGGCTGCGCCAGATGCGGGCGAAGGCCTGGGAGTTCGTGGCGCTGCCGCTGATTTCGATCCTGCTCGCCCTGGTCGTCGGGGCCGTGCTGATCCTCGCCTCCGAGCTGCTGATCCCCAACAAGCCGTTCCAATGGGACCTGCCCCTCGTCGCCTACGCCAGCCTGATCGAGGGCTCGATTGGCTCGTGGGAGGCCCTGGTCCAGACGCTGGCCTTCACCGCGCCGCTGATCCTGGCGGGTCTCGCCGTCGGGCTCGGCTTCCGGGCCGGCCTGTTCAACATCGGCGTCCTGGGGCAGTTCCTGATGGGCGCCCTGGCGGCGTGCACCATGGGGCTGATCCTGCGGGACGCTCCGCCGCTGATCGCCTGGCCGCTGGCGCTGGTCGCCGGCGCGCTCGGCGGCGCGGCGTGGGGCTTCATCCCCGGCTTCCTCAAGGCCGAGTCGGGTGCCCACGAGGTGGTCACCACGATCATGCTCAACTACATCGCCATCTACATCCTGGCGGCCGCCGTCAGTGGACCCCTGAAGGCCCCGGGCTCGCAGAACCCGATCACCCAGGACATCGGTAACGCGGCCCTGCCCGTGATCATTCCACCGGACGGCCACCTGGGCATCGTATTCGCGTTCCTCGCGGCGCTCTTCATCCGCTGGCTCCTGTTCCGGACGACGATCGGCTTCGAGATTCGCGCCGTCGGCTCCAATCCCGACGCGGCGCGCTATGCCGGGATGCGGCCCAAGCAGCTGGTCATGTTCACGATGGCGCTCTCGGGGCTGCTCGGCGGCCTGGCCGGCGCCGGGCAGATCCTCGGCATCAACCACCAGCTGAACGCCTCCTTCAGCACCACGGTCGGATTCGACGGCATCGCGGTCGCGCTCCTCGGCCGGTCGAACCCGTTCGGGATCGTGGCCGCCGCCTTCCTGTTCGGGGCCATGCGCGCCGGGGCCGGCCTGATGCAGATCAACGCCGGCATCCCGCCTGAGCTGGTGGACGTCCTGCAGGCCACGATCCTTCTGTTCCTGGTGGCCAGCCCCGTCCTGCGGCGGGTCTTCAAGCTGCGCGGCGCCAAGGGCATGCTCGCCACGGACACCGTGACCGCCACGTATGCCCGAGAAACGGCGACGCCCTGATGGAGCAGCTGATCAACTCCCTCTACGGCATCCCGCTCCTGGGTCTCGTGTTCCAGCTGGGAGGCTACCTCGCCGCGACGATCCCGGCGATCAGCCCGTTCATCCTCCAGGCGGCGACGCCGATCGCATTGGGCGCGCTCTGCGGCGTCATGTGCGAGCGGTCCGGCATCGTGAACATCGGGATCGAAGGAATCATGCTCGCGAGCGCCTTCACGGCCTGGGTCGTCGGCGTGGCCCTGGCGCCGGTCTTCCCAGCCGATCCGAGCTTCTTCTTCGGCATCACCCCGGCGCTGTTGTTCGCGCTCCTGGCGGCGATGGGGGTGGCCGTGGGGATCTCGGCGCTGCATGCCTGGTTGTCGATCAGCGTCCGGGCCGACCAGATCATCAGCGGCACGATCATCAACATCGCCGCGTTCGGGATCACGGGCTACCTCAACACGCTGATCGCCTCCGGCTCCCCCACGAGCGCCGGCAGCTTCACCCAGTTCCGCCCGCCGGCGGAGTTGACGAACCTCCCCGTTGTCGGCTGGATGATCACGATGTTCTTCCAGCAGGGACCGATCACGATGTCCGTGATCGTCATCGTCATCGCCTTCCAGATCATGCTGTTCCGGTCGCGCTGGGGGCTGCGGACCCGGGCCGTCGGCGAGCACCCCAAGGCGGCCGAAACCGTCGGCATCAGCGTCATCGCCCTGCGCTACCGCAACGTCCTCTTCAGCGGCCTGTTCGCGGGCCTTGCCGGGGCTTACCTCAGCATGGAGGCGACCAACTCGTTCCAGGCCGGCATGACCGTCGGGCGCGGGTTCATCGCCCTCGCGGCGATGATCATCGGCCGCTGGACGCCCGTCGGCGCCTTCCTGGCGGCCCTGCTGTTCGCGGCCTCGGACGGTCTCGGCCAGGCGATCACCATCAGCCCGCCGGGCGGTACGCTCGGTGACGTGATGACCCAGATCCCCGCCCAGTTCTACAACGCCCTGCCCTACATCGTCACGATCGTCGTTCTCGCCGGGGTCGTCGGGCGCAGCGTGCCGCCGGCGGCGGACGGCCAGCCGTACGAGCGCGAGGCGGCAACGTGATCGGCAGCGGCCGCAGGATCCGCTCCGGCCGCGGGATCCGGGTCGGCCGCGAGATCCGGGTCGGCACGGGGGTCGCTCGGGACGTGGCGCCATGACCACCGAAGGCCGCGCGGAGCGAGATGCCGATCGGGAGCGAGCCCGCCAGATCCTCGATCTCCAGGAGGGCCGTGGCTCCGTCCCGTTGCTCGGCGACGTGGACATCCCGGAGGTCCTGCGAACCGCCCGCCGGATCGCCGTCGTCGGCGCCTCCTCGAGCGAGTATCGGCCATCGAACGGCGTCTTCTGGTTCCTCGTCCGGAAGGGCTACGACGTCGTGCCCGTCAACCCCAACGAAACCGAGGTCCACGGCGTCGCCGCCTTCCCGGACCTGATCAGGGCGGCGGAGGCCGGGGGCACGTTCGACATCGTCGACGTCTTCCGGCGGCCGGACGCGGTCGTGCCGATCGCCGAGCAGGCCGTCGCGATCGAAGCCCGGACGCTCTGGCTGCAGATCGGCGTCGTCAACTGGGAGGCCGCCCGAATCGCCGCGGCCGGGGGCCTCGGCGTCGTCATGGATCGCTGCACCGCCGTCGAGCATCGCCGCTTCATCGCCGCCAACGCGGGCCGCTGAGGAGACCGGCGCCGGGGTGGTCCCCGAACCCCCGGGCCGTCGCGCTCCCTCGTTCGAGCCCGCCGCGCCGCGACCTCGACGCTCACCGACGAGCCGCCGCGCGCGGATCCGCCGGCTCCGCCGGCGAGGGTCCGGTGGCGCCTGCCCGAGACCGCCGCGCTTCCTCTCGGATTCCCACCCCATGGTCCTTCGGCGGCAGGCGGCTGGAACCAGGCGTGCCGATCGATCGTTTGTCAGACCTCGGCGGCTACTGAACCGCGACATCGGCCCGGATTCAGCGGTCGCAGACGTGCCGCGCCTGTCTAACGGCCACCGTACGGGAATCTGGCGAGAACCCGGGCCCTCCGGCGGCCGTCCCGGGCCCTCCGGCGGCCGTCCCGGGCCCTCCGGCCGCCGTCCCGGGCCGAGAGCGGCGGCCGCCGCCGAAACCGCGCCGCGCCGGGGTCAGTGGACGGCGAACCCGAGGAAGACCAGGACGAACCCGACCAATGCGATCGCGGCGCCGATGCGCGCCTGCCGGCGGAGCATGGCCATCGCCACCGACGCGCCCGTCGTCGAGTTGTCGCGGACGCCACCGCGCCAGGCCTCGTAGCGCGCGACATTCGCGTCCTGCTGCTTCAGCTCCTGGTATCGCGCCCAGGGCGCCCGGGCCCGCTGGTAGCCGACGATGATCAGCACGGCCCCGAAAATCCACAGCGCGACATTCACGATGCCCATCGCCTAGGCCTCCCGGTCGAGCCGCTCGCGCAGCGCTGCCTGGACAAGCGCCGCGTTGGCCTGGCCGCGGGTCGCCTTCATGACCTGGCCGACGAGGAAGCCGACGGCCTGCGCCTTGCCGGCCCGATAGTCGGCCACGGCCGCGGGGTTCGCGGCGAGAGCCGCCTCGATGGCCGCGTCGAGCGCACCGCGATCGGAGATCTGGCTGAAGCCCTCGGCCCCGATGATCTCGGCCGTCGGCCGCCCGGTCTGGATCAGGATCGTGAGCACCTCGCGGGCATTCGTGCGTGACAGGCGGCCGTCGGCAATCGCGGCGACCAGCTCGGCCAGCGAGGCGGCCGTGGCGAGGCCGACGAGGCCTGCCTCGTTGCGGTCCGACACGTCCCGGGCATGGCGGCCGTAGTCACCCGTCACGAGGTTCGCCACTTCCTTGGCCGGCAGTGCCGGCCCGGCGGCGAGAATCGCGTCGAAGGCCGCGGTCATCGTGGGATCGCGGACGATGACGTCGGCGTCGTACTCGCTGAGGCCCCGCGCGATGCGATAGCGTGCCCGACGCGCGGCCGGCAGCTCCGGCAGGCCCTCCCGGATCGACTCGAGCCAGGCCGGATCGGTCCGCAGTGGCGGCAGGTCCGGCTCCGGGAAGTAGCGGTAGTCGTGCGACGACTCCTTGGCGCGCATCACGTAGGTCGCCTGGCGGCCGTCGTCCCAGCCGCGCGTCTCCTGGACGAGGATCTCGCCCGCGTCGAGTGCCGCCGCCTGGCGTTCGATCTCGTAGTCGATCGCCCGTTCCACCGAGCGAAACGAGTTCATGTTCTTGACTTCGACCCGCGTCCCGAACGGCTCCGTGCCGCGCGGCCGCAGCGACACGTTCGCCTCGACCCGCATCTGGCCGTTCTCCATCTCGGCGTCCGAGGCCCCGATCGCCCGGAGCACGAGCTGCAGTTCCTCGGCATAGCGGCGGGCCTGCTCGGCCGTCCGGATCACGGGCTCCGTCACGATCTCCATGAGCGGCGCGCCGGAGCGGTTGAAATCGACCAGGCTGACCCGCTCACCACCGGGCCCTGCCGCGTGGATCAGCTTGGCCGTGTCCTCTTCGAGGTGGGCGCGGGTGATCTCGACGACGAACGGACCGGCCGATGTCTCGATCGGCAGTCGCCCCATCGAGGCGAGTGGCAGGTCGTACTGGCTGATCTGGTAGCCCTTCGGCAGGTCCGGGTAGAAGTAGTTCTTGCGGTCCCAGCGGGTGGCGTCCGGAATCGTCGCCTCGATCGCCAAACCGGTTGCCAGGACGTGCTCGACGGCGCGGCGGTTGATCGTCGGCAGGGCCCCTGGCAAGCCAAGGCAGACGGGACAGCAGTGGCTGTTCGGCGGCGCGCCGTCGTACTCGGTCGAGCACGCACAGAACATCTTGCTGACGGTCTTCAGCTGGCAGTGGACCTCGATGCCGATGACGGCCTCGTAGCGGTCCAGGGCTCCGCCGGTGCCGGCGGCGGCTGGTGCGGTCATCGCGGCGACCCCACTCAGGCCCGGTGCCGCCCGACGAACCGGGTGATCCGGGCGACGGCCTCGCGCAACTCGTCCTCGCTCGTGGCATAGCAGGCTCGGACGTGGCCCTCGCCGGACGGCCCGAAGGCTCCACCCGGCACGACCGCGACCCGCTCCTCCTTCAGCAGCAGCTCGGCGAACTGTTCGGAAGTCAGGCCGGTCGAGGTGATCTGCGGGAAGGCGTAGAAGGCGCCGCGCGGCTCGAACGTGCGCAGGCCGGCCGCGTTGAGCCCGTCCACGAGCAGTCGCCGCCGGCCGTCATACGCGGCGCGCATCCGTTCAACGTCGGGTTCGCCGCTCGTCAGCGCCTCGAGCGCCGCATCCTGGGCCGTCGTCGGGGCCGACATGATGCTGTACTGGTGGACCTTGACGATCCCCTCGAGCATGCCGGCCGGAGCGCAGAGGTAGCCGACGCGCCAGCCGGTCATCGCGTAGGCCTTCGAGAACCCGCCCATCAGGATCGTTCGCTCGCGCATGCCGGGCAGCGCGCTGAGCGCGCGGTGCCGGTAGTCGCCATAGGCCAGCCGGTCGTAGATCTCGTCCGAGTAGACGAGCAGGTCGTGGCGCACGGCGATCCGGGCGAGCTCGTCCAGCACGGCCGGCGGCAGGACCGCGCCGGTCGGGTTGCAGGGATAGCCCAGGAACAGCGCCTTCGTGCGCGGCGTGATCGCCGCCTCGACGGCCGCCGGATCGAGCGCGAAGTCGTCCTCGAGCCTGGTCGAGACGAACCGGACCGATCCACCGGCGAACGTGACCGCCGGGGCGTAGGCCACGTACGAGGGCTCGTGGAGGATCACCTCGTCGCCGGGGTCGCACGTCGCCCGGAGCGCGAGATCGACGGCCTCGGAGGCGCCGACCGTGACGAGCACTTCCTTGAGCGGGTCGTAGCTGACGCCGTAGCGCTGCTCGAGGTGGGCCACGAGGGCTCGCCGCAGCTCGAGCGTGCCGTAGTTCGAGGTGTAGTGGGTCCGGCCGGACTGCAGGCTGCGGACCCCGGCCTCGACGATCTGCGGCGGCGTGTCGAAATCCGGCTCGCCGATGCCGAGGCTGATGACGTCGGTCATCGTTGCGAGGATGTCGAAGAAACGGCGGATCCCCGACGGCGGGACCTCGCGGACGCGGCGCGACAGCGCCCGTTCGGCCAGCGGCGCGCGGTCGCTCGGGCGGTTCCCGTCATCGGGCAGCGGCAACTCGGCGATCGGGCTCGTGCGTGTCGTCATGATCGACCTCCTCTCATCAGGCCGCGGTGGAGGCCGCGACCCGATCGGCGGGGCTCGGCGTGGTGGGATCGTCGGCGAGGGCCAGGTCCGCCGGCTCGAGACGGCGCCAGTCGGCCGTGGCGGTGACGGCCTCGTAGCCGCGCCCGAGGCCGAGCAGCGCGGGCTCTGACCAGGGCGCCCCGATCAGCTGGAGACCGACCGGGAGACCGTCCGAGAGCCCGCAGGGAATCGAGAGCCCGGGCAGCCCGGCCATGTTCACCGGCAGGGTGCAGGCGTCGGAGAGGTACATGGCGACGGGATCTGACATCCGGGCCCCGAACCGGAAGGCCACGGTCGGGCTCGTTGGCGCGACGAGCGCGTCGTAGCCCGCCGCCCAGAGGGCATCGAAATCGGCCTTGATCAGCGTCCGGACCTTCTGGGCCTTCAGGTAGTAGGCGTCGTAGTAGCCGGCCGAGAGCGCATACGTACCGACCATGATCCGGCGCTTCACTTCGGCCCCGAAGCCCTCGCCGCGGGTGGCCAGGTAATTGGTGATGACGTCGCCGCCGCGGGCCGAGTGGCCGAACCGGATGCCGTCGTAGCGGGCCAGGTTCGCGCTCGCCTCGGCCGGAGCGACGATGTAGTACGTCGCCAGGCCGTACTCGGTGTGGGGCAGCGACACTTCTTCGACGATCGCTCCGGCGGCCTCGAGGGCCCGGACGGCCTCGCGGACGCGGGCCTCGACGCCCGGCTCCATGCCCGCGACGAAGTACTCGCGCGGCAGCCCGATGCGGGCCCCGCGCAGGGCGGCGGCCGCTCGATCCGGGTCGTTCGGGAGGCGGAGCAGGGCGTCCGGCACCGGGACCGGCGCCGAAGTCGCATCGCGGGCATCGCGGCCGGCGACCGCGTGCAGCAGCAGCGCCGCGTCACGGGTGTCGCGGGCGAACGGCCCGATCTGGTCGAGTGAGCTGGCGAAGGCGATGATCCCGTAGCGGCTGACGCGGCCGTAGGTCGGCTTCAGGCCGACGATGCCGCAGAGCGCCGCGGGCTGGCGGATGGAGCCGCCCGTGTCCGTGCCGATCGACAGGGGCGTGTGGAACGCGGCGACCGCGGCCGCCGAGCCGCCACTGCTGCCGCCGGGGACGCGGTCGAGGGCCCAGGGATTCGCCGTCGGGCCGAACGCCGAGTGCTCCGTCGACGAGCCCATCGCGAACTCGTCCATGTTCGTCTTGCCGAGGATGACGGCCCCGACATCCCGCAGCCGTTCGGTGATGTGCGCGTCGTACGGCGCCCGGTAGCCGCTGAGGATCTTCGAACCAGCGGTCGCCTGGCCGCCTCGGATCGAGACGAGGTCCTTGAGTGCGACGGGGACCCCGAGGAGGGGGTGCAGGGCGTTGAGTTCGCGGCCGCCGGCCCCTCGAGCCGCTGCCAGGCGCGCATCCGCCGCGTCGGCCTCCGCCAGCGCGCGGTCGCGATCGATCGTCAGCCACGCATGGAGCGCGTGGTTCTGGCGCTCGGCGTTCTCGAGGTGGGCGGTGGCCAGCTCGCGCGAGGAATAGCTCCCGGCCCGCAGCCCGGCGGCCATCTCATGGGCGGCGAGGCGGGTCAGCTCGACCGGTGTCGGAGCGTCCACGTCAGCCACCACCGAGGATCGCCGGCACGACGATGAAGTCGCCGTCGCGCTCCGGAGCGTTGGCGAGTGCGTCCTCGACGGGCAGGGACGGGGCGGTCACGTCGTCGCGCAGGATGTTCTCGAGCTCAATCGTCTGGGCGGTCGGCGGGATCGCGTCCGTATCGAGCCGCGACAGGATCTCGTACTGCTCGAGGATGTGGTTGAGCTGGCCCTCGAGGCGGGCGAGCTCTTCCTCCGCGAGTCCGAGTCGCGCGAGATGGGCCACATGTTCGACGTCGGTCCGGCTGAGGGGCATGCGGCGATGATACCGGCCGGGACCCGCGATCAGGGCGCGGCTGTCGGCCGGGTGGGCCGGGCGAGGGACAGGACGGCCCAGGCGGCCATCGCCGCAACGACGGCAACGACCGCGCCGGCGCGCAGCGCCGGTTCCAGAAGCGGAGCGTACTCCCCCGTCCCCGAGTACGGCCCGCCGAGGATGCTCGAGCAGACGACGTTCGAGACGCCACCGGCGGTCGACGACGCGGTGCAGGTCAGCGGCGCGAACAGGATGTAGCCGAGGCTGAGGCCTCCGATCGCGGCCACGGCCGGCCAGATGACCCGGTCGTGGTGTCGCAGGGGGCCGAGAACCGCCAGGGTCAGACCGAGCAGGAAGAACGGCGCACCGATGCTGAAGCCCGTCAGGAACCCGAACACGAGGAGAGCCGTGACGAGCAGCCAGTAGCCCGACCGGGTCATGAGGCGTCGGGCCCCTCGCCAGAAGGGGCCCGGCCCTCATCGTCACCGTCATCCCCCGAGGGCGCCTCCCCCGCCAGCAGGCGGCGGAATCCCTCCTCGTCGAGGATCGGGACGCCAAGCGATTCGGCCTTGGCGAGCTTGCTGCCGGCGTTCTCGCCCGCAACCAGGTAGTCGGTCTTCGCGCTCACGGACCCGGCGGCCTTGCCGCCCGCCGCGCGGATCGCCGCCTCGGCCTCCTCGCGGCTGAACCCTGGCAGCGTGCCGGTCACGACAACGCTCCTGCCGGCCAGCGGCCCCGCGGCGCCCGGCTCGCCGAGGGCCGGCGGTGGCTCCGGTCGTGCTGGCTCGACTCCCGCCTCGATCAGGTCCGGCAGGACCGCGGCCGTCGCCGGGTCGGTGAAGTAGCGCACGAGGACCGCGGCGACGGTCGGCCCCACCCCGGGAACCTGTTCGAACCCTTCCGGACCGGCGGCCGCGGTGGACTGCAGAAAGGCGTCAGCGCGAGCGAGCCAGCCGTCGGGGCCGCCCATCGGTTCGTCGTCCCCCGGCCAGAGCTCGCGGGCGAGCCAGCGACCCATCTCGAGCGCGGTCGTCCAGCCGACCTGCGGAATGCCGAGGGCTGCAATGATCCGCTCGATGGGCCGGCCGACCCGCGCCCGCTGGATCTCGCCGTAGAGATTCTCGGCGCTCTTGCGGGCATAGCGGTCGAGCGATTCGAGGTTTTCGACGCTCAGGCGGAAGAAGTCGCCGCGCCGCTTGACCAGGCCCCGCTCGAGCAGCTGCGTCAGCACCGCCCAGCCGGCGCCCTCAATGTCCATGCTGCCGACGAAGTGGCCGAACTCCTGGCCGACGCGAGCGGGGCAGGTCAGGTTGGGACAGTAATGGCGGACGGCGCCCTCGTCGCGGACGATCGGCGTCCCGCAGACCGGGCAGGTGGCAGGCATCTCGAACTCGTGCTCGGCGCCCGTGCGCTGCTCGACCAGCGGCCGGACGACCTCCGGGATGACGTCGCCGGCCTTCTGCAGGATCACGTGGTCGCCGATGCGGATGTCCTTGCGCCGCACCTCGTCGAGGTTGTGCAGTGTCGCCCGGGAGACCGTCGAACCCGCGACCTTGACCGGGGCCAGGTGCGCCACGGGCGTCAGGGTCCCGGTCCGGCCCACGTACGGCACGATGTCCTCGACGACGGTTTCGACCTGTTCGGGCGGGAACTTGAACGCGATCGCCCAGCGGGGTGCCCGGGCCACGACGCCGAGCCGCTCCTGCTGGTCGAAGCGATCGACCTTCACGACCACACCGTCGGTCTCGTACGGCAACTGGTGCCGCGCGTCGCGCCAGCGCTCGAGGAAGCCGATCACCCCGTCGATGTCGAGCCCCACCTCGCGGTTCGGGTTGACGGGCAGGCCGAGCGCACCGAGGCGATCGAGCGCCTCCGACTGGCGCGTGGCAACCGGGCCATCCTCGATCAACTGGTAGAACCAGCCGGCCAGCCGCCGCTGCGCCGTGACCTCGGGATCGAGCTGGCGCAGCGAACCCGCCCCGCTGTTCCGCGGGTTGGCGTAGAGCGGGAGTCCCGCCTCCTCGCGCTCCTCGTTGATCCGCTTGAACTCGGCCTTCGGCATGAAGATCTCGCCTCGGGCCTCGAGGGCCGCAGGCTCGGCGAGGCGGGCCGGGATCGACGAGATCGTGCGCAGGTTCGCCGTGACGTCCTCGCCGGTCGACCCGTCGCCGCGGGTCGCGCCCTGGGCGAACCGGCCGCGCTCGTAGCGCAGCGAGATCGCGAGGCCGTCGATCTTGAGCTCCGCGACATAGGCGAGATCGGGTGCGGGCTCCGGGGCCGGGGCGAGCCCGAGCAGCTTGCGGACCCGGCCGTCGAAGGCCCGCAGCTCGTCCGTGCTGAAGGCGTTGCCGAGCGAGAGCATCGGCCGGCTGTGGCGGACCTCGCTGAAGGTGCCGCCGGGCGCTCCCCCGACGCGTTGCGACGGCGAATCGGGCGTGACGAGCTGCGGGAAGGCGGCTTCCAGGGCGACGAGCTCGCGGAACAGCGCGTCATAGTCGGCGTCGCTGATCTCCGGCGCGTCGTTCTCGTAGTAGGCCGCGTTGGCGCGCCGCAGCTGCACCGCGAGCTCCTCGTGATGGGCCGCGGCCGCCTCCGCCGAGAGGCCCGCGGCCGTCGCGATCGCCGCGCCAGCGACGGGCAGACCGGCTCCTGCGGCCTGGTCGGCGGGAACCGGCACCTCCGTCGGGTCCGATCGCGTCGCCACGTCCGAACCCTTCGCGCGCCGCGCCATCGGCTAGCCGATCAGCTCGAGGTTGGCGAGGCTGGCGAGCAGCGTCCGGCGGCCGACGTTCGAATCGCGGAAGGCGACCGTGACCTCCTCGTCGTCGCGCGTCAGTTTCGACTGGACGACGATGCCATCGCCCCAGTGGCCGTGGCGGACCCGGTCGCCGTCGCGATACTGGCGCTCGCCGGGCACGATCGGGCGACGCGGCAGCGTGACGGGTCCGGGCCGCGGCGGCAGCCCGCCCCGTGGAATCGTGACGACGGCCGCGTCCTCGTCGGAGCCGGCCGGGCGACCCAGCGAACCTGACGGCGCGCCCGATTCGTAGGCCTGGCGCTTCGCGGCGAGGTCGCGGCTCGGCTGGAACGGGGTGCCGGGTGGTGGAGCGCCCGGCCGCCCGCTCCCCTGCCGGTAGGCAGCTCCACCGGCCGAGCGGATCGGCGTCCCGAACCGGTTCGCGCGGCGGGCGCCGAACACGAGGTCGAGATCGAGCGGTCCCGTGTCGTCGGCGGCCCGATCGTCGCGATCCAGGTGCGGCCCGATCATCAGCTCGGCCGGGATCTCCAGCAGGAACCGCGACGGCACCGACATCTGGCCCATGCCCCAGGTGGCCCGGCGCCAGGCATTCGAGAGGAACAGCCGCCGCTTGGCGCGCGTGATGCCGACGTAGGCGAGCCGGCGCTCCTCCTCGAGCTCCTTCTCGTCCTCGAGCGCGCGCGAGTGCGGGAAGACGCCCTCCTCCATGCCCGCGATGAAGACGACCGGGAACTCAAGGCCCTTGGCGGCGTGGAGCGTGATCAGCGTGACGGCGTCCTTCTCGCCGGCATAGGAATCCTGGTCGGCCACGAGGGCCGTCTCCTCGAGCAGGCGATCGAGCGCATCTTCGGGGCTGAGGTCGTCGTAGCGGGTCGTGACGGAGCGCAGCTCGAGCAGGTTCGCCCAACGCTCCTCACCCTCCTCCGAGCCGTCCGCCAGCATCGCCCGATAGCCGGACTGTTCGAGGACCGCGTCCAGCAGTTCCGGCAGCGGCAGGATCCCGATCCGGTCGCGCAGCCGTCGAATCAGCTCGGCGAAGCCCGCCAGCGCCGTCCGGGCCCGCGACCCGAGGTCGTCGATCTCGCCGGCGCCGCCCGCCTGGATCGCCGCCCAGTACGTCGCCTCGCGCCGCGTCACGAACGCCCGCAGGGCTTCGATCGACTTGTCGCCGATCGCCCGGGCCGGGACGTTGATGATCCGCTCGAAGCTGACGCCGTCGCTGTCGTTGCGCAGGATCCGCAGGTAGGCCAGGGCATCCTTGATCTCGCGGCGCTGGTAGAAGCGCGTCCCGCCGACGAGCTGGTAGCGGATGCCGTAGCGCAGGAACGCTTCCTCGATGGCCCGGCTCTGGGCGTTCGTCCGGTACATCACCGCGACGTCCTGCGCCCGGAGGCGACCCTCCTCGTCGTCGGCACGCCGGGTCAGGAGCGAGCCCTTGCCACCGATGAGGGCGTCGACCTGGCGGGAGATCCACTCCGCCTCCTCTTCCTCGTCGTAGGCCTCGAAGCGCTGGATCGGGCGGCCGCCCTCGTTCTCGGTCCAGAGCTTCTTGTCCTTGCGGGCCGTGTTGCGCGAGACGACGGCGTGGGCCGCGTCGAGGATCAACTGGGTGCTCCGATAGTTCTGCTCGAGCTTGACCACGGTCGCCGTGGGTTCGTCGCGCTCGAAGTCGAGGATGTTGCGCAGGTCGGCGCCGCGCCAGGAGTAGATGGACTGGTCGTCGTCACCGACGACGCACAGGTTGTGGTGCTTCGCGGCGAGGGCCCGAACCCACAGGTACTGCGGCCGGTTCGTGTCCTGGTATTCGTCGACGTGGAGGTAGCGCCAGCGATCCTGGTAGCGCTCGAGGACCTGCGGGGCGTCCTGGAAGAGGCGGACCGCCTCGATCAGCAGGTCGTCGAAGTCGAGCGCGCCGGCCGCTCGCAGCCGGGCCTGGTACGTCCGGGCCAGCTGGCCGACGATGCGCTCGTAGCGATTGGCGGCCCGCTCCTCCAGCGTGGCCGGGTCGACCATGTCGTTCTTGGCCCGGCTGATGGCCCCGAGGATGGCCGACGGCCGGAATTCGCCGCTGGCCGGGATGTCCTGGGCCTTCAGCACCTGCTTGAGCAGCGTCTGCTGGTCATCCGTGTCGTAGATCGAGAAATGCGGATCGATCCCGATCGCCGCTCCATCGCGTCGCAGAACCCGGGCGCAGATCGCGTGGAACGTGCCGGCCTGGACGTCACGGCCAGCCTCGCCGACGAGGCTGATGATCCGCTCACGCAGCTCGCCGGCGGCGCGATTCGTGAACGTCACGGCCAGGATCTGCCACGGCCGGACGCCGCGGACGCCGACCAGGTAGGCGACGCGATGGGCCAGGACCCGGGTCTTGCCGCTGCCGGCGCCGGCCAGGATCAGCAGCGGACCCTCGGTCGTGGTGACGGCCCGGGCCTGCTCGGGATTCAGGCGGGAGAGGATCTCGGCTTCGAGGGCGGCGATGCCGCGGCCGCGGGCGGCGCGGGCAGCGGCCTCCTCCGACCCTTCCTCGACGGTTTCCGCCGCCGCTCGAGCCGCGGCCGCCAGGCTTCCTCGGCCTGGCCGGTCGGGGTCGGCCGGAAGCGGCAGCTCCTCGGTCAGAAACGCCGGCTCAGCTGGTGTTTCGGTCTCGGGCAGCAGCCACGTGTCGGGAAGCTCAGTCGGTTCGTCGGGGGGCCCGGGCGGGGCCTGACGCCGGCTGCGACCGGTCGCGGGACTCACCACTCCATTGTACGTGGCGACCCTGCACCGGCAGTTTCGCCAGGCCCGGTCGGTCAGCCTGTTGGCCGGCTCGCCTACGTCGGGAATTGCAGCGACGCCACGACTCGCTGGGCGATCTTGCTGAAGCTCGCGAACGCGGCGGCTTGGGCGTCGTAGAGGATGACCACCGGGCTGCCGTTGACCGTCAGCTCGATCAACCGCCCCGTTGTTCCGGGCGGGAAAACGAAGTACGTGGTCCTGGCGGTGTCGACAATGCGGCTGTCGCCGACCGCAGTCCCGGCGCGTGACAGGTCCACCGCTCGTGCCGGGAACCCGGCGACCGTCATCGACAGCGGCGCGCCGACGTTGAGACCCGCTCGCCCGACGAGGGCGTCGATCACCCCGGCCCGAGCCACCCGCATGACCGCGATCTCCGGTGCCCGCCGCCCGCTGCCGACTGAGAGCCAGACATAGTCGGCCGCCTCGGCCCGCAGCCCGAATCCAGCCCGGATCGTCAGGGTCAGCCGCGGGCGAAGAAGACTCGAGGCGTAGGTCCCGGCCGCCAGCGTCCCGAGCCGGAGGCGCCCCACCGATGGTGCTGCAGTCGGGGCGATTGTGGCGGTCGGGGCGGACGATGGCGACAGAGCTGGCGAGCCCGAAGGGGAAGGGCTCGGCACGACCGTGACGGACCGTGAGGGCGAGCCGGGGGCGGCCGAGGCCGCGCTGGTCGCATTCGAGGCGATCGGGCTGGCCGGATTGGTGAATTCGGAGCCGCAGCCGGCGATGCCCATGGCCAGTGCGCCGAGGGTCATCGCCAGGGCCAACAATCGCAGCGTTCGAGTTTCCGTTCCCAGTCCCGACATGACCTGAACCTTGCATCGCGGCCAGCGGGCGGAGCCCGCACCAATCCCGGTTGATTCAAAGGCCACTCGGCGGGCGCGTCAAACGCCTCGTGGATGATCCCGAATTGGGCGGCATCGGGGGCCTTTCGTCCGCCGCGGAATCGAACGGCCCGCCCAGGAAACCCGGGCGGGCCGTCGTCGAAACGACTCAGCGAGCGAAGCTCGACGGGCTCAGCTCGGAGCCGGGGTGGCCACCTGATCGTCAGGCGGGGCCGTGATGGTGACCGGCTGGTCGTACCCGGACAGCGTCACGGTCACGTTGATCGTGCCGGTGTCGCCGGCGTTGATCACAGCGGTGATCTTGGCCGGGTGGAGGTTGTTCTTCTGGACCCAGACGTCAACCGTGCCGCTGCCCGTCAGCCCGCTGGGGGCCGCCGAGCCGACCGCGCCAGAGACGTCGCTGGCATTCAGGGTCAGCTGGATGTGGTAGCAGTCCTGGTCGCCGCACTTCTCGTCGGCCAGCTTGACCGGCGCCGTCGTCAGCCCATCGAGCGCCTTCTTGACCTCGTTGATGATGGTCTGCGGGTCGGTGGCGGACGAGGCGGACGGATCGGCCTTGTTGTCGGACACGGTCTTCGTGTACTTGTCGCCGAGGAGGCTGATCTTCACGTAGCTCGTGTCGCCGATGACGATGAGGTCACCGCTGGCGCCGAAGAGGCCCGGCGCCGAGAAGGTCAGGTGGGCCTTCTTGTTGGCGATGTCGACGTCGCCGCTGATCGTGGTGCCCTTGAGGTCGATCGTCCCGGCCGAGCCACTGCCCGTGAGGTCCAGCTTGAGCTGGCCCGTGATGTCGGCCTGGAGATGGAACGACTTGACGTCCTTGAGCGACGCGACGCTCTGCGACAGGATGTCCTTGGGGTCGGTCAGCGCAGGCGCCGTGGAAGCGGCACTGGTGCAGGCGCCAAGGACGAGCATCGTGACGGCCACCAGGGCGAGTAAGCGGCGAACCATGCGTACCTCCGGAATTGGGCTTCGTCGCGCGACGCGACGGGGCATCTCAGAGCCGAGGGGCCGGCCGATGCCGCTGGAAGGGTGCCGGTCGGAACGTCCTCCTGTCAATGCGACGAATGGCGACGACCGGGCGGTGACGATGCGCCCGCGGCCGACACTGCCACAGCAGGCCGCGGGCGACACCTCCGGCGGCCCAGAGGCCGCTTGAGGGGCTGGACGCCGCACGGGCACGGCCGGTTCCGGGAATCGAAACGCCCCCGGGGCCGAGGGCCTCGGGGGCGTTGTTCTGGCTCTGTCTAGAAGTCCATGTCGCCAGGGCCGCCGTGGCCGTGGCCGCCGGCGCCGGCGCCGGCCTTCTCGCGCTCAGGGACGTCCGTGACGAGCGTCTCCGTCGTGAGGACCATGGCCGCGATCGACGCCGCGTTCTGCAGCGCTGACCGGGTGACCTTCGCCGCATCGACGATGCCGCGCTCGAAGAGGTCGCCGTACTCGCCCTTGAGGGCATCGAAGCCGTGGCCCTTGGGCAGGTTCTTGACCTTCTCGACGACGACTTCACCGGGCTCGCCGGCGTTGTCGGCGATCTGGCGGGCCGGAGCCTCGAGGGCCTTGCGGACGATGTCCACGCCGATCTGCTCGTCCCCACCGAGGTGGAGCTTGTCGAGCGCCGGGATCGCCTGCAGGAGCGTGGTGCCGCCGCCGGCGACGAGGCCCTCCTCAACGGCCGCACGGGTCGTCGAGAGCGCATCCTCGATGCGGTGCTTCTTCTCCTTGAGCTCGACCTCAGTGGCCGCGCCGACCTTGATCACGGCCACGCCGCCGGAGAGCTTGGCCAGACGCTCCTGGAGCTTCTCCTTGTCGTAGTCGGAGGTGGTGTCCTCGATCTGGGCCTTGATCTGGCTCATGCGGGCCTTGATCTGGTCGGCCGAACCCGAGCCGTCGATGACGGTCGTGTCGTCCTTGGTCGCGACGACGCGACGCGCCGTGCCGAGGTCCTCGATCGTGACGGAGTCGAGCTTGCGGCCGATCTCCTCGCTGATCACGGTGCCACCGGTCAGGATCGCGATGTCGCGCAGCATCTCCTTGCGGCGATCGCCGAAGCCCGGCGCCTTGACGGCGAGGACCGAGACGGTGCCCCGGAGCTTGTTCACGACGAGCGTGGCGAGGGCCTCACCGTCGACGTCCTCGGCGATGATGACCATCGGGCGGCCCTGCTGGACGGCCTTCTCGAGAGCCGGGAGCATGTCCTGGACGCTGGAGATCTTCTTGTCGGTGATCAGCAGGAGCGGGTTGTCGAGGACCGCTTCCATGCGATCGGCGTTGGTCACGAAGTACGCCGAGAGGTAGCCGCGGTCGAACTGCATGCCCTCGGTGTATTCCTTCTCGAGGCCCAGGCTCTGGCCCTCTTCGACGGTGATGACGCCGTCCTTGCCGACCTTGTCCATGACCTCGGCGATGATCTCGCCGACTTCCGGATCGGCCGCGCTGATCGCCGCGACGGCCGCGATCTGCTCGCGATTGTCGACGGGTCGGGCCGTGCTCTTGATCTCGTCGACGATGGCCGCGACGGCCTTCTCGATGCCGCGCTTGACGACCATCGGATTGGCGCCGGCGCTCACGACGCGGAGGCCCTCGGTGACAAGCGCCTGGCCGAGCACGACCGCCGTGGTCGTGCCGTCGCCGGCGACGTCGTCGGTCTTGGTGGCGACTTCCTTGAGCAGCTGGGCGCCCATGTTCTCGAAGGGATCTTCGAGCTCGATGTCACGGGCAATGGTGACGCCGTCGTTCGTGATGGTCGGTGAGCCGAACTTCTTGTCGAGGACGACGTTGCGGCCCTTGGGGCCGATGGTGACGCGAACTGCGTCGGCGAGGCGGTCGATGCCCCGCTTGAGAGACCGACGCGCGGTCTCGTCGAAGACGATCTGCTTAGCCAACTTGCTGGTTCCTCCGGAATGTGGGCTTCGTGGTCGCGGAAGGAGGCCTATTCCTCGACGACCGCGAGGATGTCCTTCTGGCTGATGATCAGCAGCTCTTCGCCGTCGACCTTGAACTCGGTGCCGGCGTACTTGGCGTAGAGGACCTTGTCGCCCTCGTGGACGTCGATCTGCTCGCGCTTGCCGTCGTCGAGAATGCGACCCGGCCCGACGGCGAGGATCGTGCCCTCCTGGGGCTTCTCCTTGGCGGTATCCGGCAGGACGATCCCGCTCTTGGTCATCTCTTCACGCGCCGTCGCCTTGATGACGACGCGGTCGCCCAGCGGGCGCAGCTTCTTGGTGCTCGCACTGGCAGTGGCCAACGTGCAACTCCTCCTGCAGACGGCGGCACTGCCGCCATGTTGATTCGGGCGGATCGGGCCGCCGCACATCTGACGCTGGGAGCGGCATGCAACCCCGGACCCTCCGCGGCGCCCATGGTGCACGGGGCTCGTCGCGGGTCGCGATGTTCGGCCGGTTTCCCGGGCTTGCGGGACCGACTGGACCTGGGGTCAACTCGTCCGCTTGGCACTCTCGATGGGAGAGTGCCAATACAGTAAGCCAGCGCGCCCCGCGATGTCAAGCGGAAACGGGTCGGGGCAGCTGGCCACGAGCCGGCCGATCGGGTCTTGACGGAGCCGTCCCGGCTTGCACATCATCCCGCCACGGAGGGGTTCCGTGGGTGGTCGACCGCCACCCGGATTCCTGCGACCCGCGCACCCGCGTTCCGCCACGAACACGAGGAGGGGGCCGTGAATCTGCGAGCAGCCGGCGGCATCGTCGGCGCGGCGCTTCTGCTGGCAGCCTGCAGCAGCACCGGTACGACCGGAATCTCGTCGGCCGCGCCGGCGGCCAGCACCGCCGCACCTGTCGCGACGACACCGCCAACGGCCGCGCCGACGGCGCCCCCGGTCGTGACGGCTGCCCCGACGGCAGCACCCACGCCGGCGCCGACGCCCGTGCCGACGCCGCCCGCCCCACCCGAGCCGACGACCTCGGCCGTGCCGACGACCTCGGCCGTGCCGACGACCTCGGCCGTGCCGACGACCTCGGCCGTGCCGTCGGCCTCGGCCGTGCCGTCGGCCTCGGCCGAGGCCGACTTCCCCAATGACGCCGAAGCGCTCCTCATCAGCTACGCCAAGGCCGACTTCCGGGACTCCTGCGAGCGCACGCGGCAGATCTACGCCACCGAGATCGATTCGGTGACCTGCGGCGCCGATGACCTGCCGTTCACCTATACGTCATTCGGGACCGCGGTCGCGATGCAGGCGGCGTACGACCGCGACCTGGGACGGTCACAGACGAAGCCGGTGGCCGGCGGGACGTGTGCCAAGGCGAACTACGAGTCGGACTACAAGATCGACGATCAGCCCGGCGGACGGATCCAGTGTCGCGAGCACACCGCGTCGAGCACGGGTCTCCGGTATCGCGACATCGAATGGACCAACGACCACCTGCTCGTCATCGGCTATGTCTCGAACCGCCTCAAGTCCTGGTCGGACCTGATCGACTTCTGGAGCAACGAGGCCGGCCCGTTCGAGTAGGCCAGCCCGCGACCGGCGGGCCAATCGAGCCCGGCTCCGATCGCCTCAGCCGCTGCCGATCGCCGGCCGCCGGAACGCGAGGTCGTAGCTCGCCACGACGGCGTCGCCCAGCGCGGCCTCGGTCATCCCGCGCTGCGCCGCCAGCCAGGCAGCCGTGACGCGGACCCACTCGGGCTCATTGCGCCGGCGGGGTGCGCCGGGCGGCGCCAGGAACGGCGAATCAGTCTCGACGAGGATGCGATCCGGCCGGCAGAGCGCGGCCGCGGCCCGACTCGACTCCTCGCCGGCCCGGAAGACAAGGCCGCTGAACGACACCGCCAGTCCCAGCGCGACGACGGCCGCGGCGTAGTCGGCCGGCCCGGAGAACGAGTGGACGATCGCGGCGGGTCGATCGCCGAAGGCCGCGCGCCAGCGGTCGTCGCCCACGCCCGCGCGGGCCAGCTCGTCGACGAGCGCGTCCTGGGCGTCGCGACGACCGGCCGCGGAGCGACAGTGCAGGATGGCCGGCTTGCCCGTCGCCAGCGCGAGCGCCAGATTGCGCCGGATGTTCGCTCGCTGTACGTCGGCCGGCGAGAACAGCCGGTCGAAGTCGAGGCCCGTCTCCCCGATCGCCACGACGCGCGGATCGCCGGCCAGGTCCACGATCGCAGCCCAGCCGGCGTCATCGACGCTCGCGGCATCGTGTGGATGGACGCCCACGGCGGCGTCGAGCCAGCCGAATCGGTCGAGCAGCGCCAGCGCCTCGACCGACGAGGCCACGTTCCAGCCCGGCACGAGGATTCGCTCGACGCCGGCCAGGCGGGCGGCCCCGATGACCTGGTCCGCGTCCGCCGCGAACCGGTCGGCCTGGAGGTGGCAGTGGCTATCGACGAGCCGCATCAAGCCTGCCGCGGAAGATGACCGGGGCCCGGGCCGCAGAGGCCGCTCCCCGATCGGCGCCGCGAAGCGGGAGGCCGCGGCACGCCGGACCGGCGACGCCCGGCGGGACCGCGATGAGGGGTCAGTCCGCGAGCCGCAGCGGATCGGCGCCCGGTGGCTCCGAGGGACGGCTCGCCGACGCCCGCGGTCAACCGGCCGGATCTTCCCAGAGCCCGATCTCGGTGCCTTCGGAATCGAGGACGGCCGCGTACCGGCCCATGCCGGGGATCGCCGTCGGCGGTTGCACGAGCTTGCCGCCGTGGGCTTCGGCCGCCGCCACGGCCGCTTCGAGTGCCGGGACGTTGATGTAGGTCCGGATCACCGTGCTCGTGTTCACGCCCCGCTTGCCGATCGCGCCGCCGCGTCCCTCGCCCGTCGAGAACATCCAGTAGTCGGGGAATCCCTCCATCTCCGAGAGGGTCCAGCCGGCGACCGCCTCGTAGAAGCCCTTGGCCCGATCGATGTTGTCCGCCGGGAACTCGATGTGCGTGATGTCGCCACGTGCCATCTCGATTGTCCTCCCTGATCCACGGTGGGCCAGCAGCGTACGCCGCCATCGCCAGATCCACGATCAGGGGGCCGCGATTTCGACCTCGAGGCGCGGGAAGAGCGGCTCCGCCGCGCCGAGAGCGCCGGATCGACCGGCCCAGGCCCCCCAGCGCAACTCGCCGAGGAGCGGCGGCCCGCCGTTGCCGTCCGCGCCGAACGGATACGCATGACCGAGCTGGGCCAGGACCCGTGGGGCCGTGGCCGGCAGGAAGGGCGCCGCTGCCAGGGCGAGGAGACGACAGGCCTCCACGAGGTCGCCGAGCACGCCGCGGAGCCGCTCGGCCGCGTCGGCATCGCCCGCTTTGGCCGCCTTGGCCAGCACCCATGGCTGTTCGAAGTCGACCAGGCGATTCGCGGCACCAACGAAGTCCCACAGCGCGGCCAGGGCATCGTGCAACAGGAGCCCGTCAAGCTTGTCGCGGTAGTTGCCGAGGGCCAGAGTCCATTCGGCCGCAAGGGAGCCGTCGGAGGACGGCTCCGGCCGCTGGCCGTCGAGGTAGCGCCCGGCCATCGTCACGGTGCGATTGACGAGATTGCCAAAGTCATTCGCGAGGTCGGCGTTGTAGCGCCGCACGAACGAGTCCCACGAGACCTCGGTGTCGCGGTCGAAGGCGACTTCACGCAGCGTGACGTAGCGCGCCCCATCCGACCCGAGGGCCGCCACCATGTCCGCCGGCTCGAAGAAGTTGCCGCGGCTCTTGCTCATCTTCTCGCCCTTGAGCAACAGGTGTCCGTGGACCCACACGAGCCGTGGCAGCGGGAGGCCGGCACTCATCAGCATCGCCGGCCAGATGATCGTGTGGAACCGGTTGATGTCCTTGCCGATGACGTGAAGGTCGGCCGGCCACCACTTGGCGAACTCCGCCGGGTCGTCCGGAAACCCGGCCCCGGTGATGTAGTTGATGAGGGCGTCGAACCAGACGTAGATGACCCCGGCCCCCGGATCCGGTGAGCCATCCGGAAGCACCGCGGGCGAGCCGTCCTCGCGGATCGGGAACGGGATCCCCCAATCGAGGGTCTCCCGGCTGATCGAAATGTCCTCGAGGCCCTGGCGGATGAAGCCCAGCATCTCGTTGCGGCGATAGTCCGGTTGGACCCAGCCCGGATGATCAGCGAAGTGTCGCTCGAGTCGCTCCTGGTAGGCCGACAGCCGGAAGAACCAGTTGCGCTCCTTCAGCCACTGGAGCGGCACGTCCGGATGGTTCGGGCAGTGGAAGCCGGTCGAGTCCTCGATGAGGTCGCTGACGTTGCGGAACCCCTCGTTCGGGCAGTACCAGCCCTCGTACGTGCCCAGGTAGACGTCCCCGTTCCGCCAGGCTCGCAACACCATCTCCTGCGAGGCGCGGCGGTGGTCCGGGTCGGTGGTCCGGATGAAGCGGTCGGGGGTGATGTCGAGCGAGTTTTCGGCGACCGTGAACAGCCCGACCATCTCGTCCACGAATTCCCGCGTGCCCCGGCCCAGGTCCCTGGCGCGCTCGTGGATGTTGACCGAGTGCTCGTCGGTGCCGGTCAGGAACCGCGTATCGTCGCCGATCATCCGGTGCCAGCGCGCGATCGCGTCGGCCCCGATGACCTCGTAGAGCGTGTGCAGCCCGGGCGGGTGATTCGGGTACGCGATGGCCGTGGTCAGGTAGTAGCGCTGGCGGTCACTCATGGAACCGCGATCGTAGCAGCCGCCGGGGGCGCGACGGACGCGACCTGCCTCAGGGCTTCGCCGGCTCCGCGCGTTCGACGAAGGGCGCCCGCCAGGCGGGTGCCTCGAACGACGGCGCCCAGTAGACCGTCTCGTGGAAGACCTTGCCGTCACGGATCTGCATGAGATCGATGCAGTGGTACTCGGTGCCGTCCGGGTCCGTGATCCGGTAGGTCGTCCACCAGGAATCGCCGCTCCCGACGACCCGCAGGATCGTGTTGCCGGCCGTGACGACCCAATGGTCCTCGCTGCCGACGATTCGCTCGATCTGGGTGACCGGCCGCCCGCCCGGATAGCGGGCGAGAATCGCGGCGAACGATTCGCTGCTGGCCACATGCTCCCCCGACTGCGGCCAGTCCACGCTCCAGTCGGGATGCCGCAGCCGCGCCAGCTCGGCGAGGTCGGCGGCCGCCGACGCCGCCCCGTACCGGCGCACGACTTCCTCGTTGCTCAAGCCCTGGCTCACGGTGACCCTCCCTGTGTCGGCGATTGTGGGCCGGCGGGCTGGCCCGTCAAGGGTTGTGCGGCCGCACTCGTCGGACTGAGCGGCAAACCGTCGTTTGAGCACCCGACAGACCGTAGCCGCCGGTTGTGACCTTGTTGGCGTCGTGTGAGCACACGGCGCTCCGGGTCGTGCTCAGGCGACAGAAGAGGATCGCATTTCAGCTGGACAAGGAGCACAGCGTGCTCATCCGACGGCGAGAAGCCCCGCGGCCCACGGCCCGATGATTCAGTGCCGGAAGTGGCGGACCCCGGTCGTGAGCATCGCCGCGCCGGCCGCGTCCACCACCGCCACGACCTCCGCGTCCCGAACCGAGCCACCCGGCTGGACGAAGGCCGTGACACCCCCGGCGAGGCAGGCCTCGACGCCGTCGGGGAACGGGAAGAAGGCGTCCGAGGCGCAGACGGCGCCGGCCAGCGCGTCCTGGCCGGCAATCGAGCGAGCCTTCTCGACGGCCTGGCGAGCAGCATCCACCCGGCTCGTCTGGCCGGAGCCGAGGCCGATGAGCCGGCCGTCGCGAACAAGCACGATCGCGTTCGAGACCACACCCCGGCAGAGGCGCCAGGCGAGGTCCAGGTCGGCGCGTTCACGATCGTCCGGGGCCCGGGCCGTGACCGTTCGCCACGATTCGGGGTCGTCCGCGACGACATCGGGTGCCTGGACGAGCACCGCCCCGCCGGCGGTCCGGAGGCTCGCCAGTGGATCGGCGACAAGGGGCGGATTGCTGGCCGGCGGGGCCGCGTCGGCGATGACGCGCAGGTTGGGCTTGCGGGCCAGCACGGCGAGGACGTCCTCGTCGAACGGGCCCGGGGCGACGACCACCTCCAGGAACATCGAGACGAGCGCCTCCGCGACCGCTGGCGTGATGGGCTCGGTGAATGCCACGACGCCGCCGAACGCGGACACGGGATCGCCCGCCAGCGCGTCGTCCCAGGCGGCGAGCAGATCGTCGCGCTCCGCGGCACCGCAGGGGTTCGTGTGCTTGACGATCACGCAGGCCGGGCCACGCAGCAGCCGCCGGATGGCGGAGGCGGCCGACGCGTCGAGGACGTTGTTGTAGCTGAGTGGCTTGCCCTGGAGCTGGACCGCCTGGTCGGCGAACGGCCCGGACCAGGCCGGCGTCCCCGGCCGCCGGTAGCGAGCGGCGGGTTGATGGGGGTTCTCGCCGTAGCGGAGCGTCTCGACCTTGACGAATGGGATCGTCAGGCTGTCCGGGAACGGATCGGTGGCACCGGGCAGCCCAGCCTCGTCGGGCAGGCTGACACCCTCGGCCGCCATCCGTCCCGGCAACTCGAGCGCGATCCGGGCGTCGTAGGCGGCGGTGTGGCGGAACGCTTCGATGGCCAGCGCCGCTCGCAGGCCGGCCAGGATGCCGCCCGGCTCCGCGAGTGCGCGGGCGACCGCCGCATACCGGGCGGGTGAGGTCACGACCGCGACCGAGGCGTGGTTCTTGGCCGCGGCACGGATCAGCGTCGGCCCGCCGATGTCGATCTCCTCGATCAGCTCGTCGAGCGTGATGCCCGGTCGCTCGGCCGCCGCCGCGAATGGATACAGGTTCACCACGACCAGCTCGAATGGTTCGATTGCGGCCGCCGCCAGCTGATCGCGATGGTCGGCCCGCCGCAGGTCCGCGAGGATCCCTGCGTGGATCGCCGGGTGGAGCGTCTTGACCCGGCCGTCGAGCATTTCGGGCGACCCGGTGACGGCCGCCACGTCCGTCACGGCCAGCCCCCCTTCGCGGAGCAGCCGGGCCGTTCCGCCCGTGGAGACGAGCTCGAACCCGAGACCGACCAGCGCCGTGGCGAACGGCACGAGCCCTGACTTGTCGTAGACGGCCAGCAGGGCGCGCCGCACTCGTCGCGCCTCCCCGCTTCCTGCCGCCTCGGTCACGGGCGCCACCCTGCGCCCGCTGGCTGGGCTGGGACGTCGTCCCCGGCCGTGCCGGCGTCCCGGGCCGGAGCATCGGCGGCCGCTGGTTCGTCGACCGCCGGCGCACTCGCCGCCAGCAGCTCCGCCACGACCCGCGGCAGGAGCCGCCGCTCGACGGCCTTGATGCGTTCGTGGAGCGCCGCCTCGTCGTCGCCCGGCAGCACCGTGACCCGCTCCTGGGCGAGGATCGGGCCGCCGTCGAGTGTCTCGTCCACGAGGTGGACCGTCGCACCGGTCACCGTCGCCCCGGCGGCCAGCGTGTCGCGGACCGGATGGGCGCCCGGGAACGCCGGCAGCAGCGAGGGATGGGTATTGACGATGCGGCCGGCAAAGGCCGCCAGGGTCGCGGGGCCGAGGATCCGCATGTAGCCCGCGAGGACGACCAGGTCGGGCCCCGCGGCCCGCAGCGTCTCGGCGAGGATGCGGTCTTCTTCCGCTCGACCGGCCGCGTCGCCGGCGGGGGCGGCCGGGACCAGGGCCGTGTCGATCCCCTGCTCCGCTGCCCAGTCGAGTCCCGCGCACGGCCGATCGCCGAAGACGAGCGTGATGCTCGCGCCGAGCCGCCCATCCTCCGCCGCAGCACCAAGCGCCCGCAGGTTCGAGCCGGTGCCGGACACGCCGACGGCGATCCGGCGTGGCGGACGGCCTGGCGACGTCATCGGATCCGCTGGCCGGACGTCCCGGTCGACGCGATCACGGCGCCGTCGCTCGCGCCCGCGCCCACCTCGACGTACCGCCGGCCGTCGAGCTCGTCCATCGGGACGACCCGCCCGATCGGCCAGGCCGGGACGCCGGTCCGCAGCAACTCGTCGATGAGCTCCGGCACCGCCGCAGGCGTGACCACGAGGACCATCCCGACCCCGCCGTTGAATGTCGCCCGGAGCTCGTCGTCCTGGAGACCGCCGAGCGCCCCGAACAGGCGCATGACCGAGGGCATGGGCCAGGCCGCCGGGTCCACGGCCGCACCGAGGCCACTGGGCAGGACGCGCGGAATGTTGCCGGGCAGCCCGCCGCCCGTGATGTGGGCCACGGCGTGGAGATCGAACCCGCGGCCGAGCAGCCGCTCGCGTGCCGCGAGGACCGTCCTCGCGTAGATGCGGGTCGGCGTCAGCAGCACCTCGCCGAGCGTCGCCATGGCGTGGTCCGGCTCGGCGTTGATGGCTCGGTCGCGGGCCCGATCGCCGAGGCTCCGATGCAGCTGGGCCTGGTACGGCAGCGCCAGGTCGAGGTCGTACTGGGCGATCAGCGACCGGACGAGCGAGAAGCCATTCGCGTGCAGTCCGCTGGCACCGAGGCCGACGATCACGTCACCCGGCTCGACTGACGAACCGTCGATGACCCGGTCGCGCTCGACGACGCCGACGCAGCAGCCCGCCAGGTCGAAGGTCTCGGGGTCCATGAGGCCAGGGTGCTCGGCCGTCTCACCCCCGACGAGGGCGCAGCCGGCCTGGCGGCAGCCGGCGGCGATCGAATCGACGAGCTCCGCGACGCCCTCCGGGACCACCCGGCCGACGGCGACATAGTCGAGGAAGAAGAGCGGCTCGGCCCCCGAGCAGACGACGTCGTCCGCGCACATGGCGACGAGGTCGATGCCGATCGTGTCGTAGCGGTGGAGTGCGGCCGCGATCGCCGTCTTCGTGCCAACTCCATCGGTCGAACTCACGAGCAACGGCTCGCGCATGCCCGGCGGCAGCGCCACCGCGGCCCCGAACCCGCCAAGCCCTCCGACGACCTCCGGCCGGCGGGTCGATTCGACGGCGGCCCGCATCAGCTCGACGGCGCGCTCGCCAGCGGCGACATCAACGCCGCTCCGGGCGTAGGCCGAGCGATCAGCCACGGGCTGGTCCGCCGGATGAACCGGCAACCACAACGCGATCGAGACACTCGCCCACCGAGGCCGGAGGCGGAGCTCCGCGACGCCATCCGCCCGAGGTTTCAGCCATGCGTGGCGAGGACCTGCGGCAATCCTGCGTCGCCCGGCCCCTCTTCCAGCAGGAACTTGCGGCTGGCGACGTCGTAGGGCACGGGCTCCGGATAGCGCCCGTCGAAGCAGGCGAAGCAGAACTGCTCGTACGGCAGCTCGAGCGCCGCGAGCACGCCACGGATCGAGAGGTAGGCCAATGAATCGGCCTCGATGAAGTCACGGATCTCGGGCAGCGTGTGGTTGGCCGCGATCAGCTCGGTCTCGATCTGCGTATCGATGCCGTAGAAGCACGGGTTGAAGATCGGCGGGGCGCTGACCCGGACGTGGACCTCGGCCGCGCCCGCCTTTCGCAGGAGCGCGACGATCTGCTTGGTCGTCGTGCCGCGGACGATCGAATCGTCGACGACGACCAGGCGCTGGCCGCGGACGACCTCGCGCAGCGGGTTGAGCTTGACGCTGACCCCGCGCTGGCGCATCGCCTGGGACGGCTGGATGAACGTCCGGCCCGAGTAGCGGTTGCGGACCATGCCCTCGCGGTATGGCAGGCCGGATGCCTCGGCGAAGCCCGCCGCGGCCGGTGCGCCCGTATCGGGCACCGGCATGACGAAGTCCGCCTCGACCGGGTGCTCGAGGGCCAGCTGCATGCCCATCTTGCGGCGGGCCTCGTAGAGGTTGCGGCCCTCCATGTACGAGTCGGCGCGGGCGAAGTAGATCAGCTCGAAGACGCAGAGGGCGGGCTTCGCCTCGGCGAATCGGATCGAGCGCGGTTCGCGGCCCTCCTCGAGGACGACGATCTCACCCGGTTCCACGTCGCGGACGTACTCGGCGCCCACGATGTCGAGGCCGGCCGTCTCGGAGCTCAGGACCCAGCCCTGTTCGGAGTCGTCGCCCCACAGCCCGGGTGTCGTGACACGATCGGCATCGAGCGGCAGCCGGCCGAGGACCAGCGGGCGGAAGCCGAACGGATCGCGGACACCGATGACCCGCCGCTCGTCGAGGATGACCAGGCTGTAGGCGCCGCGCACCGTCGGCAGCACGTTCTGGAGCGCCGCGACGAGGTCTTCGGCCGGGTCGTCGGCGAGCAGGGCCGTCAGCAGCTCGGTGTCCGTGCTGGCGGGGAGTCGCGCCCTGCCGCCCGACAGCCGGCCGAGCAGCTCCCTCGTGTTCACGAGATTGCCGTTGTGGCCGACCGCGATCGCCCGCCGCGGCCCGAGCCGGAACGTCGGCTGGGCGTTCTCCCAGATCGTGGAGCCGGTCGTCGAGTAGCGGCAATGAGCGATGGCGAGCCGGCCGCGCAGGCTCGGCAGCCGCCGCTCGTCGAGGACGGAGCTGATCATCCCGAGATCCTTGTAGAGCATCAGCTGCTCGCCGTCGCTGACCGCCACGCCGGCCGATTCCTGGCCGCGGTGCTGGAGTGCGAAGAGGCCGAGCGCCGCGACCTGGGCGGCCTCGACGCCGCTGCCCGCCGGAACGACCGCCCCGAAGACGCCGCACATGCCGTCAGTCCTCCTGGCCGGCTGGCGGGCCCGCGGCCGCGCCGGAATTCGGCGCACTGCGCGGCCCAGGGCCGGCTTCGAGGCCGAGCGCCCGCGGCAGGCCGTGCTCCCAGGCATGGCGCAGGTCGGCGATCGGGACGTCGACGGCATCCGCGACGCGCGAACCACGGGCTTCGGCGGCACCCGTCGCGCCCTCCCCCGTCAACTCGATCACGAGCCGTTCACCGCCGGTCGCCCCGAGCTCCTGGACGGGCAGCCCGAATTGGCGGGCGAGCAGGACGAGCGCCGGCGCGTGGCGTTGACGGCAGCTCAGCACGAGGCGCGAGGGGCTCTCGCCGAAGAGCTCCACGGCCGGCGAACCCGCCACGGGCAAGCGGAGTCGGGCCCCGAGATCGCCCCACATCGCCGCCTCGGCGATGGCCACGGCGAGGCCGCCGCCGGCCACGTCCTGGGCCGATGCGACGAGCTCGCGCTCGATCGCCTCGCGGACGAAGCGCTGGAGGGCCGCCTCCCGGGCCAGATCGAGGCCCGGTGGCTCGTCGTCCCCGGTCGCCCCGGCGAGGCGCGCGTATTCGGAGCCGCCGAGGCCCGAGGTGACCTCGCCTACGAGGATGACCGTGTCGCCCGATGCCGTGAAGGCCGGACCGACGAGGCGCTCGATGTTCTCGAGCAGGCCGACGACCCCGATCTCGGGCGTCGGCGCGATCGCCCCGGCCGGCGATTCGTTGTAGAGCGAGACGTTGCCGCCCGTGACCGGCAGGTCCAGCGCCAGGCACGCGTCGGCCAGGCCGGCCACACCCTCGCGGAGCTGCCAGAACGCCTCGGGCCGGGTCGGGTCGCCGTAGTTCAGGCAGTTCGTGACGCCGAGCGGTCGGGCGCCCGTGATCGAGACGTTGCGGGTCGCCTCCGCCACGCTCATCGCAGCGCCCAGCCGTGGATCGAGCGCCGAGACCCCCTGGTTGCCGTCCGTGGTCGCCACGAGGGCCCGGGTCGTGCCCTTGACCCGCAGGACCGCGGCGCCGTGGCCGGGCCCGGCGACCGTGTTCGTCTGGACCGTGCTGTCGTACTGCTCGAAGACCCAGCGCCGGCTGGCGAGATTCGGGCTGCCGAGGAGGCCCAGCAGCACGAGACCCGGGTCCATACCCCGCTCGGGCAGCTCATGGGGGCGCTCGTCGGGCAGGCCCGGCGCCGGCGCCGCTCGCCGTCGCGCGGGGGCCTGGGCCAGGCGCTGGTGCACGATCGCGTCGCTCGTCAGTGCGGCAGCCGGGATCCGGGCGATCTCGACGGCGCCGGGATTCGCCCGGCCGTCGGATGTCAGGCCGCCTTCGACGATCGCGAGGTCGCCGTCGTCCGTCACGCGCCCGATCACCTCGCACGGCAGGCCCCAGCGGGCGCAGATCTCGCGGACCGCCGCTTCGCGATCGGGCGTGACGATCGCCAGCATCCGCTCCTGGGACTCGGAGATCATCACCTCGAACGGCGCCATGCCCGGCTCGCGGCGCGGCACGGCGTCGAGATCGAGCAGGATGCCCGTGCCGGCTCGATCGGCGGTCTCCGAGGTTGCGCAGCTGATCCCGCCGGCGCCCAGGTCCTGGAGGCCCGCCACCAATCCCCGCTCGATCAGCTCGAGCGAGGCCTCGATCAGCAGCTTCTCGGCGAACGGGTCGCCGACCTGGACGCTCGGCCGCTTGGATGCCTCCTGGGCGCCGAACGTCGCGGATGCGAGGACCGATGCGCCGCCGATCCCATCCCGGCCGGTCGCCGAGCCGAACAGGATCACGAGGTTGCCGGGGCCCGGTGCCGCCGCGAGGGTGAGACGCGAGAGGTCGAGGAGGCCGATGGCCATCACGTTGACGAGGGGGTTGGCCTGGTAGCTCGGGTCGAAGACGAGCTCGCCCCCGACCGTCGGAACGCCGACGCAGTTGCCGTAGCCGCCGACGCCCCCGACCACGCCGTTGACCAGGTGCCGCGTGCGCCGGTCCGACGGGTCGCCGAAGCGAAGGGCATCGAGGACGGCGATCGGGCGCGCGCCCATCGTGAAGATGTCCCGCAGGATGCCGCCGACGCCGGTCGCGGCCCCCTGGTAGGGCTCGACGGCGCTCGGGTGGTTGTGGGACTCGATCTTGAACGCCACGGCCAGGCCGTCCCCGATCGAGATGACGCCGGCGTTCTCACCGGGTCCGGCGACGACTCCCGCGCCGGCGGTCGGCAGCGTCCGGAGCAGTGGCTTCGAGCTCTTGTACGAGCAGTGCTCGCTCCACATGACCGAGAAGATCGCGAGCTCGAGGTCGTTCGGCGGTCGGCCGAGGCGGTCGCCGATCGCGCCGAGCTCCTCGTCGGTGACGCCGAGTTGCCGGTGGAGTGGCACAGGCGGCGCCGGGACGGTCGGGACCGGGCCGCCGTCGCCGCCGGCGGCCGCGACTGCCGTCGGGGCTCACGTTGGCCTCGATCATCGGGCGAGGACCTCGACCGGGGCCACGCCGGCTCCGGCCGGGAGAGCCCCGGCAGCGCCGGCACTCTCGACGAGCGCCCGCAGGATCAGCATCCCGTCCGCCGAGCCGAGGACGGCTTCGGCGGCCCGCTCCGGGTGCGGCATGAGCCCGGCCACGTTGCCGGCACGGTTCGAGACGCCCGCGATCCCGCGCAGGGAGCCGTTCGGGTTGGCCGGGTCGTCGGGATCCGCCGCGACCCGCCCCGCCGCGTCCACGTATCGGAACAGGACCTGGCCGGCCGCCTCGAGCTCGTCGAGCGTCGCCTCGTCCGCGAAGTAGCAGCCCTCGCCATGGGCGACTGGCATCTTCAACGGGCGTCCCACGGGCAGTCCGTGCGTGAACGGGCCGCGGCCCGTCTGGGCGGCGATGGCCACTTCGCGACCGGCGAAGTGCAAGGAACGGTTCCGCAGCAGCGCACCGGGCACGAGGCCCGCCTCGGCCAGCACCTGGAACCCGTTGCAGATCCCGAGGACGAGGCCGCCGCGACCGGCGAAGTCCGCCACGGACCGCATCACGGGCGAGAAGCGGGCGATGACGCCGGCGCGGATGTAGTCGCCGTAGGCGAAACCGCCCGGCAGCACCACGGCCGAGACGTTCTGGAGGTCGGGCGATTCGTGCCAGAGGGCCACCGATTCCGCGCCCGCGAGTTCGAGGCCGCGCAGCGTGTCCGTGTCGCAGTTGGAGCCCGGGAACACGACGACGCCGATCCTCATGGCGCGGCCGTCCCGGGCGCGAGCAGCTCCACCGAATAGGCCTCGATCAACGGGTTGCTCAGCAGCTCGGAGGCCAGGCGGTCGACGACGATGCGCGCGGCCGCCTCGTCAGACGCGGCGACGGTCAGCTCCACTCGCCGGCCCACCCGGACGGCCGAGACGCCGGTCACGTCGAGGTGCGGCAGGCTCTGTTCGACGGCCCGACCCTGGGGATCGAGAATTCCGGGCCGCGGCGCCACGTTGACGGCGAACCGGAAGGCGAGCTGGGCGGTCATTGGCCGATCACGTCCTCTCCAAGGTACCGCGCGAAGCTGCCGCCGGTCAGCGTTTCGAAGGCCGAGACGTACCGATCGCGGGTGCCGCTGACCACGTCCGGCGGCAATTCGGGGCCGGGCGCCCGCTTGTCCCAGTCGAGGGTCTCGAGGAAGTCCCGGACGAACTGCTTGTCGAAGCTGCGCTGGGCCCGACCCGGCTCGTAGTCCGCGGCGTCCCAGAAGCGGCTCGAATCGGGTGTCAGCACCTCGTCGATGAGGATCAGCTCGCCGTCGGGGCGCAGGCCGAACTCGAACTTCGTGTCGGCCAGGATCAGGCCGGCGGTCTCTGCTCGCGCGGCCCCGAAGCGATACAGCGCGATGGCCGTGGCCCGAACCCGGTCGGCGAGGTCGTGACCGCTCGCTCCGCCGCCGAGCAGCTCGACGACGGCCCCGAAGTCGATGTTCTGGTCGTGGACTCCCACGTCCTCCTTGGTCGAGGGCGTGAAGATCGGCTCCGGCAGGCGATCGCTCTCGCGCAGTCCGGCCGGCAGGGCGATCCCGCAGATCGCGCCGTCGCGCCGGTAGTCCTTCCAGCCGGTGCCCGCGAGATAGCCGCGGACGATGACTTCGACGGGCAGCGTTCGGGCACGCTCGCCGATCATCATCCGGCCGCGCAGCTCGTCCGCTTCACCCGGCGCCAGCCAGCCCGGCGGCAGGTCTTCGGGCGTCGCGCCCAGGAGGTGATTCGGGACGAGCTGCGCCGTCTCGGCGAACCAGAACCGGGAGAGCCCGGTCAGGACCCGGCCCTTGTCCGGGATCGGGGTCGGCAGGATCACGTCGAAGGCGCTGATCCGGTCGCTCGCGACCAGCAGGAGGCGCCGATCGTCGATCGCGAAGAGGTCGCGGACCTTGCCGGAGCGCAGGTAGCTAGCCGTCAGCATGGACGACCTCCGGAGGGCTGGCCGTGGCCGGGTCCGCGGCCGGACGATCGGCCCCCGGGTCGAGCCTCGTGAGTCGCTCGATCACGGCCGGGACGTGGCGCAGGAATGCCGCGTCGTCGAAGCAGGCGTCGAGCTGCTTCAGGGAGAGGTGGCTCGCGACGGCCGGATCGGTCGCCAGCAGCTCCTTGAGCGGACGGCGCTCGTCGGCGGCTCGCAGCGAGGCGCGCTGGACGATCGCGTAGGCCTCTTCGCGCGACAGCCCGCCATCCTCGACGAGCGACACCAGGACGCGGCTGCTGGCGTGGAGGCCGAACCCGCGCTCGATGTTCTCGCGCATTCGATCCGGGCGGACGACCAGCCCTTCGACGAGGCCGGTCATCCGGACCAGCATGTAGTCGAGGAGGATCGTGGCGTCTGGCAGGATCACCCGCTCTGCGCTGGAGTGGCTGATGTCGCGCTCGTGCCAGAGCGGCTGATTCTCGAGGGCCGCCACGGCGTAGCCGCGCAGCAGACGGGCGAGGCCGGCGATCCGCTCGCAGAGGATCGGGTTGCGCTTGTGGGGCATCGCCGAGCTGCCCTTCTGGCCGGCCCGGAACGGCTCCATCAGCTCGCCGATCTCCGTGTGCTGGAGGTTGCGGATCTCCGTCGCGAACCGCTCGAGCGAGCCGCCCGTCACGGCGATGGCCGCAATCAGCGCCGCGTGTCGGTCGCGCTGGACGATCTGCGTCGAGACCGGATCGACCCGCAGCCCGAGGCTCGCCAGGACCTCCGCCTCGAGCTCGGGGTCGAGGTGGCTGTAGGTGCCGACGGGACCCGAGATCTTGCCGGTCGCGATGTCGTCGAACGCGGCAGCCAGGCGGGCCCGATCGCGATCGATCTCGAAGGCCCAGCCCGCGATCTTGAGGCCGAGCGTGGTGGGCTCGGCGTGCACCGAGTGGGTGCGGCCCATCATCACGGTACCTGCCTCGGTGCGAGCGCGCGCGACCAGGGCCGCCACCAGCGCGTCGCAGTCGGCGAGGATGCGATCCCCCGCCCGCCGCAGCTGGAGGGCCAGCGCGGTGTCGACGACGTCGCTGCTGGTGAGGCCGAGATGGAGGTAGCGGCCGTCCGGGCCGACCGTTTCGGCGACCTGGCTGACGAACGCGACGACGTCGTGGTCGGTGGTCCGCTCGATCTCGGCGATCCGGTCGACGTGGACGGTGGCCCGCTCCTCGATCGCGGCCAGCGCGGTGGCCGGGACGAGGCCGCGGCCGACCTGGGCCCGGGCAACGGCGATCTCGACCCGGAGCATGTGCTCGAACCGGGCCTGCTCGCTCCAGATCGAGCCCATCTCGGCGAGGGTGTAGCGGCGGATCATCGGGCGGCGGCCATGGCGACCGGCGGCGCGCCGATGTCGTGGCGTCGCTGGGACCCCGGCCAGGCGATCCGGTCTGCGGCCCGCTCCGCGACCTCGCGCGCCGCGCCAGATCCTGCCCGCGCCCGACGACGGTCACGACCCGGCCACCAGTCGCGAGAAAGACGCCCGGTGTCCCGGGCGACGTCCCGGAGTGAAACACGAGGACGTCGGGGGCGTCGGGCAGCTGGCCGGCAGCGTCCAGGGAGGTGATGCGCGCGCCCGGCTCAACGACCGCCGGGTATCCCGCCGAGGCCAGGACGATCCCGACCGTCGCCCCGGGCAGCACCCGGAGCCGTGGCGCGGCACCGAGGTCTTCCGGGAAGCGGCCCCTGGCGCCCGCGAGCAGCAGCGGCCCGAGCGCCCCGGCCAGTCTCGGAGCGATCACCTGCGTTTCTGGATCGCCGAACCGGGCATTGAACTCCAGGAGCCGCGGACCCTCCGGCGTCAGGATCAGGCCGGCAAAGAGCGCACCGCGGAACGGAATCCCGCGCCGGGCGAGCTCCCGGATGGCAGGCCGGTGGAACCGCTCGAGAATCTCCTCGGTCGCATCGTCGGGCAGGTCCGGCAGCGGCGAATAGGCGCCCATGCCGCCCGTATTCGGACCATCGTCGCCGTCGCGAAGGCGCTTGTGATCGCGGGCGATCGGCAGCGCCAGGGCTGTCCCGCCATCGCAGATGGCGATCACGCTGGCTTCCGGGCCGGCCAGCCGTTCCTCGACGACCATTGGCCCGCCAGCCCGGCGATCGCCGCCTCGGCCTCGGCGATCCTGTCGCACACCCAGACGCCCTTGCCGGCGGCGAGACCGTCGTCCTTCACCACCACGCCGCCACCGTCGGCAGCCAGTGTGGCCGCGTACGCCGTCGCCGCTCCCCGATCGCCTGCGGCGAAGGCTCGGCCCTCGGCCATCGGGATGCCGGCCGCCGCCGCCACCTCGCGGCAGAACGACTTGGAACTCTCGATCCGCGCTGCAGCCGCCGTCGGTCCGAAGACCGCAATGCCGGCAGCCGCCAGCGCATCGGCCACGCCGGCAGCCAGCGGCGCCTCCGGCCCGATCACGACGAGTTCGATGGCCTCGGCCCGGCTCAGCGCGACGATGGCGGCGCCATCGAGCGGATCGAGGTCCGGCGCGATTCGCACGCGTGGCTCCGCGGCCATGCCCGCGTTCCCCGGGCCGACCCAGACGGCGTTCACCCCGGGTTCATTGGCCAGCTTCCATGCCAGCGCGTGCTCGCGGCCGCCCCCGCCGACGATGAGCACCCGTGTCGGCATGATCGGCGGCGTCATTCCGGTCGGGCGACCGCCGGGGGACGAGCGAAGCCGCGACGACTCGGTCGGGCCGCCCGTTCGATCGTCTGGGTCCGCTCGGGTCCCACCGAGATCAGGGCGATCGGCACGCCGGCCTCGCGCTCAAGCGCGCTGACGTAGCGGCGGGCCTTCTCCGGCAGGTCGGCCAGGGCCCGGACGTCGTGGATCTGCTCGCCCCAGCCGGGGAATCGCTCGTAGATCGGGGTCGCCCGGGCCAGCACATCCGCGCTCGAGGGCCACGTCTCGATCCGTTCGCCGTCGACCTCGTAGGCGACGCAGAGCAGGAGCTCGTCGATGCCCGAGAGGATGTCGAGCTTGTTGAGCATGATCGAGGAGACACTGTTGACGGCCACGGCATAGCGCAGCGAGACGGCGTCGAACCAGCCGACCCGGCGCGGCCGCCCGGTCGTCGTCCCGACCTCGTGGCCCCGCGAGGCGATCCCCTGGCCGATCTCGTCGGTCAGCTCCGTCGGGTACGGGCCCGAGCCGACGCGGGTCGAGTAGGCCTTCATGACGCCGATGACCTCGTCGACCTGGAGCGGCCCGATCCCGCCGCCCGTGCAGGCCCCGCCGGCGATCGGGTTCGACGAGGTCACGTAGGGGTAGCTGCCGTGGTCGATGTCGAGGAGCGTGCCCTGGGCCCCTTCGAGCAGGACGTACTCGCCCCGGGCGAGGGCGTGCTGGACCAGCCAGGTCGTGTCGGCGAAATGTGGCTTGAGGCGACGGCCCCATTCGGCGGCCGTATCGACGAGCTCATCGAGATCGAAGGACGGCATGCCCTCGGTCCGAGCGAGGCCGGCGTTCTTGTCGGGCAGCGTCCGCGCGAGCTTGTGGCGGAAGCGGACCGGATCGAGGAGATCTTCGATGCGCAGGCCGATCCGCAGCGCGCGGTCGCCGTAGGCCGGCCCGATGCCGCGGTGCGTCGTGCCGACGGCCTCGCCGCCGAGGCGCATCTCGAGCGCCCGGTCGAGGGCGATGTGGTACGGCATCACGACGTGGCAGGAAAGGCTGACCCGGACCTTCGAGACGTCGACGCCGCGGGCCGCCAGGCCGTCCAGCTCCGAGATCAGCGTGGCCGGGTTGACCACGACGCCGGGGCCGATGAGCGAGGTGATGTGCGGGTAGAGGACGCCGGACGGGACGAGGTGGAGCTTGAACACTTCTTCGCCCAGGACGACGGTGTGGCCGGCGTTGTCGCCACCCTGGTAGCGCACGACCATGGCCACCTGTTCGGCCAGCACGTCGGTCGTCTTGCCCTTGCCCTCGTCACCCCATTGCAGGCCGACGATCACGGTGGCGGGCATCAGGCATCTCCTCCAGCGGGCCGGTCGGCGGGGGTCGATCGAAGGGCGGGCACCCCGGTGGAGCGCCCACAAAAAAAGCCCCGGGCGTCAGAGCCTGGGACCTGGATAGAGTGGCCCCGTGTCGGCTGGCCGGAGGTTCGGCCGCCCGTCGGGACGAGGACGCTGGTTCGAGTCACTGGGCGAGCGCGGGGCCTTCCTCGAGCAACAGATTCTCCCTCTGCCGCGGTGTCAGGAGGATGTCGGGGACGGGCGGAGTATAGCAGGCGCGAGGGCGGCGTTCGGGGCCTCCGGGCGAGCTCTCGGACCGGGACGGTCCCCGATGTTCCTCGATCGCCGCGCCGTGCCGGGCGTCCGACGTCCGTTGGGATGGCAGGTCGCGGCAGGTCGATACCGGACCTTCCGCTGCGGCCATCGGTACCTTCGAGAAGCCGTCGAGCCGTCAGGGCCGGGTCTACCGTTGGGCCGTGATGCGCCTCCTGGCGGGACTGGGCCTCTTCGGCCCCGTTGCCGTCATTGTCCTGATGGCCGGAACCCGGCTCGGATACCCCGACGCGCTTACCGAAGAGCAGTACCGCCTGACGCTGATCGCCCTCGGCACGTTGCTGGGCATCTCGCTCACGGCGCTGTTCGCCTGGCTCTACCTGCGTGTCGGGTTGGGACGCCTCGTCAAAGCAGCCGAAGGTATCGCAGCCGGCGATCTCGAGGTCCGGGTCCCGGAGCGTGATGGCGGCATCGACCGCCGTCTGGCCGCTGCCATCAACGCCATCGCGGATTCCATGGCCGAAACGCACGACGCGGCCACCATCGACAAGCTGACCGGCGTGGCCAACCGCCAGGCTCTCCTTGCCGGCCTGTTCGGCGAGGTCGAGCGGGCCAGCCGATACAACCGGCCATTCTCGGTCGCGTTCGTGGATATCGACCATTTCAAGGCCGTTAACGACACCTACGGCCACCACGCCGGCGACGTCGTCCTGCGCGGCGTTGCCCAGACGATCCAGAACAACCTCCGCAGCACCGACATGATCGGCCGCTACGGCGGCGAGGAATTCATGCTGTTGCTGTCCGAGACGAACACCGAGGACTCGGCAATCCTCGCCGAGAAGCTCCGCAGCCTGATCTCGCGCCAGAAGTTCAACGTCGAGGCCGGCGCCAACCTGAGCGTGACCGTGTCGATCGGAATCGCCGGCGGGCAGGGCCCTGCGCTCCGGGTCGACACCCTGGCTCGCGACGCTGACGCCGCGATGTACTCAGCCAAGTCGCTCGGACGCAACCAGACCTACATCTTCGCCGAGCCCGATGAGGACGCGCGCATTCCACGGGCCCCGATCTCGCCGGCCGGCCAAGCCGTCGCCGCCGAGTTCGGCAAGATCGCGCGCGAGGCCGCCCTGACATCATTGATCTTTCCGCGGCCCCACCACCTCGGCCAACCCTCGGCGCTGATCGCCTCAATCGCGGTGCGGATGGCCCAGCAACTCGAGCTGCCCGAGGCCGAAATCGAGCGACTGCGCGTCGCATCGCTCCTCCACGATATCGGCAAGGTCGCCGTCGCTGAGGAGATCATCGACAAGCCCTCAGCGCTGACGAGTGCCGAATGGCGGACCGTCGTCCAGCATCCGCGGATCGGACAGGTCATTCTTGAGCAAGCCGCCTCGTTCAAGGAAGCGATCCCGATCATCCTTCATCACCACGAGCGGTACGGCGGCCACGGCTATCCGTTCGGCCTGCGGGCCAACGACATTCCGCTCGGGGCCCGGATCGTCGCCGTCGCCGATGCCTACGACGCGATGACCCACGATCGGCCTTACAAGCGTGCCATCAGCCACGACCTGGCGATCGAGGAGCTGCGCCGGTACGCCGGGACGCAGTTCGACCCCAGACTCGTGACGCTCTTCTGCGACATCTACGCGAACACGCCGCCAACCGTCGATCCGGACGCGGTCTCGCTGCCGCCAACGACCGTGACGACGCCCGCCCGCCGGCGCCGGCGAGCGGGCGAGATGGGGCCGCCCGACATGGCCGACGACACCGAGGACGAATTGGCCGTCGGCTAAGGAACCAGATCCGGGATGTGGCGTTCCGGGCCACGTGGCCACACGTGCGGCGTTTCCCGTCCGATTTCGTCACAACGTCGTGGTACGACCGTCCGGCGCCACTGAATCGAAGCCGCGGCGCCGATGGTTGTCGTCCATTCGTCCGGCGGCTGCGGCCAAATCGAAACCGGAGCCGCACCCCTCATCATGTCAACTGGTCGTCCTCCGACCCGCGTCCGGCCGAATCCGTTTCGGGGCGCCACGCAGGCCGCCGCATCCAACACTCAAGTCCAGGCTCTGACCGCCGGGCTCACGCCGCGCAGGCGCACGCTAGTCGTGCACGACTGGCCGACGGACGGTCAGGCCCCGCGCGGCGGATCGCGCCCTCCCGCACCAGTCGGGACCTGATCCTGGCGATTCGCCGTGCAGCCCTCGATACGTGGCGATGCAGGCCCGGCTGCTAGCGTCCTTGTCACCGCCGCTGCCCGCCGAAACGCAGGGCCGACCAGCAACCGCCGGTCGGCCGGGAAGGAGACAGGGACCGTGAACAAGGTCCTGCTGACCGGGCGGCTCACGCGAGACCCGGAGATGCGCAGCCTGGCCAGTGGCAAGTCGGTCACGCAATTCGGCCTGGCCACCAACGAGTTCCGCACCAACGGCGGCGAGAAATCCGAGTACCACAACGTCGTGACGTGGGACCGGCTCGCCGAGATCTGCGGAACCTACCTCGGCAAGGGCCAGCAGGTCGCCGTCGAGGGCCGCCTCCAGACCCGCTCGTGGGACGACGACCGCGGTGCGCGCCACTGGAAGACGGAGGTCGTGGCAAGTTCCGTCGAGATGCTTTCGGGCCGGCGCAAGAAGGACTACGAGGCCGAGGCGGCCGCGGAGGGCCTGGCCGCGCAGGCCGCGCTGATCGAGGCTCCGGCCAGCGAGCCGATCCCGGCCGGCGAGGTCGCCGCCTGAGGAAATCCCTGCCGCACGCCGGCCTTCACCAATCGATGGCGGCCGCTTCCTCCCCTCGGGCGGCCGCCATCGATCCCTCCGGCTCGCGAACCCATTGACGGCGCGACGTGCAATCGCTATAGATCGGCCAACGCTATATCGTTCAACGAGTGAGCCAGACCGAGGGGCCAGCCATGACGACGACCGCAACCAGCGGCACGACCGGCCCGGCCGCATCGGACGCTGCCGTCCCTGACTCCGTGGGGGCCATCGGCGGCATCGTCCGCGACATCGCGCGAGGCGGATTCACCGGCATGATCGTCGGGATCGCCGGGGCCGGGATCGGCGGCCGGGTCGTGATGCGACTGGCCGCGTTGATCGTCCCTGAAGCGGCCGGTGGATTCACGACCAACGGCAACCGGATCGGCGCGATCACGGCCGAGGGCAGCTTCGCGCTCGCGCTGCTCGGGCTCGCGGTCGGCGTCATCGCCGCGACGATCTGGGTCACGGTCTCACCCTGGATCCCGGGCCATGGCCTCCGGCGTGCGCTGGTCGCGATGCCGATCGCGGTCGCCATCGGGGCCAACGGCCTCGTCGACGGCGAGAACCAGGACTTCCTCCTCCTCCACTTCGATCCGTTGATCGTTGGGCTGCTGGTCTTCCTCGTCGCGGCCATCGGGTTCCTGTTCGCGATCGTCGACGAGTGGCTCGACCGCCGCCTGCCCCCTGCGACTGGCCCTGCCGGCGCGATCTACTGGTTCCTCGCGGTCATCGGGGTGGCCGTATTCCTGCCGGCCGTGGTCGTCGGGCTCCTGACATCGTCGGAGGCAGCGGTCGTGCTGATCGGCCTCGGCCTGGTGGCCGTCGGCGCTGCGACCCTGCTGTCCTGGGTGCGCCGGGTCGAGGGTCGCCCGGTCTCGTCACGGCTGCGGACCGGGGCTCGTGCCACGCTCGTCGCTACCTGCGCGGTCGGCCTGGTTCGGGTGGTGCCCGAGATCTCGCAAGCCCTCGGGGCAGGCTGACCGGGGCCGACCTGGCGAGCTGACCAGGGCGATCCGACCGGGGCCAGCCGTTCGAGCCGACCGGGGCCCGAGCCGGCCCGGCGATCAGTCGTTCGGCGGGCTGCCGTACAGGGCCCGGCGCGGAATGCTCGTGGCCGCCGACACCTGCCGGGCCGCGACCCCTCGGGCGACACCGCTCGCCACGAGGCGCTCGACCTCGGCCCGGGCGGTAGCGAGCGCGTCCGCCGGGCCGTCGGGACCGGGCCCTGAGCCTCCGGATGGCGCGGTTCCGTCAGGCGTCGCCACCGCGCCTTCCCGCGCCCGTGGCCCGCCGAGCACGATCACCACCTCGCCGCGGGCGAGCAGGTCGCCGTCCGCCGCTGCCTGGGCCAGCCCGGCGAGCGTGCCGTGGCGGATCTCCTCGTGGAGCTTCGTCAGCTCCCGGCAGACGGCGGCCGGCCGCGAGCCCCCGCACGTCTCGGCCAGGTCCGTGAGGGTGGCCGCCAGCCGGTTCGACGCCTCGAAGATCACGCAGCCGCGGTCGTCGGCGGCAACCCGCGCCAGCCGATCCCGCCGCTCGCGGCCCCGGCGCGGCAGAAACCCCTCGAACGACCAGCGCGGCCCGGCGATCCCGGTGGCCGAGATCGCCGCCAGGGTCGCCGACGGGCCCGGGATCGGCACGACGGCCCCGCCGGTCGCGGCCCACGCGGCCACAAGCTCGGCGCCGGGGTCGCTGATCGCCGGCGTACCGGCATCGGTGACGAGCGCGATGTCGTCGCCGGCCGCGAGGCGGGCAAGCAGCTCCGGTCCTCGGGCCTCGGCATTTCGAGCGTGATAGCTGACGAGTCGGGTGGAGATCTCGTAGCGCGTGAGCAGCCCCCGCGTGTGGCGGGTGTCCTCCGCCGCGATCAGCGGCACGGCGCGCAGGATCTCGAGCGCCCGCAGCGTGATGTCGGCAAGGTTCCCGATGGGCGTGGCCACGATGTACAGCCGGCCGCGCCCGCCCGGGTCGGACGCCACGCCCCCCCGCCGGACCGACGTCACGCGACCGCCCCCGCCGGCCTCCTCCCCCACGCGAAACGTCAGCGCCGAGCCGAGCCGGGTCGCCGCCTCGGGTAGAGATAGTCGATGCCCGGCGTGCGCGGGCCGAGCTTGGCGATCGGGGGGACCTGGCGCTTGAATTCGGCGGCGGCGATCAGCCGGCCAACGCGTTCGATCGTCGCCGGATCGAATCCGAGCTCGGCCAGCTCACCGGGCGTCCGCCGCCGATCGACCATCCAGAACAGCAACCGATCGAGCTCGGGATACGAGAACCCGGCCTCGCTCTCGTCGGTCTGGCCGGGCCACAGGTCGGCGGAGGGCGCCTTCCGGATGATCTGTTCCGGAACGCCCACCGCGGCCGCGAGCTGGCGCACCTGGCTCTTGTAGAGATCGCCGATCGGGTTGAACGCCGAGGCGTTGTCGCCGAAGTGGGTCGTGTAACCGATCAGGGACTCGGTCTTGTTGCCGGTGCCCACGACGAGGCCGCCCCACACGACCGAGCGATCGTAGAGGACGGCCATCCGCGTTCTGGCCATGTAGTTGCCGCGCCGCAGGCTGGCCGCCTGGCCGCCGTCGGGCGCGGCGCCCGTTGCCGCCCGGCCGCCGAAGTAGGCATCGACCATGCCGCTGATCTCGATCAGCTCGCTGCTGCAGCCGAGATCGTCGATCACGTCGCGGGCGTCCGTGACCGATTCGGACGATGACGTGGCGTACGGGAGCATCACCGCCAGCAGTTGGTCGGCCCCGATCGCCTCGGCCACGAGATACGCCACCACGGCCGAATCGATGCCGCCGGACAGCCCGAGCAGCGCCCGGGTGAAGCCCGCCTGCCGAAGCTGGCCGCGGATGAACTCGGCCATGACCCGCCGGGCGACGTCCGTGTCGATCTCGAGCTCGGGCGCGAGCTCGAACAGCGGCCCCGTCTCCGAGGCGACCACGTCGAGGCCGGCCGGCAGTCGGGGCGAGGTCATCGCGGCCGGGACCGCTCCCTGGACACCGAGGCGACGGAGCCGGGGGTGACGGTCGCGGCGACCGCCGACCCCGCCGCCTTCGGAGCGCGTCCCGAAGCCCCGCCAGCGGCCGCTGCGGGGGCACTCGAATCGCCGCTGGCTGCCCCGCCAGGCGGATGCGCGTCGTGGGCGGCGTCCGGGACCACGTCGAAGCCGGACTCGGCGCCATCGGCGGCCGTCAAATCGACGGCCAGACCCGCCCGCTCCGCAACCACGCGCTCGAGCTCCCGGACCTGCAGCTCGGGACGCTCGTCGCGCAGCAGCGGCAGGGCGATCCGCTCGCGCCGCAGATCGTCGAGGTCGATGTCGACGAGGTACAGCCCCTCGTCGTAGAGCGGCGCCGAGAAGAGCGCCCCACCATTGGGGCCGATGACCTCGGAGCCGCCCCAGAAGCTGATCGACTCATCGACCCCGACGCGGTTGCAGAACACGACGAAGCTCGTGGTGAGCTGCGCGTAGGTCCGCATCAGCGTCCGCCAGGAGGTCGCGGTCCCGAGGCCCACCTCGTTCGTGGCGGCGAGGTCCCGGCCGGGCGACGACGAAACGTTGATCAGGATCTGGGCGCCGTCGAGCGCGAGGAGCTGGGGCACCGCGAGATGCCAGAAGTCCTCGCAGACCGCGAGCCCGACGCCGACGCCGAGCCTCGACGGAACGGCCCGCAGCGAGTCTCCCGCGGCGAAGAACCGCCGCTCGTCGAAGAGGCCATAGGTCGGCAGAAAGAGCTTGCGATGGACGTGGCGGATCCGGCCGTCCTCCAGGAGCGCAGCCGCGATCGAGAGGCGATGGTCCGCGGACTCCTCGACGAAGGACACGACGGTCGACAGCCCGGCCGTCTCGGCCGCGAGCGCCGCCAGGCGCGGATCGTCGAGGCGGATCGCCACTTCGGCGGCCAGGTCCTGCAGCTGGTAGCCCGTCAGGCCAAGCTCGGGGAAGACCACGAGACCGGCGCCACCGCGGCGGGCATCGGCCAGGAGCGCCCGGTGTTGCTCGAGGTTCTCATCGAAGCTGCCGAGCTGCGGGGCGATCTGGGCCAGGGCGATGCGCAGGGGCCTCATTTCAAGCGCGAGTCTAGCCCCTGGCGGCCACGTCCCGGGCGGCGCCGGACCGACCCGGGGGCCGGCCGGCTCCCCTGTCGCGAGTCCCGAGGAGGCCGCCGTTGGCAGCAGGGCCATCGGATGCTACGCTCCGCCCACTCGAATCGTGCCGGCGATTGGATGGGCAGCCTCCGTGCCGGAAACAGGAAGCTGCCCAACGACTTCGTCAGGTCGAGGAGTCCTGACGACGCCCGCAGGTCCAGGGCAGCAGATTTGTGACTGCCTGCGGGATGAATCGCTGCTGCCCGCAAGGGTCCAGCGTGCGCGTGGGCATCGGCACGAACGGGCCATGTAGGAGGAGAACGAATGACTCGACGCCCGAAATGGCTGGCGCCCTTCACCCTGATCGCGATCGCCGCGATCGTGTTCGGGGCGTGCTCGGCGGCTGCGACCCCGAGCCCGACCGCCGCGCCGACCGCGGCTCCCACCGCGGCTCCGACGGCCGCGCCGACCGCGGCTCCGACAGCCGCGCCGACCGCCGCGCCGACCGCCGCGCCGACCGCCGCTCCGACAGCGGCTCCGACCGCGGCCCCGACGGCCGCGCCGTACGCCGGGATCAGCTACCCGGAAACCGCCGTCGACTGCAAGAACCCGCCGAAGGGCTACACCGGCGAGATCAGCCAGATCAAGGCGCTCGACGAGCACACGGTCGAGTTCGACCTCTGCTCGACGGACGTGGCGTTCCTGGCGAAGGTCGCCTTCGCGTCGCTTGGCATCAATGACTCCGACTACCTCGCCAAGCACGTTCCGGACGGCTCGATCCTGACCCAGCCGAACGGCACCGGGCCGTACACGCTCGGCGAGTGGATCAAGGGCGACCACATGACGCTTCGCCGCCAACCCGAACTACTGGGGCACCCCGGCGCTCACCCCGACCGCGATCCTGCGCTGGAGCACCGAGTCGGCCCAGCGCCTGACCGAGCTCCAGGCCGGCACCGTCGACGGCATCGACAACCCGGCGCCGGAAGACTTCGCCAAGATCACGGCCGACCCGACCCTGAAGCTGGCGCCGCGCCAGGCGCTCAACGTCATGTACGTCGGCATGAACAACACGTACAAGCCGTTCGACAATGAGAAGGTCCGCCAGGCGATCGCGATGGGCATCGACCGCAAGCGGATCGTCGACAACTTCTACCCGATCGGCTCCACCGTGGCCGACTACTTCACCCCGTGCGCCATTCCGCTGACCTGCGGCGGCACGAAGTACCCGGCCTTCGATGCCGGCCGCGGCCAAGACAGCTCCTGGCCGACGCGGGCTTCCCGAACGGCTTCAGCACCACGATCTCCTACCGTGACGTCGTCCGCTCGCTACGTGCCGAACGTGAGCGGCGTCGTGCAGGACATCCAGGCCCAGCTGAAGGCCAACCTGAACATCGACGCCAAGATCGACGTCCAGGAGTCCGGCACCTTCATCGACAACAGCAACGCCGGCAAGCTGCCGGGCCTCTTCATCCTCGGCTGGGGCGCGGACTTCCCGGATCAGACCAACTTCATGGACTACCACTTCGGCCTCGGCACCGGCAAGAAGTTCGGCACGCCGTACCAGGACCTCGTCGACGTGATCACCAAGGCCGGCCAGAGCTCCGACAACGCGGCTCGCCAGGCCGGCTACGACCAGGCCAACACCCTGCTCGTCGCAGCACATTCCGGTCGTGGCCGTGGCGCACGGCGGCTCAGCCGTCGCGTTCAAGGCCGACGTGGAAGGCGCGCACAGCTCCCCGCTCATGGCGGAGCAGCTGTTCGTCATGAAGCCGGCTGACCGCACCCAGCTGGTGTTCATGCAGGGCGCCGAGCCGAACAGCCTCTACTGCCCGGACGAGACGGACGGCGAGAGCCTCCGCGCGTGCGAGCAGATCCAGCAGTCGCTGTACGGCTACAAGACCGGCACGTCGGAGACGGAGCCGGTCCTCGCGACCGCCTGCACCCCGAACGCCGACTCGACGGTCTGGACCTGCAAGCTCCGTGAGAACGTGAAGTTCGCCGACGGCTCCGCCTTCGACGCGAACGACGTCGTGACCTCGTACGCCGTCCAGTGGGACGCGACGAACCCGCTCCACAAGGGCCGCACCAGTGGCTTCGACTACTGGCCGGCACTGTTCGGCGGCTTCCTCAACCCGCCTCCGTCCTAGGTCGTCCCACTCACCTGACGCAGGGGCGTCGCCCTCGGGCGGCGCCCTTGCGGTATCCCGTCGAAAGCCATAACCGTGACGCGTTTCATCATCCGCCGGCTGCTCCTCAGCATTCCCGTGATCTTCGGGATCGTGTTCATCGTGTTCGCCCTGGCGCGCGTGCTGCCGGGCGACCCGTGCCTCGCCAACCTCGGCGAGCGCGCCACCGAGGCCCAGTGCGCCGCCTTCCGGGCCCGCAACGGCCTGGACCAGCCGATCCTCGTCCAGTTCTGGATCTACCTCCAGCAGATCGCCTCGGGCGACCTCGGCAGCTCCGTGAAGTTCGGCCGGCCGGTCACCGACATGATCGGCGAGCGGCTGCCGGTCACGATCGAGCTCGCGTTCTTCGCGCTCATGTTTGCCATCATCGTTGGCATTCCGCTCGGGCTTGCTTCGGCCTACCGCCGCAACTCGCCGGTCGACGTCGGGACCATGGTCGTCGCCAACATCGGGATCTCCACGCCGGTCTTCGTGCTCGGCCTGTTCCTGGCCTACATCTTCGCGATCATCCTGAAGGACACGCCGTTCTCGCTGCCTCCCTCAGGCCGCCTCACGTCGGGCGTGACGGTCACGCCGATCGCCATCGCCTGGGGCCTCAAGGGGCTCACCGGCCCCCTGCGGGGCATCCTCGACTTCCTCTCGAACTTCTACATCCTCACGGCGCTCATCACGGGCCAGTGGAACGCGTTCGGCGACTCGCTGCGCCACATGATCCTGCCCGCCATCGCCCTCGGCACCATCCCGCTGGCGATCATCGCCCGGATCACCCGCTCGAGCCTGCTCGACACGCTCGGCCTCGACTACATCCGGACGGCCCGGGCCAAGGGCCTCGACGAGCGCCTCGTGCTGTTCCGCCACGGCATGCGCAATGCGCTGCTGCCGGTCGTGACCGTCATCGGGCTGAGCCTGGGGGCGTTGCTGGGCGGGGCCGTGCTGACCGAGACGATCTTCAACCTGACGGGCGTCGGCCGCTCGATGTACGACGCCATCACCGGCCGCGACTACGTCGTCATCCAGGCCTTCACCCTGATCATCGCGATCATGTACGTCGGGATCAACCTGATCGTCGACGTGTCGTACGCGTTCCTCGACCCTCGAATCCGGTTGCGCTGAGATGATCCACCCATGACCACGAACGCCGATGTCCTCGGCGCACCCGAAGCGCCGCCGGCGACACCGCACCGCCCGCCGGCCGCGCCGGCCGCGCCCGCCGCGCAGCGGACCGGCATCTGGCGCGACACGATGCGCAACGTCCTGCGCCAGCGATCGGCCGTGGTCGGGCTGGTCCTCCTGAGCTTCCTGACGTTCACGGCCCTGTTCGCGCCGATCATCGCGCCGTTCGACCCGAACCAGGTCCTCATCGGGATCCAGCCGGGCGCCGTGCGCCGGGCGCCGCCGTGCATCCACGCCCTCGGCTGTCCGGCCGAGCTGCCTGAGCACATCATGGGCCTCGACGGCAACGTCCGGGACGAGTTCAGCCGGGTCGTCTTCGGGGCGCGGATCTCCCTCCAGGTCGGCTTCCTGACGGTCGGCTTCGCGATCATCATCGGGATGATCCTCGGCGCGATTTCGGGCTATGCCGGCGGCGCGACCGAGAACGTGATCATGCGATTCCTCGACGTGTTCCTGGCGTTCCCTGCCCTGATCCTGGCCATCGCCATCGTCACGGTCCTGGGCGCCAGCCTGATCAACGCCCAGCTGGCGATCGCGATCGTCGCGATTCCCATCTATGCCCGTGTCATGCGCGCGTCGGTGCTCTCGATCAAGGAGCACGACTACGTGACGGCCGGGCGGGCACTCGGCGAGTCGTCGCGCGGGCTGCTGACCCGCCGGATCGTGCCCAACTCGATGACCCCGCTCGTCGTCCAGGGCACGCTCGGCATCGGCGTCGCCATCCTGGACGTGGCGGCCCTCTCGTTCCTCGGCCTCGGGGCCCAGCTGCCGACCGCGGAGTGGGGCTCGATGATCGGCCTGGAGCGCAACTCCCTGTTCAGCGCCCCGCACCTCGTGATCTTTCCCGGCATCGCGATCGCCCTGACGGTGCTCGCCTTCAACCTGCTCGGCGACGGCCTGCGCGATGCGCTGGACCCTCGCCTCAACCGATGAGCGGCATCGACCGGCGGCGGCCGGCATGACCGTGGCCGCACCGGCCGCCCGCGAGCAGCCCGGCATCGCCGCGCGCCCTGTTGCGGCGGCGGGCAACGCGGAGCACCTGCTCGACGTCCGGGGCCTGACGACGTCGTTCTACACGACCGACGGCGTCGTCCGGGCCGTCACCGGCGTCGACTTCCACGTCGACCGCGGCGAGATCATGGGCCTCGTCGGCGAGTCCGGCTGCGGCAAGAGCGTGACGTCGCTCTCGATCCTGCGCCTCGTCGGCTCGCCCGGCCGCATCGAGGCCGGCGAGATCGTCTTCGACGGCGAGGACCTGCTCAAGGTGCCGATGACCGAGATGCGCCGGATTCGCGGCAACCGGATCTCGATGATCTTCCAGCAGCCGCAGTCGTCGCTCAACCCCGTCATGGACGTCGGCCGGCAGATCGGCGAGGTGCTCGAGATCCACCGGCAGATGAAGCCCAAGGCGGCCCGCAACCGGGCGCTCGAGCTGATGCGGATGGTGGGCATCAGCGACCCGGAGCGGCGCCTGAAGGCCTTCCCGCACGAGATCTCCGGCGGCATGGCCCAGCGGATCATGATCGCGATGGCGCTGGCGCTCGAGCCCGAGCTCCTGATCGCCGACGAGCCGACGACCGCGCTGGACGTCACGATCCAGGCCCAGATCCTCGACCTGATGCGCGACCTGCAACGCGAGACGGGCACGGCGATCATCCTGATCACCCACGACCTCGGCGTCGTCGCCGAGATGTGCGACCGGGTGGCGGTCATGTACGCCGGCGAGATCGTCGAGCAGGCCGACGTCGCGACGCTCTTCCGCGAGCCACGCCACCCCTACACCCAGGGTCTCATCGGCTCCATCCCGGTGATGGGCATCGAACGCGACGAGCTGGCCACGATCCCGGGCTCCGTCCCCAACCTGATCAATGTTCCCGCCGGCTGCCGGTTCGCCGAGCGTTGCTCGGCGCGCGAGCCGTTCGGCGTCTCCGAGCGGGCGCTGGCGCTGCACCCCGAGATCCTGCCGGTCGCCCCGGATCACTTCGTCCGCTGCTGGATCTACCACGACGCCACCGGCCGGCCGACGGGCGCCGCCGGACCGACACCGCCGTTGCTCGCGACGGCGCCCGTCCCGGAGTCGATCGGCGTCCGCCTGGAGCCGGACACCCGCGTGGATCCTGCGTGAGCGAGATCCCCGCCGACCCCTCGACCCCGTCGGGAGGAGCGGCCCCGATTCGGCCTCCGCTGGCGACGCCTGGTGCGGCCGCAGTCCGCGCCGGCGCTGCTGAACGGCCCCTCGTCGAGGTTCGCGGCCTCGTCAAGCAGTTCCCGATCAAGGGCGGCATCCTGCAGCGCACCGTCGCCATCGTCCGGGCCGTCGACGGCGTCGACTTCACGATCCGGCGCGGCGAGACGCTTGGCCTCGTCGGCGAGTCCGGCTGCGGCAAGACGACCGTCGGCCGCCTGCTGCTGCGCCTCATCGAACCGACCAGCGGCCAGATCTGGTTCGACGGCCAGGACATCGCCCGTCTCTCCGGCAGCGACCTCAAGCCGTACCGCCGCCGGATGCAGATCATCTTCCAGGACCCGTACGCGTCCCTCGATCCGCGCTCGCCGATCGGCGACAGCATCGGCGACGGCCTGCGCATCCACAACATCGGCACGCCGGCCGAGCGGCAGGTCAAGGTCGCCCGGATCATGGACATGGTCGGGCTGCAGCCGTACCAGGCCCGCCGCTATCCCCACGAGTTCTCGGGCGGCCAGCGCCAGCGCATCGGGATCGCCCGGGCACTGGTCCTCGAGCCCGACCTCGTGGTCTGCGACGAGCCGGTCTCGGCCCTCGACGTCTCGATCCAGGCCCAGGTCCTGAATCTCCTGAAATCGCTCCAGCGGGAGCTCGGACTGACGTTCCTGTTCGTCGCCCACAACATGGGCGTGGTCGAGCACATCAGCGATCGGGTCGCCGTCATGTACCTCGGCAAGGTCGTCGAGATCGCGGGCAAGGCGGACATGTTCCGGACGCCACAGCACCCCTACACGCAGGCGCTGATGTCGGCCATCCCGGTTCCCCAACCCGGACTCGAGCGCCACCGGATCATCCTCGCGGGCGACGTGCCGAGCCCGGTCAACCCGCCGAGCGGCTGCCACTTCCACCCGCGCTGCCCGGAGGCGATGGGCGTCTGCGCGCGGCTCGAACCGCCGCTCATCCAGGTCGGTGGCGGTCATCTCTGCGCCTGCCATCGCCGCGATCCCGGCTTTCCGGACCGCGTCGAGCTGGCGGCCGGAGGCGGCCCGGCCTGACGTTCGGGGCCCGGCGGGACGCCGGTCGAGTGGCGGCGCGTGATCGAGTGGCGATCCGTGGTCGAGTGGCCTGTCCGGCCGCTCGCTCAGGCGGGGGCAGATCCCCCATCGGACCGTGCCACGGCCGGCGCCGGCGCGGTCGCCGTGGCTGGCGTGGCCGGTGGTGCTGCCGGGACCGTGCCAGCCGGCGGCCGGAGGGCGGCTGCGCCGGCATTCACCGGCGGCGGCGCGGCGCCGACGAGCCGGCCCGCCCGCGGCACGAACTCGGCCACGGTCGCGTCGCTGATCTCGCGGACCCAGTGGCAGGCGACCTGGTGGCCCGCCCCGATGTCGAGGAACGCCGGCTCGTCCGTCACGCAGTTCTCGGGATTGCCGAGCCGTTCCCGGAGCCAGCAGCGGGTATGGAACCGGCAGCCGCTCGGCGGATTGGCCGGCGAAGGCACGTCGCCCGCCAGCACGAGGCGCTTCTTGCGGATGCGCGGGTCCGGGTTCGGCACCGCGGACAGCAGCGCGATCGAGTACGGGTGACGAGGCCGGTTGTACATCTCGTCGACGCTCGCGAGCTCGACCAGCTTGCCGAGATACATGACCCCGACCCGATCGCTGATGTACTCGATGACCGACAGGTTGTGGGCCACGAAGAGGTAGGTCAGGTTGAACCGCTCGCGCAGGTCCACGAGCAGGTTGAGGATCTGCGACTGGATCGAGACATCGAGCGCCGAGACCGGCTCATCGCAGACGATGAACTCCGGATCGAGCGCCAGGGCCCGGGCGATCCCGATGCGCTGGCGCTGGCCGCCCGAGAACTCGTGCGGGTAGCGCCGCGTGTACTCGCGTCGCAGCCCGACCGCGTCGAGGTAGTCCCCCACCCGCTTGTCACGGATCGTGCGGTCGCCCCAGTGGTTCTCCTTGTCGGCCTGCGCCAGCAGGCCCTCGCCGATGATGTCGCTGATCGGCATCCGCGGGTTCAGCGACGAGACCGGGTCCTGGAAGATGATCTGCATCCGGCGGCGCATCTTCTTGAGCTCGGCCGGCTTGAGCTTGAAGACGTCCTGGCCGGCAAACGTGACCGAGCCCGCCGTCGGCGGCAGCAGCCGGAGGATCGTCCGACCCAGCGTCGTCTTGCCGCAGCCGGATTCGCCGACGAGCCCGAGCGTCTCGCCGCGCCGGACGGCCAGGCTGACGTCGTCCACGGCGCGGACATAGCCGATCGTGCGGCGCATGAAGCCGCCCTGGATCGGGAAGTACTTCTTGACGTTCTGGATGTCGAGCAGGATTGGCTGCTGCTCGCCGGAGTCCGCCTGGCCGGTCAGGCGCATCTCGCTGGCGCTGCGGGTCGCGGATGTCCGAGGGGCGCCTGCCGCGCTCGGGGCAGGCGCAGCCGCGGCCGCGTTGGTCGTGGGCGGAGCCGCCTCGTCCGAGCGCGGGTCGTCAGCCGACGACATCGCTCACCGTGGCCGCCGCAGCCAGCTCGTACCGCTCGCGGCGTTCATCCTCGCCCCGTGAATGGAGCCAGCAGCGCGCCAGCCGGTCCGGGCCGCCGACCTTGATCAGGTCGGGCTCACTGGCATGGCACATCGCCCATGAGTACGGACAGCGCGGCTCGAACTTGCAGCCCGGCGGCATGCGGAACGGGTTCGGCACGACGCCCTGGATCGCCGAGAGCTCGCGGCCTCGCTTCTTCTCGCCGGGAATCGAGTTCAGGAGACCCTGCGTATAGGGGTGCTTGGGTGAGAGCAGGACTTCCTCGACCGTGCCCGTCTCGACGATCCGCCCGGCGTACATCACGGCGATGTGCTGGACGGACTCCGCCACCACGGCAAGGTCGTGGGTGATCAGGAGGAGCGCCGTCCCGGTCCGCGCCTGGAGGTCCTTGATCAACTCGAGGATCTGGGCCTGGATCGTCACGTCGAGTGCGGTGGTCGGCTCGTCGGCGATCAGGAGCTTGGGGTTGCACGAGAGCGCCATGGCGATCATCACGCGCTGGCGCATGCCGCCGGAGAGCTCGTGGGGATACTGCTGGGAGCGCCGCTCCGGCGCCGAGAGCCCGACGAGTCGGAGCGACTCGACGGCCCGGTTGTGCGCCTCCTTCCTGCCGACGCCCTGGTGCAGCTCGACGGCCTCCGAGATCTGATCGCCGACCGTGAACACGGGGTTCAGGCTGGTCATCGGCTCCTGGAAGATCATTGCGATGTCGTCGCCGCGGACTCCGCGGATCTCGTCGTCGCTCAGCGTCAGCAGATCGCGGCCGTCGAACCAGACCTCGCCGTCGACGATCTCACCGGGCGGCGTTTCGATGAGGCGCATGATCGTGTGGGCCGTGACGCTCTTGCCGCAGCCGGACTCGCCCACGAGACCGAGCGTGCCGCCGCGCGGGATCTTGAAGTCGACGCCATCGACCGCCTTGACCGTGCCGTCCATCACGTGGAAGTAGGTCCGCAGCCCGCGGACCTCGAGGAGAGCGTCGGGATCCAGGGGCCGTCCGTCGGCGGGCATCGCGGGCTGCATCTTGACGACGCTGCCGGAGGGATTCGCGACGGGCCCCGAACCGTTGGTCGTCGACGCGCCGCCCTTGACGGCCGGACCCGGGCCCGCGGCGTTGGCCGGTGCCCCCGGCCCCTCTTTGGAACTCGGACCCGTGGCCGACGGCGCGGAGCCACGGAACATCGGGTTGGACTCTTTGATCAGTTGGCCGGACTTCCTGACGAACCGGCCGATGCGCCCGGGTCCGCTCAAAACTTGCTCCGCGGATCGAGCGCGTCGCGCAGGCCGTCACCCATGAAGTTGATGCCGAGGACCGTCAGCACGATCGCCACGCCGGGGAAGAGCGGCCACCACCAGTTGCCCTGGGGGATGAACCGGGTCGCCCCGCTCAGTGCGTTGCCCCAGGTCGGCTGGGTCGGATCGACGCCGAAGCCGAGGAAGCTCACGAACGCCTCGGTGACGATGACGCCGGCGACCGAGAGGGTCGTGGCGACGATCAACGGGCTCAGGGCGTTGGGCAGGATGTGGCGGAAGATGATCCGGTTGCTGCTGACCCCGACGGCCTGGGCGGCCTCCACGAAGACCTCCGAGCGTAGTGTCAGGAACAGGCTTCGGACCAGTCGGGCGAGACCCGGCCAGCCGAGGATGGCGAAGACGAAGATGATCGAGACCCAGCTTCCACCGCCGAGGAACTTCGAGACCACGAGGATCACGAAGAGGAGCGGCAGGCTGAGCAGGATGTCCACGATCCGCATCAGGAAGTTGTCCGACCAGCCGCCGAAGAAGCCGGCCGTGCCGCCGACGATCGCGCCGATGATGGCCGCGATCAGCGAGGCGCCGATGCCGATGATCAGCGACAGCCGGGCGCCGTTCACGACGACCGTGAAGACGTCGCGCTGCAGACCGCCGGTCGTTCCGAACCAGTGCTCGAGGCTGGGCGGGCAGCCGCTCGACGCCAGGCTCGTCGGGTTGCCCGGGCAGTGCGCCACGGGCGCCGGGATCGAGTAGTAGTCGTACGGGAAGAAGATTGGCAGGACGATCGCGCACGCGATGATCGTGAAGAACAGCGTCGTCCCGAACACCGCCAGCTTGTGTCGCCGAAACCGGCGAAAGGCGATCTGCCACTGGTTGAGCGAGACGAGGTTGACCTCGAAATCGGGGTCCTCGGCCGCGTCGACGGCACTCGGCAGCGCCGGCTCGGTCGGCGGGCGATTGGATTCGACCATGGGAATGTGGCCTCAGTCGTACTTGACGCGCGGATCGATGACCGCGTAGGCCAGGTCGGCCATCAGGTTGGCGAACACGACGATCACGGCCGTGACCAGGAGAATCCCCATCAGAACGGGGTAGTCGAAACTGTCCACGGCGGTGATGAACTGGCGGCCCATGCCCGGCCACGAGAAGATCGTCTCGGTGACGATCGCGCCGGTGAAGAGGAACGGGATCTCGAGGCCCATGTTGGTCACGACCGGCAACAGCGCATTCCGCAGCGCGTGCTTGAACACGACCGTTCGCTCGGGTACGCCCTTGGCCCGCGCCGTCTTCACGAAATCCTGGTTCAGAGCATCGAGCATCGAGGCCCGGACGAAGCGGGAGTCGAAGGCGATGTTGACCAGGACCAGGGTGAATACCGGCAGCACCATGTGGGCGCCGAGGTCATAGATCGCCTTGAACGGGTTCGCCCCGAAGAACGCCCAGTACTCGTCGGTCCCGAAGGTCGGGATCGTCCGGGCGTCCCACATCCCGCCCACCGGGAACCATTTGAGTGGCGGCACCGCGAAGAAGCTGATGAGCATGATGCCGAGCCAGAACGTGGGTAACGAATAGCCCACGTAGTTGACGACCGTCAGCGACGAATCGAAGAGGCTGTACCGTTTCACCGCGGCATAGACGCCGGCGAGGATCGCGATCGTCAGCCAGATGACATACGCGGTGCCGGCGAGGATGAACGTCGGCACGATCCGCGTCGCGATGACGTCGGTAACGGGCCGGCCGTCGATGATCGAATAGCCGAAGTCGCCGTGGATGACGCCGTTGTCACCGCCAGGCAGCGTGATCTCGAGGCCGCCGATGGTGATCGTGCCACCCGGCAGCGCGTTGATCAGGAAGGGTTTCTCACCACAGACCCCGAGCCACTTGCAGTACTGCAGCGGGATCGGGTCGAGCAGGCCCCAGCGCTCTTCGAACGCTTCGATCTGCGCCTGGGTGATCTTGGGATTCTGTGCGAAGCGCGCCAGTGGACCGCCAGGCGAGATCAGCAGGATGAAGTACGTGATGAGGGAGATCCCGATCAGGACCGGGATCGCCTGGAGACACCGCCGGATGAAGTACTTCGCCATGGCCTCGGTTCCCTGACGAGAGGACGACCGCGGGGCCCACGAGTGGGCCCCGCGGTCGCAGGATCACCGTTCGATCGAAGCGGCTACTGGTTGAGGCCCCAATCGAAGGCGTTCCAGTTGCCGGTCGCGGTGGACGGGTTGCCCACGAAGTTCACCATCTTCGGACTGACCAGCCACACGTTGCGGTGGTTGAAGAATGGCAGTTCGAAGGTGTTCTGATCCGAGGCGTAGATGTCCTGGATCTTGCCCATCGCATCCTTGATCGCCAGCGGGTCAAGCGACGTGTTGACGATCGCAAAGGCGGCATCCATGTCCGGGAGGCTGATGCGCGTCTCGTTGGCACCATTGTGCGGCGCGACATCCGGGATACCGGTCGTCGTGTAGACCAGGTACGAACCCGTCGGATCGACGCCGCTGATGAAGCCGTGCATGACGACGTCGAAGTTGCCGTGCGAGGTGTTGCAATCCTGGTCTGCGGGGACCTGGTTCCAGCCACCGAACACGTCCGGCTGCGCCGGCTTGACCTTGACGTCGGCCAGGATGCCGACCTTCTTGAGCTGCGAGGCGATCAGGGCGAGCGAGTCGGCCCGGTACTGGCGAGTCGTCGTGCAGTACTCGACTTCGAGCTTCTTGCCGTTCTTGGCCCGGATGCCGTCCGAGCCGACGACCCAGCCGGCCGCGTCGAGTGACGCGGCAGCCGCGGTCGGATCCGCAGCGGCGGGCTCAGGCTCCTGCTTGTAGTACCACATCAGGGGCGACACGAAGCTGGCGGCCCGGCTGACCGTGCCGTTCATCGGTCCGGCGATCACGGCGGCGACGTCGGTCGTCTGCATGATCGCGCGGATGATCGTCTTGTAGTCCGTGCCGAACTTCGCCTCGAACCGCTTCTGGTTGAAGTAGTTCGACTCGTTGAACAGCGCGTCCTGGATGAGCTGCTGGTCGGCCGGGACGTCGGTCAGCTGCGGGATATCCGAGTCGCTGAGGTCCATGGCCATGTCGATCTCACCGGCCCGGAAGCCGGCGACCATCGCGGCGGCGTCGCCGTAGTACTTGAAGATGAGCTTGTCGAGATACGGCGCGTGGCCCCAGATGGCGGCGCACTTCGGATTCGGCGCGTAGGTGATCTGCGCTGCCGGATCGACGGCCGTCGGGACGTAGCAGTTGCTGTAGACGCCCTTGGTCGGATCGTTCAGCGGGTACAGCTTGGTCGGCGCGTCCTTCACCGGGACGGTCTCGATGTAGTGCTTCGGCAGGACCCACGTCACGAAGCTCAGATACGCGGAGTAGAGCTTCTTGAAGTGCATCACGCAGTCGGTGCCGGTGCCGCCATCGATGCCGCTGATGTCCTCCCAGCCGACGGTGCCGGCGTAGAGGCCTGCCTGGGCCGGGTCCATGACCCACTTCCAGGTCGCGGCCAGGTCGTCGCAGTTGATCGGCTGGCCGTCAGACCAGACGAGGTTCGGCTTGAGCTTCCACGTGACATCCATCGTGGTGCCGTTGACGACGACATCGCCGTTGGCGACGGTCGGCACGTTGCTCGAGAGGTCCGGGTAGTACTTGAGGTCCTGGGTGATGACCAGCAGGCTGTCGAACGCCGGGGCCTCAGCCTCGAAGTCGGCGTTGGCGGCCGCATAGAAGCCGTTCAGCGTCGTGATCGTCTGCCACTCGCCCATGACCAGGGTTCCGCCGGTCGCCGCCGGCGCCTTCGGGGCGTAGATCGTGGTGGTCAGGTCGGGCCCGGCCGGAGTCGGCTCGGGGGTCGGGGCCGCAGTCGGAGCGGCGGTCGGGGCCGCCGTCGGAGCGGCTGTCGGGGCCGCCGTCGGAGCGGCTGTCGGAGCTGCCGTCGGAGCTGCCGTCGGGGCGGCTGTCGGGGCCGCCGTCGGAGCGGCTGTCGGGGCTGCCGTCGGAGCAGGCGTCGCAGCGCTGCTACAGGCTCCCACGACGATGCCCGCCACGGCGAGCAGGGTGAACAGGCGTTTGCGCATCAACGATCCTCCAGATCTGGGTATCCCAGTGACTCCCACTGCCACGGGACCGGCAGCCCGGGACTCCGAACCTGCTGCGTTCCCGGCGATCCGACTGGGAGTGGATGCGCCGCCGACACGGAACGTTCGAGAGCAGGATCGGGCCACAATCGGCCACGGTCACAACGCTGTCGGTACTATGCGGACGGCGTTCAATCGTGTCAATAACAGGCCCATTGCAAGTCAACTCGCGGACGATCCGGGTGTCCGGGCGGCGGCTGGGGACGATCGGCCTGCGTCGACCTGCGCGCTCAGCCGAGCCTCCACCAGAGCTATTCGACCGACGTCGCCTGTGCCCGCGGGACCCGAGTGTCGGGTGGCGTGGTTGCACTCTCGGCATACCGGGCGAAATCCGAGCGCGTTCTCGCCCGAATCACGACCGGCACTGGCGACTCCCTGCCGGCCTGTGCCGTTGAGCGCAGCCACTGTGCCTCGGCCGCTGCGTCGAGTCGATCGGACTGGAGCAGCGCCGAGTGGTCGATCCCCGATTCGGTGAAGCCGCTCTGAGCGGTCCGGTCGGCGACGATCGGCAGCAGCAGCGCCAGCGAGAGGCCTGCCCCGAGCGCCAGCCCAAGGACCGACGACGCGGCGCGCGAGCCTGGTGGCGGCTGCCGCTCGACGCGCGCGCGCAGCCGCGGCCAGGCGTCAGCAGGCGGTTCGACGGTCCGCGCATCGCCCCAGGTCCGACCGAGGGCCAGGCGCGTCCGCAGCGCCACCCCGACCTCCGCCTCGCAGGCGGAGCAGCGCACCAGGTGGTCGTAGGCGAGCGGATCGACCGCCCCCGCTCCCAGGTCGCCGAGCATGGCCTGTTCGAGCAGCGCCGCCCGATGGCGGCGGCAGCCCGCGTCGAGGCGAGGCATCCTCGCGGCGCCGCGGGAAATCATGACGACGGATCCACGGGAGCGGTCGCCTCGGCCGGCCTATAGGCGCCTCCGAACCGGTGGTTGCCCTCGAGGTCGGCGCGCAGGGCCCGCAGCGCGTAGTGCAGGCGGGACTTGACCGTTCCGAGCCGAACCCCAAGGAGGTCCGCCGTCTCCTGCAGCGAAAGCCCGTGCAGGTAGTAGAGCACCACGACACTCTGGTGCTTGAGTGGCAGCCCGGCCACGCCTTCGCGGACGATCTCCCGCAACTCGTGCTGCTCGGCCCGTTCGGATGGCTCGATCGACCCGTCGGTCAGGAACATCGCCTGCGATTCACCGATCGGTTCGGATGGCGGGCGCCGGCGGCTGAGGCGCGTGTAGCAGAGGTTCAGCGCAACGCGGTGGAGCCACGGCAGCGGCGACACGTCCGGCCGCAGCGTCGACCGGCGCTGGTACGCCCGGGCGAACGTGTCCTGGAGAATCTCCTCGGCCGCCTGGGGATCGCCGGTCAGGCCGTAGGCCGTGCGGTAGATCGCGCCGCGGTACCGCAGGAAGAACGCTTCGAACGCGTCGATCTCATCGGCCTGCATCCGCCGCAGCAGATCGGCATCGGGATGCAGTGCGAATTCGGTCCGCTCAGGCGCCGATTTGTCGTTCGTCGCGAACCTCCGGAAGTGTGCGTTCGGTCGCGCACACGATACGCCGGCCGGACAAGTCCGTGATCCGGTCCCTCGTTCAGTCCGGGCACGGCGTCTGCGCGCCGGTCATCGGGCGCCAGCGCAGGTTCGGCTGCCGGGCGGCCGTCGCCTCGTCGAGGCGCCGGACGGGCGCCGTGTGGGGCGCCTCCTTGACGACGTCGGGCGTGTCGTGGGCCTCGGCGGCGATCGCGATGAGGGCCGCGGCGAACGCATCGAGCGTCTCGACGGACTCGGTCTCGGTCGGCTCGATCAGCATCCCCTCGTCGACGATCAGCGGGAAGTAGATCGTCGGCGGGTGATACCCGAAGTCGATGAGCCGCTTGGCGATGTCGAGCGTCCGAACCCCGGTCTCCTTCTTGATCGTCGTCGCGGACGCCACGAACTCGTGCTTGCACGGCCGGTCGTACGGCAGGTCGAAGGTGTCCGCGAGGAGCGACTTCAGGTAGTTCGCCGCGAGGACCGCGTCGTCGCTGACCTGCCGCAGCCCGGTCCCGCCGTGCGCCTTGATATAGGTGTAGGCCCGGACGAGAACACCAGTGTTGCCGACGAACGAGCGCAGCCGGCCGATGCTGGTCGGGCGCTCGCCGGCTCGCTCGAGGCGATAGCGGCCGTCGTCGTCGCGGAGGACGCGCGGCGACGGGAGGTATGGCAGGAGCTTCTCGCCCACGCCGACGGGGCCGGCGCCGGGACCGCCACCGCCGTGCGGCGTCGAGAAGGTCTTGTGGACGTTGAAGTGCATCACGTCGAAGCCGGCCTCGCCGGGCTTGAACCGGCCGAGAATCGCGTTGAGGTTGGCGCCGTCCATGTAGGCCAGGGCGCCGGCGGCATGGACCGCCTCGAGCAGGTCGCCGATCCGCGCCTCGAACAGGCCGAGCGTGGAAGGGTTCGTGATCATCACGGCCGCGGTGCGCGGGCCGAGGGCGGCCCGGAACGCCGCGATGTCCACGCCGCCGTCCGCCGCCGACGGGATCGTGATCGTCTTGAAGCCGGCCATCGTGGCCGTCGCCGGATTCGTGCCGTGCGAGGAGTCCGGCACGAGGACCTCGTCGCGCTCCAGGTCGCCGCGGCTCCGGTGGTAGGCCCGGATCATCAGGATTCCGGTCAGCTCGCCCTGGGCGCCGGCTGCCGGCTGGAGCGAGACCGCGCGCATGCCGCTGATCTCGCAGAGTGCCTGCTCGAGCTCCCACAGCAGTTGCAGCGTGCCCTGGGCGATCTCGTCGGGCGCCATCGGGTGGAGCCCCGCGAAGCCCGGCAGGCGGGCCGCCCACTCGTTGAGCTTGGGGTTGAACTTCATCGTGCACGAGCCGAGTGGATAGAACCCGGTATCGATCGCGAAGTTCAGCTGCGACAGGTTGACGTAGTGGCGGACGACCTCGGGCTCGTTCACTTCCGGCAGGGACGCCGGGGTGGCCCGGAGCTGGCCATCGGGGATGCGATCGAGGGCGCCGTGCGGCGGATGCGGGATCTTGCCCTCGCCGCGGCCGGGCCGCGATCGCTCGAACAGGGTCGGCTGGAGCTTCGGGCCCGTCACGCCCATCGGACTGCCCCCGGCGTGGCCATCAGGGTCGCGAGCGTCGTCGCGGTCAGGTGGCGGTTCATCGGGCGGCTCCTGCCGGCGTCCCGGCTGCGCGACGGTCGTGGGTCGCAGTCGGCGCCTGGCCGAGCTCGGCCGCCAGTGCGTCCGCGAAGCGGTGGATCTCGTCGGTCGTCGTGATCTCCGTGGCACAGACCAGCAGCGCGTCGGCGAGCGATGCGTCGCCCGGCTCCGCGTCGGCGAGGACCAGCCCGGCGAGTACCCCCCGGCCGAGGAGGCGCCGGTGGACATCCGGCGCGTTCGGGACGCCGATCGCGAACTCATTGAGGTACGGCCCGGGGTGCAGGCGCTGGACGCCGATCTCGGCCAGCGCCGCTTCCAGCTCCGCGGCACGCGAGGCGCCCAGGGTCGCGACGTCGCGCAGGCCATGGGGCCCGATCGTGGCGATGTAGATGCTGGCGGCCAGCGCGAGGAGCGCCTGGTTCGTGCAGATGTTGCTGGCGGCCTTCTCGCGGCGGATGTCCTGCTCGCGGGCCCGCATCGTCATGACGAACGCCCGCTTGCCCTCGATGTCCGTCGTCATCCCGACGAGGCGGCCCGGAATCTGGCGGACCAGCTCGTCCGTGCTGGCAAGGATGCCGAGATAGGGTCCGCCGTACTGCGGCGAGATGCCGAGCGGCTGCCCTTCGCCCGCGGCGATGTCGGCGCCGTACTCACCGGGAGGTGCCAGGACCGCCAGCGAGACCGGTTCGACGACGGCCACGAATTTCGCGCCAGCCGCATGGGCGATCTCGCCGATCCTGGCCATCGGCTCGAGGAGACCGAGGAAGTTCGGTTGAGCGGCGATCACGCCGGCGACCGGTCGATCCGGATCGGCGAGCAGCCGCTCGAGCGCCGCGAGATCGGTCGTGCCGGCATCCGGCCCGGACGCGACGAGCGGGATCTCGTCGAGCTCGAGCTCACCGCCCTCGCAGTAGGTCTGGAGCGTCTGGCGGTAGTGGGGATGGACGGCCCGGCTGATCAGGAGCCGTTCGCGCCGGGTCGCCCGGCACGCCATCAGGGCGCCTTCGGCCGTGGCCGCGCCGCCGTCGTAGTGCGAGGCCGAGACGACATCGAGGTCCAGCAGCTCGCCGATCAGCGACTCGTACTCGTAGATCGACTGGAGCGTGCCCTGGCTGACCTCGGGCTGATAGGGCGTGTAGGCCGTGTACCACTCCCCTCGGAGGAGGAGCTGGTCCACGGCAGCCGGGGTGTAGTGGCGATAGACGCCGGCTCCCAGGAACGACGCGAGATCGACGCGATTGCGGCCGGCAAGGGCGAGGAGGCGCGCCGAGAGCTCGAGCTCGGGTTCGGGCGCGGGCAGGTCGAGGTGACTGGCGCGCAGGCCGACCGGGATATCGGCGAACAGCTCGTCGACGCTGGCGATGCCCAGCGCGGCCAGCATCCGGGCGCGGTCGTCAGGGGTATGCGGTCCGTATGGCATGACGCGTCAACCGGCAGCGATCAGGGCGTCGTAGGCGGCCGGGTCCATCAGCTCGTCGAGCTGGGCGGCATCCGCGACGCGGATCCGGACCATCCAGCCATCGCCGAACGGGTCGCTGTTGACGAGCTCGGGCTCGCCGGTCAGGCGGTCGTTGGTCTCTGTCACCTCGCCGCCGATCGGCGAGAAGAGGTCGCTCACGGCCTTGACGGACTCGACGACGCCGAAGGTCCCGAACTGCTTCAGTTCGCGCCCGACGTCGGGCAGTTCGACGAAGACGATATCGCCGAGCTGGTCGGCGGCATACCCGGTGATCCCGACCGTGGCGAGGTCGCCCTCGAGGCGCACCCACTCGTGATCATTGCTGTACCGGAGATCGGTCGGAACCATCGTGGGCGCATCCTCCTCCTGGTCGTGGCGCCGGCCACCCGTGGTGCCGGCCCGCGGTCGGCAGCTCCGCGACGGTCAGCGGGCCCGACGGTAGAACGGCAGCGGCACGACTTCGGCCGCCACGCGCTGATCGCGAATGCCGACCGCCAGTATCGTACCCGGCTCCCCGTCGGCCGGGGTGACGTAGCCCATCGCGATCGGCACGCCGAGTGTCGGCGACTGCGTGCCGCTGGTGACGATGCCGTCCCGGCGGTCGCCTTCGAACAATGGATAGCCGTGGCGGGCGATGCCACGGCCCTTCACGACGAGGCCGACGAGCCGGCGGGCCGGGCCATCCCTGGCGACCCGCTCGAGGGCCGCACGGCCGACGAAGTCGTCCGGCTTGTCGAGCTTGACCACGCGGCCGAGGCCGGCCTCGTACGGGTTGGTCTCCCGATCGAGGTCGTTGCCGTAGAGCGGCATGCCGGCCTCGAGGCGAAGGGTGTCGCGGGCGCCGAGGCCGCAGGGGATCATGCCGACGGGGGTGCCGGCCGCCATCAGCGCGTCCCACAGCTCCCCGGCGCGGGCCGTGTCGACGAAGATCTCGAAGCCGTCCTCGCCCGTATAGCCCGTCCTGGCAACGAGCGCGGGGATGCCGGCCACGGTGCCTTCGGCAATCGCGTAGTACCGCAGCGAGTCGTAGTCGATGCCCTCGCTCAGCGGCTCCACGATCGAGCGGGCCAACGGACCCTGCACGGCGCACAGCGCGGTGGCCAGCGCCTGATCGTCCAGCACAGCCTGGCGGCCCGCGATCCGCTCGGCCAGGGTCTCGCTGACGAGCTGGCTGTTGCCGGCATTGGCGACCACGAGGAACCGCTCCTCGGCGAGCCGGTAGACGATCAGGTCGTCGAGGATGCCGCCATCCGGCGCGCAGATCATCGAGTAGTGCGCGCGGCCGAGGGCGAGGCTGGGTGGATTGGTGACCAGGGCATACGCCAGCGCATCGCCGGCCTCCGGCCCTTCCACGAACAGCTCGCCCATGTGCGACAGGTCGAAGATCCCGGCCCGCTCGCGGACGGCCCGATGCTCCTCGAGGATGCTCGTGTACTGGACGGGCATCATCCAGCCGGCGAAATCGATCAGGCGGGCGCCCAGCGCCTCATGCCGGTCCAGGAGGGGCGTCAGGTGGACCGGCTGCTCCAGCGGGGTCTCGCTCATCCGGTCAGCCGGCGGTCTTCATGGCCGTGTCGGCCGGCCGGCCCGGAGAGCCGCCGACGGCAGCAGCCGAAACCGCCAGCTCGGCTGCCCGGGCGACGAGCGCCCGCTCCGTCTCGAACGTGAGCACGTTCGGCGCCTCGGCGAATGGCAGCCAGCGGACGGAGTCGAACTCGCGGTCGTGGCGAGCGAGATCCCCGCCCGTCGGTTCCATCAGGAAGTAGTGGACCGTCTTGTGGATCCGGGTGCCGCGCTGCACGAACCAGTACTCGATGGAATCGAGGGGGCCGGTGATGCGGACTTCGAGGCCGGTCTCTTCACCGACTTCACGAAGGGCCGTCTGCTCGGCCGTCTCGCCTGGCTGGGGCGTTCCCTTCGGCAGTGTCCAGGTCACCCCGTCCGGCTCGCGGCGGCGACTGCCGACGACCAACTGGGCGATCCCATCTTCGAACCGGATGACGACGCCGCCAGCGGACGTGGCCGTGGCGTTCCTCAGGCGCGCCACGGCGCCGACGCGGCGCCCGGGCGACGCTGCGCCCGACCTGAGCCGCTCCCCGCCCAGCGCATGAGCACGACCGGGTGCAGCTGACCGGCTGGCATTGCATGTGACCTGGCCGGCTGGACGGCCCGCCAGCCGGCGCGCAGCCGGACAAGGGGGCTCAGATCCGCCTGGCGCAGCACGGTCTGGCGCGGAGAGGCCGGTTGGAACGTACCGGCTGCCCGAAGGCCGAGACGGCGTTCGCGGGCCCGGGAAGAGGGCCTGAGGAACTGCGCGGCGGGACGGGCCGCGTACTTCGCGGCGATGCTGTGCTGCATGCCTCAATCCTACCGGTTCAGGCGGGCTTTGCAAGTGAGGCGCGGAGCCGGGCCGCCCCTTCCGGTGTCAGCGCGCCCCGTGCCTCGGCCAGGTCGAGCTCGCGACGGCCGAGGGCCCGATACAGCTCCAGCACGTCCGGCGCGTCCCGGCGCAGCTCGGCCAGGTGGGCTTCCAGCGTCCCGGCATCGCCCCTGGTGAAGGGTCCCGTCAGGGCCGTCCGAATGCCGAGCGACTCGGCATTGTCGAGGGTCTGGCGCATCAGCGGCAGGTAGATCGCGAGGGCGCTCCGCTCGTCGAGGCCCGCCACGCGGCCGAGTTCGGCGATCGCGTCGACGAGGGCGATGACCCCGCCGGCCGCGAGAACGGCGGCGGCGTGATAGGCGGCCTTGGCACCGGCCGCGACTCGCACGGGGACGCCGCCAACGGCCTCGGCGAGATCGGCCAGCAGCGCGACGAGCTCGTCGTCGCCTTCGACGGCGATCGTTGCGCCGTGCAGCGCCGCCACGGCCCGCTCCAGGTCGGCGAAGGCGACGAGCGGGTGAAACGCCCCGATCTGGGTCCCTGCGGCCATCGCCGGGGCGAGCACCTCGGCGCCCAGGAGGCCGCTCGTGTGGACCAGCGCCTGGCCGCTGTAGAGGCGCAGCGCCCCGGCCAGGCCGGCGATCGCGTCGTCGGGGACGGCGAGGATGACGAGGTCGACGTCGTCGAGCAGGGCGTTGGGCTCGGCGAATGCCCGGGCGCCCGGAACGAGCTGGCGGAATCGCTCCCGCCGCTCCGGACTCCGACTGGCCACCGCGGCGATCGGCCAACCCGCGCGCTGGAACGCCACTCCGAGCGCCGTGCCGACGGCGCCGGCGCCGACGATGCCGATGACCGGGCGGCCATCCCGATCGTCTCGAGGGTGCGGGTGGCGGTGCTCCCCGACGGCAGTCGTGGTCGTGGTCGTGATCGAGGTCCGGGCTCGCGAAGGCCCCGTCGCTATGGCCGCCGGGGGCCTCGGAACCGACCCCGACACCGGCCTCGGCACCGGCGTCGGTGTCCGCGCCCGGCGCGATGTCGCCCGCCGCGCCGGCGTCGCCCGGCGATTCGAGGCCCCGGCCGGATCCTGTCGGGTCGAGGTCGATCCCCCGCGCCGCCAGCTCGGCCATCGTGGCTTCGTCGGTCGTCTCGCGCTCCGACGCCGGCGGCACGTGGTCCGGTTCGCGCCAGGCCTTCAGCACCCGGCCGTCACCGCGTGCCGGCTCCGGCGATTGGGCCGCTCGCGGTACTCTTTCACTCGTCGAGTGTAGCCATCCCGGCGGCCGTCGCAGCCGCCCAGCGAGGTTCAGCGTGCCAGCCATCGACCCGTTCGGCGCCCGCGCATCCCTGGGCCCGGGCCTGCCCGACTTCTATCGCCTGGCGGTCCTCGCCGACCACGGCGTGGACCTCGAGCACGCTCCATTCACGCTCAGGATCCTGCTCGAGAACCTGATCCGCCATGCCGGCCATGGCATCGTCCGCGAGGCCGACGTTGCGACCCTCACCTCGTGGCGGCCGGGATCCGCGGCCGAGGCCGAGATCCCATTCATGCCGGCGCGCGTGATCCTGCAGGACTTCACGGGCGTGCCGGCGGTCGTCGACCTCGCCGTCATGCGGGACGCGATGGCCGCGCTCGGGGGTGACCCGCGGCGCGTCAACCCGCTCGTCCCGGCCGACCTCGTCATCGACCATTCCGTGCAGGTCGACCAGTTCGGGACCCCGACCGCGTTCGCCTTCAACGTCGAGCGCGAATACGAGCGCAACGGCGAGCGCTACCAGCTGCTGCGCTGGGCGCAGACCGCGTTCGACGACCTGCGCGTCGTCCCGCCCGGGACCGGCATCGTCCACCAGGTCAACCTCGAGTTCCTGGCGACGGTCGTCCATCTCGCCACCGACGATCGTGGCCCCGTCGCCTACCCGGACACGCTGGTGGGGACGGACAGCCACACCACCATGATCAACGGGCTCGGGGTCCTGGGCTATGGCGTCGGCGGCATCGAGGCCGAGGCCGTCCTGCTCGGCCAGCCCCTCTACCAGCCGATGCCGCGGATCGTCGGGGTGCATCTTTCGGGCGTTCTGCCGCAGGGCAGCACCGCGACCGATCTCGTCCTCGTCGTCACGGAACGGCTGCGCGCCTACGGGGTCGTCGGGGCGTTCGTCGAGTTCGCCGGCGACGGACTCGACAGCCTCGCGCTCGCCGACCGGGCCACGATCTCCAACATGTCGCCGGAATTCGGGGCGACCTCGACGATGTTCCCGATCGATGGCGAGACGCTGGCCTACCTGCGCCTGACGGGCCGCCCGGCCGAGCTCGTCGATCTCGTGGAGCGCTATTCGAAGGCGCAGGGTCTGTGGCGCGAGCCCGGCGCCCGGCCGACCTTCGACGCGCTGATCGAGCTCGACCTGGCCAGCGTCGTGCCGTCCGTGGCGGGCCCGCGCCGGCCGCAGGATCGGGTCGCCCTGGCGGAGTTGAAGACCAATTTCCGCTCGAACTTCACGAACGGCCTGACCGACGTGCCGCCGACGCCCGTCCAGGAGGAGCGCTTCGAGAGCGAGGGCGGCGTCGTCGACGTTCGCTCGCTGCCGACCGACCAGGCTCTGGCCGAGATCGAGCGCGAGCAGCCGCAGGCGCTCGACGCACCGGCCAGCGAGGTCGAGCACCCGCATGCCCAGGAGTACGCCGCGGCGGCGATCGAGCTCGACGGCCGCCGGTTCGAGATCCGCTCGGGCTCGGTCGCGATCGCCGCGATCACCTCGTGCACGAATACGTCGAACCCGACCGTCATGGTCGGCGCGGGACTGCTGGCCCGGAACGCCGTGGCCCGCGGCCTGACCGTCTCGCCGACCGTCAAGACCAGCCTCGCGCCAGGCTCGCGCGCCGTGACGAGCTACCTCGCCGCGGCCGGCCTGATGGCGCCGCTCGAGGCGCTCGGCTTCGCCCTGGCGGGCTACGGCTGCACGACCTGCATCGGCAACAGTGGGCCGCTCGACGAGCCGCTGGCCAGGGCCATCGAGGAGAACGACCTCGTCGTGGCCGCCGTCCTGTCAGGCAATCGCAACTTCGAGGGCCGGATCCACCCGCTGGTGCGGGCGAGCTACCTCGCCTCGCCGCCCCTCGTCGTGGCGTTCGCGCTGGCCGGCCGGGTCGACATCGACCTGACCCGTGAGCCGCTCGGCCGCGATCGGGACGGTCAGCCGGTCTTCCTCGCCGACCTCTGGCCGGCCCCCGACGAGATCCGCCGCGTCATCGGCGAAGCGATCGATCCAGAGCTGTTCAAGGCGACCTACGCCGTCGTTTTCGAGGGCGACCATCGCTGGCAGGCCCTGCCGATCCCGGCCGGCGACCGCTACGAGTGGGAGCCCGATTCGACGTACATCGCGTCGCCGCCGTTCTTCGAGGGCCTCTCGGCGGATCTCGCGCCGGTCACGGACATCGAGGGCGCTCGCGTCCTGGCGCTCCTCGGCGATTCGGTCACGACCGACCACATCTCGCCCGCCGGCTCCATCGCCGCCTGGTCCCCCGCCGGCCAGTGGCTCCAGGCACACGGCGTGAGCCCGCTCGAGTTCAACAGCTACGGCGCCCGCCGGGGCCACCACGAAGTGATGATGCGCGGCACGTTCGCCAACATCCGCCTCCGCAACGGCCTGACGCCCGAGCGCGAGGGCCCCTACACCGTCCACCTGCCCGACGGCGAGCAGACCTTCATCTATGACGCCGCGATGCGCTACCGGGCGGATGGCGTGCCGACCCTGATCATCGCCGGGCGTGAGTACGGCAGCGGCAGCTCGCGCGACTGGGCCGCCAAGGGCCCGATGCTGCTCGGTGTCCGGGCCGTGCTCGCCGAAAGCTTCGAGCGGATCCACCGCTCCAATCTCGTGGGCATGGGCGTCCTGCCGATGCAGTTCCTGCCGGGCGAGAGTGCCGCGTCGCTGGCGCTCACGGGTCGCGAGTCGTTCACGATCCACGGCCTGGCGGACGGCCTGAAGCCGCGCCAGCGCCTGACGATCCTGGCCACGCCCGAGGACGGCTCGCCGGAACGCCGATTCGACGTCGTCAGCCGGCTCGACGGCCCGATCGAGGTGGACTACTACCGTCACGGCGGGATCCTGCCGGCCGTGCTCCGGCGGCTCGCTCGAGAAGGCGGCACGACGACGCACTAGGGACCGCCAGGAGGACGCCTGCTGATGAGCGCTGCAGGTCCGTGGCTGAGGGAACCCGGCGCCCGAGTGGCCGGTTCGCGCCCGCTCGATCAATCCAAGGTCCAGGCGCCGGGCGCCGTTCGCCTCCCCGATGGTCGAGTCCGGCTGTTCTACACGGCCGTCGGTCCGGCCAAGCCGTTCCCGGCCTGCCAGGGCTACATCCTGAGCGCGCTGTCGGACGACGGCCTCTCGTTCGAACCGGAGCCCGGCATCCGCCTCGGCCCGGATCCGGCGGTCGCCAACCGGTCGCTGCGCGTCATCGCGCCGTCGGTCACGCGGCTCGACGACGGTCGCTGGCGGATGTACGTCGAGACGCGCGGGCGGGCCACGGAGCCGACCGTCATCGGCAGCGCCGTATCGATCGATCTGCTCGACTGGACCTTCGAGGACGGCATCCGGTTCGGGGGATTCCGTGGGGTCGGCGGCTGCCGCTACCTGCGCCTGCCCGACGGTCGCGGCCGTCTCTACGCGTTCGCCGACGAGCTGCTGCCGGGTCGTGACGGGACGGAACGGCGGTTCCACAACATCGTCAGCGCGATCAGCTCGGACGGCCTGCGGTTCGAGCTCGAACGCGGCTACCGCCTCCAGGAGCTGCAGGCGGGCTTCGAGACGGCGGGGATCACCGCCGCCGAAGTGGTCGCCCCGTCCGCCCCGGGCGAGCGCTGGACGATGCTCTACTCGGCCTGGCAGGACGTGCCGCCGGGCACGGTCGTGCCACCCCATCCGAGCCAGGATCCGGACGCCGAGCGGAACGGCCTGAGCGTCGATTTCGCGGCGGCCTCGATCGCGGCCGACATGGCCGGCTATCGGTCCCGGATCTTCACGGCCTTCTCCGACGACGGGCTGGACTTCGAGCGCGGCACACTCGTTATCGCCGGCGACGGCTACGGCAGCGCGGAGATCGATTCGGTCCACGCCGAGGACATGTCGATCGTGCAGACCGGCGACGGCCGCCATCGGATGTACTACGCGGCCTGTGACAACGCCGGCAACTGGCGGATCGCGAGCGCGATCACGGCTGCCTGAGGCCAAGGCGGCGGAGCCTCGCGGCCTCGGTCGCCCGCGGACGAGTCCGACCGGGTGGAGCGTCCCCTCAGGCGGGTTCGGGCGGCGGCGGCTCCAGGCCCCAGGCGCGAAATCGGCCCGCCCGGCGTTCCACGGCCAGCGGCAGCCCGAAGGCCGCCGTCAGGATCGGTCCCGTGAGCGTCGTCTCGATCGGGCCGGCGGCCACGACCCGCCCGGCAGCCATGACGAGGCCGTGGGTGAAGCCTGCGGGAATCTCCTCCACGTGATGGGTCACGAGGACGATCGCGGCGAGGCTCGGATCGCGGGCCAGGCCGCCCAGGCGCGTCGTCAGGGCTTCGCGCGCCCCGAGATCCAGGCCGGCCGCCGGCTCATCGAGGAGCAGCAGCTCGGGATTCGCCATCAGGGTCCGGGCGATCTGGACGCGCTGGCGCTCGCCCGATGACAGGGTCCCGAAGGTCCGCTCGGCGAGAGCGTCGCAGCCCATCAGCGCCAGCAGCACGAGCGCCCTGTCGGCGTCGGCCGCCTCGAACGTGTGCCACCACGGCGCGAGCGCCGCATGGCGGGCCGTCATCACCACGTCGAGGGCGCTGAGGTCGTCGGCGAGGGCGGCCGCGAGGGCCGGACTTGCGTACCCGATCCGGCGCCGCAGCTCCCGGGCATCGACGGCGCCGATCTCCTGGCCGAGGATCGTGACGGCGCCCCGCGAGGGCCAGAGATACGTGCTGACGAGCTGGATCAGCGTCGTCTTGCCCGAGCCGTTGGCGCCGACGATCGCCCAGCGCTCGCCCGCTCCGACCCGCCAGTCGACTCGATCGACGATGGCCCGACCGGCCCGGATCACGCTGACGGCCGCCAGCTCGACGACAGGCTCGCTCACGAGGAACCTGCGCCAGGGAGGTCGATTGCGACCGGCAGCGACTCGCGGGCCCAGGCACTCAATGGCCGGCCCTCGCGCCAGGCCTCGTACTTGGCGGCCAGCAGCCGCCGCGCGAGAGCCTCGTCGCGGCCACCTTCGATCTCCTCGGCATCGCCCCCGTACCAGCGTGATCCGAGCCGGATCCGCACCGCCCGATGAAGCCGGAGGTTGCGGAGCCAATGGGCGTCGTCGCGGCCGCCCGACAGGAGATAGATCCGATCGCGTGCCGGGTCGGCCGCGAACCACATCTCGACGACGCGGACCTGGCCGCTCGTACGCCCGATCGTCTCCAGGTCGCAGACGTCGAGGGCGGCGAGGCCGGGGTCGAGGGTCATGCCGCCCCCGAGCTTACCGGTTCGGCGGGACCGACCGGGCCCGGCGGGCGCGACAACGTTGGCGAACTCACATCGTCATCACAGGGCGGGCCAACGTGCGCGCCGCAGTCTCGGGATCCATCGAGGCGCGTCGCAGACGTGCCGCCCGTCACTGGAGTTTTCCGGCCATGGCCTACGTGATTGCCGAACCCTGCATCGATCATGCCGACCAGTCCTGCGTGTCCGTGTGCCCGGTCGACTGCATCAGCGCCGACCTCGGGCCGGATCGCAAGTTCTACATCGATCCAGACGGCTGCATCGACTGCGGGTCCTGCGAGAGCGCGTGTCCCAACGGCGCCGTCTTCCGGGCCGACGAGCTGCCGGCCGAATGGGCGGGCTTCGCCTGGATCGACGCCACATGGTTCAACGACCCCGCCGAGGCGCGCGACGCCGTCGCGAGGTGGCAGCCGGCCGCCTGAGGCCGCACCCGAGCGCCGGGCGGCCGTTGAGGCCGCCCGGCGGACCACTTGCGGTCGAGCCGCTCGGACGCGGGGCCGGGTGCAGGTGCCGGGTCAGGCGACGAGATCGCGCCTGCGGAAGCCCCAGAGCGATGCAGCCCAGGCGATCACGGCAATCGTCGCGAAGACGGTGAGACTCTCCACGGGCAGGCTGCCCCGGTCGATGACGTCAATCGAGCGCAGGTAGTGGAAGGCGGTAAACGTCCCGATCCAGGCGAGGTCGGGCTGCAGCTTCGAGACGATGTCGACGAGGTACATCAGGATCAGGGTCCCGGCCACGACCCCGGCACTGATGCCCCGGTTGAGCGTCACGACGGAAAGCAGCGTGCTGACAGCGGCGACGGCGCAGCCAAATGAGAACAGGAGCGGCACGACGAGCAGGAACCGGCCAGTGTCGAATCCGGCACCCACGATCGCGCCGACCACGAGCGTGCCGAGCACGGCGGCCAGGGCTACGACCGCGATCGCGACCAGCTGCCCACCGATCGACGCGGCCAGGTAGCGCAAGCGATCGATCCTCGTGGAGAGCGGCAACTCGACGAAGCCCGAGTCCAGGTCGGCGGCAACGGCCCGCGTGCCGAGGATCGTCGCCACGATCGCTGCCACCACCGGCCACAGCATGCTGCCGATATACGTGTTGAAGAACACGCCGTGGTCGGCGAGGCTGCCTTCCATGCCGAAGCCGGCCATCAGGCCCTTCGGGAAGACCTTCATGTAGTCGTCGATGAGCTTCGTGTTGTCGCGCATGATCGGGTAGAAGCCCGCGATGAACGCTCCGTAGACGGCGACGACCGCCGCCAGCCAGAGCACAAGCGCGCGGTTCCGCCGCAGCTCCAAACGCAGGGCGATCCAGGTCATCGGGCCACCTCGGCGACGAGCGCCTGTTCAGATGCGTCGGTGTAGAAGCCCAGAAAGACGTCCTCGATGTCCGGTGTGGCGATCGACACATCGCGAACGTCGAGCTCGGCCAGCCGCCGCAACAGCGGATTGACCTCGCCCTGGATCATCAGGTGGACGACCTGTCCATCGATCGAGAGGACGCGGACATTTGGCAGATCGAACGTCGACTCGGTCGGCAGCGCGTTCAGGACCAGGTTGACGGCCCGCCAATGCGATGCCAGGAGGTCTGGCACCGACGTCACGTCGACCAGACGGCCCTCCCGGACGATTCCGACCCGATCACAGCTCCGTTCCACTTCGGGCAGGTTGTGCGATGAGAGGAAGACCGTGCGACCCGCCGCGCGAGCCTCGGCCACGAGCGTCAGGAACTCGTGCTGCATCACCGGATCGAGGCCGCTCGTCGGTTCGTCGAGAATCAGCAACGGCTCGGAGCCCATGAAGGCCGCCACCACGCCCACCTTTTGGCGGTTGCCGCGTGACAGCCGCCGGATTGGAACCGTCGGGTCGAGCTCCAGCCGCTCCGCGAGGGGCCGCCACGCGCGGCGCTCCAGGCCTCGCAGGCGGGCGAGGTAGTCGAGCTGGTCGGCGCCGGGGAGATTGCCGAGATACCCGGGCTCGCTCGCCACGTACGCCGCAGCCCGGTGCACGGCCGGGGCGTCACGCCAGCAATCGCGACCGAAGATCGTGGCGCCGCCGGACGTCGGCCGCAGAAAGCCCATCAGCAACCGGATCGTGGTCGTCTTGCCCGCGCCGTTGGGTCCCAGGAACCCGAAGACCTCGCCTTCCCCAACCTCGAGCGTGACGTCGGCAATGCCCCGGCGGTGTCCGTACCACCGGGTCAGTTCGTGACACTCGATCGCGTGCATGACCCGCCTCCTGGCCTTGCAGTCCACAGTGGCCGTCGAGATCGGCCGGCGACAGGGTCATTGCGACCGTCCGATCCGGTTCAGTTGGCGTGATTCGCCCGATGGGTCGATCCAGCGGGCTGGAGTCGCGGGGGACCCTGGCTCACACGACTGCGGTCGCCGCCGGCTCGTCGGTGAGTGACAGGTAGAGCTCCTCTTCCTGGGCGAAATGCAGCCGCAGGATCGCATCGAGCCCGTAGAGGAGCCGTCGCACGTCCGGCCGGTCGTCGGGGGTCGGGCCGTCGACCGGCATCTCGTCGAGGAGCCGCTCATAGCGGCGCACGAGGCGGAAGATCTCCGTGTGAGTGCCGTGGAGGGCGGACGTGGAGTCGTCGCTGCCCGCGGCCGTCGCGAGCGTCGGGTAGACGCCTCGGTCCTCCTCGAGCTCGTGCGGCATCAGCGAGTCCACGAGGAAGTCGCGCACCGACCCGAGGCCGCGCCGGGCCTCCGCCGCATCGACCGTGTCCAGCCGATCGGCTGTGGTCCGGATCGACGCCATCCCGGGTGCCAGCGCCAGGTGTTCCTCGGAAAGTCGCGCCTGGGTCTCGGCCCAGCCGGGGACCGTCACCGGCTTCGCCACGCCGCCCCGCAGGGCCCGGAGCGCGTTGAGGATGACGGCCACGTCGATCGCCTCCTGGAGCAGCGCGCCCGCAACGACGGGCAGGAAACCGAACGCCGCGATGACCATCGCGGCCAGCGACATCGCCATGCCCGCGACGACGCTCTGGAGCGCGATCTTCCGGGAGTGACGGGCGATCTGAACCGCTTCCGCGAGGCGGTCGAGACGGTCGACCGTGATGACGATGTCGGCGGCCTCGGACGATGCCGTCGCACCGCGCGCGCCCATGGCCACGCCAACGTCGGCCGCGGCGAGAGCCGGCGCATCGTTGATCCCGTCGCCGACCATCACCAGTGCCCCGGTCGCGGTCTCGCGCTCCAGCCGGACGGCGTCGACCTTCTCGCCCGGAGCGCGCTCGGCGAGCACACCATCGACCCCGATCGCCGCGCCGACGAGCTCGGCCACGGACTGGTGGTCGCCCGTGACCATGACGATCCGGGTGAACCCGGCGCGGCGCAGGTTGCGGACTGCTCGTGGCGCCTCGGCGCGAATCGGGTCGTCGAGCATCAGCACCCCGGCGAGGTCGTCGTCGATCGACACGAAGACGGTCGTCGCGCCTTCGATCGTGGCCCGCCGCATCACGTCGCGGGCCCAACCGGGGAGCGGCCCGCCCGCGACGAAGGCCGAGGACCCGACCGAAACCCGGCGCCCGTCCACGATGCCCGAAACTCCCCCGCCTGCGACCTCGGCAACGTCGGTCGGAACCGGCAGGTCGAGCCCCTGGTGCCGGGCGGCCCGGACGATCGCGCCCGCGAGGACATGGGGCGAGGCCTGCTCCAGCGCGGCCGCCAGGGCGAGCACGATCGCGGGATCGCCGGCGCCGGTCTCGACCCCCGCGAGATGCGGCCGGCCCAGGGTCACGGTCCCGGTCTTGTCCAGGAGCAGGATCCGGGCGCGAGCCAGCGTCTCCAGGGGACCGCCGCCCTTGACGATGATTCCGCGTCGGGCAGCCCGGGAGATGCCGGCGACGATGGCGATCGGCGCCGCGAGCAGCAGCGGGCACGGCGTGGCCACGACGAGGACGGCCAGGGCCCGCGTTGGGTCGCCTGAGATCGCCCACGCGACGCCGGCCATGCCGAGCGCCAGCGGGACGAAGAGGAGCGCGTAGCGGTCGGCCAGGCGCACGAACGGCGCCTTGGCGCGCTCGGCCTCCCGAACCAGCCGGACAATCCCGGCGTACGTGCTCGTCTCGGCCGTGGCCGTCGCCAGCAGGTCGAACGAACTGCCCGCGTTGACGACACCGCTCGAAACCGGGTCGCCCTCTTCCCGGGTGACCAGCCGGCTCTCGCCGGTCAGGGCCGACTCATCGAGAACGGCCGGTGAACCCCGGATGAGGCCGTCCACCGGGACAACCTCGCCCGGGCCGACAAGCAGTCGATCGCCGGCGGCGACTGCGGCGATCGGGACCGTCTCGAGCGCGCCGTCACGATGGCGGCGGACGGTCTGGGGCGCCCGTCCCAGCAACGCGGAGAGCTCGCGCCGGGCCTGGCCCTCCGCGTACGTCTCCAGCGCCTCCCCGGTCGCCAGCATCACCGCGATGACCGCGGCGGCAAAGGTCTCACCGAGCGCCAGGGCACCGACGATGGCGAGGAGGGCGATGACGTCGACGCCGGCCTTCCGGGCGACGAGATCGCGCAGGATCGACCAGCCCAGGCGGACCGCCACGATGACCGTGGGAATGGTCCAGGCCCACATGGCCAGGTCCGGGCGGCCGACGATGGTGGCGACGACCCCGACCACGAGCCCGGTTGCCGTCAGGACCAGGAGGCCGAGGCCTCTCAGCATCGCACCGTCCCACGCCGGGCAGGTCCACGGGTGGACCGAAGGCGAGTCGCCTCGCCCGGACGGCCCGACCGTAGCGGCCCACTCATCGCGCCGGCTGTGCTCATGGAAGTCCTCGTGCAGGTGCCGACCAGGGCCATGCCACGGCAGGCGCGGCGAGGCCCCATCGAGGATCGCCCGGGATCTTGCCGGCAGGCAGTGCCATTTGACCCGGGCGCGTCGGGCACGGTGGCGCCGCGCGCGGGCCGGGAGGGGCAGGCACACGCGTGACGGGGACGGTTCGATTGGGCGATCCTTGCAGTCCACTCCCCTGCTCGGAGCCCGACCACCGTGACAGAACCACGAATCGAGGAGCGAACCGGCGAAGCGTTCGAACTGGACGAGCGGCTGACCGTCCTCGGCCGGCGCCTGGAGCCGGGCGAGATGGCGCCGGCGTTCGAACTCGACCTCCTGGACCCTGACAGCGGGATCATCGTCCCCCAGACACTGTCCGACACGGCCGGCCGCGTGCGGCTGCTCAACGTTGTCAACTCGCTGGACACGCCCGTTTGCGCCATCGAGACCCGGCGATTCGAGGCGGCCCGGACCGAGCTGCCCGACGACATCGTCGTCCTCACGATCAGCATGGACCTGCCCTATGCGCAGGCTCGCTGGAACGTCGAGGCGGGCGTGACCCATCGAGCGTTGTCGGCCCATCGGAGCGAGGACTTCGGCCGGGCCTACGGCACGCAGATTCGCGAGTGGCGGCTCCTCCAGCGAGCCGTATTCGTCGTCGGCCGCGACGGCCGCCTCGTCCATGTCGAATACGTCGCTGACCAGATGGCCCAACCCGATTACGACGCCGCCCTGACCGCGGCGCGGATGGCGGCGGTCGACTGAGCCTGGCCGAACCCGGGCGATGCGCCCCGAGTCCGCGGACTACGTCAATCGGTCGCCGAAGTCCCAGCTCAGCATCTCGGTCGGCTCCCGTTCCGTGGCCCCCGCCGCGCGATACGTCGCCAGGGCGGCCGGATTGGCTGCGTCCGTGAGCACCCACATGCCATTGCAGCCGACCTCGATCGCGAGATCCCGCAGGGCCGCGACCAGGGCGGATCCGATGCCACGGCCGCGGTGTGGTTCGGCCACCCCGAGCTCGTACAGGAACATCTCGGTGCCCTTGTCGGGATGGGTCATCTCGATGCCGCTCACGAACCCGGCCGGTTCGCCGTCCTCCTCCGCGAACAGCAGGTGATGGCCCGGCGAGGCCAGGAATCGCGCGGTTGCGGCCGGCCGCGGAGCCTGGTCGAAGAGCGATCCGGCCGCGGCGACGAGGGCCTCGTCTCCGGGTCCCAGCCGTCGAATCGCGATCGTCACGACATCGTCGTCGTGGCTGCTGGCCGCGGCCTCGTCGTCACGGGCGCCGGCACGGCCCTATCGGCCGATGTCGCGACGGCCGTAGCCGAACGCGCCGATCGCGAGGCCACCGACCGCGAGCAACAGGCACGCCGCGACGCCGGCCCAATCCCAGATCCCGACCATCGGCTGACCCATGTGCGCGCTCAGCGCGAGCTGGCGAACACCCTCCCCGAGATTGAGTGGCGGCGAGAGGAAGTCGAGGAGCAGCGTGACGATCACGAGAACGGCCACGACCGGGCCGGCCAGGGAGGCTCGAACGAGGCCGCCGACGGCGAAGCCCACGCCCGCCATCGCCGACCCATAGAGGAAGAGGGCGAACGTGCCGACCAGCGGCGTCAGGACGTCCTGCTCGCCGGCCGAGAGCGAGCCGGCGGCAATCCCGATTGCCGTCATCGCCGTCACGACCAGCAACGCGAGGAAGACTCCGAGCGCACTCCGGATCGCCCAGCGGGCCCGCGACAGCGGCGTCGAGAGCAGCATCTCGAGTCGCCCGCTGGTCTCGTCCGAGGCCCAGCCGGAGACGAGCGTCGCGCCGGCGAATCCCGCGAGCACGAGTCCGTACGCCATGAAGACGAGCGTCAGGAACCCGGCCGCCGTGGTGAGGTCGTAGTCGGGCAGGATCTTCTTCAGCATCTCGATGATGTCGGGCGACTTGGCCAACTCGTCCGCGAATGACCGGCTGGACGCGCTGATCAGGAGGCCGAACAGCCCGATCCCGATTCCCCAGGCCACGGCTCGCGGCAGAAGGTTGCCGAAGGATCGACCCGTCGGTCCGCGGACTCCCGCCAGTGCGGCGGGCAGGCCGGGCAGGCGAACGATCGCCGCGGCCCCGAGATCCCGTCGGGCGAACGTCACGACGCCGAGACCAAGGAGGACGGCCGTCAGCACCGCCACGGGCACGAGCGAGGCCCAGTCGTACTGGCCGGCCAGCGGATTGTGGCCGGCCGTCCAGGTGAACCAGGTCAGCTGGGCCGGACCGGCGAAGACCGGCACGGCCGCCTGGTAGCCGTTCAGGATGTAGCCGCCGAACATGATCGCCCCGGCCAGGCCGGCCGCGGCCCCGCGGCCAAGAAACGGGGCCAGGGCAAACGCGATCGATCCCGCGACGAGCGCCGTCAGCCCCAGCCAGAGCGCATAGCCGATGGCGGCTTCGGGTGGGATGGCGTCGCCGGGGACCGTCCCGAACGCCGCGCCGGACGCCCAGGCGCCGATGGCGACGACCGCCATGGCCGTCGCCATCGCCGTGACATGACCGCCCACCTTCTGGAGCGCGACGGTGCGGCGCCGCAGGGGGGCTGCCACGACGAAGTCCAGACTGCCGCGGTTGACCTCGCTGACGAGCGTCGAGGACAGCGCCAGGATCGACCAGAGGCCGGCGATCAACGGCAGGAACACGCCGTACTTCCAGGCCACGAAGCCGCCGAGGGTCCCGACGTTGACGGCCTTGCCGACGAGGCCCAGGAAGATCGCCGGCGTGGCCGCGGCAAGCCGGACCAGCTCCTCGCGTGACAGCTCGGTCGGGTAGGCCGCGGCCATCGCGGCTCCCGCCGCAACCAGGATCAGGACGACCAGTCCTGCGACGACGATCGTCGCCCAGCGCGAATCGCGGACGGTCTTGCCGTAGACGCTGCCGAGGCCGTAGAAGCGCCTGGGGAGCGAGGGCGGAGTGACCGTGGCGATCGGCGGCCGGCTCGCGACGCTAGACATGGCTGCCCGTGATCGTGGCGGCACCTGCGGGCGCCGTGCCGTATTCGGCGAGGAAAGTCTCCTCCAGGCTCGGTTCGCGACTCACGAAGTCCGTCAGCTCGTAGGCCGCGGCGGCCTTGACGACCGGATCGATCGGGCCGGCCACGTGCATCCGCAGCGTGTGGTCCTGCGACGTCACGTTGGTCACGCCGGAGAGCGCGGTGAAGATCGCCGCCGGCACCGGCCCCGAGAAGCTCAGCTCGACCTCGTGGGTGGCCAGGTCTCGCAGCGAGCTGACCTGATCGACCCGGATGATCCGGCCGTCGCGGATGATCCCGACGCGATCGCAGGTCTTCTCGACCTCGGAGAGGACGTGGCTCGAGAGGAAGACCGTCCGCCCTTCCGCGACCGCCTCGCGAATCACCGCGAAGAACGTCTGCTGGACGAGCGGGTCGAGGCCGGACGTCGGCTCGTCGAGCAGGAGGAGCTCGGGCCGATGCTGGAGCGCCGCCACGAGCCCGACCTTCTGCTTGTTGCCCTTGCTGTACTCGCGGAAGCGCCGCGTGGGATCGAGGTCGAAGCGGCCGATCAGCTCCGCCTGGTACGCCCGATCGACGCCACCACGCAGGTTCGCGAAGTATTCGAGCGTCTGGCCGCCCGTGAGCCGGTCGTACAGCGAGAACTCACCCGGCAGGTAGCCGATCCGCCGGTGGATGGCGACCGGATCGACGCTCGTCTCGATGCCGAAGACGGTGGCCCGTCCGCCGGTCGGGCGGATCAGGTCGAGCAGGACGCGGATCGTCGTCGTCTTGCCGGCGCCGTTCGGGCCAAGGAAGCCGAAGACCTCGCCCTGGGCAACCTCGAGATCCACCTCGACGATGCCGCGGTGGGCGCCGTAGGCCTTGGTGAGTCGCTCGGTCTGGATGACCGCCGTCATGGCTGCTCCTTGTGCTCGTCACGTGGCTGGGGAGTGGTGTGCTGTGCCGTGGACGATGGCCCCGCTGCGGGGCGGTCGCGACGGGGGTTGCTTCGCGGGCTCATGGGTTCACGTCCCGGCGGCGCATGCCCCAGGCGCCGATCGCCAGGCCGCCGGCGGCGAGCGCAAGGCACACCACGACCCCGACCGAATCCCAGGTCCCGACCATCGGCTGGCCCAGGTGCGCCGTGAGCGCCAGCTGGTGGACCCAGTCCGGCAGGTTGAGTGCCGGCCCGAGCAGGTCGATCAGGTACGTCGCGACGGCGACCACCACGACGGTCCCGGCCGCGGAGGAGGCGCGGGCAACCCCGCCGATCGCGAAGCCGATGCCGGCCAGGGCGGCCGCGTACAGGCCGAGTGGGATCGTGCCGGTCATGGGCGTGATTGCGTCGCTCCCGGCCGAGACGGCGCCGAGCCCGATCGCGAGCGCCGCGATGACGGTCAGCACCGCGATCGCCACGAACACCCCGAGACCGCTGCCGGCCGCCCAGCGCTGCCGGCTGAGCGGGGTCGCGAGCAGCATCTCGAGGCGGCCGGTGGTCTCGTCGGAGGCCCAGCCGGCGACGAGCGTCGCGGCCGCGAGTCCGGCGACGATGAACAGCAATTCGATCAGCAACTGGAGGAAGCCGCCGGCCGTCGTCAGGTCGACGCCCGGGAAGATCCGGCGGAAGGTGTCGAGTAGGTCCGGCGATCCGCGGAGCTGATCCGCCAGCGAACGGCTGATCGACGCCATGAGGCAGCCGATCGCGCCGAGACCAATACCCCACGCCAATGCCAGCGGCAGGCGTTCGCCGAAGGAGCGGCCGATGGGGCCGCCGAGGCCCAGCGTCATCGCCGGGAGCCCGGGCGTCCGGATGGCTGTGGAGGCGCCGACGTCGCGGCGGACGAACGCTTCGACCCCGATCAGGAGGAGGAGGGCCGCGACGAGGGCGACCGGGACGAGCGAGGCGGCATCGGATTGACCGGCCAATGGCAGGTGGTTCGCCGTCCAGGCCCAGGGCGTCAGATCGGCCAGTCCCGCGAGCGCCGGGATGGCCGCCGCATAGCCGCTCAGGATCCAGCCCACGAACATGACGAAGCCTGCGATCCCGGCTGCCGCCGATCGGCCGACGGCCACTGACAAGGCGAAGGCCAGGCCCCCGAAGGCGAGCGCCATCACCAGGACCCACAGGCCATAGCCGATCGCCGCCTGGAGCGGGATCGCGTCGCCCGGCAGGTTTCCGAAGGCCGCCCCGGCCACCCAGGCCGCGAAGGCCAGCACCGCGGCGGCGAGCGCGAGCACCGTCACATGGGCCGCGACCTTCTCCAGAGCGATCCGCCGGCGGGTCACGGGCGAGACGGCCACGAACTCCAGGCTGGCGCGGCGAGCATCGCTCGCGAGGGTGGACGAAAGGGCCAGGATCGACCAGATCGCCGCGATCCACAGAAAGATCGGGCCGTACTTCCATTGGATGTAGCCGCCGATCGTCCCGACATTCACGGCCTTGCCGGCGATGCCCTGGGCGACCGAGCCGAGGCTGGCGGCGAGACGGACCAGCTCGTCGCGGGCAGCCTGCGTCGGGTAGGCCGTGGCAATCCCGGTCGCGACGACCAGCATCATGGCGGCCATCAAAATGGCCACGGCCGTGAAGGCCCGGCGCGAATCCCGGACGGACTTGCCATAGACGCTGCCGAAGCCGTAGAGGCGATCCATTCGCGAGGGTCCGACGATCGCGGCCGTGCGACTCGGCCGGATCGGGAGGATTGGCTGACTCGCGATGTCAGACAACGTCGACCGCCACGGGCGGAGCCGTCTCCGGGCCGACGGCCGACTGGAGGTGCTGCCATTCCTCGACGAGCGCCGGCAGCCGGGACTCGAAGAACGCGTACAGGTCGCGCAGCTCACGGAGGCGGCCGAGCTCGGCTGGCGGCCGGTGTGCCAGGGCGCCGAGACCGCGATCCGAGATCCGCCGGAACCGGGCCATCCGGACACTGCCGGTTGCGACCAGGCTCGAGAGGCCCCCTGCGGTCACGCGAAAGCGATCCGCACGGTGACCGGCCCGGGAAACCCGCTCGATCAGCCCCGTGCCGACGAGCAGGCGGGTCATCGTGCTGACCGAACCGGCACTCGCGTGCAACTCGCGGGCGAGGTCCGCGGCCGACTGCTCGGGCGGCTCACAGATGAGCAGGAAGGCAAAGATCCGGCCGGCGATGCGGGGCACGCGCTCCGCCTCCATCGCCACGGCCATCTCTTCGATGAACGTCCATGCCGCCGGGCCGATCTCCGCCCCGGAGCGCTGCGGGATGGTTGACGGGACGCGACGGGACGTGGTCACACAGGACACGATACATCGGTCATTTCAGTTGTCAATGAAAGATTTGAATGATGCGAAGACGATGGCCACGTGAGCCGCGGACCGCGCGGTCACCGGCACGGGGTTATTGCCTCGCGGTAGCCCTCTGTCGCAGACTCGGCGGCATGGACTGGGTCGTGCGCCGGGCCACGAACGCGGACGCAAAGGCGATCGCCTCAATCGCCGCCGCGGCGTGGCGGGACACGTACGCCGGACTCCTGGCCGCCGACACGATCGAGGGATTCCTGGCCGGCCCCTACGCGCCCGAGAACGTTCGCCTGCGAATCGCGGCTCACGAGGTGCTGCTCGCGGCATCGACCGAGCGGGTCGTGGCCTTCGCCGATCTCGTCCCAGAGGCGGACCGGGTGTGGCTCGTCGCCCTGTACGCACTGCCGGAATGGCGCGGCCAGGGGGCCGGCACGGCATTGCTTGAAGCGATCGTCGCCCGCTTCCCTGCCCTGCCGGTCGAGGCAGATGTCCTCCTCGGCAACCGCAAGGGCGAAGGCTTCTACGAGTGCCGCGCCTTCGAGCCCGTCGAACGGATCGAGACGACCATTCTCGGCGAGGCCGTGCGTGCAGCGGCGCTGGCGCCGTTCGGCCGAGGGCGGCTGAGCGATTCGCCGCCGCAGGTCGTCCGAGCGGCTCCTGGGCGGACGGATGGGGTGAAGGCTGCTCCAGCTGCCCCTCCTCGGCGCGTCGGGGGTCGGGCCACGGGCGCACGGCCCGGCAGATCGCGCGCTCCAGTGATGAACCTGCCGTTCGGCTCTGGCGGCTCGCCCCCGAGCTCGCGAGACTTGCCGGTAGGGCGAGCGGGACTTCGCGCGACCAGGCTGGCGCGATCGGGTCCGACCCGCCAGCTCAGTGACTCAAGGGGTGTGTCATGGCGATCAATCTCGACATCATCGAGGCGGCAACGACGAACACGTTCTTTCGCCAGGTCCTCGCGACCGGCGTCCACGCCCAGGTCGTCGTCATGAGCATCCCGCCCGGCGGCGAGATCGGCTCAGAGGTCCACGAGCACGTCGACCAGGTGCTCGCCTTCGTCGAGGGTCAGGGTGTCGCGATCCTCGAGGGCGTCGAAAGCGAGGTCGGTCCGGATCGCCTCGTCCTCGTGCCCGCCGGCATGCGTCACAACGTCGTCAACCGGGGTTCGGTCGACCTGCGGCTGTTCACCGTCTACGCGCCACCGCAGCATGCGCCCGGCACGATCCATCGCACGAAGGCCGAGGCGGACGCTGACGAAGCCGACGAGTTCGTGCCAGTGACCCAGGGCGCCTGATCGCTCCGGGTCCGGATCGGATCGAAACCCAGGTCGCCCGAACGCGTTCGCGAGCCGCATCGGGATTGCGTCCCGGGTCGCTCGAGCCCGGCCATCGCAAATCGGTGATGTGCGTGCCTGGCGATCGCGCCCGAGAACGTCATCGTAGCGGCATGGCTTCGCGATCGGCGACCGTTCGGATCGAAACCCGGCCCGCCGGGCCGGTATCGACCGGGCGCCGGGCCGGGCCGCTCGCACACAGGCGCCCGGGAACGGCACTGCTTGTGGGGAGTGGTGGGCGCTACTCGAGCCGGGACTACGAGAGGCCCGATCTCTGGGGGACGACGATCCCGACTTCTTGACTACAAGCGAGCAACTGGTCCCGTTGGTCTACGAACCCGGCGTACCTCAGGGAACGACGATCGGGCCGAGGTTGTCCGCATAGGCCTCGACAGAACGGCCCGGACCTCCGTAGACGATCACAGTGAGGAGGAGCGGACCGGCCCTGGCAGACTCGCGGACGACGGCTGCGTCGTAGCGAGCCTCCACCTGGTTGGGGCCCGCGACGAGGTCGAGGGTCAGGTTCTCGTCGCCGACGGCGTTGCCAGCCAGGTCGAGGAGTCGAACTCTGACGAGACGTTCGCCAGGGCTGGTCGCAGTCAGGCCCACGACCACCACGAAGTCGTCGCCGGGGTGACCCGGCTGCTCCTTCGGGCTCACACGGGCACAGAGGGCCGGCGCCACTCGAACGGTACCCGCAAAGACGTCGATGGTCGCGGTTGCCGCGCGCAGTCGTGAGCCGCGCAGGATCGCGTACACATCGGCCCGCCCCGGCGACGTCGGCACAATCGTCCCGCTCCAGGTGCCGCGACCGGCCGGCGCGAGCTCGATGGGCCGACGCCCGCCGCCGGACTGCTCAAACGTCATCTCCACGGTGTCGTCCGGACGAGGGTCGGTCAGCACCGCGATGACGGTGATGGGATCGCCCACGATGACGTTTCGCGTCACCGTCAGGAGGATTTGGCTGGCTGACGGGGCGACAACCTGGAGCCCGACCTGCGCGGGCGATTGCTCTGTGGTCGTGATGTGCAACCGGGCGTGCGTGCGGCCGGCCACCTGGGCGCTGAGGGCGACGAGGCCTCCGCCCTCGGTTCGTTTGAGCTTGACTTCGCCAAACGTTCCCTCGATGACGTGCTGGCCGATGTACAGGACCACGCCGGCCTCGTGAGCGCCCTCGAAGTCGATATCAAGATCCAGTGGCTTCGTTTGGGTGACGGTGACCATCTCCGCCCTGATGACCTGGGTTGCGGCGCTCACTGGCGAGGCCGACGGCGAGCGCGATGGCTGAGCCGGCGATTGTGCGGCCGGCACACATGGCACTGTCGACGGCAGCACAGACGGCGGGGGCGATCCTGCGGGCAGCGAGTGGCCATCGCTGGAGTTCGGGCCGGTCCGGGCGCTGCTTGGGGGAGTCGAGTCGAACGCCAGGGCCGGTGAGGGACTCGGCCCGGGAACGGCAGCGACACATGCCCCGACGACGGCCACGGTGATGCACAGGATTGCCAGCCGCCACATGTCGCGACTATTGCTCCGAGGGAAGCCCTTCCGCTATGACTACGAAGTACCGGCCGCCGCTCGGCGATCCGAACTGACCACCCGGGCGATCGGCGAAATCGTTGTCGCAGGGCCCGCGCCCGAGCGAACGATCCGCCTTGCGATCGTCCGGATTGACGCCTGGCTCCGGGCGCATGGCACCCAGGTCTTCGCCGTCGCGCAGAAGCGGCCGGCCGGCCAGATCCTCCAGGAGATGGCTAGGCGGCGCATGGCCGGTCAAACCCTGCGGAGCGGACGAACAGACGACCGCACCGAGGCTGGACGGAAGACAGCCTCTCATCGGCGAATCTTGATGGGAGCAATATCGGAGATTGACGGCCAGGGACGATGATGGTCCGCGTGAACGTGTCGTCGCTCCCCCATGCCGCCCGCGGGGTGCTCGTGCTGCTGGCGGTCGTGGTGGCCGGGTGCGGCGCCGCTGCGGCCCCGTCTGGGTCTGCACGCAACCCTCCGTCCCCGGCCGATCCGGGCACCCCAGCCGCCGCTGTTCTGGCATCCATTGCACCTTCTCGGGCGCCAACGCCTACGCCAACGTCGACAGCCGCCGACCCGGGCGTTGCCGCCTGCGCCGCCGACCCCGCCACGGCCAGCACCATCGTCCGGCTCGGGCACACGTTCAACTACCGGCGCGTGGTGCCTGGTCTTGGGTTCCTGCCGCAGTTCGACGTCCTGACGGGCCCCGCCTGGCTCGTGGTGTACCCGGGTCAGAGTCCGCTTCGGCCGCCGTACGTCCCGCTCTATCCGCCGACGACCCCTCCCGGCTGGACGCCCGCTCCGGAGCCAACGCTCGCACCCGGCAGCAGCGACGTCTGTCTTGCCGTTGATGGCATCGCCGAACCGTTCATCGAGACCTACGTCCCCACGACCGAGATCCACCCCGAGCTCGCGAACGATGAGCGCCAGCCGCCCGTCGCCGGGGAGGGCCGCGTTGTCGGGCGCCTTGATGCCGCCACCTGGAGTCTGGCCTGGGATCCGGGCCGGCACGTGCTCTGGTACGTCACGCTGGCCGGCAGCGCAAGCCGGCTGCACCGGCTCGACCCCGCAACCGGCGTCAGCGCTTCGTGGCGGCTCCCCGCTGGCCTTGGCCTTGAGAAGTCCACCGATACCGGCTTCGTGGAACAGGTCGCCGTTGATACTGATGGCGGCGTCTGGTTCGAGGCCAATGGCTACATCCTCTATCGGTTCGACCCTGCCACCGCCACGTTCCTGCGCACGAAGCTCCAGCTGAAGGAGCCAGGCGTGCACTGGCAGGACGGTGGGACCTGGGTCTCTGCGATCCTGCCGTACGGAAATGGCGTGCTGGTCGCCCGAAACCGGGTCCCGTGGCTCACCCGCTACGACATCCGGATGCGGGTGGTCGGGACGATCCCGCTGCCGAATGGCTATGCGGGGCCACAGGAGCTCGCCCGCGCTGGATCGCGCCTTGTCATCGCCGGCCAGTCGGGGATCGGGCTTTTCGACCTTCACGGTCAGCTCGTGCAGCGGCTGCCGAACGAGCGCTGGGGCGAGGAGTGGCTGGACGGGGTCACGCGGTTCTTCGTCGACGATCTCCGGCGCGCGGCGATCTGGCAGGTCGGCGATCTGGCGCTTCTCGATGCGAATGGCACCGTGGTGACGACGGTCCCCGTCAACCTGGACCTCCCACAACGGACCGGCTGGCGCACCGACGGCAGCCGGACGCAGGGACAGGCAAGCGCGATCGCGACCGACTGGCACGGCCGCTGGTGGTACGTCGTCGATGGCTTCGCCGTGGAGGTCCATGCGCGTTGACGTCAGTCAGTGCGGACACTGTTGGGCGGCACGACGAGGAGGGCAAGCGCGCTGGTGGTCGGGACCTTTGCGCGCTTGGGTGTGATCTCAGGGCCCGAGCAGCGCTCGCATCGCATCGTCGATATCGAGGCCACCGCGGCGGCGGAGCGGCGATCGCCTGGCTCTGGCTGGCGGAGAGTGGTGGGCGATACTGGATTCGAACCAGTGACCTCGCGGATGTGAACCGCGCGCTCTAACCGACTGAGCCAATCGCCCCAGAGCACCGGGACGCCCGCAGAGTCAGGCGCCGGTCGCCGGATGATAGCGCAGGCCCGGCCAGCGAGCCACCAGTCGATCGGCGTCCAGGCCGGTTACGCCGACATGCTTGTGGCGACCGCTGGCGCCGCTGACGAGCCGGACGGCGCCCGGCGCGACCTCGAGCTCGTGCGCCAGGAGCCGGATCAGGGCGGCATTCGCGGCCCCGTCGACCGGCGGCGCGGCAACCCGGACGCGCAACTCGCCGTCCTCCACGCCCTCGACCCGATCTCGCCCGCCGCGGGGCGTCAGGCGAACCGCGAACCGCAACTCGCCGTCGCTCAGCGCCGGAACGCCTCGAGGATCACGGTCAGGACGATGATGACGATCATCGGCGAGAGATCGAGCATCCCCATCGGCGGCAGGACGCGTCGGACGGGCGCGAGGATCGGCTCCGTGGCCTGGTAGAGGAAGCGGGACAGCTGGCTGCGGCCGCTCGCATCCACCCAGCTGATCAGCACCCGGCCAAGAATCAGCAGCGTCAGCGCAAGCAAGAAGAGTTCGAGAATGGAGCGCGCGGAGCCCACGGCCGAATTCTAGCCACGTCGCCGGAAACGGCCCCTCGGCGCGAGCCGGTTTCAGCCCGCCGGCGCGACTGCGACCCGCTCGCCGAAGATCGCCCGTCCGACTCGGACCACCGTCGCGCCCTCTTCGATGGCCGCGGCATAGTCCTCGCTCATCCCCATCGACAGTCCGCCACCCAGCGCGACCCCGCGGGCTCCGCCTCCGCCCCGCAGCCGCTCGGAGAGGTCGCGCAGCCCGGCGAACGTCCGACGAGCCGCCTCCGCCGAGGTTGCAAGGCGCCCGACGGTCATCAGCCCGGCGATCTCGAGCGCGCCCGCTGCGGCGAGCTCATCGACCGCCGCCGCCACGGCGTCCGGTGCGAACCCGAACTTGGCCGGATCCTCGTCGACGTTCACCTGCAGGTAGACCGGCAGGCGCAGGACCGACTCGACGGCGCCGTCGACCGCGACAGCGCGGACCTCCCGCACGAGCCGGTCGAGGCGCCACGCGAGCTCGACCGAATCGACCGATTCGATCGCCGCGCAGAGCTCGACCGCACGCCTCGCCTTGTTCGACTGGAGCGGCCCGATGAGGTGCCACGTGGCGCCGGGAAGCTCGGGGGCCTTGGCCGCGATCTCCTGGACCCGGTTCTCGCCGAGCAGCGTGAGGCCGGCCGCCACCGCCGCGGCGAGTCGATCGGCCGGCACGGTCTTGGAGACGGCGACGAGGGTCACGTCGGCGGGCGACCGTCCGGCCCGGGCGCAGGCGCCGGCGATCGTCTCGAGGACGCGGGCCCGGGCGTCGCGAAACGCGGCGACGGCAGCCGGGTCCGGGGTCGGCGTCACCGGGCGAATCCGAGCGCGGGCCTGACCGGCGGCACCGAATCACGATGGCGACCTGCGGGCGCCGGGCCGGGCCAGTCGGCCAACCGGTTCCCGCGGAACTCCGGCCGGCCCAGGCCGGCGCGGCTCACTTGCGGCGCAGGAAGCTCGGGATCTCCAGGTCGTCCGCGTCGTAGGTCCGGCGGGCCGGGGCCATCGCCTCGCCGACGGAGCGCTGGACGGCCGCCGCCTGGCGCTCGTCGGGTCGCGGCCGCTCGACTTCGCGGACGTCGTCGTTCGTCTGGACGCGCTGGCGCTCGAGCTCCTCGAGGAAGTCGCGCTCTCGCGTGACCCGCATCGACGTCGTGGCCGGTGCCTCGTGATGCGAGGCGACCTCGCGGCGGCCGACCTCGCGACGGCGATTGGCATCGAAGCCCGTCGCGATCACCGTGATCATCACCTCGTCGCCGAGCCGCTCGTTGAAGCTCGTCCCGAAGATGATGTTGGCCTCCGGATCCGCTGCGGCGCGGATCTCCTCGGCCGCCTCGGTGACCTCGTAGAGGCTGAGGTTCGAGGAACCGGTGATATTGAACAGGATGCCCTGGGCGCCGTTGATGTTGACCTCGAGGAGCGGGCTGGCGATCGCCATCCGGGCGGCCTCGACGGCGCGATTCTCGCCGCTGGCGCGACCGATGCCCATCAGCGCCGAACCGGCATCGCGCATGATCGTGCGGACATCGGCGAAGTCGAGGTTGATGAGCCCCGGCACGGTGATGATGTCGCTGATGCCCTGGACGCCCTGGCGAAGGACATCGTCGACCACGCGGAACGCGTCGAGGATCGACGTGTTCTTCTGGACGACGTCGCGGAGGCGATCGTTCGGGATCGTGATCAGCGTGTCGACGGCGGCCTTGAGCTCCTCGGCGGCCTTCTCGGCGATGAGCTTGCGGCGATTGCCCTCGAAGGAGAACGGCTTGGTGACGACGCCGATCGTGAGGGCCCCGAGCTCCTTGGCGACCTGGGCGATGACGGGCGCGGCGCCCGAGCCCGTGCCGCCGCCGAGGCCGGCAGTGATGAAGACCATGTCCGAATCGCGCAGCGCCTCGGCGATCTTCTCGGTGTCCTCTTCGGCGGCGCGCTGGCCGATCGTCGAATCGCCGCCGGCGCCCAGACCACGGGTGATCTTGTCGCCGATGCGAATCTTGTGCGGCGCGTCGGACTGCAGGAGCGCCTGCGCGTCCGTGTTACAGGCAATGAACTCGACGCCCATCATCTCGGCGCGGATCATGCGATTGACGGCATTGCTGCCCCCGCCGCCGACACCGACGACACGGATCAGCGCAAAGTTTTCGGAATCGGACCGCAGCGGCATCGCCTCTCCTCGGTGAGTGCGGGCTGAACAACGGTCAACGCACCTGGTCCGTCGCGAGTTGGTCGGGAGACGGGCGCGTGGGGCTCTTCAGGTCCGGGGAGTATACCGCCGACCCGCCAGAGTGGAACCCCGTAATGTGGAAAACTCCGGTGCGGGGGTGCACAGCCATGTTTGGGGTGGTCCGGCGCGGCTGAGCCGGGTGGCCGTCGAGGCCGGTCCCGGCCTCGGGCGAGCCACCTACCTCAGGGGAAGATGCTGCGCAGCGCGTCCCGGATCCGGCCGAGGCCGCCGCTCGCCGGGGCGGACTCGTAGCGGCCGCCCTCGCCCGCGGTGACGCTCGCGGCGCCCCACATGAGCAGGCCGACGGCCGTGCTGTAGACGGGGGTCAGCAGGTTGTCGACGAGGCCGCCGACGCCGGCCGGCGCAGCGACGCGGACGGGCATCTGGAGGACTTCGCGGCCGAGCTCGGCGGCTCCCGCGAGCTGCGCCGCTCCCCCGGTCAGGATCACCCCAGCCGGCAGCATCCCGTGCCCGGCGCCCTCGATCTCGGCCTTCAGCATCTCGAAGGTCTCGCGCATCCGGGCTTCGATGATCTGGCAGACCTCGAGCCGGCTGACGGTCCGGCCCTCCTCCTCGCCCAGCATCGAGACGCTGATCTCGTCGTCTTCCGCGACCGAACGCAGGTCGCAGGTCCCGTGGCGGACCTTCAGCTCCTCGGCGACCGCGAGGCTCGTCTTGAGCCCGATCGCGACGTCGTTCGTGACGTTGTTGCCGCCGACCGGCAGGACGGCCGTCAGGAACGGCGAGCCGTCGGCGTAGAGCGCGAGGTCGATCGTGCCCGCGCCGATGTCGGCGACGGCCACGCCGAGATCCTTCTCGGTCTCGGACAGGACCGCCTCGGCCGAGGCGAGCGGGCTCGCAACCAGCTCGTCGATCTTGATCCCGGCGCCGAGGACGCATTTGCTCAGGTTCTGGACGGCGGTCGCGGAGCCCGTGACGATGTGCGTCTCGACCTCGAGCCGGATGGCGCTCATCCCGAGCGGATCCTTGACGCCCTCCTGGCCGTCGACGATGAAGCCGCGCGGCAGGACGTGCAGGACCTCGCGGTTCGAGGGGATCGAGACGGCCCGCGCGACCTCGGTCGCCCGGTTGACGTCCTCGCGGGTGACTTCGCGGGTGTGGCCGCTGACCGCCACGGCGCCACGCGAGTTCTGGCTCTCGACGTGCTGGCCGCCGACGCCCGACGAAGGCGCGGTCGATCTTCCAGCCGGACAGCCGTTCGGCGTGCTCGACGGCGCTGGCGATCGAATGGATCGTCTGGTCGATGTTGACGACGATGCCCTTCTTGAGCCCGGCGGAGACGACCGGCCCCTTGCCGATGATCGTGATGCTGCCGTCGCGACTCACCTCGCCGATGAGCGCCACGATCTTCGTCGTTCCGACGTCGATCCCGACCAGGACCGCTTCTCGTTCCACTGTTTCGTCCGTCCCTCGTGATATTCGCTGGCTGGTGGTCTAGCGCTTGCGGCTCGTCCCCGACGATGGGCCTTCGTGGCAGCGATGGCGGCGGAGGAGAGCGACGTCCTCGACGACTCGTGGTCCGACGGTGATCACGACCAGCTCGGGGCCGCTCGCCAGCAGGGAATCCTGCCAGCGGTGGAGACGCGAGTCGTCGCCAGCGTTGCGGTCCGTTTCCTCAAGGCTACAACCTCTCGCGCGCGATCGGGCATCGTCCGGCTCATTTCGTCGTGTACGTCCCATTGCGGTCGTCGGCCAGGACGACGCGCTTCACCGCGTCCTCGCGGCCGGCCATCAGGCTCCGCATCAGGCGCACCTGGCCCGGGATGAGCTCGGGCGTCCGCAGGCTCGGCGTGTAGAAGCCGAAGAGGGCGACCCAGCCGCCGACGTCCGGTCGGACCTCGTAGCCGTCCGAATCCTCGATCGTGACCCGCAGCGAGTGAGAGGCGCTGGCGACGTCCGCCGGCTTGAGCGAGGCGAACCGCGTCGCGGCATCCAGATCGACCGGGTCGAGCGCATCTCCGATCGCGAACGCCTTGGACGCCTGTCGATGGTCGATGATCGTCGGCAGGTCGCTGCCGGTGCCGCCGGGCACGGCGTCGGCGAACAGCACGCCGTCGCGATCGGCGAGGAATCGCCGGGCGCCGACGGCCCAGACGAGGATCGGCTGCCGCTCCGTGATCCGGACGCGGATCGTGTCGGGCAGGCTGACGACGACGCTCGCGTCCGTCACGGCCGGCAGGGCGAGGAGGCTGGCGGCCAGGCGATCAGTGCGGAGCATGAACAGGTTGGGGGTCGCCCCGTCGAGGCCCATCGCCGCCAGCACAGCGTCCTCGTTGGTGAACGCGTTCGGACCGGCGTCGAGATCGAGGCGGCGATAGGTGAACGCGGACGAATTCGCGACCCCGTACATCCCGAGCACGGCCAGGAGCATCACGATCGCCGCCCCGGCCCGGAGTGGCGAGAGGCCGGCCGAGGCCCGCCGCACGACGGGCGTGCGCCGCGGGTGGCCGACGCGGACCGGCGGTTCGCGGGAGACGCTCACCGGGGTCGAGCCGCCGGCGCCGGCTCGGCCGGACCCGGCTGGCGCGGCAGATTCTCCGGCCGCAGGCGCTCCCGTTCCGTGCCCGCCGTCCGTTCGAGCGCGAGGTCCACAACCCACAGGCAGACGTCGGCGAAGTCGTGGCCGCCGGCCGCGGGCATCGTCGGGAAGAGGCTGATCGGCGTGAAGCCCGGGATCGTGTTGATCTCCGAGATGTAGATCGCGTCGCCGGCCACGAGGAAGTCGATCCGGGCGAAGTCCGCCGCCCCGATCGCCCGGTACGTGTCGCGGGCGAACTTGCGCAGCAGGGCCCGCTGGCGCGGCTCGAGCTCGGCGTTGATCGAGATCTCCGACAAGCCCGGCGTGTACTTTGCCTCGTAGTCGTAGAACTCGCGCCCCGAGATGACCTCGCCGGGGCCGAACTGTTCGAGCGTCTCACCGTTGCCCAGGATGGCGACCTCGAGGTCGCGCGCGCCCGCCACGTACCGCTCCACGACGGCGACCTCGTCGAAGCGGAAGGCCTCGTCCAGCGCCGGCGCCCGTTCCGCGGCGTCGTGGGCGATCGTCATCCCGACCGACGAGCCGAGGCCGGCCGGCTTGACCATCAGGCGCGGATCGCCGGCCGGGTCCGCGAAGGCCGCCAGCTCCGCCAGCACCGACGCCGGATCGGCCTGCCAGGCGTCACGACGGACCTCGCGCCAGTCGACGACCGGCAACCCGAGGCCCCGGACCAGCCGCTTGAAGAGGGCCTTGTCCATGCCGATCGCCGACGCCGCGACACCGGAGCCCGTGTACGCGAGGCCGGCCGCTTCGAGGGCGCCCTGGATCGTGCCGTCCTCGCCGAACGGTCCGTGGAGCGCGATGAAGATCAGGGGCGTGGGGCGCTCCGCGGCGAGCCGGTCGAGGGCGGCGCCCAGGCCGAAGGGACCACTCGCGCCGAGGGCCGCCGGCTCGTCGTAATCGGCAGCCGGCCGGTCGCCGCGGCGGTGATCGGGCGGCAGCCACCACCACTGCGCCGCGAGATCGATGAGGACCGGCTGGGGTGAGAGCCCGCGCTCGGCGAGGCCGGCCACGATCGCCGTACCCGAGACGATCGAGACGTCGTGCTCGGCCGATGGCCCGCCGAACAGGACGACCACCGGCGGTCGCGCGGCGGCAGCCGAGGCAGGCCCGGCCGCGGCCGAGGTCCCAGGATCGCCTGGTGCCGATGGCACGTGCCCGGGAGCGGCGAATGGCACGCGCGCGGCCGACGACCCGACGCGTGTTGATGGCCCGCTCATGGCGCCGCCTCGTCCCAGGCCGACCAGTCGCCGAGGAACACGACTTCGGGCACGAGCGCGACGCCGAAGCGATCCGCGACGATCGTGCGGACCTCGTCGCCGAGCCGGCGGACGTCGGCCGCAGTTCCACGGCCATCGTTGACGAGGAAGTTGGCGTGCTTGGGGCTGACGCTGGCGCCGCCGACCCGGAACCCCTTCAGGCCCGCCTCATCGATCAGCGCGCCCGCCGAGCGACCGCCCGGTGGATTGCGGAAGAAGCTGCCGGCGCTCGGGATGCCCAGCGGCTGGTGGGCCTGGCGCCACCGCTTGATCTCCTCGAGGCGCTCCTTGATCGTCTCCGCATCGGCGGGTAGCAACCGGAACGTGGCGCTGATCACGATCTCGGGATGGATGCCGGGAGCAACCGGATCCTTGAGGCGGCTGTGGCGGTAGGACAGCCGCAGGTCGCCCGGCGTCTGCCGCGACTCGGTGCCGTCGACCCCAAGGATGAGGGCCGATTCGAGCACCCCGGCGACATCCGCCTCGTGGGCCCCGGCGTTGGCCCAGACCGCCCCGCCGGCCGTGCCCGGGATCGCGAGGCCGAATTCGAGCCCCGTCAGGCCGGCGCGCTGGCTGTCCGTGGCCGCTCGCGCCATCGGCAGCCCGGCCTCGGCAATCAGGCGATCGTCGCGGATCTCGATGCCCTCGGCCCGGTCCTGGATCACGAGGCCCCGCACCCCGGCGTCGCTGATGACGACGTCGCTGCCGCGGCCGAGGACGACGTGCGGAATGCTCCGTGTCCGGGCGAACTTGACGAGGCCCTTGAGCTCGAAGGCGTTGTGCGCCACCGCGAAGAGGTCGGCCGGTCCGCCGACCCGCATCGTGGTGAACCGGGCGAGCGGCTCGTCGCGGGACGTCTTGACGCCGAGCCGGCGCTGGATGTCGGTCCCGAGCGCGATCGCATCGAAGGGCCGGACGGCGCTCGAACCCATCATTCGGCGCCTCGCGCGAGCCGCTCGATCTCGGTCGGGTCCGGAGCCGGCTGCCGCCGGGCGGCAGCCAGGACGAGTTCCGCCACGGCCGCCGCGGCGCCGGGCCGGCCAAGCGCGCGCGACGCCGCCGCCATCCGCTCGTGGGTCGCCGGATGCTCGAGGATGGCCGCGCTGTCGAGCAGTGCGTCGGCGTCGAACGCCTCGTCCTCGACGAGCATCGCCCCACCGGCTTCGACCAGGATCCGGGCGTTGGCGCGCTGGTGGCCGGCCGCGTGCGGATACGGCACGACGACCATCGGCAGGCCGAAGGCCGTGACCTCGGCAAGGGTCGACGAGCCCGCCCGACCGACGACGAGGTCCGCGGCCGCCAGCGCCGCCGGCATGTCGTCGCGCAGGAACGGATAGGGCCGGTAGCGGGTCCGGAGCCGGGCCGGGAGCTTCTCGCGATCCGCCAGCGCCGCCGCGTAGCCCGCCTCGCCCGTGACATGCACGACGTTGACTCGCTCGATCAGGCGGGCGAGGGCGCCGGACACGGCCCCGTTGAAGCGGCGGACGGCCTGGCTGCCGCCGAAGATCAGCAGGAGGTGGCCATCGTCCGGAACGTCGAAGCGGGCCCGGGCCGCGACGCGGTCGATCCCCGAGATGTCGCGGATCGGCGTGCCCGTCACGTAGCACTGGCCGCCGCCTCCGAGGGAACGGCACGTCTCCGGGAACGAGACCGCCAGCCAGCGCGCCAGCCGGGCAACGGTCCGGACGCTGCGACCCGGGATCACGTTGCCTTCCCAGAGCACGACGGGGATGCCCAGCGTGCGTGCCGCCAGCATGATCGGGATGGCGACGTAGCCGCCGGTCGTGAAGATCGCGCTCGGGCGGTTCCGCGCCAGGAGTGCCGTCGCCTGCGGCACGGACGCCCCGAGGCGGACCGGATCGAGGACGGCGTGGTACGAGAGGTCCACCGTCCGCAGCGAACGGAGAGCCAGGCGGCGCAGGGGCAGGCCGGACGCCGGGACCAGTTGAGCCTCGAGGCCGCGATGACCTCCGACCCAGCTGAGCTCAGGCGCGTCCGGCTGGGCCTGGAGCGACCGGGCGACGGCGAGTGCCGGGTAGATGTGCCCGCCCGTCCCCCCGGCCGCGATCAGCAGCCGCATCGTTCCATGTTCCTCGTTCAACGGTCTCGCGCGAAATGGACAACAGGATGCCGACGGCGGCAAAGCTGATGATCAGCGACGAGCCGCCGGCGCTGATGAACGGCAGCGTGATCCCCGTGATCGGGATGAGGGCCACCACGACCCCGATGTTGATGAAGGCCTGGACGCACAGCCAGGCGGTGATGCCGGCCGCGAGCAGGGCCCCGAACGTGTCGGGGGCGGCCAGTGCGATCCGGAACCCACGGTACCCGATCGTCATGAAGAGCAGGATGACGATGCCCGCCCCGACGAGGCCGAACTCCTCGCCGATGATCGCGAAGATGAAGTCGTTGCTCGCGTTCGGCAGGAACAGGCCTCCGGCCAGGCGGCTCTCGCCGAGCCCTGCACCCACGAGGCCGCCGAGGCCCAGGGCGAGGAGCCCCTGGATCGTGTGGAAGCCGATGCCCTGCGGATCCGACCACGGATCGAGGAGCGCCTTGACCCGGTCGAGCTGGTAGGGCGTCCGGCTGACGACGATCACGACGAGGGCGATGCCGGCCGAGCCCATCGCGACCAGATGCATGAGATTGGCACCCGCCACGAAGAACATCGTCAGGGCGGTCAGGCCGATCACGGCGCTCGTGCCGAGGTCGGGCTCCTTCAGCACGAGCAGCATCACGGGCGCGAAGATCACGAGGAAGGTGACAGTCCCGCCCCAGAACTCGCGGATCCGGCCGCCGCGCCCGGCGAACCAGTGGGCGAGGTAGATGATCATCGCGAGCTTCGCGAATTCGGCCGGGTGGATGGCCGGCAGCGGCCCGATCTGGAGCCAGCGCGCCGAGCCGCCGACGCTGATCCCGAAGCCCGGGATGAGCACCAGGACGAGCAGGGCGATCGCGACGATGTAGGCCGGCACGGACACGACCCGCAGCCAGCGGTAGTCGACCCGCGTCATCACGGCCATCGCGATCAGGCCGAGGAACGCCCAGACGACCTGCGGCCCGACCGTCTTGAACGTGTCGCCGTCGTACTGGACGTAGGCCTTCATGGCCGACGACGAATAGACCATCAGGATGCCGACGGCGGCCAGCGCCACGACCGCGAGGAGGATCGCAATGTCCGGCGGGTGCTCGTCGCCCTTCAGGCGGCCGGTCCCAGGCTGCGGCGGCTCCGAGCGGCGGAACGGCAGTCTCATCGGGGAGGCTCCGACGCGGCCGGCCCACGCTCCGACCGGGCGTCGTCCGCCGCTCCTCCCGATGCCGCGAGCGCGAATACCGCGGCCTTGAATGCGCGACCCCGGGCCGCATAGTCGACGAACATGTCGAAGCTGGCGGCGGCCGGACTGAGCAGCACCGTCGCGGTCGGGGCGCCGAACCCGGCCGGGCCGCGCAGCTCGCGGGCGATGGCCGCCGCCCGGGCCACGGCCTCCTCCAGGGTCGTCGGCGCGTTCCGTACGGGCCAGGCCGGCGCTCCGGAACAGCGCCTCGAGCGCCGGGCCGCTCTCGCCGATCAGCACGGCCGCGGCGGCCCGCTCCGCGACGACCGGCGCGAGACCGGTCAAGTCGATGTCCTTGTCGCGGCCGCCGGCGATCAGCACGATCGGCGGCTCGAAGGCCCGCAGGGCCGCCATGACCGCATCGGGCTGGGTGCCCTGGGAATCGTTGATGAAGCGGACGCCGTCGATCTCGGCCACGAGCTCGAGGCGGTGCTCCACGCCCGTGAAGGCCACCGCTGCCCGCCGGATCGCATCGGGTGCGATCCCGAACAGCAGCGCCACGCCGATGGCGGCGAGGGCGTTCGAGAGATTGTGGCGCCCGGGAATCGCCAGTTCGTCGACCGGCATGATGCGACCGCCAGGACCGACACCGGCTGCGCCGCCTCCGGCCAGCGGCAACCGCTCCACCCCCGCGGCAACGATCCAGCCGTCCACGACGCCGACGCCGCCCGGCATCGGCCGCTCGGTCCGGTACAGCAGCGACGGCACGATCCCGAGACCGGCGTAGCCCGCCACGACCGGGTCTTCGGCGTTCAGGACGATCGCCCCATCGGGGTCAACCAGCTCGGCCAGTCGCCGCTTCACGGCCCGGTAGGCGCTCAGCGAGCCGTGCCGATCCAGGTGATCGCTCGTCACGTTGGTGTAGACGGCCACGGTCGTCCCGCGCGAGAGGGTGGGCAGCTGCAGCTCGGACAGCTCGATCACGACCCGGTCCTCGGCCGCGATCTCCGGCAGCAGGTCCACGAGGGGCCGGCCCATGTTGCCGCCGAGGACGACGCGATGCGAGGGATCCGCCGCCAGCAGCGCCGCGATCAGCGCCGAGGTCGTCGTCTTGCCCTTCGTCCCCGTCACGCCGACGGTCGGCGCGGGGCAGAGCCGCAGGACGAGGTCTGGCTCGCTGACCAGGGCCGGGGCGTCGGCCTCGCCCGCGGCATGCCGGTCGCGCAGCTCGACCAGGGCCGCCCGGAGGCGTGGTTCGGTCGTCGGGAAGTCGGGCGTGATGCTCGGCGACGTCGCCACGAGGGCCGCGTCGCGCCAGGCCGTCGCCGGTTCGATCCCGGGGCCCAGGAGCAGGCGGACGGGCCGGCCGCCGAGCTCGGCCAGCGCATCGGTGAGCTCGGCCGCCGGGCGCCCGTCGTAGATCGTCACTTCGGCCCCGGCGTCGACGAAGAAGCGTGCGAGAGCGACGCCCGTCCGAGCGAGGCCGAGGACCGTGATCCGGCGTCCGCGCAGCGCTCCATCGCGAATCGCCGCCAACGTCAGGCGATCGAGATCGAGCACGGCAGGTCCGACCATCGCCATCACTTCAGCGCGTGGATGGAGGCGAGGAACAGGGTCACGCCGAGCAGCCCGGCGAGCACCCCGACGATCCAGAAGCGCAGCGTGATCTTCTCTTCATCCCAGCCGCCCAGCTCGAAGTGATGGTGGAGCGGCGCCATCCGGAAGATCCGCTTGCCGCCGGAGATCCGGAAGTAGCCGATCTGGATGATGTCCGAGGCCGTCTCGAGGACGAAGATGAGGCCGATGATCGGCAGGACCAGGATCTGGCCGGTGATCAGGGCGATGATGGCCAGGGTCGCCCCCAGCGATAACGACCCGGAATCCCCCATGAAGATCTGGGCCGGGTGCACGTTGAACCAGAGGAACCCGAGGGTGGCCCCGATGACGAGCGCGCAGACGACCGCCAGGTTCGGCTGGGCCGGCACGTTGAGCAGGGCGATGATCAGGAACGAGACGTAGGCAAAGATCAGCGTCCCACCCGCCAGGCCGTCGAGGCCGTCGGTCAGGTTCACGCCGTTGCTGGCGCCGACGATGGCGATGACGGCAAAGATGATGTAGGGGATCGGCCCGATCGGGACGTCGCCGACGAACGGCACGCGGATGCCGGTGATGTCGAAGTGGCTCTGGATGTAGACGGCGGCGGCGATCGCCACGACCAGCTGCCACAGGATCTTCTGGCGGGCCCGGATGCCGCCGCCGGTCTTCGCGTTCAGGTAGTCGTCCGCCGCGCCCAGGATCCCGACCCCGATCAGGGCCGCCAGCGGCGAGTACGTCGATGGATCCAGGGCGTTCACGAAGAACGCGAGGATCGCCACGACCGAGATGATCAGGAGGCCGCCCATCGTCGGCGTCCCGGTCTTGATCTGGTGGCTCTCGGGGCCCTCCTCGCGGATCTGCTTGCCGAACCCCAGGAACCGCAGCAGCCGGATGTAGGGCCCCATGAGGATGACGACGAGCGCGAACGACAGGAGGAGGCCCTGGATCAGCTCGACCGTCACCGGTCGGCCGCGGTTCCGGCCGGTCGATTGGCACGGGGCTGGCCGCCGGCCGCGTGGGCCCGGTCGCCGGTGGCCTCGTCCCGGTCCTCGGCCGGGGCGGCCGGGGTCCACGCCACCCGAAGGTCCTCGACGAGACGATCGAAGGCGGCCCCGTTGGAGGCCTTGAGGAGGACGACATCGCCGGGTCGGAGCCGGTCTCGCAGCGCTTCGACGGCGGCGTCCCGGTCGGCCACCACGACGAGTCGATCGGCCGGCATCCCCGCGGCGAGCGCGGATTCGCCGATCAGCCGGGCGCCATCGCCGACGATCACGAGGAGGTCCACGAGACCGGCGGCGACCGACCCGACCTCGCGATGGCCGTCGGCCGTGCCCTCGCCAAGCTCCATCATCTCGCCGAGCACGGCGACGGATCGGCCCGGCAGGCTCGCCAGCAGCTCCAGCGCCGCGCGCATCGACCGCGGCGACGCGTTGTAGCTGTCGTCGAGCAGGGTGATCGGGCCGGCCACGATCAGCACGCCCCGATGGGCCGGCGGGCGGGCGTCCGAGATCCCGGCCACGATGCGATCCGTCGGGATGCCGGCGGCAACCCCGACGGCCGCGGCGGCGAGGGCGTTGTGGACGGCATGCCGGCCGAGCGTCGCGGTAGCCGCCTCCGCCCGGATGCCGGGCCCGAGCAGGGTGAAGCGCATCCCCTCGCCCGCCGCGGATCGGACGTCGGCCGCGCCGATGTCGGCATCGTCGGCGAACCCGTAGGTCAGGACGCCCGCGCGGCTGCGGGCCGCCGATCCGCCGGACCCGTTCGTCGTCCGCGTTCAGGATCGCCGTGCCGGCGCTCGGCAGCGCCTCGATCAGCTCGCCCTTGGCCGCCTCGATGGCATCGAGGGTGCCGATCCTCGAGAGGTGGACGGCGTGGACGGCCGTGACGACCCCGATCCGCGGCCGGGCGATGGCCGCCAGCTCGGCGATCTCGCCACCGACGTACATGCCCATCTCGAGGGCCACGGCCTCGTGCTCCGGGCCGAGGCGCAGGAGCGTCAGGGGCAGGCCGATCTCGTTGTTCTGGTTGCCCTCGCTCTTCAGCGTCCGGAACTGGCGGGCGAGCACGGCCGCGACCGCATCCTTGGTGGAGGTCTTGGCGATGCTGCCCGTGATCCCGACCACGAGCGGATCGAACCGGGCGCGCCAGGTCGCGGCGAGGGCCCCCAGGGCGGCGATCGGGTCGGCGACGGCGATGACGGCAACGTCCGGCGGCAGGACCTGGTCGGGCGGCAGGTCGCGGACGACGACGGCGGCCGCACCGGCGGCGGCGGCCGCGGCCAGGTGGCGGTGGCCGTCCGTCCGCTCGCCCGCGAGCGCCACGAACAGCTGGCCGGGCTCGATGAGCCGCGAATCGACGGCCGCTCCGAGGATCGGCCGGGAGGCGTCGACGACGAGGCGGCCGCCGGTGATCCGGGCGATCTCGGCGGCCGACAGCGTGGGCGGCGCCGCTGGATTCCGCGACGTCCGCTGGGCCTCGGTCACGGCGCCCAGTGTCGCACAGCGGCTCACCGGCCCGCGGTCGCGGCAGGCTTGCCGAGCGGCAGGTCCGTCGTGTTGATCGCGTCGGTCGCGATCCGCCGGAACAGCTCGAACGACATCACCGGCATCTCGAGATGGCCCTGCTGGACGACCGTCGGTGTGCCCTCCGAGATCTGGACCGCCACGACCAGCTGCGGCGCGGTCTTGCCGATGAATCCGACGAACGAGTAGTTGAAGATGTTGACCTTCCAGTCGCCCCGGCCGCCACGAGCCTTGGGATCCCAGATCTGCGCCGTGCCCGTCTTGCCGCCGTCGTAGAAGCCCGGCACGAGCGTCCGATCGCGATAGAACGGCACCGTCGTGATCACATGATTCATGAGGCCGATCAGCGTCTTGCTGAGGCTCGGCGTCAGGACCGTGCCTCTGTTCTGGGGAGTGACGGCGTGGTCGCCGATCGAGCTGACCACGTACGGGGTCACGAGCGTGCCGCCGTTGACCATCGTGCTGTAGGCCGTGGCCAGCTGCATCGGAGTCACCGCGACACCCTGGCCGAATGAGCCGTTGGCGAGGTCGATCTGCCGCCAGGGGCTCTTGGCTGGGTCCTTCATGAGGCCACCGACCTCGCCCGCCAGATCGATGCCGGTCGGCGATCCGAAGCCCATCTTCTGCCACGTCTTGAAGAGGATGCTCGAGGAGGCTGCCAGGCGTCTTGCCGAGCTTGAGCGCCACCTTGGCGGCGCCGACGTTGCGCGAATAGGCGATCACGTCGGCAAAGCTGATCGACCCCATCGCGCGGTGGTCGGCGTCGCTGACGTGCGTCTGGCCACCGTCGAGCTTGAGCGTCCCCGAATCGTTGACCTTCGTGTTCGGCGTCACGACCTTGCGCTGCAGCCCGGCGATCGCCGTCAGCATCTTGAACACGGACCCCGGCTCGTAGACCTTGCTGATCACGGGGTCGAGGAAGCGCGACGGATCCTTGGCCGCGATCGCCTGGTAGGAGTTGGCGTCGTAGGAGGGAAAGGTCGCCTCGGCGTAGACGGCGCCGGTGAACGGGTTCATCACGACGGCCGAGACGCTCTTGGCCCGATCGGCGACCCAGGCCGCCAGCAGCTCCTGTTCGATGGCCAGCTGGAGCCCCGCGTCGATGGTGAGCGTCAGATCCGTGCCCGGACTGCCCTGCGAGAGCACGTCGTTGTCGTCGCCGGCCGAAATGCCGGCCGCGGTCCGGTTTGCGAGCACGACCCGCGGCGTCCCCGACAGGACGTCCTGGTAGCGCTGCTCGACCCCGTACTGGCCGATCCCGGCCGAGTTGACGAAGCCCAGGAGGTGCGCCGCCAGCGAGGAGTTGGGGCTGCCGCCCGACTGCGGATAGACCCGCACGGGATCGGCCTCCAGCGCCAGCCCGGCCAGCGAGCCATCCGCCAGGCCGCTCCGGATCCTGTCCGCGGTCGTCTCGTCGACACCGGCCGCCAGGATGACGTAGCCCTTGTCCGACGACATGTTCGTTGTCAGCTGGGTCGCGGCCGTGCCCGTCAGGCCCAGGATCGTGACGAGCTTCGCGGCCACGTCCGTGCGCCGCTCTGGCGAGAGCTGCGCCGGAGCGCCGATGACGCGGTTGCGGATGACGGTCGTCGCGAGGACGACGGTGCCGGTCCGGTCGTAGATCGTGCCACGCTGGCTGGGCTGCTCGTCGCGGATCGTCGTCTGCTGTTCGGCCAGCACGGCCAGGCGATCATGCTGGACGACCTGCCAGAAGCCGAGGCGGCTGACCAGCAGGATCGCGACGAGGAACAGCGTCACCAGGACGAAAAGGTGGCGGCGACGCGAATCGGTGCGGCCCAGCATGTCGCGATCGATCGATCAGCGGGGGCGCAGGATGAGTGGTTCGGCGAGCGGGGCGAGCCCGAGATCGATCGCCTGCTTGCGGATCGCGGGCTCCCGGCCGAGCCGGTTCAGGTCGGAGGTCAGCTCCTGCTGCTGGGCGACCAGGCGATCTCGCTGGTCCAGGAGCTGGCTCACGTCGTAATCCGTGGCCGTGACGCGGACCGTCTGGGCGAGCGAGAAGAACGCGAGCAGGAAGGCGATGACGATCGCCCCGAGCAGCAGCGCCAGCCGGCCTGATCGCTGGCGGGCGCGCACTCGCATGGCGCCGCGGGACCGGCGACGGGGCAGATTGATCGTCTCGCTGGCGCGCGGAATCGCATGGCGCCCCGGGCGGGCGCCCTCATAGACCGCCACCTACTTGCCGAGCGCGAAACGGAGGCCGGCCCGGGGGCTGGACAGTTCGAAGGCGCCGAACGGGTCGTCACGGGGGGCGTCGTACGCCTCGACCTCGTAGACCTCGATTCCGGCAATGTCGGCCGAGTTGAGGTGCGGCTTGTCGAATCGCTCGCGAATCTCGTGCTGGCGCCGGCCGTACGACTTGCGCCGGCTGGCCTGATGGCGTTTGCCCACCAGATTCCTCCTCTGACTCCCTGCCCGGCTGCCCGGGCGATTTCGCTGGGCTGTGCTCAGGCGGCGAGCCGCTCGGCGGCTCGCAGTCGGGCACTTCGGGCGCGGGGGTTGGCGGCGACTTCGGCCGGGCTCGCCGTCATCGATGAAGGGCCGAGGCGGCGCAGGCGAGGAGCCCGACCGCAGACGCAGACCGGCAGCTCGGGTGGGCAGGTGCAGCCCCGGCGTTCGGCCTGGATGAAGCGCTTGACGATCCGATCCTCGAGGGAGTGATAGCTCAGGACGACGAGGCGGCCGCCGGGCCGCAGGAGGTCGACGCCGCTGGCGAGCGCCTCCGCGAGGGCGTCGAGCTCGGCGTTGACGGCGATCCGGAGCGCCTGGAAGACCCGCGTCGCGGGATGGATCGGGCGCCGGCCGCGGGGCCCGTGCGGCACCTCGCGCTCGACGAGGCTGGCGAGCTGGTCGGCCGTCTCGACCGGGGCGACCCGGCGATCGCGATCGATGGCCCGCGCGATGCGGCCGGCGAACGGCTCTTCGCCGTAGGTCCGGAACAGCGCCGTCAGCTCGTCGACGTCGAGGTCGGCCAGGAGGTCGGCCGCGGCCACGCCCCGGCTGCTGTCGAAGCGCATGTCGAGACGGCCCGTGGTGCGGAAGCTGAAGCCGCGATCCGGGTCGGCCAGCTGGTAGCTCGAGAGGCCGAGATCGAAGAGGAGGCCGTCGACCTGGCCGAAGCCCGCCTCGGGGGCGACGCGGCCAAGCTCGCGGAAGTTCGCCTGGCGCAGGACCAGCCGATCGCCGAATCGGGCGAGACGCTGGCGGGTTCTGGCGATGGCCGCCCCATCGGCATCAAGACCGAGGAGACGGCCATCAGGAGCGTTGGCCTCCAGGATCCGCTCGGTGTGCCCACCGCCGCCGACCGTGGCGTCGATCTGAAGGCTGCCTGGAACTGGTGAGAGCATCGTGATGACCTCCTCCACCAGCACGGGCAGGTGCCCTTCACTCACCGATCGACTCCCCCATCGACAGACGGATCCCGAACGAACCCTGGAGGCACATGTAGTGGCTAGATCCCGAGGCCGGTCAGGTGCTGCGCGAGCTCGTCCGGAGACTCCATCGCCCGGCGGTAGTCGTCCCACCGCGTCGGAGCCCAGATCTCCGCGTGATCGCGTGCACCGACGATGACGGCGTCGCCTTCGAGCCCCGCCCAGGTCCGCAGCTGGGCCGGAATGACCATCCGGCCCTGGCGATCGAGATCGACCTCGAAGGCCCCCGCGAACAGGAAGCGCGAGAAGGTACGGGCGCTAGCGTCGGCAATGGGCAGCGCCGCGGTCTTCGCCGCGAGGCCGTCCCAGTCGCTCTTGGGAAAGATCGCCAGGCAGGCATCGATCCAGCGGGAGACGAACGCGCCGTCTTCCAGCTGCAGGCGGAACTTCACCGGGACGGCCATCCGTCCCTTGTCGTCCACCGAATGCCGGTACTCGCCGGTGAACACCTGTCGGGCTTCCCCAGTTCGTGGTGATTCGTGGCCGTGACCGCCGCCGTGGAGACGGTACTCCCCACTTGACTCCACTTTGTGCCACTGGATGGCATATTACACCGCCGAGGTGCCCCGTCAATGCCAAAACGGCGGGTTTGCCGGGAGATTCGCGATGGGTGTTGGGAGCCGTCCGCCGTGGGTCCCCCGAGCGCCACGGCCAGGGCGGCGAGTTCGATTCGGCGCCGTGGATGTAGTCGCTGGGCGTCAGGGGCGTGCCGGGCGCGGGGATCGGTCACCGCGACTCTCGATCCGGCGCCAGGGGCGTGCCGGGCGACGCGCAGTCAGCCGCGGCGACTTCGATCCGGCGCGCCATGTAGTCGCCGGGCGACTCAGATCCGCCGATTGGCGCCTCCAGCGGCGCCGAGCGGGCCGCCGTCGTGCGGCGGAGGCCGCGCTGGGACGGCTGGCCGAGCTGGTATGGCCGCATGGCAGTCCCGGGACGACTACCCCTGGACCCGATCTGGCGGCAGGGAGCGCGTCGCAGTCGTGGAGCGACTGCGTGACAGCGGAGCCACGACCCGGGGCGCCACGACCCGGGGCGCCACGGACGCCGGCGTCGCCAGGCCCTCGGGCCGTCTAGCGGGTTGGCGTCGGCAGGATCAGCTTCGTGCCCGGCTGGACAATCGATCCGCCGCCGAACCCGGGATTCAGCGCCCGTACCCGCCCCAGCGGCACCCCGAAGTAGTTCGCGATGCTGAACAGGTTGTCGCCTGACCGGACGACGTAGACGTAGCAATCGGCGCGGCCCGGGCAGGGCGTGAGCAGCGCGAGCCGGCCCGCGGACGGCGAGCCCGCGACCGGGGGCGCGGCGGTGCGAACGGGCGCCGCGGACGGACGGACGCTCGGGCGAGGGGTCCGGGCCGGAGCCGCGCTTCCCGCGGGAGCCGAGCCGCCGGCCGCCGAGCCGCCGGCCGCCGAGGCCGCGGGCGAACTCGCCCCTGGAGCCGCGCCGCCGCCCGACGCCGTCCCTCCACCGGCGCCCGGTCCGCCCGCCGCCGAACCCGGCGATCCACTCGCGACGGGTCCGCCGCCCGCAACCACGGCCGGTGAAGCCGAGGCTCCGGCCGAGCCACCGGCCGAGTCACCCGCCGAGGCACCTGCCGAGGCACCGGGCTGGACGCCGGCCCCGGCGGCGACGCTCGCACCGGGAACGGCGGCTTCGGGCAGCAGGAGGCCGCCGTTCTGGACGACGAAGAAGAACGAGACGAGGACGCTGATCGCGAGCAGGGCAATGGCGACCGCCGTCGCGCGTGGCACCCGCCGGGGACGAGCGGGCTCGGAAACAGTCACCCGGGCCCCAGGTTCGTGCTCGAGGTCGGGAGCGGCGGTCGGACCGGCTCGGACTCGTACATCGTCACCTCAGCAGCGTCCCCCGAATGACCGACGGGAGTCTAGTACCTTTCCCTGCTTGTCGGGCCTTGACGGCGACTGCTAGTCTCCCCGTCACGAAGCAGTGCCCGCTTCGAGTTGACCGCCGCTGCACCGACATCGAGGTCCAAACTCGAACCCATGGCCATGCTCCGCACGCTGACAACTCCTGAATTGCGGCCGTCCGGCCTGGCCGATCACCGCATCCGCCGCTGCACGTTCCGGCGTTTGATCCAGATCGAGCTCGGCGCCGAGCGCCTGTACGAGGTCGAGTGCCTCTTCCCGGATCGCAAGCTGCCGATCCCCCTGGGCGACCTCGATTCGGCCACCCCGATCTGCAACAGCTGCACCGCCGCCCACGTCTTCCGCCCCGACGAGGACTGAAGGCGAAGGCCGATTGCGCCGGGCGATCGAGAACAGCCACCCTCCATCCGATCGAGCCCAGCGCCCACCGAAGCCCAAGGCGGAGCTCCGCGACGCCATTGGCCTGAGGTTGCCGTTCGCCCGATGTATCTGCCAGCGAGACGATCTGTAAGCCGAGTTCTGTGCCGCGAGGCCACGTTGGCGTCCGCGGCGACGGTCATCCATCTCTGGCCGCCAGTTACCTGACGGCTCAAGCGGCCGACCCGAGGGCTCAGCAGCGCGCTTCTCCCCCCGGCGAACCGGGGTTGCACCCTCCTATTTGGCCTTGCTCCGGGTAGAGTTTGCCGCGTTTCACCCCGCCGTCCCGACCGAGATCGGGGCGCCGGACTCGTCTCTGTGGCACTGGTCCTCGCCTCGCGGCGGACGGGCGTTACCCGCTACCCTGCGCTGTGGAGCTCGGACTTTCCTCGGGGCTGCCGGCCGAAGCCGGAGCGCCCGCGACCATCCGATCCTCTCGCTGGCGCGGTCATTCTACCCCACGCCAGGCACCCGAGCCCAGCTCAATCGAACGCCCGTTCGATCGGACCGACGGCTCATGCCGCTGCGCGGCGCGCTGGCCGTGCCACTCGTTGACCCGGAGCCTTCCGCTCGCGTCGGCGTACCACGCTGCCACGCTGCCGCGCCGGACAGGCGCCCGCCGGGCGCCGGAACGCGGGCCTCAGTCCGGCCGCCGCACGACGGACGCCGGGCCGCCCGCCTCGACTCGATCGATCGCCTCGTTCGCGAGCGCATCGGCCTGGTGGTTGTAGGCCCGCCGGACATGCGAGGCCGACCAGCGCTCGAAGCCGCCCAGGATCCGCTTCGCCTCGGCGTGGAGCGGCGCGAGCTTGGCGTCCTTGACCCGCCAGCGGCCGTGGAGCTGCTCCACGATCAGCATCGAATCGAGCAGCAGGTCGACCTGGCGCGCCCCGAGCTCGGTCGCCAGCCGAAGCGCCCGGACAACGCCGGTGTACTCGGCCACGTTGTTCGTCTGGACGCCGAGGTAGTCGGAGATCGTGGCGATCGGCGGGGCGTCGGGCTCGCGGGCTCGCGGCGAGGCCGCGTCGATCAGCGCCGCTCCGAGCGATGCCGGGCCGGGATTGCCACGCGCGGCCCCATCGGTCCGGATGATCAGGCCGCGATACGCCCCGGTCGTCCCGGCCGCCTGACCCACCGGCTTGTCAGTGGCGGCCTCCGAATCGCCGGGAGCCGCGGCGGTGCCGGATCGAGGCTTCGGATCGTCCGCCGGCCGGCCATCCCAGAACCCGCCGCCCGCGTCATTCGGCGCGTCATCGCGTTCGTTGCTGCGGCGTGGAATGGCGTCCTCCCGATCCGGAACTCGAAGATTGCGACCAGAAGGTCCGACCATATGGTCAGAACTTGGTGCCGCCGGGGCGGTGCCCGACCACGACCCGGGGTGGCCCCTCTAGGCCTGCTGCTCCACGATCGCGGCCGAGACCTCGAGGATCGCCCGCGTGATGTTGATCCCCCGCGGGCAGGCATCGACGCAGTTGAAGATCGTCCGGCAGCGCCAGACGCCGTCCTTGTCGGCCAGGATCTCGAGCCGTTCGGCCGAACCCTCGTCGCGCGAATCGAAGATGAAGCGATGCGCCTGCACGATGGCCGCCGGCCCGACGTAGGCCGGCTGGGCCCAGAACGACGGGCAGGAGCTCGTGCAGGCGGCGCACAGGATGCACTTGGTGGTGTCGTCGTAGCGGGCCCGCTGCTCGGGGCTCTGGAGCCGTTCGCGCTCGGGCGCCGGCGTCTCGTCGATCAGGAACGGCTGGACGCTGCGGTACTTGGCGAAGAACCCGTCCATGTCGACGACGAGGTCCTTGACGACAGGCAGGCCCGGCAACGGCGCGACGGTGATCCGGCGCTTGCCGAGCTGGTCGACGCGGATCTTGCAGGCCAGCCGGTTGCGGTTGTTGATGAGCATCGCGTCGGAGCCGCACACGCCGTGGGCGCAGGACCGCCGGAACGTGAGCGTCCCGTCCTGCTCGTACTTGACCTTGTGGAGCAGGTCGAGGATGCGGTCCATCGGCTCGGATTCGACCGTGTAGGACTCCCAGTGCGGCTTCGCATCTCGCTCCGGGTCGTAGCGAAGGATCCCGAGATCGACCTGCATGCTGACTCCGGTCGTTTCAGTAGGTTCGCGGCTTGGGGGCAAACCGGGTGATCGTCACCGGCTTGTAGCGCAGTTCGGGCCGCCCGGCGGTCCGGTAGGCCAGCGTATGGGCCAGGAAGTTCACGTCGTCCCGGGCCGGGTAGTCCTCGCGGGCGTGCGCCCCGCGGCTCTCCTTGCGGGCCAGCGCCGACACGGCGGTCGTCTCGGCGCAATCGAGCAGGTAGCCGACCTCGCGGGCCTCGAGGAGGTCCGTGTTGAAGACGCGGCCCTTGTCCTGGACTCCCACGCGGCTGTAGCGCTCCTTCAGCTCGCGCACCAGGGCGACCGCCTTCGAGATGGTCGTCTCGTCGCGATAGACGCCCACGTGATCCATCATCACGTCGGCCAGGTCCTTTCGGATGTGCGCAGCGGACTCCCCGCCCGAACGGTCGCGGATCGCCCGCAGCTCGGCCCGGACGGGCTCCTCCACGTCGCGGGGCAGGATCGGCAGGTCCAGGCCCTTCACGTCGCGGGCCATCTGGCGCCCTGCCCGACGGCCGAAGACCAGCAGGTCCACGAGGGAGTTCGTGCCGAGGCGGTTCGCGCCATGGACGCTGACGCAGGCGCACTCACCCGCCGCGTAGAGCCCCGGCACGACCGTGCCAAGCTCGTCGCGCGTGACCCGCGCGTGGATGTCCGTCGGGATGCCGCCCATCGCGTAGTGGGCCGTCGGCTGGACGGGCACGGGCTCGGTCAGCGGCTCGACGCCCTGGTAGACGCGGGCGAAGTCGGTGATATCGGGCAGCTTCTCCTCGATGACCTTGCGGCCGAGGTGGCGGACGTCGAGGAACAGGTAGTCCTTGCCGCCGATCCCGCGACCCGCGCGGATCTCCATCTCCATGGCCCGGCTGACCATGTCACGGGGGGCGAGCTCCATCAACTTCGGCGCGTAGCGCTCCATGAACCGCTCACCATCGCCGTTGAGCAGGTAGCCGCCCTCGCCGCGGGCCGCCTCGGACAGCAGGATGCCGATCCCGACGATCCCCGTGGGGTGGAACTGGTAGAACTCCATATCCTGCATCGGGACGCCGTGGCGGTACGCCAGCGAGACGCCATCGCCGGTCAGCGACCAGGCATTCGAGGTGATCCGGAACATCCGCCCGAACCCGCCGGTGGCGAGCAGCACCGCGTTGGAGCGGAACGTGTGGACCTCGCCGTCGGCGATCCGGTAGGCCACGACTCCGGCGGCCCGTCCGCCGTCGCCCGCGTCGCCGCCCTCGAAGAGCAGGTCCACGACGTGGTACTCGTCATAGAACTGGACGCCGGCCTTGATGCACTGCTGGTAGAGGGTCTGGAGGATCATGTGGCCGGTCCGATCGGCCGCGAAGCACGAGCGGCGCACGGCCGCTTCGCCGAAGTTGCGGGTATGGCCGCCGAACCGCCGCTGGTCGATCTTGCCCTCGGGCGTTCGATTGAACGGCAGGCCCATGTGCTCGAGCTCGATCACGGTCTCGATCGCTTCGCGCGCCAGGATCTCGGCCGCGTCCTGGTCGACGAGGTAGTCGCCGCCCTTGATCGTGTCGAACATGTGCCACTCCCAGTGGTCCTCCTCGAGGTTGCCGAGGGCGGCACAGACGCCGCCCTGGGCGGCGCCGGTGTGGGAGCGGGTCGGATAGAGCTTGGTCAGGACCCCGGTCGAGACGCCGGCCTGGGCGAGCTCGAGGGCGGCCCAGAGCCCGGCGCCGCCGGCGCCGACGATCAGGGCCTCGTGATCGATCTGCATCAGCTGGCGATCACGTGGCGCTCATTTGGCGATCGTCGCCATCGGCAGCGTGAGGACCACGATCGAGCCCATCACGAACAGCACGAAGGCGAGCAGGTAGAGACCCATCAGGAGGGCCGTCCGGGCGCCGCCCTTGACGTAGTCGCGGACCACGATCCGGACGCCGAGGAAGCTGTGGAACAGCACGAGCATCAGCATCAGCCAGTCCGTGGCCCGCCAGAAGAGGCTGCTCCAGCGCACGTTGGCGATGAAGTCGCTGTCCTGCTGGGCCGGGTCGAAGAGGAAGTGCAGGATGCTGAAATGGGCCAGCGCGAGGACGAAGAGCGCCAGGCCCGAGAGGCGGATGAGGTACCAGCTGAACAGCTCGATGCCGCCGCCCTGGGGGCGAACGCGACCGGACCGGGAGTAGACGGACATCTCCTCGCCCCTACAGCCCGAAGGCCGGTTTCATGATGATGAACGCCCCGGGGATCCCGACGATCAGGAAGATCGCCCAGTTGATGCGCCAGAGCTGGCGGTGGTAGACGGTCATCCCCGGCCAGAAATCCATGATGATGATCCGCAGGCCGTTGAGAGCGTGGTAGAAGAGCGCCGCGCCCAGAAGGACCTCCATGATGCGGCCGGGCAGGCTGGCGTAGATCTGGAGGATCGTGTTGTAGGCCTTGGGATCCCCGCCGACGAGATAGATGTCGACGATGTGGAGGATGACGAACGCCCAGATCGCCACGCCGGAGATGCGGTGGAACGCCCAGGCGAGCATGCCTTCACTGCCACGGTATCGGAGCATGGGGCCTCCGTAGGAACGCGCTGCCGGCGGTTCAGGAGCGGCCGGCGGGGCCGGCCTGGAGCCGGCCGATGATCGCATCGGCCATCTCGCTCGTGCCGGCCTGGCCGCCGAGGTCGTACGTGACGTCGCGGCCCTCGGCGATCACGTCGCGCACCGCCATCTCGACGCGATCGGCCGCGGCCTGCTCGCCGAGGTGGCGCAGCATCAGCACTCCCGACAGCAGCAGCGCCGTCGGGTTCGCCTTGTTCTGGCCCGCGTACTTTGGCGCGGATCCGTGGACGGGCTCGAAGACGGCTGCCTCGAGGCCGATGTTGGCCCCCGGCGCCACCCCGAGACCGCCGACCAGGCCCGCCGCGAGGTCGCTGATGATGTCGCCGTAGAGGTTCGGCAGGACGAGGACGTCGTACTGCTCGGGCTTCTGGACGAGCTGCATGCACATGTTGTCGACGATCCGGTCCTCGAAGGCGATCCGGCCCTCGTACTGCGCCGCGATCGTCCGGCAGCTCTCGAGGAACAGGCCGTCCGAGAGCTTCATGATGTTGGCCTTGTGGACGGCCGTGACCGTCCGGCGGCCGTTGGCGACGGCGTAGTCGAAGGCGTAGCGGGCGATCCGCTCGGACGCCTCGCGGGTGATGATCTTGATGCTCTCCGCGGCGTCCCGGCCGACCATGTGCTCGATGCCCGCGTAGAGGTCCTCGGTGTTCTCCCGCACGATCACGAGGTCGACGTCCTGGTAGCGGCTGTCGAGGCCCTTCATCGACCGTGCCGGCCGGACGTTGGCGTACAGCCCGAGCGCCTGGCGGAGCGTGACGTTGACGGAGCGGAAGCCCTCGCCGATGGGCGTCGTGATCGGGCCCTTCAGCGCGACGCGATTGCGCCGGATCGACTCCAGGACATGGTCGGGCAGCGGCGTGCCGTACTGGGCCATGACGGCCTCGCCGGCATCGACGACTTCCCAGGTGAACGGAACTCCGGACGCGTCCAGGACGCGCCGGGTTGCCTCCGCCAGCTCCGGTCCGATGCCGTCGCCGGGGATCAGGGTGACTCGGTGGGTCATGGCCCGAATTCTAGCCCGAACGCCCCGCTCGTCGCGGCGGGTCGCGCCGCCGGCGCACGGCGCCGGGCCCTTCGCCGGTCCGCTGCGCCGGACCTTCCGTCGCTGTAGGATCGAATCTGTTCCGGTAGCCCGATCCCCTGCCCGGCCCGTGCCCGCCGCCGAGGCGCGGGAGGCCCGAGCGGACCCACCCCCGAGCCCTGTTCGAGGAGCCATCGCGCGTGAAGATCCAGGAGGCGGACGCCAAGTCACTGCTGCTGGCGCAGGGCCTGCCGGTCCCGACGTGGGCCGTCGCCCGCACGCCGGCCGAGGCCCGGGCCGCGGCCGCCCGATTCCTCGACGGCGCCGGTCCGCGCGGCAAGGTCGTCATCAAGGCCCAGGTGCTGGTCGGCGGTCGCGGCAAGGCCGGTGGCGTGAAGCTGGCCGACTCGGCCGTCGAGGCCGAGGCGGTCGCGGCGGCGATCCTGGGCATGTCGATCAAGGGCATCACGGTCCGCAAGGTCCTCGTCGCCCCGGCCGCGGACATCGTCAAGGAGTACTACCTCTCGGCCGTCCTGGACCGGGCCGCGCGCCGCATCCTGCTGATGGGTTCGGCAGAAGGTGGCGTCGAGATCGAGGCCGTCGCCGAGACGAACCCGGACGCCATCGTCACGATCCACGCGGACCCGCTGCTGGGGCTGCAGGACTGGCAGGCGCGCCAGCTGGCCTTCGCGATGGGCCTCGGAGCGCACCTGAAGGCGGCCGTGGCCATCGCCAAGGGCCTCGTCCGGACGATGCTGGCAGACGATGCGGACCTCGTCGAGATCAATCCACTGGCGATCGTCCGCGAGACGGGCGCCGACGGCACCGTGGTCGAGCGGCTCGTCTGCCTCGACGCCAAGGTCACCCTCGACGACTCCGCGCTGCCGCGCCACCCCGAGCTCGAGGCGCTGCGCGACCTCGACGAGGAGGACCCGACCGATCTCGAGGCCCGGCGCGCCGGCATCAGCTTCATCAAGCTCGACGGGACGATCGGCTGCATGGTCAACGGCGCCGGCCTCGCGATGACCACGATGGACCTCGTCAAGCGCGCCGGCGGCGAGCCAGCCAACTTCCTCGATATCGGCGGCGGCGCCCGGGCGGACAAGGTGACCGCGGCGATGCGGCTGATCCTCGACGACCCCAAGGTCAACGCGATCCTCGTGAACATCTTCGGCGGCATCACCCGGGGCGACGAGGTCGCGCGCGGCCTGATCGAGGCCCGCGCCGTCCAGTCCCGCGCCGTGCCGATGGTGGTCCGGATCGTCGGCACGAACGCCGAAGAGGCCGGCCGACTGCTCGAGGAGGCCAAATTCGAGACTGCGGCGACGCTCGACGAAGCGGCCGCCAAGGCCGTCGCCGCGTCGAAGTCGGCGCCGACCCCGGGGCCGGCGGCATGAGCATCCTGATCGGCAACGACACCCGCCTCGTCGTCCAGGGCATCACCGGGCGCGAGGGCGAGTTCCACTCGCGCAACATGCTCGACTACGGCACCCCCCTCGTCGCCGGTGTCACGCCGGGCAAGGGCGGCCTCCGGGTCCTCGATGGCCGCGTGCCCGTCTTCGACACGATGGCCGAGGCCGTCCGCGAGACCGGCGCGAACACGTCCTGCATCTTCGTGCCGGCGGCCGGCGCTCCGGACGCGGTCCTCGAGGCGGTCGGGGCCGGCATCACCGCGATCTTCTGCATCACGGAGGGCATCCCGGCCCTCGACATGATCCCGGTCGTCGAGGCCGTCCGGCGTGCCGGGGCCCGCCTGATCGGCCCGAACTGCCCCGGGGCGACCTCGCCGGGCCGGGCCAAGGTCGGGATCATCCCGGGTTCCGTCCATCGCGAAGGCCGGGTCGGGGTTGTGTCGCGCTCGGGCACGCTCACGTACGAAGCCGTCCAGGCGATGACCGACGCGGGCATCGGCCAGTCCACCTGCGTCGGGATCGGCGGCGACCCGATCATCGGCACGACCTTCCTCGACGTCCTCCAGCTGTTCGCGGCCGACCCCGAGACCGACGCGATCGTCCTGATCGGCGAGATCGGCGGCTCGGCCGAGGAGGAGGCGGCGGCCTGGGCGGGCGAACACCTGCGCGGCGTGCCGATGGCGGCGTTCATCGCTGGCCGGACGGCCCCCGAAGGCCGCCGCATGGGCCATGCCGGCGCGATCATCTCGGGGAACTCGGGCACGGCGGCCTCCAAGGTGGCGGCACTCGAGGGAGCCGGGATCCGGGTTGCCGGTTCCCCGACGGAGCTGCCGGCACTCCTGCGCGCCGCCGGCCACCGCCCGTGAACGGGCCGGCCGCGGGACACCGCTGAGATGCTCCGCTCCGAGGTCCGGCTGCTGTTCGACTACGACCGCTGGGCGACGCGGCGGGTCCTGAACGCCGCATCGGGTGCCTCGGCCGAGGAATGGTCGGGGCCGGACGTCATCGGCGATCGAGGCCTGGCGGCCATCCTCGTCCACGCGCTCGGCGCCCACCAGCGCTGGCGATCGGCGTGGCAGGGCCACTCGGACAAGCCGCGCCCGGAGCTCGAGCCGCTCCTCTCGGCGGCCGACCTGCGAAACCGCTGGGAAGCGGAGTGGCAGGTGCTCGACGACTGGCTCGACGGCCTCGACGAGGCGGCCCCGAACGAGATCTGGGACGGGGCGCCGCTGTGGCAGACGATGGTCCACGTCGTGAACCACGGCACGCAGCATCGCAGCGAGGCGGCGGCCCTGCTGACCGACACCGGCCAGTCCCCGGGCGAGCTCGACTTCATCGACTTCAGCACCGAACTCGCGCCGGACTGACGGACGGCCGGCCATGAGGACGAGCTGACGTGGCGGCGCTGATGGACCTGATCGCGGGCGACCGGCGGGAGATCCTGCTCGGGCTGGCGATCGACGACTTCGTCGGATTCGCCGATCAGGCCCGCTTCGCGGACCACCTGGCGCTCGGCGGCGGCCTGGACCCGACGTGGCTCGATTCGTTCTCCGAGGCGATCCGCGTCGTGCGCGACAGCGACGAGCCCCGGGATTTCCTGGAGGCCTGCCTCGAGTTGCCGGGCGGCCAGGTCGCGGGCGAACGGACGGCCGAACTGGTCGACCCGGCCTGGATCGCCGCGGTGGCCGGAGTCCCGAACGACCACCTCGACGCGGTCGCCGGGCGCTGGATCGACCTCATCGAGGACGATCTCGGCCTCCTGTCGGCCGAGGAGAAGCCCTGGATCCGTGTGCTGGCGGGACAGCTCGTCGAGTTCGCGCGGCGCGCCGAGACGGCGCCGGACGTCGTGTTCGCCTGGTCGATCTGACCGCCGGACTCAAGGTTCATTCGCCCGGAACGGTGATCCCGAGCTCGCGCCATGCCGGACCGCCGGCCACTTCGATCAATTCGACGAGCACGCCATTCGTGCTGCGGGGATGCAGGAAGCCGACGGGCCCGAGGGCGCCGCGCCGTGGTCCGGCGTCGATCAGCTCCAGGCCGGCCGCGGCCAGCCGGTCGAGCGTGGCGGCGAGGTCGGTGACCTCGAAGCAGACGTGGTGGAGCCCCTCGCCGCGGCGCTCGAGGAAGCGGGCGACGCCGTTGTCGCCGACGGTCGGCGAGATCACCTCGAGTCGAATGCCGCCAGCCGAGAGGAAGACCGCCCGGACGCCGTCGGCCGCCAGGTCGTGGCTGCCTTCGAACGCGAGGCCCAGCACGTCGCGGTAGGTCGCGAGCGCCGCGTCGAGGTCCGCCACGACCATCGCCACGTGGTGGACCGGGCCGAGGCGGGCGATCGGGGCCGGAACGGCGTCGACGCCGCTCACAGCGTCATGACCTCGCGATGGACGCCCCACGCCCGGCGGAGCGTGTTGCTGATCTCGCCGAGCGTTGCCCGGGCCTTCACGGCGTCGATCAGGACCGGCATCAGGTTCTCCGTGCCGGCCGCGGCCGTTTCGAGCCGGGCGATCGCGGCGGCCCAGGCGGCAGGATCGCGCTCGGCTCGCAGCCGCCGGAGCTGCTCGACCTGGCGCCCTTCGCCCTCGGGATCGATCGACTGGAGTGGCGGCCGCTGGCTGGGCCCGTCGTCGAGGTAGCGGTTCAACCCGACCACGACCTGCTCGCCCGATTCGATGGCCCGCTGCACGCGATAGGCCGATTCCTGGATCTGGCGCTGCTGGAAGCCGGCGGCCACGGCCGCGACCGGCCCCCCGATCGCCTCGATCTCGGCGAGCAGCCCGTTCGCGGCCGCCTCGATCTCGTCGGTCAGCGTCTCGACGTACCACGACCCGGCGAGCGGATCGGGCGTGTCGGCCACCCCCGATTCGAAGGCGATCACCTGCTGGGTCCGAAGGGCCAGGCGGGCCGCTTCGGCCGTGGGCAGTGCCAGCGCCTCGTCCCGGGCGTTCGTATGGAGGCTCTGCGCCCCGCCGAGCACGGCCGCGAGGGCCTGCATCGTGGTCCGGACGACGTTGTTGTCGATGGACTGGGCGGTCAGCGACGAGCCGGCGGTCTGGACGTGGAAGCGGCACATCATCGAGCGGCTCGTCCTGGCACCGTAGCGATCCCGCATGATCCGCGCCCACATCCGGCGCGCCGCCCGGAACTTGGCGACCTCCTCGAAGAGCTCGCTCCAGGCTCCGAAGAAGAAGGACAGCCGGCCCGCGAACTCATCGATGTCGAGCCCTCGCGCCAGCGCCGCGTCCACGTAGGCCATCCCGTCGGCGAGCGTGAACGCCAGCTCCTGGGCGGCCGTGGCGCCCGCCTCGCGCATGTGATAGCCACTGATGCTGATCGTGTTCCAGCGCGGCAGTTCGGTCGCACAGAACTCGAAGATGTCCGTCACGAGGCGCATCGAGTGGCCCGGCGGGTAGATCCACGTCCCGCGGGCGATGTACTCCTTGAGGATGTCGTTCTGGACCGTGCCGGCCAGACGATCGCGCGGGATCCCCTGCTGATCGGCGACCGCGACGTAGAGCGCCAGCAGGATCGCGGCCGTGGCGTTGATCGTCATCGAGGTGCTCACGTCGGCGAGCGGGATGCCGGCGAGCAGGGTCTCCATGTCGGCCAGCGAGCCGATCGGGACGCCGACCCGGCCGACCTCGCCGGCCGCCTCGGGCGCGTCGGCGTCGTAGCCCATCTGGGTCGGCAGGTCGAACGCGACCGAGAGGCCCGTCTGGCCCTGCTCGAGCAGGTAGTGGAACCGACGGTTCGTCTCGGCGGCCGTCGCGAAGCCGGCGTACTGGCGCATCGTCCAGAGGCGGCCGCGGTACATCGTCGCCTGGACGCCCCGCGTGAAGGGGAATTCGCCCGGGCGGCCGAGGTCCGCGTCCTCGTCGAGGCCGGCCGTGTCGGCGGGGGTGTAGAGGTCGGCGATCTCGATGCCGGAGGTCGTCACGAAGCGTTCGAGACGCTCCGGGCTGGCGGCGACGGCCTCGGTCCGGGTCGTGGCCCGCCAGTGTTCGCGACCGGGATCGGGCACGGCGACGCTCCGCTGCGTGGGTTCTGCGCCCTGCGGAGTGTCGACTCGCCCGCTCCCCGCCTTCGGCCGGCTCACCGGAGCACCAGGAGGAGCGTGCCGAGGTCGACGGTCTGGCCCGGCCCGACGGCGATTCGTTCGACGACCCCGGCGCGAGGCGCGCGGAGCTCGTTCTGCATCTTCATCGCCTCGACGATCAACAACTGCTGGCCGGCCTCGACCTCATCCCCAGCCGCCACGGAGATGGTGACGACCCGTCCCGGGATGATGGCACGGACGTCGAGCGGCCCGCCGCGGCCGCCTTTGGAACTGCCGCGCGAGGCCTTCTCACGCAGGCGCGCCAGTCGCTCGGGCTCGACCTCCAGGACGAAACGCCAGCCGTCCACGACGACCTCGCGCTCCCGCCGACCCGTCGGACCGAGGGGTCCATCGGGCTCGAGGAGGACGTGATGGGCCGATTCGCCCGTCCCGGCGGTGGCGTGGCTCGCGTCGAGCCAGCGGAGTGGCAGGTCCTCGGCAGCGGCCGAGCCGGCCGTCGCGGGCGATGTCGCCGTCGCGGGCGGTGTGGCCGCCGCTTGCGTGGGATCGATCGTGACGTCCTCGTCGCCGTCGTGCCGGGTCGATGGGTGGACCCGGAGTCGGAGTGCGCCAGGGCCGGCGGACCCGGAATCCAGCGCGGCAGGCTGATCGGCGTTCGCGTCGCCGGGGGTCGTCATGCCGGCCATCGGTCCACCGCCGCGCGGCGTGCGTCGGCGCCCCAACCCGCCGACCGGGGGTCCGATTCGTCGCCGGACTCCGGCCCGACGGCCCTCGCCGGCCCTCCCCCGCCACCGTCGGCCGCCTCGGCAACGGCCTGCTGGGCGATCCGCAGGGCCGCTGCCCGGTCCGCCGGGCCGTCCCAGTGCTCTCCGACGAAGTCGGTCGAGAGGCGGCCGGTCGCGAACGCCTCGGATCGTACGACGGCGCGAGCGAACGGGATCGTGGTCTGGAGGCCGCTGATCTCGACCTCGTCAAGGGCCCGGCGCAGGCGGGCCAACGCGGCCGGCCGATCGCCGGCCACGACCATCAGCTTGCCGATCATCGGGTCGTACTCGGGTGGGACCCGGTCGCCGGGCTCGATGGCCGTATCAACCCGCACGCCCGGCCCGGAGGGCATCCGCCAGGTGCGGATGCGGCCGGGCGTCGGGCTGAAGTCCCGGGCGGGATCCTCGGCCGAGATCCTGACCTGGATGGCATGGCTTCGAGGTTGAGCGGCGGCGGCCGCGGCTGCCAGGGCCTCCTCGGAGAGCGGCCGGCCCGCGGCCAGCCAGAATTGCTCCCGCACGAGGTCGAGCCCGCTGACCAGCTCTGTGACGCCATGTTCGACCTGGAGTCGTGCATTCACCTCGAGGAACCAGAAGCGCCCGTCGGGATCGAACAGGAACTCGGCCGTGGCCGCGTTCGTCAGCTGGGCCGCCGTGGCCGCGCGGACCGCGAGTTCGTGGACGTGGCCGCGCTGCGCCGCGGTCAGACCCGGGCGCCGGCGACTCCTCGACGAGCTTCTGGTGGCGCCGCTGGAGCGAGCAGTCGCGCTCCCCGATCGCCACGATCCGGCCGCTGTTGTCGCCGAGCAGCTGGACCTCGACATGGCGAGCCGGCCGAACCTCCCGCTCGAGGTACACCGAGCCATCGCCGAACGCGGCGGTCGCTTCGTTCGACCCGGCCACGAGGGCCGCCGGCAGCTCGGCGGCGGTCGCGACGCGCCGCATCCCGCGGCCGCCACCGCCCGCGGCGGCCTTCACGAGGAGTGGGAACCCGACCGCGGCTGCCTGGCGGAGAATGTCCAGGACCTGATCCGCGCGATCGACCGCGGCGGGCTCGAAGGTGCCCGGGCACGACCGGGACCCCGGCGGCGACGGCCCCGCGTCGGGCCGCCAGCTTGTTACCGAGGGCGGCGATGGCCGCGGACGAGGGCCCGACGAAGGCGAGCCCGGCCTCCTCCACTCCCCGGGCGAAATCGGCCCGCTCGGCAAGAAACCCGTAGCCCGGGTGGACGGCGTCGGCGCCGGTCTGGACCGCGGCCTCGATGACGCGGTCGGCCCGCAGATAGCTTTCGGCCGCCGGCGCCGCTCCGATCCGGACGGCCTGGTCGGCAGCCCGAACGTGCGTGGCCGTCGCATCCGCGTCGCTGTAGACCGCGACCGTCTCCATCCCGAGCTCCTGGCAGGCGCGGATGATCCGCAGGGCGATCTCCCCGCGGTTGGCAATGAGCACGCGCCGGAATGGCGCCCCGGACTCGATCACGAAGATCGTCTTTGCACAAAGACGAGGTGCGGCGCGGATCTCACAGCGGGATGTTGCCGTGCTTCTTGCGCGGGTTCGTGTCGCGCTTGTCGGCGAGCGCCTCCAGGGCCGCGATCAGCCGGGGCCTCGTTTCGGACGGCAGGATCACGGCATCCACATAGCCGCGGGCGGCCGCGGCATATGGGTTCGCGAATTCACTTTCGTATTCAGCGACGAGGCGCGCCCGTTCTGCGATTGGATCGGCCGCGGCTGCGATCCGGTCGCGGAAGATGATGTTGACCGCACCTTCCACGCCCATGACCGCGATCTCGGCGGTTGGCCACGCGAAGTTCATGTCACCGCGAACGTGCTTGCTGCTCATGACGTCGTAGGCGCCGCCGTAGGCCTTGCGCGTGATGACCGTCAGTTTCGGAACCGTCGCTTCGCAGTACGCGAACAGCAGCTTCGCGCCATGCCGGATGATGCCGCCATGTTCCTGCTTCACGCCGGGCAGGAATCCGGGCACATCCACGAACGTCACGATCGGGACGTTGAAGCAATCGCACATCCGGACAAATCGCGCGGCCTTCGACGACGCGTCGATGTCGAGAGCGCCCGCCAGAACCGACGGTTGCTGCGCGACGATTCCCACCGACCGCCCACCGAGCCTCGCGAAGCCGATGATGATGTTGGCCGCCCAGGCCGGCTGCAGCTCGAGGAATTCACCGTCATCCACGACGCGATGAATCACGTCGTGCATCTGGTACGGCTTCGACGGCTCGTCGGGAATCACCGCGTTCAGTTCGGCGTCCATCCGATCGACGGGATCGACGACGGGCCGGCGCGGCGGCGCATCGATGTTGTTCTGCGGCAGGAACCCGAGAATGCGCCGAGCCAGTTGGAGGGCCTCCGCTTCGTCGGCCGCCGCGAGATGCGCGACCCCGCTGCGAGTCGTGTGCGTGGTCGCGCCGCCCAGTTCCTCCGAGTCGACATCCTCGTGGGTCACGGCCTTCACGACGTTCGGTCCCGTGACGAACATGTAGCTCGTGCCTTCGACCATGACGATGACGTCGGTGATCGCCGGCGAGTAGACGGCGCCGCCGGCACACGGACCCATGACGACGGAGAGCTGGGGCACGACGCCAGACGCGAGCGTGTTGCGCAGGAAGATGTCGGCGTAGCCGCCCAGCGACACGACGCCTTCCTGGATTCGCGCACCGCCCGAGTCGTTGAGCCCGATGATCGGCGCGCCGACCTTCATGGCGAGATCCATCACTTTGACGATCTTCTCGGCATAGGCCTCCGCCAGCGAGCCCCCGTAGACCGTGAAGTCCTGGCTGAAGACGAAGACGAGGCGACCGTCGATCGTCCCGTGGCCGGTGACAACGCCGTCACCGAGGACGCTCGCCAGCCCGAACGCCGCCGAGCGGCTCGTCACGAAGGCATCAAGTTCGACGAACGACCCGGGGTCCAGGAGCAGCTCCAGCCGCTCCCGCGCGGTCAGCTTGCCCCGGCCGTGCTGCTGCTCGATTCGGTCCGCTCCCCCACCCAGCAGCGCTTCGGCGCGCATCGTCGCCAGGCGCCGGAATCGCTCCTCGTTCGTGGGCACGCTCTCTCCTCGTCGGCCAGTCGCGGTTCGCCTGTCTTTGCACAGAGACAGTCCTGATCGTCCGGTCGCAATGATAGAGGCTGGCTGGAGCCGGAGCGACTCGTCCACTTCTCCACAGAATCGGTGAACAACTCCCCGTTCCTGTGGAAAAACGCTGTGTTCGGCGTCGGACCTGTGGAGTAGGATGTGGCCTCATCTTCGCGCACTTGCGCGGTGCCCATTCGCGTGCAGACCAATTCGAGGTGACGCCCGGTGACAAATGTGATCGCGATCGCCAACCAGAAAGGCGGCGTCGGCAAGACGACGACGGCGATCAACCTGGCTGGCGCGCTGGCCGAGGAAGGCTTCCGGGTACTGTGCATCGACATGGATCCGCAGGCCAATCTCACGGCTGGTCTCGGTATCAATCTCAACACGGTCACCCGATCGATGGCGGACGTGCTCGCTGAGGGCCGCGCGACGATCGACGAGATCATCATCCCGACCCAGACCGCCGGCATCGATGTCGCACCGGCCAACATCGATCTCGCCATGACCGAGGGCGAGTTGTTCACCGCGTTCGGCCGGGAGCAGATGCTGCGCGACGCGCTGCACGAGCATCTCGGGGATCGCTACGACTTCGTCCTCATCGACTGCCCGCCCAACCTCGGCCTGCTGACGGTCAACGGATTGGTCGCCGCCAACAGCGTGATCATCCCGGTGCAGACCCAGTACTACGCGCTGAAGGGCCTCAACAATCTCGTCAAGGTGATCACGACGATTCGCAACAAGCTCAACCGGGACCTGCGAATCCTCGGCCTGCTGCCGACGTTCTATGACAACCGCACCCTCCTGGCGCGGGACATGCTCGAGGAACTGCGCGTCGTCGGTGACCATCACATCTTCAACAGCATCATCCGCAACACCGTGAAGCTCGGTGAAGCACCACTGGCCGGCCGCCCAATCACGACGTACGCCGGCACGTCGGAAGCAGCTCGCACCTACCGCGAGCTCGCACGCGAGGTGATCGACCTTGGCTAGACCAGACTTCCGCGCCGCCGCGGCGCGACGACTTGCCGAAGACCGCGAGGTCTCTCCGTCCATCATCAGCCTCCTGTCGTCGGAAGGCGGCAGGCCCGCATCGATTCGGCATCTGCCACTCGACCAGATCGAGGCCAATCCGAATCAGCCGCGCCTGTCCTTCGACCAGGACACCATCGACGAACTCGCGGCGTCAGTTCGCGAGCACGGCGTACTCCAGCCGATCCTCGTCCGTCCGCTCGGCCCGCACCGTTACCAGCTGATCGCCGGCGAACGCCGCTGGCGCGCATCGCGGGTGGCCGGTGTCCCGACCATCCCGGCGATGGTCGAGGAGATCGACGACGAGACGGCCCTCGAGATCGCGATCATCGAGAACCTCCAGCGGGAAGACCTCTCCCCGCTCGACGAGGCGACGATGTACGACCGGATGATTCGCGAACATGGCTACAGCATCCGGCGCCTGGCCGAGAAGCTCGGCAAGGACAAGGGCTACCTCGAGAACCGGCTCCGGCTGGCCGACGCCCCGCCGGAGATCCGGGAGCTCGTGTCCGTACGCAAAGACACGCTGTCCCACGCCTACGAGCTGCTCAAGGTCACGGACCCGCGCAAGCGCCGTCGCCTGGCCGAACAGGTCGGCCGCGGCGAGCTGTCCCTGGTCAAGCTCAAGGAAAAGATCGAGGGCCGCCAGCGCGCGGCCACCGATGTCGACGAGCAGGACGAGCCGGTCGTCCGGGCGTCGACCGCAGCCCCGGCCGCCGTGATGGCGCCGGTGGCCGATGACAGCGGCTTCGACGGTCACGCCGCTGGCGGCCCGATTCGCGACGACTCACTGGTGGCTGCCAAGCAGCAGCTGGCGGACGCTGTCGAGAGCCTGATCGGAGTCCTGTCCACGCCGAACGTCGTCGGGGAGATCGGCGACGTCGACCGGGCCAATCTCGCGAAGTACCTGACGATCGCGAAGATCCGGCTTGAGAATGCCATCGCGCTGGTGCGCCGCACCTGACAGCATCGACCCGGGCCCACCGCCCGGCGCTCGCAACGGCTGACGGCCTCGACCGGGATCACCCCGGCCGGGGCCGTTGTCGTGATGGCGCAATGCCGGACGAGTCCGCGGCGGGACGCTGTTGGGGCCCACCGAGCCCCCGGCTCAGAAGCTGGCCGTGCCCGCGAGCGCGGCGACCCAGCCCGCCGCCAGCAGCCCGACCCCGATCGCCTCGAGCTCCCAGGCCCGCTCGCGACCCGCCGGCGCCGCGTCATGGCCGACCGCCATCCCGGCCACGACCACCAGCCCGGCCACCACGACGAGCACGACTCCCCCGCCACCGCCACCGAGCGCGACCAGGGACGTCGCGGCGGCCGCGAGGACCAGGGCGAGCAGCGCCGTCGTCACCTGCCAGGTCCGCCGCCGGCCAAGACGGGTGGCCAGGGTCAGGACGCCCGCCCGTTCGTCACGTTCCACGTCGGCCAGGAGGTTGGCCAGCGCCAGGGCCGCGCCGGCGACCACCCCGACCGGGACCAGCAGGGCGAAGGCGGCGGGCAGCTCCCCCGTCGCTCCGAGCCAGGCGAAGACGGGCAGCAAGGGAATCCCGAGGGCAAACGGCAGCCACGACCAGATGGTGCCCTTGAGGCGCAGGTCGTAGATGAACCCGATCCCGAGAATGACGGCGGCCAGCCCGAGCAGCGCCGGTCCGAACAGCGCGGCCAGGGCCAGCCCGAGCGCCACGAGCACGACGAGGAGCGCAGCGGCGCCACGGCGGGAGACGAGACCGGCGGGCAGCGGCCGGGCGGGCTTCGCGATCCGGTCGATCGGCTCGTCAACGAGGTCGTTGGCCGTGCCGATCGCTCCCTGGAGAGCGAACATCGAGACTGCGAGGCCCAGGGCCAGGGCTGGCGAACCGCCGGCCACGAGGGCCAGGGCGCCGGTCACCAGCGCGTCGAGCAGCGAGGGAAACGGGTGGACAATCCGGACGATGCCGCCCAGGACCGCGGCAGCGGCGCGACCCGGAGGCTCCGGGCCGGTGCCGTCAGACGTAGACGAGATCCTCGAAGTTCTCGACGAGGTACTCGATCAGGCGGTCACGGCCGTCCTTCGTCTGGGAGCGGATCCCGGGAACGAGCGCCCAGAGGGTCGTGGCCGGCACGATGAGATGGCCAGCGGCGTCTCGTCCGATCACTGCCGGTGGGCCGCCGCCGGCGGCGAAGACCCGCTCGAAGCTGCGGTCATCGAGCCGGGCGGCCTTCTGGAAGTCCTCGACCACCTTGAGGATGCCCTTCCGGATCACGATGTCGCGCATCAATTCCGAGGCCCAGGCGTCGATCTGGCTGTCTTCCTGCTCCGAAAGCCGCTGCCGATATTCGGTCGGGTCCGCGGCAAGACCGGTCGCTCCCACGCCAAGCTCCTCGAGGGTCACCAACGGCCCGAGTATGCCAGAGTCGCGGGTACCCGGGCCCGCGCCACTGTGGCTCGAACGGATGTTCTACCTGGACCCGCTCGGCCCGTCTGGCTGCGGCGGCCGCTCCCCTTCCGGCCAGTCGTTGAAGACCTCGGTCAGCCACCGGCCGACGGGACCGGGCGCCGGCCGCTCGGGGACGTCGGCCACGAGGCCCTCGAGGCGTTCGCGCGTGAGGGCGGTCAGCCGCGCCAGCCCGTCATGGCCGTGGAACTCGGTCGAATCGATCGGCTCCCCGATCCGGACGCGGACGCGGCGCCCGAACGCGAGCCAGTTCGTGCCGCTGACAGCCACGGGCACGAGCGGCACGCCCGTCCGGGTGGCGAAGAAGGCCGCGCCGTCCTGGAGCGACGGCACGATTCGCTCGCCGACGTGGATCCGGCCCTCCCCGGCCACGGCCAGGATGGCGCCGCCGGCGAGGATGGCCTCGACCCGGCGGGTTGCCTCGATCAGGCCGCGGCCGCCGGGCCGGTACGGGACCGCGATGCCGGCCCAGCGCATCAGCCGATTCCGGCCTCCGACGCTCATGTCCGCTTCTTTGGGGCCGAAGAAGTAGACCCGGGGTTCGGCCGGCAGGGCGCCCAGCAGCACGATCGGGTCCGACCAGTTGAGGTGGTTGAAGCAGTAGACCGCGGCGCCGGCCGGGCGCCGTTCGAGCCCTTCGACGCGGAGCCGGACGTAGAGCCGAGGCAGGCTGCGGACGACGAGCAGCGTCAGCCAGTACCGGGCCGTCGCAAAGCGCTCCGCGGGCAATCCGCGCGGCGCGCGCGTGCGGCTCGGGCGATCCACCGCCCGAGTATGTCACGCACGCTGGACCCCGCCGAGGTGGCGCCGCGATCGCGGCGCGTCAGGCCAGGGCGCTTCGGCGCCGCGAACCGAGATTCAGGACCGCAAGCACCAGGAGCTCGATGAGCGTCCAGGCAATGAGGGCGACGACGGCCCCGAAATCGAAGATCGAGCCGTTGCCGGCGCTGATCCGATCGAGCGAGAACATGTCGCGGAACGGCGCCACGAATGGATTGGTGATCGTCAGGATCGCTGACACGATGTCGTTCTGGCGGTTCGCGCCGAGCAGGAGGATGACGATCCTCAGGATCAGCAGCGACTGCAGGATGCCGAAGCCAAGCGTCACGATGCGCCGGGCCATCTCGAGGCTGCTCGGACGGTCGGTCGTCCGCTGTGCCTCGGTCACGACTCGCGTTGGCGCGGCCGGCGGCGCAGCTGACGCCGCAGCAACTGGCTCAATGGGCGGCGCAGCCGTCGCATCCTGCGGGGCTGCGGCCGGGATCGTCTGGTCGGTGCGCACCGTCTGGGTCGTGCGCTCGAAGTCATCCATGCTGTACCTCCTGCGCTGTCATTGACAGGCAGCTCCAGTGTCCTGCCCGGAGTGCCGAACCCGGATCGCGCGGGAGCCGCTTTGCGCTACAGCCATGCGACAACCGCCCCGCCGGGCTCCCCAAGCGGCGAACACGCCGGATGACCATCCCGACACGGGACATTTGGCCGATGAATCGAACGGCCCGCAGCGCATCATGAGGGCGAAACGGACCCGGATCGCAGTGCCGTCGGATCGGGGGAATTGGCGCCATGCACGTCAATCGAACGTTCCTGAACTGGGGCGTCTTCTTCATCCTGCTCGGTGCGGTCCCGCTGGGGGTGCAGCAGGGCGTGCTCGACTCGGACATCGTCGTCCGCTCGTGGCAGCTCTGGCCGTTGCTGATCGTCGGGGCCGGCCTGGGGCTCCTCCTGCGGCGCACGGCGGCCTCCTGGGTCGGCGGCGTGATCGTCGCCGCCACGTTCGGCCTGATGTTCGGGGGACTCATTGCCGCGGGCGGGAATTTCGCGTCGCTCGCGAATTCGTGCGGCAGCAGCACGGGCCAGGCCTTCCCGGCGCAGGGCGCCACCCTGACCGGATCGTCCTCGGTCCGCCTCGATTTCAACTGCGGTGACTTGAGCGTGGCCGTTGGACCCGGCACGGCCTGGACGGTCAACGGCACGAGCGACGGGGGCCGGGTGCCGCGTGTCGATCAGGGCGACGGCTCCCTGCGACTCCGGACGCCCGATGCGTCGACCGGCGTGTTCTTCGGGATCGGTGGGGCGCGGAACGTCTGGTCGGCGACCCTGCCCGCCGTGACCACGCAGAACCTGGAGGTCAACCTGAACGCGGGTTCCGGCACGCTGACCCTCGGCGGCGCCAGCCTGCAACAGCTCTCCATGGCGGTGAACGCGGGTTCGGTCTCCGCGGACCTGACCGGCGCGACCATCGGCACGATCGATGCGACCCTCAACGCGGGCTCGGGCAGCTTCACCCTCCCGAACGCCAGCCTGACGGGATCGATCCAGGTGAACGCCGGGTCCACCTCGATCTGCGTCCCGAGCGGCGTCGCCCTCCAGCTGCGAATGGACGACAACCTGACGGCTTCGAACAACTACAGCGACCAGGGCCTCACGCGCGTCGGCAATACGTGGCAATCGCCCGGCTACGCCACCGCCACGACGCGAATCAACCTCGACACCCATGCCAATGCCGGAAGCTTCACGTTGAACCCGAAGGACGGCTGCCGATGAACGACCATCTCTACCGGTCCCGCGACGACCGGATCCTGGCCGGCGTGGCCGGCGGCGTGGCCGAGAACTTCGGCCTTGACCCCTCGCTCGTGCGGATCGTCTGGGTCATCCTGACGCCCCTCACGGGCGGGCTCGCGCTCCTGCTCTACATCATCATGGCGTTCATCGTGCCGGAGGAAGCGGCCAGCGACGCCCGCTGGGCCGCCTGGAGCCAACCCGCCTCGAGCCAGCCCGCCTGGAGCCAGCCGGCAGCGGGAGGCGGCGACCCGGCCCCTGCGGCCGCGGCCGACACCATGGCGGCCGCCGGCGCGAGTGCCCCGACCGCAACCGAGGCCGCGCCGGCGGGAACCGGGGCGTCCGGATCCGCGGCCGGCGATGCGGCCGTAACCGGGGATGCGGCTCTTACCCGCGATGCGGCCCTTACCGGTGGTGTCGGCTTCGCGGCCGTCAATCTCGCCGGCGGGACGACCGATTCCCCCATGCCCGGTGCCGTGAACCCGGCGCCAGCCGGCAGCAGCGGTTTCACGGCCTCGGGAATGCCCGAACCGCCCGTTGCTCCGACGCCGCCGATGTCGCCGTCGGATCCGCGCAGCCAGCGCCAGGCGGCCCGCGATGCCCGGCGTGACGCTCGCGATGCTCGCCGCACGGCACGCCATCGCGACGGGACGGGCGCGGTCATCTTCGGCCTCCTCCTCGTGATCGTCGGGTCGTTCTTCCTCGCCCGGGCCTACTTCCCCAACCTCGACGCGGACCGGATCTGGCCGATCCTCCTCGTGGCCATCGGGGTGCTGCTCGTGATCGGGTCGATCCGGCGTTCGAGCCCGCCTCCCGTCCAGTAGGGTCCGCGGCCCAGGGCCGTGACCGCCGCGGGCCGAGGGCCGGACCGCCGCGGGCCGAGGGCCGGACCGCCGCGGGCCGTCGTCGACCCCGATCGGGGCAGGACATCCGGGTCATTTCGATTCACCGCCGGCTGTCGAACGATGCTCGCCACATGACGATGGCAATCGAGCCGCAGATGGTGGCCGGATCGCTGGTCGGGCTCGCCGGGGGGCTGACGCTCCTCGTTCGCGGCCTCGGCGGCTATCGGACCGCCGCCCGAATCGCCGACACGCCCGGATCGACGATCAGCGCCCTGGCCGTCGGCGAGACGCGCCTCACCGGCGTCGTCGAACCGGCCGAGATGCTGCTGGTCTCGCCCCTTCAGAGCCGGCCCTGTGTCTGGTACCGCTCCGACGTCCGGGAAGCGCGCGGCCGCAGCGAGGCGACGGTCTTCGCGGAGGAGCGGGCCATCGGCTTCCGCCTCCGCGACGCGAGCGGCGATGTCCGTGTCTTCCCGAGGGCCGCTCGCTGGAACGTGCCGGACACGTTCAGCGGCAGCACGGGCTTCGCCGGCGATGAGCCTCCGGGCCTCGATCCTCGATCCGGACCGGCCCTCCGTCCCGGGCAACCCGATCACGACGCCGAAGTCGCCGCCCTCCTGACCGTCCACGGCCGCGAGGAGTCGCTGCTGACGCCACTCCAGCGTTTGGGGGTGGCGGTCGGCGGCCGGCGCTCCTACCGCGAGGCCCTCATCGAGCCCGGGGCGACGATCACGATCCTCGGCTTCGTCGAGCCGTTCGACCAGCTGCCCGACCCAAACGGGGCGGACCAGGCCGAGAACGCCGCCGGCGGCCCGACGGATTCGGACCTGGCGATTGCCGCCGACCTTGCCGCGGCGCGTGCCAGCGGCACCCTCGCGCCAAATCCCGAGACCGCCTGGGGCAACGCGGCGATTCCTGGGTTCGGGATCGGCCAGCCCGTTCGACCGCCGCATCTCGACCCCGCGGCGCATCCGATGCCCCTGGCCGACGCGGAAACCGCCGCCCGAACGGAGCGAACCTTCGCGATCGCCCCGGACGCCCTGATCGTGGCGGCGAGCTCGGACGTGCCCCTCCTGATCTCGGCCGGCGCCCCATCGGCGGCGGCCGCCCGCGAGGACAGGCGCTTCACGGTGGGCCTCCTGGGTGCGATCCTCTCGATCGGATCGGCGGTCGCCCTGGCCGTCGCGATCAGCGGAGGCCTGCCCGCCTGATGGCCTGGAACCTGACGGCTGCCTTCGCGGTGGCGCTCGCGATCTTCATCGTCGGCTTCGTGATCCTTGCCACGTTCAACGCGATCGTGGCGCTGCGGCAGCGGACCGATCGGGCCTGGGCGAACATCGACGTCGTCCTGAAACAGCGCCACGATGAGCTGCCGAACCTTGTCAACGCGGTGCGGGACCTGATGGCCTACGAGCAGGGCGTCCTCGACGAGGTCACTCGCCTGCGGGCCGCCTACAAGCCGGACGACCCGATCGATCGGCAGGCGGCGACCTCGGAAGCCACGAGCGCGGCCGTTCGGCAGCTCTTCGCCGTCGTCGAGCGCTATCCGGACCTGAAGTCCCACACCAATGTGCTCGCGCTCCAGGCCGAGATCGAGCGGCTCGAGGGCGTCATCGCCGATCGCCGCGAGCTCTACAACGACACCGTCTACCGTTACAACACCCGGATCGCCCAGGTGCCGGCGGTCCTGATGGCCTGGCTGTTCGGCTGGACGCCACGGCCGATGTTCGCGGTCGAACCCTCCGACGCGAGCCGGCCCGAGGTCGGGCTCCGGCCGGCCTGACCGCCACTCGGGCGCCGTTCGGGCACCGGGGGCGCCACACCCAAGCCGGGTCGTGTAGGCTGACCCGACTGTCAGGAACGGGCTCGGGAGAGACGGTCGATGGATGACCGACTGCCAATCGAATCGCCGATCGTGGACTACACCGCGGTCACCGTGGCGTCCGTGGAAGCGGCCACGGCCGAGGCCCTGGCGCAGGCCTCCCGACTGGTCGATGCGGCTGCGGCCGCCGGGACAGGCGGCAGCCCGACCTTCGAAACGACCCTCCGCCCGCTCGATGCGGCGCTCGCCGCTGCCGCCGTGGGGTACGGACGCGGCGCCTTTCTCGGCAACGTCCACCCGGATCACGCCGTCCGTGACGCCGGCAGCGCCGCGGAAGAGGCCCTCGCCAAGTGGCGGATCGAGCTGGCATTCCGGACCGATCTCTTCCGCGCGCTGCAGGCCTTCGCGGCCACCGCGGAAGCGAAGTCGCTCACCGGCGAGCGCGCCCAGCTGCTGGAGCACTGGCTGCGCGAGTTCCGCCGCGCGGGCCACGACCTCCCGGCGGCCGAGCGCCAGGAGCTGCAGGACCTGCAATCGCGCCTCGTGGAGATCGAGGTGGCGTTCAATCGGAACATCGGAGAGGCCCACGACCATCTCGAGCTGACCCGTGCCGAGCTCGACGGCCTCGGCGACGACTACGTCGACGGCCTGAAGCCCGGCAGCCAGCCTGGCACCTGGCAGGTCTCGCTCGACTACCCGGACATCGTGCCGTTCATGGAGTACGCCCGGCGGCGGGATCTCCGCGAGGCCCTCGAGTTCCGCGACTGGAACAAGGCGGTCGAGGTGAACCGGCCGCTGCTCGTGGAAGCCCTCGCCGTCCGGCGGCGGATCGCCAACCTCCTTGGCTACGATTCGTGGGCGCACTATGCGATCGAGGTCCGGATGGCCCGCGAACCCGCCGCGGTCCGCGCCTTCTACGAATTGCTCGTCCCGGCGCTCGGCCTGAAGGCTGCCGACGAATTCGCGGTCATGACGGCCGCCCTGGAGGCCGAGACTGGCGACGACCAGGTGCATCCCTGGGACTTCCGCTACTACGACGCGCAGCTGCGCCTGACGTCCTTCGGGGTCGATGCCGCCACGGTGGCCGGCTATCTCCCGCTGGATCGGGTCATGGCGGGCATGCTTTCGCTGACGGCCGAGGTGTTCGGCCTCGAGTACCGCCATCTGGCGGACGCCCGGGCCTGGCACCCGGACGTGGAGCTCTACGAGATCCGCGATTCGCGGACGGGCGAGGTGCTCGCCCACGCCTACACGGACCTGTTCCCGCGCGAAGGCAAGTTCAGCCACGCCGCGGCGTTCCCGCTCGTGGTCGCCCACCGTGACGCGGACGGCCGGCGGGTCCGACCGGTCTCCGCGATCGTCGCCAACTTCACGAAACCGGCCGGCGATCGGCCGTCGCTCCTGCGCCACGACGAGGTCCTGACCCTCTTCCACGAGTTCGGCCATATCCTGCACATGTCGCTGAGCCAGGCCGAATTCGTCCGCTTCTCGGGCGCCAGCACCGAATCCGACTTCGTCGAGGCGCCCTCCCAGATCATGGAGCACTGGTCCTGGAGCCCCGAGATCCTGCGGCGCTTCGCCCGCCACTACGAGACCGGCGAGCCGATCCCCGTCGAGCTCGTCGACCAGCTCGTTGCGGCGCGGAACCTGAATGTTGCCTCCCGGCTGCTCCGGCAGGCCTATTTCGGGACGATGGATCTCGCCTTCCACGGCGAGGTGGAGCCCGTTGACCTCGAGGCGATCGACCGGGCGAGCTACGAGGTGACCGGCCTGCCCTTCCACGAAGGGACGTTCTTCGCGGCCTCGTTCGGCCACCTCCTCGGCGGCTACGACGCCGGCTATTACGGCTATCTCTGGTCGAAGGTCTACGGCGACGACATGTTCAGCCGTTTCGAAGCCGAGGGCATCACGAACCCGGCCGTCGGGGCCGCGTATCGGCGCGAGATCCTCGAGCCGAACGGCGCCGCCCCCGGCGACGAACTGCTGCGGCGATTCCTGGGCCGGGAGCCGAACAACGAGGCATTCCTGCGCCAGATCGGCCTGATCGGGACGCCCGCGTGAGCGCGACGGGCGCGGCCGCCGGCGCTTCGCCGTCCGAGACCGTCTTCACGTGGGGCGCGCCGCCGATCAAGTTCGGGGCTGGAGCCCTCGATGAGGTCGGTTCGGACGTGGCGGCGCTCGGGCTGCGCCGGGTCGCGATCGTCACCGACCGGGGCGTGCTCGCGACGGGGCTCGTCGAACGCGTCGAGCGATCGCTGGCGGCGGCCGGCGTCGAGTCGGTCTGTTTCGCGGACGTGCACGTCGAGCCGACGGACGCCTCGGTCGAGATCGCCGCGGCCTGGGCGCGCGAGGCGGCGGTCGATGGGTTCGTGGCGGTCGGGGGCGGCTCGGCCATCGACACGGCCAAGGCGATGAACCTGCTCTCGACGAACGAGGGCACCGTCATGACCTATCTCAACCCGCCGATCGGCGAGGGCCGGACGCCGGCCCGACCACTGAAGCCGTTGATCGCCGTGCCCACGACGGCCGGCACCGGCAGCGAGAGCACGTCCGTCTGCGTCGTCGACGTCCTCGCGCTCAAGGTCAAGACCGGGATGGGCAATCCGGCCCTGCGGCCGCGTCTCGCCATCGTCGATCCGTCGACGACCCTGACCCTGACGCCGGCCGTGACCGCGTCCTCGGGCATGGACATCCTCTGCCACGCCCTCGAGTCGTACACGGCGATCCCGTTCGACGGCCGCCCCCGGCACGTCCCGGGCACGCCACGGCCGGTCTACAACGGCTCGAATCCGATCAGCGACCTGTGGGCGACGCGTGCGCTCGAGCTGCTTGGCCGCTGGTTCCGGCGAGCCGTGGACAATCCGGCCGATGTGGCCGCCAGGGACGGGATGATGCAGGCAGCGACCTACGCCGGGATCGGCTTCGGCAATGCCGGGGTCCACGTCCCCCACGCCTGCGGCTATCCGATCGCCGGCATGGTCCGCTCCTACCGGCCGGCCGGCTACGACGTCGATCACGCGATGGTCCCGCACGGCCAGTCGGTCGTGGCCACGGCCCCGGCCGTCTTCCGGTTCACCTACCCGGCGTGCCCAGAGCGCCACGACACCGCGGCGCGACTCCTGGCCGTCGATCCGAACCTGGCGGCCGGTCCAGAGGCCCTGCCCGATGCGATCGTCGCGCTCTGCCGCGATGTCCGGATCCCGAACGGCCTGACGGCCTTCGGCTATGACGCGGCGGACGTGCCGGGCCTCGTGGCCGGGGCGGCGCGGCAGACCCGGATCCTCGCCATCAGCCCGCGGCCCGTGACCGAGGACGACCTGGGCGCGATCTTCCGGAACTCGCTGACGAACTGGTAACCGCCCGGCCGGTCCTGGCCGTTCCCCTACCCCGTCCCGAGCGCCTCGGCCATGGCCGCCACGTGCTCCGGCGTGCTGCCGCAGCAGCCGCCGATGATCCGGGCGCCCGCGGCGCGCATCGCCACGCCGCACGCGGCCATCGTCGGAGCGTCCGTGACGTAGACGGCCCGCCCGTCGATCAACTGGGGCAGCCCGACGTTCGACTTCGCGACGAGGACCACATCCGGCGCGGCGGCCGCCATCTTCTCGAGGACCGGCAGCAGTTCCTCGGGGCCGTTGCCGCAATTCCCACCGATCGCATCGGCGCCCCAGCCGGCGAGGGCCGTGACGGCGGCCTCCGGCGTGACACCCATCATCGTGTGCCCGCGCGTGTCGAAGGTCATCGTGGCGATGATCGGGATGTCGGGCGAGACCTGCCGGACGCCCTCGATCGCCGCGTGGACCTCGGCCAGGTCCGACATCGTCTCGATCCAGACCAGGTCGACGCCGCCGGCAATGAGCGCCGCCACCTGCTCGGCGAACGTCTCGACGGCCTCGGCGAACTCGAGCGTCCCGAGCGGCGCCATGATCTGGCCGGACGGGCCGATGTCGCCGGCCACGAGCGCCGTCGCGCCGGCCGAATCGACCTCGGCCCGCAGCAGGATCGCCGCCGTCCGGTTGAACTCCGCGACGCGGCCCTCATGGCCGGTCAGCGACAGTCGCAGCCGGTTGCCGCCGAACGTGTTCGTCAGGAGGATCCGCGAGCCGGCGTCGAGATAGCCGCGGTGGATCCTCCGGATGAGGTCCGGCTGGGTCAGGTTCCAGACCTCCGGCGGATCACCGAATTGCAGCCCCGCCTCGAACAGCATCGTGCCCATCGCGCCGTCGGCGAGGATCGGGCCCGGCTCTGCGAGGAGGTTGCGCCAGCGCGCCCGGGCATCGGCCCCGACCCGCGCCGTCGGTGCTGCCTGATCCGTCACCACTCCGGACATCCCTCCACGAATTCGGCCTCGCCGTCACCGGGCCAGGGTGGCATGGTGACACCGATCGCCCGGAGCGGCGCGCCCAACGCGGCGCGGAACTGGAAGCTCGTCCCCAGCGGAATCGTCAGGCAAACGCCAGGTTCGAGCTCGATGACCCGCTCGGCCGAACCCTGGCGCCGCCACATCTCGCCCCGGCCGCCGACGATGAACCAGATCTCCTCGACCGTGCGATGGCGGATCGCCTTCGAGACCTGACCCGGCCCGAGCTCGAACTCGGCCAGGCCGCCCCCGGCCAGCCCCAGCAGGACGCGCACGTCGGAGCCGTCGGGCGCCACGGCAGTCCGGTCCTTCGGCAGCCGCATATCGGCAAACGTGCTCATCGCGGTCGCGGCTCGTAGCGGCGGATGTCCTGGGTTCGCCGGATCAGGGCTCGCAGTGTCTCGAGGTCGCCGGCGAGGAGGCCGCGGGCACGGGCCTGGACGAGGACATTGCCGATCGCCGTCGCCTCGACGGGACCGGAGATGAGCGGCAGCTCGCAGGCGTCGGCCGTGAGCTGGCAGAGCAGCGCGTTGCGGGCCCCACCGCCGACGAGGTGGACGGCGTCCACCCGGCGGCCCGAAAGCCGGGCCGCGTCGCGAACCGTGCGGCCGAACGCCGCGGCCAGGCTGTCGAGGATGCAGCGGACAAGCGCCGGCCGCGTCGCCGGCGGCGGCAGGTCGAGCTGCCGGCAGGCCGCCTCGATGCGCGCCGGCATGTCGCCGGGCGGCAGGAAGGCGGGATCGTCCGGATCGATGACCGGCCCGCCCGCGGGCAGCTCGCCGGCGGCGATCAGCAGCGCCGGCAGGCGTTCGGCCGTGCCGTCCAGCTCCCAGGTCCGCAGCGATTCCTGGAGCAGCCAGAGGCCCATGACATTGCGGAGGTAGCGGATGCGCTCGTCGACGCCGCCTTCGTTCGTGAAATTCGCGGCCCGGCTCGCCTCGGTCAGGATCGCCTCGTCGAGCTCGACGCCGACCAGGCCCCAGGTGCCGCAGGCGATGTAGGCGAAGGAGTCGCCTTCGGCCGGCACACCGACCACCGCCGAGGCCGTGTCATGGGAGCCGATCAGCGTGAGCAGCGTCTCGTCCGGGATGCCGGTTTCCTGCCGAACCTCCGGTCGGAGCGGCCCGACGACCCCGCCCGGGTTGGCGAGCGCCGGGAACAGTGACGGCGGCATGGCCAGCTGCGCGATCAGCTCGATGTCCCAGGTGCGGCGATGGACATCGAGGAGGCCGGTCGTCGACGCGTTCGTGACCTCGGCCGTCCGGACGCCCGAGAGCCAGAAGCCGAACAGGTCCGGGATCAGCAGCATCGTCCGGGCGACGTGGAAGGCCGCCGATCCACGGGCCGCGGCGAGCTGGTAGATCGTGTTGAACGGCAGGAACTGGAGCCCCGTCCGCTCGTACAGCTCGGCTGGCGGGACCACGTCGTGCACGGCGGCGATCGAGGCGGCCGTCCGGTCGTCGCGATAGTGGAAGGGGTCGCCGAGCAGGGAGCCCGACTCATCGAGAAGCCCGTAATCCACGGCCCACGAGTCGATGCCGACGCTGACGAGCCCGTCCGCCGCCTGCGAGGCCGCCCGCAATCCCGCCAGGACGTCCCGATACAAACGCAGGATGTCCCAGTGCAGACCGTCCGGCAGGCGCACCGACTCGTTGGGGAAGCGATGGACCTCGGTCAGCTCGAGCTCACCCGGCGCCACCCGGCCCACGATGACCCGGCCGCTTGACGCCCCGAGATCGACCGCCGCGACGAGCCGGCCGGTCATCGGCCGCGGCTCACCGTCACCCGGTCCGGTGCCTCGGACCCGACATTCAACGCCGACTGCGCGCTCGCCACGGCCGCCGCGCTCGCCGCCGACCCCGCGCTCACCGCAGGAACGCCGCCGCGACGCCGGCGTCGACCGGGATGTGAAGCCCGGTCGTTTGGCTGAGGTCGCCGCCGGTCAGGGCGAAGACCGCCGCCGCGACGTGCTCCGGCAGCACCTCGCGCTTGAGGAGCGTCCGCTGGGCGTAGAACTCTCCGAGCTTGTCCTCCGGGATGCCGTAGGTCCGCGCCCGATCGGCGCCCCAGCCCTTGGCGAAGATCCCCGAGCCGCGGACGACGCCGTCGGGATTCACGCCGTTGACCCGCACCCCGTACTGGCCGAGCTCGGCCGCGAGCAGGCGAACCTGGTGGGCCTGGTCCGCCTTCGAGGCACCGTAGGCGAGGTTGTTCGGCCCCGCGAATAGCGCGTTCTTGCTGACGATGTAGATGAGGTCGCCGCCAATCGCCTGGTCGATCAGGACCCGCGCCGCTTCCCGTGAGACGAGGAACGAGCCACGCGCCATGACGTCGTGCTGCAGGTCCCAGTCGTGGACGGTCGTCTCGAGCAGCGGCTTCGAGATGGAGAGGCCGGCGTTGTTCACGATCAGGTCGACGCCGCCGAATGCCAGCACGGCGCGCCGGAAGGCCTCGGCCACCTGGGCCTCATCCGTCACGTCGGCGACGACGCTGATCGCGACATCGGTGCCACCGAGCTCCCGGGCGACGGCCTCGGCGCTGGCGGCGTCGATGTCCGCCACGACGACGCAGGCCCCTTCGGCCGCGAGCCGGTGTGCGATCGCCTTGCCGATGCCCGAACCCGCGCCGGTCACGAATGCGATCCGGGCCGCGAGCGCCTTCGCTCTGGGCAGCCGGGCGAGCTTGGCCTCTTCGAGCGCCCAGTACTCGATCCGGAACTTCTCGGCCTCGCTGATCGGGGCGTACGTGGAGAGGGACTCGGCGCCGCGCATGACGTTGATCGCGTTGACGTAGAACTCGCCGGCGACCCGCGCCGTCTGCTTGGTCGCCCCGAAGGAGAACATCCCGACACCCGGCACGAGCACGATCGCCGGATCGGCGCCGCGCATCGGCGGGCTGTCGGGCGTGGCGTGCCGCTCGTAGTAGGCGCGGTAGTCGGCCCGGTAGGCCTCGTGCAGCTCGCGCAGGCGGACGAAGACCGCTTCGAGCGGGGCGGTCGGCGGCAGGTCCAGGACCATCGGCCGGACCTTGGTCCGCAGGAAATGGTCCGGGCAGGAGGTCCCGAGAGCCGCCAGCCGCGGATGCTCCGCTCGGCCGACGAAGTCGAGGACGACCTCGCTGTCCGTGTAGTGGCCGACCATCGGCCGATCCACGGAGGCGAGGCCGCGGACCAGCGGCAGCAGCGCCGCGGCCCGGACCCGGCGTTCGGCCGCCGGCAGCGGCTCGTAGCCGGCGATGCGTGGCCCGAACGGCTCCGGCCGGCCGTTCTGGGCGATGAATCGTTCGGCGGTCCCGATGATCTCGAGCGAGCGCGACTCGCACTCCTCGGAGGTCGCGCCCCAGGCCGTGATGCCGTGGCCGCCGAGAATCGCCCCGATCGCCTCCGGATGGGCGCGCGCGGCCGCGGCGATCTCGAGCCCGAGCTGGAAGCCCGGCCGGCGCCACGGCAGCCAGACGACCCGGTCTCCGAAGCAGCGCCTGGTCAGCGCCTCCCCGTCGGCCGCGGTCGCCAGGGTAATGCCCGAATCCGGGTGGAGGTGATCGACGTGGTCCGCCTCCACCAGCCCGTGCATCGCCGTGTCGATCGACGGCGCCGCGCCGCCCCGCCCATGAAGGCAGTAGTCGAACGCGGCGACCATCTCGTCCTCGCGCTCGACGCCCGGGTAGACGTCCACGAGCGCCCGGAGCCGGTCGAGCCGCAGGACGGCCAGCCCGCCTTCCGTGAGGGTGCCGAGGTCGCCGCCCGAGCCCTTGACCCACAAGAGCTCGATGGGCCGGCCGGTCGCCGGGTCGATGCCCGTTCCCTTGGCCGACGTGTTGCCACCCGCATAGTTCGTATTGCGCGGCTCGGCCCCCAGGCGATTGGAGCGACCGAGCAGCGCGGCGACCGTCGACCGGCTGGTGTCGGCCGCCATCGAGTGAACGCTCACGCGCCCCAGCCCGCGGCCTGTCCGCCGACTCGCTCGGCCACGATTCGCTCGCCGTAGCCGGACCGGGCATACGCCGCGATCGGATCCGGATCGAGCCCCATCCCTGCCCGGACCTCGGCCAGCAGCGGCCGGACGTCCGTGTTGTAGGCGTCCATCAGCACGCCGTTGGCGCCCAGCACGTCACCGCAGCGCTGGGCTTCGGCGAGCGCCTCCGCATCGACGAGGAGCGCCTTCGCGGTCGCCTCCTGGACGTTCATGACGGATCGGATCTGGCCCCGGATCTTCGGCTCGATGTTGTGGCACTGGTCGAGCATGAACGCGATGCCCGCCTCCGGCCGCAGGGCGCCCGCCCGAACGACCTCGTACATGATCCGGAAGAGCTGGAACGGGTCGGCCGAGCCGACCATCAGGTCGTCGTCGGCATAGAAGCGCGAGTTGAAGTCGAAGGCGCCGAGACGAGCCGCACGCAGGAGTCCGGCCACGATGAACTCGATGTTGGTGCCCGGGGCATGGTGGCCGGTGTCCACGCAGACCGCGGCCTTGGGGCCGGCGGCGACGCACTGCAGGTAGGCGGTCCCCCAGTCCGGGACGTCGGTCGTGTAGAACGACGGCTCGAAGAACTTGTACTCGAGGAGCATCCGCTGGTCCGGCCCGAGCCTCGCGTGGACCGCCGCCAGCGCTTCAGCGAGGCGATCCTGGCGGGCCGTGATGTCGTCCTGGCCCGGGTAGTTCGTCCCATCCGCGAACCAGAGCTTGAGATCCTGCGAGCCGGTCGCATCCATGATGTCGATGCAGGCCAGGAGGTGGTCGAGCGCCTTGCGGCGGATCCGCGCGTCGGGGTTGCAGATGCTCCCGAGCATGTAGTCGTCGTCCTGGAAGGTGTTCGAATTGATCGTGCCGAGGCCGACGCCCACTGCCTGCGCATGGCGCGCGAGGTCGGCGTAGTCGTCGACCTTGTCCCAGGGGATGTGCAGCGCGACCGTCGGGGCGACGCCCGTGTAGCGATGAACCTCGGCGGCGTCGGCGATCTTCTCGTACGGCGTCCGCGGGACACCCTTCTGGGCGAACACCTTGAACCGCGTGCCCGAGTTCCCGAACGCCCAGCTGGGCAGCTCGATCCGCTGGGCCCGCAGGGCCGCGACGACCGCTGAATTGCCGGTCATGTCTGCCTCCGCCGCCCGATGCGGGGCGGATCCACTCTCACGTCATTCGCGTCGATGCCGATCGTACGCGCCGGTCGCCGCCGGATTCGACCCGCCGGCGGGCCATGCGGTCACCTGAGGAGGTGGCGCCCGCTGGATCCGCCGTCGGGCCTGTGTCGCCAGAACCACTCCGCGACCTGTCCGTGCAAGTCCCGAAGCCCGCGTCCTGAGCGTGGGGCGTAGCCTGCCACACCTTTCGATTGCTTTCAATTACCTTCTTGACTTTGCGTTCCGGTGGGCGTCTACTTTGCGCCGGAAACGAATCGAAACCCCGATTCGGGCCGGCCGCGGACGAGAGGAGAGGCGTGACCGTTCCAGCCAGCGCCTCGACCGGAGACGTGTTCGCTCGCGAACGGCAGGACCACATCGCCCGCTTCGTCGAGGAGCACGGGCGGGCCAGGGTCGGCGACCTCGCCCTCCGGTTCAACGTCTCGGCGGTGACGATCCGCAAGGACCTGGTCGTCCTCGAGGGGGAACGCCGGCTCGTCCGGACCCACGGCGGCGCGATCGCCATCGACAGCAGCCGGCCCGAACTGTCGTTCGAGATCCGCGAGCGCCTCCAGACGGACGAAAAGGTGCGCATCGGCGCCGCGGCCGCCGCGCTCGTGCACGACGGTGAGAGCATCGTCATGGACGCGAGCACCACGGCCCTCGCCGTGGCCCGCCACCTGAAGGCGCAGACGAGCTGGAGCCAGCTGACCGTCATCACGAACGGTCTGCGCCTGGCCTCCGAGCTCGCCGGCCACCGCGGGATCACGGTCCTGATGCTCGGTGGCCGGGTCCGCTGGGAGGCGCTCTCGGTCGTCGGCCAGCTCGGTGACGGCCTGTTCACCCGGATCAACGTCCAGAAGGCGTTCCTCGGGGCGGCCGGCTTCACCCTCGATTCGGGGCTCTCGGACGCGACCGACGAGGAGGCCCAGATCAAGCGGTCGATGGTCGCGGCGGCGCGCGAGGTCATCGCGATCGTCGACCACACGAAATGGGAGCGGGCCGCCTTCGCCACGTTTTGCCCGACGAGCAAGATCAGCATCGTCCTGACGGACCCGGACGCTCCCGAGGCGATGGTCATGGGCCTGGCCGCTCGCGGCATCCAGGTCCAGCTGATCGGGTCGGACGGGCCGGTCGAACCCGCCGCCGACACTGCCCATCCGGCCGGGAGTCCCGGCAGCGCGAGCCCGTCGCGATGACGGTCCAGCCGGGCGACGCGATGAACGGCGCGACCGAGTCCCAGCCGAGCGGTCCGAATCCGGCCGGCGGCGCGTCAGCGGCCGGGGGTCCGAATCCGGCCGGCGGCGTGTCAACGGCCGGCGCCACCGAGGCGCCTCGCGCCGAGCTGCGCAACATCTCGAAGCGGTTCGCCGCGACCCAGGCCCTCGACGACGTCTCACTGGATCTCGCCGCGGGCGAGGTGCACGCCCTCGTCGGCGAAAACGGGGCCGGCAAGAGCACGCTCGTCAAGATCCTGGCCGGGGTCCACCAGCCCGACAGCGGCACGATCAGGCTGGACGGCCGGGTGACGCAGATCCACGGCCCCGCCCACGCCCGCTCGCTCGGGATCGCGGTCGTCCACCAGGAACCGCGTCTCTTCCCCGACCTCACGGTCGCCGAGAACGTCTTCATCGGCCACGCGCCCTCGGGGCGCTTCGGATCGATCGACTGGGGCGGGACGCGGCGAGCCGCCCAGGGCCTGTTCGACGAGCTCGAGGTCCAGCTCGACGTCGGCGCGCCCGTGCGCGGCCTCTCGATGGCCGACCAGCAGCTGATCGAGATCGCGAAGTCGCTCTCGGTCGAAGCCCGGGTCCTCATCCTCGACGAACCGACGGCCTCGCTCTCGGCCCATGAGGTCGACCGCCTCTTCGCCATCGTCGGCCGCCTGCGCGACCGCGGCGTGGCCATCCTCTTCGTCAGCCATCGCCTTGACGAGGTCTTCGTCCTGTGCGACCGGGCGACCGTCTTCCGCGACGGCCGGCATGTGGCCACGACCCCCACCAGCGAGCTCACGACCGCCGACCTCGTCCGCTCGATGGTCGGGCGCACGGTCACGCTCTTCCCGAAGACGTCGAACCCGATCGGGGACGTCCTGCTCGAAGTCCGGGGGCTCTCCCGGGCGGGCGGCTTCCGCGATATCTCGTTCGCGGTTCACGCCGGCGAGATCCTCGGCTTCGCCGGCCTCGTCGGCGCGGGTCGGACCGAGGTCGCTCGCGTCCTCTTCGGGATCGACCAGCGCGACGACGGCGAGGTACTGCTCGGCGGTACGCCGGTCAGCTTCGCCAATCCGTCCGAGGCAATGCACGCGGGGGTCGCCTACCTGCCCGAGGATCGCCACCAGGACGGCCTCGTCCTCGACTTCTCGGTCGCCCAGAACGTGACGCTGCCGATCCTGCCGCGGCTCTTCCCACGACTCCTCGTCCGGCCGGCACGGGAGCGGGCCGTCGCCCACGAGTACACGGAACAGTTCAACGTCCGGATGACCGGCGTCGATCAGCTCGTCGGCGCGCTCTCGGGCGGCAACCAGCAGAAGGTCGTCCTGGCCAAGTGGCTCGCCTCGAAGCCCCGGATCCTCATCCTCGACGAGCCAACGCGCGGCATCGACATCGGGGCCAAGGTAGAGGTCCACCGGATCATCTCCGAGCTCGCCGCGTCGGGCCTCGGGATCATCATGATCTCGAGCGACCTGCCGGAAGTGCTCGCGATGTCCGACCGGATCCTGGTGCTCCACGAGGGCCGCCTGACGGCCGAGATTCCGCACGATCGGGCGACCCAGGAGCGGGTCATGTTCGCCGCGACCGGCAACCTGATCCATGACGAGACCGCACCGGTCGTGTCGGCGGCATCGGCCGCGTCGGCCGCGCCGGCGGATGGGGCCGGCGGCAGTGCCCATGGCTGACTCCAGCGCGACGGCCGGCAGCCTACCTGGGCGCACCCGCGGCCAGTGGCTCTCGCTCGTGGCCCGGCAGCGCGAGCTCAGCCTGCTCGCGATCATGTTCGTGCTCGGTGGGCTGGTCTCCCTGAGCGCGCCGCAGTTCCTGACCTCGTCCAACCTCAGCCAGGTCGCGGTCCTCGCCTCGGTCATCGCCGTGGCCGCGATCGGCGAGGCGCTGGTGATCATCACCCGCAACGTCGACCTCTCGGTCGAGGCGATGATCGGCCTCGTCGCCTACTGCGTGGCGCGGGTCCTCGAGCTCCACGCCCTCGACGGCCCCGGGGCCATCGCGATGGGGATCGGCATCGGGCTGGTGCTCGGCATGACGAACGGCCTGATCGTCACGATCTTCAAGGTCCCGGCCATCGTTGCGACCCTGGGCACGCTCAGCATCTTCCGCGGCATCGACTACCTGATCGCCGGCGCCCACCAGGTCCCGCTGGCCGGGCTGCCGCCGGGCTTCACCGATCCGGCCCGCAACTCGATCTTCGGCCTGCCGATCTTCGTCGTGGTCGCAATCGTCATCGTGCTGATCGGCTCGGTGATCCTGCGCTGGACGCGGTTCGGGCGCCAGATCTACGCCGTCGGCAGCAATCCCGAAGCGGCCGCCATCCTCGGCATTCCCTCCCGCCTCGTGGTTTTCGTCGCCTTCTCGGCCTGCGGCCTGCTGTCCGGCGTCGCCGGCGTGATGTGGGTCATGGAGTTCGGCACGATCAACGGCACGGCGGCCACCGGGGTCGTCCTGGCGGTCGTGGCGGCGGTCGTCGTCGGCGGCGTCAACATCTTCGGCGGCTCGGGGTCGCTCGCCGGCGCCGCGCTCGGGGCCCTGTTCCTGGGCTTCATCGCCAACGCCCTGATCCTCGTCGGCCTCTCGCAGTTCTGGCTCCAGGCCATCTATGGCGTCGTGATCCTGCTCGCCGTCAGCGCTGATTCGATCATCCTGCGCCGCGTCCAGCGGGCGACCTCCCAGCGGCAGATCCGATGAGCGCCGGAACGACGACCGGGGCGACGGGCAACGGTGCGCGCACCTGGACGAGACTCCTCGCGCGCTGGGAGACGCTCCTGCTCGTGGCGCTCCTCGGACTGATCGTTCTCGGCAACGCCCTGTCGCCCTTCTTCTTCGCCGCCGGCAACTTCTCCAACCTGATCGCGGCCCTGATGGAAGTCGCGATCATGGCCCTGCCGATGACCCTGATCATCATCATGGGCGAGATCGACCTGTCGGTTGAATCGATGGCCGGCCTCGCCAGCGCGATCATCGGGTTCCTCTGGGCCGCCGGCATCCCGCTCTGGATCGACATTCCGGTCGTGCTCGTCGTCGGGGCCCTCGGCGGCCTGATGAACGGCCTGCTCGTCGCGCGCGGCGGCCTGCCGTCCCTCGTCGTGACCCTCGGCACCCTCGCCCTGTTCCGCGGCCTGGCCCTCATCGTGCTCGGGCCGATCGGCGTCAGCGACTTCCCGCCGGCCTTCACGGAATTCGGCTTCGGCCACGTGCCCGGCACGCTGATTCCGTGGCCATTCGTCGTTTTCCTGGGTCTGGCTATCATCCTCGGCATCGTGCTCCACCGGACGTGGGTCGGCCGCCAGACCTACGCGATCGGCAAGAACACGGGCGCGGCCCGCTTTTCCGGCGTTCGCGTCACCCGGCTCCGCGTCGGCATCTTCATGCTGTCGGGCCTCATCGCGGCCCTGGCCGGAGTCATCCTCACTTCCCGCCTGTCGAGCGCCCGCGCCGATGCCGGGCAGGGCATGACCCTGACCGTCATCACCGTCGTGCTCCTCGGCGGCGTGAACATCTTCGGCGGGTCGGGCACGATCCCGGGCGTCGTTCTGGCCGTCTTCGTCGTGGCGGTCATGCAGAACGCGCTGCGCCTCGCCAGCGTGTCGGTCGAGGTCCAGAGCATCGCCCTCGGGCTGCTCCTGATTCTCTCGGTCGTCATCCCCACCTTTGCTCACCAGGCCAAGTTGGCCATCGATCGCGTCGGCGGAGGCAGGCATCCGCCTGCCGACGTGGTCCACCGTGGTGAGACGGCACTCTCATAGATCGAGGAGGAACCGCTTTGAATCTCAGGTCAACCGGGCGATTGATCGCCCTTGCGAGCATCGGGGCCATCATGTTCGGGGCCTGCTCGGCGGCTGCGACGCCGGCGCCGACTGCGGCCCCCACCGCCGCGCCGACCGCCGCACCCTCGGCCGCCGCCCCATCGGCCGCCGGAACGGTGACCATCGGCTACCTGCCGAAGGACATCGTCAACCAGTACTTCGCGGCGGCCAAGACGGGCGTCGACAAGGGTGCCGCCGAGATCGGCGCCAAGGTCATCCAGGTCGGCCCGAACGAGGCGAAGGCCGATCTCCAGATCCCGTTCATCACGGACCTGACGACCCAGAAGGTCAGCGCGATCATCATCTCGGCCGATGGCAAGGATGAAGTCGCGCCTGCCCTCAAGTCCGCCATGGCCGCGGGCATCAAGGTCGTCGGCTTCGACTCGAGCCCGGCCGTTGGCGCCTACAACGTGTTCGTCAACCAGGTCGACTTCTCCGGCGTCGGCGTGAACCTCGCGGACTGGGCCTGCGAGCTCGCCCCGAACTGCACCGGCGACATCGCGATCCTCTCTGCGGCCGCCACGGCGACGAACCAGAACGCCTGGATCGACCTGATGAAGACCACCCTGAAGCTCCCCAAGTACAAGGGCCTCAACCTCGTCGACACCGTCTACGGCGATGACGACGCGGCCAAGAGCACAACGCAGGCCCAGGGCCTGCTGACCAAGTACCCGAACCTCAAAGTCATCGTGGCGCCGACCACCGTCGGCATCCTGGCGGCCGCGCAGGTCGTCTCCCAGGGCGGCAAGTCGGCCTCCGTCAAGGTGACCGGCCTCGGCTTCCCGAACGACATGAAGCAGTACGTCAAGGACGGCACCTCGCCGGTCTTCGGCCTCTGGAGCGTGCCTGACCTTGGCTACCTCGCCGAGCAGGTCGCGGCCAAGCTCGTCAGCGGCGAGATCAAGGGCACCGAGGGCGAGACCTTCACCGTGCCGAGCCTCAACGGCGGCAAGCCGTACACCATCGGCAAGGACGGCGTTGTCGTCCTCGGCCCCGCCTACCGGTTCGACGCGACGAACGTCGACCAGTTCAACTTCTAGCCGCCGGGACGCGGGCGCGCCGCCCACCGGCGCGTTCGCGCGACACGGCACAGGGCCCCGGAGGCATCGCTTCCGGGGCTCTTCGATTCGGAGGTGCTCGAATGGAACGGGTTGGCTTCACGATGCGGATCCTGCCGGGCCAGGAGGCGGAATACCGGCGGCGGCACGCCGCCGTCTGGCCCGAGATGCTCGCGGCGCTGAAGGCCGCCGGAGCCCGGGACTACTCGATCTTCATTAATGGCGCCGAACTCTTCGCCTACCTCGAGGTCGACGACTTCGCGGCGTTCCGGGCGTCGATGGCGGCGAACCCGGTGGATGCGCGCTGGCAGGCCGAGATGACGGCGTTGATCGATCCCCTGACCGATCCGGCGACGGGCTTCCACCAGCGCCTCGAGGAGATCTTCCACCTCGATTGACCGGGCGCGGGTGCGTGCGGCAGTCGCCGCGGGCCAGCTCGGGCCCAGAGCCCCCGTCAGTCTCGTCGCGGCAGCCGGATCCGGAACGTCGTCCCGTGGCCGGCGATGCCATCGCTCTCGGCCCGGATCGTGCCGCCGTGGGCCGCGACGAGGTCCCGGGCGATCGTCAGGCCGAGGCCGCTGCCGCCGGTATCGGCCCGGCCGTGGAATCGATCGAACACCCGGACGAGATCGGCCGGCGGAATCCCCTCCCCCGTGTCGACGACCGTCAATTCGACCCAGTCGCCGTCGACCCCGGCGCCAAGCGAGACCGAGCCACCGGGCGGCGTGTGGCGGATCGCATTGACGACGAGGTTCACGAGGACCTCGCGCAGTCGGACGGGATCCGCATCGAGCTCGATCGGGGCGCCGGGAGCCACGGCCAGGGTCAGCCCGCCGTCCCGAGCCGCCGCCTCGTGACTCGCCGCGACCTCGCCGAGCAGGCGGCGGACCTCGATGTCCTCCCGATGCAGCGGCAGGGCCCCGGCCTCGGCCAGCGACAGCGTTCGCAGGTCATCGAGCAGCCGATTCATCACGGTCGTCTCGGCAAGGATCGAGGCCAGGTGCGCGTCGTCGCGCGGATGGACGCCGTCGAGCATCGCCTCCACGCTCCCGCCGATCACCTGGAGCGGCGTTCGCAGCTCGTGGGTGACGTCGGCGAGGAGCGCCTGGCGGTCCGTGCGCGACCGATCGAGCCGTTCCGCCATCGTGTTGAACGACCGGCCGAGGCGACGGACGGGTCGCGGACCGGCGACATCGACGCGGACATCCGGCGCGCCGTCCGCCAGCCGGTCCGTGGCATCCGCGATCGAGGCCAGCGGACCTACGGCACGGCCGACGACGCGTCCCGCGAGCACGATCGCCGCGATGAGCAGAAACAGCACGGCGAGCGTGACCGGCACCGACGCGCCGCTGCCGGGCGCCACGAAGCCGAGCAGCGTGCCGGCGACCCAGGTGGCGAGCGCGGTCACGAGCCCGATGAACAGGACGAGGACGAGGAGCAGGCAGCCGATGGCCCCGGTCAGGTGGCGCGGACCCTGCCAGCCACCCCGACGCGGACCCCACCAACCACGATTCGGCGGGCCCCACTCGCCGCCCCATTGGGCGCGACGCTGGGCCCGCCACGGGCCGTGCCGATCCGGCTCGCCAGGGCCGCCTGTCCCGGCGCCGCCCGCGCCCGCGCCGGGGCCGGGGCCGGGCTCGCCGGGGCCGGGCTCGCCGGGGTGCGAGCCACTGGGGCTCGGCCCGCCGATCGGATCCTCGCCGGCGCCGCTCACGACTCGGGCTCGGCGAGCGCATAGCCGACGCCATGGACCGTGCGGACGTAGCGGGTCGGGTCAGGATCGAGCTTGCGCCGGAGGTTCTTGACGTGGCCGTCGATGGCCCGCTCGTACGTTTCGAGGCTGAAACCCCGGATCGCATCGAGCAGCTGGCCCCGGGTGAAGACTCGGCCAGGTTCGCGCGCCAGCGTCGCGAGGAGCTCGAATTCCGTCGGTGTCAGCTGGGCCGGCCGGCCGCCGGCTGTGACGCGGCGCCGCACGAGGTCGACCTCGAGATCGCCGACGACGAGCCGGTCCGCCGGCCGCGCCGCGACATCGACCCGGCGCAGGACCGCCCGGACCCGCGCCACCAGTTCCTTCGGGCTGAAGGGCTTCACGACGTAGTCGTCGGCGCCGAGCTCGAGGCCCGCCACCCGGTCGGATTCGTCGCCGCGGGCCGTCAGGACCACGATCGGGACGGCCGAGTCGCGCCGAAGCGCCCGGATGACGTCGAAGCCGTCCACGCTCGGCAGGCCGAGATCGAGGACCACCGCGTCCGGGCGCTGCGTGCGGGCAAGGGCCAGCCCGGCTCCGCCATCCCCGGCCGTGAGGACGGCGAAGCCCGCGTGCTCGAGATAGTCACGGACGAGGGCCGCGATCCTGGGCTCGTCCTCGACGACGAGGATGGTGCGCATGGCACTCCGGAGACGTGGCGACGCCGGGCGAGGATACCTGCCCGGCGTCGCGATGGTGAGGGAAGCGGCCGTCGTCCGGCCGATGTCGATGGGCGAAGCGCGGGGTCAGCTCGCCGAGCGGTCGGTGGTCCCGGCCGGGGACGCGGCGCTCGAGGTCGGACTCGCGCCGGCTGCCGGAGTCGAGGTCGCACCGGTGGCGGCGTCGGCCGCGTGGAGGCTGCGATGGACATCCGCGATCCACTGGCGCCGTGGGTCGGTCGGGTCACCCGGGCCGCCCGAGCCCCAGGAGCCGGGGCCGCCAGGGCCTGGCTGGCCACCCCAGCCGTAGCCGTGCCTCGGGCCCCACGCTCCGCGCCGGCGGCCGGCGAAGGCGAAGAAGAGGAAGCCGATGAACAGGAGGAAGAACAGGAACCCGAAGCCCCCGAACCAGCCGTAGCCGCCGGCGACGACGACCGTCGAACCGGCCTCGACGACATGGGACGTCAGCCCGATCTGGTAGCCGATGAGGCCGCTGACGAGGGCGACGAGCCCGAGGAAGAGGATCCCGAAGAATCCGCGCATGTGATGGTCTCTCCGATGCTGGTCCGGGGACGGCCCGGGCGGCTGCTTGATGCGGTCATCCTCGCAGCCGCTTGTGTGGATTCCGTGCGGGCGGCATGGCGGTTCCGTGCACAGTTGCGGAGCCGGGCGGCACGAACAGACGCCGGGCGGCCGCCGGCCGTGCGGAATCGAGCGGCTACTGGAGCGTGATCGTCACCCGACGCGCGCCCGTCCCGACCCTGGCGGGGCTCGCCGGGCCGATGACCGAGTTGAACGAGACGTAGACCGAGTTGCCGAGGCTGCTGAGGGGCTCGGGGAAGTTCGGGTCGGGGATGCTGAACAGCCGGGGCGAAGCGGTCTGCGTGTAGGGGTTGCCCCAGCTGACGAAGCCATTCCTCACCACGAACTTGAGCGCCGAATTCTTCAGTGAGAGGTTGGCCGTGGCGAGCGTCACGAGACTCGTCGCGGTGCAGGTCGGGACCTCGTTGCTGAAGACACTCAGCTTCAGCTGGTAGACCTGGACCTCGGCGTCGTTGCAGGTCGGCGTCCCGGAATCGTCGGGCATCGTCCCGCCGCCACCGCCGTTGTCGGTCGGCAGGTCGCCGATATCGACCGTCCACCCGGTTGGCGTGCCCTCGTACTCGACGACGATGTTGATCTGGGTGCAGGGCGGCTTGACGTCGATTCGGAGGGCCGGTCGCTTCCAGCTCGAGGTCCCGTAGCCCCGGATGAACGTGATCTGGGACGGCAGGCTGCCAATCGTCGTCCCGGTCCGCAGGTCCAGGATGAACGGCGTCGTCGTGCCGGCGGGGCTCCCCGCCTGGCAGGTGCCGCCGATCGCGCGGGCGCCCGACGCACCAGCCAGGCCCCCGGAAAACAGCAGAATCGCGGCCAACCCGATGGCCCGGGAGATTGACCTGTTCGCGCTCAGCATGTGCGGGGCCTCGTGCACGTGAGCCACCGATCCTTGCGGACCGGGTGAGCGCGACTCTAGCAGTGACCGAACCCTTCGATCGAGGCTTGAGGGCAGGAATCCGCGGCCGTCTGAAACCTTCTGGCGACTCCGTGTCTCAGATGGATGAACACCCATCACCACGGAGGAGCCCACCCGATGTCCACTCTCCAGATGCGCCGACGGCTGGCCGGCCTTGCCGCAGCCAGCGTTCTCCTGGCCACCGTTGCGATCGGGACCGCGATCGCTGCGCAGACTCCGGCGCCGCCGGCGAAGGCCCTCGCCCAGGGCGCCGACGATGGGCTGGCGACGAATGCGGTCGGGGCCGAGGACCGGACCGCTGCTGAGACACCGGGTTCGGCGGCGACGGCGACCCACGACGCGAGCGATGACAACTCGGCGGCCGGTGCTACCGGCACGAACGAACCAGCCGAGAAGGCCGAGCCGAACGAGACGGCAGAGCCGAACGAGACCGCAGAGCCGGCCGAAACGGCGGAGCCGGCCGAAACCGCCGAGGCGAACTCCGGCAGCGACGACTCGTCGAGCCCGGCCTCCACCGGCGACGACCACGGTGGCGCCACTGCGACCGATGACCACGGGCAGCATCCAAGCGGCACCGACGATCCGTCGAGCGGGTCAGCCGGCCAGCACCACTCGTCGTCCTCGGACAGCCGTCACGAGTCTCCGTCGGCCTCGCCGAAGCCGGTCGCGACTGTCGAACCCACCGAAACGCCGGAGCCGGCGGAAACCGCCGAGGCGTCTGAGACGCATCAGACTCAGCAGCCCACAGCGGTCCCCACGGTCGATGACCACGGTGGCTCATCCGGCAAGGACGGTCCCGGACACGGCCATGGCCACGACCGCTGAGCTCCGACGCTTCGTCCCGGCGTCGACTCAGCGGTGAACCCGCAGTCGTCGGCCTGGTCGGTGATCGGGCCCGAGGAGGGACCATTCGGGATCGAGACTCGTCGAACTTGGACGTCGCTGCCCGCCAGACAGTGGACGCCGTGCTCGCCGGTGACCGCGACGCCTTCCGCTTCCTCGTGGAGCGGGAGTCGTCGGCGGTCGTCGGCACGTGCCTGCGCATCCTCGGCAACCACCACGAGGCTGAAGATGTCGCCCAAGAGGCATTCGTGACGGCGTATCGATCTCTCGCGACCTGGCGCGGCGAGGGACCCTTCGGCGCCTGGATTGCCCGCATCGCCATTCGCCTCGCGCTGCGTCGCGCCACCGGCCGCAAGACCGTGCAATGGACCGATCCGGACCTCGGGGGCGTCGAGCCGGTTGCCTTCGGCGGTGCGTTCCGCGAGGTCGGCGATCCGCTCGGCGTGGCCCTCGACGGCGAGCGGGAACGGACCGTGCGGCAGGCCGTGACCGCACTGCCCGAACCCTATCGGGAGGTCGTCGCACTGCAATTCTTCGGCTCCTTGTCGCTCGCGGAGATCGCTGCGGTCACTGGCCGGCCCGTCCCCACGATCAAGACGCACCTGCGACGCGGCCTCCTTCGGCTGGGCGAGATCGAACAGCTGCGGCAGTTCGCGCCATGACGTATCGCGAACGGCTGGTCGATGCCGGAGAGCTTGGCGACACGAGCCCCGAGGAGCTCGTCGCCGCACTGGCCACAGCGCGCCGCCTCGAGGCGAGTTCGCGGGTTGGCCCGGGCGAGCCGAGCCCTGACTTTGCCGACCGCGTGATGGCCGCCCTTGAATCCGAGCCGTCGCCGGCACCCATCGCTGCGGCTGGACGTGCCGCGCGTGACCTGCGGCCGGTGGCCATGTTCGCGGCCCTGCGGGATGCCGTCCGAGTGACGCTGTCCGGCGGTCGCCCGATGACGATCCGGCTGCAGACCGCGCCCCTCGCGGCGCTCGCACTCCTTCTCGTACTTGGTGGTTCCACCCTGCTGGCCGTTGGCGCGAGCCAGCTCCTGCCGCAACCGGCGCCGACAACGCCCGTGCCGACCGTCTCCGCTCCGTCGCCCGTGGCCTCCGGGCTGCCGGCAACCGTCTCCGCACCGGCCGAAACCCCTTCGCCGACCGGGTCCCAGGTCGCGCCGAGCCAACCAGCCGTCCCGACCGCTGCATTGCCATCGGCCGCCGCAACGGCGACGATCTCGCCGCTCCCGAATCCGCCGAGCTCGACACCGACCACCGGGCCGGGTCCCACGCCCTCGCCGACCAAGGCGCCCGGCCCATCCGCCAAGCCGTCGGCCACGCCACGCCCAAGCCCGTCGCCGGCCCCGACCGCCAGCCCGACTGGCTCGGCAACGGCCAGGCCATCGGCCACCGCAACGGCCAGGCCCACGTCGACGCCATCGGCTACGGCCACCCAGACCGCCACGCCCTCGGCCACGGGGACGGAAACCCCGAAGCCCAGCCAGACGTCGAAACCGAGCCAGACGCCGAAACCGAGCCAGACGCCGAAACCCTCGGCGACGCCGAAACCGTCGGAGACCCCGAAACCGACGTCAGGTGGCGGCGGGCCCGGGAATTCGGGCGGTTAGCGGGCCGCCCGACCCCCGGAGCTACCTCGTGACGGTGACCGTCGCGTAGGTCGTGGTGCTGTTGCCGTTCAGGTCCGTGACGATGACTACGACGACGTACTTGCCCGGGACGCCATCGGCGGAGACCAGCTCGAAGCGATTGGTCCCGAACGTCATCGTCCCGCCGGGCAGGTCCGCCAGGACGCCGTTCGGGTCGGTGCTGATGTCGAGCCAATCTTCCAGGATCTGGAAGGTGTGGCCGGGCTCCGGGGTGAGCTGCCGGGCGGGCCCCGCGAAACCGTCGCCCGTGTAGCCGAGCAGGCTCTGCTCCTTAGGGACAGGCCGCCGAAGGCGTTGGATCTTCGTCGGCGCCATTCGTCCGTCCAGGCGTGCGGCGGTTCGGATCAGCGATGGGCGGCGCCCTGACGACCGACGCGCTACGCGGCGATGCGGCTCATCGACGTCCTCTACGCGCAGATCACCGAAGCCGATCTCCGGGCGGCCGCTGAGGCGAGCGGCCTTCTCTCGGGGCGATCCGCGGCCATGCGACGGCAGCGACTCGAGGCCATCTTCTCGAAGGCCCGTCAGCGCGATGGGATGCGGGCGTTCGAGTCCCTCACCGGGGTCGTGGACGGCCGACGGGTCCTGCTCGACGACCCGCCCGTCGTCAGCCACGTCGACACGACAAGGGTCGGCGGCTCCGGCGTCCTGGAGCGAGTCTTCACGGATTACCGGGCGACGATGCCCGAGAATCGGCGTGACTACCTCGAGCGCTACCGGTTCGTCGATTTCGCCCTCAAGGTCGTCGGCGTCGGCAGCGTCGGGACGCGCTGCTTCATCCTCGTGCTCGAAGGGCGAGACGAGAACGATCCGCTGATCCTCCAGGCGAAGGAGGCGACGGCGTCGGTGATGGAGCCGTTCCTCGACCCGAGTTCCTTTGCCAACCATGGTCAGCGCGTCGTCGTCGGCCAGCAGATCATGCAGGCCACCCCGGACATCTTCCTCGGCTGGACGCGCGGGCCAGGTGGCCGCGACTTCTACATCCGCCAGCTGTGGGACATGAAGGGCTCGGTGGACATCGCGAAGATCCAGGCGCCCGGCCTCGGCTTCTACGCAGGCATCTGTGGCTGGGCGCTCGCGCGCTCACATGCCCGTTCGGGCGACGCGGTCGCGATCGCCGCGTACCTCGGAACCAGCGACAAGTTCGACGGGGCGGTTGCCGACTTCGCCGAGACCTACGCAGATGTCATTGCGCATGACCACAAGGCGTACCTTGCGGCGATCGAGTCCGGACGGGTATCCATGCCGTCCTGACGGTGCTCTGCGACGTAGCCAGGGTTCGAGGGTTGCGGTCGCGGCGGCTACTGCACCCCGCTCGTCGCCCCGTGGCAGTGCTTGACCTTGCGGCCACTGCCGCAGGGGCACGGGTCGTTGCGCCCGGCCTTCGCCACGGCCGCCCGGACCGCAGCGTCGCGAGCCTGGTACACGGCCATCAGTTCAGATGGCGCTCGGCCCTGGCGCAGCAGCCCGGACATCGCCTTCATCGGTTCGTCGACGTGGTGGAAGAACGCCTGATAGCCGGCGCACAGGTAGTTGAGCCCGGGCTCGCCGTCGGGGGTCCGGATGAACCGGTCCTTGGGGCAGGCGCCGTGACAGGCGAACCGGACGTCGCAGTCGAGGCAGTACTGCGGCAGCGTGTCGAGCTTGTCCTGACCGAACTTGCGCTGGGCCGGTGAGGCCACGAGCTCGGCCATCGGCGTCTCGGTGATGTTGCCGAGCCTGTAGCCCTCCTCGACGAAGTGGTCGCACGAGTAGACGTCGCCGTTGTGCTCCATCGTGAGGGCGCCGCCGCAGGTCGGCTGGAAGACGCACAGGCCGCCGGGCTCACCGTGCCAGCTGGCCAGGGCGACATCGAACATCTGGACGTAGACGGTGCCGATATCGCGCCGGACCCACTCCTCGAAGACGTCGACCAGGAAGCGGCCGTACTGGTCCGCCGTCACGGACCGATCCGTGACGAGGCTCCCCTCCTGGCGGTAGAGCGGCCGATCGCGCCACGAGCGCCATGGCGCATCGCGCGCGAGCCCGGGTGACAGTTCGATCTGGTCGAGCGTGACGTCGATCCGCGGCGACGGCAGCCGCTCGATGATCGGGATGAACTGGAGGTAGCGTGAGCCGAGTTCATCGCGCAGGTAGCGATAGACCTCGAGCGGGTGATCGGCGTTCGCCCGATGGAGGGTCGTCAGCGTGTTGAATTCGACGCCGTGCTTCTTGAGCATCTCCAGTCCGCGCAGGACCCGGCCGGACGTCGGCGCACCGCCGCGGTCAACGCGATATGCGTCATGCATCTCGGGCGGCCCATCGATGCTGATCCCCACGAGGTAGTCGTATTCCTTGAACAGCGCCGCCAGCTCATCGTCGATCAGCGTGCCGTTCGTCTGGATCGTGTACTCGATCTCCATTCCCGGCCGGCGGTACTTCTCGACATAGGCGTGCGCCCGACGGAAGAAGTCGGCGCCCATGAGCGTCGGCTCGCCGCCCTGCCAGGCGACGCTCACGTGCGGAGTCCGGTGTGCCTCGATCAGCTGGCGGATGTAGGTCTCGAGGAGCTCGTCCGCCATCCGGAAACGGCTGCCCGGGTAGAGCATCTCCTTGGACAGGAAGAAGCAGTACGCACAATCGAGGTTGCAGGTCGCGCCGGTCGGCTTGGCCAGCATGTGGAACGCAGGCGGGCCGCCGGTCAGCATCTGGACCGGGACAGACGAGTCGGCTGGATTCATTTGGGTCACGGTACTCCGCGACGGGAATCCATGACCACCGAGTCACGGGCAACGCGGCGGCGTCGGCCAGGGCGTGGTCGACGCCGTTGCCGTCACCGAGGCAGCCGGCGATCGCCACCGGATCTCTGGACGGTCCGTGCCGCCAGCCAGCGCCCCGACGTGGTGCCTCGCTGACGGCCATGTCCCGCTGTCTTCAGGTCACCGCAGTCAGCTCGCGGCTGGCGCCAGCTTCGAATAGGCCGTCACGACGTCGATCGGCCGGTCGAAGAAGTGCTCGGCGCCGATCTTGTCGGCCAAGCCGTACGCGTCCAGCAGCTTGCGCACGGCTGGATCGACCGCGCACAGGACCAGGGTCGCGTTCTGGCGAACCAGCTCGTTCTGGATCTGGCGCAGCGAGTCGGCACCCGAGAAGTCCACGTCGCCGATGGCGACAGCGTTGATCGCCAGCCACTTCAGCGGCGGATCGGCGCTCTCGACAATGTCCATGATCTCCTCGGTGAATCGAGTCGAGTTGGCGTAGAACAGCTCCGCGCCGAAGTCGTAGATCACGAGGCCGGGGGCGGCCTGGACCGGCTGCTCGACCGACGACATGGTCGGCTCGCCACCGTCGGCGCCGAAGGCCAGCACGCGATCGTGTGGCTTGTAGACGTGCATCAGCACGAGGACGAGCGACAGGATGATCGCAAGGATGATGCCCTGCTCGACGCCGACCACGACGACCACTGCCGCAGTGATGGCAGCGACGACGAACTCATCCCTGCGCAGCCCGTAGATGCCGCGCATCCCAAGGTAGTCGACGAGCTTGAGGCCGATCAGGAAGACGACCGCCGACAGGACGGCGTTGGGCATGTAGGACAGCGCGACGGTGAGGAAGAGCAGGACCACCACCACCACGACCCCTGTGGCCAGCATCGCGATCTGGCTTCGACCCCCGGCGTTGTCGACCATCTCGGTCTTCGTCGGCGATCCGTTGACCACGAATGTGCCGCTCAGGCCCGCGGCGGCGTTGGCCAGGCCGAGGCCGATGAGGTCCACGTTCTCGTTGAAACTATCGTCGTATTTCATGGCGTAGGCGCGCGACGTCGCGGCGCTCTGAGCGAGGATGAGAACGAACATCGAGGCGACGATCGGCAGGAGGGCCATGATGTCGTTCGCCCAGTCCCCGGCCGGGATGGCCGGCAGGCCGAGCGGTGGCAGCCCACCCGGGACCGTGCCGATCGTGGTGATCCCGCGGGAGGCGAAATCGAAGAGGTAGCTCAGCACGATCGCACCGACCACTGCGATCAGTGCACCGGGGATCTTCTTGTTGACTCGCTCAAGACCGACGATCGTCGCAAGGACCGCGATGGACACGAGCAGTGTCGGGACGCTGGTGTCGCCGGCGGCGATGGCCCGGAGTGTGTTGGCGAACTTCTCGAGGGTCGTGCCGCTCCCGTCGCTGACCCCGAACATCCCGGCAACCTGGCCCATCGCGACCTGGATCCCGACGCCGGTGAGGAAGCCGATCAGGACGCTGTGCGACAGGAAGTTGGCGATGAAGCCGAGCTTGATGACCCGCCCGACGATCATGAACACCGCGCACATCAGCGCCGCCAGACTGCCCAGAGCCACCCAGCTGGCCGAACCCGGCGCTCCGGCCGCGGCGATCCCCGCCAGACCGGTCGCCAGCACGGCTGCCGTCGCGGAGTCGGCGCCGACCACCAGGTGCCGCGATGAGCCGAAGAAGGCGAACGCCGCCATCGGCAGGACCAGGGTGTACAGACCCAGGACCACCGGCATCTCGGCGATCTTCGCGTAGCCCATCACTTCCGGCATCGCCAGGGCTGCCAGGGTCAGACCGGCGATGACCTCAGTCGGGAGGCGCGGCATGTCGATCGGCAGAACGCCCTCGAGGATCGGGAACCGCTTCTTCGTCTTCGCGGCGCGCGTGGCTGCCGGAGCCGTCATGAGTTCCTCCCTCATCTTCACGCTGGGCGGCGGTCCGTCCGGGATCGAACGCGGACGATACAGGCAACGCGCGCGCCGCGACATCACCTAGTTCGGTTGATAGCGGCCCCAGGGATGAGCGCGATCGGTCCGGGACGAGTTGACGGATTCCGCCGGTCCGGCACGAGTTGAAACGCCCATCCAGGTCGACGTCAGCCACGCGGACCCGGTGTGGGCTTCCTCATGAAATGGCTCCGGCGGTAGGACTCGAACCTACGACCAAGCGGTTAACAGCCATGCCGGCCCGTACGGGAAACTGGCGCCCAATCAGTCACGGAATGCGTCACGGGCCGGGTGATGCCGACCAGCACGCAACCGCCCGGACGCGCTACCCGCTCCCCTACTCCACGCCAGCTCGAGGTACTGCGCGCTCGCTGCGAGACCGGATCGCGCAAGGAGGCCGCCGCGGTCCTTGGGACCAGCCACGAGACAGTGCGGTGGCACCTCGCCCGTCTGTTCGAGCGCTGCGGCTGCGTCGATGAGGCGCAGGCGGGCTATCGCCGCCACGAGGAGCTTGACCAACTCGCGTCGTGACAGGGCAACCGGCTGGCGACCGCCGTTGCCGAGGATCAGGCCGTCGCCCCGACGACCGGCGAACCTGCGTAGTAGCGGCGCTGGAAGTACAGCGCGACGTTGACGAGCGAGATCAGTACGGGGACCTCGACGAGCGGTCCGATCACCGCGGCGAACGCCACGCCTGAACCGATCCCGAATACGGCGACCGAGACCGCGATGGCCAGCTCGAAGTTGTTGCTGGCGGCCGTGAACGAGAGTGAGGCGCTCTTGGGGTAGTCCGTCCGGATCCGGTGGCTGAGCCAGAAGCTGAGCAGGAACATCACCACGAAGTAGATCAGCAGCGGGATCGCGATCCGGACGACGTCGAGGGGGATCGACACGATGAGGTTGCCCTTGAGGCTGAACATCACGACGATCGTGAACAGCAGCGCGACGAGGGTGATGGGGCTGATCCGAGGGATGAATACCCGCTCGTACCACTCCCGGCCGCGCCGCCGAATCAGCACGTACCGCGTCAGCAGCCCAGCGATGAAGGGGATGCCGAGGTAGATGAACACGCTGCTCGCGATGTCCGTGATGCTGACGTTGACGACGATGCCCCTGAGGCCGAAGAGCGGCGGCAGGATCGTGATGAAGAACCAGGCGTAGACGCTGTAGAACAGGACCTGGAAGAGGCTGTTGAACGCGACGAGCCCGGCGCAGTAATCCGTGTCGCCCTTGGCCAGCTCGTTCCAGACGATGACCATCGCGATGCAGCGCGCGAGACCGATCAGGATCAGGCCGACCATGTACTCCGGATAGTCGTGCAGGAAGACGATCGCGAGGACGAACATCAGGATCGGCCCGATCACCCAGTTCAGGCCGAGGGAGAGGCCCAGCACGCGGGTGTTCCGGAAGACGTCGCCCAGCTCCTCGTAGCGGACCTTGGCGAGCGGCGGATACATCATCAGGATCAGGCCGACGGCGATCAGGACGTTCGTTGTCCCGACCGAGAACCCGTTGATGACGGACTCACTCGCAGGGATGAAGTAGCCGATCGCGACGCCGAGGACCATGGCCCCGACGATCCACAGGGTTAAGTAGCGATCGAGGAACGACAGGCGTCGGGCGCCGCTCCGTGCCGGGGCTTCGGGCGGGTAGGTGATCTCGGAGGCCATTCGGGCTTCCTCTCTCGTCCGCCGATCAACGGACATCGGACAAGTCGATGGGAGTTCCATTCACGCGGACCCGGGCGTCGAAGGCCACGCCGCGCGCCACCGTCCGGGTGATCGTGCCGTACCGCAGGGCGAGCCCCACGACGCGAGTGGCCGTCGCGACCGGGGCCTCCGTCGCAAGGTCGGCCTCGAGCCGGATCGCCGTGACGGCAGGCGGGTCGTCAGAGCGATCGGCGGCAAGGCGCAGCTCGACCCCCTCGAAGACGATGTGCGCGCTCTCGGCGACTGACCAAAGGTTGCGGACGAAGCAGGCGGCGACCGCAGCGAGAAGGGCTTCGATCGGCGAAGGGCCGTCGATGTCGTCGTCGGGCGTTGCGTTGAGGACGCCGGTCCAGAGGGCACCGCTGGCCGTCGTTCGGCGACCCGGGCCGGCCGAGACGTCGAGCAGGTAGACCGGCTGTGCCGCACGCTTCCGACGGCCGACACGTGCGCCAGCCGAGGCCGACGCGACGCCGTTCGTCATCGCAGGACGTCGGCCAGCGCGGCCAGCGCGGCAGCGACCGCCGCCTCTTCGCGCTCGTAGTAGAGGAAGCGTGCGTTCGCCTCGTGGCGACTGGCCCGCACGAGGCCTGCCTCGCGCAGCCGGGCGAGGTGGTTACTGACGTTGTTCTCGCGCTCGCCCAATGCCTGCGCCAGCTCGCACACACACGTCGGACCATCAGCCAGCATCGCCAGGATCGATGAACGTGTCCGGTCCGCCAAGAGCGCCGCGACGGCAACCGCCTCGGCGACGTCGGGCGCCACCAGATCGAGACGGGGTTCGCAGACGACTGGGAGGGCTGACCGCACCGCTGTGCCGGTCAGCGGTGCCGCGCTGGCCATCAGGCGGCAACCCGGACGGGTTTCGGCGTCCGGACGGTCTCGGGGAACGGCCACTCCGGATGATGGTCGCAGGCGTACTGCGGCACCGTCGCCGACTGGAAGGCCGCGACGAGGTGCGTCTTGCACAGGCCCACCAAGCAGAAGCGACAGTGCGCAACGGCCGGCTGCGATAGACCGTCACGGGCGCACTCATGGCACAACATGGCTCGACTCCCGATAAGCTCCTGCCCGATCAATTCAGGGCAGGGTGAGCATCTCAGCGCCGGCTGAGGCGTCCCACGGCCGGGGGTCACGACTTCGGAGGGCCATTCGGCGTCTTGTCGGGTCCGCGAAGTCGCACTCGACCTTCAAGCGACTTGATGGCTTGACTGCGGGAGTTGGGGATGCCGGGCAAGGGCACGCGATAGCCGTGCCCACGATTTGCGGTAGTAGGCGAGCGGTAACCTCGCAGCTACCGTCGGAGCCGATGTGGCTTCGCTCGCGCGTAGGTGATCGGCAGCCAGGCACGGCTCACGCAGTGTCCGGCTGCCCGCCGGGCCTCCCAGCGTGACGCCCGTTGACGTCGGCAGCGGAGGCGGCACGGCCCTGACCGTGGCCGAGATGCTGCGTGACCACGACAAGAAGCTCGACTCGCTCCTGGAATGGCGCAGCGAACTCCGAGGCGCGATGGCCCTGACCAAGCTCGCCATGGGTGCGTCGATCCTCTCGGCAGCCGTCTCGGTCCTCGCGATCGTTGCGTTCTGGGCTGGCCATCACTGATGGCTCGTCTGGTCCTTGGGCCGCACCTGCTCGGCGCCCATCCGAGTCCGCCAGACCCGCGCGACCTCATGCTGGCCGACCATCTCGACACCGCCGCTTGCCTGCCGCCAGCGTTCCGCCTCAAGCTGCTCGCACCGCCCATCAACCAGGGCAACACCGGCCGTTGCGTAGCGTTCACTGGCACCGGCGTGCGCCAGCAGCAGGAACGCTCCGACGGCGACTGGCCGAGGGCTGGCCGCCCCTTGATCCGGAGTGGCTCTACGAGCACGCCGAGGCGATCGACGGCATCCCGACGCCGCCTGGCCCGCAGCGCGGCACGACGATCCGGGCGGCCCTCCAGGTGCTGGCGAAGGAAGGCCAGCCGCTCTCCGGTCAGCACGGCAGTGAGTCCCGCTTCCGGATCGCCTCGTACTGGGCCGTGCCGTTCACCGAGGACGCCATCAAGCGTGCCCTCGTCCAGTTCGGCCCGGTCTGGATCGCGATTCGATTCGACCGCGCCTGGTTCCGGCCGGTGGACGGCGTCATGCCGGCTCCGATCGGGGATCGTCGAGGGCGGCCACGCGATCTACGTCTTCGGCTACGACGACGCGGTAGGCCCTGGTGGATCCGCGCTGATCCGCAACAGCTGGGCCCGCTCCTGGGGCATCAACGGCAACGCGTGGTTCCCGTGGCGCTACCTGACTCCCGCCTTGCACGACGCCTGGTCGACCGCTGACGTGAAGGGAGACGCACTGTGATCTTCGGCCGCAGTCCGAATCTGGTCCTCGGTGCCGTGACGGCGCTCATCAACGCCCTGCAGCTCCTGGCGATCATCCATCTGGACACGGGCCAGATCGCCGGGCTCAACGTGCTCGCCAGGGCGATCGTCGCGCTCATCGCGAACACGGCGTCGATCCAGATCGCAGCGGGAGAAGCGGCGAAGACTCGCGCCAGCCGGTAGTGCCGATCGCGCCGCTCCGCGTCTGCCTCGAGCCCGGTTGCCGAGAGCGCCAACCCGGGCCGCGCTGCGCCAACCACTACCGAGTCTCGCCGCGCAACCACCGCGGCATTCCTCGGCAAGGCCGCGGTCACCGTGCCGAGTACGACAGGGTCCGCGCCACGCTGTTGGGACTGCCCTGCCGCTGGTGTGGTGCCCCCGCGACGACGGCGGACTACGCCGTGCCGTTCAGCCAGGGCGGCACGCTCGCCGACCTCGTGCCGGCCTGCGCCCGCTGCAACTACTCGCGCGGGGCGCGCGCGGCCAGCCCGGCAACGCGGCCTCTTGATGGCGCGCCCGACAGGAGTCAGACGCGGGATTACAACCTACCGAATCCCGATCGAAGGCCGCGATGAGTGGCTCGCTGCGGCGTTCACGCGATCGGCATGAGCGACCAGAAGTTGCGCGGCGCCATCAGGCGCGGAGCGACGCGGCGTCAGGTTGACGCGCTGACAGCCTACGTCAAGGGCGGGCGGATCGGTCGCCGAAGCGGCCGCGCTTGTCGACCTTCGCCCCGGAACTGTCAAACGACACCTCGCCGATCTGCGGGCCAGGTCGGGCCTGACGACGGAGCAGTTGATCTACGCCGGTTGCGCGGCGGGGTGGCTCGTCGTGCCGACCCTGGACCCCCGGATTACGGACATCGTTGCGTATCGCGCGTCAATCCACTCCCTCATAACCGGGCAGCCAGACCCTGCGTGATCTTCGGTATGACGATTTCAGGCTGTCCAGCACTTGCTCCTTCGGAGCACGCCCTCAAAGATTTAATCGAATGAGAGTAGCCGCGTCGCTCGCGCGACGCGGCTGGATCGAGAGGCGTGGCGATGAAGGCAATCGTCCAAGATCAGTATGGCCCGGCCGAGGTCCTCGAGGCCGCGGACATCGAGAAGCCCCAGATCGGTGAGAGTGATGTCCTGGTCCGCGTCCACGCAGCGTCGGCCCACGTCGGTGATGTGATCGTCATGACGGGGTCGCCATTCCTGATGCGGATGGCGACTGGGCTGCGCAAGCCGAAGAACCGCGTTCCGGGGACGGACATCGCGGGGACGGTGGAGGCGGTCGGCAAGGACGTGAAGGAGCTACGCCCCGGCGAGGACGTGTTTGGCTGGTGCACCGGCGCTTTCGCCGAGTACGTGTCAGCCGAGCGAGGACCACTTCGTGCAGAAGCCGGCCAACCTCACCTTCGAGCAGGCTGCAGCCGTCGGAGTGTCTGCGACCACCGCCCTCCAGCTCCTGCGCGATAACGGGCATCTCCAGCCCGGTCAGAAGGTCCTGATCAACGGAGCGTCCGGGGGCGTCGGCACGTTCGCGGTGCAGATCGCCAAGGCGTTCGGTGCCGAGGTGACCGGCGTGACCAGTACGAAGAACCTGGACCTGGTCCGCTCGATCGGCGCCGATCACGTGATTGACTACACCAAGGAGGATTTCCGGAAGGGTGGACCGCGCTACGACCTCATCCTCGACAACGTGGGCGACCACTCCATGGGGGCGACGCGGCGAGCGTTGGCACCCAAGGGGTTGCTGCTCTCCAACGGGGGAGGACACGCCGGCGGCGCGCTCGGCCGCGTGATCCGGCTCGCGATCGTGTCGATGTTCGTGCGCCAGCAGGGCAAGCCCGCCCCCAAGTCCGAAAACCGGGCCGACCTGCTGGTCCTCAAGGAGCTCATCGAAGCCGGGAAGGTCACGCCGGTGATCGACGGCACCTACCCGCTGCGCGAGACGCCCAGGGCGATTGGACATGTCGCGGCAGGGCACGCGCGAGGAACCGTCGTCATTGCGGTCGACCCGGCGACTTCCTGAAGAGGGTCGCCACGTAGGGGACGAGTTCGCTTTAAGAGTCGAACGGCGCGGAGATCGATCCAGCGTCGAAGAGGTGGGGCGTGCCGAAGGTACAGGTCAGGTTGTCCGCCATATGGGTGGCCCTGATGCTCACTTACTTGCTGGGAGACGTCCTGCGGTTCTGGAGCGGCGACGTCTCCCCGGGCGAGTTCGGAGGGTTGTCCCAGGAGATGCTCCCGGCGGCGTTGTTGGGAGTCGCCGTCCTGATGCTGATTCCGATTGTCATGGTCGTCGCATCCGTGACGCTGACCGGACAGACGCTTCGCCGGATCAGCGTCATCGCCGCGGTCGGTCTATTCGCCTTCAACGCCGTCGGCTTGCCGACGTACGCCGGGCTGTACGACAAGTTCCTGATCGTCGTCGGGCTGGGGTGGAACGCCGCCGCGGCGTGGTATGCGTGGACGTCGTTATCCGTAGGCGGTCGCCGGGACCATTGAATTCGAAGATCGAGCACGCCTTCGGGCCAGATGCAACTCAAGCGACGACGACAACCACATTCCCCAGCTTCTGGCCGGTTTCCGCGTACCGGTGAGCCTCGACCATCTGTTCGAGCGGGAAGCGCCGGCCGATGACCGGGTGCAGCCGTCCCGCTTCGACCAGGCCCCGGAGGTAGGCCAAGTCCTCGCTCGTTGGACCCGACGCCGCGAAGGACACCCGCTTCTTGCTCCCTCTCGCCGCCCATCTGGCGCGAACGATCTGCAGGAAGCCCGGATTAGCCATCAGGAGGCATCCGTTGTCGGTCAGCAACCTCACCATGCGACCGGACGGTGTGTTGCGGACGACGTCGAAGATGACGTCGTAGGTCTCAGTGCTCTGGGTGAAGTCCTCCGTGGCGTAGTCGATGACGCGGTCTGCACCGATCTCGCGCAGCATCTCCAGCTTCGGCGCGCTGTCCACCGCAGTCACGTGAGCGCCCAGGATCTTGGCGAGCTGGACGGCGAAGGTGCCGAAGCTGCCTCCGGCTCCGTTGATCAGGACCCTCTGTCCGCTGCGGATGTTCGCCTTCCGCAGGAAGCCCAGCGCCTCGCCTCCCCCGTAGGGCACGGCAGCAGCGTCTTCGTAGCCGAGGTTCGCCGGCATCGTCGCGATCGCACCGGTCGGGGCCTTCTCGCGGAGGCAGATGTACTCCGCATAGGCACCCAGCCCGATGCCCGTCGTCGCGAACACCCGGTCGCCCTTCCGGAACGACCGGACATCGCTGCCCACCGACTCGACGTCACCGGCAAGGTCCTGCCCGAGCACGCCTCGTCGTGGCCGGTGGATGCCGAACGCCAGGCGCATCGGCACCCAGATCCACGGGGCGAAATCGAACCGCCGAAGCTCGCAGTCGGCCGCGCTGACGGTCGTGGCGCGGATTCGAACCAGCACTTCGTTGTCCTTCGGAACGGGCTTCGGCACGTTCCTGAGTTGAAGAACATCCGGTGAACCGTAATCCGTACACACGATTGCTTTCATGGGTTTTTAGCCATCCCGGTCCTTTCCGATGGAGTTGATCCGTCCAGGCTCTTGTACGGATCTTGGTCGGTCCCTTGGCCCGCAGGTGTCGCACCGAAGGCCAATAGACTGAATCGCCGATCGCCCCGACGATTCAACCTGTGAACCAGCTCCACGCGAACTGAACGATGCCTTGGGCCCCGGATCGTCGTTGCCGGTGGCTTGCTTGCGCACGCCGGCAGGATGCACCGTACTGCGCGGGGCCTCGACGCCGAATCCGAGCGAGCCAAGCGCTTCGTGATCGAGCGCGATGGCGGGCGCTGCCAGCTTCGCCTAAATGGCTGCAAGGTGTCTGCCACGACCGCTGATCACGTCGTGCCACGGAGGAGAGTCGGCACTGCTGACCCGTCCAACCTTCGAGCGAGCGGCGGCCACCGCAACTCAGCGCGCGGCGTCGGGCAGACAGACGCGCAAGTAGTGCAAGCGAGCGTCACCAGCGTCACCCGCGTCGGAGACGAGGCCGGTAGGGGGATCGGATCCCTGGCGGGCGACGCAACGGCAAGGACCGCATGGCAGCCGCGCTCGTGCGCGGCCGAGTTTCGCGGAAAATATCGGCCCGCGACACCAGTCGGTAACCGCCAGTCGTCGCCGCCACTACAGCCCGTTTCTTGCGCCTCGCAGCCGTCGATCCACGGCTAGCCACCGCGGTCGCATCGCGCGTGATATAGCCTCGCCCGCGGCGAACGTCCCCGCGGCCGCGACCGCTCCCCCGACAATCGGCGCAGTCGTGTCCGCCGCGGCACCAACGACGAATCCGATGCCCTGCAGCGCAATTCGCCCGGCAAATGGCAAGCCCTTGGCCGCGGCCTTTGCTAGTCGCTGGTCGTACTCGCGGCGAATCCGGTCATCAACATCGACTGGGGACCGGCCAGATCGGACGGCCTCTGCCTCGATCTCGCGCACGATGGTGCGGTAGTCACGGATGGCTCGATGCTTGCGGAGGTCTGGGACATCGGTCCATCCAAAATCGGTTGGCAGGAGCAGCTCCATGGCGTAGTGGCCGCCGAGCGCCTGGGCATCGCCAGAACGCATTCGGCTCCTGGCGACGGATCCGCCGTACGGCGTGAGTCTCGATCCGACGTGGCGCGACCACCTGTACAACGGCCTGGGACCAGCCGAGAAGCCGTACATGGTCGAGCACGTCCGGACCGAGGGCCACCAGAACACGACGCTCTCGGGCGACACCCGGGTCGACTGGTCCGACGCCTTCGCCCTCGTCCCCTCGCTCGAGGTCGGCTACGTCTGGCACGCCGGCGTCCACGCCGCCGAGGTGGCCGCGGGCCTCCTGCGGATCGGCTTCGAGATCGCCTCCCAGGTGATCTGGGACAAGGGCCTCTTCGCGATGAGCCGCGGCTGGTATCACTGGGGCCACGAGCCCTGCTGGGTGGTCCGCAAGCCGGGCGTCCCCAACCTGTTCCACGGCGATCGCGACCAATCGACGGTCTGGCGGGCACCGAGCCCGAAGATGATCATGGGCGGCTCCGACGAGGAGAAGTTCGACCACCCGGCCCAGAAGCCGGTCGCTCCTCTCCGAGATCCCGATCCGCAACCACCCGGAGGCGGGCGAGGCGGTCTACGACCCGTTCCTCGGGCTCGGGCACGACGCTCGATCGCCGCCGAGACGCCTCGGCCGGCGCTGCTACGGCCTCGAAATCGATCCCAAGTACTGCGCGCTGATCATCGAGCGCTGGCAGCGCTTCAGCGGCAAGACGGCGGAGCGCGCCGGCGGTCGAACGAATCGGCCAACGGGCGTCAGCTGATGGCCTCGACCCACTGCGCTCGCCATGCCGGCGCCTCGAACGGCGCTGCGAAGTACCACGTTTCCCGCAGGACCTTCCCGTCGCGGAGCTCGAACATCGCCGCGAAGAGCCAGCGCGAGCCATCCGGATACGCCAGGGTCCCGTCGGCCCACCAGAAGTCGCCCGAGCCAACGACCCGGGTGACCGTGAACATCGGCGTCACAACCCATCGGTCTTCCGCGCCGACGACGCGCTGTGGCTGAGCGCTCGGTCGGCCGCCCGGCCAGTTGTCGAGCATCGCTCGATCGTTCGCGTGCCCGCGCAGGCGTTCGCCGGACTGGGGATAGTCCATCGTCCAGTCGCGATGGCGCAGCGCACCGAGCGCGTCGTCGTCCTGAGCAGCGATCGCGTCGGCCCAGCGACGCAGGAGCTCCTCGTTCGTGGGGGCTGCCATCCGCTACCCCTCCTCTCGCCTGTGCAGGATGGCACGTTCCCGATCAGTCTTGTGGGTGCGACGCGCGACCGCCTCGTCGGCCGGTGCCGTGGGATGGCCCGTGACCTGCGCACCTTGCCGCCCGCGGGCAGGACGCGGCCGAGGACAACGCTGATGGGCGCGCGCGGCCCCGTGCGAACCCCGACGAGACTCAAGGTCCTGCGCGGCGACACACGGCCCTCGCGCCTCAACCGCGCCGAGCCGCGACCTACGAGCAACCGCCCGAAGATGCCGGCCGACCTCACGACGGCCGCGGCGCAGGTGTGGCGGAGGGTGATGCGCGACATCGGCGCGACGGGCGTCATCACCGCCGCCGACACGGAGGTCCTGCGGGCGTACTGCGAGGCAGCGGGCGTACTGCGAGGCAGCGGCGCGGTACAAGTTCGCCGCGCGGATGCTCGACCAGTCGGGCCCGCTCGTCCGCGGCCAGAAGGGCGAGCTCGTCAAGAACCCGCTTCACCAGATCGTCCGCGACAACGCAGATCTGCTGCGCGCGTTCGCCCGCGAGCTCGGGCTCACGCCATCGACGCGCGCCGGGATGACGGGACAGCCGCGCGAGCAGCGCGATGCGTTTGCCGACTTCCTGGACGGCACGGGCTGACGTCGTGGGCCTGCTCACCCTCCGTCCGCGAGTGCGAGTGAGCGGACGGGCAGGGTCGGTACTCGCCCGAGTCAGAGCGGCGGAGCCGGTCGCGACGGCTCCCCGCCCGACCCAGTCGCCGCCTACGCGCGCTCCGTCCTAGCAGGCGAGACCGTCGTCAACCGGTACGTCCGCCTCGCGTGCCAGCGTCACCTCGACGATCTTCGGCACGGCGCTGAACGCGGTGTGCGCCTCGATGCCAAACGCGCGGACCTTGCGCCCACGCCGCCGGACGCCATCGCGTTCTTCGGCTTCCTCCGCCTCGCCGAAGGCCCGTTCGAAGGCAAGCCGTTCGTCCCCCGTTCGGGAAAGTGGCTCCGGCGGTAGGACTCGAACCTACGACCAAGCGGTTAACAGCCGCCCGCTCTACCACTGAGCTACGCCGGAGCGAGGACCGCGAGGCGGTCGGGGGCGGCCCGGGGCCGCGCCGGGCGACAGGATAGCAGAGGCACCGCCGTCGTACGCTGGCGGCATGAGCGATTCGACCCCATCCACCCGAGCAACCGGGACCCCGTCGCCCCTGATCTCCGCGGCTGACCTTGCCGCCCGATCGGGCGATCCGCACCTCCGAATCGTCGACGTCCGCTGGTATCTCGGACGGCCCGGCGACGGCCGGCGAGCCTACGAGGCCGGCCACCTGCCGGGCGCCATCTTCGTCGATCTCGATGCTGATCTCGTCGCACCGACGGGCCCCGGCCGGCATCCCCTGCCCGATCCGCAGACGTTCGCGCGGCGCCTGGGCGAGCTGGGAATCGGCACGGACGACCTGGTCGTCGCCTACGACGATGTCGGCGGCTGGGTCGCGGCTCGACTGTGGTGGATGCTCGACGACCTCGGCCATCAGGCAGTGGCAGTCCTCGACGGTGGCATCCGCGCATGGCAGGAGGCCGGCCAGGCGCTCACGACCGACGAGCCGGGCCTGCCGCCGGCCTCGCTCGAGCTTGCCCCGCGCTGGGTGAAGGTGATCGATCGCGACGAACTATTGGCCCGTCTCGGTTCGGTGGTCCTGCTCGACGCCCGGGCCGGGCCGCGCTACCGCGGCGAAGTCGAGCCGGTCGATCGGGTTCCCGGGCACATCCCGACCGCGATCAGCGCCCCGACGGACGGCAATCTCGGGGCCGACGGCCGCTTCCTGCCACCCGAACAGCTGGCGGAGCGATACCGAACCCTGGGCGCCGCCGGCGGAGCCGATGTCGTCGCCTCCTGCGGCTCCGGCGTCTCGGCCAATCACGATTCGCTGGCGATGCGCCTGGCCGGGCTGCCCGACCCGATCCTCTACCCCGGCTCGTACAGCGACTGGTCGAAGGCCGAGTATCCGATCGCGACCGGCCCCGAACCGGGCGATCCGCCGGCGCGGTAAGCGCATCGCGCCGCTCCGAACCGGGGCTGCTACAGTCGAGCCACGAACGGCACGTCCCGGCGGCACTCTGGAGGCTCAGCGATGACGAATCGATCCCGGACTCTCCGGCTCCGCGGCGCGCTCGTCGCGCCCGCCGTGGCCATCCTGCTCGCCACGATCGGGACCGGGCTGCTCGACGCGGCGCCCGCCTTCCCGTCCTCGATGGCTTCGACCGGCGATTCGATCACCCGCGCCTACAACACGGGCTCGGCGTTCGCCGACAACCCGGCGGCGTCCTGGTCCACCGGCACGACAACGAGCGTGAACAGCCACTACCTGCGCCTCGTCGCCAGGAATTCGGCCATCTCCGGGCACGCCTTCAACGACGCGAAGACGGGTGCCGTGATGAACGACCTGGCCGGCCAGATGACCACGGTCGCGGGCCAGCACGTCGACTACGTCACGGTCCTGATGGGCGCGAACGACGTCTGCACCAAGTCCGTCGCGAGCATGACCTCGGTCGCGAACTTCACGACCCAGTTCACCAGCGCACTGAACATCATCAAGAATCAGTCGCCTGCGACCCTCGTCTACGTCGCGAGCATCCCGAACATCTACCAGCTCTGGTCACTCGAGCACAACAACGGCTCGGCCCGGTTCATCTGGGCCATCGGCGGCATCTGCCAGTCGATGCTGGCCAACCCGACCTCGACCTCGTCAGCCGACACGAGCCGCCGGGCGACGGTGCTGCAGCGGGTCGTGGACCTGAACACGGCGCTCGCGACCACCTGCGCGACGTTCAGCAACTGCCGGTTCGACGGCAACGCCGTCTACAACACGGCCTTCACGACCTCGGACATCAACACCCGCGACTACTTCCACCCGTCACTCGCCGGCCAGGCGAAGCTCGCGGCGGTCACCTGGGGCGCCGGGTACTGGGGGCCGTAGCACCCCGCTGACCGGCCCTCGAATCAGAACGACCCCGCGGCACGCACCACGGGGTCGTTTCGGATCGGATGGACCGGCCTACTCGAGATAGTCCTTGAGCTTGCGGCTGCGGCTCGGATGACGCAGCTTGCGCAGCGCCTTGGCCTCGATCTGGCGGATCCGCTCGCGGGTGACGTTGAACTCCTTGCCGACCTCCTCGAGGGTTCGGGCGCGCCCGTCCTCGAGGCCGAACCGGAGCTGGAGCACGCGCCGCTCGCGGCCCGTGAGGGAGTCGAGCACCGCTTCGACCTGCTCCTTGAGCAGCTGGTGCGAGGCGGCTTCGGCCGGCGCGAGGGCGCCGCGATCCTCGATGAAGTCGCCGAGATGTGAGTCCTCTTCCTCGCCGATCGGCGTCTCGAGGCTCACCGGCTCCTGGCTGACCTTGATGATCTCGCGGACCTTCTCGGGGGTGACGACCACCTCCTGGCCCTTGGACATCGCCTCGGCGATCTCCTCGACCGTCGGCTCGCGACCCAGCTCCTGGAGGAGCCCGCGCGAGACCCGGATCAGCCGGTTGATCGTCTCCACCATGTGGACCGGGATCCGGATCGTCCGGGCCTGGTCGGCGATGGCTCGGGTGATGGCCTGGCGGATCCACCAGGTGGCGTACGTCGAGAACTTGTAGCCCTTCTCGTAGTCGAACTTCTCGACGGCGCGAATGAGGCCGATGTTGCCTTCCTGGATGAGGTCGAGGAACGACATGCCCCGGCCGATGTACTTCTTGGCGATCGAGACGACCAGCCGCAGGTTGGCCGACGTCAGCTGCTCGCGGGCGTCGCGCCCGATCCGCACGAGCTCGCCCTTGCGCAGCGCGAGCTTCGTGTTGAGCGGCACCTCGGGGTCGTAGCCCATCCGCTTGAGCAGCTCGGCGTCGTGGCCGGTCATGATCCAGCGCTCGAGCGCCGGGAACGCGACCAGGTCGCGCGACCAGTCGTAGATCGCCCGCAGCCCGACGTTGTCGCGGGAGTCGAGATCGCCGTTGTGGACGGCGATGTAGGCCCAGTCGAGCAGGCGGATGAACGTGTCGGGGTCGAGCTTCTCGTTGTAGCCGGCGAGGACGCCCTTGGCCTCCTTGAGGAGCGCCTTGGTCCCATCCGACTGGGCGTCCTTGGCGGCCTTCACCAGGTGGAAATCGGGCGCCGTCACGAGCAGGTCCGCGGCGGCCTCATCGGCCAGCGCGTCGTGGACCATCTTGTGTGCCTCGGGACCGAGCGGCAGGCGATGCTGCGTCTTGGCCGTGCGCGTCTTGCGTTCGGTGTCGTGCGTCGTCCACTCGTGGAGCGAGACGATGCCCCGCCAGGGCGCCTCGACGAGGAACTCGCCGAGTTCGATGGCCTTGGCCAGGACGACCTCTTCCTCGGCGGTCAGCAGGGCGACCTTGCCGATCTCCTTCAGGTACATCCGGACCGGGTCGTCGATCCCGATCATGTCGGCCGAGAGGGCTTCGAGCTCCTCGGCCGTCGGCTCCTCGACCTCCTTGGGGTCGAGCTTGGCCGGCACCTCGGGCACGACCGCAGCCGCGCTTTCGAAGCCATCGGCGACCTCGGCCCCGAGGTCGACGGCGTCGACGAGCGCGTCGGGCGCGCCGAGGCTCAGGTCCTCGTCGTCGAGATCGTCGTCATCGTCGTCGTCGACGTCGGCCACGACCACGGCCGTTCGGCCCGGCCGCATCGTCGCGAGCTTGGCCTCTTCCATGTCGGCCTTGCCCCGGCGCGGCCGGGCCAGCACCGCTTCGACGAGCTGCTTGTCCAGTGGATCTGCCATTGGAATCCTCCCTAGGTTCGCGCGGCCACGGGCCGGGCGAAGAGTCGTGCCTGCTCGCGTCGGCGATCGAGCGAGCGGCGTTCTTCGTTGATCTGTCGGTTCTGGTTGAGCAATCGCTCCATGAGTGCGAGGTCGCCGAGGCGTTCGGCCTCGGCCTGCTCCGAGAGGTTGTACTGGTTGCGTTCCTCGATCCGATCGGCCTCGAGATCGAGGAGCAGGTTCTCCACTTCGTAGTTGATCCGGGCCGCCGGCAGCGCGCCGGGATCGAACCGGCCGTGCGCCTTGACCGCAATGGCGAGGGCCCGGGTCTCCTCGTCCAGGCCCGCCCGCAGGCGCGCCTCGTCGAAATGGCCGGCCACGCCCCGATCGTCCGGCTCACGCATCAGCACGATGGCCCGGTACAGCTCGCGGGCGACGGTGCTCGGCAGCTGATCCGGCCCGAGCTCGTCCACGACCCGCAGCTGCTGGTCCGGCACGAGCAGCAGCAGGCGCAGCAGCTCGGCTTCCACCGGCGTCACGGCCCGCAGGACCTCGTCCGGAGTGACCGATTCGCGCGCGGCGCGGACGGCCTCGAGGGTCAGGCGGGTGCCGCCGTGCTCGCCGTCGTTCGGCCCGCCGCGTCCGGCCCGGCCCGTGCCCGGTTCGGGGGTCCGGGCACGCAGGGCCTCGTGGAGGTCGCGCTCATCGACCGTGCTGCGCTGGCTGAGCTTCTGGATCCCGGCCGCCCGGACCGTCGGGTCGGCGACGCGTCGCAGCACGGGCACCACGGCATCCACCAGGCGCTTGCGTCCCTCGGCCGTCTTCACGTCCACCTTGGCGGCGTGGTAGTCGATCAGGTAGTCGAGGATCGGCACGGGCGATCGGACGGCCTCGCGCCAGGTCTCGGGGTGGTCGCGGATCACCTCGTCGGGATCCTTGCCCTCGGGCAGGCGGACGACCCCGACGCCGGTCAGGCCGATGCCCTCGTCGGACGCCTGGACCTCCGAGATGAGGCTGTTGAGCTCCGTCACGCCGAACGAGCCGGCGCTCTGGCCGGCCGGATCGACGTCGTAGGCGAGGGCGATCTTGGTGGCATATCGGGTGGCGAGCGCGACCTGGCCTGGTGTCAGGGCCGTGCCGAGCGACGCGACGACGGTATCGAAGCCGGCCTGGTGCGCCATGAGCGCGTCCGTGTAGCCCTCGACGATGACGACCTGGCCCGACTTGCGGATCTGGGCCTTGGCCTTGTCGATGAGGTAGAGCGTCCGGCTCTTGTCGAAGGTGGACGTGGCCGGCGAGTTGAGGTACTTGGGCCCGTGATCGGTGACATCTCCTTCGGCGACGAGGTAGCGACCGCCGAAGCCGACCGGGCCGCCATTCGCGTCGCGGATCGGGAACATGATCCGCTCGCGGAACCGGTCGTAGGCGCCGCGGCCCGAGCCGCGGGCGGTCGTCAGGCCAACCTCGGCAAGCTCCGCCGGGGCGATGTTGCGCCGCGTCTGGAGCGTCCGGCTCATCGTGTCCCAGCCGGCCGGCGCCCAGCCGAGCTGGAATCGCGTGATCGTCTCGTCCGTGAAGCCACGGCCCTTCAGGTAGTCCAGGGCGGGCTGGCCGAGCCGATGCGCCGTCAGGACCTGGTGGTAGAAGGCGATCGCCGATTCGAGTACCTCGCGCAGGCGGGCGCGCCGGGCGTCGTCACGGCGGGAATGCTCATCGAGCTCGATGCCGGCCTTGGCCGCCAGCGTCTTGAGCGCTTCCGGGAACGAGACGCTGTCGCGCTGCATCACGAAGCTGAAGACGTCGCCGCCGAGGCCGCAGCCGAAGCAATGCCACGTCTGCCGATTGGGGGTGACGACGAACGAGGGCGTGTGCTCGCCGTGGAAGGGGCACAGGCCCTTGTAGGTCGTGCCGGCCTTCTTGAGCGCGACCGTCTCGCCGACCACGTCGACGACCGAGAGCTTGTTCTTGATTTCCGCGGCAGTGCCGACGGCCAAACCGGACCTCCAGGAGCTTCGACAGCGAAGACGTTCCGATCGCCTTCACCGTTTCATGCCGGATCGAACCTCGTTGGATCGCGCCGGACATGGCACGGGGGCTGTCAAGTCTTGACAGCCCCAGATCGACGCTAATAGTACACGGTTGTCAAGAGGCTGTATACCCCCTGGGGGTATTGACAGGGTCAAATCTGTCAAGAGGCGCACCTCGGCCGAGCGGGTGCTCAGGAGGGGGCTTGACGGCCGGTCGCGCCCGTGTATAGTACCGACAGGTTATATAACCCTTCAGTGATGGACATGCCACAGACCGATCCGCTCAGCACGACGTTCGCTGCCCTGGCCGATCCGACCCGTCGGGCGATCCTCGCCCGTCTCGCCAACGGGGAGGCATCGGTCAAGGACCTCGCCGAACCCTTCGCGATGAGCCAGCCTGCGATCTCCAAGCACCTTCGGGTGCTGGAGCGGGCCGGCCTGATCGAGCAGGGCCGCCACGCGCAATGGCGGCCGCGGCGACTCCGGGCCGGTCCCCTGCGGGACGTCTCGGACTGGGTCAACCAGTACCGCCGTCACTGGGACGAGAGCTTCGAGCGCCTGGAGACGTACCTGCACGACATCCAGGCCGGCCAACCAGCGCAGGAGAAGGAGCAGCCCGATGGTCACGGCAACGGAACGATTTCGGAATGACTCGACGGCCGTCTGGTCGGAGGACGCGGACCTCGTCTGGGAGCGCACGTTCGACGCACCCCGCGAGCTGGTCTGGCGGGCCTTCATGGATCCGGAGCGGATTCCCCTGTGGTGGGGCCCGCACGGCTCCACGGCGACCGTCGTCGAGATGGACGTCCGTCCGGGCGGCCACTGGCGCTACGTGAGCCGCGCGCCGGGCCGCGACGACGTGCCGTTCATGGGCGAATACCTCGAGGTGGACCCGCCGGCCCGCTTCCGGTGGACGTTCATCGTCGATCTCGACGGGATGCGCGAGCACGTCGGCATCGAGACCTTCGCATTCGAGGATCTCGGAACCCGGACGAGACTGACCTCTCGCTCGCACTTCCCATCGGCCGAGGAGCTCGAAGGCGCCCTGGCGACGGGCATGATCGCGGGTGGCGTCGAGACGTGGGACCGGTTCGCGGCGATGCTCGCGGCGGGCTGATTTCGCCACAGGCGCACGGGCCGGGCAGTCCGCGAGACGGGCTGCCCGGTTCTGTGATTCCAGGCATGCAGGCCGCAGGGACCGGTCAGCCTGCCGTGGGCGACACGAGGTCGGCCGCGGTTGCTGTCGGCCGCGACCCTTCTGCGGACGGTCGCGCGAGCGCCGCGTCGAGCCGCTCGAGATAGGGCCGGGCCCCGACACGCTCGAAGATCGCGCGCGAGTCGATCGCCGCGGCATAGGCCGTCGGCTCGTCAGGACCGACGAGCGCCACGAAGTCGAGACCGACACAGGCCAGCTCCAGGTCCTCGCCGGCCGCGCGGTATCGCCCGACCGCGTCGCGGTACGCCGCAATCGCCTCGTCGCGCCGGCCCTCGAGAGCCGCGATCCCGGCTCGCAGGGCACTCCGAGCGGCCACCGTTGAACGCACCGAGCCGGGGTGCGCGTCGAGCCGCTCGACGACATCCACCGCGCCCGCATGATCGCGGCCCCAGACGGCCGCCCGACCGGCGCGCGCCAGCATCAGCTCGGCGAGGTTGGGTTCGGTCGATCCCGCGAGCATCTCGCTGCAGGACTCGGCGTAGCGGCCCGCGAGCAGCGCCCGATCACCACGCACGAACTCGACTCCGGCTGCGCCGAACGCATCCGAGGTCTGGTCCGCCAGCTCGGTCATGCGCGCGAGCATTTCGTCCGTCGACTCGCCGCGCGCGGTGCGGATCATCGCCTGGCCGAGCAGGCTCCGCAGCTCGTCCAGCGGGCTCAGGCCGATCGCGGCGCTCTCGACAAGATCCTGCTCGACGTCGGCCAGCGCCGCATCCCAGCCCTCCGCCGCCCCATAGATCGAGTAGAGCCGGCTGATGGCGGTCCAGCTCGCCAGGGTCCGGTTCCCCACCCGACGGGCGAGGCCAAACGCGAGCTCCAGCTGATCCCGGGCGAGCCTGGGATCGCCGTCCATGGAGGCCGCGAGATTCTGGCGGGCCCGGATCTCCGCAGCGACGTACCCGCGGTCATGGGCAAGATCCACGGCCGCCCGGAGCAGCGCGATTCCCTCCAGCTGGCGACCCATGAACGACAGCGAGGAGCCCTTGTTGTTGAACGTCTCGGCGATGATCCGATCGAGGTGGTGCCGCTCGGCGACCACGAGCGCACGGTCCGCGGTCTCGACAGACTTGGCCGGTTGGCCCGCCCGCATATAGGCGCGTGAGAGGTTGCCGAGCAGTTCGGCCATCACGGTTTCGTCGATGGCCGCCGCCGGTCGCGCCGCCGCCGCTTCGAGCAGTTCGACCGCCTCGAGCGTCTGGCCAGAGTCGATGAGGATCTCCCCGTAGAGGGCCTCGCAGGCGCCGAGTGCGTCGGTATCGCCTGCCGCAAGCGCGAGCTCGACTCCCGTTCGGACCAGCTCGGCAGCCAGGTCGTACATCGAGGCCGCATCCGCCGAGGCCGCGGCGTGAAGATGCAACGCCGCTCGTTCGCCGGGATCCGCGGTGATCTCGATCGCCTGGCGGTAGTACGCGACGGCCTGGTCGTGGGCGCCCAGCGTGACGGCTCGTTCCGCGGCACCCGACAGTGCGATCCGTGCCTGGATCGCCACAGCGTCCGCCTCGGCGCCCTCGGCCGATGCCTCGTGAGCGGCGACGTAGTGAGATGCGAGAGCTCCCGCCAGCTCATCGTCCCCGAGCGATTCGAAGTGCCGGGCGGCGGCCAGGTGCCGGGCGCGCCGCTCGCGCCTGGCGAGCGTGCTGTAGGCCACCTCTCGGATCAGCGACTGGACGAAGCGGTACTGGCCACGTTCCGGGCTGCGCGGATCGATCTCCACGTCGAACAGTTCCCGGCGAACGAGCGCCTTGAGACGCGGTTCCAGGGCCTCGGCGCTCAGTGCCGCTCACCGCCATCAGCGCCGCGGGGCTGAACGTTTGACCCAGCACCGCAGCGTCCGCGACGATGCTCCGATCGGCGGGATCGAGGGCGTCGAGCCGGCTCGCGATCAGCGAGCGGAGCGTGTCGGGAATGGCGAGCTCGCCGAGCTCGCCGATCGGCCGGTAGGCGTCGCCGTGACGCTCGAGCCGGCCGTCCGCGACGAGCGAACGGACCGTTTCCACGGCATAGAGCGGCATGCCATCGGCACGGCCGAGAATCGCCCGGATCGCCGCCTCCGGCAGACCCGGCACGAAGCCGTCGAGCAGTTGGCGCATGGCCTCGTCGCTCAACGGCTCGAGGGCGAGGCGGGTCAGGTTGCGCGTCTGCCCGCCCCAGTCGGGTCGCCGGTCGAACAGCTCCGGGCGGGCCAGGGTGATCACCGTCAATGGCACGTTCTTCGACCACTCGAGGAGCTGCTCGATGAAGTCGAGGAGGCCGGAGTCGGCCCACTGGAGATCCTCGAACAGGAGCACGGTCGTGCCCTGCTCGGCGATCCGCTCGAAGAAGATCCGCCAGGCCGCGAAGAGCACGTCGCGGCCGCCTGCCGGCGCGGGCTCCAGGCCGAGAAGCGTCAAGAGCGCCGGCTCGACCCAGCGCCGATCGTCGTCCGCGGGCACGTACTCGGCGACCGTGGCGCGGATTCGTTCGCGCGTGGCGGCCTCGTCGTCCACCTCCGTGAGCCGGGCCCGCCGGCGGATCATCTCGCCGAGGGCCCAGAACGTGATCCCCTCGCCGTAGGCAGGCGAGCGGCCGCGGTGCCAGTAGATCGTCTCGCTGATGCCGTCGATGTACTTCTCGAGCTCCCAGGCGAGCCGGCTCTTGCCGATGCCGCCCGGACCGGTGATCGAGACGAGACGCGTGCGCCGATCGCGGCCAGACGTCGAGATGAGGTCCTTCAGCAGGCGCAGCTCCTCGTCGCGACCGACGAACGGCGGCTCCGGCAGGTCCGAACGGCCCTCCCCGCCCCGCTGGGCGACGACCCGCAGTGCCCGATAGGCGGCGACGGGCAGTGCCTTGCCCTTGAGCGTCTGCTCGCCGATCTCCTCGAACGCGATGGCGGCACTGGCGGCCCGCATCGTCGCTTCGCCCACCAGGACGGTGCCCGGGAGCGCGACCGACTGCAGCCGGGCGGCCGTATTGACGAGGTCGCCGGCGACCATGCCCTGGTTCGTGGCGCCGATCGTGACGGCCGCCTCCCCGGTCAGGACGCCCGCCCGGGCCTGGATCGTGGCGCCGATCGCACGGACCGCGTCGACGAGGTCCAGGGCAGCCCGAACGCTCCGTTCGGCATCATCCTCTCGGGCCGTGGGCGTGCCCCACACGGCCATGACCGCATCGCCGATGAACTTCTCGACGATGCCGCCGTAGCGGGTGATCACGTCGCTGGCGATGTCGAAGTAGCGGGTCAGCGTGTCGCGGACGTCCTCCGCGTCGCGCTCTTCCGCGAATGGCGTGAAGCCGACGAGATCGGCGAACAGGACGCTGACGAGGCGGCGCTCCGCGCTGGCGGGAACGGCCGGAGCGGCGGCCGAAGTGGCGGTCGGACTGGACCTGACCGGCACTGCCGCGGCAGACATGGTGATGGCCGCGCCGAGCGGAGCGGCACATTCGCCGCAGAACGCGTCACCGGGGTCGTACGGAGCGCCACAGGACGGGCAGGCCGCCGCGAGCGGCGTGGCGCAGCGGACGCAGAACTTCCGACCAGGCTTGTTCTCGGTTCCGCAGTTCGAACAGATCACCGGACTCGCTCCCTCGGCCGACGGACGCCCCGAGAGAGTAGCCGATCGGACGCGTCCTTCCGTCAGGGTTGAGCCGGCTCCGGGGGACCGACAGCCGCTCAGCCGTTCGAGTTCGCCCTGGGCTTCGCCGCCTTGACGCCACCCCCGGCCGGGGCACTGGCCGCGCCCTCCTTGGCAGCAGACGCGCCGCCAGGAGCCGTCCTGGCGGTCCCCTCCCCCATCGTCGGCTCGTCGGACCAGGCCATTGCCGTCGGCAGGCCGCGGACGAGCCGCAGGGCGTCCTCGCCGAGGAGCGTCAGGACCTGCCGATGGACCTCGCCGAGCGACTTCGCCTGCTTGATCTCGTCGGCCGCCGCCGTTCGCTCCGTGGCGGCCGCGGCGCGATCCGCCGCGGTGGCGCCCGCCTTGCCGGCCGCGGCGGATGCGGCCCGCCGGCGCTCCTCGGCCCGGGCGACAGAACCGTCCGTCATTCCCGCTACGAGGCCGTCACCGGACGCGACCGCGTCGCGGATCTGCTGCAGGACGATGTCGAGGTCGAAGCCCGCATCGCGCGGATTGTCGTTCGGTTCCATGACTCGGCCTCCCTACGCGGAGATATTCTGGAGGTCCCACGGCGACCCGAGCAGTGAGCCGGCGACCACGATCACCCCATTCGTGACGTTGCCCGAGGTGGCGACGGCATTCGGATTGACGTCCGCGTTGATGGCCAGCCCGAACGGCGTCGAGAGCTCGATGTAGTTCGCGTTCAAGAGTGCGCTCACCGCGGCGATCTCGACCGCGATCCTGCGCTCGTCGTTTTGATAGCGGACCCGGTTGTCGTTGAACATCGCGTTGCCCCGCACCCTGACGAGGACCGCCGGCTGGCGACCGCCGCCCTCGACGGTGTTGCCGCGGACCGCCGCGAGCACCCCGAACAGTTGCGGCACGTCCCGATGGGGCTCCGCGACGAAGCCGGCATTGACGCCCGCCAGGCCTGCCGCCGCGGGGGCGTTCGCTCCTCCGCCAACCTCGCCGAATGGCTTCGGGACCATGACCTTCGGGACGAACGCCTGCGCCGGCTGCCCGATCTCGACTGCGGTCGGCTTGTCTTCGGGGTCATCGATCCGGATCGCGATCCACGTCGACTCGTCACTGGCGGGCCGGCCGATGACCTCGTTGTCGATGGCCTCCGCATTGCCGAAGGGACCCCGGAAGAGCACGCCGATCGCCGCCCCCCGATCGTCGCCGACCGCCTGGACCCGATTCGAGACGATCCGGCCGCTCCGGACGCCGACGAACGTGATGCCGAGGGCGAGGCCGCCACTCGTGGCGACCTGGTTGACGATGTTGTCGTGGGCGTCGGCCCGCAGGGCCCGCAGGACCGAGATCGCGCCGAGGCCGAGGCTGGCAGAGCTGGTCGTCCAGGCCGACCCGGCGAGCAACCCGACGACCTCCTTGCCGCGGTCGATGTCGGCGCCGCGAACCCGCTCGACGACATTGGCCGAGATGACGACGGATTCGCTGCGCAGGCTGACCGTGACGATGCCGCCGGCCACGACGTTGACAACGTGATTGGCATCGATCAGCAGCCGCCGGACGGGCGAGAGGGCCGCGATCCCGAGACCGACGACGTCGTTGACGTCGTTGCCGACGATCCGGATGTCCCGCAGCCGGGCCCCCAGACCGAGCGGATCGACGACGACGATGCCCGCCCGCGTCCGAATCCCCGACGGATTGAGCGGGCCGTTCACGGTGACCCAGGTGTCCACGATCTCGATGTCCTCGCCGCAGACATGGCCGGGGAAGATCGTCGTCGTGGTCGTCGTCGTGATGACCGGGCCGAGCGAGCCGAGCCGGCCGGTCGGGAAGCCGATCACCGTGTTGTCGGTGATCCGCGCCGTGTTCGTGCCGCAGAGGATCCCGAAGCCGCCGGAGGCGACGATGTTGTCGTCGATCTCCATCGTCCCGAGCAACGAGATCGTGGCGATCGCGATGCCCGCGTCGATCAGGGCCACGAGATCGTTCCGTGCAAAGCGGTTGTCGGCCGCGGCCACGACCGCACCGAGTAGCGCGACCCCGGCCCGACCGGCGGCCACGAGGTTGTCGATCACGTTCCAGTGGGCCATCAGCAGGCGGCCCGAGAGGTACTGCTCGCGATCGCTCGCTCCGAGCTCGCCGCCGACGCCGTAGACCGCCGACGGCGACCCCGCGAACGACGACTGGGCCCCTGTCAGCTTCATGCCCGCGATGTGCTTGCCGGGCGAGACCGTCGGCAGCGGATTGCCGATGCCCACGACGCCGACGATCACGCATTCGCGGACCGTCAGGCCGACGACCACCCCGAGCGTCGCGAGGGTCGGCGCCCGGTCGGGCCGGACCGGCGCCGTGAAGAGGATGCAGCGTTCGACGGTCATGCCGATCGTGTTGGCCACGCCGATGGCGATCGTGCCCCCGAGCTCGGCCATCGAGAAGGTGCCCTTGACGGCCTCCTCGGCAAGGATCTGTCGCTTCGAGCCCAGCACCGTCAGGTCCTGGATCGTGATCTGGCGGCAGCCCTGGACGACGAATGCGGGCTTGCGGCCGGGCGTGATGACGATCGTGGTCCAGCCCTTGCCGCGGATCCGGACGGCGTTGGCATTCGTGATCTCCACGGGCCGGCGCAATCGGAAGATGCCGGGCCCGAGGCAGATCGTGCCACCCCTGGCCGCGACCTGGGTGACGGCGTCCTGGATCGTGAACGCGCCGCTGTTGTGCGAATTGGCCGTGACGCAGGCGTCGCAATCGCAGCCGCCGTCGCCGCCGCACGGGCACGGCCACTTCGTCCGGCAGTCCGTGACGGTGTGCGTGCCACCGTCGACCACCGCGAGGCGGGCGATGTGGTGGTGGGGCCCGACGGGCGGAGCCGCCGCGAGCTGCTCGACCGAGCCGTCCGCGACGCGGGCGGCGAAGACCCAGTACTCGCCCGTGCGGAACGTGCCGCCGGCAATGGCCGGGTCGAGGGTGAACGTCACCTGGACGCCGTCCTCGAGGACGACCGGGGCGGCCGTCACCGGCAGTGTCCCGATCGTCGCCGGCCGCTGGTCCCAGCGCCGGACCCGCGGGTTGACGGCCGTGGCGAAGGCCGCGGGGAGCGCGGGGGCGAGGTCCATCTCGCTCTTGACGTCGTCGACGGGCCCGACCTTGGCGATGTGGCCCGGCAGGCCGGACAGCTCGCGATCGTCGTCGGTCACCTCGACCCAATCGCCCGTCGCGAAGCGGACGACCTGGTCGCGACCGGGGCGGACGATCCCGATCGTCGCGCCGTTGATGCTCGTGACGGGCGAGGCCAGCGACGCGTCGTCGCGCGACCAGCAGAACGTGGCCGTGCCGAACGCGCCCGGGTCGTGGATCTCGACGCGGTAGAGCCGGTTCTCGATGCCCCGGAAGCCGCCGGCCGGCGGGATATCGCAGGGATCGGTCGAGACCGGCACGCCGACGGCATTGGTCGTGAGGCGGGCGGCCGACGGACGGACGATGGCGCTCCAGCCATTCGGGATGGCGCTGTCGGGCGTGGAGCAGTCGATCGCCCCGCCGAGCAGATCGTGGAACCGGACCTGCCAGACGGCCTGCCGGCGCGTCGCCGTATCGATGCCGTAGAGGGCGGGGTCGAGGAGGGACGCGTCCTCGGCCCAGGTGCGTTCGCGATGGAAGACGTCGAGGTAGGCGAGGTACGTGCCCACGCCGGGAGCGGCCGGGGCGAACGGCGAGGGCGCCGCCGGGACGTAGGGCTGCCGATCGAACGGAATCGGGCCGCGGCCACGAAGTTCCTCGAGCCTCGGCTCGAAGCCCGGATCGACGAACCCGTCGAGGGATCGGCCGTGATTGTCGATCTCGATGCCGTCGACGTAGGCCCGACCGGAGCCGATCGTCAGCTTGCCGGCCGTGTACGCGATCGCGAATCCATCGGGCGTCTCCACCGGCACGACGGCCGGCCCCAGCGTGTCGAGCGAGGTCGCGCGCAGCCGGCGATCGATGAGGTCGACGAACTCGTTGAGGTTGGCGTCGAGCCGGACGCGGCCCTGCTGCTCGTAGACCCCGACGGTGTCGCGATTGGGGTTGTAGGTCCGACGGGAGTAGTCACCTGGCATGGCGGGCTCCTCGGCTGGTGGGCATGGCGGGTGGCGCGACGCGCCTAGGTGACATAGACGAGGGCGGGATCGAGGCCGAACGGCAGGTACTCGGCCAGGCGGAGACGGAGGTTGTCCTCGCGCGAGGACTGCTTGAGATGGCAGAGCGCTCCCATCTCGGAGCCGTCCTCGGCGCCGCGCGTGATCTCGCCTGGCGTCGACCGCCGGAGCTGGCCGTACGCCGGCTCGCCGTACCAGCGGGCCGTGAAGGCCGGCAGGAGCGCGGCCACGACGGCCGCGTGGACGTCGGCGGCGATCGCCGCCTGCTGGGCCGGGGTGAGGGCGGGATTGATCGCCAGCGCGTCCTTGACTCGCGCCGTCTCGGCCGCCCGGATCGTCGCTTCCGGCTGGGTCCGGAACCGGCGCGGCGTGACGGACCCGTCGGGCACGAAGGAGAACCGGACGCAGCCTTCCTGCGTTCGCTGGACCTGGACATGGCCGGTCGCGATCGATTCGGAGCAGAAGAGCTCCCGGACGTTCATCGCGCCGAGCACGGTCGAGCGCTCGAGATGAACCGCCGGACCGACGTCGGCGAGCGCTCCGCTCGGGCCCGTGATGGCCGGTCCGGCGAAGGGCGCCGGGCTGCCGTCGACCAGCGTGTCGAGGCCGTCCACGATCGAGTCGAGGATCGTGCTTCGCTCCTCGCCGGGCGGCGCCCAGATCGGCCCGCAGATGCTGAAGGCGAGTTCGATCCGCAGCTGGAGGTGGCCGCTGGCGGCCGGCGCGACGATGGACGGCAGTCGTGAGGCCGGCGTGCCGTCCTCGGCCAGTGAACGGCCGGGCACGAGCGTCGTATGCCACAGCCGCAGGCGCGAGACCTCACCCGTCAAGTCGATCCAGCCTTCCACGAGCAGGCCCGACAGGGTCAGGACCGCGCGGCGGTCGCGGGCCCCGACGGGCACGTTCACGTCGACCTTCCAGCCGGCCGCAGCGGGCTGGAGGTGCGGGCGCTCGTTGTTCGCGGCCTCGAGGACGAGCCACGAGTCGTCCTCGAGCGTGACGTTGGGCAGGGCATAGGTGCTCGAGTCCTGGATCGTGATCACGGCCGGCGGCTTGCCGGCGGCCGCCCAGGCCCCGAGCGCGGCGGCGACCGTGACGTGGGTCGGCGGCGGCGTCCCGGCCGGGCGCGGTCGCGAGCCGACGGTGAAGCGCTGGATCGGCGCCGACCCGACGCCGATCGTGGCGCCGAACGGGATCAGCCACGCGGCGCGGTCGTACCCGCCCCCGCCGATGCCCGCCGCCTGGCCCGGGTGGTACGCGACCGCGAGCGAGACGGTCGGATCGGCGACGGTTGTCAGGCCGGCGCCAAGGACGAATCGGCCGGCCACGACGTCCACGCCGACGATCGCGCCAGCCGGTTGCGCGACGGGCCACGGATCGAGTCGCATGCAGACGATCTGCGGGCTGAAGAACTGCGGCAGCTGCGTTGGATCGACGGTGGGCGGCACGAAGGCCCCGTTGCGGAAGACCGCGAGACTGGCCGCGGGTGCAAGCTCGAGCGCGGTGCCGGCGGGATCGGCGAACTCGCCATAGAGCCTCGTGTAGGGCGGACGGACGGGCGCCGAGGCGCGATACGCGTCGAGGTCGCGCGAGAAGAGCGATCGGCGGATCGGCTGTGGGACGCCGGTTTCCGTCGCCAGGCCGAACTCGTCGCCTTCGCGCTCCCATCGGGAGAACAGCGGGGCCCGGTTGCCGAGCGGGCTGAACGTCCAGCCGAAGGCGCAGCTCGGCGACGGCCGCGGATCGAGCCAGACCAGCGGCGAGGCCTGGAGGCGCCAGCCGAAGAAGGCGGCCGTCCGGGGATGGTAGGGCGGTTCGATCGGGTCGGCCGGGACGGCGTCGATGAGCACCGGGTCGTCGCTGACGCTGGCGACCCCGACCACGCCGGCGCCGACGACCGCGCCGCTCGTCGCCCCGAGACGCGGCAATCGGACGTCCACGGTCCGCATCGCATCCGAGAACGGACCGAGCACTCGCTCACAGCGCTCCGGGGAGCGGACGTCGAGCAGCGCCGCCTGCGGCCGGAGGTGGATGAGTGCCTGCGGCCAGTCGAGCAGGCTGAAGCACTCGACGAGGTGCATCGGCCAGCCCGTCACGTTGCGGGCCAGCTCCTCGAGCATCGCCGGCGTGCCCTTGCGGCGGCGGTAGTAGATCGTCCGGGCCACGTCGGCGCGGACCCGGGCGGCGATCGGGGCACGCAGGTCGTGCGGAGCGAGGTCGGTGAAGAGCTCTGTCGCCGTCCGGGCATCGTCAGCCCGGCTGGCGTCGTAGAGCAGGTCGTTCGCCACGAGCTCGCCGATGTAGGGCACGGCCCACTCGTCGCAGGTCTCGATGAACAGCTGGTCGAACAGGCCCCACAGCGAGCGCTCCTCGGCGTCGACGTCGTCCGACAGGATGCCCAGCAGGGCCTGCAGCGCGCCACCCGCCTCGAGGTCGTCCTGGCGTGTGGCGATCGGAACCAGGTCCCACAACCGGCTGCTGCTCATGCCCGGCCTCCGTCCACGATCTGGATGTCGCCCGTCACCCGAACCCACGGCAACTCGGCCGGCCGGACGGTGCCCGGAGTCAGGCCGGCGCGAGCCGGCCACAGTCGCAGCCGCGGCTGGACCGGCGCGACACTGCCGTCGGGCGCCCGTTCGACGCCTCGCTCGTCCAGTTCCGCGCCGCTGAAGCCCGCCGCGGCCGCGAACCCGAACGTGTCGACGTCGATCCCGATCACCCCCGGCACGGCCGCCAGGACGGCAATGACGTCGGACACGGCGAGGGACGTCCCGAGTGCGACGCTGTCGAACGAGAGCAGCCCACGGGCTGCCGCGAGCACGCCGGCGAGGACGAGGTCCGGCCGGTCGGCGAACCGGTCGATCACCACGTTCGCCGTGAGGGTCACCGGCACGAGGACCCGATCCTCGATCGCGAGGCGGTGGCTCGTGTCGCGTGCCGCGTTCAGCCCATCGCCGATGAGATCGCGCAGCGTCGCCGAGAGCGGGTCGCCTTCCGGTGCGGCCACCGTCAGGTGGATGACCCGGTCGTAGCCGCTCCACAGCCAGATGGCCTGGGCCTTGGCCACGAGACCCGAGGCGAGCACGAGCGACTCGACGTCGCGGAGGGACACGATCCGGCCGAGGGTCCGGACGCTGGCCGGGGCGTTGCGGCGAGACTGGTCACGGGGCTCGGGATCCGCGCCGCCTTCCGCGGCGGTCGGATTGACGACGCCCTTCACGCCGGGCGGCCGCGTCAGCAGGGTCGTCAGTCGCTCGGCCGGCACGCGGCCCGCGAGCCCCGATCCGATCCGGTAGCGGGCCGTGACGTTGCCGACGCCGGTGGTGGCCCGCGCGGCCATGGCCCGGCCATCCCCGAATTGAACGCGCGTCACGCCGTCGGGCGCCGTCGCGGTGGCGACGATCGCGCTCGTGGCCGGCTGTTCGAAGAGCGTCGGGACCTCGGGCCGGATCAGGCCGTCGTCCGCCACGACGAGGGTCGAGGCGATGCCGCCCGGGGTCCGAGCCGGGACGTACGTCAGGGGCTTGCGGCCGAGCACGAAGCGCTGGAACGGGCGTGTGCCGTCGCCGTTGCCGAGCGTCTCGGACACGGTCTCGCCGTGGCTGGCGCGGACGACATTGCCGAGCACGACCAGGGACGAGAGCGCGATCCAGTCCGCACCCGGCGGCTCCGTGAACGTGAGATCGAGGCGGAGGTGGCCGAATCCATCGGCATCGAACCCCGGCAGGGCCGGTCGCGCATCGAGGCGCGCCGGGACGGGCGCGGGCTTCGCGCCACTCGCAGTCGGCCCATCCCACGTGGCAAGGACGACGCGGCCGGGCTCGAGGTCCTGCAGGTCGACCACCGACCCCGCGACCCAGGCTCCGGCTTCGATGCGGCGCCCGATCTCCACCCCCAGCCGCCCGTCGACGAGCGGCGCGCGGAAGACCGGCACGTAGACGGCCGTGGGCAGCCCGCTGGCCGCGTAGTCGCCGCCCCAGAACCCGATCGCCGGGCCGGCCAGGACGTAGACCCGGACCGATCGGCGGTTCATCGCGGGCAGCGAGGGCGTGACCGAAACGCGGGTGACGGAATCGGTCAGCGGCCCGACCGACGCGCTCGCGGTCCGAATCGCCGTGATCGTGACGAGCCGGGGGGTGCCGCTGGGACGGACGACGAGCAGCGCACCGCCGACGTCGAGATCGTCCACCTTGCCCGCGAAATCGAGCGAGGTGGCGCCGGCCGCGATCGAGAACGGCGTGTTCACGAGATCCCAGCGGATGCCTCCGGGAGCGCTCGCCTGGGAGGTCGGCTGCATCCAGTTGGTCGGGGCGCCGGAGCCGAAGACGCCGAGGATCCGGGTGAACCGGCGCACCTGCGGCGTCGAGCCGGCCGTTCCGGCCACCGGATCGGACCACTCCACGACGACGCGATCCGGGCGGGCATCGATGGCCTTGACGACCTTCTCCTCGACGCCGCCGGTGCTCCAGGCGACGACCCTGTCATTGGGTTTCAGGCCGCCCGCGAGTGCCGGCGCCGTGCCACGCTCGAGGACGGTCCGGCGCTGGCCGGCGGTGAACGGCGACGCCGACGGGAGGCCCGTCGTGTAGGCGCGAACCGCGTTCCAGACGGCCGACGCCGCCAGCGAATCGAGCGTCTCGAAGGTGACCGGGGGCGGTGGCGGACCATCGGCGGTCGCGCCCGGCACACTCTGGACGGCGGCTCCCGCAGGGATGAGGGCCGCCGCGTCGGTTTCAAGTGCGAAGGCGAGCCAGGCCAGCGCGGCCACCCCCGGCCGCGGCCGATAGCCCACGAGCCGGGCCAGCCGCTCGACGGAGCGCGATTCCGTGGCGGTCCCGAGATACGACTCGTTGAGGTAGCGCTCGCTGTAGAACTCGAGGACGTCGGCCACGACGGCCCACAGCTCGATCGTCGCCACGGCGTGATCGTCCGAGTCGCGCGTGGAGAGCCGGGCGAGGGTCGACTCACGGGCCGTGAGATCCAGGAGCGTGCGCCGGAACGTCCCGAACGTGCCGCGGCGGTAGCGGACCTCGGGCAGGGACGGGCGATTGTCGATCCGCACGATGGCCTCGCCGGGCACGCTGCAGGCTCCGCAGCCACCGCCGCCACAGCCGCATCCGCCGGGACCGCTCGCCTGGCTCATCCCTTGCCTCCCTGGCCGACGATCGTCAGGACGCCGTGCTCGCCGAAGTCCGGGTCGTTGTCGCAGCGGGCGATCTCCCAGGCGGCCAGGAGCATCCGGCCCCGATCGATCTCGCCGTTGTCGCCCTGGCCGAGCCGGCAGAATCGGCGGACTTCGACGCTGTCCACGCCCGGCACGGCTTCGACGGCGGCGTAGATGGCCGAGAGCCAGAGGGTCTGGCCGAACGTCAGGCGGAGCTGATTGAAGAACCCTGGAGTCCCGTCCGCCTCGCAGCCGCTGCCCATCGCGCGCCGGACGGCCGCCACCACCTCGCTGCGGAAGTGGCCCTCCTTGACGCAGATCGCGATGACGAGGTCGAGGGGCACGAACGTCGGTGGCCGGATCTCGAGGTCGTAGCCGGCCTGCCGGACGTGCTCGAGCTGCACGCGGACCTGGCGTTCCAGCGTTGCCGACAGGCCGGACCGGCCGTCGGCGAAGTCGATCAGGTCGGCCGGATCGATCGGATCGACGGCGACGAAGACCGTCAGCCACGAGCCCGTCCAGCGGAAGGTCGCCACCGCGTTCTGGACGCTCGGCAGGCGCCTGACGGCCTTCGCGTAATCCGCCTCGGTGACGGCGCGGACCTGGTCCACGCTGAACGCGACGGGTGCCGCGATCCGGACCTCGTCCACGGACTCGGGGGCCGTCCCGTCCCGCGCGGGCAGCGGGTTGCGGACGGCAGTTACGAGCGGCCACGGGCCGGCCACGGCCGGACTCGCGAGGTGGACGAGCGTCTCCGCCCCGATGTTGCCGGCCGGGCCGTTGCCGACCCGGTACACAGCGTCGTAGACCACGGTCCCCGGGGCGCGCCCGGACTCGGGATCCGAGCCGTACGTGCCGTCGCCGAAGCGCACGATCGCTCCGGCCCCGAGCTCCAACCCTGCGCCGCCGGCGCCGGCGTCGGAATCGGCCACGGCGGGCACCGCCAGCGAGCCGCCCAGCGAGCCACCGGGTTCCGCCACGAGGTGCTCGTCGAAGGGGGTCGAGTCGAGCAGGTCCGGCACCGGCGTCCACGTTCGGGCGCCCGAGACGTCGAACGTCCGGACCACGAGCGCCGGCACGGTCGCCCCAGCCTCGGCGACGAGAGATCGTCGAGCGGCCGTCAACGGACGCGTCGCGAACCAGCGGTCGTCCGTGGCCGGGGCCTGCTGGGTCAGCGGCCCGCGGGTCAGCCGCAGCTCGATCGGAACCCGGCCGGCGACGACCGGTTCGACCGTTTCCGAGACCGTTCGGCCGTGATCGACCAGCACAACGTTGCCGCGACCAACGGAGATCGATTGGAGGCGACGCTCGTCCTCCGTCGTGGCCGACAGGCAGAACGGCAGCGGCAGGGCGTCGGCCCTTGCCCAGCGGACCTTGAGGAGTGGCAGGGCCGCGCCGGCCGTCCAGCGCTGGAGCTCCCACTGGGCGATGCCGCTGACGGGATCGACGGCGGACACGAGCGTCCGGCTGTAGAGCAGGTCGGTCGTCGGCTCGGGCTCGCCCTCGATTCGGACGACCGTCCGGTGCCCTCGATCGGCGTCCGCGGGATAGCCGCGGCCGGTCGGTCCACGAACCTCTTCGAACGCCAGGAAGTCGCCGTCGTGCAACACGGGCCGGGACGCCGTGCCGCCGGCAACCGAAAACAGGTAGGCCTCCGTCGCACCGCGCGCCAGGAAGCAGTTCTCGTTGCCCCAGGTATGGATCTGGATCTCGTCGTTGACGCTGGCGCAGGCAAGGTCGTGGGCGGTCTCGAAGACGATCACGTCGTCGAGGGCCGGGTTGCGCTCGAACAGCTCCGGCTGGATCGGATCGAGCCACGAATCCGGGATCACGGTGCCCGGGACCGGGCCTCCGGGCGAGAGTGGCCGCCCGATCCGGGTCAGGACGGGCGTACCGCGCGGGATCGTCCCGTCCAGGCTGACCGACACCGACAGCCAGGTCCAGGCGTTCCGGCCCTCGTGGACCCGATAGTCGACGAGACGGGCGTGGCGCCGGATCGATCGCCGCTGGCGGGCCGTGTCGAGGAACGCCTCGGTGCCGATGGCGTCCTGGAAGTACGCCAGCTGATCGCCGGTGTACGAGAACAGCTCGATCAGCAATTCGGCAAGATCGGCCGCATTGCCGTCGCTGTAGGCACCGTGCCGGGTGGCCGCCACGTCCGTCAGCAGCCGCCGGAAGCTCGAGTAATCGCGGGCGAGGTAGTCGATCAGCGGCTCGTCGACCGGCTCCGGGACGCAGGTGCAGTCCGGGCCGCAGTCGACGTCCGTCGGGCAGGTGGCCGTGAACGAGATCGGCAGCTGCGAGAGCGGCGGATCGAGATCGGGATGGCTCAGCGTCAGGACGTACGGCGAGTGATCGCCGCCGACACTGGTGACGATGTCGATGGCCTTGGGCGGGGCGACGACCGCGCTCGTGACCTGGACGCCGATGATCCGGACGCCGCCGGTGATCGAGATCCGTTCGGGGTGCAGGACGAAGCCGTAGCCGCCGGCCGGCACCGGTCGCAGGAACACGATTCGGAGCTTGTGGTGGTCGGCCGGGTCGATCTCGACGAAGTCGATGCCGTTCAGGGCCGGGTTCGGGTGCGCCAGCAGGTCCGCCCGCCGCTGGGCGAGATCGTCGCAGCGCAGGGTTCCCGCGAGGTAGGTCATGGCCGGCGCCGTCATGCGGGGCCGCCCGTCTGGTGGACGAGGACTTCCTGATGCCGCGTGCCGTCGGTCCGGCGCTGGTAGACGATGCCGATCCGCAGCTCCGCGTCGACGGCCTGGACCTCGACTGCCTCGACGATGATCTCGAGTGGCAGCCACTGCTGGAGGGCCCCGTGGACCAGCACCCGGATCGCGGCGGCGAGGGCGTCCGAATTCGGCAGGAAGACCATCGTCTTCAGGGCGCAGCCGAAGTCCGGCCGATTGGGCCGCTCGCCGGGCTCGGTGAACAGCACGGCGCGGATCAGGTCCCGGACGTGCTCATCGTCGTCGGCCCGGGTGGTCCGGCCGCGATCGTCAAGCGTGAACGGGGCGTCCATGTGGCGCGCGGGCCCCGGCCGGGTCAGCGACGCACGGGGGCCCGGTCGGGCGGTCGAGACGAGGACGGGGTCGAGGATCGGGTTCGTCATGACGTCTGGACGTCGATCGAGACGCCGGTCACGATGGCGGCCGGGCCGACGACCTTGAACGCGTCGGCATTGGCGTCGAGATAGCCGATCACGCCCTGCGCGATGGCGACGAAGATCCGCCGCCGATCGCGATCGGAGTCCTGGTTCAACGACCGGTCAAACCGGTCCTTGCCATCGGCCTGGAGGGCCGACCAGTAGGCATCCTCGATGGCAGCGGCGAGCGAATTCGCGAACTCCGGCGGCGTCCCGGCCGAGTTCGGCGAGCCCATCGAGCCGGCTTTCAGCTTGCCCATCCCCTACTCCACCAGGTTCTTGATCGAGATGAGGGCCGGGGTCGGCGGCATCATCGGCGGGACCGGTGGCGCGGGCGTCACCGGGATGATTCCCGCGGCAAGCTCGCCCGGGTGGATGTGGGCGTTGAACATCGTCACGAGCTGGGCGAGGTAGACGAGCAGCTGATCGCCGAAGACCGCCGGATGGACGGCGGCCTGGCCGTGCTGGATGAGGGGCGCCTCCAGGACGACCCGGCCGAGCGCCTGGACCTGGATCGTGGCCTGCAGGACCTTGATCGTCAGGATGTTCAGGCCGGCGATGTCGGAGAGGGTGATCGTGCCCGTCGTGTCGTCCAGCGACACGATCAGGCCGGTCTCGCTGCGCAGGATCTTGCGGAACGGCGACGGCGGTGCGCCCATCTCGCTGATCGGCGCCTCGCCGGTCGCCCACCAGCAGCCGGTCCAGACCGGCCGCGACGGATCGCCGGCCTCGAATTCGATCCAGACGCCCGCCCCGATCGGCGGGATCGCGAAGAGTCCGGACGTCGTGCCGGCATAGGGCACGCACGGCTCCGCGTAGCCCGACGGGATCTCGCCGAGGACCGCAGGCACCATGGCCTTGAGGCGGCCGCGCAGCAGCGGGTCGTTGTTGTCCACGACGAGGCCCCGGTACTTGCCGAGGAACCGGTCGGTCTGGCGCTCGGCCATCTGCGCGAGGAGCAGGTCGGTCACGGTCGTCGCCTCCCTACAGCGTCACGAAGGGTTCGGCGCCGGTCATCGTCACGGCGTTCCGGCGGGCGGAGAAGCGCTGCTCGAAGCGGCCTTCGGCGAGGGTCATCCGGACGCGCGTCACCTGGTAGAGGCCGTTGAACAGCCGCCCGACACCGCGCAGGGCGACGAGCCCGCCCGGCCGGAGCACGCCCACATCGGGACCGGTCGTGCCTTCGACCGTGACCGCGAAGCCCGACCGGTCGGCGATGCCCTGGGCGGCCGCCTGGCCCTCGGGAGTCAGGCCGTTGCTGGGATCGGCGAGGCGGACGAGCGGCAGCGCGCCCGAGAGTCCCGCGCCGGCCACGGCCCGCAGGCCCGTCGGCTCGAGGCCCATCGGCGGCAGCAGCGAGGCCGGCGCGACCCCGAGCTGGGGGGCCTTGGTCGCCGTGTCGATGTTCGCCGTGAGCACGGTCGTCGGCTTCAGCATGTCGTAGCGCGCGTCGACGTCACGCACGTTCGTGGCCGAGCCCATGTTCACGTTGAGGACGGCCTGGGGCATGCCGGTCGTGGACGGGGCCGAGAAGTACCCCGTGTCGAGGCCGGTCAGCGGCTCGGGCAGGACGTAGCAATCGAAGCCGTTGCGGCGCGCCAGCCGGCGCAGGAACCGGATGTCCGTGCCCCGCTGGATGGCCGTCCCGATCGGGTCGATGAGGCGCGGCGCCGTCGGCGTCACCTGCGGGATCACCGAGTACGTGGCGAAGATCGCCATGGCGATGAGCGAATCGGGCACGCTCGACCAGGCCTTGACCTTCTCCTCGAGGTTCATGATCCCCGTGATGTCCGTGCCGTGGACCGTCAGTGCCGACTTGCCGCCCTCGCCCCACGTCGCCCGCTGGCCCGTGGCGTATCCGTTGATGACGGCCAGCGGCAGGGGCACGGTGCCGGTGCTCACCCGGATCCCCAGGGGCAGGCCCGGCTTGAACGGATCGAGGGCGAGCAGGCCGTAGTCGCCGAGCGCATCGGCCCCGAGCCCGAAGCGGATCGAGAACGCGCCGGCCATGTCCAGGGCGGTCTCGACGACGACTTCCTGGACAGCGTTGACCACCGGCGCGGGCGCCGGCGCCTTCAGCAGGGAGAGCTGGATCGTCACGCCGCCGCTCATCCGTTGCCGGCCCGCGGGTCGAGCGGCACGACGAGCCGCCGCCCGACGATCGAGGTCAGCTCGTCGGGCTGGAGCGCGCCGTTCGCGTCGCAGACCCGCCAGAACAGCTCGGGGTCGCCGAGGTGCTGCCACGTGACGCGGTCGAGCCGATCGTTGGCGGCCACGATGTGGATCGGGTCCTCGGGCCGGACGACGCGCGCGGCGGGCACCTCGCGCAGGGTCACGTAGGCCCGCGGCCGGCCGTCGGCGTCGACGTACACCGCGATCGGCTGGCCTGCGTACCGGCTTCCGGGACCGAACATGGACTCGACTCCTCGCTCGTCGGGCTAGAACGGCAGCAATGACTTGACGTTGAGAGCGCTGCTGACCGTGCCGGCCCTGGCCAGCCCCTCCTTGGCGATCTGGGTGACCATGGCGATGGTCGCGAACGCGCCGGTCAGATCCTCGGGATTGAGGACGGTCAGGCCGACCTCCGCCCGGGCGGCGATCGGGTTCAGCCGGTCGTCGAACTGCTGCTCCGTGATCTGGACCGATGTGACGTGGACCGCGAGTACGCGCGTCGTGCCCCAGACGAAGAGCACGAGCGGGGTCCTGGATGGCGTGATCGTGGCGATCCCGGCCAGCGCCAGCCCCTGGTTGAGGAGCAGCAGCGTCGACGAGGGGTACATCAGCAGCTCGAGCTGGGCGAGGCCCGGATGCAGGCCGACGCTGGTCGCGAGGGCGTCGCCGGCCTGGAGCTGGTCGGCGGCATCGAGCTCGATCCCGACCGTGAGGGTCTCGGTGGGCTGGCGCGTCTGGTGCGAATTGCCGTTCGAGCCCCTGGTCGCGGCGCCCGCGTTCGGCGTGTTCTCCTTGGGCGGATCGACCTTGCGGACCAGGGTCTCGCTGTTGAACTGGAACATGATGATGTCGGTCGGCACCGGCACCGGGGCGTCGAAGACGATGAACGCACCTTTCATCAGCGGCATGCCCGGTCCTCCCTTCAGATCCCGAGGGTTCGCCGCAGGTTCGCGGTCATCTGGTCGATCGAGAAGTCCGGACCCTTGAGGGTCATCTGGTCGCGCGAGGGCAGGACGAAGGGCTTGTTGGACGCGTACTCGAGCGGCAGGCCAAGGAGGAACGAGAGGCCCGTATCGAACTCGAAGTGCTTCAGGTTCCACTTGTGGTCGTACAGGTCGAACCCGAGCGCCTCGGCATGGACGTAGCCGTTGATGTCCACCAGGATCTTCAGGCCGCCGCCGACCTCGATCAGCGCCTTGGCCGTGAATACGCCGTCCTTGTAGTGGATGTCGAAGGCCGCCGAGAACTCCGTCCCGAAGCGCAGCGTGCCGGCGATCTCGATGCCGCCCGCCACGGACGCCGCACCGCCGAGGCCCAGGCCGACTCCAAGACCGATGGCTGCCGTGATCTCGGCATAGGCCGGCACCTTGAGCGTCGCCGACGCCCACAGCTCGAAGTCGGTTTCGGCGGCGAACGGCTTGAAGCCGGCCCCCACCTTCGCCTTGTTGATCGTGCCCGGCCCGACGCCCGCGGCGTAGCCGATCGACGGACGGATCTGGAGGATGACAGGCCCGAAGATGTTGAAGCTGAAGGCCTTCGAGAAGAGCGTGTCCTTGACGGCCTTCTCGGGGAAGAGGGTGATCGGGTCGGGCAGGATGAGCTCGCCCTTGACGCCGATCTCGCCACCCTTGGGCTTGGTGACGCTGATCTTGCCGCTCAGATCCTTGGTGATCCTGACCGTGGCCTCGCCTTCGCCCGAGAGGCTGCCATCGGACTCGATGACGAGGTGGACCCGGCCCGCCAGCCGGCCCTTGTCGAACGTGGCGTCCGTCTCGCCCGAGAACTTCCCGTCGTAATACTTGATCGTGACCTTGCCGGTCAGGCCCTTGTAGGTGACGCCGGTCGCGGCCTGGCCGTTGAAATGCTCGCCGTCATAGCCGATCGTGATCTCGAGCGGACTGAGCCCCGGGATCTCGAAGGAGGTCCGGCCGCTGAGGGAGATCCCGGTCCCGGGCGACCGCTTCGCCTCGAGATCCAGTGGCTTGCCGCCGGGCAGGCTGACCGAGAGCTTGCCGTCGGCCGTCAGGCCCTTCGAATCGATCCCGAGCTTGAGCTCGCCCCTGGGATTGCCGGGCAGGTTGCCGAGCTGCTCGGCCTTGAGCGTCAGGCTCCCTTTGAGCTGGCCGTCCTTGTACTCGACTTCGCCCTTGGCCTCGTCGATCCGGGGGATGTGGGCGAAGAGGTCGCCCTTCAGCCAGATCCCCGACAGCGAGGGCTGGGCTTCGAGGTGACCGGTGATCAGCTTGCCCAGCGCGAAGTCGGCATTGCCGGTCACCGCGAGCTCCGGCGCGAGGTCGACCTTGATCGTCGCGGCCGTGACCTTGAAGCCCGGGATCGGCAGCTGGAGGCGCTTGGGATCGGCCTTCAGGATGCCCGTGAAGGCGCCGCCACCGAAGTGGACGTCGATCGGCGAGTTGCGCAGGAACGGCACGCTCGGCGTCAGCTGGCCGTCGCCGGTCAGGCCGGCCTCGCCGAGATCGAGCTTCAGCCAGCCGGCGCTGAGGTACGGGTACGTGAAGTTGACGCGCGGATGCTCGTTGCCCTTGATCTTCAGCCGCCGGGTGCCGTCCGTGCCCGGGATGGCGTCGAGGACGACCTCTTCCTGGGGTCCCTGGATGGCCAGCGGCAGGCGGGTCGCCTTGGCGCGCTTGAAGTGGGGCTTCGATTCGATGAACGCCTTGACCGTGTGGCCCTTGGCCTTGGGCCGCTGGAGGAGTTCGAGGATCATCCCCGGGATGACTTCGGCGTTGTTGATGTTGGCCTGGTCGTCGAGGAGCCCGACGTCCGCCTCGCCGGGCGGGACGACGAACGTCGCCGACTGGCCGCCCGCGACGACCGGGTAGCTCTCCGTGCCGCCCGCGGCCGCCGTCGCGGCCCTGGCGCCGTCCACGGCGGCCGCATCCACGTCGCTGCAGCTGCACGTGGCGCAGCCGGGCGTGGGCGTGCCCGCCGGACGCGGCACCCAGCCGCCGGCCTGGTCGACGTCCTGGAACGAGAGGATGATGTTGACCTTGCCGGTCTGGTCCGGCACGATCGGGCGCAGCTCGCGGGCGATGCCGGACACGTTCTGCCAGATGTCGCGGCCGCTCTTCTGGTTCTCCGCGGAGTTCAGGGGCGTGAGGTTGGACGGCGAGTTGCTGCCGCCCAGCTGGAGCTCCACGATGTGGTCGATGTCGCAGGTACTGCAGGCGACGCCCGGATTGGCGGTCGGGAATCCGGCGCCCTTCTTGCCTCCTGCCGCGAACCACTTGGCGTTGGCGTCCGCGGCCGTCCAGCCGACCTTGGCGAGCCAGCGGCGGTTGAGGTCGGGCGTCGGCGCCCGCGATTCCCACAGGCCGGCGCGCGCCGTCTTGCCGTCGAACTCGATCGTCGCCTCGAGACCGCTCGCGTCGCCGCCGGCCTTGAGCGCTGCGGTGTAGGCCTCCTTGACCGGTCCCTTCTCGCGGGGCAGGGTCAAGGTCGGCACCTTGAAACGGACGATCTGGTCCGTTTCCTTCTCCCACTGGTCGACGACCATCCCGCCGGCGGTCTGGGGTCCGCCCGGGATGTTCGTCCAGGCGATGGCCCGTCGGGACATGACGGGGCCCGTCGCCCGCGAGGCGAGGAGGGCGCCGGCTCCCCCGGCCACGCCCGGTCCGGCCACGACGTGGCGCGCTGCGGCATCGGCCTCACGCTCGAGCGCGCTGGAGCGTTCGCTCACCCCGGCGAATTGCGTCACCGGCCCGCCCGGGCCGATCGCGTTGCGCTGCTGGACGGTGTGGGCGACCTCGTGCGCGAGCAGCTCGAGACCTGCCGGGCTGGCAGGGTCGTAGCGGCCGGCTCCGAACAGGACGTCGTTGCCGACGGTGACGGCCTCCGCGCCGGCTTCCCGGGCGACGTCTGCGGCCGACGGACCCGTGTGGATCCGGACGCCGCCGAGCGGCTGGCCGAAGCGATGCTCGAGCAACGCTCGCGCGCCCGCATCGATCGGCCTGGGTGCGTCCGCGACCGCGGTCTGCAGGGACCGGGTGGCGGGGGCGATGCCCCGCGGCCGCGCGGTGTCCTCCCGGGCGGCCAGGACGTTCCGGGGTGTCCGCGCCGGAACCGCAGCGGCCGGTTCGGCCGGGGCATGCGTCCGCTCGCGGATCAGCGCGGTCATCGGCCCGGGCCTCGCAGGCCGCTCGCGATCGCCCGCGCGAGGGCGACACCGATCGCCGCGCTGTCGCCGAGCCGATCGACCGGCAGCAGTGCGCCATCGATCCGCAGGCTGGCGATCTCGATGGCACGCTCGGCCGGCAATCGGATCGAGCCCTCGTCCACGAGCCGGCCGAGCTCGGCCTCCATCGACGAGGCGATCGCCTGGTGGTCGACCCGGCCGGCCGGCTGGAGCCACTGATCGACGAACACGGCGAGGTCCGTCATGGCTGGGCTCGCGCCACGGTGACCACGGACCGGCCCTCCCGCTCGACGCGTCGGGTCGTGGCCCTGCGGGTTCGCTCGTCGACAGCGTCCGGCGGCCAGCCGGCGAGCTCGACGGCCGAGATGGACCGATCGAGCTTGGCGTACTCGGATTGGGCCGCGCGGAGTACGTGGGCCATGCCGATCGCCTGCCCGGTGTCGGCCGCCAGCACTGCGGCGCCGAGGGCGATGTTGGCGATGCTCGCGCCGCTGACCGAGAGGCGGGCCAGCACGGCCGTGTCGATGTCGCGGGTCGGGGCAGCGGGCGGGAAGGCCCGGCTCCAGAGGAGCGCCCGAGCCGCCAGGTCGGGCAGCGGAAACGCGACGGCGTACCGGAGCCGGCGCATGAACGCCGGATCGAGGTTGCCGGGCAGGTTCGTGGTCAGGATGGCGAGCCCGCGATACGACTCCATCCGCTGGAGGAGGTACGAGACCTCGATGTTGGCGTGCCGGTCGTGCGCGTCGTGAACGTCGGATCGCCGTCCGAAGAGCGCATCTGCCTCGTCGAACACGAGGACGGCCCCGCTCTCCTCGGCCGCGTCGAACAGCGACTTCAGGTTCTTCTCGGTCTCGCCGATGTACTTGGAGACGGTCTGGGACAGGTCGATCCGGTACAGATCGAGCTCGAGATCGGCGGCGATGACCCGCGCGGCCAGGGTCTTGCCGACGCCACTCGGGCCGTGGAACAGGCAGCTCACCGCGAGGTCGCCGGCACGGCGCTCGGCGAATCCCCAGCTCCGTTCGACGACCTGGCGGGCGCGGACGTGGGCGCTGATCTCGTGCAGCGTGCGAAGTTGCGGTTCGGGGAGGACGAGGTCGGCCCAGCTCGTCGCCGTGGTGATCCGCTGCGCCAGTCCCTCGAGCGCGCCGCGGGCGGAGGTGCGCGCCGCGTGCCAGACACTCGTCCGGACGTCGCCGCCGCGACCGACGGCGGCACGGGCATCGCCGGCCACGTCACGGACACGGCCCAGCGGGAGGGCGAACTCGTGGGCCAGCCGGTCGATCGTGTCGCCGAGCTCGTCGGCCGCGGGTCCCAGGGCCTCTCGCCAGGCCGCCACGACCTCCTGCTGCGTGGCAGCCGGCAGCTCGACGTGGATCGTGCCACGACGCCAATCGCGGCGGGCCTCGCGGGCCGCAACGACGAGCGGGGCCTGCGTCCGATCGGCCAGGGCCTGGATGGCCCGTCGCGCGGCCGGCTCGGCGCCATCGTCCTGCACGACCAGCACGATGTCGGCGAGCGTCACTTCGCGTTCCAGGACGACCGAGAGGGCATCGATCTGATCGGGTTCGACCGGCAGTGAGGCGGCGTCGATCTCCCACGGCACGAGCCCGACATGCCGGCTGGCGGCCGCCACGAGCTGCCGGTTCGCGTCCGGATCGGGCCCGACGACGTGCAGGACCGGCAGCCGGGCGCCTGGGTTGGCGGTCCAGCGGTGGGCGGAGTCGATGGCCGCGATCGCGATCGACCCCGTGCCGGCCTCCTCGCGGCTGGACTCGAGGGGTCGCGCCAGCCGCTGGAGCGAGGCGTCCACGGTGCTGACGCCGAGCAGCGCGAGGAGCGTCCGCTCGTCCATCCGGAGACGGCCGTGCAGCGGATCGCCGGCATCGACGCTGATCAGCTGCCAGCGTCGCAGGGCCGCGGAGCCGCTGAGCGCCGACCAGTCCGCACCCGGCAGGCGATCGCGGGCATTGATGAGGGCGATGCCGCCCTCGCACCACGGCCGGTCGGCAAACGGCAGGGTGGGATCAAGCTCGACGGCCGCGGCCAGGACCATCAGGTCGCGCTCGAACGCCGTGAGGTTGAAGGCCTCGACGATCCGGTCGAGCATCGGCGATTCGACCTCGCGTTCCGGGGCTGCGTCGATGGCCGGTCCCGAGGGCGCACTGGCGTCTGCCCCGCGCTCGGTCGCACCGGCCGAATAGGCCGCGCCGACGCGATTGACCTGCGTGAGCAGGCCCGCTCGGCAGGCCTGCTGCCACTCGGCCGACCAGGTCGCCGTCACGGGACGATCACCGTGGGGAAGGCGAAGGTCGGAGGGTCGGCCACCGTTTCGACGCCGTCCACCCGCAGCCGAACGAGGTAGGTGCCGGGGGTGAGCCCGGCCAGTGGCGCGCTGACGCGCGTGGCCGGCCCGAGGGTCCCGGGCAGGACGACGGACTGGCTGCCGCCCTGGCGGTTGAGCGCGACCTCGAGCGACTGCGACGCCCCGATGGGGCTCGCGACGTTGACCCGGACGTTGCCGCCGGCCTTGGTGATCGAAAGGATCAACGGCCGCACGAGCATGACGGCCGGGTCGGACGCGATGTCGAAGACGGTCAGGGACGGCGGCAGGGTGCCGAGGTCATGGACGACCCGCACCATCCGGGGGCCCGAAGGCGTGGCCGCGGGGACGGCGAACCGGATCAACTCGCTCGTGGCGACGGTCAGGGCCACGGCGGGGACCGCCACGCCGTCGATCTCGACGCGGAACGTGTCCGATCGAAGCGACCGGCCGCGCAGATCCACGCTGGTTCCGGCCCGGATTGCCGTGCCCGGGGTGCCGCCGGTCGGGACGATCGAGGTGATCACGGGCTGCTCGACCGGCCGGGCCATGACGCCGCGCCGCAGGACCGGCAACGCCGACGTCGTCGTCGCCGGCTCCTCGAGCAGGACGGTCGAGGCGTCGTACACGGCCGACAGCGCGAAATCGTTCGTCGGCAGCATCGACCAGATGCGGTTGAGGTCCTCGTCCGCGAGCGGCACCGGGGTGAATCGGACGGGCTCCACTTGCTCGTCGAGATCCGCGTGCGTCATGAACGGGTACTGGCCGGACAGCTCCGCGGCCGTGATCATCGCCGGGGTGAGCGTCGGGTTGGCGTGGAGGTAGGTCGCGATCACGCCCATGACGCGCGACGGCTCCATGGCCGACTCGTCGCCGAAGGCGGTGATCAGGTAACGCAACTGGAGCGGCGCCACCGGCGGCCGCAGGAGATTGCCGCCGGCATCGCGCATCGCGAGATCCTCGTTGCGCCAGTTCGGATGCTCGACCGTGCGATAGAGGTAGACCAGCGCTCCCGCCGTGGCCGCGGCGTGTGACGTTCCCGGCGGACCGCTGAACGTCTGCGCGCCCGTGACCCCTTCGTTGCGTGCCGCAGCGGCGTTCAGCGCCCCATCGAGGCGATGCCGCAGCGTGGCGGTCACGGCCGCAATGGCCAGCGTGTTGCTCATTCCCAGCCCCGATCGGCCCAGTGGCGTGCGGCCCCGAGGCTGCCGAACGGGTCCGCCGGCGGTGCGACGACGACCGTGGTGGGGGCGGACCGCGTCGGCGGCGGCGTGAGGTCGATGCGGCCGATGTGCACCGAGATCGACCGGCGAGGCTCCGCGGCGCGGGGCGCCGTTGCCGGCTGACCGGCGGGCTGCGGCCGTGCCCGGCTGCCGGCCGGGACGAGCGCCGGCCGGGTGGCCGCGGCGACCGGGACAGCGAGGCCGGACCGGTCGTCGTGGCGCGGCCTGGCCGCGGCGACCGCTGGATCTGCATCGCCGCGCCGCGTCGCTGGCAGCCGGGACGTCGCCACGGCGACCGGCGCTGCCGTCGGCAGGGTCGTGACGATGGGCAGCGGCAGGGTCGACGGGCGAACGATCGCGGTCGTCACACCCTCGCGAACGGGCACGGGCGCCACGGAGCGAGCGGAGCCTGGCATCGCCGATGCGGTCGCGCGGTCCGCGGCATCGGTGGCGTCCGGCTGATCGTGGGCCTCGGACGATCCGGCAGCGCGGCGTCGCCGCTCATGGGCCGCGGCAACAGACGATCCGCAGTCGCCCCCGGCACCGCCGCCCGGGCTGTCCCGGAGCCGGCGCGCTCCCCGACCGTTCCAGGCCCGCCGGCCGCCGCCAGGTCGTCTTGGCCGGCCGCCGCCGGCGGGCGTGCGGGATCGGGAATCTGACGAGCCGCTGCCCCCTCCGGCTGCGGATTGGCCGTGCCACTCGACGGGGCCACGATCGGCAGGAACTCGGGCGACGGAGCGAGCGTCGGCCGTGCTTCCGCCGACGGCCCACCGGGCGCGTCCGCCGAGCCCGTCCCGCCGAGGCCCGCGGCCGTGCGGCCGACCGCTCGAATCGCCAGGCGCTGGAGCACGCTCATGGGCGGTCTCAGCCGGCCGCGGCCGACAGGCCGTCGCTGAGCGTTGCGAGATAGCGCCGCCGCCGCGCCGCCGACAGCGCCAGGATGTCGTTCTCGCTCCAGTGGTAATGGAGGGCGAGCAGATGGACGCCGAGCTCGAGGTCACGGCCTCGCGCCGCGAGCTCGTCGCACAGCAGCTCGCCGGCATCGAGCTCACTCGTGAACGACGCGTCGCAGGCGGGGCAGGTCAGCGCGAGCTCGATTTCGGCCTGGGGATCGCGCTCGCCGATCTCCCGATCGAGGCTCGCCAGGAGCGCCGGGGTGAGCTCCGTCTCCGGATCGAGCAGGCAGCGCCGGGCGACGGCTTCGACGGCCGCCGCCGGCCGGCCCCGCGTGAGCTGCGCCACGGCCTCGAGGTCGCGTCCGGTCGGCAGCCGGAATCGGACGGGTTGGGCGGAACCGGCCAGGGCGAACTCGTGGACGGCCGCCGCCAGCTCGACCGGTGCCTGGCACAGGTCGCCGATCGCCAGGTCCAGGTCCATGGCCTCGCCGCACGCCGGCTCCGGGCAGTTGACGACAAGCGCCAGGCGATCGCCGAACGTGACCTGGCGCAGCCGCAGCAGCAGGGCCTCCCGGTCGCCGGCCGTCAGGTCGAGGATTCGGCCGGGGGCGGCGACGGTCGGGCCCGATTCGAGGCGCAACTCCGCGACGCACCGCGAGAGCAGCGCGTTCGCAGCCCGGAACGTCCCGAGCTGGCCGACCTGTTCGAGCGTGAACGACTCATCGAGGCCCGCCAGCGGACGCAACCAGGCGCCGAGCACGCGCTCGCCGTCGAGGACCGTCGTGCCGGGCAGGAGGACCTCGATCTGATCCGGAGGGACCATGACCGGTTCTCGCGCTGGCCGTCCGGGCCTAGCCGAAGCTCGGCTCGGCCGGCTCCGTCACGGCCACGTCGCGCTCCCAGCCCTCGTGCTCGAGCTTGAGGTGCTCGAGGGCCACGACGTTGGCATTGGCATCGAGATCGGGCAGGGCCTGGAACTCGCTGACCCAGGCCCGATGGACGAGGTAGGCGATGACCTTCTGGCCGGCCTCGTTGTAGACCTCGATCGTCAGCTCCTTGCGGAAGTCCCGCAGCGAGACCTCGGCGCCCGGGCCGCCATCGATGTTCCAGACCTTGTTGGCCCACTTCTCGAACTCGGGATCGTGGGTGACCCCGCGCTCGAGCGTGATGGGCTCGAACTTCGTCCGCCCCGGCGACTTGCGGCTGCTGCTCGGCGAACCGCCTTCCCGGTGCTCGACGAGTTCGGTCGTGCGCTTGAGGGCGCTGACCTTGCTGACGCCGGCGACGACCTTGCCGTCCCAGACGACGCGGAACTTGAAGTTCTTGTACGGGTCGAAGCGAGTCGTGTTGACCGTGAACTGGGCCATGTCCCTAGACCTCCAGCGTCGGTGGGATCTGGGTGATGGAGATCACCAGGAATTCGGCAGGCTTCAACGGGGCGAACCCGACCACCAGGTTGACGATGCCGCGTTCCCGGTCGAGCGGCGTCGTCGTGGACGCATCGCAGTGCACGAAGTAGGCCTCCTGCTTGGTCCGGCCGGCGAACGCGCCCTTGTGGAAGAGGTCGTTCATGAACGAACCGACCGCGAGTCGGATCTGGGCCCAGAGGGGCTCGTCATTCGGCTCGAAGATCACCCACTGGGTCGACCGGAAGAGCGTCTCCTCGAGGTAGAGCGCCAGGCGCCGAACGGGGAGGTACTTCCACTCCGACGCTCTCGCGTCCTCGCCGAAGAGCGTCCGCGCACCCCAGCTGACGTTGCCGTAGAGGTCGAACGTCCGGAGGCAGTTCACCGCGATCGGATTGAGCGTCCCGTTCTCGGCGTCGCTGAGCTTGGATTCGAGGCGCGAGACCCCGCGCAGGCTCGCCTCCGTCCCGGCCGGCGCCTTCCAGACACCCCGCTCCGTGTCGATCCGGCTGCAGAGCCCGGCGATCGTGCCGGATGGCCCGATGGATCGATCGCGGAAGCCGTTCTCCGGGTCGGAGATGATCAGCCGCGGGTAGTGGAGCGCCAGGTTCTGATGGCGCTGCGTCGCCTTGGCGACGATGTACGTCCGCATCTGGACGGGCGTGATGACGTCGTCGGGTGGATCGAGCAGCAGGATCGCGCGGCGACGGACGCAGTAGTCCGTGGCCCCGGACACCGTGAAGTCCACCTGGGCGGCCGGGAACACGTCGGTGCCGTTGGCGGCCGAGGTCTTGGCGACCCGCGGCAGGCAGAGCAGGTTGAACAAGTCGGCCTGGTTGAGGGCGAACATGCCGGTCGGCGGCGTCACCGCTTCCGAACCGATCAGGTCGACCGCCAGCGGCAGATCGCCGTCGAGCCCGTTGGCCGTGGCGTTGGCCGTCTGGGCGCCCCCGGCCGTGACCGTGCCGAGCGCATAGGCCGCGACGTTGCCGTTGGCCGCCGTGCCGAGGCCCATCGCGGCCGTCAGACCCACGACCGTGGTATCCGCAAAGACGAAGCGCGCGTATGGCGCGGACCCCACGCCCGGCACGACCTGGATCTGGGTGCCGGCGATCCGGACCGTCGCCTGCGCGAATTCCGCGCGGCCGGCCGCAAAGGCGGGCGTCGAGGGCTGGGCCGCTCGCAGGGCTCCCTGGAGTGCCTGCGCCAGGTCTTCGAGCGCCGGCAGGCCGGCATTCCCGAGATCGAGCGTTCGCGGGTCGTTCGGGCCGGCCCCCTGGAGCGTGACGCCGAGCGCCTTGGGGCCGGCGCCCGTGATCATGGCCGGCAGAGGCAGCGTCACGGGCCCCGTGTAGCCCGAGCTCATCGGCGGCGGTCCGCCGGCTCCGACGGCGGTCACCCGGATCAGGCCCCCGGCGTTGTCGGCCGCATCATTGATGACCGTGGAGATGAAGCGCGGATCGTTCGCCGTCATCGAGAGGCCGCTGTAGCGGATCTCGCGCAGGACCGTTTCGCGGCCGTTGTCGACCTGGACCTCGCGGGCGATGACGTCGAACGTGCCGGCGGCATTGGGGTCCACCCGCACCCGGACGTTGTTGCCCCAGAGACCCGGGTCGCTGGCGTTGAAGGTCACCGTGTCGACGGCGCCGCCACCGATCTTGTTCTGGGCCGTGGCGACGGCAGCGCGCGCGGGCGTGACGGCGCTGCTGACCCGGACCACCCAGGCCGAGCTGCCGCCGTTGCGGAAGAACTGATCGAGGGCGTAGCTGGCTTCGCTGCGGAGGTGCAGGCCGCCGAAGATTCGCTCGACGTCGGCGAAGCTGAAGACCTGGACCGCCTCGTTGAGCGGCCCGCGCGGGAAGAAGTCCACGAACGCGCCGATCGACGTCGCGACGCCGGTGATGGCGTGCACCCCGCTCGGCAGCTCCTGGATGTAGACACCGGGATAGGTCGGGGCTACCGGCATGGGTCCTCCAGTGCGGCTGGGACGCGCGTCACGAGGCCCAGGCCAGCGGCTGCATGATCGATGTGGTCCGTCCGGTGATGGAAAGCGAGCCTGAAGGCGGTCGCGGCGCTGGTCGCCGGGCCGCCTGCGAGCTCAATGCGGCCGCCGCCGCCACGATCGGATCCGGCGATGACGGACGAGGTCCGCCAGGCGGCGGATCCTCGAACGACGCCGCTCCATCGGCGGCCAGCGGAGATACCCCGAGATGAACGCGACCAGGTCACCGAGGTCCTCGAAGGCCCGGTGGTCGCCGCTCGGGACGTGGGTCACCAGGCCGCGCCATGACGCGATGCCCGTGCGCCCGATCGTCTCGAGCCGGAGCTTCACCACGAAGGAATGGGTGATGGGTTCGCCCGGCTCCGTTGACACTGCGCTTCAGCCCCGTGCCCTCCGGGTTCGTCGGAGCCGGATCGGCCTGGGTGGCCGATCACGCGACCTGGACGAATCCGCGGCACCTTCGCAGCCTGGGCGTCGGCCCGGCGTCTCGCCCCGCGTCTCGCGGGCGTCTTTGTGCGGTGGGGATCAGGCCAGCGTCCGGATCAGCTGCTCCACGGCCTCGACGCCGCGGTCGGCCTGCCGCCGCAGTTCGATCAGGAGCGCCCGCACCTCGGCGAGATCGGCGGCCCGTTCGGGCGAGACGGCCGGCGGCCACCAGGCCTCCGGTTCGTCGCTCACGGCGTCGGCCCGGATCTGATCGACGAGCGCGGCCGTCATCGTCGCCGGCTCGACTCCGAGATCGACCCGCAGCGCGTCGGCACAGCGATCGAACTGCTGGATCGCCCCGGAGCGGTCGCCCGCTCCGTAGCGCAGTCGCATCAGGCGGCGATGGGTGCGCTCGTGGGCCCGATCGACGCGCAGGACCCGTTCGCCATAGCCGATCCCGAGCTCGAACTCGCCGCGGGCGAGGCAGCGCGCCATGAGCTTGTCCAACATGCCGAGGTACATGTTCTGGAGCCGTTCACGTTCGAAGAGGCACCAGTCCTGGTAGCAGCCTTCGAGCAGATCCCCGCGATAGAGCTCGACGGCATCGCGCAGCTCCATGGCGCTCGAGGGATCGAGGTCCTGGCCCGGCCGGCCCTGGCACCGTTCGAAGGCATGCTCGAAGTCGGCCACGTCCAACGAGATCTCGGCCTGCGGATTGAGGAAGACCCAGTCCGGCTCGACCACCAGGACGCGCGGCGCGGCGCGGTGGCCGTCGGCCTCGAGCGCGGCCTGGAGCTGCCAGAGGGCCTGGCGGAGGTTCTTCTTGGGGTGGCCGCCCGGGGCATCCTCCCAGAGCAGGCCGGCAATCACCTCGCGGGACAGGGGCTGTTGGCGGTGCAGCAGGAGGTAGCCGAACAGCTCCTGCACCTTGCTTGCGGCGAAACCGTCGACGGGAACGCCCGCTCGATCGATCGAACACCGCCCGAACAGCTGGACTGTCAGCGTCGCCATGAGGCTCGCTCCGTCGCAGCGCCCCTGGGGTTCACCCTCGTTCCCCAGTGGGTGCGTGGGGCGGTCAAGTCTACCCACGCAATCCAGTCAAGTCCAGCTATTCCACGGTCACAGGTTCGCCGCGCTCCGCCCTCTTCGGCGCCCGTTGCCCTCGCCGGTCGTCGGACGCCCCGGCGCCCGGCCGTTGGACGCCGCCGACGTAGACTCGGGGGAGATCAGCCAGGCTCCCAGCGATCGAACGCCCAGGAGGGATTCATGGACGAACAGCGGGCCCGCACGCTCGTGGCCGAGGAGCGCCGCCGGATCGAGGCGGCACTTCGCGAATTGACCGGCGACCTTCGCTCGGATGAGGCCCTCGAGTCGGACCAGACCGGCGAATCGTCAGAAGCCGGCAACCAGCTCCAGACCGAGATGGTCGAGACGGCGCTGATCGCCGGGCTGCGAGAGCAGTTGCAGGCCGTCCAGCGAGCCGAGGAACGCCTGGCCAGCGGGACGTACGGGTTGTCGATCGAAAGCGGCCGGCCGATCCCGGACGAGCGCCTCGAGGTCGAGCCCCTGGCCGAGCGGACGATCGACGAACAGGCCCGCTACGAGCGTGGCCGGCCCTGACCCGCTAGTTCGTCAGGTGGAAGACGTGGCGCCAGGTGCCGTCGGCGTTGTGGAACGACTCGCACCAGCCCGTCGCGCCCGCATAGGTTCCCGAGCCGCCGACGATCGGCCGGATCGTGGAGGTGCTGGCCGGAATCGTCGATGACGCGCTGGGATAGACGCTGGTGCCGTCCACGACGATCTGATCGGAACCGCTGCCGAAGCTGAACACGAGGTGGCCGATCCGGACCTCGTCGCCCGGGCCCGGCACATCCTCGCCCGTGGTCGAAAGAATGGCGTCGAGCCGGCCGATCGTGGTGGAGCCTTCCAGCTGGGTCGCGACAGTCGTCGAACGGGTGTCGCCGACGGACGGACCGGGCGTCCCGAGGTCCGCGTAGGCCAGCGTGACCGGGCCGTGCGTGACCGCCACGGTTCGACCGCCGGAGCTGCAACCGGCGACGATCAGCAGCGCGGCGAGGGCAAGTCCGGCAAGCGGGCGAATGGACAGGGCGGTCATCGGTACCTCTCGGATGGGCGTGACGGACGGCTCGGCCGCACTCCATGATGGCGGCGAGTGACCGAAGTATCGCCGCTGCCAACGCGGGAAGACTGGCCCGATGGGGCGATCCGCGTCGGACGTTCGTTCGATCCGGCCGCAGTGGGGGCCACGCCAGACTGGAGCAGCGGGGCGCGGCACCTCCGGACGCGGCCGCGGGCGTCCCTGACGCGAGGAGATTCATGAGCGCCATCCGATCCCTGTCGACCGTCGCCATCGCCGCGCTCGTGGCCGGCCTCCTGGCCGGATGCGCTGCGACTCCAGGCCAGAGCTCGGGGCCGGGCGGGTCTGCCGCCGCGATCGTCCGGGAAGACCTCGGCAGCACGCTGCCGGCGACGGCCGCCGGCCAGCGCCTCGGGCTGTGGCACTACGAGATTCAAGCGGGCGCGGCGCTGCCGCCGCATCACCATCCGGGCTGGCAGGTTGCCCGGATCACCGCCGGAACGCTGACCTACCAGATCATCGATGGGCAGGCGACCGTGATCCGCGCCACCGGCGCGACGGAAGTCCATGGGGCCGGCGAAGTGATCACGCTCGCCACGGGCGATTCCGTGATCGAGAACCCGGATCTCCACCACTTCGGAGCGAACCGGGGCACCGTCACGGTCGAGATCTATACGGCCAGCCTGTTCACGGACGGATCGCCGCCCGCCATCCCGATGCCGACGCCATAGGCACGGCCCAAGCGCGGCCGCGGCCGGTGGTGCCGCCGTCGGCGATGGCAGCCGCCGGCAGCCGCGCTCTGCGTCCCGAATCTCAAACATGCACGGGCGGACTCATCGAGACGGGACGGGCCGGGCGAGCGTGTTTCCGTGACTCGATTGAGTCACCCGTCGACTGAAGTGGGACTTCCACACCCGTCGCCGCCGATTCCAGCCACCCGGGAACTCGATTGAGGTCCGGCTGCTGTCTTTCGGGTGAAGATCAGCCTCCGGGCGGTCACGATGAGTCCGGTGGCGGTTCGTTGAGAGCGGCCAGGCCGTTGGCGAGGACGGCGGTCGCGCCCGACAGAGTCAGTCGGTGATCCCGACGCCCCCGAAAAACGCCAGCCCTTCGATCGTCAGGTGTGGCGCGTCGTCCGCCTGGGCCAGCGCATCGCGATCGTCGCCAGCCCCGCCGGCAAAGCCCCGGATCGCCGTCGTCACCCGCCAGTCCTCCGGGACGAGGACCTGCGCCCCACCGTAGATCGCCCGGACGGTCAACACGGCGCCCGCCGGATCGAGCGTCGCCTCGCGCAGGTCGAGGCTGCCGCCGCCGTACCAGCAGACCATCGTCCCGCCTCGGAACGCGGTCGAGGTGCTGACGAACTCGAACGAGCGGAAGATGCCCGACAGCTCGATCTCGTCGCTGGTCGGGTCGGCCGTCGAGACCTGCCGCTGCGCGCTCAGGAGCCCTGCGACGACGGAGACGCCGACGCTCACCAGCCAGCCAAGCAGCAGCCACCGCAGCAGCCGCCGCATCGTCCCGGTCATGCTCCCCTCCTCCTCGCCCGACCCGGCCACGACGATCGCACTCTTCCCGGTCGTTTCAGGCCGTCATCGTCAGGCGCCCGGCACCCGGACCAGCTTCTGCATCGAGCGCAACTCCGGGTCGGCGTTCCAACCCCGTCCATAGTCGCTGAGCGCGACTTCGGCGACGTACAGATTGCCCTTGGAGTCGACGGCGATGCCATGGGGCGAGAAGAACCGCCCCACCTGCGAGCCGTAGGCCTGCGTCCCGACCCGGGCGAGAATCTTGCCGGCCGTCGTCATCACCGTCACCCGCGGGCCGAGGTTCGTGGCGATGTCGTTGCTCGAGATGCCCGAGAAGTACTCGCCGATGTAGACGATGTCCCGGTCGCCGCTCGTGTCGATGTCGAGACAGGCGGCACGCGAGAGGTTGACCCACTGGGTCTCGAACTTGCCCTTCGAGCTGAAGACCTGGATGCGATGGTTCTCCCGGTCGGCCACGTAGACCCAGCCGTCCCGGTCGATCTTGACGTTGTGGACGATGTTGAACTGGCCCTCGTCCGTACCGGACTCGCCCCACGTGAACAGGTGGCGACCCTCCGGCGAGTACTTGTGCACAGCCGCATTCGAGTACCCGTCGGAGACGTAGAACTCGCCTGTCCGGGGATCGACGCCGACGTGCGTGGGGTAACAGAAGGGGCGGTTGCTCATCGGCGGGCTCGGATTGTTCGCCTCGCCCAGGGTCAGTAGCAGCCGGCCCTCGGGCGTGAATTTCTTGACCGTGCTGTCGCCGTTGTCCACGCAGAAGAGGTTGCCGTCCGGCGCGACCGTGATGCCGTGGGGGTTGCTGAACATCCCCTGGCCCCAGCTGTCGAGCATGTTGCCGTCCGTGTCGAAGACGGTCATCGGCGCCGTCCCCCGATTGAAGACGAAGACCCGATCGCGCTGGTCGACGGCCACGGCGGTCGCCTCGCGATAGATCCACCCTTCGGGCCGGCGGCCCCAGTTCTCGCCTGAGACCTCGTAGCGATAGTCGCCCTGGCCGAGCACCACCGGGCCCGGCGGCCCGTCCTCCCGGCGGTGGCCCTGGCGTGGGAGTCCGGTCTCGAGGTGCTCGACGTCGGCCATGCGGCTCCTCTCACGATCATCGGCGGATGGCACGTGCTCGCGAACAGCCTAGCGGGCTTGCGGGCCGGAGGATCGCCCGATCGGGCGCATGGCGGCGATCAGGGCCGGCGAGCCGAGGGGCCCACTCCTCGCCACAGCAGGACCCCGCCAATGACCGCGAGCGCTGCGCCGGCGAACGCCCAGAACGATTGGCCGCTCATCGCGCTGCCCGGCAGGAGCCCGATCCCCTGCCCGATCCAGAACACTCCGATGATCACGAGCAGCACGGCACCGATCAGCCGGGAGGTCGACATCCGATTCGCGCGTCCTTTCCCTGTTCGCCAGCGCCGGCGTCGCCATCACCGCAGCGCCGTCTTCCACGCGGGAACGCGCGGCCGCTTGCCCCCCGACCCGAAAGCTACAACACTTGGCGCAGCGATCGATCCGGCGGCCGACGGCGGCCGCCGACCCACGGGGAAGAGGAGACGATGACCACACTCCAGCACCGGCCGAACACCGCACTCCTCATCCTCGACGTCCAGAACGCCGTGGTTGGCGGGTCGTACGAGCGTGACGCGGTGATCGCGAACATCGCCAGTCTCGTCGAGCAGGCGCGGCTGCAACGGATCCCCGTCGTCTGGGTCCAGCACTCCGACGAGCATCTCGCCCGGGGCAGTGACGACTGGCAGATCGTGCCTGAACTGGCACCCGGCAGCGCCGAGCCGCTGGTCGAGAAGCACTACGCGGACGCGTTCGAGGAGACGACCCTCGAGACGGTCCTCGCGGCCCTCGAAATCGGGCGGCTGGTTGTGGCCGGCGCGCAGACGGACGAGTGCATCCGCTCGACACTCCACGGCGCGATCGTCCGGGGCTACGACGCGATCCTCGTCAGCGACGCCCACACGACGGAGGACCAGACGGCCTGGGGCGCACCGCCGCCGGAGTTGGTCATCGCCCACACGAACCTGTACTGGACCTACCACAAGGCGCCCGGGCGGACGGCCGGGACGGTCAAGGCCCGCGAGGTCGACTTCGGCAACCCGACCTGACGGTCGTGTGGCGCCGGGCCCCGCGAGCGCCTAGTGCGCGTGCGGCCCGGGGCCGAGACCGAGGAGCCCGTGGGTCGCGCCCATGCAGCGATTCATGATCACGGTCAGGCCGCCCGCCTCGGCGATCTGGCGCGCCTCGTCGGATTCGATGCCGTACTGGAGCCACAGGACCCGGGCCCCGATGGCGACGGCCTGGCGGGCGATGTCGGGGGTTTCGGCCGACGGGCGGAACACGTCCACGACGTCAACCGGCTCCTCGATGTCGGCCAGCGTCCGATACACGCGCTCGCCGAAGAGCTCGTCGCCGTGCGGGCTCACGGGCAGGATTCGGTAGCCCTGGCCCTGGAGGTACGCCGGGATTCGATTGGCCTGTTTCGATTCATCGCCCGAAGCGCCGACGACCGCGATCGTCCGCGTCCGGGCGTAGATATCGAGCAGCAGGGCCCGGAACTCGGGGTCCAGGCCGCGGGCGAGCGACGATGGGGAGGCCTCGTCGGCCGCCGGCGTGTCGGTCACCGAGGCCGGCCGGTCGTCGGCGTTCGATCGCGTGGCGTCGTCCATGTGCTGCTCCCGGGGAACGATTGGGTCGGGCTGCCCACTGTAGCCCGACCGGATCGTGGGCGAGTTCCGGCAGCACCGTTCACACGGGCAGCACCGCCTTGACATCGACCGGCAGGTCGAGTCTGCTGCGCGGATGCACGACGACGACCTGCCCGAGCACGTCCGACGGAACCGCGCCTACTGGGACGTCGAGGCGGCGAACTACGTCGCGGCCGGGCACCGCAACTGGGCCAAGGTTGAGCCGACGTGGGGCGTCTGGGGCGTGCCGGAACGCGAGCTGCACGTCCTGCCCGATGTCGATGGCCTCGATGTCATCGAGCTCGGCTGCGGGACCGCCTACATCTCGTCGTGGCTGGCGCGGCGGGGCGCTCGACCCGTCGGCATCGACAATTCCGAGAAGCAGCTGGAGACGGCGCGTGCACTCCAGGCCGAGCACGATCTCCACTTCCCGCTGCTCCACGGCAACGCCGAAGCGGTTCCGCTGCCCGACGCAAGCTTCGACCTGGCGATCAGCGAGTACGGCGCGAGCATCTGGGCCGACCCGTACCGCTGGATCCCGGAGGCCGCCCGCCTGCTCCGGCCTGGCGGCGAGCTGATCGCTCTCGTCAACGGCACGATCTGGATGCTGGCCGTCCCGGACGAGGAGGGTCCGCCGGCCGACCGCCTGCTGCGGCCGTACTTCGGGATGCACCGCTTCGAGTGGCCGGACGAGCCGGGTGTCGAGTTCCACCTTGGCTACGGCGACATGATCCGGCTGCTGCGGCGGAGCGGGTTCGAGGTGGAGGACCTGATCGAGATCCGACCGCCCGCCGGCGCGACGACGCGCTACGTGTACCACACGGCCGAATGGGCGCGGCGCTGGCCCGCCGAGGAGATCTGGAAGGCCCGCAAGACCGGCTGACCGGTTCAGGGTCGCGCACACTGTCGTCATGTTCGAGTGCAGGCGCCGAGCCGGCCGAGCGTCGGTGACAGCGCCCGTGAACCGCACGTGAATCGCCTCCGCGGGCTGATCGTCGACACGGGACCGCTCCGGCGGCATCGCGACTTCCGGCTGATCTGGACCGGCCAGGTCATCAGCAACATCGGGCGCCAGATCACCCTCGTGGCGCTGCCCTACCAGCTGTATGTGCTGACGGGCTCGCCGCTGGCGATCGGCGGCCTGGCGATCGTCCAGCTCATTCCCCTCCTGACGCTGTCGCTCTGGGGCGGCGCCGTGGCCGATGCGGTCGATCGGCGGCGTCTCCTCCTCCTGACGCAGACCGGCCTGCTCTTCTGCAGCACCGCCCTCGCGTTGATCGCCGGCCTCCCGGACCCATCCATCCTGCTCATCTACGGCGTCGCGCTCGTGGCCGGGATGATCTCGGCGATCGACCAGCCCGCCCGCTCGTCGGCGATCTTCCGGCTCGTCCCCCGCAGCGAGATGGGCGAGGCGATCTCATTGAGCCAGGCCGGCTTCCAGCTCTCGAGCGTCATCGGCCCGGCGATCGGCGGCGTCCTGATCGCAGCCTTCGGCCTGAGAGCGGCCTATGCCACGGACGCGGTCACCTTCGGGGCCTCGATCCTGGCACTGCTCCTGATCGCGCCGATGCCGCCCATCGGCCAGGCGGCGCGGCCCGGCATGAAGGCCGTGCGCGAGGGGCTGCAGTACGTGCGGGGCATGCCGGCGATTCTCGGCACCTTCGTCATCGACCTCGACGCCATGATCTTCGGCCTGCCGGTCGCGCTCTTCCCGATCCTGGCGATCAACGTCTTCCACGTCGGGGCCGCCGGGGTCGGGCTGATGACCTCGGCCGTCGCCGTGGGTGCGCTCATCGGCGCGCTCCTGACGGGCTGGGTGGCGCGGGTTCGCCTGCAGGGCCGGGCCGTGCTGATCGCCGTCGCGGTCTGGGGCATCGCGATTGCCTGCTTCGGCCTCGTCACCGTCTCGTTCCCGCTGGCGTTGCTGTTCCTCGCGATCGCGGGCTCGGCCGACGTCATCAGCGCCGTCTTTCGCGGGACGATCCTCCAGACGGGCGTGCCCGAGAACCTGCGCGGCCGCCTCTCGGCGATCCACATCATGGTCGTGACCGGCGGCCCGCGCCTCGGCGACCTCGAGTCCACGGCCGTCGCGGCCCTCGTCGGGACGCAGTTCTCCGTGGTCAGCGGTGGGCTGCTCTGCCTCGTCGGCGTGGGCGTCGTGGCGAGGAAATTCCCGCAGTTGACGCACTACGACGGGTGGGTCGCGGCCGCGGCCCACGCCGGCGAGATCGGGGCCGCCGAGATCGGGGCGGCCGAACCGCCCGGCGCCGAAGGCCTCGCGGGCGACGAGCTGGCGGCCGATGAGGCGGCCGCCGAGATCTTCGGCGAGGCCGGCCCGGCCCCGGCGTCGCCCGGCGCCGCGGAAGCCCCCGGAATCTAGCCGCGCCCCGGCCGGTGCCCCCGACTCAGGCGCGCCGGACGGTCGGGGCCTGGGTCTCGGCGGCCATGCCCCGCCACGGCCGGACAACGGCATCCCAGATCCGCTGGTACGGGGCATACGCCCGAACCGGAAAGATCGGTCGAAGCGCCGCGACGTGGGCCATGCGCGCAAAGGCGGCCCGAAGCGTCGCCTCTTCGGCCGGCTCGAGGCCCGTCAATCGGGGCGCCGCGGCGCCATCGCGCCGGGCAAGGGCCGCGGAAACGCGGAGGGCCGTGTAGTCGTCGGGCCAGGCCTGCGCGGGCCACGGCTCGTCGTCGCCGCCCAGGGCGGCCCAGCCGGCCGCCAGCACCCGGGCCTCCTCGAGCGTGGCCGATCGGAAGCGGTCGATCAGGAGGCGGACGCCGCGCGTGTTCGGCCCGTAGCGCGGCTGGTTGACGGCCGATTCCCAGCCCCGACGCAACTGCTCGAGGAGCTCCTCGGCGTCGTCGAGCTGGTGGAGGAGGAACGGCTCGAGGATCACGACCCGGGCGATCCCCCGAGCGGAGCCGCCGAGCCGCGGGTCCTCCCAGGCGGGCTCGCCCAGGAGCCCGGTGAGTCGCTCGTCGAGCAGGGCCACGCGGCGCCACAGCTCCGTCGGAACGAGGCGCCGGAGCGCCGTCGGGAAGGCCTGCGGGTCCGACACGGACAGGCGGTCCATGTCGTCCCTCGTCAGGGCCGCCGCCTGGGCGAGCAGCGACCGGACGGCCGGCGCCACGAGGCCGAAGACGCCGTCGAGCTCATCCGGACCGGCCGGCCGCGGTGGCTCGGGCGTGCGGTACGGCGAACTCGGGGCACGGCGGCGGCGAGCGGCGGGCGCCCGCGCCGTCCCCGACCGCATCGCCCTGGCCGCGCGTGCCTCGTCGTAGCGGGACCGGAGCTCGGGCTGGCTCAACCAGTCGTGCGCCACGTTGATGCGCTTGGCGATCTCCAGCGAGGTCGCGCCGGCGATGTCGGGGTGGTGCCGCTTCAGCTGGGCGCGCCAGGCCCGCTCGATCGTGACGCGATCGGCGTCGACCGGGACGTCGAGCCGGGCATAGAGGTCGTCGGTCGGAATCGGATCGGGCATGCGAGATCAGGGTCGGTCCATGGCGGCGCCATCATCGTACGGTCGAACCGCGAGGTGGGGCAATCGGGGTGAGGCGAGGCGTCCGCCGGAGCGCAGCTGGGCGCGCCACACCCGCTTGACCAGGCGCCAAGGTCTGCGACGGGCGCGGCGCCACTTCCCCCGAGGCAGTGCTCAGCGCGAGGCGAGCTCTCGGCTGCGAGCGACGACCGTCGCCGCGCCGTCCGCGATGAACGCCGAGTCCGAGCCGACGCCGATGAACCGGAAGCCGAGCTCGATGTGGCGCTCCAGGTCCTCGACCTTGCGCAGCAGGATTCCCGCTTCCTTGCCCGCGCCGCGCGCGGCCTCCACCACGGTGCGCAGTGCCGCGAGGTAGACGGGACTCGCGAAGTCGCCCGGGACGCCCAGGCTGTGCGTCAGGTCGGTCGGCCCGACGAACAGGACGTCGACGCCATCGATCGCGGCGACTTCGGCGGCATTCGCGACCATCGACGGATTCTCGACCTGGACGATCAGCGAGTGGCGCTGGCTCCGCGTTGCGACCTCGCCATGCTTCAGGCCCCGAGATCCGCGCCGCGCGTGCTCAGGGCGACGCCGCGGATCCCGTCAGGCGGCCAGCGCAGGAACGAGACAGCCTCGCGGACCTCCGCGACCGTCTCGAGGCGCGGGACCATGATCCCGGGGGCCCCGAGATCGAGCGCCCGACCGAACCGCAGACGCGAGCTCGATTCGACCCGCACGAGCGCATTCGCACCGGCGGTCGACGCCGCGTAGAGCTGGATCAGCAGGTCCGCCTCGGTCCCGGAACCATGCTCGAGATCGATCAGGACCCAGTCGAACCCGGCGCGACCGGCGAGCTCGACCGACACGGGCGAACCCAGGTTGAGGAACGTCCCGATCAGGAGGTCGCCGCGGAGGATCCGCTCGCGGAGCGTCGGCTGGCTGGACACGCATCACCTCGAGAGTGGGACGGGTTGCGGCCGGACCCGGCCGCCGGTCGTGGTCGTGGCCCGTGGCCGGTCCGGGAGCCGTTCAGTGGCCGGCGCTACGTGATCCAGCGGCGCCCGAATTCGGCCAGCTCGCCGATCGGAGTCGCGGCATTGACCCGGATGTAGAGCCGCTGGACGCCGGCCGCTTCGTAGGCCGCGAGCTTCTCGCCCATGGCGGCCACCTGGCCGACCGGCAGGAGCAGGATGTTCGAGCGCACGACCGCGTCGTCCGGTCGGCCGATGGCCGCGAGGTCCGCCGCGAGCTGCGCGTAGATCCGGGCGCACTCGACGAGGTCGCCGACCTGGTCGAGGTTGAGCTCGTCCGCGTACTGCGCGGCCAGCCTGATCGTCCGTGGCTTGCCATTGCCGCCGACGATGATCGGCGGGTTCGGCCGCTGGACGAAGCTGCGTCCGAGCCGCGCGTCGTGGAGGTGGTAGTAGCGCCCGTCGAAGTCGAACAATTCCTGGGTGAAGAGTCCGCGCACGATGGCGAGCTGCTCCTCCAGGACGTCGAAGCGCTCCGGCCACGAGGACAGCGGGATCCCCAGGTCGTCGTGCTCCGGCACGTACCAGCCGGCGCCCATGCCGACCTCGGCCCGACCGTCGCTCATCTCGTCGACGGTCGCGACGGTCCGCGCCAGGACGGCCGGATAGCGGAACGTCGCCGGGGAGACGAGCGTGGCGAACCGGAGAGTCGTCGTCTCGCGGGCAAGACCGGCGATGCAGGTCCACGCCTCGGTCACGGACTGGTCGTGGTTGCCGTCGACGGACAGGAGGTGGTCACCGCGCGCGAGTCCGGTGAAGCCGGCCGCCTCCGCCGCCAGCGCCACCTCGCGGATCGATCGATACGACTGATACACGTCGAATGCGGTCATCAGCCGGAACTCGAGGCTCATGGTCGAATGGTAGCCGCGCGCCGACCGCCCGAATACCCGCCGACGTCACTCCGTCAGGTGGCCGGGGCCGACGGCAGACCTGGTGGACTGCGGTGCGGTGTGGTGCGGTTCTGTCGCCCGATTGCAAGGCGCTGGGCCCGTTCGATTGTTGCATGCGATACTGCGCGGCCACACCGTCACTTGATTGGCCCACGGCGCCCGATGACGGCTGCGCCGGGCACGCACGAGATCCGCTCGCACGCTGAATCCGGGGGCGCCCAGAACGCCCACGCTGTTCCAGCCTGCGGCAGGAGGACCGAATCGATGTTCCCGCGCCGCCTCTCCGTACTGGCCGCCGTCCTGGCCTTGACCGCGGGCCTCTTGCCGGGGCTGGCCGGCAGTGCCGCTGCGTCGAGCCCGGGCTCGATCCAGGGCCAGGATGGGGGCTGGTCGGGCGGGACCGGCGCGATCTCGTCAGGCGTGGACCAGGTCGTTGACCAGTCCGGCTCCCACGCGCATACAGGCGTGGGATCGTGGCGCGTCTCCAACAGCACCGTCAACGGCGGCAACAACGGTGCCTTCAGTGGCTGGCCGTTCGGCCCCGGCCTCACCGTATCCGCCGGCCAGCCGTCGTCGAGTGCGGGCGCGGACCAATTCAACGCCACCCTGTGGTTCAAGTCGGGCAGTGCGACTGCCGATGGCTCCAACATCGAAGTCGACCTCGGAACCACAGCCGGCGACGACCGCAACACGTTCCTCGCGATCACGAACAAGGCCGACGGGGACGGCGGGCTGATGCTTCGCGCGAGCGAGCCTGACGGAGTCACCGGGAATTTCCTGGCGACGCAGGTGATCGCAAGTGCCATCTCGCGGACCGCATGGCACCGGCTGGACATCGTCGCGAAATTCACTAATGGGAACGGCAACGACACGTTCGCCGTGTCGCTCGATGGTGTGGCCGTGGCAAACCCGCTCGGAGGGATGACCTTCGGCACATTCGAGGGCTACCGCAACGGAAACGCCTTCACGTATGCGCTGAGCAACCGCCTCTATTGGCGATCCGGCTCTGGAGCCAGCGGCTTTGGCGCGTTCACCGATACCGCCGCAGCGGGCTTCTACTTCGATGACCTGAGCTACAGCGCGGTCAAGCAGTCCGCGCCATCGACCGTCTTGGCGGGCTACACCGACGGCTTCGAGCCGGACTGCACGACGATCTGCTACGCCGACGCCAACTTCGGCACCGACGCCAACGCGGGCGACGCGAGTTCACCCAAGAAGACGATCCAGGCAGCCGTCAACCAGGTCACGTCCGGCGGCCAGGTGATCGTCGCCGCCGGTTCCTACGGGGCCGAGACCATCAGCGCCGACAAGGTCGTCACGATCAACGGGGCGAAGGTCGGCATCGACGGAAGCACGGCCGGGCGGCCCGGCACCAGCGCGACGGAGTCGGTCGTCAAGCTCGACGTGACGGCCGGCAAGGTCACCCTCGACGGGTTCCTCTTCGACGCCGCTGGATCCGGGCACGGCGTGCTTGCCGATTACGCGAGCGCTGGCACGAACAACGGTCTCACCGTCCGCAATTCGGTACTCGAGAACGGCTACTTCGGCCTGGAGGTCGACGGCAGCAGCCTCCTGAAGTCGATGCTCGCCGAGCGCAATCTGTTCCTCAACAACAACACGGATCCCAATTCCGGCCACATCTGGGCCGTCTCACCCGATACGACGATCAAGACGGTCAAGGACAACAAGTTCAGCGGCAATCTGAACGCCGACATCAATCTGAACTGGGGTGCTGTGACCGTCTCCGGCAACCAGGCGGTCAACGAGGCGACGCTCCTCGTGGTGATCGAGGCCGATCCGGTGGACGTCCTGAACAACACGGGCACGTTCAATGGAGCCGGCTCCGCGATCTTCATCGGCAAGGGCAATCACCACGTCACGGTCAGCGGGAACTCGCTGACCGGCGCATTTCGTGGCGTCCGGTTCTCGAATGCGTTCGGGGGGAGCAACGGCGGCGCCACAACCGGGGCGGTCGTGACTGGCAACACCGTCACGGGTGCGCTCGATTCGAGTATCCGGGTCGGGGCCGGCTCCTACTCGGGCGCCATCGCGATCGACCACAACGTGGTCGCGGGCTCAACGACTCCGGCCGTGGTCTTTGAGGCGGGATCGGGTGTCACCGCGGCCGGATCCACGGTCATCAGGAACAACCTGTCCGGCGCTTCCGCCGGCCTCGCATGGCCGGACACCGGGACACTGGACGGGACCTGCAACTGGTGGGGAGCCGCCAACGGCCCGAGCGGCGACGGTCCCGGCAGTGGCACCTCCGTCACCGGCCTCGTGACGTTCAGCCCGTGGCTGACCACGTCCAACCTCGCCGGGGCGTGCACCGGCGTCGAGGACGTCACCCCGCCCGTCATCGCCCCGCACGGTCCCGTGACGGCGGATGCCACCGGTCTGGGCGGCGCCAGCGTGACGTACACCAAGCCGATCGCGACCGACGCGGTCGACGGCACGGTTCCCGTGACCTGTGTGCCGGCGTCGGGCAGCACCTTCCCGCTCGGCACGACGACCGTCTCCTGCGACGCCGTGGATGCGGCAGGCAACCACGCCAGCCAGACACACTTCACGGTCACCGTCAGCCTGCCATCCCCGCGGCCAACGACCACCGCGGTCAAGATCAAGGGGCCGCCCACCACGGACGTCGGTGAGGGCTACCTGGTCACGGTCAGCGTCACCTCGACCTTCGGCATCCCGACCGGCGTGGTCAACGTCTCGGACGGCACCGGGGGCACGTGCTCCGGCAACCTGTTGCTCGGATTCGCTTCCTGCCTCATGACGTCCACGACCGCCGGATCGAAGACGATCACGGCAACCTACGCGGGCAACGCCACGTTTGCCTCAAGCCACGGGACGGCAAAGCATGGCGTGGACCGGGCCCAGACCAGGACGACGATCACCAATGCCATTGCGCTGGTCGTCCCAAGTCGAGTCAACCAGCCATACGTCGTGACCTGGACCGTCGGCGTTCGCTTCCCTGGTGCGGGGACCCCGACGGGCCTGGTCCGAGTCTCCGACGGCTCGGCGACCTGCACCGCCAGCCTCGCTGCGGGGATGTGCACGCTGACGTCCGTGAGCGTGGGCCTGCGAACGGTGACCGTGACGTACCTCGGCGACGCGAACTTCGACAGCAGTGCCGACCGGGTGTCGCATCGCGTGATTTCGTAGCCGCCAGCCGGTCCATCGCTCGAGGCGAGGAGGCTGCTCCATTGGTGGGGGCGGCCTCCTCGGGCCGCTCCACCGTCTCGGCTGAACCGGCCCTGGCCCGTTCCCCGTCCCGCTACTTGTCCCGTTCGGCCGCACCGCTGAGCGCCGCCTGGGCCGCCGCCAGTCGGGCGATCGGCACCCGGTACGGCGAGCACGAGACGTAGTTGAGGCCGAGCGACTCGCAGAACGCGATCGACGCCGGATCGCCGCCATGCTCGCCGCAGATCCCGATCTTGATGTCCGGCCGGGTCTGGCGGCCCTTCTCGACCGCGATCCGCATCAGCTGGCCGACGCCGTCGATGTCGAGCGTCTGGAACGGGTTGGCCGGCAGGATCTTCCGCTCGACGTAGGCCAGCAGGAAGCCGCCCTCCGCATCGTCGCGGCTGTAGCCGAAGGTCATCTGCGTCAGGTCGTTCGTGCCGAAGCTGAAGAAGGCGGCCTCGCGGGCGATGGCATCGGCCGTCAGCGCCCCGCGAGGGACCTCGATCATCGTCCCGAACTTGTAGTCGACGGTCACGCCGGCCGCGGCCTGGACCTTGGCGGCCTCGGCCTCGAGGATCGTCCGCGTCTGGGCCAGCTCGTTCACGTGACCGACGAGCGGGATCATGATCTCGGGTCGCGGATCGCCACCGCGGCCACGGACGGCGATCGCCGCGTTCAGGATCGCCCGGGTCTGCATCTTCACGAAGTCTGGGATCATCAGGCCGAGGCGGATGCCCCGCAGCCCGAGCATCGGGTTCTGCTCGCGCAGCGCCTCGACGGCGGCCAGGAGCCGGCGCGCCTCGGCGTATTCGGGCTCGTTCTCCGGCGTCTCCAGGGTTCGGAGACGGGTCACCGTTTCGATGAGCTCCTCGTGGCTCGGCAGGAACTCGTGGAGCGGCGGGTCGATCAGCCGGATCACGACCGGCAACCCGTCCATGGCCGCGAGGATCCCCTCGAAATCGCCCTGCTGGAGCTTCTCGAGCTTGCCGATGGCCGCGTCGAACTCCTCGACCGCGGCGGCCTGTTCGGGCGTCAGCGTCTCCCCCGCCGCGCGCCGGTCCTTGGCGCGCGTCGCCTCGAAGGCGACGAGGATCGCGCCGCGCACGATCTCGAGACGCTCGCCCTCGCGGAACATGTGCTCGGTCCGGCAGAGGCCGATGCCCTGCGCGCCATAGCGGCGGGCGAGCGCCGCCTCTTCGGGCTTGTCGGCGTTCGTCCAGACCTCGAGGCGGCGCTCTGCATCGGCCCAGCCGAGGATCTTCTGGAGCCCCGCCTGGTCCTCGAAGCGAACCTCGACCGTCGCCACGGCGCCGAGGTAGACGTCGCCCGTCGAGCCGTCGAGGCTGATCCAGTCGCCCTCGGCGAACGTCCGGCCGTTGATCTCGGCCGTTCGCGAGCGATAGTCGATGACGAGTTCGTTGACGCCGGCCACGCAGGGCTTGCCGATCTGGCGGGCGACGACTGCAGCGTGGCTCGTGGCGCCGCCCCGGGCCGTCAGGACGCCCTGGCTCGCGGCCATGCCGTGGAAATCGTCGGGCGACGTCTCGATCCGGACGAGGACGATCTTCTCGCCCCGGCCGGCCGCCTCGGCGGCGCGATCGGCATCGAAGACGACCTTGCCGACGGCCGCGCCCGGCGAGGCATTGAGGCCCCGGGCCAGGTGGACGGCCGCCCGCAGCCCGGCCGGATCGAACTGGTCGCGCAGCAGCTGGTCAACGTGGGCGGGCTCGATCCGGGCGAGGGCCTCGCGACGGGTCAGGATGCCCTCGTCGACCATGTCCGCGGCGATCTTGACGGCCGCGGCGGCCGTCCTCTTTGCACTCCGGGTCTGGAGCATGTAGAGCCGCTTGCGCTCGATCGTGAATTCGAGGTCCTGGACGTCGCGATAGTGGCGCTCCAGGCGCTCGGCGATCCGCTGGAACTCGTCGTAGACCTCGGGCATGGCATCGCGCAGCTCGGCGATCTTGCGCGGCGTGCGGATGCCGGCGACGACGTCCTCGCCCTGGGCGTTCGTCAGGAACTCGCCGTAGAGCTCCTTGGCGCCCGTGTTCGGGTCGCGGGTGAACGCGACGCCCGTGCCGGAGTCGTCGCCCATGTTGCCGAAGACCATCGTCATGACGTTCACGGCCGTCCCGAGATCGTCCGCGATGTGGTTGAACGCGCGGTAGTCGTGGGCGCGCTTGCCGAACCACGAGGCGAAGACGGCCTTGATGGCGAGCTCGAGCTGCTCCCGGGGGTCCGCCGGGAACTCCCGGCCGGTCTCGTGCTTTACGATCCCCCGGAATTCCGTGGCGAGCTCGCGCAGGGCGGCGGCATCGAGATCCGTGTCGGCCGCCGCTCCATGCGACTTCTTGGCGGCGTCGAGCGCGTGCTCGAACAGCTCGCCGTCCACGCCCATGACGATCCGGCCGAACATCTGGATGAACCGCCGGTACGAGTCCCAGCCGAAGCGCTCGTTGCTCGTCAGCGCGACGAGACCGTTCAGGGTGTCCTCGTTGAGGCCGAGATTGAGGACCGTGTCCATCATCCCGGGCATCGAGAATCGGGCGCCGGAACGGACGCTGACGAGGAGCGGGTTGCGGGCATCCCCGAAGCCCTTGCCGGACTCGGCCTCGACCGCCTGGATCGCCTCGATGACATCGTCCCAGAGGCCGTCGGGGAGTCGCTCGCCGGCCGCGAAGTAGTCGTTGCAGGCTTCGGTCGTGATCGTGAATCCGGGCGGCACCGGCAGGCCAGCCGCCGTCATCTCCGCGAGGCCGGCGCCCTTGCCGCCGAGCAGGTTACGCATCGAGGCGTCACCCTCGGCCCGACCGCCCCCGAAGGCGTAGATGTAGCGGCGCGCGGCACGGTGCTTGCGGTCGGCAGGCGGGGCGGCAGACTGAGCCATCTGGTGACCTCCGGTCGAGCGGGCGCCCAGGCGTGGGCGGCAACCGGGGCACGTAGCGGCAACCGACGCCCTCGCTGGGCAGCGTCATGAACGAATTCGAACCCGTCGATTGTACCCGGACCTCCCGTGGACCGGCCCGCACGGGCCCAACGTCAGGCACGCACGGGCCTTCCGGCAGGCACACGGCCCGGGCGGCGGCGGTACCATCCGAGCGACCGCAGCAACTGGAGAACCGCCAGCCCATGACCGAACTCGGCGTCGCCGATCCGCGCGTGATCGAGCCGGACGCTCCGCAGTACAACGCGATGGTCGTCCGCCGGGACGACGTGCACCGGAGCCTGGCCTATTTCTGGGTCCGGTTCGACGGCGAGCCGACCCCCTACGAACCCGGCCAGTACATGACGATCGGCGTCTTCGTGGACGGGAAGATCGTCCAGCGGCCCTACTCCGTGGCTTCGGATCCGGCCACGGCCGGCAGCGGCGGCTACGAGTTCTACGTGCGGCTCGTGCAGGGCGGCCAGTTCACGCCACTGCTGTGGCGCCTGCCGGTCGGGCACGGGATGCGGATGATCGGGCCGAAGGGCAAGTTCACCCTTGAGCCCGAGGACGACCGGACCCACGTCTTCATCTCGACCGGGACCGGCAATGCCCCGTTCGTGGCGATGATGCGGGCGATGCTCCGCGAGGGGCGGCCGCGCCGGGCCGTGTTCATCAATGGCGTCAGCTACGTCGCGGACCTCGGCTATCGCGATCTCGTCGAGGGCTGGCAGGCATCGGGCGAATACCCCGTCGTCTACATCCCGACGGTCTCGCGGCCGAACGATCCGGCCAACGCCGGCTGGACCGGCTGGACGGGCCGGACCGAGGCCGTCCTCGACCGCGCGTTCGAGGAGTACCGCCTGACCCCCGCGAATTCGATCGCCTACATCTGCGGCAATCCGGACATGATCCTGGCTGCCGACGAAACGCTGCTGGCGCGCGGCTATCCCGAGGCGCAGATCAAGAAGGAACTCTACTGGCCCAAGGGCAAGGAGCCGCGCTCGCTCGGGGCGAGTGGCGTGGCCGTTCCGGGACCGGCCGGCGCCGGTGCGGTCGCGGCCGAGGCCGCCGAGGACGGGGCCGACACGAACGAGTAATCGCCCCGCCAGCGGCCGCTGAGCCAGACGACCGCGCCGCCGATGACGACGATCGCGACGGTGCTGATCTGGGTCTGGGCCGAGATGAGCCAGAACGGCACGAGCAGGTACGCCGCGACGATCAGGCGCGTCCGCCACGGCTCCGTGAGGCCGCCACCGAGCGCCCACCAGACGGCCGGCAGCATCAGGGCTGCGTCGTAACCCCACGCATGGGGGCTCGCGGCGAGGCCGACCAGGCAGGCGCCCGCGGCCGCCTCGCGAATCGGGGCCCGGATCAACCGCGGAATGGCGAGCACCACGAGGACCAGCCCCGCCAGGAGCGCCACCGTCGATGACACGGGCAGGCGCGCCATCACGCCCGGCAGGCTGATCGCCTTGTCGATGTTGTGGGCCGCGTCGTCCGCGAGATAGCTGCGAATCGTGTTGACCCAGACGGCCGGCCAGCCGAGGTCCCCGCCGGCGGCGATGACGCCGCCCAGGTACCAGAGCGGGAGCGACGCCGCGACGACGGCCAGTGCGATCCAGCGGCGGCGCAGCACGAACAGGCCGATGAGCGGGAGCGCCAGGGTCGGCTTGTAGAGCAGGAACGCGGTGCCGAGGCCGGCTCGAAGTGATCCCGGTGGACGTCGTGCCTGTTCCCCGCCCGCCGACCGGGCCGGTTCGCTCAGCACGAGGCCCTCGATCGCGACCATCGCCAGCAGCAGGGCAAGCGGCGTGTTCTGGCCGATGACGATCGCCGCCGTCAGCGGCGCCCAGCCCAGCGTCGAGACCACGGCCAGCCAGAGTGGCAGGCCGAATACCCGCGCCGCGATTCGGGCGGCCAGGAGCGCACTGGCGAGCATCAGCGCCGCATGCAGCCAGAACGACACGTCCAGTGGCAGGTGGGCGAACGGCCAGAGCACGAGCGCCGCAGCCGGCAGGTACGGGAAGACCCCGATCGCCAGTCCGTGGGCCGTCTGCCAGGCGATCAGCCGCGCCCCATCGACCAGGTCGCTCGTTCCGACGACCGTGCCCGCCGACCAGAACGCCGGCCAGTCGTGGAACCCGTAGAACGGCGCCGCGACGATCGGGGCGAGCCCGATCAGGAAGAGCCCGATGCCCCACAGCCTGACGCGCCCAGGCGGGATCCGGAGGCCGACCGATCGACCGCCGGTCGCCGCGGCGCCGGACACGTCGGGTGCGCCCGGGGACCTCGGTTCGTTCGTGGCCGCCCCGCGATCAGCCGGCGGACGCCGCGAGCCGCTCGCGGATCAGCCCCGCCACCCGGTCCACCGAGACCCGCTCCTGGGTCATCGAGTCCCGGTCGCGAACCGTGACCGCCTGGTCCTCGAGCGAATCGACGTCGACCGTGATGCACCACGGCGTCCCGATCTCGTCCTGCCGTCGGTACAGCTTCCCGATCGAGGCCGTGTCGTCGTAGACCGCCATCATGTCGCGCTGCAGGTCGGCCTTGATGCGATGGCAGAGCTCGACGATCTCCGGTCGCTTCTTCAGCAGCGGCAGCACCGCGACCTTGTACGGCGCGAGCTGGGGATGCAGCGCCAGCGAGACCCGCGTCTCGCCACGGACCTCTTCCTCGCGATAGGCGTCGATGAGGAACGTGAACGCCGCCCGATCGGCGCCGGCTGCCGTTTCGACGATCCAGGGGATGAAGTGCTCTTCGGTCGCGGGATCGAAGTATTCGAGGTTCTCGCCCGACGCTTCGGCATGGCGCGACAGGTCGAAGTCGCCCCGGTTGTGGACGCCTTCGAGCTCCTTCCAGCCGAACGGGAAGCGGTATTCGACGTCGACCGCCTTCTTGGCGTAATGCGCCAGCTCGTCCGGCCGATGCTCGCGCAGGCGCAGGCGCGCCGGCGTGACCCCGAACTGCTGGTACCACTCGAACCGGCGTGGCAGCCACTCCTCGAACGCAGCCGCTGCCCCGTCCACCGGCCGGACGAAGTACTGCATCTCCATCTGCTCGAACTCGCGCATCCGGAAGACGAAGTTGCCGGGACTGATCTCGTTGCGGAAGCTCTTGCCGATCTGGGCGACCCCGAACGGGATCTTCTTGCGACTCGTCTCGCGGACGTTCTTGAAGTTGACGTAACTGCCCTGGGCCGTCTCGGGCCGCAGGTAGATGATCGAGCCCTCGTCCTGGACCGGGCCCATGTAGGTCTGGAACATCAGGTTGAAGCGCCGCGGCGCGGACAGCGGGCCGCCGTCGACCGGGCACTTCAGCCCGAGCCGCGCGACGACCGTCGGATCCTCGAGATCGGCAGCCGTCAGGTCCTCGGCGCCGGGCAGCTCGTCGAGCCGGAAGCGGCGATGGTCGGTCTGGCACTCGACGAGCGGGTCCGAGAACGAGCCGACATGCCCGGACGTGACCCAGACCTGCGGCGCCATGAGGATCCCGGCGTCGAGACCGACGATGTCGTCCCGCAGCTGGACCATGGACCGCCACCAGGCGCGCTTGACGTTGTTCTTCAGCTCCACGCCGAGCGGCCCGTAGTCCCAGACGGCGTTGATGCCGCCGTAGATCTCCGAGCTCGGGAAGACGAAGCCGCGGCGCTTGCTCAGCGAGACGATCGTCTCGAGGTTGGCGACGGCGGGACCCGGGTCGTCGGCCGCGTCGGCATCAGGGGGCGCCACAGGGGAAGTCATGGCCCGATTGTCGCACGCGGAACCCGCGGGCCGGCGGCACGGCACCGGGTCGAGTCACATTGAGTCATCCCCGGACTCGACGAGACTCCCCGTTCGCTCCTACCGCCCTTCCACGGCTCGTTCGAGTCACGGCCTGACTCGCCTGAGGCCGAGTTGCTCGGCGCGGCCGGTTTGAACCGCGCCACGACTCAGATGAGGCGCCGCGAACCGGACCCTCAATGGTCGGCGCGATCAAACGGTCACATCAATTCCGCGGGTGACTATCTGAGACTGAACGCAGCCAAAACCTGGCCCAGGAGCTTCGTCGATGATGACGCCGGCGCGGCGCGGGGCGTCGGTTCGTGGTTGTGCGTGACAACGGACCAGGTGAGCGGCTCCAGCGCGGCCGCCGATCCCCGCCACTCGACCCCGTCAGTGCCCGACGCGAACCTCGTCGAGAAACGCCAGTGAGCGCGGCTCGCGCTCCAGGGCGTGGCGCATGAACTCGCGCATCGCGGTTTCGGTCTCGCGTTCCGTCTCGGGGGCCAGGCGCAGGCCGGCGAGGGCTTCGGCATCGAGCCGCTGGTAGGCCTTCAGCAGCTTGAGCGCCTCGAGCGAGAGCTCCGTCCGCCACGCGGCCGGCCCAGGGTGGCGTTCGCAGAGCACCCCGCCGATGGCCGGCACCCAGCGGAACGTCTCGCTCGATTCGAGCATCCGGTCGCACTCGACGCAGCGGTCCACCTCGGGCCGCATCCCGAGCTCGTCGGCGAGGCGCATCTCGTACCAGCGGGCGACGCGGCCCGGGCCCATCCCGCTGTCGAGCAGCTCGTAGGCCCGCTTGAGCAGCGTGTAGTGCGACTCGGCGACCCCGCCCTCCTCGATCGAGCGTTCCGCGAGCTCGGCGAGGTACCAGGCCGTGGCCGCCGATTCAAGCGAGTCGCGGAGGCGCAGCCAGGCGTGGCCGACGCTCACCTGGGTCACGATCTCGAACGTCCGGCCGTGGGCCAGCGCGACGCGCAGCTCGGCGAACGGTTCGAGCGATCCGCCGAGACGGCTCTTCTGGCGCCGCACGCCCTTGGCGATTGCCCGGATCTTGCCGTAGCCCGGCGTGATCATCGTCAGGACCCGGTCGGCCTCGCCGAGCTCGAAGCGCGAGAGGACGATCGCATCGGTCACGTACGGGCGGCGAGACGGCATCGCTGCCACCGTAGCACGGGCCCGGCGCGAGAGCCGTCCTGCCCGGCGCGATCGCCCTGGGGCCTGGGCGGAGGAACGTGCGATCCCGGACGGTGATCCGACGTTCCGGTGAGACGATGCCCGGAGGTTGCGTTCCCTGCCCTCGTGCGTGGGCCGCCTCTGATCGGTGCGCCGATCCGGGTTGGTATCATCGGCACGTGCCCAGCCAGATTCCCGCGGGCGTCGACCTTCCCGCCATGATCGCCGAGACCGAGGCCGAGATCCTCGCGCTGGTCGGCGACCGCGACCCTTCGACCCACGGCCTCTACGAGATGGTCCGCTACCACCTCGGGCTTGACGGCAGCGGCGCCCCGGCCGGCAAGCGAATGCGACCGCTCCTCGGCCTCCTCGCCTACGCCTCCATCACCGGCGAGTACCAGGCGGCGCTGCCCGGCGCCGCGGCCGTGGAGCTCGGCCACAACTTCAGCCTCGTCCACGACGACATCGAGGACGGCGACGTCGAGCGCCGCCATCGCGCGACGCTCTGGGTCCGCGACGGCATCCCCCAGGCGATCAACACCGGCGACACCCTCTTCTCGTTGAGCCGGATCGCGCTGCACCGGCTCTCGGAGCTCGGCTTCTCCGATACGCGCGTCCTGCGGCTGATGCGCCTCTACGACGAGACCTGCCTCGCGCTCTGCGAGGGCCAGTACATCGACATCTGGACGAGCGAGCACGACGAGACGATGTCGGTCGAGCTCTACTTCGACATGATCGGCCGCAAGACCGCGGCACTGATCGCGGCCTCGGTCGAGGCCGGGGCGATCCTTGCGACTGATGACAACAACGTCATCGCCCGCTATCGCGGCTTCGGCTGGTCGCTCGGCCTCGCGTTCCAGCTGAACGACGACCTGCTCGGCATCTGGGGCGAGGAGCAGGCGACGGGCAAGGAACCATCCGACCTCGCCAAGCACAAGAAGACGCTGCCGGTGATCTACGCGCTGGAACACGCCCCGGCCGTCGCGGCGAACCGGTTGCGCGAGATCTACGCCCGGCCCGAGCCGACGCCGGCCGAGGTCGCCGAGGCGATGACGATCCTCGAGCAGGCCGGCGCCCGCGACTACACGCGCGACCAGGCCCGCCAGCATCGTGACGCGGCACTCGCCGAGCTCGATGGCGCGGGCATTCTCGACCCGGAGGCGCGGGCACGCCTCGAAGAGATCGTTCGCTCGGTGATCAGCGCCTGAGATCGGCGCCCGGTGCGCCGGGCTCCTGGGCGGCTGGTCGCGCCGGCCTCAGCCGAGCTCGATCGACTCCCCCGTCGCCAGCGGTCGGAACGGTCCCGACTCCGCCCCGAGCAGGCCCGGTGCGCCAAGCACTCGATCGGCGAGACCCAAACCGCGTTCGTTGAGCATGCCGTCATGGATGCCGATGGTCTGGCTCGGCCGCACGTCCCGGACGTAGTCGATTGCCTCGGCGATCTTGAGCCACGGCGCGTGCACCGGGAGCAGCAGCGTCCCGACAGGTACCTCGGGCCGCGTCAGCGAATCGCCGGGATGGAAGACCTCGCCGTCCACGAGGAAGCAGACATTCCGCACCCGCGGAATGTCTGGGTGGATCGTGGCGTGCCACTCGCCGGCGGCGGCCACCGCGAATCCCGCCGCGGTGAACGAATCCCCGTCGCTCACCGTGTGAACGCGCGGCCCAAGGTCGGCGAGCAGGCCGGCCACGGTCTCGTTCGTCCAGATCTCGAGCGAAGGATCGGCCGCCGCCGCCCGGCGCAGGCCGTCGGCATCGAAGTGATCGGGATGCTCGTGCGTCACCAGGATCGCCCCGGCGCCGGTCGCTGCGGCCGGGTCGCTCCAGCCACCCGGATCGATCACGAGGACGTTGCCGTCCCGCTCGAGTCGTACGCAGGAATGGCCCAGTCTCGTCAGTCGCATTGCGCGGTCCTCGTGCTCGTGTCGCCGGTCATCGCCGGCCGGGCCATTAGTGGTCGGCATCATCCGTGCCATCGTCATCGTCCTGCCGCTGGTTTCGCACGACGAGGACCTTGCCGACACGCCGGCCATCGGTCGATTCGACGGTCAGCGTCAGGTCGGCCACGCGGACCTGGTCGCCGGGTTGGGGCACGCCGCCGATGCGGTGATACACGAGCCCGCCGATCGTGTCGTACTCGTCCTCGTCCTCGAGGCCCAGCTGGACGTCGAACAGCTCGGCCAGCTCGTCCGCGGCCGCCCGTCCGTCCATCCGGACCTCGTTCTCGGAGAGCCGCTCGACCATCGGCTCCTCGACGTCGTACTCGTCCTGGATCTCGCCGACGATCTCTTCGAGCAGGTCCTCGATCGTGACGAGGCCGGCCGTGCCGCCGTACTCGTCGAGCACGATCGCGATGTGGACCTTGCGGCGCTGGAATTCGTGGAGCAGGTCGTCGATCGACATCGATTCGGGGACGAACAGCGGCGTCCGCAGGATGGACCGCACGGGCGGGCGCTCCATGTCGGGGTCCTTGAGGAACGCCAGCAGGTCCTTGGCGTAGAGGATGCCGACGACCGAATCGACCGAGTCCTCGTAGATCGGGATCCGGCTGTGGCCGTCGCGGAGGATCGCGTCGATGCACTCCTCGATCGTGGCCGTGGCCGGCAGGGCGGAGATCGACGTTCGCGGGACCATCACCTCGTGCAGCCGTCGCTCGCTCAGCTCGATGACGGCGTTGATCATCTGCTCCTCCTCGGCCTCGAGGATGCCCTGCTCGCCGCCGCGCTCGACGATCAGCTTCAGCTCTTCCGTGCTCATCGTGGCCGGGCTGACTTCGCTCGAACCGAGCATCCGGGTGACCGCCCTGGTCACGCGCGTCAGGAACCAGACGACGGGCCGGAGGACGGTCTGCAGGCCTTCGATCAGCCACGAGAGCGTCAGCGCGTAGCGTTCCGTGTGCGCCAGGGCGAGGCTCTTGGGCACGAGCTCCCCGAAGACGATCGTGAACAGGGCGAGCAGCATCGTGACCACGATCAGCGCGAGGGGCTGGGAGATGCTCCGCAGCGCCGGGATCCCCGCGAGCGCCCCGGCCAGCTCTTCGTTGAGGCTGACGGCCGCGAAGGCCGAGGCGAGGAACCCGACGAACGTCACCCCGAGCTGGATCACGGCCAGGAACCGCGCGGGCTGGCTGATGACGCGCTGGACGCGCTTGGCGGCGCGGCTGCCTTCGTCGGCGAGCTGCTGGAGTCGGGTCCGGCGAACCGTGACGAGCGCGATCTCGGCGGCCACGAAGACCGCTTCGACCAGCGTCAGCAGGACGATGATGACGATCTGGCCGAGGACTGCCGGATCCATCAGGCGGAGCGGTCCGTGCGGTTGCCGGCGGGCGGCGGGTCGGCGGGCGGCGGGTCGGCGGGCGGCGGGTCGGCGGGCGGCGGGTCGGTCGGCGGCGTCGAGTCGTCGCTCGTTGGGCCAGCGGCGTCAGCCGCCCGGTCGCCCGGTTCGCCCGGCTGCGGCGCCCTCGGCCGGGGCTCGCGAATCCGCGCCGGCACCCCGACCGCGAGCTTGCCCGCCGGGACGTCGCGCGTCACGACGGCGCCGGCCCCCGTCCGTGCCCCGTCCCCGAGCGTGACCGGCGCGACGAGCATCGTGTCGACGCCCAGGAAGACCCGCTCACCGACTTCGGTGTGGTGCTTGTTGCGGCCGTCGTAGTTGGCGGTGACCGTTCCCGCACCGACGTTCGTCCGCGGCCCGAGGTGGGCGTCGCCGAGGTAGCTGAAGTGGTGCTGCTGGACCCCTTCGTCGAGGCGGCTGTTCTTGACCTCGGCGTAGTTGCCGAGGCGCGCTCCGCGCCCGATCGAGCTGCCCGGCCGGAGGTGCGCGAACGGCCCGATGTGGACCTCGTCCTCGACCTCGGCCGATTCGAGGACGCTGGCCCAGATGCGGCAGTCGCGCCCGATCACCGAGTCGACGATCTGCGAGCCCGAGGCGATGACCGTCCGCTCGCCGATCCGCGTCCGCCCGCGCAGGATCACGTTCGGCTCCAGGACCACGTCCGGCGCAAGCTCGACCGAGGGCTCGATCCAGGCGGTCGAGGGGTCGTCCATCGTCACCCCGGCGAGGAGGTGGCGTTCGTTGATCCGCGCCTGCAGGCGGTGGACCGCGTCGGCGAGCTCGGCCCGATCGTTGATCCCGAGCAGCGTGCCGTCATCGCCGACCTCGAAGGCCGAGACGATCCGGCCATCCCGGCGGGCGAGTTCGATCAGCTCCGTCAGGTAGATCTCGCCGGTCGCGGCCGACGGTCGCAGATCGCCGATGCGCCGCCGCACCCAGGCCGCATCCATTGCGTACAGGCCCGTGTTGATCTCGGAGAGGCCGAGTTCCTCGTCCGTGGCGTCCTTGACCTCGACGACGCGCTCGACCACACCGCTCTCGGCCCGCACGACCCGCCCGAGCCGGCGCGGATCGATGGCGTCGACGCTCAGCATCGCGATCGCCGCCTCGTCCTCCGCCCGCACCTCGAGCAGCTCCCTCAGCAGGTCGCCCTCGATCAGCGGCACGTCGGCGTTCAGGACCAGCAGCACGGTCGCATCCGACGGGACGGCAGCCAGACCCGCCCGCAGCGCGTCGCCGGTCCCGCGCGGCGCTTCCTGCAGTGCGAAGTCGGCCTGTCCGGCCAGCGCGTCGAGCACGGCGGCCGTGGCCGGCGAGTAGACGATCACCGGCTGGTTGCCGGTCGCGGCGCGCGCGGCCTCGGCGATGTACGCGAGCATCGGCTTCCCGAACAGCGGATGGAGCACCTTGGGCAGTCCCGAGCGCATTCGCGTCCCGAGACCGGCAGCCAGAATGACCGGGACGATCGATGGGTCGCCGGTGGTCACGACGCTGGGCGGCCGGACGGGCTGTGGCTCGGCCGGGTCGAGGCAGACCCGGCGCCACCGGCGTCCGGCGGGAGTGATGCTGTCATCGAGAGGTGCGGGGATCGTAGGGTTGGCCGCGGAATCGTGTCAAGGAAGGCGCACCGGCAGCCACTCGCCCGGCTGCCCTCGATTCCGCCTCGCGACCGACCGGCGCGGCGTCAGCCATGCCGCCTGGCGATGACCTCGATCTCGATCAGCGCGCCCTTCGGCAGCGCCGCCGCCGCGAACGTCGAGCGGGCCGGCGGCGGATCCGCGACCGCGCGGCCGTAGATGCCGTTGACGGTCGCGAAATGGGTCATGTCCGTGAGCAGGATCGTGGTCTTCACGACATCCGCGAACGTCAGGCCGGCCGCACCGAGCACGGCGGTGATGTTGGCGATGACCCGTTCGGTCTGCGCTTCGATCCCGGCCACGAGATCCCCGGTCGCCGGGTCGAGGCCGACCTGGCCCGAGCAGAACACGAACCCGTCGACCTCGATGGCCTGGCTGTAGGGCCCAAGGGCCGCCGGCGCGTCGGGGCTCGAGACCGCGTGATGCGTCATGGGGATTCCCTCTCGGTCGGCTGGTCGGCAACAGGGCCGCCGGCAATCATGGTGGCGCCAACGAACGGTCGGCCGGCGCCAGGACCTGGCAGGCGGCCATCGCGGAAGGCTTCGCGAACCAGCGCGGCCGCCTCGTCCGCCTCCGCCAGCGAAGGATAGAGGACCCAGCACGTCGGCCCCGAGCCCGACAGGCCGACCGGCCGGCCCAGCAATCGGACGAGGCCTCGCCGCAGCGGGACGAGTTCGGGCAGGACGATGACTGCGGCGCCCAGCAGGTCGTTGGCCGAGGCGAGCACCCCGGCCCGCAGCAGCAGGTCCTGCGCGGTGAGGCCGCGCTGCAGCTCGCCCGCCAGGTGGTCGGAGCTCGCGCGAGTCGCGCCAGGGTTGCCCCGGCCGAGGCCGGCGGCGTACGCGGCAAAAACGTCGGCCGTGGCCAGCCGCGAATCCGGTGTCACGAGGAGCACGCCGGGCGGCTCCCCGCGCAGGGCCGGGAGTGGCGTGACCTGCTCGCCACGGCCCTCGACGAGCGCGGGCCCGCCGGCCAGGAAGAACGGCACGTCCGAACCGAGCCGGAGCGCCACACCCAGGCGCTCCTCGGGCCCGAGCTCGGCGCCCCAGGCGTCCACCGCGCCATCGATGGTGGCCGCCGCGTCGCTGCTGCCGCCACCGAGTCCGGCCGCCACCGGGATTCGCTTCTCGAGGCGGGCGGCAAGCCCCGGCGCGGGCCCCGAGCCCGTCGCGCCTCCCGCACCGGCCCAGCCCGCCCCGACGGCCCGCCGGGTCTCGGTCAGCGCGCGGAGGACGAGATTGCCGGCGATCGCGCCCGCGTCGAAGCCCTCGACATGGAGCACGTCCTGGGCTCCGACCGCGGTCGCGAGGCTGAGGCGGTCGGCCAGGGCCAGCGGGACCATGACCGAATGCAGATCGTGGTAGCCGTCGCTCCGCAGGCCCAGCACGGCCAGGGAGAGGTTGAGCTTGGCCGGCGCCAGGCGAAGGACGGGCCCGAGGCGCCGCCGCGGATCGGTCACTCAGGCGTCGCCCCGGCGCTGGCCGCGGCGATCGGGCTCCAGCGGCCCGAGCGCAGCGAGCAGCGCGAGCCACTCGTCGACGGACACGGTCTGCGGCCGGCGGTCCGGATCGATGCCGGTCGCGTCGAGCGCGGCGCGAAGTCTTGCGCCGTCCATCGGCAGCTGCCGGGCGAGCACGTTGTGGAGCATCTTCCGACGCTCCCGGAATGCGGCCATGACCAGCCGCCAGAGGCTCTCTTCGCCGTCGGCGTCGAGGTGGCCCGGCAGCTCGACCCGTGGCTCGAGCACGATCACCGCCGATTCGACTGCGGGCTCCGGCTCGAAGGCGCCCCGCGGGACGAGGAAGGCGATCCGCACGGCGGCGTGGTACTGGACGAACACGGACAGGTAGCTGAGGCCGCCGGGCGGCGCTGCGATTCGCTCGGCGACCTCGCGCTGGACCATCAGGACGAGGCGGCGCGGCGGCCGTTCGAGCGACAGGACCCGGTGCAGGACCGGGCTCGTGATGTGGTACGGCAGGTTCGCGACGATGTCGAACGGCGGCTCGATGAGGGTGGCGAGGTCCTGGTCGAGGATGTCGCCTTCGACGAGACGCAGCGAACCGGCGGCGGCCGGGTTGGCGACGCCGAGGTCGAGCTCCGGGTCGAACCGGCGGCGGAGCCAGCTCGCGAGGCCGCGGTCGAGCTCCACGGCGGTCACCACCGCCCCGGCCGCCAGCAGGCCACCCGTCAGGATGCCGAGCCCCGGACCGATCTCCAGGATCCGGCCGCCGGGTTCGGGGTCAGCCTCGGTCAGGATGCCCTCGAGCACGGTCACGTCGGTCAGGAAGTTCTGCGAGAGCTCGTGGCGGGCCCGGAGTCGGGCGGCCCGCAGGATGTCGCGGACACTGGCCGGGTCCACGACGAGGCGCGCCGTGGCCGGACCTCGTGGTCCGACGGCAGACCCGGCTCGGGCGGCGCCTGGGCCCGGCCAGGAAGTCGGGTTCGGCCGGGAGGGCCGTCTCGGCCGCGGAGGCCGGTTCGGCCGGGACGTCGGCGTCGGCCGCGGAGGCTGGTTCGACCGCGAACTCGGGCTCGGCCGGAAAGGCTCGTTCCACCGTCCGCCCCAGCGGCGCCACCGATTTCGGCGCCTTCGTCACCGCTGGGCCAGCGGCAGGGACGGGCGAGCGTCGAGGTCGAGCCCGGCCCGCTCCCCGGCCGCCATCCGCCGGGCCCCGGCGGCGCCGATCATCGCCCCGTTGTCCGTGCACAGTCCGGGCCGCGGCACGATGAGCGGCAGTCCGCGTCTCGTGGCCTCGGCGGCGAGGCGCTCCCGGAGCGGCCGGTTCGCCGCCACGCCGCCGCCCATCACGATCGATCGGGCCCCGGCAGCCTCGGCGGCGCGGATCGTCTTGGTCACCAGCACGTCGACCACGGATTCCTGGAAGCCCGCCGCCAGTTCCGCCCGTCGCGCATCGCTCAGCGGCAGCGTCGGGTCGCCGGCGATGCCCTCCTCGGCGCGGGCCGCGTCGACGATCCGGCGCGCCGCGGTCTTCAGGCCACTGAAGCTGAAATCGTAGGAATCGCCGAGCCACGCCCGCGGGAAGACCGGTCCCGGTCGCGTGGCGGTCGCGGCCGCGGCCTGGATGGCCGGCCCGCCGGGATACGGCAGCCCGAGGAGCCGGCCGACCTTGTCGAACGCCTCGCCGGCGGCATCGTCGACGGTCTGGCCGAGCAGGCGGTAGGTCAGGTGGTCGCGCATCTCGACGAGGAACGTGTGGCCGCCGGACACGATCAGGGCGACGAGCGGGAAGACCGGCTCCGCTGGCGCCTCCTGGCCCGGATCGACGAGCCAGGCCGCGTAGAGGTGGCCCTCGAGGTGGTTGACCCCGATCAGCGGCTTGTCCTTGACCAGCGCCAGGGTCTTCGCGAAGTTGATGCCAACGAGCAGCGAGCCGGCGAGGCCGGGGCCGCGCGTGACGGCCACCGCGTCCACGTCCGACCAGCCGCAGCCGGCGTCCGCGAAGGTCGCTTCGAGGACCGGCACGATCCAGCGCAGGTGCGCCCGGGCCGCGACCTCGGGCACGATCCCGCCGGTCGGCGCGTGCAGCGCGACCTGGCTCGCCACGACGTTGCTGTGGATGAAGCGGCCGTCCTCGACGAGCGCGATCCCGGTCTCGTCGCAGCTGGTCTCCACGGCCAGGATGAGCGGCCCGGCCATCAGACCTTGCCGTCCGATCCGGTCGAACCTGGCGCGGCGGCCGAACCGGGCGCATTCGGACCGCCGCGGGCGCTCGGAGGTTCGCTGCCGTCTCGATCCACCCGCGGTCCGATCCGGGTTCGGAGCACCCGCAGGCTCGGACGCCCGGGCGAGGTCCTCGGCCTCCAGCGCCCGGCGATGGCGCTCGATTCGCTGGCGCAGCGCCGGGCTGGCCAGCGGTTCGGTCGTCATGATCAGGGCGTCCTCGTTGTCGTCGCTGTAGTAGCGCGGCCGAAGTCCGACCGGCCGGAAGCCGTACTTCTCGTACAGGCGGCGGGCCGGCAGGTTCGAGAGGCGGACCTCGAGCGTGGCCTCGTGGGCGTGGAACGTCGAGGCCAGGTCGAGCAGCGCGAGCAGCAGGCGTTCGCCCAGTCGCTGGCGGCGCCGATCCGGGGCCACGGCGAACGTCGTGATGTGCGCCTCGTCGGCCATCATCCACATCCCGCCGTAGCCGACGACCACGCCATCCTGGCGCGCCACGAGGTAGTGGGCCAGGCGGTTCGTCTCGAGCTCGGTCCGGTAGGCGTGCGACGGCCAGGGCGTCCGGAAGCTGAGCCGCTCGATCTCGTGGACGGCGTCGAGATCGGCGATCCGCATCGGCTCGATGCTCGCCATCACCGGGGGGCGTGCGACCATTCGACCTCCGCGTGCTCCTCGGCGACGCCGCGCGGCAAAGTGACGTACTGCGGCACGAGCCTCGCCGTGTCGTCGACGTCGCCCGCGGCCAGCCGCTGCGCGCCGAGCCGCAGCAGGGCCGGCCCGAGGCCCGCCAGGGCGGCGACTCCGCGCGCCACGGCCGCGTCGGGCGCGCGGCCCTCGAGATCCACGGCGACCATCTCGTCGATCGACAGGCCCGCGAGCGCGCGGTCATCATCGGCCGCGAGCCGGACGGCGACGCCCTCGCGGACCAGCACGCGATCGTTCGGTCCCGCCGGCAGCAGGAGCACGCTCGATCCAGGGCGCGATCCGTCAGCGCCCGCATCGGCCGGCAAGCAGCGCCGCCGATGTCGCGACGCCGATCAACGGCCGGCCGAGGCCGATGCCGAGCGCCTTGGCCGTGGCGAGGCCGACGCGAAGCCCGGTGAACGCGCCCGGCCCGGTCCCGACCACGATGGCGGCGACGTCGTCCAGGGAGAGCCCGTTGGCCGCGAGCAGGGCCTGCAGGTGCGGCAGCAGTTCCTCGCCGTGGCGATGGCCGGCGGTCCACGCCTCCTCGGCCAGCGGTCGGCCGGCCAGGTCGCCGAGCGCAATCACCGTCCGGCTCGTGGCCGTATCGATCGCAAGGACGATCGCTGGGCCGGAGGCGCCCACGCCCGGCTCCCGGGCCGCGCCGCCCTCGCCGGCCACGCCGCCCACCGAGCGATTGCCGCTCATCCGGCCGCCTCCACGAGGCGAGCGTGCGACTCGTCCGTCGCCCACAGGTGGATCGTGCGCGGCTCGTCGCCTGTGCCGTCGATGCGCACGTCGAGGCGCCGGGTCGGCAGTGCCGGGCCCAGGCGCTCGGCCCACTCGACGACGGTCACGCCCTCCGCCTGGCGCTCGTCGAGCAGGCCGCCGTCGACGGCATCGCCCGGGTCCTCGATGCGATACAGATCGAGGTGGAACAGTCGCAGGCGGCCCTCGTGCTCGGCCATCAGGATGAAGCTCGGCGAGTTGACGGTGTCCGTGACGTCAAGGCCCGCCCCGATCCCCTTCGCGAACTGCGTCTTGCCGGCGCCGAGATCGCCGGTCAGCGCAATGACGTCGCCGGGTTGCGCCACGCGCCCGAGGGCGGCCCCGAGCGCACGCGTCGCCTCCGCGTCGCCGGTGTGGACGACGCGCTCTCGCATCGTTCGGGTGACCATGGGTTCGAGGGTACCCGATGGGTCGATCGAGCGTACCCGGCGCCGCTGCCGCCGCGACCCACGACAGCCGCGGGTCGGCCGAGGGCCAAGAACCCTCAGACGAACCGTTCGAGATCGGCGAGGGGGATCGCCGCCGGCACGGTGCCCGAGCCATCGTCGAAGCTGACGAACCCGGCTTCGAGGCGGACGCCCGCCTTGAATCGCCGCAGGCCCGCCGGTCCGACCCACGTCCCTTCGCGTCCGGCCATCGGTCCCTGCCTCACGCGGACCCGATCGCGGCTCGTCCTCGGCAGCGCGAGGCCGGTCGGATCGAACAGCAGCAACGGCGGCTCACCGGAGATCGCGACCTCCACGCCTGCCAGTGCCCCGAAGAGCGTCATCAGTGGCGACGGAATGGGGCGGCGCAGCGCTCCGTCGACGACGAGGACCGCGAAGGGCGGCAGGCGATGCAGGCTGGCGCGCTGGCGCGCCTCGGAGGCCGAGAAGTCGCGAAGATCCTTGGAGGCGAGGGCCGCCACGATGATCCCCCGAATGCCCATCGCCCGGGCGCGCGTCAGGGTCTCCGCGTCGGCCCGCGACCCGACGACGAGGATCGAGCCGGCCCGGCCGACGTCGAGACCCGCCGGCCGCAGCTCCCCCTCGCGCGTGGCGGCGATCTCCAGGCGGCCGCGGGCCGGAGCGCCGACGGATCGCACGCCGACGATCGCGCTGCCGGCGACCTGGAGCCCGATCCCGATCCCCGGTCGCACCTCCCGGACGATGCCGGCGGCCGGAGCTTCGAGCAGGCCACCGCCTTCGCCCGTGGCCACGCGCCAGCGGCCGCCGATCTCGAAGAGCAGCTCGCCGGTGCCCGACGCCGGCCGCCTCCCGGCGATGGCCCGCCGGCCACCGGCCGCGCCGGCCCAGCGATCACCGGGCCGGACCATCGGGACGCCGCGCTCCGGGGTGACCTCGACGAGGCGCTGGTCGATGAGCAGCTCGGCCAGCGGCGACCCCGCCAGCACCGATTCGCCAGGTTCGACGATGGCCCGGTCTCCCGGCCGCAGCGGAAACCACAGGTGGGGCGCCTGCTCGATCAATCGCCGCGGCTGGACGAGGGCCAGGCCATCGTCGACGAGCGGCCGGCCGAACGCCGGGACGGCGGTCATGTCTCCGTGTTCCAGACCGAACGCTGCCAGCTGGCCAGCAGATCGCGGCGGTGGTCCAGGCGATCGGGCAGGCGCAGCGGAATGTCCCGCAGGTCCACGAGCAGGCCGCCCATCCCGCCGGCCACCTCCATCGCGAACCGCTTGCCGCGGCCGCCGAGCAGCACCCCATCCCGGAACTCGAGCTCGGCCGTGGCGGTCTGGCCGACCGGCAGATCGAGCGTCTCGACCCGGCCGCCGACGAGGTCGCGGCCGACGGTCTCATCGAGGCCGTGAACGGTGACGCGGCCGACGGCCCGGCCCTGGTGGAGGCCCTGCGGCACGATCACCGTGCCGAGCGGCGCAAGCAGGTCGTCCACGAGGTCGGCCATCAGGGCCAGGCGTTCGCCGTCATCCTCGATGGTGCCCAGCGGCCCGAGCAGGCGGGCGTGGTCGAGCGCGAGCTGGCTGACGCCCTGGCGGCGGAGGACGTCGACGAGTGCCATCGCGACGGCCGGGGCGGGCGCGACGGCCCAGACGCCCCCGGCGGCCACGAGCAGGTCGGGTGCGGCGAGGTCGTCGAATTCGGGCGTTGCGGCCACCAGGCGGGCCAGTGAAGCCCGGGCCAGGGCCAGCCGCAGGATCGCCCCGTCGCCGTGGGCCTCGGCCCAGGGCGCGAGCCAGAAGTCGCGGAGCCGGTCGCGAAGGCGCGGCCGGTCGACCGGCAGGACGAGCCAGTTGATGACTCCGTCGACGACGCTGTCGTCGGGATCGGCCGTGACGAGGCCCGCCCCGGCCACCACCGACCACAGAGCGTCGGCGCCGATGTCCGAGCCCGCCCGATCGTCGGCCACGCAGCGCAGCGCGCCACCGAGCCCGATGTCGACGGTCTCCACCCGCCGCCGCAGGAGCGCCGAGAGCGTGGCCGTGGACTGGATCATCGCCCGGCGGCCGTCGAGCGGCTCACCCCGCAGCTCGTCCAGGCGGGCCCGGAGCACATCCAGGCCCGGCCCGACCCCGGCCGCCTCGGTCACGAGGACCGCGCCGATCGGACCCGCGGCCTCGAGTCGCACGGCCTCGATGGCCCCTGCCAGCTCCCCGGCCGAGCCGGCGAGCACGATTGCCAGTTCCGGGCGGCGCGCAGCGATCGCAACGACGAGCGGTCCCAGGGTCTTGAGCTGGTTGCGTTCATCGGATCCGAGCGGCACTCCGGCGCCGACCAACATCGCCTGTACCCGCGAATCCAGCGCCACGGAGGTCATCGCGAGGGCGTCGCTCCGATCCGTGCTTGCGGCGACCACGGACCAGCCGGCGCCGGTCGCGGCGGACTCGAGGAGGGCCCGCCGGCGTTCCGTCGGCGCGAGCACCGCGAGACGGCCGGGCGGCGCGCTCACCGCCATGACCCTGGGCAGGTCCGTGGCCGCACCGAGACCGTCGACGGCGAAGGCGAGATCGAGGGGCCCGTCGCCGACCGTGCTCGGGTCGAGGCTCAGGCCCGTCCGGCGACCGCGACCGCGGCTGCCCTGGCCGATGCCGACCGAATTGGCGATCTCGGCATCGGCGCGGCGGACACGCTCGACCAGGAGCGCCAGGATCGGCTCGAGTTCGATCGGGGCCGGAAAGGCGAGACTGCCGAGGAGCCGCCATCGCCCGGCCACCCGGCCGATGAGCGCAGCCGACGCGGTCGCCGCGCCGAGGTCAATCGCAAAGAACGCGCGGGGTTCGGCGGTCACCAGCCCATGCTAACCGGCCGGGCCGCGAGTGGCCCTAGGCGTCCCAGGTCGATTCCTCGTCCAGTTCCTCGAGCCGGGCGATGAGCTGCTCGATGCCGTCGTCGTCGGCCATGATCTCGCTCGCGACCGGCAGCTCGCCGCCGAACACGCCCTGCAGGACCGGGTCGAAGAAGAGCATCGCGTTGGCCCCGAGCGGCCGATAGGGCCGGCTGGCCTGGAGGAAATGCACGGCCGGGGCCGTCAGCCCGCGGAGCTGGATCTCACGCGCCACCTGCTCGACGAGATCCTCGAGCTGATCGGGCGCGTACTCGCGCGGCGGGAGGCTCATCTGGGGCCCTCCACGTTCCTTGCCCGCTCCGACCCGAGACCTCGCGAAGCCTCGATCGTCGTTGCGAAGGGGATGTCCAGCGGTCGAAATCCGGTCAGGGAGTCGATTCAGCGGCCGGTGATCGCGCGGGAGTGGAGTGTGCGGTCCGCCATGGTCCCTGTTCCTCCGTCAACGTGAGTAGCCCGATCGGACCAGCCGCCGCATAGTACACCCGGGGTAATCGCCGGGCCATGGTGCTGAGGACTTCCCACGAAATCGTGGTGCCGAGGCGCGCCAGTTCGAGGGCGTCGATGGCCTCGCTCCCCTGCACTCCCAGGAGCACGAATTCGTCGTCGATGCCCACCGGCGGGCCGGGGACGTCGGTGACGTCCGCCATCACGGCGTCCATTGCGATCGTGCCGACGAGTGGAACGCGCCGGCCGCGGACCAGGACCGATGCCCGGTTCGAGCGGTTCCGGCTGTACCCGTCGGCGTAGCCGACCGGCAGCGTCGCGATCCGGCTCGGGCGGGCCGTGGTGAACGTGGCGCCGTAGCTGATGGCCTGGCCGCTCGGCACGTCGAGGACCCGAACCGGCCGCGCGCGGAGCGACATCGCCGGCCGCAGCGCGAGGGCCGCGGCCAGCCGAGCCGGATCGACGGCCAGGCCGTCCGGCACGACCCCGTAGATGCTCAGGCCCGGCCGAATCCCTTCGGCGCCCCGCGCCGCGCCGGCCAGGATGGCGCCGCTGGCCCCGAGGTGCCAGCGCTGGATCGAGGCGCCCTCAGCCGCGATCAGCATCGCCGCGAGGTCGAGCGCTTCGCCCTGGCCCGTGGTCCTCGTCCGGTCGTCGGCCGTGCCCAGATGCGACCACGCCCCGGCGAGCTCGACCCGCGGATGGGCGGCCAGCGCCCGCCCGGCCGCCGCCGCCCGCTCGGGCACGATCCCGCCCCGACCGAGGCCGGTCTCGATTTCGAGGTGGACTTCGAGGGTCGGCCCTGATCCCGCGGCGTCGAGCGCCCCAAGCAGCCGCGCGAGGCCGTTCTCGTCGCCGGCGGAGACCGCGATCCGGAGCCGGGCGGCCTCGGTGACGCAGTCCGGCGGGATCGGATACAGCACCAGCAACGGCGCGTCCAGCCGGGCCGATCGCAATTCCGCGGCCTCGTCGAACGTGGCGACGCAGAGTCCATCCGCTCCGGCTTCGACCAGCCGGTGGGCGACCGGGACGGCACCGTGACCGTAGCCGTCGGCCTTGACGACGGGATCGATCCGGACACCGGCGGGCACGGCCGCGCGCAGGGCGCCGAGATTTGCGGCGATCCGGTCGAGGTCGATCGCCAGCCATGCCAGCCGCGGCAGGGCCGGCAGGCCGGCCTGTTCCAGCGCGGTTTCGACCGGGACGTCGCCCGCACCGATCACGAGACCGGGCCCGGCGCGGCCTCCCCGGCGGCTTCGCGACTGCCGAAGCCGACCCGCTTGGCCGACGTCCGACGTTCGGCAACCGTGGCCAGCCGGCGTCGCGCATAGGCGATCTCGTCCGGCAGGTCGGAGGCGAGCAGTCCGGAATCGCCGATTCGGGCACGCACGGCTTCGCCGGCCAGCCCGTGGAGGTAGACACCGAGCCGGGCCGCCGCGAACGGCTCGACCCCCTGCGCGAGGAGCGACCCGATCGTGCCGGAGAGGACGTCGCCGGTGCCGGCACTCGCCAGCGCCGGGTTCTCGAACGGGGCCACCGCGATGGAGCCGTCCGGGGCGGCGATCACCGTTCGCGCGCCTTTCAGGACGACGACCTGGCCCCAGGCCGCGGCCGCATCGAGGGTCGCCCGGGCTCGCGCCTCGTCGTCGTTCATCAGGTCGCCGTCCGCCTCCGCGTCACGGCCGCTGGCCGTCCGCAGCCGCCCGAATTCGCCGACGTGGGGCGTCAGCACGGCCGGCCGATTGACGGCCTCCCACCAGCCTTCGATCGTGGCCAGGGACCGCAGCGCCTCCGCGTCCAGGAGCACCGGGGCGGCGCCGTCCTCGTCGGGTCGGGCCAGCAGCTGCCGGATCAGCTCGGTCGTGGCGAGTCCCGGCCGCAGCCCCGGGCCGACAACGAGGGCATCGTGATCGTGGTCCAGGATCCGGACGAGCGCCTGCTCCGGCTCGACCTCCTCGACGTCGTCCTCGGGCAGGGCCATCGTGATCGCCTCGACGACCCGCGCCGCGAAGAGCGGCTGGAGCGATTCGGGCACGGCCAGCGTGACGAGCCCGGCGCCCGCCCGACCGGCGGCGCGGCAGACGAGCAGCGCGGCGCCGGTGAAATCGAGCGACCCGGCCAGGACGAGCAGCTTGCCGAAGCTGCCCTTGTGGCCGCGGACGGCGCGCTGGGGCAGCAGCGCCGAGGCCATCGGATCGTCGAGGATCGGCGGCCCCGGCGGTGGCGGCGGCAGTGCCCGGCCGAAGCCCGCCGGCCGGCTCTCAGGCATCGGCCGGCGCGCCGTGCCATCGCGCGAGGTCAGCCTTCACGAGCCGCCTCGGCCAGGTCGCGCAGCCGCTCGAGGCGGGCCAGCAGCTGGCGCTCCCGCTCGTCGATGCGCTCGTCGATATCCGGCGGAAACAGGAATCGGCCGCCGGCCGTCCGCACCCCGAACGCGATCGCCACGGCGTAGTCGGCCTCATGGCTGATCGACACGGCGATCCGGTCCATCCCGAGCTGGCCGGCACGCGCCGCGGCCCGCCCGGACAGGCGCACCGCGGGCTGGCCCGTCGGCAGCCGCTCGATCTCGATCTCCCGCCAGCCGATGCCCCGGACACCGAGCCCCAGGACCTTCGAGACGGCTTCCTTGGCCGCCCAGCGGCCGGCCATCGTCGTCGGCCGATCGCGAACGTAGCGCCGTTCGGCCGGGGTCAGGATCCGGGCCGAGAACCGCTCGCCGAACCGCTCCAGGGCCTGGCGGATGCGTTCGACCTTGATGATGTCGATGCCGAGCTCGGTCGTGCCGGCCGGCACGGCGCCCGCCGCCATCGCTTCCGCGGGCAGTCCCATCGGGTCCATGACCGGTCCGGATGGCCTCCTCGATGGGCCCGACGAGCCGCCCGTGGCGCTGGCCCGGGCCGCGCTCGCGGCTCCGGGCCGATCGACCGGCGGCACCGCCCTACTCGACCGTGACCGACTTGGCGAGGTTGCGCGGCTGGTCCACGTCCGTCCCCCGGGCCACGGCCATGTGATAGGCGAAGAGCTGCAGCGGGATCACGGCAAGCACCGGGCTCAGGGCCTCGTGGCAATCGGGAACCCAGCAGACCTCGTCCGCGAAGCGCTCGATCTGCGGATCGCCCTCCGACGCCACCGCGATGACCCGGGCATCGCGCGCCCGGCCCTCCATGACGTTGCTGATCAGCTTGTCGTAGGTCGCGGAGCGGGTCGCGACCGCAACGAGCGGCACCTCGGCGTCGAGCAGCGAGATGGGCCCGTGCTTCAACTCTCCGGCCGCATAGCCCTCGGCATGGACGTAGCTGACCTCTTTCAGCTTCAGGGCCCCTTCCAGGGCGGCGGGGTAGGTCAGGCCGCGGCCGACGAACATGAAGCCGCGCGAGTTGACGTACCGGCGGGCCAGCGCCGCGGAGTCGGCCGCGAGCTCGAGCGCCCTGGCGGCCTGCTTGGGCAGCGCCCGAAGGGCCGTGGCGAGCTCGCGCTCCTGGACGGCCGAGAACCGGCCCCGGCGGCGGGCGATCACGGCGGCCAGCATGACGAGCGTCGTGACCTGCGTCACGAAGGTCTTGGACGCCGCAACCGCAACCTCCGGCCCGGCCTGGAGGAACAGCACCGCGTCCGCCTCGCGCGTGATCGCGGAGCCGACCGTGTTCGTCAGGGCCACGATCGGGCAGCCCTGCTCGCGGGCCAGGCGCGTCGGTGCGATCGTGTCGGCCGTCTCCCCGGACTGCGTCACGGCGATGACGAGTGTCCGGGCATCGAGTGGCGGCGGGCTGTAGCGGAACTCCGAGCCGACGTTGGCTCGCGCGGGCAGCCCAGCCCACGATTGGATGAGCGTGGCGCCCACGAGCGAGGCGTAGAACGCGCTGCCACAGGCGACCAGCTCGACCCGGTCGACCTCGGCCAGGCGATCCGCCAGCGCGTCCAGTTCGTCGAGGCGGATGCGGCCGTCACGGGTGACACGGCCGGTGATCGCCGCGAGGAGCGCCTGGGGCTGCTCCATCATCTCCTTGAGCATGAAATGGTCGTAGCCGCCCTTCTCGGCGGCTTCGGGCGACCAGGTGATCGTCGTCACGAGGCGCTCGCGCAGCGAGCCGTCGATGCCAGTGATCGTGACGCCCCATGGCCGGACGTCGGCCACGTCGCCCTCCTCGAGGAAGACGATCCGGCGGGTGTGCTCGAGGATCGCCGACACGTCCGACGCGATGAAGCTCTCGCCGTCGCCGAGGCCGACGATCAGCGGCACGTTCATCCGGGCCCCGATGAGCCGGTCCGGTTCGCCCCTGTGCATGACCGCCAGGGCGTAGGCGCCGTCGAGTCGGGCCAGGGCCGCCCGGGTCGCCTCGGCGAGGTCGCCGTCGTAGGCCTCCTCGATGAGGTGGGCGATCGCCTCGGTGTCCGTCTCGGAGCGCAGGACGTGGCCACGGGCCTCGAGGCCGTCCCGCAGCTCGCGGAAGTTCTCGATGATGCCGTTGTGGATGACCGTGATGTCGCCGCTGCAGTCGCTGTGGGGGTGGGCGTTGAGGTCGTTGGGGCGGCCGTGGGTCGCCCAGCGGGTATGCGCCAGGCCGAGGCCCGCATGAGGCGTCCGATCCGCGAGGGCCGTCGTGAGATTGGAGAGCTTGCCGGCCTTCTTCTCGACGAACATGACCCCGACCTCGTCGAGCAGCGCGATGCCGGCCGAGTCGTAGCCGCGGTACTCCAGGCGGCGCAGGCCGTCGATCAGGATCGGGCCGGCTTCACGCGGTCCCGTATACCCGACGATTCCACACATTCGCTCTCTCCCAACCGAGCGCTCAAGCGGTTCCAGGCCAAGGCGGCTCCGAGCCATCGCAGCGAGCGCACCTGAAGGTGCGTAAGCAAGGTGGCGAGGACTCCAACGCCGGCATGGGGCCGGTTGTGCGCTCCGGCACTAGTTTAGGCGCTCGCCGGCGAGCGCCGAGATCGAGTCGGCCAGTTCGGCGACGAGCGCCGCGTCCGGGCCTTCGACCATGACCCGCAGGGCCGGTTCCGTGCCGGACGGCCGGACCAGGATGCGACCCGTCGTGCCGAGTCGTTCCCGGGCCCGCCCGATGGCTGCCTGGAGAGCCGGATCGCCTTCCCACTGGTCCTTGTGACGCGCGCGGACGGCCCGTTGCTGCTGTGGCAGGAGCGGGATGGCCTCGGCAAGCTCGGCGAGACTGGCCGAGCGGCGCTGCATGACCCGCAGGACCTCGAGCGCCGTCACGATCCCGTCGCCGGTGGTGGTGTGCTCCAGGACGATCACGTGGCCGCTCTTCTCGCCGCCCAGTGTCGAGCCGCTGACCTGCATCCCGTCGAGGATGTACTTGTCGCCGACGGGCGTCCGGATGACCCGTCCGCCGGCGGCCTCGACGGCCGCCTGGAGCCCGCCATTCGAGAGCACCGAGACGACGAGGCCCCCCGTGGACAGGACGCCCCGTTCGAGACGGTCGAGCGCCAGGACCCCCAGGACCTGGTCGCCATCGACGATCCGGCCCGAGCCATCGACGGCGATCAGCCGGTCCGCGTCGCCATCGAGGGCGAACCCCACGTCGGCCCCACGTTCGACGACCGCCCGCGCCAGCGAGGCCGGGGCCGTCGCGCCGCACGACACGTTGATGTTCACGCCGTCGGGTTCGTTGTGGATCACGTCGACCCGGGCGCCGGTCGCCCGCAGGATCTCGGGGCCGAGCACGCCGCCCGAGCCGTTCGCGCAGTCGAGCACGATGTGGATGGCGCAGCTGATGCCGCTCGCGAGGGCCACGCGGTGGCGGCGATAGCGATCGATCAGCGCCGCCCCGGCATAGACGCGGCCGAGCTCGGCGTTGCCGACTCCGCCGAGCTCCTCCGTTCGCCAGATCAGCGCCTCGAGCTCGTCCTCGACCGCGTCGTCGAGCTTGATGCCGGCCCCGTCGAGCACCTTGAGGCCGTTGTCGTCGGCCGGGTTGTGCGACGCCGAGACCATGATCCCGGCCGCGAATTCGGGCTGGCCGGCGAGGAACGCGAGCGCGGGCGTCGGGACGGTCCCGGCCACGTGGACGTCGACGCCGAGGCTCGTCGCGCCCGCGGCGATCGCCGTCACGAACATGTCACCCGAGCGGCGCGTGTCCTGGCCGACGACCAGCGCGCGGCCCGGCCCCACCAGCCGGTTGGCCGTGGCGCGACCGAGCGCGTAGGCGAGCGTTGGCTTGAGGTCGACGTTGGCGATCCCGCGGATGCCGTCCGTCCCGAAGAGGCGGGGCATCTTCAGGGCGTACTTTCCGGACTCGCGGCGGGGCTCGGCGCAGGCGCAACCGTCGGCTGGAAGAACGGCGTCGGCTGGGGCGTCGGCTGGGGAGTTGGCGGCGGCGTGGCACGGGGCCCGATGAAGACCGTGACCTGCGGCGGACTCACCGCCACGACCGAGACGCCGGGGGCCGCGGTGACCTGGACGGCCACGTCATGGCTGCCGGTGTCGAGTCCGGTCACGTCCACGGACGCGGTCAGCGTGCCGGCATCGACGGCGCTGAGCGACTGCGGCCCGCCGCCGAGCGTGACCAGGACGCTCGTGACGGAGAGGTCGTAGGTCCGGCCGGGCTCCGTGCCGACCAGGACCACGCCTGCGGTGAAGTCGCGGGTCTGTGCGGTCGCCCGCAGCGTCACGGTGACCTGGAACGTTTCGGTGCCGACGGCCGACAGCCCGTCGGCGAGATCGAGCGCCACGGCCTGGGTCACGGTCGCCGTCGCTCCATCGATGCTGACGGGCTTCGTCGAGACCGAGTTGAGCCCGGCCAGCAGCTGCGCATCGCCCGAGATCGTGGCCGCGACCGGGTTGACCGCGACCGTGGCGACCTCGAAGCCATCGGCCGGCACGCCCGTGACCACCACGCTGATCGGCACGGATTTGGTCGTGATCTGCGGCCCGACCTGGATTCGGACCAGGACGCTCGCGGGCGACAGCTCGACGGGCTGGAGCTGCTCGCCGCGGCCATCGACGGCGATCAGGTCGACGAGCTGGTCGACGTCGATCCCGGACGGCTGGATGCGGACGCGCGCATCGGCCGTGGAGATCTGGCTCACGACGGACGCCGGTCCCGTCGCCGTGACGGAGGTCTGCGACAGCTGCGGCGGGCTGACCGTGAGGCCCTCCGGGACCTCGCCGGTGACGACCCGGACGGGCACGGTCCGGCTGACGATCGGATCGAGACGGACCGTCACCTGGCGCGGGACGAAGTCGATGATCCGGACATTGCCGTCGTTGACCATCAGCGAGACGGGGACCGTCGCGAACGGCGAGGCCGGGTCGATCTTGACGTCCTTGAGGTCGATCGTGGCGGTGAAGGCGGCACTCGAGAGACGATCGGCGGCGGCGGCCGATGCCACGTAGCGGATGTCCGTGACGTCGTCGAGCTGGCCGAGGATGAACACCGATGCGGGCTGGTTCAGGATCTGGATCGGGACGCGGCCGGGCCAGACCCGGGCATTCTGCGAGAGAGCGAGACCGGCGTAGAGCACGGTCGCGAGGATGACTGCGGAAAGCTTGAGCGGCCAGTTATGGACGAGAAAGCCGAAGACCCGGGTCACCGGTTGGCTCGTACCGAAGCAGCGGCCGCCGCGTCGTCTTCCGCGGTGAACCGGGTGGGCGGTGGCACGTCGGTCGGCCGGCCGCCGAGACGCCCGAACCGCCCCGAACCCGGCCGGTGGAGGCGCGGCCGATGACCGCCGACAGCATCCGAGCTCCGGCCGATGAACGACGAGCGGCTGCCTGCCGGATTGAGCAGCGAGACGATGGCCCGGATCAGCTGCGCCTCGCTCAGGTTGCGGACGATGCGCGCCCGCTCGACGAGGCTGACCTGGGCGTTCTCCTCGGAGACGACCACGACCACGCAGTCCGTCTGCTCGGTGATCCCGAGGGCCGCCCGATGGCGCGTCCCGAAGCGCTCGCTCTGGAGCGTCATCTCGGCCAGGGGCAGCAGGGCGCCGGCCGCCAGGATCGCGTTGCCGCGGATGATGACGGCCCCATCGTGCAGCGCGCTGCGGGGCATGAAGATCGTTTCGAGCAGATCGGCCGTCAGGTCGCCATGGATCATGACCCCGGTCTCGGCGATCTCCTCGAGGCCCGTCTCACGCTCGAGGACGATCAGGGCGCCGTGGCCCTGGGCCGACAGGGCCGTCGCGGCCCGGGCCACGACCGCCGCGACGTGTTCGGCCGTTCGCTGCTCGGCCGGCGACGAGACCAGCCAGGCGAATGAACCGACGCGCCCGATTCGCTCCAGGCCACGCCGCAGCTCGGGCTGGAAGACGACGACGAACGCGAAGATCCCGACGACCGCACCGGTCTGCATGATCGTCGTGACCATCCGCAGGTCGAGGGCCTGGGCGACCGCGTACATCCCGAAGAGCACGCTCACGCCGATCACGAGGCGCACCGCCCGGGTCCCGCGGATCAGGCTGAAGAGCCAATAGATCAGGAGTGCGGTGATCCCGATGTCCAGCAGGGCGCTCGGTCGAACCTGGTCGAAAATCGGTTCGAAAAACTGCGGCATCGCGGCCTGAGTGTAGCATCGCCCCCCGGCCCTTCCGACCGGCCATCTTCGGCCCGCCTGGAACTTACGCGCAGAGCTCGTTGAGGGCGTGATCCTCGGGGAAGTTCGCCCCGATCAGCTGGCACAGGCGGGCATGCGCGGCGACGTTGCCGTCGAGCTCGATGAGGCGGCCGAGCAGGGCCAGCTTCTCCGCGGCCTGGACGGTCCAGCCGAGCTCGAGGTACAGCTCGACGAGGACGAAATGGTGGTCCGGATGGTCCGGCGCGATCGCCAGGGCGAGATAGCAGGCGTCGAGGGCGGCGGCCACGAGTCCTTCGCGATCGAACGCCCGGGCCGCCGCGACGTAGGAGATGCGGGCTCCGTCCTCGTCGCGGGCGTCGAGCGCGATCTCCGCGACCGCGAGCAGCTCGAGGCCGTTCGGCAGGATCGCCTCCTCCGCGGCGGCCTCGACCGCCCCGCCGCCCGACGATCCGTCATCGGGCTGGCCGTCGGCACCGGACCGGAAGCCTTCGCCGCCGAGGGCCGTCGGCGCGGCCGGGCCCGGCAATCCGGCTGGCGCCATCGACGGCTCCCCGAGCTCGAGGATCCGGAGCGCGCGCGCGAGCGCCTGCTCGGACGCCTGGTCGCCGATCGTCTTGCCGAGGCGGCCCGTCAGCTCCTGGACGTGGCGCCGGCGCGCCTTCTGCTCGGCGAGCTCCAGGGCCCGGCGGGCGGAATCGCACGCATCGGCGAGCCGCCCCGCGTCATCCTGGACCTCCGAGAGCACATCGAGAGCCTCCGCCGCCTCGACTCGCCGGTCCAGCCGGATCAGCGATTCGGCACGGCCAAGGAGCGCCGGCTCATCGCGAACGGCCCTCCCCAGGGCGTTGTCATACGCGTCGAGCGCCCGATCCGGTGAGCCGAGCTGGAGATGCACGCCGCCGAGGCTCGTGTACGGCAGCGCCCGGTCCGGTGCGAGGCGCGACGCCTCTTCGTAGGCCATCAGTGCGACGTCGAGCCGGCCCCGCATGACCGCGACGTGACCCCGCCGTAGAGCGTCCTTGTAGCGCTGGAAGAGGTCAGTGCTCATGGCTCGGGCGTCAGTGTCAGCGGCGGGAGCGCTTTAGGAGGCGGCATTGCTGCGGTGATGGTCGCCGATTCAGGCCGGAATCGTTTCGGCGAGCCAGGCCTTCTGGACGTGCAGGCGATTCTCGGCCTGCTCGAAGGCGAGACTGCGCGGGCCATCGAGAACATCGGACGTGATCTCCTCGCCGCGGTGGGCCGGCAGGTCGTGCATCACCATCGCCTGCGGCCCGGCCGCCGCCAACAACGCCTGGTCCACGGTGTAGCCGCGGAATGCCTGGCGCCGTTCGGCCACTTCGGCTTCCTGGCCCATCGAGGTCCAGACGTCGGTGTAGACCACGTCGGCGCCGGACACGATGGCGCGGGGATCGTGACCGACGACGAGACGGCCGCCGCCGATCGTCGCCAGCTCCTCGGCCCGGGCAACGATCGCCGGGTTCGGGCCGTAGCCGTCCGGGTGGGCGATTCGGACCTCGAAGCCCGCGATCGCACCGGCCAGGGCCAGCGAATGGAACACGTTGTTGCCGTCCCCGACGAACGCGACGTGGAGACCCTTCACGCGCCCGAAGTGCTCGCGCATCGTCAGGAGATCGGCAAGGGCCTGGCACGGATGCTCGAGGTCGGTCAGGGCATTGACGACCGGGATGGCGGCCTCGGCCGCCAGCTCCAGCACGATGTCGTGGGCGAAGGTCCGGATGATGATCGCGTCGACCCAGCGCTCGAGATTGCGGGCGACGTCGGCGATGCTCTCGCGAACACCCAACCCGACGTCGCCGGGCGCGAGATGGATGGCATGGCCGCCGAGCTGGCTCATCCCCGCCTCGAACGAGACGCGGGTGCGCAGGCTCGGCTTCTCGAACAGCATCGCCAGCGTCCGCCCGACAAGCGGCCGATCACGGTGCCGCCGCCCCGCCCGAAACTCGGCCTTCAGCAGGGCGGCCCGATCGAGCACCTCGTCGAGCTCGCCCGCCGACAGGTCCGCGATGCTCAGCAGATCCCGCCCGGCGAGCGACGTGCGCTCACTCATCGCGAGTGACCTCGGCAAGCCGAAACGAGCGTGAACGTCAGGACAGCCATGGGCGGTCGATGATAGAAGCCGGACCGGCAACGTGCGCGGTTCTTTAGCCTCGGCCAGACCACCTCGCGCAGATCTGCGATCGTCCGACCTGGCACGCTGAACGCCGATTGACGCCGAGAACGCCTCAAAGCGTCCAGCCCGCCGTCCCGGCGTGTCCAGGGCAAGGCGGCCGCGAGCAGCCGACACCCCCTCGATCGCATCACCGTCTGATCCGCGGCCGCCGGCGTGTCCACGCCCAAGGCGCCGCGAGCAGGCGCTGCGAGCGCACTCAGTGTGCGTGAGCGAGCCCGCGCAGCGGCCAACGCAGCCATGGGCCGCCAGGCGGTGGGCGCTACCTCTTCGTGTACTGCGGGGCCTTGCGGGCTCGCTTCAACCCAAACTTCTTGCGCTCCTTCATCCGGGGGTCGCGGGTCAGCAACCCGGCCTGGCGAAGGGGCAATCGATTGGTCTCGGGGTCGATCTGGAGCAGCGCCCGGGCGATCCCGTGCCGGATGGCGCCGGCCTGGCCGGTCACGCCACCGCCCTCGACCTTGATCATCACGTTGAAGTGGCCTTCGGTGCCGGTGACCCGGAAAGGCATTCGCACGTCCGACTCGTTGATCGCGTTGCCGAAGTGCTCGACCAGGGTGCGGCCGTTGACGACGATCTCACCCTCGCCCGGCAGCAGCCGGACGCGGGCGATGGCCGTCTTGCGGCGACCGGTTCCGTAGTAGAAGGCGGGGCTGGACATCCAGATGGACTCCTGTCAGGCGAGCGGCTCAGGCCGCTGGGCCTGATGCGGATGCTCCGGGCCGGCGTAGACCTTCAGCTTGCGCAGCTGCTGGGCACCGAGCCGGTTGCGCGGCAGCATCCCCTTGACCGCTCGCCGGATGACTTCCTCTGGCCGCCTCTCGAGAAGGTGGCCGAGGGTCTCCTGCTTGAAGCCCTGGGGATAGCCGCTGTGGCGCGAGTAGATCTTCGTTTCCTTCTTGTCGCGGGTGACGGTGATCCGTCCCGCGTTCAGGACGATGACATGATCGCCGGCGTCGAGATTCGGGGTGTAGACGGGCTTGTTCTTGCCCTCGAGCACCCGGGCGATCCGGGACGCGAGGCGGCCGAGCGTCTGGTCACTGGCGTCCACGACGTACCAGTGCCGCTCGATCTCGCTTTCTTTCAGGCTATACGTCTTCGCGTTGCTCATGGCTCCCGTCTCTCGCGTTCGTTCCGTAGCTACCAACCGCCGGTGCCTTCGTCCGGTTCCCCGGCCGCCGTCCGAAGACGACGCGCCGCAGGCACAGGCCCCTGGCCGGAGCGACCGCTCCATGCAGGGCCGGCTGCCGGGAGACCAGTGCCTCCACGACGGCCTGCTCATCCAACGTACCCCGGCCGGCCTCCAGGAGGACCGCCACGATCCGCCGGACCATCTGGCGCAGGAAGGCGTCGGCCGCGACGTCGATCGTCACGAGCGAGCCTGCCCGCCGGACCCGGACCCACATCAGGGTCCGAACCGGCTGCCGGTCCGCCGCCCCGAAGGCCGAGAAGTCGTGCCGGCCCACCAGGACCGACCCGGCCCGCGCCATCGCGACGGTGTCGAGTGGGGTCCGCACCCAGAGCGACTGGCGCTCTCGAAGCGGACTGCGCGGCCCGTTCCAGACGGTGTAGCGGTACTCCCGATACCGCGCCGCAAACCGGGGGTGGAATTCGGCCGGCGCCCGGCGCAATCCGTGGATCGCGACGTCCGCCGGCAGGAGCGCCTGGAGCGCCCGATCGAGCTCGTCCTCCGGAAGGCTGCCCGGCCAGGTGAACGCGATCACCTGGCCGCTGGCATGCACTCCGGCATCGGTTCGACCGGCTCCGTCGACTCGAACCCGCACTCCCCCGTTCAACCGGGCGAGCACCGCCTCGAGTTCCCCCTGGACCGTGCGAGCCGCAGGCTGTGCCTGAAACCCGGCAAAGTCCGTGCCGTCATATTCAACCCGTGCGCGGTAGCGCACGAGGGCACTCTCTCGAGCGCCTACGTCACCCCTGAGCCGGTTCATGCCTGCGTTGGCTCGTCCGCCCACTCGCTCACGCACCTGGGTGCGCTCGCTCGCGTGCTCCTCGCCGCCTTGGCCTGAACTCGGCGCGGGCGCGCCGCTTCTCCTGATTTCTGTCTAGACCAGTTCCAGCTGCACGATCTCCGCGGCGTCGCCCTTGCGCTGGCCGAGGCGGATGACGCGGGTGAAGCCCGAGCTCCGATCGGCGTACTTGGGGGCGATCTCGTCGAAGAGCTTCGTCAGGACGAGCGGCTCATTCGGAAACTGGGAAATCACGGCCCGGCGCGCCGAAAGATCGCCGCGCTTCGCGAGCGTGATGACCTTCTCGACCTGGCCCTGGATCTCCTTGGCCTTCGCCTCGGTCGTGTGGATCCGCTCGTAGCGGATGACCGAGACGATGAGGTTGCGGTAGAGCGCGAGTCGCGGGCCCTGCTTGCGGCTGAGCTTGCGGCCGTCGATCCGATGGGCCAACTCAGTCCTCCTCGGGCTCGTCGTCGTCGAAGACGGCCTCGGCATCGTCGTCGCCGAGGGGCTCGCTGTCCGGGACGATGAAGCCCCGCATGCGCAGCCGCTCCTTCATCTCATCGAGCGACTTCTTGCCGAAGTTGCGCATCCGCAGCAGGTCGTCGTCGGAGAGCTGCAGCAGCTGGCCGACCTTGACGATGTTGTTGCGCTTCAGGGAGTTGTAGGCCCGCATCGGCAGGTCCAGCTCCTCGATCGGCATGTCCAGCATGTTCGGAGGCAGCTGGGCGACGCCGCCCGGGGCGCGGTCCCCGGCCTGGACGACCATGCCGATGTTGACGAAGGGCTGGAACTGCCCGACGAGGATGTTGGCGGCCCGCGAGAGCGCCTCTTCAGGGGTGATCGTGCCGTCGGTCTCGATCTCGATGGTCAACTTGTCGAAGTTGGTCATCTGGCCGACGCGCATGCTCTCGATCCAGTAGTTCACCTTCCGGACCGGCGTGAAGATCGCGTCCACCGAGATGACGCCGATCGGCTGCGACTCGGCGCGCTCCGCAGCGACGTAGCCGACGCCCTTCTCGACCGTCAGGTCGAGCTCGATCGTCACATCGTCCGAGTCGATCGTCATCAGGACCAGGTCCGGGTTGACGATCTCGACGTCGGCCGATTCGGTGATGTCGGCGGCGGTCACGGCGCCGGCGCCGCTCTTGACGAGCCGGAGCTGGACTGGGTGGCTGGCGAAGCTCTTGAGACGCAGCTTCTTGACGTTCAGGACGATCTGCGTGACGTCGTCCTTCACGCCGGGGATCGTCGAGAACTCCTGGTAGACGTCGCGGATCAGGATGGACGTGACCGCCGCCCCCTCCAGGGACGACAGGAGCACGCGCCGGAGCGCGTTGCCGAGGGTCACGCCGTAGCCCGACTGGAGCGGCCCGGCCTCGTACTTGGCGTAGGTTCCGGCTTCCTCGACGGGCTCGATCTGCGGACTTTCGAGTTCGATCATGATCTGGGGCTTACCTCGAGTAGTACTCGACCACGAGCTGCTCATTGAGATCGAGCGGCATCTGGTCGCGGCGCGGCAGGTCGATGACGGAGGCGGTGAGCTTGGGCGCGTCCACGCTCAGCCATTCCGGGACGGGCGATCGGTTGTCGCGCGCGGTCTTGAACGGTTCGCGCGTGCGATGCGACTCGCGGACTTCGATGCGGTCGCCCGTCTTGACGCGGTAGGACGGGATGTTGGTCGGCCGGCCGTTGACCGCGAAGTGGCCGTGGCCGACGAGCTGGCGCGCCTGCGCCCGCGACGAGGCAAGGCCCATCCGATAGATCACGTTGTCGAGCCGCAGCTCCAGCGAGCGGAGCAGGCTCTCGCCGGTCACGCCGGGCTTGGCCTCCGCCTCGTTGAAGTAGTTGCGGAACTGTCGCTCGAGGACGCCGTAGACGCGGCGGACCTTCTGCTTCTCGCGCAGCTGCAGGCCGTACTCGCCGACCTTGCGGCGGCGGACGCCGTGCTGGCCGGGCGGCGTCGGGCGCCGCTCGAACGAGCACTTCTTCGTATAGCAGCGCGTCCCCTTCAGGAAGAGCTTGGCGCCCTCCCGACGGCAGAGGCGGCAGACCGAGGCGGTGTAACGGGCCATGCGGGGTGATCCTGCCTAGACGCGGCGCCGCTTGGGCGCGCGGCAACCGTTGTGGGGGATGGGGGTGACGTCGGTGATGGCGCTGACTTCGAGGCCGGCCGCCTGGAGCGACCGGATGGCCTGCTCGCGGCCCGCGCCGGGGCCCTTGACGTAGACCTCGACCTGGCGCATGCCATGCTCCATGGCCCGCTTGGCGGCGCCGTCGGCGCTGAGGGCGGCGGCATAGGGCGTGCTCTTGCGCGAACCCTTGAACCCGGCCACGCCGGCCGAACCCCACGAGATCACGGCGCCGGCCGGATCGGTGATCGTGATGATCGTGTTATTGAAGGTCGCCTGGATATGAACGTGACCCTGGGGCACGTTCTTCCGCTCCCTCCGGCGCTGCTTGGGGGCTCGTTTGCGTTCGGCCATCCGGCGTCAGTCCCTCTACTTCTTCCGCCGCACGCCGACCGTCTTCTTCGGTCCGCGACGCTGGCGAGCGTTGGTCTTCGTCCGCTGGCCGCGCACCGGCAGGTTCCGGCGATGGCGAAGGCCACGGTAGGATCCGATTTCGATCAGGCGCTTGATGTTGAGCGCGACCTCGCGTCGGAGATCGCCCTCCACCTTGTACCGCCGGTCGATGAGTTCGCGAAGTCGGTTGACCTGCTCTTCGGTCAGGTCCCGCACCCGGGTGTCCGGGTTGATGTTCGTCTGGGCGAGGATCTTCTGGCTGGTGGGCAGCCCGAGACCGTAGATATAGGTCAGCGCAATCTCGACCCGCTTCTCGCGCGGGATGTCGATGCCGGCAATTCGGGCCATGCTCGCGTTACCCCTGCCGCTGCTTGTGCTTGGGATTGGTGCAGATGACCATCACGGTGCCATGGCGACGAATGACCTTGCAGTTGTCGCAACGCGCCTTGACGGAGGCTCTGACTTTCAACGGTTCCTCGGTTTCTGGACTGAGTGGGCTCGCACGAAGGGCTACTTGAGCCGGTAGGTGATCCGGCCCCGGGTCAGGTCGTATGGGGAGAGTTCGACGCGGACCCGGTCCCCCGGCAGGATGCGGATGAAGTTCATCCGGAGCTTCCCGCTGATGTGGGCCAGGACCCGATGCCCGTTTTCCAACTCGACGGCGAACATCGTGTTGGGCAACGGCTCGATGACCGTCCCTTCCACTTCGATCGCGTCTTTCTTGGCCACAGGCTTGTCGTCGTCCCTTTCTCGTGGAAGAGTGCCGACCCGAGGGCCGACACACGAACGGCTAGGATACCAAAGAGGGGCAGTTCCGGCAATGGCGAGCCATCAGACCGTGGTCAGGATCTGCGGACCCCGGTCGGTGATGGTGATCGTGTGCTCGAAATGGGCCGCCCGAGAGCCATCCCGGGTGACGACGGTCCAGCCATCCGGCCGGGTCTCCACCTCGGGATCGCCCAGCGTCAGCATCGGCTCGATGGCCAGGCAGATGCCGGGCACCAGCTGCATGCCGCGATTGCCGGAGCGGAAATTGGGGACCTGCGGCTCCTCGTGCATCTCGGTCCCGATGCCATGACCGACGTACTGCCGGACGATGCCGTAGCCGGCGGCGCTGGCGACGTCCTCGACGGCCGCCGCGATGTCGCCGATCCGGTTGCCGGGAATCGCGGCCGCGATGCCGGCCATCATGGCCGTCCGCGTCGCCGTGACCAGGCGCTCGGCCTCGGCATCCGGCTCGCCGATGATGAAGGTCCGGGCGCCGTCGCCGTGCCAGCCCTGGTAGATGGCCCCGGCGTCGATCGAGACGATCTGGCCCTCGCGGATCACCCGGTCGCCCGGGATGCCGTGGACGACCTCGTCGTCGATCGAGATGCAGAGGCTGGCCGGATAGCCGTGGTAGCCCTTGAAGGACGGCACGGCGCCCTCCTTGCGGATGTACGCCTCCGCGATCCGGTCGAGATGCGCCGTCGAGACGCCGGGCTTGAGCTCCGATTCGACGAGCGCGAGGACCTCGGCCACGATCCGGCCGGCCCGGCGCATCTGCTCGACTTCCTGGCGTGACTTGCGGGTGACCATGATCAGCCTCGCTCCCCGGCCGCGAGCAGCGTGTCGAGCAGGGCGCTGGTGACCGCCTCGACCGGCTGGTCGCCGTTGACCGGGGCCAGCACGCCGGCCTGGCGGTAGTAGCCGACGACCTCGTGGAACGGCGGCAACTGGGCCGCCAGGCGCGCCCGGACCACGGCCGGCACGTCGTCGGAGCGCTGGTAGAGCGGCGAGCCGTCGTCGTCGCAGACGCCGGGCACGCGCGGCGGATTGAGGGTCAGGTGGTAGGGGTGACCGGCGGCGCGGCAGATCCAGCGACCGCTGAGCCGGTTGAAGAGCTCTTCCTCGGGCAGCTCGATGTAGGGCGCCTGCTCCACGCGGCCGCCTTCGGCGGCCAGGGCCCGGTCCAGGGCGGCAGCCTGGGCCACGGTCCGGGGAAAGCCGTCGAGGATGACGCCCGCTTCGGCGTCGACCTGGCGGAGCCGCTCGAGCAGCATTCGCACGGTCAGGTCGTCCGGGACGAGCTCACCGCGATCCATGTAGCTCTTGGCCTCCAGGCCGAGTGCCGTGCCGGCTCGCGCCGCGGCCCGGAAGAGTTCGCCGGTGGCGATGTGGGGCAGCCCGAGGTGCGCAGCCAGCAGCGGCGCCTGCGTGCCCTTGCCCGCCCCGGGAGCCCCGAGCAGGACGATCACGCGCACGCAGTCGCGCTCCCCGCCCGAAGGTGGACCGCCGACGGCCGCGAGGTCATCGGATGAACCCTTCGTAGTTGCGCATCATCAGCTGCGCTTCGATCTGCTTCATCGTCTCGACGACGACGCTGACGACGATCAGGAGGCCGGTGCCGCCCAGGCCGAGGCCGTTGAGGCCGGGCAGGATCGCGCTGACGATGTACGGCGCGACCGCCACGACGCCCAGGAAGAAGGCGCCGGCGAGCGTGATCCGGAAGACGATCCGGGCGAGGTAGTCCTGGGTCGGCCGGCCCGGCCGGATGCCCGGGATGAACCCGCCGTTCTTGCGCAGCTGTTCGGCCGTCTCATCCGGCTTGAACGTGAAGGCCGTGTAGAAGTAGGTGAAGCCGACCGTGAGCGTGAAGTACAGGATCGCGTAGACGGTCGTGTTCTGGAAGAAGGCCACGATGGCCCGCGAGATGTCGGCGATGAACGTGATGCTCGAGGTCGTGAAGTACTGGGCGATCTGGCTCGGGAACAGCAGGATGCTGACGGCGAAGATGATCGGGATCACGCCGGCCTGGTTGACCCGCAACGGCAGGAACGTCGAGCCACCCTGGTACATCCGCCGGCCACGGACGCGGCTGGCGTACTGGATCGGGATCCGCCGCTGGCCTTCCTGGACGTAGATGATCACGGCCACGGCGGCCACGCCGAGGACGGCGAAGATGATGGCCGAGCCGAAGTCCGGGTTGTCGAAGAAGCGGCCGATGGCGGACGGCACGCGACTCACGATGCCCGCGAAGATGATGAAGCTGATGCCGTTGCCGATGCCCTTCTCGGTGATCAGCTCACCGAGCCACATCAGGACCAGCGCGCCCGCGGTCAGCGTGACGATCTGGGTGAGCGTCTCGAATCGCGAGATGTCGAAGCCGCCGGTGATGACCTTCTGCGAATTGAGCAGGGCCAGGAACCCGTAGGCCTGGAGCATCGCCATCGGCACGGTCAGGTACCGGGTGTACTGGTTGATCTTGTTGCGGCCGAACTCCCCTTCCCGGCTCAGCGCCTGGAGACGGGGGACGACGCTCGACATCAGCTGCATGATGATCGAGGAGTTGATGTACGGGTTCATGCCGAGCCCGACGACCGAGAAGGCGGACAAACCGCCGCCCGAGAAGAGGTCGAGGAGCCCGAACAACGGGTTCCCGGCGAAGAATGCCGCGAGGGCCGTTCGATCGACGCCCGGTACCGGCACGTGGGCCAGCAGCCGGAAGACGACCAGGATGCCCGCGACAAACAACAGGCGCCGGCGGATGTCCGGCGCCCGGAACGCCTGGAGCATGGACTCGAGCACGGCTAGCCGGCCTCGCCCGCAGGCATCTGGTCCTCGGCCGCGGCCGCCTCGGTGGCGTCAACTGCCGGTTCATCGATCTCGGCCGGGGTCGACTCGGCCTCGGGCGCGGACGCGCCGGCAGTCTTCCGACTCGCCTTCGCGGGCGGGGCCGCTTCGGTGTCGGCGGCCGGCGACTCGGCAGCCTCGGCGGCTGGAGCCTCGGCCGGAGCTTCGGCCTCGGCGCGGGCGGACGTCTTCGGGGCAGCCTTGCCGCCCGTTGCGGCGGGTGCCGCGGCCGGCTTGGCCGGCGACTTGGCGGCAGCCTTCGCGGTCGCCTTGGCCGGCGCCGTGGCCTTGGCCGCGCGCCGTGGTCCTCGGCGCCGGGGCGGCGTCGAGGTCGGCGCTGGTGCCGGTCAGGGCGGCCATCGGGCTCGAGGGGATCTCGAGCACCTGGACCGAACCGCCGGCCGCTTCGATCTTCGCGACGGCGCTCTTCGTGAACGCGTCGGCGACGACGAACAGGGCGACCGTGACCTCGCCGTTGCCGAGGATCTTCAGCGGCTTGTTGAGCGACTTGACCAGGCCGACCTCCCGGAGGATGTCCTGGTTGATCGTGATCGGGGCGGTGCGGGCCGACTTCGAGCCGGGCATCGCGGCGAGTTCCAGCTCCCCGAGCTCGACGAGCTGGGAGATCCGGCCGAGATTGACGATCTCGTACTCGACGCGATTGCGGACCTTGAAGCCGCGCAGCTTGGGGATCCGGATGTGGATCGGGGTCTGGCCGCCTTCGAACCAGGCAGGGATCGTGCCGCCGGCGCGTGCCTTCTGGCCCTTGGTGCCGCGGCCGGCCGTCTTGCCCTTGCCCCCGGCGATACCCCGGCCGACGCGGGTCCGGGCCTTGTGGGCCCCGGCCGCCGGCCGCAGATCATGCAGCTTCATGCCTTCTCCTCGGGGGTCGCGGGCAGTTCCTCGACCTCGACCAGGAACCGGACCTGGCGGACCATGCCCCGGGTCGCGTCGTTGGCTGGAACTTCGACGGTGTCACCGATCCGATGCAGCCCGAGCGCCCGGATGGTGCCGCGATTGCGCGCGATGTGGCTGATGGTGCTCCGCACCTGCGTCACGCGCAGGCGGGCGCCGCTGGCGGCCGAAGCGCTCCCGGCGGCCTTCGACTTCGCCGCTCGCGCCGACCCGCCGCTGGCGGCGGATGGGCGTGCAGCCGACTTGGTGGCCTTCGTCGCGGCGGCCGGCCTGGCCGCCTTGCTCGTGGCGGCGGACGGGCCCGCCTTGGCGGCCTTGGCGGCGACGGCAGGCGCTGTGGCCTTGGCGGCCTTCTTGTCAGCGGCCACCGCTGGCCTCCCCGCCGGCGGGCTGGCGGCCCTGGCCCGAGATCGTGCTGCGCAGGGTGATCCCGCGGCGGGCGCCGAGCTCCTCGGCCGAGTGGAGGCCGCGGAGGGCCTCGATCGTGGCCCGGGTGACGTTGACCGGGTTGGTCGAGCCGTGGATCTTGGCCAGGATGTCGTGGATGCCGGCCGCCTCGACAACGGCGCGCACGGAGCCGCCGGCGATGACGCCGGTGCCCTGCGAGGCGGGCTTCAGGAGGACCCGCGACGCCGAATACGTCACCTGGACCTCGTGGGGGATCGTCGTCCCGACCATGGGGATCTTGATCAGGTTCTTCTTTGCGTCCTCGACGCCCTTCCGGATCGCCTCGGGCACCTCGCCCGCCTTGCCCAGGCCCGCGCCGACGTGACCGGCTCCGTCACCGACGACGACGATCGCGCTGAAGCTGAAGCGGCGGCCGCCCTTGACGACCTTGGCCACGCGGTTGATCTGGACGACCCGCTCTTCGAGGGTCAGCTTGTTGGGATCGATTCTCGCCACCTGATTGAGCTCCTTCCGGTCAGAACTCGAGACCGGCTTCACGGGCGGCGTCGGCAAGCGACTTGATCCGTCCGTGGTACCGGAACCCGGCCCGATCGAATACGACGCGCTCCACGCCGGCGGACTTCGCCCGCTCGGCCACCAGGCGGCCGACGACTCCGGCCTCCTCGGTCTTGGTCTTCTTGCTGTCGCGCAATTCCTTCTCGAGGGTCGACGCTGCAGCCAGCGTGCGGCCCGACGAGTCGTCGATGACCTGCGCGGAGATGTGCTTGATGCTGCGGAAGACCGCGAGGCGCGGTCGCTCCGTGGTGCCCTCCAGGTGAAGACGGATCCGCTCGTGGCGCTTCTGGCGCGCCGCCCCGCGGCTGGCGACCTGCGTCATCGGGTGTGTGTCCTCATTACTTCTTGCCGCCGATCTTGCCGGCCTTGCCGGCCTTGCGGCGGATCTTCTCGCCCGCGTAGCGAACGCCCTTGCCCTTGTAGGGCTCCGGCTTGCGCGTCGCGCGGACCTTGGCGGCAATCTGGCCGACGAGCTCCTTGTCGATGCCGACGACCGCCAGGCGGGTCGGATTCTCGACGTCGAAGCTGATGCCTTCGGGCGGATCGATCTCGATCGGATGGCTGTAGCCCAGGTTGAGCTGGAGCTTGTTGCCGACCTTCTGGGCGCGGTAGCCGACGCCCGTGATCTCGATGCCCTTGCGGTAGCCGTTCGTGACGCCCTCGACCATGTTGGCCACGAGCGTTCGGGTCAGGCCGTGCAGCTCACGATGGAACTTGTCCTCGTCGGGACGGGTGACGACCAGCCGGCCGTCCTCCTGCGCCACGAGCATGTCGGGGTGCAGGGAGCGACTCAGTGTGCCACGGGGCCCGACGACAGTGATGGCCGGGCCCTCGATGGACACGGAGACCCCCGCGGGCACGGGGATCGGGAGGCGGCCGATTCGCGACATGGTCTCGTTCCCTACCAGACGTAGGCCAGGACTTCGCCACCGAGCTGGGCCTTGCGAGCCTGTGCGCCGGTCATGATGCCCTGACTGGTACTGACGATGACGATGCCGAGGCCGCCCAGCACCCGCGGAATGTCCGTCTTGCGGGCATAGACCCGCAGACCCGGCTTGCTGATCCGCTTCAGGCCGGACACGACCGGGGCTTTGCCGTCGACGTATTTCAACGTGATGTGGAGGACCTGCTCGGGACCCTCGCGATCCTCGCGGACGTCGGCGATGAAGCCCTCGTCCCGCAGGATCCGGGCGATCTCGCGCTTCGTCCGGGAGGCGGGCACAGCGACTTCGAGATGCCGGGCCCGCGACGCGTTGCGAATCCGGGTGAGCATGTCCGCGATGGGATCGGAAACGTTCATCGGTGCCCTACCAGCTCGACTTGGTGATGCCCGGCAGCTCGCCGAGCAACGCCCGCTCGCGGAAGCAGATGCGGCACAGCGCGAACCGTCGCATGTAGGCGCGCGGCCGGCCGCAGACGAAGCAGCGGTGGTAGGCGCGAACCTTGAACTTCGGCGTTCGCTTCGCCTTCGCGATCAGCGATTTCTTGGCCATTGGGTCTCCTCCCGCGCCTAGCCGGCGAAGGGCATGCCGAGGAGCTCGAGCAGGCGCTTCGATTCCTCGTCGGTCTTCGCCGTCGTCACGATGCTGATTTCCAGCCCGCGGAGACGGTCCACCTTGTCGTAGTCGATCTCGGGGAACGCGAGCTGCTCGCGCATCCCGAGGGAGTAGTTGCCGCGACCGTCGAAGCTCTTGCTCGGCACGCCGCGGAAGTCGCGGATGCGCGGCAGGGCCACGGTGGTCAGGCGCTCCAGGAAGTCCCACATCCGCTCGCCGCGGAGGGTGACCTTGGCGCCGATCGAGTTGCCGGCCCGGAGGCGGAACTGGGCGATGGAGCGGCGGGCCTTGGTCACGATGGGCTTCTGGCCGGTGATCGTGGTCAGGTCGCCGAGCGCCGCATCGAGCGCCTTCGCGTTCGAGAGGGCCTCGCCGAGGCCGATGTTGACGACGATCTTCTCGAGCCGCGGGACCTGCATCGTGCTCGCGTACTCGAACTGCTTGTGCAGGGCCGGCGCGACCTCACGGACGTACCGCTCCTGGAGACGGCTGCTCATGCCTTCACCTCGATCTGCTCTGCGCAGTGCATGCAGACCCGAACCCGCTCGCCGGTCTCCAGCTGGACGTGCCGGACGCGAGTTGGCTTGTCGCAGCGCGGGCAGACCAGCATGACCTTGCCGAGCGGCAGGGGCTGGGCGATGTCGAGGATCCCGCCCTGCTGCATCTGGGGCACGCGGTCGTTCTGATTGGTCGATGGGCGCGGCTTGGTGTGCCGCTTGGCGATGTTGATGCCGTCGATCACGACGGCGGCCCCGGACAGCGTCGCGGCGCCCGGTCGCGGCAGCCTGTGGCGGCCGTAGGTCGTCCCACGGCGGCGCATGACGCGCGACACGGTGCCGCGCTTGCCGGCGTCCTTGCCGCCGAGCACGATCACGGTGTCACCCTTGCGGATGTCCGGGACGCGCGTCGGCATCACGAGCGAGGTGCGGGCCATCACAGCACCTCCGGGGCGAGTGACACGATCTTCATGTAGTTCCGATCTCGCAGCTCGCGGGCGACGGGACCGAAGATCCGGGTGCCGCGCGGGTTGCCCTGGTTGTTGATGAGCACGGCCGCGTTCTCGTCGAAGCGGATGTAGCTGCCGTCCGGCCGGCCGTATTCCTTGGCCGTCCGGACGACGACGGCACGGACCACGTCGCCTTTCTTGACGGCTGCGTTCGGGATCGCCTGCTTGACGCTCGCGATGATCACGTCGCCGACGCCCGCGCTGGTCTTCTGGGACCGGCCGAGGACCCGGATGCACTGGATCGTCCGGGCGCCGGTGTTGTCGGCCACCTTCAGACGGGTCTGCATCTGGATCACGCGGGGCCACCTTCGCCCGCGGCGTCAGTGTCGAGGCTCTGCTCGAGCTCGGCCCCGCCGCGATGGTGCGGATGCGCCGAGGAGTGGATGGCTTCGGCCGTGTCCGACTCCTCCGCGACGACGTCGCGGGCGCCCGTGCCGTGCTCGCCGGCTCGCTCGACGATCTCGACGAGTCGCCAGCGCTTGGTGGCACTGAGCGGTCGCGATTCTTCGATGAGGACGGTGTCGCCGACCCGAGCCTCGTTCAGCTCGTCGTGGGCCTTGAACTTCGACGTCAGGCGGATGACCCGCTTGTAGAGCGGATGGCGCGCCAGGCGTTCGATGGAGACGACGATCGTCTTGTCCATCTTGTCGCTGACCACGCGGCCGACCTTCGTCTTCCGCTTACCCTGCACCTGCTGCGCTCCTGTCATCGCCCGGTCCCCGAGCCGGCTCGCGCCTGCTCAACCCGACGTTCCTGCTGGACCGTCAGGATCCGGGCGATCGTTCGCCGGGTCTGGGGAATCGTTCCGTAGTCTTTCAATTGGCGGGTCGACAGCGCGAACCGCGCCGTCCAGAGATCCTGCTTGGCCTGCCGGAGCGCCTGATCGAGCTCGGCATCGGACAGCGCCCGGGTCTGGTCAATGTCCATCGGGGGCGGCCTCCGTGGCGTGTTCACGGGCGATGAACTTCGTGGCGACCGGCAGCTTGTGGCTGGCCAGGCGCATGGCCTCGACCGCTTCGGCGTGCTCCACGCCGGCCATCTCGAAGAGGATCCGGCCGGGCTTGACGACGGCAACCCAGTGGTCTGGGGCGCCCTTGCCCGACCCCATCCGGGTCTCGGCCGGCTTCTTGGTGGCCGGCTTGTCCGGGAAGACGCGGATCCAGATCTTGCCGCCGCGCTTGACGGAGCGGGTCATGGCGCGTCGGGCGGCCTCGATCTGGCGGCTGGTGATCCAGGCCGGCTCGAGGGTCGCGAGAGCGTAGTCGCCGAACGCGACGGCATGGCCGCCCTTGGCGAGGCCGGACATCCGGCCGCGCATCACCTTGCGGTGCTTGACGCGCTTGGGCATCAACATCGTCAGACCCCCTGCGCCACGGCCGGCTGGGCCGGCGCGAGGTCGCGCGGGATGCGCCGTTCGGTCGGCACGTCGCCGCGGTAGATCCAGACCTTGACGCCGATGCGGCCGTAGGTCGTGTGCGCGTGCACCTGGCCGTAGCTGATGTCCGCGCGGAGGGTGCCGAGCGGGATGCGGCCTTCGCGGTCCCACTCGCGGCGGGCCATCTCCGAGCCACCGAGGCGGCCCGAGACCTGGACCCGGACGCCCTTGGCGCCGGCCTTCATCGTCCGCTGCACGGCCTGCTTCATCGCCTTGCGGAAGGCGATGCGGCGGCTCAGCTGCTGGGCGATGTTCATGGCCACGAGGTAGGCGTCGAGCTCCGGCTGGCGGATCTCCTTGATCTCGAGCTTGACCTTGCGGTTGCTGAGACCCCCGATCTGCTGGCGGAGGACTTCGACGTTGGCGCCGCCCTTGCCGATGACGATGCCGGGCTTGGCCGTGTGGACCGTCACGGTCACGTGGTTGATGCCGCGCTCGATCTCGACCTGGCTGACGCTGGCGTTGGCCAGCCGCTTCTGGACGAGGGCGCGGATCGTGATGTCCTCCTTCAGGAGGGTGGTGTAGTCCTTGTCGGCGTACCACTTGGCGGTCCAGGTGCGGGAAACGCCGAGCCTGAAGCCGTATGGATGGACTTTGCGTCCCATGCTCTAGGCCTCCAGGTCCTGGACGACGATCGTGATATGCGTCATCGGCTTGTGAATGGGGAACGCCCGGCCCTGGGCGCGCGGTCGCCAGCGCTTGATGGTCGGACCTTCGTTGGCGTGAGCCTCGACGATGACGAGATCCTCGGCGGACAGGTTGTGATTGTTCTCGGCGTTGGCCGTGACGCTCTTCAGCACGGCCGCCACGTCCCGCGCGGCATGCTGGGGCATGAACTGCAGGTAGGCGGCGGCCTCTTCCACCCGCTTGCCCTTGATGGCCTGGGTGACCAGGCGGGCCTTGCGGGTCGAGCCGCGGAGGTACTTGGCGGTGGCGGAAACGCGCACGGTCTCGAAGTCCTCTACTTGAGGGAGGCCGATCGCTCGGTGTGCTTGCCGTGACCGCGGTAGTTGCGGGTCGGCGAGAACTCACCCAGGCGATGACCAACCATGTTTTCGGACACGTAGACGGGAATGTGCTTCTTGCCGTTGTAGACGCCGATCGTGTGCCCGATGAAGTCCGGGAAGATCACGGACGCGCGGGACCAGGTCTTGACGACTTTCTTCTCGTTGCGCTTGTTCATGTCTTCGACGCGACCCTTGAGTCGCGCCTCGACGAACCAGCCCTTCTTGACGGAACGGGACATGCTCGCGGTTCCTCTGGCCTACTTGCGGTGGCGCGATCGGACGATCAGGCGGCCCGTGGTCTTGGCCCGCCTCGTCCGATAGCCCATCGCGGGCTTGCCCCACGGCGTCTTGGGCGGCATCCCCGTGGGGGACTTGCCCTCGCCGCCGCCGTGCGGATGGTCACGCGGGTTCATCACGACGCCGCGCACTTCGGGCCGCTGGCCCATGTGCCGCGCCCGGCCCGCCTTACCGAGATTCTCGTTTTCGTGGTCCAGGTTCGAGACCTGGCCGACGGTCGCCATGCACTTGATGCTGACCCGGCGAACTTCGCCGGACGGCAGCCGGACCTGGGCGTAGTCGCCTTCCTTGGCGAGGAGCTGGGCCGCCACGCCCGCCGAACGGACGATCTGGCCGCCCTTGCCGGGGACGAGCTCGATGTTGTGGATCGTCGTGCCGAGCGGGATGTTGGCGATCGGTAGGGCGTTCCCGACGCGGGCTTCCGCCTCGGGCCCCGAGACCACGATGTCGCCGACCTTGAGGCCGTGCGGCAGCAGCATGTAGCGCTTCTCGCCGTCGCGGTAGAACAGCAGGCCGATCCGCGCCGAGCGATTGGGGTCGTACTCGATCGTCGCGAGCCGCGCCGGCACGCCGGTCTTGTCGCGCTTGAAGTCGATGATCCGGTAGTGCTGCTTCTCGCCGCCGCCACGATGGCGCACTGACAGCCGGCCGGCGTTGTTCCGGCCGGAGCCGCGCTTCTGGGCTTCGAGCAGCGGCTTGTACGGCTCGCGGGTCGTGATCTCCTCGAACGTGGACCGGGTCATGCCGCGCATGCCCGGCGACGTCGGCTTGTAACTGCGGAGGGGCATCGCTCTAGACTCCCTCGAAGAATTCGATCTTCTGGCCGGGAGCCAGGGTCACGATGGCCTTGCGCCAGGGAGTGGTCCGGCCGGTGATCCGGCCGCGCTTCGTCCCGCGCGACTTTTCCTTCGACTTCGTGGTCAGCACGTTGACCCCGATGACGCGGACGCCCTCCTTGATCCAGAGCTCCTCGACGGCAGCCTTGATCTGGATCTTGTTGGCGTCGTTGTGGACCGCGAACGTGTACTTGCTGCGGCTCGCCTCGTCCATCGACTTCTCGCTGATGATCGGCCGGAGGATGACCTCATGCGCCGTGAGCGTCATGCGTACACCTCCTCCATCCTGGCGAGGGCCGGCTGCTCGATGACGATCACGTCGGCCTTCAGCAGGTCGACGATGTTCAGCGAGTCGGCGAGGATCACTTCGACGCGGGGCAGGTTGCGCGCCGACAGGTCGAGCTTCTCGTCGCGGCCGGGGGACACGACGAGGACGCGGCCCGTGGCATTGAGGAGGCCGAGCACCCGGGCGAGGTCCTGCGTCCTGATCGCCTCGAGCGCGAAGCTGTCGATCACGCGGATCGCGTCGTCGGTGACCTTGGACGTCAGGGCCCCGAGCAGCGCGAGGCGCTTCATCTTGCGCGGCAGCCGCTGGTCGTACGAGCGCGGATGCGGGCCGAAGACGACACCGCCGCCGGCGTAGTGCGGCGCGCTCTTGGAGCCCTGGCGCGCCCGGCCGGTGCCCTTCTGGCGATACGGCTTGGCGCCGCCGCCACGGACCTCGCCGCGGGTTTTCGTATCGTGGGTGCCGAGGTGGCGGCCGGCGAGCTGGGCCAGGACGGCCTGGTGCATGACCGCCTCGTTGACCGGGGCGGCGAACAGGGCGTCGGACAGCTCGACGCTGCCAACGGCGGCGCCGGTTGCGTCGTAGAGGGTGGTCTGCGGCATCGTCAGGCCTTCTTCACGAAGATCAGGGAGTCGCGCGAGCCGGGCAGCGTGCCCTTGACGAGGAGCAGATTGCGCTCCGCGTCGGCGCGGACGACCCGCAGCTTCTTGATGGTCGTGGTCTCGTCGCCCATGTGGCCGGCCATGCGCATGCCCTTGTAGACGCGTCCAGGCGTCGTGCCCGGACCGATCGACCCGGGGGCGCGATGGTGATCGGAACCGTGGGTCTTGGGACCGCGCTTGAAGTTGTGGCGCTTGATGTGGCCGGCGAAGCCGCGGCCCTTGGACACGCCGGTCACGTCGACGAGCTCGCCCGGGGCGAACATCGAGACATCCAGCTGCTGGCCGACCTCGTACTCGTCGATGTTGTCCAGGCGGAACTCGTGGATCGTCGCCAGCAGGCCGACGCTCTTGGGCAGGTCCTTGAGCTGGCCGGCCTCGGGCTTCGTGAGCTTCCGCGCCGGATGCGTGCCGAGCTGGACGGCCGTGTAGCCGTCACGCTCCGTGGTGCGCAGGCGCGTGACGGTATTCGGCTGGACCGCCACGACACTCACGGCGACCATCGTGCCGTCGTCCTGGAAGATCTGGGTCATGCCGACCTTGCGGCCGATCAATCCAATGGTCTTCACGTCACATCTTGATTTCGATGTCGACGCCAGCGGCGAGGCTGAGTCGCATCAGTGCGTCGACGGTCTTCGACGACGGATCCAGGATGTCCACGAGCCGCTTGTGGGTGCGGATCTCGAACTGCTCGCGGCTGTCCTTGTCGATGAACGGCGACCGGATGACGGTGAACTTTTCGATCCGCGTCGGAAGCGGCACGGGGCCGACCACGTCAGCGCCGGTGCGCTGGGCGGTCTCCACGATCTGCGCGGCCGACAGGTCAAGCAGGCGGTGGTCGTAAGCCTTGAGGCGGATCCTGATCCGCTGCTTTGCCATCGGATCAGGCCACGATGCTGACGATGGCGCCGGCGCCGACGGTCCGGCCACCCTCGCGGATGGCGAAGCGCTGGCCGACTTCGAGGGCGATCGGGGTGATCAGCTCGACGCTCATCTCGACGTTGTCGCCGGGCATGATCATCTCGGCTCCATCGGGCAGGCCGATGGCCCCCGTGACGTCCGTGGTCCGCAGGTAGAACTGGGGCCGGTAGCCGTTGTAGAAGGGGGTATGCCGGCCGCCCTCTTCCTTGGTCAGGACGTAGACCTGCGCGGTGAACTTCGTGTGGGGCTTGACCGAGCCTGCCTTGGCCATGACCTGGCCGCGCTCGATGTCCTCGCGCTCGATGCCCCGCAGGAGGCAGCCGACGTTGTCGCCGGCGCGGCCCTCGTCGAGGAGCTTCTTGAACATCTCGACGCCGGTGACGATGACCTTGCGGGTCGGCCGGACGCCGACGAGCTCGACCTCGTCGCCGACCTTGACGATGCCCCGCTCGATGCGCCCGGTGGCGACGGTCCCCCGGCCCTTGATCCCGAAGACGTCCTCGACGGGCATCAGGAAGGGCTTGTCGATCGCCCGCTCGGGCGTCGGGATGTAGGCGTCGACCGCGTCCATCAGCTCCTGGATGGGGGCGTAGGCGGGATCGTTGGGATCGGTCCCGGCCTCGAGGGCTTTGAGGGCGCTGCCCCGGACGAAGGGGATGTCGTCGCCCGGGAACTGGTTCTTGGTGAGCAGCTCGCGGACCTCGAGCTCGACGAGGTCGAGGAGCTCGGGATCGTCGACCGCGTCGACCTTGTTGAGGAAGACGACGATGTAGGGCACTTCGACCTGGCGGGCGAGAAGGATGTGCTCGCGGGTCTGGGGCATCGGCCCGTCGGTCGCGGCGACGACGAGGATCGCCCCGTCCATCTGGGCGGCGCCGGTGATCATGTTCTTGATGTAGTCGGCGTGGCCCGGGCAGTCGACGTGGGCGTAGTGGCGGTTGGCCGTCTCGTACTCGACGTGGGCGATGGCGATGGTGATGCCCCGCTCGCGCTCCTCGGGGGCGTTGTCGATCGTGTCGAAGGCGCGGTACTCGCTGCTGCCCTTCAACGCGAGGTACTTGGTGATCGCGGCTGTCAGGCTCGTCTTGCCGTGGTCGATATGGCCGATCGTCCCGATGTTGACGTGCGGCTTGTTGCGCTCGAACTTCTTCTTGGCCATCTCGGCAGTACTCCCCTGTCAGTCCCCCACCGGCCGCCGGCCGGCAGGTGAACTGGGTTGCTCTCTCTTAGACCTTCGACTTCTGGACCAGTTCCGACGCGAGGTTCGCGGGAACTTCGGCGTAGTGCGAGAACTCCATCGACGACGTCGCGCGGCCCTGGGTCATGGACCGCAGGTCCGTGACGTAGCCGAACATCTGGGCCAGCGGGACGAAGGCCCGAACGACCTGCGTGGTGCCGCGGGATTCCATCCCGTCGATCTGGCCGCGGCGACTGTTGAGGTCGCCGATGATGTCGCCCATGAATTCTTCGGCGACGATCACTTCGACCTTCATGACGGGCTCAAGGATGACCGGACTGGCCTTCGCGAAGGCGTCCTTGACGGCCATCGATCCGGCAATCTTGAAAGCCATCTCCGACGAGTCGACCTCGTGGTACGAACCGTCGTGCAGCGTCGCCTGGACATCCACGACCGGGAAGCCCGCGTAGATGCCCGTCTCGAGCGCTTCGCGAATGCCCGCATCGATGGACTTGATGTATTCGCGCGGGATGGTCCCGCCGACGATCTTGTCGACGAAGACGTAGCCGCCGCCCTTCTCGAGGGGCTCGAGCTTGATGACCGCGTGGCCGTACTGGCCCTTGCCGCCGGTCTGGCGGACGAACCGGCCGTTGCCTTCCGCGGCGCGCCGGATCGTCTCGCGATAGGAGACCTGCGGCTTGCCGATGTTGGCGGCGACGTGGAACTCGCGGACCATCCGGTCGACGAGGACGTCGAGGTGCAGCTCGCCCATGCCGGCGATGAGGGTCTCGGACGTCTCCGGGTCGGTCTTGACCCGGAAGGTCGGGTCCTCCTCGGCGAGGCGCTGGAGGGCGATCCCGAGCTTGTCCTGGTCGGCCTTGGTCTTGGGCTCGATCTTGACCTCGATGACCGGCTCCGGGAACGTCATCGACTCGAGGATCACGGGATGCTCGGGATCGGTCAGCGTGTCGCCGGTGAACGTTTCCTTGAGGCCGACGGCGGCCGCAATGTCGCCCGCGTAGACCTCTTCGATCTCCTCGCGGTGATTGGCGTGCATCTGGAGGATGCGGCCGATCCGCTCCCGGCGGTCCTTGCTCGCGTTGTACACGTACGAGCCGGACTTGAGCGTGCCCGAATAGACCCGGAAGAAGGCGAGTTTGCCGACGAACGGGTCCGCCGCGATCTTGAAGGCAAGGGCGCTGAACGGCTCCTTGTCGTCGACGGTGCGCAGGACCTCGCCATGGGTGCGCGGATCCTCGCCGATGACCGGCGGCACGTCGAGCGGCGAGGGCAGGTAGTCCACGACCGCGTCGAGGACGGCCTGGATGCCCTTGTTCTTGAGCGCCGAGCCCGTGAGGATCGGCACGATCTTGTACTGCAGGGTGCTCAGGCGGAGGCCGTGGCGGATCTCTTCCTGGGTCAGCTCCTCGCCCTCGAGGAACTTGTGCGTCAGATCGTCATCCGACTCGGCGACGGCCTCGACCAGGGTCTCGCGGTGCTTCTTCGCCTCGGCGAGGAGGTCCGCCGGGATCTCCACGATGTCGATCGTGGTGCCCTGGTCGTCCCGGTACAGGACGGCCTTCATCGTGATGAGGTCGATGACGCCCTTGAAGTTCTCTTCCGAGCCGATCGGAATCTGGATCGGCACGGCGTTGGCGCCGAGGCGGTCCTTGATCATGCCGACGCAGCGCCAGAAGTCGGCGCCCGTCCGATCGAGCTTGTTGACGAAGCAGATGCGCGGCACGCGGTAGCGGTCGGCCTGGCGCCAGACCGTCTCGGACTGCGGCTCGACACCGGCCACGCCGTCGAAGACGACCACGGCGCCATCGAGCACCCGGAGGCTTCGCTCGACCTCAACCGTGAAGTCCACGTGCCCGGGCGTATCGATAATGTTGATGCGATGATCGTTCCAGAAGCAGGTCGTTGCCGCGGCAGTGATCGTGATGCCGCGCTCCTGCTCCTGGGGCATCCAGTCCATGGTGGCCGCGCCCTCATGGACCTCGCCGAGCTTGTAGATCTTCTTCGTGTAGAAGAGGATCCGCTCGGTGACGGTCGTCTTGCCCGCATCGATATGCGCAATGATTCCGATGTTTCTGGTCCGCGCGAGCGAGACCTGTCGTGCCACTGGGTTACGTAACTCCTAGATTTGTTGCCGTTGCCCGCTAGCCGCGCGGGACAACGGCACGCTTGCTCGCTAGCGCTGTGCTACCACTTGAAATGACTGAATGCCTTGTTGGCATCAGCCATCTTGTGCGTGTCTTCTCGTCGCTTGACCGCCGCGCCGAGGCCGTTCATGGCATCGACGAACTCGGCGGCAAGCTTCTCGCTCATGCTCTTGCCGCTGCGCTTGCGAGCGGCCTGGACCAGCCAGCGCACGCCGAGCGAGAGGCGGCGGTCGCCCCGGATCTCGACCGGGACCTGGTAGGTGGCGCCGCCGACGCGGCGGGGCTTGACTTCGATGATCGGCGTCGCGTTGCGCATCGCCGCCTCGAGCACTTCCAGCCCCGGCCGGCGGGCCTGCGCCTCGGCCCGCGCCAGCGCTTCGCGCAGGATGCGATCCGAGAGATGGCGCTTGCCGTTGGTCATGAGCTTGGCGGTGAAGCGCGACGTCGTCCGGTTGGCCGGGATGGTCTGGTACTTGGTCTTGCGGGCGATCTGTGCACGACGTGGCATGTCAGCGACGAGCCCCCACAACGGCGTTGGCCTTGGCCCCGTACTTGGAGCGGCCCTGCTTGCGATCCCGCACCCCGGCCGCGTCGAGCGCGCCCCGGATGATGTGGTACTTGACCGACGGCAGGTCCTTGACCCGGCCGCCGCGCACGAGCACGACCGAGTGCTCCTGCAGGTTGTGGCCGATGCCCGGGATGTAGGCCGTGACCTCCATCTGGTTGGACAGGCGCACGCGGGCGATCTTGCGCAGCGCCGAGTTCGGCTTCTTGGGCGTCATCGTCCGAACCTGGAGGCAGACGCCGCGCTTCTGCGGCGCGCCGGGAATCGACTCCTGGCGCTGCTTCAGGCTGTTCCAGTTCTTGCGCATGGCCGGCGCCTTGACCTTGGCGATCTTGCGCTTGCGGCCGTGGCGCACGAGCTGGGAAATGGTCGGCACGGAGACGCTTCCCTTTCGGTGTCAGTTCGAGGTGATCGCCGGTTTTCGTTCGCACCCTGGGTCTTCGAACCCACGTGTTGGGTGGAATGCCCGGCTCGGGGGCTCAGCAGTGCGACGGGCAGGCTACCAGTCGCCTCCCAGCTGAGGCCACGATGGCGGAGTGTAGCAGCGGCCCGAAGAACGTGTCAAACGTGCTCCGGGCCATCGGAACGCGGTTTCAGAGCGTCCGCCGCACCCGTCGGATGGCCTGCCGGCCAGCGTGGCGGTGCGGCGTCGCCGCTCGGTCAGTCGGCGTCGGAACCGGACGAATCGTCACCCCCGCCGAGGTCCCCGAAGGAGGCCAGGACGGCGGCCGCATCGTCTTCCCGGGCCGTCCCGGCGTCCGCCGAGAGGAACGGGTTGACGACGTCCTCGTCGCCCGACGGACGATCCTCGTCGCCCGCCAGGAGCGTGGCCAGCTCGACGCTGGTGTCGTCCGGCGGCTGGCCGCTGCCATCCTCGAGGAACGGGTTGTACTCGGGGCCGCCGAGGCCTTCGATGGCCTCGCCGGCAAGTGCCTCGAGGGCTGCCCGCCGGGCCCGCTCGCGAGCCGCGGCGACGTTCGCCGGGGCGCCGCTGCCGGCCGGGATCAGCTTGCCGATGATGACGTTCTCCTTGAGGCCGATCAGGTGGTCCTTGGCGCCGTTGATGGCAGCCTCGGTGAGCACCCGGGTCGTCTCCTGGAAGGACGCCGCGGCGAGGAAGCTCGAGGTGTTCAGCGACGCCTTGGTGACGCCGAGGAGCACGGTCTGGGCCGTCGACGGCTCGCCGCCCTCGGCCAGGACCCGGTTGTTGACCTCCTCGAAATCGAGGCGGTCGATCAGCTCCGTCGGCAGCAGCTCGCTGTCGCCCGGCTGGTCGATGCGGACCTTGCGGAGCATCTGCCGGACGATGATCTCGATGTGCTTGTCGTTGATCGTCACGCCCTGGCTGCGGTAGACCTTCTGGACTTCCTTGACCAGGTAGCGCTGCACGGCATCCTTGCCGCGCGTCTCGAGGTACTCCTGCGGGTTGATCGGTCCGTCGGTGATCGCATCGCCGGCCCGGATCTCCTGCCCGTTCTCCACCTTGAGCTTGGCGTTGTGGGGGATGGTGTACTCGCGCTCGACGACGTCCTCGGCGCGGACCACGAGGCCGTGGCCGTCGCGGACGAGGAAGCCCCTCACGGGTGCCGCGACGTCGCCCGAGACGCCGTCGTGGGCCTCGCCCCTGGCGAGGATCTGGTTCATCTCGACGAGGTCGCCGGGGGCCGCGAGGAGCTCCGCCCCATCGGGCAGCAGGATCGAGGTGTCGTAGCTCTCCCGGCTGGTCACCTTGACCTTGGTGCCGGTGTCACTGCGAAGGATCTCGACCACGCCGTCGATGTGGCTGATCTCGGCCTTGCCCTTGGGGACGCGGGCCTCGAACAGCTCCTCGACGCGGGGCAGGCCGGCCGTGATGTCGAGCCCGGCCACACCGCCGGTGTGGAAGGTTCGCATCGTGAGCTGGGTGCCCGGCTCGCCGATCGACTGGGCGGCGATGATGCCGACCGCCTCGCCGGGGCCGACCAGGTGGCCGGTGGCGAGATTGCGGCCGTAGCACGCGCGGCAGACGCCGTAGCGTGCCTCGCACGTCAGCGGTGAGCGGACGAGCACTTCGTCGATCCCCGCCTCGTCGATGGCCCGGGCGACGTCTTCGGTGATCTGGTCGTTGCGGTTGACGAGGATCCGGCCGTCCGTGCTGGCGGGATCGGTCAGCGAAGCCGCCGACAGGCGCCCGACGAGCCGGCGCTGGAAGGCACCGCGCTCCTTGCTGGTGATCTCGTCGGACTCGGCCCGAGTGATCCAGCTGCCCTCTTCGGTGCCACAGTCGTCGTCACGGGTGATGACGTCCTGGGCGACGTCCACGAGCCGCCGGGTGAGATACCCGGAGTCGGCCGTTCGAAGGGCGGTGTCCGCGAGGCCCTTGCGGGCGCCGTGGGTCGAGATGAAGTACTCGAGGACGGTCATCCCCTCGCGGAAGTTGCTCCGGACGGGGACGTCGATGATCCGGCCCGAGGGATCGGCCATGAGGCCGCGCATCGCACCGAGCTGGCCGATGTTGCCCTTGTTACCGCGGGCCCCCGAGGCCGTCATCATCGTGACGGCGCCCATCGAATCGAGCCCGTCCATCATCGCGTCGGACATCTCGCTGGTGGTCTTCTGCCAGACCCCGACGACCTGCTCGTAGCGCTCTTCGCCCGTGATCAGGCCGCGCTGGAACTGGCGGTCGATCTGGTCCACGGCGGCGTCCGCTGCCGTCAGCCGGGCGGCCTTGTCCGGGGGCATGGTGATGTCGCTGACGGCGATGGTCATCCCACCGCGCGTCGCGAACTGGAAGCCGACGCTCTTGATGCCGTCGACGAGGTGCGCCGTCTCCTCCGGGCCGAGGGCCCGATAGCAGACGTCGACGAGCTCCTTGAGCGTGGACCGCTTCATGATCTCGTTGTTGAAGCGCAGTGGCGACGGCAGGACCTGGTTGAAGATGATCCGGCCGACGGTCGTCACGACATTCTCGTCGACGAGGCGTTCGGTGATCGGATCCCAGGTCTTCACGACGGCCCAGATGGACTCGTGGAGGGTCATCGCCGTCCGCTCGCGCAGCTCGTAGGCGAGGATCGCTTCCTTCTCGTCGCCGAACCGGCGCACGGGGTTGGCCGTCGGGCCGCCCTCGCCGTCCATCGTGAGGTAGAAGCAGCCGAGGACCATGTCCTGGGTCGGGGCCACGACCGGGCTGCCGTCGGCGGGCGACAGCAGGTTCGCGGTCGAGAGCATCATCCGCTTGGCCTCTTCCTGGGCGGCCGTGGAGAGCGGCACGTGGACCGCCATCTGGTCGCCGTCGAAGTCCGCGTTGAACGCGGTGCAGACGAGCGGGTGGATCTGGATGGCCGAGCCCTCGACGAGGACCGGCATGAACGCCTGGATGCCCAGGCGGTGGAGGGTCGGGGCGCGGTTCAGCAGGACCGGGTGGTCCTTGATGACCTCTTCGAGAACGTCCCAGACCTCGGGCCGGACACGCTCGACGATGCGCTTGGCGCTCTTGATGTTGTGGGCGAAGCCCTTCTCGACGAGCTGGCGCATGACGAACGGCTTGAACAGCTCGAGCGCCATCTTCTTGGGCAGGCCGCACTGGTGGAGCTTGAGCTCCGGCCCGACCACGATGACGGAGCGGCCCGAGTAGTCGACGCGCTTGCCGAGCAGGTTCTGGCGGAACCGGCCCTGCTTGCCCTTGAGCATGTCGGACAGGGACTTCAGGCGGTGGTTGCCGGTGCCGGCGATCGCCCGGCCGCGGCGGCCGTTGTCGATCAGGGCGTCACAGGCTTCCTGGAGCATCCGCTTCTCGTTGCGGATGATGATCTCGGGGGCGCCGAGCTCCAGGAGCCGCTTGAGGCGGTTGTTGCGGTTGATGACGCGGCGGTACAGGTCGTTGAGATCGGAGGTCGCGAAACGGCCGCCGTCGAGCTGGACCATCGGCCGCAGGTCCGGCGGGATGACCGGCAGGACCGAGAGGATCATCCACTCGGGGCGCGTGCCGGAGCGGCGGAACGCCTCGATGAGGCGGAGCCGCTTGATCGCCTTCTTGCGGCGCTGGCCGGAGGTCGTCCGGACTTCGACGTGGAGGGACCGGGCGAGCTCCTCGAGATCCATCCGGCCGATGATGTCGCGGATGGCCTCGGCGCCCATGCCGGCCCAGAACATCCGGCCGCCGCGGGCGCCCGAGCCGTACTTCTCGTCGAGGGCGCGGTACTCCGTCTCCCCGATCTGCTGCATCGGCTTGAGGCCCTCGATCTCCTCGCGGGCCTTGCGGATCTCATCCTTGAGCCCGGCCGCTTCCTGCTGGAGCCGCTCGCGCTGCGCCTGCAGTGCGTCCTGGACGGACGCGTCGAGGTCCTCGGACTTCTGGCGCGTCTGGCGCTCCTCGTCCTGCTCGCGCGTCTGGAGGTCGCTCGTCAGGCGCTCCGTCTCGGCGCCGACGATCTTGCGCAGGGTTGCGGTCGCTTCCTTGCCGCCCTTGGAGCCTGCGGCCACGACGACCTCGCCGGTCGGAGCGAAGGCGATGGTCGTCTCGGCGACGCCGTTCTTGAGCTCGGCGAGCTGCGCCTCGACGGCCTGGGCCGCCTCGACGATGGCTTCGAGACGAGCGTTGCGCTGGGCCTCGAGGTCCGCCTTCGTGGCGGCGAGGGCCGTCGTCAGCTCGTCCTTGCGACGATTGACGTCGGCGCGCAGCTCGTCCTCGAGCTCGGCCAGGGCCTTGCCGGCCTTGCCGCCGCGACCCTCGGCCTCTTCCTCGAGCTGGAGCAGGGCGCGCTTGCGCGCGTCCTCATCGATGTGCGTGACGATGTACAGCGCGAAATAGAGGATTCGCTCGAGGTTGCGCGGGCTGATGTCGAGCAGGATGCCGAGCCGGCTCGGCGTGCCCTTGAAGTACCAGATGTGGCTGACGGGGCTCGCCAGCTGGATGTGGCCCATCCGCTCGCGGCGAACCTTGGAGCGGGTGACTTCGACGCCGCACTTGTCGCAGATGATGCCCTTGTACCGGATTCGCTTGTACTTGCCGCAGTAGCACTCCCAGTCCTTGGTGGGACCGAAGATTCGCTCGTCGAAGAGGCCGTCCTTCTCCGGCTTGAGCGTGCGGTAGTTGATCGTCTCCGGCTTCGTCACCTCGCCCTTGGACCACTCCCGGATCTGGTCCGGGCTGGCAAGCGAGATTCGGATCGCGCTGAAATTATTGACCTCGAGCATGGTTCTCCTCCGCGTCGCCGCCTGGCTCGGCAACGCGATTCGGGCACTGAGCGCGCGTCATCGGGCTGGCCGAGCCCGATGGCGCCGGTGCGGGCGTGGGACGGTCAGTCCTCGAAACCCGCGAGATTGATGCCTCCGAGATCCGGCAGCAGGTAGCCCGCCGCGTCGTCCTCGGCCAGCGGGATCTCCTCGTCGTTCTGATCGAGGATCTCGGCGTTGAGCCCGAGGGAACGGAGCTCCTTGATGAGGACCTTGAAGGATTCGGGGACCCGCGGCGGCTGGATGTCCTCCCCCTTGACGATCGCCTCGTACGTCTGGACGCGGCCCAGCACGTCATCGGACTTCACGGTCAGCAGTTCCTGCAGGATGTTGGCCGCGCCGTAGGCCTCGAGGGCCCAGACCTCCATCTCGCCGAACCGCTGGCCGCCGAACTGCGCCTTGCCGCCGAGCGGCTGCTGCGTGATCAGGCTGTAGGGCCCGGTGGACCGGGCGTGGATCTTGTCCTCCACCAGGTGGTGGAGCTTGAGCATGTAGATGGAGCCGACCGTGACCGGCCGGTCGAACGGCTCGCCGGTGCGGCCGTCGCGGAGGACGATCTTGCCGTCTTCCGGCAGGCCGGCTTCGCGGAGCTCGCCCCGGATCTGCTCCTCGGTCGCCCCGTCGAAGACGGCGGTGGCGGCTTTCTGGCCCTTCTTGGCGAGAGCCCAGCCGAGGTGCGTCTCGAGGATCTGGCCGATGTTCATCCGGCTCGGCACGCCGAGCGGGTTGAGGATGATGTCGACGGGCGTGCCGTCCGGCAGGAAGGGCATGTCCTCCTGGGGCAGGATCTTCGCGATCACGCCCTTGTTGCCGTGGCGGCCGGCCATCTTGTCGCCGACGCTGATCTTGCGCTTCTGGGCCACGCTGACCCGGACCAGGCGGTTGACGCCCGGCTGGAGATCGTCATTGAGCTCGCGGCGGAACTCCCGGATCTCGACGACCTTGCCCCGCTCGCCGTGTGGCAGCCGGAGCGAGGAGTCCTTCACCTCGCGCGCCTTCTCGCCGAAGATCGCGCGGAGCAGCCGCTCCTCCGCCGTCAGCTCGGTCTCGCCCTTGGGCGTGATCTTGCCGACGAGGATGTCGCCGGGGCGGACCTCGGCGCCGATGTAGACGATGCCCTCCTCGTCGAGGTCCTTCAGGGATTCCTCGCCGACGTTGGGGATGTCGCGGGTGATCTCTTCCGGGCCGAGCTTCGTGTCGCGCGACTCGAGCTCGTGCTTTTCGATGTGGATGCTGGTGAACAGGTCGTCCTTGACGAGGCGGTCGCTGATGACGATCGCGTCCTCGTAGTTGCCGCCCTCCCAGCTCATGAACGCCGCGAGGATGTTCCGGCCGAGCGCCAGCTCGCCGCGATCGGTCGAGCTCGAGTCGGCGATGGCCTGGGCGAGTTCGACCCGCTGGCCGACATCCACGATGGGTCGCTGGTTGATGCAGGTGCCCTGGTTGGAGCGGACGAACTTCTGGAGCGGGTACGAGTCGAGCTCGCCCTCGTCCGTCTCGATCTGGATCCGCTCGGCCGTGACGCTGGTCACGACGCCCTGGTGGCGGGCCACGATGACCTGGCCGGAGTCGCGCGCGGCGCGCTCCTCCATGCCGGTCCCGACGATCGGCGACTCGGGCTCGAGAAGCGGGACGGCCTGGCGCTGCATGTTCGAGCCCATCAGGGCGCGATTCGCGTCGTCATGCTCGAGGAACGGGATGAGCGCCGTCGCGACCGAGACGACCTGCTTGGGCGAGACATCCATGTATTCGATCTGGCTCGGCCGGGCCTCCGGGAACGTGTCCCGGTAGCGCGACGGAACGCGCTCGTTGACGAAGTGGCCCTGGGCGTCGAGCGGCGCGTTGGCCTGCGCGACGTGGTGCTCTTCCTCTTCGTCGGCCGGGAGGTATTCGATCTCGGCCGTGACGACCGGGCGGATCGGGAACGCAAGGGCCTTCTGCTTCTTCAGCAGGGCGGCGCCCTCCTCGTTGAACTGGTCGCCGGCCTTGACGACGACCGCGCCGTCACGGCCGGCCAGGTCGGAGCCGGCCTCGAAGCCGAGCAGCTCGGGGTCGTCCCAGGCCACGGTGCGCTTGACCTTGCGGTAGGGCGTCTCGATGAAGCCGTAGCTGTTGATCCGGCCGTACGTGGCGAGCGAGCCGATCAGGCCGATGTTCGGGCCTTCCGGCGTCTCGATCGGGCAGATCCGGCCGTAGTGGCTGTGATGGACATCGCGGACGTCGAAGCCGGCGCGCTCCCGGGACAGGCCGCCCGGGCCGAGCGCCGAGAGGCGGCGCTTGCTCGTGAGCTCGGCGAGCGGGTTCGTCTGGTCCATGAACTGGGAGAGCTGGCTGCCGCCGAAGAACTCCTTCATGGCCGCCACGACCGGCCGGATGTTGATCAGCGCGTTCGGCGTCGCCTTGTCGATCTCCTGGATCGTCATGCGCTCCCGGACGACGCGCTCCATCCGCAGCAGGCCGATCCGGAACGCGTTCTGGATCAGCTCGCCGTTGGCGCGGATGCGGCGGTTGCCGAGGTGGTCGATGTCGTCCTTGCTGTGGATGCCGCGGTTGCACTCGATCAGGTGGCCGACGATTGCGGCGATGTCCTCGCGGGTGATGGTCCGCTGCTCGACCGGCAGCTCGATGCCCATCCGGGTGGCGACGCCGTCGAGCTTCTTGTTGAACTTGTAGCGGCCGACGCGGCCGAGGTCGTAGCGGCGGAAGTTGAAGAAGAGGCTCTCGACGAGCTGGCGGGCGTTGTCGCCGGTCGGCGGATCGCCCGGGCGCAGCTTCTTGTAGACCTCGATCAGGGCTTCCTGCTGGGTATGCGTGACGTCCTTGTCGAGCGTGTTCCCGACGTACGGGTGCTCGGGATCCGTGTCGATGGCCCCGAACAGGCCACGGATCTCGTCGTCGTTCTCGTAGCCGACCGCACGCAGCAGGGTGGTCGCCGCGATCTTGCGCTTGCGATCGACCTTGACCCAGAGCTGGTCCTTGTTGTTCGTCTCGAACTCGAGCCAGGCGCCGCGGTTCGGGATCACCTTGGCCGAGAAGAGGGCGCGGCCGCTGGTCGGATCCTCGAGCTCGCTGTAGTAGACGCCCGGGGAGCGGACGAGCTGGCTGACGACGACGCGCTCCGCGCCGTTGATGACGAACGTGCCCTGGTCCGTCATGGTCGGGAAGTCGCCCATGTAGACGCGCTGGCGCTGGATCTCGCCCGTCTCCTTGATCAGCAGCTCGACATTGACGTAGAGCGGCCGGGAGAAGGTGAGGTCCTTGGTCCGGCACTCGAGCTCGGTGTACTTGGGCGGACCGAACTCGTAGTCGAGGAACTGCAGTTCCATGACCTTGCCGGTGAAATCCTTGATCGGGCTGATTTCATCGAACAGCTCGCGGAGCCCCTTGTCGACGAACCACTTGAACGAATCGAGCTGAAGCTCGATCAGGTTCGGGATCGGCAGGACTTCGGGGATCCTGGCGTACCGCGTCCGGGCGAGAGCCACGGGGGCACGATTCGACGACGTCTCAGCAGCAGACAGCATGAACCGCTCCTTGACGGAGGAAACAAAGGGAAAAGGCCGCACTCACAGAAGGAGTAGGATACCCCAGCGGCAGGGTTTGTCAAATGGTCAGTTGCGCAGGCAACAATTGCGCGGCCGGCGTCACCGACCCGGGAGCCGCCGCCCGACCACGCACGGACGGGCGATCGACCGGCGCGGTTCCGTGTCGTCGGTTCGATCTTGGGGAGTGGCGGCGAACACCGGCCGGCGGCTCCAGCGCGGCCGCCCCGCTCGACCCCGTCCGTGGCTCCCAGTCAATTCGTCAGCCAGTCGCCCGACGATTGCCCGCCACGGGCGACGCCGTTGCTCGACTCGATTCGCCCGCCCGGCGGCGATCCTCACGCACGAATCCTGGGCCGACCCTCGCCGGCAGCCCCATCGTTTACCTCCCCCAGTCGCCCGGCGACTGAGTGACCGAGTCCCCGGGCACGAAGAAGGCCCGCCTTACGGCGGGCCTTCGCGATCGGTGCGAGGCGCGGGGGCCGATGATCCGGCCACGGCGCCCAGGGTCGAGTGGTTACTTGATCTCGACCTTGGCGCCCTGCTCCTCGAGCGCGGCCTTGATCTTGTCGGCCTCGTCCTTGGTGACGCCCTCCTTGACGGGCTTCGGGAACGAGTCGACCAGGTCCTTGGCTTCCTTGAGGCCGAGGCCTGTCAGCTCGCGCACGACCTTGATGACCGGGATCTTGTTGGGCCCGATCTCGACGAGGACGGCCGAGAACTCGGTCTGCTCCTCGGCGGCCGGGGCCTCGGTGGCCGGGCCGGAGGACGCCGCCGGCGCGGCAGCGACCGCGGCCGGAGCGGCCGTGACGCCGTAGCGATCCTCGAACGCCTTGATGAACTTGGAGAGCTCGAGGACGGTCATGCCGTCGATGGCCTCGAGCAGCTGGTCCTGGGTGAGCGTGGCCATGGGGGTGGGTGTCCTTTCGATGTCTGCCGGCCGGGCGGGCTGCCCGCCGGGAGTGAAGTGAGCGATCGGTGCGGATCGACGCTCGGAGCTAGCCGCCCGCCGCGGTTCGCTGATCGGCCAGCTGCTGCAGGCCGTAGGCGAGATTGCGCAGGTTGGCCGAGAGCAGTCCGGCCAGCGTCGCGACCGGCGAGACGATCGCACCGGCCAGCCGGGCCTGGAGCACTTCGCGCGACGGCAGTGCGGCGAGTGCGACGACTTCCTCGGCCGTGATGGCCGTCGAGCCGAGCACTCCGCCCTTGATCTTCACGATCCGGAACGGCCGGGTCGCATCGAGCACGGCCCTGGCCGTCCCCGCCTCGTCCGTCCCGAACGCGATCGCGGTCGGGCCTTCGAGGAGCGGTGACAGCGCGGCGCCAGTCGCACCGTCCGCGGCGAGCCGCATCAGGCGGTTCTTCACGACGCGATACGAGACGTCCTGCTTGCGCAGGCTCTTCCGGATCTCGGCGATCTCGCTCACCTTGAGGCCGCGGTATTCGGAGACGATGAACGTGCGCGTTCGCGACACCTCGTCGCGAAGCTCGGCGACCGTCTCTCGCTTGGCCTCTGTTGGCATTCAGACCTCCTGCTCACACGTGAGCGTCCAGCGCGCAGCCGGCGCGCGGCGGTGGGCAGCTCCGGTCTCGATGCCATCGAGTCCGTCGCCCTGCAACGGTTCCTCCGTCTGCAGGAGCTCGCCCACCGGGAGGTGGAAGGAGTCACTGCCTCGGCGTGCTCGCCGTCGTCCCCGGGGCCACTGGCTCCGGTCCGGTGCGGCGGATCAAGCCCCGACCGTCGGATCCAGCCGCGAGAGCTGAATGGCCGGCGGCCTGCGGGCGCAGGCTGTCTTCGGATCCGTCTGTTCAGTTGTCTGACGTCGCGCCCGGGGTCCGTGGACCCGTCGGCCGGACGTCGCATGTGGTCCAGGCGGCCTCACCGGCCGGCCTGGGGTTCGATCGGAAGCCCGATCGGAGGGTCAGCTCGCGGCGGCCACCGCCAGCAGAGCCGGGATGTCGACCTTGATGCCCGGACCCATCGTGGCGCCGATCGTGAGCGCCTTGAGGTACTGGCCCTTGGCCCCGGCCGGGCGCGCCCGATTGATGGCGTCGAGCAGGGTCGCGAGGTTGTCGAGCAGCGCCTGGTCTTCGAAATCGGCCTTGCCGGCGGCGACGTGGATCAGCCCGCCCTTGTCGACCTTGAACTCGACGCGGCCGGCCTTCACTTCGCGGACCGCGCGATCGAGGTCGAACGTGATCGTCCCGGACTTGGGGTTCGGCATGAGGCCGCGCCGGCCGAGGATCTTGCCGAGCTTGCCGACCTGGCCCATCAGGTCCGGGGTCGCGAGCGCGACGTCGAACTCGAGCCAGCCGGCCTCGATCTTCTTGACGAGGTCCTCGGAGCCAACCTCATCCGCCCCGGCGCGGAGCGCCTCCTGGGCCTTCTCGCCCTGGGCGAAGACGGCGACCCGGACGATCTTGCCCGTGCCGTGCGGCAGGACGACCGTGCCGCGGACCATCTGGTCGGCGTGGCGCGGGTCGACGCCGAGGTTCAGGTGCGCCTCGATCGTGGCGTTGAATGCCGTGTAGCTCGTACGACGGGCGAGATCGACGGCCTCGACTGGCCCGTAGATCTTCATGTGCTCGACGAGCTTGGCCGCTTCCTGGTATTTCTTGCCGTGCTTGCCCATGTCAGGACTCCTGCTGACGGCCGGCGAACCAGCCTCCCCCACCCGATGAACGTTCGCGACCCGGGGTCCGGTCGCGGGCTATGACTCTAGCATCTTGTTCGATTGAACCGGAGCCGATCACATGGCATCCGATCGGCGCCGCGGCGGATGCAGCCGAAGGCGCTGGCGAGCACGGGAGCGAGCGCACGCCAACGTGCGTGAGCGACCGGCGGAGCCGGCAACGCCCGGATGCGCCGCCCGGGCGCCGATCGCCTAGCCGACGACCTCGATGCCCATGCTGCGGGCCGTCCCTTCAATCTGGCGCGCGGCAGCTTCGACCGTGGTGGCGTTCAGGTCGGCCATCTTGATCGCGGCGATCTCGCGGACCTGGTCCTTGGTGACCTTCCCGACCGTCGCCCGACCGGCAGTGGCCGTGCCCTTCTCGACGCCCGCCGCCTTGCGGAGCAGGTCCGCGGCGGGCGGAGTCTTGAGGACGAACGTGAACGACCGATCCTCGAAGATCGTGATCTGGGCCGGGATCACCTGGCCGGCCTTGTCGGCCGTCCGCTCGTTGTAGGACTTGGTGAACTCCACGATGTTGATGCCGTGCGGGCCGAGCGCCGTCCCGACGGGCGGGGCGGGGGTCGCCTTGCCGGCCGGCAGCTGCAGGGTCAGAACGATGCGGATCTTCTTCGCCACGGGGCGGTTGATTCCTTTCTAGGGCTCGACTAGAGCTTTTCCACTTGGAGAAAGTCGAGCTCCACCGGCGTCTCGCGGCCGAAGATGCTGACGAGCACCTTGACCTTGTTCCGCTCGGGGTTGACTTCGTCGACCGTCCCGATGAACTCGGCGAACGGACCGTCGGTGACCCGGACGCTCTGGCCCTTCTGGAAGGCCACGCGGTACTTGGGGGTCTCGACGCCCATCTGGCGAAGGATCTGCTTGACTTCGTGCTCGTCCAGCGGGATGGGCTCGTTGCGCGTGCCGGGGATGTTGGCGCCGCCGACGAAGCTCGTCACGCCCGGGGTGTTGCGAACGACGAACCAGCTCTCGGGGTCGAGCGTCATCTCCACGAGCACGTAACCCGGGTACACCTTCTTCTGGACGGTGTGCCGCTGCCCCTGGCGGATCTCGATCTCGTCTTCCATGGGCACGAGCACCTGGAAGATCTTGTCCTCCATGCCCATCGATTCGATGCGGTGCTCGAGGTTGGCCTTGACCTTGTTCTCGTAGCCCGAGTACGTGTGAATCACGTACCAGCGCTTCTCTGGCGCCTTGGTGGTCTCGCTCTGCGTCTCGGTCATCGCCACCCGCCTATGCCGTTCCGCTCAGGATCTTGATGGCCTGGCTGAAGATGACGTCCAGGACGGTGATGTAGAGACCCACGGCCAGGCTGACGCCGATGACCAGGATGGTCAGGTTGCGCACCTGCTCACGGGTCGGCCAGGAGACCTTCTTCAGTTCGGACCAACTTTCCTCAAGGAAAGTTCGGATTCGATCCACGGGAATTCAGCTCTCGATCTGGGTTACGGGGGTGGCAGGCGCGGCCGGACTCGAACCGACAACCACTGGTTTTGGAGACCAGAGCTCTGCCAATTGAGCTACGCGCCTCCGATTGCCGCTACTTGGCCTCGCGATGGACGGTGTGTCGTCGCTCGTGCGGACAGTACTTGTTGAACTCCAGTCGGTTGGGGTCGTTCTTCTTGTTCTTGCGGGTAGCGTAGTTGCGCTGCTTGCACTCCGTGCAGGCAAGCTGGATGACTGGTCGCGCTTCGACTCGTGCCATCGGATCAGGCCACGATGCTGACGATGGCGCCGGCGCCGACGGTCCGGCCACCCTCGCGGATGGCGAAGCGCTGGCCGACTTCGAGGGCGATCGGGGTGATCAGCTCGACGCTCATCTCGACGTTGTCGCCGGGCATGATCATCTCGGCTCCATCGGGCAGGCCGATGGCCCCCGTGACGTCCGTGGTCCGCAGGTAGAACTGGGGCCGGTAGCCGTTGTAGAAGGGGGTATGCCGGCCGCCCTCTTCCTTGGTCAGGACGTAGACCTGCGCGGTGAACTTCGTGTGGGGCTTGACCGAGCCTGCCTTGGCCATGACCTGGCCGCGCTCGATGTCCTCGCGCTCGATGCCCCGCAGGAGGCAGCCGACGTTGTCGCCGGCGCGGCCCTCGTCGAGGAGCTTCTTGAACATCTCGACGCCGGTGACGATGACCTTGCGGGTCGGCCGGACGCCGACGAGCTCGACCTCGTCGCCGACCTTGACGATGCCCCGCTCGATGCGGCCGGTGGCGACGGTCCCCCGGCCCTTGATCCCGAAGACGTCCTCGACGGGCATCAGGAAGGGCTTGTCGATCGCCCGCTCGGGCGTCGGGATGTAGGCGTCGACCGCGTCCATCAGCTCCTGGATGGGGGCGTAGGCGGGATCGTTGGGATCGGTCCCGGCCTCGAGGGCTTTGAGGGCGCTGCCCCGGACGAAGGGGATGTCGTCGCCCGGGAACTGGTTCTTGGTGAGCAGCTCGCGGACCTCGAGCTCGACGAGGTCGAGGAGCTCGGGATCGTCGACCGCGTCGACCTTGTTGAGGAAGACGACGATGTAGGGCACTTCGACCTGGCGGGCGAGAAGGATGTGCTCGCGGGTCTGGGGCATCGGCCCGTCGGTCGCGGCGACGACGAGGATCGCCCCGTCCATCTGGGCGGCGCCGGTGATCATGTTCTTGATGTAGTCGGCGTGGCCCGGGCAGTCGACGTGGGCGTAGTGGCGGTTGGCCGTCTCGTACTCGACGTGGGCGATGGCGATGGTGATGCCCCGCTCGCGCTCCTCGGGGGCGTTGTCGATCGTGTCGAAGGCGCGGTACTCGCTGCTGCCCTTCAACGCGAGGTACTTGGTGATCGCGGCTGTCAGGCTCGTCTTGCCGTGGTCGATATGGCCGATCGTCCCGATGTTGACGTGCGGCTTGTTGCGCTCGAACTTCTTCTTGGCCACGTGAGGCTCTTACTCCATCTCATCGAGCGGCAAAGCCGCCAACGCTGGGTGCGACCCGGTGGTCGCGGGGACTGATCCGACTGATCCGGTTGGTTCCGCCGAAGCGGGTGGAGCCCACAATCGGACTTGAACCGATGACCTCTTCCTTACCAAGGAAGTGCTCTGCCAGCTGAGCTATGTGGGCCCGGATCCTGAACGACGAACGAAAAGTGTGGTGGGCAGGGAGGGAATCGAACCCCCACAGTCGTAGACGGCTGATCTACAGTCAGCGGAGCTCACCACCTGCTCAACCTACCCACTGGCGGAATGCGTCGGGGCGAAGCTGCGGCTTCATGGTGACCCGACCCCCATGTTTTCTGCTGGAGCCGACGACGGGACTCGAACCCGGAACCGGCGGTTTACAAAACCGCTGCTCTACCAATTGAGCTACGTCGGCGCGCACGGCCGTACCGCAGAAGAACACCCGCGGCGCCGAAGAATGATAGGACGCGGCCGCCGGGGGGTCAAGCGCGGGCGGTCCGTCGGACCGTCACCGCGGGTCAGTCCGATTCGGGCTGGCGGACCGTACCGCCCTCGGCGTCCTCACGCTGCTCGTTGCGGGAGAGCCCGGTGAGCCGTTCGAATTCGATCCGGTGCTCCTCCGCATCCTCGTCGGCCTGGGTTTCGGCCGGGCTGCCATGGTCGGCCGCGTCGCCACGTCGGCGTGCACGGCGCCACTCGTCAAGTTCGTGTTCGACATCCCGGCTCCGATGCGGCGGCACGACGTGGGCCCTCACAGCGAATCGACGCGCTGACCGAGCATTTCGGCCTGTGCAGTATCCCAGCGGGGGCAACGGCCCGCCGCGGGCCGGTTATGCCGTTCCCGCTGAACGAGTCCTGCGCCGGGCCGGCGTGGCCGTGCCACTTGACGAGGGGCCGCCCGGCAGCAGGTCATCGTCGCCGGCCGGCGCGTCGGCCGCTGCTGCGGCCTTCGGCTTGGCCGTGGCCTTCGGCTTGGCCGTGGCCTTCGGCTTGGCGGTCGGTCTTCGGCTTGGCGGTTGCCTTCGGCTTGGCCGTGGCCTTCGGCTTGGCGGTCGGCTTGGCCGTGGTCTTCGGCTTGGCGGTTGCCTTCGGCTTGGCCGTGGCGGCCGCTGCCTTCGGCGTGCCCGTTGGCTTTGGCTTGGCAGTAGCGGCCCTCGGCGCGGCGGCGGTTGCCTTCGGCTTGCCCCTGGTCGCCGACGCAGTGGCTCGCTTGCCTGGTGCCTCGGCGGGCTGTGCCGCCGGCGACTCCGCTGATGCCAGGGGCTCGACAGAGCCGACCTCGACGCTCGGGGCCTTCGGCTTCGCCGCACGGGCCCGCTTCGGTTTCGCCGAAGCTGCCGGCGGTTCGACCGGGCCGGTCTCGATGACTGGGACATCCTCGGCCAGCTCGGCGTTGCCACCTGAATAGGCGGGCCGGACGACCGGCTCGGGCGGCCGGGTGCCACTGTCTGGATCGCGCTGCGCCAATGCCTCGAACAGCAGCACGGATCCGGCGACCGCAGCGTTCAGCGAGCCGATCGCACCGCGCATCGGGATCCGCATCAGCAGGTCGCACCGCCGGCGAACGGCCGGCCCGAGTCCCTGGCCCTCGCTGCCGACAACGATCGCCAGCGGCCCGCGCAGGTCCGCCTGTCGGGCCGTCAACGGCGCCTCCGCCTCGGCGCCCGCAACCCGCAGGCCGCGGCCGTGGAGATCCGCCAGCGCGCCGGCCAGATCGTCCACGGGGACCAGCAGCAGGTGCTCGACGGCACCCGATGACGCCTTGATGGCCGCTGGGGTCAGGGGCGCCTGGCGATGCGTCGGAAAGAGCACCCCATGCACCCCGGCGGCTTCCGCACTGCGGAGCAGCGTGCCGACGTTCTGCGGATCCTCGAGCGAATCCATGACCAGCACGAACGGCGCTTCCTCTCGCTCGGCGGCGCGGGCGAGGACGTCGTCGATCGTGGCGAAGCGGCGCGGCCCGACGACCAGCGCCAGGCCCTGGTGGCCATCGAAACCGGCGAGCGCCGTCAGCGTGCCGCCCTCGACCTCGACGACCGGGATCCGGAGGCTCGTGGCATGCAGGACGATCTTCTCGAGCGCCTGACGCCGCTGCGGCACGACCAGCAGCCGGATCGCGGGCCGCCGGGCGACGAAGGCCTCTTCGACCGGGCGTCGCCCCGCGACGAGCTCCTCATCGGCACCGAGCGCCTCGGGACCCGCCGGGCCACGCGGCGCTGTGCGCGGATCCGGTCGCCAGGGCCGGTCCGGGGCGGGCCGCCACGAACGGGGATCGCGCGCGCCACTCGGCCGACCGCCACCGTGGCGGGCCTCCTGGCGCGGCGCCGGGAATCTCGGCTCGAAGGCCGGGCGTGGCGGGCGGGCGCCTTCGCCCGACTCGAATTCGGACCGCTCGGGTCGCTCCGAATGGATTCGTGGGCCGTCCCGCAGCTCGAAGCCCGGCCGTCCGCCGGACGGGTCGCGCCGCGGCCCACTCTCGAATCGACCCGGTCCTGCCGGCGGCCCACCTGGCCGGCGGTCGAATCGGTCGCCGGATCCGAAGGCCGGCCGGTCATTGGCACCCCGCGGAGGCCCAACGTCGCGCCGCCCGGGAGCGCGATCGAACGATGCCGGTCGCCGCTCGAAGCGATCACCCGGCGCGCTCCGCGGACCTGCTGACGGCCGCTCGAACCGACCGGCCGGCGGCCGGCGATCGGCGGCCTGACCGCGGCCGAAGCCACGGTCCGGGCCACGATCGAAGCCGGCGCCGGCGCTCTCGTCAGCACGCCAGCCGAGGCCGCGCCGGCCGCCGGGACTGCCCGTCTCGTCGCGATCCGGAGGTGCGCCACGGCCGGCAGCGGAACCGCCACCGAAGGCCGGTCCTCGGCCGGCGGGCCGATCGAAGGATCGCGGACCTGAGAATCCGCCGGGTCCGCCGCCCTCCGTGCCGCGACCAGGTCCGCCACGTCCGGGACCGAATCCGCCCCCGCCCGTTCGACGTGGGGTCGGCGGCCCACCGCGACGTGGTTCGTGCGCGCCACCGGTGAAGCCGCCGCGCGGTCCGTCGGAGTGCCGTTCCGGGCCACCCGGTCCGCCGGGCCCACCCTGGCCCGAACCGCCCGCGCCAGCGGGGCCGCCGCGAGCCGGTCCGCGGCTACCCGGGCTTCGTCCCGTACCGGGACCGCGGGGACCCGCGCCCCGTGCGTTCGATCGACCGTCAGCCACGTCCAGCCTCCGTCAGCCGGCGCCAGCGCTGGCCATCTCGTGTGTCTTCGACAGCCACGCCACGCGTGACCAGTTCGTCTCGCAGCCGGTCCGATTCGGCCCAGTTCCGGTTCGCTCGCGCGGTGGAGCGCTCGTCCAGCAGCGCCTGGAGTTCAGGCTCGAGCTGCTCGGCCTCCGGATCGGCCGTGACGCCCAGGACGCGATCGAGATCGCGAATGAAGGCGGCCGCAGTGGCCGCGTCGGTCGTCGAGAGCAGCCGCGCGTCCATTCGCCGGTTCAGCTCGCGGACGCCTTCGAACAGCGCGGCCAGGGCGGCCGAGATGTTGAGGTCATCATCGATGGCTTCATCGAATCCTGCTCGCGTGTCATCGAGCAGCCTGTCAAGAGTCGAATCGCCCGGCCCGTCCTGGCGGTAGGCGGCCAGCGCGCCGAGGAGCGCATCGAGCCGGTCGACGGCGGCACCGGCTGCCGCCAGCGATTCGTCCGTGTACGCCATCGGGGCCCGGTAATGGACCGAGATCAGCGCATACCGCAGGGCCCGGGGCGAGACTCCGGACGCGAGGATGTCGGCCACGCGCGCCAGGTTGCCCGTCGACTTCGCCATCTTCTGGCCGCCCATCTGGAGGTGGGCGCAATGCAGCCAGGTCCGCACGAAGGTGACTCCGGTGGCCGCCTCGCTCTGCGCGATCTCATCTTCGTGGTGCGGGAAGATGAGGTCGACGCCCCCGGTATGGAGGTCGAAGCTCGGCCCGAGGTGATGCATGCTCATCGCCGAGCACTCGATGTGCCAGCCGGGCCGGCCAGGCCCGATCGCCGTGTCCCAGCTCGGTTCGCCGGGCTTCGGACCCTTCCACAGCGCGAAGTCCCGGACATCGTCCTTGCCGTACTCGTCGGCGACGACCCGCTCCCCCACTCGCTGGCCCTCGGGATCGAGGCGGGCGAGGCGGCCGTACGCGGGCCACGACGAGATCCGGAAGAAGATCGAACCGTCGTCGGTGCGGTAGGCGTTGCCCTTGTCGAGCAGCGTCTGGATCAGCGCCACGATCTGGGGAATGTGCTCCGTCGCCCGCGGCATCACGTCCGGCACCGTCATCCGCAGGGCCGCGGCATCGGCGAGGAACTGCGCGGTCCAGCGCTCGGTCAGGGCCCCGATCGGCTCGCCGGTCGCCGCTGCGCCGCGAATGATCTTGTCGTCCACATCCGTGATGTTCATGACCCATTTGACCGCGAACCCGCGGTAGCGCAGGTAGCGCACGAGGAGGTCGGGGTAGAGGAACGAGCGGAAGTTGCCGATGTGGACAGGCCCGTAGACCGTCGGCCCACAGCTGTAGATCCCGACCTGGCCCGGCGTCCGCGGTACGAAGTCGTCGGCCACGCCGCTGAGCGTGTCGAGCAGGCGCAGCGTCATCGGACCCGCTCGAGCATCGCGATCGCGTTGGCCGAGATGCCGCGTCCGGCGCCCTCCATCCCGGCGAGGTTGCCGGTCGAGGCCTTGACGCCGACGCGGTCGATCGGCAGGCCGAGGAGGCCCGCGAGCGAGGCAGCGATCTCGTCGAGCCGATCGGCCAGCCGCGGGCGGGCGCCGACGATCGTGACATCGACCGAGGCCGGCCGGAGCCCGCGATCCGCCACGCGAGCGATCGCTGTCCGGAGCAGCACGTTGCTGGCGATGCCGCGCGGCGTCGCGGCCGTCGCGGGGAAGAGCCGGCCGAGATCGCCCATCGCCGCGGCCCCCAGGAGCGCATCGGCCACGGCATGCAGCACGACGTCGCCGTCGGAGTGACCGGCCAGGCGAGGCGCGCCTTCGAAGGCCACGCCGCCGAGCATCAGCGGCTCGCCCGGTCCGAAGGGATGGCTGTCGAGCCCGAGCCCCGGCCGCAGTGACGAGACGCCCAGCGCGGCCTCCGCGCGAGCGAGGTCGGCAGGGACGGTCACCTTGAGATTGCCTGGCTCGCCGGGGATTGCATGGACGGGAATGGTACAAGCCTCGAGCAGCCCGGCCTCATCCGTCCAGGTCCGTGGCCCGGCTGGCGGCAGCTCCCGATACGCCCGCTCGAGCAGGCCGATCCGGACACCCTGGGGGGTCTGCGCCGTCACCAGGGTCGATCGGTCGACTGTCTCCACGACGCGATCGCCATCGACCCGTTTGACGGTCTCGGCAATCGGCAGGACGGGCACGGCGGCGCCGTACCGGGCCGCGGCTTCAGCGACGCGGCGGACGAGTTCGACCGACGCGACGGGCCGCGCCCCATCGTGAATCAGGATGACTTTCGCGTCAGGATCGACATTCGGGTCCTGGCCGCTCCCGGCCTCGGCCACGGCGGGCGAAGGCACGCCGGACCCGATTGCCTCGCCCCGCAGCCACGCCACGCCGGCGGCCACCAATTCCTGGCGCCGCGGCCCGCCTGCCACGACGGCGCTCACGCGAGCACTCAGCCACGGCGCGGATCGCAGGCGCTCGACGCCGTCCGCGGCCGTGACGACGACGATCCGATCGATGTCCGGCCAGGCGACGAATGGCGCCAGGGCCAGGGCCAGGACCGGCTGCCCGGCAATCGTCGCCCAGACCTTGTCGAGGCCTTCCATCCGGCTGCTGGAGCCGGCCGCCACGACGATTGCGTCGATGCCGCCCCGAGTCAATCGAGGCGCGGCTGGGCGAAGATCATCCGACCCGCGACAGTCTGGAGGACGCGGGTCACGAGGACGTCGAGCTCGCGGTCGATGTAGCGACTGCCGCCCTCCACCACGATCATCGTCCCGTCGTCGAGGAAGCCGACACCCTGGCCGACCTCCTTGCCCTCCTGGATGACGCGGACCCGCAGGTCCTCGCCGGGCAGGACGGCGGGCTTCACGGCATTGGCCAGGGCATTGACGTTGAGGACGTGGACGCCTTCCACCTCGGCCACTCGGTTGAGGTTGAAATCGTTGGTGAGAATCACGCGGCTGCGGCGCTTGGCGAGCGCGACGAGCTTCGCATCGACCTCGGTCTGCTCGGGCACCTCGTCGTCCACGATCAAGATCGGCGTTGGCAATTCCTTCTGCAACCGGGCCAGGATCTCGAGGCCGCGCCGGCCGCGATTACGGCGCAGGGCGTCCGAGCTGTCGGCGATGTGCTGGAGCTCACGGAGCACGAACCGGGGCACGATCAGGGTGCCGTACAGGAACCCGGATTCGACGATGTCGGCGACGCGACCGTCGATCAGGACGCTGGTGTCGACCACGACGTGGGGTTCCGGATAGCCCGGCGTCGTGGAGGCCGCGCCGGCATCCGGCCGATGGAAGAACCCGACGGCCTCGGCCGCGGCGACGAGGTCCTCACGCTTGGCGACGGTCAGACCGACCATCCCGAAGCCCAGGAACAGGGAGACGGCCAGCGGCAGCCAGATCCCGGCCGGCGGCGGGAGCGCGGAGAGGGGCAGCCCCAGGAGGAGACCCATCAGCAGGCCGATCAGGAGGCCGGCGACGGCCGTCACGAATTCGGCCGTGGACATCTCCTGGACGGCCTTGATCAGCCACATCGCCGGGACGACGGTCAGGTACGGCAGGATGGCGAATCCGACGACGACCCAGGCCACGACCCAGGCGGCGATGAATGCCCCACTGTTCGGCGTGTCACCGAACATCCCGCCGTTGCTCGAGCTGAGGGCGAGGCCGATGATCCCGCCGAGGGCGGCGCCAAGGATGCGGATGAAGCGGATCACGTCGTGGGCAGCCGCCTCCTCGGGTGGCTCGGGAACTCGGGCTTCGAGGTCGCTCGCCCGGAGCCTAGCATCGCCGCCGGGCAGCTGCCACGACCCGAGGGTCCGGGATCGGAGCCGGACCCTAGCCCCGGACGTCGAGTTCGTCGCGAACGGGAACGCGTTCGATGCCGGCCAGGGCGGCCCCGATCGCCTCGCGCAGCGACGAGACGGCCACGATCTCCATGCCCTCGACGACGGGCAGCCGGCCAGATCGCGACGGTTGCGGCACGACGGCCCGGTGGTAGCCCAGACGGGCCGCCTCCCGCAGCCGGCGCTCGAGGCCCGGCACCATCCGCAACTCGCCGAGCAGCCCGACCTCGCCCGCCACGACCGTCGACGGCCGGACCGGCCGGTCCCGCAGCGACGAGGCGAGGGCGATGGCCAGCGGCAGGTCGAGGGCCGGTTCCTCGACCGTCAGGCCGCCGGCGAGGTTGGCGTAGACGTCGTGCGTGCCGAGCGAGAGGCCGGCCCGACGGCCGAGCACGGCGATCAGGAGTGCCAGCCGGTTGGCATCGAGGCCGCTGGCGGTCCGGCGCGGGTTGCCGCCGTTGCCCGGTGCAACCAGCGCCTGGACCTCGACGAGGATCGGCCGGCTGCCCTCCAGGGTCGGCACGACGACACTGCCCGGAGCGGGCTCGGCGTGGTCGCCGACGAACGCCCGGGCAGGATCGGCGAGCTCGGCCAGGCCGAGTTCGCCCATCTCGAAGACACCGACCTCCTCGGTGGAGCCGAAGCGATTCTTGGAGGCCCGCAGCAACCGCAGCGGGGCGTAGCGTTCGCCTTCGAGAGCGAGCACGGCGTCGACGAGATGCTCGAGCGTCTTGGGGCCGGCAAGGCTGCCGTCCTTGGTGAGATGGCCGACGAGCACGACCGCGATCCCGTCGGCCTTGGCGAGCTCCATGTAGCGCAGGGCCGACTCGCGGACCTGGCCGACGCTGCCCGCGGGACCCGCCAGCTCGTCGAGGGTGGCTGTCTGGATCGAATCGACGATCACGAACGCGGGTCGCTCGGCGCGGGCGAGCTCGACGACCCGACCGACCTCGCTCTCGGCGAACACCCGGACGGCCTCGGCCACCGGCCGACCGAGGACGCCCAGCCGATCGGCTCGCATCCGGACCTGGGCGGCCGATTCCTCGCCCGTCGCATACAGCACCCAGCCACCGGCGGCCACGGCCGCTTCGGCGAGGCCCGCGGCGACCTGGAGCAGGAGCGTCGACTTGCCGATCCCGGGCTCGCCACCGAGCAGGACGAGCGAACCCTGCACGAGGCCGCCGCCGAGGACGCGATCGAATTCGGCCAGCCCGGAACCGAGTCGCGTCCGATCACTGGCCTCGCCGACGCTGGACAGGGGCGTCGCCCGCCCCGGCCCGGCCGTTCCCGCCGGGCCCGGCGGCCGCGACTTCGCAGGCTCACGGACGAGGGTCTCCACGAGGCTGTTCCAGGCGCCGCACTGGCGGCACTGGCCCTCCCAGCGGAGGAACACCTCGCCGCAGTCCTGGCAGACGTAGCGGCTCTGTGTCTTGGCCATCTACACACCAACGCCGCGACGGCCGATACGGCGTCGCGGCGAGGGTCCGGGGAGGTGCGGCGTGATCAGCTGGCCGCGACCGGCGTCTTTTCCACCAGGGCGTGGATCGACAGGCCGGCTTCGGCGTCCTTGTCGACGAGGATCGTCTCGCCCGGCTGGTAGGTGTTCAGCAGGAGCTGTTCGGCCAGCGGGTCCTCGATCATGTTCTGGATGACGCGGCGCAGCGGACGGGCGCCGTAGGCCACGTCGTAGCCGATCTTGATCAGGTGGTCCTTGGCCTCCTGCGTCACTTCGAGGTGGAGCTGCTGCGCTCGCAGCTGGTCGCGGACGCGGGCGAGCATCAGGTCCACGATCTGGCGGATCTCCTCGACCGTCAGCGACCGGAAGACCACGGTGGCATCGATCCGGTTGAGGAACTCCGGCCGGAAGTTCTGCTTGAGCTCCTGCTGGACCTTGTCCTTCATGAGCTCGTACGAGGCCGTAGCACGCAGCGCGTCCGTGTCGCCCTGGACCCGGAAGCCGAGGGACGAGTTGGTCTGGAGCTGCTTGGCCCCGAGGTTCGAGGTCATGATGATGATCGTGTTGCGGAAGTCGACCCGGCGGCCCTTGGCGTCGCTGAGGTGGCCGTCCTCCAGGATCTGGAGGAGGATGTTGAAGACCTCCGGATGGGCCTTCTCGACCTCGTCGAGCAGGACCACGGCATAGCTCTTGCGCCGGACCGCCTCGGTCAGCTGGCCGCCTTCGTCGAAGCCGACGTAGCCCGGAGGCGCCCCGACCAGGCGCGAGACGTTGTGGCGCTCCATGAACTCGCTCATGTCGACCTTGATCAGCGCGTCCTCGCTGCCGAACATGAACTCGGCGAGCGCCTTGGCGAGCTCGGTCTTGCCGACGCCCGTGGGTCCCAGGAAGATGAACGAGCCGATTGGCCGCTTGGGATCCTTGAGGCCGGCCCGCGCCCGGCGGACGGCCCGCGAGACGATCCCGATCGCCTCTTCCTGGCCGATGACCCGGGAGTGGAGCGACTCTTCCATCTTCAGGAGTCGCTCGGACTCCTCCTGGGCGATGCGCGTGACCGGGATGCCCGTCCACATCGCCACGACCTGGGCGATCTCTTCCTCGTCGACCTTGGGCTGCTCGCCGGCGAGCGTGGCCTGCCATTCGGCGCGGAGCGTGTCCACCCGTTCGCGAGCGGCGGCCTCTGCCTCGCGCAGGTTGGCGGCCTCTTCGTACTCCTGGGCGTTGATGGAGGCGTCCTTCTCCTTGGTGACCCGCTCGAGCTCCTTCTGTGCCTCGCGCAGGACCGGCGGCGCGGACGAGTAGCGCAGTCGGACGCGGCTGGCCGCCTCGTCGATCAGGTCGATCGCCTTGTCGGGCAGGTGGCGGTCCGTGATGTAGCGGACGGACAGGTCCGCCGCGGCGCGGACGGCGTCGTCGGTGATGGTGACCTTGTGGTGCTGCTCGTAGCGCTCGCGGACGCCCATCAGGATCTCGACGGTCTGCTCGAGCGTGGGCTCTTCGACCATGACCGGCTGGAAGCGCCGCTCGAGGGCCGCGTCGCGCTCGATGTACTTGCGGTACTCGTCGAGTGTCGTCGCGCCGATGCACTGCAACTCGCCGCGCGCCAGTGGCGGCTTCAGGATGTTGGCCGCGTCGATCGCGCCCTCGGCCGCGCCGGCCCCGACGAGCGTGTGCAGCTCGTCGATGAAGAGCACCGCATCGTTCGTGTTGCGCAGCTCTTCGATGATCTTCTTCAGGCGCTCCTCGAACTCGCCGCGGTACTTGGTGCCGGCGACGAGCGAACCGATGTCGAGCGTCAGGACCCGCTTGTTGAGGAGACTCTCCGGCACGTCGCCGGCGACGATCCGATGCGCCAGGCCCTCGGCGATGGCCGTCTTGCCGACGCCGGGCTCGCCGATGAGGGCCGGGTTGTTCTTGGTCCGGCGCGAGAGGATCTGGATGACGCGCTCGATCTCCTTCTCGCGGCCGATGACCGGGTCGAGCTTGCCGGCGCGAGCCGCCTCCGTGAGGTTGATGCCCAATTGGTCGACCGTGGGGGTCTTGCTGGCGCGCTTCGTCTCCGCAGCCGGGCTGGTGGACGAACTCTGGGACAGGACCCGGATGACCTCGTGGCGGACCTTGTCGAGGTTGACGCCGAGGCTCTCGAGCACGCCCGCGGCGATGCCCTCGCCCTCGCGGACCAGGCCGAGCAGGAGGTGCTCCGTGCCGATGTAGTTGTGGCCGAGGCGTCTCGCCTCGTCGATGGCCAACTCGATCACCCGTTTCGCCCGCGGCGTGAGGCCGACCTCGCCGACGACCGGCCGGTCACCCCGACCGATGATGAACTCGACGGCCGTCCGCACCTTGGCCAGTTCGACGTTCATGTTCTCGAGGACGCGCGCGGCGACCCCTTCACCCTCGCGCACGAGGCCCAGCAACAGGTGCTCGGTACCGATGTAGTTGTGGTTGAACCGCTGCGCCTCGTCCTGAGCGAGGGTCAGCACCTTGCGCGCGCGGTCCGTGAACTTGTCGAAACGATCCATGTGGTCGAACGCCTGTTCCTTACTGGCCACCTCGAGGTGGCGGTACGGCCATGCTAGCACGCCGCCTTGCCTGCGCAATCGAGCCTCGACGGCGACCGGTTGCGATCCGGCCGCGGCAACCGGAGGCCGGACCTGCATTCACACGCGATCGTGGCAGCCCGACAGTGGTGATTCGACGCCGAACCCCGGATGGATGTTCCCGGGGAATCCAAACGGCCCGTCGGACGAGGCCGGCGGGCCGGAGGGTTTGGCGTCGGCGAGGGCTAGCCCTCGGTGTTCGCCTCCATGGTCTCGTCGGCGATCTCCACGATCACCTCGGCCGCGGCGGTCTCCTCGGCGATCTCGTCGGTCGCGACCTCGGAGAGGATCTCGTCGATTTCGTCCTTCGCCGCTGCCTCTTCGACCGCCTCGAGGACCACGACGGTCTCGACGACGTCGGCCTCGGCCTGCGCGGCCGGCGCCTCGTTCTCGTCGTTGGCCGCGGCGGCATCCTCGATCCGGTCCAGTTCGGCGGCCGCGGCCGTCTCGAGGGCGGCTTCGTCCTCCGCGACCGTCTCGACGATGGCGGCGATCTGGACGGCGGCCGCATCCTCTTCGGCGGCCTCGTCGCTCGCCACCGTCTCCTTCAGCTCGCGCACTTCGGCCGCGGCCATCTGCTGGCGAACCTGGGCGAAGGCCGAGGCGAGGGTGTTGTCGATCCCGCCTTCCGGCTCCTGGACCGCGTCCGACATCGAGTAGCTGCGTTCCTGGCGGGGCCGGCGTTCGCCGCGCTCGGGCCGAGGGCCGGAGGCGGGCGCCATCTGCGCCTGGGGCTGCTGCTGGACCGGTTCCGGCGGGGCCGGGCGGGCCGGCGGCTCCTCGGCCTGCTTGAGGCTGAGGCCGAGGCGATGCCGCTCGGAGTCGAGCGAGATGATCTTGAGCTTGAGGTCCTGGCCCTCGTGGACGACATCACCGGGGTGGGCGACGCGCTGGTGCGAGAGCTCGCTGATGTGGATCAGGCCCTCCAGGCCGTCGCGCACGCGCACGAACGCCCCGAAGTTGACGAGCTTGGTGACGGTGCCGTCGATGATGTCGCCGATCTTGAAGTCGGCCACCGTGGAGTGCCACGGGTCCGGCTGCAGGCGGCGGATCGAGAGGCTGATCCGGCCACGCTCGTGATTGATATCGATGACTTCGGCCTCGACCTCTTCGCCGACCTTGTAGCCGGACTCGGGGTTGTTGACCTTGTTCCACGAGAGCTCGCTCTTGTGGACGAGCCCGTCGATGCCGCCGAGGTCGACGAAGACGCCGAACGGGGCGATGGAGCGGACGGTCCCGGTGACCTTCTGGCCGACCTGGAGGCTGCTGAACAGCTCGTCGCGCTTCTCGCGGCGCTCCTCGTACAGCGCGACCTTCTCGGACAGGATCAGGCGATTGGCCTTGCGATTGACCTCGAGGATCTTGAGGCGGAGCTTGCGGCCGACGAAGGGCTGCAGCTTCTCCGCGATCTCCTGGGCCGCGTCGCGCGGCTGGTCGTTCTGCGGCCGCCGCGGGAAGTCGACGATCTGGCTGATCGGCACGAAGCCGCGAATGCCACAGTCGACGATGAGGCCGCCCTTGTTGTGGTCGATGACGGGCGCTTCGATGATCGCCCCGGCCTCGAACTGCTCCTGCATCGAACGCCACTTGCGCTCGAGGCCGGCGCGCCGCAGCGAGAGGACGACGTGGCCCTCCTGCGACTCGGGCTGGAGGACATAGACAAGGACCACGTCCCCGACGGCCAGCTGGGGCTGGCTCTCGGCGTGGCGGCCGTACAGCTCGCGGTTGCTGACGACGCCTTCGCTCTTGGCCCCGATGTCGACGAGGATCTCGTCCTTGTCGATCCGCACGACGGTGCCTTCGACCACGTCGCCGTGCTTGAAGCTCTTGATGTCGCCGTCCTGCTCGGCCAGGAGCTCGGCCATCGTGGTCGGCTCGGGTCGGGCTTCACGGGGCGCGGGCGCGACCTCTTCCTCGGGCTCCTCCGCGGAGGGGGCATGCTCGAGGTCCGCGGCACTCACGCCATCGATCGGCGCGGCCATGGCGGGGGCGTCGGCTTCCGGTTCGGGTGTCGCAGCGGCTGGCGCCTCGGGCGCTTCCGGTTCGGGTGTCGCAGCGGCTGGCGCCTCGGGGGCTTCCGGCGCTTCCGGCGCCTCGGGCGCGGCATCGAGCGTCTCGATCGCGGCGGCGGCCAGGTCGGTGGTCGGGGTGCTCTCGGCGGGCACGTCGGCGTCGATGACGGCGATCGCGGATTCGGTTGCCGTGTCGGTCGCGCTCATCTCGAGCTCCGCCTCTGGCGCCGTCCCGCCCTGCTCATGTTCGGTCAATGTGGTGGTCTCTCCTCGTCGGGAAGTCTCCCCGTGAATCAGAACGGCCCGAGCGAGCAACTCAGGCCGTGGGAGACGATCAGCCGGTCCGTGCTTCTTGGGGCTCGGTCCGCTCCTTCGTTCGGTGGCACTGGGTTGGACGATCTTCCTGCTGTCCTGCCCACGAGGGCCGGGAGAGTCTAGCATAGGGTTCTCGCCGCCTACAATCATCGGATCGTGCCTGAATTGCCCGATCTGACGGTCGTGAGCGAGGCGTTGCACGCCGCGCTTGCCGGGCGGCCGGTGAACGCGGCGCAGGCGCCCGGTCCCCTCGCCGTGCGCGGGACGCCCGGCGAACTCGAGGCGCTCGTCGGCCAGAGCGTGATCGGCATCCGGCGGCGGGGCAAGTTCCTGATCCTCCAGCTGGATCGCGACCTGGTCGTCGTCAATCCGATGCTGACCGGGCGACTCCAGCTGGCCGCGCCGTCGGCGGCCCGGCCGCAGAAGACGGCGCTGGTGCTGGGCTTCGGGCCACGCGATGCGGGACCCGCCGATGCCGCCGCGTGGACCGTCGGCGCGGCGTGGCTCCCCGCGGACGAGGGGCGCGCTGAAGTCCGCTACCGCGATCCGACGCAGATGGGCAAGGTCTACCTCCTTCCCGCGGGCGTCAGCCGCGAGATCCCGGGCGGCGGCCCGGACGACCAGGGTCCCGAGGCGGACGATCCGACCTTCACGCTCGAGGACTGGCGGGCGCGGATCCGGCGGCACCCGGGCGAGCTCAAGAACCTGCTGCGCAACCAGGAGTTCGTGGCCGGCATCGGCAACGCCTACAGCGACGAGATCCTTCACCGCGCCCGGCTGCTGCCGTTCCGGAAGCGCTCGAGCCTCGCCCCCGAAGAGGTGGACGAGCTCTATCGCGCGATGCGCGCCGTCCTGGCCGAGGCCGTCGAGGTCCTGCGCGAGCGAGTACCGCCGACCTTCGAGAAGCAGGTTCGGGACTTCCTGGCCGTCCACAACAAGGGCGGCGAGGCCTGTCCGCGCTGCGGCACGCGAATCACCCAGGTGTCCGCGGGCGGATTCATCACGTCCTATTGCCGAGGCTGCCAGCGGTAGCGAACAACCTGCGCCGGAACCGGCAACCTCCCCGGTGTCCGGCACTCGCCCTCCGTGGCCGGAGGCGGAGGTCCCCGACGCCACCCGCCCGAGCACCGCGGAGGTGCCCGACGCCATCCGACCCAGGATTTACGGGAGGATCAGGACCTGGCCGACGCGGAGGGTGCGCGGATCCGTGATGTGGTTCAGCTGCTCCAGGATCTTGACGGTCGTACCGAACTTGACGGCGATCGAGGAGAGGGTGTCGCCGGATCTGACGCGATAGGTCTTGGGCTTGGCTCGTCGCCGCCGGCGTGGGCGTCGGCGAGGTCGCGACGGGACCGCTCGAGGGCTGGGCCGTTGGCGCCGTGGACGACTGGGGCGCGCTCGAGGGCTGCGGCGTCCTGGCAGGCGCGGCCGTCGGACGGCCGGCGACCGAGGAGGCCTTCGGACTGGCCGAGGATTTGGGCGCTCCCGACGCCCCCGCGACTGCCGATGCGTGTGGCGCGCCGGACGCACCGGATGCGGCGGCCGACGGGCTCGGTGATCCACCGGCAAGCGCGGCCGGCCGATCACCCCCAAAGCGGACCAGTGCCACGAGGGCCAGCGCAACGATCATCAGGGCGGCGAGCCCGATCTGCGCGGGTCGCAGGCCCATTGCCGATCCGCGGCCGGAGGCGGCGGCCGGCAGCCCCGGCAGGCGCGGTCGCTGGCGGGCCGGCTCGAGCACGATCGGGGCCGTTCTTGGCACGGGCCGGGCCTCGATGGCAGCCGGACGCGTTTCCGTCGTCCCGGTCGCGGCGCCATAGGCCGGGCAGTCGACGTGGGCCGTGACGAGGCAGAGCCGCTCCTGCTTGTCGATCGCGAGCCTGGCCGGCGGATCGATCGCGCCGCACCGGTGATCCTTCGAGGCGCTCGCGGAACGCCAGCCACCGTCGGCGTCGAGCAGGAATGGGCAGATCCCGGCGACGGCCCCGGTGGCCGGAATCCGGTCGCGCGGGCCCCGGACGCGCGACGAACGAGCGGTGGACGTCGTGCTGGAGCGCCCCGGACCCGAGGTGTCGCTGCCGTTCGAACGGCCGGCGGAGACGCTCGGCGAATCGCCCGGGTCCGGCGAGGCGGCCGAATCCTGACCGCCTCTGGGGGCTGGCTGCCTGCCGCTTGAGGCCGTCATGGCGCACAGGATAGCCCGACGGCCGCCAATGAGGCGCGTGCCATCGGTGAAGACCACTGGAAACGCAAAAATCCTGGCGACGACCTATTTTCCCGAAAGGCTGCCCTCTCAGTATCTTCGGCGCTGGAGAGCTTAACGACCGTGTTCGGGATGGGAACGGGTGTGGCCTCTCCGCCAGAGTCACCAGGATTTCTTGCGTCTGTTACGCGTTTCGGCAGCGGCTCACGTTCCTGCGGCACGAGCCGCCGGGAATGCGAGGCGCCGGCAGAAGAGAACTTCGATTCAGTTGAGTTGTTCATGGTGAGCCGATCGCGCCACGACGGCGCCGATCCTCCCGGTCCAGCCACCGACCCCTGGTCAGTTGCTGAAGAGGTCAAGCCCTCGACCATTAGTACGGCTCAGCTTCATCCGTCACCGGACTTCCACATGCCGCCTATCAAACAGGTGGTCTCCCTGCGGTCTTACCCGGTTGACCCGGTGGGGAACCTCATCTTGAGGCGAGCTTCGCACTTAGATGCTTTCAGCGCTTATCCCGACCGAACATAGCTACCCAGCAGTGCCCTTGGCAGGACAACTGGCACACCAGCGGTTCGTCCACTCCGGTCCTCTCGTACTAGGAGCAGCTCCTCTCAAGTTCCCTACGCCCACGATGGATAGAGACCGAACTGTCTCACGACGTTCTGAACCCAGCTCGCGTGCCGCTTTAATTGGCGAACAGCCAAACCCTTGGGACGTACTTCCGCCCCAGGATGCGACGAGCCGACATCGAGGTGCCAAACGGTGCCGTCGATGTGAACTCTTGGGCACCATCAGCCTGTTATCCCCGGGGTAGCTTTTATCCGTTGAGTGATACCCCTTCCACTCGGAGGTACCAGATCACTAAGCCCGACTTTCGTCTCTGCTCGACTTGTAGGTCTCGCAGTCAAGCTCCCTTATGCCTTTGCACTCTACGGCTGGTTTCCATTCAGCCTGAGGGAACCTTTGGGCGCCTCCGTTACACTTTAGGAGGCGACCGCCCCAGTCAAACTGCCCGCCTGACACTGTCCTGCGCCCGGATTACGGGTCGCGGTTAGAACCGAAATTCTGCAAGGGTGGTATTTCAACGTTGGCTCCACCGAGGCTAGCGCCCCAGCTTCTCAGCCTCCCACCTATCCTACACATGCAGAACCCCAATCCAATATCAGGGTGCAGTAAAGCTCCACGGGGTCTTTTTGCCCTATCGCGGGTAACCTGCATCTTCACAGGTACTTCAATTTCGCCGGATCCCTCGTTGAGACAGCGCCCAGATCGTTACGCCATTCGTGCGGGTCGGAACTTACCCGACAAGGAATTTCGCTACCTTAGGACCGTTATAGTTACGGCCGCCGTTTACCGGGGCTTCGATTCAGAGCTTGCACCCCTCCTCTTAACCTTCCGGCACTGGGCAGGCGTCAGCCCCTATACGTCAGCTTGCGCTTTCGCAGAGACCTGTGTTTTTGCTAAACAGTCGCCTGGGCCTTTTCACTGCGGCTTCGATCGACCACTGCAAGCAGCAGCCGCGAAGCGCCCCTTATCCCGAAGTTACGGGGCCATGTTGCCGAGTTCCTTAACGAGGGTTCTCCCGATCGCCTTGGTATTCTCTACCCGCCTACCTGTGTCGGATTGCGGTACGGACACCTTTGATCTCGCTAGACACTTTTCTCGCCAGCTGGGCTCACTCGAATTGGGGCATGCGCCCCTTTCATTCGCTGCTCGGGGTTGAAACTGAGAGGACGGATTTGCCTGTCCTCTCCCCCTACCGGCTTAGACGTCTATAGCCAAAAGACGCTCGAATTACCCTGCCGTGTCATGCCCTTGCTCTCACCTGGGATCAGCTCCGGGACTCGACTGACTTTCGCCAGCCAACCTCCCCTTGCCTACCCCCAGGCGACACCTTGCGGTGCAAACGATCTCTGGTGGTTCCGGAATATCAACCGGATGTCCATCGCCTACGACTTTCGTCCTCGGCTTAGGCCCGACTAACCCTGAGCGGACGAGCCTTCCTCAGGAAACCTTAGGCTTACGGCGTGTGAGATTCTCACTCACATTGCGCTACTCATGCCGACATTCGCACTTCCGTCCACTCCAGCCGTCCTCACGGTCGACCTTCACTGCTGACGGAACGCTCCCCTACCATCCACCACCCGGCAAGCCGGGCGGCAAATCCGTAGCTTCGGTACCAAGCTTGAGCCCCGCTGAATTTTCGGCGCAGATCCACTTGACCAGTGAGCTGTTACGCACTCTTTCAATGATGGCTGCTTCTGAGCCAACATCCTGGTTGTCTATGCGAATCCACATCCTTTACCACTTAGCTTGGATTTAGGGACCTTAGCTGACGGTCCGGACTGTTTTCCTTTAGACCACGAAGCTTAGCCCTCGCAGTCTCACTCCCGGGCTATGAAATCGTGGGATTCGGAGTTTGGTTGGGTTTGGTAAGCGGGAAGCCCCCTAGCCCATCCAGTGCTCTACCCCCACGATTGAACGCCCGAGGCTGCCCCTAGAGGCATTTCGGGGAGAACCAGCTATCTCCGAGTTCGATTGGCATTTCACCTCTATCCACAGTTCATCCCCTAGCTTTTCAACGCTAGTGAGTTCGGTCCTCCACGGGACATTACTCCCGCTTCAACCTGACCATGGATAGGTCACTCGGTTTCGGGTCTACTGCATGCGACTCAACGCCCTATTCAGACTCGCTTTCGCTCCGGCTCCGTCCTTCTCGGACTTAACCTCGCCACATGCAAGTAACTCGTCGGCTCATTCTTCAAAAGGCACGCCATCAGGCTACTGGCTGTAACACCAGCAACACCCTTTGACTGCTTGTAGGCACGAGGTTTCAGGTACTATTTCACTCCCCTTCCGGGGTGCTTTTCACCTTTCCCTCACGGTACTCGTTCGCTATCGGTCGCCAAGAGTATTTAGCCTTGGACGGTGGTCCGCCCAGTTTCCCACATGAGAGACCTTCCACGTGGTACTCAGGTGGTCGATCACGGAGGCCATGTCGCTTTCGTCTACGGGGCTGTCACCCTCTCTGGCCTGCCTTTCCTGACAGGTTCGACTAGCGAATGGCTTTGTAACTCCGCCGGAGCATTGCAGTGCTCCGATGATCAACTCCTACAACCCCCACTCAGAAACGGCCGCAACCTATCGCGCTGAGTGAGTTTGGGCTATTCCCTTTTCGCTCGCCACTACTAAGGGAATGATCTCTTTTCCTCCAGCTACTGAGATGTTTCAGTTCGCTGGCTTACCTCTACCTGGTCTATTTGGTTCAACCAGGAGTGACTGGGCATGACCCCAGCCGGGTTTCCCCATTCGGACATCTCCGGATCAACGTCTGCTCGCGACTCCCCGAAGCTTTTCGCAGCCTGCCACGTCCTTCATCGGCTCTTGGCGCCAAGGCATCCACCCCGTGCCCTTTGTAGCTTGACCTCCTCAGGCATCTGACCAGGCGGCCAGTCGCCGGACGGAGGTCCGGGATCACCTTGAAACAACTCGGCGAAATCGAAGTTCTTCAATCTGCCGAAACACGTATCCAGTTGGTAAGGTGCGGCCTCCCGAGAGAGGCCTCGCGGCGCCCGATCGAAACCGGGAGCTCGTCCAGCAGATCTGCTGGTCGGTGACCTCGCCTGGAGATCACGGATCAGGAGAGCGGCGTGCATCCGGCCCGCTGGCGCGGATGGGACTCCGTTGGCCGGGGAGACACAAAATGACGGCCCGAGGACAACCTCCGGGCCGCCTGACTGGCGTCCTTTCAGACTCGAGCGTCATCTCGGGGTCCACCCGAGCCTATTCAATTCTGGAGGGATGCATACCCGTACAGGACTGTGTTCCTTGTTGCCGTTGCTCTTCTGCGGAGTGGTGGAGACGAGGAGACTCGAACTCCTGACCCTCTCCTTGCAAAGGAGATGCTCTGCCAACTGAGCTACGTCCCCCGGCCACGAAAGCGTGGTGGGCGATTCTGGACTCGAACCAGAGACCTCTGCCTTATCAGGGCAGCGCTCTAACCAGCTGAGCTAATCGCCCGCCGGGACGTGCCGACGCTTGTGGTCGACACGATGTCGACGCCGGCGGCTGCATCCTTAACCCTTGAAGAGTGGCAGGAACCATTCGGTTTGCATGTAACGAGCGATTTCGGTGGTTTCGCCAGGTCGCAGCGATCCCCGACCGGTCCCGAAGGACCGATCGACCAACCATCCACCTGACGCGGAATGATTGCGTGATCGTGCGATCAACCTGGGAGCCTGTAACGCCGAGAGTCCACCGCGGATCTCGACTCGGATCTCCCTAGAAAGGAGGTGATCCAGCCGCACCTTCCGGTACGGCTACCTTGTTACGACTTCGTCCCAATCACCGACCCCACCTTCGACGGCTGCCTCCTTGCGGTTGGCCCACCGGCTTCGGGTGTTGCCAGCTTTCATGACGTGACGGGCGGTGTGTACAAGGCCCGGGAACATATTCACCGCCGTATGCTGACCGGCGGTTACTAGCAACTCCGGCTTCATGTAGGCGAGTTGCAGCCTACAATCCGAACTGAGACCGGCTTTAAGGGATTTGCTCCACCTCGCGGTTTCGCAGCCCGTTGTACCGGCCATTGTAGCGTGGGTGTAGCCCAGGACGTAAGGGCCATGCTGACTTGACGTCATCCCCACCTTCCTCCGAGTTTCTCTCGGCAGTCCCGTGTGAGTGATACAACACACAGTAGGGGTTGCGCTCGTTGCGGGACTTAACCCAACATCTCACGACACGAGCTGACGACAGCCATGCAACACCTGTGGCCAGGCCCCTTGCGGGGAGACGACGTTTCCGCCGTGGTCCTGGTCATGTCAAGTCCTGGTAAGGTTCTTCGCGTTGCGTCGAATTAAACCCCACGCTCCGCTGCTTGTGCGGGCCCCCGTCAATTCCTTTGAGTTTTAGCCTTGCGGCCGTACTCCCCAGGCGGGACACTTAATGCGTTAGCTTCGGCACTGGCGGGGTTGATACCACCAACACCTAGTGTCCATCGTTTACGGCTAGGACTACCGGGGTATCTAATCCCGTTTGCTACCCTAGCTTTCGCGCCTCAGCGTCAAGAACAGGCCAGAAAGCCGCCTTCGCCACTGGTGTTCCTCCCGATATCTACGCATTTCACCACTACACCGGGAATTCCGCTTCCCTCTCCTGCCTTCAAGTCGATCAGTATCGAGTGACCCTCCCCAGTTGAGCCGGGGGCTTTCACACTCGACTTGAACGACCGCCTGCGCGCTCTTTACGCCCAGTAAATCCGGACAACGCTTGCCACCTACGTATTACCGCGGCTGCTGGCACGTAGTTAGCCGTGACTTATTCCTCAGGTACCGTCATTATCGTCCCTGAGAAAAGAGGTTTACAACCCGAAGGCCTTCATCCCTCACGCGGCGTTGCTGCCTCAGACTTTCGTCCATTGGGCAAAATTCCCGACTGCTGCCTCCCGTAGGAGTCTGGGCCGTGTCTCAGTCCCAGTCTGGGTGATCGTCCTCTCAGACCACCTACCGATCGTCGCCTTGGTGAGCCGTTACCCCACCAACGAGCTAATCGGACGCAGGCCCCTCCCGAAGCGCCTTGCGGCTTTACTGATGCGAATGAACGCATCACCACATGCGGTATTAGCCACCCTTTCGGGCAGTTATTCCCCACTTCGGGGCAGGTCACCTACGCGTTACTCAGCCGTCCGCCACTAGCAACCAGAGCAAGCCCTGGTCACCCGTTTGACTTGCATGTCTCATGCACGCCGCCAGCGTTAATCCTGAGCCAGGATCAAACTCTCCAAAGAAAATCACGACCTCACGGCCGTAATTGATTCGAGTTTGATCACTCGCACATCCTTACCGGATGAATTTCCTACCACTCTTCAGTTGTTAAGGTTCGCAACCCGTGGCCGTAGAGGCCCACCGGCGCAAGGACCCAATGATGGGGCTTGGCCTCCGCCCTGTCAAATGCGGGCGGGCGGCGGGACCGCGTCTGGCGATCCGGGAAAGGCACCCGAAACGTCGGGCGCGACGGCGAATGGTAGCGGCGGCCTCCGGCCGTGTCAAACGCCCCCGGATGGGCCAGTCGGGTCGCGAATTGCCGATCCCGGCGAGCATCGCGGCCCGGTCGATCGGACGTCTCAGCGGTTGAACGTGACCTGCGATTCGACGCGGTCGATCACGAGGCTCGAGTCGCCATGGGCGTAGGCCTGGAGTGAATAATCCGATCCCTCGCCCAGGAAATGCCGGCAGCCGTCGGGGCGGGTGGCTTGACCTCGTACTCGACCGGATCGGCGCCGTACGGGCCGTACACCTCGTAGAACGTGCCGCCGCCCTGCCCGCAGCTCAGATCGGGCTCGTCTCCACCAGCAGGATGAAGGCGGCGCCGCTCAGCCAGCAGAGCAGGCCGAGCTCGACCGAGCCCGGCTGGCCCAACGGTCCCACGGCCACGAGGTAGACGACGATCCCGAGGATCAGCGCAGCTCCCGCCTTGGCCAGTCGCAGAAGGATCTCGTAGACGAGATTGCTCACGAGGATGCGTCCTCCGTGACGATGGGAGCGAAGGGCCCATCGAGGATCGAAGCGAGCGCACCTCGGCCCGCATGGGCGAGGAGCGTCGGCGGCTGCGCCTGATTCGGCTCTCCAGCAGGGCGCATCAGACCGCGCGACGGCCCTGGAGGGCCCGAATGAGCGTCACTTCGTCGGCGTATTCGAGGTCGCCGCCGACCGGGATGCCCCGGGCGATGCGGCTGACGAGGGCGACCGATCCCTCGAGCCGCTCGGCGAGGTACATCGCCGTCGCCTCGCCTTCGAGCGTCGGGTTCGTTGCCACGATCACCTCTTCGAACGGATGGCCGTCGCGCTTGGCCTCGTCCGCGCGGGCCAGGAGCTCCCGGACCTTCAGTCGCTCGGGCCCGATTCCGTCGATCGGCGAGATGGCGCCATGAAGGACGTGGTAGAGACCGCGAAATTCGCTGGTCCGCTCGAGCGCCAGGACATCCAGCGGTTCCTCGACGACGCACAGGCGGGTCTGGTCCCGGGCCGGATCGCGACAGATCGGACAGAGCGGAGCGTCGCTGATGTTGAAGCAGCGGTCGCAGAAGACGACCTGCTCGCGGACCGCGATGAGCGCCGCGGCCAGCGTGCGGGCTTCCGTCTCCGGGGTCCGCAGGAGGTGATAGGTCAGGCGCTGCGCCGTCTTGGGACCGATCCCGGGCAGTCGCGCGAACGATTCGATGAGCCGGGCGACCGGCTCGATCAGGGGAGTGGCCACGGCGCCCGCTACATCCCCGGGAGCTTGAGGCCGCCGGTCACGGCCGCCATCTTCGATTCGGCAAGGTCGCGCGATCGATGGAGCGCATCGTTGATCGCAGCCACGACCAGGTCCTGGAGCATCTCCACGTCGGCCGGATCCACCGCGGCCGGATCGATCGTCACGCTGACGAGCTCCTGCTTGCCCGTGACCGTCGCCTTGACGACGCCGCCGCCGGACGAACCGTCGACCGTCAGGTGCTCCAGCTCGCCCTGGACGCGCAGCATCTCCTGCTGCATCTGCTGCGCCATGCGCTGCAGGTTGGCCATGCTCATCGATCGACTCTCCCCAGACAATCACGCCGTCGTGTCGCTGACCAGTCTGCCTGCTCGGCGACGGCTGCGCTCCCGATCACGGTCAGGTCACTTCGCCGATGTCGACGAGATCGTCGGCGAAGATCCGCCGGGCCTCGTCAAGCAGGCGCACCGCTTCCTCATCGGCGGTCGCCGGCGGGGCCAGCTCGAGGTTCGTGGCGACGCAGCGGACCGCGACCGGGTGGCCGAGGAAGTGCGCGACTCCGTCCTCCAGCATGGGCCGCCGCCGCTCAGCGACGGCGCGCAGGAAGCCCTGTCCTTCGGGAAAACCGAGGGTCACGACGTTGCCGTCGACGCTGATCGGGCGGCAGACGGTGATCAGCGGCTTGACCGCCGGGCTCTTCGAGATCCAGGCCACGATCTCGGGCCAGAGGCGCTGCAGGTCGGCCATGGCGTCACCGGGGGCGGCCGGACCGGGGCCGGACGCTGGACCGGCGGCACCTGGACCGATGGCGGCCGATCCGACGGCCGGCGACGATGCGGCATCGGATGCGGCGCTCGAGCGGTCACTCCGCGCGGGAGCGGGCCGGACCGCCCGAGGCACCTCGGGGGTGGCCGTGGATCGAGCGGCCGGAGCAGCCTCCGGAGTCGGCGCCGCGGCGGATCGAGCGGCGGGGACGGCCGTGGCCGACGCCGGGGCTGCGGCCGATCGAGCGGCCGGCGTCGGGGCGCCGCCGGCGTCGGGCGTCACGCCCGGGCCGACGGCCACGCCACCGTTCTGGGCAACCTTGCCATCGGTCGTCCGCTGCGGCGCGGGGTTCGTATCCACGACGGCGCGATCGCGCGATTCGGCGGCGAACTCCGGGCTCCCGCCGGCCAGCGGCGCCAGCAGCACCAGCTCGAGCTGGAACCGCAGTCCGCCGGGACCGCCGCGCGACGGATCGATGGAGGCCAGCCGCCGGGCCGCTGCGGCGAGTTCGCTCGCCGACACCCCGGGCTGCGCCGTTCGACCCTGCGTCAAGCGGGCCACGAGGTTCGCCCGCAGGCCATCGACCACCTGGTTGAGGAACGAGCGAACGTCACGGCCGCGATCTTCGAGGCGATCCAGGAGCTGGATCCCGGTCAGGGCGTCGCCGGTCACCAGGGCATCGATGAACGCCTGGACCGTCTCTCCGTCAACCACGCCGAGCAGTTCGCGGACCTGTTCGGCCGTCAGCGTTCCCGAACCCGACGTCAACAGTTGGTCCAGCATCGATTCGGCGTCGCGCATCCCGCCCGCCGCCAGCCGCGCCACGAGGGTGATCGCCTCGGGCTCCGCGGCCCGGCCTTCGGCCTCCAGCACCCGCCGGAGCTTGCCTTCGATCTGCTCGACCGTCAGCGGCCGGAAGTCGAAGCGCTGCACCCTCGAGAGGACGGCCGGTCGAACCTGGCTGGCGTCGGTCGTGCAGAAGATGAAGGCGACATGATCGGGCGGCTCTTCGAGCGTCTTGAGCAGGAGGTCCCAGCCCTGGGTGATGCGCTGGACCTCATCGATGATGAACACCTTGCGGCGCAGGTCCGAGGGCGTCGTGTAGACGCGGGGCAGGAACTCGCGGATGTCCTCCACCTTGTTATGAGACGCCGCGTCCATCTCGATGACGTCGAGCGCCCGGCCTTCGCGAATGGCGACGCAGGCTTCGCAGACGTCGCATGGCTCGCCGTCGCGCAGGTTCGTGCAGTTGAGCGCCTTGGCCATGATCCGGGCCGTCGACGTCTTGCCGGTCCCGCGCGGGCCGACGAAGAGCATCCCGTGGGCGACCTGTTCGGTCCGGACCGCATTGCGCAGCGTCTCGACCACGGCCTCCTGGCCGACCATCTCGCCGAAGGTCTGCGCCCGCCAGCGGCGATACAGGGCCTGGTGGGATGGCGTCGGAACGGTCACGCAGCACCTGGAGTCACGCGGCGAAGAGACGGTATGCCGTGCACCCTCCGTCGACCAGCACGCTCCCGCGCCCACGTGCCAGAGCGGCTCGGGCCAGGCCGGACCGCGGCACCCGACGAAGATCGCTTAGTGCTGCTTCCTTCCGGACCTGACACGGTTCACGAGTCGCCGCTGCGCGGGACCCAGCCCTCAACGTCGCTCATGGCGGCGGCTTTCGAGAACGGAGACCTCGGGAGGGAATTCAGCCCTGCTGGAGCGGATTGCAGGTACAGGGCACCGCTAGTTCCCCGCCTAGCACGGCCCGGCCATGATAGCAGGGGGTCCCGGCCCGAGGTCGAGGCCGGCAGTCCGGACTCGGCAGGGCGGCCCGGCGTTCGACGGTTCCGGCGCGCCGCTTTGGTATCCTCCTTCGCGGAGAGGTGTCCGAGTGGTTGATGGTGCCGCTCTCGAAAAGCGGTGTGCGCAAGCACCGCGGGTTCGAATCCCGCCCTCTCCGCCACTCTCGACGTGCCGGACGCCCCAGCCGTGCGTTGTCGGCTGCGCTCCTCGCTCACGGGCGTTCAAGCCCGCTCGCTGCGGTGCTCTCCTCCGCCTTCGGCTGAGCCGTCAGCCACGTCGAGTGGGCTGCAGCGTGGCACACTGCCCTCGGAGAGGTCGCCTAGTGGCCTAGGGCGCCGCACTGGAAATGCGGTATGGGGCAACCCATCGCGGGTTCAAATCCCGCCCTCTCCGCCACCGTCTCCCGGCACGGCACGTCGCGAACCGGCCGCGGGCAGCGCTCCCTGAACCGGCGGCAGTTGCCACCGACCCGTCCGACGCCGGCCCAACCAGGGCCGCTGGGGCGCCCTCAGACGCGGGCTGCCGGCTCCACCAGTCGAGCTTCGGCGGCGAACAACTCGTCCGCCTCGTCGCGTCGAATGCCACTGACGAGCTTGATTCGTCGGGGCAGGCTCGAGTGCTGGGCCAGCTGGATGACCGTGCCGGCGGCGCCGTTCACGGGATCCGGAACGGCGAAGACGAGCCCGTCGACATCGCTTTCGAGCAGCGCGCCGACGCACATGGCGCAGGGCTCGAGCGTGGCGAAGATCGTCGCCTCGGCCAGTCGGGCCGCCCCGAGCTTGCGGGCCGTTTCGCGGAGCGCCACGATCACTGCGTGGGCCGTCGGGTCGTTCGATTCCTGCACTCGATCGTGGGCGCGGGCGACCATCGCATCCTGGACCACGGCCACGGCAGCGACCGGCCGTTCCCCGCGAGCCATCGCCAGGCGGGCCTCGGCCAGCGCCTCTCCCATGAACAGCTCGTAGTTCATGCGGCCGATGATACAGGCGCGGCGCCGCCCGGCCGGTGATCGGAGGCGGTTCGCACGCGTTCCTCGATGCCGGCGCTACGATGAGTGGGCTGAAGCAGTCGGCCGGACGGCCGCGCGACGGCGACGCGGGGGAACCCATGGTCCGGCAGCGACGACTGGGCATTCTGACGGGCGGCGGCGATGTCCCGGGCCTCAACGCCGTCATCAAGAGCGTCGTCTACCGCTCGACCGAGCTTGGCTACGACGTCATCGGGATTCGGCGCGGCTGGGAAGGCCTGACCCACCTGGTCAGTGCGACCGGCCCGGATCCCGAGCACATCCGGCCGCTCGACCGGATCAACACGCGAGCCATCGATCGAACCGGCGGCACGATCCTTCACACCTCCCGGACGAATCCGCGGCGGATGGTCGAGTCGGCGTTGCCGCCCCATCTGCCCGCCGCACGGCGCGCCTCGATGGCCGTCGGCGACGGGATCTTCGACCTCACGCCACTGGTCCTCGAGCACATCGCCGCCCTCGGCATCGACGTCCTCGTGACGATCGGCGGCGACGACACGCTCAGCTTCTCCCGCGTGCTCGTGGACGCGGGCGTGCCGCTGATCGCCATCCCCAAGACGATGGACAACGACGTCCAGGGCACGGAGTACTGCATCGGCTTCTCGTCGGCGGTGACGCGGGCCAAGGACCTGATCAATCGCCAGCGCACGACGCTCGGCTCCCATGAGCGAATCGGCGTCTTCCGGATCTTCGGGCGCGACTCGGGCTTCTCGGCGCTCTACACCGCCTATGTCACCTCGAGCCGCTGCGTCATCCCCGAAGCGCCCTACGAACTCGATCGCCTGGCGGACGTGCTCGCCGAAGACCGGCTGAACAACCCGAGCCGGTACGCCTTCGTGATCACGGCCGAAGGAGCGATCTGGCACGGTGCCTCGATGGTCGACGTCGGGCAGGCGGACGCCTTCGGCCACCGCCACAAGGCGAACGTCGGGGAGGCACTGGCCGAGGAGATTCGCCGTCGGACCGGCGTCGAGACGGTCGCCAGCGAGCTGACCTACGACCTTCGCAGCGGCGAGCCGGACTCGCTCGATTCGATGGTCGCGATCACGTTCGCCAACGTTGCGATGGACCTCATCGCGGACGGCGTCACCGGCCGCATGGTTGGCATCCGCGACGGCAAGTACGCGCACGTGCCGCTGCCCGACCTCGCCTCGCCCAAGCGGACCGTCGACGTCACGGAGATGTACAACGCCGAGCGATTCCGGCCGCGGTACGACGGCCGGCTCGGCGAGCCGCTCCTGCTGCTCGGGGCCTCGCCGCTGGGCCTGCCCGGCGGCCTCGGCTAGCCCGCCAGCCTCGGCTGGCCCTCCTGGGCCGGCCTAGCTTTCGAGGGCCGAGAGGGCGCGAATCGTTCGCGCCACGGCCGACATGTCCTCGTCCGCGTGACCCTGGGCGACGAGCCCGGTCTCGAGCTGCTCGCACAGCGCGGCAACCGGGAGCGCGGCGCCGCTCTCGCGCGCCAGTTCGAGCGCGATCCCGAGGTCCTTGCGGTGGAGTGCCACCTTGAAGCCAAGCGGGTAGTCATTGGCGATCATTCGCCCGCTCCGGTTCTCGAGCACCCATGACCGCGCAGCGCCGCCGGAGAGGGCGGTCACGAGCTGCTCGGGATCGAGGCCCGACTTCATGGCGAGGACGAGCCCTTCGGCGACCCCGAGATAGGCGCCCGCGAGGATCACCTGGTTGACGGCCTTGGCCGCCTGGCCGCTGCCGAGGGGGCCGAGATGGGTGATCGTCCGGCCCATTCCGGCGAGAACGGGCGTGGCGCGCTCGACATCCGCGGCGTCGCCCCCGACGAAGATCGTGAGCGTCCCCTTCTGGGCGCCTTCGGAACCGCCCGAGACCGGCGCGTCGACGAGGTGGATTCCCCGCGCGGCGAGGCGCTCGCCGAACCCGCGGGTCGCAGACGGCGAGATCGTCGAGCAATCGATGACGAGGCTGCCCGATCGCGCGCCGGCCGCGATCCCGTCCTCGGCGAAGAGGAGATTCTCGACGTCCGGGGTGTCGGAGACGCAGGTCACGACCACGTCGACCGCGCCTGCGAGGTCGCGCGGGGTCGCGGCCTCCGTCGCGCCAAGTTCGAGGAGCGCGCCGGCCCGGCCGCCGGAGCGATTCCAGACCGTCAGCGGGAATCCGGCCCGGGCCAGATTGGCGGCCATCGCCGCACCCATGGTGCCGAGGCCGACGAAACCGACGCGTTCCATATGGCTCCTTTGCGGTTCAGTGGGTCGGGGTTTCGGCGCGAGACCCCGTCAATCGACCTTGTACTGCTCTTCGGCGGCCCAGTAGCCGGGAAAGCCGACGACCGCCTGGAGGGCTTCGAAGGTGAGCTCCGGGGGGCGGGCTGCGCTCGAACCGGGCGCGAGGGCGGCCAGCGCCTGCGTCATCGCCGCGATTGCCGCCGACAGGAGGACCAGCGGATAGGCTGCCAGCCGGTAGCCGATGGCCGCAAGCTCGGCGGGCAGCAGGATCGGGGTCTTGCCGCCGTCGATCATGTTCGCCATCGTCGGGCGGGGGATCTCCGCGCAGAACCGGCGCATCTCGTCGATCGACTCGGGCGCCTCGAGGAAGATGATGTCGGCGCCCTCCGCCACGAAGTCGTGGCAGCGTTCGAGCGCGTCCTCGAAGCCGTGCACGGCCCGGGCGTCGGTGCGGGCCATGATCAGGATATCGTCGGCGCCGCGCGCATCGACCGCCGCCCGGATGCGCATGCGGGCCTCGCCTCGACCGACGACCTGCTTGCCGCGAGTGTGGCCACAGCGCTTGGGGCTCACCTGGTCCTCGATCATCACGGCGGCCGCGCCCGCCCGGGCGTATTCGCGAACCGTCCGCTTGACGTTGAGGGCATTGCCGTAGCCCGTGTCGCCATCGGCGATCACGACTGTCTCCGACGCCGCGGCGGCACAGACGCCCCGCAGGCTGTCGAGCATCTCGCCGAACGAGATCAGTCCCGTGTCGGGCTCGGCCAGGCGGGCCGCGGACACCGAGAAGCCACTCATGAAGGTCACCGGGTAGCCCGCCCGCCGGACGAGGGACGCGGACAGCGCGTCGAAGCAGCCCGGCATGATGCGCACGCCCGGCTGGGCCAGCAGGCTGCGAAGTTGGTCGGCGGCGGTCATCAGTCCTCCCTCATGGCGCGGAGACGACAGTACCGCTGCCGGACGCCACGGATCGGGCGCGCGCGGCATCGGCCGGGCCATCCGTTGACGCGCGAAGGGCGGCCCGACGGCGGCCCGAACTCCGCCCGACGGCCGCTCGAACTCGGCTCGAAGCCCGCTCGAACTCGGCTCGAGGTCGGCATGGGAGTGGCCGCGAGCCGGGCCGCGGGGTCGTCGTCGGGCGGTCCTCTGCTATCCTCGGGCGGCACGGTCCGATGCCGATTTCGCTCTGATTCAGGCACCAGCCAGTGGGGGTCCCTGCATGTCGCCCGTCCGGATCACCTTCAGGCGAGTCGCTGCGATCCTCTTCGCGCTGGCTCTGGTCACGCCAGTCCTGGCTGCCCATGCGGCCTCGGAGCCGGGCGTCGTGACGGGCACTCTGAGCCTCAAGGACCGGGTGCTGCTCGGGCCGGAGACGGTCGCCGTGATCGTGCTCGTGGACCGGACCGCCTCCGCTGACGGCGGCCAGATCATCGGCCTCCAGCGGATCGATGGCCCGGGCAACGCCCCGATCGCCTTCAGCGTGACCTACGACGCCTCGACGATCCAGCAGACGCACGCCTATGCCATCTACGCGTCACTCCAGGATCAGGAGAAGATCTGGCAGAGCCTCGCGCCGACCCCGGTGATCACGGGCGGACCCACGTCCGGCGTCGACCTGCCGCTGGAGCCCATTGCGGAGCAGCCCATCGCGACCGTCAGCGGAACGATCCAGACCGCGGACCTGAGCACCATCCCCGGGGCGACCGAGGCCATCGTGGCGCTGATCAAGGTCGAGACCGGCACCATCGTCGCGAGCCAGGTCCAGACGACGGTCAGCACGGCTGCCGGCGGCCCGAGCCCCTCGCCCGCCGGCCTCACGGCGCTGCCGTTCGCGGTCGGTTACGACCCGGCGGTCATCGATCCCGCGGCCACCTACGTCGTTCGGACGTCGATCATCTCGGGCTCGGAAGTCTGGTCGAGTGGCGCCGGGGTCCCCGTGATCACGAAGTCCGCCCCGACCACCCGGATCGAACAGAAGGTGGCGTTGCTGCCGACCCCGATCCCGACGCCGGCGCCGACAGCAACGCCCAGACCCACCCCCACCCCGAGGCCGACGGCGACTCCGGCCCCGACGGCGACGCCGGCTCCGACCGGCAGTCCGTCCGCCCAGCCGACGGCGACCCCGAAGCCGACGCCCTCGCCAACCCCGAAGCCGACGCCTTCGCCGACGCCCAGCCCGAGCCCCACCCCCAGCCCGACCCCGTCGCCGAGTCCCACGCCCTCGCCGAGTCCGACACCGTCGCCAACGCCTCCACCGACGCCGAGCCCGACGGCCGTGCCGTCCGCGTTGCCCACTCCGAGCGCATCCGCGGCGCCGTCGGCGACTCCCGTGGCGGGCGTCGTGACGGGCACGCTCACCTATGCGGAGCCTGCCAACCTGTCAGCCACCGCCAAGGCCGTGGTGGTCATCGTGGCCGGCACGGCGACGGCCACGTCGAACACGATCGTCGGCACGCAGGTCATCGACCAGCCGGGCCAGAAGCCGATCGCCTTCAGCGTCCCGTACAAGACCGCTGACATCGACCCGAACATCGTCTACACAGTCCAGGCCGGCATCGACGACGGGCAGCGCGTCTGGGCCACCTCGACCGGCGTCAAGGTCATCACGAAGGGCAACCCGACCTCGGACGTGGCGGTCAAGCTCGCCTATCGGCCGGACCTCGCGAAGGGCGAGGTCAGCGGCACCATCACAGGCGTCGGAATCACCCTCGGGCCGGGTTCGGAATCGACAGCGGTGCTCATCCGCGTTGACACGGGCGAGACCGTCGGCATCGATGTCACGACGGACCCGACCGCGATTCCGATCCCGTTCTCGATCGCGTTCGATCCGGCAGCGATCGATCCGAACGCCGATTACGTCGTCCGGGCCCAGATCGTCTCGGGCGACAAGACCTGGGCCGATGCGACCGGCGTTCCGGTCATCACCAAGGGCAACCAGCTGACGGGCGTGTCGGTGCCGGTCTCCGAGGTCATCCCGCCGGCCCCGAGCCCTTCGCCGACCGCGTCACCCTCGCCGACCGCGTCACCCTCGCCGACGCCCGCGCCGACGGCGGCGCCGGCGCCGCCGACGGACACCGGTGGGGGCGGCATCAACTGGCTGCTGGTCCTCGTGATCGGGCTGCTCATTGCCCTGGTGGCAGTGCTCATCGGCTGGTATCGATCGCAGCATCCGCCGAGCGATCCGACAGCTGACACGAGCATGCTGCCGCCGACGACACCGCCGAGCAGTCCTCCGCCAGGCGCGGGGGCGGCATCGACGGCCGAGGCCGGCGGGTCGGCCGGGGCCGGGGCCGGGGCTGGTGGGGCCGTGGCAGCCGGGGCTGCGGCCGGGGCGGTCGCCGGGGCTGCGGCGGCTGACGCCGGAGCAGCGGCGGCTGACGCCGGAGCAGCGGATTCGGCAGCTGCCGGCGGGGCCGCCGGGGCCGGGGACGAGGCGGCCGGGGCGGCGCCTGGGGCCGAAGCCGGAGCTGCCGAGGGGGCCGATGCCGCGGGAGCGTCCAGCGGAGCGACTGCGGCCGCCGATGCTCCGACAGCCGCGGGCGACGCGACTTCCGCTGACCCGGGTGAGGCGGCCGGAGTGGCTGACGCCGCCAGCTCAGATCCGGGCTGGCCGTCCCAACCGCCACTCTGAGCGAGCCCACGCGACCGCATGGCGCGGGCCCAGCCAGGTCGGGACTACACGAAGGCGGCGACGAGCAGCGCAGCGAGCGGGTTCCAAACGCTCGTGAGGGAGGGGCGCAGGCGCCAACGCACGCATCGGCCGGCCTGGCTGGGAAATGGCGCGCCCGGCGGGACTCGAACCCACGACCTTCAGGTCCGCAACCTGACGCTCTATCCACTGAGCTACGGGCGCAATGCTGCGCAGGTGAATGGCGGAGAGGGAGGGATTCGAACCCTCGAAGCAGGTTACCCCACTTGGCGGTTTAGCAAACCGCTGCACTAGACCTCTATGCGACCTCTCCCCGGAGCAGCGGCGGGATTCTAGCATGGGCCGCCGGGCCCTCCCCCGCACCTCAGTCGGCCGTTGCGGATTCCCGTCCCACGGGCCGTAGCCAGAGGATCGGCGTCGACGCCGCGACGATCGGTTGGGCGTCCCCGAGAATGCGTCCGGGAGAACGCGGGATCGGGCGGCGAGAAGGCGGCCACCGGACCGACCGAGGGCGCCCGGTCCGCCTACGGACCGTCCGGCGGGAATCGGGCCCGGGCCCGGCGCCACTCGACCCGCAATTCCCGCCCGCCGTTGCAGTTCGAATTGACAGCCGGTCGGCGGCTCGGCTATGGTCCGCGCGAGATGAGCCGCCCGTTCTTCTTTTACCTGTGCCCGGCATGATCGCTTCCGGAACCTAGTCCGGGAGCACGGGTCGTGCCGGGATGAAGCAGAGGTCGGGACCTCTGCTTTTTTCTTTGGCCCGGCCACCACAACCAGCGAAAGGATCGACTGATGTTCGTGGTGATGGCCGTCGCCGCCAGCGAGGCCGAGATCATCGGCGTCAAGAGCCACATCCTGGCCGAGGGCCTGACGCCCTACGAGCACCAGGGCGCGGAGCGGCTCGTGATCGCGGTCGTCGGCGAAGTGGGCTCGCGCCGCGAGCAGCTGCAGAGCCGTCTCGGCGAGCTGCCGGGAGTCGAGGCCGTCACGCCGATCAGCAAGCCATTCAAGCTGACGTCGCGGGAATTCCACCAGGAGGACACGGTCGTTCGCGTGCTCGACGCCGTGATCGGCGACGGCTCGCTCACGATCATGGCCGGGCCGTGCTCCGTCGAGACGCGCGACCAGCTGCTCGAGACGGCCGCGGCCGTGGCGGCGGCCGGCGCCACGATCCTCCGCGGCGGCGCATTCAAGCCGCGAACCAGCCCCTATTCGTTCCAGGGACTCGGCGTCGAGGGACTTCGCTACCTCGCCGAGGCCCGCGAGCTCACCGGGTTGCCCGTGATCACCGAGGTCATGGAGGCGAACCAGCTCGACATCGTCGCCGAGTACTCCGACATCGTCCAGATCGGCGCCCGGAACATGCAGAACTACTCGTTGCTGAACTCCTGCGGCCGGACCCAGCGGCCGGTGATGCTGAAGCGCGGCTTCGGCAACACGATCGAAGAGCTCCTGATGGCCGCCGAGTACATCGTCAGCTCAGGCAACCCGAACGTGATCCTCTGCGAACGCGGGATCAGCACGTTCGAGACGTACACCCGCAAGACGATGGATGTGTCGGCCATCCCGGTGCTCCACCAGCTGACCCACCTGCCGGTCATCGCCGATCCGTCGCACGCCACCGGCAAGCGCTCGCTCGTGCCGCCACTCGCGATGGCGTCCGTGGCCGCGGGAGCCGACGGGATCATGGTCGAGGTCCACCCGAATCCCGACCAGGCGCTCTCGGACGGCCCGCAGCAGCTCAACCTCGCCCAGTTCGCCGAGCTTGCCGCGAAGCTGATCGCGCTCCACGAGATCGTCCGGCCGATGATTTCCCGCTCGACAGTCGCCGCGGCGCCCCGCGCCACGACCGCGACCCCGCGATGAGCGCCACCGCAGACCGCGCGGCCCCGGCCGACGATCGGCTGCGGGTCGAACCGGCCAGCCGGCTCCGGGGCGAGCTGAGCCTGCCCGGCGACAAGTCGGTCAGCCATCGGGCGCTGCTCCTCTCGGCCCTGGCCGAAGGCGAGAGCCACGTGACCGCGGCCGGTGACGGCCAGGACGTTCGAACGAGCGCCGCGATCGTGGCCCGCCTCGGGGTCTCAGTCGAACGGGTCGGCGGTGACGGCCAGACGGTCGACTACCGCCTTGTGTCGCCGGGTGCGGACGGCCTCACGGAGCCCGACGACGTGCTCGACTGCGCCAATTCAGGCACGAGCCTCCGGCTCCTGGCGGGCCTGCTCTGCGGCCTGCCCTTCTACTCGGTGCTCAACGGCGATGGATCATTGCGCCGCCGTCCGGTGGCTCGTATCATCGAGCCACTGCGCTCGATGGGCGCCGTGATTCACGCCCGCCGGAACGACTCCCTACCTCCGCTCACCGTGGTCGGTCGTACCCCGCTTCGGGCGGTCGACGTCACGACACCCGTGCCGAGCGCGCAGGTCAAGTCGGCGATCCTGCTGGCCGGGCTACGAGCTGACGGGCGGACGACTGTCCGCGAGTCGGTGGCGACGCGCGATCACACGGAGCGGATGCTCCGGGCGCGTGGCATTGACGTACGTCGCGAGGACGGGCCGGTCGGCCAGGTCGTGGTCAGTCTCGAGGGAGGGGGTCGCGTGCAGGCGGTGGACGAGCGAGTCCCCGGCGATGTCTCCGCGGCCGCCTTCTGGCTGGTGGCGGGGGCAGCGCATCCCGACGCCGAGCTCACGCTCCGGAACGTCGGGGTCAACCCCACGCGCCGCGCCATCATCGACCTGCTGCGGCGGATGGGCGCCCAGATCGAGGAGCGCCGGGTCGACGCCGACCAGACGGGCGCCGACTCGGCCACGGCCGCCACGCGCGACGGCGTCGGCGAGCCGCTGGCAGACCTGACGGTCCGAAGCAGCCGTCTCGAGGCCATCGAAGTGAGCCCGGCCGAGGTCGCAACCGCCATCGACGAGATCCCGATCCTCTGCCTCGCTGCCACGCAGGCTCACGGCACCACGGTGATCCGCGGCGCCGGCGAGCTGCGGCACAAGGAATCCGACCGGATCGCCGGGATCGCGGCCGGCCTGGCCGCCCTCGGCGCGTCGGTCGAGGTCCACGGCGACGACATCCACGTCCGCGGTCCGATGCGCCTGCACGGCGGCGAGACGGACAGCCTCGACGATCACCGCCTGGCGATGACCTTCGCCATCGCCGGGCTCCTCGCCGGCGGGGCGACGACCGTCGGCCACCCGGCCAGTGCGGCCATCTCCTACCCGGGCTTCTACGCCGATCTCGAGAGGGTACGGGCATGACCAAGCGCGTCGTCCTGATCGGCCATCCGGTCTCCCACTCCCTGTCGGGCGCGATGCAGCAGGCTGCCTTCGATGCCCTCGGCATCGACGCGAAGTACGAGCTCTGGGACCGCAAGCCGATCGAGCTCGCCGACACGATCGCGGAGCTGCGGGGCGACGAATTCCTGGGCGCCAACGTCACGATCCCCCACAAGGAACGGGTCGTGCCGATGGTCGACCGGCTGACCGAGGACGCCCAGGCGACGGGCGCCGTCAACACGCTGACGCGCGAGGGCAAGCGGCTGATCGGCCACAACACGGACGTGCCCGGCTTCAAGGTCGCCCTGGACAAGCTCGTCGGCCGCCAGAAGATGCCGCGCCACGCCGTCGTCCTCGGGGCGGGCGGCGGAGCGCGAGCCGTGGTCCACGGCCTGATCACCGAAGGCTTCCAGCGGATCGTCGTGTTCAACCGCCACCTGCATCGCGCGGAGGGCATGGTCCGCTACTTCGCCAAGAGCGCCGCGCACATGGAGCTGCGGGCGATGCCCTGGCACGAGTCCGTGATCGAGGCCGAGCTGTCCAAGACGCGCCTCCTGATCAACGCCACGGCCATCGGGCTGCATGGCGACGAGACGCCCGTGCCGGGCGAGCTGCTGCCGCCGGACCTGCTCGTGTTCGACCTGATCTACCGCAACACGAAGCTCCTGCGCGACGCCGCCGCGGCCGGCGACACGACCCTCAACGGCGAATTGATGCTGCTGCACCAGGGGGCTGCGGCCTTCTCGCTGTGGACCGGCCAGTCGGCACCGCTCGAGGTCATGCAGAAGGCGCTCGAGGAAGCCCGGGCGGGTGGCGTGGTCTCGGCCGAGGGCGAGCCGACCGGCCAGACCGACGGCGCCTGAGCTGCGGCTCGGGACGATTCGGTGGGCAGAGTCCGATTCCTCACGGCCGGTGAATCGCACGGCCAGACGCTGGCCGCGACGATCGAGGGGATCCCGGCCGGCCTGCCGCTGACGGCCGACCAGATCGCCGTCGACCTTGCCCGCCGCCAGCGGGGTTACGGCCGGGGGGCGCGCCAGGCGATCGAGAAGGATCGGGCGGAGATCCTGTCCGGCGTCCGCCACGGCCTGACGATCGGGTCGCCGATCCTGCTCCTGATCGCCAACCGCGACTGGGACAACTGGACGAGCGTGATGTCCGTCGAGCCACTGACGGACGAGGCCGCCGCCGAGTTGCTGGCGGCCGCGGACGAGGGCAACAAGCGAGCCACGCCCGTGACCCGCGTCCGGCCCGGCCACGCCGACCTGGCGGGTGCCCTCAAGTACGGCTTCAACGACGTCCGCAACGTGCTGGAGCGCGCGTCGGCGCGCGAGACGACGGCCCGGGTCGCGGCCGGCGGCGTGGCGCGCGCCTTCCTTGCCGAGCTCGGCATCGAGGTCTGGTCGTTCACGGCCGAGGTCGGCGGCGTGGCCGTCGATCCGGCCAACGCGAGCCGCAGCCGGGACGAGGCGGACGCAGAGCCCGTTGCGCTGCCCGGATCCCGATGCCGAGGCGCGGATGATCGCCCGGATCGACGAGGCGCGCTCGAACGGCGACACGGTCGGCGGCGTGTTCGAGGTGGTGGCCCGCGGCCTGCCGATCGGTCTCGGGAGCTACGTCCATTGGGATCGCCGGCTCGACGCGGCCCTGGCCGCCGCCGTCATGAGCATCAACATCGTCAAGGGCGTCGAATTCGGCCTGGGCTTCGAGCAGACCCGCCGTTTCGGCTCCGCCGTCCACGACGTCATCGACCGGTCGCGGCGAGGCGGGCCGCTGGATCCATCACTCCAACAACGCCGGCGGACTGACCGGCGGGATCAGCAACGGCGAGCCGATCGTCGTTCGCGGCGCCGTGAAGCCGATCTCCACGCTCGCCCGGCCGCTGCCGTCGGCCGACCTGGTCACCGGCGAGAGCGTCGAGCGGGCGCACTACGAGCGCAGCGACATCAGCGTCGTGCCGGCAGCCGGGGTGATCGGCGAGGCGATGGTCATGCTGACGCTGCTCGACTTCGTCCTCGACAAGTTCGGGGGCGACTCCCTGGCCGAGACCCGCGACAACCTCGAGCGCTACCGCGAGCGCATCTCGCAGCCACCCGAGGCGCCGATCGCCGGCGGGCGGGCTGCGCCCCGCGAGCGCGACCGACGGCAACGACCCGACCGCGGGCACCGCGCACACGGCCGAAGTCGACGCGGCGACCGGCGGCGAGGCCGGCTCCGGCGGGGACGACTGAGCCGGCGATGGACGTCGTCCTGATCGGCCTGCCCGGCAGCGGCAAGAGCGTTGTCGGCAAGCGCCTCGCCCAGCGCCATGGGGCCGTCTTCGTGGATCTCGACGAAGTGATCGAGCACGAGGCGCGCCGGACGATCCCCGAGATCTTCGAGCTCGAGGGCGAGGTCGGGTTCCGCCGTCGCGAGCTCGCTGCGGTGGAGGGAATCGGCTCGCCCGATCCGGACCGCCGGCTGCGGCGGGTCATCGCGACCGGCGGCGGCGCCCCCGTCGACCCGCGCAACCGCTGGGCCCTCTACCGGGGCCGGCTGCCCGTCTGGCTCGACGCCCGGCCCGAGGTGCTCGCACAGCGGCTCCGTCGCAGCCGCAACGTGCGGCCGCTGGTCGTCGGGCGCGACCCGATCGCCGCGGTTCGCGGGCTGCAGGCCGGCCGCGAGCGCTTCTACGCCGCCGGCCACCGGATCAACGGCGTGACGGAGATCCACGGCGTCATCGATTCGATCGACCGCCTGATCGGGGCCGGGGCGGCCGCGTCGACGGTGCTGCTGCGCGCCGAAACGCGCGTCGGCACGCTGGTCATCGGCGAGGGCCAGGCCGGGCCGGCCCTGGTCGAAGTACTGCGGCGCCTCGAAGTGGGCCGGGCCGTGATCGTGACCGAGCCCGGAGCGTGGGCCGTGGCCGGACCGCCGCTGATCGCCGCCCTCGAGGCCGCGCACCTTCCCGTCGAGCTCATCCTCCTGCCGCGCGGTGAGGCCGCCAAGCGCCTCGGCGTCGTCGAGCGGGCGGCCCGCGAGCTGGCGAAGCGCCACGTCGAGCGGCGTGAGCCCATCGTGGCGGTCGGCGGCGGCGCGCTCGGGGACACGGCCGGGTTCCTTGCCGCGACGTGGCTCCGGGGCGTGCCGGTCATCCATGTCCCGACCACGCTGGTCGCCCAGATCGATTCGTCCATCGGCGGCAAGACGGGCGTGGATCTGCCCGAGGGCAAGAACCTCGTCGGGGCGTTCCACCAGCCGCTCGAGGTCATCACCGACATCTCGTTCCTCCCGTCGCTGCCGATCCGCCAGCGTCGGGCCGCTCTCGGTGAGGCGGTCAAGATGGCCGTGCTGGGCGACGAGCGGCTCTTCGCCCTGCTCGAAGCGGACGGTGAGGCGATCGCGCGCGGAGATGCCGCGGCGTTCGCGTCCGGTGCCGTCGCCGAGCTCGTCGAGCGCTGCGCCTGGGCCAAGGTCGAGGTCGTGACCGAGGACGAGCGCGAGCATGCCGGCCGGATCACCCTCAACCTCGGGCACACGCTCGGCCATGCCTTCGAGGCGGCGGCCGGATACCGCGGCCTGCTGCACGGCGAGGCCGTGGCCGAAGGCCTTCGGGCGGCCACCCGGATCGGCCTCGAGCTCGGGGTCACGCCGACCGCCCGGGCCGCCCGGATCGAGTCGCTTCTCGATCGCGCTCGGACTCGCGCCGGGCCATCTGCCCTACGATCGGGCCGCCGTTCTCGAGGCGCTCGGGATGGACAAGAAGCACCTCGCCGGACGCCTCCGCTGGGTGCTGCCGGCCGAATCCGGGGTCGTGATCCGAACGGACGTGTCACCGGCGCTCATCGAGCGTGTCCTCGACGAGTTCCTGGACCCGGCCGCGGTCGGGCCCCATGCCGACGGCGCGGACGCGGAGCCCGCGGTGGCCGAAGGTGCGGACGCGGTCGTTGCCGAAGAAACCGAAGGTGCCGAAGGCGCGACCGTGGCCGAAGACGCCGACCCGGAGCCCGCAGCGGCCGACGATCCGCTGCCGGCGCGGCGAGCGCGATGACCCGCGTTCTCGTGTTGCAGGGGCCGAACCTGAACCTGCTCGGTACGCGCGAGCCGGAGATCTATGGGCGCGAGACCCTCGACGAGATCCACGCCGGGCTGGCCGTCCGGGCCGCGGAGCTCGGTCTCGACCTCGACACGTTCCAGTCGAACCACGAGGGCGCGCTCATCGACCGGCTGCACGTTCGGGACTTCGACGTGGCCATCGTCAACGCGGCCGGCCTGACGCACACGAGCGTGGCGTTGCGGGATGCGCTGCTCGCCATCCAGCGGCCGTTCCTCGAGGTGCACCTCTCGGATCCGGCCACGCGCGAGCCGTTCCGGCACGTGAATTTCCTGGCCGACATCGCGGTGCGCTCGATCGTCGGCATGGGTTCGCGCGGCTATCACGTCGCATTGGAAGACATCGCTCATCGATTCGGAGGCAGGGGTGGCTGACGGGAAGGGACCGGAGGACAGTGGGCACGATCGGCCGCGGAGCTCGGGCGATGGCCGGCCGGCGGCGACGATGACCCCGGAGCTCCGCCGGCTGCGGCGCCGGATCGATGCGCTCGATCGACGCATCGTCGCGCTCCTCAACGAACGGGCCGAGCTCGGGCGGGCCATCGGCCAGGAGAAGATCGCCCTCGGGCGGCGGGCCGTGCGCGATGCGGAGCGCGAGCGCGAGGTCCTGCTGCGCGTCACGATGGCCAATATCGGCCCGGTGCCGCAGGCCGACCTGATCGCGATCTACCGGCGGCTCATGGCGGTCACGCGCGGCCTCGAGACGCGCGATCGGCGACCCAACCGGGAGTCCGAGGAGTCCTGAGGCTCGCCGACGGGCGCAGGCCACGCTGGCCGGCCGTTTGACGGCATCGCCGACCCGCCGTCATTGCGCGACGGGCACGATCTCCCCGCTCTCGATGGGAATTCGCAGGCCGGCGATCGACACGTCCGTGAAGAAGTCCAGCTCGCCTCCGCTGGACGGCCCGACGTAGATGCAGACGTCGCGGTCGGGCGTCTCTCCGATTCCGCTCGGCAACGGCGATCGGTCGAGGCCGTTGAAGGGACCGCGGTTGCGGAAGACCACGACCAGCGCCGAGTCGTCGAGGTCGAGCACGGTCGTCGGATCCATCGCCGGCAGGTACGTCTGGTAGTCACGGGCGTGCGGGATCGGGAAGACGTAGGCCACCGGCGCATCGCCGCCGCCGCAGCTGGCGACCCGGCGATCGCCGCTGAAGAGCGGCCGGATCGCCGAGCGGACGGCCGCCGAAGCTCGGCGACGCGATGACGAGGATCAGGCCGAGTGCGCCGAGCACGGCCACGATGGCCGACTGATCGGCCTTGGCGTGCGGCCAGAACCGGCGCTTCACGGCCGGGTAGCTGGCCGCCCGGAGGTCGCGAACCAGGCCGCCGAGCCGGTCGACGTCGCGGCCATCGGGACCGAGCGCGTCCACGAGGGCCGATGCGACGATGACGCCGTCGGCTCCCGCCCGCGCCAGCATCCGCACGTGGGCCGGCCGGCTGACCCCGAACCCGACCGCCACCGGCACCGGCGCGACGGCCCGCACGGCTCGGACGAGTCGCGTCACCGACGCCGGCAGCGAGGTCCGGGCGCCGGTCACTCCGACCAGCGAGACGCAATAGAGGAAGCCGCCACTGCGATTCGCGATCCAGGCACGGCGCTCGGGCGAGGTGGTCGGGGCGACGAGATAGACGAGAGCAAGTCCCACGTCGGCGGCGACGGCCTCGAACGGCGCGCCCTCGTCGGGCGTCAGGTCGGCCAGGATCACGCCGCTCGCGCCCGCCTGGGCGAGCTTCGTGGCGGTCGGGCGCCCGTCTCCGCCGCCGATGACCTGGTTGGCGTAGGCCATCGGCACGAGCGGCAGGTCGGGTCGCGCAGCGGCCAGCCGGCCGAGCAGGTCGATGGAACGCTCGAGCGTTGCGCCGGCCCCGATCGCAACCCCCGAGGCCCGCTGGAGGGTCGCTCCGTCGGCCAGGGGATCGGAGTACGGCAGGCCCACTTCGAGCAGGTCCGCGCCTGCGTCGACCGCGGCGAGCCCGATGCGCAGGCTCGTTTCGGCGTCCGGGTAGCCCGCCACGATGTAGGCGATCAGGGCCGCGCGATTCTCGGCGTCGGCTCGCGCGAACGCGGCGCGAATCCGCTCCGCGCCGGCCGTCGCGTTCGTGCCCCGCGGCGCCCGGTCGGGCGCGACTGCCGCCGCGCTCATCGGAGACCCTCGGCACGCTCGAGGTGGGAGAGGTCCTTGTCGCCGCGGCCGGAAAACCCGAGCAGGACGAGCGCGTCGTCGGGCAGCGCACGGCCGCTTCCCTCGATCCCCGCCAGCAGTCGTGGCAGCACCGCGATCGCGTGGCTTGTCTCGAGCGCCGGCAGGATCCCCTCGCAGCGCGCCACGTCGAGCATCGCCGCGAGGGCCTCGGCGTCGGTCGCCGCGGTCAGCTCGACCCGGCCGGCCGCCACGAGCGCGGCGATCTGCGGACCGACGCCTGGATAGTCGAGCCCGGCCGAAATCGAATGCGCCTCGGTGACCTGGCCGTCGCGGTCCTGGAGCATCATCGAACGGGCGCCGTGGAGGATCCCGGGCGTCCCGCCGGCGAGCGCCGCCGCGTGGTGGTCCGTGGCGATCCCCTCCCCGGCCGCCTCGGTGATCGCGAGTCGGACCGACGGCTCGCCGATGAACCGCGCCAGGAGGCCGATCGCGTTCGAACCGCCGCCGACGCACGCGAGCGCCAGGTCCGGCAGGCGGCCTTCGATCGTCGCGATCTGCGCCGCGGCCTCGTCGCCGATGACGCGCTGCAGGTCGCGGACGAGGGTCGGATACGGATGGGGACCCATCGCCGAGCCGAGGACGTAGTGCGTCGTCTCGACGTTCGTGACCCAGTCGCGCATCGCCTCGTTGACCGAATCCTTGAGCGTGGCGCTGCCGCTGGTGACCGAATGGACCTCGGCTCCGAGGGCCCGCATTCGCAGGACGTTCGGTTGCTGGCGGCGGATGTCCTCGGCGCCCATGTAGACGACGCACGGCAGCCCGAGCAGCGCGCAGGCGGTCGCCGTCGCCACGCCGTGCTGGCCGGCGCCGGTCTCCGCGATCACCCGCGACTTGCCCAGCCGGCGCGTGAGCAGCGCCTGGCCGAGGGCGTTGTTGATCTTGTGCGCGCCGGTGTGGGCGAGGTCCTCGCGCTTGAGGTACAGGCGCAGGCGGGCCGGCGGCGCCACGCCAGGCCGATCGGCCGCGAGCGCACGGGCGCGGTCGAGCGAGAGGTCGGCGAGACGGTCCGCCCTGAACAGGGAGGTCGGCCGGCCCGCGTAGGCCGCCAGCAACGTTCGAAGCTCCGCCCAGAATCGCGGATCTGTTCGCAGGTCGAGCCAGGCCGCCTCGAGCTGGAGCAGGGCGGCCATCAGGGTCTCGGGAACGTAGCGGCCGCCGAACTCGTGCTCGACACCCCAGCGGCCACGCTCGTCGGCGACCTCGAGCCCTAAGTCCACGGGACTCGGTCGCGCGGCCACGGTCGGCCGATCGAACCGCGCCGCGCGGGCGCGTTTCACGAACAGCGCGGTCCGGAACGGATCCTTGCGCGGCCGCCGACCCGTCGTCCGCGGCTCTTCGACGCCGGAAGCGACGTCGACACCGACCGCGGGGACGGAGCGGAGCGCCACGGCCACGGTCGCGGGATCGAGACCTCCGGCCAGCACGACCGGGATCTGCCGCGCCACCGCGGCCGCGAGACTCGTCGCGACGGCTCGCCCGGTGCCGCCGGGGTACGGCCCGCCGGCCGTGTCGAGCATGATCCGGGCGCAGCCGGCGTCGAGATGGCGGCGGGCCTCCGCCACGATCGACGCGGCGACCGAGGCGCCGTCGTCGCCGCTCGCCAGGGCCGCTGGCAGGTGGAGCACCTTCCACGCCGGCCGATCGAGGGCGGCCGCCGCCTCCGGCGGTTCATCGCCGGACAGCTGGACCGCATCGGGATCGAGCGCCGCGACGATCTCCGCCAGCCGGGCAGCGCCGGCATCGGCCGTGATGGCGACGACGAGCGGCGGGCGTCCGGCCGCGCTTCGGGCGAGCCGCGCGAGCGCGGTCGCTTCGCCAAGCTCGAGCGCCCGCGGCGTTCCCGGCACGAGATTGAGCCCGAGCGCGTCCGCGCCGGACGCCACGGCTGCCAGCACGCCCCGCTCATCGGTGATGCCGCAGATCTTGACGAGGGGCACCGACGCGAGGTTGACCGGATCGGCCGGGGCGCGACCGGCGGCGACCATCGCCCGCGCCGCAGCCGCCGGATCGGCCGATCGCATCAGCGCCTCACCGACGAGGGCGCCATCGAAGCCGAGCGCGCGCCAGCCGGCGATCGTGGACGGTTCCCGGACGCCAGATTCGGCGATCAGGATCCGGTCGTCCGGAACCCGGCTGCGCAGGCGCACGGCCTGTTCGGGATCGACCGCCAGGGTCCGCAGGTCGCGGTTGTTCAGCCCGATGAGGCGAGCGTCGCTGGCGAGCGAACGTTCGAGCTCGCGCTCGTCATGCGCCTCGACGAGCGGCTCCAGGCCGAGGTCCCGAGCCTGGCGGACGAGCCGGGCCAGGCGGGCCGCCGGATGCAGCACGGCGAGCAGCAGCACGAGGTCGGCGCCCGCCGCACGGAGCAGGGGCAGCTGGCGCGGGTCGACCACGAATTCCTTGGCCAGCACCGGAACGCTCACCGCCGACCGGATGGCCCGCAGATCGTCCACCGAGCCCCCGAACCAATGCGGCTCGCAGAGCACCGAGATCGCGATGGCGCCGCCCGCCTGGTACGCCAGCGCCCGGGCGACGGGATCGACGTCGAGGGCGATGGCTCCCACGGACGGCGACGAACGCTTGACCTCGGCGATCAGGTGCAGGCCCGGCCGAGCGAACGGCGTGGCGATCTCCCGCGGCGGTGACGCTGCGGCCGCCGCCCGGGCAAGCTCGGCGGCCGATCGACCCGCGAGCTCGGCGGCCACGTCGGCGCGGCGGCGCGCGGCAATCTCGGTCACCATGCTGGTCGGGCCGGGACGCACCGCAGCGGGCTTCGAACGTCGTGGGGACGGCGCGATCGTCATGCCCGCACCGAACCGCGCTCGGTCGCGCCGCCTGGAGCCGCCTGTGCCGGCGCGGCCACTGGGGCCGCGGATGCCTGGGCGGCGGCCTCGGCGACGGCCACGTCAGCCGCAGCGGCAGCAGCCCGGGCCGCGGCGGTGGCCTGGGCCGCCCGCAGACGGCCGAGCAGCGCAGTCGCCCGACCCGTGTCGATGACCGCCGCGGCCTGGCCGATTCCTTCCCCGAGCGAGGTGGCCCGACCAGCCGCGACCAGCCCGGCGGCCGCGTTGAGCAGCACCACGTCCCGCCGCGGGCCCGGCTCGCCGGCCAGGACCGCTTCGACCATCGCCGCGTTCTCGGCCGGCGATCCGCCGGCCAGCTCGGACGTGGCGGCAGCGGCCAGGCCGAGCTCGGCAGCCGAGACGGTTCGCCGTTCGATCCCGGCCGGCGTGACGTCGTAGAGGACGCCACTGCCGTCGAGGGGCAGCTCGTCGAGCCCGTCGCCGTGGACGACGAATGCGCGATCGACCCCGAGCCGAGCGAGGACTTCCGCGAGGCGCGGCGCCACGACCGGGTCCGCCACGCCAACGACCTGGCGGCGTGCGCCGGCCGGATTCGTCAGTGGCCCGATCAGGTTGAACGCCGTACGAACGCCGATCTCGCGCCGGGTCGGGCCGGCGTACTTCATCGCCGGGTGGAAGCCCTGGGCGAAGAGGAACGCAAAGCCATCCGTTCGCAGGGCCTCGGCGGCGGATTCCGCGTCGTGGTCCGTGCGAACCCCGAGGACCTCGAGGACGTCGGCCGAGCCGGAACGCGACGTCATCGCCCGATTGCCATGCTTGGCGACCGGCACTCCGGCCCCCGCCACGACAAGCGCGGCCGCCGTCGAGATATTGAACGTGCCGCTCTTGTCGCCACCCGTCCCGCACGTGTCGACCGTGCCGGCGGGCGCCTCGACGTGGAGGACGCGCTCGCGCATGGCGCTCGCGAAGCCCGCCAGTTCGTCGACCGTCTCGCCGCGCATTCGGAGCGCCACGAGAAGCGCCGCCAGCTGCGACGAGGTGGCCTCGCCGTCCATCACGGCGCCCATTGCCTCGTGCGCCTCGGCCATCGTGAGCGTCTCGCCGTCGACGACCTTCGCGAGAGCGGCCCGAACGACCTCGCTCATGGCCGCCGGCCCGTGGCGCCGACGCCGCCGGCGACCGCGGGCTCCGCCGCCGAACCCGCGGCGGCTTCGGGCGGGTCGGACGCGGCCGGCTCGTCGCGCTCGGCCATGCCGTGCGTCGCGAAGGAGCCGCTGGCCGCATCGAGCCGGCCGGCCTCCCCTTCTCCGGCGAGGCGCAGGAAATTCGCGAGCAGGTGCGGCCCGGTCGGCGTCAGCACGGATTCCGGGTGGAACTGCACCCCTTCCATCGGCAGGTCGACGTGGCGGATGCCCATGACGACCCCATCGGCCGGGCTCATGGCTGTCACGTACAGCTCGGCCGGCAGGGTCGCCGGATCCACGGCCAGGGAGTGATACCGCGCCGCCGGGAACGGCGACTCCATCCCGGCGAGCAGTCCGCGGCCGTCGTGCGTCACGTCGGACGCCTCACCGTGGACCAGCGTCGGGGCGCGGACGATCGCGCCGCCGTAGGCCGCGGCCATCGACTGCATCCCGAGGCAGACCCCGAGCAGCGGCACGCGGTTCGCGGCGGCCACGCGCACCGCGGCAACGGAGACGCCAGCCGTTCCGGGATTGCCCGGCCCCGGCGAGATGACGATTCCGCGCAGCCGCCGCGCCGGATCGGTCGCCATTGTCTCGAGGCCGGCCTCGTCGATCGCGTCGTTGCGCAGCACGAGGATCTCGGCGCCCGACGCCTGGAGGGCCTGGACGAGGTTGAACGTGAACGAGTCGTAGTTGTCGATGACCAGGATCATGAGCGTGCCCCGGCCGCTGTCCGGCCACCTTCTTCCGCCGGGGCATCGGCTCCGTCGTCCGCGACCGCGCCGGTCGAACCACCGGCACGGGCGGCCGGTTCGATGCCCGCCGCCAGCTCGATGGCCCGCCGCATCGCCGCCGCCTTGTGCTCGGTCTCCTCGAATTCGCGCTCCGGGACGCTGGCGGCGACGATGCCCGCGCCCGTGTGGACGTGGGCGAGGCCGTCCTTCAGCACGGCGCTGCGGATCGTGATCGCCGTGTCGAGGTTGCCGTCGTAGCCGAGATAGCCGACGGCCCCGCCGTAGAGCCCCCGCCGTTCGCGCTCCGCGTTGGCGATCAGCTGCATGGCCCGGACCTTCGGGGCGCCCGACAGCGTGCCCGCCGGGAAGACGGCACGCAGCGCGTCGAGCGTGTCGGCGTCGGGGCGCAGGCGCCCCTCGACGTGGCTGACCAGGTGCAGGACGTGGCTGTATTTCTCCACTTCCATGTACTTCGTCACGGCGACCGTCCCTGGACGTGCCACCCGGCCGAGATCGTTGCGGCCGAGGTCGACGAGCATGACGTGCTCGGCGCGTTCCTTGGGGTCGCGCTGCAGCTGTTCGGACAGCAGCTGGTCCTCGGCCGCGGTCGCGCCACGGGGTCGCGTGCCGGCAATCGGGTGCGTCGTGAGGCGGTCGCCTTCGACCTGCAGCAGCAGCTCGGGGCTCGCGCCGACCACGTCGAAGCCCGGCATCCGGACGAAGAAGAGGTACGGGCTCGGGTTCACGCGCCGCAGCGCGCGGTAGAGGGCGATCCCGTCGAGGACGCCGCCATCGGGCGTCGGCGGCAGGTCGATGGACTGGCGGCGCGCCAGGACGACCTGGATCGCCTCGCCGGCCGCGATGGCATCCTTGGCGACCCGGACCGCGTCCTCGTAGGCGTCGCGGCCGAGGCTCGTCCGGATGTGCGACTCGCCGAGCATCGCCGCGGCCGCCGCCCGGTCCGCTGCGGTTCGCTCGACAGCTTCGCGAGCGGCACCCGCGGCCGCCGGCGACTCGGGCTCCATGCGCGTGCCGGGCGTCCCCGCGGGGCGTCGGCTCGAGACCGCCAGTTCGGCTGCGCTCGGCCGGGCCGTCTTCTCGAGCGCCTCGAAGATCGCCCGCTCGGCGATGGCGTAGCGGCCCTCGAGGTCGGCTGCTTCCGTGTGCAGCGACGCAATCGCCGACAGCGTGTGGGTCAGGTGGTCGAAGACGAGGACGAGGTCCGTCTCGATGAACGCCGCGAGTGGCACGTTGACCGGGTCGGCCGCGGGCAGCGGCACGGTCGGCTCGAAGCTCGAGACCGCGTCGTAGGCCAGGGCTCCGACCGCACCGCCGGTGAAGCGGGGCATGCCCTCGGTCGGCAGCACGCGGCGGCGCGGCACGAACGAGCGGAGCGCCGCGAGCGGATCGGCGGCCGGGACTTCGTGGACCGGCAGGTCCGGGGTGTAGGCGTCGACGTCGAGCGGCCGCGTCTGGATCCGCGCCACGCCGTCCCGCACCTGGAGCAGGCGCCGCGGGCCGATGCCGAGGAAGGAGTAGCGCCCGAGCCGCTCCCCGCCCTCGACCGACTCGAGGAGGTAGGCCGGGCCGCCGTCGTCGAGGCGCAGGAACGCCCCGATCGGCGTCTCGAGGTCCGCGGTCCTGGTCGCGCGCAGGAGGATCGTGTCGGCATTGCCGGCCAGGCGTTTCACCTGGCCGAGGCTGAGTGGTTCGTTGGCGCTCATCTGCGGACCCTCCGATCGGACAACGATGTCATCGACGTCGATCGTCGTGGTCCCGATCAGGCCCGGGAATCAAAACGACCTTTCGTCTCCGGGACGAAAGGTCGAGCCTTCCGCGGTGCCACCCTCATTCGGCGATGCCGCACTCCGTGACCGACGGGACGACGTTCCGTCCGATCGGCGCTGCCCTGTATCGCTGGCGCTCTGCGCCGGAGTCTACTGGCGGCTCACCCGCGTTCGGTCCGGAGGCTCCCGGGTCCAGTTCGCCGTGGTCGTCGTCCCGGTTTCCACCAGCCACCGGGTCTCTGTGTCGACTCCCGCGGGTACTTGTCCCGATCATCGCCCGTGTTCGAATGTGGGGCGGAGTCTAGGGGGCACTCGCAGCGGGTGTCAAGACGGGCACGTCGGAGCGGAATTGACGGGCCTGCGGAGCTACTTGGCCGGGTGCGTGCCGAGGTAGTTGACGATGGCCACTGCGAGCGCCGTCACGTCCGGCGTCCCGAGACCCGTCGCAAAGTCCCAGCCGGGGGTCGCGTGGTGGAAGAGGTTCCCGCCGACCGTCACGTCGTGGAAGATCGTGTTCGGCGTGGCCGACGCGGCAAGCGCGTAGAGCATCGGATTGACGTAGCCGAGCGGGCCGACGCCCTCGCCCATCGCGAGCTGGCGGGTCAGCAGCATGATCCCGGCCCAGAAGGGCGAGGCGCCGCTCGTGCCGCCGATGACCGTCCAGTCGGGATCGCCGCCGTCGGGCGGCGTGCGGTAGACGAGGTAGCCCGTGTCCGGGTCGGCCGCGGCCGAGACGTCCGGCGTCTGGCGCTTGCCGTTCGAGTACTCGTTCGTGACGCCGGGTCCAGTCTGCCAGGGCGGGATCGCGTCGACCGCGCTCAGGCCGCCGCCGGTGCCGCCCGTCGAGAGGTAGTCCTCCCAGCCGGCTTCCTGGTAGTAGGAGCCGTCATTGCGGACGTGGAGGCGCGTCCCGCCGACCGCGATCGTGTACGGGCTGTCGGACGGCCAGTAGAGCGACTGGCGCTGGTCCGAGGGATCCCACACCCAGCACGTGAACGCGCCCCAGTCGCCACTGGCGTTGAAGATGCTGACGCCCTTGGCCGTCGCGGCCTGGAGCGAGCGCAGCGTGCGGGTCCGATCGGCAGTCGTGACGGCCTGCGGAATGTCGCAGCGGCCCCAGCTGACGGTCACGATGTCGGCCCGGCCGTCCTGGACGATCGCGTCGAAGATGTCGGCAAATCCGACGTTGCCGCCGTTCTTGGCCTCGAAGTTGAGGATCTGCGCCTGCGGAGCCACGGACCGCAGAACGTCGATATCGAGGGTGACTTCCTCCGAGCCATCGCCGGGCGCGGTGATCTTCGGCCCGACGGCAATCCGCTGGACCGGCGGTCCGGTGATCCCGAATTGCTTGTCGAACGCCGTGATGTCCTCGGGGTGGTACGTGTCGAAGGAGACGATGGCGACGGTCTGGCCCTGGCCGAAGAGATTGGCCTTGTACATCGGGACGATGTCGTAGGCCTCGGCAAGATCGAGCGGTCCGAAGCCCTGGGTCGCGGCGGCGGCCGGCAGGTTGTCGGCCGCGGTCACGGGCCGGCCGCTGGCCGGCGTCGTGCCGGTCCGCATCGGCTCGTTGCTGAGACCGGCGATCCCGTCCACGTCGCCGGCGATCGCCGCGGGCACGGTCGCGGCGCCGAGCGGCGCGTGGAACGTGGCTCCGGTCGGCGGGTCGCTGTACGAGCCGAAGCTCACCTTGAAGAGCCGGTCGACCTGCCCGATCGTGCCGCTGACCCGCAGGGCCGTGCGCTGCTCGTTCGGCGCCGTCACGACGAGGCCGTTCGCCGTCGCCCATGCCTCGACCGCGCCGATGCGATCGAGCGGCAGGCCGAACCGCGCGCCGAACTGCGCGGGGCTCAGGAACCGGCGGTAGTTCGGCGAGGCCGGATCGTAGAGGCCGTTGAGGTATGCCGCGATGTCGGCGTCGCCGGGCATGCGCAGGACGAGCGACACCTCGATGGGCTCGCCCGGATTGGCCGGGCCGAGGTAGACGGGGGCGGCCGCGGCCGAGCTCGAGCCCAGGCCGCCGTTGGCGATCGTGCCGCCGGAGCCGCTGCCGAGGCCCGAATTGGGACGCGTCGGGGTCGGGTCGGTGTTGGGGGACCCACCGCCGGTGGGCGTCCCGCCGGTCGTGGGGCTGCCGGCAGTGGGGTTGCCGCCGGTCGCGGGCGGCCCGCCGGCGGTCGTGATACCGCCGGTCGCGCCCGCCAGGCTGCGGCCGAGTCGCGAGGTGGACTGGCTGGCCCAGCCGCCGCCGGCCAGCAGGGCGATCAGCGCGACGACGACGCCGAGCACCCACAGCCGCATGGGCAGCCGCTGGAGCGACCGGCTCATGGCGCCGTCCCCCAGTCGAGGGTATTGAGCATCGAATCGACGGCCTGGAAGGCCGGCTTCTCGAGCTGGTCAATGGTCGTGACGCTGACCAGGATCGTGAGACGGCTGTCGGTCGCGGCGAGGACGGCCGAGTGCACGGCCGTCGACGGGCCCTGCGGATTGTCGAGCGTCCCGGCGAACAGGCCACCGATGCCTGGCTGGTAGCCGACGACCGGCTGGCCCGGCAGCAGCTGCTTCGGGTCGGTCTCGTCGGTGAACCCGAGGATCTGCGAGTTGAGGCGGTCGAGCTCGTTCGAGGCGGCCTGGTCCGGAGTGGTGTCCTGGGCCGGTGAGCCCGCGATGATCACCGCGACGTTGCCCCGCGCGGCGGTCAGCACGACGCTCCGCGCATCCTGGTCCCGGATCGTCCAGATGCCCGAGTCGTACTGGAACCTGAAGCCAAGCTCGCTGCTGGTCCAGACCGTCCCGAACTCCTGCGGCGCGGCATTCGAGGCGGGCTGCGGGCTCGGCAGGTTGAGCAGGCCCGTCTTGGTCGCGCTCGGCACCGCGGACGGCACTGCGACCGGCGTCGCGGCGGCCGATGGCACCGGGGACGGAGTGACCACGGGCGCGGGCGTCACCGCGGGGGTCGGGGCGGTGGTGGCCTGGGCGTTGGGATCGGGCGCGGGCAGGCTGGGGGGAGCCGTGATGCCGGTCGAGGGAGCGACGGTCGCCGGGGGCAGCGTCGGCGGCGCCGGCGGAAGCCCGCAGGGCTGCGACGGATCCGGGCAGTCCGGCGGAGCGGGCGGCGGAGTCAGGACGGCCACGGCCGCACCGACCACCAGCAGGACGATGCCCAGCGTGGCCACGAAGGTGATCAGCAGGCGGATCGGCGACTTGCGTCCGCCGCCCGGGCGGCCGCCGGTCGACGCCGGGCCGGCCCAGCCGGAGACGGGCGGGGGCAGCCCGGCCGACGACCCGCCGGCCGGCGGCGTCGGATTGGACGTCGGGGGCATCGTCACGGCCGCGAGCCCGTGCTCGAGCCCGTGGCCTGCGGGGCGGCCGTGCCCCGATGCTTCGGCTGGGCCCGCAGCGAGGTTCCGCAGTAGCCGCAGAAGCTGTGCGATGGGGTCAGGCGGCCGCAGTTGGCGCAGACGACGGGGGGCCCGATCGGGATCTCGGCCGCCTCCTGCAGCAGGCCGATGTGGATCACGGCCCGGAGCCACAGGAGCGTCACGACCGCCAGGAACCCGAGCCAGATGAGGGCCGGCAGGAACGTCAGGAGCAGCTGCCCGACGGCCGCGATGACGAGGATGATCGCGCCGACGATGACGGCGACGGCCGGCTTGCCCAGCAGCCCGAGGCGGCCGCGATCGCCCGCCGGGCCCCGATAGCGGAGCCAGAAGGCGCCGGCCGTGGCGCCGATGACGCTGGCGGCAATGATCGGGGTGGCCACGCCGAGCGCGAGCAGCCGCGTGATCCACGGCATCACCTCGCCGGTCGGGCGCAGGCCGCCGCTGAACAGGTCGATCGCCCCGACGAGGCCGAGGGCGGCCGTGTAGGCCAGCGCCGACACGGCGCCGAACGTCGCGCCGTCAAGGACGTCGTTGAACTTGCGATACGGCAGCAGGATGAGCGGCCCGATCAGCATCAGCAGGCCGCCGACGAGCGGCAGGACGACTCCCCGGGCCAGGATCGTCGCCTCGTCCTCCCCGAAGACGGAGCCGGCATCCGACGGCAGGAGGAACCGGACCGCGAGGCCGATCACGACGCCCGCGAAGATGCCCCAGCCGGCCGTCAGGGCCAGGACGTGGAACGGCTCGTCCTCGTAGACATCGACGTCCCAGACGTACAGGACCATGACCATCGGCACGATCAGCTCGGCGGCCACGAGGGCCAGCGGATAGAGCCCGAAGATGCAGAGGCCGACGACGACCGCGATCCCGATCAGCAGCGCCGCCCGGAACGTGTCCATGTCCGCGCGGGGCAGCTGCGGGAACAGGGTCGAGACGAGATGGACGGCGAGCGCCCGCTCGCCCGGATTGGCGGCGAACTGGCCGCGACGGCCGATCTGGGCCCGCTGCTTCTCGGCGGCCAGCGGGTCGCCGCAACGGACGCAGTACTCCAATGCCGGCACTTCGTGCCGGCATTGGTCGCAGACGATCGTTGGCGCGCCGGCTGCCGCGGATGGCGGTGTCGGCTGGTCAGTCACTCGTCGCGTTCCTCCATGGCTGCGGAGGCGACTGTACCGGGCGGATCGCCCGCCGACAAGTCGCCGCCGTTGTCGCGCCCTGCCCCGGATACGAAGAAACCCCGACGAACCGTCGGGGTTTCCTGAGCGCTCAGATCGCGGCGACTAGCGTCGCGACGTGAAACAGTCGCTGCAGTAGACGGGTCGGGCGCCGCTCGGCTGGAACGGAACCTTCGCCTCTTTGCCACAGCTGGAGCACGTGGCGCTGAACATCTCGCGGGGGCCGCGAGACTCGTAGCCGCCGCCGCTGCTGTAGCCACCGCCGCTGCCGTAGCTCGAGCCACCGCCGCTGCTGTAGCTGGAGCCACCGTAGCTGGAGCCACCGCCGTTGCCGTAGCTCGAGCCGCCGGCGCTGCCGGTATCGCCACGAGCGGCCTTGCGGGCTGCCCGGCACGATGCACATCGCGTGGGGGTGCTGAACCCGCGCTGGGCGTAGAACTCCTGCTCGCCCGCAGTGAAGGTGAACTCCTGACCGCAATCGCGGCACGCCACCGTCTGATCGTTATACAAAGAAAAAACCACTCCTAGCTTCACCGGCGCTCGCGACCTGTCCCGCGAGAACCGAGAGAGGAGTGATCGTTGTTGCCGGTCTTGTGTCTGAGCCACCCGCTCGGGTGACCCGAACACTCTACCACGCCGAGCGGTTCAGACGCCAGTCCCTCTTTCGAGTCCATTGGCCGGGCTCGCGCTGGGCTCCCGGCGGCGGACCCGGTCGCCTGGAGTCGCGGCCTCAGGCGAATCGCGCCGGATCGAACGGGCGAAGCACGGCCGCCTGGTCGCCCACGATCAGGCCCGCCAGTGCGGCGCCCGTGGCCGGCCCAAGCGTCATCCCCAGCATCGAGTGACCGGTCGCCACGAACACGGACGGGCTGCCGGGCAGGCGGCCGATGACGGGCAGCCCATCGGGGGTCAGCGGCCGGAGCCCCGAGACGACCCGGGCGGGCTCCGTGCCGGCCGGCCAGTCTCGCAGCGCCCCGCTGCCGGCCCGGGCGATGGCGGCCGTCCGGCGGCGGGAGATCGATTCGTCGAGACCGGTCAGCTCCATCGTGCCGCTGAGGCGCAGGCGGCCGTCATAGGGGGTCATCGCGACGCGATCTTCATGCAGGTAGAGCGACTGGCGGAGCGTCACGGGGGCGGGCGTGAAGTCCAGCGCGTAGCCCTTGCCGGCGACGACCGGCAGCCGGGCTCCGACCATGGCGGCCAGGCCGGGCGTCCAGGCCCCCGCGGCGAGGACCGCGGCGTCGGCATCGACCGTCGCCCCGCCGGCGAGTCGGAGCGAGACGCGCCCACCCGGACCGACTTCGATGGCCCGAACGGCCGTGGTCGTGCCGATCTTCACCCCTCCCGCGAGCAGCTGCCGGACGAGGGCCGCGGAGACGGCGGCCGGGTTCACGTTGCGTTCGCCGGGCAGCAGGAAGGCCGCGGCAACCCGGCTGTCAAGCGCCGGCTCGAGGTCCGCCGGGCGCCCGAGGATGGGCTGCGGAAAGCCGAAGCGATCCAGCCAGTCGAGGCCCGCCAGCTCGTGGTCGTGATCGCGCTGCGTGTGGAAGGCCATAACGAGGCCGACTTTCTCGCCCGGCTCGACGAGGCCGTCCGCCTCGAACTGGGCGTAGAGGCCCATCGTGTCGCGATTGAGTGCGGCCATCGCCTCGAGGCCGGCGAGATAGTCGCGTCGATTGCAGTGGGCGCGAAACGCGAGCAACCAGCGCAGGAACGAGGGGCTCAGGCGCGGCCGGACATAGAACGGACTGGCCGGATTCAGCATCCAGCGCAGCGACCCCGACAGCACACCCGGCCCGGGGACGGGACCCGACAGCGCCGGCACGACCCAGCCCGCGTTGACGCTCGATGCGCCCTGGCCGGGCTGGCCGGCGGTCACCATCGCGACCTCGCAGCCCCGCTGGCGGAGGAACCAGGCGGTGCACAGGCCGATGATCCCGGCGCCCACCACGACGACTTTCATGCTGCCTCGCTCACGGGTGCGAGCATCGCACAGACGCGATCGCTCAGCGGGCACGGGCGGGACGAGCACAGCAGCGGACCGACGGGCACGCACGAGCTCGGGCGGGCCGCCTCCGACGCCCCGGGGCCCTGCCGCACCACCGCAACTCGGCCCGTTACTCGACCTCGACCGTCACCGGCTGGGCCGCGTTGTTCCGATACCCGAGGGCGTTGCGGACCTGGCCGAGCGGCTGCCGCTCCCCCGCCGCGTCCGTGGCCCGCGCGAGAAGGATCGCCGCGCCCAGCCGTTCCGGCCGCCACTCGACGTGCCACGGCCGCCAGGCGAGCGGCGCGGCGATCGGCCCGAGCTCGGAAGCCTGCCAGGTCGCGCCGCCGTCAACGCTCACCTCGACCGCGACGATCGGTCCCGACCCGGACCAGGCATAGCCACGGATCGTCTGCCGGCGGCCGCCGACTCGCGCCCCATCGGCAGGCGTCGTGATCACGGCCCGCGGCGCGATCGGTCCCAGCGGCCGCCCGTCGACGACGTAGCGGTCGGCCTGGAAGAAGCCGCCGAACGGTTCGGCCAGCCCAACGACCTTCGTCAGCCACTTGACCGAGGCCATGCCGTAGCGACCCGGGACGATCAGCCGAACGGGCGCCCCGTGGTCGGGCGGCAGCGCCTCGCCGTTCATGCGGAGCGCGACGAGCGCCGTGCGGGCCAGGTCGAGGGGCATCGACCGCTCGAACCCGATCTCGTGGCCGACGGCCGCCGGTGTACCCCGATCCGCGCCCGAGACCCCGATCTCGACCGTGCCCGCCGCGGGCTCGACCTCATCGAGCAGTTCCGCCAGCGGCACGCCCGTCCACTCGGCCGTGCCGACGGCCCCGAGGCCCCACGGTTCGCCGGGGGCCGGCGGATCGAGATGGCGGCGGCCGTTGCCCGCGCATTCGAGGGTGACGAGCAGGGTCGCCTGCGGCCGTCGGGCGAGCTCCGCCACAGTCAGCGACCGCGGACTGCGGACGAGGCCGCCGATCTCGAGCCTGCCGGGATGGGCCGGAACCGCGAAGTGGTTGCGGACGTAATGGCGCTCATTCGGCGTCACGATGCCGGTCTGTTCGGCCAGGAGCGTTTCCGCGTTGAACGGGTCGCGGCTCAGGGGGAGCAGGACGGGCGTGCCGTCGGCCGTCACCTCGGGCGTCGGCTGGGATTCGCCCACGTCGGCCTCAATCCTCCTTGAAGAAGGTGACATGGAGTGTCTCGCCGATGCCGAGCGCCGCGAGGTCGACGACGCGCGGAACGTAGCCCCAGCGCCGGCCCAGGGTCGTGAGCCCTTCGGTCAGCTGGTCGATCGACTGCGCCGCCCGGACCTCGACGCCGAGCTCGGCCCAGAAATCACGCTGCTCCGGAACCTCGCCCCATGGCGCGGAGACCGTGATGTCGATCGGTCCCTGCGGCCACGGGATCAGCACGCTGGGCGGGTCTTCTTCCACGAGTGGCGGTGCCTCGGGCGGTCGTTCGGACGGCAGCGTCCGCGCCCGTCCGCCGGTCAGGATACCCCGTGAATCGACCGCGCCATGGTTCCAGCCGGCCCTTGACGGGCGGCCGGGCTGAGCGCAGCGTGGGATCGGATCAATGCCGTGCCAGGCGCACGATGGGAGCCGCAGCGAGATGCCAGAACCGGAGCGCAAACGGGCGGAACACAACGCCGGGGCGTTTGCGAACCCAATGGGACAGGGCGGCGGCGTCCCTGTCCCGATGCGCACGCTCAGCGACGAATACCACGATGAACCCGCCGAGCCCGAGGATTCCGACCGCGTCCCTGAGCCCGAGCCAGCGGGCCGAATCCGTCGAGCCATCGACGGGCTGGCGCACCGTCTGGGCCGGAATCGGCCGCGCTGAGGGCACGCTCCGGGGGCCGCGAGGTCGACCGCGGGTGGCGGAGAGGGTGGGATTCGAACCCACGAAGCTTTCGCTCGGCGGTTTTCAAGACCGCTGCCATCAACCGCTCGGCCACCTCTCCCGCGCCGACGAGGATACCAGCGGATTCGCCCGCCGCTCCAGGGGTCCGAGGTTCACAGGCGGTGCACGACCCAGACATTCGCGTCGTGGTAGGTGGCGCGATCCGCCGGCAGGTCGACCAGCACGGGTTCCAGCGCGCCCTCGACGACGTACGGCCCGCTCTTCGGGAACTCGAGGCCCGTCCACTGCGCCCACTCCGCCAGTGAGCCCGAAATCGCCATGGACTCGGGCGCGACTCGGACAATCTCGCCCCCGGCCCGCGCATGGACGCGCAGCCAGGCATCGACCGGCAGCCCGTCGGCCCGTCGCCAGGCGGCGTAGTCCGCCATGTCGAGCAGCGGATAGCGATCCTTCTGGTTCGGCCGGACACACGCGATGACGGCGCCGTAGCCGTCCCGGCGAGCCAGGGTCAGCATCGCCCCGAGCATCAGGCCGCTGATGCCCGCGCCCTGGCGCCCCGGCGCGACCACGATCTGGAGCGCGCCGAGCGTGTTTGGCTCGGTTCCGTCGAGGAGGCCGGCGACCGTTCGCTCGAACTGGTCGTCCCAGCCCGCCGGCAGGTCGTCGGGCGTGCCGTCCCAGGCCAGCGGCGCACTGTTCGCGGCGGCCACGATCGAATCGCCTTCGTCGAGCAGGACGAGCTGGCTGGCCGCGAACTCCTCGTCGAGGTGGTGCCACAGGCGGTCCGCGACCGGATCCTGGAGCATGAAGACCGGCCACACTGCGCCGTTGTGGCGGGCGACGGGCACGACGAGGTCGGGCCGTTCGGCGAGGGTGACGAGCCGCGTCCCGGCCGGAAGCGGCGTGTCGAGGGTCACGCCAGATTCACGCTTGTGGCGGCTGGATCCGGTCGATCCCCATCCGCTCGCGAAGCACGTGCGGCACGTCGATCGACCCGTCGTCGCGCTGGTAGGTCTCCATGATCGCGGCCACGACGCGAGGCAGGGCGAGGCCCGATCCATTGAGCGTGTGGATGAGCTCGGGTCGGGCGCCGGGCTCCGGGCGGTAGCGGATCGCCATCCGGCGCGCCTGGTAGTCGTTGAAGTTCGAGCAGGAGCTGACTTCGAGCCACCGCTCGACGCCCGGCGCCCAGACCTCGAGGTCGTACTTGCGAGCCTGGACGAAGCCCATCTCCCGGGTCGCCATCAGCAGGACGCGGTAGGCGAGGCCCAGTCGCTGCAGCAACGTCTCCGCGAAGGCGACGAGTTCGTCCAGGGCCGCCGCCGACGCCTCGGGCCGCTCGAAGAAGACCATCTCGACCTTGTCGAACTGGTGGACGCGGACGATGCCGCGCGTGTCCTTGCCGGCGGCGCCCGCCTCCCGCCGGAAGCAGGGTGAGTACGCGGCGTACCGGATCGGCAGCTGGGCCGCCTCGAAGATCTCGTCCCGATGGAGATTCGTGACCGGCACCTCGGCCGTCGGGATCAGGTAGAGGTCGTCACGGGTGACGACGTACATCTGGTCTTCCTTGTCCGGGATCTGGCCGGTGCCCCGGGCCGAATCAGTGTTGACGACGATCGGCGGCCAGATCTCGGTCAGGCCGTTCTCGCGGGTGTGGGTGTCGAGGAACCAGCCGATCAGGGCGCGCTGGAGGTTCGAGCCCGCGCCGCGATAGACCGGGAATCCAGAGCCTGCGACCTTGGCGCCCCGTTCGAGATCGAACATGCCGAGGCTGGCGCCGAGCTCCCAGTGCGGCCGGCGGACCCAGGTGCCGTCGGCGCCGGCGACCGAGGCCAGCAGCTGCTCGCCCCACGTCCGGACCGTGACATTGGCCTCCTCGCCGCCGATCGGGATGTCGGCATCGGCCGGGTTCGGAATCCGCAGCAGCAGGTCCTCGAGCGTCGCTTCGACCTGGACCAGCTCGGCGTCGATGGCCGCGATCCGCTCGCCGGCGGCCGTGGACGCCTGGCGCAGCGCGGCCACGTCCGGCCCATCGGGCTTCGCCCCACCGCGGATCGCCTCGCCGACCTGTTTCGATGCCGAGTTGCGCTCCGCCTTCAGCCGGTCGCCCTCACCGAGCAGCTGACGCCGTCGCTCGTCGGCCGCGAGGGCCGCATCAACGAGGGCCGGGTCCTCGCCCTTGTCGATGGCCCCCTGGCGAATCCGCTGCGGCTCCTCGCGGAGTCGCGCCGCGCCGACGCTCATGCCGGGCCTCCGTCCCCGCCGGCGGCCGCTGCGCCCGGCGATGTCGATTCGACGGCCCGCCAGCCCGCCGCGGCGCGCAGCCGCCCGAGCACGAACGACGATTCGAGGCCGGCCAGCAGCCAGCCGGCGCGCGGGCCGTTCGTCCGGCCGAGGAACGCGACGTAGATGGCCCCGAACGCCCGGCCCTGCGGCAGCTGGGCCGTGGCCGCCACGGAGAAGAGCAGGTCCTGCCAGTCCGTGCCGGTCGTCGGGCTCACGGTCGCCGCCGCGAGCTCGAGCGCGCCGAGGTAGATCCGCTGGTCCTCGCCAAGCTCGCGGACCATGTCGGGCAGGCTCGACTGGACGGCGATCCGGGCCCGATCCGGCGCGTACGTCTCGAGCCAGGCGCGCGCGGCCGCGACCCGTTCGTCGATGATCCCCTGTTCCCGCGGCAGCAGCGGCTCACCCTTCTCGGCGGCCATCCGCTCGCCGACGTCGACGCCCGGGACCTGGACGAGCAGTGCGAGGTGTCCGAACGCCGGCCGGAACAGCGCGGCTTCGGCATCCACGTCGGCGTCGGCGGCCACGAGCGAGAGGGCCAGGACACGCCGTGGGTTGGGCGGCAGCTCGCCCTTGACCTCGTGGCCGGCGGTGGCCGCCGCGATCCGATCGAATTCATCGAAGAGGCGCGGGATCGCGTCGGAGCCGTCGGGGTCGAATTCGATGACCTGGTTCGGGCGCGGCCGCAGGAACAGGAAGCGCAGCTGCTCCGGCGGCACGACTTCGGCGATCGTGTGGGCCGCCGCCCCGCGACCCCGCGACGTCGACATCTTCCGGCCGCCGACGTTCAGGAACTCGTAGGGCACGTTGCGGGGCGGCTCTCGATCGAACACCTCGCGGGCGATCGCATCGGATCGATCCCGTGAACCGCCGGCCGTGGCGAGGTCCTTGCCGCAGCCCTCGATCGTCACCCCGAAGTGGCTCCACTGGGCGGCCCACTCGAGGTTCCAGGGCAGCTTGGCCCGCCCGCCGAACGGGGCGATCCGGCCGTCCCTGCCGCAGCCGCGGGCCCAGGTGACGAACTCGGGCAGGCACTGGTAGCGGACCGTCTCGCCGTCCCAGTCGGTCGCGTTCGTCGTGCCGACCTTGCCGCACTGCTCGCAGATCACCGAGACCGGCAGCCAGCCGTTCGGCCGTTCGACCTTGCTGACACGGCGGTACAGCTCCACGACCCGATCCGCTCGCTCGATCGCGGTGCGGATGAACCCGTCCATGACCCCGGCCGCGTACAGGTCGCTCATCCAGTAGACGGTCGGCCGGATGCCGAGACCGGCGAACGTGCCGAGATAAGGCTTCATGAACGCGCGGGCGTAGGACGGCTCGTCCGAACCTTCGGGCGCGGGCACGCTCGCCAGCGGCGCCCCCATGTAGCGCTCGATCGCGTCACCGCTCAGCAGCGACTGGTTGTCCATGGGGTCGAGATCCTCGACGCCGTAGAGGAACGTGGCCTCGAGCCCCCGCTCGCGGACGGCGCGCCAGATCGCGTCGTGGATGACCGGCCCGCGCAGGCTCCCGACGTGGACGGTCCCGGACGGCGTCTTGGAATCGTTGATGACCTGGGGGCCGCTGACGGATTCCGCCAGCTCGTCAGCCCAATCCATGGCGTTCTCGCCTTTCGACCGACCCGGGTGCCCTGGTGGCACCCTCCCCGGTCTGGAGTTCCTCGCTCACCGAGGTCCGAGGCGAAGCTCCGCGAGCCATCGGCCCGAGGTTTAGCGGATGCTGATGACCTTGTAGGTGAAATCGCCGGCCGGCACCCGGACCAGGACCTTCTCGCCCTTGCGCTTGCCGAGCAGCGCACGGCCGACAGGCGACTCATTCGAGATCTTGCCGGCGCCGGGCTCGGCTTCGGCCGAACCGACGATCGTGAAGGTCTCGTTGCCGTCGCTGCTGTCGACCTCGACCGTCGAGCCGATCTGGACATGATCGGTGGAGTGGGTCTCGTCGATGATCGTGGCGTTCTTGATCAGGGCCTCGAGTGTCTGGATTCGACCTTCCACGAACGCCTGCTCGTTCTTGGCGTCCTCGTACTCGGCGTTCTCCGAGAGGTCGCCGTGCTCCTTGGCATCGTGGATTCGCGCGGCCACCTCGGCGCGACGGACATTCGTCATGCCCTCGAGCTCGGTTCGGAGCCGCTCGAGGCCCTCTCGGGACAGATAGCTCGGTCTGGTGTTCACGTGGGTCACGCTCCGCTCGCGTCGCAATCGGGCCGCCACGACGTTCGCGGACGGAGCGGCCCGGCCGAAACGTGGCTGATGAATAAGAAAGAACTTCAGGCGGTCGCGGCAAGCGCGGCCCGAAGTTCAACCGGCCATATGCTAGCCCCGGCCGCCGCCGCGTGTCAAAAAGCGGGCCGCCCGGCAGCCGGGCTCGCCGGGGCCTATTCCTCGGTCATGCGCAGCAGCCGGCGGCGGATCCGCTGCAGCGAACCGCGGTCCGGGAAGGCCACGAAGAGCGTGTCGTCGCCAGCGACGCTGCCGGCGACCTCCGGCCAGCGGGCCCGGTCAAGGGCGGCGGCGATCGCGTGAGCCGAGCCGGGCAGCGTCCGCAGGACGAGGAGCAGGCCCGATTCGTGGACCTCGACCGGCAGGTCGTGCAGCAGCTTGCGAAGGCGATCCTCGCCGCTCGTCTCGGCTTCGATGAGGCGCGGCGGCAGCGCATAGGCCTGGGTCCCGTCACGGCTGACCTTGATCAGGCCGAGTTCCGCGACGTCGCGACTGATCGTCGCCTGGGTCGTCCGAAAGCCCCGCTCGCGGAGGGCGGCCGCGAGCTCCTGCTGGGTCCGGATCACCCGCTGCTCCAGGAGGTCGCGGATCGCACGCTGGCGAAGCTGCTTCATCACTTCCATGGCAGCCCCAGCACCCACAGGATGACCACGGCGGCAAGGATCAGGCGGTAGGCCACGAAGACGTACATCGTGTTCGTGCGCAGGTAGCGCAGCAGGATGTAGATGGCGCCCATCCCGGCCAGGAACGACGTCACGACGCCGACGACGAGTGGCAGGGGCTGGACCGCGACGCCCGCATCGCCGGTGACGAGCTTGCGGAGCTCGAAGATCCCGGCCCCGGCGATGACCGGGGTGGCCATCAGGAAGCTGAAGCGCGCCGCCGCCTCGCGGGTCAGCCCGGCGAACATGCCGCCGGCGATGCTGATGCCGGCGCGGCTCACGCCCGGCACGAGCGCCGCGGCCTGGGCGACGCCGATGCCGAAGGCGGCGGCCACGCTCAGCTCGCCGATCTGGCGGGTGCGGCTGCCCCAGCGTTCGGCGAGCCAGAGCACGGCAGCGCCCAGCACGAGCATCACCGCGACGAGCCCCGGCGCACGCACGTCCCGCTCCACGATGTCGTTGAGGAGGATGCCGGCGATCGCCGCCGGGATCACGGTCACGGCGAGCAGCAGGGCCAGGCGACGATCGGGGTCGTCGCGCGTCGAGCGATCGCGCAGCGCGGCGAATCCGGCGGGCACGAGTCGCCGCCAGTCCTGCCAGAAGTAGACGAGAAGCGCCACCAGCGTGCCCATGTGGAGCATGACGCTGAAGGCGAGGGAATCGATGAAGGGGTCGTGCCAGCCCAGGAGGGCCGGAACGATGATCAGGTGACCCGAACTCGAGATCGGCAGGAACTCGGTCAGTCCCTGGACGAGCCCCAGGACGAACGCCTGGAAGGTCGTGTCCACCGGCTCGATGTGCCTCCCTGGCTGGCGGTCATGGCCGCCGTCAACGGACCCTGGTCAGTGAGCGCGCACCGGGAGAGGCCGTCGCGATGGCGACCGCTCCCGAGTGACGGGCCGGAGTTCAGCGAATGAAGAGCGGGGCCAGCACCAGGGTGATCGTCGCGATCAGCTTGATGAGGACGTGGAGCGACGGACCGGCTGTGTCCTTGAAGGGATCGCCGACCGTGTCGCCGACGACGGCCGCCGCGTGGGCGTCCGTCTTCTTGCCGAGGACATTGCCCGCGGAATCCTTGAGGTGTCCGGATTCGACGTACTTCTTGGCGTTGTCCCACGCTCCGCCGGAGTTGTTGAAGAACGTCGCCAGCATGACGCCGGCCAGCGTGCCGACCATCAGGAAGCCGGCCACGGCCTGGTACCCGAGCAGCAGGCCCACGAGGATCGGCGTGGCCACGGCCACGACCCCGGGGGCGATCATCTCGCGCAGTGCCGCGCGAGTGGTGATGTCCACGACGCGGGCGTAGTCCGGCCGCTGGCTGTAGTCCATGATCCCGGGCATCTCCCGGAACTGGCGCCGCACCTCGACGATGATCGCCTGGGCCGTCGTGCCGACGGCCCGGATGGCCAGCGAGCTGAAGAAGTACACCAGCATCGCCGCGATCAGGGCCGCGACGAAGACGTCGACGTTGGCCAGGTTGACCGCGTTCATGAGGTCCTTGCCCTGGCGGCCGAGGATCAGGTTGACCCGGTCGATGTAGGCGCTGAACAGCAGGAACGCGGCCAGGGCGGCGGACGCGATGGCATAGCCCTTGGTCAGCGCCTTGGTCGTGTTGCCGACGGCGTCGAGGCGGTCCGTGATCTCGCGTGCGCCGGCTTCGGCGTGGGAGAACTCGGCGATACCGCCCGCGTTGTCGGTGATCGGCCCGAAGGTGTCCATCGCGAGGATGTAAGCCGTCGTCATCAGCATGCCCATCGTTGCGACGGCCGTGCCGAAGATGCCGCCGACGTTCTGGCCCTCGCTGTTGACGATGCCCGCCTGCTCGCCGAGCCAGTGGCTGGCGAGGAGCGCGATGCCGATCGTGATGGCGGTGATGAAGGTCGTCTCCATGCCGACGGAGACACCCGAGATGATGTTGGTCGCCGGGCCGGTCTTCGATGCCTCGGCGATCTCCTTGACGGGGCGCCAGCCACCGGCCGTGTAGTACTGCGTGATGTAGACGAAGGCGACGCTGGTGATCAGGCCGACGCAGCCGGCGGCGAAGAACCAGATCCAGGTCGGGATCCCGTTGGCGCCGGTCTGGGTGCCGGTGTTCATCATCACGAAGGTCGTGATCGCCAGGCCGACGACCGCAAAGGCCGTGGTCGCCCAGTAGCCGCGGTTGAGGATCTTCATCGGATCCTCGTCCTCCTTGCCGCGGATGAAGAAGGCCACCGAGACGATCGTGCCGAGGAGGCCGAAGGCCCGAACGACGAGCGGGAAGAAGATCCAGGCCGCCGGGTTCGGCCAGCCGGCCGCCAGGGCGATCGTGTAGACCGCCACGCCCAGGATCATCGCGCCGATGTTCTCGGCGGCTGTCGATTCGAAGAGGTCGGCACCGCGGCCGGCGCAGTCGCCGACGTTGTCACCGACGAGATCGGCGATGACGCCCGCGTTGCGCGGGTCGTCCTCCGGAATGCCGGCCTCGACCTTGCCGACGAGGTCGGAGCCGACGTCAGCGGCCTTCGTGTAGATCCCGCCGCCGAGCTGGGCGAACAGGGCCACGAACGAGGCGCCGAAGCCGAAGCCGACGATCAGGAACGGAGCCTGCGCCGGGTTCGTCAGGCCGCCGAAGGCGACGAAGATGCCCCACACGCCCAGGAGCGAGAGCGCCACGACGAGGAAGCCCGAGACCGCCCCACCGCGCATGGCGATCTGGACGGCTCCGACCAGGCTGTGCCGGGCCGCGGCGGCCGTTCGGAGGTTGGCCTTGACGGCCACGAACATGCCGATGATGCCCGACGCCATCGAGCAGGCCGCCCCGACGAGGAAGGCGATGGCCGTATAGACGCCCAGCTGGACCCCGTTGATGTCCGTGTCCGCGACGGCCGGGCCGTCGACGATCGCGATGACGATCCCGATGATCACCGCGGCAAAGATGGCGAGGATGGCGATGGTCGTGTACTGGCGGCGGATGAAGGCGACCGCGCCCTCGTAGATCGTCGCCGCCACGTCCTGCATGGCCTTGGTGCCCTGGTCCCGCGAGATCAGGTCCCGCGCCAGATAGATCGCGAACAACACGGCGGCAATCCCGGCGATCGGGATGATGGCTTGGAGCGAACTGGGATCCATCGGGGCTTGGGACTCCTCCTGTCCAGGTGGACCTGTCCCGGACGCGGGGCGCGCGGCGCCTTCGCGGTGGTTCCGGGGATCAATGGCACGCAGGCACGTCTCGCATCCACACGAGACTGAAACCTTTCAGGCCGTCGCGGAGTGTATCAATTGGCCGCTCACCGGGTCAACGCGCACGCGCAGGCCCGGTTATTCAGGCGGACGCGCGTGCGCCGCGGCGATGACGGCCCGTCCACGGCGGCCGAATGCGGCCGGGCGGCGCGGGGGCACGGGGGACGCCAGCCCCTATACTGCCGGACTTGTGAGCCAACGTCCGTTCGGCTGCCTCTTTGAGATCGTCGAGACGTTGGTCCTGACGCTCGTCATCTTCCTCGTCATCCAGACCTTCGTCGCGCAGCCCTACCGCGTCCAGCAGCAGTCGATGGAGCACACCCTCGAACCCGACCAGTACGTCCTCGTGGACAAGCTGACCGCCCGCTTCGACGACTACAAGCGCGGCGACATCGTCGTCTTCACGCCCCCGGCCGCCTGGGCCCAGGACGACGGCACGCCGTTCATCAAGCGGGTCATCGGCGTGGCCGGCGACTCCGTCGAGATCAGGGACGACCACGTCTGGATCAACGGCGTGGAGCTCAACGAGCCGTACGTCTACGAGGGCCAGCCGACCCTCGTCACCGGGACGCAGGCGGCCTGGCAGATCCAGCCCGGCGAGCTGTTCGTCATGGGCGATCATCGCGGCAACTCGGCGGATTCGCGCGTCTTCGGGCCGATCCAGAAGAGTGACGTCATCGGGCGGGCCTGGTTGCGTTATTGGCCGCTCAGCACCTTCGGGATCCTGCAGACCCCGAGTCACCCGGAGCTGCAGACGGCCGCTCCATGAGCGTGCCGGTGGTGGCCGCCGCGCTGGTGGTCGTCCTGGGCGGCATCGTCTGCGTCGTCGGGCGCGACGCCAGAACCATCGTGGCCGGCCTGTTCGCGGTCCTCGCCGCGGCACCGCTCATCGCCGATCCGCTGCCGGACCTCGTGCCGCTCGCGGCGCGCGTGGCCGCCGCCGGGATTGTCGCCGAACTCGCCTGGATCGCACTCCGCGATCGGCCGGCCGTCGGGCCCGGCTCCCGCACGGGCTGGCTCGCCGAATCGATCTTCGTGGCGGCCGCGGTGGCCGTGGCGCTCGGCCTGCACGACCCGGCCACGGCACTCGGGGCGCCGGATCTCGCCCGCGCCGCCGGATTCGGGGTCCTCGTCGTGGCGGTGCCGGGGCTGTTCGGGGGAGCGCCGGCCCGGACCGGCGTGGCCGTCGTCCTCCTCGTGACGGCCGCCCTGCTGCTCCAGGTGGCGCTGACGATGGAGCCGACGCCCTTCGCCCATCTGCTGGCGAGCCTTGTCGAAGTGGCAGCCGCCGGCGGGATGCTCGTCGTCCTGCAGCTGTCGGCGCCGCGCCAGCCGGAAGCGGCCACGGCGCCGCGCGCGAGTCCGACGGCACGGCGGAGCGTCGGGCCGTTCGACGGATCCGCAGGCCGCGCGACGCCGCCGGTCACCCCTGCCCGACCAACTTCGACTTCCGCTCCCCGACAGTCATCCGCCTCGGCGGCTTCCTCTGGGTCCGCCGGCGCCTCGTCGTCGCCGGGTTCGGACGCCGCCTCCCGATGAGCCTGCTGCCGCTGCTGGTCGTCGCGTTCGGGGCGGCCGGGCTCTCCCTGCTGCTGGGTCGCCGGCCGCAGGTCTCCGCGGCGGTCGGGATGATCGGCCTGGCCCTCGTCCTCGTGCTGGCGATGGCCTGGACGCCGAACGGCGAGGTGGCCGGCCGGGAGGTGCTGGCCGGCGGACCCTACGTCCGCCTGTTCCTCGTCCTCGGCTGTGCCTGCGCGCTGCTGCTGGCCCTGATGCTGATCAGCCTCCCGGCGGTCGCGGCCGGCCAGGCCCACCCGGCGCAGGGTTCGGCCACGGCCGTGCTCGCCGGCGAGGGCAGCCTTCGGACGACGATCCTCCGCGGCCACACCGAGTTCGCGGCCGGGGCCCTCCTGCTGCTTGGCAGCTCCGCCGTGGCGCTCGATCTCGGGAGTCCGCTGCCCGCGCTGCTGGCCACCTCGGCCGCCGGATTTGCCGGTCTCGTGGCCCTCGGAACCGGGCACAGCACGGCGTCGCAGGCCGGTGTCGGGCTGCGGTCGCTGCGTGGACTCGGCATTGCAGTCGCGCTGGCGATCGTCTCGGGCGGCGCGCTGCTGGCCGCATCGGATCCGCTGGCCGGCCGGCCGTTCGCGGTCGGACCGGCCTACCTCGTCCTGGCGGGCGCGGTGGCCCTGCGCCTGGGAGCGATCCCGTTCCACGGCATGGTCGTCGAGCCGCACGTCGGCGGGTTCCCGCTGGCCGTCCCGCTGCTGTTCGTGTGGGGCCCGATCGCGCTCGCGATCGTCGTGATGGCGACCCTTGGCAGCATCCTGCCGCCACTCCAGCTGCCCCTCTCGGCGGAGCGCGGGATCGTCGTCGCGGCCGGCGTGCTCAGCCTGATCCTCGGGGCCGTTGCGGCGGCGGTCCAGGACGATCTCGACCACATCGTCGCCTACTCGATCGTCCAGGATGGCGGGCTCGTGCTGCTGGCGCTCGCCGCATTCGATCCGCCCGCCTGGGGCTCGGCGCGCATCTGGTTCCTCGTGTTCGCCCTGGCCAAGACGGCGTTCGTCGCCTGGGCCATCGTGCTCCGCCGGACGATCGGGACGGGCGACATCGGCGAACTCTCCGGCTGGGCTCGCCGGGCGCCGCTGCTGGCCGTGGCCCTCGGCGGAATCGCCCTGGCCACCGTCGGGCTGCCCGGCCTGGCCGTCTTCGAGGCCCGCCAGGTGCTCATTCACAGGGCCATGACCGACCCGTTCGCGACGATCGTGATCCTGGGCGGCCTGCTCTCCCTCTTCTACTACGGTCGATTGCTCGTGATCGGCCTCGGGCCGCCGTCGCCGCTCGTTGCCGCGACACCTGCCTGGGTCCCCGGCCGGCGATCGGGCGGCGCCACGGCCGGAACGCGCCAGGTCGCGACGGACACGGCGGCTTCGGTACCCCCCGTCACGGCCGAACCGCCCACGCGAGGAGCGTCCGCCACGCCATCCGCCGCGCGGTCGACGGCAACTTCGTCGAGTGGCTCGAACACGCGCGACTCGAGCGCACGTCCACCCAGCGGCCGACCGGCCCAGCCGTTCACGGCGAATCGGCGCCCCTCGAGCACGCAGTCCAGGTCGAGCGGTGTGGCAAGCGGCGACAGCGAGGCGTCGGCGGGCGGCACGGGAACCGCGCGAAACACCGGCTCCACGAGCAGTTCGGGAGGACGTCCGGACCAGCGACGCACCGGCGCCACCCGCGTTCAGGCCACGCGCACCCGGGCCACGCCCGCCGGGCGGCCGCTCCGCTCGGAGCTGCTGTTGATGGTCGACCGATTCCGACTCGCCTGGCGCTCGTCCGGGGCACCGATTGCGGCCGCATTCGTCCTGGTGATGTCGCTGCTTGCGGTCGTGGCCGGCGGCGGCGGCTTCGGACTCGCCGAGGCGGCTCCCGCGGACCAGCCCGTCCCATTCGATGGCGGCGGATTCCCGGGCAACTCGGCCGCCCCCACAGGGTCAGCGGCCGGCTCGCAGGCACCGACCGCTACGTCGTCGGCATCGGCCACGGCAAGGCCGACTGCCGCGAGTTCGCCGAAGGCGTCAGCGGCCTCGAAGGCGCCCGCCTCGCCGAAGTCCGCGCCGAAGGCCTCGGCGACGCCCTAATCCTCGGGCGCGAGAGCCCAGCGATCGATCTCCCGGTCGTACGCCGAGCAGCTCCGCGGGCCTGAACCAGAGGGCGAGCTCGCGGGCGGCGGCCTCGGGTCCGTCGGAGGCATGGACCAGGTTCTGGGCGGTCTCGAGCGCGAAGTCGCCGCGGATCGTGCCGGGAGCGGCCTCGAACGGCTTGGTCTTCCCGTTCATGTCGCGGACGATCTGGATCGCGTTCGGGCCTTCCAGCGCGAGCGCGACGAGCGGTCGCGAGGTGATGAAGTCCACGAGACCCGCGAAGAACGGCTTCTCGCGATGTTCGGCGTAGTGCCGCTCCGCCGTCTGGCGGTCGGTCAGCATCAGCTTGAGGCCGACGATCTTGAGGCCACGCTCCTCGTACCGGGCGAGGATGCGGCCGCTCAGGAGACGCTGGACGCCGTCGGGCTTGATGAGGACGAGAGTACGCTCGGTCACGGGAACTCCTCCGGGTGGCATTGACGGTCGATTCAACCGATGGCTGGGTGGTCGGCGCCCTCGTCGGACGGGTCGTCCGGCGAGGCGTCGCTCGCGGTCGATTCCGGTCGCGCCGCGCGGGTCGGCCGTGATGACCGGGTGGCCCGGTCAGCCGGGGGAGCGGCGGCGGCCGGCGGTGCGGCTGTGGCGTCGCCCGAGGCCGGCGGCGCCGCCGCGGCACCACCGAGTCCGGACATCGCCGAGGCGTAGGCCTGCTGTGCCGCCGACTCGCGCCCGACCAGCCGCAGCGCATCGCCACGGACGAGGTCGAAGTCCGGGCCGGGCAGATCGCCGGCGAGGTCGAGCACGATCGGGGCCAGCGACGGCCGAAGGCGCAGCGCCATGGCCAGTCGGGCTGCCGCGCCGTGGAGATCCCCCTCGCGAAGCGCATGCCGCGCGCGCTCGAGCTCGACGTGTGCGTCGGGGGCGAACGGCGACGGACCGGCCGGGACTCGGGCGGCCCCCCTGGCCGCTGGCGCGGCCGACTCGCCGGCGGGCGGTCCGGCGGACTCGGCGACTGCCGCGGAAGGATCGCGTGGCCGCAGGGCCGATCCGGGTTCGCGCGCGGGTTGGCTCGGGCCATCGACGGGGGGTGTCGTCCGCGGAGCGCCGGCCAGCAGCCAGGTCGGTTCAGGCGGCTCGTATGCGCCGGGCGTCGACGTCGCACCGGCATCGGCCGCGACCTCGGGATCGGCGCCGGCGATGAACTGAGGCGCAGCGATATCGGGCGACTCGGCGGCGGCCTGCGCGTCCCCGGCCGCGTCCGCGCCACCCGCAACGGCCACGCGCTGCGCAGGGGTCTCGCGGGCGGCCGGCGGTCGCACTCGAGAGCCGGCGACCGTCGCAATCGCGGCCACCTCGGCGGCCGATGGTCCATCGTCGTCCCAGAATCCGCCACCGGCCTGGTTGACCGATTCGGCCGTGATCGCCCCGCCCGCGGCCGTCGCGGCGGTCACCTCGGCGGGGCCGGCGGCGGCCGGATCCATCGTCGTCCTCCCGGAGGCGCTTGCGGAGGTCGGTCCGGCCGCTGTGCCCAAGACCGGTTGCGAGGTCGCGGTGGCGGCCACCCCGATCCGGCCGCCATGGGCCGCCGTCGCGGCCCCGGACGAGAACAGCGTGGCGGTCGTCGGCGCGGGCACGGCCGGGTCGTGCGGCCAGACGGAGCTGCGCGGCTGCCCCGCGAACAGGACCTCGAGCGGCAGGGTCAGGCGATCCATCGCTTCGCGGGCGAACCGCCGCGCATCGCTCGGCCGGCCCTCCGCCGAGCGCGCCTCGGCCGCGATCACGAACCCGATCGGGGCCTCACCACCGGCCGCCAGGTAGGCATCGACGGCATCGGCCGCCCCGGTCAGGTCGCCCGACCGCCAGCGACTCTCGGCGAGGTCGATCAGGCCGCGCTCATCGAGGCGGCCCTTGCCGACCAGGCCCTCGAGCTGGATCCGGGCGAGGTCGTAGGCGCCCGTGCGAAGGTGCAGGTGGGCGAGCCGGAGCTCGATCGCGGTGGCCTCGGCCTGTCGCGCGGCCAGCATCGCCGAATTGTCGGGTTCCGATTCCTCGATCGGGCGCCGGCGGCGGCCGGCCCGACTCGGCCGGCGGGTGATCGCCTCGTCGGATCCGTTGGGGGCCGCGCCGTCCCAGTCCGGCCCTGCCGCCCCGGGTCGATCGGTTGCGAACGCCGGATCGTCGCCGAGCCCGTCATCGACATCGGCCGGGGCCACGGAGCCAGGAGGTGCCGGGTCCGCAAGGATTGTAGGGACCGTGCCTTGGACACCGGCCGCTGAATCGCCCGCCGGCCGGGCCGCCTCCTCGACGCCGATCGTCTCGACCGTCCCGTCATCCGCCGCCGCGGTTTCGGCCGCCGGTGCGGCCACCACGGGCGTTGCCCCGGGCGTCCCCGCCAACTCCGGCTCCGCCTCGGACGCCGCGTCCGTGCCGGGCCTCCTGTCCCTGGGGTTCATGGCAGCCGGAGCGTGGCTTCCAACCCGCGGCCAGTTCGAGCCGGCGCCACCACGGCCAACCGCAGCACCTCGTCGCGGAACAGCTCGCCGGCCAGCCGCTGGATCTCGCGGCTCTCGACGCCCGCGACGGCATCGAGGGCTTCCTCGAGCGTCAGCACCCGATCGTGGAGCGCTTCCTGGCCGCCGACCCACGAGGCGAGATGGCGCGTCTCTTCCATCCGCAGCTCGAGACCGCCCGAGAGATAGGCCTTGGCCTTGGCGAGCTCATCGGCCGGGACGGACTGGTCGCGAAGGCGCGCAAGCTCGACCAGGATCGCCTCGATCGCGGGCTTGAGCCGATCGGGGTCGACCCCTGCGGACACGGCGACCGCCCCCGAATCCGCATAGTCGATCGCACCCGAGCTGATGTCGTAGGCGAGGCCCTTCTCCTCGCGGACGCTGAGGAACAGGCGGCTGCTCATGCCGTCGCCGAGGACGCCGTTGAGCACGGCCAGGGTCCAGCTGTCGGGATGGTCGCGCGGCAGGCCCGGCACGCCGAGCGCAACCTGGGCCTGGGCCGTCGCCCGCTTGGCGAAGAGGACCCGTTCGCCCGCCGGCAGCGTCGGCGCCGGCGCGTACCCCGGAACGGTCCCGTTGCCGCGCCCGAAGGCAAGATCGGCGAGCGCCACGGCGTGTTCGTGCTCGAGGTCGCCGGAGACGGCCACGACGGTGTTGGCGGGCCGGTACGTGTCGTTCCAGAACGCGTGGATGGTGGCGGCCGGCAGGCTGCGGATGCCCTCCTCGTCGCCGCAGATCTCGCGGCCGAGGGCGCCGTCGCCGAACATGCCCTGCTGGAAGAGGATCTGGACGTATTCGGACGGGTCATCGAGGTAGGAGCGGATCTCCTCGACGATCACGTCGCGCTCGTTGTCGATCTCGCGCTCGTCCAGGGTGGGCCGGACGATCAGCTCGCCGATGACGTCCATGCCCCGCTCGGCGACCCGGGCCGGAACGCGGACCCAATAGACCGTCGACTCGCGATCCGTGGCCGCGTTGAAGCTGCCGCCGACCCCTTCGATGGCCTCCGAGATCGACCGGGTCGACGGAAACCGGGCCGTGCCCTTGAAGGTCAGATGCTCCATGAAATGGGCAACGCCGGTCTGGCCGGGGCCTTCGAGGCGCGAGCCGGCCAGGACGTACGCGGCGATGGAGACTGAGCGCGCGCCCGCCAGGCGGGCGCTGATGACACGCGGCCCGTCGGGCAGCGCGGTCCGTTCGAACATCGTGGGCATCTTAGCGGATCAGGTTCGGCCCTCCGGCCGAGCCCGGCCGGATGGACTCGAAGCGCCGCGTTTCGGCGGCGACGCGCGAGCGAGTCGCGGCCGGGCAGGGCCTCCGCCCGGCGCAACCGCTACTGCACGACGCCCTGGATCCAGTCGCTGGCGAAGTACACCGCGAACGCGAGGCTGACGAGGTACATCAGCCAGTGCACGGAGGCGGCCTTGCCCCTGACGACCTTGATCACGACCCAGGTGATGAACCCGGCGCCGATTCCGACCGTGATGTCGTAGGTCAGCGGCATCAGGATCATCGTCAGCAGCGCCGGCAGGCCGTCTTCGACATCCGCGACGTTGATGTCCTTGACGAGCGTGAACATCAGGTAGCCGACCACGACCAAAGCGGGCGCGGTGGCCTGGAAGGGGATGACCGCGGCCAGCGGGGAGAGGAAGACGGCGAGCAGGAACAGGATGCCGGTGACGACCGACGCGAAGCCGGTCCGGCCGCCGTCCGCGACGCCCGCCGCGCTCTCGATGAACGTTGTGTTCGAGCTGATGCCCGCCGCGCCGCCGGCGACCGCCGCCAGCGAGTCGACGACGAGGACGCGCCCGATGCCCGGCACGGAACCGTCCTCGCGCGCAAGTCCGGCCTCGGCGGCGATGCCGGTGACGGTGCCCATCGTGTCGAAGAAGTCACTGAGCATGATCGCGAAGATCGTCAGCAGGGCCGAGATGACGCCCAGCTGCGTGAAGACGTCGGTCAGGTTGAACTGGCCGAGCGTCGAGAAGTTGGGCGTCACGGTCAGGTTGGACGGGATGCTCGAGACGCCGGTCAGCAGGGCCACGATCGTGGTCACGGCAATGCTGATGATCAGCGCGGCGCGGACCTTGAGCACGAACAGCACGATCGTCAGGAGCAGGCCGAACAGGAAGACGGCCTGCTCGACCGTGGTCGGGAACTTGATCCCGACGATCGGGACGCCGCCGGCCGGGGTCGTGATCAGTCCGCCGTTCACGAAGCCGATGAACAGGATGAAGAGCCCGATGCCGACGCCGATCGCGCGCTTCAGCGACAGCGGCACCGCGTTCATGATCGCCTCGCGAGCGCCGACGACGACGAGGATCGTGATGATCACGCCCTCGATGACGATCACGCCCATCGCGCCGGCGGCGGTCAGGCCCCGGGCCGGCAGCGTGAAGGCGACGATCGCATTGATGCCGAGGCCCGCGGCGAGGGCGAACGGGTAGTTCGAAACCAGGCCCATGGCGATCGTCATGACGCCGGCGATGAGCGCGGTGGCCGCGGCGACGGCGATCGGGTCGAGCTTGAGCCCGGCCCCGAGGATCGAGGCGTTCAGGAAGATGATGTAGGCCATGACCGCGAACGTGGTCAGGCCTGCCCGGAACTCCGTGCCGAGAGTGGTCTGGCGGTCACCGAACTTGAAGTACTGCGCGATCGCTTCCACCGATGGGGTCCCTCCCTCCCAACGACAAGCCGATTGCGGGTCGACGGCCCTCTGGCCTGCCGTCCGGGCCTCGCGCGCTCTCGGTAGGACCCCTCCATTCGCCGTGTCTGCCGGGCAGTGGGATCAGCGGGCCGCGAGTTACTCCTCTTCGCGACCGTCGAGGCCGAGCAGCTCCATCTGGATGAAGCCGCTGGTGTCGAACTCGAGCTGGCGGGGGACCATCGGCTCGGCCGTCAGCGCTGCGGTCGGCGCGAACTCGAGGACGATCGATTCGTCGCCCTGGATGAGCCGGTAGACGAGCAGCTGGTCGAGGCCGGTCTCGAACTCGAGATGCTCGAAGCTGTCGATGTTGAGGCAGATCGCGAGTGGCGTGAAGTAGGTCGAGATCTCGGGATGGTCCACGACGATCCGCTCGACCCAGCCGGCGCCATGCGAGACGACGTCGCGCCCGCGGAGATAGCGATAGGCGACCGTCTGCTTCAGGAGGGGACGCAGCAGGTTGTAGATGTCCGTCCGGCTCGACACGATCCCGCGGTTGACGAAGAACTTCGCGGGAGGGACGGACGACACGCTCACTCCTGACTGACCTGGGACTGCTCACGTCTCGGGAGTGCGGGAAACCAGGTTGCGCACGGCAGATGCTACCGCAGCGACACCGGCTCCGGAAGGGGCCGGCTGCCGGACAGCGGCGCGTATCATCGCGGAGATGCTCCTCGTCGTCGACGTCGGCAATACGAATCTCACGACCGGCCTGGTGGCCGGCGGCGAGCTGTCCGCGGTCCGTCGCGCGGCGACCCGCGTGTCGGCGACCGTCGATGAGCTCGATCTGCTGCTCGATGGGCTGCTCCGGCTCGACGACGTGGCCTGGGGCGAGATCGAGGCGCTGGCCTGCAGCTCCGTGGTCCCGGTCCTGACGAACGCCCTCGAGATCATCGCGCTGCGGCGCGAGCGCCCGCTCCTCGTCGCCGGGCCGGGCATCCTGCCGCTGGCGATTCGGGTCGATCGGCCCGGCGAGGTGGGGGCAGACCGGCTCGTCAACGCCCTGGCGGCGCATCGGCTGTACCACGGGCCACTGGTCGTCGCGGACTGTGGCACGGCCACGACCGTGGACGCCGTGGGCGCCGACGGGGAGTTCCTGGGCGGCGCCATCGCGCCGGGGCTGGCCCTCGGCCTCGAAGCGCTGGCGGCGCGAACCGCCAAGTTGCCGCTCGTCGACCTGCGCCAGCCGGCCCGGGCCATCGGCCGTGACACGGTGAGCGCCATCCAGGCCGGCACGATCTTCGGCTACCAGGCGCTCGTCGCCGGGCTGTTCGCGCGGGTACGGCGCGAGCTCGGGGAGCTCACCTCGACCGATCCGGGCCGGATTTCGACGATCCTGACGGGCGGCCTGTCCGGCGCCCCATGGGCCCAGGGCCTCGGGGCCGACGTCATCGACCCTGACCTGACCCTCAAGGGCCTGGCCATCTTCTACGCCGAGGTCCGTGGCGGCGAGCCCCTCCGGAGCGCGTCGTGAACGCAGCGGCCCCGGGCGCCGCAGGGAGCGACCGGCCACGGGGCCGCCTCGCCGGCCGCTTCATCGCCCTTGGCGTGACCGGTTCGATCTCCGCCTACAAGGCCGTCGAGCTGCTGCGGCTCCTGGCCGCCGAGGGCGCCGACGTCCAGGTGCTGCTGTCCTCTTCCGCCAGCCGGTTCGTCGGCCCGCTCACGTTCGAGGCCCTCAGCCGCCACGCCGTCGAACAGGACGTCCTGGCCCTGCTGCCCGACGGCCGCATCGGGCACATCGTCGTGGCCGATGCCGCCGATGCGATCGTGGTGGCGCCGGCCACCGCCCACTGGCTCGCGGCGATGGCCACGGGACTCGCCGGGGACGTCGTGACCGCGACGTGCCTGGCCTCGGCAGCGCCGGTGGTCGTCGCGCCGGCGATGGACGGCGAGATGTACGGCCATCCCGCCACGCAGGCCAACGTCGCCCGCCTGCGGGACGATTTCGGCTACCGCATCGTAGGCCCCGAATCGGGACCCCTCGCCTCGGGGCAGACGGGTGTCGGCCGCCTGGCGGACCTCGCCGCGATCGTCGATGCGGTCGTGGACGCCGTCGGCGACCGACCGAGCCGCGCACCCTCGGCAGGCGCGCGGACGCCGGTGGTGGCAACCGTGCACGAGGCGGATCTCGAGGGTCGCCACGTCGTGGTGACGGCCGGTGGCACGGCCGAGGCCATCGACCCGGTCCGGTTCATCGGCAATCGCTCCACCGGCAGGATGGGGGTGGCCGTCGCCGAGGCCGCGCTGGCGCGGGGCGCTCGTGTGACCCTGATCGCCGGGCAGGTGAGCGTCCCGTTGCCGGCCGCTGCCCGGATCGTCCGGGCGGAATCGACGGCCGCCATGCGCGCGGCCCTGCTCGAGAGCCTCGTGGCCGCGGATGGGACGGCGGGCTTCGACGCGCTCGTGATGGCGGCCGCCGTCGCCGACTTTCGGCCCAGCCGCCCGGCCGAGACCAAGCTCAGCCGCGGCGAATCGCTGACCCTCGAGCTCGAGCCGACGCCGGACCTCCTGGCCGAGGTCGGCCGGATCGCTCGCGGCCTCGACAGCAGCGGCGCCCGGACGCGGCGGCCGCTGGCGCCCCGGCCGATCCTCGTCGGGTTCGCGGCCGAGACTGGCTCCCTGGGACGGGCCCAGGGCAAGCTGGCGGCCAAGGGGCTCGATCTCATGGTCGCCAACGACGTCGCCGAACCGGGCTCGGGATTCGGCACCGATACGAACCGGGTCACGATCTACCGTCCCGATGCGGACCCGGATCCGTGGCCGATGCTCGGCAAGCGCGAGGTCGCCGATCGGCTGCTCGATCTCGTGGCTCCCGCCCTCGACGCGCGCGACGAACCATCGCCCACGGCCGACAATGCCACCAGCGTCTCCACGCTCGAGCCGTCGAGCCCAGCCCCGGGGAGTTCCAGATGAGCGCCACGCCCGAGAACGTCCGTCGCCTGACCGTCGTCGACATCGCCCGGATGCGGGCCGAGGGCGAGCGGATCGCGATGCTTACGGCCTACGACTACCCCACGGCGAAGCTGCTCGACGAAGCCGGCGTGCCGATCCTGCTCGTCGGCGATTCGGTCGGCCGGGCGATCCTCGGCTACGAGAACGAGATCCGGGTGACCATGGCCGACATGCTCCACCACGTCGGGGCCGTGGCGCGGGGGACGCAGCACGCGCTCGTCGTCGCCGACATGCCGTTCCTCTCCTATGCCAACGCCGACGAGGCACTGGAGAATGCCGGGCGATTCCTCCAGGAGGGTGGTGCCCAGGCCGTCAAGGTCGAAGGTGGCGTCCGCACGGCGCGCACGATCGAGGCGATCGTCAAGGCCGGGATCCCGGTGATGGGCCACATCGGCCTGACGCCCCAGGCGATCAACGCGATCGGCAAGGTCCGGATCCAGGGCAAGACCCGTGAGCAGGCCCGATCGTTGCTGGCCGATGCGCTGGCCGTCCAGGAGGCCGGCGCCTTCGCGGTCGTCCTCGAGCTCGTGCCCGGAGCAGCTGGCTGCCGCGATCACGGCGCGCCTGCGCATCCCCACGATCGGGATCGGCGCCGGACCGGGCTGCAGCGGCCAGGTCCAGGTCGTCACCGATCTGCTCGGGCTCGATTCCTGGCACCCGAAGCACGCCCGGCCGTACGCCAACCTGCGCGAGGTCATCCTGGCGGCCGCCCGGAGCTACGCAGCGGACGTGGCCGCCGGTACCTTCCCGGGTCCGGCCGAGACGGTCCGAATGGACGACGAGGTCCTGGCGGACGTGCTGGGGCGATCGGTGGACGATCGCGCCGAAGTGTCCGCGGGCGGGATCCCACTCGACCGCGACCTCTAGGATCCTCGGGCCGATGGGGTCGCGGAGCTCCTCCTCGGACCTCCGAGAGCGATCAGCCGGAACGCGCTGAGGGTGCCTGCTCCCGGGCGTTCGGACCAGCCGGCGCGGCCACCTCGGCCCAGCGGAAGCAGTCGATCGTGTGGTCGTTGACGAGACCGATCGACTGCATGAGCGCGTAGCAGATCGTCGGGCCGACGAATCGGAACCCCCGCCGCCGCAGATCACGGCTCATCGCGTTCGATTCGTCCGTCTCGGCGGGGATGCCGCCCATGATCGGCCAGCGGTTCTGGGTCGGCCGGCCGCCGGTGAAGGTCCAGAGGTGGGCGGCCAGCGACGTGCCGTCGTCGCGGAAGGCGATCGCCGCCCGGGCGTTGTCAATCGTGGCCGCGATCTTGGCCCGGTTGCGAACGATGCCCGGATCGGCGAGGAGCCGGTCGGTGTCGGCAGGCCCGAACGCCGCGACCGCGTCGACGTCGAACCCGGCGAAGGCCCGCCGGTAGCCATCGCGCTTGCGCAGGATCGTCGACCAGGACAGTCCGGCCTGGGCGCCTTCAAGCGTCAGCATCTCGAAGACATGCCGCTCGTCTCGCGAGGGCACGCCCCACTCCTCGTCGTGGTAGCGGATCATCGCCGGGTCATCACCGGCCCAGGCGCAGCGGGTCATGCATGGCATTCTGGCGGACCGTTCGACAGCTGGGTACGCTGTCGCGACGATGACCGAGGCCACAGCCCGTCCCGAGACTCAGGCCGGCGTTCGCGTCGTCCGCACGCGCCACGACCTGCGCGACCTGCTGGCCGGTCTTCCCCGCCCCATCGGCCTCGTGCCGACGATGGGCTGGCTCCACGATGGGCACCGCTCCCTGATGGCTCGCTCGCGCGCCGAGAACCCCACGACCGTGATGACGCTCTTCGTGAATCCGAAGCAGTTCAACTCGGCCGCGGATCTCGCCCGCTACCCCCGCAACGAGGCGCGGGACCTGGCGATCGCGGCAGCTGAAGGCGTCGATCTCGTCTTTGCGCCGTCGGCCGCCGAGGTGTACCCGCCAGGCTTCGAGACGACCGTCACGGTCGGCCGCCTGGCGACCATCCTCGAGGGCGCGGCCCGGCCCGGCCACTTCGACGGGGTTGCGACGGTCGTCTCGATCCTCTTCAACCTCGTCGGGGCCGACGTCGCGTATTTCGGCCAGAAGGACGCGCAGCAGGTCATGGTCATCCGCCGGATGGCGCGCGACCTCGGCCTCGCCACGGCCGTCGAGGCGTGCCCGACGGTCCGCGAAGCCGACGGCCTGGCGCTCTCGTCGCGTAATGCCCTGCTCTCCCCCGCCGCGCGAGCCGCGGCGCCGATCGTCCATCGCGCCCTCGAGGCCGCGCTGCGGCGAGCGGAGGCCGGCGAGCGATCGGCCGACGCCCTGCGCGACACGATGTGGGAAGTGCTGACCTCCGAGCCACTGGCCGAGCCCGAGTACGTCAGCGTCGCGTCGCTCGACCCGCACCACGAACTCGAGGAGCTCGTCACCCTCGACGGTCCCGCACTCCTCTCGATGGCCGTCCGCTTCGGCGAGATCCGGCTCATCGACAACGAGCAGCTGCCGTGACCGCGGCCGGAACTCGCCGCCGCGCCGGCTGACCCGCCTGAGTCCGGCCGCCCCTACTGCGCCTCCAGCTGGCGTCGCAGATCGAGCGCGTCGAGGTAGGCCGTGATGGCGGCGATCCGGCCAACGCGGAATTCCAGGATGTCCACGAGCGGGAGTTCGAACGCCCGCCCGGACGGCTCCACGCCGAGGAATGGGCCGGTGTGCCGACCGCCCATCCGCAGGACGAGTGCGGCTCGCGCACCCTCGATGATCGCGTCGTCGAGCGTGAAGACGAGATCCGAGAATGCCGCGCGCATGCCGGCCTGGAACTCGGCGAATGCGGCCGGGCTGCGGATGCCGTCGCGATTGCCGGGCCCGATGAACACGAAACCGGGCGTGAGCAGGGTGACCGCCGCGGCCGCCGGCTGCGCGCCGTTGAGCAGCTCCGCGACGTAGCGCCCGATCAGCTCCCGGGGGTCCGGGCCGCGCAGGTCGGCCTCGATCGCCGCGTCGATGGCGGAATCGATGGCCACCGCCCGTTCGTGGGCAGCGATCGCGACGGGATCTCCGGGGTCGGAGTGGCGTCGCGCGGTCACGCGAATGCCGGCGTGGCGGCGTCGAGGATTCGATCGACGTCCAGGTGCTCGGCGACGAGTGCCTTGATCAGCGCGATCTTCTCGACGTCGGCGGAATGCGTCTTGACCAGCAGGTCGTGGACCTCGGACGCGACAAGGTAGGTGTCCTCGTTGACCAGGGTCGCGAACAGGTCGGCGGCCCGAATCGCGTCGGCGATCAGCGGCCGCGGCCGGTAGCCGCCGGTCAGCACCAGCCCGACGCCGTGGCGCGTCTCCCCCACCACGGCCGACTGGACGAGCGCGAGGATGACGTCCTCGCGATCGCCCGGCACGATCACGAGGGTGCCCGGCCCGACCCGCTCCAGCATGTGCTGGGGCTCCATCGCCCCGATGGCGACGCTGTCGATGACCCGGTCGAGGTCCGGGCCCGCCCAGATCGTCTCGCCCTGGACGCCCGCAAGGACCATGCCCAGGGTCGGGTTCGTGAGGATCGGCCGGTACGGCAGGATGCCGAGCAGCGGGATGCCGTGTCGGGCGAGCCCCCGCTCGAGGATTCCGGCAATGCCCGGCTGGGCCGCCAGGTCCACCTTGTTCACGATCGCACCGGCGACCGGCACGCCGTGGCGGTCGAAGAGGGCCGCGTTCAGGACGATCTCGTCGATCGGCCGGCCGACGCCGCCTTCGCTCACGATGATCGCCGGCACGCCCAGCATCTCCGCGACGGCGGCGTTCGAGAGCCCGATGACGGCACCGACACCGGCGTGCCCCGTGCCCTCGATCAGGACGACGTCGCGGTCCACGGCGAGCCGGGCGTGGGCTGCCCGGATCGTGGCCCCGAGATCCTCGACGACCTCGCCGTTGATGTATGCCTTCGTGAAACCCCGGGGGATGTGGACCGGGCTCATCACGGGCATCGGATCGGTCAGGCCGAAGACATCGCGCATCAGGACCGCGTCCTCGTCGGCTGGCACGCCGTCCTCGATCACCGTCCGCTGGCCGACTGGTTTCAGGAAGCCCGTCCGCAGGCCACGCGCCAGGCAGCCGTCGAGGAAGCCGAGGCAGACAGTCGTCTTGCCGCGATTGATGCCGGTGGCCGCAAGGTAGATCTGGCGCACCGCTCCCCCGTCTCGCGTGTCTGTTTCGATCAGGACCGCTCGGGCAGACGAAGCGCCCGCGGCGCCGCCCGGATCGCGCTCAGCTCCGAGCCGTCGTCTTGCGCTCGATCTGCTGGACCGCGTCGCGCAGGCGCGAGACCGTCTCGGCATCGACCGCATCCGGCTCGAGGTATGGCCCCAGGCGTTCCATCACATCCGCGACGAGACCCAGGAACACGCTCGCGTCGGCGACGAAGAACTGCGGCTCGTTGTTGTAGCGCACGAGGGTCAGCCGGCCTTGCAGGACACGCCGCTCTTCGACGTGGGCGATCTGCGTGGCGAAGTTGTGGCCCTGGATGCCGTCGGGGTTGTTCAGGAAGTTGAGGGCGTTGTCGATGGCCAGGCCGAAGCGGGCCCGCCAGGCCACGAGGCGCTCGTGGACCTCCGGTGGGATGCGGACCTCGGCGACTTCATCGAACACCTCGGGGGCGACAGTCAGCAGCCCGACCAGGGTCGTGCCGGCACGCGGCCCGAGCATGACCTGGAGCGATCGCTCGAGGGTGAAGACCTCCGAATCGAACCGCGGGCTGGTGATGACGTCGGTCAGCAGGTCCTCGACGTTGTCGAGGATCCCCGGCTCCGCGACGGCATTGGCAAGATGGAGGATCTCCTCCTTGAACAGGAACTTTTCTTCGTGGTCGAGCATGCCCGGATCGTAGCACCGAGGGATCGAACCGCCGACTCCTCGCCGGCCTCCTGCTCTACCCGGTGGTGCGCGCCCGAACTGATGGTGCGCACCCGAAACCGTCACTTGAGCATGGCCCGCTCGCTGACCAGCCTGTCAGGACGACGGTCCTGTCGCTCAGGCAGGGGCGCGTGCGTCACGCGCTCAACTGACGGTCACGCCGTCCGCAGCGCCGGTCAGCGAGCGCCATGCGCTCAACTGACAGTGGCTCCGGCCAAAGGTGTCGCGATCAGGAGCGGCAACCTCCCCGAGGTCGTGGCTCTCGCCCTCCGAGGTCCGAGGCAGAGCTCCGCGATGCCATCGGCCCGAGGATTACGGGTAGAGACCGCGCATGGCCGTCGCATCGGCGACTCGCTGGACGGCCAGCAGGTAGGCCGCCGTCCGCATGTTGACCTCTTCGACCTTGCTCATCGCGAGGGTCTCGCGGAAGGCCTTGACCATGATCTCCTTGAGCTTGGCGTTCACGATCGCCTCGCTCCAGTGGTCGCGATTGAGGTCCTGGACCCACTCGAAGTAGCTGACGGTCACCCCGCCGGCGTTGCACAGGATGTCCGGGATGAGGAAGACGCCGCGGCGATAGAGGATCGCGTCGGCGTCCGGGGTCGTCGGGCCGTTGGCCGCCTCGGCGACGATGCTGGCCTTGATCCGGTCCGCGTTGTGGCTCGTGATCTGGTTCTCGAGGGCGGCCGGGATCAGGATGTCGCAGTCCACCTCGAGCAGCTCTTCGTTCGAGATCGCCCGCGCACCGGGGAAGCCGACCACGGTACCGTGCTCGCCCTTCCAGGCGATCACGCGATCGATGTCGAGGCCCGCCGGATCGTGGATTCCGCCGCTCGAATCGCTGACGGCCACCACCGTCGCGCCCTCCTCGCTGACGAGTCGCGCGGCGATGGAGCCGGCGTTGCCGAAGCCCTGGACGGCGACGCGGGCTTTGCGGAGATCCATCCCGAGGTGGTCCGCAGCCTCAACGACACAGTAGATCGCGCCGCGGGCCGTGGCCTCGTTGCGACCCTCCGAGCCGCCGAGCGGGATCGGCTTGCCGGTGACGACGCCCGGCACCGTATAGCCGACGTGCATGGAGTAGGTGTCCATGATCCAGGCCATGGTCTGGGCGTTGGTGTTCACGTCCGGTGCCGGGATGTCGCGCTCCGGACCGATCAGGACGCTGATCTCGGTGGCGTAGCGCCGCGTCAGGCCCTCGAGCTCCTTCTGGGAGAGCTTCTTGGGATCGACGATGACGCCGCCCTTGCCGCCGCCGTACGGGATGCCGACGACGGCGCACTTCCAGGTCATCCACATCGCCAGCGCCTTGACCTCGTCGAGGCCGACGTTCTGGTGATAGCGGATGCCGCCCTTGGCGGGTCCCCGGCCGAGGTTGTGCTGGACGCGATAGCCCGTGAACACCTGGACGCTGCCGTCGTCCATGTGGACCGGGAAATGGACGGTCAGCTCGCGGCGCGGCTCACGCAGGACGCGGCGAAGCCCGGCATCGAGCTTGAGGCGGTCGGCGGCGAGGTCGAACTGCTGCTGCGCCACGTGCCATGGATTGATCGACGCAGCGGTCTGCTCAATGGTCATGGAACGGAGGACCTCCGTATCCAGGCCGGCCGGTGTGGTGGCCGCCTGCATTGCGAGTCGTCTCCCGGACGGCTCCACGGGACGCGGCGCACGGGAGCGATCGATCGCGCCCAGGGCGCCTCGCGCTGCTTCTCGTCCATCGAGTATAGCCCGCGCTCTGCGGACGTCCCTGGGCCGAAGGTCATCGGTTTGAGGGGCTCAGTGATGTGTGCGCAGCACCACCGCGCCGACGGCGCCGGGCCCGATATGGGGCCCGACTGACGGTCCGATCGACTGGATCGTGACCAGCCGGGGATCGAAGCCGCCGGGCACCCGGGCCACCAGCTCGTCCTGGAAGGAGACCGGCTTGGCTCCGACCGTGTAGAGCACCGCGATCCGCTCGAGCGGCGTGGCGGCCAGCAGCTCGATGACCCGCTCGCGCGCCTTCGACCGCGTCCGCGGCCGATCGGCCGTCTCGACCACTCCGTTGCGGAGCGTGATGATCGGCTTGACCGACAGCAGCGTCCCGATGGCCGCCTGGGGCCCGCTGATCCGGCCGCCCTTGCGCAGGTAGGCAAGGGTGTCGAGGGCGACGAAGAGGTCGAGGTCGTCGCAGCGCCGCTCCAGCTCCGCCGCGATCTCCGCGGCCGTCGAACCCGCCGCGGCCATCTCGCCGGCCATCAGGGCGAGGATGCCAACCCCCATCGAGGCCGACTTCGAGTCGACGATCCAGATCTCGCGCTCCGGCCGCAGGTCGGCCGCGATCCGGGCGCTCTTGATCGTGCCCGACAGGGATTCGGTGATGTCGACGCAGACGATCGAATCCGCGCCGGCGGCGAAGGCCGCGTCGAATGCCTCCCCGAAGGCGCCCGGGCTGGACGCCGCAGTCGTCGGGAACGGCGCATCCGGGGCGACCATCCGCTCCCAGAACGCGTCGGTGCTGAGATCGACGCCCGCCCGGAAGCTCTCCGTGCCGAAGCTGACGATCAGCGGCACGACCGCGATCCCGGCGGCGGCCGCCTGCTCGGGCGTCAGGTCGCTGGCCGAATCGGTGACGATCGCAACGTGGCTCACGGACGCTCCTCCTCGACGTGACCCCTCGACCGGGCGCAGGCGAGCATCAGTCCGACAAATCCTGGTCCGCGAGCACGACGACCTTGTCGCCCGATTCGAATGTGACCGCGGCCGACTTCACCGGGTTGAGCTTGACGCCGTACCCGTCGGCCGCGGAATCCTGGAGCGACCGCCGCCGATACCCGATCGCGATCTCGCCGCGTCGTCTGGCCGATTCGAGGACCGTCGTGAAGGTCATCGCCTGGCCGAGCAGGACGTAATCCTGGGCCGGCCGCAGGTAGATCTCCGAGCCGCCCTGGTCGAACAGCTCGTCGAACACGGCCTTGAGGTGGCGGTTCTCGGAGACCTGGGACAGGAGCAGGCTGATCAGCCGGTCGCTGACGATGAAATCGTCGGCGCGGGTGACTTCGGCGAGCGCGCGATTCCGCAGGTCGAGGATCTCGCTCGTGATCGAGAACCGGTGGTCGTGCTCGGCGGCCAGGTCGCGCAGGTGGAGCAGCGTGATCAGCGTCCGGTTGTCGGCCCGCTGGACGTCCATCGTGTCGGAATAGCAGAGCACGATCAGGTGGTCGAAGGTCTCGGGCTTCACGCTCTCGACGAATGAGCGGCTCGTCGTGTCGCCCAGCTGGAAGTCCAGGGTCTGGTTGACGAGATCGGCCCGCATCGCGTCGATGTCGGCGGGGACGGCGTCGAGGTCCGCCACGACCTGGACGATCGAACCCGGGGCCACGTAGGCGTCGAGCTCGCGGACGACGGCCGGCGCGCGGAAGTTCCAGCCGAGCACGAGTGTCCGTTCCGGCTGCAGCGGCCGCGCGGTTCCGGTGGCGATCAGGTCCGTCCGGATGTCGGCCAGCGGCTGAGCGGCCGGCCGAACCGTGTCGTCGTCCTCCGAGATCGCGATCAGCTGGTCGTCGACCGCGAGCACGTGGTCCATCGATGGGTTGAGGGCGGGCCGGCCGCCACTGGGCTGCACGCCGATGATCGCCGACGTGTCGTAGGCGAAGAGGGCCTCGCTGAAGCGGTGGCCGACGAGCGCCGGCGGGACCGGGCTGAAGTAGATCTCGTCGCCCTCGAAGTCGAGCAGCTCCGTGTAGACCACCGACAGGCCCGACTGGCGGCAGGTCTGGGCCACGATCCGGGCGATCAGCTCGCCCGCCAGCACGAGTTGCGCCTCCTCGCGGCCGACCATCCGGGCGACCTCGAGATTGGCCGGCCGGCGGAGCTCGGCGACGATGTTGTACGGCTCCGGCCGGCGGTCGGCGGCGTTCGTGATGGCCAGGATCGTCTTGATCACGTCCGCGTCGGGGTAGTCGGTCTCGGGCGTCAGGATCACCACGGACTTGGCCGTCTGGATGCTCGCGATCTGCAGGTCGGTCACGTCGATCGGGCTGCCGGAGCGGCAGATGATCTTCGTCCGGCCACGCTTGCCGACGCGGGCCTTCAGCGCGTCCTCCATCTCGACCTTGTCACGGTCGGCCAGGATGACGATGGCGCTGCGGCGCTGGTTGGCGTTGGCGATGATCAGCTCGCCGACGATCGTGAAGATCTGCTGGGACCAGCCGAGGATCACGGTCTGGCCGGTCTCGAGGACCCGACTGCGGCCCTTGCGCAGCTCTTCGAGGCGATTCTGGATCGCGGTCACCAGGATGCCGATGAAGACGCTGGTGATGAAGATCCCGATCAGGGTCACGGAGAACATCGCCAGCAGGAACGCGATCGTCACCGGCGTACCGGTGTAGTTGCCGACGGCGCCCGTGTCGATCGTCGTCAGGATCGCCCGCCAGATGATGTCGGCGAAGGTGAAGTCCTGGCCGCCGTTGTTCGGGTCGCCGTAGTTGCCCCAGCCCAGGAAGAAGACGACGAGCGAGACGGCCAGGGCGACGAGCGCCGTGAAGATGAAGAGGCCGACGACGATCGGGCCCGGCCCGCGCGACATCAGGGTGTCGACGCGATAGCGGAGGCGGTCCCTTGGCGTGACCCTTGGCGGGATTCGGTTCACGGTGTCCTCCGAGCACCGGTCGGGCCGGCGCTGGCCGGCGATGCCGGTCGCTGTCGACCTAGCGTAGCGGCCCGCGCGCGCTCCGGACGGTCGTCAGGAACCGGGTCCGGCGAGCACGAGGCTGACGTCGTCGCCGTCGAACGAGACCTCGTGCTCGTACCGCCGCAGGCGGAACAGCGGGATGAGCGCGATCCCGAGCATCAGCAGCGTGGCGATCAACAGGCCGTCGAAGCCCGCCGCCTCCCCCGCGGCGCCGCCGATCAGGCTGCCGGCGATCTGGCCGACGGCGAGGAAGACGCTGTAGAGGCCCATGATCGCGCCGCGATCGTGCGGGAAGCGCTCCGAGATGTCGGCGAGGAGGCCGAGCGCCGCGGGCGTCGCCCCGGCCAGCACGAACAGGCCACCGACGGCCGCGATCGCGAACACGAGCGGGACGGCCGGCGACATCCCGGCGCTGTGGTTGACGATGAGCGCCGCGCCGACGACGACCGCCCCGCCGGCGATGCCGTAGAAGATGATCGTGGTCCGCCGGTAGGCCTTGAACCTGTTGCCCCAGTAGATGAGGCCGGCGAAGAAGATCAAGAGGCCGATGCCGAGCCCCGCACTGATCGCGACGGGATGGAAACCGCCCATCAGGAGCTGATCGGCGAATCGATTGACCCGGCCCTCCTCGGGCCGCCGGACGAGCTGGAAGATCGACTGGCTGGTCCAGAGGCCGAGCGCGGCGTTGATGGCGATCCACGTCGGCGCCAGGAGCAACACGTGCGAGCTCCGGAGGAGGAGGCGGTAGCGACCGAGCCCGTAGCTCGGCGGCGCGTCCGCCTGGTGATGCTCGGAGCGCGGATCCGTGACGCCGAACCGGTAGATCAGGAACGACACGCCGTAGATGAGCGCGTTGACGAAGAACGCGACCGGCCCGATCAGCGTCCAGAGGATGCCGGCGAACACCAGCCCGGCGCCGAGACCGGCCAGGGTCGCCGCCTCGAAGCGGGCCACGGCTCGGCCTCGCAGGGTTTCGTCCCTGGCGGTCGCGATCGCGATGTAGCCGAGGATCGACGGCACGCTGGCGGCGGTCGAGGCGCCTTCGAGCATCCGCGTCCCGCCGAGGAGCCAGAGGTTCGTGGTCAGGCCCGTGAGGATGACCGCCGCGGCCCCGAAGATCGGGCCGAGCTGCATGACGCGGTGATAACCCTTGCGATCGGCCAGCGGCCCGAAGATCGGCGAGAGGATCAGCTCGGCGGCAAAGAAGGTGGCCGTGAACAGGCCGACGATGAACGGCTCGACCCGCTCCCCGCCGTGACGCGGCAATTCCGCGAGGTAATAGACGAGGAGGGCGCCCGTCAGCCCCGTACTGAAGCGCAGCGTGAACGTGCCGACCAGGACGGCGAGCAGGGAGCGTTGCATCTGGCGGAACGATAGCGGGTCGCCGCGCGGCCGGGCCCGCTGCCTATCATTGGCCCGATGGCCCGTCCGCTCGTCCCGATTCCGCTTGCGCGCGGCCGCCATGGCGCCGTCGTCGCCCCGCACCACCTCGCGACAGCGGCCGGCCTCGGCATCCTCCGCTCCGGCGGCAACGCCGTCGATGCGGCCATCGCCACGAACGCGGTACTGGCGGTCGTCGCGGGCAGCAGCTGCGGCATCGGCGGCGACGCCTTCTGGCTCATCTGGGACGCGGCCGCCGGACGGCAGTTCGCCCTGAACGGGTCCGGCCGCGCACCGGCGGCGGCCGATCCCGCGCGGCTCCGCGCCTCGGGCCTCGCGACTCTGCCCTTCGTCGGGCCGCTCACGATCACCGTCCCGGGCGCCGTCCGATCGTGGGCCGACGCGCACGAGCGATTCGGGCGCCTGTCGCGGACGGCCCTGCTTGCGCCGGCCATCGAACTGGCGCTCGACGGCTTCCCGGCCTACGACGGATTCATGAACAGCGTGGAGGCTGCCGCCGCGGCCTACGGCAACGATCGCTCGATCGGGCCCGGCTGGGCGAGCGTCTACCGGCCCCACGGCCGGCCCTGGCGACCCGGCGAGCTCGTCCGGCTGCCGGCCCTCGGGGCCAGCCTGCAGCGCCTCGCCGACGCGGGGTTCGCCGATTTCTATGAAGGCGAGCTTGGCGAGCGGCAGTGCCAGGGCCTCGCGGCGGCCGGCTCGGCGATCGCGCAGGACGACCTGCGCGGTCACACCTCGACCTGGAACGAGCCGATCTCGACGACCTACCGGGGCGTGGGGGTGACGACGCACCGGCCGAACAGCTCGGGCCTGGTCGCCCTGGAGATCCTGAACATCCTCGAGCAGTTCGAGCCACCGCCGGCGGCGACCTTCGCGACGGGCCAGGGCGCCGACACCCGCTGGGTTCACCTTGGGCTCGAGGCATCCAAGCTCGCCTGGGTCGATCGCGACGAGCAGCTGACGGATCCGGCGTTTCGCGACATCCCGATCGACGCGCTGCTCGACAAGGGCCATGCCGCCCGGCTGGCGGCCCGCATCCGGCCGGAGCGCGCCACGCCGGCCGCGGCCAGCCGGGCGCCGCGCGGCGGCGGCACGATCTGGCTCGGCGTGGTGGACGGAGAAGGCAATGCCGTGAGCCTGATCGAGAGCAACTACGGCGGGTTCGGCTCGGGCGTCGTGGATCCGGCGACGGGCATCGGCTACCAGAACCGCGGCAGCTACTTCAGCCTCGACGAGGATCATCCGAACGTCCTCGCGCCGGGCAAGCGGACGCTCCACACGCTGCTGCCGGGAATGCTGTTCCGGGACGGGCGGCCATGGGTCGTCGTTGGCTCGATGGGCGGCGACGCCCAGCCCCAGATCCATGCGCAGGTCGTCTCCGCGCTCGTCGACGGCGGGATCGACGTGGCCAGCGCCGTCGCGATGCCACGCTGGTTCGCCGATCCCGAGACGCACTTCGCGCCGCCCGACCTCGTCCGCGCCGAGCCGCGCTTCCGGCCCGGGTTGCTCGAGGCGCTCGAGGCGATGGGTCATCCCGTGCGCCCGGTGGACGCCTTCGACTCCGCGCTCGGCCACTGCCACGCGATCGAACTGGTGGCCGGTGGGCCGGCCGAGGCGGACGGCAGCGTCGCGGCGGCGACGGACCCGCGCAGCACCGGACTGCCCGCGACCTGGTAGGCCGCGGGGCGTGCGGATCGCGCGCATTGGGCGGGCCGCGAAGTGGGCGGGTGTGCGACGGGCGACGCCGGAACGCGCGGCCACGGCCGGCACGGCAACGGCGGGTCGCGGCGACGGCCACGGGCGCCGATCGTTGTCTATACTCCGGCTGCCGGTGGCCGGCTGCGCTCACGACCCGCTCGCCACCGGCACGCGTTCCACGACAGTCCGGAGTTGCCCAGTGACCTCCAACGTCGGTCAGAGCTACCCCTATAGCAGCGAGCCCGAGGCGGATCGGGCGCGCGCGATTCGGGGTCTCCTGGCGGCCCGTCCGGACCTCGGCGCCAGGATCGCGGCCGAGACCTCCCCGCTCGACGCCAACGAGCGCTGGTGGATCTGGAAGTGCCCGGGCTGCCGGCTGCAACGGCTTCCTCCACGTGGCGGGCTACGCCCACGACCTGCACGCGCTCTACGTCGTATGCGACGGCGAGTGCGGCAACACGTTCCTGAGGTAGCGAGACCCGATGAGCGATCCCGGGCTCCGCTCAGCGGACCCGGGACCAGGCGATCCCGGGTCATCCGGCCTGCCTTCCGGGTCCGACTCAGCGGCTGATTCGGCGCCTCCTGACGCCGCGGCCATGCGGGCCAGCCGCCGCCGGCTGGCCACCGATTCGCTGGGGATCGGCATCTCGGCGGCCGGGTTCGGCCTTGCGTTCGGCCTGGCCGCGCGGCAGGCCGGCTTCTCCCCGATCGACGCCGTGGCGATGAGCACGATCGCCTTTGCCGGATCGGCGCAGTTCGCGGCCGTTGGCTACGTCGCGAGCGGTCTCGCCTGGCCGGCGATCATCCTGCTGACGGCATTGCTGAATGCCCGCCATCTCCTCTACTCGGCGGCACTGGCGCCGTGGCTGCGCGACGTCCCCTTCGCCCGCCGGGCCGGCATGGCCCACCTCCTTACGGACGAGGCCTTCGCGCTCTCGATCAGCCACTTCCGCCGCATCGGCCGGGGCGATGAGCGCGGCTACTGGCTCGGGGCGTTCGTGGCGACGTTCATCCCGTGGAACGTTGCGACGCTGGCCGGCGTCCTCGTCGGCGCCCAGATCCCGAACCCGTCGACGTTCGGCATCGACATCATCTTTCCGGCCGCGATGGTCGGTCTCGCCGTCGGGCTCATCACGGGTCGCCGCGAGCTCGTGGCAGCGATCGTCGGGGCGACCGTCGGCGTGAGCGTGGGACTCGCCACGAGCCCGGCGATCGGGATCGTCGCAGGCGGGGTCATCGGCCCGATGGTCGGGCTCCTGGTACCGGCGAGCATCGCCCACGAGACGGCGCCGCTGGGCACGCCCGCATCGGCCGCCCACTACGCGATGCCGGGCGCACCCGTCGATTCGCCGGCCGACCACGCGGGGGAGCCGCGACCGTGAACCTCGTCCTCCTGGCCGTGCTGATGTTCGGGGTGACGTATCCGTGGCGGGCCCTCGGCCTGCTGACACCCGGCCTCGACCGGCTGCCGCGGATCGTCTTCGCCTACCTCCAGCTGGTCGGGCCGGCCGTTCTCGCCGCGCTCGCGGCCGTCAGCGTGATGATCGTCGCCGGCTCCGACGGCCGGCCGGCGTTCCACGTCGGCATCGAGTGGGTCGCGGTGTTCGTCTCGCTCGCCATCGTCGCCCGCCGGGGGAACCTCCTCTTCGGGGTCCTCGCGGCCGTGATCATCGTCGTCATCGCCCGGTCGGCAGGGCTCGACGGCCTGTCGATCTGACGCTGAGTCAACGAGCTCGACGGGCGTCCACCTCGATCTCGACGAGGAGCGAAGGTTCCAGGAGGGCCGTGACCGCCACGATCGCGGCGGCAGGGCGAATGGCGGCAAAGACCTCGGCGTGCGCCGCCAGGACGCCCGGGGCGTCGGCGATGTCCGTCACGTACATCCGGGTCCGGGTGACATCGCCGAGCCCGAACCCCGCGGCCCGCAGCGCGTCCGCGATGATTGAAAGGCTCGCTCGCGCCTGGGCGGCCGCGTCACCCGGATGGGCGGACCGGCCATCGGGGCCCGCGTCGGTCGTGCCGGACACCCAGCACGAGTCGCCGACGACCACGGCCCGGCTGTAGCCGACGGCCGCTTCCCACGGTCCGCCCGACGAGATCAGCTGCCGTTCGTCGGGGCTCACGGCAGGCGCTGCGCGTCGGCCGCGGCAAGCCCCCCGGCCGCGGCAAGCCCGGCGGCCGAACCGGCCGAACCGGCCGACGCGGTCGCGGTCCCGTCCCTGGCGCCCGGGTCGACCGAAGCGGCCGCGCTCGCACGCCAGCCCGCAACGACCGGATCGCGGCCGATCGCGAGCAGCAGCGCGGCGAGGAGCGTCGTCCGCGGCACGATCGAATCGAGCTCCAGGTATTCGGTCGGGGCGTGGTCGTTGCCACCGATCGGGCCGAGCCCATCGAGCGTGGGCACGCCCAGGCCCGCCGTCGTGTTCGCGTCCGAGGCGCCGCCGGTTGCGGCATCCTGCAACTCGAAGCCGATCCGGCCGGCGAGTGCCTTCGCCTGGTCGACCAGGCGGCCCGATCGCTCGAGCCGCTCCATCGGCCAGTGCCGGTTCATCTCCTCGACGACGACCGTCGTGTCGGGCACGGTCGGACCCGCGGCGATTGCCGCGACCGCCGCCTCGGCGGCGACCAGCGATTCGCGGGTCACGGCGCGCAGGTCCACTTCCAGTACGGTCGATTCGGCCACGACATTCGGCCGGATCCCCCCGCGGATGACGCCCACATTGCAGGTCACCCCGGGCCAGCGGCCGTTGAGGGCGTGGAGCGCCTGGACCTGGTTGGCCGCCTCGAGGATCGCGCTCCGTCCCTTCTCCGGCTCGACGCCGGCATGCGCGGCGCGGCCGGTGATCGTGATCTGCAGGTCGACCGTGCCCTTGCGGGCGGAGACGATGTCGCCGTTCGCGCGGGCACATTCGAGGACCAGGCAGCAGTCGGTGTCGCGCGCGAGCTCCCGAATGACGGCCGACGAGGCCGGTGAACCGATCTCCTCGTCCGGATTGGCCACGAACGTGAGCCGCTCGAACGGCAGCCACGCACCGCTGACGGCCGTGGCCTCGGCCAGCGCTCGCAGGGCCACGAGGCCGTACAGACCCGCCAGCAGGCCGCTCTTCATGTCGGTGACGCCGGGGCCGAACGCGCGACTGCCTTCCGTCCGGTACGGTCGCTGAGCGGCGGTCCCTTCCGGGAAGACGGTGTCGAGGTGGCCGATGAGCAGGGCGCGCGGCGCGCCCGGGACCCCATCGAGCGAACCCACGATCGTGTCGCCGAGCGTCGCGTTCGGATGCACCGTCACGGTCATCCCGAGCCGCTCGAGGAAGAGCGCCGTCCAGCGCCCGACGCCGTCGACGCCGGCTTTCGTGTAGCTCCCGCAGTCGACGTTGACGAGGCGGGCGAGATCTTCGAGATAGGCGGGCAGCGATTGCTGGACGAGGACGCGCAGGCGGCCGAGCTCGTCCGCGCTGACTCCGGCGCCGGGGACCGCGAGGGCTTCCATGGCCGGCCAGTGTAGGGCAGGTGGCGGCAGCCAACGGCGGCCGAGCCCATGACGGCGGAGACGGTGACGGCCGAGGCGGCCGCCTGCCGGGGCCGGCGAGCCGGCGATTCCGGGTCGGCCTCGCCTGTATTCTGCGGCGGATGCGACTCGTCGAGATCCGGCTGCTCGAAGGCCCCAATGTCTACCGGCTCGAGCCGGCCGTAAAGCTCGAGGTCGCCGTCGGCAGGCGGCGCAGCTGGTCCGGACAGCGATCGCCCGCCAGCCATGCGCTCGTCCGGCTGGCCGCCCCCGTTCCGGCCGGCGAGTGGCCGGGCGAAGTGACCCGCCTCGTCGCCTGGCTGCGCCGCCTGCGGCGCGAGCACGGCGAGGGCAGCGGCGGACTGGCAGTTCACCGGTCCTCGGACCCCGGCCACTGGATCGTGACGTATCGATGGCGTGGCGCCGAACGCTCACGGGCGATCGCCGAGGCCGCGCTCGAGCTCGCCGAGGCGCGGATTCCAGCCGATCGGCGCGGGACGCTGACCACCGGCGACACCCGCCTCATCCGTCGCCTGGGGGCGCGCATCGACGGGGCCCGCGTCACGCCGCCCACGATGCTCACCGACGCGGATCGGCGAATGCCCGTCATTTCGATCACAGGCACGAACGGCAAGAGCACGGTCACCCGCCTCGTGACCCACATCCTCGTCCAGGCCGGCCGGCATGTCGGGACGACGACCTCGGATGGGATCCTCGTCGACGAGCGACTCGTGGAGGCCGGCGACTGGACCGGGCCCGGTGGCGCGGCCGCCATCCTCGGCCGGGGCGGCGTGGACGTGGCGGTCCTCGAAACGGCGCGCGGCGGCCTGTTGCTGCGAGGCGTCGGGTACGCCTCCAACGAGGCCAGCATCCTGACGAACATCAGCTCCGACCACCTCGACCTGCAGGGCATCCATACCCTGCCGGAGCTGACCGAGGTCAAGGCCGTCATCTGCCGCATCACGAAGGCCGACGGCTGGGTGGTCCTGAACGCGGACGACCGGCTCGTCACCTCGGTGGCGCGGCGAGTCCGCGGCCGCGTCGCGTTCTTCTCGATGACCGACGGCCTGGCGTGGTCAGGTCGTCAACGGCCCCGACGCGCCCCAGGCGGCCCATCGGACGCCCCCGCTGTGGCGTCCATCGCACTGCGCCGCCACCTCGAGCGGGGCGGTCGAGCCTTCGTCGTGCGGCGCGGCCGGATCGTCGAGATCGAGGGCGGTCGGGCGACGGAGATCGTGGCGGTGGCCGAGGTGCCGATCACGATCGGCGGGATCGCCGCCTACAACACGGCCAACGCGCTGGCTGCCGCGGCCGGCGCACGGGCGATGGGCGCGACGATCGAGGAGGTCGCCCACGGCCTGCGCGACTTCCGGCCGTCGGCCGAGGCATCGCCCGGCCGGCTCAACCTGTTCCGTCTCGGCCAGCGGATCGTGATCATCGACTTCGCCCACAACGAGGCCGGCATCGCCGCGGTGCTCGGCGTGGCCGAGGGCATCGCCGCGGGGGCCGCCGGCCGGGCCGCGCCGATCACCGCGATCATCGGCACGGCCGGCGATCGGCCCGACGACACGCTCCGCGGCATCGGCAGGATCGCCGGCGAGCGCGCCCAGCGGGTCGCGATCAAGGAGACGCCGGGCTACCTGCGCGGTCGCAGCCGCGAATCGATCATCGGGGAGCTGCTGGCGGGCCTCGCCGAGGCCGGCGTCCGGCCGGAGACGGTCCCGATCTACCCCTCGGAGACGTCGGCCCTGGAGGCGGAGCTGGTCAGTGGCGCAGGGGCTCCGGAAGGGCGCAGCGACGCTGCCCGCGTGATCGTCCTGATGACCCACGAGGAGCGGGCCGAGGTCTTCGAGCTCCTGGCCCGTCTCGGCGCCCGGCCGATCGACGTCGCGTCGGAGCTGACCCAGCTCGTGCCGCGGCTGCAGGAGCGGCCGCACCGCTAGAACCACGGGTCGATGGCGTCCGTAGCCCCGCGCCACGGCTAGAGCGCGGGGCCTGCGGCCGACCCGCGACTAGGTGTGCAACTGACGTAGGGCGGGCGCAGCAGGAGCTCCGCGCCGGGGCTCGGGGGGCCAGGGCCGCGAATTCGGGGAGGGTGCCGACGGCGCCGATCCGCCGGCCCTCAGCCCTGGGGCGCGTCCAGCTCGCCCGGGTCCGCGAAGGCGGTCCCGGCACTCCCTCGACGGCCCGAGGCCATCGTCTCGCGGTAGACCTGCACGGCGTCGTCGACGCACATCACGACCACGTCGCCGGCGCTCGCCCGTCGCAGGGCCGCGCGGACCGCCGGCAACTCCTCGAGGATCTTCTCGGAGCGGGTCGTCCGGGCGTGACCCGCCGCCCTCGCCCCCTTGATGCCATCGATCACGTTGGAGGCGCTCACGCCCGGCTCGCGTCCCCGCAGGTTCTTGTCCTCGCGGACGATGATCTCGTCGAAGGCGCTCGCCGCCAGGGCGCCGTATTCCCGCTGGTCGTCGTCCCGACGGTCGCCCGGGATGCCGATGACTCCGATCGCCCGGCCCTGCCGCGTCGGCTGCCCGCCACGAACCGTCCGCTCAGAACGGGTCGTCGGGGACGCGGCCGCCGCCAATGTCCGCTCCGATGTCCGGCCCGATTCCGAGGATCGCCTGGCCGGGCCGTCGTCCATCATCCGCTCGACGAAATCCGCCAGCGCGCGCATGCCGTCGACGTTGTGGCAGTAGTCGATGAACACGCGGATGCCGTCGACGTCGAGGAGGTTGAGGCGGCCCGGTGCCTGGAAGAACGACGTCGAGAAGGTCCGCAGGCCCTGCCGGATGTCGTGGAGATGGGCGCCTGCCGCCCATGCCGCGGCGGCCGCCGCCAGTGCATTCGCGACGTTCATCCGCGCCCGGCCGCCGAACGTTGCCGGGATGAGGTGCGTGTAGAGCACCGGCATCTGGCGGCCCGCCAGCCGGAGCACGACGAGCTCGCCTTCCGAGGTCTGCTCGAGGCAGAACGCCGCCCCGCCCCGCCCGACGTGGCCGTCGACCCGATCGAAGCCGTCCTCGCCCTTGGCCGTCGACATCGAGAAGTAGACGACCCGGCCGGCGCAGTGGCGGCCCATCCGCGCGACGAGTGGATCGTCGGCGTTGAGGACGGCCGTTCCGGAGCGTGGCACGGCCTCCACGATCACGGCCTTGACGTTGGCCAGCTGGCCGATCGAATCGATGCCGCCAAGGCCGAGGTGATCGCCGGTGACGTTCGTCACGACGGCCACGTCATTGCGGTCGTAGCCGAGGCCCTCGCGCAGGATGCCGCCGCGGGCGACCTCGAAGACGGCCGTGTCCACGCTCGGGTTCTGGAGCACCATCTGGGCCGATTTCGGGCCCGACATGTCGCCCTTCTTGATCAGGCGGCCGTCGATCACGATGCCGTCCGTCGAGGTCAGCCCGACATGGCGGCCCATCAGCTTGAGGATGTGGGCGATCATCCGGACGGTCGTCGTCTTGCCGTTCGTGCCGGTCACCGCCACGATCGGGATCCGCGCCGGCGTGCCCGCGGGGAACAGCGAATCGATGACCGGCCGGGCCACGAACTGCGGTTCGCCCTCGGTCGGGTGGGTGTGCATCCGGAAGCCCGGGGCCGCGTTCACCTCGACGATCGCGCCGCCCGTCTCACGGACGGGTTCGGTGACGTCCGGGCAGATGAGATCGATGCCGGCGATGTCGAGGCCGATGACGCGCGCCGCCGTCTCGGCGATCTCGATGTTGTCGGGATGGGCCTCGAACGTCCGGTCGATCGACGTCCCGCCGGTCGACATGTTGCCCGTCAGGGCGAGCTTGATCCAGGTGCCGGCGGGCGGCACGGCGTCGAGCTCGAAGCCCTGGGCCCGGACGATCTCCTCGGCCGCCTCATCGATCTTGATCCGGGTCAGTACCTTCTCGTGGCCGATGCCGCGGCGCGGGTCGGCGTTGGCCTGCTCGGCCAGGGCCCGGATCGTGTGCTCGCCGTCGCCGGTGACGGACGCCGGGACGCGCTGCGCCACGGCCGCGACCTTGCCGCCGATCACGAGCACGCGGTAGTCGTTGCCCGAGACGTACGTCTCGACGACGAGATCGCCCGAGCGGCTCTCGCGCCGGGCGCCGTCGAAGGCGGACAGCACCGCCTCGTCCGACCGCAGGTCGAGGTGGACGCCGCGGCCGTGGTTGCCATCGAGCGGCTTGACGACGCAGGGGAACCCAAGCCGGTGGGCGGCGGCGAGCGCGCCCTCAGCCGTGTCGACCACCTCGGCCCGGGGGACGGGCAACCCGGCCGAATCGAGCAGCCGGTTCGTGAGGCCCTTGTCGGACGCGATATCGACGCCGATGCCGCTCGTCTGCGAGGTCATCGTGGCCCGGATGCGCTGCTGGTGCATCCCCTGCCCGAGCTGCACGAGGCTGTGCCGGTCGAGCCGGATGTACGGGATGTCGCGGCTCACGGCCTCGTCGATGAGCGCCTGCGTGGATGGCCCGAACGCGAGGCGCTCCGCCAGCCGGATGAGCCGCTCGAGCGTCTCGTGGTAGTTGAAGGCATGGGCCGGATCCGCCGGCGCGACGAGGTGATTGACGAGTTCGACGGCACTGCGGCCGGCCTCGAGGCCGACCTGCTCCTCGCGGAACTCGTAGATGACGTTGTACTGGCCGGTGCGTCCGGCGGAGCGCGTCTTGCCGTGGCGGACGTAGGTCCCGGCGAGATTCTCGAGCTCGAGGGCGATGTGCTCGGCGACGTGCCCCGCCCACGTTCCGTCGCGCAGCCGGGTGATGAAGCCGCCGCGCCGCCCGAGCGAGCAGGCGTGATCCTCGAGCGAGGGCATCAGCTCGATCAGGCGATCGTTGAACCCCTCGATCGTGTTCGAGGGGAAGGCCTCCAGGCTGCCGAGGTCGACGAGCATCCGCACGACGGGCTCGCGGGCCCAGTAGTTCGGGCCCCGCAGGACGCGGGTCTCGAGAATCCGCAGGCTCGGCTCTGGGCCGGCCGGGACCGCCGCCGCGGACGCGGAGGGACGGCGGCGCCTGGGTGTCGCTGCGGTCTGGGCCACGCCTCAGCTCTCCTTCACTGGCGATGCTCGCCCGGCGAGCCCCGGGTCAGCCCGAGGCCGCCTCGCCGCCGACGACGGCTCGGAGCGCAGGCCCGGCGATCCGGTGCCGCCGGCGCAGGTCGAATCGATAGCCGGCCGGCAGCGAGTGCAGGACGACGTTGCTGATCATCAGGGGCCGGTGGCCGCGAACCTCCCAGGCATCGGTCTCCGAAGCAGCCCCGTCGACCACCGTGATGCTGCCCCGGCCGATGACGTCCATGACGTGGTCCGGGCCCACGACTCCGGCCGTGTCCTCGTCGATGCCGAGGCCGAGCAGGCTCGGATTCTGGGCGATCAGCGAGAGCAGCCGGCCGAGCCGATTCCGCTGCTGGAAGTGCTGGTCGACGATGACGCCGGGCAGCAGCCCGAGTCCGGCTGCGATCTGGGCCATGCGCTGCTTCGGCGTGGCGCCGCTGGCCCCAAAGGCGATCATGTGGCTGCTCATCGCGCTCGCTCCGGCGCTCGTGCCGGCCACCACGGCCCCGGCCCGGAACCGCTCGCCGATGGCCTCGGCCAGGCGCGTCCCGCCGATCGTCGACGAGAGCCGCAGCTGGTTGCCTCCGGTCAGGAAGACGCCCGAGGCATCGCGTACGGCGAGCGCCGCCGATTCGTCGTTGGCCTGCGGCCGCGTGATGACGTGCAATGGCCGGACGCGGCCCGCGCCGAGCTCGGTGAAGACCTGGCGATAGCGATCGCCCGCCTCGGCTCCCAGGGAGGAGGCGGTGCTGATCACCGTGATCATGGCGTCGGCGCCGCCGGCGAGCGCGACGAACCGGCTGAGGATCACGCGATCCCTGACCTTGTCCTCGGCGCCCCCGATGACGATGACCGTTCCTTCGGGCATGGCGCGCCCGAGTATAGCCGCCACCGGCCTTCGGCAGAGCCGCTCGCGAAGCGGAGGTGGACGGCTGTGCGAACATGGGCCGGATATGGCGGCCCAGGATGAAACGCCGAACCTTACGCGCGCCGTCGTCGATCGCGTCAATCGCGTCGCGGAGGCCCTGCCCGGAGAATTGATCGACCGACCCACGCGCAGGCGGGCCGGCGTCTTCCGGCGGGCGCTGCGGCGGGAGGTCTCGCGGCTCCACGACCGGCGGCGGCTGCTGGCCATGGCGCTGCTGATCATCGTCGGCGGCATCTTCGCCGCCGGGCTGATCGCGCGGGGCGAAGCGGCAGGTTCGGATGCCCGCGCCTATTGGGCCGGCGTGCGGATCTGGCTCAACGGCGGCGACCCGTACCATCCGACCGGGCCGTTCCTGCCCTACGTCTACGCGCCGTGGATGCTGCCGCTGTTCGCGCCGTGGGCGCTGCTGCCCTGGGACGTGGCGTGGTTCGTCTGGCGCGGCGCCGCCGTGCTGCTGCTGTTCTGGACGATCCACTGGGCATACCGCCAGAAGCCGCTCCCGACGGCCATCTGGGTCGTCGTGCTCTCCTTCCCGATCGCGGCCAACCTGGATACGGGCAACATCACGCTGTTCCTCACGCTGATGCTCTGGGGTGCGCAATTCAGCGGGCCACGGCTGGCCGGCCTGCTCTGGGCCCTGGCGACCTGGGTCAAGTGGATCCCGGGGCTCATGTGGGTCATCCTCGCGCCGCGGGCCCGGGCCTGGGGCTTCGTCTGGCTCGGCGTGGCGCTGCTCCTCAGCCTCGCGACCCTGCCGCTGACGATCGTCCAGCTCCAGGCGCTGTTCGGATTCGGGGCTCGGCCGATCCGTCTCGATTACCTCGTGCTCTCCTGGGCGGCCGTGCCCTGGATCTGGCGGCACCCCAACGCACTGTGGTGGATCCACCCGTCGGCGTGGCCCTCGATCGTCGTCGAGAGCCGCCGCCGAGTGGCGTCGTGGACCAGCCGCTGGCGTTCCGAGCCGGAAGTCACGGCCGCTGCGGCCCGGCGCGAAGTCCGCGAGCGCGTCCGCCACTTCCTGGGCTTCTCGGCCTGACGTGAGCGGCCACCCCTGGGCCCTGCTGCCGTCGGACCGGCGCCAGGATCTGCCCGCCGCCGAATGGGACGCGCTGCTCGTCGTAGCCAGCGACGACATGACGATGCGGGAGGCGCTCGCCGCGAGCCTGACCCGCGCGGGCTACCGGGTCGTCGAAGCTGCGGACGTGACCGGGGCGCACCATTCCCTGATCCGCGAGTCGGCCGATCTCCTGCTGGTCGACGTCGGCCTGCCGGGCGACGCGCTCGAGTTCTGCCGGGCGCTCAAGTCCGAGCCGCTGACGAGGTCCGTGCCGATCGTCCACCTGGTCGCCGACGGCAACGACCGGCAGCGCCACGCCGCCCTGGACGCGGGTTCGGACGACGTGATCGGGCTGCCCCTCTCGGCCGATGAGTTGCTGATGGGGATCCGCACGGTCCTGCGGGCACGGCGGGCCTTCGACCAGTTGGTGAGCACCGAGGCCGTGATGATCGCCCTCGCCAAGACCGTCGAGGCCCGCGACCTGTACACGGAGCGTCACCTCTTTCGCGTGGCCGAGGGCGCGGTCCGCGTGGCCACGCTGATGGGCCTGCCGCACGAACGGATCGAGGTCGTCCGCCTCGGCGGGTTGCTCCACGATCTGGGCAAGATCGGCGTGCCCGACCGCATCCTGCTGAAGCCGGGCGCCCTGACGCGACCCGAATTCGACGTTGTCCGCACCCATCCGATGACCGGCGCCGAGATCGTGCGGCCGCTCGCCGCCTTTGGCTCGCCGGAACGAATCGTCCTCCACCACCACGAGCGCTATGACGGCACGGGTTATCCCTTCGGCCTGCGGGGCGAGGGCATTCCACTGGGTGCCAGGATCGTCGCCGTCTCCGACGCGTTCGACGCCATCACCACGGACCGGCCATACCGGCCGGGCCGACCGGCCGCCGATGCGCTGCAGATCCTCGAAGATGGGCGCGGCAGCCAGTGGGATCCCGACGTCGTCGATGCGTTCCTGGGGCTCTACCGCGACTTCGGCGCGGCCGTCACGGCCTCCCCCGGCGAGCTCGGGGTCGTCAGCCGCTAGGTTCGGTCACTCAGGTTCGGCCGTCGGCCGCCGGCCGCGGGCACGTGGGTGGTGCCTCTGTCAGCCTGCCGCCAGGTGACAACTCGGCAGCCTCACGGCAGCGAGGACGGCCGCCGTCGCGCCGGGCAATGCACGACACGGGTCGGATCGGAGTCGATCTTGGCCTCCGATCCTCGTTACCAATCACCTGGTGGCTGAGCGACGGAAACCCACTGGCCGGGGCGCGGAACCTGGCTGCTCGTCTGCTGCCGCCGTCGGTCGGCAGGTTCGGCCGCAGGGTCTGGCGCGAGGGTCGGGCACCCGCGCCGGCCCGCCCAAGCTCAGGCGCTCTCGACTCGGGCTCCCTCGGACGACGCGATGCCCCGCATGAGGTCGGCCGGCTCCTCGCGCCGCCGTTGATCGACCGGCGCCAGCGCGAGCGCCCCAAGGACGAAGAAGACGATCGCCAGCGCGAAGGCCGCGCGCGGCCCGCTGCCCGCCTCGGTGGGACCGCCGACGACATCCATCAGCGTGCCCCCGGTCAGCAGGGCGAGGGGCCCGGCACAGGCCGTCGCGACGTTGCTGATGCCCATGTACCGGCCGGAGGAACCCTTGGGAATGATGTCGGTGATGAGGGCCCAGTCGACGGCCAGGAAGGAGCCCGCGGCGACGGCCACGAGCATCACGCCGGCCTCGGCCACGAGGATCGTCGGCGCCGCCGAGATCAGGGCGGCCCCGAAGCCGCCGAAGGCGCAGCTGAGATAGATGATCCGCTTGCGCCCGATTCGATCGGACAGCCGGGCCGCGGGGATCGTGCTGATCACGATGACCGCCGCGACCAGGAGGTTCGTGGCCGGCACCCAGAAGCCCTTGGCGGCGTCGTCGAGCCCCAGCGAGCGCGTCATGTACAGGACGGCGAGCTTGGAAAGGACGGCGATGCCCGCCAGCACGAGGAGCCGCGACAGGACAAGCCACAGGAAGCTGTGCTCCCGCAGGACATCGGTCCCCCAGGCCTCCTTCGCGATCGTGACCCAGGATCTCCCCTCGCGATCCTTCGGGGCGCGGCCCTCGCGGACCCACAGGATCGTCCCGATCGCGGTAGCGAGCTCGACGAACCCGAGCGTGATCGTCGGGATGGTGAAATCGTGGAGCTGGTACCCGATCGAGATGATCAGCGTGCCGCCGACGGCGCCGAGGATCGAGAAGACGCCGACGAAGGCGCTGGCCGTGCCGACCTGGGGACCCGGGACGAGATCCGGGATGTAGCCCTGGAACGGGCCCTGGGCGAAGTTCGAGCTGAACTGGAGCAGGACGACGAAGGCGAAGATCGAGAGGTACGTCTGCGACGTCGCGATGCCGATCATGAAGACGACGTCGAGCACCGAGCCGATCGCGATGTACGGCTTCCGGCGGCCCCACCGGCTGATCGTGTAGTCGCTGATCGAGCCGACCGTCGGCTGCACCACGATCGCCATCATCACCGCGAAGACGTCGATGATCGCGAGCGCCCGGCCGCCCTCGCCCGGCGGCGCCATCCCGGGCACGCGCTCCTGGAGCAGGATGTTCAGGCCGCCCCAGATCGCGTTGATCCCGAACCAGTAGACCGAGATCTGGACCAGCTGCGCCATGGGCAGCCGGAGGGTCGGTCGCCCGTCAGCTCCGACCATGCCGGTCGAACCCGCGTCGGTCTGGCGTTGGGCGACGCTCATCCTCCCGAATGATACGGGGGCCGCATCCAGGGTCACGAGGCCGCGGTGGCTGTCTTTCGCGGCTGCGCCGCTGGGGTCGAATGGGGTCCTGTCGTTCGGCGAGTTCCCGAGTGCTCTGCCCTCGGGAAGTTAGCCTCGCGCCACCCCTTCCGGGCTTGCTTCGGCACCCTTGGTGCCTCCGCTGCGCCCTATCGGGCTCCGTTACCCGCAGCATTCGGGGGCTGGCAGGTCGGGCACCAGTAGGTCAGACGCGGGAGCTCGCCGTGGCGCTTCGCTTCGATGGGGGTGGCGCAGCGGAGGCAGGGGCGGGCGGCGCGGCCGTAGACCCAGAGGCGGTTGCGGCCGGCGGCGCGGTCTCCGGCCGTCGTGGTCCGGGTCCGGGTCGTGCGATTCGCGAGGAGCAACCGTCGGGCCGTCGCGACGAGGCGGGCGAGGGTCGCCGGATCGAGCGAGGCGACCGGGGCGAACGGATCCACCCGTTCGATGAAGAGGATCTCGCTCTTGAACACGTTGCCCGTGCCGGCCATGAGGTGCTGGTCGAGGAGCGCCTCGGCGATCGTCCGGGCGGGGTCGTTGGCGGCCAGCCGGCGGAGCGCCTCGGACTCGTCGAACTCCTCGGCCGAGAGATCGGGGCCGAGGGCCGCGAGCCGCGCGTGGTGCGGCTCGACGCGGGCCTGGAAGAGCTCGAGATCCGGGGCATCGAAACAGACGGCGACGGCGCCCGGAACCTCGAGGACGAGTCGGGCCCGAGCCGGCGGCCGCCGCCAGCGTTCGCCCGGCGCGTAGCGGTGCCAGCTGCCGTGCATCCCGAGATGGCTGCGCAGCTCCAGCCCGGAGTCGAAATAGAGCAGCAGGTGCTTGCCGCGCGTCTCGACGGCCGTGATCGTGCTGCCGACGAGGCGATCGGCGCGGGGTCCCGGCGGCCTTGCCGACGCGGCAATCACCGTGCGCCCGACGAGGTGCGGCCGGAGGCCCGCGGCCGTGCGAACCAGGGTGTCGCCCTCAGGCATCTCGGTCACCTTGGTTCGGGTCAGCGGGGACCACGCGACTACGCACGGCGGCGGCCTCCGGCTGCCGGAACCCCGGGCCGCTCGCGGCCGCCGACGCCGCGACGCGCGCCGTCGATCTCCGACTCGTGCCGGCCGCCACGGAATGAATCGGCACCGGCCCGCGCGGCCTGCCGGCCGGCGTCCCCCGCCCGCAGGACGAGGCCGCGATAGCCCGGCACGAATCCGGCGGCGAGCAGCCGCTCGCGCCAAGCGTGACTCCGCGACCGGACTGCCGTCGACGCGGGCAATGACGAGTTCGCGGACGCGGCCGTCGGCGGGCAGCTCGGCCAGGGTGCCGAGCGCGAGCTGGGCGATTCGTTCGTCGTCGAAGGCGGGCAGCGTCTGGACCGCCGACCCGCCGCGCTCGAGGTAGAGCGCCGCGACCCCATCGACGATGGCGACGTAGGCGCCGGCCGCTCGCTGGAAGGGCCGCCGGTCGTCATCGCCACGGCGGGGCCACGGCAGGGCCGCGCCGTACGGGTTCGCCGGATCGGTTGCGGCGAGGAGGAGGGCCGTGGGCTCGTGGAGCTCCACATCACGGAGGGCGCGGAGCCGGTCCACGGCGCCGGGCAGCGCGAACTGGGCCGCGCCGAGGCCGTCGACGAAATAGCCGCGCCGGATCCGGCCCGACTCCTCCAGTGCCCGCAGGACCGGGTAGACGGCCGGAAAGCCGCCGCTGAGACCTTCGGCGTTGACGGCCTCGCGCGTCAGGACCCCGTGGCGCTCCAGCAAGGCGATGGCCCAGGCGTGGAGGCGCTCCGTGGCCGCGGCAGCCTGGCGAGCGGCCCTCGTGGCCGGGGCTGGCCCCGCGGCCGAGCCGTTGCGATCCGCGGTCGCGTCGCCCCCGGCTGCCCAGTCGGGCCCGTCAGCGGGCGCCACGAGCGACCAGCGGCCGGCGGCCTCGGGCGGCCCGAGAGCCGTCAGCCGGCCCGGACGGCGACGCGGGTCGCGGGCGGGACGGCGCCACCGCAATGCACGAAGAGGAGCGAACGTGTCGTTGGTCACCTCGCCGGCCCAGACGAGATCCCAGAGCGCGTCGAGCACTTCGCGATCCGAGCCACCTCCGGCCGCCGCGTGCAGCTCACGGTAGAAGCTCGCGCCGCGCCGCCCGAGCCACGCGCGGATGGCGTCGTGGCGAGGCCCTGCCGGGTGTTCGGTGGCGGCGGCGGCCGCTCCCGCGCCGGCCGGGCCCGTCCCGTCGTCGAGCAGTGCCGCCCGACCGGGCCGCACCAGGACGATCCGGCCGTCGTCGCGGCCGAGCGCGCCCCGACCGACCCAGGCGACCTCACCGAGCGCACCCAGCTCATCGAGCAGGCGCGGCTGATAGCCGGGCACGCGAGCGGGCAGGATGTCGCGCTCCAGCACGGAGGCCGGCATCGCCAGCCCGCTCAGCTGGTCGACGACCTCCGCCAGGCGTTCCAGGGCGGCCGATCCTCGAAGGGGCGCAGTCCGTTCGACCGCCGGTGCCACCCCCTGCCAGCCGGCGAGGAAGCGCGCCAGGGCGGCGGGTTCGACCGGTTCGACCTCCCGGCGCAGACGCGCCAGCGAGCGCCGGCGGAGCTGGCGGAGGACGTCGGGATCGCACCACTCGCGCTCGGCGCCGCCCGGCCGGAACTCGCCGCGCAGGACGACGCCGGCCGCCAGCATTCGTTCGAGCGTGTCCTCGACGATGCCGATCGGCAGTCCCCAGCGCAACGCCGGCTCCGGTGGCAGGAACGGTCCGTGGGTCCGGGCCCAGCGTGCCAGCAATCCGTCGAGTGCCGCGGTCGTGGGACCGAGGAATGCGAACGGCACCCCGGACGGCGGCTGGACACCGACCGCGTCGCGATACCGCGCCACGTCCTCCATGGCGATCCAGCGTGCCACGCCGGCGATCCGGACCGGCACGGCCCGGCGCGAGGATTCGAGCTCCGCCAGCCACGACTCGGCGGCCGCAGCGCCACCGTCGACCCGGCCGGCCACCTCGTCACTCGAGAGGTCGCCGAGCCTCCGCAGCAGGTCGTGGAGCTGATCGGCCGTGGTGGCCCGCCGGTCATCGGCGAGGCCCTGGAGCGCCAGTTCGAGATCGGCCAGGGCGGCCGGATCGAGCAGCTCACGCAGTTCCTCCTGGCCCAGCAGCTCCCGGAGCAGGTCGCGATCCAGCGTCAGCGCCTGCGCCCGCCGCTCGGCCAGCGGCGCGTCGCCGTCGTACATGTAGGCAGCGACATAGTCGAACAGCAGCGAGCTCGCGAACGGGCTGGCCCGAACCGTTTCGACCGAATGCACGGCGATCTCTCGCCTGGCGACGCCGCCGAGCAGCTCGCGCAATGCCGGCAGGTCGAAGACGTCCGAGAGGCACTCGCGGTACGTCTCGACGAGGATCGGGAACGAGCCATAGCGACTGGCGACGGCGAGAAGGCCGGCGGCCCGCTGGCGCTGCTGCCAGAGCGGCGTGCGAGTGCCCGGTCGCCGCCGCGGCAGCAGGAGCGCTCGTGCCGCGTTCTCGCGGAACCGTGCCGCGAACAGCGCGGAGTTCGCGACCTGCGAGACGACCAGGTCCTCGATCTCGTCGGGATCGGGGAACAGGAGATCGTCCACGTTGGCGATCTCGCCCTCGGGCAGCCGGATCGCGATCCCATCGTCCGACCAGATCGTCTGGACCTCGGCCCCGAGGCGCTCCCCGAGACGGGCCTCGAGGGCGATCGACCACGGCGCGTGGACGCGGCCGCCGAACGGCGTCAGCAGGCAGATCCGCCAGTCCCCGATCTCGTCGCGGAACCGCTCGACGACGATCCGCCGGTCCGTGGGCAGGGCCCCGGCCGCGGCCTGCTCGTCCTCAAGATAGGCCACGAGGTTCTCGGCGGCGAGCGGGTCGAGGTCGTGCCGCTCGGCGAGCCGCGCCAGGACCCGGAGGCGGCCGCGCGCGCCCTTCGCCAAGTCCGTCTCGGACTCGCGCACGAATCCGCCGAGCGCCCGCCCGAGCTCGATCGGCCGGCCGACCGCGTCGCCGTGCCAGAACGGCAGCTTGCCCGGCACGCCCGGCGCCGGGGTGACCGTCACTCGATCGTGGAGGATCTCCTCGATCCGCCAGCTCGACGCCCCGAGGGTGATCACCTCGCCGGCCCGGCTCTCGTAGACCATCTCCTCGTCGAGCTCGCCGACCCGTCGCCCGACCTGGCCCGCCTCCCCGACGAGGAACACGCCGTACAGGCCGCGGTCCGGGATCGTGCCGCCGCTGGTGATGGCCACGACGCGGGCGTCCCGCCGGCCCTCCACCACGCCCGTCACCCGGTCCCACAGCAGGCGCGGCTTCAGCTCCGCGAATTCGTCGGACGGGTAGGCGCCCGCCAGCATGGCGAGGACCCCCTCCAGCGCCTCGCGGGTCAGCGTCTCGTAGGGGGCCGCCCGGCCGGCGACCTCGGCCAGGTCGTCGACGGTCCAGCGGTCCATGACGGTCATGGCCACGATCTGCTGGGCCAGGACGTCAAGGGGGTTGCGCGGCAGGCTCGTCGATTCGATCTCGCCCGCATGCATCCGCTCGGTGACGACGGCGCATTCGAGCAGGTCGCCCCGGTACTTGGGGAAGATGACTCCGCGGCTGGGCGCCCCGACCTGGTGGCCGGCACGGCCGATCCGCTGGAGTCCGCGGGCGACGCTCGTCGGGCTTTCGACCTGGATGACGAGATCCACGGCGCCCATGTCGATGCCGAGCTCCAGCGAGCTCGTGGCGACGATCGCCGGCAGGCGGCCCGACTTGAGCTCCTCCTCGATCGCCACCCGTTGCTCGCGGGCGATGGAGCCGTGATGGGCCCGGACCAGCTCCTCCCCGGCGAGCTCGTTGAGCCGCTGGGCGAGCCGCTCCGCCAGTCGGCGGCTGTTGCAGAAGATGATCGTGGAGTGGTGGGCCCGGATGAGTTCGAGGATCCGCGGCTGGATGGAGGGCCAGATGCTGACCCGTGCCTCCGGTCCGGCGGCCGGGCCGCCCGGCTGCTCGTCGAGCGGCAGTGGCTCGCCGAGCCGCGACATGTCCTCGACCGGGACGACGACCTGGAGCTCCAGGATCTTGCGGGTGCCGACGTCCACGATGGTCACGTCCCGGCCGGACCCGACGCCGCCCAGGAACCGGGCGATGGTCTCGAGCGGCCGCTGCGTGGCGGATAGCCCGATCCGCTGGGGCGGGACGGGCGTGAGGCGGGCGAGGCGCTCGAGTGACAGCGCGAGGTGCGCCCCGCGCTTGGAGCCGGCGATGGCATGGACCTCGTCCACGATCACGTGCTCGACGGTCCGCAGCATCTCGCGAGCCTGGCTGGTCAGGATCAGGTACAGGGATTCCGGCGTGGTGATCAGGATGTCCGGCGGTCGTCGTGCCAGCTGGCGGCGCTCCTCCGTGCTCGTGTCGCCCGTCCGGGAGCCGATGGTGATCGGGACGATCGTCTCGCCGAGGCGGGCGGCGGCGAGGGCAATGCCCGCCAGCGGGGCTCGCAGGTTGCGCTCGACGTCGTAGGTCAGGGCCTTCAGGGGCGAGACGTACAGGACGCGGACCCCGGGGGCGGGGCTCGGGCCGCTCGTCGGCGCCATGAGCCGGTCGAGGCACCAGAGGAATGCGGCGAGGGTCTTGCCGCTGCCCGTTGGGGCATGGATCAGGGTGTCGTGGCCAGCGGCGATCGCCGTCCAGCCGTCGGCCTGGGCCGATGTCGGCGCGGCAAACGTGGCCGCGAACCAGTCGCGCGTGGCAGCGCCGAAGAGGCCGAGGCTGGCGGCAGCGGCCGGTTCGGGGGCGGAACGAGGACGTGTGGGCACGAGATCGGCAAGTATACCGCTCGCCCCCTCAATTCGATCATCCGTTCCAAAGAGAAACCGGCCGGTCCCTCAAGGACCAGCCGGTTTCCCGTGGTGCGCTGGGGCGGTCGTGCCGCCCGGTCGGTCAGCTCGTGGCAGCCGGTGCGGCGGGCGCGGCAGGGGGTCCGGCGGGAGCCGTGCCTCGCTTCACCAGGGAGCCGGGCTTCCAGGGGGCGCCGAGGGCCGGCAGCAGGTACCGGTCGAGGCCGTAGTAGCCGGCGACCTTCCAGGCAAGGATGAGGCCGACCGCGAGGCTGAACATGATCGGGTTCGTCGAGGCGGAGCCCGCAAGCAGGAAGCTCATGTTCATAAAGGCTCCGAAGAAGGCCGCGATGCCCGTCAGCGCCCCGAGGAGGACGCCGAGGCCGACGGCCAGCTCGCCAAACGTGATGAGGACGGCGAACCAGGTCTGGGCGTGATTGTCGATGAGGAACTGCAGGAAGCTGCGATACCACTCGAAGGTGATCGAGGGGGAGCCGGCGCCGGCCGCCGGGATCTTGACGGCGTTCGTCCAGTAGCCGAGGAGGGCCGAACCCCCGTCCATCCAGCCGGTGCCCGTGAGCTTGTGCCAGCCGGCCTCGAGCCACGCGAAGCCGACGAACAGCCGGATCGGCAGCCAGATCAGCGCCGCGCGGCGATTGTTGAACAGGAAATGCAGGAATGCCGGGCCTTCGATCTCGACCTCGTCGGCCTCAGGCTCGTCCTTGCGCTCGAGGAACAGCGCGGCGACCAGGCCGATCGAGGAGATCCAGAACGCCCAGGTGATCAGGGCGCGCAGGTCGCCGGTCGGATTGGTCCACGGATTCTCGAGCCAGAAGAGGGTCAGGGCCGCAATCGCGCCCAGCACGACCGCTGCCTTGCGGAGCGGCGTAGTCGCCCAAGTGTTCATGACAGCACCTTCCCGATTTCCTTTCCGGACCTTGTCGTTGTTGACGCCATCACCCTATGGGCGAGCATCGGTTGCCCAACGGTGCCGAGCGGCCCGATTTGCCATGCCGGAGGGCCCGGGCCGAACCGGTGGGATCACATGCCGTTCAGGGACGTCTCGGCCGAGCATGCGGCCGCTCCGGGCGCGCCACACCGTCCAACTTCATGACAAATGCAGAAGGCGGACCCGACCGGGTCCGCCTTCTGTGGTGCTGCCAGCGGGTCGCGGACCCGCCTGGTGTGGTCTATTCGAGAACGAGCTTCAGGCTGGGATGGCGCTTGACGAAGCTCATCTTCTCGACCCAGGCATCGAGGCCGTAGTGCTCGCCGGCACCCGTGTAGGCGACGATGGCTGCAATGGCACCGTAGTAGAACTGCTCGTTGAACGGGCCGTTCGCGAAGCTCCAGTTGGCGACGTAGAACAGGCCCATCATCACGACGCCCGCGAGGGCGGCGAAGCGTGTCGCCAGGCCGAGGATCAGGGCGACGCCGATGGCGATCTCGCCGGCCACGACCAGGAAGTTGACGGCATCGACCGCGGCGGCATTGCCCGCGAGCGAGACCCAGAAGTCGTGCGTGGGGTTGACGATCACCTTGGGATCGGTCCCGACCCACGTTCCGCCGGTGGCGCCCTTCAGGAAGCCGGTGGCATTGAATGCACTGCCGCCCCAGGCGAACAGCTTGTCGAGCCCGGCGAACAGGAACCCTGCCCCGAGCATGATGCGCAGGGCCGCAAGGCCCCGTTCGAAGCGAGTTGCCTCAGTCATCACAGCACCTCTGTCTCGTTCCCCTCGTCTTTGCGGGGGATCACGTGCGTTTGACATCGACACCGTAGGGCGGACCGGACGGTCGGCTCGCGTGCCGCGGGGCACGAACGGTTGGGACCGAACGCCGAACGGCACGGGCGATTCAGCCCCCGAATGGCCCCCTGCATGCCGGGGGGCGAGTCATGCCGGCGGCGGCTGCTGGCCGAGACGGCGGCCCGCCGGGCCCCGATCAGGGTCGGCGGCCGACGATCGCCAGCGGGTCGGTGCGCCCGATCTCACCCGGAGCCGGCCGCACCTCGAACGATGCCCGTTCGAGCAGCCGGCGGGCGATGGCGAGCCGCGTCGGACCGGGCAGCGGCTCGATCGGATCGCGCTCGGCCACTCCGACCTCCGCGACGATCGGTCCGTTCACAACCCCGGCCAGGGCCGCGAGCAGCGCACCGCCGAGGCCACGGCCGCGGTGGGCCGGGGCGACCGCCAGGGCCAGGAGCCGCGTCGGCTCGCGCGCGGAATCGGCATGTCCGACCGCCACGCCGACCAGCTCGGTGCCGGCAATCGCGCCGACCACAAGTGCGCCGTTTCGTGCGGCAGCGGCGAGCAGCCGCTGCCCGACCCGCGGATCGGTCGGGGGCACGACCCGGGCGGCCAGTGTCAGCCGCTCCAGGAGGGCCACATCGAGCGGCCCGACGACGGTCGGGGTGGACGTCGCACTGCCGCCCGACGTCCGCACGGCCTCGGACGTGGCGATCCGATCGGCCGGGGTCGCCGGTGGGTCGTCCCCCGGTGTCCACCAGCCGGCCTCCTCGGCCGCCCGGAGCAGCAGCGGCACCGAAACGGCCCGGACGAGATCGATCGTCTCGAGCGAGCGCGCCTCGGCGCGGCGCTGGTCGTCGTCGTGGGGGATGCCGGCATTCGGCCCGTCGAGGAACCGTTCCGGCAGCGGCGATTGGCCGTGACGGGCTGCTTCGGCGGCCCATCGCTCGCGCCAGTCGGGCGGCGTGGCCGCGGGCGGGTCGCGGTGGGCCCCGGCCAGCCAGACGAGCGACCAGGTCCGGGGCACGACCCGATACGCGTCGTAGCCGCCGCCGCCCGTCGCCAGCCACGCGCCGCCGGCATGGCGATGCGCCGCGGCATCGGTCAGGCGGGCCGCTTCGGCCATCGCGCTCGTGGTCACCCGCAGGTGTGCAAGCGGGTCCCAGGCATGGCTGTCCGCGCCATGCTGCGACACGATCAGGTCCGGTCCGAACGCCGCCGCCAGCGACGGCACGAGCGTCCGGATGGCGGCCAGCCACGCGTCGTCGCCGGCCGGCGGCTCGAAGGGGACGTTGACGATCGTTCCGGCCGCCTCGCCCTCGCCGAGTTCGTCCACCCGGCCGGTGCCCGGAAACAGGTAGCGGCCGGACTCGTGGAAGGAGACGGTCATGACGCCCGGGTCGGCGGCATGGATCGCCTGGACCCCGTCACCGTGGTGGACGTCGAAATCGAGGTAGAGGACACGGCGCCCGGCCTGGCGTGCGCGGGCGATCGCGAGCGCCGGGTCGTCGTAGATGCAGAACCCGCTCGCTCGAGCCGTCATCGCGTGATGCAGGCCGCCGCCGGGGTGGAAGGCGTGCTCGGCGTCGCCTCTGAGGATGGCCTCCAGCGCGGCAATCGAGCCGCCGGCGACCGCCGCCGCCGCTTCGTGCATGCCGGGGAACGGCGGGTCGTCGCCGCCCTGGCCAAGGCCCGCCTCCGGCGGCCCGTACGGATCGATCGACAGACGCCGTACGACGTCGATGTAGCGGGCCGAGTGGACCCATCGCAGCTCGTGGTCCGCGGCCGGCACCGGCGCCAGGCCGGGTTCGGCGCCAACCGATCGGAGCAGATCGAGCCCCGGCCCGAACCGCCGCGGGGTGAGCGGGTGCGCCGGCCCGAAGTCATAGGTCGCCGAGGCCGGGCCGAAGACGAGGAGCGGTCCGTCAGCCATCGGCGCCAGCGTACCCCGGCGCCAGCCGGGGATCCGGCCGCACCCGGCGCCGCGACCGCGCGACCGGTGATCATGTGGCCATGCCTGAGTCGACGAGCACGCGCCCGCTCCTGGACAAGCTCGGCGTGCGGCCGGGGGCGCGGGTCGCGATCCTCGCCCTCGACGAGCCCTGGTTCGAAGATCTGCTCGCGGAGCGCGCCGTCGACCTGGCGATCGGTCACGCCGAGCCGGACTCGGATCTGATCTTCCTGGGCGCAGATTCGACCGGCGATCTCGAACCGCTGGCTGGCCTGCGCGGGCTGATCGTCCCAGCCGGCGGGATCTGGGTCATCTCGCGAAAGGGGCGGGCGGCAACGCTGCGCGACACCGACGTGATCAGGGCCGCAATCGATGCCCGGCTCGTCGACAACAAGGTCGTCTCGTTCTCCGCGACGCAGACGGCTCTTCGCCTCGTCATCCGGCGCGTGGATCGCCCGCCGGCGCGCTGACCGGGACGGACGCCACGCTGGCCGGACGGCCGAATTGACCGCGCCCGTTCGACGATGGCAGGGCGTACCATCCGCGCATGGGAAGTGACGTCCTCGTCGTCCTGATCGTGATCCTCATCGTGGTGCTGATCTGGCGCGGGCCCAAGACCCTGCCGAAGCTCGGCGCGATGTTCGGTCGTGGCGTCAAGGCGGCCCGCGACGAAGCCGCCGACATCGGCTCGTCGATGACGAAGAAGGACGACGACCCCAAGGTCTGAACGCGGAGGCCGGGCAGGGCGGTGAGGCCGGCTGGATCGGCCGGCGGAGCGCGACAGGTCCCCGTGAGCCAAGTCTGTCGCCGGTCTGCCTCTGATGGCCGGCGTGCACGCTGCATGTTCATTGCCGGGGCTTCGATCGGTCGAAGGGGCGGCCGCCGTCGGATCGGGCGGGTCCAGGATCCCGTTCGGCCTGGATGCTCATCACGCGTGCATCAAGAGCGACACGGCCGCTCGCGAGCGCCCGCATCGGCACGCGAAGCCGAGCCACCCCGCCGAATGAACATGGGGCGTGCACCGGCGACGACATCCGCCGCGGCGCCGGAATGCCGGACCGTCCCTACCGTGTGGCCGCCTCCGCCAGTTCGATGGCCAGCTGCGCTGGGTCCGTCGTCGGCCGCCGGCACGCGAACCCCCGGCAGACGTAGGCCGTCGGGCGCCCGTCGATCCGGGGCCGATCGTGCAGCAGTTCGATCGCGCTGCCCGAGCCATCGGCGGACACGGCGATGACCTGGTGCGGCCGGAAGCCGTCGCTCGCCGTCGCCAGCAGCGCGAGCGTCGCCGGATCGTCGGGCTCGCCGACGATGGCCAGCTCCGTGACCGGGGCGAGTGCAAACTCGATCGCCACGAGCCACTGGCCGAACGCGCCGGGGTAGCGCTCGACGAGCCGGCTGACCTGTCCGATCGCCCGTTCGGCCGCGTCCCGATAGCGAGCCTCCCCCGTCAGCGCCGCCAGTTTCAGCAGGACCGTGGCCGCCATCGCGTTGCCCGACGGGACGGCATTGTCCTGGACGTCCTTCGGCCGCGTGACCAGCGTCTCGTGGCGGTCGCTCGTGTCGAAGAAGCCCCCGGCCGGGTCCGCGAAGTGTTCCAGCACGTCGTCCATCAGCTCGCGCGCCGCCACGAACCAGCGCTCCTCGAACGTGCCCCCGTAGATCGCCAGCAGCCCCTCGGCAAGGTCGGCGGAATCCTCGAGCACGCCGCGCTGGCTCGCGCGGCCGTCCTTCCAGGATCGGGCGAGATTGCCATCGGGACCTCGCAGGACCTCGACGGCCTCCCCGGCCGCGGCCCGGGCGAGCCCGATCCAGCCCGTTCCGAGGGCCGCCTGCGAGGGGTCGGTTCGCCCCGCCAGCACCCGGCCGGCATCGGCGAACGCGGCCAGCATCAGCCCGTTCCAGGCCGCCAGCGCCTTGTCGTCGCGCGCGGGCTGGGGCCGCTGATCGCGCACCGCGAGGAGCGTGGCCCGAGCCACCGCCAGCCGGCCGGCCACCTCGCCCTCGGGGCGCCCGAGATCGCGCGCCAGGTCCGAATCCGAGCGGATCCGGCGGAGGATCGAGGTGCCTTCCCAGTTGCCCCGCGCGGAGACGTCGAACGCCGTCGCGAACAGTTCCGCGTCGGCCCCCAGGATGGCCTCGAGCTCCGGCAGGCCCCAGACGTAGGTCAGGCCTTCTTCCCCATCCGTGTCCGCATCCTGGCTCGCGGCCCACAGGCCGTCGGCCGTCGTGAGCTCGCGCCGGACGTACTCGAGCGTGTCCGTGGCCACCGCGAGATATCGCTCGTCGCCGGTCGCCTCGAAGGCGTGCATGTAGGTTCGCGCAAGCTGGGCGTTGTCGTAGAGCATCTTCTCGAAGTGCGGCACGAGCCAGATCGCGTCCGTGGCGTAGCGATGGAAGCCGCCGCCCAGCTGATCGTGGATGCCGCCATCGGCCATCCGATCGAGCGTCCGGCGGGCCATCGCGAGCGCCCGCGCGTCGCCGGCCACGACCCAGCGCCGGAGCAGGAACTCGATCGTCATCGGCTGCGGAAATTTCGGGGCTCCGCCCCAGCCGCCGTTGGCCGCGTCGAAGGTCGCCTCGAGCGCCGCGACTGCCCCCTCGAGCGCGGCCGGCCCAGGCAGGCCGGCACTCACGTCATCCCCGCCGGCGTCCTGGCCGTGCTGGTGCGCCAGTGAATCGATGAGCCGGGAGCCCGCCGTCTCGAGCTCGTCGCGTCGCAGCCGCCAGGCCGACGCGACGGCCGTCAGGACCTCGCGGAACGACGGCAGGCCATGGCGCGGCGAATCCGGGAAGTACGTCCCGCCGTAGAAGGGCCGGCCGTCGGGCGTCAGGAACAGGCTCATCGGCCAGCCGCCCTGGCCCGTCATCGCCTGGACCGCCGTCATGTAGACCTGGTCGAGATCGGGGCGCTCTTCGCGATCGACCTTGATCGCCACGAAGTCGGCGTTGAGCTGCGCTGCCGTCGGCCCGTCCTCGAACGATTCGCGCTCCATGACGTGGCACCAGTGGCAGGCCGCGTAGCCGATCGAGAGGAAGATCGGGCGGTCGAGGGTGCGGGCGCGTTCGAGCGCTTCGGGGCCCCAGGGATACCAGTCGACCGGGTTGTGGGCGTGCTGGAGGAGATACGGGCTGGTCTCGCCGGCCAGCCGGTTGGCGCGCTGCTCGGGGCTCACCGAGCGATGGTAGCCCCACCGGCAGCGGCTCACCCATGGCCGTCGGGCCTGCCAAGATACGGCCGTGGACGCCCTTTCCACGCTCGGGACGACGCTCGGCCGCCGCGCGGTGATCGTGATCTTCGTGGCCATCGGCGCCACGCTGGCAACGGTTCTCGCCCGCGCCGCGAACCTCGATTCGGTCGCGATCTTCGTGCTGTCGGCGATCGCGCTCGCGGCACTGGCCACGATGGTCGGCGAGGGCACGGACCAGCTCGGCCATCGCCTGGGCCCCGGCGCCACGGGCGTCCTGCAGTCGGGCCTCGGCAACCTGCCGGAACTCTTCATCAGCATCTTCGCGCTCCAGGCGGGCCTCGTCCTCGTCGTCCAGACGGCGCTGATCGGCTCGATCCTCGCCAACACGCTGCTGGTCCTCGGGCTCGCGTTCCTCCTCGGCGGCCTTCGCAACGGCGCGCAGCAGTTCGAGGCGCGCGGCACCCGGATGGTGGCCACCCTCCTGGTCCTCGCCGTGGCCGCCCTGGCGATCCCGACCCTGGCGACGTCGCCCGGCGAACCCGACGCCGGCCATGCCGTCGACCTCTCCGTCGTCTGTTCGATCGTCCTGCTGGTCGTCTTCATCGTCTCGATCCCCTTCTCGATCCGCGGCGGCGAGGGGGCGAGCGCACTCGAGGCACCGATCGAGCGGGTCTGGCCGTTGCGGGTCGCCGTCGGCAATCTCGTGATCGCGGCCATCGCTGCCGCGTTCGTGTCCGACTGGTTCGTCGAGGCGCTGCGGCCGGCAATGGCGCAGCTCGGGATCTCGGAAGCCTTCGCGGGACTCGTGATCGTGGCCATCGCGGGCAACGCCGTGGAGAACGTGGTGGGAGTTCGCGTCGCGATCCAGAACAAGGCGGACCTGGCGGTCAGCCTGATCCTGAACAGCGCGCTCCAGGTGGCGCTCGCCCTGATCCCGGTCATCGTGCTGATCAGCCTGTTCGTCGGACCGTTCCCGCTGACGCTCGTGCTCTCGCCGCTGCTCCTGGCGGCCCTGGGATTGAGCGCCATCCTGGCGGCCCTCGTGATCATCGACGGCGAATCGACGTGGCTCGAGGGAGCGGCCCTGATCGGGCTCTACGTGATCATCGCCGCCAGCGTCTGGTGGGGCCCGCCGATCACGCTGTAGGCGAGCGTCCCGGCTCGGGCGGCCAGTTCGCCGAGGCCGACCCTGGCTGTTCCGCAGGTCCCGACTTGCCTCGGTCTCAGCTGTGTGGCGCGGTGACCTCGCCGCCGGTCCCGAACCCGATCGCGATCCCGTCGCCGGTTGGCCCGATTGTCGCGAGCGCCTCGACGAGGGGCATCGAGGTGACCGCCGACCCCTCTGCGGCCGCGACCGACGCGGTCCCCTGGATCGCCGGCACTCCAGCAGCCGCCACGTCCGGGGGGCCGAAGCGCGCGGCGTCGGCGTTGGCCTGCCGCTTCAGGCCCGGCGTCCGGACGACGTAGAGCCAGCCGAAGAGACCGACGATCGCCGAGAGGAGCCCGGCCAGGAACATCGCGATCGCTGCGCCCAGGGTCGCTGCGACAGCCCCCGTTGCGATGCCACCGACGGGCGTCGATCCCGCAAACACCGTCAGATAGACGCTCATGACCCGGCCCCGCAACCGGTCCGGCACGTTCAGCTGGATCAGCGTGTTGGCCGTGGCGGCCATGCTGATCAGGCCGAAGCCGACGCCGAACATGCACAGCAGCGAGAGCGGGAACGAGCGGCTCAACGAAAACGCGACCTCGAGCAGGCCGAGCATGATCGCGCCACCGACCATGACCAGGACCGACGGCCGGCCGCGGGTCGCGATCACGAGCGCCGCCACCAGCGAGCCGATGCCGGTCGCGGCCATCAGGAAGCCGTAGCCGGTCGCCCCGACGTTGAGCACATCCCTGGCCATCGGCGGCACCGAGACACTGAAGTTGACGCCGAACGTCGACACGCCGCCGACGAGAAGGACGGCCAACAGCACGATCGGCGTCCGCCGGACATACGAGAGACCTTCGCGCAGGTTGACCCCGACGCCGCGGACCGATGACGGCCGGGGAATCGTCGGGGCCGGGTGGAGATCCTTCTCGCGCATCAGGTGCAGGCTCAGGATCACGGCGATGTAGCTGAGGCCGTTGAGGAAGAAGCTCAGCGCCACCCCGAAGACGCCGATGGCGATCCCGGCCAGTGCCGGCCCAATGATCCGCGCCGAATTGAACATCGCAGAGTTGAGGGCGACCGCGTTGCCGACGTCCTCGCGACCGACCATCTCGACGACGAAGGACTGGCGGGTCGGCATGTCGAAGGCGTTGACGCAGCCGAGCAGGAACGCGAAGACGAAGATGTGCCAGACCTGCACGAAACCCGTGAACACATCGATGGCCAACAGGAACGCGAGGGTCATCGCAATGGTCTGGGTGCCGATCAGCGTCCGGCGCTTGGGCAGGTGGTCGGCGATGAGGCCGCCGAACAGGCCGAGGATCATGACCGGCGTGAACTGGACCGCGGCGACGAGCCCGAGGTAGAACGGGTTGTTCGTCAGCGACAGGACCAGCCAGTCCTGGGCGACGGCCTGCATCCAGGTCCCGATCAGCGAGATGAGCTGGCCGAAGAAGAACAGCTGATAGTTGCGATGACGGAACGCGGTCCAGGCACGAAAGCCCCTGACCGAGCGAATCGCGGTCATGCGCCGGCCTTCCGGCGGGACACGCCCGCACCGTTCGGCAGCGCGGCCGGCAGCGCGTCGATGCTCGTGACGAGCAGGACCCACCAGAGATCGGCCGGCGTGGCCGGATCCACGACGCCGGCTCGCGGCGCGACGGTGGCGCCTTCCGCGGTCATCGCCTGGCCTCGTTCGACTCCGACAGCGTGTCCAGAGCCGCGCGCAGGCGTCCGCGACGCGCATCGACCTCGGCGATCATCTCCGCCAGCCGGTCCGACTTCGCCCGCAGCGTGGCAGCCGTGCGATCGGCGCGTTCGAGGTTGTCGAGGACCAGGCTGCGCCGCAGCGCGACGTCGTCCGTGGCCTTGTAGGCAGCCCGGTTGCGTGCCCGGGCGTCCTCGTCCTCGAGCATCTGCGCCACTTCGGCGAGGGAGAAGCCGGCCACGTCGCGCATCTCGCGGATGTGGCGGATGCGCTCGACGTCCGATTCGTCGTAGAGGCGGTAGTCGCCGTCGGAGCGGGCCGCGGGGCGCAGGATCCCGATCTCTTCGTAGTAGCGGATCGTGCGGGTCGTCAGGCCCGTCTCGGCGGCCACTTCCTGGATCCGCAGCAGGCGGGGTTCGATGTCGGGCGCGAGATCCCCGGACTCGACGCTGGGACGATCGGTCGTGTCGGTCACGTCGCTATTCTAGACAACCTTGCCGTTAACGTAAAGGTTAATGATGAGAGGGCCCGGCCAGTCGATTCGGAGGCCCTCCTACAATCGCTCGATGACGTACCCGGCAGCCGACCTCGACCCGATTCACGAGGTCGCGGCAAAGAGCATCGGCATGAGGCCGCCGCCATTCCCGCCGACCATCGCGACCTGCTCGATCCCGCTGTCGTCGAGAACGGTCAGCTGGTCACCCATCCATTGCTCGAGTGATGGAAGCGCGCTCAACTGCACGGGATCGGACAGACCCAGGCCGCGCTTGTCGAAGACGATCACGCGACTGAACGTGGCGAATCGACCGAGCAGCCTTGCCAGCGGCGGCACGTCCCACTGCGCATCGACATTGTTGAACCACCAGACATCGAGGGCGATGTCGAGCGGCCCGTCCCCGAACACCTGGTAGGCAATCGAGAGATCGCCGGAGGTTGCGTACCGCGTCTCGGGCAGTTGCACGTCGTCACTATGCCCGACCGTCCTGGCGAATCCCAGCCGGGCCGGCTCCTACAATCGATCGATGTCCTATCCCGCCGACGATCTCGATGCCCAGCACGATCCGGGACCGGCCGGCGCCTTCGAGCGCGCCGCCGACGTCCTCGAGCGGGCGCGCGAGCCGATCGAGTTCGAGCCGGGCCACGAGATCCGCTTCGGGACGGCGTCCTGGACGGACCCGACCATGGTTGCGCCGGGCGTCTTCTACCCGGCCGGCGCCGACACGGCCGAGGAGCGGCTCCAGTACTACGCCAGCCAGTTCCCGCTCGTCGAGGTCGACGCGACGTACTACGCGCTGCCGTCCGCGCGGACCGCCGAGTTGTGGCGCGAGCGGACGCCGCCCGACTTCACGTTCGACATCAAGGCCCACGCCCTGATGACCGGCCAGCCGACCGAGACGAAGCGCCTGCCGAAGGACATCCGGACGGCACTGCCCGCCGGAGCTCGCCGCCAAGGCCCGGCTGTACGGCCGCGACCTGCCGGCCGAGCTCTGGGACGAGGTCTGGCGGCTGTTTCGCGAAGGCATCGAGCCACTCCGGGCGGGTGGCCAGCTCGGCTCCATCCTGCTCCAGTACCCGCGCTGGTTCTTCCCCTCGTCGGAGAACCGGGCGGCAATCCTGGAGGCCCGCGACCGCCTCGGCGACCTCGTCAGTGCCGTCGAGTTCCGCCACGGCAGCTGGTTCAACGAGAAGAATCTCGAACGGACCGAGCGGTTCCTGCGCGACAACGCGATCCCGCTCGTGGTGATCGACGGCCCCCAGGGCTTCAAGAGCAGCCTGCCGCCGATCGTCGCCGCGACGTCGCCCGACCTCGCGATCGTCCGCTTCCACGGCCGCCGCACCGCGACGTGGGAGGCGCAGAACGTCCAGACCGTCGAACGGTTCCGCTGGCTCTACGACCGCTCCGAGCTCGGCGAGTGGGTCCCCCGGATCCGCGATCTCGCCAACCAGGTCCGCGAGACGCACGTCCTCATGAACAACTGCTACGCGAACTACGGGTCGACGAACGCCCGCGAGCTGGCGGCGCTGCTGCTCGACCTTGGCGACGACGGGGCTGCGCCCGCCGGCTGAGCATCCGGCGAGACTGCGTCGTCCGAACGAGACCGCGCCGCCCGAACGGGACCGCGCCGCCGGCCTGGCGCGGCTACCATCGCTCGATGGACTTTGGAATCATCCTCCCGACGATGCCCACGGGCGCCAACGCCGAGGCCATCGAGGCGGCCGCCGAGACGGCCGAACGGCTCGGCTGGCGCAGCGCCTGGACGACCGACCACCTGATCGTGCCCCACGCGACGGCCGCGGCCTACGCCGAGATCTTCGAGTTGATCGTCACCCTCGCCCACGTCGGCGCGCGGCAGACGCGGCTCCGGCTCGGCACGAGCGTGATCGTCGTCCCGATGCGCAACGCCCTGATCGTCGCCAAGGAGCTGGCGACGCTCGACGCGCTGACTCGGGGCCGCGTGATCGCCGGAGTCGGCGTCGGCTGGAACGAGATCGAGTTCGCGACCCTCGGCGCGGGCGACGTCTTCCACAGCCGGGGCGCCTACCTCGACGAGACGATCCGACTGTGGCGCCACCTCTGGTCCGGCGCCACGACGCCGTTCCTTGGCCGCTTCTTCTCGTTCGACGACTTCACGTTCGGGCCGCTGCCGCCGCAGGGCGTCGCGCTGCCGATCGTCGTCGGCGGAGGGGCCGAGGCTGCATTGCGGCGCGCGGGCACGCTCGCCGACGGCTACCACGGCAGCTCCACCTCGCCCGCACAGTTCGCGGCGCGCGTGCCGGTCGTTCGGGCGGCGGCGGCCGCGGCGGGCCGTCCCGCGCCCTGGATCTCCGGCCGGGTCGGCGTCCGATTCGATGGTGCGCAGGGCAGCGGCTACGCGATGACGGGCAACCCGGACGACATGATCGCGGAGGTCCGTGCCTTTGCCGCCGAGGGCGTCACGGAGCTCGCCTTTGCCTTCGGGGAGACCGATGCCGAGCGCACCGTGGCGGCCATGGAGCGCCTCGACCGGGACGTGCTCGCAGCGTTTCGCTGACGTCGCTCCGCCGCCGTCGGGCCCGATGCCGTGACTCGTCGGGTACTCTCAGACGGTGACAGTGCCCAGCCTGGCAAGCCTGCCGAGCCTCACGCCGCGCCGCCGGCGCCTGATGGTCTTCGCCAGTGCCGCCATCGCGATCTTCATCTGGTCCGTTGTCGCCTACCTCGCCGCGCCCTATGACTGGAACGGGCTCGGGACGGGTCACGATGCGCGGCCGTACTGGACGGCGATCTTCGATCACCCGTACCTGACCTCGCGGGTCGGCGACCACGACGCGTACCTCTACTCGCCGGCCTTCCTGCAGTTGATCGCCCCGCTCCGGGCACTCCCCTGGCAGGGCTTCATGGCCGCCTGGGAGATCGTCCTGATGATCGCCACGTTGCTGATGGTCGGACCAGTCCTGCTCGGGGTGATCCTCGTCGTCACCCTGCCGGAACTGCTGGGCGGCAACATCAGCCTGCTCCTCGCCGCGGCGATCGTGTTCGGGTTCCGCTGGCCCGCGACCTGGTCATTCGTGCTGCTGACGAAGGTGACGCCGGGGATCGGGCTGATCTGGTTCGGCGTCCGACGCGAGTGGCGCAATCTCACGATCGCGCTCGGGGCCACGGCGGCCGTCATCGGCCTCTCGATCCTGACCACGCGGACCGGCGTCTGGACGCGACTGGATCGAGGTCCTCTCGGGCAACGCCACGACGCCGATCACGTCGGGCTCACTGCCCGTGCCGCTGCTGCTGCGGGCGCCGATCGGGGCGCTGGTCATCGTCTGGGGCGCCCGCACGAACCGCCGCTGGACCGTGCCGGTCGGCTGCCTCCTGGCGCTGCCGGTGATCTGGTACGGCAGCCTGGCGATCCTGGTGGGAGTCGTTCCACTCGTCGCCGGGCCGTCGATTCGGGCGCACTGGGAGACGACGACACGGGCGGCCCGCAACTGGTGGTCGCTCCGACGGCCGCCGGGCGGCGTGCCGCATCAGCCGCAGGAGGCCTGACGGCTCGTCAGGTCAGCGGCGGCAGCACCTGCGGGTCGCGCAACAGGCCTTCGTAGCGATCGCCGATCTCGGCGACCCGCGCCGGCAGGGTCCGGATCGTCCACCGGTTCGGCCGCAGGTCCGGATCGTCGAGCTCGTCCCAGTCGATCGGGGCGCTGACCGGCGCGCCAGGGGCGGGACGCACGGCGTAGGGCGCCACGAGCGTCTTGATCGTCGCGTTCTGGGTGTAGTCGAGGCGGGCCCGGCCGCGCCGATCCGCGACGCTCCACTCCCAGCTGACGAGATCCGGGACCATCGCCCCGACCGCGCGCGAGATCTTCTCGATCCAGTCGCTCGTCTGCGCGTACGAATAGATGGGCTGAACCGGAATCCACGCCTGGATACCGCGCCGGCCGGTCAACTTCGGATACGCCCGAACCTTGAGGTGGTCGAGGGCCGCCCGGTACAGCCGGGCGAGGGTCAGCACGTCCTCCCAGCGCGTCTGCGGGCCGGGATCGATGTCGATCAGTGCGTAGGTCGGCACGAACGGCGCCTCGATCCGCGACGTCCACGCGTGGATCTCGAAGGCGGCCTGGTTGCCGAGCCAGGCGAGGGTGGCGACGCGATCGGCGATCAGGTGCTCGTTGGCCTCACGCGCGTCGACGCCGGTTTCGCGCCATCGCCGCAGCCAGGCGGGCGCCGAGGCCGGGATGTCCTTCTGCCAGAAGCCGGGCTTGTCCGCGCCGTTCGGGAAGCGGTGGAGGTTGAGGGCCCGTTCGGCGAGGTGCGGCAGCATCGCCGGGGCGATCTGGGCGAAATAGCGCACGAGCTCGCGCTTGGTGATCGGGTCGCCCCCGTCGGGGCCCGGCGCGAACAGCGGCTTGTCGAGGTTGGTGAGCTTGAGCTCTTCGCCGCCGACCAGCCAGGTGCCCTCGGCCCCGAGTCGATCGAGCGCCTCGAGCTCGTCGGGCGAAGCGGCCTGGGCGAGGCGGACCGACGCGGCGCCTGAACCCGGCCCGGCGGGTGTTGCGCCGGGCTCGCCGGCAGTCGCTGACGTGGCTGCCTTCGCCCCTCGGTCCGCGCCCCCGTCCGGGCCCGCGTCCGCGCCGGACCCCTTGCCGGTGCGGCTCGATCGCTTCTTCGCCGGCCGTGCGTCGGACGTCACCTCCTCATCCTGCGCCGTGGCGGCCTCGGCCGCTCGTTCGGCGTCGGCTGACGAGACCGGCCGTTCGCGGATCACGTCGCGCGGGTCCTTCTCGGGCTCGAAGCCCTTGAACGACGCCTGTCGCACGAGGTCGTCCCGGGTCCAGTTCGAGAACTCCGCCCGGATCACGATGGTCGGCTCCGTCCAGCGCGCGTCTCGAAGGTCGCCGGTTCGTTCGGGGGCGGGATCGAACGCCGGCTGGTCCCGGACGAGGCCGTCGAGCTGGTCGCGCAGCTGGCGCCGCGTCCGCGTGTCGAAGCCGCTGCCGACGCGGCCCGCGTAGTGCAGCCGGCCGGCCTCATACACGCCGACGAGAACCGCCCCGAGCTCGCGATGCGTCCCCTCCCCTGGCAGGAATCCGCCGACCACGAGTTCCTGCTCCGGCCGGACCTTGAACTTCAGCCAGTTGGTCGAGCGGCGGCCGGGCTCGTAGAGACTGTGGCGGTGCTTGCCGATGATGCCCTCGAGATGTCGCTCCTCGGCGGCGTCGATAGACGGCCCGTCCGTCGCGATCGATATGCGAGGCGTACCGGACCCGATCCTGCTCGCGCAGGACGCTCCGCAGCAGGCGCTTGCGATCCTCGAGCGGGACTCGCAGCAGCGACCGGCCGTCGAGGTAGAGCAGGTCGAAGACCTGGTACACGAGGGGAGCGACCGGGCCGTCAGGATCGGCGGCCGGGCCGGGAGTCCCGTCACCGGTCTTCGCGGCACCGGTCTTCGCAGCGCTCCGCGGAAGGCCATGGCCGCGGCTGATCCGCTCCTGGAGGAGGCCGAAATCGGGGCTGCCGTCGGGCGCCAGCGCGACGACCTCGCCATCGACGATTGCCTCCCGGGCATCGATCCAGGTCGGGGGTGACAGGAGGCCCGGAAAGTAGCCCTCGCCGTCCTTGCCGTTCCGCGTCCAGAGCCGGACCTTGCCGTCCCGGACGACGGCCTCGATCCGGTAGCCGTCCCATTTGACCTCGAACAGCCAGTCGGGGTTGTCGAACGGATTCGCCGACAGTGTCGCCAGCATCGGCTCGATGAAGGCCGGCATCGGGGCTTCCACGGCCGCCGCGAGATCGATCTCCGCCTGGGCCGCGGGGGCCTTGCTGACCCAGATCGCGTCGCGCTGGGCCACGACATCGTCGTTCGTGCGACCGGTCTTGACGGACTGCGGGAAGGCCTCGGCATCCCAGCCGGGAACCGCGAACTCATCGCGCTTGTGGAGGAGCAGCCACGGGTCGCCTTCGCCTTCCCCGCCACTCGTGCGCCGTTCACCTCGCCCCGTTCGGACGATCGTGAAGCGGCCCTTGAGCTTCTCCCCGAACAACCGGAACTTCAGCTCGCCGTCGCTGACGCCCCTCGCCGCATCGAGCGTCGGTGCCTCGGCTTCCCAGGTCCCCCAGTCCCACACGATCACGTCGCCCGCACCGTACTGGCGGGCCGGGATCACGCCTTCGAAGTCGAAGTACTCGATCGGGTGATCCTCGACGTGCACGGCCATGCGCCGCACGGTCGAGTCGAGACTCGGGCCCTTGGGGACGGCCCAGCTGACGAGGACACCGCCGATCTCGAGGCGGAAGTCGTAGTGGAGCCGCGTCGCGCGATGGCGCTGGACGACGAATCGGCCGCGATCCGGCGCGACCTTCGAGAGCGCTCCGCCCGTGGGTTCGGGCGTCTTCGCGAAGTCGCGCTTGTCCCGATAGCGCTCGAGCGGCACGGGTCAGCCGGGTCCGCGGGCGGCGGATCCGCTCAGGCGCTCTTCTTGCGGCGGGCCGGCCGAACCTCGTCCGCTTCGTCGGTCGTGGCGGCCGGCGTCGTTGCCCCGCCGGACTTCGAGCTGGATGCCGACGCGGCCCCGGCCCCGCCGCCCGAACCTTCCGACGATCGCGCCGCGGATCGTGCCCGGGCCTCCTTGACGGAGACGGGCTTGCCCGCCGCGTCGCGGGATTGGCGCGTGGCTTCGACGCTCGCCTCGAGGGCGGCCATGAGGTCCACGAGGTTGCTGCCGGTCTCGGCGGCCTGCGGCGTGAAGACCTGCTTGCCTTCCACCTTGGACTCGATGACCTTCATCAGCGCTTCGCGATACTCGTCGTGGTATTCGGCCGGATTGAACGGCCCCGTCATGGCCGCGATCAGCTGCTCGGCCATCGCCCGCTCGGCCGGCTTGAAGACCGGCGTTTCCGTGGGCAGATCGAGATCCTTGATGTCCCGGATCTCATCGGGCCAGGCGAGGGTCGTCAGGAGCATCGTCGGCCCGAACGGATCCAGGGCCGCGAGCGCCTCGCGATCCTTGATGACGACCTTGCAGATGGCCGTCAGGCCCTTCTCGGCGAGGATCTCCTTGAGGAGTCCGAATGCCTTGCGCCCGATCGCGTCCGGTTCCAGGTAATAGGCCTTCTCGACGAACCGCGTGTTGCCCGTGTCCTCGTCCTTCGGCACGAACTGCTCGATCTCGATGGACCGGACCGTCTTGAGCGGCACGGCCTCGAGATCCTCGTCCGTGATCACGACGTACTGGGCGGGCGCCCACTCATAGCCGCGGACCGTGTCCGAGCGCTCGATCTGCTCGTTCTCGGCCGCGCAGAAGGTCTTCAGCTGGATGCGGCTGAGATCGGTCCTGTGAAGCATGTTGAAGGCGATCCCGCGGCCCGATTCCGTCGCGAGGTACAGCTTCACCGGGATCGTCACGAGGCCGAACTGGATGGCCCCTTTCCACATTGCGCGCGCCATTGACGTCCCTCAGTTGGCGGGCCTCCGTCTCGCGGAGTGTCCGGACGGTGAATATAGCGCCGTCGCGCAACTGCCCGGATCGCCATCGCCGGGCCGTTGGTTGCGTTCGCCTTGCGGATGGCGCGCCATCCCTGCCCGATCGAGCGCGTCAGACCAGCGGCTGGCGCGAGTCCACCACGGCCGCGCGCAACTCGGCCTCGGCCTCGCAGACCTTGGCGAGCACGCCCTCGCGCAGCCGGTCGAGGCCGCCGCTGACCTCTTTCGCGGCTCCCGAAATCGATGTCAGGTGGGACTTGAGCCCGCGAATGAGCTCCAGCTGCTCGCGGATGCCGGTCAGCGCCAGGCCGACCGCGGCTGCGTCGACTTCCACCTCGGCCTCGCGCAGGCTGGCGAGCGCCAGCAGGCGCGCGAGGCGCACCGCGGCCTCCAGGGCCGCCTGGTCCGGCGCGTCCGGATCCACGACGCAGTACACGTCGCCGGCGCGGACGTCGAACGGGGCGATGCCCGTCGGGGCATGGGCCGGGCTGAACACGACGAGCGCGACTGCCGCCCCACGGTTCGCCTTGGCGTCTCGCAGCTCGTCCCGCATCGCCCGACCGGACATCGCCCGGTCCTTGGCCTCGATGACGACCCGCAGGTCCACGCCGCGCGTCAGGGCCGGATTGAGACTCAGCACGAAGTCGCCCTTCTTGGAGCGGATCGTGTCGCCCTGCTCGTCGCCGGTGCGGTCGAGCAGATCGCTGCCGCCGCGGGCAATCTCGGCCAGCATCCCTTCGAGCAGGTCCTCGAAATCGGCGCCCTTGGCCGACGAACGCGATCGCTCGGCGCCACGGGCCTGGGCGGCGGCCTCGATGGCGGTCAGCCGGTCGTTGAGGCGCGCGAATCCCTCGCTGACCTCCGTCCGGAACTGGTGCAGCGGCGAGTTGAGCCGCGTCGGGTCGAGCAGGAGCGCGAGCCGCGACGCGTCGCCGTCGAAGTACGTCCCGAGCAGCGTCCGCATCCGGCCGATGGCGCTGTCCCGCTTCGTCTCGTCGAACAGCTCCCCGACGAAGGCCTGGAGCTGGCCGCGATTGCCGAGGAACTTTTCCAGGGTCCGCGGCAGACGGCCATCGCCGTCGGCGAAGTTGGAGCGCAGCATCTCTTCCAGGGCGCGAGCGGCCTTGTCGTTCGTGCTCTGCGTCTGGGCGAGAAGCAGCTCGAACTCGCGCCGGACGACGTCCACGTTGACGTTCACGCCGGCCTGCTGGAGCGCGGTCAGGCCGATTCGCAGGGCCCGCTCGATGAGCGCGGGCCGCTCGTCGGCGGGCCGGTCGGCGACGAAGGCCGCGGCGGCCGGGTCGATGAGCGTGACCCGCTCGACGACGAGGCGGTCGCCCAGGACATCGATCCGGGGCGCCATCACCGGGGTCGGATTGGACGGGAGCGGAACGAGCTTCATGGCTTCCATGACCCGGATCCTCGACCCGCGCCGTGTCACCTAGGCTGTCACGACCTCGGCGGCCGTGGATTCGCCCGTGCCGCGTCGGGTCGCCTGCTCGGCCGCGACCTCGATGAGGCGAGCGAACGCGTTGGCCAGCCGCATCTGGCGCGGGGTCCGGCAGCGAACGCGGATCAGCTCCGGGCTGGCCACCACGATCGCCAGGCAGCGCGCCCGCGACGTCGCGACGTTGAGCCGGTGGAGGCTGTAGAGGAACTCCATGCCGCGCGGCGCATCCTCGGGGCTGCTGGTCGCCATCGAATAGATCGAGATGGGCGCCTCCTGGCCCTGGAACTTGTCGACGGTGCCGACGCGGATCCCCGGCAGCGCCGCCCCGATCGTCCGGACCTGGGCGTTGTAGGGCGTGATCACGAGCACGTCGTTCGCCGTCAACGGCCGCCAGTCACCGTCGGCGTCCCGCCAGCGCGGCGCCGCGGCAAGGAGGCCGCGCACCAGGCGCGCGATCTCGGCCGCTTCTTCGTCCGAATCGTTGTCGTTGCCGGCGTGCGCGACGGGCACGTAAACCACGCCGACCCCGTCGAGTGGCGCCGTACCGGCAACCAGCTGGGCCTCGCGGCCGGCCTCCGACTCGAGGAGGCCGTCGTAGAAGGCTTCCGAGGTGTAGGCGCAGATGTCCGGATGCAGCCGCCACGTCTTCTCGAGGAAGATCCCGAGCTCCGGCGGCATGGTTGCGTGCAGTTCGAGCAGATGGCCGAGCGCCGACCGGTCGGCCCCTGGCGGATGGCTCCCCTGCAGCGGCTGGTCGAGCTGCTGCGGATCGCCGAGCAGGACGAGGCCGGTCGCCGCCGGGGCGATCGCGATCGCATTGGCGAGTGACATCTGGCCCGCCTCGTCGACGAACAGGACGTCCATGAGGCCGGCCAACTCGTCTCGTGCCCAGAGCCAGGTCGTGCCACCGACGACATCGAAGTTGCGGGCGACGAGCGCCTCGCGGACGTCGTCATTGGTCGCGAGGGAGGCGGCGGCCGCGCACGTCGGGCCCTCCTCCCTGCTGGCGGGCTTCTGGCCAATGCGCACCCTGACGCCCCGTTCGCGGGCCGCCTCGTCGACCTTGTCGAGCAGGCCGCCGACGACCTTGTGACTGTTGGCCGTGACGGCGACCCGGCGACCGGCGACAACGAGGTCGACGATCATCTCGGCGCCGAGGGTCGACTTGCCCGAGCCCGGCGGACCCTGGATCGCGAGACAGCCCGGGCCGAGGACCAGCACGGCCTCCCGCGCAGCCGCGCCGTCCGACTGGCCCGACCGCACGATCGGTTGGCCGGGCGCCTGCCCGACCGCCGGCGCGTGCCGCAGGAGGAGGTCCCGCGCCGAACGATACGGACCCGCCGCGTCGATCGCGTGCTCGGCGGCCCACTCGCCGATCCGCAGCAGGCTCTCCTTCTGGGCCGTCGCCTGGACCACGAGATCCGGCACGAGCGACGTCGGATGCCGCGCCGAGCTCGTGAGTCCGCGTCGCAGGTCGATCGTGCCGGCCGCCGGGTCGACGTCGACAACCGTGCCCGGCGACGAGTGGGTCTCGGGATCCGTGACACCGCGGCCGGCCGAGATGTCGTGCTCCTGGGCCGGGAAGCGGTAGCGGTGGATGACCGATCGCTTCTCCCGGCCGATCTCGCCGACGTACGTCAGGCCACCGATGGGCTCGGGCTCTTCGATCCGCTCCTGGTCCGTCAGCTTGTTGAGCAGCTCGAACCAGCGCCACCAGCTCGACTTCTCCTCGCGACGATGCCAGGAGAGCAGCTGCGCCAGCAGCCAGGCTGCCTGCTGTTCCGGCGTGCGCTCCGCGGCGTCGATCGGGACCCCGGCCGTCAGTCGCTGTTCAGCCGCCTGGACGCGGGCGAGTCGCTCCGAGAGTTCCGGAGTCGGGTTGGGATCCAGGGCGATGGGCCGCGGGATCGCCTCGCCGAGGTCGCGCGCCAGGTCGTCGCGCCGATCCTCCAGCCAGTCCCGGAGCTTCCAGGTCGAGACGCAGTCGTCGCGGTTGTAGCCCTCGATCCGATCGAGGATCCCGGAATCGCGGCCGGGGTCCTCGTCCAGCTCCAGCCACGCCTCGAAGGCGACGATGCTCGAACCAGCGTCCCGCAGATCGATGGTCCGCTCGAACCCGTAGAGCGGCTCGAGCTTCTTGATCGAATAGCTCTCGACGGACGCCCGGATGCCCTGCCGAACGGCCCGGTAGAGGTCGACGAAGACCTGGCCGCGCATCAGCCGATCGATCTCCGCCTCGCGCGTGCCGTAGCGGCCCATCAGGCGGCCCATCGCCGTGGGCTCATACGGGGCGTAGTGGTAGATGTGGAGGTCCGGGTCCCGCTCGAGGCGCGCCATGAAGAAGTCGATCAGGGCCTCGAACGCCTGCTTCTCGCCGGCCAGGGTCACATCGCCGGCCGCGTCGCGTGACCAGAAGCTGTGGAAGACGGGCTCACCGCCGGCGTCGAGACCGGCCCGGCTCGAGCACCCCGAACAGGTAGTCCACGCCGTCCTCGAGCGCGTACGGGTCGCCTTCGATGTCGAAGAAGAGATCGCCCGGCGAGGGTTCCGGCAGCGACAGCAGGCCGCGATTGGGCTCGAGCTCGCCTGTCGTCGGATCGCCGCGGTGTGAGGAGCTCATGGAGCACCCGATCCTCGCGCTGGCCCTGGACCTGGAGACGGGCCTGATCGTGGATCCGGGCGAGCGTGTCCTCGTGGACGCCCTCGATCTGCCAGAGCATCGGCAGTTGCAGCCCGGCGAGGCCGCGCCGCGTCGTGACCGCGTGTTCTCGCAGCCCGCGCCGCTGGCGGCCTGTGATGCCGGCCACGAGGGAGAGGTCGTCCGACCGGCGACGAGCGATCTGGCAGTCGCGGCTCCAGCGGCAGACGTCGCAGTGCTCGACCGGGTCCGGTCGCGTGGGCGGCGGAAACGCCGGCTCGCCGGAGGCGATGAACGCCTCGAACTCGCGCTTGATCAGCCGGACGTAGGCGGCATAGTCGGCGACCCGATGCGACTCGACCCGTCGCTCGCTCCCGCCGAGGGCGACGTGCATCCGCGCCGGAGCCACACCCTGGATCGCCTCCAGCAGCTCGCCGTAGAGGCCCATCTGGAGCAGGGCGCCACCTTTCGTGTGGCGGGCGAGCTTCGTGTCCCAGACCTCGTAGCTCCACGGCCCGAGATCGCTCGGCGTGGCGACGCGGATCAGGAAGTCCGCGTGGCCCCGCCAGCGGCCGTCGAAGAACGTGGCCTGGTAGACGACCTCGTCGCCGCGGCGCATGGCCGCGATCGTCTCATCGGCGGCGCCGCGCAGGCCCGCCACGTCGCGCATGACGGAATTGTCGTGGATGACCTCCGTCACCTGGCGGCCGGCGGCGCGAAGGCCCTCGAGGAACCGCTGCTCATGCTGCAGGCCGCGGCGCGCGATGACGTCGATCTCCGGATCGTCCCGCACGGGTCGCCTGACGAGGCCGGCCGTCGCCGCCCGCTCCAGGTTGGTGAGGTGCTCGCAGGCGAGGTAGCCGACGAGGTCCGTGGCGCTGCAGACCACCTGCCCGTCGATCAGCTGCATGGGCGCCACCGTCGATTCACGCGGCCACCGTACCGCAGCCACGTGTCAGCTTGCCTGTCACGGGACGGTCCGCCGACGCGCGGGTAGGATCGCGCCAGCGCAGGCCAGGGACACGGCCGGCGGATGAACCCCGAGGTGTCGATCGCGTGTCACCCGCCACCGGCCGTCCGCGCGCGGCGGTCGGCCTCGCGCTTCTCCTGCTGATCGGCGGCGTCGCTGCCGCGCTGGCATTGGTGGACTCCGGCGGCCACGCCGTGCCACCGGCGTCGCCGTCGTCATCGGCGGGTTCGACAGGGGCCCTCGGATCGTCGCCCCCGACCGCGACCCCGGACGCCGGCGCGAGCGGCCAAACCGGGTCCGGCGGTGGACCGAGCGCTACGGCGGGCTCAAACCCGCCATCGATCGGCAGCGGCCCGTCCGCGGCCGCCTCGGCCTCGGCTCCGGCAGCCGGCGACCTGGCAACCGACGGCCGGATCGCCTACGTCGATGCGACCGGGACGCTGTTCACGATCGCGCCCGACGGGACGGATTCGCGACAGCTGGGCACGGCCGGCCAGCCCGTGATCTTCCCGGCCTGGTCGCCGGACGGCCGGCACGTCGCGGCCATCGGCGCCGACAATGCCCCCGGGGTCTGGGTGTTCACCGATCGCGCCGGGACTAGTCGGATCGGACCCCTCGGCACCGGCCCGACGAGCGCACCGATCTACCTCGAGTGGTCGCCCTCCGGCGCTCGGCTCGCCTGGCTCGCCAACCAGCCGCCCACCCTGGCCCTCCACGTGGTCGAATTCGACGGGACCTCGCTGGGGGTCGATCGAGGCCTCGTGGGCGGCCAGCCCATCTACTGGGCCTGGGCGGCCGACAGTGAGTCGCTGCTCGTCCACGTCGGCTCGGGGGCCGGCGGATCGCTCGATCGCATCGCACTCTCGGACCGGGTGGTGACGCCGGTTCTGCCGGCGCCCGGGTTCTTCGGGGCACCGGGCATCGATCGCGCCGGGGACCTCGAAGCGTGGGTGGTCGGGTCCGGCTCAACCGATCAGCAGCTCGTCCTGAGCGGGCCGCGGGCGGGGACGGGCCATGCCGTCCCGGTGCCGGGACCGACGGCCCTCGGGGTCGATCCGACGGGAGATCGCGTGGCCTGGATCGCGTCCACCCGGCCCGATGCTCCGGCAAGCGGACCGCTCCACGTGGTCGACGCGGCCAGCGGCACGGATCGTGTGCTCGTCGCGGACCAGGTCGTCGCCTTCTTCTGGTCGCCGGACGGTCGCCACATCGCCGTCCTCACGTCCACGGCACCCGGCACGAATGGGGGCTCTGCCTGGACCGACGGGTCGGCCGTCGACCTGGCCGCGACCGGGCCGCGCCCGGCGGCCGTGACGGAGCCACGCCTGGCGGCCGCCACGGTGCCGCGCCTGGCCGCGACAGGGCCACGCCTCGCCGCCACGAACCCGAGCCTGCGCGTCTCGGTCGTGGACGTGGCGTCCGGGACCGTGACCGTCCTTGCCGAGTTCAGCCCGCCGCCACTCTTCGCGAGCCAGTTCCTGCCGTTCTTCGACCAGTACGCGCCGAGCCACTCGATCTGGTCACCGCGTGGCGACGCGATCGTTCTGCCCAGCATCGACGACACCGGCCAGGCCCACCTCAGCGTGGTCCCGATCGACGGCCGGCCGCCGATCCGGATCGCCGATGGGATCCTCGCGAGCTGGAGTCCGTAGCGGCTCGACGATCAGGCCCGGTGCGCCCGGCAGGTGCGCCAGGGCCACCGCGACCCGCGGCAGGCCCCAGGCGGTCACGGTGGCCAGGGCCATCAACCCAAGACACGCGACGAAGACGAGCGCCAGCGCTCCTTCGAGCCCGAACCCGCCGCCGAGTCCGGCGTTCAGCAACGCGCCCATGGCGAACGTCCCGATCGCCGCGCCGACCGTGTTCGCGAACTGGACCGAGGACGTCGCGCGCCCTTCCGAACCCGGCATCGCCAGCGCGAAGACGAACAGGTTCACGGCCTGGAAGGCGACCCCGGCGCCGAGTCCGACGACCACCCACGCCACGAGGACGAGCGCCCACGGCACCTGGGGCGCCACGAGCGTGCACGCGACGGCGAGCGCCAGGGTCATCACGAGGAACCCGACCCGGATGGAGTCGCGGAACTCGAAGCGGTCGGCGTACTTCTGGTGGACCCAGGAGGCGGCCACCCAGGACACCGAGAGGATGGCGATCGCGATTCCGGCGTCGAAGACGGACTGGCCCCGCAGGTCGGTGATCGCGAGCGGGGCGAAGGCGATGACGCCATAGAGCGCGAGGTTGCCGAGCAGGCTGATCGAGGCGGCCCGGCGGATCGGTGGCGGCGGAAGCACGCCGCGATCGGTCGAGACCGACGGATCGGGCCCAACTCGCTGCCGGTCGTGGCGCGACACGGCGGGCAGCACCAGGACGGCCACGATCGGCACGACCGCCGCCAGGGCGAGGAAGGCCCAACGCCAGCCGAAGAGCGTTGCGATCAGCCCGCCGAGCACGGGTCCGACGAACGACGGCACCAGCCACGCGCTCGAGAAGAGCGCCAGGATCCGGGCCCGATCGTGCGGCGCGTAGACGACCACGACCGAGGCGTACGTCACGGCCGCCAGGGTTCCGGCTCCCGTGCCCTGGAGGACGCGCGCGGCAACGAGCACCGGCATCGTCGGCGCGAACCCGGCCGCCAGCAGGCCGCCCCCGAACAGGGCGAGTCCGGCCGCGAACGGCCAGCGCAATCCCGAGGCGTCGATGACCCGGGCGGCGACCGGGATGGCGATCGCCGAGCTGACGAAGAACCCGGCGAACACCCAGCCGTAGAGGTCCAGGCCGTCGAGGTCGCGTGCGACCTGCGGCATGACGCTGAGAACGGTCAGCGATTCGAGCGCCCCGATGGAGACCGCCAGGAGCAGCCCGATCGTCAGTCCGAGCGGCGGCCTCGCCGGTCGGAGGGGTTCGTGGCCCGCCCCGGGCCCGGGCGGGCCCGACGGCAGTGCCACGCGACGACTGCTAGCCGGCCGCGCCCGCGACGGCGCTGCCGGGCGGCAGTGGCGGCAGGACCTTGTCGGGATTCAGGATGTTCAGCGGATCGAGCGCCGTCTTGATCGAGCGCATCACGGCCACCGCGTCGACGCCGAGCTGCGCCTCGAGGTGGTCGCGCCGGGCCAGGCCGATGCCGTGCTCCGCCGTGACGGTACCGCCCATCTCGATCGCGATCCGGTAGAGGTCGTTGCGGACGGCTTCCGTGATTCGCTCTGCGTCGGGGTCGTCGCGCTCGAAGACGAGGTTCGGGTGGAGGTTGCCGTCGCCCGCATGGCCGAACGTGCCGATCCGGGCGTTGTACCGACGGCCCACGGCTTCGATGGCGACCAGCATGTCCGGGACGCGGCTCCGGGGCACGCCGATGTCCTCCATCTTCACGGTCCCGATCCGCTCGAGTGCGTGGTACGCCTGCCGCCTCGCTTGCCGCAGCCAGTCCGCCTCCGTGGGATCGGTGGCGCGCACGAGCAGCGTGGCGCCGGCCGCCTCGCAGGCTGCCGTGGCGCGGTCGAGCTCGCGATCCGCCTCGGACCCCGGCAGGTCCGATTCGATGAGCAGCATCGCCGCGGCGTCGCGATCGAGGCCGAGATGATTCATGTCGTCGACCGCGGCGATCGTGAACTGGTCGAGCAGCTCCAGCGTGACCGGCAGGATGCCGGCGGCCGTGATGCCGGCCACGCCCCGCCCGGCGGCTTCGATCGTGCCGAAGAACGCCAGGAGGGTGGCCTTCGGCGGCGGGGTCGGGATCAATCGCAGCGTCGCTTCGGTCACGAGCCCAAGCGTCCCCTGCGAGCCCACGAAGAGCTGCGTCAACCCGTAGCCGGCCACGTCCTTGACGCTCTTGCCGCCGGTCCGGATCACGCGACCGTCCGCCGTGACGACCTCGAGGCCGAGGACCCAGGCCCGTGTCTGGCCGTACTTGACGCAGCAGAGGCCGCCCGCGTTGGTCCCGAGGTTGCCGCCGATGGAGCAGATCTCGTAGCTCGCCGGATCGGGCGGGTAGAACAGGCCGTATTCCGAGACGGCCTTCTTGAACGCCGCGTTGATGATCCCGGGCTGGACCACCGCGAGCATGTTCTCCGTGTCCACCTCGAGCACGCGATCCATCCGGGTGAACGCGATCGTCAGCCCGCCGTTGATGCCGCCGGCGCCGCCCGAGAGGCCCGTTCCGGCGCCTCGCGGGACCACCGGAACCCGGAACTCGCTGGCCAGCCGCATGAGCTCGCTGACCTCGGCGACGGTTGTCGGGAGCGCCACGGCCAGCGGCAGGCCCGGCCAGAGATACGGCGTTTCGTCGCAGCGATATGACTCGCGGTCGATCTCGTCGACGAGCAGGCGCAGCCCAGGCAGCCGCGAGCCGATCGCCGCGAGGAGCGCGGCCCCGGCGAGCGGGTCGACGGGCTGGTCGAAGGCGGTCGCGCCGTGCGCGAAGGTCGTCGTCGGGGCGCTGGACGAGGCATGCATGGGCGACAGTATGCCGCGTCCGATCGGCTCGGTCGGCGGCAGGCAGAGCGTCGGAGCTAAGCGTGCATGGGATTCCGGGGCGGCGAGATCGTCCCCGCGGCCTACGATGGTCGGGAGGACGCCGGACGGGGCGCGGGGACGTCTCGGGGCGTGGGGAGGGCGATGGTGACGACGGACCAACAGGGCGGAGCTGACCCGGCAACGACCGCCGCCGCACCTGCCCTCGCGAGTCCGACGCCGCAGCGCTGGGGTGCCGGCTTCGACCCCGACCGATTGGCGACACTCGAACTCCGCATGTGGAAGGCGTACTACCGGCGCCAGCCAGCCCGGCTGTTCGGCCAGCTCGTCAAGGCGCTGCACGAACAGGGCGGAGCATCGTGGCCGCGCTCGCTCGCCTCCGCGAGCCTGCTGACACGAGCGGCGGTCCGTTTCGCCCGCTCCGACGGCGACTACGAGCGCGTCGCCCCCGACATCGGTCGAGGCTATCGGCTGCTCGGCCTGCCGGCCACGACCGATCTCGACGAGGTGGCCCGCTGGGAGTTGGGCTGGTGGGTCGTCCGGCGCGAGGTCGGCCTGGCCGCGGGATCGGCCGCCGGCGACGCGATCGCCCACCTGTACGCCGCGTTCTACAACGTGCCACTGGAACGGGTCGCGGAAGCCGGCCGTCTGCGCGGCATGGCCGCGGAAGTTCGCGATCGGGGCGCCTTCGAGGATCCGGATGGTCCCCGCGGTGCGGGCCGTGCCTACTGGCCCGAGGTCGCGCGCCTCCTGCGGGAGTCCTATCGCAGCCTGTCAGCCGCCGTCAGGTAGGACGCCTTCGGCCCGGGGAATCAGCGTTCGCCGGGCCGCCGGCCGACGATCCACCAGGCAAGCGGGAACAGCGCCCCGGCAAGGATCAGCTTGATCAGGTCGCCGAGGATGAACGGGATCAGGCCCTTGTTGATCGTGTCGGCGACGGAGAAACCGGTCGCGATGGCCAGCCACGGCAGGGCGACGACGTAGATCGAAATGTTGCCGATGATCATCGCGGCGGCCGCGCCCGGCAGGTGCCGGTCCCAGCCAAGCTCGGCGAGGCGGCCGACGATGCCCGCCGCGAGCACGAACCCGATGAGGTAGCCCCCCGTGGCGCCCAGCACGATGGTGCCGCCGTGGATCGTGGCGATCGTTCCGATTCCCGAGCTGTGGCCGGCGTAGACCGGCAGGAAGAACCCGAGCACGAGGTAGAGCGACGTGGCCAGCACGCCACGCCGGAAGCCGAGTGCGCCGCCGACCAGCAGCACCGAGAGGGTCTGGCCGGTGATCGGGACGGGCGAACCCGGGACGGGCACCGCGAAGTTGGCAGTCAGAGCGATGAACAGCGCCCCGATGACGATGAGCACCACGTGCCGGGCTCGCGTGGAGAGGCGCTCACCGATCCGGATCGGCACGAGGAAGTCGCCGATCGTGATCCCGCGCTCGGCAACCGGAAGCCGATTTAATCGGGGCGTGGCCATCGTCGCCATGCAATCCTCACTGGAACGCGGTCACGTCAGCCGTCCGCTGGTGCGTCCGCTGGTGAAGGCGAGTCTAGCAAAGACGAGCCCCGGGTCGGGGTTGCAGTTCGGAGACGGCGCCTCGTTACTCGAACTGGACGGCCCGAACGATCGACATGCCGCTCGCGACGCGGGCCGGGTCGTGGGACGCCAGCATCGAACAGCCGCGCGGCATTCAAACCATTGGATTCCGCCGATGCGATGTCCATCTCGCCCGCCGCGCCTCGCGGGGATCGAATCCCGCCGCCAGTGGCGAGCCGGTATACTCCCGTGGCTTTAGAGCCGGCGCCCGCGAATTGCTTCCGAGCGGCGGTGACGACAGCCGTGGTGGCCTTAGCTCAACCGGCAGAGCAGCGGATTGTGGTTCCGCAGGTTATGGGTTCGACCCCCATAGGCCACCCCATCCCCCACCCCGATCGACGTTATTGCGTCACGCGCAGTGCTCGTTCCGCGTCGGACTGCGCCGTGGGGGCTCGGCCGGTCGCGAGAACCTAGTGCGGCCTGCCGGCCGGCGGACGACGGGCCGGTGCGGCTCCGGACGATTGCCCGGGCCGCATCGCGGGGTTGCCCGGGGGCGCAGGCGATGCCGCAGGCCGGAGCTGGGTCTCGCTGGCCGTTCGATCGAGCGCCCGGACGGCGCGCCGCACATCCGCCAGGCGCCACTCGATCTCTGTCGCGGCAGCCTCGGCGGCCGCGCTGTGCGGGGGCGCCTCGTGTAACCGCAGGCGGGCCCCTCGAAGGGCCGCAATGGCGTCGCGGACCCGGTTGCCGTCTGGATCGTTGATCGGCATGCGGCAAGGCTCCCACTGGGTCACGTCCGGACGGTCCATCGGGGCGTGAGGATCCGTTGCAGTTCTCCGACAGCGGCGGCGTCGGTCCGCGCCCGACCGCGTCCGGAACGTCAGTGGGCGCGCCCAGCCTGGGCCGCGTCGCCTCCCGCGACCCGCTCGTCCGGGATCACGGCGACCGCCTCGACCTCGATGACGAGGCCCGGGTACAGGAGCTTCGAAACGATCACGCCGGTCCCACACGGACCTTCGGCCGGGAAGAAGTCGCGACGGACGCCGGCCATCCTTCGCCAGAACTCGTCGTACTCCTCGCCCGTGGCATCCGTGACGAGGAACGAGTTGATCTTCACGACGTCGCTGAGCTCCGCGCCGGCCTCGTGCAGGACCCGCTCGATCGCCTGGTAGACCTCGCGCGTCTGGACCTCGATGTCGCCCGGGGCGATGACTTCGCCATGCTCGTCGAGCGCGACCTGGCCGCCGACGAAGACGAGATTGCCGACCCGCCAGCCCTGCGAGATCGTGGACCACTGGCCGCCGCGCCAGGTCCAGTGCCCACCGGGCATGAGCCGCTGTCGATCCATGGGAGCCTCCTCGTCGGGGTATCGCGGCCGAAGTCCGGATCGGCCCGGAGGGGGCCGGCCCGCTGCCGCCCGACGATTCTGCCGGGTGTTCAGTCCGCCAGTGGCAGCCTGACCGCGACCCCCGCATGCGCCGAGCGGTCCGCCGCCAGGGCCATCTCGATCGCCTTGCGGGCGACCTCGCCCGTCACCTCGGGCTCGCGCCCGTCGCGAATCGCCTCGACGAAGTCCTGGACCTGTTCGGCGTAGGGGTACGCGAAATTGACGTCTGGGTCGGGCTGGCGAACCGGCGGGTGGGTGTAGAGGGTCTCCCAGCCGTTGCCGCGCTGGATCCGGAGCGTGCCCCGGTACTGGACGTCGATGATGCCCGTCGACCCGACGAAGAGGTAGTCGCCCGTCCATTTCTCGGGGTCCATGGCCTGGGGGAACTCGTAGCTTGCCCAGATCTGACAGCTGATCCCGTTCTCGAACAGGTACGTCACCATCGCGCTCTGGTCCGGCGGCGGTCCCGGCGTGTAGTTCGCGTAGAGCGCGAACGCGAGGCTCGCGTCGGCCCCGGCGAACCAGCGGATCGTGTCGTTGCAGTGGGCCGCCTGGTCCAGGAACGGACTGCCCGCCTTCGGATCGAGGATCCAGTGGCTGGGATCGCTGAACGTGCCCTGGAGGTGCGAATAGGTGTGCCGGATCATCCGGATCTGGCCGATCGCGCCGTCATCGACGAGCTGTTTGGCCATCCGCACGCCGCGCCGCCAGCGGGTCACGGAGTTGACGCCGAGCAGCACGCCGGCGGCCCGGCAGGCCGCGATCATGTCATCGATCTCCGGGAGCGTCGCCGCGATCGGCTTCTCGGTGAAGACGTGCTTGCCGGCTGCGGCCGCCGCGATGACCTGGTCCCGGTGCGCCTGAGTGGGGCTGCCGAGGAAGACGATGTCGACGTCGGGCCGCCCGAGCAGGGCGTCCAGAGACGGCTCCTCCGCCAGGCCAAAGTCGGCCGCGAAAGCCGCGGCGCGGCTGCCGCCGAAGACCGCCACGCAGCGGGCGTCCGGCACCAGCTCGCGAATCCCGTAGGCGTAGGTCCGGCTCATGAAGCCCGAACCGACGATCCCGATGCCCAACCCGATACCCCTGGCCACGTCGTCCCCCTCGCTTGCTCGCGCCGACGAAGTCCCGATCCCTTGGGCCTGCCGGGTCGACCCGGCGCCCCCGAACCTAGTTGCAGGTGGTGCCGACGGCCGGCACCTTCAGATTCACGAGATATGCATCGACGGCGGCCTGGACGCAGGCGCTGTCGGCATAGCCCGTGTGGCCCTCGCCCTTGCGAGTGACGAGCACGCTCGTGACCATCTGCTTGTTGAGGGCCGTCGCCCAGGAGTACGGCGTCGCCGGGTCGCCCGTCGTCCCGACGATCACGATCGGCGGTGAACCGGCCCCGGAGATCACCCCCGGGTCGGCTTTCGCATGGACCGGCCAGAACGCGCAGGACAGCCCGCCGTACGCGACGGCCTCGCCGAATCGTGGCGCGTCCTTCTCGAGCTTGGGCGCGAGATCCTCGTAGACCTGCGGGTCGGTCGGGGCCAGGTAGTCGGTGCAGTTGACGGCGTTGTTGGCCGCCAGCGAGTTCGAGAACGTCCCGTCCGCCTTGCGCTCGTTGTACGCGTCGGCGAGGAGCAGGAGGACAGACCCGTCGCCGTTCTGCGCCTGGTTGAGCGCCTGCTCGAGATACGGCCACGTCGATCGCGAATACAGCGCGGTGAGGACGCCGATGAATGCCTCGCCGGGGCCGACGATCCGGCCACCCGGCACGAACGAGGCGGGCAGCGGCTTCGCGTCGATGGTTGCCATCAGCGCGTCGAACGCCTCGGCCGGATGGCCGTTGTTGTAGAAGCCGCACGACGGCCGCGAAGCACAATCGGCGAAGAAGCGGTCGAGTGCCCCAGAAAAGCCCTTGGCCTGCGCCACGGACCGATCGACGAGGTTCTGGGTTGGGTCGATCGGCCCGTCGAGGACCAGCGCCCGGATGTTGGCCGGGAACAGGCCGGCGTACGTCGTGCCGATGAAGGTCCCGTACGAGAACCCGAAGTAGGTCAGCTTCTTCTCGCCCAGCGCGGCGCGGATCCGATCGAGGTCCCTGGCGACATCGACGGTCGTCATGAACGGCAGGAGGTCGCCGCTCAGCCGCTCACAGGAGGCGTCGAATTCCTTCGCCCCGGCGATCAGCGCGTCGATCTCCGCCTGGTTGTCAGGCGTCGGATCAAGCCCGTTCAGGCGATCGAGCGCCTGGCCGTTCTCGCACTCGACCGGGGTGCTTTCGCCGACCCCGCGCGGGTCGAACCCGATGATGTCGAAGCGGGCCCGGAGCTCGTCCGAATAGGTCGTCGCGCCGCTCTGGCGGACGAAGTCGATGCCCGAGCCGCCCGGTCCGCCGGGGTTCGTGACGAGCTCGCCGATCCGCTGGGCTGGGTCGGTCGCCGGCAGCTTGATCAGGGCGAGGGTGATCTGCCGGCCGGCCGGGTTCGCGTAGTCGAGCGGCACGGACATCGTGGCGCACACGAACGGCGCGCCGCAGTCGGTCCAGGCCAGCGGGCCCGTCGACGTGGGCGAGGCCGACGGCGAGGCGGAACCGGCCGGGCCGGTCGAGGCGCTGGGCGCGAGGCTCGGCCGGGAGTTGGCCGTCGGCTGGGGCGTCCGGGCCGGGGCCGTCGGGATCGCGGTTGGCGCCACGGTCGGGGCCGTGGTGGCGGAGTTGGAGCTGCAGGCTCCGAAGAGCAGCGCGGCGGTCGCGAGCAGGACGAAGAGGGGCTGCGGTCGCGCCGGCCGTGGGAGGCCGACGCGTCGAACGTGCCGAGGTGTCAAGAAACGGATCTCCGTGAGGGTCTGGAGCAACAAGGATTCGTATCGTACGTGAGGGCGTCTAACGCCCCGGTAAAGACGCGAGCGTCGGCCGGAAGCGGGCCGGTCAGGCGCTCAGGCACCTGCCGCACCCGCGATCGCGATCCGCTCCCGCGGCCGGTAGCCGATCGCGCCGCCCTGGTGCTGCCCCGGCCATTCGTCCGGCTGGTTCATGCGACCGGCCGTCGACGTCAGGCAAGGAGACCCGCTCCATCGGCCGCTGCGACCGGGAAGACCATCGGCGTGAGGCCCGTCCGGGCGGGGTAGTCCGCCATGACCGCCTCGCGCAGGGCATCGACGGCGCCCTCGTGGACGAGGTTGACGGTGCAGCCACCGAAGCCGGCGCCCGTCATCCGCGCGCCGACCACGCCCGGCACTCCGTCGGCGATCTCGACGAGCGCATCGAGCTCCGCAGAACTCACTTCGTAGAGCGTGCGCAGCGACTCGTGACTGGCCCGCAGGGCTTGGCCGATGGCGGCCAGGTCGCCCGCCTCGAGCGCCGCGACCATCGCCAGGACGCGGGCGTTCTCGGCCACGACGTGTTCGGCCCTCGCGGCCACGATGGGATCCAGCCGATGCCGCTCGGCCGCGAGGAGCTCTGGGCTGACGTCCCGCAGCGAGCGGACCGATGGATCGACCTTCGCCAGGGCGGCCACCGCCGCGTCGCACTGGGCCCGTCGCAGGTTGTACTGGGAGCCATCGAGTCGCCGGGGAGACCCGGTGTGGCAGACAACGATCGCGATTCCGTTCGGCAGGCGCACCGTTTGCCAGTCGAGCGAGCGGCAGTCGAGCAGCAGCGCGTGACCGGCCACCCCACAGGATTCGGCGAATTGGTCCATCAGGCCGGACTGGACCCCGACGTAGCCGTTCTCCGCTCGCTGGCAGATCTGGGCCAGCTGCAATCGGTCGAGCCCCGCCGCGTCGTCCGCCAGCAGTGCCCAGGCCGAGGCGAGCTCGATGGCGGCCGACGACGACAGCCCGGCATCGGCCGGCAGGTTCGTGCCGATGACGCCGCGCAGGCCGCGCAAAGGCAGCCCGGCCTCGGCCAGCGCCCAGGCCGTCCCGGCCACATAGTCGAGCCACGTGCCATCCGCGGCGCGCTCCTCGTCGAGGTTGAAGGCTCGACGCTCGCCCGTATCGAGCCGGGTCAGCTCGACCCGCCGGTCATCGGCGGCGACGCAGGCCAGGCGAATCTGGCGATCGATGGCCATCGGCATGACCAGGCCCTGGTTGTAGTCCGTGTGCTCGCCGATCAGATTGACCCGTCCCGGAGCGCGCACGACCCGGATCCCGGCCGGTTGGTCGGCGGCCAGCGGGTCCAGAGCGATCAGGGTCGCCACGAGCTCGGCCCGATCGATGGCGGCGCTGGCCGCTGGGCGGTCAGGGGCCGTTCGGCGATCGGCTGCGGTCATCGGCCAGAGTCTGACGGAAGGCGCGCCGGGGTGCATCCGTCGTGCCACAATCGACCATGTGACATCGGCCTGGACGACGCCCGAACTGACCGCCATCGGACGGCTGCCGATGCACAGCGTCAGCCCGGCCGACCGCCTCCCGCTCGACGGCACGTGGCGGTTCCAGCTGCTCGCCCGACCAGAGGATTTACCGGGTCCGGACTGGACGACGGCCGAGGTCCCCAGCCTCTGGACGATGGCCGGCACGTGGGACGTCCCGCACTACACGAATGTCCAGATGCCCTTCGCCGGCCGGCCGCCGGAGATCCCCGACGCGAACCCGACCGGCGTCTACGAGCGCGACTTCGAGGTGCCGGCGGACTGGCTCGGGCGTCGCGTCGTCCTTCACGTCGGCGCGGCCGAGAGCGTCCTGATCGTGCGCCTGAACGAGCGGGAGATCGGCGTCGGCAAGGATTCCCACCTCGCCTCGGAGTTCGACCTGACCCCGCACCTGCGGCCGGGCTCCAACACCCTGCGGCTCACGGTGGTCAAGTGGTCGGATGCGACCTACATCGAGGACCAGGACCAATGGTGGCACGGCGGCATCAGCCGCACGGTCTTCGCCTATGCCACGGCGTCGCACTACCTCGCCGACGTGCGGGTGACGGCCGGCCTGGCCGACGACCTGGCGACCGGCACCCTGGAGCTTGCCGTGACGGTCGGACTGCCGCCCGGCGATCTCGAAGCCGGCTGGACGGTCGAGGCCCGAATCGAAGGGATCGACGAGGTCCTGGCGGCCGACGTCCGGACCGCCGATCCGCTCGGGATCCGAAGCTGGACCCAGGATGACCAGCGGCTGATCTACAGCGCCGCGCCGGGACTCCCGATGACACCGGAGGAGGCGGCCCGCTGGGCACTCGTCAAGCCGCGCATGGCGCCGCCGCTCGATGGCCTCCTGGCGTGGCGGCTGGAGGTTCCGGCGGTCGAACGGTGGTCCGCGGAGGCCCCGCGGCTCTACCCGTTGCAGGTCAGCCTGCGTGATCCGGCTGGCAGGACCGTGCAGGAGGCGACGTACCAGGTCGGCTTCCGCCGGGTGGAGATCGAGGGCCTTGACCTCCTCGTCAACGGCCAGCGCGTGTTCATCCGCGGCGTGAATCGGCACGACTTCGACCAGCAGACCGGGCGGGTGATCTCGGTCGAAGCGATGCGGGCGGATCTCGTCCTCATGAAGCAATTCGGGTTCAATGCCGTCCGGACGTCGCACTACCCCAACGACCCGGCCTTCCTCGGTCTGACCGACGAGCTCGGCCTCTACGTGATCGCCGAGGCGGACATCGAATCGCATGCCTTCCAGAGCACGCTCTGCGACGACCCCCGCTACCTCAACGCGTGGGTCGACCGCGTCGCGCGGATGGCGTTGCGGGACAAGAATCACGCCTCGGTCATCCTCTGGTCGCTCGGCAACGAGTCGGGCTACGGCCTGAACCACGAGGCCGCCGCGGCCTGGCTCCGCCACTACGATTCCAGCCGGCCGCTCCACTACGAGGGCGCGATCCGCTTCGACTGGGCGAGCGACCAGGGCGTCAGCGACATCACCTGCCCGATGTACCCGCCGATCTCGGCGATCGTCGAGCACGCGAAGTCCGGCCGCCAGCGCCACCCGCTGATCCTGTGCGAGTTCTCCCACGCCATGGGGAACAGCAACGGGACGCTGGCCGACTACTGGGACGCCATCGAGACGACCCCCGGCCTGCAGGGCGGATTCATCTGGGAGTTCTGGGACGAAGGCCTCGTCCAGACGCTGCCGGACGGGCGCCGGCGGTGGGCATACGGCGGCGATTTCGGCGATACGCCGAACGACGGCAATTTCTGCCTGGACGGCCTGGTCTGGCCCGACCGGCGCCCCAAGCCCGCCATGTGGGAGCACAAGCGACTGGCCGCTCCCCTGCGGATCGGCGGGTCGGCCGTGGACCTCGCCGGTGGCCGGGTGGAGGTCTCGAACCACCAGCACTTCAGCGATCTCGGCTGGCTGCGGGCGCACTGGTCGATGACCGTCGATGGCCTCGAGATCGCGGCCGGGACGATGGACCTCCCGTCGATCGGGCCCGGCGCACGGGCGATCCTGGAGCTGCCGGGCTGGGTCGATCCGGCGGGCCGCGCCGGCGAGGTGTTCCTCACGGTCCGCGTGACGACCGCGGAGGACCTGGCCTGGGCTCCCGCGGGGTTCGAGGTCTGTGCGCTGCAACTCCCGTTGCAGACGGCCCCTGCAGCGACCGCCGATGCATCCGTCGCCGCCGCCAGCGCCGGCCCGGTCGAGCTGGACGCTGAAGGCCGCCTGCTCCATCCCCTGTTCGCGGTGCCGCCGGCGCTCTCGCTCTGGCGCGCGCCGACCGACAACGATCGCATCGGCGGGATGGCGGCCGGCTGGGAGGCGGCCGGCGTCGACCGGCTCGTTCGACGCCTGACGAGCATGGAGCGCGACGGCGCGACGACGGTGGTCAGGAGCACCTACACCACCGCCGCCGGGCACCTCGTCCCCCACGAGGCGCGCTACACGACGCTCGCAGACGGCGGCATCCATGTCGCCGAGTCCGTCGAGATCCCCGCCGCGCTCGACGATCTGGCCCGCGTCGGAACACTGATCGAGGCGCAGGCCGGGCTGGAGCAGCTGACGTGGTTCGGGACCGGGCCGCACGAGACCTATCCGGACCGGCAGCGGAGCGGCCTGGTCGGACGCTGGACGTCGAGCGTCGCCGCGCAGTACGTCCCGTACGTCCGCCCCCAGGAGAATGGCGGCCATGCGGGTGTTCGCTGGATCGAGCTGCGGGGCGAGATCGGCTCGGCGGTGGGCTTCCGACTCGAATTCGACGCGCCCCGCCAGGCCTCCGTCACCCACCTGCGTGCCGCCGACCTCGCGGCCGCCACGCACGACATCGAGGTCGTTCCGTGCGCGGCGACCGTCATCGCCTTCGACGCCGCCCACCGCGGCCTCGGCACGGCCAGCTGCGGGCCGGACACGCTGCCCGAGTATCGCCTCGCCCCCGGTACGTACCGCTGGTCCTGGATCCTGCGCGACCTGGGTCTGGCCTGACCGATGGCGATCTCCTGGTCGCCAGACACCCGCGAGTTCCATCTGCACAACGGGCTGGTCAGCTACGTCCTCCGCGTCCACGCCAGCGGAGCGCTTGGCCAGGTTGCCTTCGGGGCGCCGCTCGCGGCCGACCGCTCCTATGCGCATCTCACGCCGGTCGAGTTCGCCGGCTTCTCCAACCGCATCGGCGAGCCGATTGCCTTCGAATACCCGACGACCGGTTCCGGGGACTACCGGGCGCCCGCCCTCGAGGTTGCGCTGGCCGATGGCTCGCGAGTCCTCGACCTGCGGTACGCGAGCCACCGGATCCTGGCCGGGAAGCCGGCCGGCGCCGCCGGGCCCGGGACGCTTCCGGCGACCTACGTCGAGGCCGAGGATGAGGCCGACACGCTCGAGGTGACCCTGGCCGATGCGTCGAGCGGGCTCTCGGTCGTGCTCAGCTACAGCCTCTTCCGGGACCTGCCGATCGTCGCCCGGAGCGCCCGGATCCGCAACGACGGTTCCGACCCGATTCGCCTGACCACGGCGATGAGCGCGGTGCTCGACCTCCCGGACGCGCGCTGGGAGCTGGTCCAGCTCAGCGGGGCGTGGGCGCGCGAGGCGCACATCTCGACGCGCCGCCTGCGGCCGGGACGGCAGTCGGTCGGCAGCGATCGCGGCTCGTCAAGTCATCAGCACAATCCGTTCATTGCCCTGCGGCGGCCGACGACGACCGAGGCCGAGGGCGAGGCCTACGGCTTCAGCCTCGTCTACTCGGGCAACTTCCTGGCCGAGGCGGAAGTCGACCCGTACGACACGACGCGGGTCCGGCTGGGGATCAGCCCGAACTCGTTCACCTGGACGCTCGAGCCCGGCAGGGACTTCGCGACGCCCGAGGCGGTCCTCGTCTACTCGAGCGCCGGGCTCGGCGGGCTGAGCGATGCCCTTCACCGGCTGTTCCGCGAGCGGCTGGCTCGCGGGGCCTGGCGCGACGCGCCGCGGCCGATCCTCCTCAACAGCTGGGAGGCCACCTACTTCGACTTCGACGAGGAGAAGCTGGTCGCCATCGCCACCTCGGCGCATGACCTCGGGGTCGAGCTGTTCGTGCTCGACGACGGCTGGTTCGGCGCCCGCGACAACGACACGACCTCGCTCGGCGACTGGGACGTCAACCGGCGCAAGCTGCCGAATGGGTTGGCGGGCGTGGCCTCCCGGGTCGAGGCGCTGGGGATGCGCTTCGGCCTGTGGATCGAGCCCGAGATGGTCAGCGAACGGAGCCGCCTCTTCGAGGCCCATCCGGATTGGGCCATCGGGATCCCCGGGCGGCCCCGCACGGAAAGCCGCCAGCAACTGGTCCTCGACCTGTCCCGTTCGGAGATCGTCGATCACCTGTTCGCGGTGCTCTCCGACCTCCTCTCGAGTGCGCCGATCTCCTATGTCAAGTGGGACATGAACCGGACCATCACCGAGCCGTACAGCCCGGCGCTCCCGCCGGACCGGCAGGGGGAGTTCTTCCATCGCTACATCCTTGGCGTCTACGACCTGTATGCGCGCCTGACGGCGGCCTTCCCGGACCTCCTGTTCGAGTCCTGCGCCGGCGGCGGCGGCCGCTTCGACCCGGGCCTGCTCGCCTTCGCTCCGCAGGCCTGGACCAGCGACGACACCGATGCCGTCGAGCGACTGAAGATCCAGTGGGGCACCTCGCTGGCCTACCCGCTCAGCGCCATGGCGGCCCATGTCGCGGCGGTCCCAAATCACCAGACGAGCCGCGTGACGCCACTCACGACCCGTGCAGCAGTTGCCTTCTTCGGCGTCTTCGGCTACGAGCTGGACCCGATGGCGCTCAGCGCGGACGAGCGGCGCCAGGTCGGCGACCAGACCGCCTTCTATAAGGCGCATCGGGAACTGTTCCAGCGTGGCCGCTTCGTCCGGCTGCGCAGCCCGTTCGAGGACGCCGGCAACCAGACCGCGTGGCTGACCGTCGCTCCTGACGCATCGGCCGCCGTCGTCGGCTTCTACCAGGTGCTCAATCGGCCGGTGCCCGCGGCGGACCGGCTGCGCCTGCGCGGGCTGGACGCGGACAAGCTCTACCGCGTGTCCGGCTGGCCGGCGGACGACGACCCGCTGGTTCGCCGCAACGCCGGCCTGCGCGGCGGCGACGAGCTCATGGCGGTCGGATTGTCGCTCGGCGCGGATCGGCACGAGGCGGACAAGTGGGGCGACTTCCGGGCCTGGATCTTCGTCCTCGAGGCGGTCGAGGCGTCGCGCTAGACGGCACGATTCGGGCGCCGGTCCCGTCCGCCCGGGGCCGCCGATTCCCCGAGTGCCCTAGCCCTTGGTCGAACCCAGCGTCAGGCCGCTCACGAACTGCTTCGAGAGCACGAGGTAAACGATGATCGTCGGCACGGCGACCATGAACGCGGTGGCGGCCAGCACGTTCTGATCGGTGAAGAATGCCCCCTGGAGATTGTTCAGGGCCGATGTGATGGGGCGCTTGGACCCCGTCGTCATGAGCATCAGGGCCCAGAAGAAGTCGTTGTAGATGAAGGTGAACTCGAGCACGGCCAGGGCGGCGAGGGCCGGCCGGCACAGGGGCACGATCACCTTCCGGTAGATCATCCAGACCGACGCGCCGTCGACGAGGGCGGCCTCGGTCAATTCCTTCGAAATCGACTTCATGTAGTTGCTCAGCACGAACGTGCAGAAGCCCGTCTGGAAGACGACGTGAATCAGGATGATGCCGGCATACGTGTCGAACAGCTTGCCGTTGTCGCTGCCCAGGAACTGTGGAAATGGCAGCAGCAGGTACATCCGGAACAGGGGCACGATGATGACCTGCGGGGGCAGCAGGTTGCCGGCCGTGAACAGCATCAGCAGCAGGATGTTGGCGCGGAAGCTGAACCGCGAGAAGACGAAGCCGAGCATGGAGGACACGAACAGCGTCAGGATCACGGCCGGGACCGCCACGATCAGCGTGTTCAGGAAGTACTGCGGCAGTTCGGCCTCGGTCCAGCCCGTGATGAAGTTGTCGAGCGTCAGTGACTTCGGGAACGAGACGTAGCCGTCCTTGATCGTTTCGCCGAATGGCCGCAGGGCGATGAAGACCGTCCACGCGATGGGGAAGATCCAGATCACGGCCAGCGTGATGAGGAAGGCGTGGAGGGCGACCCGCTGCCAGCGAATCCGGCGTCGCGGCGCCGGTCCGGCCATGGCGGTCACGAGGCGTCCTCCCGCATGGTTCGCGTCAGGAAGATGACGATCGGGACGAGCGAGATGACCAGCAGGACGACGGCAATGGCCGATCCGAACCCGATCAGGCTGGCCTCACTGATGCTGTTGTTGGTGATCAGGATCGAGAGGAGCTCGAGACCGTTCTTGCCGCGATTGATGATGTAGGCGATGTCGAAGGCTCGGAGCGATTCGATGACCGTCACGACGACGATCACCGTGTTGATCGGCTTCATCACCGGGAACACGACCCGGAAGAACGTCTGCCGGGCATTGGCCCCGTCGATGGCTGCAGCTTCCCGGAGCGTTGGATCCACGGCTTTCAGGCCGGCCAGGTACAGGACCATGACGTAGCCGACGTGGCGCCAGCCCGCGGCGACCAGGACCGCCCAGATATTGAGGCTGGGATCACCCAGCCAGTCGATGACGTCGTCCTGTGAGGTCCTGCCCAGGATCGTGTTCAGGAACCCCTGGGAGGTGTACATGTACTCCCAGATCAGGCCGACGACCGCCAGTGACAGCACGACGGGAATGAAGAACATGCTCTGGTAGATGCGGGTCCCCCGCATCTCGCGGTCCAGGAGGACCGCCAGGAACATCCCGATCGGCGTCGCGATGAAGACGAAGGTCACGAGCCACAGGATGTTGTGCCACACGGCCGGCCAGAAGAACGGGTACGACGTGAACAGCGTCTGGTAGTTCTTCAGACCCACGAAGTTGTCCGCGGTCAGGGCCGTGATCCCTCGCCAGTTCGTGAACGAGAGGAACACCGAGGCGATCGTGGGCAACCAGATGAAGAACAGGCACAGGAAGGTCGGAATCCCGACCATCACGGCCATCGTGATCTTGTCGCGGCGGGTCAGGATCGAGTAGTGGCCCCTGCGCGGGGCCGGGCGAACGGCCGCCCCGCCGGTCGTTGGATCAAGCGGGGCGGTAGCGGCCGGAGGCGTCGCGGATCCTGACACGGCGTCAGGCTAACGCTACGCAGATGAGGCGTTCGGGACTGGGCGCTAGGCCAGCGGCGGGAGGGAGTCCCAGAACGACTGGATGGTCGCCTGGTACTTCACGAGATCCTGCGACGGATTGGCGAGGAACGTTTGCAGGAAGCCCTGCATGCCGTTTGCGCCGGCGAAGTCCGAGCGGGTGTCGCGATCGAGGAACTGCGTGATGCGCTTGGCGGCGCCGACGATCTCGACGGCCTTCTTCTGGAGGGCGCTGTAGGTGCTGGTGTCCGCATCGTTGGCCGTCGGGATGAAGCCCGGCTGGCCCTTGAACATCAGCCCCTGGGTGGAACCCTTGGCCCAGAACTCGAGGTAGGCCTCCGCGGCGGCCTGCTCGGACGCCAGGTTGGGCGCCTTCGCGGCGAGCTGCCACGTGTCAATCGGTGCGTCCAGCGCCTTCTCGGCGTCCCACTGGTTTCCGAAGTACGGGAACGGGAAGAAGTCGAGGTCGGCGATGTCGTCCGGGTTCTTCGTCGCGTCGAACTGCGACGAGACGAACAGGCCCAGCAGGTACATCCCGGACTTCTTCTGGACGAGGGTGTCGGCCGCCTGCTGCCAGGTCAGGCCGGCGTAGTCCTTGGCCTGGTACGGGACCATCTTGGCCCACGTCTGGAAGACGGTCGTGACCTTCGGGTCCGTCCACTTCTCCTTGCCGGCCATCAGGCCGACGTGGAAGTCATAGCCGTTCAGGCGCAGGTTCAGGATGTCGAACGTGCCCATCGCGGGCCAGCCGTCCTTGTCCGCGAAGGCGATCGGCGTCAGGCCGTCGGTCTGCATCTTCTTGGCCAGGGTCAGGAGGTCGTCCCAGGTCGCCGGAACCGTGTAGCCCTTGGCGGCCCAGACGCTCTTGCGGTAGAAGACGGCCCACGGGTAGTAGTCCACCGGGATGCCGTAGGGCTTGCCGTCATCGCCCAGGATGCTGGCGCCGAAGCCTTCCGTGAAGTTGCTCTTGACCGAGTTCCACACGCCGTCGATCGGGACGTTCAGGCCCTGGCTGGCGAAGAACTTCAGGCGGAAGCCGGAGAACCACGTGTAGGCCGTACCGGGGGTGGCGATCAGGTAGTTGGAGATCTGATCCTGGAAGGTGCCGTGGTCGACCGTGTTCATGTCGACGGTGATGCCGGTCGCGGCGGTGAAGGCCGCGTTGATGACCGCCATCGCGCCCTTCTCGCCCGGATCGGAGTGGTTGCTGCCGATGTGGAGGATGCCGGCCGAGCCGGCCGGGCCGGCGGTGGCAGCTGCCGTGGCAGCGGCCGTCGGCGCCGCGGTCGCGGCGGCTGTCGGCGCTGCGGTCGGCGCGGCGGTCGCGGCGGTCGAGCACGCCGACAGCAGCGACGGAATCGTCACCAGGCCGGCGATGCCGGCCATCCCCTTGAGGACCGTCCGTCTCGAGATCGGGTCAACCAATAGAGGCTCGTCCATGGCGTTCAGCCCTCCTCGCTGCTGCCCGATACAAATCGCACAGGATTACCCGCATTGTCGGCATCGGTGGGGGCCATGTCAAGCATTTCCGATGGTTCATGTGCAGCATCTGTTGGAAAACTTGACTTTCTGTGGGCTTCGGCCCAATCTTCGCACGTAGGAACGGGGGCGCGGCCCATGGCGCTTGAGGCTCACGCAAGAGAGGGGGCTGCCTGATGCTCGCCCGGCAGCGCCAGGCGTTCATCCTCGATCGGGTCCGTGAAGATGGGGCCGTGCGCGTGGCCGATCTCGTCCGCGAGCTCGGCGTCTCTGACATGACCGTCCGGCGCGACCTCGAGATCCTCGCCGAGCGCGGCCTCCTCGAGAAGGTCCACGGCGGTGCGACGACCATCGAGGGCAAGGCCCTCTTCGAACCAGGGTTCGCGGCGAAATCGGCCCTGCAGCACGCCGAGAAGGACGCGATCGCCGATGCGGCGGTGGCCCTCGTGGAGCCCGGCATGGCCATCGGGGTTTCGGCCGGGACGACGACCTACGCACTCGCGCAGCGACTGGCCCTCGTGCCGGGTCTGACGGTGGTGACCAACTCGGTGCGCGTGGCCGAGGTGCTGCACGAGGCCGGCCGCTCGGACCAGACGATCATCCTCACCGGGGGCGTCCGAACGCCCTCGGACGCGCTCGCCGGGCCGTTCGCGGTACAGGCGCTGCGGACGGTCCACGTCGACCTGGTCTTCGTGGGGGTCCACGGCATGGACCCGCGCTCCGGGTTCACCTGCCCCAACCTACTGGAGGCCGATACGGATCGCGCTCTGATCGATGCCGGTCGGCGCCTCGTCGTCGTCGCCGACCATTCGAAGTGGGGCGTCATCGGGATCAGCTCGATCGCTCGACTCGACCAGGCCGATGTCCTGATCACCGACCTCGGCCTGGTCCCCGAGGCGCGGATGATCCTGGGCGAGTCGGTCCGCAGCCTTATCATCGTCGACCCGGCCCAGGAGCCGGATGTTCCGCTGGAGACGGCCAATGCGCGCTGAGTCGCAGGCGCGCCGATCGACGCTGGCGGGCCTGGCGGGCGAACCGCACCGGCGGTTCAACCCGCTCATGGACGAGTGGGTGCTGGTCTCGGCCGGGCGAACCCGGCGGCCATGGCTCGGCGCCGAGGAACCCCGCCAGGAGCGGCCCGGACTCGCCTTCGATCCCGATTGCTACCTCTGCCCCGGCAACACCCGGGCGAACGGCAACGTCAACCCCGAATACGCGGAGACGTATGTCTTCACGAACGACTTCTCGGCCCTGCGGCCCGATACCTCGACTGCGGTGTTCGACGACGGACTCCTCCGGGCCGTCGGCGAGCGGGGCTCGTGCCGGGTGGTCTGCTTCTCCCCGCGGCACGACCTGACGCTGGGCAGGATGCCGCCGGGTGCGGTGCGGCGGGTCATCGATCTCTGGGCGGAGCAGACCGCGGAGCTGGGCGCCGAATACCGCTGGGTCCAGGTCTTCGAGAACCGTGGTGAGGCGATGGGCGCGTCGAACCCGCACCCGCACGGCCAGATCTGGTCCGGGACCGAGCTGCCGGGGGCGGGCGCCCGCGAGGATGCGTCGCAGCGCGCCCACGAGGCTTCGACGGGCAGGCGCATGCTCCTCGACTACGTCGACCATGAGGCCGGCGGCCAGCGCGTCGTGGTCGAGACCGACGAATGGCTGACCGTCGTCCCGTTCTGGGCCTCCTGGCCCTTCGAGACACTGCTCATTCCCAAGCGACCGGCGGCCCGGCTGCCGGACCTCGACGATGCCGTGCGCGACGACCTCGCCGCGACGCTCCACCAGCTGATCGGCCGGTATGACGGGCTGTTCAAGCGGCCCTTCCCCTACTCGATGGGCTGGCACCAGGCGCCATTCGGCAATGGCGGGAGCGACCACTGGCAGGTTCACGCGCATTTCTTTCCGCCGCTGCTGCGGGCCAACGTCCGCAAGTTCATGGTCGGCTACGAGCTGCTGGCCGAGACGCAGCGCGATCTGACGGCGGAAGATGCGGCCGGCCGACTGCGCGCCGTGAGCGCGGCTGGGCTCGCGGGCCCCGCGGAGGCAGGGACCGCCGTCGAGCCCGTGACCATCGCTCCCGCCGGCCCGGTCTCGGCGACCGCTCCCGGAACCGGATCGTGATCCCCGGCCTGGAGCGGGCCGCCCTCCGATGACGGAACGACCCGACCGGCCATGAGTCCCGGCTGAATGCGCGTTCTGGTGACCGGCGGGGCCGGCTACGTGGGTTCGGTCGCGGTGGAGACGCTCCTCCACAACGACCACGACGTGACCGTGCTGGACGACTGCTCGACCGGACACGCGGCTTCGCTCCCGCCGGAGTCCCGGCTCGAGATCGGGAGCTTCGGCGACCGGGACCTGGTCCAGGGAATCCTGGAACGCCGGGAGATCGACGCGATCCTGCACCTTGGCGCCCGGTCGCTGGTCGGCGAATCCATCGCGAACCCGTCGCCCTACTACGGCACCAACGTCGCGGGCGGGCTCGCCCTGCTCGAGGCGGCCCGGGCGGCCGGCGTCCAGCGCCTCGTGTTCAGCTCCAGTGCCGCGATCTATGGGACGCCGGACCGCAGCCCGGTCCCGGAAACGGCGGCCCTGCGCCCGATCAATCCCTATGGCGAAACGAAACGGGCCTTCGAGGCCGCACTGGCCTGGTATGGCGAGGCCTACGGTCTCCGCAGCGTCTCGTTGCGCTACTTCAATGCGGCCGGGGCGACGGCCCTCAACGGGGAGGACCATCACCCGGAGACCCACCTGGTCCCGGTCGTGCTGCGGATCGCCTCTGAGGGCGGGGCCGTGACCCTCTTCGGCGACGACTACCCCACGGCCGACGGGACGTGCGTCAGGGACTACGTCCATGTCGAGGATCTCGCCGTGGCGCATCTGCTCGCGCTCGAGGCGACGTCACGAGCGCTGCCCGTCCCGGCCGAACCCGTCGTGGCCGGGGCGTCGGCCAACGCGCTCGCCTGCAACCTTGGCAGCGGCCGCGGCTTCAGCGTGCGCGACGTGGTCGGGGCCGCGGAGCGGGTGGTCGGTCACGCGATCCCGACGCTGATCGGCGCTCGTCGGACCGGCGATCCGGCGGTGCTGGTGGCCGAGGCCGAACTCGCCCGCTCCCTGCTGGGCTGGGCACCCGCGAAGGTCACGCTTGAGGAGATGATCGGGTCGGCCTGGGCGTGGCTCCGTGGCCACCCAAACGGGTACGCCCGATGATTCGACTCGATGCCCACCGGCCGTCCCTCGCGAGCCTTCCCCGGAGTGGTGTCCACGCCGGGGAAGATGGACTATCGTGGGCGGGCACATTCGAGGAGTTCGCGGCATCCTGACACGGGAATGCACCATGCCGGCCACTCGGCCCGCGGAGAGGAACGATCGATGGCGACGGTCACCTTTGAGCACGTCAACAAGCTCTATGGCCAGGTCAAGGCCGTTGACGATCTCAACCTCGAGATCCGGGACGGCGAGTTCATGGTCCTCGTCGGTCCCTCGGGCTGCGGCAAGACGACGAGCCTTCGGATGATCGCGGGCCTCGAGGACATCAGCTCGGGCACGGTCCGTATCGGCGATCGTGTGGTCAACGACGTGGCTCCCAAGGATCGCGACATCGCGATGGTCTTCCAGAGCTATGCCCTCTACCCCCACATGACCGTCCGCGACAACCTCGCCTTCGGGCTGAAGTTGCGCCACGTTCCCAAGGCGGAGATCGAGCGCCGGGTCAACGACGCGGCCGCCGTCCTCGACCTGACTCGCTACCTCGACCGCAAGCCGAAGGCCCTCTCCGGCGGCCAGCGCCAGCGCGTCGCGCTCGGCCGGGCGATCGTGCGTGAGCCTTCCGTGTTCCTGATGGACGAACCTCTGAGCAATCTCGACGCCAAGCTGCGCGTCCAGACCCGGGCCCAGATCGCGCGGATCCACCAGCGCCTCAAGACGACGATCGTCTACGTCACCCACGACCAGGTCGAGGCGATGACGATGGGCAACCGGATCGCCGTCATGAACGAGGGCAAGCTGATGCAGGTCGGCACGCCCCAGGAGCTCTACGACTACCCGCAGAACCGGTTCGTGGCCGGCTTCATCGGCTCACCGTCGATGAACTTCATCGAGGTCGGCGCCGGCGACGACGGCCGGCTCGAAGCGCCCGGCGTATCGATTCCGGTTCCCGACCGGTACAGCGATGCCGTCAAGGCGGCCGGCGGACGGAAGCTCGTGGCCGGGTTCCGGCCGGAGCATTTCGACATCGGCGACGCGGCGGACACGTTCGCCTCGGTCATCGGCGTGGCGGAGGTCGTCGAATACCTCGGCAACGAGGAGCTCCTGCACGTGACGATGAACGAGGCGGACCTGGTGGCGATCGTCGATTCGTCGGCCCGCGTCCAGCCCGGCCAGACCGTCCACCTGCGGATGCCCCTCGACCGCGTCTACCTGTTCGACAGCGAGACGGGCGCGGCGCTCGACGGCCGTCGAGCGATGGCCGCCGCCTGATCGCCGGCAACGGCAGCCGCCCGGATTCACCTGGCCGGCGATCGGATCGGTGACGGAGGCTGCCGGCAACGGGCCGGTCGGGGACGATTCGGATCTTCGTGAGCGGCTTGTCTCGAGTCGAACGCTGCACCACGGCCGGTACCTGACTTTTCGGGTCGACACGATCGAGCGCGCCGACGGCACGCTCGGCACGCGCGAGATCTGCGGCCATCCGGGCGCCGTGGCGATCCTCGCCCTCGACGACCAGGATCGGGTCCTGCTCGTCCGGCAGTGGCGGCACGCCGCGGGCCAGGCGCTGCTGGAGATCCCGGCCGGCACGCTGGACGTCGACGAGGCCACGGGCGCCATCGAGGATCCGGCGCTCGCCGCGCCGCGCGAACTCGAGGAGGAGACGGGCTTTCGGGCGGCAGCCTGGCGCCGGCTCGCGAGCTTCTGGACCGCGCCCGGGTTCGCCGAGGAGCTGATGCATCTCTACCTCGCGACGGACCTGCGGCCGGCCGACGAGAATCGCCGGGGACCCGACGAGGACGAGCGGCTCCACCTCGTCGCGATGCCCTGGCGTGACGCGGTCGCAGCCGCGGAACGGGGCGAGATCCACGACGCCAAGTCGATCCTCGGCCTGCTCTGGCTGGCGCGACTGAAAGCCGGCGACGCCTAGGGGGCGGCTTCACCGGCGGCCGCGACGGTCGTGTCCCGAGTTCCGACCCCCACGGCCGGTGCCGGATCTCATCGAACCGCCATGGGACTCGATGGGAGTCGTGCGTGTGCAAGCCCGCCCGCGACTTGCCACCTCTCGTCTCAGACGAGTCTCCTCACGCCTCAACGGCACCGCTGAGGCCGAAAGTACGAGCGCCCGAGTCGTGCAGTGACTAGATGAGGGCAGCTCGCGGTTCGGCCATTGGCAGCTCGTCACATTGAGTCCGGCCATGACTCATTGAGAGCGGACTGCCGGCATTCCCGGCCCCGAGCCTGCTGGCGGCTGCCACCGCGTCCGGTTAGCCGCCCGGCCCGTCCGCGTGCGCCTCGGCCGAAGACTCGCCCGCCGCCTCCGTTTCCGGGGCCGGAGCTTCGGGCGGCGGTCCCAGGCGGGCCAGCGCCGCGGCATACAGCCGGCTGTTCGGACTCAGCGCCACCGCGAGTCGCAGATGCGTGCGGGCCTCGCGCGGTCGGCCCAACTGCTTGAGGCTCTGGCCGAGGGCGTAGTGGGCGTAATGGGCCGACGGATCGACCTCGAGGAGCCGCTCGAACGTCTCGGCCGCGTCAGCATGCTGGCCGCTGTTGTAGCAGGCCCGCCCCAGGGCTTCGAGGATCGAGCCCTTGCCCGGTTCGAGACGCGATGCCCGGGCGAGGACCGTCGCCGCCTGCGCGTAGTGGCGCTGGTGCAGCAGCTGCTGGCCACGCTGGAGCAGCCCGTAGACCGACTCGCGCGCGTCGTCGGCCTCGGCTCCGTCGTCGTTGACGGCCCGGGCCGCGTCATCGGCCGCCTCGTCGTCGTGCGGGTCGGCCGACCACTCGGAATTCATGACCAGATGGTCGCATGGTCGCGACCGGCTGTCGCCGGCCGGCGTCCGGAGGTGCGCCCGGTTCAGGTGGCCTCGGGCGCCCGCCACTCGGACAGGGTCACCGGCCGCAGTCGCGGAGCCGGGGTCACGCCGGGGATTCGGCCGCGCTTGGCGATGGGTCGGCCGTCGATCTCCTTGATGTCCCCCGTGAAGTCGATCGGCGTTGCGCCGCTGATGTAGCTGCCGACGGCGAAACTGTCGACCGGCGCGCCGTTGTCCAGGAAATAGTGGATCCGATCGGGCGTGAGGCCGCCCGAGACGACGATCTTGACGTGCCCGAACCCGGCCTGGTCGAGGCGCGCCCGGACCTCGGTCACCAGTTCGGCGGTGACCCGACCGCGTTCGACCGGCGTGTCGAGGCGGACGCCGTAGAGCCGATCCCCGAGCGCATGCGCCACCCGGAGCGCCTCTTCCGCTTCGTCCTTAAAGGTGTCGATGAGCACGATCCGGGCGACGTCGGCTTCCAGGTCGCGATCGAACGCCAGGGCGGCCTCGACCGTGTCGCCGAAGATCAGGACCAGCGAATGCGGCATCGTGCCGGTCGGCTTGAGGCCGGCCAACCGGGCCCCGGCCGGGGTCGAGGCACCGACGCAGCCGCCGACGATCGCGGCATAGTCCAGGACGTCCGTGACATCGGGGTGGACGTGGCGGGCGCCGAAGCTGATGACAGGCTTCGAGCCCGCCGCCTCGACGCACTCGCGGGCAGCCGACGCCCAGCCCGTCGACTGCGAGAGCATCCCGAGGAAGGCCGTCTCGTACAGCCCGAAGCGGCGATATCGCGCCCGGATCCGCAGGACGATCTCCTTCGCCTCGAACGAATCGCCGTCGTCGAGGGCCTCGATCGTGACCTCGGCGGGCGCGGCATCGGCGAGCACGTGCGCGAGCAGGTTCTTGGCCTCGTCGATGCCGCAGAGGACTCCGGCCTGGCGGCTGAAGACCTCCATCGCGACCATCGGATCGAGACCTTCGCGCTCCATGATCCGTTCGGCGCGGGCGAAATAGACGTCAGCCGAGTCGCCGGAGAGGATCTCGTGTGACGGTCGCGTGCGCAGGTGATGCGTCACGGGCGTTGCGTGCTACTGAGGCGGAACGACCTCACGACTGGAACTCCTCTCGGGTCCGGCCATGCCGGACGCGCGAGCGCCCGTTGGGATCGGCGATGGTCGGCGGCGAGTGTAGCGCACCGTTCCGCGCGATTCGGCGGCTCGCGGCGGGGGAGGCCGTGCCGGCCGCGGGAGCGAGCTGGCCGTCGGCGATGGTGCTGCGACGGCCCGGTCCGGCCGCGCCTGGGCCGCAACGACGCGCCCGCATCGGCTCGGTCCGGTCCGGCCGGTTCGGTCCGACCCGGCCTCAGGCTGTCTCCGCCACCCCGGCCCGCCGGCGTGCCCGCCAGATCCGGGCGGCCGCGGTCAGGCTGATCGCGAGGACGAGCAGGCCAAGCAGGATCGCCGCGATCGCCACGACGCGCTGCCGGCCGCGATCCCCAGCCGTCAGCCAGGTCTGCTCCGCGGCCGCGGCCAGGTCCCGAGCCGTGGCCAGGTCGCCGGTGGCGAACTCCTGGCGCGCGTCGGCCAACTGCCGATCCGGCGTGGCGCCGAGGAGGCCCAGCTGCTCCAGCGGGCCACCGGTCCGCCCGGCGGCCGTCTGGGCCGCGTTGATGTCGCCGATCGCCTCGATCTCGGCGGCCGCGACGGCCGTCGCGGCCGCGGGACCACTCGGCCCCTCGAAGGCCGCCTGCATCGCCGGCGACAGGGCGAGACCGGCCGCGGCGGCCCGCTGCTCGACCTCGTCGCGCTTCAGGATTGCCGCCTGGGCCTCGTCGATCAGCTCCGTGGCCTGGCTGAACTGCCAGGCATTCATGGCCGCCCGGATCGCCGATGGCAGCTCCCACGCGCCGGCCGCGACGACCGCCGCGGCATAGGCGGTGCGTGCCTGGCTGCGGGCGGCCAGGAGCGGCTCGTCCTGCGGCCGGACGACCCAGGTGGCCCACAGGTCGGTGTAGTCCGCGGTGGTCCGCTCCTCGAGCAGGTCCAGGAGCCCCCGCCAGTCCGGGGGACCCGGGGCGACCACGCGCGGCGTGCCAGCGTGGTAGGGCTGGTAGGCCGCTTCGCTGGCCGCCGCCGCGCGCCAGACCGCCGCGAGTCCGGCCGGGGTTGCCCGCTTCGCGATCTTGTTGGCCAGCTCGTACGAGGCCGCGTACGCGTAGTCCTCGACGGCGGGGTCGGCCCGGCCAACACGCGGCCAGGCGTTCAGGGGGATCTTGAGTGTGACGAGGTCGCGCGTGAGCTTCGGCGGCGTGACGGTGATGTCCAGGGCGACCGCCGCCCGGGCGGCGTAGTAGGACGCGAACGCCTCGCCGATCCACCGGTCGGCCACGAGCGAGCCGTTGAACCAGGCATGGGCCGTTTCATGGAGGGCCACGAACGGATCGGCGTAGTAGGCGATCTCGATCGTCGCTGCCTGGGGATCGAACAGTCCGGCATAGCCGCCCAGCGTCCGGCTGACGGCTTCCTCGACGACCAGGCCCTGGCCGCGATAGTCGAGGCCGATCGCCGACGCCAGGGCCGGCAACCCGAGCCGGACGATCGAGCCGACCTTCGTGCCCCACGCCGGATCCTCCGTCCAGGCCCGGACGATCAGTGGAATCGATTGCCCCGCCGACGTCGCGATGAGCGGCGTCTCCGCGAAGGCCCCCGGCCGGTCGCCGATGAAGAACGCGTAGAACGTCAGCGGATCCGTGAGGACGCCGCTGCGATAGGTCACCTGGCCGCTGGCATTCGTGGTCGGGGCTTCCATGTTGCCGGCCGTTAGCTGGATCGTGTAGCCCGGCGGGAAGGTCACGGCGACGCTGCTGCCGGGCGTCTCGTTGGAGGCGAAGGCCCAGACCGGGAACGACACGAGGCTGTCGCCGATTCGGACGTCGCGGGTCGGCGCCCCGCCGGGATCGGGCAGGTCGAATGTCAGGCGCACCACGGTGTGGTGGCCGCCGTAGAGGCGTCGCCCGAGACCGATCGAGAGGAGCGTGTACGACCGATTCGTGGACCGGACCGACACGGTCGGCTTGGCGCCGGCCGAGGTCACCGCGAAGTTCTCCGTCCCGGGCAGGACGGCGAGGTAGGCGGAATCGAAGTAGTAGCGGTTCGTGGCCGTGTCGGCGAGGGTGTTGGTGACCGTCGCGTCGACCGTCACCCGCACCTTCTGCTGCGCCGGCCGGACGGCGTAGTTCGCGACGGTGACGATCGTCAGGTCCGGCGCCGTCGCGGCCCGAACGGTGGAGGTCGTCGCCGGCGCCACGAGCGTCGAAAGCGCCACGACCAGCGCGACAAGCAGCAGTCGCGGGAGGCCCGGCAGGCGGTGGCCCGCCGGGGGGTGGCCGCTGGGATGACGGCGGCCGCCGTTCACGCGGGGCGCAGATCGGCCAGGCGATCCGCGTAGCGCGCGAAGAGGCCGACCTGGCGGCTGACCCGATCGCCCTGGTCGGGGATGCGGCCGCCGATCCAGAGCCAGCCGGCCGATTCCTCGAGGAGCTGGTCGCAGATCGTGAGGAGGCGGGCGACCGCGAGTCCGAGCTCGTCCCGATCGAGCAGGCGGACCGGCACCTCGCCAGTCAGGACCAGCCGCTCGTCACTGCCAAGGGCGAACTTGGCGAACGGGAACTCGTCGTTCCAGTGGAGCAGCTTGCGGTACGAGGCCCGGAATCGGTCACCGATCGGGGGCGCGAAATGGACCCACACGATCAGCCCGAGCGACGGTTCGAAGATCAGGGTGATCCGCACGTCGAAGCGCCGCAGCCCGTCCAACTTGAAGTCCCATGACGAGATCCCGTCACGCTCGGCGTGCTCGAGCGGCTCGAGCCCAAGCTCGGTCAGCCAACGTTCGACGTCGGCCGCACTCGGCCGCGGAAGGGCCACCTGTCGTTCGGGCATGGCGCCGAGTCTAAACGGACCGGGCGTGGATGGCCGTGGAGACCTTTCAGCAACCGATTCTGCGAGCGGAGACCGCTGGTATGCTCGCCCGCAGGTCGCTGGCCAGGCTCTCGGGCTCGGGCGACGCTGCTCGCCTGGCTTGCCTGGTGGTCAACGGGAGATGCCTTGGTTGCCAGCGTCAAGTCGCCGGAGCGCAGCCGCCGTTTGGGGCGCCTCGTCCGGCCGGATCTGCTCTGCGGCCTCGCGGCCGTCGGCGTCGCGCTTGTGGCCGTTCTTGCGTCGATCTCAGCCTACGAGAATCGACTGAGTCTCCTGGTTCACATGGCTGCCAACGAGCCGATGGCCGCCATCGCGAGATCCGATCCGGACTTCGCCTACGTCGACGTCGGGGCCCATTACGACGGCGTCTACTTCTACGCCATCGCCGTTGATCCGTTCGCGACCGGCGCGGCCTACCAGCTGCTCGATCGGGCGCCGTATCGCTACGGCCATCCGGCGTACGGCTGGCTGGCCGGGATCCTGAGCCTCGGACAGCTGGAACTCCTGCCGCTGGCGCTCCTCGTGATCAGCCTCGCGGGAATGTTCGTGGCCGGCGTCGCCTCGAGCCGGCTGTGGAGCACGTTCGGCTGGTCCGCCTGGGGCGGCCTTGCGGTTGCCCTGAACCCGGGCCTGGTCTACGCCGTGACCGTCGACACGACCGAAGCGTTCGGGGCAGCCCTGATGATGGCCGCATTGCTCGCCTGGGCAAAGAGGCGCTTCTGGCTCGGGGCGGCCCTGCTGGCGGTGTTGTGCTTCACCAAGGAGATCCTGATCCTCGTCCCCGTCGGGCTGCTGGCGTGGGAGTCGATTCGGGCCGTCGGCGGCCGATCGGATGGGGACTACCGGCGTCGAGCGCTCCTCCTGCTCATCGGTCCGGTGCTCTACGCCGGCTGGTACCTCTACCTCGACTCACGATTCGGCGAGTGGCCGTACCAGCAGGGGACGGACATCCTGTCGCTGCCGCTCGTTGGCTGGCTAGACAGCTTCAGGCGGGCAGCCTCGCTGGCCCAGGGCGTTGGCGATGCCGCGCAGGTCGGCCAGGCCGCCGTGGCGCTGCTGACGGTGGCGCTGGGGGCGATCCTGCTGGGGATGGTCCGGGCCCTGCGACTGCGGTCGCTGGTTGACCCGATGTATCTGCTCATGGCAGGGCTGATCCTCTGCACCGGCTGGCTGGCGATCATGTATCCCAAGGACCTGATTCGGACCGTCGCGTTCGTCGGGCTGCTGTTGCCCTTGGTGCTCGTCGATCCACGGCGCGAGGTCTGACTCCACATCTTCCCGAGGCAGGCGTCGGAGCCCCCGGTGAAATCGGCCTAGGCGCGCTTGGCGCGGACCGGTTTGGCCACGACGTCGTGCGCCGGATGGTGTTCGACCGTCGCGCCGCTGCGCACGATGCGGCCCGGGAAATCGGCGGCCCGGACGTCCCCATCGATCCGGACGTTGCGGCCGACGCGGACCCCGCGCGGCACGGTCGCCCGCTTGCCGATCACGGTGATGCCGGTGTTGAGCCGGGTCGGCTCCTGGTCGTTGGGGATCGTCAGGTCGGCGCCCTCGCCGATGACCGCCCCGGGCCCGATGACCACCTGCTTGTCCAGGATCGCGCGGTCCACGATCGCACCCATCCGGATCGTCGAGTCGAACATGACGATCGAGTCGCGCACGACGGCCCCGACGTCCACGCGGACGCCCGGCGAGAGGATCGAATTGACGACCGTGCCGTTGATCACGCAGCCGTGGCTGATCAGGCTGCGATGGACCTGCGCCGTCGGTCCGATCCGAGCCGGCGCACGCTCCTCGGAGCGGGTGTGGATCAGCCACTCCCGATCGTTGAGCTCGAGGTCAGGGCTGTCCTCCAGGAGCGCCATGTTGGTTTCCCAGAAGCTCTGGATCGTGCCGACGTCCTGCCAGTAGCCGTCGAAGCGGTAGCCGAACACGCGCGCCCCGCCGTCGATCATGGCCGGGATCACGTTGGCCCCGAAGTCCGGCCGCGATTCGTCGAGCCAGGTCCGCAGCGCCCGCTTCGAGAAGACATAGACGCCCATGCTGGCGAGGTCGCTCTTGGGCTGCTTGGGCTTCTCCTGCCACTCGACGACACGGCCCGCCTCGTCCATGGCCAGGATGCCCATCCGCGTCGCGTCGGACAGCGGAACCCGCCGCACGGCGATCGTGACGTCAGCCCGATGGCGCCGGTGGAAGGCCACGAAGGGCTGGTAGTCCATCTTGTAGATGTGGTCGCCGGCCAGGACGACGACCGTGTCGGCCGTGCCGTGCTCGAGGACGTTGAAGTTCTGGAGGACCGCGTCGGCCGTGCCGCGATACCACTCGGCAACGCGCCCACGGGCGATGTACGGCTGGAGGAGCTTGATGCCGCCCGTGTTGCGGTCGAGGTCCCACGGCCGCCCGAGCCCGATGTGATCGTTGAGCGAGCGGGGGTTGTACTGGGTCAGGACGACGACGTCGGTGATGTCGGAGTTGACGCAGTTCGAGAGCGTGAAATCGATGATCCGGTACTTGCCGCCGAACGGAACGGCCGGCTTGGCCCGCACCGATGAGAGGATGGAAAGGCGCTCGCCTTCGCCGCCCGCCAGGACGACGGCCACCGTACGTTTCACGGTTCGTCCTCTTCCGGGGTCGCGTTGGCGCGACCGGGATCGATCGTAGCACCTGGCGGCACCCGACTCGATCTTCGACCCGTGAACAGCGGGTCAACAATCGGGCCTGGCGTGGCCGACGTGCCCCGATCGGGCGGCCACGTCCCCGGCGACCCGCGGTCCCGGACCGCCGTGCGGCCGCGGCGCCGGGTCTGCGAGGAACGGCGTCGCGAGCCGAATGGACCGGCCGGGCGGGCGCCGTGGACCGGGGGCGGCGGGGTTCCCCCGCGAATCCGTCGCCGGACGCTAGAGGAAGAGGCGCGGGTTGACGAAGTCGCCGTTGAGGCGGACGGCCCAGTGGAGGTGCGCCCCTGTCGAGTGCCCCGTGTTGCCCTCGAACCCGACGATCTGGCCGGCGCTGATCGGCGAGCCGGCGACGATCCCGCCGGGATTGGTCGGCTGCATGTGGGCGTACCAGGTCTGGAGATTCGCGGAGTGCGCGACGATGACGATCCAGGCCGGGTCATAGCCGTCGGCGTAGTTCCAGCCGATGTAGAGGACCACGCCCGGGCCGCTCGAGCGAACCGGCGTGCCATACGGAGCGACGATGTCGATGCCCTGGTGGAAGTGGCTGCAGTTGCCGACCGGTGGCTCGTAGACGACGCCCGTGCAGCCGAATTCCTGGCTGACGGAGCCGCTCATCGGCCAGGCGAGCGTACCGTTGTAGATGGATGGGATGCTGCCGGCCCTGGCGCGCTCGGCCGCCAGGCGATCGATCTTCTTCTTCAGGGCGGCCTTGGCGGCGGTCGCCTTCCTGATCGCGGCCGCCAGGGAGGCCTTGTTCCGAGCCAGCTGCGAGTAGGAGCCACGCTCGTTCGCGAGTTGCGCCTTCGCCTGGTCCTGGAGCGACTTCAGCTTGGCCTGGGTGGCCTTCATCTTCGCCAGCTCGCCATCGAGCTGGGTCTTCTGCTGGGCCACGAGGCCGCGCAGCTCCACCGTATCGGCGCGGACCTGGAGCACGGCCGCGTGAATGGCGGCGACGTCGCGGATGTCGGCCACGATCTGGTCCGCGAGGGCCTTGTCCTGGGCCCCGAAGTCGAGGTAGTAGCCAACGTCCGAGAGGACGTCCGTGAACGACTGGGCGGAGAGGATCGTCTCGAGCAGCGACGTCTGGCTCTCGTCGTAGGCGGTCCGGACCCGTTCGGCGAGGAGGGCCCGGCGCTGGGTCAGGGCCAGTTGGCGGCGGGCCTCGTCGTTCTCGAGCACCTTCAGCTGGAGGTTGATCGCGGCCAGCTGGCTGGCGAGGTCCTTGTAGCTTGCCTGGACGAGCGTCACGTTCGCTGCGATCGTGTTGACCTGCGCCTTGACGACGCCGAGGTTGGCATTGATGCCGTCGAGCGTCTGCGACGTGGAGGCGATCCGCTCGCTGAGCGCGGCCTGCTGGGCATTGAGGCGCGCGACCTGCTGCTTCTGCGTCGCGATGCGCGCCTGGAGGGCCTTCTGCTGGGCGAGGGCGTCGGAGAGGTCGTCGCCGGTTGCGGCGGGCGTTCCGAGCATGCCGACGAGCAGCGGAACCGCCAGCAGGAGTGCGGCAAGGGTCCGCAAACGACGGTGGGACCCGGGAGCGCGAAACGGATCGAGGTGGGGGCGGCGCATCTACCCTGGCGTCATCATCGTGCGAGCACCTCCGGTGGCGCGCCCGATTGGGGCGCGGCGGTCAGCTCGCCGGTGAGCGCCGTCCCGTTGTGGGCACAACCTCGAGGACGACTCCGGCTTCGGATGATCTTACGCCGATCGATCAAGAGCGTGCGATGGAGCGGTCTGGCGGGGCGCAGCCGTCGGTTTCCTGGGCTGCGCCGCTGGCGTCACGACGCCGGCAGGAGGACCGCCCAGAAGGCCCCGATCACGAGGAACGGGCCGAACGGGATGTAACTGCGGAGCGTGACCCGCCGGGCCGCCAGCAGGACGAGGATCACGGCCCCGGCCAGGAACAGGCCGGCGATCGTGCCGGCCAGCGCGCGATACGCGCCCGAGACCAGGCCGACGGTGACCAGCAGCTTCACGTCGCCGAGACCGAAGGCGCCGGGCCCGAACGCAAGTGACGGCAGGTAGAGCGCGGCCGGGATGACGACCGCGGCGATCACCGCGGCGACGATCGCGCCACCGACCAGCGGGTTCTGGCCGCTCAGCGAGAAGACGAAGGCCAGCGGGATCAGCGGCAGGGTGATGACGTCCGGCAGCAGGCGCTGGTCGAGGTCCGTGGCGAGGAGCACGATCAGCGCCAGGGCATAGGCGCCGAAGATCGCGAGGATCGGCGGGTCGGTGAATCGACCGGGCAGGGCCGTCATGACCAGCCCGCCGAGGACGACCACGACGATCGTCCGCCAGTCGAGCGCCCGCACCGAGCCGTCCTCGTGGGCCGGCCAGCGCGCCCCGACGCGATCGGCCGCGAATCCCCAGGCGAGGCCGGCGACGCCGAAGACGACGGCCAGCGGCGAGAGGTTCAGGCGGCCGGACCCCCGGCGCCTGCCGCGCCGGCGAGGGCCAGTTCGACGAGCGTGGCGTGACTGACGCCGTTCGCGCCCTTCGGCGCCCACGGCATCGTCTTGCGGAAGTAGGCCGTGCCGGCGATGTCGAGATGGGCCCAGGGCTTCGTTACGAATTCGCGCAGGAAGAGGCCGCTTTTCACGAGCGAGCCTTCCGCCGAGCCCGAGTTCGTCAGGTCGCCGTACCAGCTGTCCATGTCCGCGCGGTAGTCGTCGACAAGCGGCATCTGCCAGTACCGCTCCCCGGCACGATCCGCGGCGGCCATGACGTCGTCGTACCAGCTCTGCGGCTCCCCGAAGCCGCCCGTGATCAGGTGGCCGAGCGCCCGCGAGACGGCGCCGGTCAGGGTCGCCACGTCGACGAGATGCGTCGCGCCCAGCTGCTCGGCGTAGGTCAGGGCATCGCCGAGGATCAGCCGGCCCTCGGCGTCGGTGTTGATGATGTCGACCATCTTCCCGTTCAGCGCCCTGACGATGTCGCCCGGCCGCGTGGAATGGGGCCCCGGCATGTTCTCGACGGCCGGGGCGATCGCCAGCAACGGCGTCCCGGGGGCGAGCTCGGCGACCGTGGCGATGGCCGAGATCACGGTGCAGGCACCGGTCTTGTCCATCTTCATGTCTTCCATGCGATCGGCCGGCTTGATGCTGATGCCGCCCGAGTCGAAGCAGACGCCCTTCCCGACGATCGCGAGGTGCCGCCCGAGGGCATCCTTCTGGCCCATCTCGCCCGAGCGCATGACGATCATCCGCGGCGGGTTGTCGCTGCCCCGGCCGACGGCCATGAACATGCCCATGCCGAGGGCCGTCGCCCGCTCCGGATCGATGATGTCGATGAACAGGTTGTGCCGCTCGGCGAGGGCCTGGGCCTCCTCGGCGAGGACCTGCGGGCTGACGTCGTTGGCCGACCGATTCGCGAGGCGACGCGTGCGGTTGGCACCCTCGCCGATGATCCGGCCGCGGACGGCAGCCTTTGCGACGGCCGCCGTGTCCGAGCCGGGCGCGATGACGATCAGCTCATCGAGATCGGGCGGCGCCGACTCGACGTTGCTGCGATAGATCGTGGCCGGCTCGAAGGAGCCCTCGACGATCCCGCGGACGGCCAGCTCGGCGGCCGCGGTGACGCCGCCGGCGATCGAATCGAGCCCGGCCAGCGAGATCCCGACCGTGTGGACGTTGCGCCCGCCGAGTCGGCGTTCGGCCGTGGCGGCCGCCCGGACGACGGTTTCTCGATCGAGCTTGTCGAGCGAACCAATCCCGACCAGCAGCAGCCGGCCGGCCTTCGTCTCGCCCGAGGCCACGAAGACGCTCGAATAGCGCTTCCCCGTCAGCTCGCCGAACTGCTGCAGCGAGGCCAGCTCACCACCCGTCCGGCGGTTGAGCTCGGCCAGGGCGCCGTCGAGGGCCGGCGGGTCCGGGACCGGGATGACGAGGACGTCGACTGGCACGTCCCAGGGCTGATCGGGCGCGACGGACAACTTCATGGGCCGGTGGGACCTCCGGGTGGCGGCATGGGTGGGCCGCGGGCAGTGGCGCCAGTCTAGCGCCCGCGTCGCCCGGCTCAGGCGTCCGGCGGCGTCAGCGACGGGAACGGCGTCTCGGACGGCGTCTCGGGGGTGTCCGTCGGCAGGACCGGCGGCGGCGTCGACCCGGGTGCGCTCGAGTCGGTCGGCTCGGATGCCGGCGGAGCGCTCGAGAGCGGGCCCGGCGACGAGAACGGGCCGGAGGAATTGCCGGGCGATGGGTTCAGGAGCGCCATCGCGTCCGCGAGCCGGCCGCGCGCCTCCTCGATCTGGATCACAGCCTGGTTCAGGCCACCGCGCGCGACGTCCGACATGATCACGACGAGGGCCCGCGTATCGGGCGGCAACGCGGCCCTGGCGGTCTCGACGTCGGTCAGCGCCTGTCGCGCGTCCGGCGTCAGCCGGCCGTTCGTGATGGCCATGGTCACGTAGAGGCGGCGCAGGGCCGCATCGATCGCGGCATTGCGGGCCAGCCACTGGTCGAGGACGCTGACGTCGGCGGTGTTGGCCAGCCGGTCCCGCAACGCACGCGCCTCGAGAAGCGTCGGATCCGCGAGGTCGAGCTGCTTGACCGCATCCTGGTACTGCGCCTGGCTGCCCAGCCGGACCGCCTCGCCCGCGTATTGATCGTGCTGCGTGAGCCGGAGGGAGAGCTGGCTCGCGGTCAGGCTGCCGGCCGAGAGGATGGCCCAGCTCTGGGCGATCCCCGAGGTCGTGCCGAGGACGGTGTCAGCGGTGCTCCAGCGGTCGATCATCTCGGGGCTCAGCCGGCTTTCGGCGGATGGCCCGATGCCGGGCAGCCCCCGCAGGCGGGTCTGCAGGCCGGTCGTTGCGGCCGTGATCTTGTCGACGAGGGCCTGGCCGTCGACGATCGCCGCATCGAGCGCCGCGGGATCGGAGGAAACGAGCGCGGCGATCGCGGTCCGGGCCTGCGCGCCGAGCGCGTCGAAGTCCGTGGACAGGGGCGCGAGGTCGACCACGACCGAATCGAGGCCAGGTTTGATGGCGCTGTCGCCCTGCCAGGTCAGCTCGGCGCGCTGCGGCGTCCCGGGTCGATGGTCGAGGCCGGTCACCAGGCCCGCAGAACCGAGCGCGATGAGGATGATCAGTGCGATCCAGGCGAACCGGACCAGCAGCCAGGCGATCGATTGCCTCAAGCGGCGCCCCGATCCGGCGGCGGGGTCTGGCTCGGGGCGGCCGGAGTGGCCGTTGGGGCGGGTGGGGGCGTTGGGGCCGCAGGTGTGGGAGGTGCCGCAGGTGTCGGGGCGGCCTCGTGCCGGCCACCGTGGCGCAGGTACCCGAGATGGCCGTTCATCGGCCGCGGCTCGAAGCCGAACGCCCGGACCACCCCATCGAGCGGCCCGATGTTGTCGAGCTTGAGCTGCCGCAGCTGATCCGAGGCGACGGGAAATGGCAGGTGGACGACCTCGCTACTGCGCGCGACGAGGGAGATGAGCGGCACGGGCATCGGCACGATCATGCGCTGCTTGCCGAGCGCGTCGAGCACCTCGCGGGTGATCTGGCGATACGTCCAGTACGCGGGTCCGCCGAGGTCGTAGGCATGGCCGATCGTGTACGGCTGCGCCAGGCTGACGACGGCGCACCGGGCCAGATCGCCGGCCCAGAGTGGCTGGAACCGCGCCTTGCCGTCCCCCGGAACCGGAATCACGCCGGGCGACATCCGGACGAGGCTGGCGATGAGGCTGAAGAAGCCGTCGCCGACGCCCCACAGGAGCGACGGCCGCAGGACGGTCCAGTCGAGCCCGCTCTCGCGAACGATTCGCTCGCCCCTGGCCTTCGAATCCGCGTAGTGGAGATTCGGGTCCTCGGTCACGCCAAGCGCGCCCTGGTGGATGAAGCGCCGCACGCCCGCCGTCGTCGCCGCCTCGACCATCGCCCGGGTGCCTTCGGTGTTCACGCGGTGAAGGTCGCGGCCACCGTTGAAGTCGCGCGGAATCGCGACCAGGTGGTAGATCGCGTCGACGCCGGCCAGGGCTGCCGGCAGGGTCTCGGGCTCCGTGACGTCGCCGACCCGAGTGATGAATTGGGTCTGCGCGTCGGGCGGCAGGGTGGCCCGCAGGGCATCCGCCGAGTCGCTGGTTCGGACCAGGCCGACCACGGAATGACCTGCCGCCAGGAACGCCGGGACCGCGAAACTGCCCACGAAACCGGTCGCGCCGGTCACGAGCACTGTTGCCATCTGTTCTGCCTCGCCTGGTCTGCCGCCGAATGACGGCTCGCTGGCGCTTCGCGGACCGAGTGCCCGGTGGATTGCTAGCGCACGCGTGGATGTCCGTTGCCGGCCTGCGCCGCTGCGCGACCATCGGCCACCGGAGGCCGGCAGGAATCGTAGCATCGACACGTGGTCACCCCACCATCGCCCACTGGTACTCCCCCAACCGAACCCCCTCAGGGTCGGGCCAGCGCTCAGCGCAGCGCCTCGGACTTGATGCCGGCCGACCTGAAGCGCCTGGTCGAGGCCATGCCCAAGGCCGAGCTGCACCTCCATCTCGATGGCTCGCTGCGCGTGGAGACGGCACTCGATCTGGCGCGGACTCGCGGCGTGGACGCGCCGCGGACGGCCGCCGGGATGCGCGCCGCGCTCGTGGCGCCGCCGCGGGGGGCGTCGCAGGCCGAGCTGCTGCGAGCGTTCGACCTGCCGATCGCCCTGCTCCAGGACGCCGACTCGCTGGCCCGCGTGACCGGCGATCTGATCGCGGACAAGGCCGCCGATCGGGTCCGCTACGTCGAGATCCGCTGGGGGCCGCTGCTGCACGTCGGGCGCGGGATGGCCCTGGCCGAGGGAATCGCGGCCGTCTGCGATGCGGCCGCCGAAGCTGCCGCCCGGACCGGTACGGCCGTCCGGTTGATCTGCACGGCCTTGCGGTCGCACGAGCCAGCGGCGAACGTCGAACTGGCCGAGGTCGCGGCCTCGTTCCGCGAGCGCGGCCTGACGGGCTTCGATCTCGCCGGGCCGGAGGAGCGCTTCCCCGATCCTCTGGCGCACCGGGCGGCATTCGAGGCGGCCCGAGCCGGCGGTCTGCGGATCACGGTCCATGCGGGCGAGTGGGGCGGCGCGGCCCAGGTCGCGCGGGCGCTCGAACTCGAGCCCGAACGGATCGCCCACGGTTCGCCGGCTGTCGACGACCCCGAGCTGTGTCGCGAGCTGGACCGGCGCGGCGTGGCCCTCGACCTCTGCCCGACCAGCAACGTCCAGGCGGGGGTCGTGGCAACTCGCAGCGTCCATCCGCTGGCCGTGCTCGCCCGGCGTGGCGTGGCCGTGACACTCAGCACGGACGACCTGACCGTCTCGGACATCACGCTGTCCGAGGAGTACGCGGCGGCCGTCGAGGAGATCGGGCTCACGTTGCCCGAGCTGTGGGCGATCGATCGACGGGCGCTCAAGGTGGCGTTCGCGGACGAGGGCACGCTCGGGACGCTGCGGACCGAATTCGAGGCCTGGGGAGCCGCGATCCCGGAATTGGCCGGGTAGGCCGAACGGCGGTCAGTCCGCGAGGCGCTCCGGCGTTGTCGGGTCGTTTTCGCGGCGCGCGCTACCCCGCGAGGCGCTCAAGGACCTCGCGCAACTCGGCCGCATCGGCCGCCACCGCCGTCGGTCGCTCGGCGGCCGGCACCGCCGCGAGGCGTTCGGGCGTCGTCACGCCGGTCAGGATCAGCACCGTTCGCGCCCCGACGGCCCGACCCGCGGCCACGTCCGTCAGAGCGTCCCCGATCATCACCGCGTCGGCGGTCGCGCTGCCGACGGCCCGTGCCGCCTCCTCGAGCAGGAGCGGGCCGGGCTTGCCGATCTCCACGGCCGGCGCGACCCCCGCGGCCACCTCGATCGCCGACACGATCGAGCCGGCGCCCGGTCGCAGCCCGCGCTCGGACGGGTACGTCGCGTCGCGGTTGGTGGCGATGAACATCGCCCCGGCCCGGATGCAGTCGGCGGCCACGGCGATGCGGACATAGGTCAGCTGCGGATCGAGGCCCGTCACGACCGCGTCAGGTTCGCCGGCCGCGGCCCAGCCGCCGATGTCCTCGTGGGTCAGCCGCGTGGCGGCGTGGGCGGCCGAGACGACCTCGAGGCCGATGTCGCGCATCTCGCGCTCGAGGCCGCCGGCGCCGACGACGAGCACGCGGCGGATCGACGGCCGGTGCTCCTGGATCCAGAGGGCCGTCGCCCGGGCCGAGGTCACGACACGATCCACGCTGACCGGCGCGCCGAGCTCGGTCAGCCGCGTGACGTACGCCGTGCGATAGAACATCGAGTTGTTCGTGACGTAGACGACGTCGTCGCCCCGGCCGACCCGATCGGCCAGGACCGCGGCCACGCCGGGCACGGGATCGGCGCCGCGATAGACGACGCCGTCGAGATCGACCAGGAGGAGCATCCGGCGATGGTAGCCGCCCGGGGGTTTGGGCGGCCCCGGTCGCCGGCGCCTGCGGGGCGGTCGTCTCGGCCACCGGGTGCCTTCGGGGCGCTCGGCCTCGGCGATGGCACTGGGCCGGCGGCCATCTCGGCCTCGGCGATGGCACTGGGCCGCGGCGGTGCCGCCGGCCGCCGCCGCGGCGGTCGCGGCCCCGCGGCCGATTCTTCTGCATATGCTCACCCGGGGAACGTTGGACAGGGTTGAGCCCGCCGAGCGCCCGACGATCGATCTCGAGTTATCCCGTCCCGTGCGTGCGGCGGGATGAATCGGAGGGCGCCACGGCCCGGGATGGGCGAACCAGGCCCCGAATCCCTGTCCTACGTTCCTCCGGTGAGCAAATGAGCAAACCCGGGCCTCGGATCGCCGGTGGCCGACCGCTCCACCCCGATTTCCGCCATTCCGGCCCGACCGTTACGCTGCCCCTCGTGACCGAACGTACCAACCGCGATCCCCTGGCCGGCACCGAGCGGCTGCTGATCGACGGCACGAACCTGCTCCACGCCATCCGCCGCGGGCCGTACCCGGCGCCCGCGGCGACACTGATCGGCCGGCTTCGCGGCGTGATCGAACCCGGCGTGCGCATCGAGCTCGTCTTCGATGGCCCCCAGGACCACGGCCTGGCCGACTCGAGAATCGCCGCCGGCCTCTCGGTCCGCTACAGCGGCCGCATCTCGGCCGACGCGCTGATCGGCCGCCTCGTCGGCGACGCGCAGCACCCGGACACGATCCTCGTCGTCACGGATGACGCCGAACTGGCCGCCGAAGTCCGCCGGCGCGGCGGCCGGACGGCCCACACCGTCTGGTTGACCGGCCGCCTCGATCGATCGCGGCTGACCTCACCGTCCATCGGCCGAAACCGACCCCAGACCGCGCCCGTGACGGTGAGTGACGATGGCAACGAGGCACCGACCGCCGGCTGGCGCCCGGGCCGCGGCGCGACGACCAAGAAGGGCAACCCCCGCAAGAGCAAGAAGCACTCGGCCTAGCGCGCCAGGCGGTCTCCGCCGGGCCGGGCCGGGTCGGCACTGGTTTCGCGCCGCGCCTGCCCTCGCCTGCCCCTCGCCGCGCCGCGCCGAGCACCGCCGTGCATGCTGCTCGTCGCGGCCAACGGCGAACGCCGCGCCGGGACACCGCCGTGCATGCTGCCCGTCGCGGCCAACGGCGAACGCCGCGCCCGGCACCACCCCGCACGGCCCGCGCCCCTTCGCCGGCCCACGCTTGAGCGCGCTAGAATTCGGCCGTGATCGACCACATCGAGGAGATCTGGACCAACATCCTGACCTTCATCGGGCACATCGTGAGCCCGGATTGGGGGACCTGGATCAGCGCGCTGCCGATCCTTCTCGTCATCGGGGTGATCGGGCCGCTGTTCTCGCTCCTGGCGCTGGTCTGGGTGATCTACTACATCCGCAAGCCGCGCCCGAAGGTCACGGTCGAGGAGGGCCCCCGGCCCGTCCCGCTCGATGAGCTCGGCAACCCGGTCTTCCCGGTCGGGCTCCCCTATTGCGTCCGCGATCGGCTCGTCTTCGACTCCGGGACGGCCCGGTGCGACGTCGACGGGTCCGAGCTCGCGGTGATCTGTCCGATGTGCGGGGTGGGCCGTCGGGCGGAGATCACGACGTGCGGCAACTGCGGCCTCGTGCTCAAGGTCGAGCGCCGGCTCCAGATTGCGGCTCCCGCCGGGCCGCCGCCCGGTGGCGCGGCGATCGCCTGATCGAGCGGGTCCGGGCCACGGCCACGGGTCCACGCGCCGGCCGGCGTCCTCCGGCCACCACCCACCAGCGCGAAGGGCAGTTCCGATGGCAAGCGGCTCGCTGATCCTCTACTACGCCGGCGGCATCATGATCGCGCTCGCCTTCGTGGCCTACGTCGCCCATGCCGTGCTGCTGGCGAACGGCCGCCGCGCGCTGCCGACGCTGATCGCCCGTCCGCAGCCGGCCTATGCGGGCGTCGTCACCGGCAGCTTCGCCGAGCGCCAGGACCGCTTCGACAACCTCGGCGAACCGATCACCTCGGCTCGACCCTTCGCCGTCGGGCTCACCTGGGTCGCGATCGCCCTGCTCGGCCTCTCGATGCTGATGCGGGCCTACATCGTCGGCCGCGGCCCGTGGGGCAACCTCTTCGAATTCAGCGTCGCCTTCGCCTTCACGATGACGCTCGGCTACTCGATCCTCGCCCGGCGCTACCCGATCCGCTCGATCGGCTTCCTCCCGCTCGGCGTCGCCCTCGGCCTGCTGCTCTACTCGATGAGCCTGCCGAACGAGATCGAGACGCTCGTCCCGGCCCTTCAGAACGCGCCGCTGCTGACGATCCACGTCGGCATGGCGACGATCGCCTACGGCATCTTCGCGACCTCGTTCGCGGCCGGCGTCGGCTATCTCATCCAGGGCAAGGGCGATCGATTCGCCTGGCTGCCGTCGCACAAGGTCCTCGACGAGGTCGCCTATCGAGCCGTCATCGTCGGCTTCCCGATCTTCGCCACGATGATCATCCTCGGCAGCTGGTGGGCATCCATCGCCTGGAGCCGCTACTGGGGCTGGGACCCCAAAGAGACGTCGGCCCTCGTGACGTGGCTCGTCTACGCCGTCTACCTCCACGCGCGCAACCAGAAGGCCTGGGCCGGCCGGCCCGCCGCGCTGCTGCTCGTCGTCGGCTTCGGGATGGTCCTCGTGACGTATTCGGGCAGCCTCTGGTTCTCGGGCCTGCACGCCTACAGCGGCCTCAACTAGGAGCGAGCGCGCCGCCGGTCGAAGAAGACGGGGCGCAGTTCGGCGGCGTCGGTTCGGCGCCGGCCGCCAGCGGGGACCTCACGAGTGGCTCCAGCGCGGCCGCCACGTGCCGCCACCAACCGAGACCCCCTTACTCCGAGCCCGGAACCTCGCCCTCGGCGGCCTCGAGGCTGCCCGCCTCGCGCAGCTTCTCGGTGAGGCGCTGCGCACCGAGGCGGACGCGCTCGCTCGTCCGTTCGTCGAAGAGGAGGATCAGGCCGCGATCGGCCGGGTCCGCGGGCAGCAGGACGAGCGTGCCAGCGATGCGGTCGGCTTCGAACCGGACGCGCCGGAACTGGCGATACGCCCAGGCGGCGGGCTCGCCGGTGACCGGGTCGCGCACCAGCTCGCCGCGGCGGGCCATGAAGACCCGGCGGTCCGTGGCGATGACGGCGCTGTCGAGGCCGGGCAGGACCAGCTCGACCACCTCGCCGGCCGCCAGGCACCCATCCAGCGCTGCGTTGATGTCGGCGGGCAGGACGTCACGTTCGACGAGGGGAGCTGCGGGGTCCATCGCCTCATGGTCGCGGAGCGGCTCGTTGCGGCGCCAGCGGCAGACGTTGCAGGATCGTTGCAGCGCCGACTCCGGGGGTTGCGCAGGTGCGTCAGTTGCGCAGCCGCGTCAACGGCGGCCCGCACGCTTGCCCGGGAATCGAACGCGAGACCGGAGTCGGACTACTTGACCGTGAACGGAATGCCGATGGTCTCGCCCGTCGGGACGAACTTCACCAGCATCTGGTAGTTGCCGGCGGCAAAGCCGGTGGCCGAGTTGATCTTGAAGTTGCCCCACGTCGTCTTGGCGCCGTAGTCGAGGTTGATCAGTACGAGCGAGGACCCGTCCTTCTGGAGCAGCCCTTCGACTCGACCGGTCGAGCCCGGCTGGAGCTCCCAGACCGCGTAGATCGTCTTGGTCGTGGTCGGGATCGTCGTCACGTAGGCTGACGGATCGGTCGAGGTCGCCTTCGGATCGATCGAGAGCACGATGCCCGCGGTCGTGAACACCGAGGCCGCCGACGGGGCGGCGGTCGGGATCACCGGGACCACGGCCCCGCTCGGCAGCGGCGTCGCCGTCGGCAGGCCCGGCGTCCAGGCCCACGTCCTGATCATCTCGGCGAACTGGTCGGTCGATGTGGCACTCTGGGGCGCGAGCCACTGGAACTGGTACGAGCGGCCGGCGTGGACGACGTACCAGGTCTGCTGGTAGGTCGGGACGGTGCCGCTGGTGAATGTGAGCTCGAGGCCGAGCGCCTCCTCACCGCCGAGGCAGCCGGTCAGATTGGTCTTGCCAAGCGTGATGCCGCTGATCGTCTTGTACCGATCGACCTGGCGCTGGAAGATCACGGCGTTGGACGAGGTCACGCCCGGCACGATCAGCACGCTGGCGTTCGGCAGCAGGACGATGGGCGTTCGAACGAGGTCGGCGTACGTCGCGGCGTTGGCCGGCAGGCCCGTCTCGGCGAATGTCACCGGATCGATGATCGCGCTCGTCTTGAAGGTGACCGCGCCGTAGAGCTTCTCCCACGTCGACGGGTACGAGAACGTGTAGTCGCCGTCATGGGCCTTCAGGACCGACCAGTCCTTGGAGGCGTCGGTCGGGGCATCGGGCGTGCAGGCCATGGCGGCAGCGGACGGTGCCGAAGACGGGGCGCCCGATGCGGCGCCGGAGGACGTCGGGTTGCTCGAGGCCGTCGACCCGTTCGTCGCGGCGGCCGTGGGAGCATTGGACGCGACGTTCGTCGGGGAGACCCCGTTCGACGGAGCCGAGGTGTCGGCCGGGGCCGGGGTCGCGTTGCTGCTGCATGCAGCGACCAGGAACGCGAGGGCGAGGGTGACGGGAAGGATCCGGTTCTTGCGCACAACGTCCTCGTATGAGCGGAAGGCATGACGATTCAGCGGGCGCAGGAGCCTCGGATGGGCCGCGCCAGTCACGCATTCTAGCGGGTCATCGAATCGGCAGGCTCCGGCGCTCGCATGCCATCGGGGGCCGGATCGGCCCGCGCGTCAGAAGCCGCCGCCTCCTGCATCAGAAGCCGCCTCCCGCGCCGCCTCCGCCACCGCCGGAACTGCCGCCCCCGAAGCTCCCGCCGCTGCTGAAGCTGCTGCTCGAGCCGCCGCTGCCGCTCGAGACCGAGATCGGCCCGTTGCCGATCGTCCCGAGCACCGCCAGCATGCTCCCGAAATTCGGCAGTGGTGAATTCGAGAACACGCTGCCGCCGCCTTCGGCGACCCGGCCGCTGCTCGCGAATCCCGAGCCCTCGCCGGTCGAGGCGAGCGGCGTCAGCGGCACCCACCAGGCCGGCAGGTACGTGTGCGAGGCGCTGGCGGTCCCGGCCGTCACGTCGGTCAGGCTCCGCTGGAGGACGCCTTCGATCTCCGGCTGGAGCCCGACGGCCGTGCCCCAGACGACGGCCTGGTCCGGCGTCGTCAGCCACGGCATCGCGGCCTTCGCGACCACCTCGTCCATGGAACGGGCCTGCACCATCGTTGCGGCCAGGGTCCGCCGGTATGCGGCGAGCATCGCCCGGACCATCGCCCCGGCCATCGTTACGGCCGGCATCGAGCGCGACAGGATCATCGTCACGACCCCGGCGAAGATCAGCGCCACGCCAACCGTCAGCAGGCCCGAAATCGGGATCAGGCTGGCCACGAAGACCACGACGATGCCGACCACGAACTCGAGCAGGCCCCGGCCGAGCCACAGCGACCGCGACTTCCGGGGCGTCCGGGCGAACCAGCCGCGGTTGACGATCTGGGCCTCCAGCGCGTCATCGAACTTGTCGACCGAAAGGCCGAACTGGCGGAGCGACTTCGGATCGACATAGCCGTCGTCCTGGCCGACGGAGATCAGGCGGAGCTCCTGGAGGGCAATCGTCTCGGCCGAGCCGAGCGGACGCGCCCGGGCCATCGCCAACGCCGCCTCGTCCTTCGGCGCGCTCCCACTTCCCCGGCCCATCTCGAGGCCGACGGAGCCATAGATGCCCTGCGGATCCTCCTTGAAGGTGATCTCGCCACGGCTCGCGAGATCGAGGAGCGCCGTCGTCAGCGCCCGCCGCGACGGCCCCTGGTCGAGGACCGCGGCGCCGCTGGCGGGCGTCAGGTCGACGGGCGGCCCGGCCGCGTAGACGGATGGGTCGTCGAGGTAGTGCGGATCGCGACCGTAGCGCAGCCACCAGAACGCGGCCCACCCGACGAGGAGCAGGAACGTGAGCGGCGCGACGACCAGGCCGAGGACCGCGTCGACCTGCCGCGCGAACTGGAGCGTCGCCGCGTGGGCGGGGCTCGCGGCCTCATCGACCTTGTTCATCGCCGCGAGGACCGCGCCATCGAGGTCGGCCCGCCGCAGGAACGGCAGCATGTCGTCCTCGTAGATCGCCTGGCGCTCGTTGTTCGAGAGGAATGCCCTGGCGAAGCCCGGTCCCGCATACAGCTGGACCTGGCCGTGCCGCTTCGAGTTGTCGAGGTCGAACAGGATGACCAGCCCGTCATCGAAGCCCTTGCGGCCGATCCCCCACTGGTCGATGAGCGCCGCCGCGTCGGCCACGGCGTCGTCCGTGCTGACGCCGGGCTTGACCTGCGTGTAGACGACGATCTGGGCGCCGGTGCGCTGTTCGATGGAATCGGACATCTGCTGGAGTGTCGCGATCGTCTGGGACTGGAAGACGCCGGCGTAGTCGTAGACGCGGCGGCCCGTCACGGGGGGCGGATACGGCGGCCCGGCCTTGACGACCACGGGCGTCGGCGTCGGGGCCGGGGTTGGCGAGGCGGTCGGCGCCGGCGATTCGGACGGGCCGGCCGGGGGTTCGCCCGAGCTGCCCGGCTGGCCGCTGGCGGTCGGCTCCTGGCTCGCGGCTGCGATGCCGACGGTGCCGCCACTGGCGATGACCTGGGCGTCGATGTCGATGCGGCTCAGGGCGGCCGTGAGCGTGTCGTCGAGCGAGAGCGAGCCGAGACCGGCGAGACCTGCCGTGGCGTCCTCGATGATCGCCTGCCGCTCGTCCTCCGGCAGCCACTGGGCATAGCCCGGGCCGATCGCGATCTGGATCTGGCCGTGCTGCCTCGTGGCGTCGAAGTCGAAGAACAACACGAGGCCGGCCCCGGTCGCACCGCCCAGCTGCCATTGACTGAGGAGCGCGCTGGCGTCGGCCGCGGCGATCAGCCGGCTGACCGACGGCTTGACCTGGGTGTAGACGACGATCGTGGCGCCGGTCGCCGACTCGGCCTCAGTGATCAGGCCGCGCGCATTGTCGAGGGTGTCGGCCGCAAAGGCGCCAGCGTTGTCGTAGACGCTCTCGCCATCGATCGGCTGCGGAAACGGCGGCCCGGGCGACGGCGGCGGCCCCGAGGGGGCCGTGGAGGCGGCGGCAAGCGGCGCGGCCAGGGGGAGTGGAGCGGCGGCGAGTGGCTCGGCCAAGGTCGCGGCGCCGGCCGTGTGGACCGCGGCGGCACGTGGCCCGACCACGGTCGCGGCGCCGGCCGTGTTGACCGCGGCGTCAACGGTCAGCGCGGCGCCGCCAGGCCGAGCCGCCAGGGCGACGCCGCCAAGCGACAGCGCCATGAGTGCCACGACCGCGATGGCCGTCACCCGGCGCACGGCCGGGCCGATCGCCCTTCGAAACCGCATCGGATCGCGCCGCATGACCGCCCGCTTCACCTGCTCGAGATCTCCCGCCAACGATCCCCTCCGGACGCCTGCCCCCGCCCCGATCGCCCCGCTGCGGAGAGCCTACCGGTTCGTCTCGAATCGCTCACCGCACCCCACAATCGGGGTCAAGGAGCTCCGACGGCGCGGTCCCGTGGCTTCGGTTCGCCGGCGGCTGCGGCACCAACCGGAGCTGCATGGCTCCAGCGCGGCCGCTCGAGCGGCAACCGCCGTTCCTCGCCAGATATTCGTCCGACGACGAGGCGCCACCAGATTGCCGGTCACCGGCCGGCAGTCTCGCCCGCGCCCCGCGTGGCTCGGGTGGGAATGCGGCCTGATCGGCATCGGGGGAGGCAGATTGGCCGTTTCGTAGTCACCGGGCGACTACCTGGCAAGAGAGCCGGATCGCGGCGCGGCCGGGGGCGTTTCTCGCCAAATGGCCACCCCACGACCGTTCGGCGCCGAGTTCCCGGTCGGCGGCGGGCCAGTTCTCCCGGGCCCCTCGTGGCTCGGGCGGCAAATCGGCCCGATCGGCCTCTCTGGCGGCGCATTCGCTGTCTTGCAGTCACCCGGTGACAACGGGGCAACAAGACCAGCGACCGCGGGCGACGAGCCGACCACTCCGGCCCACCACAAACCGAACGATCGTTCGGTTACACTGCCTCAACGGCCGCCAGACCCGCCACGGAACCATCGTCGCGAACCCAACGGCACTCGCCCGATCCACAGCCGATCCACCGTTCGTGCACCGCCGATCCACGCTTCGGGCCGATCTCTCCACAGCCTGGGCGCGGATGTCGACGATTTGGGGCGATTCGCTACATGTAGGGGTGGAAATCTCCAGGACACCGCTACATCTTGTGGTTTTCCCTTGACGACCCCTCTCCCGCAGCGTAGTGTATGAGGGTCGCTCACGTTCGTTCGGGATGGCCCACGGAGCCCGAGTCGAGGCCAGCAATGGCTCGATCGCCCACCGCCCATTCGGACCCGCGGAACGGGAGCGAGACGGCAGACCCTCGCAGCTATCGCGCCGGGACGCCGCCAGGCACATCGGGTCGGTCAATGGACGCAACCCCAGGCGTCGTGACACGAAGGCAACCGGGGCGGGAGACCCGGTCATCGGACCCGGCACAGAGATCACCGGCCCGTGTTTCCGGGTCTGGATGGATGAGAGGAGCACCATGGCCCGGTCGACTGGAGAAGGAATCCCGGTGATGGACAATCGAGAGCACCGGGAGCCCACCGTGATCTCGGGGCCGGGCATCCCGGGTCGCGCAGGCACCGGCTCGTCCTCCAGGCAAACGGGTTCCACCGCCGGCAGCGGCCACACGGCGCCCGGCTCGACCCCGGTCGTGGCTGCCGTCGGCGCCTCGGTCGCGGCCGACGTCACCGCCACCCCGGACGGCGCAACGCCGAGCCACGCCTCGGCCCGCCGGACCGGCACCAACGAATCAGCTGGTCATGCCTTTGCCTCCGGCTCGGCCGGGAGCTCCGCCTCGGAACCCTCCGCCGGGGCGAGCTCCGGCCCGGCCGGCTCCGCATCAGCTCATGCTCCCGCAACGCGCGGCCACGGCTCGACCGCCTCGACCGGCGAAGCCCCCGCCCGCAATCGAGGCGCCTACGGCGTCAGCTTTGATGGCCTGCAGGATTCCGGCCAGATCGTCCCGGGGCTCACCTTCGACCGCCGCTGGACGACGCCCGGCGTCCATCCCTACGACGAGATCACCTGGGACATCCGGACCGCCAGCATCGGCAACGAATCCGGCAAGACCGTCTTCGAGCAGAAGGACGTCGAGGTCCCGAGCTTCTGGACGCAGCTCGCCACCAACGTCGTCGTCAGCAAGTACTTCCGCGGCCACATCGGCACGCCGGAGCGCGAGACCAGCGTCCGCCAGCTCATCGACCGCGTCGTCAACACGATCGCGATGTGGGCGGAGACGCAGCACTACTTCGCGAGCGACGCGGACCTCGCCACGTTCCAGGCGGAGCTGACGCACCTGCTCGTTCACCAGAAGATGGCGTTCAACTCGCCGGTCTGGTTCAACGTCGGGGTCAAGGAGCGGCCGCAGTGCTCGGCCTGCTTCATCAACTCCGTCCAGGACGACATGGGCAGCATCATGGATCTCGCCAAGACGGAGGCGATGCTGTTCAAGTTCGGCTCCGGCGCCGGCGTCAACCTCTCGGCCATTCGCTCGTCCAAGGAGCGGATGTCGGGCGGCGGGATCGCCAGCGGCCCCGTCAGCTTCATGCGCGGCTACGACGCGTTCGCGGGCGTGATCAAGTCGGGCGGCACCACCCGTCGCGCGGCCAAGATGATCATTCTCGACGCCGACCACCCGGACGTCCTCGAGTTCATCGACTCCAAGGCCCACGAGGAGCAGAAGGCCTGGGCGCTGATCGAGGCCGGCTACGACCCGTCCTTCACGGGCGAGGCGTACGGCTCGGTCTTCTTCCAGAACGCCAACCATTCGGTCCGCGTCACGGACGACTTCATGCGCGCCGTCGTGGACGACCGCGACTGGACAACCCACGAGGTCACGACCGGCAAGCCGGCCCAGACCTACTCCGCCCGCAGCATCTTCCGCCAGATGGCGGAGGCCGCCTGGATCTGCGGCGACCCGGGCATCCAGTACGACACGACGATCAACGAGTGGCACACCTCGGCCAATACGGACCGGATCTACGCCTCCAACCCGTGCTCCGAGTACATGTTCCTCAACGACACGGCCTGCAACCTCGCCAGCCTCAACCTGATGCAGTTCGTCAAGGAAGACGGCGAGTTCGACGTCGAGGGCTACCGGTTCGCCTGCCGCGTGACCCTCACGGCGCAGGAGATCCTGGTCGACAACGCGGGCTACCCGACGCCCCGGATCGAGGAGAACTCACACCGCTTCCGGCCGCTCGGGATGGGCTACGCCAACCTCGGCGCCCTGCTGATGAACCGCGGCCTCGCCTACGACTCCGACGAGGGCCGGGCCTACGCCGCGGCGATCACCGCGATCATGACCGGCGAGGGCTATCGCCAGAGCGCGCTCATCGCCCGCGACCACGGCGGCCCGTTCGTCGAGTACCCGCGCAACGAGAGCTCGTTCCTGCGGGTCATCGGCAAGCACCGCGACGCTGCCTACAACATCCCGACGACGGACGCGGTTCCGCAGGAGATGCTCGACGGCGCCAAGGCGACCTGGGACGAGGCCTTCACGCTCGGCAAGCGCCACGGCTACCGCAACGCGCAGGTCAGCGTGCTCGCCCCGACCGGCACGATCGCCTTCATGATGGATTGCGATACGACCGGCATCGAGCCCGACATCGCCCTCATCAAGTACAAGAAGCTGGTCGGCGAGGGCTACCTCAAGATCGTGAACAACACGGTCCCGGGCGCCCTCCACAAGCTCGGCTACAGCGCGGGCGAAGTCGAAGAGATCGTCGCGTTCATCAACGAGCACGAGACGATCGAAGGCGCGCCCTACCTCCGCGACGAGCACCTGGCCGTCTTCGATTGCGCCTTCAAGCCGGTCAACGGCGAGCGGTCCATCCATTACATGGGCCACGTCCGGATGATGGCGGCCGCCCAGCCGTTCATCTCGGGCGCCATCAGCAAGACCGTCAACATGCCGGAGGCCGCGACGGCCGAAGAGATCGAGTCGGTCTACATGGAGGGCTGGAAGCTCGGGTTGAAGGCGATCGCGATCTACCGCGACGGCTCCAAGCGCAGCCAGCCGCTCAGCACGGGCAAGAAGAAGGACTCGGACACCGCAGTCGAACCGCAGGCCACCGCGGCGTCGGCGTCGGTCCCCGGCCTGGGAGGTGAGCCCAAGCCGTACCGGCGCCGACTGCCGACTGAGCGAGCGGCCGTCACGCACAAGTTCGACATCAACGGCCACGAGGGCTACATCACCGTCGGCCTCTACCCGGATGGGCAGCCCGGCGAGATCTTCCTGAAGATGGCCAAGGAGGGCTCGACCGTCTCGGGCCTCATGGACACCCTGGCGACCTCGATCAGCCTGGCCCTGCAGTACGGCGTGCCGCTGCGCGACCTCGTGAACAAGTTCGCCCACGTCCGCTTCGAGCCGGCCGGCTTCACGGCCAACCCGGAGATCCCGATCGCCAAGTCGATCGTGGACTACATCTTCCGCTGGATGGGTTCGCGCTTCCTGCCGGTCGAAGAGCGCGGCGCGCTCGGACTGATCGATCGAAGCAAGCCAGACGGCGACGATGAGCCGCCAACGGGCGGTGGGTTCGGCGGCTTCGGCGGCGGCATCAGCTTCGGCCGAGTGGCGGGTCGGGTGACTCGGGTTCCACGGTCAGTGGCGGGACCTCGGCCGTGGCCCAGGCCGCAGCCTGGTCGGCCGGATCCGCTTCGGGCGGGGCTGGCTCCTCGGCCGCGGCGACCCCGCCGGCCGCTCCCGCAACGCAGCCACCTGTCGATGCCTCGGCCGATGGCCCGAAGGCGACGGCCGTGGCCGATTCGCCGGCGGTTGCCTCGACCCCGTCAGTGGCGGCCACCCCGGCCGCTGCTCCCGGTTCGGCCGCTTCGGCGGCGGCGCCCGCCAGCACCGCGCTGCCCGTCGTCGACGTCCACACGAACGGTCACGCGAACGGCAACGGCAAGCTGAACGGCCATAGCAATGGCCACTCCAACGGCAACGGCAATGGCGGCTACGGCGCGATCACGATGAGCCTCGGCACCCAGAAGGCCGCCTTCCGCGTCCAGGAAGACGCGCCGTCATGTGCGGAATGCGGCTCGATCATGGTCCGCAACGGAAGCTGCTACAAGTGCCTGAACTGCGGCTCTACGAGCGGCTGCAGCTAGGGCTGACGCGTCTCAACGGGGAGACCCAGTCCGCCGCGGGCTGGGTCTCTTCGATTCTCGGGTTCCGACGCTGAACCCGATCCCTCCCCAGCTCGTACAGGAACAGAGGAGGGCCACCGATGCCGACCGTTGACGAGCAACTGGCGACCCAGATCGCGAACATCGAGCGATCGTCGGGCAAGACGATGGCTGAGTGGCGCGCCGAGATCCAGGCGGCGGGCCTGACGAAGCACGGCGAGATCGTCGCCTGGCTCAAGTCCGAGCACGGTATGACCCACGGGAACGCCAATCGGGTCGCGATCGAGGCCCTCAAGGCACCGGACGCGCCGAAGGGCGACGCCCAGATCGACGCCATCTACTCGGGCAAGAACGCCGCCCTTGAGGCCCCTCCACGACAAGGTCATCGAGACGGTCCGCGCCTTCGGCTCCGACGTCGAGCTCGCCCCGAAGAAGACCTACGTCAGCCTCCGGCGCGCGAAGCAGTTCGGGATGGTCGGCCCCGGCACCGGCGGCCGCCTGGAGGTCTGCCTCAACCTGCCGGACGCGCCGATCGAGGGCCGGATGCTCTCGGGCGGCGGCATGCTCGCGCGCAAGGTGCTGATCAAGTCGGACCAGGAACTCGACAAGGAATTGAAGGGCTGGCTGCGCGAGGCGTACGATCGGTCCTAGAGGAGGCCGCCCATGGCCACCACGGTCCGAGTTCCGAACTTTCTCCCGAGCGTCAACGGGCTCCGCTTCATCAACTCGTTCCCGCAGGAGCCAGCGATCGCCGTGCACAGCGCCCTCGGCACGATCCCGATCGGTGACGCGAGCAACGGCCTCTGCGGCGGGATGGTCTTCACGACCCGCGACGTGTTCCAGACGGCGGGCATGGCGCCGCTCACGATCGACGGCCCGCCCGGCCCCGACACGCCGCTCTACCACTACCTCGTCCAGCGGCTCGTCGACAGCTTCGATCTCGGCCACGCCGGCTTCATGAAGTACTACGACTGGATGATCACGCCCGACGGCGACACGAGCTGGGCCTTCTTCACCCGCCGCGGGCTCGCCTGGAAGACGATCCAGGACGAATTCCCGGGCATCAAGCGCGAGCTCAACGCCGGCCGAACCGTCGCGCTCGGGCTGATCACGACGAATTCGCCCGATCCGACGCACATCGGCCTGAACCACCAGGTGCTCGCCTACGGCTACGACCTCGATGGCACCGAGCTGACCGTGTGGGTGTACGACCCGAACACGCCGAGCTCGAGCGCGGACGGGGTGAAGATCAGCCTCGACACCGCGAATCCGACCCAGCCCACCCACATCACCCACAACGTCGGGGTCAACGAGCCGATCCGGGGCTTCTTCAAGGTCGGCTACAAGTACGACGATCCGACGGCGCTGGCGGGGTAGGGCCTCGAACTCGAGGGCGGGCGCTCGAACCCAGCGCGGGGCGCCTCTCGGCCGGCCTCCCCTACGGCGTCGAGATCGCCACGACCTGGATCGCCGGCACGAGATACGTCCGGAACTCGCCCGGCGCATTCCGCGCCGCGAACAGCCAGGCCTGGTCGTCGCGGAACACGAGCACGATGTTCGCGTAGGTCGTCGCCCCGAGCGGCGTCGACGGCCCGGCCGGCGTCAGACCCGGGATCGCGTCGCGGATCGTGATCGTCGTCCCGAGGTCGGCCGGCGACATCAGCTCGGCCGTGTGCGTCCCCGCGACCTGCGCGCCCAGCACATACGAGGAGACCGACGCGACGCCGGTCAGGACGATCGTCGCGAGCGCGATCCACCACACGGCCGTCGGCCGATCGAACCGCGGATCGGCGATCACCCAGTGGGCCGGGAAGATCGTGAGGAGGGCGACGGCCTCGGGCATGATCGCCGTGATGAGCAGCGTCTGGGGATCGCGCGGCAGGTTCAGCAGGTTCACCGTGAGCAGCAGGATCGCGAACGCGACCAGCCCCACGACGAGCGAGTAGCCCACGCCCCGCAGCAGCGGCGCGTCGAGGTACTGCTCCCGCCAGGTCCCGATCCTGGCGCCGAGCCCCGGCCCCGAACCACCCAGGCTCTCGGCCGGTTCCCCGGCTGCGGCGACCGGTGGCCGGCGGGTGTGTCGATCCGGCGCATCCGCACGCACGAGGCCGACGGCGACCGCGAACACGTAGCCGAACAGGACGAGCGCGGCCGGCGCCAGGTAGATCGTCGGGACGAGGGCCGAGGTGACCGCCGTCAGGGCATCGATCCGGACCGTCGGCAGGCTGACCCCGAAGGCGGCCAGGAAGCCGGCGATGAAGATGACGCCGAGAAAGCCTTCGGCCCCGAAGACCAGCGCGACGCTCGATGCCAGCTGGCCGAGGATTCGCAGCATGTCGCGTCTCCCGAGTCGCGATGACTGAGCCGCCCTACCGTACCGCGCGGCGGCAACCCCTCGCAGGGGCCGGCTCGGACGCTCGGGCTATCCTTGGCGCAACCCCCGTGGAGCGTCCCATGACCCTGTTCCCTGCCCGGCGAAGGGCCGCCGCCCTGCTCGCCTGTGTCGCGGTCCTTGCGAGTGGCTGCTCGGATTCGGCCACGCCGTCGCCGTCGGCCGCGCTGGGCAGCGCCGGCCCGACCGCCACCGCGACCGCATCGTCACGGCCGAGGCCGACGACGACCGCCACGGCCCCGACCGCGACCCCGTCTCCAACCGCCCTCCCGACCGCCGTCCCGACCATCGCCCCGACGGCACCTCTCACGGCCGTGCCGACGCCGACGCCCTCCCCGACCTCCTCGGCCGCGGCGGCGTGCGCCACGCAGACACTCGCCTCTCTGACCGAGGCCCAACGCGTCGGCCAGCTCTTCCTGCTGGGCCTCACCGACAATCGGTTTGGCCCGGCGCAGCTCAGTGCCATCCGGGACCAGCACTTCGGCTCGGTCTGGTTCACTGTGCGGACGTCCGTCGGCGTGGCTGGCATTCGTCAGATCGCCGACGCCGTCCAGGCGCAGGCCACGATGGCCAACACCGGCGGGGTGCGGTTCTTCATTGCCGCGAACCAGGAGGGCGGCCTGGTCCAGGCCCTGAAGGGCACGGGGTTCTCGACGATTCCGAGCGCCGTGGACCAGGGCATGCTCGATCCGACCACCCTTCAGCGACACGCCGCCACCTGGGGCCGGCAGCTTCGAGCCGCCGGGGTCAACCTCAACTTCGCGCCCGTCTTCGACGTCGTGCCGGCGGACAACGTCGCGACAAATCAGCCGATCGGTGTTCTGAAGCGCGAGTACGGCAACGACGCGGCAACGGTCGCCACGCACGCCTCGGCGTTCGTCTTAGGGATGGCATCGTCGGGCATCGCCACGACCGCCAAGCACTTCCCGGGTCTCGGCCAGGTCACGGGCAACACCGATTTCACGTCCGATGTCGTGGACACGGTCACGACGGACGACGATCCGACCCTCGCCTCGTTCCAGGCGGGAATCGCGGCCGGCGTCCCATTCGTGATGGTCGCGACGGCCACGTACGAGCAGATCGACCCGGATCACCTGGCCGCGTTCAGCCCGATCGTCGTGACGCAACTGCTCCGCGGCCAACTCGGCTTTCGCGGCGTCGTCGTCTCGGACGACATCGGCAACGCGGCGGCCGTCGCGTCCATCCCGGCCGCCGATCGCGGGATCGAGTTCCTCGAGGCCGGCGGCGACCTGATCATTTCGGCGAAGATCCCTCCGGCGACCGCGATGGCCGAGGCGATCCTGGCCCGCGCGGCGACCGATTCCGCGTTCCATGCGCGGGTCGACGATGCGGCGCTCCGGATCCTGATGGCGAAGGCGGCATCCGGACTGCTGCCCTGCTCGTAGGACCGGCCGAACGGGACGCAGCGGGCAGGCCCCGAAGACGTGCACCCGAACGCGCCGCCAGTCTTCCGTCGCCGAGCGGGCTGCGCTAGGCTCAGTACCCCAGAGAGGGGCAAGGGACGGGGTTGATGATCTGCTCGAATTGCGGCACCCAGAACACGCCCGGTGCGAAGTTCTGCACCGAGTGCGCATCGCCGCTGGCCAGTATCTGCGCGTCGTGCGGCACGCCGAACAGCGCCACGGCCAAGTTCTGTGCCGAATGCGCTGCGCCCCTCGCGGCCGGGGCCGCTGCGGCCGTGGCTCGCCCGCATGCGTCGGCGGCTCTCCCGACTCCCGGCGGGACGGCGGCGACGTCCGCCAGGCCAGCGACCACGGCCAACCCGGCCAACGCCGCTTACGCCGGCCCGACCGCCAACGTCGCCCCGACGGCCGAACGCCGTCTCGTCTCCGTGCTCTTCGCCGACCTCGTCGGCTTCACCCCGTTCGCCGAGGAGCGCGACGCCGAGGACGTCCGGGAGACGCTGACGAACTACTTCGACCTCGCCCGGGACGTCATCGAACGGTACGGCGGCACGGTCGAGAAGTTCATCGGCGACGCGGTCATGGCGATCTGGGGTGCGCCCACGGCCCACGAGGATGACGCGGAGCGGGCCGTGCGGGCCGCACTCGACCTCGTCGACGCCGTCCGCACGCTCGGGCCCACGATCCAGGCCCGGGCCGGCGTCCTGACCGGCGAGGCGGCCGTGACCCTCGGGGCCACGAACCAGGGCCTCGTCGCCGGCGATCTCGTGAACACCGCCGCGCGCCTCCAGTCGGCAGCGGCGCCTGGCACCGTCCTCGTCGGCGAGGGCACGCACAACGCAGCCCAAGGGGCCATCGCCTTCGAGAAGGCCGACGACCAGGTGCTCAAGGGCAAATCCGCGCCGGTTGCCGCGTGGCGGGCGCTTCGTGTCGTCGCCGAGCGCGGCGGCCGCAACCGCTCGGAAGGCATCGAGGCCCCGTTCGTCGGCCGCGACGACGACCTCCGACTGCTGAAGGACCTCTTCCACGCCACGGAACGCGATCGGCGGACGCGGCTCGTGTCGGTCATCGGGCCCGGCGGCATCGGCAAGAGCCGCCTCGCCTGGGAGTTCCTGAAGTACATCGACGGCCTCGTGGAGACCGTCTGGTGGCACGACGGCCGCTCGCCGTCCTACGGCGACGGAATCAGCTTCTGGGCCCTCGGCGAGATGGTCCGCAGCCGCTGCAAGTTGCTCGAGACCGACGACGAGGCCACGACTCGCGCCCGGGTGCGCCAGACCGTCGCCGAATGGGTGCCCGACGAGCGCGAAGCCCGCTGGATCGAATCGGCGCTGCTCGCGCTGCTCGGCGTGGCGACCGACATCGGCACCGAGCAGCTGTTCGCGGCCTGGCGCACGTTCTTCGAACGGCTCGCGGCCACCGGCCCGGTCGTGATGGTCTTCGAGGATCTCCAGTTCGCCGACAGCGGTCTGCTCGACTTCATCGACCACCTGCTCGACTGGTCGAAAGGCGTCCCGATCTACATCGTCACCCTCGCCCGCCCGGATCTCCTCGAGCGGCGCACGGATTGGGGCGCCGGCAAGCGCAACTTCGTATCGCTGGCGCTCGATCCGCTCACCGACGCCGCGATGCGCGACCTGCTCGTGGGACTCGTGCCCGGCCTGCCGCAGACGGCCGTCCGGGCCATCGTCGAGCGTGCCGACGGCATCCCCCTCTACGCCGTCGAGACCGTCCGGATGCTCGTCAGCGAGGGGCGCCTGCGCGAGGAAGCCGGGCGCTACGTGCCGGTCGGCGACCTCACCGAGCTCGCTGTGCCGGACACGCTCACGGCACTGATCGGCTCACGCCTGGATGCCCTGCCTGCCGATGCCCGTGCGCTGCTCCAGGACGCGGCCGTCCTCGGCCAATCGTTCACGCCAGCCGCGCTCTCAGCGGTCAGCGGCATCGCCCCGGAGACTCTCGAACCCCAGCTGGTCGCACTCGTGCGGCGCGAGTTGCTCAGGCGGGACGTCGATCCGCGGAGCCCGGAGCACGGCCAGTACGAGTTCGTCCAGGCGCTCATCCGCGAGGTCGCGTACCACACGCTGGCCCGCAAGGATCGCAAGTCGCGCCACCTGGCCGCCGCCCGGTATTTCGAGGGACTTGGCTCGGACGAGCTGGCCGGGGCGCTCGCCAACCACTACCTCGCGGCGCACGCCAACGCGGCCGAAGGACCCGAGACGGACGCATTGGCCGGCCAGGCCCGCATCGCCCTGCGTGCTGCGGCGGACCGGGCCGTCGAGCTCGGGTCGCTCAAGCAGGCGGTCGCGTTCCTCGACCAGGCCATCGAAGTGACCCAGGATCCGAGCGAGCAGGCCGACCTACTCGAGCGAGCCGGCGTCGCGGCTTCCGACGGCGGCCTCGACGGTGGGCAGGCCGAAGAGCGCATCCGGCGCGCGCTGGCCCTTCGCCGGGAGCTCGGCGACCGACCGCTGATGATGCGGACAACCGCGAAGCTGGGCCTCGTGCTCCGGAACCGGCTCCGGCGAGAGCTCGCCGTGACCGAGCTTGAGGCTGCGGTAGCGGAATACCTGCCCGAGGATCTGCCACTGACGGATCCCAACGGCGTCGAGCTGTTAGCAGAACTCGCGCGCGCCTGCATGCTGACCGAACGCCACGACCGATCCATTACGTTGACCGATCGCGCTCTCGCCGCGGCCGAGCGCATCGAGCTCGTCCAGGCAGTCGCCGAGCTCCTGATCACGCGGGGCACGTCGTTGGCGAGCATTGGTCGAGCCTATGAGGGTGTCGGCGCCATGCGGGCGGGCCTTGAACTCGCCGAACAGCAGGGCCTGATCGGTACTGCGATTCGCGCACGCCTGAACATCGGCGTCAGGCTGGATCAATCGGATCCGCGGGCTGCCTTCGAGGTCGCACGAGCCGCGCTGGACATCGCGAAGCGGCTCGGTCGTCGGCCGTATGTCATGACCCTCCTGGGCAATGCCGCGTCATCCGGGCTCGAGATCGGAGACTGGGACTGGATCCTCGCGGAAGTGGGGGCCGCCCGGGAAGACGAGGTGGAGGAACTTGGCCGCAACTACCTGGACCTGAGCCTGGTGTCACCACTTGCGTGGCGGGGCGACGACGTCTCCGAGCTGGTCGCGCACTTGACACGCTGGTCGCTCAGCCTGAACGAGACGGGCGCCACGGGAGCCATCCACGACCTGGTCGCATCGGTCGCGCTGGGCCAGCTCGATTTCGCGACGGTGTACGACGAGGAGCTCGCGTTTGCGCTCACGAGCAGCCTGAACGCGCCACGGTCCTACGCGTGGGCTGGCGTCGCTGCGCTGATGCTGGGCGACGTCGTCAAGGCTCGAGCGGCACTCGACCTGCTTCTCGCGACCGGCCTGCACGGCCGACTGGCCCGGCTCGACGAGGCACGATCCGGGCGGGAATCAGCGCGCTGGAAGGTCGCTCCGCCGCAGCCGTCGCCGAGTTCCGCGACGTCCTGGCGGGCTATCGGGACCTCGGCGTCGACTGGCGGCTCGCGATCGCCGGGCCTCGTCATGGCGTCGGTGCTCGACCCCGCCACCCCCGCGGTCACGGCTGTGGCCGACGAGGCCCGGGCGATCATGGTCCGGATCGGCGCGAAGCCGTTCGTCGGCGCCCTGGACCGGGCGCTCGAACCGCGGGCCGTGGGCGGCGCGGCACGGCCCGCCAAGTCCGCTGCGGCGGTGCCGGCCCCATGACCTGCACGACCTGCGGCGCCGAGAATCAGCCCGGCCAGAAGTTCTGCGGCGAGTGCGGGGCGAAGCTCGCCTCGGGTTGCCCGACCTGCGGCGCCACGAACCCGCCCGGCCAGAAGTTCTGCGGCGAGTGCGGGACGACGCTGGTTGCCGGTCCGCCGCGAGCGGCGGGATCGGGCGCCGCGGGTGAGGGGCCGCGTCCCGTCGCGCTCGCTGAGACCGATGCCTCCGCCGCGGCCGGCCCCCTCGCCGAACGCCGTCTCGTCTCGGTCCTGTTCGCCGACCTGGTCGGCTTCACGCCCTTCGCCGAGGAGCGTGACGCCGAGGACGTCCGCGACACCCTGACCCGCTACTTCGACCTGGCGCGCGACATCATCGAGCGCTACGGCGGCACGGTCGAGAAGTTCATCGGCGATGCCGTCATGGCCGTCTGGGGCGCCCCGACGGCGCGCGAGGACGACGCGGAACGAGCGGTCCGCGCGGCCCTCGATCTCGTGGACGGCGTCAGCACCCTCGGCCCCGGGATCCAGGCGCGCGCCGGGGTCCTGACCGGAGAGGCCGCGGTGACCATGGCCGCCACGAACCAGGGCATGGTCGCGGGCGACCTCGTCAACACCGCCGCCCGCCTCCAGTCCGTGGCTCCCCCGGGCACCGTGCTCGTCGGCGAGAGCACGCATCGCGCGGCAGAAGGCGCGATCGCCTTCGAGAAGGCCGACGACCAGGTGCTCAAGGGCAAATCCGCACCGGTCGGCGCGTGGCGGGCTCTGCGGGTCGTCGCCCAGCGCCGCGGCCAGGGCCGCTCGGATCTGCCCGAGCCGCCGTTCGTCGGCCGCGACGAGGAGTTCCGCGTCCTGAAGGACCTGCTCAGCGCGTCGTCGCGCGATCCACGGGTTCGGGTCGCCTCGATCACCGGGCCCGGCGGGATCGGCAAGAGCCGGCTCGCCTGGGAGCTCGAAAAGTATGTCGACGGCCTCGTGGAGGTCGTCTACTGGCATCGCGGCCGCTCCCCGGCCTATGGGGAGGGGATCACCTTCTGGGCCCTCGGCGAAATGGTCCGCCAGCGGGCGGGCCTGGCCGAATCGGACGACGAGGCGACGACCCGCGCCCGACTGGCGGCCACGGTCGCCGAGCACGTCCCGGGCGAGGACGATCGCCGCTGGGTGGAGCCGGCGCTGCTGACGCTGCTCGGCCTGGAACCACCGCCGCCCGGCGGCCGCGACGTGCTCTTCGCCGCGTGGCGGATCTTCTTCGAGCGGATCGCCGCAAAGGGCACGACCGTGCTCCTCTTCGAGGACCTCCAATGGGCGGACACGGGACTCCTCGACTTCATCGACCACCTCGTCGAGTGGGCCAAGGGCGTGCCGATCCTCATCGTCACGCTGGCACGCCCCGAGCTGTTCGAGCGCCGGCCAACGTGGGGAGCTGGCACCCGCAACTTCACCGCGATGGCGCTCGAACCGCTGGCGGAGCCGGCCATGCGCGCCCTGCTCGATGGCTTCGTCCCCGGCCTGCCCAGGCATGCCGTGACGGCGATCCTGGCCCGGGCCGACGGGATGCCGCTCTATGCCGTCGAGACGGTTCGAGCCCTCGTCGCGGAGGGCCGGCTGCAGCAGGTCGATGGCGCGTACCGACCCGTCGGCGACCTCGGCGAGCTCGCGATCCCGGAGACGCTCCAGAGCCTGATCGCGTCGCGCCTCGATGCGCTCGACGCCGCCGATCGGAGCCTGATCCAGGACGCCGCGGTGCTCGGCCAGACGTTCACGCCCGCAGCGCTCGCCGCGGTCAATGGCCAGACGGAGGCCGAGGTCGAGCCGCGCCTCCGGGCCCTCGTCCGGCGCGAGGTCCTCGAGGTCCAGGCCGATCCGCGGTCTCCGGAACGCGGCCAGTACGGGTTCGTGCAGTCACTGATCCGCGAGGTCGCGTACGGCGGCCTGGCGCGGCGCGAGCGGCGGACGCGGCACCTGGCCGTGGCCCGCTACTTCGAGGCGCAGGGCGACGATGAGCTGGCCGGCGCTCTCGCCAATCACTACCTCGCGGCCTACCACGCGTCAGCGCCGGGCCCCGAGGCCGAGGCCGTGGCCGCCCAGGCCAGGCTGGCGCTACGCGGCGCCGGCTCCCGGGCCGCGTCACTCGGTGCCTACGACCAGGCTGTCACGTTCCTGCGGCAGGCGCTGGAGGTCACGACGGACCCGGCGGATCGGGGCGAATTGCTGATCCTCGCCGCGACCAGCGCCGACGAGGCCGGGATGTACGCAGATGCGGTCGTCCTGATCGGCCAGACAAGGGACGAGTTCACCCGCGCGGGCGACTTCAACGCGGCGGTTCGCGCCAATGCCCTGGAGGGTCGGATCCTGATCAATGGCGGCCAGATCACGGAAGCCGTCGAATCCCTCGAGGCCACGCTGGCCGGGCTGCCCGACACGATCGACGACGCGGTCCGTGCCGGCATCCTGACGAATTTGTCACGGGCGCTCTTCCGCGCCAACCAGCCCCTGCGAGCGATCGAGATGGCCGACCTCGCGCTCCCGATCGCCGAGCGACTCGATCTCGAAGAGATCCTCGCCGACGCCTTCAACAACAAGGCGGCGGGGCTCAGTTATGTCGGTCGCACTCGCGAGGCGGCCGCACTCATGGAAGCCGCCATCCGCGTGGCCGAGGCCGGCGGGTTCCGCAGCGCCGAGCTCCGGGCGCGTAACAACCTCGCCAGCGTGACCTGGGCTCGCGAGCCCGCGCGTGCCGTCGAGATCTCCCTGGCGTCCTTCCACCTGGCGCACCGGCTCGGCATCGGGAAGCTCGCGAACTGGTCGCTCGGGCAGGTCACGGCCGGCCTGTGGTTGTCAGGGCGCGACTGGGACTGGGCGCTCGCCACGAGCGGCGAGGTCATCGCCTCGGGCGTCGCGAACACCGACGAGATCCAGCTCACCTCAGCGCGCAGCCTGATCCTCGCAGCTCGGGGTGAATCGACGCCCGAAAGCATCGCGCGGCTCGAACTCCTTTTGCAGCAGGTTTCGGACCCCTCGGCCCCCGCGCAGGTCCATTTCATGAAGGCAGATCGGGCGCTGCTGGCCGGAGACCTCGTCCTTGCGTTCGAGGAACGGCTCGCAGCCGCCGAGTTCGCTCCGCTCGCGTCGATCTATCTGTTCGAGGCCGCCCGGCCGGCGCTGTGGCTGCGGGATCCGGTCCGGCTGCGGCAGGTCATCGACCGCCTGGCGGCGGAACCCGATGCGCACGAGACGACGGCCGCGACCAATCTCATCGCCGCTCGGGCTGGCCTCGCGGCGCTCGAGGGCCGGCGGACCGACGCGCTGGCCGGGTATCGCGACGCCATCCGCCGCTACGGCGACGTCGGCTACGCCTTCGAGATGGCCCGCTGCGTCCTCGACGCCGTTCGGACGCTCGGCCCAGGCGAGCCCGATCTCCGCTCGGCAGTTGGCGAGGCACGCGCGGCCTTCGAGCGAGTCGGGGCCAAGCCGTATCTCGCCTGGCTTGACGAAGCCCTGGCGGCCACGGCGCCCACCGCCGCGCCGTCGCGCGCTGGACAGTCCGTGGAGACGACCGCCTGAACGGTTTCGGCCTTCGCCGTGACGTGCTCTGCGTCGTGGTCCGCGAAGTAGAGACGCCACGGACCCGATGCCGCGAGGAACGGCTGCATCAGGGCCCGCTCGCCCGGACGGCCTGCATCGGGTCGGGCGCGGTCCATTCGACGCCTCGCCGGACTCCCCACCGTATCCTTGCGCCGTGGCGCTCTACAAGCTCGACAGCTCCGCCGACCTGATCGCGCCGACGCTCGTGGCCGCGTTCGACAGCTGGATCGATGCCGGCAGTGCCTCGACCACGGCCGCGGCGCACGTCGCCGACGACAGCGAGATCGTGGCCACGTTCGATGCGGACCTGCTGTTCGACTACCGCGCCCGCCGGCCGACGCTCGAGATCGAGGACGGCCGGCCGTCCGAGTTGACCTGGCCCGAACTCGTCCTTCGCCGTGCCCGGATCGGCGATCGCGACGTCCTGATCCTCGCCGGCCCGGAGCCCGACTTCCGCTGGCGCGAGCTGTCCGAAGCGGCCGTCGATCTGGCGCGGACCCTGGGCGTCGTCGAGTGGATCAGCATCGGGGCGATCCCGGCGGCCGTGCCGCACACCCGGCCCGTTCCGATTCTCGGCACCGCGTCGGAGCCCGGCCTCCTGCGCGGGAACGTCCAGCAGGGGCCCCAGGGACTGCTGCGGGTGCCGTCAGCGGCGATCTCCGTGCTGGATTTCGCGGTCTCGCGGGCCGGCGTGCCGACGATCGGGTACTACGCGCAGGTCCCTCACTACGTCTCTGGCGCGTACCCGGCGGCGGCGATCGAGCTCATCCGGGCCATCGAGCGGCACATCGGTTCGGACATCGAGCTCGGCTCCCTGCCCGGTGAGGCGCGCCAGCTCCGGACCCAGCTCGACGCGGCGACCGCCGTCGACGAGACGACGCGCAACTACGTCGAGCGCCTCGAATCGATGGTCGACGAGGCCCGCCTGCCGTCCGGCGACGACCTGATCTCCGAGATCGAGCGATTCCTCCGCGAAGGCGGCACCGAGGGCACGCAGCGCACCTGACCCGGACCGAGGCGGCGGCGGCGCTGAGTGGCCGCCGCTCACCTGCAGGCGGCGGTTCCTCGCGGCCATCTCATCGCCCATGCACGCCACGTGTTCATTTCCTGGTTAGCGCGAGCCCCATGACCACGGCCGAACCCTCGGCGCCGGCCGCTATCGGCGGTTGTGCTCGCTGCGTGTGCGCCGACAGCGACAACGGGGCCGGGATGCCCATTCCAACCCGGTCGCGGCGGACCTTGACCCAATCGAAGCCCCAGCAATGAACATGCAGCGTGCATCGAGGGTCGCAGAGGGGCCCGCCGCCCGCTGCCCGGCGCCCGCTGCCCGGCGCCCGATGCCCGGCGCCCGATGCCCGGCGCCAGGGCCGGCGCCCCGCCGCCGGCCGCCCAACTGCCCCGCCGCCCCGCCCCGAGCCGCCGCCGCCCAACTGCCATCGACCGGGCCACTCCCCCTGCAGCCGCGCCTTGCGACGGCCAGCCCGGTCCGGCAGGATTGCGGGACTCCGGCCGCCGGCTCATCGGCGCGCGGCCCGACCAGCATCGATTCGACCGTTTGAGCGTCCAGAACTGGGGGTGGCACCATGGCCGACGAGATCATCCTGCCCGAGGCAATCACCAAGGACATGCTCCAGGCCCTGTTCACGGACGCCTACATGGACGTCTCCCTGGACAGCGACGGCGACATCGTCACGAAGCAGTCCTATCGCGCCTACGTCGTCCCCGCGACCGACGGCCGCTTCATCCGCCTCTACAGCCTGTTCAAGTCCAACCCGGAGGCGACGCCGGAGAACAAGCTCGCGTTCGTCAACAAGGTCAACGACGAGCTGATCATCGTCCGGGCCTACGTGACCGACAACGGCGGCTTCGGCTTCGAGTGGTACATCCCGATCGACGGCGGCGTGACCAAGAAGCTGATCGTGCTGGCGGTGCAGCGCTTCCATCGCATGCTCGATTCGGCGATCGCCAAGGACGACAAGAACGTCGTCGGCTAGGTCCGCCGCGAGCCGCGGTCTCGCGGACGGGCGCCGCGAGCCCGAGCCCGGTCTCGCGGACGCGGGAGATCGGCGCTGCGGCGCCGAGCACGGCGGCTCCGCCGCCGCCGGGGAGTGCCGGCGCTCGGTGCCCGGCCGGCCTCGGCGCCCGCATTCCGTCGCACGGTCACCAGGTGACTGCTAACCAGCGCCCGGCGCGCCGCTCGACCCGAATTCGTCCCGCGACGTGCGTGGCCCGGCGCGAATTCGACCGTCTCGCCGCCCGGACGTTGCGTAATCGCAGTCATCCGGGTGACGCCTCGACAGAGACACCGCCACGCTCCGCTCCCCGTCGGCTAGGCTCTCTGACCAGGAGGGGAAGCCATGGCCCAGATCTCGCACTACCCGTTCGTCTCGCACGTCCGCGGTCAGGCGTCGAGCCAGACCCTCTACTGGAAGGGTGGCCGTCTTCGGCGCAGCGGCCGGGGCCTCTCGTTCTACTTCCGTTCGATCAGCGCCAATCTCGCCGAGGTGCCGCTCGACGACCGCGACCTGACATTCCTGTTCCACGGCCGCACGAGCGACTTCCAGGACGTGGTCATCCAGGGCGTCGTGACCTATCGGGTGACCAACCCCGAGGCCGTCGCGGAGCGGATCGACTTCAGCCTCGACATGAAGACGGGCCAGTACACGAAGACGCCCCTCGAGCTCATCGCCGATCGCCTGACCCAGCTCGCCCAGCAGCATGTCTGGGCCATCGTGACCCGTGCGACGCTGGCCGATCTTCTGACGGACGGCGTCGATCGCCTGCGGACGGCAATCAGCGACGGCCTCGGCAAGGAGGAGAGCCTGGCTGCCATGGGCCTCGCGATCGTCTCGGTCCGGGTCTCGACCGTCCAGCCCGACGCCGAGATGGAGAAGGCGCTCCAGACGCCCACCCGCGAGCAGATCCAGCAGCAGGCCGATCAGGCGACGTTCGCGCGCCGCGCGCTCGCGGTCGAGAAGGAACGGGCGATCGCCGAGAACGAGCTTCAGAACCGGATCGAGCTCGCCCGCCGCCAGTCGCAGCTCGTCGACCAGGACGGCGCGAACGCACGCCGGGCCGCCGAGGAAGCGGCCGCGGCCGCCAAGATCGAGGCGGAGGCGGCCGCGGAGCGCGCCGCGATCGACACGACGACCCAGGCCGCGGCCATTCGCGCGATCGAGGGCGAGCGCCTCACGATCGAGAAGGAGCGCATCACTGCGTACGGCGCCCTGCCGCCGGCGGCGCTGATGGCGCTCTCGGCCCGCGAGTTCGCCTCGAAGATCGAGCGGATCGAGCACGTCAACCTCTCGCCCGACGCGCTGTCGCCGTTCCTCGCGGATCTCGCGGCAGCCGGGACGCGACACCTGAACGACGGACAGGGCTGAGTCATGGCCGGGCCACCGCGGCCGTTCCGGACGCGCCGGTTCCTGGCGCTTCCGACCGGCCGATCCGGGCGCCGGTCCGAGCGGCCCTGCGACGGCCGAATCGCCGCCCCGACGCCGGGCTGACACGATGGCTGGCTCGTCGGTCCCCCGGATCGTCGTCGTCACCCGCCAGACCGAGTACGACGCGCTCGTGGCGCGCCAGGGCACGCGCGGCCAGGCCGAATTCTTCCTCCAGCAGCGCTCTCAATCCATCTCGCCGCTGGAGCAGGCCGACCAGGCCTTCGACGAGGCGCTCGCCAAGGTGCTCGGCGCGATCCCGAGCGACTGGCGCCGGGCGCGGGTCGACCGGGCCGATCTCGATCGCTTCCTGTTCGAGCCCGAGGACGTCGTCGTCGCCGTCGGCCAGGACGGCCTCGTCGCGAACGTCGCGAAGTACCTGAGCGGCCAGCCCGTCATCGGCTGCAATCCCGACCCGAAACGATACGAGGGCGTGCTGGTCCGGCATGCTCCGGACGAGGCCCGGTCGCTGATCCCGCGCGCCGCCGGCGATCGGCTCGATCTCGAGGAGCGGGTCATGGTCGAAGCGGTTCTCGACGACGGCCAGCGGCTCCTCGCCCTCAACGAGATCTTCGTCGGCCATTCGAGCCACCAGTCGGCCCGCTACACGCTCGCGGCGGCCGGGCAGACGGAGCGCCAGTCGTCGTCGGGGATCGTCGTGACGACCGGGACCGGGGCCACGGGCTGGGGCCGCTCGATCTCGCTTGAGCGTCACTCGGCCGTTGCGATGCCCTCGGCCGATGAGGCCGCCGTGGCCTTCTTCGTGCGGGAGGCGTGGCCGAGCGTGATCAGCGGGGCGACACTGACGGAGGGCCGGCTCGATGCGCCGGCGCCGCTCACGGTGACGTCCGAGATGAACCAGGGCGGCACGGTGTTCGGAGACGGCATCGAGGCCGACCGGCTCGAATTCGGCTGGGGCCGCCGGGTCGACGTTCGGGTCGCGGAGGAGCGACTGCGCCTCGTTCGCTGAGTGCGCTCGCGGCCCCGCGCCTGCCGGCCCGACTACATCCCGAGGAGTTGCCGCTTCGCCGCCGCGAACTCGTCGTCAGTGAGCTTGCCGGCCGTGTGGAGCGCGGCCAGCGACTGCAGCTGCATCGCCGAGTCAGGGGTGGTCGGGGGAGCCATGCCGGGCTGGGCCACGCTGGCCGGGGCGACCGGCGGCCAGGTCGCGGCGCCGGACTGATTGGCACGTCCGCGTCCGAGCGCGTAGCCGAGACCGCCGAGCACCACAGCCCCGAGCAGCCGCGGCCGTCGCAGCAGCGGCCGGCCGACCATGAGAATGGGTCGTCTGAGCATCCTGACCTCCCTGGTCGCGGGGCCGCGACGAGACCGAACGACTGGCAGCGTACCCCGGAACGTCGAGGGGCGGTTCCACCGGCCCGGGAAACACCGGGCCGGCCGGCGGTCGGGCGCCGGCCGGCCATCGGCTGACGCCATCATCTCCCGCGCGATGTAACAAACAGGCGTCGTTCAGCGCGGGATTCGTGACGACAGCACGCAGGTCACGGGGTCCCAAGGTCACGAACCGGCGAGCACAGCCTCCACCGCGTCGAGCATCAGCGACAGCTCGACATCGCCGTGGGCGAGCGAGACGTTGTATCGCCCGCCCCCACCGAAGACGCCCTGGCCGCGAAGTCCGCCGGCGAGTCGCGCCTTGGGCCCGAGATCCGTACCCATCGCCGTCAGGTAGTCGTGGACCGGCCGGTCGGCAACGAAGAACTCGACGATCGGCCCCACCCCGGTGACCTGGATCGTCCGCCCGTGCCGGGCGAAGGCGTCGCGCAGGCCGTCCCCGAGCGCGGTCCCCCAGCCGTGCAGGTGCTCGTAGGTTCCGGGACGCGAGAGGATGTCCAGTGTGGCCAGCGCCGCCGTCGCGCTGATCGGGTTGGCCAGGGTGCTGCCCTCGGCGACGATCCGCTGGGCGTCGGGCGCCTTCGGGTCGAGCGGCTTCATCGCCGCCTCGGAGCCCACGAGGGCGCCGATCGGGAAGCCCGAGCCGAGTCCCTTGCCCAGCACCGCCAGGTCGGGCGTGACGCCGTAGAACTCCTGGGCGCCGCCGAGTGCCAGCCGAAAGCCGGTGATCACCTCGTCGAAAACGAGCGGGATGCCGATCTCGTCGGCCAGGGCGCGCATGCCCTCGAGGAATCCGGGGCGGGCCGCGATGCCCCGCTGGACCGGCTCGACGAGGATCGCGGCGAGCTCGTGCCGGTGGGCAAGCGCGATGGCGCGCGCCGCCGCGACATCGTCGTAGGGCGCCAGCAGCAGCGACGAGGCGGCCGCCGCCGGAATCCCCGGTGTGTCCGGGGTGACCTCGGGCGAGGGCGCCCAGTACTCGACGTCGCCGAAGTTCGTGTTGAACAGCGTCGCGTCGTTGCCGCCGTGAAAGCCGCCCTCGAGCTTGAGGATCCGGTCGCGGCCGGTCAGGGCCCGCACGAGACGGAGCGCGATCGTCCACGCCTCGGTCCCGGAATTGAAGAACCGGACGCGCTGGGCGCAGGGCACGATGTCGGTCAGGCGCGCCGCGAGCTCGATCGCCGGCGGGCTCAGGTGGGCGTAGTTCGCGCCCATCGGCAGGCGCCGGGCGACGGCCTCGACGACCTCCGGGTGCGAATGGCCGACGATCGTGCAGCCGAATCCGAGGACCATGTCGAGGAGCCGATCGCCATCGGTGGTCCAGGCGTAGGCACCCTCGGCGCGATCGATGATGAACTCGGGCGCATCCACACCGGCCCCGAAGCCCGCCGGGCGATGGCTGAAGGTCCAGATCCCCCCGCCCGGCAGGTGCGCCCGGGCCGATTCCAGCAGGCGGGCCGTTTCGGCTCGGCCACCGGCATGGCCTGGTGCGCGCACGGTGGTGGTCCCCACGTCCAACCCTCCTCGACCCTGGGCAGCGCCTCGTTGAGGCGCGGCAGGGCAACGGTAGCGCAGATCGCCCACCCGCCGACCGACTGGTCACGCGGGCTCTCCACCGATCCGAGTCGGCCGCCCAGCCGCGGTGGCCTCCGTCGCCGAGATCGCCGAGGTCACCGTCCCGCTCCGTCCAATGCGACCACATGGTCTGACCATGTGGTCTGACCAGATGGTCAGATCTCCCCGCGGGGCTGGGGTCCATGGGGTGGGCGAGGTCCGGGTCCTGACGATGGCCGGAGGGCCCGCGTTCCCGCCGGGAGCCGGCCGCGGTGGCCCTTCGGCGCAGCGTCCCAGCCACTCCGCTCGAACAACGCCACCCTGGCGCGCCAGCGCAGATCGTCGTTCTCCCGTATGCTCGGTCCTTCTCGTGAACGAATTGGGCGCTCCGGTCGGCGCCCCGGTTGGCCTCGCATCGGCGATGGACCTGAACCGCTCGAACCCGATCCTTCCACAGCCCTGACCGGGTCCCGCCTCGAACATCGAGGGCGGGAGGGCCCCTTCAGGAGCGTTCCTTCATGTCCTTCGAGAACCTCGGGCTGACGCCCGACCTGATCCGCGTGGTCGCGGACCAGGGCTACACCACCGCCACGCCTGTCCAGGCGCAGGCCATTCCGCTCGTGCTGGCGGGCCGCGACGTGCTCGCGGGCGCCCAGACCGGCACCGGCAAGACGGCGGCGTTCGTCCTGCCGATCATCCAGCTGCTGCATGCGACCCGCCCGGAACCGCGCCAGCTGCCGGTGGGCAACGGCCGGCCCCGCGGCGCGACCGGCCTGCCGATCCGCTGTCTCGTCCTGGCCCCGACCCGCGAGCTCGCGCTCCAGGTCGAGGAGAGCGTCCGCACCTACGGCGCTCGCCGGCCGGTCCGCTCGACGACGATCTATGGCGGCGTCGGCTTCGATCCGCAGGTTCGCGCGCTTCGCTCCGGCCCCGAGATCGTGGTCGCCACGCCCGGCCGGCTGCTCGACCACGTCATGCAGCGGACCATCGATCTCTCGACGGTCGAGATCCTCGTCCTCGACGAGGCGGACCGGATGCTCGACATGGGCTTCATCCGCGACATCCGCAAGATCATCGGCCTGCTGCCGCCGCGCCGGCAGAATCTCCTGTTCTCGGCGACGTTCTCGGACGAGATCCGCAGCCTTGCCGGCGGCCTGCTGGCCAACCCGGCGTTCGTCCAGATCGCCCGCCGGAACGAGGCCTCGTCGCTCGTGACGCAACTCGTCCTCCCGGTCGACCGCGAGCGCAAGCGCGAGCTGCTCTCCCACCTCATCCGATCGGGCCGCATCGACCAGGCGCTCGTCTTCACGCGCACGAAGCACGGTGCGAACCGCCTCGCCGAGCAGCTGACGATCGATGGCATCAGCGCCGCCCCGATCCACGGCAATCGCAGCCAGGGCCAGCGGGTGCGGGCGCTCGACGATTTCAAGAACGGCCGCGTGGCGATCCTCGTGGCGACCGAACTGGCCGCCCGGGGCCTCGACATCGAGGGGCTGCCGCACGTCGTCAACTACGAACTCCCGATGACCCCCGAGGACTACGTCCACCGGATCGGTCGAACCGGTCGCGCCGGCGTCGACGGCGAGGCGATCTCGCTCGTCTGCGTGGACGAAGGGCGCCTGCTGCGGGATATCGAGACGGTCCTCGGACACCGCATCCCGTCGGAGGTCGTCCCGGGCTTCGAGCCCAATCCGGCCATCCGGCCGGAGGCGATCAAGCTGCGAACGGGCGTCGGCCAGGCGGTCGGCACGGGTGGCGGGCGAGCCGCCGGTCGAGCCGGCAGCGGCCGGGCGGGCGGCAACCGGCCGTCGGCCTACGGCACGCGACCACCACTCGGCGAGCGCCAGACCTCCGCGTTCGCCGCCAACCCGGGCGATCCGCGCGGCGGGCAGCGGCCCGGACAACCGGCCTTCGCGCCACGTCCGGGCCAGCGACCGGAGCAGGGGCCGCGCGACGGGTTCGCGGCTGGCCGGGACGGGTTCGCCGGCCGTGACGGGTTCGCCGCCCCGCGCCGGCCAGCGCACGGACCGCGGCCGAACCAGCCACATCGCTCCACGCAGTCGAGCGTCCCGGGCCAGGGCATCGGCCGCCCGGCTCCGGCGGCCCGACCCGGCGCCAGGCCGGCCGGTCGCGCCGACGCCAGGCCATCGAACCATCGTGCTCCGCATCCGCCGCGCCCGCCGGAGTTCGGCGGCCCCGTCCAGCACGCGCGCCCGCAGCCCGACCCCGGCCGAGCCGTCCGGCGGATGGACGCGGCCGACCTCGAGCGCGAGCAGCGCCGGTTCACGTCGCTGCCCGGCGAGCGAATCGCGCGGTCCAATCGCCCATAGTCCTCGGGCCGATGGCTTCGCGGGGCTCAGCCTCGGACCTCGGAGGGCGATTGCCTGCCGCATGGGGAGGGTGACGATCCAGAGCCCCGTGCTCCCGTGGTGGCGCAGTCGGCGCTCGTAGCGGAAGGCGCGCCCCGGCTTCTGACGCTCGCCGGCGATTGCCGCCATCATTGGGGCGATGCATGACTGCCTGATCGCCCCGACTGGGGCGCCGCGGAGCTGATGACCGAATCGACCCTGATCGGAGCGCCCGACCTCTTTCGGGCCGTCGGTCTCCGGCCGGATGGACCCGCCATCGTCGGTCGGCCGACCCGGGCCCCGGGCGCCGGCGTCTACGTCATCGAGCTGACCGTGCCGTCCGCCCGGGCGATGATCGACATCAACCGGGTCGGCAAATGGATCGAGCGGGTCGACAGCCTGCGCCTCGATGGTGAGCGGCCGACGGCCAAGGCCCTGACCACCCGGCTGGCCGCGTTCTGGATCCCGAGCGCGACCGTGCTCTACATCGGCTCGACCGACGGATCCGTCGCCTCCCGGATCACCGCGCTCGACCAGCACGTCCTCGGCGATCGACGACCCCATGCCGCAGCGCACTGGCTGAAGACGCTCTCCAACAGCGACCTGCGGGTCTGGTGGGCGAACACGGCCGCGACCGAGGAATACGAGGACGCCCTGATGACGGCGTTCGCCGAGGCCGTCCCGCCGGCCGAACGGGCGGCCCTCTTCGATCCGGCCGCGGTCATGCCGTTCGCGAACCTGCGTCGTGGCACCGGCGAAACGAAGAAGCACGGCATCCGCGGTTCCGTGATCGCCGAGGAACCCGTCGCACCGGCCCCGCCGACGACCGTCGTCGTGCTGCCGGCCGCAGCCGCCGACGGAGTGGCCCCGGCGAAGGGCAGCGGCACGACGCGACGGACGAACGCCGCCCCGCCCCGCCCGGCCCCGGTGCGTCCGCCGCGAGCCCGGGCGGTCTCCGCCGCGTCGGCGGCCGCGGCACGGTCCCGGACGGCAGCGAATGCCGCCAGGTCCGCCCCCAGCGCGTCCCGTTCATCGCCGCCGCGACCGCCCGTCGAGCCGATCCTCGTCACGGCGGACGGCCTGGCCCGGCTGCAGGCGGAACTCGAGGAGTTGACGCGCGTCAAACGGCCCGAGGTGATCGCCCGCATCCGCACGGCCCGCGAACTCGGCGACCTCAAGGAGAACGCCGACTACACCTCGGCCCGCGAAGAGCAGTCGTTCCTCGAGGGTCGAATCCAGGCGCTCGAGGCGATGCTGCGCAACGTCTCCGTGGTCGAAGCGGCCGGCGGGGCGGCACGGGTGGCGCTGGGCTCCCACGTCACCGCGGAGATCGACGGCGAGACCGTCACCTTCGAGATCGTCGACACGAGCGACTCGAACCCGGGCGCCGGGCGGATCTCGTCGGCATCGCCGGTGGGCCGGGCCATGGTCGGCCGCTCCGTCGGCGACGAGGCCGTCGTCACGACCCCGCGAGGCGAAGTGCGGTACCTGATCACGGTCATCGAATAGTCGGGCTCGCGGCGCCGGCCGCTGGTTCGACGGCACTCTCTACACTCGGGGCATGATCCGAAGCGTCACGGCCACGCGCTACGTCACGCCACTGCGCGAGGGCGGTTCGCTGCCGGCCGTCGTGGAGGCCGACGACGACGGGCTCTACGTCGTCAAGTTCCGGGGCGCGGGCCAGGGCCCGAAGGCACTCGTCGCCGAGCTCGTGGCCGGCGAGATCGGCCGCCACCTCGGGCTGCTCGTCCCGGAGATCGTCTTCGTGGAGGTGGACCCGACGCTCGCCAGCGCCGAACCCGACGAGGAGATCCAGGACCTGCTGAAGCGCAGCCCGGGCCGCAATCTCGGGCTCGATTTCCTGCCCGGGGCCCTCGCCTTCGACCCGGCCGTGGGCCCGGCGCCGCCCCCGGACCTCGCCGCCGACATCGTCTGGTTCGACGCGCTCGTGACCAACGTCGATCGCACGGCCCGCAACACGAACCTGCTCGTCTGGCATCGCCGGCTGTGGCTCATCGACCACGGCGCCGCGCTCTACGTCCATCACACCTGGCTCGACCCGGCCGAGCACGCGCGGCGGCCCTTCGTCCAGATCCGGGACCACGTGCTGCTGCCGTTCGCGGGTTCCATCGAGGACGCCGACGATCGTCTCGCCGGCCGGCTCACGGACGACATCCTCGGGGCGATCGTCGCCGGGATTCCGGACGACTGGCTGGCGACCAGTGGCTGGTCCACGACGCCCGATCTCGAGCCGGATGTCCTGCGCGCGCAGTACGTCGAATACCTCGGCCGGCGCCTCCAGGCGCCGCGGCCATTCGTCGGGGAGGCTGACCGTGCCCGCCCCGCAGCCTGACTCCCGCTCGGGACCGACGGGCGCCCCGGCCCCGGTCGGCCGCAAGCCGTTCGAGTACGCCCTGATCCGGGTCGTGCCCCGGGTGGAGCGGGGCGAGCGGTTCAACGCGGGGATCATCGTCTTCAGCCGGTCGCATCGCTATCTCGGCGCCCGCACGGACCTCGACGAGTCGCTCCTGCGTGCGCTGGCGCCGGACTGCGAGCCCGATCTCGTCCGGCCGCACCTTGCGGCGATCCCGCGCATCGCCGCCGGCGATCCGGCCGCGGGCCCCATTGCCCGCCTGAGCACGGCCGAACGGTTCCACTGGCTCGTGGCGCCATCGAGCACGATGATCCAGCCGTCCGAGGTCCACACCGGCCTGACCGACGACCCGGCCGCCGAGCTCGAACACCTCTTCAATCTGCTCGTCGTCGGCCGCCGGTAGGCTCGGCGGCGCGGCTCCGGCGCCCGCCGGCGCTGCGTCACTCCGCAGCTCCGTTGCCGGGCGTTGTCCCGTGCGATCAGGCCGTTGGCGTCTTCCGCATGGCGGCCTTGTGCAGGTCGTCCGGGTTCGCCCCGGCGTCCCGCGCCGCGGCCTTCCAGGCCTTCTTCTGCTCCTGGTAGGCCTTGAGCGTCTCCGGTGAGTCCACGTCCGCCAGCGTCGGGTAGGTCGGGGCGACCTGCTCCCAGCCCGGCGGTCGTACCCCAAATCGCTTGCCGAGGATGCCGATGAGCGTCTTCGCCTTCATCTCGCCGATCCCCGGCAGGCCGAGGAGGCGCCGCTCGAGGTCCGGCCCGTCCACGGCCTCCGACCAGACCTGGGCTGCATCGTTGTCGTAGTCGCGGGCGATCACCGTGGCGAGATCCTGGGTCCGGCGCGCCATGTTGCCCGGAAACCGGTGGAGAGCCGGACGCTCGCGGAAGATCTCGTCGAGCTTGTCGGGATCCATCGCCGCGATCCTCGCCGCATCGAGCGAGCCGATCCGCCGCTTCAACTCGAGTGGCCCGCTGAAGGCCTTCTGGAGCGGGACCTGCTGGTCCAGTTCGAATCCGATCAGGAGGGCCAGGGGTTCGTCCACCAGCAGCTTGTCGGCTTCCGGATCGCCGGTGAACGGGAGGGACGCGGGGAGCTTCACAGCAGTCATGCAGGCATCCTAGCGCCGACGGCAATACCGCCACTTGCGGCCGCCTGCACCGGCGCTTATCCGGAGCGAGCCAGGCCGAGATGCCCGGGGTACCGATGCCGGGTGGCCCGATCGGGTCATGGTCACTCGCAACCGAAGAGGTGACGATACGCAACGGGGCCGGAGACCGTCGCTCTAGCGGGCAGCCGAACATTCCACATCAAGGAGCGTTCGAATCGATCCCGGCCCCGCACGTTCCCCTGACGTCGCCGCCCGAACGGGCCATCACGACGATTCCCCGAGTGCCCGGTGGGCGGGCACGGCGACCGTGATCCGCGTCCCCTGGCCAGCGTGGCTGTCGATCTCCAGCCGCCCGCCGACGAGTCCGGCCCGGGCCCGCATGCCCGCGAGGCCGAGGCGGCCTTCCGGCACCTCCCCCTCCTCGAAACCGCGGCCGTCGTCCGCGACCTCGAGCCGCAGCCCGTCGTCCACGGCCCGCAGCGCGATCGAGGCGCGCGTCGCTGCGGCATGCTTCGTGACGTTGTGGAGCGCCTCCTGGGCGATCCGGTAGAGGGCGTCCTCGACCCGGGGCGGCGGGCGATCGACTTCCTCGATCGCGACGTCGATCGGCAGGTGGGTGCGCTGCTCGATGGCGGCGGCGTACGACCGGAGCGCCTGGGCCAGTCCGTCGGCCTCGAGGCTCGGTGGCCGCAGCGCGAAGACCAGCGCCCGCATCTCGGCCAGCGCGTCGCGCTGGAGCTCGGCCAGGTCCGCCAGGGTCCGCCTCGCGGCAGCGGTCTCCCCGCGCTCCACGAGGCGATCGACCGCCGCGGTCTGGAGGGTCATCGAGAAGAGCGCCTGAGTGACCGAATCGTGGAGCTCCCGGGCAAGGTGCGCCCGCTCCTGGGCGACGGCGAGCTCGGCCGCATGCAGCCGCCGATCCTGCTCGATTCGATCGAGTTCACTCACGTCCCGGGTGATGCCCTGGACGCCCGCGAACTGGCCGTCGTCGGTGAAGATCGCGCGGGCGCTCGATTCGACCGGGTTCGCCCGACCATCCCGGCGGACCTGGAGGAAGCGGAGCCGGCCCTCCCGGGAGGGGTCCGAGAGCATCGCCCCCCAGGACGCCCGAACCTCCGGCCGCGAGCTCGGGTGGACGATCGTCGTGAACGGCCTGCCCACCAGTTCCTCGGGCCGCCAGCCCGTCAGGCGCTCGCAGGTATCGCTCAGGAACTCGAAGGCGCCCGCCGCGTCGGTCGTGAAGAGGAGGTCGGGGGCCCGCTCGACGATGAACCGGTAGCGCTCCTCGGAGGCCCGCAGGCGGGCGAAAAGACGGCTGTTCTGGACGGCGATGGCCGACAGGTCGGCAAAGGCGTGCAGGAGGTCGATCTGGCCGGCCTCGAACTCCCGGGGCTGCTCATAGGAGATGGCGAGCGTGCCGATGACCCGGGCGTCGACGCCGTGGAGCGGCACGACGGCGATCGCGATCATGCTCATCCGGTCGGCGGCCGTGCCGTAACCCGGGCCGTGGGGCAGGCGCGGGTCGTCGCGGAAGTCGCTCGTCCAGACCGGCTCGTTCAGCTGGGCGGCCAGGGCGTTCGTGCCGCTGCCGGGCTCGAGGCGGATCTGGCGCAGCCACGCGCGCTCCGCCTCGTCCGTCATGCCGGCCATCACGTACGGCTGGAGGTCGTTCGTGCCCTCGATGAGCAGTGTCAGGTGCGCGCCGTCAGAGCCGGTCAGCCGTCGGGCGTGCTCGACGATGTCCTGGAGCAGTTCCTCCGTGTCGCGCAACGAGGTGATCTGGGCGACGATCTCGTGGAGCGTCCGGTCGGCCTCGATCCGGCGGTTGAGCTCGTCGCGTGACGGCGTGGCGTCGGGGGCGGGTCGGTCGCGACCGCGCGCGACCTCGCCCGGCGACGCCGATCGGGTGTGGCTGCGGGCCGGCGACGTTCTGCTCACGAGGCCAAGAGCATAGTCCCGCCCGCGGGCCCGAAGGCGCGTAGCATCGCTCGGTCACGCGTCCTCCTCGAACCAGCGGGAGCTGTGCATGGGTCCGGCCCAACCGATCGTCGTGCGCCACTACCGCGGCCGGCTCGACGTGGCCATGGCCGCCTTCCAGGCGGATGCGGCGCGGGCGAGGCTGAAGGGCTACGCGCCCATCTCGCAGGTCTACGAACCGGGTTCGTGGGGCTGTGGGGCGTTCCTGATCGCGGCCGCGACGACGGTGCTGTTCGGCATCGGCATCCTGATCTTCGCCTACCTGCTCATCGTCAAGCCGGCGGGCACACTGGCCGTCACGTACCGCTGGCAGGGCGACGCATCCGATGCGATGCCGCCGCCGGCCCCGGTCGCCCCGGCCGACGCCTGGCAGCGCTGAGACCGGGCTCCAGGTGCCGAAGCGGCGCTACTCCGGCAGGATCGAGAGCGCCCACTTGCAGGTCGAGACGACGCTGAGGTAGTAGGTCGCGCTGACCGCGATCGTCACGTGGTCCTCGCCCTTTTCACTGCCCGCCGCCGTGAGCGTCTTCGTGGCGACTTCGTCGCTGACCTTGCCGTCGGGCGTGCGCAGCACCGTGATCTGGCTGCAGCCGCGCGCGGCCGTGGTCGAGATCGTCCAGGCGACGCGGTACGAGCCGGCGACCAGCCGGAACCTGACCGAGTCCTTCGAATTCGTCCCCGTGACCCGGATCAGGGGCGTCGCCGCCGGCGTGACGGTCGGATCCAGGAACGCGATGTCCGTGGCCGATGGTTCGGCGGACAAGACGGGTTGTGACGCCGGGGCCGAACGGGAGGGACTGCCGCTGGCCCGGCTCGATGGCGTGGAAGCTCCCCCGCCGCCGCACGCGGCGACGATCGCGACTGCAACCAGGCTGAGTGCGACTGGGCGGACGAAGGCGATGGCTGGGCGGACCTGCACGATGCGAACCTGCGTGACGGGCCTCGGAGCCGGAGTGGCGACGGAACGTCGTTGGGCCACCGATACGACGGCTGAAGGCTCGGGAATGGGACGCCCGAAAGTGCGGCGAACCGCACCGGACTGCCCCGAACCGCTAGCGGCCGCCCTTGCCGTTACCCGGCCGCGGCGTCGTCTTCACGGGCGCACCGGACGCCCCGGCCGACGGTCGGGGCGCCGCGCTCCGCAACGGTGGCAGCGTCACGACGACCGACGGCGCGGCCGTCGCTGGGGCCGCGGTGGCGATCGGCGTCGGCGAGGGCAGCGCCGCTCCGCCGCCGAACCTGGCGAACAGGGCGGCCGCCAGGAAGGCCACGGCGAGGAGCCCGGCGAGGATCAGTCCCAGCAGCAGCCAGCGGCCGTCCCGGCCCCGACCGGTGGCCGGACCGAAGAGATCCGTGAACCGCGCCGCCAGACCGGTCGGAGCGGGCCGCGGCGCGAGGCGGAGTCGCGTCGGCGGGGCGGCCTCGACGACGGGCAGCGGCCGTGGCGCCTGGAGGCCGAGGACCACGGCCGCGGGCAGGTCGTCCGTCGACACGCCCTGGCGCACGAGCCAGCCACGCAACAGGACGCTCATGCTGCCGGCGCTGCGGGGCCGCCGGTCGAGGCTGCGATCCAGCGCCAGCCGGGCCAGCGTCGAGAGATCCGGATCGCATCGTGGGAGCGCCGGGGCGCCGATGCGCTGATCGGCCACGAGCCCGGCCGGGGTGGAGGCCTCGAACGGCGGCCGCCCGGCGAGCATCTCGTAGAGGATGGCCCCGAGGCCGTAGACATCCGAGGCGGCGTTGGCCGTCTGCCCGGCCAGCTGCTCGGGCGCCATGTAGCGCAGCGTGCCCATGATCGTGCCCGGCATCGTCATCGCCCGACCGGGCTCGTCGAGGGCGCGGGCGATCCCGAAGTCCACGAGCCGCGCGCGGCCGTCGGCCGAGAGCAGCACGTTCGCCGGCTTCACGTCGCGATGGATGAGCCCCCGGTCGTGGGCCGACTGCAGCGCGTCCGCGATCTGGGCGGCGATCGCGGCGGCGGCGATCGGCGAGAGGGCGCCATCCTCCGCGATTCGGTCGCAGAGTGGCTCGCCTTCGACGAGCTCGAGGACGATGGCGGCCAGGTCGTCGCCGACGACGATGTCGTGGATGCCGACGATGCCCGGGTGCGACAGCGCCGCGACGGCGCGTGCCTCGCCCGCGAACCGCTCCCGGGAGCGCTCGTCCGGCACGAGATGCCGATGCAGGAGCTTGATCGCGACGTCTCGCCCGAGCTGCTCGTCGCGAGCCTGCCAGACCTCGGCGGTGCCGCCACTGCCGAGCCGGCGATCGAGCCGGTAGCGACCGAAGAGCACGTCCCCGACGGCCGGGACCGGGGCAGGTCGCGACGACGCCGCGGTGGTGGCCGCGTCGGCGCCGTTCCAGCCTCTCCGTCGCGACGAGCCGTCCGGTACCCCTGTCATTGGCGACAGTATGGCCCCCCGGGCCGCTTCACCGGAACAGCCACTTCGGCGGGCCCGGCTACGTCATTGGTCGCAGGCGGCCCGGCGCGTTCGTCGATCGGCCTTCTCGACCATCGGCAGGCCACCGCGGATCGCCCATTCGGCAGCATGTCCGGTGTCAGACGTCCCTCGCGAAACACACCGAGATCCGGAGGTCCCCGCCATGTACTCGAACACCTACACCCCGGTCATCGACCCGCTGGGCGCCGCTCCGCGCATCGCGCTCTTCCTTGTCTTCGCCCTGATGAGCCTCGTCATCGGGATCCGGCTCGTCGAGTTCGTCTGAGGCCAAGCCGGCCGGGTTTCAACCGTCGGGAGTTCCATCGGCTATGCTGCGTCCGGCTGCCACGGACTCGTGCCGTGGATGCCCGGTGGCCCCCGAGTGATCTCCAGCCCGCCCAGCAAGGCGTGGGGCCCCCGGATGCGGTGGGCACCTCGGAGGCACTGCGTGCCGTTTTCACATCTCGGCCTGTCGGCCGAACTCCTTCGGGCCGTCAAGGACGAGGGATACACCGATCCGACGCCCGTCCAGGAACAGGCGATCCCGATCGTGCTCCAGGGCCGCGACCTCCTCGCGGCCGCCCAGACCGGAACCGGCAAGACCGCCGCGTTCGTCCTGCCCATCCTGGAACGCCTGAAGGCCAAGTCCAACAGCAGCTTCTCGCCCGCCCGCCACCCCGTTCGGGCACTGATCCTGACCCCGACGCGAGAGCTCGCGATGCAGATCTCCGCGAGCGTGGCGGCGTACGGCAAGTACGTGCCGCTCCGCTCGGGGGTCGTCTACGGTGGCGTCCCGATCGACCCGCAGATCAAGCAGCTCCGTGGCGGGATCGAGATCCTCGTCGCCACCCCCGGGCGCCTCCTCGACCACGTCGGCAGCAATACCGTCGACCTCAAGCAGGTCGAGGTGCTGGTCCTCGATGAAGCGGACCGGATGCTCGACATGGGCTTCCTGCCCGACGTCCGCAAGATCGTGGCGCTGCTGCCGGCCCGCCGGCAGAACCTGCTCTTCTCGGCGACGTTCCCCGACGAGGTCCGCAAGCTCTCGGCGACCCTGCTGACGGATCCGGCAACGGTCGAGATCGCGGCTCGCAACGCCCCGATCGAACTCGTCAGCCAGCTCGTCTACCCGGTCGATCGCGATCGCAAGCGCCAGCTGCTCGTCCACCTGATGCGCAAGAACAACTGGCCCCAGCTCCTCGTCTTCACGCGGACCAAGATCGCGGCGAGCCGCCTGGCCTCGGAGCTCGCCCGTGACGGCCTCGCGGCCGTGGCGATCCACAGCGACCGGACGCAGGGCGAGCGGACGCGGGCCCTGGCCGATTTCAAGGCCGGCGAGATCCAGGTGCTCGTGGCAACCGACGTGGCGGCTCGCGGCCTCGACATCGAGGACCTGCCGCTCGTCGTGAACTACGAACTGCCGACCTCGCCCGAGGCGTACATCCACCGCATCGGCCGGACGGGCCGGGCCGGCAACGAGGGCGAGGCGATCTCGCTCGTCTGTATCGACGAGGTGGACCTGCTGCGCGGCATCCAGCGGATGCTGAAGCACGCCATCCCGTGGCAGGTCGAGGAAGGCTTCATCCCCGATCGCAACGCCGAGCCGCGGCCGATCACCGGCCTCGGCCCGATGGGCGCGCATCGGCCGCTCCGCCTCGGCGGGGCTGTGCGGCGGCCGCGACGCGGGGTCACCGCCGCCGGCTGAGGCGAGTCAGTTGGGAGCTCCGCGCGGCCGCGCGCCCGGCAGAGTTGAAACGGACCGCGCCCGGCGGGACCTCCGCCGTCAGATCGTCAGTTGCCGCTGCGCCACTGCGCGGTCGTCAGGTCCAGCGTGCCGATGACCGAGCGGTAATACCGATCCGGGGCGTAGGGATCCATCAGCGCGTTCGCGCCGGCCGTCCGCTTCGAGACAAAGGCGATCGGCCAGTGGTTCGTGGCGCTCGGCGACGACCAGAAGATCTGGCTCATCGTGCCGGTCCCGCCGAAGAGGCCGCTCAGGATGTAGGCGGGATCGGTGATCCCCTCAGCGAAGACGGCCTTCGCCCCGGTCTGCAGGAAGGCCGCGCCGTAGTTGTCGACGCGCTTGATGGCGACGCTGCGGGTCGGATTGCCGGCGTTCCACTCGTTGTTGCCCGACGCGTAGCAGAGGTGATTGAGGATCACGACCGCGTTGGGCGCCAGGTGGATGGACGCCGTCACGAACGTCTCGCCGTAGTACTTGACGTTCGAGTTGCCGCTGCCGGCCCTGGCGTTGAGGCCCATTCCGTCGATGACCGGCGGCAGGTCCGTGTAGGGACTCGGCGAGCCGTTGCCGTGGCCGATGTAGATGAGGACGTTCGCGCCCTTGGCCGCCGCCACGACGCGGCTCCACGTGGCGTTGGGGCTGTAGAGCTCGGTCACGGAGGCGCCGAGGCTGCGGGCCTGGGCTGCCAGTCGACGGCCATCCGCGATATAGGCGGAGGTATGCGATTCGACGGGCCCGACCACGACGACGACCTTCGGAGCGGCGGTGTCGCTGGCCGCCACGAGGGCGGTCCCCGAACCGACGAGGATCAGTGCGCTGATGAGTGCGGGAAGGATCACGAACAGCGGGGCCGAATTCGCGCGAGACGCCCTCTGGGCGCCCTGGGTCTGTCCTCTCAACGGTCGTGCCTCCTCCCTGCCAGAACCACGCCCGCGGACGTGGAACGGTGGACTGGTGCCGCCGCGGCAGGGGTTGAAGGCTGCGCGTCAACTCGCGATCCCGGCCATGCAGGGTCCGGCGATCGGGCGAGGTTGGGGATCGGTGCGCGCGGCCGGGGCCGCGAAGGTCGACGAGGATCTGCCGTGGAGCGGCGTCTTCGGTTGTCGAGCCTGTCTACGGGGTACGTGACCGCACCAGTATGCCAGCCCCGGCAACCCCCCCGCGCGCGGTCGCGGAGCGACGTCACCGACCGCGGCGAATCGGCCGCACGATCGCGTCGGTGAGCCGGACGAGATCGCCGGGCGCGAGTTCCACCTGGAGGCCGCGGCGGCCGCCACTGACGAAGATCGTCGACTGCCCGAGCGCGCTGTCGTCGATCACGATCGGCAGGCGTCGCCGCTGCGCGAGCGGGCTGATGCCGCCGACCACGTAGCCCGTTGCGCGTTCCGCCGCGGCCGGATCCGCCATCGCCCCCCGCCGGCCACCGACGGCCACGGCGAGGGCCTTGAGATCGAGTTCCGCCGACACGGGCACGACGCCGACGGCCAGGCGGTCGTCGACCGTGCCGACCAGCGTCTTGTAGAGGCGCTCCGGCGGGACGCCGAGCGCGGCCGCGGTCTCCATGCCGTAGTGGTGCCGATCGTCGGTCGCGCCGAGCGCAGGAACGTCATATTCATGGACCAGGTAGACCACGCCGGAGCCGGCGAGGAGTTCCAGCGCCCGGGTGCCACGTGCCGCCATGACCCAATTGTGGCGACCGAATTATTCTCGCGGGGTGCAGCGCGATCCTGACCGAACTCCCGAGCCGGAGCCGGAGACGAATGTCCGTCGGCACCCGACCGAAGGGCGCAATCCGGAGCATCCCCTGCGGCGCTGGGAGAGCTTCATCGAGCGCCAGATCCGGGAGGCCCAGGCGGCCGGGGCGTTCGACAACCTGCCCCACCAGGGCCGGCGGCTGCCGCTGGAGGACGATTCGGCGGCGGGCGAACGGGCGGCGGGCTTCCGGATCCTGCGCAATGCCGGCGCCTCGCCGACCTGGATCGAAGCGGACAAGGAGATCCGCCGCCTGCTGGAGCGTCGCGACGACCTCGTCCGTCGCGCCGGTCGCTCGTCGCAGCTCAGCCGCGACCGGTACCGGGCCGAGCTACGGGCCCTCGTGGAGGATCTGAACCGGGCCGTCCTCCGCCTGAACTTCGAGGCGCCGACGACGGCCCAGCACCGTCTGCCGCTCGCGCTCGACGACGAGCTGGCCCGGCTCGAGGCCGCCTGGGCCCGCCAGGACCGCCGCTGAGGTCGACGGCCCCCGCCAGCGCACATCTGCCGGACCTGCGGTAGCCTCGGGCCATGAACGACCCGCTGCCCACCGACCCGTCCGTGCCCCAGTCCCCCACCGAGATGGCCCGCGATCGCATCCGCCGCCTGATGCCCGGCCTCGGCCGCGTCATGCCACCCGGTCGCGTCGCCGTCATGCGCCTCTACGGCCCGATCGGCGGTTCCGGCCGCACGGTCGAGCAGGTCGAGCTGGCCCGCCGCCTCCGTGAGTCCCGCCGCGTGCCCGCGGTCGTCCTCGACATCGATTCGCCCGGTGGCTCGGCGACGGCCTCGGATGAGCTGCTGATCGCGTTCGAACGCCTGGCGGCCCGCAAGCCGCTGGTGGCCTCGATCCGGGGCACCGGCGCCTCGGGCGCCTACCTTGCGGCGATGGCCGCCCACCGCATCCTCGCCAATCCGCATGCGGTCATCGGCTCGATCGGCGTCATCTCGGCCGGGCCGCGCCTGCCGCGACTGCTCGATCGCCTCGGGGTCACGGTCAGCGAATCCCGGGCCGGTCGCCTCAAGGGCATGGGCGCCCCGTGGCGCGACGAGACGGACGAGGAGCGCGCCAAGGAGCAGGAGATCGTCGACGCGTTCTACGACGCGTTCGTCGGCCGGGTCGCCGTCGGCCGCAGGATGTCCGACGAACGGGTCCGCGAGCTCGCCACCGGTGAGATCTGGCTCGGCAAGCGAGCGCTCGAGCTCGGCCTCGTCGACGAGCTCGGCGACCTGGAGCGCGCCGTCGAAGTGGCCGCCGAGCTCGCGGGCGTGCCCGCCCGATCCGCGGCAGTCCGCATCCCGCGGCCGCTCCTGGGCCGGCTCGTCCAGCGCTTCACGGTGTCCATGGCTGCGTCCATCGCCGACGAGGTTGAGGCCCGCTTCGCGGATCGCCTCCGCGCCTGATCGCGTCGCCGGGCGGCAGCACCGGCACGTAGCCGTCCGTCGCCCGCGCCTCGGTCGAATGACGTAGCCGCCGGTCCGCGCCTGTCGGGTCGCCGGCTCGACGATCGCCAGATGGTCCGGGCCGCTCCGCGGGCGATGCTTCCGTCAGATCCCGATGGACGGGAGCAACGGAGGCCCGAGCGTGGACACGTACGCCGACTACTTCGAGATGCTCGTTCGCACGTACGAGCAGGATCAGGCGCGCGACACCGAACGGGCCGCTGATTCGAGCCGCCGCCCGCGCCGCGCCGCGAACCCGAAGGCCGGCCGCCGCCGGACCCGGGCCGGAGGGTCCGTCCGGTGACGCGGACCGTCGAGGAGCGCCTGACCGACGAGCCGGTCGTGTGGCTGAGCACGACGCGGCCCGACGGCCGCGGCCCCGGCTGGCTCGACCGGCCGGCCCAGGCCGGCGCAGCGGCCTAGGCGATCCCAACCAGCGAGCGCCCGATCCCGCATGGAGCCCCCGGGGCGCGGGGATCGCGGTTCGGTCCCGCATGGAGCCCCCTTCGGGGCGTGGGGACCTTCGCCGCACGGGAATCGACACCGCCGGCCCTCGATCGAGGAGCCGGCGGTCGTTCGTGCCTGGAGCGCCCGGGTTCAGGCCGCGTTGGCGAGCTCCGCGTCGGCGAGCGCGGCGACCTCGATTGAGATCGTGATGGTGTCACCGACGAGCCAGCCGCCGGTCTCGAGACCGACGTTCCACGTCAGGCCCCAGTCCTTGCGGTTGATCTTCGTGGTCGCCGTGAACGCCGCCCGGTTGCGCGCTGGGTCCTTGCGGAAGTCGGGCTGGATGCCGAGGAACTCGGCGTCGAGGACCACGGGCCGGCTGACGCCCTTGATCGTGAGATTGCCCTCGAGGCGGTAGTCGGCGCCACCCGCCGGCACGACCTTCGTGCTGGCGAACGCGATCGACGGGAACTGCTCCGCGTCGAGGAAATCGGGCGAGCGCAGGTGGTTGTCGCGGAAGTCGTTGGCGGTCGACACGCTGGCGGCCTTGATGTCCGCCTTGACTGAGGACCTCTCGGGATGGGCGGGGTCGAAGTCGAGATCGACGTCGACGTCGGTGAACCGGCCGCGGACGGTCGTGAACACCATGTGTTTGGCGCTGAATTCGACGCTCGAATGGGTGCCGTCGAGGGACCAGATGGCCATCGTGGATTGCTCCTGATAGATCGTTGCGAGTGCAATCGTTGCTTATGCAACTATATACCCGGACCAGCCCCTGTCAAGCCCCAGCCGGATCACGTACGAGCGTTCGCAGCAGAAGGGCCTGGGCCACGGTTGCACCGTCGCCCCAATGGGCCGTTGCGGCGCGGACGTCGGCCTCCGGGGCGATCGGCCGGCCGAGATACGCCCGGGCCACGGCCTTGCGAACGCCAAGGTCGCCGGCCACGACTCGCGGCCGGCCATACGTGCGGGCGAGCGTCCACTCGGCCGACCAGAGGCCGATTCCCCGGAGCCCGACGAGCTGTTCGATGACGGTCGCGTCGGGCGCGACGGCCAGAGCGGCTGGATCGATCCGGCCGCCCGCGAGGGCCGCGGCGACCTCGACGATGGACCGCGCCTTCGCGTTCGTGAACTGCAGGGCCCGAATGTCCTCGGGCGCAACCGCGGCCAGCCGTATCGCGGAGAGACGATAGACCGCCTCGCCGGCCACCTCGTGACGGTCGCCGAAGGCCTGGGCGAGGCGGCGCCGGGTCGTGGCGGCCCAGGCCAGGTTCACCTGCTGGGCGCTGATGCCGCGGATCAGGCCGGTCAGCAGATCCGGCTGCAGCACCGGTCGCATGCCGGGGTGCGCCGCGTCCAGCCCGGCCACGACCGCGTCCCGTGCCAGCAGGCCCGACCAGTCCGACGGCGCCGGCACGAATGTCGCCCGGATCGCGTCACGGAGGGCCGCCTGTTCGCCGGCCGACAGGTCGGTCTCGAATGTCAAGCCCAGCGCTGGTGCAGCCCGGTCGCCGGCGGGCTCACCGCGCCAGGCCACGATCCGGTCCCCCACCTCGAAGGTTCGCAACAGGCGCCGGCCGTCCCAGCGATCGATGAGGTCGTCGCCGGAGCGACGATACGGCTCCAGCGATTCGGCGAAATCGAGCGGCCCGTCGAGCTCCAGGACGTCCCGTGTCGGCATCGCTCCATGGTGAGCGTCGCTAGGATTTCGCGATGGGCACAGCCGACAGCTTTCGCACGAGACCCGCCACGCCCGCCGATGCGGAGGCGATCGCCGCGATCTACAACCAGGGCATCGAGGGCCGCGGGGCGACGTTCGAGACGCGCCTGCGGACACCCGCCGAGATCCGCGACTGGTTCGACGGCCGCCATCCGATCGTCGTCGTGGAGGCGGGCGCGGACGCGGTGGTCGGCTTTGCGGCAACCTCGACCTATCGGCCGCGCGAGGCCTACGCCGGCATCGCCGAGTTTTCGGTCTACGTGGCGGATCAGAGCCGCGGCCGCGGCGCCGGCCGGCTCGCGATGCTGGCGCTGATCGACGCGGCCGAGGCTGCGGGATTCTGGAAGCTCGTCTCGCGCGTGTTCGTGGAGAACCAGGGCAGCCGCTCGATGCTCCGCGCCGTCGGCTTCCGCGAAGTCGGCGTCTACCGCCGGCACGCCCGCCTGGACGGGGGCTGGCATGACGTCGTCATCGTCGAGCGGCTGCTCGGCGAGGCCGCGACCGAGCCGGAGCCGGGCCGCTGACTCGCGCCGGGTCGTGGCGCGGCACGCTGACTCGCGCCGGGTCGTGGCGCGGCACGCTGACTCGCGCCGGGTCGTGGCGCGGCACGCTGACTCGCGCCGGTCGCGGCCGCAGCGGCCGCACTGACCGCCCGCGATCTCCTCAGGGGAGCGTCGGGCCGGGCGTTGCCGTCGCCTGCGGAATTGGATTCGCCGATGGCTGGCCGGACGCCGGCGCGGACAACGACGGCGTCGGGCTCGGCGTCGGCGGCGGCGATGCCGTGATCGGCGGGAGCGGGGGCAGGAACACGTTCAGGAGCGACTGCGCCACGACGGCCGGATCGGCCCGGTCGGTGTTGATCACGACCGCGATCGAGATGCGCTCGTTGGGCAGGTAGCGGATCGCCGAGCGTGCCCCGAGCAGGCGCCCGCCGTGGCCGTACGCCGTTCGGCCGGCGATCGTGTACTGCTGGACCCCGAGGCCGTACGGCATCGCCGCCCGGGTGGCCAGCGCCGGCGCGAAATCGAGCATCTGGCTGAGCGCCGGCTGGGCGAGAAGACTGCCACCGTAGAGGGCCCGCGCCCAGTGGGCGAGATCCCACGACGTGGAGGCGACCGACCCGGCGCTGCCGGCCGCAGTGATCACCGATCGGAACGGGGAGATTCCGGTCCCGTCCCAGAGCGACGTCGGCTTCTCCTTCACGGATCGGGTGAAGAACCGGTAGCTGTGGACGATCGTCGTGCCCCGGGACGGCTCCTGGCCCTGGACGTACGTCGAGGTCAGGCCGAGCGGATCGAAGAACCGCTGCCGGAGCTGCGTCGCGTAGGGCTGGCCCGTCACCGACTCGACCAGCTGTCCCAGCAGCACGTAGTTCGTGTTCGAGTACGCCCAGTTCGTCCCCGGCGGGAAATAGGGCTTCTTGACGTAGGAGAGGGCCTGGGCGGGCGTCCACGCGCAGGAGCGGCAGCCGAGCAGCGCCTTGTCGATCTTCGTGTTGTTGAAGAAGTCGTAGAGGCCGCTCGTGTGGTCGAGCAGCTCGCGGATCGTGACCTTCGGATCCACCGCCGCCGCGGGCAGCCACGCCACCAGCGGGTCGTCGAGACCGAAGCGGCCCTCGTTCGCCAGCTCGACGACGAGCGCGGCGAGGAACGTCTTGCTGACGCTGGCGACCGGGAACGGCGTCGTCCGGGTGACGCGCAGGCCGCTGCTGACCGATGCGAAGCCGCTGGCCGCGGTCCAGGTCTGGCCATCGGGCCAGAGAATCGTCGCCTGGATCCCCGGGATGCCGTACTTCTGGCGCAGCGATGCGAGCGTGGCGGTGAGCTTGGCCGTGACCGCCGTGCGCGGGTCGGGCGAGGGCGTGACGGCGAGCTGGAGCCAGCGGGAGTCGGGCTGGTCGGGCATGGTCGAGGCGGTCGGCGCGCCGAGGGCTCCGGGAGGCGCCGGCCAGTCGATGGTGGCAGAGGCGCCTGCGCCAGTGCCGGCGACCGGCGCCGGATTGCGCCCGGCGGCGGCGGGACCGGGCGAACCCGGACCGATCGTGGCGATGCCCACCAGGGCCGCCACGGCCAGGAGGGCCACGCCCGCAACGAGCCGGCGGCGAGCCGGTCGACGGCGGCCATGATCCTGATCCGGTCCGGACGACGGGATCGGGGAAGGCTGCGGCTGGAGGGTCGGCGGGCCGAGCACGAGGCGACTCTACCAGCCCTGTCGAGTTGCGCGATTCATCGCGTCGCGACGACCGCCGGACACACAACGACCCCGGCAGCCGAACAACTGCCGGGGTCGATGTGGGATTGGAGCACCGCGGGGAGGAGGGCCAGCGGTGCCTTCATCGGCTGTGTGGACCACGGCGGGAGGAGGACCGCCGTGGTCGTTGTCGCGGGTCATTCGATATGCAGACCGATCACTTCGCCGGAATGTGACGGTCGTTGTCTGAGAACTCTTCGACCAATCTGTGGACCGCCGCCCGGCCGCTGGCGGTCGTTGTCCCTATGTGGCTCCCGGCCTTGGGCAGTGGCCGGGAACGTTGTCGTTCAGCTCCCTCAGCGGGCGAGCGCGAGGCGGAGGTTGAGCACGTGTCGAACGCGCCGCTCCACGTCGAGTTCGACGCGGCGAGCCGAGCTCGCCAGGCGAGCCTGTCGGGCCTCGTCGAGCAGATGCTGCTGACGAAGCATCACCAGGCTGTCGTGGTTCTCGCGAAACATGGCAATGACCTCCTTTCCCCTTGCTCCCCGGAGATCGCTTGTCTGTCCGAGGGCAGGGCCATCATCTGCCGCGCCCGCGCTTGCCGACGCCGCCGTCGATGGACTCGTGCGCTCGACGAATGCGGAACCGTCGTCTACGTCATTCGGCCTAGGCGGCGGTGGGGACGAACCGGCCTCGAACTCGCCGAAATCGCACGTCATGCGTCATCGGTCCGTCGGGGACGGTCGCGGCCGGGTGCGCCCCGCACGGCATGCCACTCGTCGACGCGAATCACCCGTCATAGCCGGCCGGGGATGCATATCAGGTGAGTCCCGTTCGCTTATGACGCACCTGGTGCGCAGGCGGCGGGAACGCGGCGACCGAACGTGCTGCCGGACGGCCGCGCCTGCCGAGGATTCGCGTCAGTGCCCCGGTCAGTGCTCGCGGCACCGGACCGTGGTGCAGGACCGGCGGGGGTCGGCCCGCCGCGGGTTCAGGCCTGGTGCGGGTCGGCCAGCTTGTGCTCGACCGCGTAGAGCGCCGCCTGCGTCCGGCTGGCAAGCCCGAGCTTGCCCAGGATGTTGCTGACGTAGGTCCGGGCGGTGCCTTCGCTGATGAACAGCGCCGACGCGATCTCCTTGTTGCTCATCCCCTGGCCGAGCAGTCGCAGGACGTCCTTCTCGCGGTCCGTCAGCGGTTCGACCGGGGCCGGTTCGGCCTTGCGCTCGCGCATCCGCCGGGCGAGCAGCCGTGTGACGGCCGGGTCGAGGTGGATCTCGCCGGCATAGGCGGCCCGGACGGCCCGGGCGACCTCTTCGGCCTCCGCGTCCTTGAGCAGGTAGCCGCTGGCGCCGGCCTCGAGGGCGGCCGTGACCTTCTCTTCCTCGATGAAGCTCGTCATCGCGACGATCTCGACCTCGGGCAGCTCGGTCTTGATCTGGGCGATGGCCGTGAGCCCGTCCATGTTCGGCATCAGCAGGTCCATCAGGACCACGTCGGGCTGCAGGCGTCGGGCCGCGGCGACCGCCGCGCTGCCGTCCGGAGCCTCGCCCACGACCTCGATGTCGTCCAGCAGGTCGAAGAACGTCCGCAGGCCCATGCGCACGACGGCGTGGTCGTCCACGAGGAGGACGCGAATGCGGTGTTCGTCGGTCACGCGGCCTCCTGTCTGGAACGTGCGCTCGCGCGCGACGGACCGGTCATGCAAGGTCGCCGGCCGTGGCGGCGGCGAAGGGCTCATCGAGTCTAGCAAAGCCGACCTGCCGCGGGCGGCGGCCGGCTCGGCGTGAGCGGCGTCAGGTTGCAAGCGCACCGGATCAGCCCTCCCCACGGGCGCAGGCGACGATTTCGACGAGGAGATCCTCGGGTCGGGCGGTCTTGTCGAGGAGGGCGTGGGCACCGTTGGCGATGGCCTCCGACTCGACCGCATCGGACCAGCTCATGACGAGCACCCGCAGGTCCGGCCAGGTGTCGTGGAGGAACGAGACGAACGCGAAGCCCGTCGCGATGTCCGGCAGGCGCGGATCCACGACGACGAGATCCGGATCGGTCCGGGCCACGAGGTCGATGGCCGCCGCCGTCAGGCCGACCGCCCCGACGACCTCGACACCTCCTTCGAGCGAAATCAATTCGCTCAGCCCATCGCGGACGCGGTGATCGGCGTCCACGATCAGGATGCGGAGCGGCCGGGCATCGGTCGCGTTGGTGGTCATCCCCGCAGTCTGGCCGGCGACCCTGGCCGCGGACAGCGGCGTCCGGCAACCACGCGAATTGACAAATGTGGATTGCGCCAGGTCGTCGCCGCCCGGCGCGCCGTCAAACGATCGTGACCGCGATCGGCGCGACGACCTCGATCCGGGTGCCCTCACCGGGTCGCGTTCGAAGGTCGAGTCGCGCCCCGATCTTTTCCGCGCGGGCCCGCATGCCGGCAATCCCCAGGTGCCCTGCAGGCGTGCGGCTGGGATCGAAGCCGCTGCCGTCGTCCTCGACCACCAGGCGGATCGCGTGCGCGTTGCGCGTGACGCCAAGGCGCACCTGGCGGGCCGCTGCGTGCTTGACGACGTTGTGGAGGGCCTCCTGGGCGATCCGGTAGAGCGCGTCCTCGACGTCGATCGGCAGGCGGTCCATCTCGTCCGCCGTCACCACGACCGGCAGCCCGACGCGGCCCTGGACCGCCGCGGCATGGGTTCGCAGCGCCCGGACGAGGCCGTCCTCGGCGAGGCTGCCCGGACGCAGCTCGAAGATCAGCGATCGCATCTCGGCCAGGGCGTCGCGCTGCAGGTCGCGCAGGGTCGCGAGCCTGGCCGTGGCGGCCGCCGGGTCGCGCGGCAGGATCAGCTCGATGCTGCGCGTGATCAGGGTCATGCTGAACAGCGCCTGGGTGACCGAATCGTGGAGCTCTCGCGCCAGGTGGGAGCGCTCCTCGCCGGCCGCGAGGGCCATCGCCTGGTGGCGCAGGCCGGCCTCGAGCTGGACCTGCTCACTGACATCGCGGACCGAGCCATGGGCGCCGACGAAACGGCCGTCGAGGGTGATCGCCTTGCCGTGGATCTCGGCATCGACGGTTCGCCCGTCGCGGTGCCGGACGCCGAGGCGGTACTGCTGGTGGCGTTCCGGTTCGGCCTGAATCGCCGCCCAGCGTCCGATCACGTTGGGCAGGTCGGTCGGCTCGACCACTTCGCTGAAGTGGTGGCCGACGAGTTCATCGGCTGGCCAGCCGATGAGATCGATCGACGTGTCGCTCAGGTAGGTGAACACGCCGTCGACATCGGTCTGCCAGATCACGTCCGGCGAGGCCTCCACGAGGAACCGGAACCGCGCCTCGGACTCCCGGAGCCGGTCGTAGAGCCGGCTGTTGGCGAGCGCGATGGCGGCCTGGTCGGCAAGACCCTGGAGGAGCTCGATCGCCCCATCGTCGATGTCGCGCGCCGCCCGGTACGAGATCGCCAGGGTGCCGAGGATCGCGCCCTCGGGCCCGCGCAGCGGCGCGACGGCCATCGCCACGAGCCCGAGACGCTCGGCCGCCCGGGCGTCGTCCTCCTCGTGGGGGACGCGCGGGTCGTCGGCGTAGCTGCGGGTCCAGACCGGTTGCCGCAGCCCGGCCGCCAGGCCGTTCATTCCGCCGTTGACCGGGAATTCCTGGGTCGCAAGCCAGGCCTCGGTCTCGCGGTCCGTGCCGCCGGCGACGACCACGGGCGTCAGGTACCGGCCGCTCTCGTGCATCAGGGCCAGGTGGGCGCCGTCGGAGCCGAGCAGCCGCTTGGACTCATCGACGATTCGCTGGAGGACCTCGTCCGTGTCGGCGAGGGTCGTGATCCCGGCTGCGATGTCGCGCAGGGCCCGCTCGGATTCGACGCGATGGGCGAGGAGCGCCTGCGATCGCCCGAGTTGCTCGATGAGGCGGGCGTTGGCGAGGGCCACAGCTGCCTGATTGGCAAGCGCCTGAAGCGTCGCCTCATCGCCGGCGTCCCAGGCGTCTGCGCGTCGGGCCCACACGCCCAGGGCGCCCAGCGGTCCGGACTCCCCGGGCATCGGCGCGGCCATGTTGGATCGGATGGCAAACTCGGTGACGAAGCGTGTCGGGCCCTGCCCGCGCCGGAAGCGGGCATCCGGTAGGTAATCGCCGGTGGCGAAGACGCGGCCGTCCGCGACGGCCCGGCCGAAGACGCCTTCGCCGACCTGGAGCTCGATGGAACGGAGCCAGTCGCGGCGGGGTCCAGGCTCGATACCCGCGTCGTATGCCCAGCGCAGCATGCCCGATTCCGGGTCGAGCAGGTCGATGATCGCGCCGTCGGCCCGAAGCAGCCGCAGCGTTTCCTCCACCGTGTGCTGGAGCAGCGCCTCCGGGTCGCGGATGGCGGTGATTCCGGCCGCGATCTCGCGCAGCGTGCGCTCCGTTTCGGCCCGTCGGGCGAGCTCAGTCCGCGATCGATCGAGCTCGGCGATCAGGCGGGCGTTGGCGATCCCAGCCGCCGAATGGCCCGCCAGGGCCTGGACGAGCGCGATGTCGGCCTCGGTGAAACGGTCCACCTCGCGCGAGTAGGTTCCGAGCGCGCCGATCGCCTCGTCACCGGCGATCAGGGGAGCGACGATCATCGAGCGCACTCCGACCGCTTCGACCGCCTTGTCGGCCGTTGGGTTGTGGACGATGTTCGGGTCGTTCGGGTAATCGCCGGTCACCTGGATCGCGCCGTCGGCCACAGCCCGTCCGAACATGCCCTCGCCGTCGGCCGGTTGCAGGCGTCGCGGATGGACGCCGCGACCAACGGCCGCGGCACCGGCGAAATGGGCCAGCTGCAGGACGCCGGTGTCACCGTCGACGAGGTAGATCATCCCGCCATCGCTGCCCAGCAGGCGAGTGGCCTCTTCGACCGCGTGCTGCAGCAGCGCCCGCTGCTCGGGCGTGTCGGCGGGCAGTGGTCGATCGGCCATCGGGCCATGAGGATACGCCCGCCGCGGGCTCGCCTACGTCATCTGTCGCAGCCCGATCCCTGCGGCAATCGATCGTCGGGCCCGGCCATTCCTCGGGTCCCAGGCTCGCGCTTTGTGCGTCGTTCCCGCATTCCCGGTCGGGGAGCCTGTGGCCAGGTCGCCGCAACAGTGACGAGCGGCCGCAGGACTGGAGGTCCACACCGTGAACACGAGCAGCAAGGTCAAGGTCGACGTTGTCCTTCGGGTCGCCGTGGCGGCCCTGGCCCTCGCCAACGGCTACATCCACTCGACGCTCGGGGGCCTGCAATTCACCCTGAACGCGATCGGGTTCGTCGTCCTCGCCATCGCCCTCATCGCGCCCGTCTGGCCGTTCGGCCAGGTCCGCTGGCTGACCCGCCTGGCTGTCATCGGCTTCGCCGGTACGACGGCGATCGGCTGGTACCTGTTCGGCGCCCGCTACAACGTCGGCTACCTCTCGGTCGCGATCGACCTGACCATCGTCGCATTGGCCGCCATCGACAGCTACGTCGCGGTCGGCTCACCGGTCCAGATCGCCCGCCGCATCGTCCGCCTCGGCGGCCGCTTCGTCCCGGGCCTCGCGGGCGCCTAGCCCAACGCGCAGCCGAGACGCACGACCGAACCGAGCCGCCCGTCCGGTCCCGTTCCGGTGGCGGGCCAACATCCGGCCCGCGACGGCCAATCCCGAGGAGATCCCATGAACCGCGTCGCACTCGGATTGCTCAGCCTCGTGGCCGTCGGCGCGATCGCCGCCTGCTCCGGCGCAAAGGCCGACCAGGCCGGCCCCGGGTTCTCGGCTCCGGCCGGCGCCGTGGCCATCGAGGCGAAGGACATCTCGTTCGCCACGAAGACCGTGAGCGCCCCGGCCAACAAGCCGTTCGTCATCGACTTCGACAACGAGGACGGCGCGCCGCACAACGTCGTCATCGTCGACGGCAGCGGCAGGACGCAGTTCGAAGGCGAGGTCTTCGGCGGGTCGGCCCACATGCTGTACGACGTCCCCGCACTCGCCGCCGGCACCTACACCTTCAAGTGCGCGGTGCACCCGGACATGACCGGCACCCTCACCGTGCAGTGAACCCCGCGCGTTCCGCCAGGCGACCCTCGGATCGGATCGATCCGGGGGTCGTTTCTCGTTCCAGGCGATTGGTCGCCGCGTCCGCCTAGCGGGGCGTGTCGTTCAGCAGGTTCTGGCCGGTCATGTACGGATACTTCGCGCCGTATAGGCTGCGGAGCAGGAAGTACTCGGTGAGCGGGTCGTCGTCCGTGATGAGTGGGCCGGTGCCACCGAAGGCCTCGACCCGGTCGCCCGAGATCCAGGCCATGTTGTGGATGACCTTGACCCAGCCGTCGAGCGTGGTGGCCTGGAAATCCGGCGTGTTGGTCAGGTCTTCGACGACGCCGGGCCGCGACAGGGTCGCCCGGGCGGCCGCGTCATCGATCGTGAACGGTTGATCCGAGCCGAGCATGAACACGCCATAGCCCGCCGGCCCGAACATGATCTGGACGTTCGGGAAGACGCTCTCGAAGGTCCGGACGTGGGCCCGGAACTCGTCGATATTCTGGTAGTAGGGCATCCACTCCATCATGATTCCGCCGGGATTCAGGCGGGCGGCGTCGGCCCGGTAGAACTCCTGCGAATACAGCACGGCCGTGCCGGAGCTGTTGATCGGCGGGGGCGGATCCACGACCACCACGTCATAACGGTGGTCGGTCAGCTCGACGAAATTCCGGCCGTCGGTGATGGCGACCTGGCCGTTCGGGTTGGCGAGCACGGCCGCGGAGTCGGGGTAGTAATAGTGGAACATCGTCGGCACCGACGGCACGAGCTCGACGCCCTGGACGGTGTAGCCGGCGATCAGCGATTCGCGGTAGCTCGAGCCCATCCCGAAGGCAATGACGAGCAAGGACTTCGCGTCGGGGCGGGCCATCAGCGGCAGCAGCGGCATGATCTTGGCGTCGACGGTGAGGGCCGTCATCGACGTCCCGCCGACGAAGAGGTGCATCTGGTTGTTCACCCGGCCGGCCTGCACGGACGCAATCTCGTCCTCGGCCGAGCCGAGCAGCTGCCCGTTCGCCTGGAGCCGCACCTGGCTCGGATCGGCGACGAACGGCGGCTTCAGCAGCAGGCTCGCCGCGACCACGACGACGATGACGATCGAGATGGCCTGGCCCAGGCGCAGGAGCGGACGGCGGTCCGGGGAGGCTGCGGCCGTGGACGGGGCTTCGGGCGAGGGAGCCCCGGCGGCTTCGGCCGCCTGGGCCGAACGATGGGCCGCGAGGAGCCACGCCCCGAGGAGCGCATTCACGAGCGCGAGCGCGACGACCGAGCGTGGCGAGCCGATGGCCGGGATCAGGACGAACGGCACGAGGAACGTCCCGCAGACGGTGCCGACCGTGTTCACGGCCAGCAGCAGGCCCGTGTCGCTGGCGACCTTTGCGTCGCGCTGCGCGGCGAGGCCCGAGGCGATCGGCAGTGATAGGCCCATCACCAGCGTCGCCGGCAGGATCGCGATGAGGATCGTGATCGTGAGCGGCGCCTGGGCGATGTAGCCACTGATGACGGCGGTACCGATGAGGGCCAGCACCGCGACCGTCAGCTGGGTCACGCCAAGGGCGAGCAGGCGATGCCGGCCGCGACCGACGCCCGCGGTGAAGAGGGCTGCCCCGCCCGCGATCCCCACGAGGAAGATCGTCAGGATCGTCGTGAAGATGTAGGTCGTGTTGCCGCTGCCCGAGGCCAGCAGGCGGGTCCACAGCACCTGGTAGCCGAGCGACGTCAGCCCGGACACGAACGCGGCGCCGAGGGCGATCGAGCGGCCGGTCCGGATCGCGCGGGCGGTTGCCGACGGCGCTTCGACCAGCGACGGCGCCACGGCCGCTGACGGCGCCACGGCCGCTGCGGCGCCACGGCGCTGACGGCGGTCGCGGCCGCCAGCGGCGCCAGGACCGCCGGCTCGGGGGTCGCCTCGTCGGGCGCACCGGTTGCCTCGATGTCCTCCGCAGCACCCGCGCCCGGTTCGACGATCGCGGAACGCCCCTCGTATCGTGCGATGACGAGCGCCGCGAGGCCGGCAAGGAGCGAGAGCGTGGCGCCCACCCGCAGCGTGCCCGTCAGGCCAAGCAGCTCGATCAGGATGAACCCGCTGAAGATCGTCCCGAAGATCGCCCCGAGCGTGTTCGCGGCGTACAGCCGCCCGAAATCGATGCTCAGCTCCTCGGCGTGCCCGCGCGTCAGGTAGCGCGACAGCGTCGGCAGTGTGGCGCCCATGAGGATCGTGGCCGGCCCGAGGGCCAGCAGGGCCAGGCCGAACCGGACGAGCCCGAGCAGGACCGGCGATCCGAGCAGCGAGTCGTAGGCACCGCGATAGACCTCGTGGAGGCCCCCGAACAGCAGCGGCGTGATCAGGACGACGACGACGAGGGTGAGCTCGAGACCGGCGTAGAGCCGCAACGGCGAACGCACCCGATCGGCGATGCGGCCGCCGATGACGGCGCCGATCGCCATCCCGCCGAAGAACCCGGTCAGGATCGCGGACACGGCCTGGGTGGTGTTGCCGAAGACCAGGACCAGCTGGCGGGCCCAGACCACCTCGTAGACGAGGCCGGCCGCACCCGACATCACGAAGATCGCAAGGATCAGCGAGCGGCCGCTCGCGCCGGCGGCCGTGGGTCGGTTGCTGGTCACGCGTCGCGCCACGCGCGCAGTATCGCCGCCCGGGCGAACCTCTGCCAGCGACGGCGCGCAGGCCCGTCATTCAATGACGTTCGCCTGCTCCGCTTCCTCTTCCGCGAGGTCGTGGTGGCCGATGATCGAGCGGTCGCCGATCCACTGGGCCGGCGGCGTGACCCAGTACGTTGCGAAGTCATTCAGGCGATAGGCGTAGTGGCTGCGCCGGCTGACGAACTGGCGCCACGCGAGATCGGCTTCCGTGAGGCGATACCCGGCGAGGGCGAGACGCTGCCGCGCCACCTCGAACTCGCCGCGCTCGACGCCCGGGTCGTCGCCAGGCGGGAAGTTCAGGAAGTTGCCGAGGTCTTCGACGAGGTGCTCCCCCATCGCAAACATCAAGGCGGCGGGCGCCCGGGGCACGTCCTCGACCGTGGTCAGGACGAGCACGGCCGAATCGAGGACAGCGCCCAGTGAGCCGACCCACGATTCGTTGTCGTGCGTCGATCGGAAGAAGTTCAGGATCGGGTAGGCGAGATGGCTGTCGAGGACCTGCGCCGCCCAGACCTCCCAGGCTGCGAACAGGCGCGGCAGCTCCTCCATCATCGCGAGACGCTGGTAGTTCTCCAGCAGCGAGACGCCGGACGGGGGCGCACCTGCCCGCGCGTCGAGGGTCACGACCAGCAGCTCCCGGCGCTGGAAGGCGCCGTAGAGCGAGAACAGGTAGGTGATCGTCAGGGCCACGACGCCGAGCCCGGTGCCCGCCGCCGCCAGCACCAGCACGCGTGACGGCGCACCGATCGCGTCGTAGTCGCCGTAGCCGATCGTCAGCAGCGCCACGCCAACGGCATAGATCGCCTCACCGAGCGTGGTCGGGATCGGGCGAAATTCGTCCCGCAGGGCCCAGGCGATCAGGCCGAAGCCGAGGACGAGGAACAGGATCCACGTCACGAGGAGCATCAGCGTGAGCAGCGGGGCGAACGTCCCGAGCAGTCCTTCGCGGTTCTCGCGCCGGATGCGGAGCGCCCGCCAGCGGAACAGGCGCCACGTCCAGCGAGTCAGGTTTCGGGCGATCCGGATCCGCGATCTTGCCGGGCGCGGCATGACCACGGACTGGAAGACATCCCACAGCACCCAGCCCACGATGACCAGCCCAAGGAACGCTGCCAGCCACTCCATCGATCGGATGATCGCACGCGGCTCGGCCCCGGCGGGCCGTTCCGTGCGGTCGGGCGCGGACGATCCGAAGCCTTGACGCGTGACGGCGTCGGCCGCGCTGCAACGCACGATCCGGCGAGCCTTGGTAAGGTGGCCGCCTCCAGGCGACTGTAGACAGGGATTGACAACCAAAGATCGCGCCGCCACTCCCGGCAACATCCCGTTGTCTCCCGTCCCGCGGGAACCCGTTCACCCCGTTTGACTGCCCCAGCAGTCGGTCGTTCGACCCGGTCGCCCCGATTCCTGCCGGCCGTGGTGGCCCAGCCCATCGCCATCGCGCCCCAGCGCGATGTCCAGGTAGGAAGGGGACCTTTTGCGAGCACCCGTCACCCATCTCCGCACGGCCGCGTTCGCCCTGCTTGCAGCCGCCGTGCTCATCACCATGCAGCCCGCGCCGCCCTCGGCGTTTGCCGCGGACCCGACGCCGGCCGTCGCCGGCTCCCACGTCACTCCCGTCGCTCGCGTCATCGCCCTCGCCAGGTCGCACCTCGGGGCGCGCTATCGTCACGACGCCCAGGGCCCGCGCTTCTTCGATTGCTCCGGCCTCGTCCTGCGCGTCTTCACCCAGGCCGGCCTCGTGTCCAGGGTCGGCGGCTGGGCCAATCGCTCGGGCTACGCCATGTACCGCTGGTTCAAGCGGCGGGGCCTCGCGAGCCGGACCCACGGCCAGGTCGGCGACGTCGTCGTGTGGGGCAACGGCGCCCACGTCGGCATCTACCTCGGCCACGGCAAGGCGATCAGCGCCCTGACTCGCGGCGTGCGGATCCACGGCATCTATGCCCTGACGAACCGCTTCACGGCATTCCTCCACACAGGCCTGTCGGGCACCAGCCTGGCCTCCGTCGTGAAGAGCACGGCCTCGAGTGCCTCCCGGAACGTTCGACACGCCGCCGTCGCGGCTGCGCTCCGGACCGGTGCCGGAACGAGTTATCGGCGGGTGGCCGTGGTGGCTCATGGCGCGACGCTCGCGGTGCTCGGTCATCGCAGCGACTCGCACCATCGGACCTGGTACCACGTCCGGACCTCGGGGGGCCGCACGGGCTGGATCGCGGGCTGGCTGACGACCTGACCGGGATCGGATTGACTGGCGCAACCCGGGTCGGCTACGGTGCGAAGGTCGCGCTCGGCCGTCGGCCGCAGCCAGCTGTTCGAACGGGGGGACCAGACCGTTGAACGAGTCCACGGGGACGCCGGGATCAGCCGATCCCAGTCCCCAGGAGCCCGTCGTTCCGTCGACCCCGGAAGCGGCCGACGCGGTCTCCATGCCGACCTACCAGCCGTTCGCCGATCCGCCGCCGGCGGAACCGGTCGCGCCCCCGGATCCGTCGATGGCGCCGCCCGCGATGCAGCCGGCCCCGGCCGCACCGGGTCAGCTGGACTACGTTCCGCTGCCGACGGGCATGGAGCCGTCCGCGACGCCACCCGCCCCGGATCCGTCGGCCGTGCCGACGAGCGCCTGGGTCGGCACCGCGCCGGCCGTCCCTAAGAAGCGCAACCGGATCTCGGCGATCCTCAGCATCGTGGTCGTGGTCTTCGGCGTGGCCGTGCTCGGCTACGCGATCGGCAGTGCCATCGGGATCATTCCGAGCAACAAGGGCCAGATCATCTTCGGGACGTCGGCCGGGAGCGACTTCTGCTCGGTCGGGGGCGAGACGAAGATCGTCAACGCGGGCGATCCGGTCTACTTCGCGGCCATCCTGAAGCACCACATGGACGGCGACCAGGCGGTCACCCTGACCGTGACGAAGGATGGCCAGAACTTCGGCTCACTCGACGAACCGGCCGATGGGACCGCCTTCGACTGCCTGGCGGGCAAGCCCGACGTCCTCGGCCAGCTCGACGCAGGGCTCTATCACTTCGAGCTGCACCACAACCAGGACCTCGAATCGTCGGGTGACCTGACCGTCGTCGCCAAGTAGGCGACCCACCCGAACACGACTGCGCCCCGTCCGGGCCGACCCGGGCGGGGCGTTTCGATTCGGGGGTCGGGGCAGGCCCAGGCCGGGGTGGGGCGCGCCTCAGCTCGGGGCGGCGAGGTCGCGGCGCGGGAATTCGACGAGCGCGAAGACGATCGCGATCGCCGCGACGGCCAGGAGCACGACCATGCTGCTGAGCGCGAAGTTGCCGGTCAGGACGTCCTTGGCCTGGAGATAGTGGAACAGCGAGTACGGCTGGATGCCCTTGGCGTCCGGCCAGAGGCTGCCGATGATGTCCATGAAGTACTGGACGACGACCACGCCGAGCGTGATCCCGAGCGCCGGTGACAGCCGGTCGAAGGAGACCGACGCAGCGAGGCCAATGGCCGAGAACGCGACGTAGAGCAGCAGGCCGTTCAGCCACAGCAGCGCGAGGTTCGACCAGTCCAGTTCCGATGACACGCCGGCGACGGTCGACCCGAGGGCTGCGCCCAGGACCTGGCCGAGAATGATCACGCCCAGGAAGGTCCACGTCGTGATGAGGAGCGTGACGTAGACCTCACGGCGCGAGAGCGGCCGCGCCAGGAGGACCTCGAGCGTGCCCCGCTGGCGCTCGCCGGCAACCGCGGACGCGGCGAAGCCCACGGCGAAGATCGAAATGAGCGCGACCGAGATCGGATGGACGAACCCGAGCGCGATGGCGCCGGCCAGCGAGAACACGTCGCCCCCGCCGAACTCGGTGAGCTCCGGCGGGAACAGGCCCGAGTTGGCCAGCTGCTTGAACTGCTCCCCGAAGCTGGCGTAGACGATCGGCAGCAGGAAGCCCCAGATCATCAGGCCGATCAGGACGACGAGCAGCTTGCCGGCCTGGGCCTTCCAGGTGTGGACGAAGAGGCTGCCGTTCATCGTCGCTTGCTCGCGCGCTTGATCGACGGCCTGGTCGCGGGCGTGACGTGGCGCGTCGGCGACGGCTTGGCCGCAGTCGGCGGTGTCGCGGCGGGCGGCCGTGTCGCGGCGGCCGGCGGCGGTGCCGCCGGTGGCGAGCTCGGTGTTGCGGCCGACGGCGGTGCCGCGGCGGGCGGCGGTGCCGCTGGCGCGGGGTTCGCTTCGACCGGTGCCGGCGATGCGGCGACGGGGGCTGCCGTGGGCGGCGGCGTCACCGGCAGCGATGCGGGCTGCGGCCGTTCCACGGGTGGTGCCGAGGCGGGCTGGACGGCCGCGGGAGCTCGCGCCGCCTCGGCTGGTGGCGCGGCCGCGGCCACGACGGCGGGCGTTGCGGGCGCGGCGGCAGCGGTCGCGGCGGGCGGTTCGGCCGCGGTTGCGAGCGGCGTCGGTTCGGCTGCGGTCGTGGCGGTGGTCGCGGCCACGATCGCCACGACCGGCGGCTCGGCCACGACCAGATCGTCCCCGTCCGAGGCCGCCTCCCCGGGCCCCACCGGCATGGAGTCGGCCACGATGGCGGCCGTCATCGGCGCGGGCTCGGGCGTCCGTGGCCGCACAGTCGCGGCCCCCTCTTCCTCCTCGTCGTCGTCGATCTCGTCCTCCGCGTAGAGCTCCAGGAATGCCTCCTCGAGATGCGCGGGCTCGATCGTGAGATCGGCAATCGGGGCGCCGGCGATCGCAGCGAGGAACGGCCCGACGTCGCCCTCGAGATGGCAGGTCAGCAACCCGTCACGCACCGCGAGATCGGAGACCCCCGCGACGTCGGTCAGATCGGGGGCGGGGCCGTAGAGCCGCATCTCGACATTGCGCCGGCGATGCGCCAGGAGCGCGCCGACCTCCTGCAGCGCGACCAGGTGGCCGCGGCGGACGAACGCCACCCGGTCGCAGACGCGCTCGACCTCGGACAGCACGTGGGAGGAGAAGAAGATCGTCCGGCCGAGCGCACGACGCTCGTCGAGGATGTCGTAGAAGACCCGCTGCATCAGCGGATCGAGCCCTTCGGTCGGTTCGTCGAGGATCGCCAGCTCGGGATCGTGCTGGAGGGCCTGGATAATCCCGATCTTCTGGCGCATGCCACGCGAGTAGTCGCGGACCGGCCGGCGCAGGGTCCGTTCGGAGAGCTCCAGGCGGTCGACGAGTTCGGGCCGCAGTGGGGCCGGCCGGCCGTAGAGCCGGGCGAGGTAGTCCAGGAGCCCCTCGCCGCTGAGCCCGTCGTACAGCGCGATCCCGCCGGGCAGGTAGCCGACCCGCCGGCGGATCTCGACGGTCTGCGTGACGATGTCGAGGTCGAGGACGGTCGCCGAACCGGCCGTTGGATGGAGGAAGCCGAGCAGGAGCCGGATCAGCGTGCTCTTGCCGGCGCCGTTGGGGCCGAGGAAGCCGAAGATCTCGCCCTCGCGGACGTCGATCGAGAGGTCCTCGAGCGCGCGGACGACCGAGCCGCGCAGCGGGCCGCGCCGACCGTGGCCGTAGTGCTTCGTCAGGCCCTGGATCTGGGCGGCGACCATGTCGCGGTCAGGCTACAGCGCAATGCCGGAGGCAAAGCGGGCGATCCGCTCGCAGACCTCGTCGGAGATCGAGAGCAGCCCATGACCGAGCCGCGGCCAGGTCACGAGCTCCGCGTTCGGCAGTCGCGTCACCGCCTCCCGCAGCAGGTCGATCCGGGCGAACGGGTCGGATTCGCCGGACAGCACCAGGACCGGGCAGGTGATCCGGGCAAAGTGGGCGGAGCGGACCTCGAGATCCGGGGCGCCCGGCCGATGCAGCGGGTAGCTCAGGAGGACCAGCCCACGGGGCGTCTCCTCGGCCGCCAGCAGGCTCGCCACGCGGCCGCCGAACGAGTGGCCCCCGATCACCGACCCGGCGAGATCGGCGACCTGCTCGCGGTAGATCCCGATCACGTCCTCGGCCTTGCGCTTCGGCAGCCCGACGGCAACGGCGGGCACGTCGCGTTTCGCCAGCCCGTCGATGTAGGGGCGCATCGTCGCGACGGAGCCGGCGGCCCCGTGGGCCAGGTACACGGTCATGTTCAGAGTTCCCTCCGTCGCAGCGAGACGATCCCGACCCCGAGAACGAGCGCGACCCAGATCGCCGACCAGGCGAGATAGGCAGGCGACGGCGGCTCGGGCGAGAAGAACGGGTTGGCCGTGGAGCCCTGGGCGCCGCCGGCCAGGAGGAAGACGGCACTCGGTTCGAGGCTGTAGACGACCCCGCGCCACAGGCCGTCGACCGGGATGAGGATCCGGCTGACGTTCGCGGCCGTCACCAGCGCGGGCACGTCGAAGAACGCGCCGATGCCGCCGATGATCCCGCCGAGCCAGGCCATCCCGTAGACCACGACCACGATGGCTCCGCTCGCGATCGAGGGCAGGCGTGTCCCGAGGACCAGTGCGAGGGTCAGCAGCACGATCGTCTCGAACGTGAGGAATGCGACCGCCGGCACGGGGTCCGGGGGCCAGTAGCCCGACACGGCCTGGACGACGAAGAGCTCCAGCAACCCGGCGCCGATGGCATAGCCCGCCACGACCACGGACAGGCCCAGCCACTTGCCCAGCAGGTACTCGCTTCGTCGCAGCGGCCGAGCCAGCATCACGAGCGCGACCCCGGATTCGAGTTCGGCGCCAACGGCCGGCGCCGCCATGAACGCCGCGGTCATCGCCAGGACGAAGCTGAACATGAACGCCACGAGCACCAGCACCTGGGACGTCGCGATCGCGAGCTGGATCGGTGACGCCTGATGCTCATGGCCGACCGTCGTCAGGCGTTCGAAGCCCCAGCCGGTGAGGGCGACGCTGCCGACGGTCAGGGCCAGCAGTGCCCACAGGAGACGCCGCCGGACGGTCTCCAGCAGGGTCAGCCGGACGATCGTGATCACGCGGCGTGGGCACTCGAGAGCAACTCGATGAAGCGGTCCTCGAGGCTCTCGCGGACCTGCTCCACGGACGAGATCCGCCCGCCGAGGCTGACGATGGCCGCGACGAGGTCGGGGATGCGTGCGGGATCGAGGGCGGCGGCGGCCAGCACGCCATCCTGGAGCGTGAGGCGCCCGAACCCGTCCGGACCGCTGAGCGTCGCGAGATGCGCCGGGGTGAGGCCGCTGACCGTGATCCGGGTGAACCCGGCGCCGAGCAGCTCATCGAATGTGCCGGCCGCCACGACCCGGCCCCGATCCACGATCACGACCCGATCGCAGACACGCTCGACCTCGCCCAGGAGGTGCGAGTTCAGGAAGACGGTCGTGCCGCGCTCGCGAAGCTCGCCGATGATCCGCCGGACGTCCTGGCGGCCGACGGGATCGAGCGCCGACGTCGGCTCGTCGAGGAGGACGAGGTCCGGCCGGCCGAGGAGCGCGACGCCGAGGCCGAGCCGCTGCTGCATGCCCTTGGAGAACGTCGAGACCTGGTCGGCGGCCCGGTCGGCCAGCCCGACGAGCTCGAGTGCCGAGCCGATCTCTCCTGTCCAGGTCGAGCGCGGCAGGCCCGGCGAGCTCGCAGTGGACCTGGACGACCTCTCGAGCCGTGAGCCAGCCCTGGTAGCGGAAGAGCTCGGGGAGGTAGCCGATCCGGCGGCGGGTGCCTCGATCGCCGAACGGCGCCCCGAGCACGGTGCCCGTCCCGGCCGTCGCCGTGGCGAGCCCGACGAGCACCTTGACGGCGGTCGTCTTGCCCGCGCCGTTGGGTCCGAGGAAGCCGAAGATCTCGCCGCGTTCGATCCGCATCGAGAGGCCCGCCAGCGCGGCCGTTCGGCCGTATCGCTTGACGAGGTCGACGGTCTCGATGGCGGGACCGGCGGACGCGTTGCCGTTGCCGTTGCTCACGGCTCCATGGTGCCAGATGGCGGATCGAGACCCCGAATGGACGGTCTGCCGGCGCTCCGAATGACGATGGTCCTCATCGGCCGGTCCGCGTCCGAGACCGGTCCAGCCGTCGGGCCGGCGTCAGTTCTCCTTGATCGGCTCCCGGATCGGCTCGAGATCGATCGTTCGCGCCCGGCGCGTGCCGCCCGCCTCGGTTCGCACGAACGCCGAGGGGATCACGCCGACGATCAGCTTCTCGATCACGGCACCCTCGCCGGCGTAGAGCCCGGTGCCGAGGATCCGCACATGATCGCCGACCTTGAGGTTCGGCCGGCCCGTGATCGCCGTCGCGTCGATGGCCACGACGGTCTGGCGAACGTAGGCGGGTTCAACGCCGGCACCGGCCGCGGGTGCGGGCTTCGTGGCCGTGCGGGCCACGGGGTAGGTCGTCTTGCGTTTGCGCACTGTGTCCTGTCGGTCCTCGCTTCAGCGGAGAGCTGCGTTGATTCCGACAAGCATACGATCAGATGTCCGTCTGGTGCCCATCGCGCCCTGCGCCGAGGTCGCCCGAGACGGCGGCCAGGCCGTGGGCCTTCGCCCAGCCGGCAACCGCGGCCGCGAGCCGGTGCGAGGTCGGCCGGATGGCGAGGCGCCCGCCCGTGCCGCGAATGCCGCTGCCGAGTTCCTCCACGAGGCCCCGGTAGGCGGGCTTGTCGTTCTCGGCGCGGCCGGCCGGCGAGAACACGTCGAAATAACCGTCGGTGCTCACGACGACCAGCGCTTCAGGCGCGACAAAGCTCGTGCGACCCATGGGATTCGGTCCGATCTGTCGCGCGCTTCGAGTCACGGAATGGCGAACCGGCGCCGGCGACGACTCCACCATGGCCCGGATCGGCCGGCACGTCAAATCGGGGGGCATTCCCGGGCTGGCTCCTGCCGGCGTCACAAGCGAGTCGTTGAGGGCACGTCGTGCGATCGACGATCCCGAATTCCGTGGTCGCAACGGGTTGTGACACACAAGCTGTCACGGGCAGGCGACAGGCTGGCGCCAGACATCCGGTTCTCCCGCCAGTGAGGTGCCACGACATGATCCGAATCGATTGCCCGTTCTGCGACAGCCAGATCGAGCTCGAGGGCGCGGCGCTGCCGGCCGAGCTCCACTGCGAGTCCTGCGGCGTGACCGCGGAGATCGCGGGCTCCACGGCCCCGGAGCGGATCCTGGCGGAAGCCGCGTAGCTCGCCACGGCCGTGGCCGGCCCGGAGCGACGGGCCCTCAGATCACCCGGATGGAGGAGGCGCCACCGGACACGCTGACCAGGACGCAATTCGCCGCAGCGGAGTACCCGGACGTCTCCGGCCGGCCCTCCATCTTCATCAGGCCGCCACTGCCCAGCACGCGGGCCTCGACGCCCGGAGGCACCTGGATCGTCACGGTGGACGCGCCGGCCGAGATCCGGACCTCGACCTGGCCCACGGGTTGCGGCAGCACGATCAGCGCCGTGGCCGCCCCGATCGAGAGGCGGGCATCGACGATCCGGAGACGGGACAGGTCGAACCGGAAATCGCCCGCTCCGCCGTTGACGGAGAGCGCCGTCGGGACGTCCTCGGCCAGGTGCATCTCCCAGTTGGCCGAATGGCGGTAGGTGAACGGCAGCCAGCTGACGTGCTGCTGCAGTCGCACCCTGGCCCGGGCCCCGAAGCGTTCGACCCGCGGGGCGATGTCGTCGTGGTTCGATCGGACTTCGATGAGCGCGCTGGCGGCCCCGCCGAGCGCGAAGCTTCCGGCGCCCACCGCAAGCTCGAGCTCGAGCTGGTTCGAGCCGTCGCGGGGGATGTCCACGGCGCCCGTGCTGTCAGCGGCCGGTCGAAGCGCGTTCACGACCACGACCGCGCCGATGCCGATGATCAGGATCGGCCAGACCGAGTCCCAGCTGAATCGGATGAGGTGGGCATCGCCGAGCAGGTAGAGCAGGCCGATGACGATCAGGAGGATGCCGAACAACTCAGGCCCCCGAAGTCGCCAGCCGGTCGCCCGGTCGGGACCGCTCATGATTCCTCCCACACCGGTGCTGTTCCGGTTGCATCATCGCCCGGTCGCGCTCGAATTGCACCTGCCGAGCGGCCTGCCAATCCGGTCGCGCGCGACCGAGTCGAGAGCGATCAGCTCTCGATCAGGCCGATGAAGATCACGAGGGCGAACAGCAGGACGACGAGGTTGCCGATCACGCTGACCGTGAACTGGACGCGGGGCGAGAGACGCGTATGGGCGAGCGAGCCGACGCCGGCCAGCAGGCTCTGCCACGACAGGGAGGCGAGGCCCACCCCGACGATGAACGCCAGGCGCTCGCCGATCTCCGTCCCGAGCGTCGGCAGCCCGAGGATCAGGGCCGCGAAATAGACGACCGTCGCCGGATTCAGCAGGGTCAGGCCGAGCAGCTGGGCGTAGGTCCGGCGAGCCGAGCGAGAGGTGAAGGACGTCCGAACGGATCCGTCGGGATCGCGCAGGCTGAGGAGGCCGCGGACGGCGATCACCACGAGCACGACGACCGAGAACGCCCGAAGCGGCCGCGCCAGCGGGCCGACCACCCCGACCAGGGCCGTCCCGAAGAGGGCGGCGATCGTGGCGTAGACCAGGTCGGCCGTGGCCGCCCCGGCGCCGGCCGCGAACGCCACGCGAAAGCCGCGCCGCAACCCGATCTCGAGAATCAGGACCGCAATGACGCCGACCGGGATGGCGATCGCATAGCCGGCCGCCGCGCCGGCCAGGAACGCGGAGATCACAGTTCGGTCACGGCCGTCCGAGCAGCGGGGCCAGGGCCGCCGCCGCGATCAGGGCGCTGCCGAGCGCCACCGTGACGCTGGCCAGTGTGCCGAGCAGGTAGTACTCCGCGAATTGGCGGTCGTCGAGCTGGCGGAATCGCGCCAGGGTCTTGGCCGCGATCACGAGGCCGATGGCGGCCTCTGCGCCGGTGAGGACCAGCGCGACGATGACGATCCGCTCGAGGACTCCGATCGTCGCCCCGATTCGCGCCGGCGAGGCCGCGGATCCGGCCGGTGTGGCTTGCCTGCCGGGCACCGCGGCCGGCTCGACTGAGGTCGCCGACCCGGCCGAGGCGGCGGACGACGGGGCAGGCCGACCGTTCGCGCCGACGGCCGAGCCCGCATCCACCTGCTCGCCTGTCACGGCCTGGCGGGGATGGACGAGGATCGCCACGAACAGCGACGCGGCCCGAATGTTGACGATCGCGAGGATCACGAGCACGAGCGCGACGGTGGTCACCACGTTGACGGTGGCCTGGTCCCAGCGGCCGATCGTCCCCTGGACCGCCGAGACCCAGCCGCTGGTCAGCGGTTCCTGCGACAGGAAGATCGCCCAGGCGGCCACGAGGACGACCACGTGGGCCAGTTGATCGAGTGCGAACAGGCCGGCCGGGACCGGCGTCCAGGCCACGCCAAGGCTGGCATCCGGGGCCGGGCCCTCGTGGCGGCTGACGGATTCGGCCTCGGCCTGCGCCTCGACCCGGCGGGTGGCCATCACCTTGGCCCGATCGATCACGCCATGGCTGACGCCGATCACGACCAGGACGGCCAGGCCGGCCAGGCCGAAGGCCAGCACGAACGGGACGAGGCAGATCGCCACGCCGGCCACGTGCCAGCCGAGGGCGCGCCAGGCCGGCGGTCCGGCGGAAAACTTGTCCGTGGCGATCCGATCGGTCTGGATGACGAAATCGGCGAGGAGGTGGGCGAGGAGCAGCCAGCAGAGGACGAGGACCGGTTCGGCAGTCACGGGCGATCAGCCCCGCCGGGTGACGGCCACGCGGCCGAACCCGCCGCCACGCCCTCGCGAAAGATCGCCCGGGTCGCGTCGGCCAGTCGCCCGATCGAGCGGACGCCGCCGCGCCCGTACGTCACCGAGATCGTGGCCCGGCTCACGTGGAGGGCCTCGGCCACGTCGGCCTGGCGCAGCCCATCGACGAGCGCGAGGCGGGCGATCGTTCGCTGCCGCGGGGTGAGCTGCGCGACCATCTCGCCGAGCAGCGGAGCGAGATCCGCCAGCAGGCCGTCGGCATGAGGATCGCCCGTGACGAGCAGCAACCGGTCCCGCTGGCGGCGGACCCGATCGATGGCCTCGCGGGCGCCGATGAACGCGGGTCCGCTTCGTTCCGTGGCCGGACCCTGGCCCTCGGCAACCTCACCGGCCACCGCCACCCAGCGCATCGGCCGGGCAAGCTCGGCCAGGCCCGCGACGAGCACGGCCGTCAGCGGATCGGCCGTTTCGACGAGCAGGCCCTGCAACTCGTCGCCCTGCGTGAAGCCGAACGGCGCCAGCCGGTCCGAGCCGTACAGGCCGTCCAGGCCGCCGGCGAGGTCGCGCAACCACTCCGAGGCAGCCGTGGGATCGCGACGCGAGTCGACCACGTCGCCGAACAGCACGATCCCCCGCCCCGTGTTCATCGCCGGAGGCTACTCGCCGCACTGGTAACCGTCAACGGTTAACTTGCCGCTTGGTAGACGGATCCGTACGACGGAATCAGCTCTCCGAGGATCTCGTTGAGTTGCTTGCGGGCATCCGCGGTCTCGTAGTTGAGGAGCGGATGGGGCGTCATCAGGCGCTCCTGGATCTGGCCGCCGACCCGGAGGTAGATCGCCGGGTAGATGTCGCCGGTTCCGTCCGCCTCGAGCGTGGCCGCCAGGCCGTTTCCGCCGCCGGCGTCCAGGAAGGCGCTGAGCGGCGCGATGCCCTCGTCCCGAATCCCTTGTTCCGCGTCCACGCTGTACGTCCGGGCGAGGTAGGAGCGCTGGTGCCAGACCTCCGGACCGCGCGTCAGCTCGGCCAGCACTCGTGGCAGCAGGTCCGCGGGCTGGATCGCCGGTCGCTCGAGCTCGATGCCGAAGTGGGTCCGGGCGATGTAGCGGGCGAGGGTCCGGGCGTTGTAGCGGGCGCCGTGCACGGCCCCGGAATTGGCCGGGATGCCGTGCTTCTTGAGGCCGCCGGACGCCTGCCCGATCGTCCCCGCGAAGTAGATCCCCGGCACCGACCCGCTCTCCCAGTAGGGCGTCAGGGCCGGCAGCCGGCTCTGGCCGAACGTCGTCACGCCGAGATCCGGCAGGTCGAGCAAGGGCGCCGTGAAGCCGGTCGCGGCAATCACCTCGTCGGCCTCGATCACGAGTTCCGAGGAGTTCTCGGACCGCCGAAGGCGCACCCGGAACGCTTCCCCTGCCCGCGTGATCTCCTCGATCGACGCGTTCAGGATGCCGACGCCGCCGCCCACCGCGTGGTCCTCGTACGGCTGGAGGTAGCGCGCGCGGATGCCCGCCAGTGAGTTCGTGTTGACCGACAGCTTGGCCGGACTCGGCGAAGCCAGGACGATCTGGCGCGCCCAGGGCAGCAGGCCGGTCGCCAGCTCGAAGCCCGAGTTCTGCTTGCCGACGATGAAGATCCGCCGCCCCGCGTACGTCTCGGCGGCGCGCGTGTCGGCATAGTGCGCCGCCAGGTCCATGCCGGGCGAGCTCGGCCGCCACGGTTCGGCGACCCCCACCGCGAAGATCGGATAGCGGCAGCGATACTCGCCGTCGGTCGTCTCGAGGACGAACCGCTCGCCGTCACGGCGCGTCGCCTGCCAGCGCGTCCCATAGCGGATGACGCTGCCGCTCTTCTCCGCGAACGACTCGAGGTTGCGCTGCATCTCCGGCCGGGACGGGAAGTACGACGTGCCGTCCATCAGGTCGGGCATCAGCGAGCGCAGGTTCGGCTCCTCGGCGAGGAGGCTGTTCCAGTCGAATCGCTCGTAGGCGCCCGTCCCGTGCTCGGCCGGCGCATACGGCTTGGTCCACGACAGCAATCGCTGGAAGAACGGCCAGCGCCGGAACATGCCGCCCGGAGCCTCGTCGCCCGAGATCACGGCGTGCTCGACGCCGAGGCGACGCAGCCAGTAGCTGACCGAGATCGCCCCCGGGCCGCTGCCGACGACGACGACCGGATAGTCGCCCGGCGGGAACGGGCGGGCCGTCAGCTCCGCCATCGGTTCGCGTTCCGCAGGCGGCGCGCCTGGGCCTGGAGCATGCGGTACATCACCCGCGGATTGCTGGTCAGGAACTTCTCGACCGCCGGCCCGGCCAGCACGATGGCGCGGATCGCGGTCTTCGCCACGACGTCGGCCACGGGCGGCTCACCGAGCAGGATCGAGACCTCGCCGAAGAAGTCGCCTCGGCCGAGGGTCGCCCGCAGCTGGCCGTCGACGAGGATCTCGCACTCGCCGTCGACGATGATGTAGAACCCCGAGCCCGACAGCCCCTGGCGGAGAATCCGCTCGCCCTGCGGGAACCACGCTTCGTCGAACGTGTGGGCCACGGTCATCAGTTGGGGCGTCGACAGATCGGCGAAGATCGACAGCGCCGCCAGCCGATCGACGACGTCCTCCTGCACCGGCATCGGCCACCCTCACTCGTGCCAGACCCGAAGCTCGCCTGCCCCTCCGGCAGCCGATTGATCGTGGCGCCATCGTAGTCCGTGCACCTCTCGCCTGCCATCCTGCTGCGGCTCCGCAATCCGTTTGACGGGGGACCCCGCGGACGCTCACGATCCGGTCATTCGAAGTGGTGGAGAACGGTCGACGATGGCGCTCACGGCTCTCGAGAAGGCGAACCTGCTCGATCGGGTGGACCTGTTCGCCGGATTGGGCGGGATCTCGCTCGAAGCCATCGCGGAGCATGCCGTCGAAGTCGAATTCGCGACTGGCCGGCCCATCGTCCGGCAGGGCGAGGTCGGCACCGGCTTCTTCCTGGTCGTGAGCGGCGGCGCGCGGGTCGTCCGCGACGGCGATGAGCTCGCCCGCCTCGGTCCCGGCGACTTCTTCGGCGAGCTGTCCCTCCTCGACCAGCAGCCCCGGATCGCCACGGTCACCGCCGAGGGCCCGACGACGTGCCTCGCCATCGCCTCGTGGGAGTTCGAGGAGCTCCTCGATGAGCAGCCACGCCTGGCCGTCGGGATCCTGAAGGCCGTCGTCCGGCGTCTTCGGGCACTCTCCGACCAGCCAGGGCCATGAACGCCGGGCCGCCCGTGGCGGACCCGGTCGCCGGCGCCCTCCCGGTCGGCACCGTCACGATCCTGTTCACCGACATCGAGGGATCGACCCGCCTCCTGCAGGCGCTCGGGCCGGCCTACGGCGATGTCCTCCAGGACCACAACCGGCTGCTCGGCGTCGGCGATCGCCGCCAATGGCGGCCAGATCTTCGGCGGCGAGGGCGATGCGCTCGACGTCGTCTTCCGGAGCGCCACCGGAGCGGTGGCAGCGGCGGTGGCCGGCCAGCTCGCCCTGGCGGCCCAGCCCTGGCCCGATGGCGTCAGTGTCCGGGTCCGGATGGGCGTCCACACGGGCGAAGTCGCCCTGGCCGGCGAGACCTACGTCGGCATCGACCTCCACCGGGCGGCCCGGATCACCTCTGCGGGCCATGGCGGCCAGGTGCTCCTCTCAGCGGCGACGTTCGTACTCGTCGAGCATTCGCTGCCCGAGGGCGTCTCGCTGCGGGACCTCGGCGAGCGCCGCCTGAAGGACCTGGCCCGACCGGAGCGTCTCTACCAGCTGGTGATCGCCGGGTTGCCTGCCGACTTCCCGGCCCTGCGCACGCTCGACGCCACCCCGAACAACCTGCCGACCCAGCTGACGAGCTTCATCGGGCGCGATCGCGAGGTCGAGGCCGCCCGGGCCCTCCTCGAACGATCGCGACTCCTGACGCTGACCGGACCCGGCGGCACCGGCAAGACCCGACTCAGCCTCCAGATCGCCGCCGAGGTCGCCGAGCAGTTCGCCAATGGCGTGTTCTTCGTCCCTCTCGATGCGGTGACCGAGCCGGAGCTCGTCGCCTCGGCCATCGTCGCCTCGATCGGCCTCCTGGAAACCGGCCAGCGCACGCCGCTCGAGCGGCTCCTGGATTTCGTCCGCGAGCACACCGTGCTGCTCGTCCTCGACAACTTCGAGCAGGTGGTTGCCGCGGCGCCGCTCGTGGCTGACATCCTGCGCATCAGCCCGCGCTCGAAGGTCATCGTCAGCAGCCGGGCTGTCCTGCACGTCACGGGCGAGCAGGAATACGCGGTCCCGCCGCTCGGGCTGCCCGACCTGGGCACGGGCCGGATCACGGCCGAATCGCTGGCGGGCTCGGAGGGCGTGGCGCTGTTCGTGGAGCGCGCGATGGCCGTCCGATCCGACTTCCGGCTGACCGACGCCAATGCCCCGGCCGTCCTCGACATCTGCCGTCGCCTCGACGGCCTGCCACTCGCCATCGAGCTCGCCGCGGCCCGCGTCAAGCTGCTCCCGCCGGACGCGATCCTGGCTCGCCTCGGCCAGCGCCTGGATCTGCTCTCCTCGACGGGCCGCGGCCTGCCCCAGCGCCAGCAGACGCTGCGCGGGGCGATCGCGTGGAGCTATGACCTGCTCGACCCCGGCACGCGCCGGCTCCTCGACCGGGCGTCGGTATTCGCGGGCGGCATGGCGCTCGACCAGGCGGAGACGGTCTGCGGGCCCGCCGCCGAGATCGGCATCGACGTGCTCGACGGCCTCGCCACGCTCGTCGACCAGAGCCTGGTCCGGCAGGACGAGACGTCCGGCGAACCCCGCTTCCGGATGCTCCAGACGATCCGCGACTACGCTCGTGAGCGCCTCGAGGAATCCGGCGAGCTCGACGAGATCCGGGCTCGCCACGCGGCGGCATTCCTGGCCCTGGCGCAGGCCGCCGAGCCCCACCTCACGGGCATCGGCCAGCGCGCCTGGCTCGACCGCCTGGAGGTCGAGCATGACAACCTCCGTCTCGCGCTGGTCTGGGCCATCGAGCGCGATGACGCGGCGCTCGGGCTGGCCACCGGTGGCGCGCTGTGGCGCTTCTGGCAGATGCGGGGCTACCTCAGCGAAGGCTTTGAGCGAATGCTCGCAATCCTGGCGCTGCCGGGGGCGACGGACGATCCGGTCATGCGACGGCAAGGGCTCGACGCGGCTGCCGGGCTCGCCTACTGGCGCGGCGAGATGGACCGGGCCAAGCCGCTCTACGACGAATCGCTGGCCCTGGCCCGGGCGTCCGGCGACCGTCGCGCCATCGCCGAGGCGCTCTACAACCAGAGCTTCACGTACATGGTGACCCTCGACGACGTCGGCCAGGGCAAGGCGATGGCCGACGAGTCGCTTGCGATCTTCCGCGAGCTTGGCGATCAGGTCGGCATCGCCAAGGCGCTCTGGGACGTCGGCAACGCCGAATACTTCCTCGGCCACTACGAGCCGGCCCGGGCGATCCTCGCCGATGCCGCCGATGCCTGGCGCGTCGTCGGCGACCCGTTCGGGCTTGGCTGGGCCGTACACACCCTCGGGTTGTCCGAGCTTCGCCTCGGCGACGTCGCGTCCGCCCGGCGCCACTGGATCGAGATGCTCGAGATCTTCGCGGCGGCCGAGGACGTGTCTGGCATCGGCACGGCCCTGTCGAACTTCCGCTCACTGGCCGTCGAGCGCGGCGACGCCGAGCGGGCGCTGCGCCTCGGCGGGGCCTCGAACGCGCTGGTCCTGCGAACCGGGGCCGACCTGGCGGGCGTCATCACGGAGATCGAGGGCCGCCGCGCACGCGAGCGGGCCATGATCGACGATCAGGCCGCGGCTCGGGCCTGGGCCGAAGGCGCCGCGATGCCCCAGGCGGCGGCCGTGGCCTACGCCCTCGACGAGGAACGGCTCGATCGCCGCCGCAGAGGCCGCCGCGATCGAGCGATTCGGCGGGTCGTGCCAGATGACCGGCACCGCGAACGAGCCCGGCCCGTCGCCCGAGGGCGACCTGGCTGCGGCGGCCGCGCCGCCGAGTGGCATCGTCGCGCTGCCATCCGGCACAGTGACCTTCCTCTTCACGGACATCGAGGGCTCCACGCGGCTGCTCGAATCGCTCGGCGCGGCCCGCTACGAGCCGGTCCTCGACGAGCACCGCCGGCGGATCCGCGAAGGGATCGCGGCCGGCGGCGGGCGGGAGATCGGAACCGAAGGCGACGCCGTCTTCGCCGCGTTCGGGAGCGCCAGCGGTGCCGTCTCGGCGACGGTCGTCGCCCAGCGCCTGCTGGCCGAGCCGATGGCGCCGGACGGCCAGGTCGTCCGCGTCCGGATGGGCCTCCACACGGGCGAGGCGACGCTCGCCGGCCAGAACTACGTCGGTCTCGAGGTCCACCGGGCGGCGAGGATCGGCGCGGCGGCCCACGGCGGCCAGGTGCTGCTCTCCGCGGCGACCCGAGCGCTCGCCGAGGGCTCGCTGCCGGCCGGCGTCAGCCTCCGCGACCTCGGCGAGCATCGCCTCAAGGACCTCTCGCGCGCGGAGCGGCTGGCCCAGCTCGTGATCGACGGCCTCGCCAACGACTTCCCGCCGCCGCGGACCCTCGACGCGACGCCGAACAACCTGCCGATCCAGCTGACGAGCTTCGTCGGCCGCCACGACCTGCTCGAGGAAGCCACGCGCCTCCTGGGCGGGACGCGACTCCTGACGCTGACCGGTCCCGGCGGCACCGGCAAGACCCGCCTCGCGCTCGAGGTCGCCGCGGGCGTCGCCGACCAGTTCCCGGACGGCGTCTTCTTCGCCCCGCTCGCGCCGCTGGCGGACCCGTCGCTGGTGGCGCCGACGATCGCCACGGCCGCCGGCGTCCCGACTGCTGGGCGGCGGGCCGCCGCTCGATCACCTGATGGAAGCGCTGCAAGACCCGGCAGACCCTGATCGTCCTCGACAACTTCGAGCAGCTGCTCGGGGCGGCGTCCGACATCGGCCGGCTGCTTCGGGGCACCGAATCGCTGAAGGTGCTCGTGACGTCCCGCTCGCCCCTCCGCATCAGCGGCGAGCAGGAGCTGCCCGTGCCGCCGATGGGGTTGCCGGACCAGCGCGTCGTCCACGGGGCCGCGGCCCTCTCGCAGTACGACGCCGTGCGCCTCTTCATCGAGCGGGCGCTGATGGCCCGGCCGGACTTCCAGGTCACCAACGAGAACGCCCCGGCGGTGGCCGAGATCACGGCCCGGCTCGACGGCCTGCCGCTGGCCATCGAGCTCGCGGCGGCCCGCCTGCGGCTGCTCTCGCCGCAGGCGATCCTCGCCCGCCTCGGCGACCGCCTCGCGCTGCTCTCCGGCGGCTCGCGCGACCTGCCGGAGCGCCAGCAGACCCTGCGCGCCGCGATCGCCTGGAGCTACGACCTGCTCGAGCCCGCCGAGCGCGACCTGTTCGAGCGCCTCGGGGTCTTCATGGGCGGCTGGACGCTCGAGGCGGCCGAGGCGGTCGCCGGCGGCAGCCACGCCGACCGGCATCGACGTCCTCGACGGACTCGGCTCGCTCAACGACAAGAGCCTGATCCGGGCCGTCCAGGACGAGCACGGCGATCCGCGCTTCATGATGCTCGAGACGATCCACGCGTTCGCCATCGAACGACTTGCGGCCGGCCGGACGCCGAGCCTCGTGCGGCGCGCACATGCCGACTGGTTCGCGTCGTACGTCGACGGTCGCGGCCGCGGAGATCGGGCGGGGCGAACGGCGCGCCGCGCTCGAGCGCCTCGAGGACGACCACGACAACATCCGGGCCGGCGCTCGACTTCCTGATGCGAACCGACCTGCCGGCCGCCGCCCGCCTGGCGAGCTCGCTGTGGCGGTTCTGGCAGATGCGCGGCTACCTCGACGAGGGCCGGCGGCGGCTCGAGGCGATCATCGCGCGCCGACGACCGCGACCACCTCCTGGCTCCGGGCGACCGGCGGCGCGTGCTGACGGCCGCGGGCGGCATCGCCTACTGGCAGGCCGCAACATGGGCGCCCATGGCTACTACCGCGAGGCCGTCGACCTGGCGCGGGCCGCACGGCACGAGAGCAGGAGCTGGCCGACGCGCTCTACGACTTCTCGTTCTGCGCCGGTGGCGTCGACCGACGTCGCCGCCTGGACCGACGTTCCTCGGCCAGGAATCGCGCAAGGTCATCGACCGAGGCCATCGCAGATCTACCGGGAGCTCGGCGACGAGGCGGGGATGGCGCGAGCGCTCTGGGCCAGCGCCGACTTCCGGTTCTACGGGGGCGATGTCGCCGGCGCCGAGCGCGAAGTCCAGGAGGCGCTGCCGATCTTCCGGAGGCTCGGCGATCGCTTCGGGACGGCCTGGTCGCTCCACGAGCTGGTCCTCTTCGAGACCGTGACGGGTCGGGCCGGCCGCCCGAGGCGCACGCCCGTGAGGCGATCCAGATGTTCCGCGCCGACGGCGACATCTCGGGCATGAACCTGTGCTGATCGATCTCTTCGCAGTGGCGCTAGCGGAGGGCGAGCGCCTCCGAGCGCTGCGGCTCGCCGCGGCCGCGGTCACGTCGCGCGAACGCAACGGCACCCATCCTCGCGAGCCAGTCGTGGACGTCGCCGCCGTTCCCGTGTTCCCGGTTCCCGACGAGGACGCCGCGGAGCAGGCCGCCTGGGACGAAGGCGCGCGAATGGATCTCGAGACGCGGTCGCGTACGCCCTCGATCGCCGGCCGAGCAGGAGGCACCGACATGACCGACGACCGCGCGGCCGTCGAGCCGATCGAGATCGAGATCGAGGCCGGGCAGCCAGCGGCTATGCTGACGTTCCGATGACGGCCGAGCCCACCGCCCCGAATTCCTGCGAACGCGACGCCGTCCGCGCCCCGGTCGGGCATTCCGCGCAACCCCGGCCGCCGCGACCTCGGCCTCCAGGCGACGCTGCTCTTCCCCGATCGCGACATCGTCGACCGGTTCTACGTGCCCCTGATCTACACCGCCTGCCGGACCTGCTACAGCGAGCTCGAGCCCGACGAGATCTTCCGCCGCGCGGCGAACGGCGAGGTCGCCACGGACAAGCAGCAGAAGCTGATCCAGGGCGTCATCGAATCGGGCCACGGCTCGACGATCGAGCACATCGTCTTCACCTTCGGCATCAGCGGCGTCTCGCGGACGCTGTCGCACCAGCTGGTCCGGCACCGGGCGGGCGTCGCCTTCGACCAGCAGAGCCAGCGCTACGTGAAGTACAAGGGCGCCTCGACGATGGAGCCCTCGTCGATCGCCGAGGGGGAGCCCGACGTCCGGGAGCGCTACGAATCGCACGTCGAGGGGGCGCTCGACCTGTACGGCGAGCTGGTCGCGGCCGGCATCCCGGCCGAGGATGCCCGCTTCGTCTTCCCGAACGCGACGCGGACGAACCTCGTGATGACCGCCAACCTGCGGGCGCTGATCCACATGTCGGGCCTGCGCCTGTGCACGATGGCCCAATGGGAGATCCGCCGCCTCTTCCAGCTGATCCGCCACGAGATCTTCCAGGTCAGCCCGTTCCTCGGCTCGTTCCTGGCGCCCAAGTGCGTGCCGCTCGGCTACTGCGACGAGATGGGCAATCGCGACGGCCACTGCCCGATCCGGCCGCACAAGGACGACGTGCTGGCGGCATGGGCCGAGAAGTCGAAGGCGGCCCGCTCGGCCGGCCGGGAGCTGACCGTCCGCTGACGACGGCCTGGCGGGCGATTCACGCGGCTGCGCCGCGGGCCGGCAGGATCCGCCGGCTGCCTGGGGCCTTCGGCTCGCGAGCGCGATCCTCGCAGGCTCGTGGCCGCGGCCGCACCGGCGCGATTGCGCCGGGCGCGTGGCGCCGGCCGCGTGGCGCCGGCCGCAACCCGGCGGGTCGCACGGCACATGTTCATTCGACGGTCTTCGCCGGCCTCAACGATCCGTCCAGGGTCCGTGCGTCGGCCCGTTGTCGGCGCTTACGCACGCCTGGTGTGCAACCGGTCGGTCACGGGGAGCCCGAGGGCCGGCCAGAGCCAGAGCGTCGTTCCGTGGCCCATCCGTTGGTGCCGGAATGAACACCTGGCGTGCACGGCCGACAAGAGCGCCCCGGTGGACGCGGCGATCCGGCGCCGAATGGCGCCGGATCGGGTGGGAGCGGCCGCGCTGGAGCCGCGGAATGTCGTTCTTCGAGAGGGCGCGTCGTCGAACCGACGCCGAGGCCCGCGCCCCGTTCTCCTCAGCGGACTCAGCCCGGCGACGGCGTCCGTGCCGGCCATCGCCTCGGCCTTGGCCTCACCCGGGTGTCCTTCCCGATCCGCAGGAAGAACCGCGTGAACAGGCCGGCCCCGGTCAGACCGAACAGGATCATGCTGCCCCAGAAGATCGGCCGCGCCCAGGCGAGGTTCGACGAACTGGTCAGGAACAGCGGGATGTCGCCGAGATTGGTCTGGTCGGCCGACTCCAGGCCGTAGATCTGCGGCACGATGTAGAGGACCGACGCCACGACGAGCAGCAGGCTCACGAGTCGGAAGGCGGCCGGATCGTCGTCGGCGTCACGGAGCAGCTTGACCACGAGCGCCCAGAAGAGGACGACGACGGCGAGTGGCGCGGTCAGCGGCAGGCCGACCTTGAAGTACAGGTTCGGCATGAAGAAGATCATGCTCAGGCCGAGCGTGATGACCAGCAGCCCGTCCCGGATCAGGACGTAGGACAGCCACCACACATCGCCGCCGAAGCGGAGGGTCAGGGTCCGCAGGAACCGGACGACGTACGGCCGCGCGAAGTGCATCACGAGGGTGAAGGCCCACAGGATCGGCAGGATCGCCGCCACGGACAGGACCAGCCAGACCGACGCCCCGTTGGTCAGCGCATTGGCAAGTTCGTCGCCAGTCATGGGTCAGGCCTCCATGCCGGGCGTCGGCCGGCGGGTGACTGTCTGGGCCAGGTTGTAGCCGACGGCGACGAGCGCGAGGATCCCGACCAGCGCCGCGGACAGGTAGCAGAGCGGCAGCGCCACGTCCGGGTTGAGCGACGACACGAGATACGGCACGAGCTTCTCGATGTGCTGACCGGTCAGCTCTGTCGATTGGATGCCGAGGAAGTACGGCCCGATGTAGAGCACGGACCCGAGACCCAGCAGGAGGGTCTGCGCGCGAACGCCCCGGATGTCCCGGTCGCCGCTCGTCATGAGCTTGATCAGCAGGGCCGCGAAGGCGCAGACGGCGGCAAGGCCGCCCGTGATCGGCAGCTCCTTGGACTTGACCACGTCCGGGTAGAAGAAGATGAAGCTGCCGAGGAAGACCTGGACGAGGATGAGGTCGCGCAGGGCGACGAAGATGATCCACCAGAGGTCGGCGCCCGAGGCGCAGCGTGAACTTGTTGGTGTCGCGGACCATGTACGGCCGCGCCATGTGCAGGGCCAGCGCGAGCAGCCACAGCACGACCAGCGCGGCGCCGATCGTGCCCTCGACGAAGGCTTCTCCGAAATCGAAGAAGGCCGGAACCTGGCCGGGTGTCATGCCTGTCCTCCCGTGACGCTCGGCGCCGGCGGATCGCCGGGACCTGGTTGGCTGGCCGGACGAGTCGCGGCTGGGCGACAGCATCGGCAGTGGATTGCGGGCGCCGCGGCCGGCGACGACCGTCACGCCCTCGCAGCGGTAGACGGCATCGCAGCGGAAGCAGCGCGAGGCTTCGGTTTGGGCCGTCGCCGGATCGAAGCCGACCTGGGTCGGCCGGAAGGAGCCCGGCACGACTGGGGCCACCGGCGGATGGGCCCGCGGCCGCTCGGCGAGGTCGACCCGCGAGCTGCGGCTCCGGGGCCTTCGGGTAGCGGACGGCCGCCATGATCGCGGCCTCGCCGTTGGTGACCCGGGCCAGGAACTCGTGGATGGACGCGGCGGCCCGGCGGCCCGCGGCGACGGCATCGATGACCGTCTTGGCACCCGAGACGACGTCGCCGCCGGCGAAGACCCCGGCTCGCCCGGTGGCCAGCGACCGCGGATCGGCGACGATGCCCGCCGACGCCGTGACGCCGATGCCGGCGCCCTCGGGCAGGATCGAAGGATCCGGCTCCTCGCCGATCGCGACGAGCACCGTCGAGGCCGGGACGGTCGATTCGCTGCCGGGGACGTCCGCGAAGGTCTCGATCGGCGAGGCGCCGGGGGTCGGCTGCCGCTCGATGGTCTGGACGGCGACGACACGGCCACCGTGGCCGGTGACCTCGACGATCCCGACGCCCGTCCGGATGACGATGCCTTCGCGCTCGGCGGCCTCGATCTCCTCGACCTGCGCCGGCATGTCGGCGCGATCGCGCCGGTAGAGAACCGTGACCGACGAGGCGCCGCTGCGCCACGCCGAGCGGGCGGCATCCATGGCGGTGCTGCCGCCGCCGACGACCACCACCGGGCCATCGAGTCGCGGGTGCTCGCCGAGGTTGACGCGCTTCAGGAACAGGGTCGCGGGCACGACGCCCTCGAGGTCGGCGCCGGGGACGTCGAGCGGCCGGCTGCGCGAGGCGCCGGTGGCGAGGAAGACGGCGTGGAAGCCCTGGCTCTCGAGGTCCGTCAGGCTGAAGTCGCGGCCCATCGCGGAGTCCAGCCGGAGCTCGACCCCGAGGGCGAGGATCCGCTGGATCTCGGCCTGGAGGACGTCGCGCGGCAGGCGGTACTCCGGGATCCCGATCGCCATCATGCCGCCGGGCACGGGCATCGCCTCGAAGACGGTCACGGCATAGCCGAGCCGGGCGAGGTACCAGGCGGCCGACATGCCGGCCGGGCCGCCGCCGACGATCGCGACGCGCTCGCTGCGACGGACGGTCGGCGGCGGCGCGGGCTGCAGCTTGCCGTGCTCGACGGCGAATCGCTTGAGGGTCCGGATCGAGATCGGCTCGTCGAGCGTGCCGCGGCGGCAGGCAGCTTCACACGGGGCGGTGCAGATCCAGCCGCAGACCGACGGGAACGGGTTGACCTCGGCGGCGACCTCGTAGGCCTCGTCGTAGCGGCCCGGCGGCGATGAGGCCGACGTAGCGGCCGGCATCGGTGCCGGCCGGGACACGCCGTCTGGCACGGCGCCTCGGGCGCCTTCACGCCTGGACTCGACCATCGTCGTCCAGGCCTGCCAGGGCTCCGGCCGCGACCGCGTCTGCCACTCGAAGAACGGCGAGAACGGGGACGGATGGTCGGGCTTGAGGCTCTCGCGGGTGACGGACGTCAGCGGCACCCAGTGGCCGTCGTCCGGTGGCGCGGCGGCGACCGGGCCCTGGTGGTCGGCGAGTGGCGTCTGGCCGGGCACGGTCAGGAGGGTCATGACCTCGACCGGGCACTCGCGGATGCAGATGCCGCAGCCGATGCACTCGCCGACCTGGACGGGCAGCTCCATCAGCCACGGGATTCGGTGGCTCGCCTTCGACGCCGGTGCGGCTCGGCCGGCGCATGTCCATGGCCTGCACCGGGCAGACGTCCATGCAGATGCCGCAGACGAAGCAATTCGCCGTGTCGACCTTGATCTGGTAGCCCATGCGCTCCTCCGATCGGTGTCTCTGCACGATCGGGGACGGGCGGTCATGCCGCCATACCGGTTCGGGTGGGAGCCGTGCCCACCCGGTTGGGTGGGTGCGCCATGCCGAATGGCCCGGGCCGGGTCGGGACGTGGCGGGCCGTGGCGGGCCGTGGCGGGCCGTGGCGAGGCTCGCGGCCGGATTGGGCGCCCGACGGCGGCCGGAGCGGCCCCGACGGCGGGCGCGGCCGGATGGGTGCGGCGAGTCCCGCCGGCGGCGGTCAGTCGGTCGGCGGATCCAGCGGCCGGCGGTCTGGCAGGAGGTTCTCGCGGACGGCCCGGGCGGCAAGCTCGGAGCGGCTCACCGCATGGAGCTTCTCGACGATGTTGCGGAGGTGGAACTTGACGGTGTTCTCGCTGATGTCCAGGCGCGCCGCGATCTCCTTGTTGCGGAGGCCCTCCGTCACGCAGCGCAGGACGTCGATCTCCCGCTCGGTCAGGCGGTCGGGCGGGCCCGGTTCGGCCGCGCGGGCCGCCTGGCGTTCGTGGCGGGCGAACTCATCGAGGATCCGGACGGCGGTGGCCGCGGTGATGGCCGCTTCGCCCCGGGCCACTCCATCGATCATCCGCCGCAACTGGGCCGGCTCCATGTTCTTGAGGAGATAGCCCTGCGCCCCGGCCTTGATCGCGGCGAACAGGTCGTCCTCGTCCTCGCTGACGGTCAGCATCACGACGGCCGTCGCCGGGCGTTCGGCCTTGATCCGTGCGGTCGCCTCGATGCCGGTCACGCCGGGCATGCGCACGTCCATCAGGACGAGGTCGGGCGCCAGCTGGTCGGCCAACCGGATCGCCTCGTGACCGTTCACGGCCGTGCCGGCGATCTCGTGGCCCCACGCGGCGAGCAGCGACGCGACGCCGTCGCGGAACAGCGCGTGATCGTCGACGACGAGGACTCGCATCAGCGGCTCGTCGCGACCGGCTCGACCCCGGCCACGGCCGGGGTCCCGGGCGCGGGCAATGGCGCCGTGAGGGTCGCGGGAATCGTCAACCCGGGCCGGCCCGCCCTGCCCTCCGGGACGTGGATCTCGACACGCGTGCCGCCGAGCGGCGAGCGCGCCCACGTGACAGTGCCGCCGACCGCGGCCGCCCGGGCCGACATCGTGGCGAGGCCGTAGTGCGGCCAGTCGGACGCGCCGCCGACGTCCTGCCCGAGCCCGCGGCCGTCGTCGTCGACGGTGACGACCAGCGATCCGCCGGCCGCCGCCAGCACGATCCGGACCCGTCCCGCCAGGGCGTGCTTGCGAATGTTCGTCAGCGCCTCCTGGACGATCCGGAAGGCCTGCGCATCGGCCTCAGGGGCGAGTTGGGCGGCTCGCGCCGCCGGGCTGCTCTCCACATCCACGGCCAGCTTGGACGCCTCGGCAAATCGCCGGCCGTATTCCTCGATCGCGCCGGTCAGCCCGGCCTCCGCGGAGATCGGCATCGAGAGCCCGAGGATCGCTTCGCGGACGTCAACGTACGTCGAGCGGGCCGCCGCCGAGAGCTGCTCCAGTTGCTCGACTGCCTCGGTGGTCCGGCCCGCCGCGAGCAGCTCGGTCACGGCCGCAGCCTTCGTGTTGACGTAGCCCAGGACCTGGGCGAGGCCGTCGTGCATCTCGCGCGCGACGCGCTCTCGCTCGGCCCGGACCGCGAGCTCCCGCAGGGAGCCGTGCAGGCGATCGTTCTCGACGGCGATCGCGGCGATCGTCGCGAGCGCGCCGAGGGCCTCCACGTCGGGGACGTCGAACGAGCGCGCTCCCCGATCGGCAACGCAGAGCACGCCGATCGTGTCGCGACCCTGCCGCAGCGGCGAGGCGAGCCGGGCATCGAACCCCGAATGCGCGAGCCAGGCTTCGGGCGTCGTGTCGGCCTCGGGCTCTCCTGCGGCCAGGCCCGCCGCCGCATCGAAGCCGCTGGCCATCCGGATGGGATGGCCGGGCGAGTCGATCCACAGGACGGCGACGTCCGTCCCGAGGAGGACGCGGGCGCGCTCGACGATCGTCTCGAGCAACGGCGCGAGCGCACCGGCGGCGGCCACCCGCATCGTCACGTCCTGGAGTGCGCGGACGACGGCATCGCGGCGCTCGAGTTCGGCGCTGCGAACCTCGATGGCCCGCGTCAGGTGGCCGATCTCGCGGAACGTCAGGACCGAGAAGATGGTCGCCGACGCGAGGACTACGAGCATGACCATGATCGTGTCGAGCGGGAACCCGAGATAGGGGTCGAGGACAGAGTCGCTCAGGGTCTCGACGATCCCGATCAGCAGGACTGGGAGAAGGACGCTGAGCCACCGGAGACGCGCGAACACGGCTGACCCCGAACACGGCCGCACGGATTCGTGCGACGCATCGGAAGCCTACGGTGCCAGCCCTTGGGTGCGGAAGTGACGAACGGCCCGGATTTCGCCGGGATTCGTGGCCGGCGCGTGCCTGGTACGCCTCATCGAGTCACCCGGGGACTCAACGTGACGGTCGGCCTGGTCGGAGCGTGGCCGGCGCATTCTCCGCGCCGCGCCGGCCGTGCGGCGCCGGCCGCGCGCGGCGGCGGCAACCCGCCGAGTCGCACGCCACATGTTCATTCCGTGGTCTGCGCCGACCTCAACGATCCGCCAGGGCCGCGCGTCGGCCCATTGTCGGCGCTGCTGCACGCCTGGTGTGCATCTGGTCGGGCACGGGCGGGCCGAGGGCCGGCCAGGGGCCGTGGCGTCATTGCGTGGCCCGATCCGTTGGTGCCGGAATGAACACCTGGCGTGCACGGCCGACATCAACGCCCTGGTGGAAGCGGCGATCCGGCGCCGAATGGCGCCGGATCGGGTGGGAGCGGCCGCGCTGGAGCCACGGAGCCAGATGGCCGGCGACCGCGCGTTGTCGAACCGACGCCGAGGCCCGCGCCCCGTTCTCCCTCGGACTCGCGGAGCTCAGGCTCCGGGCAGCTCTCGGACGAAGCGGCGGATGACCCGTGCGAGGCGGGGCCCGGCGGCCGCGGCGGCAGCGAGAACCTCGTCGTGTGAGAGCGGCTGGTCCGTGTAGCCGGCACCGGGATTCGTGACGAGCGACACGCCGGCCACCTCGAGGCCGGCCCAGCGGGCGGCGATGTTCTCGAGCACCGTGGACATGCCGACCGCATCCGCCCCGAGGATCCGCAGCGCCCGGACCTCCGCCGGCGTCTCGTAGGTCGGACCGAGCAGGCCCGCGTAGATGCCTTCTTCGAGGTCGATGGATTCGGCCCGGGCCGCGGCGTGCAGGGCCGTCCGCAATCGGGGGCTCCAGGCGTTGGTCAGGTCCGTGAACCGCGGCCCCATGGCATCGGCGTTCGGGCCGAGGAGCGGCGTCTGGCCGGTGAGGTTCAGGTGGTCCGAGATCACCATCAGCGTTCCGGCGCCGTAGCCCGGGTTGACACCGCCGGCCGCGTTCGTCAGGACGATGACGCCGGCGCCGAGCTGGCCCATCAGCAGGACGGGCTGGACGACCAGGCCCGGGCTGTTGCCCTCGTAGAGGTGGAGGCGGCCCTGGAGCATGACCACGGGCACGCCGTCGAGGCGGCCGAGGAGAAGGCGGCCGGCGTGGCCCGGGGCAGTCGCGGCGGGCCAGCCGGGCAGGTCGGCGAAGGCAATGGCCACCGGATCGGCGAGGTCGGCTGCCAGGTCCCCGAGCCCGGAACCGAGCACGATCCCGACGCGCGGCACGAGATCCGTCCGGGCCCGGACGGCGCCGACGAGCGCGGCGAGGCGGGCGGGGAATTCGGCCGGCGGGATGGGAGCCGAAGCGGACACTCGGCCCTCCTGGCCTGCTGCCCGGATCACCGAGCGTCGTCCGGATGGGCGGTCGTCGGGACGCAGGCGGCGCTCGGCGCGTGAGTCGGCCGCGGGGCCCTGTGGGCTTCACCACCCGACGGGAGTATCGACACCGGGATGCCGATCACGTCCCGCCAGGCGTCCCGCGGGTGCGGGCAAAGAAGCGCCCGAAGCGACCGATCCGGAGCGCTGCCCCTTGATGTGATCTCGGGATCATCGTCCGTGGCGGCCCCTTCGGGCAAGACCAACCATAGGGATCGCCGCCCGGCCGGGTCAACGCGGTTATCCACGAACTTGGCGCGGCGCAGCGGACTGTGTCCACCAATTCCCGGGAGTGTTGACGGGTCGTGGACAAGGCGGTGGACAACGGGTGGCCGAGCCTGCCGAGCCGCCAACCTGCCGAGTCCTCGAAGGTCGCTGCGGACTGAGCCCGGGCCGTTACAGCCCCTTCAGGCGCTGGATGCGGACCCACGATTCGTCGATCCGTGCTTCGGTCAGCTTGCCGTCCTTCACGAATCCTTCGATCAGGTCGATCGTGCGCCCGACGATCCCGGGCGAATGCGGCGTGTGGTTGCTGATCGTGAGCAGGTCCACGCCGGCCCGGATGGCGAGCAGAACGGCGGTGTTGTAGCCGTACGTCTTGCGGATCGCGCCCATCTGCATGTCGTCGCTGACGACGACCCCGTCGAAGCCGAGCTGGTCGCGCAGGATCCCGGTGATGGTCGGCTTCGACAGCGTGGCCGGGTGTTGCGCATCCAGGTGCGAGTTGAAGATGTGCGCCGTCATGACCGCGTCGGCGTGGCCGGCGGCGACGATCTGGCGGAACGGCTCGAGCTCGATCGGGTCCCAGGTGTCCGAGACGTCAACGACGCCAAGGTGCGAATTGGCCGTCGAGCTGCCGTGACCGGGGAAGTGCTTGAGGGTCGTGTGAACCGCCAGCTCGTGGTGGGCCGCGATGAACTCCGTCGCATTTGCGACGACGATGGCCGGATCCGCCGAGAAGCTCCGGTGCAACCTGCCGATGATCGGGTTGTCCGGGTTTCGATCGAGGTCGACGACCGGCGCGAGATTGAAGTTGATCCCGACGCCGCGGAGGGTCGTGGCCATCGCCCGGGCCTTCGCGTGCGTGTAGGCGAGGTCGTTTCGCGTGCCGAGCACCTCGGCGGAGACCGTGGCCGGATAGCCGTGGTCGGGCCCGAGGCGGGCGACGCTGCCGCCTTCCTGGTCCGTCGCCACGAGCAGTGGCAGCGGCGAGGCCGCCTTCAGCGCCGCGATCATCTTCCGCAGCGTCGACTTCGCCGAGATATTGCCGGCCGAATTCGCGAAGTCGTAGAGGAGGACCGCCCCGAGCGCGTGGTTGTGGATGTCCCGGATGACCTCGCTGTTGGCGTTCACGGTGCGGCCACTGAAGCCGACGAGCAGCATCTGCCCGATCCTGGTACGCAGGCTGGCCGACTTCGCGGCGGCCCGGTAGGCGCCGATCGCGACGAGATCCGGGTTGGCGATCGGCGGTGGATGGAACACGACGACCGGCGTCGCGGCCGGGGCGGCGGTCGCTGGTGCCGCTGACGCGGCCGCGCCACCGTGCGTGGCCGCCGGGCCCGCGTCGCCGAAGGGCGAACAGGCAGCGAGGAACAGTGCCGCCCCGCCGGTCACCATTCCCGCCAGGAATCGGCGCCGGCTGAGTCGCGTCGCGTCGACGGCGGCTCCCGTCGGCTCAGCCACCCATCGCGAACATTTCGACCTTGGGCAGATCCGTCGTCGCGGCGGACCGCAATTCGGAGTAGCGGTCGGTCCGAACGCTCCAGACCTCGCGGATCGCGCCTTCGATCGCGGCGTCGTCGGCGCCGCCCCGGAGGAGCGCCTTGAGGTCGTGGCCCTTCACCGCGAAGAGGCACGTGTAGAGGCTGCCCTCGGCCGAGAGGCGGGCGCGGCTGCAGGCGCCGCAGAACGGACTCGTGACCGAGGTGATCACGCCGACTTCGCCGCTCCCATCGCGATAGCGCCAGCGGCTCGCGACTTCGCCTGCGTAGTTGGGTGGCAATTCCTCGAGCGGCATCTCGGCGTCGATGAGCGACACGATCTCGGCCGCGTCGACCACGTCGTCGAGACGCCAGCCGTTGCTGTGGCCGACGTCCATGTACTCGATGAACCGCAGGATCAGGCCCTCGTCGCGGGCCCAGCGCGCCAGGGGCAGGACGCTCTGCTCGTTGAGGCCGCGCTTGACCACGGTGTTGACCTTGATCGGGGCAAGGCCGGCAGCCCGGGCCGCGGCGATGCCGTCCAGCACGCGCGACACCGGGAAGTCCACGCCGTTCATGGACTGGAACGTCGCCTCGTCGAGCGAATCCAGGCTCACGGTGACCCGCTGGAGGCCGGCCTCTCGCAGCGGTCCGGCGAGGGCCCGAAGGGCGGCGCCATTCGTCGTCAGCGTCAGGTCCACCGGCGCGCCGTCGGGCCGGCGAAGGGCAGCGAGCATCTCGATGAGCTGGGGCAGGTCACGCCGGACCAGGGGCTCTCCGCCGGTGATCCGCAGCTTCTCGACCCCGAGCCCGACGAAGATGGAGGCCAGGCGGCTGATCTCCTCGAACGTCAGCACGAGCTCTTTTGGCAGGAAGGCGAAATCCTTGCCGAAGATCTCCTTGGGCATGCAGTAGACGCAGCGGAAGTTGCAGCGATCCGTGACCGAGATCCGCAGGTCGTGCAATGGCCGGTCGAAGCGGTCGCGGGGCGGCGGGCCACCGGCGAGGCGCATCGCGGGCGTCGCCACGGTCACCGGCCGGGGCCGGCCAGTCGGGATCCCGCCGGCGCCGGTTCGGGCCGTCGGGGGAACGCCGGTGGGGTCGAGATCGGGCAGGTCCACCGCGCCATGGTACCGCCCGCCCCGAGGTGGGCCGTCGAGACGGCGGGCGGGGCGCGAGGCGGCGCGGCCGGGGCGGGCGCGAGCGGCGCGGCCGGGGCGGACGCACGAGCCCGTCGCCCGGGCGTCGTCCGGGGTGGTCCGGGGGCCATAGGACCCCAGGTCCTGTGCGGTGCGCCGTGGTCCGGTGGGGTGCAGGCAGGTACCAGGCCCGCGCGCCGGTACGACTTCCGCGCCGGCTCGGTACATCTGGAATGGCCGCTCGCGCGCTCCTCGTGGATAGGCTTGACGAACGCCTGTCGCCCTTGTCTCTCTGTCCGAGGATTTGCCCATGGCGAGCATCGAACCCCACGCCGGCCCGCGCACCGACACCCGGGCCGCCAGCGCTGGGCCCCAGCGCTCCGTTTCGTCCGAACCACCTGCCTGGCCCAGCCACGACCTGATCCGCCTGAACGCGGGGACTGGCGTCGACGAGCGTGCCGGCGTCGTCCGGCCGGGGCCACTGCCCGGCTCAACGGTGACCGATGCGGCGGCCATTGCGGCCGCCATCCGGGCCGCAGAGCTCGAAGCCGCCACGGCCGACGTGACGGCCGCCGAGATCGAAGCCGCCGAGGCCGCCGCCGCAGAGCTGGCCGCCGCCGAATTGGGCGAGGAGATCGACGAGGAGCTTGACGGAGCCGAGGCGGCCGCCGCCATTGAGCCCGATGACTCCACCGCGGCCCCGGAGGACGACGGCGCCGAGGTCCTGACCGCCGCCGCCGCTGCCGGCCAGACGACGACCCGCACGGCCCCGAAGCCGGCGGCGCCCCTCGACGCGGAACCCCGACGTCCGACGAAGTTCATGGCCGACCTCACCGCCGCGATGCGCGCCGCCGCGGAAGCCGCGCGCGAGACGACGATCAGCCAGCTCCGGGTCGATGCGGCGGCCGAGGTCGAGACGATCCGGACCGAATCGACGCTCTACGCCGCGAGCCGGCGCGAGCAGGCCGAGGAGGATGTCGCCGGCATCCGGGAGTGGTCGAAGGCCGAGATCGCGCGCATTCGCGCCGAGACCGAGGAGAACATCGCTTCCCGCCGGCTGCGTCTCGACCAGGAGATGGTCGACCAGGCGGCCCGACTCGAGGCCGGCGTCGGCAACGTCCAGCTCAGCGTCGCCGCATTCGAGGAGCACATGGCCCAGTTCTTCGAGCGCCTGCTCGAGGAAGAGGACCCGTCGCACTTCGCGACGATGGCCGGCCAGCTGCCGGAGCCACCGCGATTCGTGGCGTGGTCGCCGGAGCCCGAGCCCTGGCCCGGGGCCTCGGTGCCGCGAGACTCGATCGCGGTGCCGTCGCCGCAGTCACGGCCGCCGACGCAACGCCGGTCCCGGCCGCCACCGCGGAGGTGACTGCCTCGGTCGGCGAGACCGCCGACACCAGCGCCGAACCCGACGCAACCGACGATCCGGAGGACGTAACCGGACCGGGCACGGCCATGGTGGCCGTCGGACCCGGTGACGATCGCCGCGCCAAACGACGCACCGTCCCCGTCGGCCGAGGCCGAGGCGTCGACCGCGATGGCCCACTCCGGGACCGCAGCCACGGGTGCCCTCGAGCTGACCCAGGTCGTCGTGGTCGGCCTCGTCAGCGTCGCCAGCATCGCGACGTTCAAGCGGATGATCGCTCGGACCGCGGGCGTCAAGAGCGTCCACGTCTCATCGGGCCCACAGGGCGAGTTCATCTTCGGCGTGACGCATCAGCCATCGGTCGATCTCGAGGCCACGATCAACGGCCTGGTCGGCTTCTCGCCGACCGTCGTCGCCGTCAAGGCGGGCGAGATCAGCGTGGCGGCCCGCGACCCAGAACAGGCCGCCTGACGGCTCAGGCGGCGCGACCGGTGCTCAGTGAGGCGTCGGCGTCACTCCCCGGATATACAGCCGGTTGACGAGCACGACGCGGATGTCCGGGTCGGCCACCGGCTCGTCGCGAAGGTAGGCCACCGCGTCAGTCAGCGGGATGAACATGTCCGTCACCTGCTCGACGATGCGGTCCGGGGATTCGCCAGGGTGGAGGTGTACCTGGCCGCGAATCTGGAACGGCGGCGCCTCCATCGACACGTCATACCGATCCTTGCGCACCCGACGTGCGGCTTTCTCGGCTTCGGAGAACGACGGCAGCGTGTCGGGGCCGGCGAGGACCGCGATCAGGTCGTAGGGATCGATGGACTTGAGGCCGGGTGCCGGGCTGAAACCCTCGGAGCCGTCGATCGGCGACCACGACACCTCCGAAATGGCGATCGTTTCCCGGCGATTGAGGGCGTCCGACAGCCGTTCGTCGATGTGCATCGTGCCGACAAGACGCCACTCCTCGGTCAGGCCGTCGAAGCGGACCGTGCCGGTCGGCGCCGCTTTCGCCGCGGGGGCGGCCGCGACCGGGGCTTCGGCTGAAGCAGGCGCCGGCTCCGCGCCCACGGACGGCGTCGTGGCACTGTTCGCCCGCCCACGGCCGGCCGCCGGAAGCGCCGGGCCACCGACCGCTTCATCGACCCGTCCGACCCACGCGTCATCGGGTTCCGGTGGGGGCGTGTTCTTCCGCTTCAGGAAGTTGATGGGCACCGGTGAGTCCTTTGTTCAGTCCTCTTCGGCGACGCCCGACTTCTCTCGGATCGAATGCACGACGTTGGCGTCCGCGAGCGTCGTGGTGTCACCGAGCTTGCGCCCTTCGGCGATGTCGCGCAGCAGCCTCCGCATGATCTTGCCGGAGCGCGTCTTTGGCAGGTCAGGCGTGAACATCAGGAACTTGGGCTTGGCGATCGGACTGATGATCTTGGCGACGTGGTCGCGCAACTCATTGCCGAGCTCGTCGGTCGGATCGAGGCCCGGCCTTCAGGATCACGAAGGCGAAGATCGCCTGGCCGGTGATCGGATCGTTCTTGCCGACCACGGCCGCCTCGGCCACGCGCTTGTCGTCGACGAGCGCCGATTCGATCTCGATCGTGCTGATCCGGTGGCCCGACACGTTCATGACATCGTCGACACGGCCGAGGAGCCAGAGGTAGCCCTCTTCGTCCCGCTTGGCGCCGTCGCCCGCGAAGTACATTCCCGGGGAACCGGCTCCAGTAGGTCGCCCGATAGCGCTCCGGGTCGCCGTAGATGCCGCGGAGCATCGCCGGCCAGGGCCGCTTCAGGACGAGATAGCCGCCACCGCCCAGGGGCACGGACTGGCCGTTGGCGTCGACGACATCCGCTTCGATGCCCGGGAAGCCGAACGTGGCACTTCCCGGCTTCGTGACCGTGACGCCCGGCAACGGCGTGATCAGGATCATGCCCGTCTCGGTCTGCCACCAGGTATCCACGATCGGCGTGTGGCTGCCGCCGACGTACTCGTGGTACCAGAGCCAGGCCTCGGGGTTGATCGGCTCGCCGACCGAGCCGAGTACCCGCAACGAGCTCAGGTCGTGCTGCGCAAGGTGCTGCTCACCCTGCTTCATGAACGCCCGGATCGCGGTCGGGGCGCAGTACAGGATGTTGACCTTGTACTGCTCGATGATCTCCCACCAGCGTTCCCAGGTCGGCGTGTCCGGGGTGCCTTCGTACATGACGCCCGTCGCGCCGTTGGCCAGGGGGCCGTAGACGATGTAGCTGTGGCCGGTGACCCAGCCGATGTCCGCGGCGCACCAGTACACGTCGTCCGGCTTCAGGTCGAAGATCGCCCAGTGGGTGAAGCTCGTGCCGACGAGATAGCCGGCGCTCGTGTGGAGGATGCCCTTCGGCTTCGCCGTCGTGCCCGAGGTGTAGAGCAGGTAGAGCATGTGCTCGGAGTCCACCGGGACCGGCGGGCACATCCTCCGACTGGCGATCGACGATGTCGTGCCACCAGACGTCGCGGTCGGCGGTCATCGCGACCGGGATGTCGTGCTCGCCGATCCGCCGCACGACGAGGACGTGCTCGATGGTGGGCGACTGGGCCACGGCGTCATCGACGGCCGCCTTGAGCATGGCCGGCCTGCCACGGCGCCAGCCGCCGTCGGCCGTGATGACGAGCTTCGCCTGGCTGTCCTGGATGCGGCCGGCCAGCGCGTCCGCGCTGAAGCCGCCGAAGACGACCGTGTGCGGGGCGCCGATCCGGGCGCAGGCGAGCATCGCGATCGGCAGCTCGGGGATCATCGGCATGTAGATCGCGACCCGGTCGCCCGTCTTGATGCCGAGCTCCAGCAGCGCGTTGGCGGCCTTGCTGACTTCCCGCTGGAGGTCGCCGTACGTGATCGTGCGCTTGTCGCCGGGCTCGCCGATCCAGTGGTAGGCAACCTTGTCGCCGAGCCCGTTCTCGACGTGGCGATCGACGCAGTTGTAGGCGACGTTGAGCTGGCCGCCGACGAACCACTTGGCGAACGGGAGGTCCCATTCGAGCGTCTTCTCGAACGGCTTGATCCAGGAGATCCGCTCGCGCGCCTGCTTCGCCCAGAAGCCCTCGAAATCGCGCTCCGCCTCTTCGTACAGGCTCGCGTTCACGTTCGCCTGGGCCGAGAACGCGGGCGATGGCGGGAACGTCCGACGCTCCGCGAACAGGGCCTCGATCTCGGGGGACGACGGGTTTGACGGGTCGATGCTCACCGGGGCTGCCTCCTGGCTGGAATTGGGGCCATTCTACGCGGCGCCCCTCCCCCATCGCGGGTCCGGGCGGGGTCTTATCGCGCCGCGCGATCGCCCGCGTCCGCGCCCGGATCCGTGGCGCCGTGTCCGCGCAGTGTCCGCGCCGTCGCCGCGCCCGTGCCCGTAACCGTCGCGTCGTCGCCGTGCCATCGCCGTGCCATCGCCGCGCCCTCACCGCGCCGTCGCCGCGCCCTCGCCACCAAACCGTCAATTGAGCACCGGGCCGACCGTGACCAATTGACCGGCCGCCAGGTGAGCGTTCGGGGCTCAGATGACGGTTCGCCCTCCCGCGGGCGGCCGATTCGTTCGGCAGCGGCCAGCGGCGACACCCGCGGCACCTGGGCAAGGAGCGCTCGACGCTCATCTGACGGCACCAGGGTCCCGGCTGGCGGCACCAGGGACCCGGCTGGGCCTGCATCCGACCCTCGCTCGGCCCTACTCGGTCGCACCTTCGGCGAGATCGTCCTGGTCCGGGGCGGGCCCGGGACGATCGAGGGAGACGGCTGCCGTGGCCGAGCCGCTCGCGCCACCGGCCGGGGGCAGAGCGAGCCCGAGGCTCGCGGACGACGTCCCGACCGACGATCGGGATGCCCGCGTCACGGAAGGCTGCCGCGAGACGGACGCGGATCTCTTCGAGCGCCGTCCACCGGTCGGCCGCCTCGACCCGGCCGCCGATCCGGAGAGTCGCGCCGGAGGGTGCCAGCGCGTCGACCCGTTCGACGTGCGCCGGCTCGAGCAGCCGGTGGTGCCAGGCCTCCTCGTCGGCCATGTCGCGTCCGACCCGGTTGACGATGTCGGTCGCCCGATCGACGAGATCGGCCGACGGAAGCCCGATCTCCTCCGCGATCCTCGCCCAGCCTCGTGTCAGGTTGGAGGCCACGACCACGGCCGAGTTCGGCACGGTGTGGACGTTGCCGTCGAAGTCGCGCAGCGTCGTCCGCCGGAGCGACAGATCCTCGACCGTGCCCTCGACGCCGGCGATCTTGACCACGTCGCCCTTGCCGTACTGGTTCTCCATCAGGATCATCGCGCCGTTGAAGTAGTCCTTGATCAGGCTCTGGGCGCCGAATCCGACGGCGATGCCGACGATGCCGAGGCCGGTCACGGCGGGCCCGATATCGATGCCGAGGACGCCCAGGATCGTCAGGACGGCGATCGTGACGATGAAGGTCCGGACCAGCGTCAGGCCGAGCGAGTCGAGCGTGGCGAGGCGTTTCTTCTGCTCCAGCGGCGTCAGCGGCCGCGGGCTGGCGAGCTTCGCCTCCCGTTCGATGATCGTCACGAAGATGCCGTGGATGAACCCCCGGGCAATCCAGAGCGCGACGAGGGCGACGACGACGATCAGGAAGATCTGGAGGGTGACGACGGCCCAGGCTGGCAGCGGCGTCAGGGACGAGAGGTCGGGCATGACGCCAGACTAGCGGGCGGGCTGCGCGGCGTCGCGGTTGACGGTCGGCACGTGCGACCTGGGGGCTCCGGTTTCCTGTCCAACGATCCCGGGGCGCACGTTTGAGAACGATCCGAACCGGTCGGGCAGCGCCGGCGCGGCCGACCTCGGCGCCCTACGCCGGCGTGGCCACCCAGGTCGGCAGCTCGCGCGCGAGCGTGGCCAGCGGCAGCGAGCCGTGGCCCAGGACCTCGTCGTGGAAGCCGCGCAGATCGAAACGGGCCCCGTCGCGTGCCTGGATCTCGGCGCGGAGTCGCTCGATCTCGCGCTGCCCGACCTTGTAGGTCAGGGCCTGGCCCGGCCAGCAGATGTAGCGGTCCGTCTCGATGCTCGCGTCCGTGGCCGAGAGCCCGGCCGCCAGCATCTGCCTGACGCCCTGCTCCCGCGTCCAGCGCAGCGCATGGATGCCGCTGTCGACGACCAGGCGGGCGGCCCGCCAGGCCATCGCATCGAGCATACCGAACCGCTCGGCCTCGTTGCGGAAGAGGCCCATCTCGTCGGCCAGGTGCTCCGAGTAGAGCCCCCAGCCCTCGACGTAGGCCCCGCCGACCATGCGCGAGCCGAGCCGCCGGAATGCCGGCAGGTCCGGGTGCTCCATCTCCAGCGCGATCTGGAAGTGATGCCCGGGGACGGCCTCGTGGTAGGTCGTCGACGCGAGCTTCGAATAGGTCCGGGTCGGAAGGTCGTAGGTGTTGACGTAGTAGATGCCGTCACGCTTGCCGTCCGTGGACGGCGGGAAGTAGTACGCGAATGGCGCGTCGGCTTCCTTGAAGTCCTCGACGGCCCGGACCTCGCAGGCAGCGCGCGGCAGGCGTCCGAAGTACTTCGGCGCCAGCGCGTAGGCCCGCTCGATGTCCTCGCGAGCGCGGACGAGCACCTCTTCACGCGTCTTCGGGATGTTCGAGACGTCGCGAGCGAGGCTGGCGCGATAGGCGGCCGTATCGTCGCCGAAGCCCTGGTCGCGAGCGATCTGGCGGCGCTGCTCCTCGATCTGCTCGAGCTCGTCGAGGCCGATCTGGTGCAGGTCGGCTGGCTCGAGGTCGAGCGTCGTCCAGGCCAGGATCTGCGTCCGATACAGTTCCTCGCCGTTCGGAGCGGACCACAGGCCGGGTTCCTCGCGGCTGGCCGCGCGATATTCGCCGCGGAGGGCCTCGGACCAGGCCGCATCGGCTGGCTGGACGAACTCCCGGACGGCATCGCGGATCTGCTCCCGATCGGCCTCGGCGGCGACCCGGGCCGTGGCGACGATCACGGACTCCTCGGGCGGGATGGCGAGGATCCGCTCCATCTGGGCGATCGTCCGCTCCGTGACGATGCGGGGCGCCGTCAGGCCGCTGACCAGCCCCTCGTGGAGCAGCTCGCGATTGGCCGCCATGAACTCGGGGTACGCCCGAAGGCGGGCCAGGAATGCCTCGAGCCGCTCGGGGGTGTCGGCCCGCTGGAATTGGGTGACCTGCGGCATGAGCTGCTGCGGACCTTCCAGCTGATCGACGACCTTGAGACGGTCGATCCGCTGATCGTCCTGGACGATGTTGAGGTCGCAGACGACCCCGACCATGTCGAGGGTGATCCGCTCCTCGACGCTCAGGCCGGCCTGGTCGAAGCCGGCCGCCTCGGCCTTGGTCGATTCGAACAGCCGGCGCGCCTTGTCCCGGCCGGCCGGACCCGGGTCGGGCAGCCGATCGTCCAACCGGGAGTCGCCGTAGACCGTTCCGAGGATCGGGTTGAGTTCGAGGATGCCCTCCCAGAACCGGTCCGACAGGGCATTGACGGCTGAGCTCGATTCGGCTTCGGACACGCAAGAACCCCCGGGCTGTGGGTACGGCCCGCACGCGGGCCGGAAAGGGAGGCAAGCGTACCGCTCGGGCGCAACGGCCGCGTTGCAGCCAGCTGAAGGTTGCCGCCAGCTGATGTTGCCCCTAGTTGAAGAGCGGCATCTGCTCCGCGTCCTGCTCGATCTCCGGGTCGAGACCGAGGTAGGGCTCCAGATCGCCGAGCGAGATCTCCTCGCGCTCGGCGAAGGCGCGCAGGTGGTTCGACTTCAGGATGTGCCAGTTGCCGCTCTCGATGGACTGGCGGAGCAGCGCCGAACGCTCGAGCTTGTAGCGGACGAGCTCGGTGCGCTCGGGTGCGATCACGAGGAACCGGACGAGCCGCTCGTCGGAGGGGATCCGGGCGTGGCGCCGCAGGAGCGGTTCGCCCAGCATGGCCGTCCACTCGATCTCGAACGTGAAGGCGACCTTGCCGCGGACGTACCAGAGGCAGGGGATCTCGTCGAGCTCCTCCTCCGGCGCGCGCAGGACGGCGCCGAGGTTGACCCGCTGCTCGCGATCGTCGAGACGACCCGCCAGGGGCCGGCCGCGGAGCAGTCGAGGCTGCTCTCGAAGGCCGATCCAGACGCTCATCCCCAGGCGGTGGCCGAGGTCGGCGACCGTGCCGATGAGCTCGACATGCTCCTGGGCGCGGCTCGGCAGATCCTCGGTCGTCGTCAGGCGGCCCGGCGTGCTGGCGGGGCTCCGGTAGCTCTCGAGGCAGGCGCGGACGAGGCCCTCATCCGGGCGATCGTGGCCCGTGAACATCGCGTCGACGCGTTCGAAGAGCGTCGCCTGGCTGAGCTTGCCGGCGGTCGAGAGCAGGCTGAACACGGCCCATTCCACGCGGTCGCCGACGGGCAGCGCGGCGCCCGCCCGATCCTCGCGATCGGCGAGCCAGTAGCTGCCCGGCTCGATCTGCCGCAGGCGGCGGTTGTCGGGCCGTTCGAGCTCGCCATGGATGATCGCGAGGAGCCGGTCGAGGGCCACGTTCCACGATTCGCCGGCTTCGGCCTGCGCCTCGGCCGAACGCGTCCGGTCGGGTGGCGCAGGGACGACCTCGTCCGGTGGCCGGGCGCCGCGAATGCCGTCGGCGCCGCCGCTTCGCAGGGATGCGTTCTCGGCAGCCCGGGGGTCGTCGGAGCGGGCGTGGCTCGTGGCGCCGGCGCGGCGCGGTGGCACCGATCGTGGCGGCCGGGCCGGTGCGTGGCGGCGGGGCCGGCGCCCGAGGGCCGGCCGTCGGCTCGCGCCGGGCGACGGCGCGTGGCCGTTGAGGTCGGCGCCAGGCACAGACCCGGGCAGAGCCGCTGCGTCCAGTGGGTCCCGCTGGACGAGCCGCCGCAGGTGCCCGGCCCGGTCGAGCGCGACGAGGATCTCGCCGAGCAACCGGCCGTACGCCGCCGGCTCGCCCCGGGCCTGCAGGATCTCGACCGCAGCATCCGTGACCGTCCGCGCCGCTTCCGCGTCGGAGAAGGGCCCCCGGGCGACGCGTTCCGGCGGCGCGAACATGCCCCGGCCGGGCAGGTATTCGGGATCGCCGGCACCGCCGGCCGCAGGCGCGAGACGGACATTGGCCCGCGACCGTGGGCCGGGCGGCAGCGTCGCGCCAGGCGGCACGAATTCGACCACCCCGCCGCCACCTTCGTCAGGATCCTCGAGACGGGCCGCGATCAGGCGGAAGCCCGCGCCCACCACGCCCAGCACGGCCGCCACGAGTGCCTCCGGACCACCCTCCTCGAGCAGCAGGACGGCGCGAGCGTCGCGGGTCAGGATCGGCGCCACGGCCGCGAACGTCCGCTCCAGCTGGGCCGATTGCCAGCCCCAGCGCAGCTTCGCGGACGATCGGAACAGTGGGGCCAGCGGCAGCCGGTCGGCGGCCTCGTGGCCCATGATCCAGGCCGTCGCGTAGTAGCTGTACGAGAGGCGGTCCTGGCTCGGGCGGAGGGGCGGCTGGCCGAGGACGAGACGGACGCGCGGCCCTGGCGTCGAACCCATCGGCCGGCCGGATTCGTCCGCCAGGACGCGGAGCGCACTCGGCGAGCCCAGCCGGACGATGACGCCGGACGGCGTCTCCGCGAGGCCTCGGAGGTCTTCGCGGAAGCGGGCCTGGGAGACGCCCGCGGAGTTGCCCTCGAGACGCTGGACGAAGCCATGGACGAGGCGGAAGCCGTCCTCGAACGCGAGCCACGGATTGCGTTCGCGCCACTGGCCGCCGGCCGGCAGCTTGACCCGACCGCCGACGATGCGCAGGTTCGCGATCCGGCCCGGAAAGCTGTTCAGGCGGCTGGCCGGCAGGAGCGCCTGCAGCAGCGCCAGCCGCAGGGCGGCCTCGACGGGCGCCGCGCGCAGGTCCCCATCGATGCGCTCGAGGATCGCGTACAGCGCCGTCAGCTGGCGCGGCGTGTGGAGCCCCAGCAGCTGATCGACGAGGACGGTGTTCCCATCGAGCACCGGGAAGCGGTCGTGGAGGGCCCGCCAGGCGCGGTTCTGCTCCTCGACGTCGGCCGCTCGCGCGAGGTCGGCCTCGTCGACCGGTGCGTGGCGCTGCTCGCTGCCACCCAGCTGATCCCGGCAGATCGAGCAGCGGTAATGCTTGCGGATCGGGCGCCCGGAACGCCGGCCGGGTTCGGCGGCGTCGCCCTCCCAGATCAGCTCATCGACGACCACGGTCCGGCCGCACGTGGCGCACTGGGTCGCGAACAGCTCTCCGAGGGCCGCCTTCAGCGTGCCGTTGCCGCTCGGCGACGTGGCGATGACCTGGAACGCGGCATCGAGATGGCGAATGTCGGGTGGCCGCAGCACGATCTCGGCCAGGAGCCGCGTCAGCGGCGTGGACTCGAACGTGCAGGCGCGACGCTGCCGGTCGAGCGCGGCCCGGGCAACCCAGCCGCCCCGGCCGAAGAGATCCACGACGACGTCGCCGGGGCTGCACTGGGCCTCGATCCGCTGGGCCAGCACCTCCGGCGGCGGGGCCGGCGCGAGGCGTTCGAAGGCGGGCAGCGAGAACCCTGGCGCAGCGTGAAGCAGGAGATCGGGGGCGGCCATGTTGACGGATTGTGCCAGACCCGCCCATCCGGGCCGGGACCGGCCTCGACGGGCCGCGTACGATCTCCGAACGCGACGATCGACGACGGGGCCGAGAGCGCCCGGGGGAGCCGACTTGAACGATCGAACCGGCGCGGCCCACGAGGGCCGGCGGGCCTGGGAATCGGTGCGCGACGCCGTCAGCGTGGCGGTCGTCGGGGCCGAGCCTGCGCTGCGCCTCATCCTGATCGCGCTCCTGGCCGACGGCCACGCGCTGATCGAGGACGTGCCCGGCGTCGGCAAGACGCTGCTCGCCCGCGCGGTCGCGCGCGCCCTTGGCCTGCAGTCCGGCCGCGTCCAGGGCACGCCGGACCTGCTGCCCGCGGATGTCACGGGCGCGAGCATTCTCGAAGCCGGCGCGTTCCGGTTCGTGCCCGGTCCCGTGTTCACCAACATCCTGCTGGTGGACGAGATCAACCGCGCCACGCCCCGGACGCAGTCGGCGCTGCTCGAGGCGATGCAGGAGCGGCAGGTCTCCGTCGAAGGCCAGACCCGGCCGCTGCCCGAGCCGTTCATCGTGCTGGCGACCCAGAACCCGGTCGAGTACGAGGGCACGTTCGCGCTGCCTGAAGCGCAACTGGACCGGTTCCTCGTCCGGATTCGCATCGGCTACCCCGACGAGGCGCAGGAGCGCCAGATCGCGCGGCGCCATCTCGCCGAGGCCGAACCGCTCGAGCGCGTCGCCCAGGTCCTGGCTGGCCCCGACATCGTGGCGCTGCGCGAGACGGCACGGCAGCTCCACGTCAGCGACGAGGTGGAGGCGTACGTCGTGGCCATCGTCCAGGCCACGCGCCACCAGCCGGATCTCCAGCTCGGCGCCAGCCCGCGGGCCAGCGTGGCGCTGTACCGGGCCGGTCAGGCCGCCGCGCTGCTGGACGGCCGCTCGTTCGTGCTGCCGGACGACATCCGGGACATCGCGCCGGCCGTGCTCGCCCATCGGCTCAGCCTCGACCTCGACCGGGCGCTCCGCGGCGCGACCGTCGATGCGGCACTGGCGCAGGTCCTCGCCGACGTCCCGGTTCCGCCAGTCGCGGCTGGCGCGGCTCCGGCGAGCGGCCGGGCCTGATCGTGGCCGGGCGCACGGTGCCGGCAGGCGGCTATCCGGCAACGAGCACGCCGTGACGGCTTCCGCGGGTTCCGAGACCGCCGCCCGTCTCGCCCGCCCCAGCGGCACGACCGTCCGCGGGACCGTCGCGATCGTGCTGCTGATCGTGGGCGCCGTCGCCGGGGCGCCCGCCGTCGTCGTCCTGGGCCTCGTCGGCCTCGTGATCATGACCGTCCATGCGATCTGGGCGAGGCGTGGCCTGCGGCACGTCGAGTACCGCCGCAACCTCGCCACGCGGCGCGTCCTGTGGGGCGACTCGCTGCCGGTGTCGATCGACATCTGGAATCGCAAGCGGCTGCCGCTGGCCTGGATCGAGGCCGACGACACGCTGCATCCCGGGCTGCCCATCACGGAGCGGCCGCTCGAAGCCGGCGACCGGGCCGATCGCCTGCTCAACACCTGGACGCTCGGGTCATTCGAGCGCGTCAGCCGCCGCTACCACGTCATTGCCGCGCGGCGCGGCGTCTTCGAATTCGGGCCGGTCAGGCTCAGCGTCAGCGACCTCTTCGGCAACGAGGCGGCGCACGAGCAGCGCGAAGGCCGCGACGCATTCCTCGTCCGGCCGCGGATCGTCCCCGTTCGCGAACGATTCGTCCGCCACCGCTGGGACGGCGATCTGCGGGCGAGGCACGGCCTGCTCGAGAACCCGGCGCTCTTCGCGGGTGTCCGCGAGTACCGGGCCGGCGATTCACTGCGGCGGCTGCACTGGAAGGCGACGGCCCGCATGGGCCAGCCACTCAGCCGCCGGTTCGAACCCGCCCGCGAGCGCGACGTGATGATCGCGCTCGACATCCTCGAAGGCGGTGCGCGACGGTTCTCGATCTCGGGCGAGGACGAGCAGCTCGAGGCGCTCTGCGTCATCGCCGGCTCGATCGCCCGGAGCCTCGAGCGGGCGGGCACGAGCTTCGGTCTCGCCGCGGCCGGGTTCTCGGGTTCGATTCGACCGTTCGCCTACCTCGCCCCGAGCGAGGCCGTCGGGCAGCTCGGGCGAATCCTCGACCTCCTGGCCCGCCTGAGCTCGGTGCCGTCGGCCGAATTCGAGGCGCTGCTCGTCGCACTGGTGCGGGTGCTTCGGCCGGGGACGACGATCCTGGTGCTGTCGGGCCGCGACCCGACCGCGTTCCTGCCGGCGCTCCGGCGCCTCAGCCGATCGGGCTTCCCGATCCTCCTGGTGGCCGGCGGCGTCGACGCGACGCGTCATGCGGCGAAGGCCCGCCAGGCGGGAATCCCGGCCCGGGCCGCCGATCTCGGCGGGTCGTGGCAGACCAGCCGCGAACTGATCCTGGCGGGCTGAGGCGTGGCCATGAGCGAGACCGGCCAGAATCTCGGCGAGCGTTCCTCCCGTGCCGAGCTCGTCGCGATCGTGCCGGCGCTCCTTGCCGCGATCGCGGAGGGCGCGGCGATCGGCGTCGTCTACGACCTCATCCAGACGGCACGCGGCGAGCCGCTGCTCCTGGGTCCGATCGGCCTGACGATCGCGGTCGTCGCCGGCTGGTGCGCCGCCAGACTGCTGGCCGATCGTCTTGGCTCTGCCTGGCCGGTCACGCTCGTCGCCCTGACGGTGATCGCCGGCCTCGTCGGCTGGCTCCAGAGCGAGGCTGTCCGGGCGGCGCTCTCGAGCGGTCAGGTCGGTCGGGCCCTGACGATCAACCAGGCTGGCTGGCTGGCCGGGCTCGCGTTCCTGCGAGGGACGGCCCACGCTCGGCCGCCGATCTCGGAACGATCGCTCGGCCGGCTGCTCACGTTCGGGGTCCCGGCCCTGGCGATCCCGCTGATCATCGGCCGCTCCCTGCCGGAGCCTGCTCGAACGGCCTTTCAGGAGCGCGCGACGGTCGAGGCGCTCGTGTTCGTCGTCTCGGCCACGCTGGCCCTTGCGCTCACGCGGCTGGCCCGCCTGGGCACCGTCGCCGGTTTCGACTGGCGCCGCAATCGCACCTGGCTGACGCTGCTCGGTCTCGTCCTCCTCGCGACGGTGCTGGCGATTCCCGCGGCCGCGGTCGTCGGCCCGAGCGTGCAGGTGGCCCTTGCGCTGCTGCTGCCGCCGCTGATCGTCGTGAGCCTGGTCGCCGGCATGAGCTCGATCACGCGCCGTGCCGTGGGGATCGTGCTGGCCGTCGGCGGTGCCGTGTTCATCGTCACGCGCCTGGCGCAGGAGATGCAGCCGACGCCGCCGACCCAGCCCGGTGGCGCAGCGGGCGGCGGCCCGGGCTCGGACGATCCGGTGGCGGTCCTCGTGACCTGGCTTCCGGTGATCGCCGTGGCCGTCTTCGTCATCGTCATCCTGGCCCGGATCTGGACCCGCCGCCGGCCGCCACGGCTGGCCCCGGGAATCGAGGAGCTGCGCGACGTGCTGCGGGACCCGCCGCCGGTCGAATCACGCCGGCCTCGACGGCGCCTCGGCTGGCGGGGTCGCGGCCGCGCCGGCGCGCCGGCGAATGCGATCGAGGCGTACGTGGCGATCCTCGCCGAGTTCGCGAAATCGCCGGAACTTGCCCGACTGCCGAGCGAATCGCCTGCCCACCACGCCCATCGGCTTCGGGCGGCCGACGCGGGCAGCCTCGATCTCGAGCTGCTTGCGGCCGACTACCAGCTGGCCCGGTTCGGCTCGGCGACCCTTACGCCGGCCGAGGATCGTCGCGCGATCGGGCGCTGGCGACGGCTGCGGGACGTCCTGGAGACGGCGGTCGCGACTGCCGAGGACATCCGGAAGCGCCAGGCGGCCGAGGCGGCCAACGTGCAACGGCAGCTCACGGCCGCCGAGAAGCAGGCCTCCTCGATCGACGCGCGCCGGTAGGGCTGGCCGCGTGGGCGCGCGCGGCCGAGCGCAAGGCGGGCGCAGGGCGCGGCGGGCCGTCTACCGCTCGGCGGCCGCCGAGCGGCACTTCCTCAGCTTCCGCTCACCGGGAGAACGTAAGCAACGGTCCGAGGCGACCGAGGCAGCCTCGCGAGCTCGCGCTCATCCCGCCGCGTGCACGGCTCGGGACGAATTCGGCGGAGCCGGGCGCCGGATCGGGCGCGATGAGCCCCCGTTTCTTCGGCTTACGTTCCCGGGGTGAACAATCGAGAGGAATCGGAGCCGACGCCGCGCGTGATCGCCGCGTCAGCCCTCGTCGAGCTCGTCCGGCTCCTCTTCGAAGGCCTCGTCGCTCGTGACTTCGGCCGGCAGGACGCGATCGAGATCCTCGATCCCCTCGTCCTCGTCGTCGTCCTCGAGATCCTCCTCGAGATCCATCTCCTCGCGGATCAGGGTGCCGCGGGTGTAGGGCCGGAGGTCCGTCAGCTTGGCCGCCGTCGGGAACGAGACCTTGCCGTAGTTGCGGGGGTCCTGGAAGATCTCGCGGATGATGATCCGGACGTCCTTGTCTCCGAGTGACGTCACGCCGGCCGAGTACTTGTTGCCGTCGGCCATCAGCTTGAGCAGGCGGGCGGCGACGCGCGGCTCGACCACGCCGATCCGGACGCCGTTGCTCCAGGCGATCAGCCGGTTTGCCTCGGGGGTCATCTCGACGGCGTCGCCCGGGTTGACCTGCGCGAGCTTGCGCGGGTCGGCCAGCTCGTGGAGCATCGCGAAACCGGTCTTGCCGGTCTCCTCGACGAAGATCGAGACGGACGCCTTGCTGCCTTCCTGGGCCGGCACGGTCCGCTCGCCGGCCTCGACGAGCAGCATCCGCAGGCGGTCGATGTTGCGTTCGGCGATCCGGTTCGTCGGATCGAGGGCCAGCGCGGTCTGGTAGTGCTCGCGCGCGGCCCCGAGCTCGCCGAGCTCCCAGAGCGCCTTGGCGAGGCGATTCTCCGACTCCGCGTCGGGCCCGAGGGCGATCAGCTTGCGATTCGTCTCGGCCGCATCCGCCCACTGGGCCTGCGACGCCTGGGAGATGGCCGTCTCCGCGAGCTGGCGCTTGTAACGAACCTGGTTGGTCGCGCTGGACGCCTTCGATTCGATTTCAGGGAAGGTCAAGACGCGTCGTCCTTTCGGGATCTAGAAGGCGCCGCCGCAATCCACAGGGCTCTGCGGACCGCAACATGGGGCATAGTCTTGTAGCACGATCCCGACCGCCTGTCAACGCGAGCCGGGTCGAGCAGTCAGGTCCGCAGGGCGAGATTCCAGACGACGACGAGCGCCGCCAGCGCGATCAGCAGGCCGATCTGCCAGAGCCAGCGCGGATCCCGCCGGATCGACGGCGTCGTCGCGTGGAACGCATCCCAGAGGTAGACGAGCAGCGTCAGCAGGGCCGGCCCGAGCAACTGCGGCACCGCCATGGCCCGGAAGAGCCCCGCCCCGATGGCGATGACAGCCGCGTACGTGACCGCCGAGATCAGCGCATCGCGCGGTGACGTCGGACCGAGCCGCACGAGCCGATAGCCCAGCAGTCCGGCGATCAGCCCGTCACCGAGCGCGAGGATCACGAGGGCGTTCTCGCCGGCACCACCTGCGCTCGCCCCACCGGCCGGGATGCCGACGCTGTTGAAGCCGTTGCTGACGAGCGTGGCCACCCCGGTGAAGCCGACGAAGGCGGCCGCGAGGGCGATCACCAGGATCATGAATCGCGTATCGCCGCTCGGGCCATCCGCCGCCCAGCGCCGTTCCGCCGACAGTGCCCGGTCCAGCGCGAACGCCGAGAGCGCCAGCGCCGGGATGAGCTCATAACCCAGCGGCACGAGTCGAATCGAGAGCGCCAGCCCGGCGGCCATGACGCCCGGCACGATCCCGGCTTCGATGCCCGCGATCGTCCTGGCGCGGACGTCATCGCCGATCGGCTGCGTCGCCGGATCGGTCCGGGTCGCCGCCGCGCCGGTGCCCGAACCAAACGGCCGGCCGCCGGGACCTGATGCCCGGCCGGCCGATTCGGGCGACTGGGCTCCCGACGGATTCGAGATGACCGCGCGACCGGCGGCGATGACCGCCGCGCCCAGGAGGATCGCCACGATCCACACTGCGGGCCGGTCGGGCAGGAGCCGGGCCAGCCCGAGGACGACGACGGAGCCGATGATCACGTCGAACTGGGCGCGCGGTCGCGGCCGCGAGATCGCGGGGGCGACGCTCGCGGGCGACGGCTGGTTCGGCGGTCGGGCCGGCAGACGCCGCGTCAGGCCCGGCAGTGCCCCGTTGCCGGATCGCCCGGGCAGCCCCGGGAAGAGCGACCGCTGGCCCGGAACCGGAGCGCTCGACGGCGGCATGCGGGGCGTCCGGGTCCGGCTCGAACCCGGACCGGGCGGCGGAGCACTCCCGAAACCTCCGCCCAACCCTTTGCTGCTGCTCACGGCCCGATGGTACGCGGCGGACGGGCGGTCCCGTTCAGGCTCCGACGGCGCCGGCCGCGCCGCCGCCGAGGCGTGGGCGCGCCCGGCCGTTCGTGCCTCTCAGCGAGCCAGTCGCTCGGCCTTCGTCGCCACCCAGTGCAACAGGCGATCCCGCGGCCAGGTATTGGCCACGACCGCGGGCTCGACCCACGCCCGACGCGCCTGGGCGATCCCCCATCGCTGGTTGTCGAGCTCGCCGAGATTGTGGGCGTCCGAATCGATCGAGAGGACGCAGCCGACCTCGACGGCTCGTCGGGCGCGGACGTCCGAGAGGTCGAGCCGGTGGTCCGAGCCGTTCATTTCGAGGATCGTCCCCGTTCGGGCGGCCTCCGCGTAGACCGCCTCCCAGTCGAGATCGAGGTCGTCGCGCGACTGGATCATCCGCCCGGCTGGATGGGCGATGACGTCGACATGCGGGCTGTGGATCGCGGCCATCACCCGCTCCGTCAGCTGCGCGCGGGGCTGCCGGCGCGACGACGTGCAGCGATGCGACCACCAGGTCGAACCTGGCCAGGAGGTCGTCCTCGTAGTCGAGCCGGCCATCGGCCCGGATCTCGAGCTCGCAGCCGTGCAGGAGCCGGAAGCCGCCGGCCGGCGTCTCGTCGGGCGCCCGGCCGCTCGCCTCCTCCCGCGCGAACTGCTCATTGAGGCGGGCGATGATCGAGCGCTGCTGCTCGACCTGGGCGGGGCTCAGGCCGTGGGCGATGGCGAGGCTGATCGAGTGATCGGTCATGACCTGGTACGAGTAGCCGCGGCGCCGGCCGGCCTGGGCCATCTGCTCGATCGGGTAGACGCCGTCCGACCACTCCGAGTGCGTGTGGAGGTCGCCGCGCAGGTCGGCCATCGTCACGAGGTTCGGCAGCGTCCCCGCGATGGCCGCCTCGATCTCGCCACGGTCCTCGCGCAGCTCGGGCTCGATGAACGGCAGGTCGAGGAAGGCGTACGTCTCCGCCTCGGTCGGGAAGGTCCGCAGGTCGGCCTCGGGCCCGGACATCGGCTCGCCCTCGGGCGACAGGCGGACGTAGCCCTTCTCGGACAGGCTCCAGCCCCGATCGCGGGCCCGGCCGCGCAGGCGGACGTTGTGCTCCTTCGACCCCGTGAAATGGACGAGATACGCGCCGGCCTGGCCCGGCGGCATGATCATCAGGTCCACCTGCGGCCCGCGCAGCAGCGTGACCGCCGCCTTCTGGCTGCCGCGGTTGAGGACGCGGTCGACGCTGCCGAGATTCACGAACCGCTCGACGAGCCCGACCGGATCGTCCGTTTCGGCCAGCAGGTCGATGTCGCCGATCGTCTCGCGCCGCCGCCGGTAGGAGCCGGCCGGGACGATGCTCAGGACACCGGGCGTCGTCGAGAGCTCGCCGATGAGCGTCTCGATCAGCGCCTCGGCGGCGCCGAGGAGCATCCGCCGGGCCTGCGATTCGAGGGAGACGATGCCGGCCAGGATGGAAGCCTCGGTCTTCTCCGAGAGGCCGCGGACCGTGCGCAGGTTGCCCGCCTCGGCGGCCTGGCGCAGATCCTCGAGGTTCTCGACGCCGAGGGTTTCGTACAGCAGCTTGACCGTCCGGGGGCCGACGCCGGGAACGCGCAGCAGCTCGACGAGCGCCGGCGGGACCTCGACGCGGAGTCGGTCGTAGAACCGCAGGTGGCCGGTGGCCGCGAGCTCGGCGAGCTTGTCGCTGATGGCCGCGCCGACGCCGGCGATCCTGGGCGGATGGCCCGACCGGTAGGCGGCCGTGATGTCCATCGGGGCATGGGCGATCGCGTCGGCGGCCCGATGGTAGGCGACGGTCTTGAAGACGAGCTCGCCCTTGACCTCGAGCATGTCGCCGATGTCGTGGAAGATCCGGGCAAGCTGGCCGTTGGTCAGCGGCTCACCCGTGCCAGGCTCGCCGGCCGCGTCGGGGGCGTCGCCGGCCGTGTCGTCGGCGGCGGCCGTGTCGTCGGCGGCGCCGGCCGTGTCGTCGGCGGCGGCCGTGTCGGCGGCGGCCGGTCGCGCGCCGGCCGTGTCGTCGGGGGCCGCGTCGTCGCCCGCGCGGTCGACCCGATCGGCCTCTGCAACCGGTTCGTCGGGCGGGTCCGCCGGCGGCCACTCGTCGTGCGGGTCGGGCTCCTGGTCGGCGGGGGTCGGTGGACGTGGTCGGGAGCGTGGCATCGAGCCGATGGTAGCGCCGGGCTTCGTTGCCGGCCCGGCCGGTGATCGCTACATGTTCATTTCCCTGACTTCGATGGTCGCAACGAGCGGCCGGCCTGTCAGTCGCCCCCCGCGGCGGGAGCTTGCAGGCCCGAATGCTCACCCCGTGTGCATTTCGACCCTCTGGGCCGTCGCCAGCCACGAGCCCGGATCACTGCGACGCTGGCAGCCCAAACAATGAACATGTGGCGTGCGCCGTGGCGGTCAACCGGCAAGAAGACATGCGGGACCCCAACAGGCGGCGGACCGCCGGGTGGCAAGCCCTGGTGGGCGAGCCACCAGCGCGCTCAGGTCAGGCGGCCATCACCCGATCGCGACCCATTCGCTTGGCTCGATAGAGTGCGTGGTCGGCCTGGTCGATGAGCTCGGAGATCGGCTGGTCCGGCTCCCGCGCAACGGCGACGCCGACCGAGACCGTGATCCGATCCGGGCCGAGCGCGCGCAGATCCAGGCCGGCCACGGCCGCCCGAACCCGCTCGCCGACCTCGCGCGCCATCGCAGCGCTCGGGTTTCGGAGCAGGACGGCGAATTCCTCACCTCCGAACCGTGCCGGCACGTCGTCGTCCCGGACGGCCGACGAGATGGCGCCCGCCACGGCTCGCAGGACCTGGTCACCAACAGGATGTCCGTACCGGTCGTTGACTCGCTTGAAATGGTCGATGTCGATCATCAGCACGCCAACCGCATCGTCGGTCCGCCGCCGCCGCGCGAGCAGACCGCAGAACTCATCGAAATAGCGCCGATTCGGCAGGCCCGTCAGCGCGTCCGTCGAGGCCCGCGTCTCTGCTTCACGCAGGGAATACGCGCGAGCCAGGGCCAGCGAAGCTTCCTCCGCGGCGCCCGCGAGGATGCGCAGCGAGGCGGGGCTCCAGGGATCGGCTGTTCGCCGCGACAGGACGATCGCCCCGACGACGCCGGCCGGCGTCCGAAGCGGCGCCGCAACGGTGTGTTTGAGGCCGTAGATGCCGCGCACCCGCTCGGCGAGGTGCTCGGCAATTCGCGTGGGTGCATCGCCCCCGCCGCCCGATCGGCCGCGCCAGCCGGGTCCGGGCCGACGCCCAGTGCCGGCACGGTAGAAGCCGCGAATCGAGCCGCCGGATGCCGCCCTTGCCCCGACCTTGGAGGCGCTGGACGCCACTGCTCCGCTCGTCCGGTCGCCTTCCATCGGGCTGGCCTCGAACCCTCGCCCATCAGCGGTCCCGGACCGGGACATCGACTCCGGCCCGGGGTCGACGGCGACCGGACTCTCCATCGGCGAGAGGTTCGTGGGTGGCGCGCCGCCCCGTGAGGTCATCGCGGCGATATCCTCGCCGCGCCCCGAGCCGCCGGCGGTCGGGCCGCCACTCCTAGCCGAGGCGCCTGCCGCCCGCACCGCCCCACCTTCGCGGGCGTGGGCTCCGTGACCAGCGCTCGCCGCCTCGCGATCCAATGTCCCCGCGGGTTCGGCGAGGAATTCCGGCGGCACGTTCCATTCCTCGAACTCGTCGGCATCGAGGTTCGCGACGGCCTCGTGCCGACCGAACTCCCTACGGCGCGACAGGCCCTGGTGCCGTCCGAGGACGGGCCGCCAATCGGTGATCGGGAACGATCTGGGCTCCGGCCGGATTGGAATCCCGACCGAATCCGGATCGGCCGATCGGGAATTGCCGCGATCCTCGAGATCCGAGATCGGCAGGATCGTGGTCGAACTGGGCACACCGGGCCGCGTGCTCACCAGCGTTGCCTCGAGCGTCAGGCTGTCTGCCCGCAACCGGACGACCACGGTGTGGTCGGCTCCAGCCGCCCCACCGAGCTCCTCGACGATGGCATCGACGATCGCATCGGGCGAGACCGAGCGCGACAGGCCGCGAAGGATGCGGGCGAAGCTCTCGATCTCGAGCCAGCGACCGTCCTCGAGCTCGATGACCGCGTGGCGGTTCCGAAGAGCGGCCAGGCCGAGCAGGACGACAAGCGCGGCTGTGACCCAGTCCATGGAACTCGACGACCCGAGTACGAGACGAAACGCGGTCAGGACACCCACGGCGAAGAAGGATCCGGCGAGGAACCACCAGGTCCGGCGGATTCGCCGATTCTGGGGATCCTTCGAGCGCGGACTCCGCGCGGGGGAGGTCACCGACACAGCATGCCGCTCCGGGCGAGGTGACGCCAGCGGCGACCCCCAGTACTTTCGTTCCGAAGCGAGCAGGACCTCTGGCGTACCGGCCGCCGACCCAGATGGGTCAGCCCTGCGCCTGGACGAGCAGCGTGACGGTCCAGACGGCCTTCTGGCCACCCTTCCACGGCTGGCTGTAGGTCAGCGTCGCCCGCCCGGAACCGTCCGCGGTCAGGCGATAGGTCCACGTCTCGAGGCCGGCCGCGCCGGGCACCGCGGCCGCTGGCGGCGTCGTCGTATGCCGGACGAGCTTGAGGTGCTCGGTGTCGATCGCCGACGCGTTCCAGTCGAAGCCGGTCGAGGCGTTCGAACAGAGGATGACGCTCACGCTCGAACCGACCTTGAGCCCGACCGTGCGGTTGAGCACGACGCGGCTGCCGGAGCCCGGCGGCGCGAAGTCCTCGCAACCGGCCCGGATGATCGTCGTCCCGTTGGTCGACGCCGCCGCATTCCGGCCGTGGCTCAAAGCAGGCGGATTCTTCGAATCCCCGGCGAACTTCGCCCAGAAGCCGATCGGGCCCGTCACCTTCGCGTACAGGTGCACCGTTCCGTCGGCCGCGATCACCCTGGTCGTGAGCAGCTTCCAGGCCCCGGTCCCGACTCGCGTCCAGATCTGGATCGGCTTGCCCTTGAGCCGCGAATCGGTCCGCGCGATGTACGTCACCCGACTCCCCGACGGCACGGTCACCGTCGACGTCCCGAAACCCTCGTTGCTCTTGATCACGCCTGGCGCAATCCCATCACCGAGCACCGTCGGGGTGGCGAGGGCCGGCGGGCCCGCGATCTGGCCAGGGTTCGCGGACGCGATCGCCGCCGAGAAGGGCAGGATCGCCAGGGCCGCAACAACGCCGAGCAGTCGTGTTCTCATGCCTCGCTCCTCGTAGCGGAATGGCGGTCACGGTCAGTCTAGGGAACTCGGCCGCAGGTCGGGCGGGCAGGAGCGGGACGCCCCAGGTCCCTGCCGCTGCCAGGTCGTCGGACCGTGACCGAAAACGTGGCCCGCGCCCAGGATCCACGTCACTCAGTTGCCTCACGACTGGGATCCACCAGGCGCGCGGGTCGGGGCAGCCGGGCTACCGAGCCCGTGCGGGGACTCGGTGGCCGAATGCTCTGGCGGGCGACAACTGGCCGCCTGCGAGTCGCCCCGGGACTGAGTGACAGAAACGTGGCTCCACCGCCGCGTTGACCGCCGTTTGGGACCCGCATACACTCACGCGGGCTCGCCGGCCGGGCACGTTCGCGTGCGCCCGCCCGCGAGTTCGCGAAACCAGCGTTGGAGGAACTCTCCTCGAGTGGAGACCGGACCCAGTAGCCGCGGCGCCACGGGCGTCGAAGACGTGCAGCTGGTCCACCCCGCCCTCTGAGCGGTTCGGCGCGCTGACGGCGCGCTCACCCGCGGGGCCGGGGTTGGACCCGCCCTGCGAGGTGACACATGCTCTACCTGAGCCAGGCCATCGGCCGGCCGGTGCGCGATCTGCAGAACGAGCCGATCGGCAAGGTCGCCGACCTCATCGTGGCCGTCGGCGATCGATATCCGCCTGTGACCGGCCTTGTCGTGAAGACGGACAAGCGCCGGATCTTCCTGCCGTGGTCGTCCGTGGCGTCCATGGACCTCTCGGGCGCCCAGCTGCGGACCAACACGATCGACATCGACAAGTTCAAGCAGCGTCCGAACGAGATCCTCCTGCGCGACGATCTCATGGACAAGCAGATCGTCGACATCGATGGCCGCAAGGTCGTTCGGGTCAATGACCTGCGCCTCGACACGATCGAGAACTCGCTGCGCCTCGTGGCCGTGGACGTCGGTGCGTCGGGCGTCCTGCGGCGCCTCGGGATCGAGGGCCAGTACCGGACGCTGGCCCGCAACCTTCGCCTGCCGACGCCCGAGCGATACATCGACTGGGAGGACGTCGACCCGGTCGAAACCTCGATCGCGAGCATCAAGCTGCGCGTTCCCCACGCCGGTCTCGCCGAGCTGCACCCGGCCGACCTCGCCACGATCATCGACCAGCTGGCACCGAAGGACCGGGCCGGGCGTCATGGCGTCGCTGGACGACGAGGCCGCGGCCGACGCGATGGAGGAGATGGAGCCCGAGACGCAGGTCGAGGTGCTCGAGGACCTGGCCCCGGAGCGGGCCGCCGACATCCTGGAGGAGATGAGCCCGGACGATGCCGCCGACCTCGTCGCGGACCTCTCCGAGACGAGTCGCGAGGAGATCCTGGCGCTGATGGAGCGCGAGGAGGCGGCCGAGGTCAAGGAGCTGCTCGCCTATCCCGAGGACACCGCTGGCGGCATCATGACGACCGAGTACGTCGCGGTCCCCGCCAACCTCTCGGCGGCCCAGACGATCGACCGGCTGCGCGAGCTCGAACCCGACGCCGAGACGATCTACTACGTCTACGTCACCGATGACGACGGCCGCCTCGTCGGCGTCCTGTCGCTGCGCGACCTGATCGTGGCGCGCCCGTCGACCCCGATCTCGGAGGTCATGCACCCGGAGCCCGTCACGGTCCAGGCGCTCGCCGACGAGGACGAAGTGGCGCAGGTCGTGGCGCGCTACAACCTCCTCGCCGTTCCCGTCGTCGACGACGACGGCCGGATGCTCGGCATCGTCACGGTCGACGACGCCATCGACACGGTCCTGCCCGAAGCCTGGAAGCGGCGCCTGCCGCGACGCGTCGCCCGGGCGGAGCGGTGATCCTGGCTCGGCCGGGTTCCTGAGTCGTGCCGCGCCTGCCGCTGATTCGGCGCGCCGCCCACGACGGCGCCCTGCCCGCCACGGGAATCGGCGATGCCGCCGGGAGTGGCGAACTCGAGGGTGCCCAGACCCCGGGGAGTGGCTCGACTGCGATCGGCCGCTCCAAGACCCCCAAGAGCAGTGGCCGCACCCCCCGGCCGACGCGGATCCGCCGTCCGATCCGCCGGCGCACGGCCGGCAAGCCGCCGCGGGTCAGCCTGCGCAGCCGGCTGCGCGACCGGCTCGAATCGGGTTCGTTCCTCCGCCTGCGCGGCCGATTCCGGGGCCGGCGTGGCCTGATCGCCTTCCTGGCCGTCATGGGCCCGGGGCTCATCGCCGGGATCGCCGGCAACGATGCCGGCGGCATCACGACGTACAGCGTCATGGGCGCGACGACCGGCCTCACGCTGCTCTGGCTCTTCCCGATCACGATCGTGATCCTCGCCATCGTCCAGGAGATGGCCGCTCGCCTTGGCGTGGTCACCGGCCAGGGCCTGTCCGACCTCATCCGGGACCGCTTCGGCCTGCGCTGGACGGCGTTCGCGATGCTCGTCCTGCTGGTCGCGAACATCGCCAATACCGTGGCCGAGTTCTCCGGTGCCGCCGCCGCCACCGAGCTCTACGGCATCTCCCGCTACGTTGCGGTGCCGGTCGTCGCGGTCGGGATCTGGGCGCTCGTCCTGTTCGCGAGCTACCGGACGGTGGAGCGGGTCTTCCTCGCCGTCGCGCTGGTGTTCGTCGCCTACATCTTCTCGGCCGTGCTCGCGAACCCCGACTGGAGCGCCGTCGGGCATGCGCTCGTGACCCCGACGCTCGATTTCTCCCCGGCCGTGCTCCTCCTGATGGTCGCCGTCGTCGGCACGACGATCACGCCGTACATGCAGTTCTACCTGCAGAGCGCCGTGGCCGAGAAGGGCATCGGCGAGGAGGAGCTGCGACTCGAGCAGGCCGACGCGGTCGTTGGCTCGATCTGGACGAACGTCATCGCGATCTTCATCGTCGTGGCCACGGCGACGACGATCTACGCCACGGGCGGCTCCATCGAATCCGCGGTCGACGCCGCCAAAGGCCTGGCGCCGGTGGCCGGCGATCTCTCGACGGCGCTCTTCGCCATCGGCTTGTTCGGCGCCTCGGTCCTGGCGGCCACGATCATGCCGATCAGCACGGCCTACGTGATCTGCGAGGCGTTCGGCTGGGAGTCGGGCGTCGGCAAGCGGTTCCGTGACGCGCCGGTCTTCTTCGGCATCTACACGTTCGTGCTGTTCCTGGGCGCCTCCATCGTGCTGCTGCCGGGCCTCAATCCGATCCCCGTGATCATCGCCAGCCAGAACCTCCAGGGCCTGCTGCTGCCGATCGTCCTGATCTTCATGGTCCTGCTCGTCAACGACAAGCGGCTGATGGGCAGGCACGCCAACGGCCGCAAGGGCAACATCCTCGCCTGGTCGGCGGTCGGGCTTGTCGTGCTGCTCGACTCGGTGCTGCTGGGCGTGTTCGTGCTGGGCCTGTTCGGGGTCAACGTCAGCTGAGCGGTCGAGGCGCTGCGCCGGGACGCCGCGGCCTGGCTATCGCGGCGTCCCGCAGTCGGTGAACCAGGTGAGTCGATTGCCCCTCTGGGCCAGGTGCACCTCCTCGCGGGTCGTGACGGCGTTCAGCGTTTGATCCACGGTTAGCGTGTACACCGCGGGAATCGTGGTTGTCCGCCCATCCGTGACCCAGTCCCACGGCGATGGACCGGCGATCGAGACGACCGAGAAGGTCTGGGTCGGGTGGACGATCGTCGCCACGTAGGCCGCGCACTGAGCGGCGCCGTACCTGGCGATGACGGCGGGATCCAGCTGCCTGAACAGGTAGTCGCCGTTGCCCTGGCGAATGGCCGCGGCGATCGCCTGGAACGCCGTGCCGGGATCCTGGGTGATCGCCCCGCCGGGCGGCGGTGTGGCGGTGCCGGCAGCGGACCACGTCGTGTGGCAATCGCCGCCCGCGGCCTTGATGATCACCGCGGCCCTGCCGGCGAGCGGAGCTGGCGCAGTCAGTGGCCCCGGCGTGTCGGGCAACTGGACGATGAGGTCGATCGATCTCGATCTGGTTCGCGCCGCTCACGTGCATCTGGCCGCTCGGAACGATGAATCCGTTGAGCGCCGGCGCGAAGGGCGAGGTGGCCAGGGCCAGCAGGTTGACGGCCGTGTCCGAGCCGGCCCCGGGCTCGGTGGACATCCGCCAGCCACCGCCAAAGGTCGGCGGCACTGCCGTCCGTGCCGCAGCCGGGCACGACCCGAAGACGGGCCTCGTAAACGTCAGATCGACCGTCGTGCCCGTCCAGCCCAGGCCAATGGCCGGCGGCGGCGTCACGACGGCCGTTGGCGCGGGACTTGGGACGGTCTCGCTCGGACTGGCCTCCGACGTCGGTGCTGCCGTGCTTCCGGCGGTTGGTTCGGGTGACGCCGCGACCGGCGACGCGACCACGGTCGGAGGTGGCGGGGCCGCCGTCGCCGGTGGTGACGCCGCCCCGGGCGAGGCTGCGACGGCGGCCGTCGCGGCGAGGGTCGGGGTGGCCGCCGGTGGCAGCGCGGGGTTGGTCCCACCACCGAGCAACAGGCCGCCCCCAACGAGAACCACCACGATCCCACCGAGCCCGATCGCCAGCGGGACGAACCAGCGGCGGCGACGCGGCCCGTCGGGGGGCGGCGTCGGACCCGGGGGGATCGGCCCAGGCAGCGGTGTGGTTCGGGGCTTCGGGACGACGAGCTTCTTGCGGCCCTTCTTGGATTTGTCGGGGCGGGCCAGTTCGCCGGTCCCAGGCGTGCGCTCGAGTGCCAGCAGGTCCGTGACGGGACCAGGCTGGTCGTACAGCCCGGCGGTCTCGACCTGGTTCGGCTGTGATGGAGCGGCCGATGGTTCGAAGGATTGCGCCAGGTACGCGCCAACGGACTCGTCGAGATCGCCGGCCTCGAGACGGGCGACGTATCGCGCCAGCGAGGATCCGGGAACGACGGCGAAGGCCCGGGTGGGCATGATCCCCTGCCCCTCGATCTCGAGCAGGCTGAAGTCCCATCGCAGGACCACCGGCCGAACCGAGAAGGTCGGGCGCACCGACGGGCGGCCGACCGCACCGTACGGGTTTGGCGGCAGACCCTCGGCACGAACCGCGGCTGGCGCCCGCCCTGCGGCGGCGACGCTCACCCATGGACCGTGCTTGTCGAGGCCGGCCGGCGCGAGATGCGGCAGTTCGCTGGGCAGTTCCAGCCGCCCATCCACCGCGGCATCGACCAGCGCCAGCTCATCCCTTCGAGCCTCGGCCTCGATCAGTGGCCGGGCCGCTTCCCAGGCTCGTCGCAGATGGTCGCCGGCGGTCATCGTGCGCCCATCGGCGAGCCGCAGAACGGTGCTCCGTCCCGTTGCGTACAGGTCACCACCGAAGGCTTGACGGTTGACGAACCAGCCGTAGCGGATGGTGGCGGGCTCGGGCACTGCCGCGAGGATCGGCGGCATCCGGCGTGCGCCGCCAGATGGTCCGCGCCGGCCGTCGCGCGCCGCCTCTGCCGCAACGGCCCGGGTACTCGCGGCGGCAAAGACGACGGCGGCCCGCAGCGGGTCGCCGGCGAGATACGCGCCACCCAGCTCCAGGCGGCCAGGTCGCGGCCGAACCAGCAACCCCGGTGCGTCGCGATGGTCCATGAGCAGCATCAGGGCCGGCGCGAAGGTTCGCGCATACAGGCGAGCAGCTTCGTCGACGACGTCGTCGGGCATGGCCAGGCTGATGTGCGTCGAATAGCCCGCGAGCGCCCGGCCCGGCCCGATCAGCCGCTGCAGCTCACCCCGGACATCGCCCGCCCGATCGTCCACCTCGGCTGAGAAACCCGGCTCCACGCTGACTGGCGCGATGGCGATCTCGGCCTCGCGGTCGTCGCAGGTGATGACGCTCCCAGAAAGCAGGCGATGGGCGAAGGTATCGACCGGATCGAGCCGCGGCCCGGGAATGCCGAGCCCAAGAATCAGATCGCGGAAGTCGACCTGGCGGCCGCCTTCGAGGACCGCGAACTCGTGCTCGATCCCGGCCAACCGCGCCGGGGCAATCGCGCCGGCCGCTCGGGCGAAGCGTCGCGGCGGGGAGAGGGCGCGGCTGAAGGCCCGACTGGCGCGCTGCGCCGCAGCGGAACCTGCCTCGGTCGTGGCAGCTCGCGTTGTGCGGCGCGACACTGGCAGCGCGCGCTCACGGCCGCGCGCGCGGCCGAGTCGTGACATCGGGGCCTGCCGAGACGATCAGGGAGTGGGCTACCCGATCTCCGTGCGCTCGGTGGACTCATCGTCCGCTGCGCCTGGCTCGCCCGGCGCCGGCGGTGGCTTCGGGTCGAATCCCGGATCGCTGGGCGGCAGTGGAGTGGCTCCGCCAGTCCCCGGGCCGGTCTCCGTGTGCGTGACCGGCGGCCCCGGTGGCGTACCGGCCGGAGGGATCCCGTACCCAGGCACGTAGGGCAATGTCGGATCCGTCGCGGTTCCGCCTGGTCCCGCTCCAGCGGCAGGATCGGTCAGCGTGATCGGCTTCCCGTCCAGCCCGAGAATCGGATCCCCCGGGGCGCGACCCGGCGGAAACGGATCGTTGGACTCCGGACGGTAGGGCGACTGGCCGCCGCCGCCGGAGTCCACCCCGCCGATCCCGCCGCCTTGAACAGCTTTTGGCACCGGTGCGGTGCCGCCACCGGGCGCCGGCGGGAAGAACGGCATCGGGAATTTCGTGGGCTTCGGTCGAGGCGAATCAGGCACCGCGGAGCTTCCACTGCCGGCATCGGGCACCTTGGCGCCGCCCGCACCTCCCGGCGCCTGCTGGCCACCGGCTCCGCCGCCGGGAGCCGCTCCGTGGGGATCAGGAGGGAGGTGGATCGGCGGGTTCGCCCCCGGCGTCGCCTGCTCCGTGGTGTTGCCGAGCTCGCCCATCGCCCGTCCCTCCGTGTCGGAGCCCGCGGGAGTGCGGGCCGTCACGACGGCCGGATCATGCGCCGTCGAGCGTCGACTTCCAAGAGCCGACTTGGAGGCCCGGAATCGAAGACCGGCGGCCACGTCGACCGCCGGTCAGTTCGTCTCGCCGCTCACGAGCCGGGTGGGCGGCCCCGATGGACCGCCGGCCCGAGCTCCGGGTCACTTCACGTCGTAGCGCTCGATGGGCGAGTTCACGCTGTTCGCGTTATACGGCGTCGGGTTCGCCTGGGAGCGGACGTACCAGCTGCCGGTGGTCGAGAACGTCACGGCCAGCTGGGCAATGCCCGCCGCGGAGGCCTGGACAGTGCGGGTCAGGACCAGGACCCACGCGCCGCTCTTGAGCTGATAGATCGTGTAGGTCACGGTCGCCGGAGTGAGCTCCGGGCGCGACGGCCGGACGGTCGTCGTGAAGGTGATCGCGGTGCCCTTCTTGATCTTGTTCACGCCACCGTTGTTGGTCGGCCGCAGCACCGCGATCTGGCGCACGACGACGCGCGTCAGGTCACTCGTGCTCGCTGCCAGGTCCGGCGCGCCCGCGAAGACCGCCCGGTAGTAGAGGTTCGTGGGTGGGGTATAGGGCATGGTCGCAAACCCCGAGGAGTTGGTCGTGAGGTTCGCGATCAGCGCGAAGTTGGCCACGTTGTTGGGATCCCGGGCGCCCTCCAGGCGGAATGTCCGATTGGCGCCACCGGCCCCGAACTGGACGCTGATGACGACGGTCTGGCCCCAGGTGATCGTCGGCGCGGACGCTGAGACCACGATGGACGTGGCATTGGCACTGACGTTGAAGGCGCTGCTGGTGGCGGCCGTGAGCGCCGTCACGGGCGTGGTCGAGATCGCCGTCGCGACGAGGGTGTAGCCGTTGCCGGCGTTGCTGAGCGAGCAACCGGTGAAGGTGGCCAGGCCGGCGACGGTCGCCGTCGTATTGCCGCCCGTGCAGGTCAGCGTGGCGCTGCCCGGGTTCGATCCGAGGGTCAGGGCCACCGTGGCTGCGATGCCGGAGGTGACCGTTGCCCCGCCGAGATCCTGGATCGCCACCACGACGTTGGCCGGGAAGGACACGTTGACCGAGGTGTTGGTGGGCTGGACCGTGAAGCCGAGCTTGGTCGGGACGCCCGCGGTCATGTTGAACAGCACGCCGGTGATGGGCGCCAGGCCGCCGATGCCATCATCGGCGGTGAGGTTGTAGCCGTTGGCCGGCGTGGTCTGGGTGCAGGCGAACGCGGCGAGACCGGCGACCGCCGGCTTCGAGTTCCCGCCGGTGCAGGTGAACGTGCCGGGATTGAGGTTGGTCGTCAGCGTGATCGTCCGGGTATCCGTCGTGACGACGTTGCCACCGGCATCCTCGACTGCGACCGTCGGTGAGGGCGTCAGGGTCTGCGGCGTCGAGGTGGCCGGGTACGACGTGAAGGCGAACTTGGCCGCCGGACCCACGAGGATCGTGAATGCGGCGCCATCAGCCGAGGTCGCGCCCGGGGTGTCGGCCCGGATCTGGTACGGCCCACCGGCCAGATTGACCGAGCAGCCGGCAAAAAGCGCGTTGCCCCCGGGATCGGTCGTGCTCGTCTGCGGGATGCAGGTCAGGATCGCCCCGGAGGGGCCCATTCCGGGCTTGAGGGACAGCGTGATGACGTCACCGGCACGCACATGGCCGAACTGGTCCTGGTCGTGGACGATCGGCTGCTGGATCCCCGGGAAGGCGACCCCGCCCGTGTTGTTCGCAAGCGGGCCCCGCAGGAACGTGAGGACCGGGGCGCCCGCGACCTCAGTCAGGCTGCCGTAGTTGCCCGGGGTGGGGGCGTTCGTCCCAGTGTTGGTGATGGTGCCGGACCCCAGAGTCGACGTCGTTGGCCTGACCTGGAGGCCGCTGTACTGGAGGGTGCACGCGACCGTCGATGCGGTGTTGATCGTGAGGGTAGCCTGGGTCGCAGCGCCGTTGTAGGTCACCGCCGAGTTGGTCAGGCCGGCGCAGCCGACGCCGACCGGCGCCGCGCTGCCGGTTGCCGAGTTGAACTGCCAGCCGACCGGTGCGTTGAGGACGACCGTGCCGCCAGCGGTGAACGAGCCGAAGGTTCCTTCCTGGATGCTCGGACCCGTCAAAGCCGTGTAGGCCCCCGTCCCGGTCGCGGAGTTGGTGTCGGCTGAGACGGCGGAGCCGCCGGTCGCGCCCAACACGCCGAAAACGGCGGCACTCACGCTCGCCAGCGGCAGGAGCGATGCCATCAGGGCAAGGACCATGCCGGCGGCGACGAGCCTGCCCGAACGGAGGCCTGGACGAGGATGCGTCATGTCTGTCTCCTCAATGAGCGGCGAAACGCGCCCAGACTGGGCAAGTCCTGGACCCACCATAGAGCCGCCTGCAAGATCGCCGGCCAAGCGGCGGCTGATCAGGAGTTCACGTCGTAGCGCTGCAGCGGCGAGTTGACGCTGTTGGCGTTGTAGGGGGTGGGATTGGCCTGGGAGCGGACGTAGAAGCTGCCGGGCGTCGAGAAGGTGATCTTGAGCTGGGCGATGCCAGCGCCGGTGGCGGTGACGTTCCTGGCCAGGACCTGGACCCAGGTCCCGTTCTTGAGCTGGAAGACGGTGAAGACCACGACGGCCGGGGTCAGCTCCGGGCGGGACGGTCGGACGGTCGTCGTGAAGGTGATCGCGGTGCCCTTGTTGATCGTGTTCACGCCGCCGTTGTTGGTCGGCCGCAGGATCGCGATCTGGCGGACGACGACACGCGTCAGGGGGCTGGTTGCGGCGCCGAGATCCACGGCGCCGGCAAAGACGGCCCGGTAGTACAGGTTCGTCGGCGGGGTGTAGGCGAACGTGGCGTCGCCCGTCGCGTTCGTCGTGAGGTTGGCGATCAGCGCGAAATTGGCCGGGCTGTTCGGGTCGCGGGCGCCTTCCAGTCGGAACGTCCGATTGGCGCCGTTGGTCGCGAAGTGAACGCTGATGACGACGGTCGATGCCCAGGTGATCGTGGGCGCCGAGGCGCTGACCACGATCGAGGCCGGCGTCACGGCCGACGTGACGTTGAACGCGGCGCTGGTCGCGGCCGTGAGCACGGTCACCGGTGTGGTCGAGATCGCCGTGGCGACGAGGGTGTAGCCCGTACCAGGGTTGTTCAGCGAGCAGCCCGTGAAGGTCGCCAGACCGCTGACGGTCACCGCCGTGTTGCCGCCCGTACAGCTGAGGCTCGAGCTGCCCGGGTTGGCTCCGATGGTCAGGGCGATGGTGGCGCTGATGCCGGTCGTGACGGTCGCGCCGCCGACGTCCTGGATCGCCACGACCACGTTGGCCGGGAAGGGCACGTTGGTCGCGGTCGAGGTGGGCTGGACGACGAAGCCGAGCTTGGTCGGGACGACGCCGCCGACGTTGAAGGCGGCGCTGGTCGAGGCGGTCAGGACGGGTGTGGACGTGGCCGTCAGCATGTAACCGACCCCGGCCGTCGAGATCGCGCAATTCGCAAAGGTCGCGATCCCGGCGACGACCGTGGCGCTGAGACCACCGGTGCAGCTCAGCGCGCCGGGTCCACCGGAGGTAGGCGTCCCAGGAGTGATCGCGAGCGAGACCACGGTGCTGTTGTCCGTCGTGATCGTATTTCCACCTGCGTCCTGGACTCGGACGGTCGGCTGCGTGCTGAATGCGATGGCCGGCGTATTCGGGGAGGGCGGGGTCGTATTGCAGACGGCCGCCGGACCCCAGCAGAGCTGCAGCTTCGATGCCACGGGCGAGGTGACGGTGAAGAGCGGCGTGACCGCCGGCGTCAGAACCGGCGAGGATGTGGCCGTGATCTGGTAGCCGCTGGCCGGCGTCGTCTGGGTGCAACCGGGGAACGTGGCAACTCCGCCGACGGCCGCCTTCGTCAGGCCACCCGGGCAGCTGAACGTGCCCGGACTCAGGTTGCTGCTGAGCGACACGTTGCGGGTGTCCGCGGCGACGAGGTTGTTGCTCGCGTCGTAAATCCCGAACGAGAGCTGCGGCGTCAGCGTGGTGGGCGTCGAGGCCGCCGGAGAGCTGATCACCGCCAGGTGCGTCGGGACGCCACTCACGACGAACTGGCTGCTGTCACCTGGGTTGCCCGTCGTCGTCGTCGCCCGCAGGCCGTAGTTGCCGCTCTGGCTGATCTGGCAGTTGACCCAGGTCAGCTGCCCACTCGGCCCTGTCGTCTGCGCCAGGGGACTGTCGCAGCTCAGGGCACCCGGCCCGGAGCCCGGAGTCAGGGACAGCGTCACCAGGTCGCCGACTCGAGGAGTGCCTTGAGCATCCTGGTCGATGATGCTCGGGTTCGGCACGAGGTTCGTGGCGACGGTCTGCGCGGCATTCGGTTGGGCCGTGAACGCGATCACCGGCGCTCCAGGACCGGTCGAGAGATTCCCGTAATTGACGTTCGGCTTGGGCATGTTGGCGGATCCATTCGGCTGTCAGGTTCTCGGCCGGCGAGGGCAGGCCGTGATTGGCCCTGACCTGGATTCCGCTCCAGCTGAGCGTGCACGGGCGAGGTCGATGGCGTGAGGATGACTGCACGCCGATGCCGTTCGCCGAGACGGTCGTCGCACTGACGGTCATCCCGGCGCAGCCGCCCCACCAACCGCCGCGATGCCGGTGCTCGGATTGAACGAGTAGTCCGCGGTGCCCTGCTGGATGCCGATCACGACGGTGCCCGTCCCGAGCTCGCCCGCGACGCTTTCGGTCAGAATCGGACCGGTCAGCGTGCTGAAGCTCCCATCGGTAGCGATCGACGTTCCGCCCGTGGCGGCGACGAGGCCGACCGTGGCGCTGACGCTGGCCAGTGGAAGCAGGGACGCCAGCAGCGCGAGGGTCAGGCTGGCGATGAGCAGGCCACGAGGGCGGATGGGCGGCTGTGATCGAGTCAAGAAGGTCTCCTCGAAGGTCGAAGGCAGCCCGCCCGGGTGGGGCCGCTGCCTCGACGTTATGGGGTTCCGGCCCGCGTTGCCGAGCTGGCCGGCCGACGTCTCCTCAGAGCGGCGAACCTCGCCCGAGACCGGGCACGTCCGGTGATCACGATACCGGCAGCTGCAAGACCGTCGGCCAGTGGAAGGCCTGTCACGAACGACGCCGGCCGACGGATCGGCCGGCGTCGTTGCGTGTCCCTGCAGGTCAGCGGGTCCGCGACCCGCGGGCTTTCAGGAGTTCACGTTGTAGAACTGCAGTGGTGAGTTGACGCTGTTGGCGTTATAGGGGGTCGGATTGGCCTGGGAGCGGACGTAGAAGCTGCCGGGCGTCGAGAAGGTGATGCTGAGCTGGGCGAGGCCGGCGCCGGTGGCGGTGACGTTCCTGGCCAGGACCTGGACCCAGGTCCCGTTCTTGAGCTGGAAGACGGTGTAGATCACGACGGCCGGGGTCAGCTCCGGGCGGGACGGTCGGACGGTCGTCGTGAAGAGCACGACGGTGCCCTTGGCGACGGTCTTCGTGGCGCCGTTGTTGGTCGGCCGCAGGATCGAGATCTGGCGGACGACGACGCGCGTCTGGGGGCTGATCGCGGCCGACAGGTCGGGCGCTCCGGCGAAGACAGCCCGGTAGAAGAGGTTGGTCGGCGGGCGATAGGCGAACGTCGCGTCACCCGCGGAGTTCGTCGTGAGATTGGCGATCAGCGAGAAGTTCGCCACATTGTTCGGATCGCGGGCGCCTTCGAGTCGGAAGGTCTTGTTGGCGCCGTTGGTCGCGAAGTGGACGCTGATGATCACCGTCTGGCCCCAGGTGATCGTGGGCGCCGAGGCGCTGACCGTGATGGCCGCGGCAGGAGCGACGACCGTGAAGGCCGCGGTCGTGGCACTGGTGAGCGTGGCCACCGGCACGACGACCGTCGCCACGGCCGTCAGCGTGTAGCCGACTCCCGCGTTGTTGATCGAGCAGCCGGTGAATGTCCCCAGGCCCGAAACGGTCGTGGCGGTCAGGCCGCCCGAGCAGGACAACGTCCCGCCGCCCGGGTTGGTGCCGATCGCGAGGGTGATCGTCGCGGCAGTGCCCGTCGTGACGGTGTTGCCGCCGGCATCCTGGATGGCCACGACCGGATTGGTCGCGAAGACCGAACCAGCGGCCGGCGTGCCCGGCTGAGTCAGGAAGCCGAGCTTCGTGGCCGGGCCGGTGATGACGCTGAAGACGCTGCTGGTCGAGCTCGTGAAGGCCGGTGCCGAGGTGGCGATCAGCTGGTAGTTGGTGCCGACCGTATTGATCGAGCAGCCGCTGTAATCGGCCACGCCGGCGGTCAGGGTCTTGGTATTGCTGGTGGTGCAGCTCAGGGCGCCGGGGCCACCCAAGGTCGGCGTGCCCGTGGCGATCGCCAGCGTGACGACCGTGGTGTTGTCACTGACGACCGTGTTGCCGAGCGCGTCCTGGAGGCGCACTTCGGGCTGCAGGCTGAACGGAGTTCCGCCCGTGTTCGTCGACGGCGGAGTCGTGTTGCAGACGATCGCGGTGCCCCAGCAGAGCTGGAGCTTGGTCGGCGGGCCGGACGTGACGGTGAAGATCGCAGCCCGTGGCCGGCGTCAGCGACGGCGACGAGGTGGCCGTCAGCTGCGTAGCCGTTGCCGACGAGCCGTCTGATTGCAGGTGAATGGAGCGACGCCTGCGACGGCGGCCCTGGTCAGGCCCGGCGAGCACGTGAAGGTGCCGCGACTGGAAGGATCGACAGGGTGATCGTGTGCGGGTGTCCGCCGGTGACGATGTTGCCACCGAGGTCCTCGACCAGCGACGGTCGGCGACGGGGTCAGGGTCGACGAGGTTGCGGCCGCCGGGTATGACGTGAATCGCCAGCATGGCCGGCAGCTCCGGCTGTGACGTTGAATGACCGTGCTGTCCGTCGAATCGCCGACCCGGCGGTCGCCCGTACTTGTAGGTGCTCCCGGCCAGATTGACACGGCAGGCGTCCCCGGTGAAGTCGGCAACCCCGATGGGCGGTGGCTCAGGATCGGATTGGCGGTGCAGGAGATCGTGCTCGAGGCCAGTGCGCGGGCGTAGTGGACAACGTGATCGGCTGTCGGCCGGCACGACGTTCGCGAACTGGTCCGTCACCAGCACGATCGGCTGCGTGGCGAAATGGTGAGCCGCCGGTCTGCCGCTCCGCTCGGTTGCGTGGTGAACGACAGCTGAGGATCGGGCGCGCCGGCAACCTCGGTCAGGGTGCCGTAGTTCGTCGCGCCGGTCGGCCGCGCTCGTGCCGGTGTTGGTGATGTTGCCCGTCGCCGGGAGGGTGCCGGACGTCGGCTGGACCTGCAGGCCAACGAATGTGAGCACGCAGGTCGAGACCGTCGACGCGGTGTCTGATCGTCACGGTGGCCAGAGTCGTGCTCGTCGACCAGCCCGACGTCGCGATGTCAGCAGCCGGCCCCGCTGGTGGACACGGTGCCCGACGCCCACCTTGAACACGAATCCGCTCGGGATGTTGAGCACGATCGTCTTGGTGGCCACAAGCAGCCCGACGGCATTCTCGGTGATCGTCGGCCCGGTGAGCGTCGTGTAGTTGCACCGACCGAAGTCTGATCGGCGGAGATCGCGCCGCCGCCGGTTGCCGCCGTCACGGATGGCACGGCCGCATACACGCTGGCCAGGGGCAGGATCGAGATGAGCAGGGCCAGCACCATGCCGCTGGCGAGCAAACGGCCGGGACGGATGGCCGGGCGGGATGGAGTCATGGGTTCTCTCCTAGGGGCAGCGAGCGACGACCGCGCGGCTTCATGGGCAGGATCGTGACCACGATAGTACGCCCCGGTTACCTGCCAATTCACAAACGCAGCGTTGCAAACGCCCCCCGGCAGAGGAGATTGCGGCGCCCGTGAACGGCGCCGCCGAGGGGCCCTACCTCACGTCGTACCGTTCGATCGGGCTCCAGGGGCTGTTGGCGTTGCTCGGCGTCGGGCGGGCGATCGATCGGACGTAGAAACTGCCGGTGGCCGAGAACGTGAGCGTCAGGCTCGTCGTGCCAGCGGCGTTGATCGTCAGGTCGCGCGTCACGACGAGCTGCCACTTTCCGCCGGTGAACAGGTAGACGTCGTACGTGACGGTCGCCGGCGCAAGCTCCGGGCGAGCCGGGCGGACGGTGGTGACGAACTTCACGACTGTGCCGACGCCCACGACCTTGACCTTGCCGTTGTTGGTCGGCCGGAGCACCGAGATCTGACGGACGACCACCCGGGTCGAGGGGCTGGCGCCGGCCGCGAGGTCGGTCGAGCCCGCGAAGAGCGAGCGGTAGTAGCGATTGTCTGACGGGCGGTAGGCGAAGCTGGCCTTGCCGCTGGCGTCAGTGGTGAGGGTCGTGATCGTCGTCCAGGTCGAGTTGTCCTTGGACACCTGCAGGTCGACGCTCTTGCCGGCGCCACCGGCCGGGAAGCCGACGGTCAGGGTGACCGCGCCGCCCCAGGTGATGACGCTGGCGGTCGCCGCGATTGTCAGGGTCGAAGCAACCGGGCCGATCGTAAATGGATCCGTCTGGGCCACGGCCAGCGAGATGTTGGGCGTGACCGTCGTCGCCGTGGCGATCAGGGTGTAGGGACCGCCCTGGGCATCGATGCTGCAGGCATGGAATGTGGCGATGCCGTTGACCGTGGTCGCCGTCGTACCGCCGCTGCAGGTCAGCACGCCGCCGACCGGGTTGGAGCCGATGCTCAACTGGACCGTCGCCACGATGCCGGAGCCGATGACGTTGCCACCCGGATCGGTGATGGCGACCTGGACGTCAGGCGTGAAGGTCGAGCCGGCTCCGGCGCCGACCGGCGGGTGCAGGATGACGAGCTTCGTCGGCTGGCCGATCACGACATTGAAGGCGCTGCTGGTCGTCGAGATGTAGTTGGGGACCGAGGTGGCCTTCAGGGCATAACCCGTCCCGACGGCATTGATCGAGCAGGTGAACGATGCGATGCCATCGCTGACGGTCTTCGTCGTGGACCCGCCGCAGCTCAGCGCACCGGGCCCGCCAGCGGTCGGCGTCCCCGGCGCGATCGCCAGGGTGGTGACGGCCGTGTTTTCTGACGTGATGGTGTTCCCGGCCGAATCTTCGACCCGGATGACCACGGTGAACGGACTGCCGCTGGTCGCCGGGTTGGGCGGTGTCGTGTTGCACGGCAACGACCCGCCAAAGCAGATCTGCAGTTGCGACGGGGTGCCGGAGACGTTGAAGTCGGCGCCGACGACCGTGAGCGAGCCGCCGGTTGCGGTCAGGTGGTAGTTGTCCGCGATCGTCGTGATCGAGCAGCCGGTGAACTGCGCAACGCCGCCGCTGGCCGACTTCGCCGTCCCGCCTGCGCAGGTGAATGAACCGGCGTTCTGGTTGACCGTGAGCATGATCGAGGGATTGGAATTGACGAGATTCCCCCCGAGGTCATAGACGGAGACCGCAGGCTGCGGACTGAGCGCCGACGTCGTGCCGTGCGCCGGGTAGCTGGTGAATACGAGGTGGTCCGCCGGACCGACGACCACGTCAAAGGAGGCGGTGTCCACCGGCGTGGCCCCCGCCGTGCTGGCGCGAATCTGGTACGACCCGATCGTGTTGATCGAGCAGCCCGCGAAGTTCGCGTGACTCGTCGAGACGGCAACCGGATTGGTCGCGCAGGACAGCGTACCGGTACCGCCGGTCGCCGACAGCTGGATCAGATCGCCATCGCGCGAATTGTTGAACTGGTCCTGATCCGTGACGATCGGCTGCGTCGAGAACGCGGCGCCACCATTCACCGGGCCCGTTGGAACCTGCGTGAACGCCAGGACGGGAGCCCCGACCACCATCGTGAGGTCACCGTAGTCCTCGCCCGGGCTCATCCCGGTCGCGGTGCCGGTCTCGAGGATCTTGCCGACCTGCGGCAGCACCCCGGTCGTTGGCTGGACCTCGATGCCAACGAACGTGATCGCACAGGCCGTGACGCTCGACTGGGCGGTGATGGTGATGGTGATGGTGGTCGACGTGACGACGGGCGCGCCGGCGAACGTCATCGTGCAGTCGGCTCCCTCGGTGATCCCCACGCTGCCCGGTGTGTGGAACTCATACGAGCCCGTGGGCGAGAGGACGATGGTTCCAGTGCTGAGGGAGCCCGCGCTCAGCTCGTTGATCGTCGGCCCGGTCAGTGTCGTCCAGCCCGGTGTCGTCGCGGTCTTGGCCGTGTCGGCCGAGATCGCCTCGCCCCCGGTCGCCTTCGTGACGGTGACCCCCGCTGCGGACACGCTCGCCAGCGGAATCATCGTCCCCAGGAGCGCGATGCCCAGGGCGATGGCATACAGCCGTCGAGGGCGTGGCAGCGGGCCGATTGACGTCATGAGTTCTCCTCCAGCCGGGGTGGTTTGGCGAATACGGGTTGGTGAGTGGTCGGGAAACGTCCGCCGACAATACTGGACGGGCGGGCCGGAAACCAGCCCGGAGGCAATCGTCGGTGGTTCATTTCACCGTCCAGAGATAGGCGGGCGAGATGCCGTTGCCGAATTGCGTCGTTGACGGCGTGGTCAGGTGGAGCTGGTACTTCCCCTTTGCGGTCGGGCGCCAGCTGAACGTGGCCCGGCCGGCCGAGCTCGCCTGGCGGAGGGTGGCCGCCGTGACCCACGCGCGCCTCGTCGTGTCATAGCGCGACGCCGTCAGCGTCACGGTCACGTTGGGCGAGATCGGCGCCAGCTGCGCGATGGCCTTGACCGTCGTGCCAAGCGTGACGACCTTCGGCGTCGTGGTGCTGGCGCCGATGAGGCTGAGGCCGCGCCGGGCGACCACCCGGATCGCGGCGCTGCTCGACGGCGCCTCCACCTGGCTGGCGTCCGCGTGGACGCGATACCAGGTGTTCTCGTTGACCTGCGCTGAGACGGTGAAGCGATCGGTCTGATCGATGTGCACGCCGACGATCGAGGTCCAGATCGAGCCGACGAGTTGCTGCAGCGTCAGGGTCCCGAACACGGGACCGTCAATCTGGCCGTGGAACGTGGCGGTCCCGCCGGCGGTGACGACGCCCGAGATCGGGACGGCGATGATCGAATGGGTCCGCAGGGGAGTCACGACCCAGGTTCCGATCGGGTTGAGCGGGTTGCCGGCCAGGTCCGTGATGCCCGACAGGCTGCAGGTGACGGCCTCACCGGGCGCCAGGTCGCTGCTCGGGACGAACGTCCCGGTCTTGCTCGAGGCCGACCAGGCGTAGGTCCCCGAAACCGTCGACCCGTCCAGGCGCTGGACGACGAGGCCCTGGTTGGTCCAGGTCGAAGGCTCGATCGGCTCGTCGAAGACCACCGTGAACGTCGGACTCAGGCCGACCGCCACCTCGTTCGGCCCCGGGTCGCGGCTGACGACGCCCGGTGCCACCGTATCGAGCCGGATCGAGGCCGTCGCGATCGGCGAGACATTGCCGGCATGATCGCGGACGCGGGCCCAGAGCTGCTTGATGCCGTCCTGGGCCGAGAAGCTCCAGAGGAACGTCGGCGTATAGGGCACGAAGGCGCCGAACACCACCCCGTCGACGCTCAGCTGCATGGACGCGACGCCCGACAGATCGTCCGTGCCGATCAGGGTCACGCGGACGGTCTGATCCTGCGTGGCCGTGGCTCCCCCATCGAGCCGCAGCTCGGCTGCGGGAGGAACCGTGTCGTGCTCGATGGCCACGACCAGGCGGAAGTTGCCCGACGACGTCGCTCGCACCATTGAGGTCGATGTAGTACTGGCCGCCGCCGATCGTCGGGTACGTGATCGACTGGTTCGGGCCCGGGCAGCGCCGACTCGGCCACCTGGCCGTCGGACTTGTAGACGGTCGTGGCGCCGCTGTCGAACAGGTACAGGCCGAAGTCGGACGCGGGATCCCCCGTGAGCGAGAGAAGGATCACCGAGGCCGCCGGCACCGTGATCCTGTAGACATGGTCGTAGATGGGGCCGCCGAGCTGGCCCGTGACGACGTTGCCTGGGAGCGGCACACCGGGAATGTTCGAATCGTCAGCCGCGGTGACCCGCGTTGCGCTGGCCGGCCACGCCGTGGTGGCCAGCAGGGCGATGAGGGTCGCCGCGAGCAGCTGTCGAAGCGATCGGGGAATGCTCAATGTTCCATCCCTGAAAACGAACAGGGTCGGACGGGGATCCCCCGCCCGACCCTGCTGTTGAGAGACATCCGCCGGCCGGTGGCCGGCGGATGTCATCAGCGACTAGTTGGTCCAGCGAACCTGGACGGTCTGGCCCGTGCTGGCCGCGAAGTTGGCGTTGCCCGCGAACATGCCGCGGAACGACAGCCACTGCCGGGTTGTGCACGGACTGGTAGAAGTACGCGTACCCGTCAGAGCCGATGAGCGCGAGAGCTGACGTTCGTGAACGCGCTCCACACACCAGCGCTGTTCTTGACAGCACGCTGGATCTGGACGGTCTTCCCAACGAGGGCCGGGTCGACCTTGATCCGGATGGTCGCGATGTTGTTGCTGTTCGAGGCAATCACGATGACCTTGGTCCCGACGCTGAAGGCGCCAGGAGCCTGGGTCTTGCCAATGGCCGAAGACGCGCTCGTCTTGGTCGTGGCAGGAACCTGCAGCACGCCGATGATGGCGTTGCTGACGACGGCGTCGAAGGCCTGGCCATTGCCAGCGGGCACCGGAACGCCGGTGACGTTGACGTTGACGGGGCCGTTGACCGCGTCAGGCGCAACCACGTAGTGCATGTTGCTGAACGTGATCGTGCCGAAGGTCGGGCCGAAGCTCTGCTGCGTGACCTTCACGGCGAAGTTGCAGACAGAGACTCCGAAGATCGACGACGGGACGCAGGTCACGCCGACTGGCGTGGTCAGCAGGCCCGAGGCCGGGGCGTTGGTGGCCACGATCGGCGTCTGGTTGGTGCTGGTCGTCTGGAGCAGCACGTCAGGGCGCTGGGTCGTGGACCGCTGGACGAGGGTGACCGTGATCACGGTACCGACGCGGAGCTGGCCGTTCTGGGTCTCGGTGACCACGATGTTGCCGGCGAGGCAATCCGTGGCGCCCGGGGTGCAGCGCGGCTGGCTGGCGGCGGTGACGGTGACGCTGTTCTGGAACGCGCGGATCGCGTTCGAGACCAGCTGAGTCCCGAGCGACACCGGGACGAGCGGGACCACGGAGCTGATCGTCAGCGCGGCCTGGGACGAACCCGGGCTGAGCACCAGCGGGACGTTGATGTTCGGGCCGTTGGTCGCGCCGGAGCCAAGGATGGCGCCGGACGTGTCAGAGCCGCGGATCTCGATGGTCGAGGCGACCGTCGAGGCAGTGAACACGATCCAGGTCGCGCAGGCGTTGCCGGAGATCGTGAACAGCGTGCCCTTGGCCGAGGTGGCCCCGGAGACCGGACCTGGCGCGCCAACCTGGAGCTTCAGGTCGCCCGTTGTCACGATCGCCCACGGAGCACGGGTGAACGTCTCACCAGTGGTGTAGCAGACGGTGATGACATTGGTCGGGCCGGCGCCGGCCGTCAGGAACCCTGCACCGGACTCGGTCAGGGTGAGCGTGCCAGTCGCCTGGTTGTTGGCCCCGATGAAGACCACGGGCTGAGCCGCAGTCCCAACGATGATCAGGCCGACGAAGGCGATGTTGTTGGAGACCACGTTCACGACCACCGCCGGGGAGGTGGTGATGGTGACATTGACCTTGGTGCCCGGGACCGCCGTCGCGGCGACATCAAGCGTGATGTTGCTCAGGACGATGCTGTCGGAGGTCGCGCCCGTGTTCGTGTACACGGTCACGGAGCAGCTGGTGCGATCAGGCGACACGTTGCAGGGCACCGAAGCGCCGCGCCGGTCGGAACGACCGTGAGGTTCAGGTCGGTGGCGGGCACGCACGGCCCACCGCCGGGGATGCCGGTACCGATCGCGCATGGGCTGGCGGTCGGAGAACCCGAGAACGTCACCCCGGCGCCCGAAAGCGTGAAGGTGATGGTCCCGGCCAGGGTCTTGGCGGTGCCAAGGGTGCCTTCCTCGACCCACGTCGTGCCGGCAGCCTGGTTGGTCTGGCCAATCAGGACGCTCTGCGCGTTGGCAGCCTTCTGGTTGAGGGAGTTGGAGACCGTGCCGGGCGATGCGATCGCCGTGCTGCACGCGGTTCGCGTCTGCGAAACCACCTCAGCTGCGGGATGCGCGACGGTCGTTGGCGTGAGCAGGGTCAGCGTCTGCTGGCCGGGCAGGACGTACCGAGCGCTGTCGCAGCCGTAACCGGAATGCCAGCGGCCGCCTCGCCGGTGAGGACGAGCGCGCCGGCGTGCGTGTCAGGCGCCGCCCGTGCGAGAAGCTCTGCTCGAAGAGGCAGGTCGCAGCTCGTCGGGGCGACGACGATCGACGGTCGAACGCCGGCGGTGTAGCCGGCCGGACACGGTGCCGGTGATCGTCTGCGTGCCAAGGTCACCCGGCGTCAGCCCACCGGGCCGGACGCAGCCGGCCTCGTTGCCGGACAGGTGCGCGCCGATGGCGCCGGTCGCCGCTCCAGCGTCGGCGGAGATCCCGATGCCGCTGACCGTCACGTTCTCGATGAAGCTCGGGTCAGAGCCGGCGAAGTTGATGTTCAGGGTGTCGTTCGACACGACCCCCAGTCGCAAGGGCCGCCGTCGCGCCGAGGCTGCCGACGGTGCCGGCCGTGCTGGGCGTGCCCGTGAAGTGCACGGTCGAGGCGCCCGCGCTGTCCGTGATGACGATGCTCAGCTCCGGGCCTGCCGGCGGGGAGCGCGATCAGGTTGAAGCACGCCGCGAAGTTCTCAGTGGCGCTGTAGACCAGCGTGTTGGTCGAGGCGCCGCCGCGCGGGACGGTAACGGTGGTGGGCCACGAGGTCGCGGCGAGCGCGATCGGTGCCGCTACGAGCGTGAAGAGGGCTGACATCAGGACTGCGGTCATCGCAATCCCGGTGCTCTTCCTTCGAATAGTCAAGAGTTCGATCCTCCCAGGGTCGATACGATTGGTTTGGACAAGTTGCCTGTGCTCGGGACCCAGCGCGTCCACCTCCCATGGCCGTCCCGCGCGCTATTCCTTCCTTCATTGCCAGGTTGATCCCCGATCAAGGCGCGCACTGCGCGCCTCGCTTCTAGGGCGATGACGAGGGCTGGTCGGATGGACCAGGCGTGGGCGATGGCGTGCCAGGATCCGGCGTCGGCGGAGGAGTGCGCCGAGGCTTGGGACTGGACGACTCGTCCGGAGTTGGCGAAGGGGTATCCGACGGGGCTGCCGTCGCGGTGGGGGTCGGCGACGGGGCTGCCGTCGCGGTGGGGGCTGGGGTTGGCTGTGGCGTGGGCCGCGGGGTTTCCGTGGCCGGCGGCGATGTCACGACCGGAGATGCCGTGGGTACCGGCGAGGCCGTGGGTTCCGGCGATGCCGTCGGGCCGAGGCGTCGGGGATGGTCGCCACCACCACCGACGGCGCGGCTGTCGGAACGAGAGTCGGCGCAGGGGTCAGAGTGGGCTCCGGTGTAGCGGTTGGCGCGGTTGCGCTCCGTCGGCGTGGCGGGCGCGACAGTCGGCGCCGGTGTCGCAGGCTCCCCCGTGGGGGTGCCGTTGGGCACGACGCTCTGCGTGGACTCGATCGGCGGTGCCGTCGGCGACGCCACGACAGGCAGGGTAGCACGGGCGGCCTCGTGCGGGGCCGGCGAAATGAACTGTGACGCCGCGAAGACGAACGCTCCGCCGATCAGCGCGAGACTGACGACCGTGAGGACGACCGTTCCGGTCGTGCGCATCGCACCCCGGAAGATCAGCCACATGAGGCCCGCGGCGACGGGCGGGCGCTCGACGCGCAGGGCCCGATCGGCCAGGGCGGCCGTGATGATCCGCTCGTCCAGGTCCGGCGAGGCCGCCGGCTGCGGCATCGTCCGCAGCAGGTCCAGCAGGCGGGTGCTGCCACCCAGCTCGGCGGCGCAACCGGGGCAGTCGCGAACGTGCGTCGCGAGGAGCGTCGCCCCCGCCTCATCGAGATCGTCGAGGAGGTAGGCGTCGATCAGCGCGCGGGCATGGTCGGGACCGTCGGACAGGTTGAAACGCGTCACACCCTATACAAGGACGGCGAGCCCCGAAAAGTTGCAGTCGCCTCGTGGGCGGGGCGCGCTGGAGCCACTCGCCGAGGTTGGGCGCCGCGGCCGGGGCCGAACCGACGCCGCCGGACCGCGGATCCCGTTCGTCCGTTCCCGGTCAGCGGCCCCCGGAATCCCTCGCGCGCGCCGGTTCCTGGTACGAGGCGGCGGTGCCGCTGATGGCGCTCGAGGCGCCGGCGCCCTCGACGGCCGGCTGGCGGAACTCGGTCTTGGTCGATCGATCGCTCGCGCTCGCGCGCACGACGGGGCGCTGGGGCTGGCGCGGGGCGACGAGCTCTGCAGCCATGGCCGCGGCGGGCGCGGGGGCAACCGTTTCCGCGGCACTGGGGCCGCGGCCCGGGACGCTCTCGGCGAGGGCCTCGCGCAGCATCCGCGTGCCGCGCAGGAGGTGGCTCTTGTACGTGTTGAGGCCCATCTCGAGGGACGCGGCGGCCTCGGCGTAGTCCAGGCCGAGCACGAATCGCGTGACCACGGCCGCCCGGTAGCGGAACGGCAGGGCGGCGATCGCGGCGGACAGCTCGGCGCGCAGCTCGGCGGCCTCGGCCGCGGCCTGGGGATCGTCCGGGGAGGAGGCAAGGGCGGCGCCGGCGATGACCCCGATCGATTCGTGGTCGGCAGCGATCATCGCGTCGAGGGAAGCGCCGGGACGCGCGTCGGCCTTGATCGCGGCCTTGCCGGCGAGGCGCAGCAGGATCGTGTTCAGCCAGGCGGAGAGGGACGGCCGGGGCTCGAACCGCTCGATGGCCCGGAAGGCGGCCACGAAGGTTTCCTGGACGACGTCCTCGGCCGTCTCGGGGTCGCCGATCATGCGATACGCGAGCGTGTAGAGCCGGGGCCGGTGCCGGAACACGAGTTCGGCGTAGGCGGCCTCGGAGCCCTGCTTGCAGCGCCGGACGAGCTCCTGCTCGTCCCAGCGTCGTATCTCCACGCGTCCTCCGAGCAGTCGGACTGCCCCACTCAAATCCAGTCTCGCGCTGCACGGATTCGGGCAGGGCTCGCACTCACGACCGACGCGTGCCGGTTGTGCGACCGGGCTGAGTGTGCCACACCAAGCCTTCTGAGGCCACTCCTGACGCGGTTTCGGGGCCGTTTTGGGCGTCGCAACGGGCTCACAACGGGCGCGTGGCAGGCGCGTTGAGTGCCGGATACGTGCCGCCTGCGATCGTTGGCGGGTGACAGATCAACGGGTCGGGGCAGCATTTCGGGCGGTCCGCATCCGGAGCCGGCTGCGGCAGGAGGACGTGGCCGTGCGTGCGGGAGTGTCGCACGCCACGATTTCGCGCCTCGAGCGTGGCCATATCGGGACGCTCAGCCTTGATGCCGTTCGCGCCATTGGAGCCGCACTCGACATTCGACTCGAGATCGTGCCGCGGTGGCGAGGCGGGGAGCTCGATCGTCTGATGAATGCCCGCCATTCGGCCATGCACGAGGCGGTTGCCGCGTGGTTCCGGCACTCGTGGCCATCGTGGACCCTCGTGCCCGAGGTCTCGTTCTCGATCTATGGTGAACGTGGGGTCGTCGATGTGCTGGCCTGGCACGAACGGTCGCGAAGCCTGCTCGTCATCGAGCTCAAGACGGAGCTGGTCGACGTCCAGGAGATGCTGGGAACGATCGATCGGAAGCGGCGCCTCGCGTCCCAGATCGTGGTGGAGCGGAATTGGGTGCCGGCACGGATCGGGGTGTGGGTGGTGATGGCCAGTTCGGACATGAACCGCCGCCACGTGGCGCGGCACGAGCTCACGCTCCGGGCGGTTCTGCCGGGCGACCGGCGGTCGGTTCGGCAATGGCTGCTCGAGCCCGCCGGTCCGGTCGCTGCGCTGTCGTTCTTCGCTACTGCACATCCGGGGAACACTCGCGGCAGCTTGGGTCCGGTTCAGAGGGTCGGACGCGCGCGCGGCGCCCGGACGCGTGCGTGATCGTGCGGGATTCGGCTGGGTTGGAGCGGCTGGGGCACGCCGGCGGCACTGGTTTCGTGGATAGTGCTCTGCGGGTGAGCAGTTGCGCCGGAATCGGGGCGGCCGGTTGGTTACTGCTCACCCGGTGAGAGATGGCGAAAACGGCCGTGCCGGCGCAACGGCCGAGCAGGGCGCCACTCGCGGGGCGGCGCGGGGCGAGCGCCGCGGCCGAGCGGCGCGCGGGGCCGCCGCCCGACCGCGCCGGACCTACATCATCACCAGGCCGCCGTCGACCGCGAGCACCTGGCCCGTGATGAACGCGGCTTCGTCCGAGGCGAGGAAGGCGACGGCGCTGGCGATCTCTTCGGCCGTCCCGAAGCGGCCCAGCGGCGTTCGCGCGATCAGCTCGGCCATGAGCGGTTCGGGCAGTCCGGCCGTCAGCTCGGTCAGCACGAAGCCCGGGGCGACGGCATTGCAGGTGATCCCGCGCGAGGCGAGTTCCCGGGCCGTGGCCTTCGTCAGCCCGATCAGGCCGGCCTTGGCGGACGAGTAGTTGGCCTGGCCCATCTGGCCGGCCTGGCCGCTGACCGACGTGATGTTGATGATCCGGCCGGATTTGGCCCGGAGCATCGGCCGGGTCACGGCCTTGGTCGTGTAGAAGGCACCGAACAGGTTCGTCTCGAGGACCTCGCGCCACGCATCGAGGCTCATCCGCATGATCAGGTCGTCGCGGGTGATCCCGGCGTTGTTCACGAGGATGTCGATCTTGCCGAACGCCCCGAGCGCGGCGGCGATCAACGCCTCGGCCGACTCGGGCTTCATGACGTCGCCGGGCTGGGCCACGGCGCGCCGGCCGAGGGCCTCGACGGCGAGCGCCGTGTCGCCGGCCGCGATCTCGTTGCCGCGGTAGCTGAACGCGACGTCCGCGCCCTGCTCCGCGAGGCGCAGCACGATCGCCCGACCGATGCCGCGCGAGCCGCCCGTGACCACCGCGCTCTTGCCATGCAGATCGATCACCGTACGCCCTCCCTCGTGACGGGCTCCCGAGCCGTCCCGACAGGCTCGGGCGCGGGTGCCGTTCCGTTGCGGTCGTGGCGTTCGCCCGCCGTATCGGGCTCGCCGGGGACGACGTCGTCGAGATCGAGATCGATCGGGCCGGGCTCGGCGAGGAGGGCGGCCAGCGACGGCGGGATCGCATCGACCGAATTCCAGTCGGCGGGCGGGCGGATGTGGACGTCCTCCGGGCCAATGGCCGCGGCTCGGCGGCCGTTCGCCGGATCGGCTGTCCAGCGGATCGTCACGGCGCCCGAGGTGAAGCCGGCCCCGAACGCCACGATGACGACGTTGTCGCCAACCTTGACGCGGCCTTCGTCCACGGCCTCGGCCAGCGCCATCGGGACCGAGGCGGCCGACGTGTTGCCGTACCGATCGAGGTTGACGAACATCTTCTCCATGGGCAGGCCGAGGCCCTTGGCGACGGCCTCGATGATCCGGATGTTCGCCTGGTGGGGCACGAAGAGGTCCACGTCCGACGCCTGGAGACCGGCCTGCTCGATCGAGGCAAGGGCGGTCGTGGCAAGGGTCTTCGTCGCGAACCGGTACGTCTCCTTGCCCTCCATCCGGATGTAGTGCTCGCCGCGGGCGATCGTGCCCGCGGACGGTGGCGCGGTCGAGCCGCCGGCCGGCAGCCAGATCATGTAGGCGCCCGATGGTTCGGTCGTCAATTCGAAGCCGAGCCCGCCGCCCGGCTCGTCCGACGCCGAGAGGACGACGGCCCCCGCGCCGTCGCCGAAGAGGATGCAGGTGTTCCGGTCGCTGTAGTCGAGGAACCGGGTGAGCGCCTCGGAGCCGATGACCAGGACGTGCTTCGCCATCCCGCTGACGATGTAGGCGTGGGCGGTGGCGTAGGCATAGACGAAGCCCGAGCAGGCCGCCATCAGGTCCATCGCAACGGCCCGCTGGTTGCCGATCGCCTCTTTCACGAGCGCCGCAGTCGACGGCATCCAGTAATCCGGCGTGAGCGTCGCGAGCAGGATCAGGTCGATGTCGTCGGGGGCCAGGCCCGCGACCGCGATGGCCCGCAGGCCCGCCACGGCGCCCATCGACGCGGTCGTCTCGCCGCGCGCTGCCACCCGGCGCTCGCGGATGCCGGTCCGGCTGACGATCCACTCGTCCGAGGTGTCGACCATCCGCTCGAGGTCCCTGTTGGTCAGGATCCGCGACGGCGCATACCGTCCCCAGCCCGTGACGTGGGCCGTCCGCACCGGTTGACTCACAGCGGCTCCACCTCGATCAGTGGCTGCTTTGCACGAACGAGCGCGCCATGTTCGGCCACGATCCGCACGACGCGTCCGGCGAGGTCCGACTTGATCTCGTTGAAGAGTTTCATGGCCTCGATGAGGCCGATCACCTGCCCGACGGCGACTTCGCCGCCGACCTGGACGTACGGCGCGGAGCCCGGCGAGGGCGACGAATAGTAGAGGCCGGTCAGGGGCGCCTTGACCGACGCGCGGGCCGGCTCCGCCGGCGCTTCGGCGATCGCCGTGGCGACGGCCGCCTCGACCGGCGTCGGCGACACGCCCGCAGCGTCGCCATGGGGCACGGCAACCGGTTTGCGCATCAGCAGTGACGTGCCGCCGACTTCGATCTCGAGCTCGCTCAGCTCGCTGTGCTCGAGGAAGCCCGCCAGCCGATCGACGAGCCCGAGGAGCGAGTCTCGACCCGGGTCGGCCGGGGTCGCGGCGGCCGCAGAGCCGTGGCGGAGCCGTCCGCCGCGGCCGGCGGCGGGGAGCCGTCCACGCCTTCGGGCCCGGGAGTCGGCGGTCGCGGTCATTCGTCCCAGCGCCGGAAGATGAGCGCCGTGTTCTGGCCGCCGAAGCCGAACGAGTTGGACATCGCCGACCCGCATCTCGCGGCTCCGGGCCGTGTTCGGGGTCAGGTCGAGCCCGGCCGCGGCCTCGTCGGGATCCTGGAGGTTGATCGTCGGCGGGACGCAGCCGTCGCGCAGGGACAGGATCGTCACGGCCGCTTCGATCGCGCCGGCCGCGCCGAGCGTGTGGCCGGTCATGCTCTTGTTCGCGGTGATCGACAGCGACGGCGCGTGGTCGCCGAAGATCGTCCGGATCGCCTGCAGCTCGGCCTTGTCGCCTTCGGGCGTGGACGTCGCATGCGCGTTCACGTGATCGACCGCTTCGGGTTCGAGGCCCGCCTTGGCGAGTGCCCGTCGCGCGGCACGAACCGCGCCGATCCCGCCCGGCGGCGGCAGCGTGATGTGGAACGCGTCGGCGGTTGCGCCATAGCCGATCAGCTCCGCCAGGATCGGCGCGCCGCGCTCCTGCGCGTGCTCGAGCTCCTCGAGGATCAGCATGCCGGCCCCTTCGGCCACCACGAACCCGTCGCGACCCTGGTCGAACGGCCGGGAGGCGCCGGCCGGATCGTCGTTGCGGGTCGAGATCGCCCGCATCGCCGCGAACCCGCCGACCAGCGCTTCATGAATGCCGGCCTCGACGCCGCCCGCGAACATCATTCGAGCGTCGCCACGCCGGATCGTCTCGTAGGCCTCGCCGATGCTGTGGCCGCTCGACGCGCAGGCGCTGACCGTCGCGAAGTTCGGCCCGAGCGGGCCGTAGTTGATCGCGATCTGGCCGGCGCCGACGTTGGCGATGCCCATCGGGATCAGGAACGGGCTGAGGCGATCGGGGCCGCGTTCGACGTAGACCTGGAGCTGGTCAAAGAGCGTGTTCACGCCGCCGAGGCCGGTCGCCAGGATGACGCCGGTCTGCTCGGCATCATCGCCTTCGATTCGATCGGGCAGGCCGGCCATGTCCATCGCCTCGCGCGTCGCGACGAGCCCGAACTGGATGTACCGGTCCATCCGGCGCTGATCCTTGGGGCCCAGGACGTGGCTCGCATCGAAGTCCCGGACCTCGCCGGCCATCTGGGAGCTGAGGCGGACCGGGTCGAAGGCCTCGATCCGGCGCACGCCCGACCGGCCGGCCACCAGGCCCTGCCACGTCGTCTCGACCGAGGTCCCGAGCGCCGTGAGCAGGCCGAGGCCCGTGACGACGACGCGCGGCCGGCCGGACGGCGGTTGCCCGCCCTGCCAGGTCATCGAACCAGCTTTCCCGTCCGGACGGTCGCCGCGCGATAGACGTCGCCGGGCAGTCCGCGCGCCGTGAGGGCGTTGCTGACCGCGAGCGCGTCGAAGGCCGTCCGGCGGATCTCGGCCGTGACCTGCTCGCCGTCGATCTCGATCAGGGCCCAGGAGGCGGTGGGGTCGCCGTCGAAGATCCACCCGGCGCTGCCGGCATTGACGATCTGCTTCCAGCCGAGGTCGCGGACCTCGGGCAGGTGCGTGTGGCCGCAGGCGATCACCTGCGCGTCGGTCCGGGCGGTCCGCTCGACGGTCACGCTGATGTCGAGCGCCTGGTCGAAGCCCGCCGTCTGCGAGCCTGGCGATCCGTGGCAGACGAGGATCAGGACGTCCGCGATGCGGATGCGCCGCTCGGCCGGCAGGCGCCGCAGCCAGTCGAGGCGCTCCGGTCCAAGGGCCTCGTTGGCCCATTCCGCGGCCCGCCGGATCTGGTCGGGTACGCCGTCGGTCTGCCACGGGAACGCGGCGCTGTAGTCGTAGTCCGCCACGGCGATGTCGGTGTTGCCCTGGATGACGATGGCCCCCTCGGCCTCGAGCTCGCGGAGGCCGTCGACGGCGCCCGCCGGATCGGGGCCGTTCAGGACGTGGTCACCGGCGACGAGGATCGCGTCAACGCGGGCCGCCTTGATCGCGGTACGGGTCGCGGCCAGGGCCACGGCGTTGCCATGGACGTCGGAGAGAACGGCGACGCGGGCCATCAGCGCAGGACTCCGGCATTCGGGATGATGAAGCTCAAGGTGCCCTCGCAGGCCGTTTCGCCGTCGACACTCGCGATGCCCCGGCCGCGGCCGAAGCGGGTCCCGAGCTTCTCCATCGTGATCTCGAGCCGGAGCGTGTCGCCCGGCTGGACGACGCGCTTGAAGCGGCAGTCGTCGATGCCGGCGAAGAGGCCGATCCGGTCCCCGAAGCCCGGCTGCTTTGCCACGAACACCGCCATCGTCTGGGCCAGCGCCTCGACCTGGAGCACGCCGGGCATGACGGGCAGGCCCGGGAAATGGCCCTGGAAATACCACTCGCCGGCCGTCACGGCCTTGAGGCCGACGATCCGCTTCGCCGCCTCGTCGTACTCGACGATCCGGTCCACCAGGAGGAAGGGCCAGCGATGCGGGATCAGCGCCTCGATCTCGCGGGTCGTGTGGACCGTCCCACTCGGGACGGCTGGAGCAACGTCGGTCACGGGCGCCTCCTGGCGATGACTACGGGGGCAGTGTCAATCACGGCGATAGGGCAGCGCACGAGATTGCGTGCAGCGTTGCACGCAAGGACGCCGCTCGTCACGTCCGGTGCGCGGCCGCGAGGAAGGCCGCCCCGCCGAGGCGATCGAGCAGGTTCGTCGTCATCCGGCCCTCGAGGAACGCCGGGTTCTGGAGCAGGGCGCGGTGGATCGGGATGTTGGTGACGATGCCCTCGATCTGGAGCTCGTCGAGGGCAACGCGCGACCGCGCGACCGCCTCCTCGCGATCGACGCCCCAGACGATCAGCTTGGCGAGCAGCGAGTCGTAGTAGGGCGGCACCTCGTAGCCCGCGTAGAGGTGCGAGTCCATCCGGATGCCGGGGCCGCCCGGCGGCAGGTAGCGCTCGATCCGGCCGGCCTGGGGCCGGAAGTCGTCCGCGGCATCCTCGGCGTTGATCCGGAACTCGATGGCGTGGCCGGCCGGTACGACATCGTGCTGGTTGAAGCCGAGCGGTTCGCCGGCGGCGATCCGGATCTGGGTCGCGACCATGTCGATGCCGGTCAGCGCCTCGGTCACCGGATGCTCGACCTGGATGCGGCAGTTGATCTCGATGAAGTAGAAGTCGCCCTGCGCGTCGACGAGGAATTCGAGCGTGCCGACGTTCTCGTAGCCCGCCCCGACGACGGCCCGCAGCGCGCGCTGGCAGAGATCGGCCCGCGCCTCCTCGGACAGGGCGGGCGTCGGCGCCTCCTCGATGATCTTCTGGTGGCGGCGCTGGACCGAGCAGTCGCGCTCGCCGAAGTGGACGCCATGGCCATAGCGATCGACGGCCACCTGGACCTCGACGTGGCGGTTCTCCTCGAGCCACTTCTCGAGGTAGAGCGAATCGTCGCCGAATGCGGCCCGCGCCTCCGAGCGGCAGACCTTGATCGCCGATTCGAGCTCGCGGCTCGAGCGGACCATCCGCATGCCCTTGCCGCCGCCGCCGGCCGACGGCTTGAGGAGGACCGGGTAGCCGATCCGCTCCGCTTCGTCGAGGGCGTGCTGGTCGTCGCGGAGCATCCCGTCGGAGCCCGGCACGGTCGGCAGCCCGAAGCCCCCGAGCAGGCGGCGGGACGCCTCCTTGGAGCCGAACCGCTCGAGGACGGCCGCCGAAGGGCCGATGAACGTCAGGCCGTGGGCCCGCACGACTTCCGCGAAGTCCTCGTCCTCGGACAGGAAGCCGTAGCCCGGATGGATCGCGTCGCAGCCGGTCACGACGGCGGCCGAGATGACCGCCGCGGCCGAAAGGTAGCTGCGGCGCGCGTCCGCCGGACCGATGCAGATCGCCTCGTCGGCCAGCATGACCGGCAGGCTCTCCCGGTCGGCCTCGCTGTAGGCGACGACGGCCGGCAGGTCCAGCGTGCGGCAGGCGCGCAGGATCCGGAGCGCGATCTCCCCGCGGTTGGCGATGAGGATCTTGGAGACCATCAGCCGGCCTGCCCGACCGGGGCGGCGCCGAGGCCCGTGACGAGCTCGATGACGACGAGGTCCTGGCCGTACTCGACGCCGTCACCCTGGTCCACGAGCGTCTCGACCACCACGCCGTCACCCGGGAGCGACGACGTCCTGCGGGACCCCGAGCAGGTCAACGAACGCAAGGCGGTCGCCGGCACGGACCCGGCTCCCCGACCGGATCTCGGGCCGCGACTGGAAGATGCCGACCGCCGGTGAAGTGGCCACGACCCGGTGCTCATCGAGGCGATGTCCCGACGTCTCGGGGTCCAGGGGGTCGCCGCCGAGGGCGCCTGTGCCGATGGCGGTCGTCGGGTCGGGGGCGCCACCCCGGCCGCGCGACGCAGTCTCCTCGCGATCGATTGGCGCCGCGCCGCCCTGGCCGGCGTTGACGCCGGCCGCCCTCGGCCGTTCCTGGGCGCGTCGAACCTCGCCGCGGTGGCCGGTGCCAGCCGGGCGGCGGACCCGGATCCGCCAGCCGTCCTCGCGGATCTCGATCTCGCCGAGGCCGCCCGCGGCGAGGCGGCCGGCCAGCTCCGGCAGCAGCTCCTCGGCGAGATGCTGGATGCGACGGTGATCGGCGAGTCGTTCGGCGGTGGTGCGGTCCTGGTCGGCCATCGTCAGACCTCGTCCCGAGCCGGCGGCTCGTCGCGGCGCGGCGAGCCGGTCGCCGCTCCACCGAGCGACTGCCGGCCCTGTCCGATGAGCGTGCGAAGGCGGTCGGCGAACCCGGGCCGATCCGACGGCGCCAGCGGTGGCTCCGGGGCCATCTCGAACGGACCGATCGAGCGGTACCGCTGGTAGCGGGCCTCGAGCAGCGCGTCCAGCGGCATGGCCGCGAGGCGGTCGAGCTCGGTCGTGACGGCCGCGCGCAGCCGATGAGCCGTTCCGAGGTGGTCGTTCTGGGCGCCGCCCGCGGGTTCCTCGACGACGATGTCGACGACCCCGAGTGCCTGCTGCTCGACGGCCGTCATGCGCATCGCCACGGCCGCGCGGGGGGCGAGGTCCGGGGTTCGCCAGAGGATCGAGGCGCAGCCCTCGGGGGTGATCACGGAGTAGACCGCGTTCTCGAGCGCGATGACGACGTCACCGACCGCGATGGCCAGCGCGCCGCCCGAGCCGCCCTCACCGGTGATGACGGTGACGATCGGCGTTCGCAGCCGCGTCATGAGGCCGATCGACCGGGCGATCGCCTCGGCCACGCCACGCTCCTCGGCGCCGGCGCCGGGTGAGGCGCCGGGCGTGTCGACGAGGGTGACGACGGGGAGGCCGAATCGCTCGGCCAGCTCCATCAACCGCATCGCCTTGCGATAGCCCTCCGGGTGCGCCATGCCGAAGTTGCGGCGGATGTTCTCGTCCGTCTCGGCGCCCTTCTGGTGGCCGATGACCATCACTCGCCGGCCGCCGATGGCGGCCAGTCCGCCGACGATCGCCTCGTCGTCGCGGAACAGGCGGTCGCCGTGCAGCTCGATGAAGTCGTCGGCCATGCCGCCGATCAGCTCGAGCGTCCGCGGCCGGCCGAGGGCCCGGGCCAGCTGCACGCGTGCCCAGACGGCGGCCTCGTTGGCGGCCGCGGGATCCGGGGCGTCGTCCATGGCCGGTTCCGGCGGCGGTCCGGCCACGGGGGCAGCGGGGGCGCCGCCACGGCTCCGGCTGCGAATGCGCTCAACCACGGCCGGACTCGGATCTGTCTGGCCGCGACGCGGCCGGTGACGTGTCCCTGGACGGCGGGGCGCCGGCGGCGACCGCGACCGGGGTGGGCGCCGATGCCGGGGAGGCGGCCGGTGTCGGTGCCGCGGCCGGTGTCGCGGCCGGGGCGGGCGGGGCGGGCGCGGTGGCCGGCGTCGGTGCCGCGGCCGGCCCATCTGCCGTCGACTCCTGCGCGGCCTTCGGTGTCGACGCCGCCTTCGAGGCGGGCTGGCCCTTCGTGGTCGAGGTGGAGGTCGAGCCCGCGGCCGGCGCTGCCGGGGTCGTTGTCGCCGGCCGCCCCGATCCCCGTGGCGCCCGGCCATTCAGCAGCGACGTGCCGCCCGTGGCCCGTCGGGTCGTCTTCGGGACGGCCCCGTTCGCGGTGGTCCCCGGTCGCGCGGTCGCATCGACCGGTTCGGCCGCCACCTTGTCCGTCAGGGCCGAGATGAGGCCCGAGAAGGGCTTGAACGCCGACCCGCCCGAACCCTGCGTCCACGTGTCCAGCTCGCCCGCGGCGATCGGCGGCGCGAGGTAGCGCAGCAGCGCGATCACCTCGGCCCGGAGATCGGCCCGTGGCACGACCCGATCCACGAACCCATGGCGGAACAGGAACTCGGCGCGCTGGAAGCCCGGCGGCAGCTCCTGCGCGATCGTGCCGGCCTGGACGCGAGCGCCGGCAAAGCCGATCAGCGCATCCGGCTCGGCGAGGTTGATGTCACCCAGCACGGAGAAGGACGCGAAGACGCCGCCCGTCGTCGGGTCGGTCAGGATCGAGAGGTACGGCAGGCCGGCGGCGCGCAGGCGTTCGATGGCCGCGACGGTCTTCACCAGCTGCATGAGCGCGAGCGTCCCCTCCTGCATCCGCGCCCCGCCGGAGGCGGAGACGATGACCAGGGGCAGGCGCTCGGCGATCGCGGCTTCCGCGGCCCGGGCGACCTTCTCGCCGACGACGGCGCCCATCGAGCCACCCATGAACGAGAAGTCCATGACGGCGATGGCGACGGTTCGGCCGTCCATCGTGCCGGTGCCCCAGACCAATGCGTCACGCAGGCCCGTCGCCAGCTGGGCGGCCGCGACCCGGTCGGGGTAGGGCTTCTGGTCGACGAACTCGAGCGGATCGACGGACTCGAGGCCGGCATCGCGCTCGACGAACGTGCCTTCGTCGAGGAGCAACTCCAGGCGGGCCGGCACTCCCAGCCGGAAGTGGTGGCCGCAATGGGTGCAGACGCGGAGCGCCTTGTCGAGTTGCTTGTTGAACAGCATCTCGGAGCAGTTGGGGCACTTCGTCCAGAGGTCGGCCGGGTAGGCGTCGCGGCGGGGCCGGAAGGGCAGCTTGATCGGCATCAGCGGAGCCCGCCCCGGCTGGCGGCGCGCGGCGCTCGAACCGGGCCGCCGAGACCGCGAGTCGATCGCGATGGGTGGACCGCCCGCACGGCACGCGCCATGGGCCCGGAGGCCGGGCGGCCGCGGCGCCAGGCCATGTAGGCCCCGGCCAGCGAGATCGCGGCCGACGTCAGGGCGCTGCCGATCAGGAGCGGTCGCGGGCCGTCGATGTGCGAGTGCGCCCAGGGCATCGAACCGGCTCGCGCCCAGGCCCGGGCGCGACGGAATGCCGCCTCTTCGTGTCCGGCCGGTGCGCCCGGCACGACGGCGAGCTCCTGCGGGGTGGCGTCGGGAGACCCGGCGGTCGAGATCGCGATCGGGGCCGGACCAGCGCCGGGTGACGCGCGGCGCCTCGCCAGCTGCATCGAGGCGGCCCGCTCCGCCAGCAGCGTCGCCAGCCGCTCCTCGAAATGGAACGACGGGTGGACCCGGCCAAGCTCGGCGTCGAGCCGGCGCGCGACGACGCGCAGCTCGGGATCGAGCCGCAGGTCCGCCGGCACGTCCTGCGCCCGCCGGTCGCGCGCCGCGAGGAGGGAGGCGAGGTAGTGGTCGGTCAGCAGCGCCTCGACTTCGAGATCGTCGCCGGCCGCGGCATCCGTCACTGCGGCCGTCGCCGGCGGGCGTCGGGCCCGCCGAGGTCGCGCGCCAGGGAGCGCAGCCCGCGATGGATCAGCACGCGCACGGCGCCCTCGCTGCGCCCCAGCACCCCGGCGATCTCGGCCGTGGACATCTGGTCGACGAACTTCAGCCAGATCGCGCGGCGGCGGTCGAGTGGCAGCGATGCCACGGCGGCCCAGGCGCCGGCCGAATCCGCGCGCCCGATGGCGGTCGCGGCGGGATCGTCGGCCGCCTCGAGCCCGAGGATCTCGTCGAGGTCGACCTGCGGATGACGGCGGCGGTCCCGCAGCTGGGTGGCCATCTCGTTGCGGGCGATCTGGAACAGCCAGATCCGGAACGTCGAGGCGCCCTCGCCGTCCGCCGGCCTCGCCCGCTCCTCGAAGCGGGGCAGCGCGGTCAGCGCCGAGAGGAACGTCCGCTCGGTGGCGTCCTCGGCATCGGCGTGGTTGCCGAGCTCGTAGTAGGCGAAGCTGTACACCTGCGCGAGATACCTGCGGTACAGGGCGTCGAACTGGGCAAGGTCCGCCTGCGCCGCGACGACGAGATGACGGTCCCGATCGAGGCGCGCCAGCCGGGACGGAGCCCCATGGGCGGGGTCGCCGGCGGCCTGACGCATGGCCCTCACCATCCTCAACCCCGGTCGCGCCATTTCGTTACACCTGCCCGACGAGCGACGCGGCCGGTCGGGCGTCGCTGGCGAGCGTCCCGGGGGTTGGATCGGCCGCCACCCGGAGGTGGTGGATCTCGCCCGTGAGGATGGTCCGCTCCCCTCCGGGTGCGGTCGGGTCCTCGATGACGAGACCGCCGGAGCGGACGTCCACGCCAAGGGCCCGGACGTGGTCCGTGCCACCGTCTGGCAGCTGCAGATCGACCCAGCGGCCGGTGGTCAGCTGCCGCTCGGTCCAATCGGCGACCGGGAATCGCCCGTCACGGAGCGCGAGCACGCGCGGCTCGAGGCGCACGGTGAACGCGTCGAGCAGCGTCATCAGCTCCACGGGCCGGCCGCCCGACGCCTCGCGGAGACTGGTCATCCGGCCGGCGAGGTCGGCCGGAACGTCGGCGTTCGCCCAGTCGACGTTGATGCCGAGGCCGATGACGACGCGCGGATCGGACGTGCCGAGGCCATCGGTCTCCCCGAGGACGCCGGCGAGCTTGCGGATCGGCTGCCAGGCGGGGGCGCCTTCGGCCCCGTTCACGGCCGAGGTCGCGGCGGCCGAGCGTCGCGGCGGCCGAGGTCGCGCCCGCCGCGGCCGGCGCCACGCTCGCGTTCAGCTCGGCCACGAGATCGTTCGGCCATTTCAACTGGATCAGCCCGTCCGGCAGGCCCGCCGCCTCCTCGGCCGCGTCGGCCATCGCGAGCGAGACGATCGCCGCCAGGCGCCAGGCCTGATCCGGTTCGAGCCAGGTCGGCCGGAACCCGAGGCTCAGCAGCAGCGACGAACCAGGCGGCGCGACCCACGTTCGGCCGTCGCGGCCGCGGCCGGCACTCTGCTCATCCGCGAGCGCGAGGCAGACTTCCGGCGTGCCGGCGGCGAGCCAGCCGCGCACGACATCGTTGGTGGAGCCGACGACCGCAAACCGCTCCTGCCGGGAGAAGAACGGCGCGTCCGTCACGAAGCGATGGCCGGGCCCGCTGTGCCTGACGCCGCAAGCATGGCCGCGCTCGAATCGACATCGTCCGGCCGGGCCAGCTGGAACGCCGAATGCAGGGCACGGAGAGCCGGTTCGACGCTGTCCTCGCCGATGAGGCAGGTGATCCGGATCTCGCTGGTGGCGATCATCTCGATATTGACTCCGGCGCTCGCAAGGGCGGCGAACATCCGGGCCGCGTAGCCCGGCGTGTTCTGGATCCCTGCGCCGACGATGGAGACCTTGGCGACGGCCGAATCGGTCGTCATCTCGCGGGCGCCCAGTTCCCGCACGATCGGCTCGAGGATCCGCCGGGCCTTGGCGAGATCCACTTTCGGCAGCGTCAGGCTCACGTCCGTCGTCCCGCCGTGGCCGATGTTCTGGACGATGATGTCGACGCTGACGCCGGCCTCCGCGAGCGGCGTGAAGATCGCTGCGGCGACGCCGGGCCGATCGGGCACCTCGACGAGCGTGACCTTGGCCACGTTGCGATCGTGGGCGAGGCCCCGCACCTTGTTGCGCTGTTCCACGAACGGGTCCTCCTGAATGAGCGTTCCGGGCGCGTCCTCGAAACTGCTGAGGACCTCGATGACGACGTTGTTGACCCAGCCGAGCTCGACGGCCCGGGTCTGCATGACCTGGGCGCCGTGCTGGGCCATCTCGAGCATCTCTTCGTAGCCGATGACCCGCAGCTGGCGAGCGTCGGGCAGGAGGCGCGGGTCGGCCGTGTAGATGCCACGGACGTCGGTGAAGATCTGGCAGCGGTCGGCGTGGAGTCGAGCGGCAAGCGCCACGGCCGTCGTGTCGGATCCGCCGCGGCCCAGGGTCGTCGTTTCGGCGGCATGGATGGCCGTCGCCAGGGCCGCACTGTCGGCGGCGGCCGCGGCGGCCGATGTGATCGAGGCAGCCGAGGTGGCGGACGCGGCCGTAGTTCCGGACGCGGCCGGCGCGGCAGAGTCGGTCGACACGGCTCCGGCGCCGCCGCCCGCCGGTCCCGAGCCTGCGTCCGGAGCGGTCTGGCCGGGCGCGACCGGCTCGGTGCCATTCGCGAGCGAGCTCGCCCCCTGGAAGCCCGCCACGATCACGACCTTGCCGGCCGCCAGCTCGGAGCGGACGCGGCGGGGATCGACGTGGGCGATTCGGGCCCGGCCGTAGCGGCCATCCGTGGTGATCCCCGCCTGGGCGCCCGTCAGCGAGATCGCCGGCACGCCGAGCGCGTGGAGCGCCATCGAGACGAGCGTCGCGCTCTGGTGCTCGCCCGTCGCGAGGAGCATGTCGAGCTCGCGGGAATCCGGCTCGTCCGTGATCGCGGCCGCCAGGGCGAGCAGTTCATCCGTGGTATCGCCCATTGCCGAGACGACGACCACGAGCTGCGAACCCTGCGCACGCTCGCGCGCGATCCGCCGGGCGACGCGGCGAATCCGGTCCGCATCCGCCAGCGACGAACCGCCGAACTTCTGGACGACGAGGGTGGCAGGCATCGGCGGCATTCTAGCAGTGGCTCTCCGGCCTCCCGGTTCGACCGTGGCCAGGACGCACCACCTTGGTGCTGGGTGGCCGAGGAGCCTTCCGGCATCGCGGCGCCTCGGCCGGGCCCGATCCGGCGGGCTACGATGAGCGCCCGCCAGTCCGGAGGTGTCCGTCATGTGCTTCGATCTCGACAGCCAGCCGCCCATCGCGCCGATCGAGGGCGGGGCGCTCGACTCTGGCCGATTGAGCCTGACGGCGGCCGACGGCACCGTGTTCGACGCGTTCCTCGCGCGGGCAGCCCAGCCGACCGGTGCCGGCATGCTCGTCCTGCCCGATGTCCGCGGCCTCCATCACTACTACGAAGAGCTGGTGCTGCGCTTCGCCGAGGCCGGGATCGACAGCCTGGCGATCGACTACTTCGCCCGGACGGCTCCATCGAGTGCTCGCGACGAATCCTTCGACTACCAGCCTCACGTCGGGCAGACCACCTACCCGACCCTGGCCGCCGACATTGCCGCAGGGGCGAAGGAGCTGCGGGCCAGTGGGCGGGTCCGATCCCTGTTCAGCGTCGGCTTCTGCTTCGGTGGCCGGCTGGCGTTCCTGACCTCGGCGCAGGATCTCCACCTGGCCGGTGCGATCGGGTTCTACGGCTCGCCGACGGGTCCGGCGCGCAACGGCTCACCTGCCCCGGTCGAGGTCGCCGGCCAGATGCATGCCCCGATCCTCGGGCTGTTCGGCGGCGCGGACCAGGGCATCCCGCAGGAGGCGCGCGACGAATTCGACCGGGCGCTGACCGCCGCCGGCGTCGAGCACGAACTGCTGGCCTATCCCGGAGCGCCGCACAGCTTCTTCGACCGCAAGGCCGCCGACTTCGCGGACGCCTCGACCGACGCCTGGCGGCAGGTGCTCGCGTTCGTGGCCGGCCACACGGCCGCTCAGGCCTGACCGGCCGGTCCCCGAGCCGGCCCGGACCGCTGGCGTCGCCACTCGAAGATCCGCGTCGCGCCGAGGTGCCAGCACCGACCCGGTGGTTGCTTCGTCCCTCATGGTGATCGCCACATGTTCATTCCGGCGACTTCGGCCGGTCGTTTCGATGCATTCGTATCCTTCGAATGTCGAGGAGGGCATCGTTGGCCGCCAATTCGATCGCCTCATGTGCGCCAACCCTCTGACGCGCGCTCCTCGCAGGGGTTTCTGCCAGCAAGGGCCCCGCGAAGTGGCGAACATGAACATGGATCGTTCACGGCAGGCGGCGCCACTCGACGATCCGGGTCGCGCCGACATCCGACCAGATGAGACCTCTGCCCGTTGGTGGTGCACAACCGGTTAGCAGCGCCGCGACCCATCCTCGTGATGACCCCGGGAACGCCGCGGCGAAGACCTCCGGATAGCGTTGCAGCAGCGCCCGATTGCGCGCAGTCGCACGAACGACCCAGACCGCGCCGACCACGACGGTGGGTCCCGCTCGACCCGCGCCTGCGGCTTCGAGATCGGCAACTCTTGCGCTCGGTCGAGCGGGCCGCCGCGCCGACGTCACCAATGGTGTTCCAGCACTCCACGATGATCTGGCAGCGGCCGACGGCATCGGTCAGGACGACATCAATCGAATGCCAGGAGTCCGAAGGGCGGCTCGGCACCTCAACCGTGGCGCGGTACCCGGCCGCTCGACCGAGGCGCAGAACCAGCTCCTGCATGGCCAGGTGGCCGGCGTCCGCAGGCAACTCCATCAGGTCGCGGCCGAAGGTGACGAGAATCGGGCGGCCCAGGGCGAGGCCAATGCGCTCGAGGAGCTCGAGATCGAGGTTGGTCAAGCCGCGTTCGACCCGGCCCTGGACCATGCGGCCGATCCCGGCTCGCGCGGCAAGGTCCGTTCGCGTCCAGCCGCGGCGCTCGCGCATGGCCCGGATCTCGCTGCCGATGCGGACGCGCTGCTCGAGCGCACGGCGTGCCGATTCGATGTCCAGTTGGGAGCGCCTGACGCCGGGCATGACCGCTACATGTTCATCTGAGTGACTTCACTCGGCCTTAGCCGAGCCGGTAGGCCGTGGCGGTGGCCCAGCGGGCGTCGTTCGGCAGTGCGGCGATCGCCACATGTGCGTCGTGGTCGATCTGGCTGCCCGACCACCGGCTCAGATCGCCACGCACCTCGCGAAGTGTCCGAAATGAACATGTGACGTGCACCGAGGGCACGGATCTCGGCGCCGAGCCGGATCCGCTGGTCACGGGCGCGGGTTGTGGCCTCGATGGCCAGTTCGGAACGCCTGATGCCCGGCACGATCGCCACATGTTCATCTGAGGCACTGCACTCGGCCTTACCTCGGGACCCATGCCGAATCCGGGGCCTGGGCCGGTCGTAACGCGCCAGATCGATCGCGTCATGTGCGTTTCGTTCGACTGGGGGCATGGGCGCCGCGTGCCCGGGGTCGCAGGCGTCGCCGCAGCCCCATGAATGAACATGCAGCGTGCATCGCGCGGGGTGCGCCCCGGGATCGGGCCCGGGCGAACGGCCGCCGGGCCCGGGCGATGGGCCGCCGGGCGAACCGCCGCATAGCCCGGCCGCCGAGCCGCCGATCGGGCCCGGGCGAAGATCCGCCTGGCGAATGGCCGCACAGCCCGGCCGCCGAGCCGCCCCGAGCCGGCCGCCTCCCCTACCCCAGGCTCAACACCCTGGCGCCTTCGTTCCGGGGCGAGACGATGAGGAGGCGGCCGGGCAGGTCTGCCTCGGCGGCCGCGGCAGTGAGCGCGGCCTGGATCTGGGTCAGGGTGTCGACCGCGTCCGCGAACGCGATGACGGTCGAGCCCGCGCCCGACAGGCACGCCCCGATGGCGCCCGCCTCCCGGGCCGCCTCGATGAGGATCGGCAGCTGCGGATACGCCGCCGCGCGATACCGCTCGTGGAGGCGGTCCACCGTGAGCAGCCGCAGCAGTTCGTGGCGGCCCGTGGCGAGGCCGGCGACGCCGACCGCCACGCGCCCGAGGTTCGCGACGGCGTCCGCGAGTGGCACGTTCTTCGGCAGGACGGCCCGCATCGCGCTCGTCTCGAAGCGCACGTCCGGGATGAACAGCACGAGGCGGAGGTCCCGCGGCACATCGAACCGGATCGCTTCGACCGGGCCGCCGGCCGCGGTGGCCACGACGAACCCGCCCAGCAGCGCCGCGCTGACGTTGTCGGCGTGGCCTTCGATCTCCATTGCCAGGTGCAGCAGGTCGGGCGTCGTGAGGCGCTCCCCCGTCAGCACGTTGCCCGCGACCAGGCCGGCCACGGTCGCGGCGGCCGACGAACCGAGCCCGCGCTCGAGCGGGATCGCATTGGACATCGTGATCCGCCAGCCGGCCGCGGCCGGCAGCTCGCCCCGCGCCATGCCCAGCGCGGCTTCGAAGCCCCGGACGAACCGGTTCGTCCGATCGGGCTTCAGCTCGGCCGCGCCTTCGCCGGTCACCGTCAGCTCGATCTCGCCACGACTCCAGCTGCGGACTTCGAGCTCGATCCGGTTCGTCAGGTCGATCGCGAGCCCGAGGCAGTCGTAGCCCGCCCCGAGATTGGCGGACGTGGCCGGCACCTCGACCGTGATCCGGCGGCCATCGAGCTCCGCGAGCCAGTGGATCACGGCCGGTCCCCGGCGCCGCGCCGGCGAATGGCGCTCACCAGCCGAGCGCCGCGGTGACGGCGGCGGCCGATGCCCCGGCCCGCAGGATCGGCGGCGCGGATCGGGTCGCCGTGTCCGGATCCTTGAGGCCGTTGCCCGTCAGGACGCAGACGACGGTCGGATCGCCCGTCACGACACCGCCGGCCCGTGCGGATCGGAGGCCGGCAACCGAGGCCGCCGACGAGGGCTCGCAGAACACGCCTTCGAGGCGGACGAGGTCGCGATAGGCGGCCAGGATCTCGTCGTCGGTGACCGAATCGATCAGGCCGACGGATTCGTCGCGGGCCCGCAGCGCCCCCTGCCAGGACGCCGGGTTGCCGATTCGAATGGCCGTGGCGATCGTCTCCGGCTGCTCGACCGCGTGGCCGAGGACGATCGGCGCCGCCCCGGCCGCCTGGAAGCCGAGCAGTCGCGGTCGCGCGTCGACCCGGCCGGCGGCGCGATACGCCGAGAAGCCCGCCCAGTAGGCCGTGATGTTGCCGGCATTGCCGACCGGGATGGCCAGCACCTCGGGCGCCCGGCCGAGGTCGTCGCAGACCTCGAAGGCGGCCGTCATCTGCCCCGCGATCCGGTGCGGGTTGACCGAGTTGACGAGCGTCATCGGGTGCATCGTCTGCTCACCGAGCTCCCGGACGATCCCGAGGGCGGCATCGAAATTGCCGTCGATCTCGACGACCTTCGCCCCGGCCAGCAGTGCCTGGAGCAGCTTGCCGTGGGCGATCTGGCCGTGTGGCAGGACGACGACGGCCTCGAGGCCGGCCGCCGCTGCATAGGCCGCCGCGGACGCCGAGGTGTTGCCGGTCGAGGCGCAGATGATCGCGCTCGCGCCGGCCTCCACCGCCCGGGCCACGGCCAGGACCATGCCCCGATCCTTGAACGAGCCCGTCGGGTTCTGGCCCTCGACCTTGAGATAGAGCTGCGACAGCCCGAGGGCCGCCCCGAGCCGCTGGGCGTGGACGAGCGGGGTGAACCCTTCGCCGAGGGTCAGTCGCGGCGTGGCCTCGGTCAGGGGCAGGAACTCGCGGTAGCGCTCGAGGAGCCGCGGACGGCCGGGACCCGAGGACGGGCCCGGGGCCGCCGAGCCGCCGGAAACCGCCCGGCCGCCCGCGCCCGGGGCCGCCGACGGTTCGACCGGGGACGCGGGCGCCGAGTCGGGCGGGTGACTCATTCGTCGATCGGATAGAGCGTGACGGTCGCCGGCCCGCCGAGCAGCTCCGCCACCGATGCGCGCACGACGGCCATCGGCGCCGGCCCCGACCGGATGGCAATGCCGCTCGCGGTGGCCACCGCATACAGGCCGGCCTCGCCCGCCCGAACCCGGTGCGGCCGGACGCCGGGGAGATACGCGAACCAGCCCCGATCGCCGACGCCCTGCTGGAGGCGCAGCGGCGATCGCTTGATCGGCTCGGCAAGCGGGCCGGCCGGAGCGGCGGGCAGGCCCGCCCAGGTGCTCCCGAGTCCGCGGGCAAGCGCGATGAGGTCGCCGAGGACCGCGCTGCTCGTCGCCGCGCCGCCGGCGCCCGGGCCGCCGAACGACACGCGCCCGAGCGGCTCCGCTTCGATTTCGATCCGGTTCAGCACGCCGATCGTGTGGCCGAACGGGCCCTCGATCGGGACGGCTGTCGGGAGGACCGACGCCACCGTTTCGAGGGCCAGGCCGGTGGCGCCCGCCTCGCCGGCCTCCCGGCCGGCCTCGCCGGCCAGCGCCTCGGCGTCCAGCGCCTCGCCGCCCACCCCGTCCGCGATGTCGTCTGCGGCATCCTCGCCGCTCGATTCCGGGACGCGGCCGGCACTGGCGAGCAGCCGGATCGTGAGACCGAGCGCGGCCGCGGCCGTCATCTCGTCCGCCGTGACGCCGGTGATGCCGGGCCGGCCGGGCCCGTCAAGGAGCGGCGGGCGGCGCGGAATCGAGCTCGGGACGAGCCACGCCCCGAACGCGAGCCGGGCCATGATCACCAGCTTGTTGACGGCATCGTCGCCCTCGACGTCGCCGCGCGGATCGGCTTCCGCAAAGCCCGCGGCCTGCGCGTCGGCGAGGACCGCCTCGTAGCTGCGACCGTCGCGCGCCATCGAACTCAGGATGTAGTTGGTCGTGCCGTTGACGATGCCGCGGACCCGCAGGACGCGATTCGCGGCCAGATCGGCCGCCAGCGGCGCGAGGACCGGGATCCCGCCGCCGACCGACGCCTCGTAGCGCAGGCTCGCCCCGGTCCGCCGGGCGATGGCTTCCAGCTCGGAGCCGTGATGCGCCACGACGTGCTTGTTGGCCGTGACGACCGACTTGCCGGCCGCGAGTGCGACGGCCGTCAGGGTCCGCGCCGGCTCGTCACCGCCCATCACGTCCACGACGACGTCCACGTCCGGGTCGGCGACCAGGTGCGCCGGAGCGTCGGTCAGGAGGTCGGCCGGGATCGACGAGTCCGCGTGCCGGCCCAGGTCGCGCACGGCCACGCCCGCGAGCACCAGTCGCCGGCCATCGATCGGGGCGAGACGTTCCGGGTGCTGGAGAAAGGCGAGCGCCACTTCGCGGCCGACGGTGCCGGCGCCGAGGATCGCGACCCGGAGCGGTCCGTCGCTCACGGGGCGAAACGACGAGCGGAAGGCATCCGCGGAATGGTACTGGACAGCCGCCTCGCACCGGGGCCGTGAGGCGGCCGCTACACTCCTCGACCATGACCACGCCGCACGCCGCGACCGCCAAATCGAGTGCCAGCCCGGGCGCTCCGCCGCGCATCTTCAGCGGGATCCAGCCGTCCGGGGTCGTCCATCTCGGCAACGACCTCGGGGCGATCCGCAACTACGTCGCGCTGCAGGACCGCTACGAGGCGATCTACTGCATCGTCGACTTCCACGCGCTGACGACGACGCATGACCCGGACGTCCTGCGCGAGCGGACCCGCGAGATGGCCGCCTCCCTGCTCGCCCTGGGGCTCGATCCGGAGCGCTGCTCGCTCTTCGTCCAGAGTCACCGGCCCGAGGTGACCGAGCTGATGTGGCTCTTCTCGACGGTGACCCCGGTCAGCTGGCTGGAGCGGACGCCGACCTACAAGGAGAAGCGCGAGAACCAGCCCGACGACGTCAACCACGGGCTCCTGACCTACCCCGTCCTGCAGGCGGCCGACATCGTCATCTACAAAGCCTCGCTCGTGCCCGTCGGCAAGGATCAGGCGGCGCATCTCGAGCTGAGCCGCGAGATCGTCCGAGCGTTCAACAGCCGCTACGGCCACACGTTCCCGGAGCCGCAGGCGGTCTTCACCGAGGCTCCCACGGTCCTCGGCACGGACGGCGTCCGCAAGATGAGCAAGTCGGTCGGCAACACGATCGAGATCCTTGGCGAGCCGGACCTGATCCGGCGGCAGGTCATGTCGATGGTCACCGACACGCAGCGGATCAAGCGGACCGATCCGGGCCGCCCGGAGGTCTGCAACGTCTGCCAGATGCATCGGTTCTTCGGCGAGGACTACGAGGAGGTCTGGGACGGCGAGCGGACGGCCCGGACCGGCTGTGTCGACACGAAGAAGCTGCTGGCCGAGCGGATCATCCGGCACTACGCGCCGGCCCGCGAGCGCTATCGCGAGCTGATGGCCGACCCGGTTGCCGTCGAACGGGCGCTGGAGGCCGGCGCCGAGCGGATCCGGCCCATCGCCCAGGCCACGATGGCCGAAGTGCGTGAACGCATGGGGCTTCGATAAGCAGCCCAACGAGCGGGCGGTCTACCATGAAGCCCGGACGGGCGTCGCCGAGGCGCCAGAGCAGTCCGATTGGCGATCCATCTCGGCACGTAAGGGGGCTGGGGCCGCTGACATGGCCTTCGAGCTGACCCCGCGGCAACAACGCCTGCTGAATGCCCTGCTGGTGCTCGGCACCGTGGCGGTTGCGCTGATCGTGATCGCCCAGGTGGCGTCGGTCTTCTTCTACTTCGGCGACGTCATCCTGATCTTCTTCCTGGCGTGGCTGCTCGCCTTCATCCTCAGCCCGATCGTCGGCTTCCTCGTTCGGAGCATTCCCGCGCTGCCGCGGATCGCGGCCGTCGTCCTCGTCTACCTCGGGATCCTCGGCTTCATCGTCGTGCTGGCCATCCTGATCGCCGGCACGCTGGCCGACTCGATCACGAAGTTCATCGCATCGGTCCCGACCCTGAGGGACCAGCTGCCCCAGATCCTGCAGCCCTGGCAGGACCGCCTCGACGCGCTTGGCTTCAACCAGGTCGACCTGACGGCCCAGGCGACGGCCTTCCTCGCCAACCTGAGCAGCTACGCCAGCCAGCTCGTCGGACCGCTGCAGCAGCTGGCCGTGGCCAGCCTCGGCATCCTCGGCAACCTCCTCTTCATCCTCATCCTGTCCCTGTACATGGTCGTGGACCGCGACCGGATCCTCTCGTTCCTGTTCCGGATCGTGCCGCCGAACTACGCGGACGAGGCGCAGCTCCTCGAGACGAGCGTCGCCGAATCGTTCGGTGGCTTCCTGCGCGGCCAGGCGGCGATGGGCCTGATCTACGCCGGGGTGGCCGGCATCGTCTGTGCCGTGATGGGCCTCGACTACCTGCCCCTCGTTGCGTTCGCGGCGGGCATGCTGATGGCGATCCCGTTCTTCGGACCGTTCATCTCGTGGATCCCGCCGATCCTCGTCGCGCTGGTCCTGAAGCCCGAGGTGACGCTGCCGGCCCTGATCGTCATGGGCATCGGCTGGTTCGTCGTGATGAACATCCTCCAGCCGCGGATCATGCAGTCGGCGGTGGGCATCCACCCGATCGTCGTCCTCGGCTCGGTCCTGATCGGCTCCAAGATCGCCGGCATCACCGGCGCGATCTTCGCGATCCCCGTCGCGGCCGTCATCAGCGCCTTCTTCTTCCACTACCTCGGCCAGTCGCGTGACGCCGGAACGGTCGCCGAGCGCGCCGCCCAGCGGGTCGCGAACCGGGAAGGTCGAGTGGTGCGCGTGCCGCGCGAGCCCGGGGTGGCCGTCGAACCGGCGCCGAGTGAGCCACCGGTCGAGGTCGCGCCGCGTGGCCGCCAGAAGCGCCTGAAGGACCGCGCCGCGATCGAATCCGAATGACCGGCGAACTTGCACAGGAGCGTTCGGCGCGGCTAGCCGAACGCCCGTGCTCGTCGTTTGCCGCTCACGGTCTAGCCGCGACCGATGAGCACGCCCGGGTCTCTAGCCGCGGACCCAGGCTTTGGCGGCTAGCAGCGAGCGCACCGAATGAATGACGGAGCCAGGGAAGCCGCCCGCGTCGAGCGGCGCGACATCGACCGCGAGCAGGGCGAGCCGCTCTCGGGCGCCCGGGAGCGGATGCGGCCGCGGGCGCTCCTGCGAACCGCGCGGCCCCTGGCCGAATGGACCAGCCGGCCGCGGATCCTCATCACGAACGACGACGGCATCGAGTCCCGCGGCCTGCTGGCCCTGAAGGAAGCACTCGACCCGATCGGCGACACGACGGTCGTCGCCCCGGATACGAATCAGAGCGCCGTCGGCCACGCCAAGACCCTGATGCGGCCCCTCCGGGTCCGGGAACGCATGCTCGCCGACGGCTCGACGGGCTGGTCCGTGGACGGCTCGCCGACGGACGCCGTCAGCCTCGCCTTCCTGGGCTACTTCGATCACTCCTTCGACCTCGTCGCCTCGGGCATCAACTACGGGGCGAACCTCGGCGACGACATCACCTACTCGGGGACCGTGAGCGCCGCGATGGAGGCCGTGATCAACGGCTGCCCGGCCCTGGCGATCTCGCAGGAGTACTACGCCCATCCCGATTTCACCCTCGCCGCCCAGGCCGCCGTGGCCGTCGCGCGCAACATCCTCGAGCACGGCCTCGCGCCGGGCGAGCTGCTCAACGTCAACGTCCCGGCCGTCCCGCCCGAGGAATGCGAGGGCTTCGAGGTCACGCGGATGGGCAAGCGGATCTACCAGGATGAGCTGATCGAGCGCCTCGATCCCCGCGGCATCCCCTACTACTGGATCGGCGGTCCCCCGCCCTCGGGCGTCGCGACGGCCGGCACCGATTTCCACGCGGTCGTCAATCGCCGCATCGCGGTCACGCCGATCCATCTCGACCTGACGGCGCGCCACATGCTGAAGCGGCTTCGGAGCTGGACCTGGACGCTCGAGCCGAGCCTGCCGGCGGCGACCGACGCGACCCTCCAGGCGCCAAGGCGAGCCGATCGACCGCTGGAGGCGGCCCTGGACGAGGCCCTGACCGAAGAGGCGGAACGCGAGCGGCGGTAGCCAGGAGCGGCCGGCCGCGTTATCGCCGGTCGTCGGGTCGTCGGCGGTTGCCACTCGCGGTCGTGCGCTGTCGCCGGCCGTCGCCGCGCGCCGTCGCCCGCCGTCGAGGCGGATACTGTCCCGGACAGCGACTCGGGACCGACGGTCCATCGATCCGGACGCGGTCGATGCGGGGAGGAGATCACATGACCGACCAGCCAGGGGCGAAGGCCAGCGGCATGGGCCTCGGCGACCTCGGCGGCCTGCTCGGCAGCCTCACCGGTCAGCAGGGCGGCGTGTTCGCGTTGCTGCTGGCGGTCCTGACCGGTGGCGCCGGCGGGCTCGGCGGCCTGCTGGGCGGGGCGGCCGGCGGAACCGGCGGCGGCGCGGGCGGCTCGACCGGTGGGATCGAGGACGTGCTCGGCGGCCTGCTCGGCGGTGCGGCGGGCGGAACGAGCGGCGGCGCAGGCGGCTCGACCGGCGGCGCGGGCGGCCTCGGCGGGCTCGAATCGATGCTCGGCGGGGTCATGGGCGACGCGGCGGGCGGAGCGACCTCGGGGACGTCCGGCGTGGGCATCGGCAACACGCCGCAGGCGCTCAGCCAGCTCATCTCGATGCTCGAGTCCAAGGGCCTCGGCGATGTCGCCCATTCGTGGGTCGGCACCGGCGCCAACCAGCCGATCTCGCCGGACGCGCTGAGCCACGCGCTCGGGCCCGACCTCATCGGCCAGCTTGCCAACACGACCGGCATGTCCCCGGGCGACATCGTCTCGAAGCTGAGCACGGCGCTGCCGAGCGTCGTCGACGGGCTCACGCCGAACGGCACGATTCCGACGTCCTGAGCCCCGGCGCGCGGCCCGAACCTCGACCACGAATCGAAGAGCCGCCGGTCACCCGGCGGCTCTCGGCCTGTCCGCTGCGGCTCAGCGCCAGCGGGTCAGGATCGTCTCCCGGCCGAACAGCCGGACGCCGGCCCGCAGTCCGACCGCCGAGGCGACCGTCACGAGGGCGGCCGCGGTGACGTAGTTGTCGACGGTCAGCAGCGTCCCGTTCTGGGCCTGCAGGACCGCGAAGCCGACGATCGGCAGGACCATCACGGTACCGAGCTGTTGGGCCGCCCGCGGATCGGTCACCCGGGAGCTGATCAGCACCCCGATCACGACCGAGCCGAGGCCGATGGCCGGGCCGAGGACGAAGACTGCAGCGAGCCACGTGGGATCCGTCAGGATCGGCACGAGGGCCGGGCCGATCAGCACCGTCGCCAGCACGACCAGCACGCCATAGGCCAGCCAGACCGCGACCAGCCCCGGCAGGAGCGCCGAGATGACCTTGCCGGACAGGAGCTCCGAGGTGTGGATCGGCGAGGCGATGACCGCCTCCAGGCTCCTGGTCTGCTTCTCCCCGACGATCGAGTAGGCCGCGATCGCGAGCGGGATGGTGGCCGGCAGCAGCAGGAAGAACGTGATCATCGACTGGAGGCCGAAGGCCGCCGTGAGCTCCGCCGGGGTGAACGAGGCCCACTCGGGCCGGCTCGCGACGATGTTCGCGATCAGCTCGGGCGGCAGTGCCTTGTCCGAGCCGAACCGCAGGGCGAGGAGCGGCAGCGCCGCCATGATGATCGGTGGGATGACGACCGCCGCCATCAGGACGCGATTGCGGGCGAGCTCGCGGAGCTCACGCCCGATGACCGTCCAGGTGACGTCGGGTCGGAGTTGGGTCGAGGCGAACATCAGTTGGCTCCATTCGTGCCGGGCCGCAGCCCGAAGACGTCGAAGTAGACCTGCTCCAGCGAGGAGACGACCTCGGTCACGCCGATGACCGGGGCGCCGGCCGCGACGGCGGCGCGGAGCACGGCCGGCGTGTCGCGATCGCGGTCGGCAATGCCGACGGTCAGGACCCGGCCCGCCGCCTCGACCGACCGGACGACGGGCTCGGCCTCCACGGCCGCGATCCACGCCGGCGCAGGGTCCGCGGCGAGCTCGATGGCGATCGTGGTCCCGCCTTCGCGGCGGCGCAGGTGGGCCGGGCTGTCGATCCGGACGATCCGGCCGCGGATGAAGGCGACCCGGTCCGCGAGGCGTTCCGCCTCGTCGAGGTTGTGCGTCGCCAGCACGATCGTCCGACCGTCCGCCTTCAGCCGGGCCATCGCCTCGCGAACGAGGAACGCGGCTTCGGGGTCGAGGCCCGACGTCGGCTCATCGAGGAAGATGACCCGCGGTTCGTGGAGCAGCGTCCGCACGATCGCGACCTTCTGCTTCATGCCCTTCGAGAAGCCGCCGACGCGATCGTTGCGGCGGTCCCAGAGCTCGAAGAGGCGGAGCCAGCGCTCGATTCGCCGGGCGAGCTCCGCTCGGGGCACCTGGTTGAGACGGCCGAAGAACTCGAGGTTTTCCCAGGCCGTGAGCCGCTCGTAGAGCGACGGCGTCTCCGTCAGCAGGCCGACGCGGCGCCGAACCTGGTCGGGATCGGCCGTGACTTCGACGCCGTCGATCCAGGCATTGCCCGCGCTCGGGGCGAGCAGTGCGGTCAGCAGCCGGACGGTCGTCGTCTTGCCGGCTCCGTTGGGCCCGAGCAGGCCGAGCACTTCGCCCGGGGCGATCTCGAGATCGACGTCACGGATCGCCCAGGCGCCGCCGAACTGGCGCCCGAGCCCGGCTGTTCGAATCATCGGGGCCGCGGCCGGCCGGGCCGGCAGCGCCACGGCGGCGGGAGCCGGCCGGGCCGGCTCTGCCGCGAGTTGTGCAAGTGCGCTCAAGGTGGTGTCTCCACTCCTGCCGGGATGATCCCGGGCGGTGTGGAGAGCTTCGGTCGCGGGCCCGCTGCCGCCATCGGACGAATGTCGGAATCCGCCGTCCGTCGCAGGGACGATCCTCGCGGTCGTGGCTCTCCCCCGTGAGGAGGAGACAGCCGCGGCACGGCATGGACATCTGCCGGGGTCGCGACCGGGAACGGCGGTCCGATGACGGCTCGCCTCAGCCGCGGCCTGCCTCGATGAGCCCCGATTCGTAGGCGAACACGACCGCCTGGACGCGATCGCGCAAGCCGAGCTTGGCCAGCAGATTCGAAACGTGGGTCTTGACCGTCGCCTCGCCGACGATCAGCCGCTCGGCGATCTCCGCATTCGACAGGCCGGCGGCGAGCAACTTCAGGACCTCGACCTCACGCTCCGTCAGGGTCTCGAGCCGGTCGGTCGCCGGGCGCCTGCCGGCCGGCGCCTTCGCGAAGGTCTCGATGAGCCGGCGCGTGACCGATGGGGCGAGCAGGCCGCCACCGCCGGCCACGACCCGGATGGCGGCCACGAGGTCCTCCGGCGGGGCGTTCTTCAGGAGGAAGCCCGAAGCCCCCGCCCGGAGTGCCTCGAAGACGTACTCGTCCCGCTCGAACGTGGTCAGGATGATGACGAACGGGCCGGCGCCGGGCGTCGCCGCGGCGACGATCTCCCGGGTCGCGGCAAGCCCGTCGAGGACCGGCATCTGGACGTCCATCAGGACGACGTCGGGATGGCCCCAGTGCACGGCCTCCACGGCCGCTCGCCCATCGGCGGCTTCCCCGACGACCTCGAGGTCCGGTTCCGATTCGAGAATCAGCCGCAGGCCCGTCCTGACCATGGCCTGGTCATCGACCACGACGACGCGGATCACGAGCCGGTCCCCTCGATCGGCAGGAGTGCCCGCACGGCGAACCCGCCTTCCGGGCGTCGCCCCGCCGAGAATTCGCCACCAAACAGGGCGACCCGTTCCCGCATCCCGACCAGGCCGTTGCCGGTCCCCGGCCCCGCATCGCCGGCGCCGGACCCGCCGCGGTCGGTGATGAGCAGCTCGAGCGCCCGGGGCCGGTAGCGGATGTCGATCGCCGCGGTCGCCCCGCGCCCGGCATGACGCAGGGTGTTCGTCAGCGCCTCCTGGACGATCCGATACGCCGACCGATCGAGCGTCGGGGGCAGCCCGCCGGCCGGGGGCGTGCCGTCGATCGTCATCTCGACCGGTAGACCGGCGCGACGCGTGCTGTCCAGCAGCACCGGCAGCTGGGCGAGCGTCGGCTGGTCCGCGACACCGCCCTGGTCATCGGAGGCCCGCAGCATCCCAAGGAGGCGGTGGAGGTCGAGCACGGCCGTCCGGCTCGAGGCCTCGATCTCCCCCAGCGCCCCGGACGCGATCGTCACGGCCTCATCGGCGGGCCGGGTCTCGAGCGCGCGCCGGGCGCCGGCCGCCTGGATGCCCATGACGCTGACGTGATGGGCGACGACGTCGTGCAGCTCCCGGGCGATCCGGAGGCGCTCGTCGACGATGACCTGCCGCGTCCGTTCCTCGCGAGCCCGGGTGCGGCGGCGCGACCAGTAGATGACGCCGGTCACGACCGCCACGACTGCCGCGAAGTAGAGGACGCTGCCGGCCGTGAGCGGCTCACCGTAGAGGCGCTGCGCCCCGGACACGGCCCCGAGGACGACCGCCCCGATGACGATCAGCCGGTCGACGGTCGCCGGATGCGCATCGGACCAGCGGCGCAGGCGCACGATCGACGGCAGCCGCAGCACCCGGGCGACGAGCGCAGTCATGCCGATCCCCAGGCTCAGGCCGGCTGATGGGCCGGGCGGCACGGCACGGGCGGCGGGCACGGCCGGAGCGACGGGGTGATGGGCGACGCGGTCACGGGTGAGGCGATCATCGGCGCCGCGATCATCGGCGACGCCGGCGATCGGCCAGGATCTCGCGGGCGGCATTCTCCCCCGGTCCGCCGGTGACGCCGCCGCCCGGGTGTGCCCCGGCGCCGCAGAGGTAGAGGCCAGTCAGGGGCAGCCGGTAGCGCGCGCTGCCGAGCAACGGCCGCCAGGCGAACCACTGGTCGAGGCCCGCCTCGGCGTGATCCGGATGGCCGCCGGTCAGGCCCCAGGTCCGCTCGAGATCGAGCGGCGTGATGACCTGGCGGGCCATGACGAGGCCCTCGAAACCCGGCGCGTACGGTTCGATCGTCCGGGCGACGAGGTCGCCCAGCTCGTCGCGACGCGCGTCCCAGTCGCCGTCGCGGAGCGCATACGGGGCCTGGTGGACGAGGACGCTCATCACGTGGCGGATCGGCGGACGGCCGGGGCCTCCCTCGCGAGCCCCATCCTCGATCAGCCCGGGATCGATCAGCGACGGGATCGTCGCCTCGAGCATCGGCACCTCGGGCAGGCGGCCGAACGTTGCCGCGTCGTCGGCCCGATCGAGCGACTCGACACTCGGCGCGATGACGATCCGACCGCGCAGGCGCTGTTCGCGATCGGTCATCGTCTGGGCCGCCGCGAAACGGGGCAGCTCGGCGAGCGCGAAGTTCACCTTGGCGACGCGTCCCTGCGCCCGGATGTTGCCCGCCCGCCAGCGCAGCCGCGGCCCGAGCGCCACCGGATCGACGAGCTGCAGCAGCGTCTGGCGCGGATCGACGCCCGAGACGACGACGGCCGCCGCGATCTCCTCGCCGCTGGCGAGGGCGACGCCCTTGACCGCCTCGTCGCTCGAGAGGATCCGAACCACCCGCGCGCCGGTCCGGATCTCGACCCCGGCCGCCCGGGCCGCCGACGCCAGGGCATCGCTCAACGCCCCGGGGCCTCCGCGCGCGAACACCGTCTGGCCGGCCGCGCCACCGTCATTGCCGGCCGAGTCGGCCAGCAGCATCCGGACCGTCCCCGCCGAACGCGGTCCCATCGCGGTGGACTGGACGCCGCGCGCCACGACCAGGGCCCGCAGGTGGTCCAGCTCGAACGTGTCGCTCGCGAGGTCCGCGACGGCCATCGGCAGCAGCTGGAGCAGGGCGCCTGCCTCACGCTTGCCGAGGCCGCGATACGAGCGCAGAAGCCGAACGGCCGCCGCGGCATCGGGAAGGGACGGGCCGGCGAGATCCGGCGGCGTCATCGCGGCCAGCTCGGCCAGCACGCGGCCGGCTCGCCGGACCTGGGCGTCGAACTCGGGCCACGCCGCCGCGTCGCGGGCGGAGCGCGCTCGGAGCTCGGCCGCGGTCCGACCCGGGTCGGCCCAGAGCGTGATCGCCGAGCCGTCGGGGTGCGGAGCGAACGTGCGGACCGCAGGCGCGACGAGCGACAGCCCGTGCCGCCGCAGCTCGAGTTGTCGCGCCACGGAAGGCCGCAGCCGGCCGACCGTCTGGGCGAGCGCCGGAACGCGGACGCCGGGCGCCAGCTCGGCCGTCTCGACGGCGCCGCCGACGTGCTCGCGGGCCTCGAGGACGAGGGTCCGTAGCCCGCCCTGGCCCAGCAGGGCCGCGGTGACGAGCCCGTTGTGGCCGCCGCCGATGACGATCGCGTCGTACGGCGCCGAGGTGGTCCGCCTCGTCATGACGGGACGCCCTCCGCTGGCGCCGGGCGGGACCGCCGGCCTCGGCCGTCGGCGGACAGCGCCTCCAGGGCCGCCAATCGCCCCGGCGCACCCATGATCCCGCCGCCCGGATGGGCCGCCGAGCCGCACAGCCAGAGTCGGTCGATCGGGGTCCCGAAGCGTGCGTAGCCCGGTGCCGGACGGCTGAAGAAGAGCTGCTCGAGAGAGAGCTCGCCCTGGAAGATGTTGCCCTCCGACAGGCCCATGACCCGCTCGATGTCGAGTGGCGTCAGCACCTGGCGGCCGACCACGATGTCCCGGATGTTCGGGGCGAACTCGGCGATCGTCTCGACCACCGTGTCCCCGAACGCCTCGCGCTGGGCGTCCCAGCCGCCGAGCTCCGGGGCAAGCTCGTAGGGCGCGTACTGGACGAAACAGCTCAGGACGTGCCTGCCGGGCGGCGCCATGGCCGGATCGACGAGGGTCGGGATGACCATGTCGATGTACGGCCGGGCGCTGAAGTGGCCGTACTTCGCGTCGACGTAGGCCTGCTGCATCCAGTCCGTCCCGGGCGAGATGCTGATCGCGCCACGGAGATGCTCGCCGGGACCCGGCAGCGCCCGGAAGTCGGGCAGCGCGTCGAGGGCCAGGTTGACCTTGCCGGACGAGCCGCGGTAGCGGATGCGTCGGACGTCGGCCTCGAATTCCGGCGGCAGCGAACCCGGCTCGAGGAGGTCGATGAACGTGCGCCTCGCATCGAGGCTGGAGAGCACATGGCGCGCGGCGATCTCCTCGCCGGACTCCAGGACGACGCCCGTGGCGCGGCCGGTCCGCTCGAGAATGCGGGCGACCGGGGCCTCGGTCCGGATCTCCGCCCCGAACGAGCGCGCCGCCGACGCGATCGCCTCGCTGATGCCGCCGGTGCCGCCCTTCGGGATGCCCCACGCCCGGAACGCCCCGTCGATCTCGCCCATGTAGTGATGCAGCAGGACGTAGGCCGTGCCCGGCGAGCGGATGCCCGCGAACGTGCCGATGATCCCGGACGCCGACATCGTCGCCTTGAGCGGATCGGTCTCGAACCACTGGTCCAGGAACTCGGCGGCGCTCATCGTCATCAGCTGGACGAAGACGGCCTGCTGATGCTGGGGCAGGGCCGCGAAGGCCCGCGCGACCCCGGCCAGTGGCAGGAACGGGCGCGGGTCGAGGCCGGTCGGGTCCGGCGGGACGATGCCGAGGATCGGCTTGATGAACCGGGCCATCTCGACCATCAGCCGGCCGTACTCCTCGTACGCCTCGGCATCGAGCTTCGACCAGCGTCGCAGCTCGCGGATCGTCTTCGCGTGGTCGTTGACGCGCCACAGGTAGTCCGGGCCGGGGACGCCGGCGCTCGCCGCTGCGCCCTCCGGCAGCGGCGTGAACGTGCCGTCAAGGGGCAGGATCTCGAGGCCGTGCGAGGCGAGGTCGAGCTCGCGGATGATCTCGGGCCGCAGCAGGCTGACGACATACGACGCCACGGAGAACCGGTAGCCGGGCACGATCTCCTCGGTCACCGCGGCGCCGCCGAGGACGTGCCGCCGCTCGAGGACGAGCACGCGCCAGCCGGCCCGCGCGAGGTAGGCGGCGCTGGTCAGCCCGTTGTGGCCGCCGCCGATGACGATCGCGTCCCAGGGTTCCTGCGAATTCATCCGCGCTGAAGCGTAGCCGACCGCGCCTCCGGTCCGAATGTGCGATCGTATGTGCATTCATTGCACACTGGAGACCGAGATGGCACTCGTGCGAACCAACGTCACCCTGCCAGAGGAGCTGCTGCGCCAGGTCGACGAGCTGGCTGGGCCGCGGGGCCGAAGCCAGTACGTCGCGGAAGCTGTCGAGAAGCGGGTGAAACGGGATCGCCTCGGCAAGGTGCTCCGAGAGACCGCCGGGATCCTCGTCGGGACGCCGGACTGGCTGGACGGCGACCAGGCGCTCGCCCTGGCAAAGGAAATGCGGGCCGGCTGGAACCGGGAGCCGTGATCTACCTGCTGGATACCACCGTTCTGATCGACCACGCAGCCGGGAGGCCGTCCGCTATGGCGCTCGTGCTCCGCCTCTTCGAAGATGGAGCGGACCTGTGGACGTGCGACGTGATCGTCTGTGAAGCGCTGTCCGCCGGGACGCCCGAGCAGCGACGAGACATCGGCCGCATGATCGATGTCCTTGAATACGTCAGCACCCACCCAGAGGCGGCGCGGTGGGCCGGCGAGAGCCGCCGCGCTCGGGGCGCCACGAGCCATCGAACGGTCGGCGACGCCCTGATCGCCGGCGTCGCCTGGTTCAACGACGCGACGATCGTGACCCGCAATCCCGACGACTTCATCGCCCAGGGCGTCCCGGTGCTCGTCTACGACTGATCTCGCCCGGAGCCGCGCCTGTATCCTCGGCCGGTGACTCGATCGAGTGGGCCGCTCCCGTGACCGTCGGCACGCCGTTCCACCCGCGAACCGGCCCGGCCAACCAGTCGCTGCAGTGGCGCGAGTGGTCGGGCTATCTCGCCGCATCGGTCTACGCAGACGCGCCGGACATCGAGTACAACGCGATCCGCAACGCGGCCGCCCTGATCGATGTCTCGCCCCTGTACAAGTACCGCGTCTCGGGGCCCGACGCCATCGAGCTCGTCGATCGGGTCATCACGCGGGACGCCCGGCGGCTCGAGCCCGGCCGGGTCTTCTACACGCCCTGGTGCGACGACAACGGCAAGGTCGTCGACGACGGCACGGTCGCGCGCCTCGACGATCGGTCGGTCCGCTGGACGGCGGCCGAGCCCCAGCTGCGCTGGCTGACGCAGAACGCGGGCGGCCTCGATGTCGAGATCGACGACATCACCGAGGCCGTCGCGGCCGTGGCGCTGCAGGGTCCGCTTGTCGCGGGCCGTGCTCGAGGTCGCCACCGGCCAGGATGTGGGCGGCCTGCGCTACTTCCGGCGCCAGGCGATGACGATCGATGGCCTTGCGGTGGACGTCAGCCGGACCGGCTACACCGGCGATCTCGGCTATGAGCTGTGGGTCGCTGCGGCCGACGCGCCGGCCCTGTGGGACGCGCTGACCCGGGCGGGTGCCGGCTTCGCGATCCGGCCCGCCGGAATGCTCGCGCTGGACATCGTCCGCCTCGAGGCCGGCCTGATCCTGCTCGACGTCGACTACACGAGCTCACGCTCCGCGACGACCCCGGCGCAGGCCTATTCGCCGTTCGAGATCGGGCTCGGCCACTTCGTCGACCTGACCGCGGGACCGTTCACGGGACGGCGGGCGCTGCTCGCCGAGCAGCGTGAGGGTGGCCCGGCCCGCTGGCTCGTCGGGCTGACACTCGACTGGGCGGGCATCGAACGTCTCGCAGCGGCCCAGGGCCTCTCGCCCTCGGTGGCGCCCACGGTCTCGCGAGCGGCCGTTCCCGTATTCGGGCGAGGCGGTCACCAGATCGGCCGGCTGACCAGCAGCGGCTGGAGCCCGATCCGCAAGGAGCTGATCGGCCTCGCGTCAGTGCCGCGCCAGTCCTCGGCGCCGGGGACGCGCGTCGAGGTCGAGTGGACCGTCGAAGGCCATCGCGGCCGCGTCGGGGCCACGGTTGTCCCGCTCCCCTTCCTGGATCTCGCGCGCAAACGCGCCTGAACCTCGAACTCCTGCCAGCCGGCCAACGCGATCGGCCGAGCGCCGGCCCGACTTGATGACCTCCGGCACTTGCCGGGGTCGCGTCTTGCGACGATGCTCGATGGCAGCGCAGGGGCGACGATGCGCGGCCGAAGTGGTCGGCCGCCCGCCGGCGCGACCCACCTGCCGCCAGGACGAGAGCAGAAGATTCGCGTGACGGGAACGCACGAGCCGTCTCCGCACCTGCCGCCGCGCTGGTTCATCCGCGGCTTCTGGACGGCGCACCGGGCCCTGTACCGAACGTCCGGTGGCCGGGTCGGGCTTCGACGCCCGACGCCCACCCGTTGGGGGATGCTGCGCCTCCGCACGATCGGACGTCGTTCCGGCGAGGAGCGCAGCGCGATCCTCGGCTACTACGAGGATGGTCCAAACCTCGTCACGCTGGCCATGAACGGCTGGGCGGAGGGCGAGCCGGCCTGGTGGCTCAATCTCCAGGCACGACCCGACGCGACCGTCGACCTGGCCGATGGACCACGCACGATCAGGGCGCGCGCCGCCGTGGGCGACGAGCGGGCGCGCCTGTGGGCCGGCTGGCGCGACGTCGGGGACGACGTCGATGCCTACGCGCGATTGCGGTCCTCCGAGACAGCGGTCGTGATCCTCGAGCCACGGCCAGGTCGCCGCCAGGCGCTCACGACAGGTGGGCCTGCCACAGGGACGGGAGAGAAGAAGATGGATTCGAACCGAAGGATCGCCGTCGTCGCTGGAGTGGCATTCCTGATCGCGACGATTGCACAGCTGGTCGGCGTCGCGCTGGTCGCCCCAGTCCTCAAGTCGCCGGTTGACCTCGCCAGGATCTCGGCGAACGAAAGCCAATTCATCCTGGGCGCGTTCTTCCAGTTCGTCGGGGCCCTGGCGTGCCCTGCCATTGCCCTTGCGCTGTACCCGGTGCTGAGGAAGCACAACGAAGGGCTGGCCCTCGGATCGGTTGGCTTTCGGACCATCGAGGGCACGCTCCACGTCCTGATCGCCCTCTGCCTGCTGCTGCTCGTCAGCCTGAGCCAGGAGGCGGCGAACGCTGCGGCTCCGGGTTCAGCGGCCCTCCAGGCCCAGACTGCGCTGTTGATGGCAGGACGTGAATGGCTCGGCCCGTTGTCGGTACTGACCTTTGGTCTCGGGGCTCTCTGCTACTACTGGGTGTTCTACCGATCGCAACTCGTCCCTCGGTGGTTGTCGGCCTGGGGTCTTGTGGCCATCCCGCTGCTCATGGCGTCCTCCCTCCTGGTCATGTTCCAGCTGATCGATGCCTTGTCGACGACCCAGATCGTCCTGGCGCTTCCGCTCGCCGTCCAGGAGATGGTCCTTGCCGTCTGGCTCATCGCCAGGGGCTTCAACCCGGCCGTCATCGCCGCAGATTCGGCCGCCGAAACACCGCGATGGCGGTCGCCTGCGAGCACGGCTTCGGGGTCGGCCGCGTAGGAGCGCCCGGCGGTCGAGACGACTGCGTCACCTCGGCGCCAGCCTTCCGGTTTCGCTGCGTCCTGACCACCAGCGGCGCCGCGCTGCACCCGGTGAACCCGGCCTGATCGATCGAACCCGGGTCGCCGGCCCTGCAGACCCCCCCCCGACGCCTGCGTTCGGCTCCCGGGCGTGGGAGCCGCCACGAGCGGGCAGCGTACCGGGCCGACTGGAGCCCGACGACCGTGGCACAGTGGACGAGGTCCCTTCTGGTGTCAGGACGAGCAGGACAGGAGGACGAGAATGACCGAGTCGTCGACGACGCCCCCGCGCCGATGGCGAGACGGCATGCACCCGAACGTGGCGGGAATGACGATCCGTTCCCTGGAGCGCGTCGAGCTCTCGCTCGGTGACGCGATCCGGGTGGAGATGGCGAGCACCGATCCGGGTGGCGAAGAGGTCGCCCACGTCCAGTACTACGTCTGCACCGAGGCGGGTGGCTGGGCATTGTGGGTCTCATGCCCGAGAGGCGAGCTCCGTGATCTCGAGGCGTCCCTTCACGCGATCCCGCCATTGGCGCAGGACCAGTAGGCGTCGTTCCTGGCCCTGCACTGGCACGATCCGACGGCGGATTGACCCCTCGCCGGCCTTACGGGCTGACCACCAGCAGCGCCGCGCTGAACCCGGTGAAGGTGGCCTGATCGACGTTCGTGCCCGTGAAGGTCCACGACGGCGACTGCCCGGGATCGACATAGACGGCGTAGCCATCGGCGGGCTCGTTCGGACCCAGCGAGGCCAGCGTCCCCTGCACGTCACCGAATGCGATGTCGCCGAGGGCCTGGTCATGCGGCGAGCAGGCGCTCGCGCCGGAGGTGCAGTAGACGCCCTCCTGCAGCGTCAGCCGACCGCTGCCCGGGCCCTTGTAGGAGACCTGCAGACGACCGCCGTTGCCGAGGCGGTAGCTGCCCGACTCGAGGAACCAGCCGGCCGGGAGGACCGCGCAGTAGACGGGCCAGCTCATGGCCTGGGCCGCGGCCGCATAGAAGTCGCGGTTCTCCGCGGACCCCGAACAACTGCCAGCCGAGCCCCCGGCCGGGCTCGGGCTTGGTGTCGGTTCGTCGGTCGGCGCGGCCGACACGTCTGGCGACGGCTCGTCCGTGGCGACCGAATCGCTGGCTGCAGCGTCGGTTGGCGCCGGCTCCGAGGTCGCGGCGGCCGTCGGGCTGCCGGCGGCCGGAACCGGGCGCGGGGTACCGGTCGGGGCGGGCGTCCGGGATCCGGGGGCGCTCGACGCAGCCGCGGTTGCGCCACTGCCCGGGGAGGTGCCACCGGCCGTTGGTCCGGGCGACGTGCCGCCGCCGGCTGATGCGGCCGGGGCGGCCAAGGTCGGGGTCGCAGTCGGCGAATCGCCGGTCCTCGCGCCGCAGGCGGCGACCAGGAGGCACGTGGCAATGAGGAGCGCAGACCGCCGGAGCATGGTCCCGGTCATCTCACTCACCGGCCAAGCGTAGCGGCCAATTCGAAATCGGGTCAACGAGGCCCAATGGCCCCCGGTCATCGCGCGAGGCGGAGCAGGACGGGATCCACTCCGAAGACCTGTCGAATGCGCTCCTCCGAGAGCGCCTCGGCGGGCCCGGCGTCCGAGACGAGACGGCCATGATCGAGCACGAGCAGCCGCGGGAAGAAGTGGGCCGCGAGGTTCAGGTCATGGAGGACCGCGAGGATCGTCGTCCCATCCCGTTCGTTGAGGTCGACGAGCAGCTCCATCGCCGACACCTGGTGGCGCAGGTCGAGGTGGACGGTCGGCTCGTCGAGGAGCATGAGGGGCGCCGCCTGGGCGACGGCCAGGGCCAGCAGCACCAGTTGGCGTTCGCCGAGTGACAGCTCGCGGGCATCGCGGCCGAGCAGGTGGCCGAGACCGACCCGCTCGATGGCCGCAGCAACCGCAGCCCGATCGTTTGGACGGGGGCCCCGGATCGGATCCTGGTACGGCAGGCGACCGAGCGCCACGACCTCCTCCACCCGCATCGCGAACGGCAGGTTGGCCTGCTGGGGAACCGCCGAGACCCGCCGGGCGATGGCGCGCCGGTCGACACCCGTGATCGATCGACCCTCGAGCTCGACGGCGCCGGCCCGGACCGGGATGAGCCCAGTCAGCGCCCGCAGGAGGCTCGACTTGCCCGCCCCGTTCGGGCCGACGAGCGCCACCCGCTCACCGGGACGCAGGTCGAACGAAATGTCGTTCAGGACGATCCGATCGCGGTAGGCCACGGTCACGTGGTCGAACGACAGGAGCGGGGCGGTCGACTCGGGATCGATCACAGCTCGTACGCCGAGCGCGACCGGCGCAGCAGCAGCAGGAAGAACGGCGCACCGACGATCGCCGTCACGACGCCGACCGGAATCTCGCCCAGTGAGCGAGCCCCGAGATCGGCCAGCGCGAGCAGGCTCGCTCCGAACAGTGCCGAGAGCGGCAGCACGAGCCGCGCATTCGGCCCCACCATCAGTCGCACCACGTGCGGGACGACGAGCCCGACAAAGCCGATCAGCCCGGCGATCGTCACAGCAGCGGCCGTGATGAGCGATGCCAGCCCAAGCAGGATGGCCCGTTCGCGCCGGACGTCGACGCCGAGATGCGCGGCCGTGTCCTCGCCGAGCAGCAGCCCGTCGAGCGAGCGCGTCCGGGCGAGGATGAGGATCGTGCCGATCAGGATGATCGGCATCGCAACGGCCAGGCGATCCCAGGTCGAGCCGTCGAGGCTGCCGAGGAGATAGAAGAAGATCTGGCGCAGGTTGGCGCCCGAGAGGTACATCGCCATGGCCAGGCCGGCGGCCAGCAGCGAGCCGACGGCATAGCCCGTCAGGAGCAGGCCGGTGATTCCGGTGGAGCCGACGCGGCTGAGGTGGTAGACGGCGAACACGGCCAGCAGCGCGCCGAGGAATGCGAGGCCGTGCAGCAGGCCGAACTCGAAGACGAGGATCCGGACCGGGATCAGGACCGCGATGGCTGCCCCGAGCGCAGCCCCGCTGGCCGTCCCCAGGACGTACGGATCGGCCAGCGGATTGCGCAGCAGGCCCTGGAACGTGGCCCCGGCCACGGCCAGGCCTGTGCCGACGATCATCGCCGAGAGCACTCGCGGCAGGCGCAGGTCCATGACGATGGCCTCCGACGCCGGAGACCACGTCCGGGCGACGTTGAGGCCCAGGAGCCGGTTCGCGAGGATCCCGATCGTGTCGCCCGGCGCCACGACGACGGTCCCGAGACCCACCCCCAGGATCAGCGCGAGCGCCAGCAGCCCGATCGCGGCACCCCAGATGGCCACCCGCCGGCCACGGAGCCGCTCGAACGGGCGGCTTCGGCTCCGGGCGATCGGATCGGTGCGGGCAACCATCAGGTCAGCCTCGGTCGCTCAGTACGAGGCGGCCGGCGTCGCTGACGCGGGCGCGCCCGACGCAGGCGCGCCCGACGCCAGTGTCCCGGAGGCCCCCGGCAGTGGCGGCAGCGCGAGGCCGGGATGAATCGCGAGCGCGAGATCGCGCACACCAAGCACCAGCCGCGGCCCGGGCCGCGAGACCACCGTGTCGTCGATGCCGACGATCGCGTGATTCTTGACCGCGGTCATCGTGTTCCAGCCCGGCCGCGCCGCGACGATGTCGGCGGTCGTGCCGTAGGCCGAGTCGCCCATGACGATCACCTGGGGGTCGGCCTGGATCAGCTTCTCGAGCGGGATGCTGAACACCGTCGTGCTGCCGGTCGTGATCGGGGTGCCGCCGGCGAGCGTGATCATCTGGGCGATGAACGACTGATCGGCGGGACCGTAGATCTCCTTCGTGGCATCGAGCTCGTAGAAGACCCGCGGGTGCTCGAGACCGGCCGTCAGGGCCGCGATCTGGTCGAACTGTGCCTGCATCGCGGTCGTGATCGCCGTGGCCGTATCCGGGCTCCCGATAGCCCGGCCGACGAGATCGATGTCGGCGAGGACGCCCTTCACGTCCGGGGCGTAGACGACCAGGACCGGCACGTGCAGGCGGCGCAACTGGTCGAGGGCCTCCGGCTTGTTGAAGCCGTTGCCGCCGGCAATCACGAGATCGGCGCCGAGGCCGACGATCTTCTCGACGTCCACCGAACTGTACGTGGCGACGTGAGGGATGCTGGCGGCATCGGGCGGGTAATCGTCGGCATCGGTGCCGCCGACCAGCCGGGCCCCGGCGCCCAGCGCAAACACGAGCTCCGTCGTGGCCGGCGTCAGGGACACGATCTTCTGGGGCGCCGACGGAATGACAACGGTGTTGCCCTCATCGTCCGTGAGCGTCATGGGGAATGCGGCCGCGGTCGGGACAGCAGTCGGGGCCGGGGTCGGAGCCGGGGTCGGTGCCGCGGCCGTCGGGGCCGGAGCCGCGGCCATCGGGGCCGTGGTCGGGGCGATCGTGATGACCGGCGTCGCCGCCGCCGTCGCCGCCGCCACCGAGGGAGCCGTTGACGGAGAGGCACCGGCGCTCGAGCACGCAGCGAGCACGAAGGCCAGCAGGACGACGAGCGCCGGGACCCCCGAGGCAGTGGCACGCCATCGTCGGCCGCTCGCGCCGGGCATGAAGAACCCCTCGCTTCGGCTCGAAGGAGGGGCGGAGCTGAATCGCATCGGTGGTGCCTACCCTTTCTCTCGAAGGTACGAGCAACACCGCAGGGTCGGCGACCGGACTTCCGCCGCGTTCGAGTCGAACGGGGCGGTCACCGTAGCGGGACTGTGCCGGAATTGCACCGGCTTCGCGACCAGGCGGCGGCGGTATCAGTTGTCGCGCCGAGCGTAGCACGCTTCGCCGAACGCGAGGCCGCCGGACATGGCGACGGCCGGTCTGTCGCAGGCCGGCCGTTCGTCAGGTGCCGTGAGCGAAGGCGCTGGTCAGGCAGGGACCGGCTGCTGCTCCGCGAAGATCGAGACCTGGGCTTCCTCCGGCAACATCACGCCGAAGATCTTCTGGAGGGCAAGGAGGTGCACGCACGAATTCCACGTTTCGAAGTAATGGCAAGTGCAGTGCCAGGACCCCGCGTCGAGGCTCACGTGGTGCGTGTCGTTATCGCCACGGAACGTGAGGGCGAGTCGATCGATGGTCACCCGATCGAGCTCGCGTGCGTAGCGATTTGCCTTCTCGACCTTGCCGATCAGAGAGCTGTGCATCGTCGCAGAACCTCCCGTCGCCCCTTGAGGCGCTTGCGGGCCGCCGTCCGATCCTGCACCGACCGGTGATGGCGGTCGCTGCGACAACTGTACACCTCGCCGCCAAGGATTCCGTGCCGTACCTTCAGCGTCCCGCGCGCGGCCGTTGGGACCCGCAGCGAGGCGTCGCCGCCTCAGGCGCGCGTCGTGCCCTCGCGTCCGAAATCGTCGGAGAGGCGGACGACGTCGTCGAGTTCGGGCGAGGACACCTCGATCAGCTCGACCCGCTCGATCGCCTCGAAGCGGTGGCGCCGGCCGACCGGCACGAGCCGCGCGGACCCGGGCCCGAGCTCCTCCACTTGAAGGACACCGGCGGCATCGTCGAGGTACAGGCGGAGCCGGCCGGAGATCACGAGGATCGACTCGAGCTTCCGGTTGTGGTACTGGAGCGACAACCGCCTGCCCGCCTCGATGACGAGGATCTTGCCGGCATAGCGATCGGTCTCGGCCCAGATGAGCTCGTGGCCCCAGGGCTTCTCGACGCGCCGGCCGGCCGGCTGCCCGCCCGCGGAGTCGGTCACGCGCCGCGGACCAGCCGCTCGCCGGCCGCGATGATCGCGTCGGCCGTCGAACTCGAGGTGGATTCGGTATAGACCCGGACGAGTGGCTCGGTTCCGCTGAACCGGACGAGGAGCCACGAGCCGTCGGCGATCCAGAACTTGAAGCCGTCGTTCGTGGCGAGCGCCTCGGTCTTCGCGACGGGCTCCCCCGCCAGCTCGGCCGGCGCCTGCTCCTTCAGTTCGACGAGCAGGCGGTCCTTGAGGGCCGGGTAGATCGTCCGGTCGACGTGGACGTCGACACGCTGGTAGAACGACGGGCCGGCGATCTCGTGGAGGTATTCGACGGCCCTCGAGACCGGCCAGCGACCGGCGGCGCGCTCCTTCAGGAAGAGGTCGAGCAGCAGCAGGTCGGCGTAGATCCCGTCCCGCTCGGGCAGGTGCATCCCGAAGCCGAAGCCCCCGGATTCCTCGCCGCCCATCATCGCCCCGGTCCGGATCATCTCGGGCCCGACGTACTTGAACCCGACCGGGGTCTCCGAGACGGAGAGGCCGTAGCGCTCGCCGAGCCGTTCGGCCATGGACGTCGTGTTGACGCTCTTCACCACGGGCTGGCGGAAGCCCTTGTATTCGGCCAGGTAGTACATCAGCAGGCCGAACACCTCGAGCTGGTGGATGAACACGCCGCGCTCGTCGGCCGCACCCGCCCGATCCGCGTCGCCGTCCAGCAGGAGGCCGATGTCGTAGCCGCCGCCGGCCAGGATCCCCAGGACCTCGTCGATGTTCGGCCGGATCGGCTCGGGGTTGACGCCGCCGAACCACGGGTTGCGCTCCTGGTGGATCTCCGTGACCCGGATCCGGCCGCCCGCCAGCAGCCGCGGAATCCAGCCCGGCGCCGGCGCCCCACATCGGCTCGACCAGGACGTGAACGTCCGCTGCCTTGAGGGCATCGAGATCGAGCGTCCGGCGCGTGTACCGCTCGTAGCCTTCGTAGGGATCGAAGCGCTCGACGAGTCCCGCCGCCTCCGCGTCGTCGAACGGCCGCCGCTCGATGGCCGTGCCGCCGTTGCGGGCAATCGTTGCCTCGAGAATCTTCAGGATCTCGGGCCCGGCCGCCGAACCCGTCGGCGCCTTGACCTTGAAGCCGTTGTCCGTCCAGGGGTTGTGGCTGGCGGTGATCATGATTCCGGCCGCCGCGCCGCGCTCGACGACCTCGTACGAGGTCATCTGCGTCGGGACGGCGTGGGCCGCATAGGCCACCGGGATGTCGCGCGCCAGCAGGACCTCGGCCGCGGCGATCGCGAAATGCTCGCTCGCGAACCGGCGGTCGTAGGCGATCACGACGCCCTTCGCCTGCTCGCCGCGATCCACGACGTAGGCGGCGACGCCCTCGGCGCAGCGGCGGACGTTCTCGAACGTGTACTCGTCGGCGACTTTCGCCCGCCAGCCATCGGTCCCGAAGGTGATGGTCGTCGGCGTCGGCGTCTCGGCAATGATCGTCACGGTCGTGCGCTCTCCCTCGTGGCCACGCGCTCGAGAAGGGCCTCGACGCGTGCCCGGTCCTGGGCCGCGCCCGACAGGAGCGCGCGCGGGGCCTCGTCGCGGATCGTACCCCTCGGTCCGCCGATCACGATCAGCTCGGCCCCGTGGCGCTCGATCAGCAGGTCGTCGGGGTTGAGCGCGACGGCCTCGCCGGCCGGCACGACCCGGCCGGTGCCGCGGGCGCCGATCGCCCGCAGCAGCGCCGTCCAGCCGCCGAGGTCGCTCCAGCCGACCGCCATGGAGCCCATCACCACCGTGCCATGGGCGGCCGCGGGCTCCATGACCGCGTAGTCGATCGAGATCCCCGGGATGCTCGCATAGGCCGCCTCGAGGGCGCTGCCGGAGACAGCCGGCGAGAACGCGGCCGCCGCGGACACGGCCGGCCGGAGGACCCCGCATGAGGTCCGGCTGATGCGCATCGAGCGCCCCCAGGATCGACCCGCGCTGCCAGAGGAACATGCCGGCGTTCCAGGCGACACCCGGCTGGTGGCGCAGCTGCTCGGCGCGATCGTGCGACGGTTTTTCCTCGAAGGCCCGCAACGGATAGGCCTGGAGACCGTTGACGACCTCGCCCCGGTCGAGGTCCGGGATCAGGTAGCCGTACTCCGTGGCGGCCCGATCCACCTCCACCCCCAGGGTGACCAGCGCCCCCTCGATCCCGAAGGACTCGACCGCCAGCCCCCCGGCGGCGTCGCCCAGCGTGGCCTGGAACTGGACCTCATTCACGATCGTGTGGTCGGCCGGCAGCACGATCATCACGTCGTCGGCCGGACGATCGATCGCCAGGGCCGCGAGGGCGATCGCCGGCGCGGTGTTGCGCCCGACCGGCTCCTCGATCACGGTCACGTTGGGCAGCTGGCGGCGGACGAGGTCGCCGTAGCGCCGATCGGTGACGACGAAGACGTCAGCGGGATCGATCAGCGGATCGAGCCGGTCGACCGTCAGCTGGAGCAGCGTCCGCTGGCCGGTCAGCGGCAGGAAGGGCTTGGGCCGCTCGGGTCGGCTGAGCGGCCACAATCGGGTCCCTCCGCCGCCGGCGAGGATCACGGCATACATTGCGGCCATTCTAGGGTCCGCTGCAGGTGCCGCCGGGCCCGTCCGGCGGACCTGCGTGCTACGCTCCCGGGCGAGTCGATCGACGGGCGTGCCCCTCCGTCGAGAGCAGATGCGGCCCGGCGGAAGGGCTTGCCCGCGGAGGATCCATGACGAGCATCGTCGACGCCGAGCGCTATCTCTTCACGTCGGAATCGGTGACCGAAGGCCACCCCGACAAGATGTGCGACCAGATCTCGGACGCCATCCTGGACGCGATCCTGACCGACGATCCCGAGGCGCGCGTGGCCTGCGAGACGGCCACGACGACCGGCATCGTCGTCGTCCTCGGCGAGATCACGACGAGCACCTACGTCGAATTCCAGACGATCGTCCGCAACACGATCCAGGAGATCGGCTACACCGACGCCCGCTACGGCTTCGATTACCGAACCTGCGGCACGCTCGTCTCGGTCCACGAGCAGAGCCCGGACATCAAGCGCGGCGTGGACGAGTCGCTCGAAACACGGGGCAAGGGCGACCTGCACGACCAGGGCGCGGGCGACCAGGGAATGATGTTCGGCTTCGCCTGCCGCGAGACGCCCGAGCTGATGCCGCTGCCGATCGCGCTGGCCCACCGGCTGGCCCGACGCCTCGCCGAGGTCCGCAAGAACGGGATGCTCCCCTACCTGCGGCCGGACGGCAAGACGCAGGTCACGGTCGAATACGAGCGCGGCGTGCCCAAGGCGGTCCGGACGGTGGTCGTCGCGGCCCAGCACGACGAAGAGGTCGCCACGGAGCGGCTGCGCGACGACATCGTCCAGTCCGTGATCCGCGAGGTCATCCCGAAGGAGCTCCGCCGCGTCGACCCGACGATCCACGTCAACCCGACCGGGCGCTTCGTCATCGGCGGGCCGATGGGCGACGCCGGCCTGACCGGCCGCAAGATCATCGTCGACACGTACGGCGGCATGGCCCGCCACGGCGGCGGCGCATTCTCGGGCAAGGATCCGTCCAAGGTGGATCGTTCGGCGGCCTATGCGGCCCGCTGGGTCGCCAAGAACGTCGTGGCCGCCGGCCTCGCCGACCGCTTCGAGATCGAGCTGTCCTATGCCATCGGCATCGCCCGGCCGCTGTCCATCTCGATCGAGACGTTCGGCACGGGCCGCATCGAGGATGCCCGGATCCTGGGCCTGATCGACCGCCACTTCGACCTCCGGCCGGCGGCGATCATCGACGCGCTCGGCCTCCGCGGTCCGATCTACCGCCAGACCGCGGCCTACGGGCATTTCGGCCGGCCGGACCTCGACCTGCCGTGGGAGCGGACGAACCTCGCCGCGACGCTGGCCGATGACGCCGGCATCCGGACGTCCGTGGCCGCGGGCGACGGTCGAGCGGCGACCGCCTGACGAGCCCGCCCGCGTGACTCCGGCGGCGTCAGGGCCGGTGGTCCGAACCGCGATGCAACAAATCCGCGCTCCGGCGCGTCTCCTGAGCGTGACCGAATCCTCCGCGCCCAACCCGGATCGGCAGCCGCTCATCGCCGGTCTCCTCATCGTGGCGGCGATCGGCCTGATCGGGGTCATCGCCCTCCTGCGCATTCCGCCGTCGACGGGCGACCCCGGTCCGTCACCGTCGGTGTCGGGAACGGCCGCGGCCGGGAGCAGCGCCCCCGCCTCGCCGACGCCGAGCGCCACCGTGGCTCCTTCGCCGACGGTCACCGCCACGCCGATACCGACCCCGGCCCCGAGCTCAGCGCCGCCGAGCCCATCCCCGACTCCGCCGCCCACTCCTTCGCCAACCCCAAGCCCCGTTCCCGCGACGCCATCGCCATCGCCGAGTTCCAGTCCGATCGCGGTCGACGGATTGCCGACGATCGGCACGCAGCCTCTCCCGGGTGCGCCGCAGCTCGCGTTCTGGACGCTGAAGGACGATCGGACCCTGTCGCTCTGGCGCTGGAATCCCGCCGCGGCTGATGGACTGCAGCCGTGGTTCGAGATCGCGCTGGAGGCCGGCCCGTACTTCTCGAGCGAGCCCACGTCCGTCGTCGTCTCGCCGGATGGCCGGTTCATTGCGGTCAACGAGCACGCGTTCGGCGATCCCGCCTCCCACGACCTGGTCCGCGTATTCGATGCCACGGGACACGTCCTCTGGACCTCGCCCGACGGCATGCCGCGAACGATCGACATGGCCTGGGCGCCGGACAGCTCGAAGCTCGCCCTGGGTGCGGTGCCGCTGCCCTGGACGGTGCTCACGTTCAACTCGAGCGGCACGGTCGCGACGAAGACGTACCAGCTGTCCACGGATGCGGCCTACCGGATGATCGGCTTCACGGCCGACGCGACGGCGATCGTCGGCTACGAGTCGAGCGGCGAGGCCGAATTCTGGGACAAGCCGGTCTCGCTCGATCTCGCCACGGGCAAAATCACGTCGCTCGACGCATTCCCGGGCGGCCTCCAGTCGAACACCAGCAACCCCGGCCAGGGCACGTACCCGCTCGACCGGATCAACGAAACGAACGGCAACGTGCTGGCGATCTCGGGCGGCGCCAAGGGCCCCGCGACCTGGGTCGTCAAGTCGGGCTCGAGCGAGGAGCCGGTCGGCGTCGATTCGACGGACGAGCTCGCCTGGTCCGGGCGACACGATCATCGCCTCGGGCGCAGTGCCCGTCGCCACGGCGTCGCCGCCCGCCGGGTGGGTCGTCTCGACCGTGGAGCCCGGCAAGCCGGCCACGCTGACGCCGATCGTCCAGTTCGCGCCCGGCGCCTATACGCTCGACGCTGGCGTCGATTCGCGCCGGGTTCGTGCTCCTCGGGCTCCTGCAGCTGCGGGGCTGGCCGGCCTACCCCGGCTGGAGCGAAGCGGTCCTCGTGGACGCCTCGTCGGGTCACACCGCCGTGGCCGTCGCCAGTGGCTCCGGCGACCTGTGGTTCGCCGGCTGGCTGCCGCCCGCGCCCTGACAGCCGCTAGAGTGCGGCGATGGCCGCCTCAGCTCGCGCCTTCGTCCTCCGCCAGACCCGCCTTCGCCCGGTCCCTGGCCTCGAGGAGGTCCGACTCCACCTCGCCGATGAGGTCCTGCCGCTGTGGCACGCCGTCCAGGTCGAGACCGGCGACCCGGAGGCCGCCCTGCCGTATTGGGCGTTCGCCTGGGGCGGCGGTCTCGCCATCGGGCGCTACCTGCGCGAGCATCCGGGCGCCGTCGCCGGTCAACGGGTCTTCGACCTCGCGTCAGGATCGGGGCTGTGCGCGATCGCGGCGATGCGGACCGGCGCGATCGAGGCGACGGGAGCCGACATCGACCGGTTCGCGACCACCGCCATCGAGCTCAACGCCAGGGCCAATGGCCACCGGGTCAGTGCGATCCGTCGCGACGTCCTCGACGAGGAGCCGCCGGACGTCGACGTCATCCTGGCGGGCGACTGCTGGTACGAGGCCCGCCTCGCCGGTCGCGTCCTGCCGTGGCTGCGGCGTGCCACGGATCGGGGCACCAGGGTCCTGGTCGGCGATCCCGGGCGGCGCTACCTCCCCACGGCCGACCTGGTCGAGCTGGCGACCTACGAGGTCCGCACGACGACGGAACTCGAGGACATGGAGCGGAAGGAGGCCCGCGTCTACGGCCTGCGACCGGCCGCGGAAGGCGCCCCGACCCTGGCGGGCAGCTGAGTCGACACCTGATCGGCCGCCGCCACGTTCGCGCCGGCGCGTGCACGCTCCATGTTCATTCGACCCGCTTCCCGGCCGCGACCGACCCCTCGGGGGCGCGAATGGGAGCCCATATCAGTCTCGACGCACACCTGACGTGCATCCCGTGACGCAGCGGACCTGCGACTGGCGCGATCGTGCACCCCACGGCCGTTCGGGCCCGCCGAAGCCGCGGCAATGAACACGGTCCGTGCAGGCGAGCGTCCAGCCGCGTCCCTCAAACCCGGGCGGCGCTCCCGATGACGGCGGCGAGCGCCCCGACGACGTGGTCCACGTTGGCGGCGGTCAGGCCGGCCACGTTGATCCGGCCACCCCCGACGACATAGATCGCGAACTCGTCACGGAGGCGGGCGACCTGCTCGTGGCTCAGTCCGAGCAGCGCGAACATCCCCCGCTGCCGGCGGAGTGGCTCCCACTCGCCCGGAACGCCGTGCGCCTCGAGCGCCGCGACGAGCGCGTCGCGATTGGCATGGATCCGGCCGCGCATGCCGGCGAGCTCGATCTCCCAGCGGGCCCGAAGTTCGGGGTCGCCCAGGATCGTTTCGATGACGTCCGCCCCGTGGGCCGGCGGATTCGAGTAGTTCGAGCGAATCGAGATCTTCAGGTGGCTCAGCGCGGCCGCCGCGCGCGACGCGTCGTCGGCGACGATCGTCAGGGCCCCGACGCGCTCGTTGTAGAGCGCGAAGTTCTTCGAGAAGCTGGACGCGATCAGGAACTCGAGCCCCGGCCGGGCAATCCCCGCCAGCCAGTCGGCGTCCTCGAAGAGTCCGTCGCCGAAGCCCTGGTACGCGAAATCGATGAACGGCACGAGGTCGCGCGCCACGAGGACCTCGCCGATCGAACGCCACAGCTCGGGTGATGGGTCCACCCCGCTCGGGTTGTGGCACGAGCCGTGCAGCAGGACGACGTCGCCACGATCGGCCCTGCCCAGCGCCCCGAGGAGCCGCTCGGCGTCGATCCGGCGCCCCGACCCGTCGAGATACGGATAGCTGCGGACCTCGAACCCGGCCAGGCGGAACAACTGGGGGTGGTTCGGCCAGGTCGGCTCGCTCAGCCAGATCGTCCGCGACGCCCCCGTCTGGATCAGGAAATCGGCCCCCACCCGAAGAGCGCCCGTGCCACCCGGCGTCTGGGCCGTGACGGAACGGTTGGCCGAGACGATCTCGTGGGCCGCCCCGAACACGAGGTCTCGAACCGCGGTGCGATACGCCGCCGAACCGTCGATCGGGCGGTACGACTTCGTGGTCGATCGGTCGAGAATTCGGCGTTCCGCTTCGTGGACCGTCGGCAGGATCGGGGTCGTGCCGGAATCGTCGACGTAGACGCCGACCGCGAGATTGACGCGCTCCGGTCGTGGATCGGCGCGGAAGGCCTCGGCCAGGCCGAGGATCGGATCCGGTGGGGCGGGAACGAGGGCCTGGGATGGAAGGGTCACGACGGGATGCCTGCCTGCAGCGGGGTGACGACAGGCAGGAACGATACAGGGCCGGGGTCGATGCGGCGCCCGTGTCGCGGGTCTTCCGCTGCCACGCAGGCGGCGCGACAATGACCGAGGGAGGAAGAGGCCGTGTCGATCTGCAGGTCCACGCTGACGGCCGGGGCGCCAGCATGAGCACGCCCACCGTCCGGGCCACCCGCCATCACGGCCCGCGGGTCATCCACGTCGACGGGCTTGCCCCGGCCGAGTACCGCTTCGTCAATCGCTGGCGTGTCCGGGGCACGGTCGAGGAAGTCGCCGACATCATCCAGCACCCCGACCAGTTCCACCGCTGGTGGCCGGCGGCGTGGCTGGACTACCGGCTCCTGGAAGCGGGCGACGAGAACGGCATCGGCCGGGTCTTCAGCTACCGCGTCAAGGGCTGGCTGCCGTATTCCCTGAACCTGACCTTCCGGGTCACGGAGCGCCAGGCCCCGAACCTGTTCGCCGTGACGGCGACGGGCGACCTCGTCGGCGAGGGCCGCTGGACGCTCGAGCAGGACGGCGACCGCGTCGAGGTGACCTACAACTGGCGGGTCCAGGCGGCGCGACCGCTGATCCGCCGCCTGTCGCCGTTCGTCAAGCCGATCTTCCGCTCGAACCACTTCTGGGTCATGCGCAAGGGCGCCTACTCGATGATGTACGAGATGCTCCGGCGGCGGGCCACCACGCCCGAGGAGCTGGCCCGGGTGCCGGCGCCGCCAGCGCCGATCCCTCCGACGCGCTGGCCCTGGACGCCCCGGCCGGACGACGATCCATTGGGCGACGATTCCACGCCCGGGCCGGGTCAGGCCGGGCCTGGCTGAGGCGAACCGGGGGCGGTCGAGGGCGTCGCCGCCGGCTGCGCCGCTGGGACCTCGAGGACCTCGGAGACGCGGACATCGGTTGCGCGGAGCCGCCATCGATCACCGAGATCGGCCGGGATCTCGAACCCTGTCCGGCGATAGCCTGCCGCCGCGATCGAGGCCCGACCCAGCAGGCCCAGTCCGACCTGGTCGACGAGGTCGCCGAGCGAGCCGTGCTCCCGGCCCACGAATTCGAGCGCCTGGCCCAGCGTCCCGTAGTGCCGGACGACGTGGTCCCAGCGCGAGTGCGGCACTTCCAGCCAGTCCGCGATCTGGTCGCCGACGACCTTGCGGACGAGGGACGGCGTCAGGCCGTCGAAGACCTCGCCCGGCATCAGGCCGCCGTGCATCTCCAGCAGCGCGCGAGTCAGGGTGACGCCTTCCGGCGAGGCGGCGAACTGGCGGCGGGCGATGGCTGTCGCGAGATCGTGGGCGTCCGAAGACGTGTTCGGGATCACCTCGGGCCGGATCCCCAGCAACTCGCCCACGACGCGCCAGATGTGGAAGTAGTCCTCGATCTCCGCCGGCGTGAGCTTCACGCCGAACTGCTGGAGGCCCTCGACCACCACGTGCGAGAACGACAGGTGGGTCGCGAGCAGGTCCTCCTGGCAGATCGGCACCCCGAGCTCGCCCTCCGGCCAGGAGCCAGTGGCGCGGATCAGGTGGCGGATCGCGGCGTGCATCAGGCGCACCTTCTGGGCCGCCCGAATGCCATGCCCGGCCGGGCCGACGCCGTTCGGTGACAGCACGTCGAGGATGAACTGGGCGGTCTCCGCGGCCCGTCGATACGGGTCCTGGCCCATTCGATAGGTGTAGGTCAGGACGCGGACGCCCTTCGCGTCGGCGTAGCACCAGACGAGCGAGGCCGTGGCGAAGATGAACGACATCTGCAGGCCGCGGTCGACGAAGAGCGCCTGGGCGTGGGCGAGCCGATCGGGCTCGGCCATGGCGGGCAGGTGCCCGGTCTCGCGGAACCAGGTCTCGACCTCGTCCGGGAGCGCCGCCGGCACGGCCTGGTCATTGCGGATGAGGCCGCGGAGCGCAGCGTTGACCGCCGCGGTCTCGCCGCGCAGCGCAATGCCATCGATGATCGCGTCCGCCGCAGGATCGCCCTCGAAACGCAGCGAATCCAACAGCGCGTCGGTGTATCGCATGGGTACGTCTCGCCTCGGCTGGTGCCTGGCGGGAATGCTACTCCGGGCCTCCGGCGAATCGAAGGGCCACTCGCGCAGGCCTGGCGGGTTCTCCGCTATCGCGTCAGGACGAGCGGTTCGATCCGATCGGCGGGCTCGAAGCCGAAGATCTGGCCATAGAACGACAGCTCGGCCGCGAACGAGCCGATGATGTTCTCGGCCTTGCGGAAGCCGTGGTCCTCGCCTTCGTAGGCGAGATAGGCGTGCGGGATGCCGTTCGCCGCCAGGGATGCGACGATCTGCTCGGCCTGGACCGGCGGCACGATCCGGTCGTCGAGCCCCTGGAGGATCAGGACCGGGCAGCTGATCCGATCGGTGAAGTTGAGCGGCGAGCGCTCGCGGTAGAGCTCGGCTGCCTCGGGATATGGCCCGACCAGGCGGTCGACGTAGCGAGACTCGAACTTGTGGGTCTCGGCGGCGAAGGTCTCCAGGTCGCCGATCCCGAAGTAGCTGACGCCGGCCCGGAATTCATCCCGGAACGTGACGGCGCACAGGGTCGTGTAGCCACTGGCGCTGCCGCCGCGGATGGCGATCCGGTCGCGATCGATCAGCCCGCGCTCCGCCAGGGCGATCGCGCCGTTCGCGCAGTCCTCGACGTCCGTGACGCCCCAGGTACCCTCGAGGCGCTTGCGGTATTCACGGCCGTAGCCAGTGGAGCCGCCGTAGTCCACGTCCAGGACCGCCAGGCCGCGGCTCGTGAACAGCTGAGTCGTGACCGAGAGGGCCGAGCTTGCGGCCGACGTCGGACCGCCATGGCTCGTCACGATCAGCGGCGGCAGCTCACCGACGGGTGCGCGGTAGCGGCCGTTGCGCGGCGGATAGAACAGCGCGTGGGCGGTCCGCCCGCCGGCGGTCTTGAATTCGATGGGCTGGGCGGCGGACACGTCCACCGGATCGAGGATCGTCTCGGTCGCGCGCCGCAGGATCGTGGGGGCGCCCGTCGCCGGGTCGAGCGTCACGACCGACGAGAAGTCGTTGGGTCCCGAACCGATCAGCGCGACTCGATCCCCCACGGTCTGCAGCTCGTCCATCTCGGTGAACGGGACGTCGATCGATGTCAATCGGGCCGGGACGCCCCCGCCGGCGGCCTCGATCGACCACAGGGAATCACGGCCGCCGGCGCGCCCGCACGCGACGATTCGCCCCGGGCCCATGAAGGTGTAGTTCGAGAAGCCGAATTGCCAGTCCGGGTAGGCGAACTCGGCCTCGATCGGGGTCAGCAGCTCGTCGCGGCCCTCGATCCGCCGGTACAGCGCCATCCAGCCGGTCCGCTCGTTGACGAAGTGCAGCACGCCGTCGGGCGACCAGCGCGGCTGGGCCGTCCATTCGGATGGGCTGCCGGCAACGCGTTCCGGGGCGGTCGCGCGTCCCGCGACGTCGAGCGGCGCAACCCACAGCTCCGTGCCGTCCCACGGCAGATTCGGGTGATCCCAGCTCAGCCAGGCAAGCCGCGGGCGCGTGGGATCCAGCCGCGGCGACGAGTAGAACGAACTGCCCTCGACGAGAACCTCGACCGCGGCCGAACCGTCGAGCGGGATCGCCACGATCGTGTTGACCGCCTCGCCCGGGCCCGAGTGATCCTCGCGCACCGCGATGACCCGGCCACGGGGGCGATCGAAGGCAAGATCGGCGTAGCGAAACGCACCCTCCGGCGTGATCGCGCGTGCATCCTCGGCTCCGCTGCCGGCCGCGATCAGCCAGAGCCGCCCGTCGGCCCAGTTCGAGAACACGATGTCGCCGGCGTCGACGGCATAGGCGCCGCCGCCGTATTCGTGGACCCGATCGCGGACGTTGACGCCGGCCGGGCTGACGTCCTCGATCGAACCGTTCGCGGCGCGCCGGACGAGCGCAGCCCGGCCGCCCTCCTCGGGCCGCCCTTCCAGCCAGTAGAGCGTCTCGCCGTCGGCCTGCAGCTGTCCGAGCCGGACGACCCCCGAGACGAGCTGATCGATCGGGATGGACGAGCGCCAGGAGCCGTATCGCGCGACGGTCGGGGCGGCGGTCGAGCCGGCGCCCGGGGCCGGGTCAGCGGTGGCCACGCTCCGCTAGGTTCCGTGCTGCCAGGAGCTGACGTAGGCCAGCTGCTCCGGCGTCATCGCGTCGAGGGTGATCCCGAGTGCCGCGAGCTTGAGCCGCGCAACTTCCGCATCGATCGCCTCCGGGACGACGTAGACCCGGGGCTCGAGCTCCGTGTGGTGCCGGGCGACGTACTCCGCCGAGAGCGCCTGGTTGGCGAAGCTCATGTCCATGACCGCGGCCGGATGGCCTTCGGCCGCACCGAGATTCACGAGGCGGCCCTCGGCGATCAGGTTGAGCCGCTTGCCGCCGATGTCGTACTCCTGCACGTTCTCGCGGATGTCCCGGACGTGGCCCTCGGCCATGTCGCGCAGCGCCGGCAGGTCGAGCTCCGCATCGAAATGGCCGCTGTTGGCCATGACCGCCCCGTCGTGCATGGCTTCGAAGTGCTCGCGCCGGAAGACGTTGATGTTGCCGGTGGCCGTGATGAACAGGTCGCCCCAGCCGGCCGCCTGGCCGACGGTCATGACCTGGTAGCCGTCCATCAGGGCCTCGAGCGCCCGGACCGGGTCGACCTCGATCACGGCGACGTGCGCGCCGTGACCGTCCATGCGCTCCGCGATCCCGCGGCCGACCCAGCCGTATCCGGCGACCACGACCCGCCGCCCCGCGATCAGCAGGTTCGTCGCCCGCAGGATCCCGTCGAGCGTCGATTGGCCCGTGCCGTAGCGGTTGTCGAAGAGGTGCTTCGTGAGCGCCTCGTTGACCGCGATGACGGGAAAGCCGAGCGCGTTGTCCGCCGCCATGGCCTTCAGCCGGATCACCCCGGTGGTCGTCTCCTCGGTGCCCGCCAGGATTTCCGAGACCTGCTTCGGGCGTTCCGTGTGGAGCAGCGAGACGAGATCGCAGCCGTCGTCCATCGTCAGCTGGGGATGCGTGTCGGCGACGGCGTTCAGGTGGGCGTAGTACGTGTCCCGGTCCTCGCCCCGGCGGGCGTAGACGGCGATCCCGTACTCGGCCACGAGCGCAGCCGCCACGTCGTCCTTGGTCGAGAGCGGGTTGGAGGCGCAGAGGACGACCGACGCGCCACCCGCCTTGAGCGTCCGCATCAGGTTGGCCGTCTCGGTCGTGACGTGGAGGCAGGCGCCGATGCGCAGGCCGGCCAGCGGCTGTTCGGCCGCGAACCGTTCCCGGATCAGGCGCAGGACGGGCATCTCGCGCTCGGCCCACTCGATCCGCCGGACGCCCTCGGCCGCGAGGCTGAGGTCGACGACGTCGTGGCGGGGCAGCGCGGTGGCGGGCGAGGTCATCGGGACGAGGACTCCTTGCTGAAGAACCGGCGGAGCGGTCCGAGCGTTGGCCAGACCGAACCGAGCCGGTGAATGAGCCGCTCCTCGAAGCGGGCGTGCTCCTGGTAGCCGAGCCGCCGGTAGGCCTGCAGGGCCGGCGGATTATCGGAGCGGACGTTGAGGACGACGTGGTCGCAGATCCGCAACAGGTCGGCGGTCACGGCCCCCGTCACGGCCGTCGCGTAGCCGCGGCCGCGGTAGTGGGCATTGGTGAGGACGTTGCCAACGACCGCGAGCCGGGCCGTCGGGCTGATCACATGGGTCCCGGCCGCGGACACGAGCTTGCCGTTGATCCGGATGCCGTAGTAGATGCCCTCGGAGATCGAGCTGCTCGGCAGCCACGAGGCGAAGCCCAGCTGATACAGGCGATTCAGCTCGCCGATCTCGACCGGCAGGAGTCGCTGGACCTCGCCCGGATACGGCCGAAAATGCGCTCGATCGACCCACATCCGGACCATCGGCGGCCCGTCGTCGACGCGGTAGTGCGCGCCGACGGCGGGGAGCAGCTCGGTCGAGGCCGCGACATAGGCGATCCGCGGCCGGATCAGGTCGCCGAGGATTCGCTCGACGCCGGCCCGATCCCCGAGCGCGAACAGCGGCTGGGGCGCCAGGCCGCCGTATTCGAGGACGACGGCGATCAGCTCGTCACCGGCGTAGGCCGCGCCCCAGCGAGTCCGGGCGAACTCGCGGTCCTCGAGATCGCAGATGGCGTATGCCGCGAGCAGCCGGTCGCGGTCGAGGAACTCGCGCAGGCGGGCGCGATCGGTGATGGGGCGCGCGACGATCGCCTCGCGGTCGCGCCGGCCGGTGATCGCGACGGTGGCCATCAGGCGTCACTCGCCAGGCACGGTCGCCGGTGGTGCCGGCGACGTGGACGGGACGGCCGCGCCCGGGTTGGCCGGGCCCGGTCGGCGGAGCTGGTGCGGCCGAATCTGGCGCCGGCCCTTCGGTCTCGTCGATCGCTCGCGGCAGCCGGATCGCCCGATCGGCCAGGGCCGTGGCCAGCGTGAGGCCGTACGGCCGGCGAAGGGCCCCTTCCTCGGTCACGATCGCGGCGATGAGATCGTGCGGCGTGACGTCGTCCGATGGATTGAGCACGAGCGTGTCGGCCGGAGCGATCGCCCGGTCGCGGATGCGCGTGACTTCGACGGCCCCGCGCTGCTCGATCGGCATGGCCCGCCCGTCCGCCGATGCCGGATCCACGGCCGCCAGGGGCGCGCAGACGTAGAACGGCACTCCATGACGCGCGGCGAGGACCGCCAGCTGGTACGTGCCGATGTCGTTGGCGACGTCGCCGTTGGCGGCGATGCGTTCGGCGCCCACGAGGACTGCATCCACCCGGCCGGCCTCGAGCAGCCAGCCGACGGCCGTGTCCGCCACGAGGACGTGGTCGATGCCGGCCTGGGCCAGCTCCCAGGCCATCACCCGGGCCCCATCGAGCGTCGGCCGGGATTCGGCCACGTAGACCAGGACGTCCTGCTCGGCCGCGATGGCCGCCTGGATCACCGCCAGGGCCGTGCCGAACTGGCCGCCGGCCAGCGTTCCGGTGTTGCCGTGCGTCAGGATCGCGAGCGGACGGTCCGTGACCACCGGCAGGATCGCCCGGCCGGCCTCCGCGATGCGGCCGTGGTCCGCCGTGGCCTCGAAGATGATCGCCTCGGCCTCCTCGCGCATGACCCTCGCGATCCGGTCGCCGTCCTCGCTGACCTCGCCGATCGCTTCGTACCGTGACATGACCCGCTCGACCGCCGATGCGAGCGGCCGCGACGTCGGTCGCGCATTCAGCAACGTGGTCTGGCCGGCCCGCAGGATCGCCCGTCGCGCGTACGGCTTGGAGGCCCGGATCCGGGCCGCCGTCATCGCCAGTGACAGCCCGGCCGCCTGCCCGATCGCAGGTCCGCCACGGATCGTCAGGTCGCGGATCTCGTTGGCGACCTCGACCGCCGTGCGGCATTCGATTTCCACGATCTCGCCCGGCAGCCGCCGCTGGTCGACGAGGATCAACCGCTCGCCGTCGACCCGGAACGAGGTCCGAAACCCGGTCGCGGCACGGGCGGCCCGAACCGGCTCGGCCGCGGGCTGCGGCGCCTCGACGACCGGCGCGAGGACCGCCGCGGCCGGATTGAGGATCGCCCCGGCGGCCTCCAGCGAGCTGCGCTGCAGGGCGCCGGCCGCGCCGATCACCGTGACCGCCGTCTGGGCAATTTCCGTGGCGAAGGACCGGAAGAAGCGGCGCCGGCCCAGATCGACGCCGGAATCGGCCGCCGGGTCCGCTGGGGGCGTACTTCCCGCCGCCGGCTCCGCTCGCGGGCGCGTCGCCGGCGGCGGTCGCAGCCGCGCCGCCGTCCGGCGCGGCCGGGCGGTTGACGGATCCGTCCGCTGGCTCGCTCATCGCTCGCCTCGCTGGGCCGCCATCGTGGGCTCGATCAGTACCGGATCACGCTGGTGACGCGCTGGTCGCCAAGCCGATCTCGACCCTTCAGGAATTCGAGTTCCACGAGGAACGCGAGGCCGACCACCGTGCCTGCGAGCCGCTCGACCAGGTCGATCGTGCCACGGACCGTGCCACCGGTCGCCAGCAGGTCGTCCACGATCAGCACCTTCTCGCCGGGCTTGATCGCGTCGCGATGGATCTCGAGGGTGTTCGAGCCGTATTCGAGCGCGTATTCGACCGTCAGCGTCTCGGCCGGCAGCTTGCCGAGCTTGCGAACCGGCACGAGGCCGGCGTTCAGCAGGTACGCCATGGGCGAGCTGAAGATGAAGCCGCGCGATTCCATGCCGACGACGAGGTCGATGCCCGTGTCCTTGTAGGGCTCGAGCATCAGGTCGATCGCCTCGCGGTACGCGGCGGCGTCCTTGAGGAGGGTCGTGATGTCGTAGAAGAGGATCCCGGGCTTGGGGAAGTCGGGAATCTCTCGGATCTTGGCGCGAAGGCCATCGGCAGACATCGAGTCGCGGGATCCTCCAGGTGGGCACAGACCAGCGGCAGCCGCGCGGCGCCGCAAGTCTACCGCACGCCGTCCGGGGGACCAGCCGCCACCGAGGCAGGCGCCGAGGCCGGGGTCGCCGCCGCAAGCGGAGCCCGTCGGGCGGCGCCGAGGCCGCGGTCGCCGCCGCGAGCGGAGCCCCGGCGGGCGAGCCGGCTGGCCGGCGCAACCGCGGCGCCAGCAGCAGCCCGACGCAGCCGACCGCAAAGGCGAGCGCGAACACGCCGGCGAGGCCGACCCACAGCTCCGCGCCGGCCCGGCTCGCCCACGGCGATGATCGCGCCGGCCGCCCCGATGCCGAGCGCGGTGCCCAGGACGTCCGACAGCGTCAGCCCCGATGTCGCGGCGCCCTCGCCGCCGGGTGGCGCGTCCCGCAGGACCGTGAGCGACAGCGGGGCGTAGGCCATTCCGATTCCGAAGCCGGCGATCCCCCACGACACGACGGCCAGGGCGGGCGGCACCTCCGGCACGAGTACGAAGGCCGTCAGCACGAGACCGACCAGGACGAGCAGGAAACCGCCGCGCACGAAGGCCGCCGCGCCCCACTGCTCGATCCGGCGCGCCTGCAGCCACGAGCCCGCGGTCCACGCGAGGGTCGCGGACGTCAGCACCAGGCCCGCGACCGTCGCCGACAGCCCGCGCCAGTCCTGCAGCATCAGCGGCACGTACGCGTCGGCGCCGAAGAGGCTGAACGTCAGGATCCCGCGCAACAGCACGGCCGCCGGCAGGCCGCGTTCCGCCCGGAGCGTGCCGGGCGGCGTCAGCCGTCGGAAGGCGGGTCCGCCGATGGCGATCCCGACCGCGGCCAGGCCGAGGAGCAGGATCGGCGACGAACTGCTGAGCCCTGCCAGGAACAATCCCGCACCGAGGGCCAGCAGGATGGCCTGGGGTAACCGGCGGGCCCGGTCGGTCGAGCTCTGCGCGGCGGTCACAGGATCGATCGGCGGGACGGCGGCCAGGGCTGGCACGGTCAGCAGCCCGGCGAAGGCGATGATCGGCAGGAGGCCGATGAACACGACCCGCCAGCCGATGTGCTCGGCCACGGCGCCGGCGAGCGCCGGGCCGACGATGCCCGGCAGGACCCACGCTGTCGAGAGGGTCGCGAACATGATCGGCCGGAGGGACTCGGGCAGGCTGCGGCCGATCGCGACATACGCGGTCGGGGCGATCGCGCCACCGCCGAGGCCCTGGAGGAAGCGGCCGAAGACGAGGATCGGCATCGATGGGGCGAGACCCCCGATCACGAGACCGATCGCGAAGAGCCCGATTCCGGCGAGGTACGGCCGGACGAGCCCGCCCCGGTCGATCCAGCCGCCGATCACGACGATCCCGATGAGCGAACCGAGGAAGAACGCCGAGAAGACCCAGCCGTAGAGCTCGATGCCCTGCAGCTCGTTGGCGACGATCGGCAGGATCGTGGCCACGGCGAGCGATTCGAAGGCGACGAGCGTGATCGTCAGGACGAGCCCGATCGTGAGGCGCCGTCGAGCTGGCGACCAGAGGCCGTCGGTGGCGAGACCGTGGGCCGGCAGCGCCGTCACCGCGCGAACGTCCCGATCATGGAACGGCGACGCCCATCTGGGCGACGAGACGGGCGACCACCGTCTGCGTCACGGCCCAGGCCGCCTTCGGCTCGCGCGGCAGCCGGATCCGGACCTGGTTCGACATGAACGTGATTCCGCCGATTGGAACGTTGGGGATCCGGGTTCCCGCGAGCGCCGCCATGGCAACGGAGCGCGGCAGCGTCCCGAGGCGGGCCACGAGCTGGCCGTCCTCACGCGATACGGACGCGAGGCCGGCGCTCTCGGCCGCCAGCCGGAGTTCGGCGACCTCGACGAGCCGCACGACGGGCGGCGGCATCGCCCCGAAGCGGTCGATCACTTCCTGGCGGAATGCGGCGAGGTCGCCGGCGCTGCGCGCCTTGGCCAGCCGCCGGTACAGCTCGAGCTTCTGGGCCGTGTCCGGGACGTAGCTGTCCGGCAGGTGGGCATCGAGCGGCAGGTCGATGACGGCCGAGGGCGTCTCGAGCACCGGCGCGCGATGCTCGACCGTGGCCTTCTTCTCCTCGACGGCCTCGGCGAGCAGGCGTGAGTAGAGGTCGAAGCCGACCGCCGCCATGTGGCCCGATTGCTCGGCGCCCAGGATATTGCCCGCGCCGCGGATCTCGAGGTCCGAGAGGGCGATCTGGAATCCGGCACCCAGCTCGGAGGCGTTGAAGATCGCCTGGAGGCGCTTGCGGGCTTCGTCGGAGAGGCGCTCTCGGCGCCGATAGAGCAGGTAGGCGTAGGCGCGCCGGCTCGATCGCCCGACTCGACCTCGCAGCTGGTAGAGCTGGGCGAGACCGAGCGTGTCGGCCCGGTCGATGATGATCGTGTTCGCGTTCGGGATGTCGAGCCCGGATTCGATGATCGTCGTGCAGACGAGCACCTCGGCGGCGCCCGAGGCGAAGTCGATCATCACGCCCTCGAGCGCGCCCTCGCCCATCTGGCCGTGCCCGACCACGAATCTCGACCCCGGCAGCATCTGGCGGAGTTGCTCGGCCTGGGCCTCGATCGTCTCGACCCGGTTGTGGACGTAGAAGACCTGGCCGCCCCGATCGAGCTCCCGCAGGATCGCGTCGCGGACGAGGCCGGCGGACGCTTCGGCGACGCGCGTCTGGATCGGCAGCCGATCCTCGGGCGGCGTCTCGATGACCGACAGGTCGCGGACGCCGGCGAGCGCGAGGTTCAGCGTCCGCGGGATCGGCGTCGCCGACAGCGTCAGGACGTCCACCTCGCGGCGGAGGCGCTTCAGGCGTTCCTTGGCGGCCACGCCGAAGCGCTGCTCCTCGTCCACGACGACGAGGCCGAGGTTCTTGAACGAGATGTCCTTCGAGAGGAGTCGATGCGTCCCGATGACGAGATCGACCGAGCCCTTGGCGAGGCCGTCGATCGCCTCGGCCTGGTCCTTCGGCGAGACGAACCGCGAGAGCAGCCGCACGGTCACGGGAAACGCCGCGAACCGCTGGCTGAACGTCTCGAAGTGCTGGGCCGCCAGCACGGTCGTCGGGACGAGCACCGCGACCTGGGTGTTGTCCTGGATGGCCTTGAAGGCCGCGCGGATCGCGACTTCGGTCTTGCCGTAGCCGACGTCGCCGACCACGAGGCGGTCCATCGGCCGGCCCGATTCCATGTCGAGCTTGACCTCGGCCGTCGCCCGCAGCTGGTCGACGGTCTCCTCGTACGGGAACGAGGCCTCCATCTCCTGCTGCCAGGGCGTGTCGGGCCCGAATGCGTGACCCTCGGCCGCGTTCCGCACTGCGTAGAGCTCGAGCAGCTCCTCGGCGAGGTCCGCGACGGCCTTGCGCACGCGAGCCTTCGTGCGCAGCCATTCCCCGCCGCCGAGCTTCGAGAGGGCCGGCCGCTCGGCACCCGAGTAGCGCGAGAGGCGGCCGATCTGTTCGACCGGGACGAAGATCCGATCCGAACCGGCGAACGCGAGCTCCAGGTAGTCGCGCTCCTCGCCGGCGGCGCCGCGACGGAGCATCTGCTCGTAGCGGCCGATGCCGTGATCGATGTGGACGACGAGGTCGCCGGGCGTCAGGCGCTCGAGGATGTCGCGAGGGACGACGCGGCGGAGCGCCCGCGGCCGGCGAACTCGGACGGTGCCGAACAGCTCCCGGTCCGTGACGAAGACGAGGCGGTCCGGCCCCCCGGCGAATCCGCCGTTGAGGCTGCGGTCGATGAGGGCGACGGCGCCGGGCGGAGGCGCCTGGCGGATTTCCGGGACGACGGCCACCGGATGGCCGGCCTCACCGAGCAACTCGGACAGACGGGGCGCCTGGTCGGAGGCGAGCACGATCCGGCCGCCCTCGGCCTGCCAGCGCTCGACGCTCTCGCCGATCTGGCGGGATCGCGCGGGCAGGAGGCCGGGTTCCCGCCAGCCGAAGGCGTCGCCGGAACTGAGCGATCCGCCGGCCATCGCGCCGGTCGCTTCGGACTCCCAGGTCAGCTCCAGGGTGCGCGAACCGGCCAGCCGGCTCTTCCAGTCCCGCGGTCCGAGATAGGTCACTGGCCAGGTCTTCGGCAGCTCGTCCGTCCCGATCAGCTCGGCGCGCCGCTCGTCTGCCTGGCGCCAGAGGAAGTCGGCGCTCTCGGCGAGGTCGCCCGGCTCGTCGAGCACGAGGAGCGCGTCCGAGCCGACGTGGTCGAGCCCGGTCGCCGGGGCGAGGATCGCGGCCCAGACCTCGGCCGCGTCACCGACGTCGATGGCGCGGCCGGTGGGAGGCGCCCCGTCCGGCGCGGCCTCGGCCGCCTGGCTGAACCGGGCAAGGTCCGCGGCCAGTCGCTCGCCACTGGCGCCACCCCGACCGAGTCGGGTTCGCAGCTCGTGGGCGCCGCCCGACGGCATCAGGAACTCGCTGGCGGGGAGCAGCTCGATGGACGGGAGCGATTCGGTCGTGCGCTGATCGGCCGGATCGAAGCTGCGCAGCGAGTCGATCTCGTCCCCGAAGAACTCGATCCGGACGGGCAGGACACTGCTCGGCGGGAACGCGTCGACGATCCCGCCACGGCGCGCGAACTCGCCGCGGCCGGCGACCTCGGAGACCGGCACGTAGCCGAAGGATTGCAGCTCGCGGAGGAGGTGCTCGAGGCCGACGCGGGCCCCCGCCCGCAGGACCCAGGGCTCCGCGGGCAGCTCGGCCGGGTCGATCGTGTGCTGGAGGAGCGCCTGGACCGAGGCGACGAGGATCCGGGCGCGACCGGATTTCCACGCGGCGAGGGCAGCGACCCGGGCCGCCGTCTCGTCGGCGACGAGCTCGCTGCGCTCGTAGGCCAGCGCCGTCCGCGGCTCGAGGATCGCCACGGCCGCGGCATCGCCGAGCCAGGCGCCGAGTTCCTCCGCGACACGATCGCCGATCTCCGCGTCACGGGCGATCCAGACGACCCGCTCGCCCGTCGCGCCGAGCGCCAGGGCCGCCGCGAGGTAGGACTTGGCGCCGTGCGGGACGCTGGTCAGGCCCGCGTGGCGAGCGGGGCCGTGGGCGCCGGCCGGGCCGATCCGCTCCCGCAGGGCCGCGAACGTGCCGGTCTCCTGGAGCAGCGGCACGAGACGCGAGAGGTTCGGCGTCCGGCGTCCCGGCGCCGACCGCTGCGCCCCGCCCGCAGCCGGCGTGGCGGCCGCTCGACCGCTCAGCGGCGCGCGGCTTCGCGGCCTCGCGCGCGACGGCCCGCTCGTAGTCCTCGATCTCGCGATCGACCTCGGCGACATCGAAGTCGAGCCGTTCTGCGTCCGGTTCGACGTCCGCGATCGCCGCCCGCTCGAATCGATCGGCCGCGTCGCGGACGACCTGCTCGCCGACGCGCCGCTCCCGACCGCGCTTGCCCCGCAGCGGCGGCACGCTCACTCGGGGGCCTCGGGCGGCCGCTGGCGCCGCCAGCCCGTCTTCGTCCGACGAATGCCGTCGGGCCCGGGCGGCCCGTCCACGGCGCCCGCCGGCGCGCCGCGCTCCTCGTCGGCCGGCCGCAGCTCGAAGGCATTGAAGCGGTTGGCGGCCTTGTTCGTGCCCTCGCGCGCCCAGGCTTCGACGGCGTCGGCGGCAGCGTCGAGCAGCTCGTCGAGCCGCTGCTTCTCCGAGCGCTGGAAGCGGCTCAGGACGTGGTCGATCGCATCGTGCCCAGGCTCCCCGATCCCGACGCGCAATCGGCTGAACTTCTCGGAGCCGAGCTCGCCGATGATCGAGCGCAGGCCGTTGTGGCCACCGGGTCCGCCGCCCTCCCGAAACCGCAGCTTGCCGAACGGCAGGGCGAAGTCGTCGGCGATGACGAGCAGCTCAGTGAGTGGCGTCCGCTCCCGCGCCAGGATCTTGCGCACCGCGATGCCCGAGTCGTTCATGAACGTCAGCGGCTTGACGAGCGTGAGGTCCAGACCGTGGAACCGGCCCGCATGCACGGCCGCCGCATCGCGGGTGCGGCCCTTGCCGGCCCAGCCGGCTCGATCGGCGATTCGATCGAGCACCATCCAGCCGACGTTGTGGCGCGTCTGCGCGTATTGGTCACCCGGATTGCCGAGCCCGACGACGATCTTCACGAGCCCTCCTCGGGCGAATCACGGATCAGCGGTCGCGTCGCCGCGCCGCTCCGTCCGGCTCCGCGACGGGCCCTTTGGCCAGCCGCGGCATGCGAAATGAGCCCGATCCCGACGTGGGAGGGCCTGTCCCCGATGGTAGCAGCCGCCACGCCACCGTGGGCTCGAGGCCTCGGACGTCCGCCGCGTCACTGCCTCGGGCCGCCGCGCCGCCAGGAGTACGTGTGGACCGCCTCGTGGCAATGGCGTTCAGCAGGAACCTCGGCAGCCTCTCGGTCGGAGTGCCGATGAGAGGCGAGTAGCCAGGCGGCGACGCCGGACGGCCCGTGTCAGGACGAGCTATCGGACACCCGGCCGATGATCTCGTAGACGTTGCCGTCGGGCGCCCGGTAGTGACTCCAGATCGCATCCCCATCGATTTCGGGCTCGCCGAACGAGAAGTCGCAGCCGGCCGCGACCAGCGCCGACCGTGCGGCTCCGAAATCCGGAACGAAATAGCCCACGCACGGCGCGTTGCCGAAGAACGCGTGGTCGTCCTCCGGCGGGCCGTAGACATGAACCTGGGTGCCATCGGCGAGCGCGAACCAGGCCGCGCCGGGCGCGTCGTGGATCTGCGCAAGGCCGAGCGCGTCCCGGTAGACGGCGACGGTCTCGGCGAAGTGCTCGGTCCGCACGCCCACGAAACGAACGCCACGGACGCCGGACGGCGCGGCGGAACCGGGTTCGGCGGATCGATCGGCACCAGGCTTTCGCGTCATCGAGGGGCCGCACGCCCGAGCAGCTGAGCCTCGAGGCGGCGCATCGCGGCCTCTTCGGACGGCTCGGCGTGATCCCAGCCACAGACGTGGAGCGTTCCGTGGCTCACGAGCAGCCGGAGCTCGTCGCCGGGCGCCCATTGCCGATCGCCGGTCCAGCCGCCCCGACCGCCGGTCGCCTGCTCGATCGCCCGTTCGACCGAAACGACGACGTCGCCCAGGTGGGGCCGGGCTCCCGGCGGCAGCGGGAACTCGGCCGTGGCCGAAAGGGCGTTCATCGGGTCCGAGCGCTGCCCGTCGTGAGCAGGAAATGCACCCGGCGGCAGCAACGGAAAGGACAGCACGTCGGTTGGGCCCGACGCGCCCATGTGCTCGACGTTGAGCTCGGCCAGTTCCCGATCGTCCGACAGGATCAGCCCGATCGAGGCCGGCCGCGGCGCCCCGCCGGCGTCAAGCGCCGCGGCCATCGCTCGGGCCAGGGCCACGATCGGCAGGATTGGCTCGACGCCGGACCGGACCGTCACATCCACGCGCCACGGCGGCAGGTAGATCGCACGCGCCCGGTCGCTCGTCGAGCGCTCGCCCCCCGCGAGGCTCGAATCGTCAGCGCCGGTCATCGATCAGCCGCTTGCCCATCGAGACCACGGGATCCTGGACGTAGCCGAGCCGCGAGTAGAAGGCAATCACGGCGGCATTCTCCGATCGGACCTGCAGATTGATCTTGGCGCAGCCAGCGGCCGCCAGCTCCCGTTCGGCTGCGGCCATCAGGGCCCGGCCGATGCCACGGCCGCGATGCGCCGGGTCGGTCGCGAGGTAGTTGATCCAGCCGCGGTGGCCGTCGTAGCCGGCCATGACCGTGCCGACGACCGCGGCGGCGGCCTCGCGCGAAGTGCCGCCCTCGGCTGGAGGGGCCGCCCCGGCCGATGAAGGCACCTCGGCCACGAAGAACCAGTCGGGAGAATCGCGAACCTTGCGCTCGATGTCGGCCCGCGGATCGTTCCACGGGCGCGTCAGCCCGCACGACTCCCAGAGGGCCACGACAGCTGGCTCGTCGGCCGCACGGAAGGGCCGAATGACGACGCCCGTCAGGCGCCCGTTCCCGTGCCGGCGTTGCGCCGGGACTCGAGCTCGACCACCTTGTTCTGCGGATAGGCGATCCGCTGGTGGTACATGCCGAGCAGTTGCGACACGAACGCCTCCCGGATCCGCTCGACGTCTCGCAGCGTCAGGTCGCATTCGTCGAACTGGCCGTCCTTGAGCCGCTCGTCGATGATCCGCCCGACCATCGCCCGGATCGACGGCTCGTCGCGCGACGACAGGGAGCGGACCGATGCCTCGACGCTGTCGGACAGCATCAGGATCGCTGCCTCGCGGGACTGGGGCTTGGGGCCCGCATGGCGGAACTTGCGAGCATCGACGCCATCGGCCGCCTTCTGGCCCTCGGCCGTGCCGAGCCCGCCGTACGGCGCCGCCGCCTCCTCGCGCGCCTTCGCGTAGAAGTAGCTCATCAGCGCGGTCCCGTGGTGCTGCGGGATGAACGCGATCAGCGTCTTCGGCAGCTTGGAGCGGTAGGCGAGATCGATGCCATCGGCGACGTGGGCCTTGACGAGCGCGGCGGACACCTCGGGTGGCAGCTCGTCGTGGATATTCTCGCCGCCGGACTGGTTCTCGATGAACCCGAGCGGGTTCGCGAGCTTGCCGATGTCGTGGTAGTACGAGGCGATGCGCGCCACGAGCGGGTCGGCCCCCACCGACTCGGCCGCGCGCTCGGCGAGGTTGCCGACCATCAGCGAGTGGTGATACGTCCCCGGCGTCTCCACGAGCAGCCGGCGCAGCAGTGGCTGGGACGGGTTGGCGAGCTCGAGCAGGTGGAAGACCGTCAGGATCCCGAAGAGATTGCCAAGCACGGCGAAGCTGCCGACCGTCACGATCGCCGCCCCGCCGGCGGCCGCGATGGATGCGCCCCAGAGCTGCAGGACCCCGGTCAGGTCGCGCTCGCCGAGGAGGGCGAAGGTCGAGACGACGGCAATGTTCACCACGGCCACCGCGAGGCCCGCCTGGACGAAGACCTGGAGCCGGTCGCCGCGGCGAACCGAGATGATCCCGGCGAAGCCACCGAGGAAGACGTACGAGGTGAGCTCGAGCGAGCTGCCGTTCACGGCCCCGGCGATGATCGCGACGATGGCCATCACCACCGTGGCGACGCCCGTGTCGACCAGGATCGCGAGGAGCATCCCGACGGCGGCCGTTGGCAGGAAGAAGGGCAGGATGGAGCGGCCGGCCGTCAGCTTCAGGGCAAGAGTCGTGAAGGCCAGGACCAGGCCGACCAGGAGCAGCACGTTGTTGCGATGCCAGAGTTCGGTCCGAAAGCGCCAGACCCAGGCGAGGAGCAGTCCGACCAGCAGCGCCGCCAGGACGAGCCAGCCGGCGAGCTTGGCGATGTCAAGATGGGCCTCGTTGAGACCGAGGGCCTCGATCTTCTCGAGGCTGAGCGGGGTGATCGGGTGGCCGCCGTCGGCGATGATCTCGCCCTGGAGCACCGATTCCGTGACGGGGGCGACGGCCGCGGCGGCCTCATCGCGCGTCTGCTGGGTCAGCGTGTCGCTGTAGGACGAGTTGGCCACGACGAGCGGGCTGATCAGCTCGACGGCGAGAGCGCGCTCGTCGGCGGAGAGGCCCGCCTGGATCCTGCTCCCCAGGAACTGCCGCTGGGTCGCGACGTCGGAGTCCCGCAGCTCGCTGCGCTCGATCTCGTCGAGGACCCGCGCGGCCTCGTTGCGCACCGTGATCCAGCGGGCCGGCTCGAGGCCGCCGAGCGTCAGGTGCGCCGCGGCCGACAGGTCCGGCAGCGCAACCTGGAGGAGATCGTGGCGGCTGGTCGGGCCGAGGTCCGACGCGAAGACCTGATCAACGCTCTGGACGAGGGCCACGAAGGCCGCGCCCTGCTGGGTGGCCATGGATGCCGCCCGATCGGGCGTGAAGTCGTATTGCGGCGGCACGGCGAGCGAGGCCTGCCGGCGGGCCTCCTGTGTCAGGAGCGTGCTCTCGTAGGTGAACGCCCGCGGCGAGCGGATGTTGTCCTGCGGAATCGTCCCGACCCGCAACCCGAGGCCGCTCGGGGCCACGTCGATGGCGAGTATTGCCGTGATCGCGACGACGAGGGCCACGGCGGCCATCAGGAGGCGGGCGAAGTCTCGCCGGGTGAACTCCATCGCCCGGTCGAGGTGCTGGCTCAGCATCGGCCGGTCAGTGGCCGCCGGACCGGTCGTGGGCGCCGAGGTCGGCCGCAGCCAGGCGCTGCGCCACGAGCCCGCTGACGACCTTGCCGTCGGCCCGGCCGCGGGTCCGCGGCGACAGCCAGGCCATCACCTTGCCGAGATCCCGGGCCGACGAGGCTCCGGTTGCGGCGATCCCCTCGTCGACGAGCGCGGCCAGGGCCTCGTCCGACAGGGCCTGCGGCAGGTAGTCCTGGAGGATCGCCACCTCGGCTTCCTCCTTCTGGACGAGATCGTCGCGCCCGCCATTGCGGAATGCGTCGATCGATTCGCGGCGGGTCTTCACCTCGCGGACCAGGACGGCGATCAGCTCGTCGTCGGTGAGCGGGTGGCCCTCGCGCTTCTCGATGCCGTAGGCCGCGTTCGAGACCATCCGGAGGGTATCGCGTCGCAGCGTGTCACCGGACCGCATGGCGGCCGTGGTATCGGTCTGGATCCGAACCCTGAGGGTCACGGGAGATGGCACCTCTGTCGAGGCGGCCCGTCGTGCTGGCGTGCGGGCGACCGGCCCGGGACGGGTCGGTCGTTGGCTGGGACGGCTGGAGCCCGATCGGCGTGATGCTGCCTGCGCAGCGGCCGATCGATTTCCAGGGGCCTAGCCCTGCGGGGTGCGGGCGGCCTTCTTGCGCTTGGCTTCCTTGCGCTTGCGCTTGACGCTCGGCTTCTCGTAGTGCTCGCGGCGGCGAGCCTCGGCGAGGATGCCGCTCTGCTGGATCTTCTTGTTGAACCTGCGCAGCGCACTCTCGAAGGTCTCGTTCTCACCCACTCGGACTTCTGCCAACTCGGGAATCACCTCCCAGGGCCACGGGTTCGATCCGTCCGACGAGGCGTGGCCCACGCTCGATCGGGCCCCCGACCGATCCGGCCGAAGGCTGCCGGAGTGTAGCCGAGGCCGGAAACGGGGTCAAACCGCCAGATCTCCCAGTGCGAACGGCGAGATCTACCAGTCCGCGGCGCCCGCGAACCGCCGAATGGCGCGGTTGAAGGCGTCCGGCGCATCCGTATTGGCCTGGTGGCCGGCATCCGGCAGGACCGTGAGCGAGCCACGCTGCGCGGTCGTCAGGAAGTCCGGCTCCTGGCGCCGGATCAGCCGGTCGCACGCCCCATTGAGGATGAGGGTCGGGCCCGGATAGGTGGCCAGGCGGGGCCGAAAGCGCCGGCCGGCGATCTCGAGCAGCGCCTGTCCGCCGGCATCGAGGCGGAATCGGCGAAAACCCCGGGGCTCGATGGCGCGCAGGATCGAACGCGGCCTCGCCAGGGCGTGGTCCCAGCGGGCCGGGCTGTCGCCGACCTCGAGCGCCAGCACGAATCGGGCCGCCGCCCGCAGCGGCTCGGCCAGGAGCGTCCACGGCTCGACGCTCGCGCCGCAGACGACGAGCCCGGCAACGCGTCCCGGGTACCGGGCCGCGAGCTCCATCGCGACGTACCCGCCGAGCGAGAGGCCGACGACGACCGCGCGACCATCGGCTGCCTCGTCGATGACGTCGGCCACCTGGTCGACCGCCGCCGGCCAGCGGAACCGGCGACCGGCGGCCGAGCCGTGGCCCGGCAGGTCCACCGTGACGATCCGGAAGGCATCGGCCAGCCCAACCTGCTGGGGCCGCCACATGTCCCGCGTCCGGCGGGTGCCGTGGATGAAGACGATCGGCGAAGCCTCCGCGGGCCCGACGACCTGGTATGTCCGTCGCGCCATGTCCAGTTCGGCCGGCATGGGCGACAGGCCCCCATCCGGCGCGTCGGCCAAAGGATCGGCCTGGCGCCGCCACGGCGTCGCGAGCGTGGGGCGCGTGAGGGGCGCAGATCCGTCGCGTTCGAGGGGAGCGGTCATCGCCGGGCGGCCGCGACGGTCCGGGGGGCGCGGCGCGGCAGAGTACGATACGCGGCCATGCAGACCCTCCTTGACATCCTTGACGATGCCAGCGCCCGGTTCGGCGATCGTCCGGCACTGGGACTACGGCGCGACGACGGCAGCGCGGAGCGGTGGAGTTTCACTGAGCTTAACCGCCGCAGCCGCCTTGTCGCATGGCGCCTGCATGCCCTTGGATTGCAGCGCGGCGACCGCCTCCTGACCTGGTCGCCATCGACGCCGGAACTGCCGGCCGTCTATTTCGGAGCCATGCGCGCCGGGGTGATCGTCGTCCCGCTGGATCTCCGGATGGCGCCTGACGCGATCGAACGGATCGCGGCCAAGGTGGAGGCAACCCGGCTGGCCATCGGGACGGGCCGCGACGCGCCGGATCCCCGCGAAGCCCGCCTCGAGCGCTTCCCGACGTCGACCCTCGAAGAGCTCGCGGCCGAGCCGGACGCTTCCATGCCGGCCGATTGGCAGGCCCAGGTCGATGCGTTTCCGCGACCGCAGCCGAGCGACCTGTTCGAGGTCATCTTCACCTCGGGCACGACCGGCATGCCCAAGGGCGTGATGCTGTCACACGCCAACATCGTCGCCTCGGTCGAGGCCGCCCAGCGTGCCATCAAGCCGCAGGATCATCGCGTCGTCTCCCTGCTGCCGCTCTCGCATCTGATGGAGCAGGTGACGGCGCTCTTCTACGCGCTGACCGTCGGAGCGGACATCCTCTACGTCCGCAGCCGCAATCCACGCGTGATCTTCGAGGCGATCCGCGATCACCGCGTCACGACGATGGTCGTCGTGCCGCAGGTCCTGGACCTCTTCTGGAGCTCGATCGAGCGCCAGGTCGACGCCTCGGGCCGCCGCAGGGCGTTCGACCGGCTGCTGCGGATCGCCCCCCACCTGCCGTACGTCGCACGACGGTTCCTGTTCCGGCGGGTCCACCGGGAGCTCGGCGGCAGCCTGAACCTGTTCGTCTCGGCGGCAGCATTCCTGCCACCGGCCCTCCAGCAGTCCTGGGAGGATCTCGGCGTCGTCGTCATGCAGGGCTACGGGGCGACGGAGTGTGGGCCGGCCAGCGCCACGAGCCGGGAGGATCACGGTCTCGGCACGGTCGGGCGGACGATCCCGCCGGTCGAGGTCAGGCTCGCCGATGACGGCGAGATCCTGGTCAAGGGGCCGACCCTGTTCCAGGGCTACTGGCGCGATCCCGAGGCGACGGCCGCGGCGCTCACGCCGGACGGCTGGTACCGGACGGGCGACATCGGCCGCCACGACGCGAGCGGCCACCTCATCCTGATGGGCCGGACGAAGGACATCATCGTCCTGCCGAACGGCCTCAACGTCTACCCGGAGGACATCGAGAACGCGCTCCGCGTCGCCGGCATCCGGGACTCGGTCGTGCTCGAGACGGAGCCGGGCCGGATCGAGGCCGTGGTGCTGGCGCCCGGCACGCACGGGTTGCCCCAGGCCGGCGACGGGACCGCGTCGACGCCGCCCATGCTGGCCGATCCGGCGGCCGTGCGGGCCACGATCAACGCGGCCGTCAAGGCCGCCAACGCGACCCTCGCCACGCACCAGCGGATCGCGGCCTGGCGGCTCTGGCCGGACGCCGATTTCCCGCGGACGCACACGCTCAAGGTGAAGCGCGACCAGGTTCGCGACTGGGTCGCGGTTGACGCGCCGCTGCCGGTGCGGGAAGGCGCTCCGACGGGCGGCTGAGGTCGGTCCGTAGCCGGTTCGTCCGCCCGATCTTCTCCGGGACCTTCGGCGCGCGCCGAGCGTGCCGAGAGCCACCGCGGCCCCTATCGAGGAATCGCGAACCCCTGGCCGACCGTCTGGAGCGCAGCGGCGATCTTGCCCCCATCCTGGCCCGGCGAGTTGGCCGGCGACCAGGCGTAGAAGATCAGCGTCGTGCCGAGCTGGCGGAGGGTCGGCTGGGTGTCCGGCACGAACTGGATCCGCCCGGGGCCGGTGCCGAGATAGGCCGCCATCTCGTGACCGGCCGCGGCGGCCGCCTCGGCCGTCGGGAATTCGTAGACGACGATGTAGCCGTGATCCGGATCGGCCAGGAGGTTGACCTGGAACACGGCCCGCGGAGCGGCCGCGAGCATCGGCGATTCGGGCGGCCGGAAGGGCTGGGCCGCCGTGGTCAGCACGAACTGCGCGGCGGCGAGGGCGCCCTCGATCTGGAGGCGCGTCTGGTTGACGGCCGGCGACACCGTCGGTAGCGGCGTGGCCGAAGCGGCAGCCGAGGGCGGGGCGTTGTGGGCCGCGATGCCGCAGCCGCCGAGGACCAGCACGGTCGCCATCGCCAGGCCGACAAGGCCCGGACCGCGCCGCCATCGCCGGGCCGACCATGGCGACGCCGGGTGAACCTCGCTCATCCGGGCGGCCACGTCATCTGCCGGCCGCCGAGCAGGTGGAAATGCAGATGATCGACGGTCTGGCCGCCGTACCGGCCGACGTTCGTCGTGACGCGGTAGCCGTCGGCCGCGATCCCCTCCTGGCGAGCGAGCTCGGCGGCCGTGGCGAAGATCCGGCCGACCAGCGTCGCGTCGAGATCGGTCAGGTCGGCCGCCGAGACGATGTGGGTCCGCGGCATCAGCAGGATGTGCGTGGGCGCCCGCGGCGCGATGTCCCGGATCGCGATGATCAGCTCGTCCGCGTAGACCTGGGTCGATGGCAGCTCGCCGGCGACGATTCGACAGAACAGGCAGTCGGCTGCCACTCGGACCTCCAGGACGCGGCTCGAGTGCGCCAGATCGGCGCACCGCGGGCATTGTCCCCTGTCTTGGCGAGCGGCGCGTTCGGGGCTGCCGGCAGGTCGCCGCTCACCAGAGCACCGGCTTGGTGCTCATCAGGAAGCCGATCGTGCCGACCAGCCCGGCCATCGCATACGAGACGTAGCGCTGGCGCCGGGCGCGGGCCTGCCAGGCCCGATCGTCGTCCGCCGCGCGAACCCCGATGAGCCCTCGCAGGTTCGGGCGCTGGATGAAGAAGGCCAGGAGCAGGTTCGCGGCGTAGATGAGCAGCGCAACGAGCAGCCAGGGCTGCTCGAGCAGGCTCGTCCCGAGCACGGTCAGGAGCGCCAGCCCGGTCGCCGCCAGGCCGAGCCCGATGACGAGCGTGCCCCGCGTCTGGACGATGAGGAGGCTCCGGACGACAGGGCTGCCGGACTCGGTCGCGGCCCGCCGGCCGCGCAATGCGAAGGGCAGCAGGATCGACGGCAGGAACAGCAGGATCGCGAGCGTGATGTGCGTGCCGAGGATCAGCGGGAGGGCAGGCATGACCATCCACGAACGGGACACTGGGTCCGCCGATTGTATCGGGCGGGGGCCTTCGACCCTCCCGTTGACGAGCCGGTCCGGCGACGAGACGACCCGGGAGTCAGCGCCGGTGTGCCTCGAGCGCGACCCAGTCGCCTTCGCGGGTGGCCCGATCGACCGCCAGGCCGGCCGAGTCGAACGCTTCGCGCACGTCGCCCTCGCGATCGACGAAGATCCCCGAAGCGAGGAGCCGACCGCCGGGCTCACCAGTTCCAGCGGGCCGCAGTTCGGCGTGCAGGTCGACGGCGAGCGTGATGAGCAGCGACGCGATGAGGTTCGCCATGATCACGTCGAGCGGCGCCTGGCCGGTCGGCAGCGAGCCCTGGCGGGGATGGATCCGGCGAGCCAGTCCGTTGCGGCGAGCGTTGGCCTGCGTCGCCTCGATCGCGATCGGATCCGGGTCCAGGGCCAGGACGTCATCGAGACCCAGCCGCGCCGCGGCGATGGCGAGGATGCCCGAGCCACACCCGAGATCGAGCCCCCGGACCGGCCGCCCATCGGCCCGCTCGAAGCGACCCTCGTCGGCCCAGCGCTCGATGCCCGCCAGGCAGAGCCGCGTCGTCGGGTGAAGGCCCGTCCCGAAGGCCATGCCGGGATCGAGGACGAGCACGACGTCGTCGGGTTTGCGCCGATGCCGACGCCAGGTCGGCCGGATCACGAGCCGCCGGCCCACCCGCAGGACCGGGAAGTGGCGCTTCCAGGCTTCCGCCCAGTCCGATTCGTGGACGATCCGGACCTCGAGATCGCCGATCGGCCGGAGCCCGAAGGCCTGGAGGTGTCCGAGTGCGGTCCGGGCCTGCTCGACGGCGGCCTTCGCCGCGGTCCGATCCCGGGCCGGCAGGTAGGCCCGAACGATCGCCGGCTGGTTCGGGTCCACCCGCGCGCCGAGGCCCTCGTCGATCAACTCGAAGCCCGGCTCGACGCTGGTGCCGCCGGGCGCGACCCGGGTCAGGATCTCGCTGACGGCCTCAACGGCCTCGAGGTCGGCGACCACCGACAGCTCGAGCCAGGCGCCCTCGGCCGTGCCTCCCCTCGGCCTCCGGCCTCGTCAACCAAGCGCGTCGCGCACGCGATCGAGGATGCCGCCGCCGCCGGATGACACGTGGCTCGCCGGTTTCCGCGGCCAGCTGTTCGAGGAGCTCGCGCTGGCGCCTGCTCAGCTTCGTCGGGACCGTGACATCCACGAGCACGTGCAGGTCGCCGCGCGTCTGCGGCCGGCGCAGGTGGGGCACGCCGCGCGCCCGCAGGCGGATCTCGGTGCCGGGCTGGGTCCCGGCCTTGACCTCGACCTCCTCGTCGCCTTCCACGGTGTGGACGGCGACCTTCGTGCCAAGGGCCGCCTGGGCCATCGAGACCGAGAGGTCGTAGTAGAGCTCCGTGCCGTCGCGCCGCAGGAGCGGGTCGGGCAGGACGGTGACGGCGACGTAGAGGCTGCCCTTGGGGCCGCCGCGGGGGCCCGCCTCGCCCTCGTTCGAGAGGCGGATCTGGTGGCCGTCGTCGATGCCGGCCGGAATCGTGACGCGCAGCTTGCGGTGGTGCTCGACGCGGCCCTGGCCCTTGCAGGTCTCGCAGGGTGACTCGACGATCGTGCCCTCGCCCTGGCAGCGCGGGCAGGCGCTGACGTTGACCATCTGGCCGAGCATCGTCTGGCGGACATTCCGGATCTCGCCGCGACCGTTGCACTGGGGGCACGTGATCGGCGTCGTCCCCGGCTTCGCGCCGGTGCCCGTGCACGTGTCGCAGCGGTCGAGGACCGGGAATTCGACCTCCTTCTCGGTCCCGTTGACGGCTTCCTTGAGCGTGATCCGCAGGTCGTAGCGCAGGTCGGAGCCTGCCGCCGGCCGGCCGCGACGCGTGCCACCGGCCTGCTGGCCCTGGCCGAAGAAGGCGTCGAAGATGTCGCTGAAGCCGCCGAAGCCCGAAAAGGGGCTCTCGCCCGCTCCCGGCGCTCCGGCGCCGTTCACGCCGGCCCGACCGAACATGTCGTAGGCCTGCCGGCGTTGCGGATCGGACAGGACCTGGTAGGCCTCGTTGATCTCCTTGAAGCGCTCATCGGCGCCCGGGTCCTTGCTGACGTCGGGGTGCCACTTCTGTGCGAGCTTGCGGAAGGCGCGCTTGATGTCGTCGTCACTCGCCGAGCGGGCGACGCCGAGGATCACGTAATAGTCGAGTTCGGTTGCCATGGAGCCATCAAGGATACGAGAGGCGCGGCAGAACGATCAGCGAGCCGGCCTCGGCCGGCCTGTGGGCCAGTGTGGCGGCGGAATCTGGTCCGATCGCAGGCTCAGCCGCCACCGGGCGGGGCAGCGGCCAGCGCCCGGGCCCGTTCGAAGACCTGGTCCAGCATCATCGGCGTCAGGCGGCCGGTGAACGTGTTCTGCTGGCTCGGGTGGTAGGTGCCGAGCAGGCTCCAGCCTCCGACGAGCGCCTCCGCGCCATGAGCGAACCGCGGCCGCGCGCTCGGCTGGGCAATCCCCAGCGCCGCGGCCGCTCGCAGGAAGCCTTCCCAGGCATACGCGCCGAGCGCAACGACCACCCGCACCTCGGTCAGCAGAGCCAGCTCCCGGGCGAGGAACGGCAGGCATCGATCGCGCTCCTCGGGCGTCGGCCTGTTGTCGGGCGGGCAGCAGCGATTGATCGCCGTCACGTAGGCGCCGCGCAGCACCAGGCCATCGGTCGGCGTCGTCGATTCGGGCTGGTTGGCGAAGCCCGTCCGGTGGAGCGACCCGAACAGGAAGTCGCCGGAACGATCGCCCGTGAACATCCGGCCGGTCCGATTGCCGCCGTTGGCGGCCGGCGCCAGGCCCACGAGCAGGACCCGCGGCTGCCGGATCGCCGAAGCCTGGCAGCGGTCGCGCCCAGTACGGCTGACCGGCGAACCGCGCCGGTGGATTCGCCGCGGCCGCCTCGCGCCACGCGACGAGCCGCGGACAACGGCGGCATTCGACGATCTCGGCGTTGAGGTTTGCCAGGCTCGCGCCCGCGCTCATTTGAGCAGCAGCCGGTCCAGGCGTCGGGCGAGCACGAGCAGGCCGATCAGCCCCATCACCGCCAGGTACCCAACGTCGACCAGGTTGGACGGGCTGACCGCGCCGAGCATCACGGCCCGCTCCAGGGCCACCCCGTGATAGAGCGGCGTCAGCTCGACGATGAACTGGAGCAGCGGCGGGTAGGTCGAGACGGGATAGAACGTGCCCGACAGCAGGAACATCGGCAGCACGATCAGCTGGACGAGGTCGAAATCCTGGAAGTTGCGCATGAACGAGGTGGCGGCCATCCCGACGGCCCCGAACGCGAACCCGATCAGCAGGGCGACCGGCACGGCCAGGATCGCCGTCGGCGAGAGCACCAGGCCAAGGGCCAGCGCGACGATCATGAATCCCGTCGCGTAGAGCGTGCCGCGGATCAGCGCCCAGGTGACCTCCCCGAGCGCCACGTCGGCCACACCGAGGGGCGTCGAGAGGATCGAGTCGTACGTCTTGGCGTAGCGCAGCTTGAAGAAGAAGTTGAAGGTCGCTTCGAAGATTGCCCCGTTCATCGCCGCCGCCGCCAGCAGCCCGGGCGCCACGAACTGCTGGTACGTGATCGGCTCGCCGTTGGGCCCCGGCAGCGTCCCGACGAGCGCCCCCAGGCCAAAGCCGATGCCGAGCAGGTAGAACAGCGGCTCGAACAGGCCCGACAGCAGGACGAGCCAGGTCTTGCGGTAGATCCGGACGTTGCGTTCGACGAGCAGGAGCGCGCGGCGGCCACCGATCGAACCCGGGGGCAGGATTCGCGTGGCGAAGGTCATCAGCGTCCCAACCGGCGCTGGAGCGTGATCCGGAACGCGATCGTGCCGGCGATCGCGAGCACGGTCAGGTAGGCGACGTGGATCAGCGCGGTGGCCGGGTCGAGCGTTCCGAGCGCCACGCCCCGCGTCAGCGCGACGCCGTGGTAGAGCGGGGTCAGCGCCGCGAACACCTGCAACGGCGGCGGCAGCTGCGTGATCGGGAAGAACGTCCCGGAGAACAGGAAGAGCGGCGTGATCCCGAACCGGAACAGCGTGCTGAAGCCATTGCCGGTCTTCTGCGTCGCGGCGAAGGCAGCGATCGGCGCCGCGAACGCAAGCCCCGTGAGGATGCCGGCCGGAATCTCGAGGATCGCCGTGGGCGACGAGACGGCGCCGAAGAGGAACGTGACGAAGAGGAAGGCCGTCGCACCGAGGCTGACCTTGATGGCGAACCAGGCCGTCTGGCCCATGACGATGTCACGAATGCCGATCGGCGTCGCCAGCATGCCCGGGAACTGGCGGATCCAGACGATCGCGGAGGTCACGGGGAACGAAGCCTCGCTCGACGCGATCTGCATCGCGTTGGCGGCGAGGAGACCGGGGGCCAGGAACACGAGGTAGGGCACGCCGCCCAATGCCGCCGTCCCCGACTGGTTGATGTACTGCCCGAGCCCCAGGCCCATCGCCGCCAGGAACAGGATCGGCGCGCCGAACGAGTTGAACAGCGTGCCCCGCCACGTCCGGCGGAACAGCAGCAGCCGGTGTTCGAGGACGTGACTGGCGGGCGCCATTACTCGATCAGGCTGCGGCCGGTGAGCCGGAGGAAGACGTCTTCGAGGGTGCTGCGCCGGACGAGGACGCTCTCCGGGCGAAGGCCGCGCTGGTGGACGGCTTCGGCGATCTCCTCGCCGTCCGAGGCGTAGATGAGCAGCCGGTCGGGCAGGTGCTCGACACGGTCGCCGAGGCCATCGAGCTGGTCTTGGAGCTGACCTTGGAGCGACTCCTGGACGTCGGGGGCGAATCGAATCTCGGCGACCTCGCGGGACGACCAGCGCTCGATCAGCTGCCGCGGCGAACCCTCGGCGACGATCTTGGCGTGATCCATCACGACCAGCCGATCGCAGAGTTGTTCGGCCTCGTCCATGTAGTGCGTCGTCAGGACCAGCGTCACCCCGCGTTGCTTGAGGCGGTAGAGACGGTCCCACAGCTGGTGCCGCGCCTGGGGATCGAGCCCCGTCGTCGGCTCGTCGAGCAGGAGCAGTGACGGCTCGTTGATCAGCGAGCGGGCGATCGTGAGGCGCCGCTTCATGCCGCCCGACAACGGCTCCACCTGGTCCTTCGCCCGTTCGGTGAGCTGGACGAAGTCGAGGAGCTCGTCGGCCCGCTGGGCGACGACTTTGCGCGGCAGGTCGAAATAGCGGCCGTAGATCATCAGGTTCTCGCGGACCGTCAGCTCCGTATCGAGCGTGTCCTGCTGGGGCACGACGCCGATCCGCGCCCGGATCCTGGGGCCGTCGGTGAGCGGATCCAGCCCGAGAATCCGGAGCGTCCCCGCCGACGGCGGCGAGACGCAGCCGATCATCCGCATCGCCGTCGTCTTGCCGGCCCCGTTCGGCCCGAGGAATCCGAAGGCTTCGCCCGGCGCCACGTCGAAATCGATGCCGTCGACGGCCGTGAAGGTGCCGAACCGCTTGGTCAGGCCGCGGGCATGGATGAGCGGGGACGGAGTCGCGGGAGTCTCGACCATCGACCCCGAATCCTGCCGCACCGGGTCGCCCGAGGTCATCGCTCGGCGACCGTCCCCACGTGGAGCGTCACGATCCCGCCGGACATCCCAACCCAGCTGACGTTCTCGAGCCCGACCTCGCGCATGATCTCGGCGATCCGGTCCGGCGCGGGATAGCCCTTGACGCTGCGCACGAGGTAGCCATACGCGCCGCCCTGGCCGACGACCCGCCCGACGATCGGGACGATCCGGTCGAACCAGAACTGGAGGATCCGGGCTGGCCGGCTTCGTGGTCGCGCGATCTCGAGACAGACGACCCGACCGCCCGGCCGAACGGAGCGCGCGAGCTCGGCGAACCCCTGCCGGTAGTCGGGCAGGTTCCGCATCCCGAACGCGATCGTGGCCGCGTCGAATGAGCCATCCTCGGTCGGCAGCGCCAGGGCGTCGCCGACGACGAACTGGAGTGTCGGCCGACTGGCGAACCGGCGCTTCGCGACGCGGATCATCTCGGGCGAGAGATCGACGCCGAGGGTGCTCCCGCCCGGCTGGGCCCGCGCGTCAAGATCGGCCGCGACCTTGCCCGTGCCCGTCGCCACGTCGAGGAGCCGGTCGCCGGGAGCCGCGCCGCTGAGCCGGACCGCCCGTTTCCGCCAGCGGGGCTCCTGGAAGGCGGAGATGACGAGGTTGACCGGGTCGTAGACCCGGGCGATCTTGTCGAACATCGCTCCAACCTCCGCGGTGGAGGCGGCGTTGCCGCGATCGGTGGCGCGGCCGGAGGGCGCTTCGTCCTGAGCTCGGGTCACGTGGGCGGTTCCTCGGCAGGGCTGCTGATCGCCGCAGATGGGGCGACCACGACATCGGTCACGGCAGCCAGGGCGGTCAGGATCGCACGGGCGATCGGGGCAGGGTCGCTGATCGGTGAAGCATGCGTCATTCCGGGCAGAAGGACGTGCCGGGCCCCCGGGATTCGCCCGACGAGCGCCTTCGCGATCGGTCGATAGAAGGGTTCGCTGGCGTCACCGGTCACGATCGTCACGGGCACCCGGATCGACTCCAGGCGGTCCGGCTCCAGGCCTCGCAGGCCGGCGTCGACGTAGGCGCTGACGCCCTCGCCCGCGAGGGCGTCCCGGGTCCGGGCCGGCAGCCGATCCCAGGCCGTGTCGCCGGCAACGCCCCGCAGGAAGACCTCGGCGGCCAGGGCGGCCCCGCCGGTCCCGTAGGCACGCTCCGTAGCGGCACCGACCGTCTCGAACTCGTGGCGGGTCGCCGTGTCCGCCAGTGGCCCGTAGGGCGGTTCGTAGGCGACGACGGCAACGGCGCGGTCTGGCACCCGGGCGGCGAATTCGAGTGCGACGTTGCCGCCGAAGCTGATGCCGGTGAGGGCCGCGGCCCGGACGCCCTCAACGGCCAGCACGGCCACGAGGTCGTCGACGTGGACGGCGACGTCGAGCGGAACGGGATCCGCCAGCCGGCTGGCGCCGCTCCCCCGCCGGTCCACCGCGAGGACCGTCAGGCGGCCGTCGGCCGCCAGGTGGTGCGCCAGCGCGGTCAGCTGCCGTGCCGTCGAAAGCGTGCCGTGCAGGAGGAGCAGATGAATCGGACCCGTCCCGAAGCTGCGGTAGCCGAGTCGGACGCCGCCCGGCCGGTCGAGCCAGCGGTCCACGGCCGGGGTCGGCGGGTCGAGGCGCTCCCGGAGCGCCGCACGCTGGAGCTTGCCGCCCGGCGTCCGCGGCAGGGCGGTCAGTCGGACGAAGGCGACCGGCACCTTGAAGCGCGCGAGGCGCGCGTGGCACAGGGCCGCGAGCTCGTCGTCGCCGGGGTCTGCCGCGCCCTCGCGGAGGACGATGGCCGCCACGGGAACGTGGCCGTACACCGCGTCGCGCCTGGCGACGACCCCGGCATCGGCGATCGCCGGATGTCCGACCAGCACCGCCTCGACCTCGGACGGCGCGATGTTCTCGCCGCCCCGGACGATGCGGTCGGTCCGCCGATCGACGATCGTCAGGAGGCCGTCGTCGTGGAGCCGGCCGATGTCGCCCGTCCGCAGCCAGCCATCCGGGGTGATCGCGGCGGCCGTCGCGGCAGGATCGTCGAGGTAGCCGCTGAACCGTGCCGGGCTCCGCACCTCGATCTCACCGGCACCGGCATCGTCCGGATCGTCGATCCGCAGCTCGACCCCGGGGAGTGGCCGGCCGGCGCTGCCCGGATGCGCCGCAGCCTGGTCGGTCGGCAGTGCCGTGACCCCGGACCCGGCCTCGGTCAGGCCATAGGTCGGAACCACGGGCCAACCCGCCGCGAGGGCCCGTCGTACCAGCTCGGGGGCGATCGGGCCGCCGCCCAGGGGGACCGCGCGGAGCGTCGCCGGGGGCGGCCGGTCGCCCGTCTCGTCCAGTACCCGCGCGAGCAGCGTCGGGACCAGCGAGACGTGGCTTGGCGCCGGGTCGGCCGCCAGGGCCGCGACGATCGCCGCCGGGTCCGGCCGATCCAGGATCACCAGCGGGACCCCGGCCAATGCCGCTCGCCAGACGACCCCGATCCCGGCGACGTGGCCGAGGCCGAGGGCCAGGAGCCAGCCGGTCGCCGGTGGCAGGGCCGCGAGCCAGGATTCGGCGCTCGCGGCCAGGGCCGCCGTGGACAGGAGCGCGATTTTCGGGCGGCCCGTCGTCCCCGAGGTCAGGAGCGCGACGGCCGGCGCCGTACCCGGCATCTCCGCGGCCGGTGCCGGCCGGCAGATCCGCGGCCGGCACCGTCGCCGGCGCGACCGCGGCGGTCGACCGGCCGGCCCGCTCGGGACCGCGCTCGACCAGGTCTCGCAGCCCGAACACAGGACCGCCGAGCGCAACGGCCGCCTCGGACCGCTCCGCGTCACAGATCACGAGTCGCGGGTGCAGCACCGCGGCCATCGCTGCGAGCTCTGGCTGGGTCAGGCCGAGCCCGATCGGGGCCGTCACGGCGCCGGCCCGGGCGATCCCGTGGAGCACCGCGACCGCGGCCGCAGACGCCGCAGCCATGAGCGCGATGCGGTCGCCCGGAGCCACCCCGGCAGCGGCGAGCCGTCGCGCCACCTCGTCGGCTCGTGCGTCCAGGTCCTGCCAGCTCCACCGGATCGACCCATCGACGATCGCGGGCGCACGGAACCCGCCGGCCGGCTCGGTCCCGGCCGCCACACCGGCCGCCTCGGCCGCAGCCGCCACGCTGGCCGAGACCGCCAGCGACCGTGACTGGAGGGGTGACGCCGTCACCCGAGCGACCCGATCGCCTCGACCCGGAATCGTGCCAGGGCGCGGACGTCGAGCGCGATCCCGAGGCCGCCACTGCCCGGCCCGCCGGGGGCGTGCATTCGGCCGTCCTCGACCAGCAGCGACGTCGAGAGCAGATCGTGTTCGAGGAGACCGGCCGTCGCGAGGCCGTGGTCCAGCGGCACCGCCCAGCGCGATGACGCCACCTCTGGCAGATCGGCGGCAATCGCCAGTGCCGCGGCGATCCCGATCCCGGTCTCGAAGAGCGTGCTGATCACGACCGGAACGCCACGGTCGGCAGCGAGCTCGGCGATCTCGCCAACCGCGGCGAGCCCGCCGACGCGAACGGGCTTGATCGCGAGGACATCCACGGCCTCGGCTTCGAGAAGCTGCCGGACGTGCCAGACCGAGGCGGCGGCCTCGTCGGCCGCGATCGGGATGCTCGTGCGCCGCCGGAGTCGAGCCAGCCCCTCGATGTCGTCGGCGGCCAGCGGCTGCTCGACGAATTCGACGTCGAACCCCTCGATCGCGGCGAGCCGGTCCTCGGCGGTCGTGAAATCCCAGGCGCCATTCACGTCGAGACGCAGCCGCACGTCCGGACCAATCGCGCTCCGGATGACCCGTAGGCGAACCACCAGGTCGGCCGTCTCGCGTTCGGCTCCGGCCTTGACCTTGAGCGTGCGGAAGCCCGCATCGACCGACTGCTGGGCCGCCTGGGCCGCCGCCGCCGGACCGAGGGACGGGATGGTCGCGTTGACTCCGACCCAGTCGCCGGACTCTGGATCGGGCCCGGGTCCGGCAAGATCGCGGAGCGCGCTCTCGATGGCCGCGTGCAGCGCCCGGCCAGGAGCGCCTTCCCGGTCAAGGTCCGACCGCACGGGCAGACGGCCCTCGCTGGCCCCCTCAGCCGCATCGCGGATCAGCGCCGTCAGGACCGTGTCGGCGACCTCACCGTCCGCCGGCTCGAGAACGGCCTCGCCGAGGCCGACCCGACCCTCGGCATCCACCAGTCGCAGGATCCAGGCGTCGCGATCGAACCACAGCCCGGCGGCGGTCGGAAAGGGCCGGCGGAACGGGATCCGGATCCGGTCCGCAACGAGCCGCTGGATGGCCGTCATGACGGTTGGCCGGCGACCGCGAGCCCGATCGCGAACAGCGCGCTGTAGGCCAGCGTGAGGCGGGCCGTGCCTTTCAGGACGAGGTTGAGCTGCCGCGGCTCGGCAAACGTCCACACGGTCCGCAGGAGCGGCGAGGCGAGCGGCAGGGCCAGCAGGGGCAGGAGCACCGCCGGGCCGCGCCCGCCGGCGACCAACCCGACCGGGACCAGGAACGCCACCAGCAGCAGGGCCGAGTATTCCATCCGCGTCCCCCGCACGCCGAGGACGACCGCGAGGGTCCGCTTGCCGGCGGCCGTGTCCGTCGGGATGTCCCGCAGGTTGTTGACGACGAGGATCGCGGTCGTCACGGCACCGACCGGGATCGCGGCCACGATGAACAGCGAGTCCAGCCGGCCCGCCTGGAGGTAGGCCGTCCCGGCCACGGCGACGAGTCCGAAGAAGATGAACACGAAGACCTCGCCGAGCCCCCGGTACCCGTACGGCCACGGGCCTCCCGTGTAGGCGAGTGCGGCGACGACTGCCAATACGCCGATGACCAGCAGGATCGGACCGCCGATGACGGTCAGACCGAGACCGACGAGACCGGCCAGCGCGATCGTCAGGGCGATCGCGATCTCCAGCTGGCGCTCCGTCACGAGGCCTGCCGCCGCGACGCGGATCGGACCCTTGCGGTCCGGCGTATCGGCGCCCTTGCGGAAGTCCGACAGGTCGTTCGCGAGGTTCGCCGTGATCTGGAGCAGGAGCGCGACGGCCAGGCAGCCGATGGCGGCGTCGGCCCGGAAGGGCGTCGCGAGCGCCAATGCCGCCCCGAGCCCGACGACGACCCCGCTGACGGCGGCAGGTAGCGTCGCCGGGCGGATCGCCAGGAGCCAGATGCGGACCTGCGAGGGTCGCTCGGGCAGCGGCCCGCCGTTCGCGGCCGTCACGGGCGGCGCGGGAACTTGGAGAAGTCCGGCCTTCGCTTCTCGAGGAACGCCGTCGACCCCTCGTGCGCCTCATCGGTGGTGTAGTAGAGGCCGGTGGCGTTGCCGGCGAACTCCTGCATCCCGGCCAACCCATCCGTGGCGACGAGGAAGGCCGATTTCAGGAAGCGGATCGCCGTCGGACTCATGGCCAGGATCTCGTTCGCCCATGCCACGCCTTCGGCCTCGAGCTCGGCCAGTGGGACCACGTGGTTGACCAGCCCCATCGCCAGTGCGGCGGCCGCGTCGTAGCGCCGGCACAGGAACCAGATCTCCCGGGCCTTGCGGTCGCCGACGAGCCGCGCAAGCTGGCCGACGCCGAAGCCGGCGTCGAAGCTGCCGACCTGCGGCCCGACCTGGCCGAAGATCGCATTGTCGGACGCGATGGCGAGGTCACAGACGACCTGGAGCACCTGGCCGCCGCCGATGGCGTAGCCGTTGACCAGCGCGATGACCGGGATCGGCAGCGACCGGATCTGGCGCTGGAGATCCAGCACGTTCAGCCGCGCCAGGCCATCGCCGCCCACGTAGCCGCCGCGATCCTTGTAGCGCTGGTCGCCGCCGGAACAGAACGCCTTCTCGCCGGCGCCCGTCAGCAGGACGCAACCGATGGCCGGGTCATCGCGGATGCGGGCGAACGCGTCGATCATCTCCTTGACCGTCTCCGGCCGAAACGCGTTGTGGACCTCCGGCCGGTCGATCATCACCCTGGCGATGCCGGTCCCGGACTGCTCGTAGCGGATGTCCTCGTAGTCGACGACCGGGGTCCAGGCGACGTGGGCACTCATGCGGCGGACTCCTCCTTCAGGAAGGCCAGGACCAGGGAACGAACGGTCGCGGGGGTCTCGAGATGGGCGGCATGGCCGGCGTTCGGGATGACCTCGAGGATTGCGCCCGGGATGGCGGCCGCCACGCCCTCGGCCCGGGCCCGGCCGGCGGGGTCGAGCGCCCCGGCGATGACGAGCGTGGGCGCCCGAATGCCGGCGAGGCGATCGAACAGCGGCTCCATGGCGCCCTGGCCGGCAGCCCGCAGGCTCGTGGCGAGACCCGCCGGCCGGTTCCGGAGCCGCTCGGCCCGGAGTCGAGCGGCGCGTTCCGGCGCGAGGCCGGCCTGGCTGGCAAACACCGGCTCTCGTTCCCACTCGTCGACGAACGGCCCGATCCCGTGCTGCTCCAGCCGAGCTGCCCGGCCCTCGTCGGCGGTCTGGCGAGCCGCGCGATCCGACAGGCGCTCGATGCCGGCCGACGGGCTCTCGAGGATGAGCCGGCGGACCGACTCGCCGTGGGCCACCGCAAGTCGAAGGGCGATCCGCGCTCCGAGCGAGTAGCCCAGCACGTGCGCCGGCGCAGCGCGAGCCCGGGCCAGGATCGTGGCGAGGTCGTCGGCCGTGCGCTCGACGCTGGCCCTCGCGGGATCGGCCGGGATGCCGGAGCGGCCGTGACCAGGCAGATCCACGACCACGACCTGGTAGTGCCGGGCCCACGCCGTCGCGAGCGCACCCCAGCCGGAGCCCCGGCCCGTGAAGCCGTGGAGCAGGAGCAACGGGCTCCCACTGCCCCGGAGGCGGACCTCCCAGCCCAGGCCGTCGAGATCGACGCGGGTCACGAGAGCCGCGCCAGGGCAGCCGAGACGGCCGCGGCCGCTTCGCGGTGGAGCTCGACGTTGCGAGCCCGATCCGTCCGGTATCGCAGGACCCGGACTCCCGGCCGACCGATGGACGCCGTGAGGGCGTCGCGCAGCTCGGCGGACTCAACCGTGCGGAACTCGCCACCGAGGGCCGTGACGATCGGCCCGACGTCGATGCCGTGGGGCGTCCCGAACAGCTCCTCGTAATGGTCGGGCAGGCCGACCCCCGGCGCGTCGATGGAAGCCTGCGAAAGGAACGAGAAGATCCCGCCGCCGTCGTTGTCCATCAGGACGATCGTCGCCGAGAGCCGATGCAGTCGTGCCGCGACGAGCGCGTTGAGGTCGTGCAGGAACGACAGGTCGCCCACGACGAGTGCCACCGGACCGACCTCGGCGGCGGCCGCGCCGAGTGCGGTCGAGACGACGCCGTCGATGCCGTTGGCACCGCGGTTCGCGAGCGGGCGGATGGACCGGCCACTTCCCGGCAGCCAGTCGTCCATGTCGCGGACAGGCATGCTGTTGCCGGCCCACAGGAGCGCACCGTCCGGGAGCAGGTCGCCGAGCAGGACGAACGGCAGGCCCTCGAATGGCTCGCCGCGCGACTCGACCCCGGCCAGCCACTCGAGCATCGCGCCGTCGGCCGCGCGATCCGCGTCGCACCAGGCGGACGCCCAGGTTGGCCCGGATCCGCCACGACCGGCCGCGCCACGCGCCCGGTCGCCGCCGAGGGCATTCGCGAGTGCGATGGCCGTGATGCTCGCGTCGGCGTGCACGAACGTCGTCGCAATGATCGCTGGTTCGCGCCAGCCTCGGTCGCCGTCGACCACGATCTGCACCGGGGTCGCGGTCTCGAGGAGCGCCAGCATCGGCTTCGACGTGGTGGTCGCTCCGAACCTGATGACGAGGTCGGGCAGGTGGGAGTCGCGCCACGGTCCAGGTCGAACGAGATGGTCGGCATGGACGAGGACGTGCGACCGGTCGTGGGCCCCACAGCGGACCCCGGACAAGGGGTCGGCCGCGATCGGGTAGCCGGTCGCGGCGGCCAGCCTGGCCAGCGCTGCCGGAAGCTCCGGGTCGTCGCCTGGCCCGGCGACGATCAGGCCGCGCTCCGTCGAGCTGAGCCGAGCGGCAAGGCCCGCCAAGGCCGCGTCGTCGAGCACGGAGCGTCCCGCCAGGACCGCCGTGAAGGGCCCGGCGCCAGGGTCCTGCCCGTTGCGGCCCGGGTCGTCCGCGCCGGCCTCCGCGCCGGCCTCGGCGTCGGACTCGGCGTCCGTCAGCGGCCCGAGATCGGACGACGGGACCAGCGGCTCGCGGAACGGGATGTTCAGATGGACCGGCCCGGCCGGCCCGGCACGCGCCGTTGCGACCGCCCGACCGACCACCGAACGGACGTGGCGCCGCGTCTCCGGCGCGCCGTCGAGCAACGGCAGCTCGACGAACCAGCGGACCTGGCGCCCGAAGATCCCGGCCTGGTCGATCGTCTGCGGCGCCCCGCGGTCGCGCAGCTCGGGCGGGCGGTCGGCGGTGAGGACGACCAGCGGGACGCGGGCGAGCGACGACTCGACGACCGCCGGCAGGAGGTTCGCGACTGCCGTCCCGGAGGTCACGAGGATCGCCACGGGACGCCGGGCGGCGCGCGCCAGGCCGAGCGCGAAGAACCCGGCGGCTCGCTCGTCGAGGAGGACCCGAACGCGGATCGCCGGATGGGCCCGCATGGCCAGGGCGAGCGGCGTGGAGCGTGACCCTGGGCAGACGACCACCTCGGCGACGCCGGCTCGCACCAGCTCCTCGACGAGCCAGCGGAGCGCGAGGACGTCGGTCATGACGGGTCCTCGGCCGGGGCGACGAGCGCCGTCGTCATCGTCCGCAACTTGAGGCGGGACTCCTCCCATTCCCTCGCCGGGTCCGAGTCGGCGACGATGCCGCAACCGGCGAAGAGCCTCGCTTCCGGACCGCGGACCAGCCCGCAGCGGAGCGCGACCATCAGCTCGCCATCGCCGTCGGCGCCGAGCCAGCCGATCGGCCCCGCATACCAGCCTCGGTCGAATGCCTCGTGCTCGTGGATGAGCTCGAGTGCCAGTGCCCGGGGCGCGCCGCCAACGGCCGGGGTCGGGTGGAGCTGCGCCGCGAGGGCGAGCAATCCCGCGTCCTCGCGAAGGGTCCCGGTGATCCGGGTCATGAGGTGCTGGATGTGCCGGAGCGGCAGGACGGCCGGAGTGTCCTCGACCTCGAGCGTGCGGATGATCGGCGCCAGGTTCGCCCGGAGCGTGTCCACGACGACGGCATGCTCCTCGCGCTCCTTCTCGCTCGCAAGCAGCGCGGAGGCCAGGCGCGCGTCCTCCTCCGCATCGCCCCCTCGCCCGGTCGACCCGGCAATGGCCACGGTCTCGAACGAACGCCCCGCGGTCCGCGCCAGGCGCTCCGGGGTCGCACCGAGGAACGTCGTCCCGCCGCGGACGAAGGCGAACGTCGTGCTCTCGGGCGCGCTCAGGGCGAGCCGGCGGAGGGTCGCGACGACATCGAGCTCGGCCTCCGCGAGCAGGGTGACGCTCCGTGCCAGCACGACCTTGTCGATCCGGCCACGACCGACCGCGCCGGCCAGCATGCCGACCGTCCGCTCCCACTCCCGCCGATCTGGGTGCTCGTCGACGAGCCGGAGCACGCTCGAGCCCGGGCGAGACGGGCTGGCCGTCCCGTCTCGACCCCGAAACCGTCCGCGACCGGGCCGCGGCTGCGAGCTCAGACCAGGCGCGCTCGAGCCGGAGCGGTTCGGAGGCCTCAGCGTCGCCCGGCGCCATCGCGGCCGTCAGCGTCGTGCGCGACCCGGTCCGGGCAATGCCGAATGTCGGCAGCACGAGCGACGCCGCTCCGAATGGCGCCCACGGGTCGTCTCGCGCCGGAACCTGCCCGGAGAAGCCGAGCCCGCCCAGCATGGTCGGCCCCGCTTCGGGGGCATCCCCCACCGAACTCGAGCGGATCGCGCCGGCGATGACGCCACGCCAGGCGGCGGCCGCCATCCCAAACCGATCGGCCCCGGCAGCTTCGACGGCCCACGCCCGCCCGATTCCGACGATCGACCGATCGGCCGCGGGCTGGAGCCACACGACCGCCTCGAGGTCGAGGGCCCGGGCGGCCGCGAAGAGGTCGATCGGGTCGATGTCATCGATCGGCTGCGTCGTCGCGATCAGCGGCCGTTGACGGGTCGCCGCGCCGGCGCTCGCCAGGAGCGACTCGAGCTCCGCGGCGAGCGACTGTGCGTTCGTCGGCCGAAGCGTGACGTCGGCCATGGCGCCGGGCCGGCGGTCGGCGACCGTCACAGCGGGACCGCCGAGGTGTCGGCGATTCGTGCCTCGCTCACGCCGACGCTGCGCAGGAGGATCGCTCGCAGCGTTGGATAGACCGTCTCGAGCGGCGCCGGGTCATCCACGAGCAGCCACCGCGCCACGACTTCGTTGAGCGCCCCGAACCAGGCCACTCCGGTCAATGCCGTGTCGATCGGGGGAATGGCCCCGGCCTCGATCGCCTCGTCGAGATAGCCCGCGATCATGGCCGCGAACCGGTCATGGAGGGCGTTCGCCTCGGCACTGAAGACGCGGCCGGCCCCCATGGCGTCGACGAAGAGGAGGCGCGCCATCGTCCGATGGCCGGCGAACGTCACGAGCACCGTGTGCAGGGCGGCATCGGCGCGGGCGATCGGCTCGGTCTGCTCGGCGACCGCCGCGTCGACCTTCGCCGCGAGCCGATCGGCGGTCGTCCGCACGAGCTCGCGGAAGATGGCCTCCTTCGTCGGGAAATGGAAGTACACGCCGCCCTTGCTCGTGTCGGCCGCGACCGCGATCTCGTCCACGGCCGTGTCGCGATACCCGCGCCGGCTGAAGGTATGGAACGCCGCGTCGAGGATCCGCTCACGGCGCGCCCGGCTGCGATCCGCCTGTGTCGGGGGTTGCCCCTCGTCCTGGCCCATGCCCCACTCCCCGAGCAACAAACCGACCAGTCGGTCGGTTCATGGCCATCGTAGCGCAGTGATGGGAATCGAAGAGGCCCGCGGCTTGCGCCACGGGCCCCGAGTTGTCGCTCGACGAAGCGAGCCGCTACTCAGACCTCTTTGAACTCGCCTTCGACGGTCTCTTCGCCTTCGGGTGCCTCGCCGGCCTCGCCGTCGGCCGAGCCGCCGGTGCCGTTCGAGCCGTTGCCGTCAGTGCCGCCGGATGCCGAGGCCTGGTAGGCCGCGGTCCCGATCCGCTGGAGCGTCGAGGCGAGTTCCTCGGCGCCGCGGCGGACCGCCTCGACGTCATTGCCCTTCAGCGCGTCGCGCAGCGACGTGATCCTGCCCTCGGCATCGGCGCGATCCTCGGCCGAGACCTTGTCGCCGAGATCGCGGAGCGTCCGCTCGGCCTGGAACGTCAGGGCCTCCGCCTGGTTGCGGGTCTCGACCTCCTCGCGCCGCTGGCGATCCTCCGCGGCATGGTCGGTCGCGTCGCGGACCATCCGGTCGACGTCGTCCTTCGACAGCATGGACGAGGCCGTGATCCGGACCTGTTGCTCCTTGCTCGTGGCCCGGTCGCGCGCCTTCACGTCGAGGATCCCGTTCGCGTCGATGTCGAAGGTGACCTCGATCTGCGGAACGCCCCGCGGCGCCGACGGAATGCCGTCCAGGATGAACCGGCCCAGCGTCTTGTTGTCGGCGGCGAACTCTCGCTCGCCCTGCAGGACGTGGATCTCCACCTGGCTCTGGCTGTCCGAGGCGGTCGAGAAGACCTGGCTCTTGCTGGTCGGGATCGTCGTGTTGCGCTCGATCAGCTTGGTCATCACGCCGCCCAGGGTCTCGATGCCGAGGGACAGCGGCGTGACGTCCAGCAGGAGCACGTCCTTGACGTCGCCGGCGAGCACCCCGGCCTGGATCGCTGCGCCGATCGCCACGACCTCGTCCGGGTTGACGCCCTTGTGGGGTTCCTTGCCGCCGAACATCGCCTTGACGGCGTCGACCACCGCCGGCATGCGGGTCTGGCCGCCGACGAGGATGACCTCGTCGATGTCGGACGGCTTGAGGCCGGCGTCCTTCATCGCCGCGAGGACCGGGCCCTTCGTCCGCTCGATCAGGTCGCCCACGAGGTCCTCGAGCTTGGCCCGCGAGAGGGTCATGACGAAGTGCTTGGGGCCGGAGGCGTCGCCGGTGATGTACGGCAGGTTGATCTCGGTCTGGGTCGTCGTGGACAGCTCGATCTTGGCCTTCTCGGCCGCTTCCTTGAGCCGCTGGAGCGCCTGTGCGTCGCTGCGCAGGTCGATGCCCTGGTCCTTCTTGAATTCGGCCAGCAGCCACTCGATGACGCGCTGGTCGAAGTCGTCGCCGCCGAGGTGGGTGTCGCCGTTGGTCGCCTTGACCTCGAAGACGCCCTCACCGAGCTCGAGGATCGAGATGTCGAACGTGCCGCCGCCCAGGTCGTAGACGGCGATCTTCTCGTCGGCCTTCTTGTCGAGGCCGTAGGCGAGTGCCGACGCCGTCGGCTCGTTGATGATCCGCCGGACCTCGAGGCCGGCAATCCGGCCGGCGTCCTTGGTGGCCTGGCGCTGCGTGTCGTCGAAGTACGCCGGGACGGTGATGACCGCCTCGGTGATCTTCTCGCCGAGGTAGGCCTCCGCGTCCGTCTTGAGCTTCTGCAGGATCATCGCGCTGATCTCGGGCGGCGTGTAGCCGTTGCCGTCGCTGAGCATCACCCGGACGCCGTCGCTCTTGGGGTCCTTCTCGACCTTGTAGGGCACGAGCTCCTTGGCGCGCTTGACCTCCGGGTCGTCCCAGCGGCGGCCCATGAAGCGCTTGATGGAATAGACGGTGTTGGCCGGGTTCGTGACTGCCTGGCGCTTGGCCAGCTGGCCGACGAGTCGCTCACCCGTCTTGGTGAACGCCACCACCGAAGGGACGGTCCGTCCGCCTTCGGCCGAGGCGATCACGGTGGGCTCGCCGCCCTCCATGACCGCGACCACCGAGTTCGTGGTGCCGAGGTCGATGCCGATGATCTTGCCCATGGTTCTGTTCTGCTCCTGGTCTCTCTGGTGTCCGAGGGTGTGTCAGTTCGTGGTGTGGTCGGTTGGGACGTCGCGGGTCTTTGCTGGAGCTCCGTTTTGGCCGGCGCCGGGCTCGGGCGGCTCACTCGGCTCGCCGCCGACGGCCACCGCGACGAGGGCCGGGCGCAGGATCCGGTCGCGGATTCGATAGCCACGCTGGGCCTCGGCGACGACCTCGCCATCGGGCCGGCCGGTGCCGGGCAGGCTGGCCACGGCTTCGTGCTCGCGGGGATCGAACGGCCTGCCGAGGGCTTCGATCGGACGGACGCCCTCGCTCTCGAGGAGCACCCGGAGCTTGCGGTCGATGGCGCCGATTCCGTCGGTCCACGGGTTGCCCGCGAGATCGGACGGCATGGCCTCCATGGCCCGGTCGAAGTCGTCGGCGATCGTGATCACCTTGCGAAGCAGGTAGTCGCCGGCGAGGCCGGCCTCGCGCTCGCGCTCCTCGGTCGTGCGCCGGCGGTAGTTCTGGAATTCCGCTCGTTCGCGCACCAGCAGGGCCAGGTGCTCGGCCGATTCGGACTGTGCGGTCCGCAGCTCGTCCACCAGGCGATCGACCTCGGCCGGATCGGCCCCCGCGCCATTCATGGCGGCGGCATCGGCCTCGGCTGCGGCGGGGCCTGCGGCCGGGGGCGGCGGCTGGGTCAGTGGTTCCCGCGTGCGGCGGTAGGGATAGGCGCGGCGTTCAGGCATACAGGTGATCCACCAGTTCGTTCATGAGGCCCGAGACGAATCTCACGGTGCCGATGGCGTGGCGATAGGACATCCGCGTGGGACCGAGGACGCCGACGACGCCCACGGCCCGGCCAGGTCGGCCGTACGGGGCGAGGATCAGCGAGACCTCGTGCATCTCGATGGCCGCGTTCTCTTCGCCGATGAAGACCTGGACCTCGCCGGAACCCGCGACGCTGCCGACGAGGGAGCCGAGGAAGCCCCGGTTCTCGAGGGCGACGAAGACCCGCCGGAGCTTCTCGCTCTGGGCGAACTCTGGGGCGGCCATCACGTTGAGCAGGCCGTCGCTGAAGAGCTCCTCGATCTGGTCGGCGTCGAATTCCTGCATCGTCCGGCGGATCAGCTCGGCGAGGCGGCGCCCGAGGAGGCCGATGCGCTCATCGGCCGAGAGACCCGATTCGTCGTCGGTCGCGGGCGATTCGGCGGCCGCCACGAGTCGCGGCGAGGCCAGCCGGTCGAGTCGCGCCTCGATCTCGCCGGCGGTCAGGTCGACGAGCTCGCGGTTCAGGAGCGCCGCGGCCTGGTTGAGCATCTCCTGGTCGACCCGGTCGTCGACGGTGACGAGGACCTGCTTCACGGTCCCTTCGCGGAGCACGAGGATCAGGCTCGCCAGACGCTCGTGGATCGCGATGAGGTCGATCCGGCGAACGCGGGCCGATGGCGGCTTGGCGGGGGTGGCGAAGCCGGCCGAATTCGTGATCGAGGCGAGGGTCGTGGCGGCGAGGCGGAACCAGTGCTCGCTCGCGAACTCGACCTGGCCGAACTGGTGGCGGATCATCAGCTGCTCGACCGCCGGCAGCGGCACGGTCTCCACGATCGACTCGACGTAGTAGCGATAGCCGACGTCCGTCGGGACGCGGCCGGCCGAGGTGTGGGGGTGCATCAGCAGGCCGGCCTGCTCGAGCTCGGCGAGGATGCTGCGGACCGTGGCGCTCGAGATCGCGAGCGCATAGCGGTCCACCAGCGCCTGCGAGCCAACCGGCGTCGCGGTCGTGACGTATTCCTCGATGACAGCCCGCAGGATCGCCTGTGTGCGATGGTCCAGCGGGCCGATGGGGCGGCGAGTTCGTCGCGCCACGGCCGGTTTCTCCTTCCGGCAGGCGAGCGGTCCGCCACCCTGGCCGGTGATTTCATGCTGTTAGCACTCTCACGCCCAGAGTGCTAACCGCGCTGTGAGGATGGTACAACCGGGTCCGTGGAGTGTCAACGGGCCGAGACCCCCGGATCGACGCTCAGATGAGGCGGGAGAAGAGCTCGTTGCTGAGCAGGCGGCCTCGCGTCGTGAGGCGGATTCGATCGTCCGGATCGAGCATCGCGAGGCCCTCGGCCAGGGCCCAGTTCAGGGGGCCGTCGAAGGGCGGCTGGAGTGCCGCATCGACCTCCAGCCCGTCCGCCGTGCGCAGGGCGAGGATCACGCGCTCGGCGGCGGCGCTCGAAGGATCGATCGTCTCGGCCGAGCCCGGCGGAAGGTCCGGCGGCGCGCCATCCGGGGGGCTGAGGGCGGCGAGGTAGCCATCGAGACGGGCGGCGTTCCAGCGGCGCGTTCGGCCGTCGAAGGCGTGGGCGCCGGGTCCCACCGCCGCGTATGGCTGCCGCCGCCAGTACGCCAGGTTGTGGCGACTCTCGTGGCCCGGCCGGGCCCAATTCGAGATCTCGTAGCCGCGCCAGCCGGCGGCGGCAAGTCGCCGCACCGCGTAGGTGTACTGCTGGACCGCCCGATCCTCGTCCTGGTCGGAGCGCGCCTTCTCGCGCCAGCGTCGCGCGCCGGCGGAGACCGGCAGGTGGTCGCCGCTGGCGCCGGTCAGGCCCTCCGCGTCGGGATCGTCGAGCGTCAGCGCGTAGAGCGAGAGGTGGTCGGGCGCGAGGGCAATGACCCCGTCGAGACTTCGGCGCCACGAGTCGACCGACTGGCCCGGCACGTCGTAGAGGAGGTCGACGTTGACCGAGGCGATGCCGGCCCGACCGGCCGCGCCGACCGCGGCGGCCACGTCCCCCGGCCGATGGCGCCGGCCGAGGCGTCGCAACTCGACTGGATCGAGGCTCTGCGCACCGAACGAGACGCGGTTGACGCCGGCCGCGGCGAATCCGGCCAGGTCGCCCCGCTCGTCCGGGCCAGGGTTCGACTCGACGGTGATCTCCGCATCCGCGGCCAGCCCGTACCGTTCCCGGACGGCATCGAGCAACCGGCTGACGGTTGCGGCGGGCAGCAGGGACGGGGTGCCGCCGCCGAGGTAGACCGACGCGAGCGGCGAGCGCGAACCGGACGCCGACCCGGCACCGGCCCCCGCCGACCCGGCCGGCCCCGGCGGACCGAACCGGTGATCGAGCTCGGCGGCACGCAGCTCGAGCTCGACCAGGAGCGCCTCGACGAAGGCCTCGACCCGGGCCGTCGGCCCGCGGCTGGCCGCGCCCGCGTACACGACGAAATCGCAGTACGGGCAGATCGAGACACAGAACGGGACGTGGACGTAGAGGGCGACCGGCGGTTGCGCGCTGGCGCCCTCACCCGCTTCGTTCGATCCAGTTGGGCTTCCACCGCGCGGCGCGGGCGAACTCACCGTGGCGGTCGGCTCGAATCCCCCGGGCCGATCGCCTGCCAGCCCTCCGGCAGGCGGCGCCGGCGCTCGATCTCCTCGACCTCGCGACCGCGGGGAGCCGGCCGGCCCGCGTGGCCCGTCGTGAGGAAGACCGCGAAGCGCGTGATCGAGTGGGCCAGGAACGCCGCCCCGATGCCGCCGGTCACGATCGTCAGCCAGCCGCCGACGAGGCCGATCAGCAGGACGAGGACCAGCATGTAGAGGTTCCTGCGGCCCGGCGCCCCGAGGCGTGTGACGAGCGCGTAGATCAGCGCCTGGATGAGGTTGCCGGCCGCCCGGTCCATGCCCGTCGTCAGCAGCAGGCCGAGCAGGATGCCCCGGAACGCCGCCTCGTCGATGAACGCCGTCCCGATCGAATTGATGAGGGCCGCCGGATAGAGACGGGTCGGCGGCAGCCGCAGGCGTCGATAGCGGATCCAGGCGTAGGCCACGGCCTGAAGCGTGCCGATGGCGCCGAAGAGGAAGCCGAAGACGATCGCCTCGCTGCGATCACCGAGGGTGAGGAAGAGATCCGAGCCTGGCGAGGGGCTGATCAGGTCGATGCCGGCGATCAGCACAAGTCCGAAGAGGTACCAGCTGAGCCGCCAGCGCAGCGCCGGAACTGAGTCGTCGCGTCCGGGGTCGCTGTATTCGGCGGCCCCGAACCGCTCGGCTTCGAGGCGCAGCATGACCAGGAGCAGCGCAAACCCGAGCGCGATCAGCGAGCGCAGCGTGTCTTCCATCGTGCGCGGTCAGGCTCGGCGGGCCGTCATGTCTCGTCCATCCTGAGGACGGCCAGAAAGGCTTCCTGCGGGATCTCGACGGATCCGACCCGCTTCATCCGTTGCTTGCCTTCCTTCTGCTTCTCGAGCAGCTTCTTCTTGCGCGTGATGTCGCCACCGTAGCATTTGGCGATGACGTTCTTGCGCAGGGCCCGGACCGTTTCGCGGCCGATCACGTTCGAACCGACGGCTGCCTGGATGGGCACTTCGAACATCTGCCGCGGGATCAGTTCCTTCAGCTTCTCGATCAGGCGGCGGCCCGTGGACTGGGCGCGCTCACGATGCACGATCAGGGACAGCGCATCAACCGGCTCGCCGGCCACCAGCACGTCCACCTTGACGAGATTGGCGGCGCGGTAGCCGGCCTCCTCGTAGTCCATCGAGGCATAGCCCTGGGTCCGGCTCTTGAGCTGGTCGTAGTAGTCGACGATCAGCTCGGCCAGCGGCATCTCGAAGGTCAGCATGACCCGCTGCGGATCGAGGTACTCCATCCCCAGGAACGCCCCGCGCCGGTTCGTCGAGAGCTCCATCAGCGGCCCGATGTAGGTGCTCGGGGTGATGACGTTGAGCTTGACCCAGGGCTCGCGGATCTCCTCGATCTCCGAGACGTTCGGGAGCAGGGACGGGTTGTCGATCGTGATCAGCCCGCGATTGGCGGTCAGGACGACCTGGTACTCGACCGAGGGCGCCGAAGCGATGAGATCGAGGGCGAATTCGCGCTCGAGCCGTTCCTGGACGATCTCCATGTGAAGGAGGCCCAGGAACCCGCAGCGAAAGCCGAACCCGAGTGCCACGGAGCTCTCCGGCTCGTAGGTGAAGCTCGCGTCGTTGAGGTGGAGCTTCTCGAGCGCGTCGCGCAGCAGCGGGTAGTCCTCGCCGCTGATCGGATAGATGCCGGCGAAGACGAGGCTCTTGGCCTCGTGGTAGCCGGGCAGTGGCTCGGCGGCCGGACGGGAGGCGCTCGTCAGCGTGTCGCCGACCTGGGCGTCGCGAACGCTCTTGAGGCCGGTTGCGACGTAGCCGACCTCGCCCGCGACGAGCTGCTGGACGGGGACCAGCTGCGGCCGGAAGACGCCGACCTCGAGGATCTCCGACTCGGCGCCGGAGGCCATCAGGCGGATCGAATCGTGCTGGTGGAGCGTGCCCTGGGCGAGCCGAACGTAGACGATCACGCCCTTGTACTGGTCGTAGTGGCTGTCGAAGATCAGGCCCTTCAGGGGCGCCTCGGGGTTGCCCTTGGGCGGTGGGACTCGCGCCACGATCGCCTCGAGGATCTCCGCGACGCCCGTGCCCTCCTTGGCCGAGGCCAGCAGGACCTCCTCGCGGGGGATCGCCAGGATGTTCTCAAGCTCCTCCATGACGACCTCGGGTTGGGCCGAGGGCAGGTCGATCTTGTTGAGGACCGGGATGATCGTCAGCCCCTCGCGGAGGGCCAGGTGGACGTTGGCCAGCGTCTGAGCCTCGATCCCCTGCGCCGCATCCACGACGAGGATCGCGCCCTCGCACGCCTGCAGGGAGTGGCTGACCTCGTAGGCGAAGTCGACGTGACCGGGCGTGTCGATCAGGTTCAGGCCGTAGATCAGGCCGTCGCGGGCGGTGTACTCGAGCCGCACCGCGCGGGCCTTGATCGTGATGCCCTTCTCGCGCTCGAGGTCCATCGAATCGAGGACCTGGCTCGTCATCTGGCGGGCGTCGATCGTGTGCGTCATCTCGAGCAGCCGATCGGCCAGCGTCGACTTGCCATGATCGATGTGGGCAATGATCGAGAAGTTGCGCAGGCGTTCCTGAGGAATGGTCACGGGGCCGCAGTGTAGCCGGGACTGGCCGCGCGACGTGGCCCCCGCGCCGGAGCGCCATCGTGCAGGATCCACGGAGACCATTCGCGATCCGTCAGCGCACTGGGAGAAGCCATGGCGACAACCGGCGAGATCGGCCTCTACGTGCTCGACGGCGGCCGGCTCCACGTGACCGGCACCGACGCCACCGAGCTGGCCGATGACGGCGCCTACGAAGGCCGGACCATCGATCTGCCCGTCCCGGGCTTCCTCGTCCGCCACCCGGATGGCGACCTGGTGTGGGACACGGGCATGTCGCGGACCCGGAACGACCTCGGCAGCTGGGCGACGCCGGGAGCGAGCCTGGTCGACCAGCTGCGCCTGCTCGACCTGGCGCCCGCCGAGATCCGTTTCCTCGCCCTCTCACACGGTCATTGGGATCACTCGGGCAACGCGGGGCTGTTCACGGGATCGACGTGGATCGTGAATCCGCTGGAACGCGCCGCCATGTTCGATGCCGAGAATCGTGCCTCACCTTCGATGGACGACTACGGCGCACTTGAGGCGGTGGAAACGCGATTGATCACCGAGGATCACGACGTCTTCGGCGATGGAACGGTGGTCATCGTCCAGGCGCCGGGCCACACGCCGGGCCACACGGTCCTGCTCCTGCGACTGCCGGAGTCCGGGCCGATCCTCCTGTCCGGCGACCTGTGGCACCAGGCCGAGAGCCGGCGACACCGGCGCGTGCCGGTCTACAACACGGATCGAGCCCAGACCCTGGCCTCGATGGATCGCGTCGACGCACTCGTCGCGTCCACCGGCGCTCGGGTCATCGTCCAGCACGAGCTTGCGGATCACGCCACCCTGCCGCCGTTTCCCGCCGGCCTTCGATAGGCGGGAATCTGGGATCAAGCGGGGATCTGACCCTGGATCGGGGGCTGGAACGCGGCTGTCGCGTCAAGCACAATGGCCGCCAGACATCGCGGTCCGGATTCGGAACCATCAGGCGGTCGAACCTCGGCAGGAGGCGCGATGACCGGCAGCGAGATTCGTGGAGACAGGAACGCGGCCGGTGAGCCGGCGGTTGCGGTCGGTGAGCCGGCGATCGTCGCCGGGCCGGCGGCGAGCGCGACGGGCGCGTCGGTTGGCGCTGTCCCCGGTCCGGGACCTGTCGTTGCCGGGCCTGCCGTCCCGATTCCACCGCTTGCGGCCGCCCCGTCCATGGGTCGCGAGCGGGGCTCGCGCGGGCTGCTGCTCCTGGCCCTCATCGCGGGCGTCGGCGTCGGGGCGGCGCTCTGGGCGCTGCTCGGGCAGCTCGCCTTCCCGACCTTTGCCGCGAACATCCCGATTGAGCGGGCCAACGTCCAGCTCGGGACGTTGCTCATCCACGTCGGCCTCGTGCTTGCCGTCATCGCGTTCGTTCCGCAGATGGCCTTCTGGCTCGCGAATCTGGCTGGCGACCTCTGGTCACCTCGTCGAGCCGTCGCCCGCGAGACGGCGGCCGCCGACCGGGGCAGCCGTTGGACGCTCCATCCGGCAATGGTCGGGATCCTCCTCGCGGGGCTGGGCGTGCTGCTCCTCGGGCTGACGGCGTTCGCGCAACCGAACCAGTAGGCTCGGGCGGGGCGGAGCGACCTCCGAAGGGCCCGCCGGCTCGCCGTCTGGACGTCGCGGGGAGTTCTGCTACCATGCAGCGTCGCGCCTGCTCTGCGCGCCCACTCACCTGCACCAGAGGATTCTGAACGTTGGCAACCAAGCCCCGAGGCTGGACCGGTACCCGGACCCCGTCCGCGCTGAAGCGCGTCCGGACCTCTGAACGCCGAGCCGCGATCAACGGCCCACGCCGAAGTGCCGCCAAGACCTACGTCGCCAAGGCGCTGCGCGTCGCGACGACCCCCGACCAGGGCGATCCGGTCGCGGCGCTCGCCGAGGCGCTGAGCGCGCTCGACCGCGCGGCGAAGACCGGCGCGATCCACGCCAACGCGGCCAATCGGCGCAAGTCGCGTCTCGTGCGCAAGGTCAACCTGGCGCTGGGCGGCGAGCAGATCCAGACGTCGCTCCGCGTGACGAAGACCACCGGCAAGGCCGCCGCCGCCAAGGCCGCCAAGGCTCGCGTGGCCGCCTCGAAGGCGACCAAGGCCAAGGGCGCCCAGACGGCTGCCGGCAAGGCCCGCGCGGCACTCTCCAAGACGGCGCGCGCGGAAGCCGCGGCAGCGACCGCGACACCGGCCGCAGCCGCGACGACGCCCGCCAAGGCGCCGGCCAAGGCCACGACCAAGGCCGCCAGCAAGGCCTCGACCAAGCCGGCCGCGAGCGGCGCGTCCCGGACCAAGGTTGCGGCGACTCCGAAGTCCGCGGCGGCAACCCCGGCGAAGGCGACCGCTGCGCCGGCAAAGGCCTCCACGACGACGGCCGCCAAGACCAAGGCCCCCGCCAAGACGGCCACCAAGACGGCCGCGAAGCCGGCTGCCAAGGCCCCCGCCAAGGCGCCGGCCAAGTCCAAGGCCGCCGACAAGGGCTAGAACCCGGCTGGTCCCTCCACGACACACGAACGGCGCCGGTTCAACCGGCGCCGTTTCTTCTTGGAATGGGCCTGCTCCCAGCGAGCGGGTTGTCGCCCTACCCCGTCCGGACCGGCTCCGTCAGCTTCGCCGCCCGCGGCCGCGAGGCGCCGTACAGGAGTGCCCCGAACAGGCCGCCGACGAGGCACAGGCCGACGAGGATCGCCGACGTCGTGAACTGCTGATTCCAGTAGTAGGGCGTGAACGACGCCGCATCCGTGATCCCGGCCGCCGCGAGCTGGGGTCCCTGCGGGCTGTCCAGGTATCGCTGGTAGACACAGTCCGCACCGCTGGTGCACGTGATCTGGCCGCCCTGGCTCGGGTCGCGATACCCCGTGTCGGCGTAGAAGAACAGCGCCTTCACGAGCAGGAGCAGGACGGCGAACGTCACCGCCGTGACGAGGGCTGCGTACAGCCCGTTGGCGAGGATTCGCGACCACGGACCGGCTCGCCGGTCCGAGCGCTGGTTGGCGTAATACCCGATCAGCGCGCCCGCCGGGAAGGCGAGCAGCCAGTAGATCGGCTCGATCGGGATGACGAGCAGGAAGCTGACCCCGATCGTCACGGCCATTCCGACGCCGACCCAGGCGGCCACGACCGCGCCGTGATCGACGAAGCGGCTGAGGAACTTCGGCCGGGGCGAAACGGCCGTCCGGCTGGCGCCTGGATCGATGATCCGCCCGGCACTCACGCCGGCACGCCCGAGAGCGCGGCGCGTCCGAGGTAGACCGCCTCGTCGCCCAGTTCATCGCCGATCCGCAGCAGCCGGTTGTACTTGGCGACCCGCTCCGATCGGGACGGTGCGCCGGTCTTGATCTGGCCGGTCCCCATCGCCACCACGAGGTCCGCGATGGTCGTGTCCTCGGTCTCGCCGGAGCGGTGCGACACGACGGCGGACCAGCCGGCCCGCCGGGCCAGCCCGATCGCATCGATCGTCTCGCTGAGCGTCCCGATCTGGTTGAGCTTGATCAGCACGGAATTCATGGCCCGTTCGCTGATGGCCCGGGCGATGATCGTCGGATTGGTCACGACGATATCGTCGCCGACCAGCTGGATCTTCGCTCCGAGGCGGGCCGTCAGCTCGCGCCAGCCAGCCCAGTCGTCCTCGCCGAGGCCGTCCTCGAGCGAGACGATCGGGTACTTCGCGACCCACGACTCCCACAGGTCGATCAGCTCGCCCGAATCGAGCGTCCGGTCTTCCCGCTCGAGGCGGTACCGGCCGGTGACGCCGTCGACCCCGGTGCCGTCCACGAGGATTGAGCTCGTCGCGGGATCGAGCGCGATCGCGATCTCGTCGCCCGGCCGGTAGCCGGCCTTCTCGATGGCCCGCAGGATCACTTCGATGGCCGCCTGGTTCGACTTCAGGGATGGGGCGAAGCCGCCCTCGTCGCCCTGGCCCGTGGCGTGGCCCTCGTCGTGGAGGATCGCGCGCAGGGCGTGGAAGATCTCGGCCCCGGCGCGAAGCGCGTCGGGAAAGCTCGTCACGCCGACCGGCATGACCATGAATTCCTGGAAGTCCGTGGAATCCTGGGCGTGCTTGCCGCCGTTGAGGATGTTGAACATCGGGACCGGCAGGATCCGGGCGCCGACGCCGCCGAGGTAGCGATAGAGGGGCAGTTCGTGCGCCGCCGCAGCCGCATGGGCGCACGCGAGCGAGGCGCCGAGGATGGCGTTCGCCCCAAGCCGGCCCTTGTCCGCGGTCCCGTCAAGGTCGACCAGCATGGCGTCGAGGCCGGCCTGGTCGGCGGCATCGGCTCCCAGGAGCGCGGGGCCGATGATCTCGACCACGTTCGCGACGGCGCCCAGCACGCCCTTGCCGCCGTAGCGCTTCTTGTCGCCGTCCCGCAGCTCGACGGCCTCGTGCGCCCCGGTCGATGCGCCGGACGGCACCGCCGCGCGCCCGACCGACCCATCGGCCAGCTCGATGTCGACCTCGACGGTCGGGTTGCCGCGCGAATCGAGGATCTCGCGGGCACCGACGAATTCGATCGCGGTGTTCATGCTCCGGGTGCTCCCGCGGCCGGGCTGACCGTCGCGGACGAATCCACGACGAGCGCATCCCCGGCCGGACGATCGAGGAGGATGGCCACGCCAGGCAGTTCGCGCCCCTCGAGGAATTCCAGCGAGGCGCCCCCGCCGGTCGAAATGTGGGTCATCTTCTCGGCCAGATCCTGCTGCTCGAGCGCGGCCACGGAATCGCCGCCGCCCACGACCACCGTCGCGCCCGCTTCGGCCTTGTCGGCGAGGAGCCGCGCCACGGCGCGGGTTCCGGCACCGAACACGGGGATCTCGAACACGCCGAGCGGGCCGTTCCAGAACACGGTCTGGGCTGGCTCCAGCGCTTCGGTCATGGCGTCGAGCGTCTTCTTGCCGACGTCGACGATGTGCCAGCTGGCCGGGATCTTCTCGGCGGCCAGGGTCTTGTACTCGCTGCCGCGGGTGACCTCCTTCGCCACGATCACGTCAACCGGCAGCACGACCCGGACGCCCTTCTCGGCGGCCGAGGCGAGGATCCGGCGGGCGTCCTCGGCGCGGTCGGGCTCGGCGAGGCTCTTGCCGACGCTCTTGCCCTGCGCCAGGAGGAACGTGTTGGCCATCCCGCCCCCGAGGACGAGGATGTCGATCTTCGTCAGCAGGTGGTCGATGACCTTGATCTTGTCGGACACCTTCGCCCCGCCGAGGATCGCCGCGAACGGTCGCTCGGGGTTCTCCATGAGCTTCGAGAGCATCTCGAGCTCGCGCTCCATCAGCAGGCCGGCATAGGCCGGCAGCAGCCTGGCGATCCCGACGGTCGAGGCGTGGGCCCGGTGGGCCGTTCCGAACGCATCGTTGACGTAGACGTCCGCATAGCTCGCGAGGGCCTGCGCGAAGGCCGGATCGTTGCGCTCTTCCTCGGCATGGAAGCGGAGGTTCTCGAGGAGGATCGCCTCGCCCGGGCGCAGCCGCTTCAGGGCGTCCTCCGTGCCGATGCCGAGCGCATCGCCGGTCACCGGCACGTTGTGGCGCAGGAGCTGGGTGAGTCGCTCGGCGACGGGCCGCAGGCGCAGGCCGTCCTGGACCTTGCCGTCCGGCCGGCCGAGGTGGCTGGCCAGGATGACCCGCGCGCCCTGGGCCATGAGCGCCCGGATCGTCGGGAGCGCGGCGCGGATCCGCTGGTCGTCGGTGATCCGGCCGTCCTCGAGCGGGACGTTGAAGTCGACCCGCACGAAGACGCGTTTGCCCGCGGCGTCGAGGTCGCGGATCGTGAGCTTGTCCATGTCAGCCGACCGCGACGGGCAGGCGGGCGGCGACGTAGCGGATGAGGTCCGCGACGCGGCAGCTGTAGCCCCACTCGTTGTCGTACCAGGTGATGACCTTGATCATCGTCCCGCCGATGACCATGGTCGACTCGGCATCGATGATCGAGGAGCGCGGATCGCCCCGGAAGTCCGTCGAGACGAGCGGCTCGTCACTGACGCCGAGGATGCCCTTCATCGGGCCGGCGGCGGCGGTCCGGAACGCGTCGTTGAGCTCTTCGGCCGTGGTCGGTCGGGCGAGGTTGGCGGTGAAGTCGACCACGCTGACCGTGGGCGTCGGCACGCGCAGGCTGAAGCCGTCGACTTTGCCCTTGAGGTCCGGGATCACGAGGGACAGCGCCTTGGCGGCGCCGGTCGTGGTCGGGATGATGTTCAGGCCGGCGGCGCGGGCGCGCCGGGGATCCTTGTGGGCCACGTCGAGGATGCGCTGGTCGTTCGTGTACGAATGGATCGTGTTCATCAGTCCGCGCTCGATGGTCCAGCCGTCGTGGACGACCTTGGCCGCCGGAGCGAGGCAGTTCGTGGTGCAGGACGCGTTGCTGATGATGTGATGCTGCTCGGGGTCGTAGACGCCCTCGTTGACGCCCAGGACGATGGTGACGTCCTCGCCCTTGGCGGGCGCGCTGATGATCACCTTGGTCGCGCCGGCCGCCAGGTGCGCCCGTGCCTTGGCCGCGTCCGTGAAGAGGCCGGTTGACTCGAGGACGATGTCGACGCCCAGGTCGCCCCACGGCAGGTTGGCCGGGTCGCGCTCGGACAGGACCTTGATCTCACGGCCGTCGATGATGAGCGCGTGGTCGCCCGCCTCGACCGTGCCCGGGTAGGCGCCGTAGGTCGAGTCGTGCTTGAACAGGATCGCGTTCATCTCCGTGTCGACGAGGTCGTTGATGGCAACGACCTCGACCTCGGGGGCGCGTTCGATCAGTGCCTTGAGCGACTGGCGGCCGATTCGACCGAAGCCGTTGATGCCGACGCGGGTGGTCATGGTCTGCAATCTCCTTGGTGGTCCTGCGATCGTCTCGATCTGGGCGTCATCAGGGTGTCAACGGTTGAGCGGCGAGTTGCGGAGACCGGCCGGCGCGCCACGCCGGGTTGCCATGGCGCGCTTCGACAAGCGGCTGGGCACCCGCCAGCGAGACGTCGTCGCCGAGTTCCGCAGGCACAATTCTCACGCGTCCCCCGGGCACCGGGAACGTGCCAATCGACACGGCATCGCGGGCCGGCTGGAGTAATCGATCGCCCTGGTGGGCCGCAATCGAGCCACCGACGACGATTCGTGTCGGGTTCAGGCCGTTGACATAGCCGACACAGGCGGCCGCGAAGACGATCCGGACACGGGCCATCAGGTCTCGACAGGCGAGATCGCCGGCGTCCTCGCCCTCGGCCACGTCCCGGGCATCGAGTGGCGCGCCCTTCGCAGCGGCGCGGTCGAGCAGAAACGCGCTGCGCTGCGTCGCCGCCGCGGCGGCCGCTTCGCGCGCCAGTGCCGCACCGGAGCAGGTCGCCTCGACGTGGCCGATGCCGCCGCACGCACAGCGCGGCCCGTCGAGCTCCACCTGGATGTGCCCAAGCTCGCCGGCCATGCCGTCGGGACCCAGGATCAGCTCGCCGCGGCTCATGATCGCGCCGCCGAAGCCTGTCGAGACCGTGAGATACAGGAAGTCGGGCGTGCCGCGAGCGGCGCCGTAGGCCTGTTCGGCGAGGGCCGCCACGTTCGTGTCGCGTTCGAGATAGGCGGCCAGGCCAAGGAGGCCCTCGAGGCGCTCCGCCAGGGGAAAACCGTGGAAGTCGGGGCCGAGGTTCGGCGCGTCGACGACGACGCCATGCCACGGGTCGATCGGACCGGGCGACGAGATTCCGATCGCTGCCACGGATCGGGCGACGTCCGGCGGGCACGCGGCGAGCGCATCGCGCAGGCTGTCAGCGCAGGCGGCGAGGATGGCCGCGGCCCCATCGCCAACGGGCGTCGGCCGGGCGACCCGGCCAAGGCGGCTGCCGTCCGGCAACACGACCGCTGCGCGAATTTGCGTTCCACCCAGGTCAAGGGCGAGGACCGGTCGTGGCGACAGGGGGGAACCTCGTGGAAGGGAAGGACGAGTCGCCACAGTCTACCAAAGGGTCATTCGCGGTCCGGACGGGGCTCCGGTAGTTCCGGCGCTCCGCTCCCAGCGGTGGACACGAAACGACCCCCGCCGTTGCCGGGGGGGTCGTCATTCGAGTCTGGGCGCGGGCCTGGTCACGGCGTCGGGCAACGCCCAGGCCCGGTGGCGGTCAACCCCCGATCTTGAAGACCTTGCCGCCGCACTTGGGGCAGGTGCCCGACAGGGCGAGCTTGCCGTTCTTCATCGTGACCTTCTGCGGGTCCACGACTTCGACCTTCATCTTGTCCTTGACGCAATAGGCTTCAGCCATCGAGCTCAGTGCCTCCTACCTTCGGTCCCGCGCCGGCTCCGTGGCCAGCGTCCGGACGATCTCGATCAGTGCCACAGTGATGGGCGCCAACGGGCGGCGCCCGCCTGCTGCTTCTGGCGATCCATCTCGGCGAGGATCGCCAATGCTTCGAGTCCTGTCGCCACGCAGTCGGCCTCGGCCTGTTCCTTGGCGGCCCCGGTGACAAAGTCGCCGGTGACCCGCTGTGCGAACGCTGCGCAGACGACGCCGGCACGGCAGCGAGCCAGACCGGCCAGGACCATCAATGCCGATGCTTCCATTTCGAAGTTGAGGACTCGCTCCCGGGCAAGTTCCTCGGCGAGGTCAGGGTACCGGATGGGCAATTGTGGAATGGGGCGGCCCTGCGCACCGAAGAAACCGGGCGCCGTGGCCGTGATCCCGACGTGGGCGCGATGGCCGAGCCGGTCGGCTGCCTCCACCAGCGCGACGACGCACTCATAGTCTGCGACCGCCGGATACCCATCGTGGACGAAGAAGCTCGTGGTCGATTCGAGGCGGACCGCCCCGCTCGAGATGATCAGGTCGCCGATCTGGATCTCCGGTTGCAGCGCACCCGACGAACCGACCCGCATGAAGGTCGGGTGCTCCGTGATCGCCAGGATCTCGGCCACGGCGATCTCGACGTTGTCCGCGCCGATGCCGGTCGAGACGACGGACACGCGCTGGCCGCGATAGATCCCCGTTGCGGAGGCGAACTCGCGATTCCGCCGCTCGAACTCGACGCTGTCGAAGCGCGCCGCGATCCGGGAGGCTCGATCGGGGTCGCCGGGGAGGAGGATGTACTCGGCCAGTTCGCCCGGGCCGAGCGCGATGTGGTACTGCCGCTCTCCGACAGGGATGGCAACGCGGTGGTCCGCGTTCGGCAAAACCGCTTCCTCGCTCATGCATCGGGCTGATCGGCCCGAAGTCCGGCCGAGGATAGCCCGGCGTTCTCACGAGCGTCAAATCGACGTCGAGGGGCCGATCCCCCCGTTCCTCGTGCTTGAGGCCGCTGCGGCGGCGCTCGCGGCCGTGTTCGCGGCCGTGTTCACGCCGGCCGCCAGGGTCGCGTTCGGGGTCAGCGGCCCCACAGTTCGGGCCGGCCGCATCGGGTGGGCCTGGAAGCGGCGCTCGGGCGACAGCGCGGGGCGGCTCCAGCGGGTGATGCTCGTGGCAGGCGTGCGCGGCGACGTGGCAGGATCGTGCGCGGCCGGCGGTCGGGGGCGGCGCCGGCGTCGCACGGCCAATCCGGACGCGACGCCGCCGGCCCCGAGCAGCCCGACGACGAGGAGCGCGAGTGAGGTCGCCGCTGGGCGCGGGCCGGTTTCGAGGCTGGCCGTCGTGGCGGCCGCCACCGCGCCAGCGGGTTCGATCGTCACCGCCGGATCGGCGCCGGACCCGGCTGGATCGATCGGGTCCCCGCTGGCGACCGCGAGACCGGCGGTGGCGGAGCTTGCGGCCGGATCGACCAGGCCCGGCCCGACGACGCCGGTGGAGGCCGATTCCGGGTCGCTCACGATCGCGATGCCGGCCGGGTCGGCGACCTCCACGGCCAGCTCGGAGCCATCGACGACCCGTCCGGTGGCGTTCAATGCCGTTCCCGGCGTGAGCTGCGGCAACACGGCCCGGGCGTCGCCCTGCAGGCGGACCCGGCCCTCGGCCGTACCGTCGTCGATCCGCAGCTCGTCGCCCTCGATCGCCACGACCAGTCCGCCGACACGGACTGTCCAGCCGACCTGGGCGGCGAGATCGCCGAAATCGCTGTCCCTGGGTGCGTCCAACGACGCGGCCCGGGTCGTCGTCCGGTTCGCGCCCGACGGTGTCGCCGAGCCCCCGGACGATGCGGTCGTGCCGGTTCGCCGCGTCGTCGCCGGGCCGCTCGATCGGGTGGCCGAGCGGATGCCCGAGGTCCGACTCGCGCCAACTGCGGTCGGGCTCGTGATCGTCGCCCCGAGCACGATGTCGGCCACGGAGCGCGGCACGATCGCGAACCGCCGGTCCGTCGCGGTCGGCCAGGGCCGCCGGACGATTCCGGTGATCGTCGCGGAACGGCCGACCGTGACGCGATCCGCCCCGATGCCCGAGCCGCTCAGGCCGTCGATCGGGATGCGCGTGCCGGCCACGTCGAGCTCGGCGAGCCACGTGGCGCCGGACCGATGCAGGCTGACGAGCGTGCCGCTGGCCCGGACCAGTCGCCACTCAACGGCGGCACTCGGGGCGAGGCGGAGGACGAGCGCCGCCGGCATCGAAGCCGTGCCACGATCGACGATCGTAGCCGCCACGATCCGCGGAGCCCCGTAGGCCCGGCCAACCTCGCCGGTGACCCGCAGGCGGTTCCCGGGCTTCGGAGCACCACTGCCCGATGGCAGCCGAACGAGGATGGCGGCCGATGCATCCTGGATGACGACCTCGCGCCTGGTCGTGTCGAACAGTCCGGCGGGCGTCGTCACGATCCCCTCGACGGTGACCGAGCCCGAGCCCTGGACGATCGCGGCGGCAATCGTCAGGCTGGCGCCGGGGATCGGCGTCCCGGTCGGGCAGGCCGTGGCGCAGGGTGCCGGGCTCCCCGAACCCGGGGGCGTGGCGGTCGGCCGGACCGAGCCCGATGGTGTGGCACTGGCGATCGGCGTCGAGGCCGTGAAGTCGGCCCGGTCCCGCAGCCAGACCCGATACCCGTCGAGGCGTCCGGTGGCCGTCGCCCGCTGACCGGCGATGCCAATGACGCGATAGGCACGCGATCGCTCGAGATCCGCCCGCCCGATTCCGCTGCTGGAATCGGCCTTCAGGGTGACGGTGGTGCCGTTCGAGAGGAGCAGCACGGCGGTGAGATCGCCTTCGGCCGTCGCCGTTGGGTTCGCGTCGATCGTGCCCTCGAGGACGATGACCAGCCCTTCGGTCGTCTCGTCCACGGCGCGAGCGGCGAACGATTCCGGCGGCGGGGCGTCACCGGCCACGCTCAGGTCGGCGGTCGATGCGGGTCGGATCTCGAGCTGGCCGTAGGGCGCGGCGAGCGCGCCGATGACGGTCAACCGGGCATTCCGGGCCGGCGGGATCGCCCCATCCGGCAGGCGGACGACGATCCCGGCATCGGCATCCTGGATCACGATCAGGTCGGGATCCCCGAGACGTCCGGCTTCGGCCGTGACCACGCCGGCGACGCGGACGTGCTGGCCGAGGGCCTGCAGACGGGCGATGTGGACGGAGATGACGGGAAGTGTCGGTGCCGGTGTGGCAGTCGGCCGCGGGGTCGGCGACGGGGACGGGGTCGGGACCGGGGTCGGGCTGGCGGACGGTCTCGGCGTCGCGGATGGGGTCGGCGAGGGTGCCGCGGTCGGCGTGCCCGTCGGCGCGGGGGTGGCCGTGACCCTGGGTGTCGGGCTGGGACTGGGAGTCGAGGTCGGTGCGAGGGTCGCGGGCGGCGAGAGAACCGCGATGTCGTCGGGCTCGGTCGCGTAGAGGCGATAGGCGCCGCCGGTCGACGACGTCGCGTGTTGGCCAAGCGGCCCCGTGACCCGGATCCGGGCGCCCGATACGAGGCCGGACGGCGCCGCCGAGGTCGAGATCACGACCCGGAGCTGGCCGCTGCCGTCGTCGACGTAGAGGGACACGCCCTCGACGAGGGAGCCCGGAGCTCCCGCGATCTGGCCTTCGATCCGGCTCCAGCGACCCTCGTCGGCCTCGCCGGCTACGCCCGTGGCAAGCATCGCGGCGGCCGGCAACTGATCCGAGCCGACCAGGGTCAGCGACGCGAGCGCCACGCGGAGGACGCGCTGGCCGTAACGATCGTCGACCGTGCCGGTCGCCCGGACGAGCGATCCCCGGGGCCAGGCGCTCGCGGGAACCGCGTCGAGGTACAGCCCGATCCCGCCGGACGCATCCTGGACGAACGCGGCACGGCCGGACTCGAGGGCTCCGAGTGCGGTTGTCAGCACGCCCTGCAGCGTCGCCGTCTGGCCATCGGCCAGCGCGCGGATGGCGGCGATCGCCAGTGGGGCGACGGTTGGAGCGGGCGTCTCGGTCGGTACCGGGGTGATGACCGGAGTCGGGCTGGCGGTGACGATCGGGGTCGGCGTTGGCGATGAACTCGGAGGGACGGTCGTGGCCGGGCTCTCGGTTGCGGGTGGCGTCGGGGTCGCGGTCGGGGTCGGGGTGGGTGGCGCCGTCGGAATCGGCGTGGGCGCTGGCGTGGGTTCGGGCGTCGCTGTCGCGGTCGCGCTCGGTGGCGACGTGGGCTCCGGGGTCGGCTCGGGCGTCGGCATCGGCGTCGGCAGCGGCGTTGGTTCGGGCGTCGTCGAGCCGGTCGGTTCCGGGGTTGCGACGGCGGTCGGTTCGGGCGTGACCGGAGTCGTCGGCTCGGCGGTCGGGAGCGGCGTCCCGTCAGGGCCGCTTCCCGACGGACTCGGGGAGCCGGGGTCGGGCGTGGCTCCCGGCGACGAAGCCTCCGGTGTCTGCGACGGCGAATCCGATGGCGAGCCTGCGGGCGTCGACGTGACGGCCGATTCCGACGGCGACGTGCCCGGCGAGGACGGGGTCGGAACCGGGGACCCGGTCCCCGTGGACGGCGGAGGCGTTGCGGTCGGGGCTGCCGATGGGCCGGGCACGGCCGGCGCATTGAGGTTCTGGGGAACCGGGGTTGCCTGGACGAACCAATCGGCCAGGTTGTCGTTCGAATCGACCGTGTTCCCGAGCGCGCCGCCCAACCGGCGCTCGATGCTCTGGCGGGCGGCCGGTGCGGCCGTCGGGGTGCCCTCGACGAAGGCATTCGTGGCATCGCCCCAGCCCACGGCGTCGATGGGCGTGCCGCCGACTGGCCGGACGAAGACGGCGCCGCCGGTGCTCGCGAGGCCGCCGCTGTAGGTCGCATCGGCCGTGGCGGCGAAACTGCCGGCCGAATTCGCCACGAGCAGGTGCCGGCCCGGGCCGAGGATCGTGCCGGCCGGCCAGAGGACCTTCCGCGTCGTGGTGCCGCCCGACGACGAGGCATAGACGAGTTCAAGGCCGCCGAGATCGAGGGCGACCGTCCCGGCGTTCGTCACCTCGACGTACTCGTCGGAGGCGGACGTGCCGCCCGTGACCACTTCGGCCAGCAGCAGCCCGCCGGAGGCCGGCCAGGTGACTGCGGTCGCCGGCGAGACGGCCAGCGGAGCGACGCCGGTGGCCTCCAAGGCGAGCGTGACGAATCCGAGCAGGACGATGACGAGAAGCAGGCGCCGGGCGCGATCCATGAACGACCTCCCGGCGGTGTGGGCGGCGGCATCGGCGATTCGTAGCAGCGGAGGATTGCCGCGCCATTCGGCGGTCCTGCACGCCCGGTTGTCGGCCGCTCACCTGCGGCTCATCGGCCGTTCGCCCCGGGATCAACACCGGCTCACCGCATGCGTATCCGGCACTCCACCCGCGGTCATCGAACGCTGATCGGCGTGATTGCTGGTCGCCCCCGGACGCTGCAGGCGACCTGGAGCGTCGCGACGCCGGCCGTTCGACGTCCCCTCGCGCCCACCCGGGGCAGATTCGACTAGGATGGGCGCCGCAGTCCGCCGCTCGGCGCCGACACCACTCCGTTCGCCCGAGCACAGGACCCGTCGAATACAGGAGGCATCGTGGCCCGCGCCAAGAGCACCGACCGCGCCGAGGCGCGACGTCGCCATCGAGCCATCGTCGCCGCGGCCGCGGTGACCGCGGCGGCGACCCAGGACGCCGACGACGAGGGCGGCGAGGACATCCCGGCCACTGTCGCCGCGGCCGCGACTGCCACGGCCAGCAAGGCGGCCGCACCCCGCACCGCGAGCAGTACGAGCAGCGCGAAGTCGGCCAGCGGCCGATCGGGTTCGAAGGCGGCTTCCGACCAGGCTGCCGCACGCCCGAGCATCACGACGGCCTTCCGTGGCGCGATCCGACCCGTGGACCTCCGTTCGGATATCGCCTACCTGCCCGAGCTCGTCCTCCACACCCGCGCCATCTGGATCCCCTCGCTCGCGATCCTCGGGGCCGGCCTGATCACGATGATCGCGCCTTCCAACCAGATCACCCAGCTCGTCGCCCAGGTCTTCGTCGCGCCGCCGTCGCTCGCCGGGCCCTTCCTGGCCGGCCTGCTGGCGCCCCGCGCGACCTACCTCGCCGGCGGCATCGTCGGGATCGTCGCCGCGCTCGCGCTCATCATCGTGATCGGGCTGCTTCCGGCGTCCCTGTTCCCGGGTCCGGTCGATCGCCAGTCGATCATCCTGTATGCCCTCGTGGTCTCGCCGATCTTCGGCCTGGCCGTCGGTGGGTTCGCCGGCTACTACCGGCGGTTCCTGTTCCTCTCGAGCCCGAACCGCCAGCGCCGGCAGGCATCGGGCAAGAGCTCGAGCAAGTCGAGCGCCAAGCGCCGCTAGCGAGCCGCGCGGCTCTGGTCGCGTCGCCTCGCGTCGCTGGGGTCGTTCCGGGCCGTTCCCGTCGCGATTTGCTCATCCGTGCACCGGGGGAACGCAGGAGAGGTTCCGAGGGATCGGAACCATGACTTCGACTGGTCGGTTGTCTCGCGGCGTGCACGGCCAGGGATGAATTCGTGCCGGTCCGAGGGCAATCGGCCAGGCAGCGTCGTCAATTTCCCGTCCAACGTTCCCGGGGTGAACATTGACGAAGAGTCGGGGCGCCGACGGGTGCCGAGCGGCCCAGCCGACGGCACCGAGCGACCCCCGCACCTCCACGCTCAGCCGACCCGCCGCATCCCCGCGTAGCCGAGCTGCCGGATCCCCGGCGGTCGATCCGGCCCGCCGACCGTGGCCGCGACCTCCGGCAGCGCCCGCACGTCGCGGGCGATCACGTTCACGACGTTGCCCTCGCGCTGCAGATTCCCATCGACGAGCAGCAGCGCGTGGCGCCGGATCACGCCCCGCAGCCGCGCCCACGCGTCTGGCCAGAGCGTGACGTTGACCATGCCGGTTTCGTCCTCGAGCGCGAGGAAGACCGTGCCGCGCGCCGTCATCGGGTGCTGCCGCGTCACGACGAGACCGCCGAGTCGGACGGGTCCCGGCGCCCGATCCGCCAGCGCCGCGTTCGGCACCGCCCCCAGCCGATCGAGGGCCGGCCGGAACAGCTCGACGACCTGCTTGCGGGCATCGAGTGAGATGACGGCGTAGGCATCGCCGATCCGCTCCCGTTCGCTGATCGGCGGCAGCTCCGGGGCCGTGGTCGCCGGCAGCCGCAGGTCCATCGGCCGCCCGGCCGCCCGCTTCGTCGCCCGCCCGACCGCACGCGTGGCCCGACCATCGACTCGACCCCGTGACGCACCGGTCACCTCGCGGAGCTGCCACAGCAACTCCCGCCGCGGGCGGCCCAGCGAATCCAGCGCACCCACCCGGATCAGCCGCTCGATGATCTCTTCGGACAGGCCCGTCCGCTCCACGACGTCCGCCAGCGAGCGATACGGCCCCTTGGCCAATTCCCCATCGAGTCGCTCCGCCTGCTCCTCGCCGATCCCCTTGACCAGCCGCAACCCGAGCCGCACGGCGTATCCCACCGCGCTGTCGGCGGCCCATCGGCCACGAGCCGCGGCCGATGGATTGACGCACGCCGAGGATCGAACCGGTCGCGGCCGTCGCTCGATCCCGGAACCCTCCGGCAGTGGCTCCCCCACGTCCACATCGTGGCTGCCGTCGTCCCCGGCGTCGCCGGCCGTCGCCCAGCCGGGCCGGCCGACCCATTCGGTGGCGGTGTCGTACGCCGATGCGTTCAGGTCCACCGGCAGGACCGCCACGCCGTGGCGCTTGGCATCGTTGATCAGCACCTCGACCGGGTAGAAGCCCATCGGCTGGGCGTTGATCAGCCCGACCGTGAACTGGGCCGGGTAGAACAGCTTCAGGAACGCCGATTCGTAGGCCGTTCGCGCAAAGGCGGCCGCGTGCGACTTGGCGAAGCCGAACGACGCGAACGCGGCGACCTGGCGGAATAGCTCCTCCGCCGGCTCGGGCGCCATGCCGCTCAACTCCACGCAGCCATCGACGAACTGGCGATGCAGCTTCTCCATCTCCCGCGTCGAGCGCCACGTCCCCATCGCCCGGCGGAATCCGTCCGACGCGGCGGCCGTGAAGCCCGCCACCCGGATCGCGATCTCCATGACCTGCTCCTGGTAGAGGATCACGCCGAGGGTGTCGGCGAGGATCGGCTCGAGCGCCGGATGCGGGTAGGTCACGGGTTCGAGGCCCTGCTTGCGCCGCAGGTACGGGTGGACCGCGTTGCCCTGGATGGGGCCCGGCCGGATGATCGCGACCTCGACGACGAGATCGTCGAGGCACGTCGGCCGCGATTTGGGCAGCGTCTGCATCTGGGCCCGGCTCTCGACCTGGAAGACGCCGACCGTGTCGGCCGCCTGGAGCATCGTGAAGACCTCGGGGATCTCCTCGGGCAGGCGATCGAGATCGAGGCAGACGGCGCAATCCTCGGTGATGAGCTGCAGCGTGGTGTCGATCGCCGCGAGCATGCCGAGGCCGAGGAGGTCGAGCTTGATCAGCTTGAGCGTCTCGACGTCGCGCTTGTCGTATTGGGCGACGACCCGGTTGGGCATCGTCGCGCGCTCCAGCGGCGCGATGTCGATGAGCGGCGCGGCGGTCACGAGCATGCCGCCCGAGTGAATCGAAAGGTGGCGCGGGACGCCGTCCATCCGGGCGCAGAACTCGAGCCAGCGCTCCCAGTCGGAGAGGCCGACGGTCGAACCCGCATGGCGGATGGCAGGCGGATCGGGCTCAATCCGGGCCACGCTGGAGACGGGGCCCCCACGGGTCGAACTGGCCGCAACGACCGAGTTGACCGCCGCCGCGGAATTGGCGCTCGAACCCGAACCAGGCCGATCCCCACGACCCAGTGTCGCGGCGCCGGGCGCCACGACCCCCATGAGCGCCGGATCCGAAGATCTGGGGCGTTCGCCGCTAGCCGCGCGGACGATCGCACGCTCGGCGCTAGCCGCGCGGCGAGCTACTGGCCGTTCCATCGGCTCATCGACGCCACTCTCGGGGTCGAGCCGGCGGCCCCCGATCGAGGGCGGCGGCAGGAGCGTATCGGCGGCCGCCGCGGGAGATCCTGGGCGTTCGCCGCTAGCCGCGCGAACGAACGCACGCTCGGCGCTAGCCGCGCGGCGAGCTACGCGCTCGCCCCGCAGCCAGCGCACGCTGGCCGGGGTATCGCCTGGGCCGCCCTCGTCGTCAGAGGTGCCGCCGCCCCGGATCGTCGTTCGTGGCGCGAGCGCATCGGGCAGCGGCTCGACTCGGCCGGTCTGGCCGGTCTGGCCGGTCTGGCCGCCACTCCCCGCCTCCGTCCGCAGTTCGTCGCCCTTCCGGACCAGGCGACCGGTTCGTTCCGTCGCCGCCGGCCGGAACCGCCCGCCGCGACCATGGTTCAGCTGCCCCATCTCGTCCGTTAGCCCGCGCTCCCGGGTCTTCCCGGCCACCACGGCCGTCCCAGCCGCCTCGGCTGTCACAGCCTCCTCGTCCGGCCGCGCGAAGAATTGCCCGAACCCGCCCTCCGCCTCGAGATCCCGCCGGACCATCACCGAGTCGTACGTCTCGAGCGCCTTGGCGACCCGATCGACGAGCGGCCGCGGAAACCCGAGCGCGTAGCCGACCTCCCGCACGGCCGATCGCGCCCGGTACGTGACGAGGTTGCAGACCATCCCGGTGTGCTCCGGGCCGTAGCGCCGGTAGACGTACTGGATGACCTCTTCCCGCCGCGCGTTGGAGAAGTCGATGTCCACGTCCGGGTACGTCGTCCGGCCTTCGTTGATGAACCGCTCGAACAGCAACCGGTGGCGGATCGGGTCCACCCGGGTGATCCCGAGGACGTACGCCACGATCGAATCGGCGGCGCTCCCCCGCCCCTGGGCCGGAATCCCTTCCTCTTTGGCGAACCGCATGATGTCCCAGCAGATCAGGAAGAACTCGGCGAGGCCGGTCTTCTCGATGACCTCGAGCTCGTGCGCCAGCTGCTTCACCACGGCCGGCGTCATCGGGTGGTAGCGGTGCCGCGCGCCCTCGTGGCAGAGCTGGTCCAGATACGAGAACGCCGTTTCGCCCTTCGGCACGGGAAAGCCGGGAAAGCGGTAGCGCTCGAAGCCGAGGTCCACCGAACACGACTCCCCCAGTTCGCCGGCCGCCCGGACGCCTTCTGCCCAGGCCCGGGCGGTACGGGGATCGGCGGCGAGACCACCGGCATCGCTCGGTGGGAGCGCGAGGAGCTCCGCGGCGCCCTTGAGGTAGGACTCGCCATCCGGGCGCCGCAGGTCCGCCAGGGTGTCGAGCGTTCGGCCGTGGCGGATCGCGGTCAGCACGTCTTGCATCTCGCGGCCGTCGGGGCGCGCGTAGTGGACGTCGTTCGTGACCACGACCGGCAACCCCAGCTCCTCGGCCAGGCGGGCGCTCTCGGCGACCAGCCAGTCGTCGTCGGGGAGCAGGTGATGCTGCAGCTCGATCACGAAGCCGGCCCGGGCCATGGAGTCGCCGCGGCCGGTCCCCTGGCCATCGAACAGACGCGCATAGGCCTCGGCGGCGGCCTTCGCGCCCTCCCGGTCGCCGGCTCGCAGGCGGCGCGCGATCTCGCCATCGCGGCAGCCGGACAGAGCGACGAGGCCCTCGGTGTGATCGGCGAGCAGCGCCTGCGAGACCCGCGGCATGCTCTTGCTGCCGGCCATGTTGGCCCGGCTGATGAGCCGACAGAGCGTGCGGTAGCCGGTGTCGTCGCGGGCCAGCAGGAGGAGATGCGGCGGCCGCTGCGAGTCCCCGACGCCGCGCAGGTCCTCCTTCACGGCGGGACGGTGGCCGGGCAGGCGAAGACGCTTCGGCCGTGGCCGCGCGGGCAGGCCTTCGGCCGGTTCCCGCAATTCGGCCAGGTCGGCCAGGTCGCCCGACTCCCCGGCCCGGCCCGGACCGTCCGGATGCGAGGACGCGCGCGCGGCCGGCCGTGCCCCTCGCCCGGACCGCCCCATCGGCTGCCCGAAGACCGGCCGGCCGGCCGCGCGGACGATCGCCGAGCCGCCACGCCGGTCCGGCCGGCGGCGGGGCACGACGAGACCGCCCGGGTCCGCGACGATCGCATCGACCAGGTCGATCTCGACGCCGACGATCGGGCGGAGGCCGGCGTCGTTCGCGACGCTGGCGAATCTGACCGCGCCGTAGAGGCCCCGATGGTCGGTCAGGGCGAGGGCGCCAAGGCCCAGTTCGATGGCTCGCTCGACCAGCTCGTCGGGTGCGGACGCGCCGTCGAGGAACGAAAACTGGCTGTGGCAGTGCAGCTCGGCATAGGGCTGGGACACGTTGGCGGCCTCTGGCACCGGGGTGAGTCGGGGTGGGGGCCTCGGACCAGAGAATAGAACATCTGTTCACCGATCGTGCAGCGGGAATTCGATTTCGAATCGCGGAATCCTTGAATCGGGGTGGTACCGTGCCAGCCTGATGCTTCGCCTCGCCACCCCAAGGCGGCTCGTGGCACTGCTGGTTGTCTTCGCGATCACACTCAGCGTGCTGCCGCTCTCCCTGCCCGCCACGTCCCCGGACGGTTCCGTGCTCCAGGCCGTCTCGTCGGTCATCCGGCCCCGGACGGGGCGCCCACCGGCCCTGAGCCGGCAGGTCTACGGCTACCTGCCGTGGTGGAACCTCGACGCAGGCACGGCCGGCCGGCTGCGGTACGACCTCGTCTCGACGGTCGCGCTGTTCGGGATCGGCATCGGGGCCGACGGCAGTCTCGATCGGCTGAGCCCGGGCTATCTCGGCTATGTCAGCCCGGCCGCGGCCGCCGTGACGAACGCGGCCCACGCCAGGGGCGTCCGGGTCGTACCGACGTTCCAGCTCTTCGACTCGGGCAAGCTCAAGGACCTGCGCGCCTTCCTTTCGAGCACGGCCGCCCAGACCCGCTTCATCCACCAGGCCGTGGCGCTGATGGACACGCGCCGGGCCGATGGCGCCAGCCTCGACTTCGAGCCCGTGCCGGACGACCTCGGCGGTGCCTTCGCCCGCTTCGTGGCCCGATTCCGGGCAACGCTCCGCAACCACGATCGATCGAGCACGCTCGTCGTGGCCATGGCGGCCGGGGCGGCGCCCGGGTTGATCGAGGCGCTGGCGCCATCGGTCGACGGCCTGTTCGTGATGGCCTACGACTATCGTCGCGCGCAGTCGGGCTCGGCGGGCTCGGTCGCGCCGCTCGACGGCCCGGGCCAGACGGTCCGGAGCACGATCGAGCGCTACCTGCGCCACGCCCCGGCCTCGAAGATCATCCTGGGCCTTGCCTACTACGGCTACGACTGGCCGGTCACAGCGCCGAAGGCCAACGCCAGGGTCAGGACCGACACGGCCACGGCCGGGGCGGCGTTCGGGATCAGCTTCGCCTCGATCAACCAGTGGCTGGCCGACCATCCCAAGGTCGTCGTCAAGCACGAGGCGGCCAGCGGCGGCGCCTGGTTCAGCTACCGCGACGCCGACCGGAGCACGTACCGGCAGGTCTGGTTCGAGGACGATCGGAGCCTCGCGGCCAAGGAGGACTACGCGCTGCTGGCGGGCCTCGGCGGCGTGGGCATCTGGGCGCTCGACAACGACCGCGGCAGCGATCGCCTGTGGGAGCTCCTGCGAACGAAGTTCCGGAATCCCGTCCACCAGCCGGTCGTGCGGGCGTCGCTCTACCACCTGGCGGTGCGCGGCGGCGTGGTCGTCGCAGACATCGCCACCACGGTCCAGAACCGCGGCACGGTCCCCGAGGTCGGGCGCGTCGTCTGGACGATTCGCAACGCTCGCGGCGTGATCATCGCGAGCGGCGGTTCGCCGCTGACCGTGCTGACCCTTGGCGCGCGGCGACCGGTCCTGCCGGCGGTCCTCGGCTCCCCGCGCAACCTCGCGGCCGGCACGTACACGCTGCATGTCGCGTTCGTCGTGGGGACGCGGCGATGGACCGCGCCAGTGTTCTCGTTCCGGCAGCCGTACTGACGGACGCTTCGTTCTCGGCGGATTTGGCCGCCACAAATCCGGATCGCGGCGCGTCTCCGTAGGGCAATGAAGCGCAACCGAACGACCGCATTGGCGATCGGACGTCCCGTCGCCCTGGCGATCGGTGCGGCGCTCCTCATCCTGGTCGTTCTGCCAGCCATTCTCGGGGCCGAAGCCGGCCTCGTACCCTAGCCAATCCCTCGTCCTGGACCACTGGGGGTCCGGGACGAACCTCGACTCCGGGTCATCCCACTGGCCAGGCGTCGATTGTCGGGTCCGACCTGGTGAGCGGGGCGGCTCGAGCACACAACCCCGTCGCGCATGATGCGACGGGGTTGTGTCGTTTCTGACGATCGTGCCGCTTCGACCGATCGTGGCTACGATGAACGCGAAGTTCCGGGCCAGCGCCCGGCCAATCCGGAGGATCCAGTGACTCTCGCGCCGCGCCTCCGGACCCTCAGCGCCCTGCTGGCCGCGGCGGCACTGATCGCCGCCTGTGACGCGGCGAGCCCGGCGGCATCGCCTTCCGGCGCCGGATCGTCCTCCGGGCAGGTGCCGACGGGGCCGGCGGCAACGACCGCGACGGCCGCTCCAACCGCCACGAGCGGCGCAGCCACCGCGAGTGTTGCGCCGACGTCAGTCGCTGGCGCCAACCGGAGCTCCGACTGCGGCGCCTTCGGTGGCCGGCGCCACGGCGGCCGCGACGCCGCCCCGCCAGACGGACACGGCCTGGGGCCGGATCTGGGACGCGCTGCCGCCGAGTTTCCCGGTGATGCCCGGCGCCGAACCGGCGACGATCGGCGGGAGCCCCGCCAGCGCCGTCCTGCAGCTTGCCGCCGATGTCGCCAACGGCGCGAAGTGGTACGAGACGGCGCTGCCGGCGGCCGGCTATGTCGTGGACGCCCTGAACGGACCGATCGAGGATGGCAGCATCGTCATCGACGCCCACCTGACGTCGGCCGTGTGCCGGACCCAGGTGAAGATCGCCCCATTCGGCGGCCAGACGATCGCGACGGTGCTCGTCGGGGCAAGCTGTCCCTTCCAATGAGGAGCGTGATTCGATGAAGGCTCGGCCGCGCGATTTCGTCGGTCCGGCGCTGCTCGTCCTGGTCCTGACAGCCCTCGTGATCCTGCTGGTCGCCGGCAACATTCCGCACGCGGGCTGAGTCGCCGGCCGCGGTCGGTCCGCAGGGCCTCGGGGTCGCGGGCCGGTGGGCCTCGCTCAGTCATAGAGCCGCTCCAGGTGCCACGTCGCGTCCACTCGATCGAAGTAGATGAGCGCCAGCCAGTGGCGGCCGACGACCTTGAAGTAGTCCCGGGCGATTGGCTGGCGCCACCACGATTCCTCGACGCGCCAGCGGTTGCAGACCTCGACCGGCTCGCGCCGCCCGGCCCAGCGGATGGCCACGAGGCTGCCGGCGTCATCCAGCTCGGCATCGATCGCGGGATGCTCGCGCAGCAGGCGGGTCATCGACGGCGTCCCGAGCCGAGTCCGACGCCGATGATCGGATTCGCGTCTCTCGTCCGATCGTTCGACGCACCTGCCCGCCGGTTCGAGGGTCCGGTTGGACCGGCTGCGCTTCCCGCGGCGGACCGGTCCATGGCAGCCGCCGTACCCACGACGCCCACGGCCCCGGATTCGACCGGCACCCAGCGCCAGCGCGTCTCCGGCAGCGGCGCCTCCGGATCGACCAGCTCCACCCGCCGGATCCGGTCCTCGCCGAAGGTCAGCGCGAGGCGCGCCAGCTGCCAGCCGAGCCGCCCCGCTCGGGCGGCCTGGGGCACGAACAACGGCAGCTGCTGGCCGGCCGCCGGGCCGACGTCCGCCAGTTCGAGCTCCAGCCGGATAACGGGCGCCGGTGGCGGCAGGCGTTCGAGCTGGGCGTAGAGCAGCCGCTCAATCGCCTCGGCCTCCGCGGTCGGTTCGGGCAGTCGCTGCTCGAGGTGGATCTCCGATGGCGTCCCCGGCGGCCCGAAGGTCGGATCGAGATCGAGCCGCAAGCGGGCCCGCGCCGCCGCCGCTCCCCGCGCCAGCAGCTGATCGGCGAGCGCCGCCACGAGCCGGCGGAAGACGAAGCGCAGGGGTTCGAGGTCCTCGATGCCGGGCTCGATCGGGATGGCGAGGCGCAGCCGCTCTGGGGCTCGCCGCGGGCGGAAGGGCACGAGCTCCTCGCCCGTCGCCCGCGCATGAAGCCGGGCGCCTTCGTCCCCGAACCGCGCGATCAGCGCCGAGCGGGGCAGCTCTGCGACGGCCCCGATCCGCTCGAGGCCGAAGCGCGCCAGCCGGGCCCGGATGTCCCGATCGGGCGTCAGCAGCCCGGCCGGCAGCGGGGCGAGGAAGTCGACGTCATCGTCCGGCGGCACACTCACGAGCTGGCCGCGGGACGTGGCCGCCGCCAGGGTCGCGGCGAACCTCGTCCCTGCGATCCCGGCCCGGGGACGACCGGGCAGCAGTGGCGCCAGCGCCCCGGCCAACCGCTCGAGCAGGACGGGCTCCGGACCCCAGAGTCGCTCGAGCCCGTCCACCTGGACTTCGATCAGCCCGAAGGACGCCTCGGCCGAGTCCGTCGTCGCGGCAATTCCGGGGCTGAAGGCCGCCAGGCAGTCGAGCGCCGCTTCCAGCGCATCCGCATCGGCCGCGGGGTCAGGCTCGAGAAACACCGCCTCCGGCGTGAGCCGGTGCGCGCTCCCGAGCGGCATCCCGCGCCGGACGCCCATCGAACGGGCGAGCGGGCTCATGTCGAGCACTGTCCCGGCGGTCCAGGGCTGGCCGCCGAGAACGATCGCCCCGGACGGGAAGGACTTGGAGTGCTGTTCCGCGCGCCGCCGGGCCAGGCGGAGCGGGAGATGAGGCCAGAAGAGGTGGAGCAATCGCATCGTGGTGAGTCCGTGCGGTGCGGTGAGCGGGGGCGTCAGGCGTGAGGACTTCGAGCAGGAGCCGCCGATCGGTAAGGCAGGCGTCGCGCTCCCCGCCCTCGGCGTAGAGGATCCGGAGCTCTGCGCGCCGCCCCGGCGGCCCGAATCGGTTGCGGGCGACCACCACCTCCGTTCGCTGGCCGATGACGTCGCGGCCGAGCCGGATCCAGGCCTGCCGTGCCAGTTCCAGGCGCAGGCCGATCGATTCGGTGAGGGCGCCGGCGAGGCCCGCCGGCAGGCTCGGCGGCTCCAGGACGACCAGCAGCGAGCCCGATCGGCGAGCGAGGGCCGCGAGGCGGTGGAGCCGGTCCGCGAGGCCCGGGGAACGGCCCGAAGCACGGGCCGGGGCGTGGACCCGCGGCGATGTGTGACTGCCGGCGGCCGATCGGGGGATCCGGGCCGGCAGATCGATGAGCAGCAGGTCCACGGCCCGACCCTGTAACAGGGCGCCGGCCATGATCAGGCCCTCGTCGATGGAGGCCGGGGTCAGCACCACGAGCCACTCGAGCCGAACGCCACGGGCCACGGCCTCCACCGGATCGAAGCTCTCTGCGAGGTCCAGCCAGGCCACGATGGCGCCGCCCTCCTGGGCCTGGGCGGCCAGGCGCAGGGCGAGCGTCGTCTTGCCGCTGGAGTGATCGCCGCGGACGGCGAGGCTGGCCAGGCGCGGGATGCCGCCCGGACCGAGGATCGCGTCCAGCGCCGGAAATCCCGTGGGGACGATCCGGCCGTCATCCGCGACCGGCTGGCCGGGCCGCGGCCGTTCGGCCGGCAGATCGAACGGGCGGGGTTCCGGCCGCAGCGGATCGTCCGGCAGCGGCTCGAATTCGGCCGGTAGCGGCATCGGCAGGCGCATCGGCAGGGGCACCGTCGCAAGAGGCATCGTGGCAAGAGGCATCGTGGCAAGAGCCCCGATCACCTCGCCCACCGCCTCCTGGCCCCCTCGGTTCCCTGGCTGCCAGGCGACCTCTCCGGCCAATCGCGGGAGCTGCCGCACCCCAGCGAGCCCGAAGGGTCGCCAGAGCAGCGGTGACGTCTGCGGAAGGTGCGGCCATTGAGGCCAATGATAGAACAGATGTTCGAATCGTCAAGCCATTTGAGTGCCACGAGTGACCCCGCGGAGGTCACTTTCGACAGAGACCCTCGCACCCGATCAGGCGTCGCAGCCGGCAGCGTGCGGTCGAGCCTGCACGGTCCATGTTCATTCGGCGGGTTGCGCGGCTGGAAGACCGGTCCCGGGCGATCGCGAATCGGCCCGTATGAACCTCCCTGCACGCCGGGTGAGCGTTTCGAGCCCCGATCGAGGCTCGAGACTGGCGGATGGCCAGGTCCCACGGACCTTCGCCCGACCGAACTGCCCGGAATGAACACCTGGCGAGCGCGCCCGGCATGATCGCGAACGAAGCCGACCTTCGGCCGGCGAAGGCATCCCGGCGACCACGGGCGACCGGCGACCACGGGCGGTCCGATGCGGGGCGGCGACCCGGCGACCACCGGCCCCCGGCGAGCGCGCGCGGTCCGGCGGGCGGCGGCCCCTTGGCGTCCCAGTCCGTGCCACGGGCGGCGACCGGAGAACCCGGGCGGTATACTGCGGCCCCCGTGGGGATGTAGCTCAGCTGGAAGAGCACCGCGTTCGCATCGCGGGGGTCAGGGGTTCGAGTCCCCTCATCTCCACCAACTCCCCGCCCGTCCCGACCGGGCCCCGGCTCGCCGCGGCGACCTTCCTGGGCCTCCGTCGCAGGGCAGCCGATTCAGCTTGCCGCGGCCACCTCGCCGTCGTCCGGCCCGAGCGCCGCATGCAGCTCCAGCGCGTGTTCGCGCAGCCACCGGCGCCAGCGGGCATGATCGGGCCGCTGCGACGCGACGACGGCCCAGAACGCGGGGCCGTGGCCGAACACGCGCAGATGCGCCAATTCGTGGACGACCACCGTATCGAGCGCGTCCGGCGGCGCCAGGATCAGCCGCCACGAGAACGCCAGGCGATGGGTGCGGGTGGCGCTCCCCCACCTCGTGCGCTGGTCGCGGATCGAGACGGCGGCCGGTCGGACGCCGAGCGTCTCGGCGTGCAGCGCCAGGCGGGCCTCGATGGTCACGCGAGCGCGTTCGCGCAGCCAGGTTTCGAGCACCCGCCGGGCCGGCCGCCGATCCGCCGGCGCGAGCAGGACCACGATCTCGTCGCCGTCGTCCGCCCCGACCCGGACGACCGTCGAGCGGCGGAGGCCGGTAGCGGCCGGCTCGACGATCAGGCGATGGAGCTGGCCGAGATAGAGCAGCTGGCCGCCGGGCTCGAACGGGCGTCGTGCCGCGATCCGGGCCTGGGCCTGCGCCTGGCGCTCGAGGTGTCCGCGCAGCCACGCTTCGCGCTCGACGAGGAAGCCTTCGACGAGGCGCGTGACGCTGGCCGCACCCCGGCTCGCCCGGCCGGCGGGCACGGTGACGATCAGGCCGTTCTCCGGATCGACGACGACCCTCAACCGGCGGGCGCGAGTCGAGTGGCGCAGGGTGTACGGCAGCGGCCCATCGGACAGCTGGGCGACGCGAAGCACGTCCGGCGGCGGTGCAGGATGGCCTGCGCGCAGGCTGCCCGCGATGCGCCGGGCCGTGCCGGTCACCATCGGGTCAGGCCGGGATCCGGCGCTGCAGCCGTGGCGCCTGCCTCGAGAGCAGACCCGCCACGAGATCGGCGCTGGCGACGTAGCGATCGAGACGGCCGTATTCGGTGAAACCCAGGCGCAGGTACATCGCCCGGCCGTCCACCGAGGCGACGAGGATCGCCCGCGAGTACCCCGTGCTGCGGGCCGTTTCGAGGGTCGCGAGCGTCGCCAGGGTCCCGAATCCGCGGCCACGGGCGGCCGGGGCCGTCCCGATGTTCGTCACGAACGCGCCCTCGCCGCGGCCGCTCCCGCTGCCGCTGCCACTGCCGCTGCCATCGCCGACCATGAGCGTCGAGCACGCGACTGGCTCGCCGTCCTGGCGTACCAGGAAATGGATGCGCTCGGGCGGATCGTCGCGATCGAAGGAGACGGCGTTGGCGCGCTCGATCAGCTCGGCCTTGCCCGGTTCCTGCCAGCCATAGGCGGCCGACATCACGCCCGTCCACTCCGCCATTGCGGCGCGGTCGGCGACGACCTCGATCGTGGTCCCGGCGGCGAGCTCGATGGGTGGCAGCGGATCCGCGAGGTCCAGGATCATGCCGAATTCGGGCTCGAGCTCGACGAGGCCCATGCCGAGCAGGCGCTGGCCGAGATCCGCCGGCTTCGTCAACGGCCCGGTCCACCACGTCAGCGGCACGCTGCGAGGCTGGAACGCGGCCATCACCTCGGCCGCCCGGGCCTCGGGATCGGCGGTCTTGAACCGGACGGCGACGATGTTGTTGAAGCTCGCATACGGCGTCCCGCTGGCCAGGCGGATCACGTCCGACTCTTCGATGATCGTGCCCGTCGGCCGCCGGGCGAGGCTCGTCAGGGCGGCCACCAGGGCCTGCTCGATGATCCGGTTGCGGCCGGCGAGCTCACGCGCAGCCCGCGCCGACGCCTGCGCATCCCGGGTGAAGCTCACCGGCGACGGCCCTGCGGTCGTGGCCGCGCGAAACCGCTTCGCCGGCGGCGTCCGTGGGATCGCGTCACCCGGGCCATCACGAAATGATCAACTCGCCGCCGTGGATGTCAACGCTGGCGCCCGTGATGTAGGCGGCTTCGTCCGAGGCGAGGAAGCAGACGAGGTTCGCGATCTCCGCCGGTTCCGCGAGTCGCCCGAGCGGAATCTCCGAGACGATCTTCGCCATGCGCTCGGCATCGGCTCCGGCCCGGGCCATCGGCGTGTCGACCATGCCGGGGCTCACGGCGTTGGACGTGATCCCGTCACGGGCCCATTCCCGGGCCATGTGCCGCATCAGCCCGAGGACGGCCGCCTTCGAGGTCGAGTAGTGCGCCCCACCGAGCGTGCTGGTGGCGCGACCGGCCAGCGAGGCCATGTGCACGATTCGGCCGCCGCCCCGGGCGACCATCGAATCGTGGACGGCCTGGGAGCACAGGAAGACGCCCTTGACGTTGACGGCCATCACGAGATCCCACTCTTCGGGGGTCGTGGCCATGATCCTGCTCTGCCGCAGGACTCCGGCGTTGTTGACGAGGACGTCGACGCCGCCGTACGCCTCGATCGCCCGGTCCACCATGGCCGTGACCTGGGCCGGATTCGTCACGTCGACTTCGACCGGGATGGCGCGATGGCCTTCGGCCGTCAGGGCCGCCGCGACCTCGCGCACGTTGTCGGCCCGGACGTCGGCCACGACGACGCTCCCGCCATCGCGCGCGAAGCGCTCGGCGATGGCGCGGCCGATGCCCTGTCCGGCGCCCGTCACGATGATCGACCGCCCGTCGAATCGACCGCCCACGCTGCCTCCTCCGACTCCAACTCCAATCCGGCCGGCGCCGTCGCGTCTCCGCCCGTCACCTCGGATGATAGTGTGCGGGACGGTCCGGGACGGCAGTTCGCTCGTTCCGCCGGACCGGCTCGACAGCGAGGCAGCGAATGGCGGATCGGGCAGGCTCGAATGGGATCGCCATGGCAGTCCACGGTGGCGCCTTCGCCATCCCGCCGGCCGAATTCGAGATCCACCGCGAAGGCGTCCGTCATGCGCTCGACCGCGGACTCGCGATCCTCCGCGCCGGCGGCTCGAGCCTCGACGCGGTCGAAGCCGCGGTCAACGTGCTCGAGGACGAAGGCCTGTTCGATGCCGGCCAGGGCTCGTTCCTCGACGAGGACGGCGAGGTCTCGCTCGATGCCGGGATCATGGACGGGGCGTCGCTGGCGACCGGGTCCGTGGCCGCCGTGCAGGGCGTGCCCAACGCCGTCTCGCTGGCCCGCAAGGTCCTCGAGAGCCCGCACGCCGTGATCGTCGGACCGGGCGCCAGGCGATTCGCCGAGGCGAACGGCGTCCGAACCTGCGATCCCGCCGACCAGATCCATCCCCGCGAGCGTGCCCGCTGGCTGGAGTCGGGCGGCGGCCAGGCCAGGCCGGGCTGGGCGGCCCAGCTGTTCGGCGACACCGTCGGGGCCGTGGCGCTCGACCTCGACGGCAACCTCGCCGCCGCCACCTCGACCGGTGGCAGCCCGGGCAAGCCGAAGGGCCGGGTCGGCAATTCGCCGTTCATCGGGGCGGGCCTGTACGCGGACAATCGGTCGGCGGCCTCGTCGACGACCGGCCACGGCGAGCTGATCATTCCACTCGTCTGGGCCAAGGAGGCAGCCAACCTCGTGGCCGGCGGTCTCGCGGCGCCGGACGCCGTGAAGGCGGCGATCGGGCAGCTTGGCCGGCTCGGCGCCCGCGGAGGCATGATCCTGCTGGACCCCCAGGGTCGAATCGGCGTGGCCTGGAACACCCCGGCCATGGCGTACGCGGCGCTGCCGGCGGGCGCCACCGAGGTGATCGACGGGCCACGCCCGTGACGCTGCCGCTCCGATCGCGATGACGGTCCCCAGCCTCGTCTGCCCGGCCTGCGGCGACACGATCGACGACCTGCTCGCGTGGCGGTGCCCGACGTGCGAAGGGCCGCTCGAACTCCCGCCAGGGTCGATCCGGCCGGCCGCGGGCCCGAGCCTCGGCGGCCAGGGCGTCTGGCGCTACCGGCCGTGGCTGCCCGACGTTGAGCCGGTCACGCTGGGTGAGCCGACGACCCCGCTCGTGACGCTGCCGTGGTCGAGCGGCGAGACGACGTTCAAGCTCGAACCGTCCCAGCCGACCGGCTCCTTCAAGGATCGTGGCAGCGCGCTGCTCGTCAGCTGGCTGCAGGCCCGCGGCGCGACCCACGTCGCCGAGGATTCGTCGGGCAACGCCGGGGCCTCGCTCGCGGCGTACTGCGCCCGGGCCGGAATCGCCTGCGACATCTACGTTCCGGCGACGGCCTCGCCCGGCAAGCTGACCCAGATCGCCGCCTACGGCGCGCGGGTCATCCCGATCGAGGGACCGCGCCAGGCCGCCACGGACGCGGCCGCCGCATCGGTCCGCGACGGCGTCGTGTACGCCACGCACCTCTGGAACCCGCTCTGCCTCGCCGGGACCGCCTCGTTCGCGTTCGAGCTGTTCGAGCAACTGGGCGACGTGCCCGATGTCGTCGTGTTCCCGCTCGGGGCCGGGACGCTGCTGCTGGGCGCCCTCCGGGCCTTCGACGCCCTGCAGGCGGCCGGCCTGACGAGCCGGGTGCCGCGGATCTTCGGTGTCCAGACGGCGGCCTGCGCTCCGCTCGCCACGGCGTCCGCAGCCGGCGCGGAGACACCGGCCACCGTGACCCCGGGCCAGGGCGCGGCCGAGGGGATCATGCTCGCCCGGCCGCCGCGCGGCGCGGAGATCCTCCGGCGGACTCGAGCGTCGGGCGGTGGTGTCGTGGCGGTCGAGGACGCGGCGCTCTGGGACGCTCTCGGGCGCCTCGCCAGGGCCGGCCTCTACGTCGAGCCGACGTCGGCCGTGGCGCCGGCCGGCCTCGATCTGCTCCGGGTGACCGGCCGGATCGCGCCCCGCGAACGAGTGATCGTCGCGCTGACCGGCAGCGGCCTGAAGGCGGGCGATCGCATCCGGGCCGGCCTCCTCGACCAGGCCTGAGCCCGTTCATGCGCCCGTTCGCCGGCGGCTTCGAGGTGCTGGGCGACCATCGCTACCGCCGTTTCCTTGGTGGCGCGATCTCGTACAGCGTCGGCCTGTGGAGCTTCCAGACGGTCATCGTCTGGGCCGTCCTCGAGCAGACAGGCTCCGCAGTCGCGGTGTCGATCCTGACCATCTCGATCACGCTGCCGACGCTGATCTTCACGTTCGTGGCCGGCTCCCTGGCCGACCGGCGCGATCCCCGCAACGTCATGCTGGTCGCCCAAAGCCTGGAGTTGCTGGGCATCGGCCTCGCCATCATTGCGGCAGCCTCGGGCCAGCTCAACCTGCCGATCGCCGCGGCCCTGATCTTCGCCGTCGGCTCGCTCGACGCCTTTTCGAATGTCCCGTCACTCGTGTACGTGGGACGGCTCGTCGAACCACGGCTGATGGCCGGCGCACTCGGGCTCTCGGGGCTCCAGTACGGTTGTGGCCGGATCGGCGGCGGGATCGTCGCGGGTCTCGCGTTCCAGCTCGGCGGGCCGGTGGCCGGCCTCACGGTCTGCCTCCTCGCCGTCGGCCTGTCCGTGGGGATCGTCTCGACGTTGCCGCGACTCGCCCGGGCCGACGTCAGCCTGGGCGGTCGAATTCGGCCTCGACGACATCCGGGTCGCGGTGGCCTGGGTCCGGCGCTCACCGCCATCGGTCGCGATCATCGCCCTCGGACTGTTCGCGGCGACCGGCGTCTACAGCTACTTCGCCCTCCTGCCGGTCTTCGCGCGCGACTCGCTGGGCGGCAGTTCCGTGGCGCTCGGCCTGCTGATCAGCTCGGGCGGCGTGGGCATCCTGATCGGGGCACTCCTCCTGGACGCCGTCGGCCGTCGACTCGGCCGGGGGCGCACGATCCTCGGCAGCCTCGTCATGGCGTCCGTGATGTTCGCGTTGCTGGGGGCGTCGCAGGTCCTGCCGCTGTCGATGGCGCTCATGGTCGTCCTCACGATCGGCCTCGGGATCTACCGGGTGACCTGCCAGCTGCTGCTGCAGGCCCTCGCTCCGGCCCGGCTGCGTGGCAGGGTGCTGGCCACCTTCGAGCTGACGTTCTGGGGGACGTTCTCGGTCGCCACGCTGGCGGCCGGGACGCTCGCGGACGCCTACGGGGCGCCCGCGGTGGCGCTCGCCTTCGGGGCCGTGACCCTGGTCGGAGTGGCGCTCGTCGCGCTGGCCTACCGCCCGTTCGCGGGCCTCGACGTCGACCGGGAAGGCCGCGCCATCGTCTCGGGCCAGGTCGTGACCGCGCCGCCGGGTGGCGCTCCGTCGACCGTCGGCCTGACGATGGCCACGGCACCGGCGGACGCCGCCATCGAACTTGCGGCTTCGGAAGCGGTGGACGCGAGGTAGGCGAGCCCGAGCCGGGGGGCCGCGCTTCGCAGTGCCTCGTTCATTCGGGCAGGCCGGAACCCCACGAGTGGTCGCCGCCGCCAGGCACGGAGCGCGCCGGTGGCGCTACCCGGCCCGCGTGATCGCCACATGTTCATTGCCGCGCCTTCAAGTGAGTCACGGCCGCCAGCCATCGCTCCGGCAGGCAACGGCCGCTCGGTTCGGGGCGCATTCGCTCACATCATGAGCATCAGGCCCGACAACGGGATCGATCGCCGGCCTGACGCCTGACATCCTTGACGCCCCTCAGCCTGCCAACGCCGCGAATGAACATGGAGCGTGCACGTGGGCGGCTTCGCCTCCGGCGCGGGAGCCCAGCGTCAGCCTCGGCGGCCAGGCTACCCCGCGTCGAAGAGGAGGCCCATCTCCATCGCCAGCTCGCGCAGCTTCGCGACGACGATCGGGTGGAGGAGGACACCGTTCGCCCGACGGTCCTGCTCGGTCTCCCACTCGGGCAGGCCGGCGTACAGCACGCGGTCGTAGCCGGGCGCCGGCGGCGTATCCCGAATGGCGCGCAGCCGTTCGTCCATCAGCCCCTTGAACTCGTCCGCGGGCGCGAAGGCATCGACACGCCAGGCCCCGAAGAAATGGCCGACCTGGTAGTGGTCCACCGGATGGCCGACGAAGCCCGCCAGCGAGAGGACGCCGCACATGATGTCGACCCACAGCGCGAGCCCGGAGCCCTTGTGCGCGGAGCCTTCCTTCGTGGCGCCGAGCGGCAACATCAGGCCGGCCTCGAGCGCCTCGCGGGCGTCGGTCGTCGGCAGCCCGTCGCGACCGAGCGCCCAGGTCGTGGGAATCGGCACGTTGTCCCGCGCGGCGTTGGCGATCTTGCCGCCGGCCACCGTGGTCGTCGCCATGTCGAGGACGAACGGCGGCTCCTGGCCGGCCGGGATCGCGACGGTCAGCGGATTCGTGTCGGTTCGAGCCTCCCGGCCCTGGAATGGCACGACGCCCGCGCTCAGGCTGTTCGTCATGGAGAACCCGATCTGGTCGTGGCTCAACGCCATGAGCGGGTAGAACTGGGCCATCCCGTAGTGGCGGCTGTTGCCGACCGTCGCGAAGGCGCAGCCGTACTCAGCCGCGCGCCGGATGACGTCCTGCATCACCCGCTCGCCCACCACGAAACCCATCCCGCGATCGGCGTCCCAGCGAGCCGTCACGGCCGTCTCATGCACGATCCGGATGTTCGGCCGGGCATTCGTGTGGCCTTCGCGCAGGGCCGGGATGTAGCCGCCCATGAAGTTGTTCGAGACGCCGTGCGACTCGTGGCCGCGCAGGTCGGCGAGGACGATGCCACGGGCGGTCGTCGCGGCGTCGGCCGCGGGCATGTCGAGACGCTCGAACACCTCCGCGACGAACCGCTCGAGGGCGACGGGATCCACTCGAACGCGTTCCTTCTCGGCCACCGTGCTTCCTCCCGCTGTCACCACCTCATCCGGTGGCGTCAAGGATGGACGATTCGATCAGCGGACGACGTAGTAGATCGGCGGACTCCAGATGCTCGCCGCATACGTCGAGTTCTCGAGCGCCTGCGCGCGGACACGGCGCGAGCCGGTGGTCGCGAAAGTCCAGCGCAGCGTCGCCCGGCCATTCGAGTCGACCGTGACGTCGCGATGAGTGCTCCGGCGCCAGACTCCGTCGATCTGGCGGTAGATCTCGAAGCGAACGACGGTCCGGACGCCGAGCGGGACGACCGTCGCTGTGAACGTGACGGTCGTCCCCGCGTGGAGACTTCCCGACGGTTTGGATGAGCGCAGGTCGATCGCCTGGTGCGTGGCGAAGTCCACGTCCACCGGCACCTTGCTGTTCCTTCGGGAGCCGTTGCCGAGCTGGCCGCGGGTGTTGGCGCCCCAGCACTTCGCCCCACCGCCGACGGTCACGGCGCAGGTATGGCGGTCGCCCGCGGAGATCGATCGAACGCCGAACGCGAGGCCCGCGACCCCAACCGGCGTGAGGCTGCTGCCACCGCCGCTGCCGAGTTGGCCGTACGCGTTCTGGCCCCAGCAGTCGACGCCGCCTTCGGCCGTCAGGGCACAGGTGTGCCGGCTGCCCGCGACCACCGCGACGGCACCCACCAGGCCAGCGGCCGCAACGGGGGCGAGACGATCGACGGTCGAGCCGTCACCCAGCTGGCCGAAGATGTTGGAACCCCAGCACTCGACGCTCCCAATGCCCGTGACTGCGCACGAATGCCGGTCACCGGCCGCGATGGCGCTGGCCCCGCTGGTCAGGCCGGTCACGGCGGTCGGGAACGTCTCGTCGATCGTGGTGCCGTTCCCGAGCTGGCCCTTCTCGTTCCTGCCCCAGCACTTGGCCCCGCCCGTGCTCGTGAGCGCGCAGTTGTGGATCGTGCCGGCGGCAACGGCGGCGATCCCACCCGGCAGGCCGGCCACTGGAAGCGGGGCCGTACTGCTCGGGCTGTAGCCCCAGGACAGGCCCCAGCACTCGACGCTGCCGGCGCTCGTGATCGCGCAGGTGTTGTAGAACCCGGCAATGATGGCGACGGCGCCGTCAGCCAGCCCCGCCACGTCGACCGGTACGGAACTGTTGACCTTCGTGCCGTTGCCAAGCTGACCGTTGTAGTTGTTGCCCCAGCACTTCACCCCGCCGGCCGCCATGAGCGCGCAGGTGTGGGTCTGGCCGGCTGCGATCGCGACGACGCCGCTCGAGAGACCGACCACATCGAGCGGAGTCATCGTGTCGGTCGTCGTGCCGTTGCCGAGCTGGCCGAGCTCGTTGTCACCCCAGCACTTGACGCCGCCCTGGTTGGTCAGGGCGCAAGTGTGGGCATATCCGGCGGTCATGGCTGTCACCACCGGCGAGGGTCGGGCGATCGCGGCAGGGCCCGCAGCGGTGGGCTCGGCCGCGGCGACGGCAGGGCCGGCGGCGAACGAGAGGACGCCAGCCGCAACCAGCAGGATCGCTCGCAGGACTGGGTAGGACACGACGGTCCTCGGTTCCGATGCGCCCGCCGCCGGGCTGTGCTGGAAGCCGGAGTGTAGTCCCATCGCAGCCAGGCTCCGACCGGGAGTCTCCAGAGAACCGCCAGATGAGCGCCAGGCCAACAGTGCCCGGGTCAATCCCGTCAGCTGGGCGGCCAGGCGCTCAATTGACGGTTCATGGGCGATCGCCGTGATGGCACCGAGCGTGGATCGACCGTCCCGACCCGACAGACCGCAGGTCAACGAGCGGCCGGCGCTCGAATGACAGGAACGCCGCCTCTACCCTGGCTGGCGCTCCGGATGCGGCGTGATCCGCGTCTCCCCGAGGGCCGAGTGCGCGCTCGAGACCGAGCGGCCGAGCTTCGGCAGCCAGACGTCGTCGTCGAACGGCGCTCCCGGCGCGGCGACGCCGTTGACCTCGATGGTCGCCGCCCGGGCCGCCACGAACAGCGACCAGATGTCCTCCGTGTCGGCGAACCCGTTGCCCGCCGGACCCTCGGCGAAGAACGGGGTTTCGAGATCCGCCCAGCGGGCCGCGACCTCCAGGCCTGGCGCCGCGAAGCGATAGCCGAACCAGCCGTCGACCCACGGATCGCGCACGATGCGATCGAGCAGGACCGGCTCGCGCTGGAGCATCGACCACGTGTTGCCCATCCCGCGCAGGCGCGCCTGCATCTTCCGGCCAAGCTCGAGCCGGTCGGTGAAGACCGCGTCAACCCCGACCGAGGGCACGCGCAGGAGGGCCACGTGTCCGGCCTCGAGCGTCACCGAGAACCCGATGTCGTAGAGGCTCAGCATCGCGGTCTCGGCACCGTCGGCCCGGCCGCCCTCATGGAGCGTGATGACCGAGTGATCCATCTCCAGGATGGGTGCCCCGGGATGAATTCGCGCGGGCATGTCGGGCCGGTCCGTTAGCCGCCGAGCGTCGCGGCGACGTCGCGGAACGTGGCCTGGAGCTTCTCCGCCATCTCGTCGAGTTCGGCTGTCCCGACGGTGAGCGGCGGGTAGAGCGAGATGATGTCGCCGGCCGCCCCGCCGGCCATGCCAGTCCCGGGGTAGGTCACGATCCCGTTGCGCAGGCTCGCCTCGCGGACCATGACGGCGACCTTCTGCGAGGCAGGGAACGGCTCCTTCGTGGCGTGGTTGGCGACGAACTCGATGCCGCCCATCAGGCCGATCGTGCGGATGTCGCCCACGAACCAGAACTCGCTCAGTGGCGCCAGTGCCGCGGCAAACGCCTCGGCCTGGCTCGCCGCGGCCTCGGCCAGGTGTTCGCGCCGGTAGATGTCCATGACGGCGAGGCCCGCGGCCGCGGAGACCGGGTTTCCGCCGTACGTGAAGATGTGCTCGAACGAGACCTTCGCGTCCACGAAGGCCTGGTGGACGTGCTCGCGCACGGCGACCGCGGCGAGTGGCGCATAGCCGCTGCTGATGCCCTTGCCCATGACCATCAGGTCCGGCACCACGCCGTAGTGCTCGATGCCGAAGTTCGTGCCGGTCCGGCCGAAGCCCGTGATCACCTCGTCGACGATCAGCAGGACGCCATAGCGATCGCAGATCTCGCGGATCTTCGGGAAGTACTCGGCCTGCGGCTGGATCGCGCCACCGACCGACGCCACGACCGGCTCGGCGATGAACGCGGCCACCTTCTCCGGCCCGACCCGGAGGATCTCTCGCTCGAGTTCGTCGGCGCAGGTCACCTGGCACGTCGGATACGTCAGCCCGAACGGGCAGCGGTAGCAATAGATCGGCGGAATGTGGGGCATGTCGAGGAGCATCGGCAGGTACTTGGCCCGCCGGCCGACGGCCCCGCCGACGGACAGTCCGCCGAGCGTCGCCCCGTGGTAGCTCGTCCAGCGGCCGATGACCTTGTCGCGCTCGGGCTGGCCGCGCTCGACGTGGTACTGGCGCGCCATCTTGAGCGCCACCTCGACGGCCTCCGAGCCGCCGCTCATGAAGTGGACCCAGTTGAGGTCGCCCGGGGTCAGCTCCGCGATGACGCCGGCGAGCCGGATCGACGGCTCGTTCGAGAAGACGTTGCCGGCGTTGAACGGCATCTTCGCGGCCTGGGCCGCCATGGCGTCGGCCACCTCGGTCCGGCCATAGCCGATGTTGACGACCCCGAGACCGGCGACCGCATCGAGGTACTGGTTGCCGTCCACGTCCCAGAGGTAGACGTGATCGGCATGGTCGATGACCGGGTAGGCCCGACTCGGATCGAGCGTGAAGAGATGACCGGAATCAGTTGTCGCGGACGACTCGGTGAGACTCATCGGCTGACCGCGGCCCGGTCAGGCCGGCTTCGAGCCGTTGCCGCCCTGGTGCCGTCCGGCCGACCAGATTCGCGGCGCAGTCATCGGCAACTCGTGCATCCGGATGCCGGTCGCCGCCGCAACCGCGTTGGCGATGGCTCCGGGGCTGCCGCAGACGGGGGCCTCGCCGATGCCCTTGGCCCCGAATGGGCCATCGGGTGCCGGGACCTCGACGATGATCGTCTCGATCGGCGGCACGTTGGCCGAGCTCGGCACCGCGTAATCCATGAAGGAACCGGCCAGCAACTGCGCCTGGTCGTCGAACGGGAGCTGCTCGCAGCAGCGCCCAGCCGATGCCCTGCGCGGCGCCGCCCCGCATCTGGCCCTCGACGAGTGCCGGGTTGAGGGCCCGGCCGACGTCCTGGGCGATGACGAAGTGGAGCAGCTCGACCTCGCCTGTCTCCTCGTCCACGCGGACGTGCGCGAGGTGGGCCGAGGTTGACGGCGCAAGGCTCGGGGGGATGGCACCGCCGTGGCCCTCGACCGGCTCGAACGCCACCCCGAAGCCGTCGAGCTTCTCGGCCAGCTCGGCGACGCTCTTGCCGCGTCCTGGAGCGCCCTTCGGTTGAACCTGGCCGTTGACGACCTCGAGATCGTTCGGATCGATCTCCATCTCCTCGCTGGCGTAGCGCAGAAGCTTCTCGCGCATCGCCTCGACGGAGCGCAGGACAGCGGAACCTGCCGAATAGGTCACGACGCTGCCGCCACTCAACGGCGAGCGAGGCGCGCCGGCCGTGTCCGTCGCGATGACGTTGACCTTGGAGACATCGATCCCGAACGCATCGGCCGCGATCGTGGCGAAGCCCGACGCGACGCCGGTCATGTCCACGACGCCGGTGATGATCGTGAGCGTCCCGTCGCCTTCCAGGCGGCAGATGGCGGCCGCGGGCTCCTTGCCACCCGGCCAGACGCCGACGCCGATGCCGACGCCTTCGCCCTTCGGCAGCTTGTGGCGGTTCTGCCAGAGCGGGTGCTGCTGGATGGCGCCCAGGACTTCCTTCGTGCCGATCCGAACCCAGGCCTCGCCGTCCACCATGCGGTCACCCGGATCGACGCTGTTGCGAAGGCGGATCTCGATCGGGTCGAGGCCGACCTTGGCGGCCAGCTGGTCGACGAGCGACTCGAGCGCGAACGACGCCTGCGGCCCGCCGGGCCCGCGATACGAGCCGGTCCCGAAGCGATTCGTCTCGACGCCGTAGGCCCGGATGTCGTGGGCCTCCCAGCGATAGGGGCCGGCGACCAGGATTCCGCCGATGCTCTCGACCGTCCACTCGGAGAACGCGCCCGAGTCGAAGACGAGGCGTGACCGGAGCCCGGTGAAGCGGCCGTCCTTCGTCGCCCCGATCTCGAGCTCGATCACCGTGCCCGAGGCCGGGTTCGTCATCGAGAAATCCTCGCGCCGCGTGAGCACGAGCTGGACCGGGCGGCGCAGCGCCAGCGCGGCCCCGGCCGCGAGCGGCTCGGCGACGAGGATCTTGGAGCCGAAGGCGCCCCCCAGCGGCGCGCCAACGGAGCGGACCTTGAACGGCGCCAGGCCGAAGATCTTGGCCAGCTGCGAGCGCGTGTAGAAGATGCCCTGGGTGCTGCTGTTGACGACGAGATCGCCGTTCGTGTCGAACCAGGCCGTGGCCGTGTGCGGCTCGAGGTACGCCTGGTAGACCCAGTTCGTCTCGAACCGGCCGGTCACCGTGGCGTGGGAGCCGGCCAGCGCCGCATCGACGTCGCCATGTTGATACCAGTGGCGGCCGATGACGTTCTTCGAGAGCTCTTCGGTCAGCTTCGGCTTCTCGGCGCCGCCGACGGCCGCGTGAGGCGAGGCGGCATCGGCGTTGTCACCGACGGCCGCGTGAGGCGAGGCGCCGCCGCCATCTTCCGCGGCCACGTGGCGGTGCGGGCGGGCGACCGGCGCCCCGATGTCCATGGCGGCGACCGCATCGACCGCGGCGGCGATCGGCGTGTAGTCGACCATCACCGCGTGGACGCCGTCGGTTGCGGCAGCCTCGGTCTCCGCCACGACGATGGCGATGGGCTGGCCGGCGAACACCACCTGGCGGCTCGCCAGCGGCTGGAACATCCGCATGTCGGCGTGGCCCTTGATCGGCAGGTCGCCGGCGGTCAGCACCGCCACGACGCCCGGGACCGCGAGTGCGGCGGCCTTGTCGATCGAGTTGATCTGGGCATGCGCGTACACGCTCAGGACGAGGCGCGCGTGCAGGAGGCCCTGTTGCGGGACATGGACGTCGGCGGCGTAGCGCGTCGCGCCGAGGACCTTCTCCCGGGAATCGAGTCGAGGCCACGAGCGACCGATGGCTGCGCCGATCTGACCTTCGTCCTGAACCGCTGTCACTCGAAAACCTCCTCCGCCGGGGACGCTTGAGTGGGGCATCGTCTCACATCCGGGCGCCGCGAGGCACTGCTCCGACGATGGCCGCGAGACCGGACGGCCACGCCCGGATGCAGCCCGGAGGCCCGGTCGATGGCTACCCCTGCGGCGGCTCGACGAAGGCCGCGACGGTCAGCTCGGACGGCTCCACGAGCCAGTGTTCGAGGCCGGCCGCGACGCGCTTGAGATAGGGCGCGGCGCGATGGATCGTCCGGGCATCGGCGTCGCGGTAGACCTCGAAGAGCATGAACCGGTTCGGGTTGGCGGTGTCCACCGTGACATCGAATCGGAGGCAGCCGGGCTCGTTGGCGAGGGCGCCGTTGGCGTCCTCCCAGATGGCATCGAGGCATTCCTCGCGATGCTCGGGCTTGACGAGCAGTTCGACCCAGAGAACGACCTGCGGGGCAGTCACGCGTACTCCTTGCTGATGCTGTCGGGTTGGGGCGGGCCGGACAGGCGGCGATCCGCGCCGCCCGGCTGCGGGGTGGGCTAGAACGGCGCCTTGATCGGGGCGGCGATCTCGAGGAGCGTTGGACCCGGCGTGGCGATCAGCTCGATCGCGGCCGTGGCCGCATCCTCCCAGCGCTCGACACGCTTCGCGGCGAGGCCGAACGAACGGGCGAACGGCACGAAATCGGGGTTCGTCAGCTCGGTCTCGTAGACCCGCCCGAAATCGCGCTTCTGGGCGTTGCCGATCGAGCTGAACGCGTTGTCGTTGTGGATGACGAGATTGACGTTGAGCCCGTAGCGGGCGGCCGTCGCGAGCTCCATCGCGGTGAAGCCGAGGCCGCCGTCGCCCATGAACGCGATGACCGGCTGATCCGGCGCGGCGACGGCTGCGCCGATGCCGATCGGCAGGGCGAACCCGAGTGCCGCCGAACCCCACGGCCAGATGTTCCCTTCCGGCACGTAGGTCGGCCAGAAGTAGCCGCTCCACGAGTTGATCGTGGCGGCGTCGTGGGTCGTGATGACGTTGCGCGGCGTCGCCGCGCGGAGGTCGCGGAAGCAGGCGTACATGGCGCCGCGGTCGGCCGCGAGGGACGCGACGATGGCCGGCGGCACGGCCGAGGCCGCGGCGGTCCCCCAGTTCGGATCGGCCGATCCGGTCCGCGGGCCGAGGGCGTCGGCGAGTGCCGCGAGACCCGGCTTCGCGTCGGCCACGAGGCCGGCCTCGACCGGGAAGATCCGGCCGATGACCTCGGGGTCGACGTCGAGATGCACGAGATGGGGCAGCGGCAGGGTCCAGCGCGCGCTGGTCTGCGCGTCGAGCCGGCTGCCGGCCACGAGCACCAGGTCCGCCTCGTCGAGGAGCTTCATGACGGCCGGGTGGCGGGCGATGAGGTAACCGGCGTAGAGCGGATGGTCGGCCGGGATGGCGCCACCGGCCGAGAGCGTCACGATCACGGGCGCGTCGAGGCGTTCGGCGACGCGCACGAGCTCGGCCGTGGCCCAGGCCCGCAGCACGCCCGTGCCGGCGATGATCAGTGGCCGCTTCGCCTGTGCCAGGAGCGCCGCGACTCGCTCGACCTCGGCCGGATCCGGCGCCGGCCGCGGGACGGAGATCGGCTCGTCTGCCGGTGGGCCACTGAGTTCCTGCGTCAGCAGGTCCGTCGGCAGCTCGACGTAGGCCGGGCGCGGCCGGCCGGTCAGCATCGCCCGGATCGCCGAGGCAACGGCGTCGGGCAGCTCGTCCGGCGTTCGGGGGCGCCCGACGAACTTCGTGATCTGCTCGAAGACGGCACCCTGGTCGATCGTCTCGTGGAGGATGCCCCAGTCGCGGCCGATGTACTCGGCGTCGATCTGGCCGGCGAGCAGCAGCACGGCGCTCGAGTCGAGGTACGCCTCCGAGATCGCCGTCACGGCGTTGTAGGCGCCCGGGCCGGTCGTGGCGATCGCGAGGCCCGGCTTGCCGGAGACTCGGGCGTAGCCGTCCGCGGCGAAGCCCGCGCCCTGCTCGTGGCGGACGAGATAGTGGTGAATGAGCGGCTCGGCGGCGAGGGCATCGTAGAGGCCCAGGTTGTGAATGCCCGGGATGCCGAACGCGGTGGTCAGGCCATTCGCGCGCAGCACCGAGACGATGCCCTGGCCTGCGGTCATCGTGGCGACGTGGGTGGTCATCGGTTCTCCTGTCGGACTTGCTCGGACAGGCCGAGACCGCCGCCTTCCAGTGTGCCTTGCAGTTTGACGAATCGGACGCCCTTGCCGGAGGGCTGATCGCACCACAGCGTGATCAGGACGTCGTCGCCGGGCAGGACGGTCACCGACGGCTCGCCGAACGCGAAATCGGTCCAGGCGTCGTGCCCGGTGCTGCCGTCGGAGTGGGTCGACTGCTGGGCCAGCCAGGCCGGCCCGGTCCGGACGACTCCGGCGTCGTCGTCGGCCGGTTCGAGGATGGCCAGCCAGACGCCCGAATCCGGTTCGACCCGCTGGTTGTACGCGACGAGCACCCGGCCGCCGGCCACCGGCGCGAGGCTGGTGGCCTGGCCGACGAGCCCGGTGGAGCGGGTCGGCGTCCAGGTCTCGCCACGATCGTGCGAGATGGCGTACGGGATCGGCTCGTCACGACCCGTTGCGAGGCTCATGTTCCAGCAGGTGCCGACAAGGCGGCCGTCCGAGAGCTCGACGACCCAGGCCTCGGCCCCGCCGCCGTCCGCATCGGCGAAGCGGAGCATCGAGGTGTGGTGCCACGAGCGTCCCTCGTCGTCGCTCATCGTGACGACGACCTGGTTGCGATCGACCACGAGGTCGCGGTCGAAGGTGTTGTACGGCGCATAGCAGGCGACCCAGCGACCGTCCCGGAGGACGGTCATCGGCCCCGGTGCCTCGGCCCCGCCGGGGATCGGCATCGGGATCACGTTGGGGCGCGTCCAGGTCCGGCCGGCGTCGCGGGAGCGCGCCCAGATCAGGTCGTTCTGCTTCATCGCGGCCCGCTCGTCGTCCCACCAGATCTCGCCCGGCCGATCGATCCGCGTCGAGGTCCCGTAGAGGTAGAGATCGCCGTTCGGCGCCCGGCTCAGCGCGCACGAGATCGATTGCGGAGCCGTCGAGCTCTGGCCAGATCCGGCCCTCCTCGGCCCACGTCGTCCCCCCGTCGATCGAACGGGCCTGGCGCGGCACGAAATCCGAGACGCCGGCCCCGGACCGGACCATGTACGTGCAGACGAGTTCGGTCGGGCCGACCACGGCGACCCGCGAGCACGCCGTCAGGCTGCCGGCACCGATCAGCCCTTCCTCGATGACCGGGTAGCGCATCGGCCGCGCTACCCGGCCGTGGCCAGCGGCAGGCGCACCGCCTCGCCGGTCGCCGCGGACCGATCGGCGGCCACGGCCATCGCGACGGCCTGGCGGCCGTCCCAGCCCGTCACGGCCGGCTCACGATCGTCGATGATCGCCCGGGCGAAGTCCTGGACCTGCTCCGAGAAGCCGAGCAGGCGGTTCGGGTCGAGGTAGTCCTTCAGGAAGTCGAACTGGGGCTGCTCCTTGTAGAGCTTCCATTCGCCACCGGTCGTGTACTTCACCTTGCCGTACTGGTCGCAGTCGATCATGCCCTTGGAGCCGATGATGAACGTGACGTCGGCCGGGCTGATCCCGGGCGCCGGCAGCTCGTAGGTCATGAGGACGCTGGCGAGGACCCCGTTCGCCATCTCGTAGCTGACCATCGCGGTGAGATCGGGCGGGGGCGGCGTCCCGAACGTGTGGTAGCGCGCGAAGCAGAGCGCCGCCTCGCTGCCGCTGTACCAGCGGATGATGTCGTTGCAGTGGACGCCGTAGTCGAGGTACTGCGAGCCTTCCTTCGGATCCATCGCCCAGAGCTTGGCCGGGATGATGATCCGGCCGTCGTCGCCGACGACGTCCTGGAGGAAGAACTCGGTCCACGAGCCGCGCGCCTGGATCAGCCGGACCTCGCCGATGACGCCATCGTCGATCAGCTCCTTGGCCGCCTTCGGGGCAATCCGGAATCGCAGGACCTTGTTGACGCCGAGCTTGACGCCGGCCGTGCGGCAGGCCGCGATCATCGCGTCGCAGTCCTCGACCGAGACGGACATCGGCTTCTCGGTGTAGACGTGCTTGCCGGCCGCGGCGGCCAGCCGGGTCTGGGGCAGGTGCGCGGTGTGGGGCGAGCCGATGATCACGGCATCGATGTCGTCGCGGGCGATCAGCGCCTCGACGGAGGCGACGGCCTCGGCGCCGAATTCCTCGGCGAGGGCGGGCGCCCGGCGGCCACCGGCGATCGCGACGAGTTCGCCATCGGGGACCTGGCCGATCGCGAGACCGGCCGCATAGCCGCGATTGATGTAGCCGGACCCGATGAGCCCGAACCGGATCTTCCTGCTCACGATCCTCCTCCTCATGCGATCAATGACGTCAATGCCTGGTCGTCGATTCGATGCGTGCCCGATGCCAGCCGCGGTCAGGCGCTCGTCAGATGCGTCTCCCGGGCGTGAGTTCGGACGAACGCCTCGTCGACCTCGATCCCGAGTCCCGGGCCGGTCGGAATCTCGACCCAGCCGTCGCGCATCGCCCAGCCGCTGCGCAGGAGGTTCGTCCGCCACGGATTCTCGCCGATCCCGAGCTCGAGGAGAGGCTCGTCCGTGCCTGGGTTGCGGGTCGGATTGGGCAGCGCGGCCAGCGCCTGGAGGCCGGCCGCGATGCCGATCGCCCCGCCCGAGGTGTGGGGCACGCAGCTCACGCCCTGGAGCCGAGCGAGCCCTGCGTAGAAGAGGACCTCGCCGATGCCGCCGCAGATCACCGGGTCCGGCTGGATGATGTCGAACGCGCCACGGTCGAGCTGCTCGCGGATCGCGGCCCGGCTGAACGTGACCTCGGCGCCGGCGATCGCGATGTCGAGCGCGGGCGGCAGCAGCTCGTAGCCGACATAGCCCTCCCATTCGTAGAGCGGGCCCTCGAACCAGGAGAAGCCGAGGCGTTCGAGGTGGCGGCCCATCTCGATCGCCGTCCGCGTCGTGTAGGCCCCGCTGGCGTCGGCGAGCAAGCGTCATCCCGGCCAGCTCGCCGGCGGCCAGGCGTTCGAGGATCCTGACTTCCCGGGCGATCGGGTAGCGGCCGGGCCGAACCTTGAAGGCCGTGAAGCCGGCGGCGACGGCTTCACGCGCATCGGCCACCCAGCTGACCTCGGGATCCGTGCCTTCCACGTAGCCCTGGGTCGCGGCGTAGGCCCGGACGCGGTCGCGACGGCGGCCGCCGTACAGCTCGGCGATCGACACGCCGAGCAACTTCCCGCGCAGATCGTCGAGCGCGATGGCGATCGCGGATGCCGCGAACGGGAATTCGCCCGAGCCCCAGACCAGCGTCCAGTTGGCCTGCGCATCGAGCGCCGATGCGCCGATCAACGGGGCCGCGAGCTCGCGGACCGTCGCAGCCAACCCCGGCCGGACGTAGGTCTCACCCCAGCCGGCCGCGCCATCCGAGTCCGTGACCTTCACGAGGCAGTACGCATTCGAGGAACCCCACGCATCGGACGGGCCGCGGCGCGGGCTGAATTCCTGGACCAGGGTGAAGACCTCGACCGAGGCGATCGTCATCGACTCCTCCGGCACGATGCGGGCCCGCCCGGCTGCGGGCCCCTGGACGCTGGCCGTCGCACAGGCCGGGTAAGGGTAGCGGCTGGCAGCGGCATGAATCCTGCCCCGGCACCTGCGGTACGGTGTGGGGGATCAGCAGGAGTGAGGAGTCCCATGGCGGATCGGATCGGCATCGGAATCATCGGTGCGGGCGGCATCTCGCGGACGCGCCACGTCCCGGGCTTCAAGGCGATTCCCGGCGTCGAGCTCGTCGGCGTCGTCAATCGATCGCCCGAATCATCGGCCCGGGCCGCCGCCGAGTTCGGCTTCGCCCGAACCTACGACAGCTGGCGCGACCTGCTCGACGACCCGGCCATCGATGCCGTCGTCGTCGCGACGTGGCCCTACCTCCACGCCCCGATCACGATCGCGGCGCTCGATTCGGGCCGGCACGTCCTGACCCAGGCGCGCATGGCGATGAACGCAGACGAGGCGCGGGCGATGCAGGCAGCCGCGCTCGAGCAGCCGGAGTTGACGGCGATGGTCGTGCCGTCGCCGTTCACGCTCTGGGCGGACCGCACCATCCAGCGCGTGCTGGCCGACGGCTCGATCGGCGAGCTGCGTTCGGTCCGGCTGGTCTGGGGCGGGTCCGTCGGCAGCGGGCCGACCGATCCGTGGCGCCGCGAGCGCCGCTTCAGCGGCAACAACGTGCTGTCGCTCGGGATCGTCTACGAAGCGCTCGCGCGATGGCTCGGCCATGCCGTCGCGGTCGCGGCGCGGACCGAGCTGTTCCGGCCGACGACGGTCGGGCCGGATGGCCAGACGATCCATCTCGACGTGCCGGACTACGTGGCCGTCCTGGCCGAGTTCCCCGGACGCGTCCACGCGACCCTCGAGATCTCGGCCCACGCCGCGTTCGGTGGACCCAACGGCGTCCACTTCTTCGGCACCGCCGGGACGCTCTGGGTCGACCTGGCGAACAACCGGCTCCAGATCGCGACCGGGGCGCGACCCGAGTACCAGCCCGTGGAGATCGCCCGGGCGGACGTCGGCGATTGGCGCGTGGAGGCCGAGTTCATCGGCGCCATCCGCGGCGAGGAGGAGGTCCGGCTGACCGACTTCGCCACGGGCGTGCGCTACATGGCCTTCACGGACGCGGTCCAGGAATCGGCCGCGACGGGCGCGCGAATCTCGCTGTAATCGCGTCGCGCTCCCGCCGCGGGATCGATTCGCCTCAGCGGCTCCCGTTCTTCCGGCTGCCGGATCTCGCGGCCGGTTTGGCCGCCGGCTTCGCGGCGACCTTGGTGGCTCCCTTCCGGGCTGGCACCTTCGCCGCCCGAACGAGTGCCAGGTCGGCCGCGGCGCCCATCATGATCAGGCCGATATCGGCCGAGACCGTGATCATGCGGAAGCCCTGCTCGACGTACTTGGCCGACAGCGTCGCCTCCGAGACATGGATCCCGGGCGTGACGCCGTGCTTCTCGCACGTCTTGCGCACGTGCTCGACGGCCGCCGCGTGCGCCTCGTTCTCCGACTTGGACCGGACGTCCGACGACCAGCCCAGGCCGAGGGCGAGCGCCAGGTCGCCCGGCCCGATGTAGATCGCATCCACGCCGGGGGTCGAGGCGATCTCGTCGACGTTGGCGAGGCCGTCCTTCGTCTCGACCATGCAGACCACGGCGGCCCGCTCGAGGTCGCGCGGGTCCCCGCCCATGACCCACGGCGAGCGGACCGGCCCGGCCGATCGCAGGCCGCGCGGCGGATAGCGGAACGCGGCCACGGCTCGAGCGGCCTCGGCGGCGTTGTTGACCATCGGGATGATCACCGCAATCGCACCGAGATCGAGCGACTTGCCGATCGCGGTGTAGTCGTTGAACGGCACGCGCGTCGTCGGCAGCGAGCCGCGACCCGCGACGGCCTGGAAGATGCCGGTCAGCGCATTGACGCCGATGTTGCTGTGCTGCTGGTCGGCGCAGACCTCGTCATAGCCGCACGAGGCGATGCGCTCCGCGATCGACACGTCCGGGGTCGTGAGCCACGCCCCGAACGTCGGCTCGCCCTTTTGCCACTTCGCGATGAGCGGATTCTTGTAGGCCATGTGCATTCACCCTCCCTGTCGGCCGGGCCCGGACGGGCGCGGCCCTGCTTGGTTCCGATCGATGGTGCGGAACGGATCAGGCTCGATCCACCACCGGCATCAGCAGTCGCGACGGCCGGCTCGAATCGTGGAAGACACGGTTGATTGCCGGCACGGGCGCGTCGTCGCCTTCGTCGGCGATGGTCCCGCCGGTGTTCGTGTTCGCGTCGAAGCGCGGGAAGTTGCTGCTGGAGACGTCGAGCCGGATCCGGTGACCCGCGCCGAAGCGGTTGGCGGTCGCCCCGACGAGGATCGTGACCTCGTAGACGCGGCCGGGTTCGAGCGGAACCGGCGCCGCCAGGGACTCGCGGTATCGCAGCCGCAGGATGCCGTCGGCCAGGATCTCGGCGCGACCGTCCGGATGGACGTCGACGAGCTTGGCCGTGATGTCCGTGTCCAGCGCGCTGCTCGACACGAAGAGTGTCGCCTCGACCGTACCAATCACCTCGAGCGGCCGGGCCAATGGCTCGGACGTGAAGACGAGCACGTCGTCGCGACCCTCGACCCGGCGCTGATCCCACGGCCCGGAGTTCCAGCCGGGCGTGCCGGACTGGTTCAGCGTCGCGCCGCCGACCGACGGCACCGGGTGGCGTGGGTCGTAGAGGAAGAGATCGACGGGCTCGTCGTGCGGGGCGTCGCCCGTCAAGTCGGCCGTCGCCGGCGAGGCTGTTGGCATGGCCGTCGCTGCGGAGGTACCAGGTCCGAACGACCGCATCGTCCGGCGGCCAGTTCGATTCGTCGCGCCACTCGTTGGCGCCCATCACGAAGACCTTGACGGCCGGTTCGCGATCGACGCCGTTGTCGATCCCTTTGAGCCAGTGGTCGAACCAGCGGCGGTGCAGCGTCGTCGGGTCGATCCAGCCGAGGCCGCCCTTGCTGCCGTAGTGGCGCTCCGGGAAGATGCCGAGGTCCGTCGAATGGGACCACGGCCCGACGATCAGGCGCTGGCCCGCACGCGCGGCCGGCGTGGCGCCCCCCGCCCGCATGCCCGCGAAGTTGCGGACCGTGCCGTCGTTGAAGATGTCGTACCAGCCGCCGATGTTCAATGCCGGCACGGCCGTCTGGCCGTAGCGTTCCTGCGGCCCGGTCGCCTGCCAGAACGCGTCGCGGTCGGGATGGCGCAGCCACTCGTCGTACCAGGGCGCCAGCCGATCGAAGAGGTCGATGCCGCGCAGCGGCCGGCGACGGTAGAGCGGCGCCAGGTGGTCGCGGGCGGCCCGCATCGTGGCCACGTCGGCCGCCACGTCCTCGCCGGCATCCTCGCGCAGCAGGAGCGCCGTCTGGAGCAGCGATTCGAGCGACCAGCGGAGGCTGAAGCCGAGCTGGAACGCGCCACCCTGGTACGTCCAGCCCTCGTGATAGTCGGACGCGGTGACGTGCGGCACGATGGCCTTCAGGGCCGGCGGCGCCGCGCCCGCGGCCAGCCACTGCGTCGCCCCGACATAGGAGCCGCCGATCATCCCGACGAGGCCGTTGGACCACGGCTGCGAGGCGGCCCAGGCGATCGTCTCGGCACCATCGCGCGCCTCGTCGACGAACGGCGTGAAGGTCCCGCCGGAGCCGAACCGGCCGCGGCAATCCTGGCTGACGAGGACGTAGCCGCTCTCGACGACGGCGCCGCTGTCGAAGCCACCGATCGGCTGATAGGTCCGGTCGTACGGCGAGCGCTGGAGGAGGACCGGCAGCCGCTCGCTCGTGTCGGGCCGGAACACGTCGGCCCCGAGCTCGACGCCGTCGGACATCGTCACCCTGACGTCGCGCTCGATGATCATCCGGCTGGTCGTCGTCACGGCCGCATGGTTCCTCTCAGCTTTTCCGGGCCAGGTCGTGACCGGTCACCCAGGACCTGGGTGGCGCCGGACGTGGGCATTCTGGCGCGCCCGAACCCGCCGCGAGCGATCACGAGCACCACTCGACGATCAGGCGGGCCAGGACCCGCGCGACGAGCAGGACACTGTCGAGGTCCACGTACTCATCGGGGGCATGCTGGTTGCCGCCCATGGGTCCGTAGTAGATGGCTGGCTCGCCACGTGCCGCGAAGTAGCGCGCATCGGCCGTGCCGGGAAAGTGCACCCGCGACAGGCGCCCGCCGACGATCGAGCCGTGGGCATCGTCGAGAGCGGCGGCGATGTCGGCGGTCGACTCGAGGGACCAGCCCTCGGCCTGGAAGCCCGGGTAGGACACCTGCGGTGCGTGATCGCGCAGCCACGGATCGAAATCGGCGGCGGCGGCCACCCAGCCCTCGACGAGCGTGCGCGTCTCCGCGACCGTCGACTCGCGGGGCGCCGAGACGCGGCACACGAACGTGCACTCGAGCGGGACGGTCGAGGCCCAATCGCCGCCGCGGATCGTGCCGACGCCGAGGGTCACGCCGCGCGCCGCGTGGCCGGCCGCGAGCTCGCGCAGGTGCGCGATCAGTTCGACCGACCGCTCGATCGCGTTGACGTATTCGCCGGGACGGCCGACATAGGCCGGCCAGCCGCGGACCTTGATCTCCACCCAGAGCACGACCGGCGTCGAAACGAACGCGTCGAGGCCCGTGCATTCGGGGATCACGGCGCCGTCGGCCCGCGGCGCGTCGCTCCGGGCGGCGAACGTGCCGTTGCCCGTGCACTCCTCTTCGATGACGGATTCGAAGCGCACCGTTCCCCGCAGCGGGATCTCGGCCTCGCGGACGGATTCGAGGGCCCAGAGCGCCGCCACGAGACCGCCCTTCATGTCCCAGCTGCCGCGGCCGTACATCCGGCGGCCGACGATCCGCCCGCCCCATGGATCCTGCGACCACCAGCTGACGGGCTCCGGGCTGACGACGTCGACGTGGCCGTTGAGGACGAGGCTGCGGCCGCCGCCCGTCCCCGGCGATTCGGCGATCACGTTGGGGCGCGCGACGTAGGAGTGCGGTACCGGCGCGAACCCGGGCTCGCGGCGCAGGCGGTCCGCGTCGACGTCGCGCACGGTGGCCGACAGGCCCATCGCCTTCAGGCGTCGCGCGATGAGCAGCTGGCCCTGCCGCTCGCGCCCGAGCACGGTCGGTGCCGCGACGAGTTGGGCGAGGAACCCCTCCGCCGCTTCGCGACGGGATTCGACGGCGGCGTCGGCACGTCGCTCGAGCTCGGTCACGCCACCCTCAGCCCGCGGCCATCACGACGCGGACCTCGCTCGCGCTCCGCCGGACGAAGGCCTCGTCGACCTCGAACCCGAGGCCCGGACCCGTCGGGATATCGACCCAGCCGTTGCGGACCTCGATCGGTGTCGCCAGCACGTCGGTCCGCCACGGGTTCGGGTCCGAACCGATTTCGAGGAGCGGCATGCCGTGCAATTCGAGGCGGGTCGGATCCGGGAGGGCCGCGATGACCTGGATGGCCGAGGCGATGCCGATGCGCCCCGCCCGACGTGTGCGGGAAGCAGCCGATCGCGTTGAGGCGGGCGAGCTGGGCGTAGAACAGCGTCTCGGAGATGCCGCCGCAGATCACGGGCTCGGGCTGGAAGATGTCCACGGCCGACCGATCGATCAGGCTGCGTGCCTGGTTGCGGCTCATCGTGATCTCGCCGCCCGCCAGCGCGATCGGCATCGAGGCGTTCAGCGTCTCGTAGTCGACGTAGCCGTCCCACTGGTGGAGCGGCTCCTCGAACCAGAGGAAGCCGAGGTCGTCGAGGACCCGGCCGGTCTCGATGGCCTGGCGCAGGGTGTAGCCGCCGTTGCCGTCGGCGCAGAGGTCGACGCTCGTCGGCAGATCGCGCCGGACCTGCTCGTAGAGCGGGCGCTCCTTCGACAGCGGGTAGCGGCCGATCCGCATCTTGATCGCCGTGTAGCCCTTGGCCGCCAGCGCGTCGACCTCCGACGGCCAGGACTCCGCCGGATCGACGCCTTCGATGTAGCCCTCGATCGCGGCATAGGCGCGGACGCTGGTCCGGCGCGCGCCGCCGTACAGGTCGTAGATCGGCACGCCCAGCTGGCGCGCCCGCAGATCGTCGATCGCGATCGAGATGGCCGAATTCGCGTAGGCATGCTGGGCCGTCCGCGCCACGTCGATCTTGAGCTCGAGCGCATCCGAGGCCTGGCGGCCGATGAGCAGCGGAGCGACCGTCTCGACGATCGAGGGCACGCCGGGCACGAGGTAGGTCTCGCCCCAGCCCGAGACGCCGTCACTGTCCGTCAGCTTGATCAGCGCATACGAATGCTCGTCGCCGTAGGCGATGGACGGCCCGCGCGGTGGCGAGAAACGATAGGTCACCGAAAAGCACTCGAGACGCTCGATGGTCATGCCGATTCCTCAAGGTGTCGTCCGGGTCGACGGGGCGGGCCGGGCCGGGCCGGCGGCAGTGCGCTAGGCCAGGGGCAGGTCCACGGCCGTGTGGGTCCGGGCCGACTGATTGGCCGCCTGGGTCATCTCGATCGCGGCCCGCCCATCTTCACCCGTGATCTTGAGCGGCGTCTTGTCCCGCAGCGCGACGATGAAGTCGTTGATCTGGCGGGCCGTATTGCCGATCCGACGGGGGTCGCGCGGCTTGAAGTCCGGCAGGGTCCAGCTCGGCAGCTCCCAGACCTTGAGGTCCGTGCTGCCGGTCAGCAGCTCAACGCGATCGAGATCCCAGAAGATGGAGCCTTCGGTGCCGACGATCTGGTACTGGTTGTTGCGCCGCGTGCCGAACCCGGACGGGCCGATCTCGTAGCAGAGGAGAATCTGCGCGATCGCCCGGTTGGAGAGGCGGATCTGGACCACGGCCGTCGGATCCGGGATCGGGTTGCCCGTGAAGTTGTCGTAGTCGGCATAGACCCGGACCGCCTCGGCGCCCGTGAGCCAGCGGATGCCGTCGCAGGCGTGCGAGCCCCAGTCGAGGAAGGCGTCGCCCTCATTCGGGTCCATCGGCCAGGTCTGGACGACGTTCACGAAGCCAGCGCCCGGGGTGACGCTCATCGGCCGGATGTAGAGGATCTCGCCGATCAGGCCCTGGTCGATGTACTCCTTGGCCCGCATCGACATTTCCATGTGCCGGGTCTGCTTGGCGACCGTCAGCTTGACGTTGGCGGCACGGCAGGCGGCGATGATCGCGTCGCACTCGGCGACATTCAGCGCCATCGGCTTCTCGAGGTAGACGTGCTTGCCGGCCGCGGCGGTCTGGGTCGCCAATGGCAGGTGCGTCGTGTGCGGCGTGGCGATGACCACGACGTCGACGTCCGGGCGCGCGAGCAACGCCTCCGCGGTCGGCTCGACGGCCGCACCGTACTCGGCGGCCAGCCCTTCGGCCCGCGAGCCCATCGCCACCGCCACGAGCCGCCCGCCCGTGACCTGCGTCGTCAGGGCGTCGCCGTAGACCCGGGCCATGTTGCCCGAGCCGAGGATGCCGAACCCGATGTCACCAGCCATGTCGTTCCCCTCGAAGTGCGTGGCAGGCGTGGAGCGCTCAGTAGCCGCGAGCGAGATCCACGCGATTGAGCAGCGGCTCGCCGGCGACGTAGCGCCGGACGTTCTCGGCCAGCAGCTCGCCGAACAGCTGCCAGTGGTGCTCGTAGGAATTGACGCCCGCGACGTGCGGCGAGATGACGAGGTTTGGCGCGTCCCAGTACGGGTGCTCGGGCGGCAGCGGCTCCTCATCGAAGACGTCGAGGTAGGCGCCCCCGAGCCGGCCTTCGCGCAGGGCCGCGAGGAGGGCCGCCTCGACGATGATCGGGCCGCGGCCGATGTTGACGATCCAGGCGTCGGGCCGGCACGCGGCGAGCGTCGCTGCCCCGAACAGGCCGCGCGTCGCCGGCGTCAGCGGCAGGGAGATGACGACGTAGTCCGCCTCCGCCAATACACCGGGCAACCCCTCAAGCCCGACGATCCGGTCCGGAATCTCGCCCAGCGGATCGCCCAGACCGGCGACGGCGAAGCCCTCGTCGACGACCTGCTCGGGCCGCGTCTTGACGGCCAGGACGCGCATCCCGAACGCGCTGGCGAGCCGCGCCACTTCGCGGCCGATGCTGCCGTAGCCGACGACGGCGAGCGTCCGGTCGCGCATGCGGCGGCCGTGGGCCGCGTCGCGCGACTCCCACGCGTGGTGGCGCTGATGCTCCTGCCGGATGAGGTTGTTCTGCGCCGCGAACAGGATCGCGCCGAGGCAGTACTCCCCCATCGAGGCGGCGTGGAGGCCGCTCCCGTTGGTCACGGTCACGGTCGGCGGAATCGAACGATCGACCAGGTGCTCGACGCCGGCCCCACTGCTGGCGAGCCAGCGCAGGCGTGGCGACCGCCCGAACTCGAACGGCGGGCGGTCGTTGAAGAGAGCCTCGACCCGGGACAGGTCCAGGTCGTCGACCGTCTGGCCGTCGGCGAGCTCGCGGCGCTCGATGACGACGTCTGGGATCCGGGCGATGCGATCGATCGCCTCGTCCGGCAACGGGTACAGGCACAGGATGCGGTGGCCGGCCACGTGAGGCGTCCGCGCCTGGTCCGCTGTCTCGCCCGCTGCCGGCCGCGGAGCCGTCAGGCCCCGGGGCGAACGACGAGGTCGGCGGGGATGTTCTGCAGGTTGCCGAGACCGCAGAGGCCGGCCTCGCCGCGGAGCTCGTCTCGGAACCACTCGAGCGAGCGGGTCACGCCAGCGCCGCCGCCGATGGCCAGGGCGTACATGATCGGGCGCCCGATCGTGACGGCCCGCGCTCCGAGGGCCAGCGCGATGAGGATGTCGCTGCCGGATCGGACGCCGCCGTCGAGATAGACCTCGGCCTTCTTGCCGACGGCCTTGACGATGCCGGGCAGGGCATCGAGCGTCGAGACGGAGTGGGACAGCTGCCGGCCACCGTGGTTGGAGACCATGATCCCCCTGGCCCCGGCGTTCACGGCGCGCAGCGCGTCATCGGCGCGGACGATGCCCTTGGGGATGATCGGCAGCTTCGTCAGCTTCGCCAGCCACTCGATGTATTCCTCGGTGTTGCCGTACTCGAGGTCGGGCGAGCTCTCGAAGTGGGCGAGCTTGACCCCGGCCGGCAGCCGGTAGCCGACGCGGGCCGGCGTGTGGCTGACGTCGGCCGTGGTGTTGACGAGCGGCACGATGCCGGTCGCGCCGGCGTCCTCGGCCCGCTTCACGATCTTCTCGAGCGCCGGGCGGTCGTTCCAGTTGTAGAGCTGGAGCCAGAACGGCATCTTGGGGAACTTCGCGTGGACATCTTCGAGGGTCGTCGTCGCGTTGACGGCCTCGACGAAGAGCGCGCCGGTCGCGGCGACGCCTTCGGCCGTGGCCAGCTCGCCGTCCGGGTGCGCCGCCTTCTGGACGCCCATCGGCGCAACCATCACCGGGAACGCGAGCTTGGTGCCCTGGACCGTCGTCGAGAGATCCACGTTGCGCACGTCGACGAGGACGTGCGGATTGAGGCGCCAGCGGCGGAATGCAGCGACGTTGTCGGTCATCGACTGCTGATCATCGGAGCCCGACGCGATCCAGCCGAAGACTGGTGCCGGCAGGACCAGCTGCGCGACCTGCTCGAAGTCGCGCGGATCGAGCTTGCCGACCAGGTACTCGCTCATTGAATGATTCGCTCCCCTCGGTCACGTTCGAACAGGTGGATTCGGCCGGCGACGAGCTCGGCCTGGACTTGCTGGCCGATCTGCAGACCGGCGTCTGGCGCGACGCGCGCCACGATCGTGGCATCGCCGGCGGCGAGCTCGACGAAGGTGTCGGAGCCGATCGGCTCGAGCAGCTGGACAGTGGCCCCGAAGGACCGGTCCGGGTCGGGCGCCGAACCGTTCGTGCCGATCCGGACATCCTCGGCGCGGATTCCCAGCGCGACGTTCGTCCAGGCACCGTCCCGCAGCCCGATGGAACCCGGTGAGCCGAGATCGATCCGCAGGTCCGGCGAGATGAACGTGGCGCGCCCGCCATCGAGGCTCAGTGAGCCGTCGACGAGGCTCATCTTGGGCTTCCCGACGAAGGTCGCCACGTACAGGTCACGGGGCGAGCGGTAGATCTCGCGGGTCGTGCCGAACTGGACGATCTTGCCGTCGCGCATGACCGCGATCAGGTCGGACAGCGTCATCGCCTCTTCCTGGTCGTGGGTCACGAAGACGCTGGTGGTTCCGAGCTTGAGGTGGAGGTGCTTGACCTCGGTCCGCATCCGGCTGCGAAGGCCCGCGTCGAGATTGCTGAACGGCTCGTCGAGCAGGAAGACGGCCGGCTCCTTGACGAGCGCCCGGCCGAGCGCGACGCGCTGCTGCTGGCCGCCCGACATCTGGCCCGGCTTGCGCCGCAGGAGATGCGCGATGTCGAGATTCTCGGCGACGGCCGCGACCCGCGACTCGACTTCGTTCTTGGGCCGGTGCTGCAGCTTCAGGCCGAAGGCGATGTTGTCGTAGGCCGTCATGTGCGGGTAGAGGGCGTAATTCTGGAAGACCATCGCCATCCGTCGCTCGTTTGGCGGGGTCTGCGTGATGTCCTCCTCGCCGAGCAGGATGCGGCCCTCATCGAGGCGATCGAGACCGGCGATCAGGCTGAGCGTCGTGCTCTTGCCACAACCCGACGGTCCAAGGAGCGTGACGAAGGCACCGGACGGGATGTCGAGCGAGAGATCGTCAACGGCCTTGACCTTGCCGAAATACCTCGAGATGTGGTCAAGCCGCAGCGCGATATCAGCCATGACGCTCCAATTCCCCTCTCAGGCTGCGCTGATCCGGCCCGCGGCCGCCAGCATCTCGAGACATTCGGTCGCAGCCCCAGTGTGCAGATCCTCCCGGGCCTCCACCGATGCCCCCGCCACGTGCGGGGTCAGGATGAGATTGGGCAGGCCCGCGAGTGGATCATTGTCAGGGATCGGCGGCTCCGGCGAGCGGACATCCAGCGCGGCCACCGAGACCCGGCCGTCGCGAATCGCCGCCGCCAGCGCCACCTCGTCGATCAGGCCGCCCCGGGCGATGTTGACGACGATCGCCCCGGGCTTCAGCGCCGCGAAGGCCGCCGCGTTCATGACGCCCCGCGAGGTCGGCGTCAGCGAGGCGCAGGTCACGACGGCGTCGGCCTGGCCGAGCATCTCGTGGAGTGGCAGCAGGGGCAGCTCCGGGTCGCCGGTCGTCGTGATGTACGGGTCGTTGGCCAGCGTCCGGAACCCGAAGGCGCGGGCCTTGCGGGCCACGAGCTTGCCGATCCGGCCGGCCCCGACGATCCCGAGGGTCTGGCCGCGCAACCGGCGGATCCGCCGGTATTCGGGCCACTCGGCCACGTCCCAGTTGCCGGAGCCGGCGGCGTCGGCCAGCAGGATCAGCCGGCGCTCCGCGGCGAGGAGCAGCGTCAGCGCGTGATCGGAGACTTCGTCCACGCAGAAGGGGACGTTCGAGACCGGGATGCCGGCCGCCTTGGCAGCCTCCGCGTCGACCTGGTTCATGCCGATGCTGTAGCAGAGGATGCCGGCGGCATTGCGCAGCGTGGCGATGGCTGCCGCATCGAGCTGGCGGAGGCCGCAGGCGACGACGATGTCCGCATCGCGGATCGCGACGTCCGCGGCCGCAGCGTCGGCCGGCACGACGAGGCGCACGCCTCGCGCGGCGAAGGCGGCCTCCTCCACGTCGAAGGACCAGGGAACCTCCCAGCTGACCGGGTCGAAGAAGACGACGCGCGGCTGGCCGTCCGTCGCCGACCGGCCGCGTGGCTCCGCCGCTGCTCTGCTCCGCCGTCGTCATCGAACGGCTGCCGGCTGCGCGCCTGCGCGCTGGCGGGAGTGGCTCAGTTCGACGAGGGTGTCCTCGCTGGCCTGGAGCGTCCGGGCGATGTCCTCGGCGGTGTGCGCCGCGGTGATGTGGTTGCGCTTGAGGTTGATGGGCACCACGAGAAACCCCCGCTCCAACAGGCCACGATGGAATCCGACGTACAGCTCCGCGTCGTTCGTCAGCGCGTCGTCGTAGTTGCGCACGACTCGATCGGTGAAGTAGAGCACCCAGACCGAGCCGAAGCTCGTCGGTCGGGCCGTGATCCCGAGGCGGTCCACGATCGCCTCGAGACCCTGGCGCATCTGCTCGCCGAGCGCCCAGGTGCGCCGATGGATGGCCCGGTCGTCCGCCTCGAGCGCCTCGATGGTGGCGAGGCCGGCGCTCATCGCCAGCGGGTGGGCGTTGTAGGTTCCGCCGAAGAACACGTCGCCGCCGGGCCGCGTGTTGAAGTGGTCCATCAGGTCGGCCCGACCCCCGACGGCTCCGATCGGATAGCCGTTGGCCATCGCCTTGGCGAACGTCGTGAGGTCGGGGCGGATGCCGCAGATCGCCTGGTAGCCGCCGAGGTGGTGGCGGAAGCCGGTGACGACCTCGTCGAAGATCAGCACGGAACCAGCTTGTGCCGTCGTCCGGCGCAGCGCCTCGACGAACGATTCGCTCGGGACGACGCAGCCGATCGTGTGCATGACCGGCTCGAGGATGACCGCCGCGATCTCGTGGCCGCGCCGGGTCATCGTCTCCTCGAGCTGCTCCACGTCGTTGAAGCGCAGGACGACGAGATTCTCCATGGCGTCGGGGAGCATCCCGGCCGAGGTCGGGTCGATGCCGCCGAGGCGATCCGGCCGGCTGATCACGTTGGCCGCGGTGTAGTCGTGCCAGCCGTGGTAGCAGCCCTGGAACTTGACGATGACGCGGCGGCCCGTGGCGGCGCGGGCCAGCCGGATCGCGTGGTAGGTCGCCTCGGAGCCCGAATTCGTGAAGAGGATCTTCTCGATCGAGGGGACGTGCGAACGGACCTTCTCGGCGAGCTCGATCTCGAGCTCCGTCGCCCCGATCCCGATCATGTCGATCTGCTGCAGCGTGGCGTGGACGCGCGCCTCCACCGCGGGGTTCGCGTGGCCCAGGATGATCGGGCCGAAGGCGTTGTTGTAGTCGGTGTATTCGTTGCCGTCGGCGTCCCAGACCCGTGAGCCGCTGGCCCGGACGAAGACGCGCGGCGGATCGAGCAGGCGCAGGCTCGATGAGACGCCGCCGGGAATGCTCTGCTGGGCCCGGGCCGAGAGCTCCGCGGACCTGGTGAGGCGCATCGAACAGTCACCGTGGAGTCGTGGCCGGGGTTGGACGCCGCGAAGGGGACAGCCGGACTCGCCGCGTATCGCGGACAATCTACGTTGGGGCGATGCCCAGCGTCAAGGAAACAGCGGATGGAGGATGGCATGCCGAGCAGCATCGATCAGCGGGTGGTCGTGTCCGATTCGGGCGAGCTCCTGGCCCCCGGAATCGACCTCCTGCGCGGTCGCGGGGTGACCGTCGATGTGATGCCGGCCGGCACACCCGCGGCCGAGGTCGCGGCCGCGGCGGCGGATGCGCCGGTCATCCTGATCGGGGTCCTGCCGATGCGGGCGCCCGAGATCGCGATCCTGCGGAACACCGGCCTCCTGATCCGGGCGGGCATCGGCTACGACATCATCGACGTCGAGGCCGCCACGGCCAGGGGCATCTGGGTGGCCAACGTCCCGGACTACTGCGTCGACGAGGTGGCCGATCACGCCGCCCTGCTCCTGATGGCCGCCTGGCGCCGATTGACCGAGCTCGAGGCCGTCTGGCATTCCGGCAAGTGGGTCAATTCGGCGCTCGTGCCGCCGGTCCACCGGACGCGGGGCCGCCGGCTGGGCGTGGTCGGCTTCGGACGGATCGGGCGGGCCGTCGCGGAACGTGGTCGCGGCTTCGGCTGGGAGGTCGTCGCGTACGACCCGATGCTGCCGGCCGAGCTGGTTCGGGCCGCCGGCGCCGAACCGGTCAGCCTCGATGAGCTGTTCGAGACGTCCGACGCGGTCTCGCTGCACTCGCCACTGACGGCCGAGACGCGACACCTCGTCAACGCCGAGCGGCTGGCGAAGGTGAAGCCGGGCTTCGTGCTGGTGAACACGTCGCGCGGCGGCCTGATCGACATCGACGCGCTGGATGCGGCGCTCGAATCCGGCCGCGTGGCGGCGGTCGGTCTTGACGTGCTGGAGGACGAGCCGGCGCCCGACCTGAGCCGCTCGATCTTCCAGCGGCCGAACGTCCTGCTGACGCCGCACCTGGCCTGGTTCTCGATCGAGGCCCGGGTCGACCTGGCGCTCTACGCGGCCGAGGAAGCGTGGCGCTACCTCTCCGGCGAGCGCCCGAAGAACCTGGTCAACGCGGGAGCGCGCCAGGCGCCCGGGTGAGGCGGCGGCGGCGGTGACGCCGAAGCGTCCTCTGGCGCTCCGGGGTGAGCCGCGCCGCCTGGGTGGGGCGGTCGCGCCCGGGGTGCGCCGCGCCGCCTTTCGTCGCCAGATATTCGCCCAGCGAATGGCGGAATGGAGTTCGCCATGGATTGCCGGTCAGCGGCCGGCGATTCGTGCGTGAGCAGCGGGTGGAGCGTCGCCAATCTGGCGCGGCCGACGCTCGCCACCGACCTACGACGCGTCGGGATCCAGCACGTACCAGTTGACGCCGAGCGCATCCTCGCGTTCGCCGATGGAGGCGCAGACGAGCACCGTTCCGTCGTTGAGCTGCAGCGCGAACGGCGACCCGAAGGTCCATGACGACATCGCGAACAGGGCCTCGCCGCTGGCCGTGCCTTCGCCCGCAACCGCCGCGGCCGCCTGGTACAGGACCACCTCGCTGGCCTCGTCCAGCGGGGCATCGATGGACGCCGCGGTCCGTGCCCGCACCGAATACGTCTCGAAGTGGTCCGTCCACGGCAGGACGACGCGACCGTCGGCCAGGATCGCCGGGTGGCCGGCCTGGTCCGTGACGCCGATCGGTTCCGGATCGGTCCAGGTCAGGCCCTCGTCCGAGGAGATGCGGCGATGGATGTCGGCGTACATCACGAGCTCGGAGTCGTACGTCCAGGTGTACGAGACGAGCCGGCCGTCCGCCGCCACGTTGACGCGCTGGTCCCAGTTCCGGATCCGGCCGGTCGGGTCCTGGCAGACCGTGATCGGCGCCGTCCACGTGGCGCCCTCGTCCGACGAGTAGAGGTAGACCACCCGCTGGAACCAGCGAGTCGAGTCGAAATACTCCTTGTTGGATTCGATCGACAGCAACAGCCGGCCCGAAGCCAGCCTTCGGATCGGGGACGTCAGTGATGGCGGGCCGACGTCGTCCGGCATCGCGACATCGCGCCACGGCGTCCAGCTGCGGCCTCGATCCTGCGAATTTGCCAGCAGGATCTTCATCGGCAGGCAGCCCTCGGTCTCGGCGCTGAAGATCGGGGCGCCGGGATGCGCCTCGCGATCGACCCACAGCACGCAGGCGAGGAGGTGCTCGCCACGGAGGACGGTCAGCGACGGTGCGTAGATCGTGCCGCGGCGGCCGCCGAACGAGGTCGACCAGGGCGTCTCGGGCGGCCCCCAGCTGCGGCCGCCATTGGTCGATCGGCGGATCTCGGCGTTGCCGCGTTCGGAATCCGAGGCGGCCCCCACTCGATACGTCACCAGGATCTCGCCATCGGGGTAGGCGGCCAGGTGGCACTGCTTCGCGACGGCCCGCGGGGTGCCGGGCTCGGGCGCGGAGATGACGCCGGACGCGAGCAGCTTCATCGGGCGCCGCCGGCCGAGGCGGCCTGGCCTCCGGCGATCGCATCGGCGCTCGGGCCGTAGACCGCGCCGGCCTTGATCACGAGCTCGGGTTGAGCAGCGCGCCGATGTCCGCGAGCGGATCGCCACGGACGACCAGCAGGTCCGCGTGCCAGCCGGGCTCGAGGTAGCCGACCTCGGCCATGCGGAACAGGCGGGCCGTGTTGATCGTGCCGCTCTCGAGCGCCTTCTGGGGCGACAGGCCGTGCTTGACGTACAGCGCCAGCTCGGCGGCCATCTCGCCCACGCCGACGAGTGGCGCTCCCCCGTCGTTGCCGGCGGTGATCGTCACGCCCATCCGGAACGCGTTGTGGAGCGTCTCGATCAGCGCGTCGCCCAGGGGCAGGCACTTCTCGACGACGAAATCCGGGATGCCGGCGTCGGGCGGCGCCTCGATGATCCGGCGGTCGGAGAGGATCGTCGGCGTCAGCGACGTGCCGCGGTCCAGCATCAGCTGGAGCGTCTCGACCGTGGCGCCATGGCCGTGCTCCACGGAATCGACGCCGGCGAGGGTCGCGTTGCGAACCCCCTCGTCGCTCTCGGCATGCGCCCCGACCGGGAAGCCCGCCTTGTGGGCCTCCTCGCAGGCGGCCGTCATCTCCTCGATCGTGAGCTGCGGCGCGCCGGCCTTCTGGTTGGGCGTCATCATCCCGCCCGTCGACATGAGCTTGATCGCCGTCACGCCGGCCTTGATCTGCGAGCGGACGGCCTTGCGAACCTCATCCGGCCCGTCGACTTCCCAGCCCATCCACCAGCCGTGGCCGCCGGTCATCGTGATGACGCGGCCGCACGTGATCATCCGCGGCCCCGGGATGTCGCCGTTCTCGACGAGACGGCGCAGCGCGATGTCGATGCCGCCCGGGGCGCCGATGTCGCGGATCGCCGTGACGCCCTGGTTGAGGGCCTCGAGAAGACGCTGCGCGGAGCGGACGGCGGTCTCCGCCGGGACCTCGGCCTGGAGCAGCTTCTCCGGATCCGGCGACGCGTCGAGGCAGATGTGCGCATGCGCGTTCATCAGGCCGGGCGTGATCGTGGCCCCGGCGAGATCCCGGACCTCGGCGCCCGCTGGCGCCTGGATGGCCTCGGCCGAGATCTCGCTGATTCGCCCGTCCTCGATCAGGACGTCGGCTCGTTCGGCGCGAACGCCACGGCCATCGACGACGCGGACGCTGCGCAGCACCAGCGGCGGAACCGGTTTCGACGTTGCCACTCCGGGTCTCCCTGGCCTCCGCGGCCGCTACTTCGCCGGTGTCGTGATGACCTTCTGGGTCACGTTGTCGATCCAGTCCCAGTCGAGCTCGACGCCGAGACCGGGTCCGGTCGGGCAGGTGCTTGTAGCCTTCCGCATCGATGCCCAGGGGCCGGTTCTTGACGCCCCGGCTGTAGATCTCGGGGAAGGTCTCGGACCAGCGGCCGTTCGTCATCGAGAGGGAGACGTGCAGGTTCGCGATGTCGAGGAGCGGCTGGCCGATGCCGTGGACCTCGAGGTCGAACCCGAGCAGGTCGGCCATCCCGATCGCCTTGCGCATCCCGGTGATGCCTTCCTTCAGGTGGACGTCGCCGCGGGCGATGTCGAAGGCGCCCATCCGCATCCCCTCGGCCAGCTCGTGGACGCGCGACGTCTCGCCGGACAGGATCGGGACCGTCAGGTCGTCGGTCAGGCGCTTCAGCTGGAAGAGGTTGCGGTCCGGGATCGGCTCCTCGAACCAGGTGTAATCGAGGTCGCCGAGGACGCGGCCCGCGGCCATCGCCTGGGCGTACGAATACATCCCGGCGGCGTCCTCCATGAGCGGATAGTCGGGCCCGACGGCCTCGCGCGCGGCGTGGAACCGCGGGATGTCCTGCTCGAGGCCGTCCCAGAACTGGATCTTGAAGGCGTGATAGCCCTCGGCCTTGACGCGCTGCGCCTCGGCGAAGACGGTCTCGGGCGTTGGGCGCAGCGATGCGGCCGTCTTGTACGCCGGGATCTTCTCGCGGGCCAGCCCGAGCATCCGGGCGATCGGCATGTTGGCGACCTTGCCCGCGATGTCCCAGAGCGCAACGTCGATGGAGCCCGCGACCCCGTCGGAGAGGTTGTAGGCGTGGCGATTCAGGCGACGCAGCTTCTGCCAGAGGTACTCGATCCGCAGCGGGTCCTCGCCGATCAGCTGCGGGGCGTAGACGGCGTGGAGCACCTCGCCCATCGCCGCACCGTCCTCGAGGTTCGAGTTCTGCATCGTGTAGCCGTCGATGCCCTCGTCCGTGTGGAAGGTATCGAAGCTGTAGCGGTACCAGGTCGACGAGATGCCCTCGGGCGGGGGGACGTCGCCCCACAGCTTCAGCGACGTCGTAGCCAAGGATCCGCGACTCGATGCCCGTGATGCGCATCCGTTCAGACCTCCACTCGCGCCCAGCGCGCACTTCGGTTGCTCCCTCGCCGGCGTAGAACACGACGAAGACCTCGCCATTCGGCAGCCGGACGCCGCGCGGGTGGCCGAACTGCCAGGCCCCCATCGCGTTCCAGTATTCGAGCTCCGAGGCGGCGCCCGTGGCAGACGGCTCGTCTCCCGCGGAGCTGCCGTACACCTCGACCTCATCGGCGGGATCCCACGTCCGGCCGAAGTCACGGCTCAGCGCCGCCCGCACCCCTGGCGGGTTGCGGCGATGCGAGTAGACCGCCACGAGGTTGTCGCCGCCGATCGCCACCGGCTGGCAGTGCTGGCCGTCGAGCGTCGTGGCCGTCGGCACCGTCCAGTGCCGCCCGTCGGGCGTGCCCCAGGCGATGTGGATCGGGACGTCGGCGTTCGCCTCGCGGTCGAAGGTCCAGAACATCGCCACGATCTGGCCGCTCACCGGGTGCGTCGCGAGGCGCTGATCCCAGTAGTAGATCCGGTTGGCCGGATCCGCTGCGACGACGACGTCATCCGGCCAGGTCCGGCCGCCGTCGTGGGAGATCCGGAGCATCGCGCGCGGCCGCCCCACCTCGGGATCGTCGTAGAGCTTCCAGTGCTCGAAGGGCTGGCCCAGCGAGTCGCCCGCCAGCCGGAGGACCGGGCCCGTCGTCGAGGCGGATGGATGCGGCGCGAGATCGACAACTCGCGGCATCGTCCACGTCAGCCCACCGTCCCGCGAGATGGAGTGGTAGTTGAGCATCGGCAGGAGCCCTTGCGTCTCCTGGTTGACCCATGGTTTCGCCGGGTCGGAGCGGTCCGTCCAGAGCGTCGAGGCGGTGATCTCGCCCGGTGTCAGCTCGGCCAGGTTCATGCCACGCGTCTCGCCGGGAATGCCGTTCAGCACCCGCTCGGTCAGGCCGAGGTAGCGCAGCTCCCAACTGGCTCCGAGGTCGCGGCTCGCGAACAACGCCGCATGGCCGTCGCCGGATTCGCGCTCCGTGCCGAGGCGGAAGCTCGCCAGGATCGTGCCGTCCGGCAGCGCCAGCGCCGCACTGCTGGACGCCGATCGCTCGTTGATCGGGGCCACGCGCGTGTCGAAGACGACGCCCGACGCGACGACCCGCATGCGACGACCTCCCCCTCGGCAGCCGGCCCACGGCGCCGGTTTCGCTCGCCAGTGTATCCAGCGGCGGAGTGGGCCGGACCGGGTCAGCTCATCCTCGTTCGACCGGCCAGCCCATCCTCGTTCGACCGGCCAGCCCGCCGCGGAAGGTCTCGCGACCGCAAGGTCTGACCAGATGGTCTGACCACATGGTCACATTTCCGGCGGAGGACGCACCGCCCTTGGCGCGGCCGAATCCGGACCCCGGGCGACCCTATACTCGGTCGGCATTTGCCGCCGGTGAGGAGGGTCTTGGGTGGTCGAGCCAGTGACCGAAGCGAGCCAGACCGCCGATTCGACGGTCCTTCGCTCGTGGACCGGGGTGCCGTACCTCACGCCCGACCAGCTGGCCCGCATCTTCAGCGTCGAGGAATTCGAACCGCTTGCGCGGGAGCGGATGACGCCCTCCGCGTACGGCTACGTGGCGGGCGGGGCGGGCACGGGCGCCGCGACGGCCGGCAATCGCGAGGCTTTCAGCCGGTGGATGATCCGGCCGCGGGTCCTCGTCGACGTCCACGACATCGACATCAGCACGACGGTCCTCGGCCTGCCGATCGACCTGCCGATCCTCTTCGCCCCGACGGGCTACCAGCGCCTGGCGCACACGGACGGGGAGCTCGCGGCGGCTCGCGCCGCCAACCGGGTCGGCACGATCTCGATCCTCAGCACCAGCTCGAACTACTCGATCGAGGAGATCGGGGCGGTCGCGCGGAACCCGTGGTACCAGCTCTACTGGTTCACGGACCAGGACGTCACGCGGGACATGATCGAGCGGGCGGCGGCCGCGGGATTCAAGGCCATCGTCGTGACGGTGGACGCGCCGGTCCGCCTCTGGCGCGAGTTCGACATGCGCGATCCGGCGGAGATGCCGCCCGGCGTGATCTCGGCCAACGTGCCGGATCGGCCGCTGAAGATCGCCTCGAACCTGACCTGGAAATCGCTCGAGTGGCTGCGCTCCATCTCGCCGCTGCCGATCGTGCTCAAGGGGATCCTGACGGCCGAGGATGCGCACCTCGCGGTGGAGCACGGCGTCGAGGCCATCGCCGTCTCGAACCACGGCGGGCGGGCGCTCGACTGGGCGATCGCCCCGCTCGACGCGCTGCCCGAGGTCGTCGACGCGGCCGGCGGGAAGCTCGAGATCTACGTCGATGGCGGCGTGCGGCGCGGCACGGACGTGCTGAAGGCGCTGGCCCTCGGCGCCCGGGCCGTGTTCATGGGCCGCTCGATCGTGTGGGGGCTCGGGACGGCCGGCGAGGAGGGCGTCGTGAAGACGCTCGAACTCGTCCGCGGCGAATTCGAATCCGTTGTCGGCCTCGCCGGGATCACCCGCCTGGACCGCATCGATCGTTCGATCATCACCCCGGTGCCAGGGCCGATGCCCGTGCCGATGCCGATGCCCGACATCGGCCGGCGGCCGCGGATGACCGGCAGCGCCGCGAACGGAGCCAGGCGATGACGGCGCCCGAGATGGATCCAGCGACCCGCAAGCCCTACCTCGGCCGCGACGAGCTCGCCCGGATCTTCAGCGTGGAGGAGTTCGAGCCGCTGGCAATGGAGCGGATGCACCCGAGCGCCCATGCCTACATCCGCGGCTGGGCCGGCGGCGGCTGGACGTGGCGCCAGAACATCCAGGCGTGGCGGCACTGGGTCCTGCGTCCGCGGGCGTTCATCGACGTCAGCGACCTCGACGTCTCGACCACCGTCCTCGGCACGCCCGTCAGCGTTCCGATCCTGTTCGCGCCGACATCGATGCACAAGATCGCGCACCCGGACGGCGAGCTCGCGACGGCGCGGGCGGCGAAGGAGATCGACACGCTGCAGGTCCTCAGCACCGGGGCCAGCACCCGCTTCGAGGACGTTGCAGCAATCGGTCAGAAGCGCTGGTTCCAGCTCTACTGGTTCGACGACCACGGCATCACGCGATCGCTCGTCGAACGGGCGCATGCGGCCGGATTCGGGGCGATCGTCCTGACGGTCGATGCGCCGGTCGAATACTGGCGCGAAAACGAGCTGCGCGTGCCGCTCGTCAAGCCGGACGGCGATGACGCCAGCCGAACGTGCCGACGGGCCTCAACCTGCGCCTACGACCCGACGCTCACCTGGAAGTCGCTCGAGTGGCTCCGCTCGATCTCGCCGATTCCGATCGTGCTGAAGGGGATCCTGCGCGGCGACGACGCGGCCCTCGCGGTCGAGCATGGCGCGGCCGGCATCATCGTCTCGAACCATGGCGGGCGCGAGCTCGACACGTCGACCCCGACGATCGAGGCGCTGCCCGGCGTCGTCGAGGCGGTCGACGGCCGCATCGAGGTCTACGTCGACGGCGGCGTGCGCCGCGGCACGGACGTCCTGAAGGCACTCGCCCTCGGGGCCCGGGCCGTGCTCGTCGGACGGCAGATCCAGTGGGCACTCGCGACCGGCGGTGATGCCGGGATCGTCCGGCTCTTCGAGCTGATGACCGGCGAATTCACCTCGGCGATGGCGCTCTGCGGGGCGCGCAATGTCGGCGAGATCACGCCGTCCGTCGTGCGCCGGAACCCCGATCGGACCGTCTGGGGCGACTGAGCGCGGCGAGGCGCACGCCGTCGCCGCCAGCCGGCGCCGCCGCCCCGAGGTGCCGCGCCGGCGAAGCTCAGTCGGTCAGGTCGTACGGCAGCTTGTACTTCGCGGCATAGCTCTTCAGCATCTCGATGACCCGCGGGTGGAGCGGGATGCCGTTCGCCTTCCGGTCGATCAGGTTCTCGTACTCGGGCTGGCCGGCGACCATCACGCGCTTGAAGCCGGGCTGCGGGCTCGTTGACTTCAGATCGCGCAGGCGCGCGTCCATCAGCTCCTTGTGGCGCGCGATCGGCACGAAGTTGTCGATGTTCCAGGCGCCGAAGAAGTGGTTGACGTTCTCCTCCTCGCCCGGCTTGCCGATGAAGCCCCAGCCGGACAGCGCGCCGCACATGATGTCGACCCAGACGCCCAGGCCATAGCCCTTGTGCGCCGCCCCCTCGGGGGTCCCGCCGAAGGTCAGCAGCTTGACGGCGGCCTTGGCTTCGGCCGGATCCGTCGTCGGCAGCCCGTCTCGGCCGAGACCCCAGGTGGGCGGAATCGACTTGCCCTCGCGCTGGTAGTTGTCGATCTTGCCGAAGGCGGCAGTCGTCGTCGCGATGTCGAGCACGAACGGTGGCTCCTCGCCGGCCGGGACCGCCACCGAGATCGGGTTCGTGCTGAGCTTGGGGTCGAGGCCGCCGAACGGCACGACCCCGGGGGTGACGCCGTTCGTCATCGAGAAGCCGATCTGGTCGTGGGCGAGTGCCATGCGGCTGTAGACCTGGGCCATGCCGTAGTGGCGCGAGTTGCCCGACGGCCGCCCAGCCCGAGCCGACCTTCGAGGCGCGCTCGATCGCGTCCTCCATCGCCTTGGTGGCGACGACGAAGCCCATCGCGTGATCCGCCTCCCACGTCGCGGTGGAGGGCGATTCGCGGGTGATCCGGATGTTCGGATGCGGGTTGACGACGCCGCTCTCGAGGTCCGGCAGGTAGAAGCCAGCCAGGTTGTTCGAGACGCCGTGGCTCTCGTGGCCGACGAGATCGGCCAGCACGATGCCCTTGGCCGAGGTCATCGCGTCGCTGGCGGGCATCCCGTTGTGGCGGAAGCAGGCGGCCACGAACTCCGTCAGGGCATCGCCGTTGACGCGGACCTTGTCCTTCGGGTTCGAGTAGAGGGTCGAGCCCTCGGCCGGCGCAAAGGTCCTGGCCTCGGTTGCTGCCATGGTGCGTGCCTCCTCCGAGCGGGTCGTGCGCCGTTGGCGCGGGTCGGGACTGCGACGGCTGGTGAGGCCGTCATCTTCGCGCCTCGGAGCGCCCCGCGCCAGCCATCGGCGCGACGTTCGTCAGCCTCAGGAACCGGGTCCGGCTCGGACGACGTCGCTCAGCACGCGACCGGTCTGCAGGTCGAGGACGGCATCGACCTGGCCGTCGTGGTCGAGCAGCGCGTATCGGGCGCTCACCGCCCGCGTGTCGAGCGTGTGCAGCGCGGCGTTCACCGGCTGGCTGAGAACGAGCCGCTCCACGTGCGTCCGGAGGTTGACCACGACGATCCGGTAGCGGGTTCGGACGGCATCGAATCCAGCCAGCAGCACCAGCCCCGGCCGGATCACCTCGGCGTCGCGGGCAATCGAGATGAACCGAGTCGCGAGCGTACGGTGCGTCTCGGCGGCGCGATCGACGGCCAGCCACGGGCCTGGAACGACGGCGTTCCGGTGGCGGGCGATCAGGAGGCACTCGTCGACGGCGATGGTCAGGAGGTCGGGCAACTGCTCAGGCCTGCACCCACGCGACCGGACAATCGACGAGAAGCAGATGTCGTTGAAATCGGAGTCGGTGCCCGTGTTGCAGGCATTGCCGAGGACCAGCGCGCCGGATGCGGACGCCAGGACGCTGCCGAACCGGAATCCCTCGGGCGCATTCGGTCCGACCTTGGAGAACAGGCTCCGCGTTTCCTGAAGTTCCCAAAGCCCCGCGTCGTTGCCCTGGGTATCGGCGGCGGCGGCGAACTCGAGGCGGTCGCCCCGGGCCGGGGTGAGCGCGGTCGGGCGCATCGCGCCTGGCAGGTCCCACCGGCGGATCGCGCCGGTCGACGCATCGACTTCGCCGATCCAGGAGTCGAATGCGCTGTTGGCGCCCTGCGTAACCAGCCGGTTTCCGGATGCGAGGATCCCGCCCTGGTCGACGGGCAGATTCACCGTTCGCCACGAGCCGCCGAGGTTGCCGATCACGCTCAGATTCCCGGAGGTACCGGCCCAGGCGGCTCGATCGAGGAAGGCCTGGAGGACCGGCGTCGTCGCGCCTCCGGCAGGTTGAACGGGCGCTGATGCGGTCGGGTCAGTCGGCCAGGGCGGCAGCGGCGCCGTCGCACCTGACTCGACCGCGAGCAGGACCGGCGGCGGCGTCGTCGACGTCGAGTACCCGATGAAGTTGCCCACCGTCAGAACGACCCAGCCGGCGGGCACCAGCGCGTGCTCCTCGAGCGGCATGAGCGCCTGATCCTGGTCCGTGTTGAAGTCGCGCTTCGACCAGATGACCCGCGTTGCGCCCGTGTCGAGGTCGAGCGATGTGATCTCGTAGAGCGTTCGATTGCAGGCGGGGCCGGCCGATTCGAAGACCAGCATGTCGTCGGCACCGACGGTCGTGAGGGTCGCAACGCCGCACATCGCCGGCAGTGGATGGCGCTCGCCGGTCCGGAGGTCGATCGCCTCGAGCGGGGTGACGAACCACGAGTCCGTCACGCCGATGGCCTCGAGTCCCAGGCCATCGGCGACCACACTGGCGCGGCCGGTCGCAGCGTCAACGACTCGAGCCCGGCAGGCGCGGTCGAAATCCAAGCCCGCGCAATCGACCACCACCAGGCGCGTCCGATCCGGCGTCAGGTAGAGCCGGCGATACGGGCCAGGTCCGGCCTTGGGCAGGCCCGTCGGGGCCTCGAGGCGGACGGGCGCGGCCTCTGTCGTGGGTGCGAACCGCCAGATCCCGAGGTCGGTCCGCTTGGTCGCGTCGAGCAGCGCGAGGTAGTAGGTGTTGGCGATCGGATCGTAGACGGCGCGGTGGATCACGCGGGTGTCCCGGAGGACCGTCGAATCGATCCCGGTCAGCAGGTCGACGCGATGGAGCTCCGAGCCGGTCGCGTCGGTGAACCCGTAGACGCCGTATCGGCCGAATGGGCCTTCGGCAAACGGGATGGCGCCGACCTCGGTCGGCGGCGTGGGCGCCGGTCGGCGGAGATGAATTCGGGCGGTAAGCACTCCCGCCAGCGTCCCGCTCTTGAAGTCGATCAGCGTGTCGCCGGTCGGATTGGCGGGCCCTTCGGTGCCCTGACCCTCCCTCGCCTGCGTGAACTGGAACCACGCCGAGATGGCGAGTCGGGCGGCCGACGGCGGTACGACGGCGATTGGCGCCGCCGACGGCGGGGGCGAAGCCGAGGGTGACGGCGATGGCGAAGGTGAGGGCTGCGCTGACGGGCTGCCGGCCGGTGGCATCGTCGAGGGCACTGGCGCGAGCGAAGCGGGCGGAGCTGACGAGGCCGGTGCAGTGGTCGCGGCCGGAGGGTCGGAGTTCGAAGCCGGCGCGACGGTCGCAGCGCTTGGGCCCACAACCGATCCAGAAGCCGTGGGACCAGCCGAGGCCGGCGCGCCGGAACCCGACCCGGGCGACGCCGTCGGTCGATTCCCGGACACGAGGTCGCAGCCGCTCACGACGATGAGCAGCACGGCGATCACGAGTAGGCGCGAGGGCAGGCGCATGGCGACGCTCGGTGGCGGCCAGTGGGGTCAGTCGTGTAGACGCAACCAAACCACGGACGGTGACGTCGGGCCTCGCGAGAGGCTACTCCACCCGGGTCTCGACCGCGTTCGGGCCCTCATGCTGGAGCCGCTCAGCCGCCCCGATCCGGCCGTCCCGGCTGAGCATCGAGCGATTGGCCCAGCCAAGCTCGCCCGGCAGGCCACCGCGGAAGACCGTCACGATCTCCTCGACGGCCAGGCGCTGCAGATCGTGGACGACCTCGTCCGAGTAGCCGGCCGCATGCGGCGTCACGATGACGTTCGGATGGCGGAGCAGCGGATGGTCGGGCGCCGGCGGTTCGACCGTCAGGACGTCGATTCCAGCGGCAGCAATTCGACCGTCGTCGAGGGCCGCCAGCAGGGCCGCATCGTCGACGATGGCCCCGCGCGACGTGTTCGTGAAGATGGTCCCGGGCCTGACGAGGCCGAACTGGCGCTCGCCCAGCAGGCCCTGCGTCTCGGCTGTCAGCGGTGCCGTGTTGGCGATGATGTCGCTCTCGGCCATCAGCCGGATCGAGGACGACCAGTTCGACTCCGAGATCGTCGGCCAACGCCTGATCCACGTACGGGTCGTAGGCGATCGTCCGGAGCCCGAACCCGGCCGCTCGCTGTGCGACGCCCCGACCGACGCGACCGAAACCGACCACGCCGAGGGTTCGCCCGCGCAGCCGGTGCATCGGCTCGAAGAGCACGCGATCCCACGTCCCGGCCTTGACTCGCTCGCTGATCCACGGCACCTTCCGGACGCAGGCGAGGATCAGCGCGAAGGTGTGATCGGCGACCTCGTCACTGCAGCACTCGGGCTGGTTCACGACGGCGATCCCGAGCCGGCTGGCCGCCGTCGAAGGTCGATGAGGTCGAGGCCGACACCGGGGCTCACGAAGATCCGGCAGCGCGGCATTCCGGCGAACAGCTCGGCCGTCCACTCGTCGTGCGTGACCGCGATGACGGCGTCCGCCTCTGCCAGCGCGCGGAGTGCGGCGGGGTCCTGGAGCGTCGGGCTGAACGTGTAGCGATACCCGGCCGCCTCGATCGCGGCGCGGGTCCAGGCGAGCATCTCGGCCACCCGATGGGCGTAGATGCCGACCTGGACGACGTGCAGCCGCTCGGCCATCGCCGACGCCCGTCGCGGTGACGGAGCCCCTCGCCCTACGTGTTGCTCAGCGACCCCGCGACCGACCCGACGGGGTAGAGCGACATCGCCTGCTCCTTGGAGGTCAGGAATTCGAGCAGCGCCGGCTGGCCGGCCTCCGTCCGCGCGATCGCCCGCCGGATCGCCGGGATGATCTCGGCCGGATCCGAGACGCGTTCGCCGTAGCCCCCGAACGCCCGCGCCATCGCCGCGTAGTCGCCGCTGATGTCGGTCGAGCGGTACTTCACCGTCGCGACCGGCATCACGTCGAGCTCGATCGCCATCGAGAAGTTGTTCAGCAGCACCGTCAGGATCGGAATCCGCTCCCGCACGGCCGTCTCGAAGTCCATGCCCGTGAAGCCGATGGCCGCGTCGCCCATGACGTTGATGCAGAGCGCCTCGGGCCGCGCCAGCTTGGCGCCCATCGCCAGCCCGAGGCCGTAGCCCAGCTGCGTCGACTTGCCCCAGCCGATGTAGCTGAGCGGTGTCTTCGTCTGCCAGAAGGGCGAGAGCTGGTCACGCGGGCGAACCGGCGTCGTGGGTGATGATCGTGTTGGCCACGTCCACCGTGTGCAGCAGGTCCCAGATGACCCGGTAGGGGGTCATCGGCGTCTCGGTGGACGTGAGCTTGGGCATCCACGGCCGCCAGCCACGTCCGCATTGACAGTGGCGATCTCCTGCTCGACCGCCGGCCCGTCGTCCGCGCGGGCCCGGGATGAGCTTCCGCAGCTCGACCAGCAGCGCATCGAGCGTGAGGCCCGCGTCGCCGACGAGCCCGAGCGAGATCGGCACGTTGACGTTCAGGTCGGCCGGATCGAGCGTGGCGTGGATGATCGTCTTGCCCTTCGGCATCGCCACGCCGTAGCCGGTGGCGGCGAACGAGCAGCCGATGCCCGAGGATCACGTCGGACCGGTCGAGGAACTGGCGAACCTGTCTCGGCACCGACCGGCCACCCGAACCGAGCGACAGCGGATGCGTCTCGTCGAAGGCGCTCTTGCCCTGGAGGACTGGTCGTGACCGGCGCCTCGAGCAGTTCGGCGAGTGCCGCCAGCTGCGGCCAGGCCTGCGCGTAATGGACGCCCTGGCCCGCGTAGATCACCGGCCGTTCGGCCGCGGCCAGCAGGCGCGCCGCCTCCCGGACACCCTCGGGGTCCGGCCCCGATCGCACGCGGACGGCGGGCACGTACTCACCCAGTTCCGGAATGTCCACGTCATAGACATCCCACGGGACTTCGACGAGCACCGGACGCGGCCGGCCGTTGCGGACCTGGCTGAACGCCCGATGGAAGATCGTCGGGATCTCCGTCGGCAGCGCCGCCTGCTCGATCCACTTCGTGATGTTGCGGTAGTTGACGAACGCGTTGAAGTTCGGAGGAACGTTCATCAGGTGGCGCTCGTGGCCGGCGGCCTGGATGAGGACCGGCACCGAATCGGCGTAGGCCTGGGCGACGCCGCCGAACGAATTCTCCGTGCCCGGCCCCGACTGCATCGCGAAGACGCCCAGGCGCCGGCCCGACGAGATCCGCGACATCGCGTCGGCCATGTGGATGCCGGTCCGTTCCTGCCGCACGATGATCGTGCGGATGTCCGCCTCGGCGGCGGCCTCGATCGAGGGATTGACCGGATAGCCGATCAGGACCTCGACGCCCTCGCGCTTCAGGATCTGGGCGATGACCGCCGAAACCTTCACCGGTTGAGCCTCCATCGTTCGTGGACCGAGCCAGAAACTCTGGCCGAAGAATCTGACCAGATGGTCAGACCATCTGGTCGCAATTGCGCCGGCAGCTGCGATTGCGCCACCGGCAGGAAGTGCGCCGCCGGCTGGGGCCGCCGGCGAGTGTCCGGAGGCCAGGACAGCCCTGTAGAATCAGCGGGCCGGACGGGCTGTCGCCCCGGAATTCCGGGGAGGGACCGCGACCGGCGGCCCAGCGTAGCAGAGGTGATGGTCCGTGGGAGCAGCGAGTTCCGGGGAGGCCGCGACGGCCACGAAGGTTGGAACCGCCGAGCCGTTTCGCGAGCCATTTCCCGGTCGGCCGTCGACCCTGAGCGCCGAGCAGGAAGCCCTCATCGGCCTCCACAAGGACGAGGTCGACACGCCGGCGCTGCTCCTGGATCTTGACAAGTTCGAGCGCAACGCGACGAAGATCTCGACCTTCCTGCGCGAGCACGGCGTCGGCTGGCGGCCCCATTCCAAGGCCAACAAGTCGCCGCACATCGCCCGCCGCCAGATGCAGCTTGGGGCGATCGGCATCATCTGCGCCAAGCCGTCCGAGGCGCAGGTCATGGTCGACTACGGCATCCCGAGCGTGCTGATCGCCAATGAGCAGGGCCGCCGCAGCAAGTTCGACCGGATCGCCGAGCTGAACCGCCGGGCCGAGGTCATCACCTGCGCCGACAGCCCGACCCACGTCGAGCTGGCCTCGGCCGCCGGGCTCGCCGCCGGCGTGGACATCCCGATGCTCGTCTCGATCGACGTCGGCATGGATCGCTCCGGGGCGCTGCCCGGCCAGTCGACGCTCGAGCTCGCTCGACTCATCGACAGGACGCCCGGCGTGACGTTCATGGGCGTGATGGGCTACGAGGGCCACCTCCTGACGGTCTGGCCGTTCGAGGAGAAGATGCGCCAGTCCCATGAGGCGATGAACCGGATGATCGATACCGTCCGCCTCATCGAGCGCGACGGCATCCCGGTCAAGATCGTCTCGGGCGGCGGTTCCGGCACCTACATGACGAGCGGCCTGGTCGAGGGCATGACCGAGGTCCAGGCCGGCGGCGGCTGCTTCCTCGATCGGTTCTACGGCGAGGAATGCCACATGGAGGACGAGTTCGAGTACGCCCTCACCGTGGTCAGCACGATCACCAGCCGGCCGATTCCCGAGCGGGCGATCATGGACGCGGGCTTCAAGACGATGTCCGACGGCGAGAGCGGCCGGCCGCTGCCGATGGATCGGCCCGGCATCTCGCTGCGCTACCTCTCCGCGGAGCACGGCAATCTCGAGCTGGAGCCCGAAGCGCAGGGCCTCGCGATCGGCGACCGGATCGAATGGAAGCTCGGCTACAGCGACACGACCACGTTCCTCCACAACCAGTTCGTCGGGCTGCGGGACGATCGCGTCACGGCCGTCATTCCGCTGCTCGCCCGGGGTCTGCTCACCTAGCTCGCTCGACGCGAGGCGGACGCCGCCTCGCCACCGCCCGAAATCATCGCCCGATCCACGCGAGGCTGAGCCGTGCAGCGCATCGGCTGGGCGCCCCCAGAAGCGTCCAACCCCGTCCGCAAGCGCAACTACCGAGCCATCCGGCTGGACTCGGCGGCGATGGGCGTCGTCAACGCCGCCAGCATCTTCATGCCGGTCTTCATCGTCCGGCTCGGCGGGTCGAACCTCGAAGTCAGCCTGCTGACGGCGCTGCCTGCGCTGGCCGGCTTCCTCCTCGCCATCCCGATCGGGACCTTCCTGCAGGCGCGCCGCAACATCGTGCCGTGGTACGCCGTGTCGCGCGGCTTCGCCCAGCTCGTCTACGCCGCAACGGCGATCGCCGTGGCCATCGTCGCCGGCCGAACGTCTCGGTGGTGGTCGTCCTGGTCCTGTGGGGCGTCGTCACGATCCCGTCGACGATCGGGACCGTCGCCTTCAACGTCTTCATGGACGGCGTGGCCGGACCGCGCGGCCGCTACGACCTGCTCTCGATGCGCTGGAGCATCATGGGCCTGACGACCGCGATCACCGTGGCGATCGTCGGCCAGATCCTCGGAGTCTTCGGCTTCCCGATGAACTACCAGCTGGTGTTCTTCGGGTTCTCCGTGGCCGGCGTCTTCAGCTACCACTTCTCGAGCCAGGTCCACATCCCGGACCATGCGCAGCCGCCGGGCAATCCGGGCGCCGGACTCCGCGAGCGTGGACGGGCGTACGTCGGTCTCATCCGCAACGAGCGCCCGTTCCTGACGTTCGTCGGCCGGCACTTCGTCCTGACGTTCGGGTATCGCCTGGCGGCGCCGCTGATCCCGCTGTGGTACGTCAAGGAGGCCAACGCGCCGGACTCGTGGATCGGCGTGATCGGCATGGCCCAGTCGCTGACGCTGCTCGTCGGCTACGCGTTCTGGCGCAGCGCAATCCCGCCGGAGCACGACGCGCCTGCTCGTCCTGGCGACGACCGCCGGACTCGCGCTCTACCCGGGCCTGCTGAGTCTCAACACCGGGTCTCATCTACATCGCGGCGATCACCGCCGTCGGGCGCGTTCTTCTCGTCGGGCGTCGATCTCGTCCTGTTCGACCAGCTGATGAAGACGATCCCGAGCCGCTTCGGGATCACGTTCTCGGCCGTCGAGACGAGCGCGCAGAACCTGGCCACGATCATCGCTCCGCTGCTCGGCGGGCTCATCGCCGATGCGGCCGGGATCGGCGCCTGGGCTGGTCCTGGCGAGTGTCGTGACCATGGTCGGGGCGCTCATGCTGACGTTGATTCCGCCGCGGGGCGAGGTCGCGGCCGCCCCGCCGCCCCCAACCCCGCCGGCACTTCCGGCCGCAGAACCCGCGACCTGAGCCCAAGCCGAACGAACCGCCGCAACGCCGCCGAGCCGCTGCCCGAACCGCCGCCGAAACCGCCGCCGAAACCGCCGCCGAACCGCCGCCCGAACCGCCGAACAAAGGAGACGCCCATGGAACCGAACCCGCGACTCGCAGCCGATGCGCCGATCGAAGTCCTCGAGGCCCGGACGCTCTTTCGATCGGCCGCCGTCCGGCGGCGCGGCGCGGCGAGCATTCGCCGCCTCGGTTCGGGTCGGCTGCTGATGGCGTTCCTGATGGGCACGGGCCCGACGCACGTCAACGACGGGGCCGTGATGCTGACGCCACTCCGACGACGACGGCCGGACCTGGGACGAGCCGTTCCCGATCTACGCCGTGCCCGGCTGGGACTCGCTGCCGCTCGGCGGCATCGCCCAGATCCGCGACGACCTGCTGCAACTGGTCGTCGGGCGCGTCCGGTTCGATGCCAGCCTCGGCGGGGACGAGCCGTTCGCGGGCTGGTTCTGCGGCATCACGGAGTCGCGTGACGGCGGCGTCTCGTGGTCCGAAGTCGGCCCGGACATCCATCTCTGGCCCGAGTGGACCGAGCTCTACGGGACGAGCAATCCCCACGTTCGCTCGGACGGCAAGCTCATCTGGGCGGTCATGGGCACCGTCGCCCGCGACTCCGAGTGGCAGGCCGGCGTCACGCTGACCGGTCCGGACGGCGGCGACTTCGAGCCGCCCGTCGTCTTCGCCGCCGATCCGGCGAAGAACTTCGCCGACCTCGATCTCATTCGCGTCCATGGCAACCGGTTCATCGGGGTGATCCGCGAGATGGTCGAGAAGGAGGGCTGGATCGCCTTCTCCGACGACGAATGCCGGACCTGGCACGGCCTGCGCAAGGTCGGCTTCAAGGCCGCCAACGTCAAGCTGCTCAAGCTCCGCGACGGCTCGATCCTGTGCGTCCATCGCGACGAGGATCCGGCCCGCCGCGGCGTCAGCGTCCAGCACAGCCGCGACGGCGGCGTCACGTGGCGGTTCGTCGGCCAGCTCTACTCCGATCTCGCAGGCGAAGCACATCCCGGGCGGCCTCGGCGGCTACCCGGACCTCGTCGCGCTGGGCGATGGCCGGATCGCGGCCGTGCTGCACACGTACGCGGATGCCGAGGGTCGCGCCGATCTGCAGTTCCTGATTCTGCGCGACCGGACCTGAGTCAGACAGGCGCCGCAACCGGCAGGACGAGGACGTACCTGCCGTCCTTGCCGGGGTAAGAGCCCGTTGGCCGGTGCCACGGCAGGATGTCCTCGGGGAGGAGGCCCACTGCCACGAGCGTGTCGGGCGGCCGCGACGCACCCCAGATCGAGGAGATTCGCGGGTACCAGACGTCCTCGATGTTGACGGCCGTGACGGTGAAGAGGTCGGTCAGGGCCGGATCGGCTGTCGCCCGAAAGCCAGACATGACCCACGAATGGGCGCCGCGCCAGGCGAGGATCCCGACCGGACGGCCCGTAAGCCGCAGGGCGCGGCCTGCTGCCTTGATCGCCGCGGTCCGGGTCGGTTGGACGTCCACGACATACGGTCCGAATCCGAGCTGGTTGAGGCCCTTGGCCCAGCCCTCCGGCTCGGCGCCGGGGCCCTTCAGGGTGGCCGGTGACAGCTTCCGAGCCAGCGTGTAGAGCCGGGCCTGGGTCGCCGTCGAGGTGTCCGCGCCGGGCGAGAGGATATTGATGATCGTCTGCATCGCCGCCGGGACGCAGCTGACCTTGTTCATCTCGGACACGAAGTCGCCGCGCTGGTAGAGGTCCATCGCGAAGGGGCCGGTCGTCGGGGCCGGGCTGAGGCCGAGGGATGACGCGGCCGCGGCCGACGGCGACGGCGGCGACGACGACGACGGCGACGACGACGACGGGGAAGCGGAGGCCTGCGTCGTCGGCGAGCCGATCGGCCCGGTCGAGCCGGTGGCCTGCGCCGCTTCGGACGGAACGAGGCCGCCCGCGCCGGTGGTCGGGTCGGCGGTCGCCTTCGAGCTGCCGGTGGGGGCAACGGTCGCCACGGCCGCGGCCCGAATCGGGCTGGCGGATGGAGCACCGGCCACGGTTGCACCGGGCAGGCCGACGCCGAGCAGCGATGCGGCTCCGACCAGGACGACCATCGCCAGCGCGATGACGGCCAGGCTGAACAGGAAGGCCACGGGCCGGGGAAGGCTGGATCGCTCGCGCGGTGTCATCGGCCCCTGTCGGACGCCGCATCACGTCCGGTCGTGACGGCGCGGATGGCCGCTGGCGTTGCAATCCAACGGCGGGGATCGGTCAGCCGAGCGCCATCACCAGATGCCGTTCTGCAGCGCCTGCCGAGTCTGCCGCTCGAGATCGGGCAGGTTGGGGCCACGCAGGCACGCCGAGATCTCCTGGTTCGACATCCCGCTGCCCGTGGATGGGATCCACGTCTTGATGGTTTCGTCGCCGTGGATCTGCTGGCAGAAGCCGGGGCTGTCCACGACCAGTCGAGTTGGAATTCCTGCGAGCGAGAACGCCTCGCCACCCGATGGGATCGGCCAGAGCAGTCGCGACGTTCCCGAAGTGATCAGGACGCCGCCTTCCGGGAGGCTTCCGACCGGCCACCCGCAGCCCAGCCCCTTCGTGCTCGGCGGATTGGGCGTCGCCGGGGCCTGCGTCGCGCACTCGGGGTCGAGGGGGAAGTTGCTCGCGTAGCTGAAGGCACCCGCGTTGCCCGGCTGGAACAGGTTTGCCTGCCACCGCTGCCACACGATCGGGCCGGCGGCGCTCGACGGGCCAGGCGGGTTCGAGAGAGCCACCGTTGGCGACGACGGTGCAGAGGTGGGCGACGAGCTCGGTGCAGAGGTGGGCGACGAGCTCGGTGCGGCATTCGCGGTACCGATCGGCGATCGAGACGGCGCCGGGCCGCAACCGGCGACGACAGCGAGCAAGAGCGCCAGGAGGGGCAGACGGCGCGTCGACACACGCGGGAGACGACGCAGCTCGCGTGAATGTTCCAGCCGCAGACCCTGCCGCCGACTCCTAACGAGCGTGACGGGCGGCGAAGGCCCGCAGGCTGGCCTGGAATTCGGGGGTCTCGAAGCAGGCGACCTCGGCTTCGAGCTCGCGTAGCGAGCGCGTCTTCGAGCGTGCCGCTCGCCGCTCGATCCAGGCCCGCCCGGATCTGCCGCAGGCCCTCGGGCGGCTGGGACGCGATCGATTCCGCGAGGGCGAGGGCGGCTGCCTCGAGGTCGGCGCCGGGGACGACCCGGGTGACGAGGCCGATCCGCTCGGCCGTCGCGACGTCGATCGTCTCGCCGGTCAGCAGCAGGTGTCTGGCCCAGCCCTCGCCGACGATCCGCGGCAGTCGCCAGCTCATGCCGCTGGTCGGACTCAGGCCGATCGTCGTGTCCGGCAGCCCGAACGTCGCGTCGTCCGCGGCGATCCGGATGTCGCACTCGATCGCCAGCTCGAAGCCGCCCGCCAGCACGTGGCCGCGCAACGCCGCGACCGTCGGAATCGGCAGCCGCTGCATGGTCAGGCTGAGCGCCTGGAGCTGCTCGATGTAGGCCCGGAACGCCGGCCCGTCCATCGCCAGCATCGCGGTGAGGTCGCCGCCCGCCGAGAACGCGCGCCCGGCGGAGGTCAGCAGCAGGGCGCCGACCGACGAATCCGCACCGGCCTGCTCCACGGCATCGACGAGCGCCCCGACCAGTGCCGGCGACAGCGCGTTCAACTTCGCGGGCCGATTGAGGCGCAGGACCACGACACGGCCGGATCGCTCGATCAGCAGCGGCGCCTCGGCCGTCACGACTCGCCCAGCCACGTGCGGATCACCCGGTGTGTCTTCTGCTCGCCACGCGGGAGGGTTCCGGGTCCGACCAGCTCGACGGCGAACGAGACCATCAGGATCTCGCGGATTCGATCGCCCAGGCGAGCGGCCAGGTCGGCCAATCGCGCCGGCTCGACCGCGGCGCCGATTTCCACCCGCAGTCGAGGCGGCGCGACGAGCGGCGGCGGCTCGTCGAGGACGATCCGGAACTCGCCGGTCACCTCGGGCCGGAACTCGTCGATGACGTCGGCCACGGCCAGCGGGAAACACGTTGATGCCGCGGACGATCAGCATGTCGTCGCTCCGGCCGAGGACCGTGAACCGCGGCCCGGTCCGGCCACAGGAACACGCGTCGGCCAGCAGCCGGACGTAGTCGTGCGTCCGGAACCGGATGAGCGGATGCGCCTCTCGCCGCAGCGTCGTGATGACCAGTTCGGCCGTGGCGCCGTCGCGTGGCTCGACCGGGTCGCCGGACTCCGGCTCCACGAATTCGGCGAGGAACGTGCCCTGGCCGAGCCAGTGGAGGCCGTCCACCGCATCGCACTCGGCCGCGACCGGCGCCGTCTCACCCGTCCCGTAGATGTTTCGGGCCACGAGGCCGAAGGCATCCTCGATCTCGGCCCGGTAGGCAGGGTTCGCGAGGCCGGCGTCACCCGAGAAGAGCCCGCGCCGGAGGCCCAGCTCTCGGGGTCGGCGTCCCTCCGCGATCGCCACGCCCGCGAGGTGCAGGGCGTACGAGGGCGTCGAGTAGAGGGCCGCTTCTGCGCCGAGATCCGCCAGGATCTCGAGCAGGCGCTTGGACTGACCGACCCCGACCGGCGCGACGCACGCCCCGAGGGTCTCGAAGGTGCCGTGATCGTTGACCCCGCCCGCGTAGAGGCTGTAGTTCATGCACTCGAAGAGGATGTCGCCCGGCCGCAGTCCCGCCGCCCAGGCGGCCCGTGCCCCGACCTCGTTGTAGGCGGCGACGTCGGCCCGCGTCATCGCCATCCGCAGCGGCCGGCCGCTCGTGCCACCGGTCGCCTGCATCCGCACGAGCCGATCGGCCGGGGCGGCCTGGTTCGTCCCGAACGGCCGCCGAGCCGCCTGGCTCTCCTGGAGATCCGACTTCTCGGTGAACGGCAGCGCCGTGAGGTCGTCGATCGAACGGACGCGGCCGGGGTCGACGCCGGCGCCAGCCCACTTCGCGCGGTACAGGTCGCTGGCCGCCGCGGCATAGGCGAGCTGCTCCAGCAGCAGCCGCTGCTCGAGGCGCCGCAGCTCGGCGGGCGCCATCGTCTCGAGTTCCGCGTTCCAGTAGCGGCGATCGGCGGCCTCGGTGGCCTCGGCGCTCATCGGCGCACGGCGGCGCTCAGCGCCGGATCTGCCACGGCACGGCGTCGAGGTCGACCGTCCATTCCCGCTCGAAGAACGGCCGATCGTCGACCGTGATCGCAGCGGTCATGCGAACTGCGCCGAACGTTTCGAGCATGGCGAGCCTGACCTCGATCGGGACGGGGCCGTTCGTGACACGCCAGACCTGCCGCGACGTCATGACGACACCGGCCGGCCGGTCGCGCTCGACGCCGATCTCGGAATCGAGCTCCCACGTCAGCTCGACGCCGCCCTCCAGTCGCGACCGCGCCACCCGCCGCTGCTCATAGACGGCCGAGGCATCGTCGAGCGATCGCTGGACCCGGTGCTCGCCGCGCGCTTCGAGCGTGGCGGTCGGCTTGCCGGCCTCCGGCGCGCCAAAGGGCGAGGGCGCGAGATCGGCCGCCGAGGAGGCGGCAGACGGGCCGGCCTCGATCGGCAGGAGCAGCCGCGTTCCCGTCGCCCCGGAGCGAGTGACCCGGAACGTGACCGGCTCCGGGGCCGACACGAGCGCCGGGAAATGCGCCCCGGCGACGGCCAGCCGCAGCCGATGGCCTTCCGGCAATCGATACGAGGTCGGGGCCAGCGGCACACGCAGCTCATACGACCGCGACGCATCGAGGGGCTCGCCGACGACGTGGCTCGGGCGGATCCAGCCCTGGCAGATGAGCGTCGAGAACCCGGTCGGGCCGACGTCGCTCAGCCAGGCATGCAGCGGCACATCGGGGCGATCGCTGCGCAGGACGACGACGACCTCCGGCCCGCCCGTGATCGTCAGGCCGGCCTCGAACGGTTCGGTCGTCCAGGTCAGCGAGCGATGGTCGTCGGGCGAGATGTCGGGCGGTTCGATCGGCGTCGGCGTCGTCCAGTCCCACGGCAGCGCGGCGAGCCCGACGCTCGGATCGACCAGGTGGACGTCCTCGCCGGCCGGCGTCGCGGCCGCGGACAACGAGCCGGCAGGCCCGGGGTAGAACTCGTGAACCGCCGACGTCGCAGGCGGCCAGGTCGCCGAACCCCGCCAGCCACGCCCGAGCGTCTCGAAGAACGTCACGGGCGGATGGCCGGGAGCCGTCGCACCACCCCTGAGGTGCTCGTCGAACCAGTCGGCCATCGCGTCGAAGAATCCCACTGGGTTGTGGACGGCGAAATCCGGCAGCTCGTGCTTCCAGGGCCCGAGCAACAGCCGCCGCGGGCCGCTCAAGCGGTCGTGATACGCCACCGTCTCGCGGGGGTAGGAATCGTGCCACGCCGAGACGGCCCAGGTCGGGACGTCGATCGCCTCGATGTCCGTCGCCCACGACGCCCAGGTTTCGGGCGGGATCGTGTGCCAGCCGAACGAGAACGGCTCCTGGATCTGCTCGAGGCGAGTCCTCCAGCGCGCCTCCCAGGCATCGCCGAAGCGCAATGGCGGCAGGAGCTGGATGCCCGACACGCGGAAGCCCCAGTCGACCTCGCCGACGAGCGCGCCGCGACAGCCGTGCGGCCAGGCGGCGCCGGTGTATTCGTTGTCGATCGCATGGATCGCGACGATCGCACCGAGCGACGGCGGTTTGGTGGACGCGATCGAGAGCCCGGTATTGCCGCCGTACGAGATGCCCCAGATGCCGGTCCGACCGGTGCACCAAGGCTGCGTCGCGATCCATTCGAGGGCATCGTGCCCATCGAACTTCTCCGCCGGCGCGAACGCCGGCTGCGGCACGCCGTCCGATTCGCCGTAGCCGCGGAAGTCGAGGCTGACGCAGGCGAAGCCTCGCCGGGCGAGCGCCAGCTGGCCGACTTCGATGACGCCACGGCCGCCCATCCCATCCTTGAGATAGGGCGTGTACTGGAGCAGCGCGGGGTGCGGGCCGGGTTCGGCGGGCAGGTACAGGTTGGCGGCGAGCTCGACGCCGTCGCGCATCGGGATCCGGACTTCGCGCGCGATCGGCCAGTCTGGGGAGTCGGTCCCTCGTTCCGCAGCGGAGTCGGTTGTCATCGCGGCCTCACCAGCTGCGCCAGACGAGACGGTCGGGCTTCATGGCCACGATGACCCGGTCGGCCTTGATGCGCTCCCAGTGCGGCAGGACGTCCTCCTCGGCCCGATATTTCCGGATCAGGGTGAGCGTCCGCTCGCGGACCGTGTCGTCGTCGATGATTCGGGCCGTGCCGTACGCCGTGACGTAATCGCCACCGATCGGGTCGTCGATGCACAGGCTCAACCGGGGATCGCGGCGCAGGTTGTTGATCCTGGCTGTCCACGTCACCGTGGAGATCCAGAACTCCTCGCCCGTCCAGAGAAACCAGTAGGGGCTGAGATTCGGGGCCGCCTCGCGCCGCAGCGTCGCGAGGATCGCATTGGGCATCCGCCGCAGGAACGCCTCGCGATCGGCGACCGGTCCCGGCCGGTGCAGTTCAACCGGGCCGCTGCCGGCGATGGCGAACGGATCCGCCGCGGAGTCGTGGGCCATCGAGGCCGGATCGTCCAACGGGCTGGCCACTGGCCGGCGATCGCTCATCGGCTCGGGCTGACGGCGTCACGCGCCGTCCCGATTCGGCCGACTCGTAGATCGCGTCGATCACCTCGAGTGCCGCCACGAGGTCCTCGCCCGTGACGAGTGGGTCGCGGTCGTCGCGGATCGCATCGAGCAGGTCCTGGATCTGGTAGAGCGCCCCGGCGCCGTAGCCGCCCGGCTCCATCGCCTCGTAATGGCGCTCCTCGACGCGCAGCGGATTGGCACGGTTGCCGGGGCCGACGAACGTCAGGTCGCCACTGGAGCCGATCTTGACCGAACCCTTCTCGCCACGAAACGCCATGTAGCCGTCCGAGTTCGGGCGCGGAAAGGCGTTCACGAAATGGAGGACCCCGAGCCCGCCGCCACCGAACCGGAAGGCGACCGTGATCGCGTCCTCGACGTCGATCCTGTTGCCGCCGACGTTGGCCGTCATGGCCTGGACCTCGACGATGGGCTCGCCGCTCATCCAGACCAGCGCGTCGACGTCGTGGACGCCGAGCCAGTGCAGGATGCCGTGGCCGCTGCGCTCCGCGCTGAAGAGGTGATTGCGCGGGTCGCGAACGGCGACGGACGAGGTCACGAAGATCGATTCGGCCGAGAGGATCCGGCCGAGGCGGCCCTCCGCGATCATCCGCCTGCCATCGAGCCAGCCGAACGCCAGCCGCTTGCCGAGGCCCACGGTCGCCTTGACGCCCGCCAGGCGTGCCGCCGCGAACGCCCGCCTGGCATCGTCCGCATTCCGGGCGACGGGCTTGTCGGCGAGCATGTGGACGCCGGCCGCGGCCAGCTTCTCGATCGCACCCGGGGCATCGCGTGGCACGAGCGTCACGAGCGCGAGATCGAGCTTCTCCGTCGCGATCAGCTTGTCGAGATCCGAGTAGAAGGGCAGCGCCCGGTACTTCGGATCCAGCGCCGGGCTGAGCGACGGATCGTGGTAGAGCGGCGCCAGGGTCTTGCCGATCGCCGGGTTCGGGTCGTACAGGGCGACGATCTCGATGACGTCGTCGAACCATGCGAGGCTCTCGACCCAGCCCGTCGTGTGGTAGTGGTCGATGCCGATCACCCCGAGACGCAGACGGCTCACTGGTGTTCCTCCCCATCGAGTCTGAAGATCCGCTTGGCGTTGCCCGAGAGAATCAGGGCCTTCGATTCCTCGGGGATGTCGGCGAAGACGACCTTGCCGACCTGGTGCGAGGCCGCAAAGAGGATGGTGTCAGAGCCCCAGACGATCCGCTCGGCGCCGACCTCGCGGACGAGTCGCTCGACGAGCCAGGGCGTGCCGCCCGAATAGGTCAGCTCGAGGAACAGGTTGGGAGTCCGGGCCGCCTCCGCCAGGTTGATCTCGACATCGCCGGCGCCGCTATGGCCGGCCAGGAACGTCGCCTCGGGGTAGCGCCGGGCCATCGCCGCGAGCTTGCGCACCGACTCGTCGCCCCAGGTGTGGGCGAGGATCGGCAGGCGATGGGCGCTGGCGTACTCGTAGAGCGGCGTGTAGCGATCGCCGTCGTAGGGGTAGTCGTTCCACGAGACGTGAATCTTGAAGCCGACAAAGCCGAAGTCGTCGAAGCAGCGCTCGATCTCGCCGGTCATCGCTTCGGGGTAGTTCGGGTTGATGTAGCAGTACCCGAGGAATCGGTCCGGACGGGCTCGCACGAACTCGGCGACCCAGTCGTTCATGGACTCGAGGCGGACGCCGGTCGCGAACATCAGCCCCGAGATCACGTTCCAGCGAACGCCGATCGCGTCCATGAGGCGGACGACCGAGTCGACGTCGCCCGGGCGATCGATGCCCGCGAGCCGGCCCGACGTGGGCGTGCGCGTCGACGATCTCGAGCCCGAGCGGCCGGCCGGCCAGGGCGAGCTCGGCCAGCGTCGCCCGTCGCGGCGCCACCGGAGCGGAGTTCGGCCAGGCCGGTGGGTCCGGCTCGGACCGGATCATCGCGGAGGCCCCGCAACGTCCGGCCGGCTGGCCGGTTCGTCCGCGGTGCGGGCGGCGCTCGCGGCGTCGCGGGATCGGAGACGACGGGCCTCGGAAAGCCCTTGACCTTCCAGCGCACCTCGGTGGCCAGCTGCCGGATGTTGTCACCGAGGATGGCGAGCTTCGCCCGTTCGGGGATGTCGGCGTATTGGACGTACGTCAGCAGCGGACCCGGCGGACTGGGCCGGCCAGTTCGACCCGAAGATCAGCCGGTTGGGGCCGTAGCGGGCGACGTGCTGCTCGAGGCCAAAGGTCGGAATGAACACCGTGGCGATCCCGAGGCGGACGTTGGGGCACGCATCGAGCAGCGGGATCTGCAGCCGCTCGTCCATGTAGAAGGCGTTCCACAGGATGATCCGCAACTGCGGATGGGCCGTGGCGAGCTCATGGACCTGGCTGTAGGGCGACTGCCGGACGTCGAGGACCAGTGGCAGCCGGGCCCGCTCCATGGCGCTGTACAGCTCCCGATTGGCCCACGGCGCGAGGTGATGGCCGTGCGTTTCGGGGAAGAGCGCGAGCATGCACACGCCGGCCGCCTGCGCATCGCCGAGGAACGTTTCGGGGCTCTTGCCGCCGTACCGCCGCGACGGCAGCGCCGTCCAGATGAGCCCCGTGTCCTCGCGGAGGAAGGTCAGGCGCGTCAGCGCGAAGTTGCCCTCGTCCGGGACGCCGTCGCGGGCCTCGGCATGGATGCAGATGCGGGCGCCGATGCCGAGGCGTTCGTGATCGGCGACGAGCTCCTCGAAGTCATAGGGCGTCCCGGGCTGGCGCGTCCGGTACGGCCCGACGCTGCAGTACGCATCGACGATCGGACGCGGTTCGAAGCCTCGCTGCGAGCGCCGCGGATCGATCGGATCGACAGCCGGGACCGTCGACTGGATCGAGCGGCGGTCGTCGGGTTCCTGCCAGATCCGCTTGATCGGCGGCGCGTCACGATCGGCGCTCATGACGGACCCCCCTCGAACGCCAGTGGCGACGATCAGCCGTGCGGATCGAGGGCGTCGCGAAGGCCGTCCCCCACGAGGTTCACGGCGAGCACGGTCGCGAAGATCGCGAGACCCGGCGGGATCCAGTACCACGGGTACTCACGCAGGATGAACAGCTGCTGGGCGTCGGCGAGCATGTTGCCCCAGCTGGCCTGCGGCAGGGCGATGCCGATGCCGATGAACGACAGCGCCGCTTCCGTCAGCAGGGCGATGGCGACCGTGAACGTGCCGGTGACCGTCATCGGCGCCAGGGCATGGAACAGCAGGTGCTTGCGGATGATCCGGTTGTTCGTGCTGCCGAGCGCACGCGCGGCGAGGACGAAGTCCTGCTCGCGCAACGAGAGCACGACCGATCTGACGATCCGGGCGGCCTCCGTCCAGGCGAACAGGGCGATGAAGAGGACGATGATGCCGAGGCCCTGACCGACGATGCCGACCACGACGGCTACGGCGATGAGCAGGGGCAGGGCGATGATGATGTCGGTCAGGCGCATCAGGAGCGTATCCATCGCCCCGCCGAAGGTGCCGGCGATCAGGCCGACGACCAGGCCGATGCCGGTGGCGAACAGTGCGGCCGTGAGCCCCACCGACAGCGACACCCGGCCTGCGGTGAGCAGGCGTGCGAGCAGATCGCGCCCGAGGCTATCTGTCCCCAACGGGTGAGCGGCGTTGGGCGGCTGGAATGCGTTGCTGAGATTCGTGATGTCCGGATCGACGCCGTAGATGATCGGCCCGAAGATCGCGAGGAGCGCGATCACGGTCAGGACGAAGAGACCGATGAGGGCCGCGCGATGGTGGACGAACCGGCGCAGTGCCCGCTGCCCGGCACTCTCCGACGAACGGCGGTGGACGACGACGGGAGTGGTGATCGCAACCTGGGCACTCATCGGTGACTCACTCCACCCGGATCCGTGGGTCGGCAATGCCGTAGGCGAGGTCGGCGAACACGTTCCCGAGGAGCACCATCGCCCCGACCACCACGGCAAATGCCTGGATCACCGGATAGTCCTTGCTCTGGATCGCCGAGAGCGCAAGAGTGCCCATTCCGGGCCACGTGAAGATCTGCTCGACCACGAAGGCGCCGGCGATCAGGGTTCCGACCTGGATGCCGATGTAGGTGATCAGCGGCAGCATCGCGTTGGGGAATGCGTGGCGGATGATCGTCAGGTTGACCGGCAGTCCCTTGGCCCGTGCGGTGACCAGGTATTCCTTGCCCAGCGTCTCGAGGATGCTCGTCCGCACGTAACGCAGCACCGGACCGACGCCTGCGAGGCCCAGGACCAGGGCGGGTAAGAGCAGGTGGCGGGCCCAGTCGACCGGGTTGAACGTCTTATTGGTCGGCGTGAACATCCCGCCGGACGGCAGCCAGCCGAGCTTCACCGAGAAGATGTAGATCGCGGCGAGCCCAAGGAAGAAGGACGGGATCGCCACGACCGAGAGCCCGAACGACGACGCGATGTAGTCCGTCGCGCGGTTGCGCCGGAGCGCGGCCAGGATGCCCAGCGGGATCCCGATCAGCAGCTCGATGATCAGGGCCGTTCCCAGGAGCAGCAGCGTTGGCGGAATCCGCTCGATCACCATGTCCAGCGACGGACGGCCGGTGACGAACGAGAACCCGAGCGACCCGGTGGTCAGGAAGGTCTTCAACCAGATGACGTACTGGACCGGGATCGGCAGGTCGAGCCCCAGCTCCTTGGAGAGCTGATCGTGGACCCGCTGGATGTCCTCGGTGGACAACCCGCCGTTCTGGTGCATGTTGAACAAGCATCAGGTCCACGGGACTCACGGGCGAGAGCCGCATGAGCGCGAAGACGAGCATCGTGAAGCCGATGAACGAGATGAGCGTGATCAGCAGGCGGCGTGCAAGCCAGCGACCCATTCAGCCCTCGGGAGTGATGGTGAGGTCCCGTCGCGCGGCTGGCCCCCTCCGACCGTCCGCCCGGAAAATATAGCGACGGGCCACCGGGTTGTCCCGGCGGCCCGTCGCACGACGCGCTGGTCAGGTGAGGCGATCGCCTAAGGCGTCTTCACCCACTGGTCGATCTTGTAGTTCATGGCCGACGGGTCGCCGTAGAGGGCGATTCCCGACAGCTTGGAGCTCCAGGCGTAGGCCGTGGCGTTCCGGTACATGATCATGATCGGAATGGCGTCGAGGTACATGGTCTGCGCCTGCTCGTAGAGCGTGGCGCGCTGCGACTGGTCGGAGATGGTCGAAGCCTGATCCATGATCTTGTCGTAGTCAGGGTTGCACCAGTTGGTGTAGTTGGCGCCGCCCCACAGGAACTTGGAGCCCTGATAGTCCGCGTTGTCCTTGCCGGGCGTCTTGCCAATGGCGTTGCACTCGGTGAACTGGCGGATCTGGTCGGGGTCGATGATCGGGTAGCCGCCGTAGGTGTTGATGTCCCACTGGCCGTTGGCCGTGTTGACGTTCGTCACGTCAAGGCCGTTGATGACCTGGATGTTGACGCCGATCGTCTTCATCTTGCTCTGGCAGTCCTGGATGAACGCCTGGCGGTCGGCCGAATTGGCGTTCCAGGAGTCCCACTGGACAGGCTTGCTGTAGTCGAACTTGGCCTCATCAAGCAGCGCCTTGGCCTTCTGGAGGTCGAAGTCGTAGTTGTTGATGCCGTCCTTGCTGACCCAGCTCGGGAAGAAGTACGTGCTCGTCGCCTGGCCCTTGCCCTGCAGGAAGGTGTCGACGAAGCCCTGGCGGTCGCAGCCGTATTCGAATGCCTGGCGGACGCGCACATCGCTGAAGCGCGACGCCGGGGAGGTGTTGAAGTCGGCCTGGACCGGGAACGGCGCCAGTGCCGTGCCGATCTGGAAGCCAGCGGCCTGGAGGGCCGGCTGGTCGTTGAGGGTCACGTTGGCGAAGTCGACGTCACCTGCCTGCAGCTGCGCCGCCGCGACGGAGTTCGCGGGGATCGTCTTGGCGATGACCTGGGTGAAGTTGAGCGGACCGCCGCGCCACTTGGGATTCGGGTTGAAGGACTCGAACTGGCCGGCCTGGGTCTGGGTCCAGAGGTAGGGACCCTCGCCGATGGTCGGAGCCTGCCAGAACGGCAGTGCCCACATGTCCTTCTGGCTGAGGTTGTAGATGTTCGGGTTGACGGCCAGCAGGGTGGCCTTCGGCAGGATGTAATTGCGGAAGTTGAGCAGCACCGAGCCGAACGCGGCGTTCGGCTGGATGAGCTGGAACACGATCGTCGTGTCGTCGGGAGCCGTGATCCCGGTGACATCCTTGCTGAAATCTCCGCCCTTCTCCCAGTCGTTCCAGCCGACGACGTTGGTCCAGAGGCTCGCGTTCGAGGCCTGGGTCGGGTTCTGGAGCTTCCACGAGAAGATGACGTCCGCAGACGTCAAGGGGGAGCCGTCGCTCCACACGAGACCGGACTTCAGCTTGATGGTCCAGGTCTTCGTGTCGGTGCTCGGGGTGATCGAGTCGGCGAGGCGGTACTGGACCGCGCCGGTCTCATCGTAGTAAGCGAGCTGGTCCCACTGCATTTCCATCAGCAGCGAGTCGCCGCCGGTGCCGCTCTGGCTCCAGGGATCGAACGAGGTCGGGGCCTGGTACAGGGCGAACGTGAGGACGCCGCCGGCGCCGGCGACGATGGCCGTGCCGGACGCGCTTGGTGCAGGGGTGGCGGCAGCCGTCGGGGCCGCGGTCGGAGCTGCCGTCGGGGCAGCGGTCGGAGCAGCGGTCGGGGCGGCCGTGGGAGCCGCCGTCGGGGCAGCCGTCGGGGCTGCCGTTGGAGCTGCCGTCGGGGCAGCGGTCGGAGCGGCGGTCGGGGCCGGCGTTGCAGCCGCCGAACACGCGCCCACCAGGATGGCGGAAATGGCCGCCAGAGTCAGCATTCGCTGACCGCGCAGTTTCACGTACCCTCCTCTCCTCGAACAACGGTGAGCGCGTTCGAGGCTAGTCATCCACAGCGGGCAACGACCCCTGCATGAGGGGGCCTCCGATGGTTTCCCGCCGCCGGACGATACGCCTTCAGGTGAAGGCTGTCGAGATGGTACCTTGCGCCGTACGTTGCTTTTTCCGTCGTAGCTACAGCTTGACTGTTCCGCTCGCGAGGACCCTCACCCATGGCAGAGTCGGGCCACCTGCTCGAAATCAAGGACCTGCGGACCCAGTTCTACACGCGCGACGGAATCGCCAAGGCCGTCAACGGCATCTCGTTCCACGTGGACAAGGGTGAGGCGCTCGGCCTCGTCGGCGAGTCCGGCTGCGGCAAGAGCGTGACGGCGCTCTCGATCATGGGTCTCGTCCCATCGCCCGGCAAAGTCGTCGGCGGCGAGGTCATCTACAACGGCAAGGACCTGCTCAAGACCACGGAGCAGGAGCGCTCGAAGTTCCGGGCCAACGAGATCGCGATGATCTTCCAGGACGCCATCTCGTACCTGAACCCCGTCATGACGATCGGCCGGCAGATCAGCGAGCCGCTCCAGATCCATCGGGGGATGAGCGCCAAGGCGGCGAAGACGCGATCGATCGAGCTGCTCGAGCTCGTCGGCATCCCGGCGTCGGCCAAGCGGATCGACAGCTACCCGCACCAGTTCAGCGGCGGCATGCGCCAGCGCGTGATGATCGCCATGGCCCTCGCGTGCGATCCGAAGCTGCTGATCGCCGACGAGCCGACGACGGCCCTCGACGTGACGATCCAGGCGCAGATCCTGGAGTTGCTGCAGCGACTGCGCCGCGAGTTCGGAATGGCGCTGATCCTGATCACCCATGACCTGGGTGTCGTGGCCGGGATCGTGGATCGGGTCAACGTGATGTATGCCGGGTATATCGTCGAGACCGCCCCGGTCGAAGCAGCGTTCGGTGACCCGCGCCACCCGTACACCCTGGGACTCATGAACTCGATCCCCCGCCTGGACGAGGTGCGCGGCAGCCGCCTCAACCCGATCCAGGGCATTCCGCCGGATCTGATCGACACGCCGACCGGCTGTCCGTTCCAGCCACGCTGTCCCTATGGCGTCGAAGATTCGCTCCACACGAATCCGCAGCTGCGCGAGGTCGGGACGAACCACCGGGTCGCGTGCTGGGTGGACGTCCGGTCCGCCAGGCCTCACGCCCCGGGCCAGGTCCAGGCAGCGACCGACACCCCCGCCGATGCGGCGGCGGCGCCCGCTGCGGCCGTGGGTGCCTCGGCATGACGACGCTCGCCGCTCCGCCGGCCCCCGAGGCGGCCCCGGAATCGACCCATTCGACGGATGACATCCTCCAGGTCGACCACCTGAAGATGTACTTCCCGGTCAACCAGGGCGTTCTCCAGCGCCGGGTCGGCTGGGTTCGGGCCGTCGACGACGTGAGCTTCAACGTCCGCCGCGGCGAGACCCTCGGACTGGTCGGGGAATCCGGGTGCGGCAAGAGCACGGCCGGCCGGGCGATCATCCAGCTCTACAAGCCGACCGCGGGCGCCGTCCGTTTCGAAGGTCGCGACCTGACGAAACTCTCGACCACCGACATGCGCGGCGTCCGACGGCATCTCCAGATGGTCTTCCAGGATCCGTACGCGAGCCTGAATTCGCGGCTGACGGTCGGCTCGATCATCAGCGAGCCCTTCGAGATCCACGGCATCGGGAACAGCAAGGAACGCACGGAGCGCGTCAACGACCTGCTGCGCATCGTCGGCCTCGACCCGAGCATGGCCGGCCGCTTCCCGCATGAGTTCTCCGGCGGCCAGCGCCAGCGGATCGGGATCGCGCGGGCGCTCGCGCTCAATCCCTCGTTCATCGTGTGCGACGAGCCGATCTCGGCACTCGACGTGAGCATCCAGGCCCAGGTCGTGAACCTGCTCCAGGAACTCCAGGAGCAGTACAACCTGACGTACCTGTTCATCGCCCATGACCTGAGCGTGGTGCGCCACCTCTCGGACCGGGTCGCGGTGATGTACCTCGGCAAGATCGTCGAGGTCACGACCCGCGAGGCGCTCTACGACCGGCCGCTGCACCCCTATTCGATGGCGCTCCTCTCGGCCGTCCCGATCCCCGATCCCCTGGTCGAGCGCAAGCGCAAGCGGATGATTCTGACGGGCGACGTCCCGAGCCCGGTCAACCCACCGAGCGGCTGCCGCTTCCACACGCGCTGTCCGTTCGCCCAGCAGCGCTGCCGCGAGGAGGAGCCGCTCCTCGCGCTGGCCGAGGCCAACCACACCGTGGCCTGCCACTTCTGGGAAGAGATCACGGCCGCCGGCGGGGCGCGTTCGCTGCCGGTCATGGAAGGGTCCGATGCGGCCGTCGTGAGCTCGCCGTTCGCGGACGATCCAGGCTCGGAGCCGGCACTCGGCGATCCGGACGCGGTTCCGCACGGCGGTGGCCGCCTCAGCGAGACGCTGATCGGGGCTCCGCCCGTGGCGGGCGCGCCGGGCAGCCGCGACGAGGAAGGCCTCAGCGACCTGTACGACCAGCCCACGAGTCCGACCTAGGGCCAGGGGCACCGCTCCCGTGCCAGTCCCCACTGGACGAGACGCAGGGAGTGCGCGCCACATGTTCATTCGGGGGACTTGGCGGTTCGCCTGGCGCGACTGCGCTGCCGCGGGGAGTCGGTCGGGGCTGTTCCGCACATCGCGCGTGCATTCGACCCCACTGGGGGCGGGCGACCGGCGGTCGGAGGTTCCGATCGGCTGACGATCTGGGACGTCGCCTCTCCGAAGCTCGCGCAATGAACATGCAGCGATCGCGCGGGAGGCCACGACCGCATGGGACTCAGCTACCGTTCATTCCCTGGTTCGATCACGTGATTGGAGGGGTGGCTACGTGCGCGACATGGTCGGCGTATTCGCCATCCTCGGCGGCATCATCGAGCTGATCGCCTCGTGGGCCGGACCGCAGCTGGCCACGGTCGGCACCGGGTCCGACCCGGGTCCCGGCCCGGACCCCATCGCCGTGGCCATCGGCTATGCGATGGCCGTGCTCTCGATCGTGGGTGGGGCGATGGTGCTTGCCGGCCGGAACGGCCAGCGCTGGGGAGTCACGCTGATCGCCGCCGGGATCGTGGGTTCGGTCGCGGCCGGTCCGGCCAGCGGCTTCTACATCTTCGGGGGTGTCTCGACTGTCATTGCCGGCGTTCTCGCCCTCTTCACTCGCCAGGACGCCAGGGGCTCGATGCGTTGACGGCCCACCTTCCGCGCGCCGCGACGACACGCGAGCTCCTCGAATCGGCGCGAGCCACCCTGCCGGGCGGCGGCATCTGGACGTTCAGCCAGCGCCCGGCAGGCTTCGGTTCGAGCCTCGACGCACCGGAATTCCTGATCGATCGTGCCGCCGGCGCCCACGTCTGGACGACCGACGGGCGGCAGCTCCTCGACATGGTCCTCGGGTCGGGTTGCATCGTCGTCGGTCACGCGCACCCGGAGGTCGTGGCGGCCGTGACCGCCCAGGTGGCGCTCGGCTCGAACTATGCCCACCTCAGTCCGCCGGCCGTTCGCCTCGCGGCGCGACTCGTCGAGGTCGTCCCGTGCGCGGAGCGCGTCCGCTTCTTCAACTCCGGGACCGAGGCGTGGGCGATCGCCCTGCGCGTGGTACGGGCGCTCACCGGCCGGCGCCGGATCCTGAAGTTCGAAGGGGCGTTCCACGGCGGCAATGACGCGACGCTCTTCAACACGAACTACGGCGACACCGCGGGCTGGGCCGCGGCGCCCGTTGCCACGGCCGATTCTCCCGGCACGAGCGCGACGCTGGCGGCCGACGTGCTCGTCGCCCCGTATGACGACCTGCCCGCAACCCGCCAGATCGCGATGGCCAATCGCGACGACCTGGCGGCGATCCTGGTCGAGCCGGTCATGCGCGGAATCGCCGCCAGCCCCGGTTTCCTCGAAGGCCTGCGCGAGCTGGCGGACGACCTGCACGTGCCCCTCGTCTTCGACGAGGTGATCACCGGGTTCCGGCTCGCCCTTGGCGGCGCGCAGGAGTTCTACGGGGTCCGGGCCGATCTCGCGGTGCTCGGCAAGGGCCTGGCGTCGGGCTTTCCGATCGGCGTACTGGCCGGTACGGAGGAGGCCATGGCGCCGCTCGACCCGGCAGCCCCCAACGGGACGCGGATCGTGGCCGAGGGCAGCACGCTCGCCAATCCCATCAGTACAACGGCTGCGCTTGCGACGCTCGCGATCCTGTCCCGGCCGGGCACGTACGGCCATCTTCACGACTGGGGTGACCGGTTGGGTGCCGGACTGCGCGACGCCTTCGCTCGCCGCGGCCGGACGATCCAGCTGACCGGCGTGGGGCCGCTCGTGGAATTCCTGGTGGCCGACGAGCCCGTCCATGACTACCGCACCGCGATGCGAACGGACATGGCGCCCAAGGCCAAGCTGGCGGCCGGGCTGCCGCGCCACGGCGTGTTCGGCGGTGGCGGCCGGTACAACGTCTCGCTCGCCCATGGCGACGCCGAACTGGACGTGCTGCTGGCCGCAGTCGACGCCGTCCTCGGAGAGTGAGCCGCGGCGGACCTGCGGACGGACCACAATTCACGGGACTGAGTGAACAGGCTGATGGGGAGCGCGGCATGACCACAGGCGGAACCTTCGACCTCGCCATCTGCGGTGCCGGCATGGCCGGGCTGTGCGCCGCCGCGGCCGCTTCCGAGGCCGGCGTCAGACCACTGGTGATCGAGAAGGGCGCCAGGCCGGGCGGCTCGATGCGGATGTCCGGCGGCACGGTCTGGACCGCGCCGTCGATGGAAGTGATGGAGCGCTACGTGCCCGGCGGGGATCGGGTCCGCCAGAAGCAGCTGGTCGACGGGCTCGCTCCGAATCTCGACTGGCTGTCGCGCCTCGGCATCTCGTTCACGTCGCCGATCAACGGCGTGCGCCAGACCGGCCAGGAGATTGACGTCAACCACCTGACGGAGCGCCTGGTCGAGGTGATCGCGGCCGCCGGCGGCGAGGTCCGCACGTCGACGGCGATGGACGGCATCGAACTGACCGACGGGCGGGTCACCGGCGTCCGGGTTCGGGCCGCCGATGGACGTCGCTCGTCGATCGCCGCCCGCGCCCTGATCCTCGCCACGGGTGGCTTCGGCGGCAATCACGAATTGCTGGCCCGCTGGATCGGCCGCTATGCCGATCGGATGCTGCGCCGGGCCAACCCCAACAGCGTCGGCGAGGGCCTGCTCGCGGCGCTCGAGATCGGGGCCCGGACGAGCCCCAACCTGTCCACGTTCTACGGCCACACGATGCCGGCCTGGCCGGCCGATCCACCGCCCAACCGCTGGACCGCCGTCACCCAGTACTTCAGCCAGGACGCGATCCTCGTGAACGAGCGGGGCGAGCGGTTCTTCGACGAATCCGTCTCGTTGTCCGACGAGATCTCCCCGATCGAGATCGTCCAGCAGCCGAATGCGCGCGCCTTCCTGCTGTTCGACGAGCGGATCTACCGCGGCGACGACCTGCCGGGCCGCTCGCATGCGCGGGTCGGGCCGAACTACGACAACGCGGTCGATGCCGGCGGGCCGAACGTTCTCGCGAAGACGCTGGCCGAGCTGATCGATGGCGTCGCGGCCTGGGGCGTGAGCCGGGATGGCCTGACGGCCACGATCGACGGGTTCAACGCCGCCGTTGGCGCCGGTCGTGGAGCCGATCTGCGCATCCGCCGCGCGAGCTCGCAATTCGGCCTCGTCGAGCCGCCATTCCGGGCGCTCGCGGTGCGACCGGCCGTGACGTTCACCCTCGGCGGCATCGACGTCGACCCCGAATTCCACGTCCTGAGCCGCGACGGCCAGCCGATCGGCGGCCTGTTCGCCGCCGGGGCCGACGCCGGCGGTACGTACCAGGGCGGTTACATGGGCGGCCTCGTGCTCGGGCTCGTCCAGGGCCCGATCGCCGGCCGGACCGCGGCCCGTGAGCTTGGGGCCAGGCGCCCGTGACGACCCGCGGCTCGGCCGGCTCGGCCGGCTCGGACGATTCCGGCGCCGCCAGTCGGGCTCGGCCGCTGAACGGCGTGAACATCGCCAACGTCAGCTGGGGCGACCACATCGAGTGGGGTACGGGATCGGCACGCCTCGCATCGCCGGACGACATCGCCCGCTCCGTCGAGCGCTGGGTCACCCGCGACGGCGCCGGCCGCATCCACTTCCGGGAGCACGAGTACTACCGCCGGTTCGGGCGAGTGGTCCACGCATCCGAACGGAACGAGACCTTCCGGGCCGCGCTCGGCTTCGACGAGAACGCCGAGATCGTCCGCCGCGGGCACGAGGCCGGGCTGCCCGTCTACCTCTACCTGACGATCTTCGACGAGCTGTGGCTCGACACCGACTGGGCGTGGCCCTGGGAACCCTCCACGAACTGGCAGAGCGACATCGTCCGCGACCACCCCGAGTTCGTGGCGGTGGATCGCGCGGGGCGCGAACGCCACTGGGGCATCCTCGACTACAACGAGCCCGAAGCCCGCGCCTACCGGGTCCGGGTCATCCGCGAGCTCCTCGGCGAGCACGACTGGGACGGCGTCTTCGTCTGTACCCGCTCGCAGTCGAAGCCCGCGACCGACGGCGATCAGTTCGGCTACAACGGAGCGTCGATCGAGCGCTATCGAGCGACGTACGGGACCGACCCGCGCGAGCCGGACGTGGACCTCGAGGCCTGGCGGCGGGTCCGTGGCGACGGCCTGACCGAGCTGCTTCGCGAGGTCCGGCGAGCCACGGACGAGCGCGGGCTGCGGCTCGCGGTCGGTATCCCGCGGGGCGACTACCTGGGCCCGCCGATCGGCAACCTCCACCTCGACTGGCGGACCTGGTCGGCCGAGGCCCTGATCGATTCCCTCGTCATCGGCCAGATCTCCGAGATCTGCCCGTCGGCCTGGGTCCACCTGTGGCCCGAGTGCGAGGTCGGCGCGCAGCTGCTCGACCCCGTCCGTGGCACCGGCATGCGTCCCTTGGCCGAAGACCTGGACGAGGTGTTCGGCCCCGTCTGCGCCAGGGACAGCATCGACCTCTTCCTCTCGCGGCTCCACGACCACCAGGATCCGGCCGGCGACGCCCGTCTCGTGGCCGAGCACCCGTTTCTGTCCGGGGTCCAGTACAGCACGTTCCGGCGCGACCTCGGTCCGGACGCCGCGTCGCTGCCGTGGCGGCGCACGCTCCAGTGGCCCGATGGCCGCAACACGTGGGACCCGGATCGGGGCCTCGTTCGCCTCGAACTCCCCGCCGGGGCGCGCTGAGCCGGCGCTCCGCATTCCAGCCACACAATCGGTCTCGAGTCAGCACCCAGAGGAGAATCTGTGCCAGAGCGCGAGCAGCACGATGTCGTGATCGTCGGCGGTGGCCACAACGGGCTCGTCGCCGCGGGCTACCTGGCGCGCGCCGGCCTGCGCGTCGTCGTGCTCGAGCGTCGCGAGATCGTCGGCGGGGCCGTCACGAGCGAGGAACTCATCCCGGGCTTCCACTTCTCGGCCTGCTCGTTCCTCTGCTACGCCTTCGCGCCGGAGATCGTCCACGACCTCGAGATGAAGCGCTACGGCTTCGAGGTCTTCGAGCTCGAGCCGCTCGAGTTCCGCCCGTTCCCGGACGGCCGCCACCTCGTGCTCTATCGCGACGAGGCACGCAACATCGAGGCGATTCGAGCCTTCTCGCAGCGCGACGCCGAAGCGTATCCGCGCTGGAACGCGTTCTGGGAGCGGGCCTCGAGCATCGTCAATCCCTATCGCCTCCGGACACCGCCGACCCTGGCCCAGCTCTTCACCGACGTGCGCGGCACGCCGAACGAGGCCGTCCTGGACCGGTTGATGACGACGAGCTTCGCCGACCTGCTCGACGAATGGTTCGAATCGGACGTCGTAAAGGCCGCCTTCGTCCATTCCGGCGATGTCGGCAACCCGCGCGGCCTCGGGACGAGCTATCCATCGGCCAACCTGGCCGGCGGCAGCATGGATCTCCTCGCCGACGTCGGGAACACGGTCGGCATCGTCAAGGGCGGGATGGGCGGGATCACCCAGGCGCTGGCCCGCTCGGCCGAAGCCCATGGGGCGACGATCCGGACGAACGCCGAGGTCCGGCGGATCCTGATCGAGGACGGTCGAGCCGCCGGAGTGGAGCTGGTCGACGGGTCGATCGTGCGAGCGAAGGTCGTCGTCTCCAACGCCGACCCCAAGCGGACATTCCTCGGCCTCGTCGGCCGGGATCGGCTGCCGGCCGAGTTCGCGGCCGCCGTCGACCGTCTCCGGACGAAGGTCTCCTACCTGAAGTTCCACGCCTCGATCCGGGAGCTGCCGGACTTCTCGGCCTACCTTGGGCGCGGCTTCGATCCGCGGACGATCGCCCGGATCTGGATCAACCCGTCGGTCGCCTATTACGAGCAGGCCTGGCGGGATGCCGAAGGCGGAATCCCGTCCCGGAATCCCGTCATGTCGGTCCAGATTCCCTCGACCTACGACGACACGATCTCGCCCCCCGGCCAGCACGTCCTGTCGATCTTCGGGATGTACGCGCCGGTCGAGCCGTCAACCGGTTCCTGGGACGAGATTCGCCAGTCCGTCGGCGAGGCCCTGATCGACTCGGTGACGGCCTATGCCCCGAACTTCCGGGACTCGATCATGGACTGGGTCCTGTTCACGCCGATCGACATCGAACGGCGCGTCGGCATGACCGGCGGCAACATCCACCACCTCGACATGATCCCCTCGCAGCTCTTCGCCAATCGGCCACTGCCCGGCTGGTCGGACTACCGCACGCCGATCGCGGACCTGTGGCTGTGTGGCGCCGGCACGCATCCGGGCGGCGAGGTCAGCGGCATGCCGGGCCACAACGCGGCCCACGCGATTCTCGCGGCGCGGGCTGCCGCAAAGGGCTGACCGCCCAAGCCAGCCCGATGCGTGGGTCAGGTGGCGGGGCCCGGCTTGTCGCCGTGGACAGGCAGCCAGGGGATTGCGGCCGGCGCCAGCGGGTCCGTTCGCCGCAGCCCGCGGGCCACTGCGTCCTCGATCATCGCCCGGTACGGGCCGTCCGGCAGATCGTCGAGCGCGCCACCCGCCAGGGCATAGGCGGCGCGCGCCTCGTCGAGCTGGCCGAGGTCCTCGTGCGATCGGCCGAGGTTCAGGTACAGCGACGGGAGAAACGGCCGGGTCCGATCGTCGCCGACGGCCTGCGCCCGATCGATCGCCTCCTGGTTCCAGCGGAACCGTTCGGCGGCCGTGTCCTGGACGCGGGCGAGGTAGTGCGCCGCCATCGCCGCGTCGTAGTCGTCGGTCCGGGACGCCCACGCCCGACCGTACAGCTCGGCGGCCTCGTCGGAGCGCCCCTGGAGCTCGGCGGCGACCCCGTCGGCCAGCAGCCGGACGATCGGATGATCCGGATCGATGGTCATCGCGAACGTCCAGGATCGGGCCGCATCGAGCTTCGCCGCGACGGCCGCGCATGGCATGATCGGCGCGGTCGGGCGTGGAGCTGGAGGAAGAGGGTTTGGCCTCGCGATCGCTGACGGACGTGGCCGGCTGGGAGGCGTTCCTCCACGGTGTCTTCGCGATCGCGATCACGCTGCTGGTGCTGGACATCCACGTTCCGCCGGTGGATTCGACGAAGACCGGCGCCGACCTCGTGAACGCCCTCCTCGCCGGCGCGCCCCACTATTTCGCCTACCTCCTGGGCTTCGGGTACATCGGGGCGTACTGGCTGGCCACGCACCGGACCCTGCGCATGATGCGCGGCGTCGATCATGCGTTCCTGGTCCTCGGACTGATCTTCCTGATGATGATCTCGGCCGTGCCGTTCTTCACGAGCCTCCTGGCGGAGTACATCGGCGCGGACCAGGGCCGGGACCAGGTCGCCATCCTCGCGTTCCTCGGCTGGATGCTGCTCCTCTCGATCATGGCCAACATCTCGGTCCAGTCCGCGCTGTACCACGATCGCCTGCTGAAGCCGGGCCTCAACCGCCGCGGGCTTCGCAACTGGACGCTGCTCACGGCGTCCGGCCCGGTGGTCTGGACAGTTGCGATCATCGCCACCCTGTACGTGAGCAGCGCGATCGCGCTGGCCCTCATGGCCATCATCCTGGTGATGTTCCTGCAGGAAGTTCCGGGTGTCGGGCCCGAGGTCCCGGCCGACGCCGCAGATGATGTCGACGGCGAGCCGATGGCCACCGGCGAGGCGGCCGGGACCGACTAGGTTCGACTGCGGTACCGGACGAGGAAGACCAGGGCGACGTACAGGTACGCGACGGCGATGGCGACAAGGATCCCGACGCCGGCCGCGGTGCCGGATGTTGCGTTGGACCTCGCACCAAGCCCGACCGACAGCGCCCCGACGCCGAAGACCAGGCCATACAGGATTCCCAGCACCCGCGCGAAGCCATGGCCCCGCCAGGCGAAGATGCCGACCAGGATCTCGACGATGGCGAAGATCGCGACGCCGGTTCCCGTGGCGATCAGCGCACCGGAGGCAATGTCGCCGAGGCCCCGGAACTCGCTGGAATCGATCGAGTCCTTGATGGCACCGCCGGCGGCGATCAGCCCGACGCCGGCCAGCGTCCAGAAGGTGCCCATCAGGAGGAGGATCAGGGCGCCGAGCTTGGCCAGACCCGTGACGTGGCCGCGCGGAGTTTCGGCCGGGGCCACCCAGCCCGAAGCCGCGGCCGGCGCGACCCAGGCGGGCGGGGCGGCGGTTGGCGGAGCGTCGGTGGGCGCCGCGGTCGGCGACGGCGCGGCCCAGGCGGACGCGGCGGCCGCAGGTGCGACGGCGGCCGGGGGCGGGGCCCATGCGGAAGGCGGTGCCGCATCTGCCGAGGGGGGCATCGGGGCCGGGGCCGGGGCCATTGACGCATCCGGCGGTGGCGGCGGTGCCGCAGGCGGCATCGGCGGTGGCTGGACCGGTTGCTGGTCGTCCATGGAAACCCCCAGTTTCGCGTCAGTCCTGACACCCCGAGTGTAGGAGCGTGCCGGTTCGCCGGACAGAGGCAATTTCGAAGCCACGGCGGGCGGAGTTCAGGCGAGGGCGCGGATCCCCTCGTCGTCGATCGCCCAACGCTCCTCCCCCGCAGCTCGGGAGATCGTGAGCGTCCAGCCGCCGCCCGTCGCCTCCCAGGCCACGGTCCGGAGGGTCGGCTCCTCGCCGGCCGGAGCGATGACGGCCGCGAACAGCGTTGAGGACGCGACGCGCCGGCGGACGAGCAGGTCGTGCCGATCGGCGGCCGGATTGCCCGGCACGCTCCCCAGGAGCACCTCCTCGCCGACCGTGGCCGGGGCGAGCCACAGGTCCACCCGGCCCCGGTCGATGGTCCAGGTCAGGGGCGCGGCCGAACCAGCGGTCGCCGCCACGCGCCGCACCTCGCGGGCCTGGTCGTAGCCACAGGTCCCGGCCAGCGCGCCCTCGGCGGCCTCGGCCGTGCCCGTGAACCGCCCGCGCTCGTGCCATAGCCAGTCGATTGTCCGCTCGCCCGGTGCCGCGACGGCGAACGCATCGATCACGCAGTCGTCTGCCAGCACGAGCCAGCGCCGCAGCCGCACGCCGGCGTAGGCCTCGCTCGCGCCATCGGTCCAGTAGCTCTCCTTGGCGCGGGCCACGACCGCCGGCCAATCCTCGAGGCCCGGCCAGCCGGCCTCGGCCGTCGCCATCGAGCGCCCGCCGCCGAGGACGGTCACGGCCGCACCCGTGGCCGACGTCGGCGGCTGCGATCGCGAATCCAGGAGCACCGTGCTGTGGCTGCCGGTCTGGCGGTACCACGTGTCGTTGATGGCGATGCCGTAGCCAGGCGTGCCCGGATCGAGCGCCAGTCGCTGGCCGCGGGCGAACAGCTGCACGCCGAGCTGGTCGGCGTGTCCATGGGCATCGCCGTCGCCGCCGGCCTTCAGGATCAGCTCGACCTGCTCATCGCGCGCCGGCCCGCCCGCCCGCAGGACCGCGAACCCGGTCGGCTCGAGCAGCCGGCTCGTTCGAACCGGCGCCGGCGCCGCCTCCGGCACGACCGTCGCTCCATCGAGCAGGGCCTCCAGGGTCCGCCGCGGACCCGCCGCGCGATTCTGGTCGACGACCCAGGCGAACGCCGGGTCGGCGAACCAGCCGTAGGCCATCTCGTAGAAGCCGTCGGCGGTCGGAATGCCGTGGCCCACCTCGCCGGTCAGCCCGATGTGGTACCAGCAGTCGTTCATCGCCGGCAGCGAGCCATCCGGGAACGCGAGATCGAGCGGCGCCCGGAACATCCGCGCGAGCGCCGGGTGATCGAAGGGCCGTCCGGACGCACGGAGGCCGCGGATCGTCCACGAGAGCGCCGCCAGCACGTAGTAGTGGTAGCTCAGCGAACCTTCCCACCACAGGCCGTCGTCGCCGACGCCCCGGGCCAGTTGGTCGAGCACGCCGTATTCGCCGTGGATCAGGTCTTCGGCCGCCGCCGCGTCGCCGAGGATCCAGGCGAGCGTCAGGTTGGCCGAGTTGTCCCAGCTCGCGACGTTCTGGATCTGCGAGTAGCGGACGCGGCGGAGGTGCTCGAAGGCGGGCGCAAGCAGGCCGACGCGGATGGCCGCGACCTCGGCGGCCGCGAGGTCGGCCCCGACCAGGACCGCCGCCCAGGCGAGCCGGATGATGAAGACCGATTCGTCGAGAGCGCTCCAGCAGGCGATCCCCTTGTACGGGCCCGGGTAGGCGGCCGGCGCCTCGGGCATCGTCCGATAGCGCTCGGCGTACCCGAGGAGGACGTGGCGGACGAGGGCCAGGTCGGCGTCCGCATCCACGGCCGAACCTGGCGCTCCCATCGTCCGCCGGACGGCGGTCCGCAGCGCGGCGTCGGAGAGCGCGTCGTTGACGGACCAGCCCCAGGCGCTGTCGAAGGGCTCACCCGAGAAGACGTGGCCGTCGATCGGGCAGGTGTGATGGTGACCGTCGCGGGGATTGAACAGCAGCTGGACGGCGTGCTCGGGGCAGAAGAACTCGTGGTAGTAGCCGGCCTGGCGGCTCGGGAGCGCGGGCAGGAGCCGGTGGTAGCCGGCGACGCGGTCGTCGAGCGCGGCACGGGCATCGGCAAAGGCGGGCTCGGTGCCCCGGGCACGCAGGGCCGCCAGCCATTCGTCGCTCGGGAATCCCGCGGCGAACCCGGCCGTCGCCCCCGACTCGGTACGTGCGCGGCCGGCGGCTCCGACGTTCTCGTTCATGCTCGATAGGCCTCGATGGTCAGCCGCGCGATCTCGTCCCAGTTCACCCGTTCGGCCGATCGCCAGGCCGCCCGTTCTGCCGCCGCCAGGTCAAGGCCGCGGATCTCGCGCATCGCCCGCGCCAGGCCACCGGCTTCGTCCGGCTCGTACAGGATGCCCGCATCGGCGTCCATCTGGGTCGGCAGGCAGCCCATCGCCGGCACGATCGCCGGCCGCGGCCACGAGAGCGCCTGGATCAGCGAGCCCGAAGTCGTCGACGCCCGGAACGGCAGCACGATGACATCGGCCGCCTGCAGGACCTTCACGAATTCGACGCCGGGCGCGTACGCGAACGTCCGCAGGATGACCCTCGGATGGCCGGCGATCTGGCGCTCCAGGGTCGCCGCGTAGTCCGCCTGGCTGCCACCGGCGAGCAGGAGCCAGGCGTCGGGCGCGTCGATCTCCACGAACGAGGCGATCAGCTCTTCGAGGCCTTTGTACCGCAGGAGATTGCCGATGAAGCCATAGACGAAATCCCCTTCGCCGATGCCCGCCTCCGCGCGGGCGTTTCCACGGCTGACCGAGGGTTCGAGGACGCCGATGAAGTTGCCGTGGGGGACCACGAAGATCGGCGCCGCCGGCGCGAATTCGCGCCTGACGGCATCGGCCGCGAGATCGCAGTGCGCCAGGATCGCGGTCGCGACCTGGCAGAGGGCAACCCGGAACTCGCGATCGACGTCGGCGTAGGTCCGGTCGTGCGGGTAGATGTTGTGGGCGGTCCAGACGACCCCGAACCCGAGCTCCCGGGCGAGCTCGAGGCGCTGCAGCATCCGCTCCATGTTGGCCTGGGTCGTGGCGCGATCCGGGCCGCGGTATTCGTGGCTCGGCCAGTGGAGATGGATCGCGTCCATCAGGCCCACCCGCTGGCCGAGGAACGCCTCGTCCAGCACGGTCTCGTAGCGGACCTCGACGCCGGCCCGGCCGAGGGCGTCGGCAAGCAGGTTGCCGTACGGGTTGGTCCGATCGTTCGGCTCGCGCGCCCCGCCGTAGTAGAACCCGATTCGCAGCCCAGCGGGCTTCATGGCTGGACCACCCGACCGGTCGCGGCCGAGTCGGAGACGGCCGCCAGGATCCGCTGGGCCGCCAGGCCATCGGCACCCGTAACCGGGAAGGGCCGGCCCTCCGCACGGGCGATGGCGAACGCATCGAGCAGCGCGATGTGGGTGCTCTGGTCGGGCACGAGAATCTCTTCCTCCCCCGTTGCGGTGGCCACGAGCAGGGTGCCATGCGAGAACTTGTCGTGAAGCGGCCACGACACGATCGTGCCGTCGGTGCCGCCGATCTCGACGACGGAGCTCCGACCGGGCGCCGAATCCTCGACGCTCCAGTGGGAGGTCACGACGGCCTGGATGCCGTCATCGAGGCGCAGGATCACGCTCGCGGTGTCCTCGACGGCATGGCGCGCGGCGAGTGTGTCGAGGAACGCGGCGACCTCCCGGATCTCGCCGAACAGGAACCGGAGCAGGTCGAGCGCGTGGACCGCCGTGTCCGTGAACGAGCCGCCACCTCCCTTGGCTGGATCCTGCCGCCAGGCCCCCGGCCGGTCGGGCGAGCGGCTGGAGAAGTTGACGCGCACGGCGGTCACCTGCCCGATCCGGCGATCCTCCAGTAGGCGCCGGATCTCGCGGTGCCGCGCGTTGAAGCGCTGATAGAAACAGGTCGCGAGCCGGACTCCGGCGGCATCGCAGGCGGCGATCATCGTCTCGGCCTCGGCGACGGTCAGGGTGAGCGGCTTCTCCACGAGGACGTCACGGCCGGCGGCCGCGGCGGCCAGCGCGTCCGGCAGGTGCCGATCGTTTGGCGTCGCGACATAGACCGCCTCGACATCCGGATCGGCCACCAGGGCCGCGACGCTGTCGTAGGCATGGCGCGCGCCGTGCCGTTCGGCGAACCCCTCGGCGGCAGCCCGGTCGCGGCGCATGACGGCGACGAGCTCCGCGCCGGCCGCGGCGCGCATCGCGGGCGCCATGACGCGCTCGGCGATGTCACCGGCGCCCACGATCCCCCACCGGATCGGTGGAATCACCGTGTCGCGTACCCGGTCAGTTCGGCTGGCGGCTGCGGCCCAGCGGGCGCCCTAGCCGCGCTCCCCGGAACCCGGCACGAACGGGTGCCGCGCGAGGAACGCTTCGTCGATCTCCACGCCGAGGCCTGGCACGTCCGACGGCGGCGGGGCGAACGTCCCGTCGACCAGTTCGAGCGGGAACTGCAGCACTTCCCGGATCGTGGGCAGCGCCACCGGCAGCGTCTCGAGGATGATCGCGTCCTTGTGCGCGAATGACATGTGGAGCCCGGCCGCATACGCCGGCCCGAATGAGCCGCCCATGTGCAGCGCCGTCCGGATGAAGTTCGCCGACGCAAGCTCCATGACAGCCCAGGTCGTCGTGATCCCGCCGCAGAACGAGACGTCCGGCTGGACGATGTCGAGCGCCCGGGCATTGATGAACGCGGCGAACTCGTGGAGCCCGGCGAGCATCTCCCCGCCGGCGATCGGCGTCGAGGTTCGCTGGCGCAGGTCGGCGTAACCCGCGATGTCCTCGTACGGGAGCGGCTCCTCCGCGAACAGGAGGCCGACCGGTTCGAGCGCCTGGAGTACCCGGACCGCCTCGTTCAGGTTCATCGGCCGCGGCCAGGCCTGGGAGCCCATGTGGTTGTGGATGATGAAATCGACCTTGGAGCCGAAGGCGTCGCGCAGCTTGGCGAACCGCGCCCGGGCGTCCTCGGCGAACTCGGCCGTCACGGGGCGGTGGATGTAGACGCCCTCGACCGTGTCGTAGTCGAACTGGTCGTTGCTGAACTGGCCGAGCTTGACGGCCCGAAAGCCGTCGTCGACCCAGCGTCGAACCGCCGTGACGGCCTCGTCCAAGTTGTCCGGGCTGCCGCCGATGGAGGCGTAGACCGGCATCCGCTCGTGGGTCAGTCCGCCCAGCAGCGTGTGGACGGGCACGCCGAGCGCCTTGCCCTTGATGTCCCAGAGGGCGATGTCGATGCCCGAGATGACGGAGACCGCCGCCCCGGATCGGCCCCACCACTTGCTCGACTCGTACATCCGGTTCCAGAGCGGCGTCGTCTGGAGTGGATCCTTGCCGATGAGATGCGGGATGTAGTAGTCAACGAGTGTCGGGACGGCTTCGGGCGCGAAGTAGCCGATGATGATCTCGCCGAGACCGGTGATCCCCGCGTCCGTCTCGATCCGCACCAGGGCGCTGCTCTTGTAGCTGCCGGTGTCGGCCCACTGGTCGTCGATCGCGGCCCAATTGGACGAGAGCAGGTGCGTCGTCACGCCGGTGATCTTCATCGGGCACTCCTGGGGTTGATGGAACGACCCTGAACGCCGTGGCCGAAGGCCAGGGCGAGCGAATTGCACCCCGCGGCGACCGTACGGCGGCCATGGCGGTGCGGGAGAATTCGTGGACTCCGATCAGCATAGAGCCCGACCAACCCACAGCCACGCCCACTGGAGCGAGGGACCCGTGCCCGAGGCGCCGATCATCCATTCCCGTCGGGTCATCCGCCAGATGGACCACTTCATCATGGCGCTCAAGGCCGATCCGGCGCTCGAGCGTCCGAGCTTCTTCCTGAGCCTCTACTGGATCGAGCATGCCGCCGATGCCGAACCGGGTCACGTCGCGTTCCTGTGGACGTCGGCCGACGGCGATCAGCCCGCGATCGAGGTTGCGCTGACCGACAATCTCGCCCTGTTCGCGGCCCTCGGCGCCAAGCTGCGGCCGGGCCAGTTCCCGCTCTCGGATCCCAGCCGGCCAGCGCGGGTCGCCCGATTCGCTCGTTCGACCTCCCGCGATTGGGCGATCTCCTTCGCCATCGAGGCCGACGGCCTCAGCGTCGAAGCGCGCTGGGAGACGCTGAGCCCGCCCGTCTACGCGTCGGGTCCGACGAACCTCGGCGACGCCCGCATCACGAGCCTGCTGACCGAATCCATCCAGCCGTCGGCAACGGTGAACGGCCACCGCCAGGCCGGCTCGTCATTCCGCAACCCGATCTGGAAGCCGTGGTTCGGGACCGAACGCGGTTCCTGCATCATCGGCCTCGGCGAAACCATCTACGAACCAACTCCGGAGGCAACCGCATGACCACGTCCACCATCCCGCACTACCGGTTCGACGAGACGCACCGGCGGATGGAGGCCGGCGCCCGGTACCTGCCCGGCGGCGCCTCGAGCGACTACCGGCTGGGGCCCACGGCGCTCGTCATCGATCATGCCGATGGCGCGCTGCTCTTCGACGTCGACGGCAACCGGCTCATCGACTACTACTGCGGCGCGGGCCCGATCATCCTCGGCCACAATCCCGCGCCCGTGGTGGAAGCCGTCACCCGCCAGCTGTCCCGTGGCGTGCAGGTCGGTGGTGAGACGGACGACGAGTTCGCCGCGGCGAAGCTGGTCACCGAGCTCGTGCCGTGCGCCGACATGGCCCGCTTCGCCAACACCGGCGGCGAGGCCGTCCAGCTCGCCCTGCGGATCGCCCGCGGCGCAACCGGCCGCGACGTGATCGTCAAGTTCGAGGGCCACTATCACGGCTGGCACGACAGCGTCTTCGTCGGCCTGCCGACGCGGGCGAACGTCGCCCAGCCCGTCGGCGACCAGCGCTCACGGACGATGTCGGCCGGGCAGGATCCTGCATCGATCGAACATACCGAGGTCCTGCCGTGGAACGACCTGGCCGCGGTCGAGGCGCGGCTGGCGAGGGGTGACGTCGCGGCGGTGATCACCGAGCCGCTGTGGCGCGGCTACATCACCCCGAAGGCCGGCTATCTCGCCGGCTTGAAGGAGCTCTGCGCGCGACACGGGACGATCCTGATCTTCGACGAGATCGTCTCGGGCTTCCGCGTGGGCCCGGGCGGCGCCCAGGAGATGCACGGCGTCACGCCGGACCTCGCGACCTTCGCCAAGGCGATGGCCAACGGCTTCCCGATCTCGTGCGTCGCCGGCCGGCGCGACCTCATGAGCCTGATCGGTGGCGGCAAGGTCATCCATCCGGGCACGTACAACGGCAATGCCCTCGTCATGAGTGCGGCCGTCGCCACGATGGGCATGCTCGCCGAGGGCTCGCCGTACGAGTCCATCGATCGGGCCGGCGGCCGGCTGATGAGCGGCTTCGGTGGATTGCTCGAATCGAAGGGCGTCCGCGGCCTCGTCCAGGGTGTGCCGGGATCGTTCCATGTGCTGCTCGGCGTGGACCGCCCGATCGGCTCGATCGGCGACACCGCCGGCGTGGACAGCGAGAAGACCGAGGCATTCACGATGGCGCTCCTCGAGCGCGGCGTGCGGGCGATCACGGGCGGCCACTGGTACGTCTCGGCCGCGCACACGGACGCGCTCGTCGACGAGACGCTGAACGTCTTCGAGGACGCGCTCGCGGCGATCTGATCCCCGCCGGGAGGCGGCCCGGCCGGGCTGCCCGGGTCCGGCGTTCGACCCGACGGCGCGTCCGTCCCGAAGCCTGCGGAGGGTCCTTCGATGAGCCACCACGAAGCGCGTCGCGCCATCCGCGGCCTCATCACGAGTGAGTCCGTCAACGCGGAAGACCGCCGCCGGATCGTGGCCGCGGCGGCCGCTCTCGGGGTCGAGCTGGTCGACCACCCGGCCGGGGACAACGCCCAGATGGCCGCGGCCCTCGACGCCGTTCCGGACGGCGAGGTCATGCTCGCCGACTTCCTGCCCGATGCCGATTCGGGCGCGGCGGGGACGGGTTCGAGCTACGCCTTCGGGTTGATCTCGACCGCGGCCGACCTCGCTCCCGAGGTCCGCGAGGCCGCTCATCGCCGGGTCGCTGGCCTGCGGTGGATCCAGATCGCGGCGGCCGGCGTGAACCAGGAGGCCGGCAGCTTCGTCTGGCGCGAGACGCCCGAGATCGCCGTGACGACGGCCAGCGGGCTGCCGAGCGTGGCGATGGCCCAGTACATCGCCGCCGCGATCCTCCAGCACGCCCATGGCTTCGGCCGTCTTGGCCGCTACCGCGACGTCCGCAACTGGTCCGTCCGCGGCGAGTTCCGGACCGAGGTGCTCGTCGGGCGGACGCTCGGACTGCTGGGCTACGGCGGCACGGGCCGGCGGGTCGCGCACATCGCGCACTCGCTCGGGATGCGGGTGGTCGCCGTCCGCCGGTCGGGCGAGGGCGACGCTCCCGAGCGGTACCGGCTGCCCGAGATCGACGCCATCGATCAGGGCCCGGAGCCCGCCGAGCTGTGGGGTCTCGAGCAACTCGACCGTCTCCTGGCCGAGAGCGACTACCTCGCCTGCACGCTGCCGCTGACGGGCGAGACACGCGGCCTGATGGGCGCGCGCGAGCTCGGCCTGCTTCGCCCCCACGCCTTCGTCATCAATGTCTCGCGGGGCCCGATCTTCGACGAGCCGGCCCTCATCGCGGCGCTCCAGAACGGTCGGCTGGCCGGCGCGGCGCTGGACGTCTTCGAGACCGAGCCGCTCCCCGACGATAGCCCGCTCTGGGACCTGCCGAACGTGCTGCTGACGCCGCATTCGTCGGGGACGCACGACCACGTCAGCCAGTACACGGCGGACCTGTTCCTGGCGAACCTGGCGCGATACGTGGCCGGCCAGACGCTGCTCAACCTCGCCAACCGCGACCGCGGCTACTAGAGGAACGCTCGATGGATCATTGGTACGTCACGGCGCCGCGCACGATCGAACGGGTCGAGGAGCCGGCGCCCCTGCCCGGCCCGGGCCAGGTCCGCGTCCGGATCGCCCATACCGCCATCAGCCCGGGCAGCAACCTGCATGCGTACCGAACCGGTTCGTATGCCGCCGACGGTGGCCCGACCCGGGAAGAGGCGCTGTACATGGGCAGCGGCGTCGTGGATGCGCTCGGCGCGGGCGTGACCGACGCGGCGTTGGGCGACCGGGTGGTGCTCTCGACGGGGCATGCGGCCTGGACGCTGGCCGCCGGCCGGGTCGGTTCACCACGTACCCGATGGGCTGACCCTGCGCGAGGCGGCCATCTCGTACCTGTGCAGCTGGTCGGTCAGCGCGCTGCACCTGGGGTCGTATCGGGCGGCGGAGACGGTCGTCGTGGTCGGCCAGGGCCTGGTCGGCGCCTCGGCGGCGCTGGTCGCCGACCTGATGGGCGCGCGCGTCCTGGCACTGGATGTCGCGCCAGAGCGCGTGGCGTTCAGCAGCGGCCTCGGGCTGGCCGCGGTCGCGCAGCCCGGCACGGCCGATGGGGACGCGCGGATCGCCGAATTCCTCGGCCCCAACGGGCCGGATCTGATCCTCGAGACGACCGGCTCATGGCACGGGCTGCGGCAGGCGATCCGGCTGGCCCGGGACTGGACGCGGATCGGGGTGATGGGCATCTACCGGACGCCGCCCCCGGCGGAGCTCGGCCTCGAGCTCTTCGGGCTGCTGAACAACTACCCGAGCAAGTTCCACTACCAGCGGCTGCAGATCATCGGCATGGGCAGCGATCCGGATGTCGTGGCCGCCCCAAATCCGCACCTCGCGACGCGCTCGTCGAACTTTGCCTACATCCTCGAGCAGGCCGGGCGCGGCAAGCTGCCACTCGATCGGCTGATCACGAACGTGCTGCTGGCGGATGCGATCGGCGAGGCGTTCGAACGCCTCGCCGGGGGCGACCTCTCGATGGTCGGTGTCGTCCTCGACTGGCCGGCGATCGGCTGACCGGGGCGGCGCTGCCCGGGCCGACTTCGGTGCCGGAGGGCAACGATGCCCACGGGTCTAGGGGCAGCGACCCGCCGGGGCAGCTTCGATCGGGAGGTTGCTCGCCCCTGGGCCAAGGGCATCCGAGAATTCGAGGAGGCCGGTGCTGCCGCTGCCGGTGCCGGTGATCGACATCTTCCTCGCAGCCGGATCGACGGCGATGGTCAACTGATACGCGACCGTGATGGTCAGCGTCGGCAGCGCCGTTGGCACGACGCCGGTCACCGCGGTCTGGATGGTCTGCGGACCCTTGCCACCGATGGTGAAGGTCATCGGGAGTTTCGCGAATGGAACGGTGAACGCGCCGGCGGTGATCCCGCCAAGCGCCATGTAGCCATTCCAGGTCCCATTGGGGCCGTTACAGGACACGAGGTCAAGAATCGTGCCGGCGTCCAGCCCCGTTGATGCAGCCCGCTCGATATGGACCCACACCGACTTGTTCCTGTTGCAGAAGTCGTCCATGCTCAGCCCAACCAGCGATCCTGCCACGCCATCCGGTCCACCGGTCGCCGCGAGCACGGATTCGGATTGGAGGGGCGCGGGCGGCACCTCGACCGGGGTCCCATCGGGGCATACGCCGCAGCCGTCCGGTTTGGCGCAGAAGAACGCGTCAGCCAGCGCCGTCGTGTCGATCCGGCCATCGGACAGGCGGGCGTGGCCATGCGTCGTCACGGCAAGGACATCCGCTGACACCGACAGCCCGTAGATGCTATTCGTGTAGGCGGGGGCGAGCACAGCCGCACTGGCGCCGTTCCCGATCCTGGTGACCTCGACCGGGGCCGAATTGTCGGTGATCGCCGGGCCGGTGGTGTCCCAGCCCGGTCCCCGGGCCGGGTCTCGCGTCAGTCCGGAAGCCCAGGAGTCCAGGAACGCGTCGCCCGTGGCTCCGGAGGCAGCAAACGCAGGCACGCTGGCCACAGCTTTGAACATGGCTGGGAAGACGGACCAGGGGCTGGTACCGGTTTCCTCGAGGTGCGAGAAGAACCCCATCGCGTCGTACGACCTGGCGAAGAGCGGCGTGCTCGGGACGTGGAGGTACTTGGTCCAGGCCGTGTGGTCCTCGCCGTCGGGCGCCGCGACGACATTGCCGACCCACTCGGCCCCGCCCTCAACGACCCACCTCGGGGCGATGTCAAACGTTGCCAGGCTGGCATAGCCGGCCAATTCGAAGCAATGGAAGATCTCGTGAGCGAGCGTATTCAGGACAACGAGCGGCTCCTTGTCGGTAGCCTTCTGCTCCACGTGAACGGTGCAGCCCTGGTACGACCCGCCGGGGCCGTTGAAGTCCCACATCGTCCAGCCGAACACCTTCCTCGTGCCGCCCAGCACGACGTTGATCGGGCCGGGGATGTCGCTGCCCAGCTTGCCCGCGATGACGGCGCGAAACTGGGTCGCAGCCGCCTTGATCGCCGCAGTGACGTCGGGGCCCGGAACTCCGGACCGGGTGGAGGCGAATCGAGCAGCAGGCACGCCGGCCGGCGACGTGGCTGTGCTCGGTGGAACCACGATCGTGATCGCGTCGGCGGGCGCAGCCAGATCGGACTCGATGACGGCACGCTGCTCGGGAGTCAGCTGGTCCTCGTGCGCCACGACCCTCCAGACCGCCTCCGATGCCGAGGCGATGTCGCCCGAACTCGCTGGCGCGTCCACGCCGGGAACGGGCCCGAATGCAATCGCGAAGAGGCGGAGCGACGACTCCATGGACCGTGTGCCATCCGGCAGGACGTTGTCCAGCTCCGCCTCCCACGCGGCATCGGGAACCAACGACGAGGCGGTCGACCCTGGGCTGGTGGACGGCGCGGCCGACGGGCCGCTCGACGATGCCGACGGGGATGCGGCCGCAGGCCTCGACGGGGCAACTGGCGCCTGACCTGATGTCGCTGGCGGCGGGGATGACGAGCATCCGCCGATGAGCACGGCCACGATGATGACGATCAGGTTCCTGGAGCCACGCTCGGCCCAGCGACGCTCACTGGCCCTGCCGCCGCTCCATCGCCGAGATCGAAGCGGCCGCATCACCAGCAGTCCGACGTGATGTGCAGCGTGGCCCGGTTCTTGGTCATCCGCGATGACCGCGTGATCCGGCGGCCTGGACTCACGGCTCGATCGGAACGACCAGCGACCGGATGGTCGTGCCGTCCGGCGAGAACAACTCGACGTACGCTCGCTGCCCGGCGCTCAGCGTGACCTGGACGTCATCGAACACGCCCTTGCCGGAGCAGCTGTTGCCATCCGGATGAAACGACAATGCCACGGCGGTCGCCGGAATGGCGAAGGTCGAAGTCGTGTAGGCCGAGATCGGCTGCGCGGAACCGTTGTCCTGGGCGAGGTTGTCGAGGCAGGCACCGCCGGCGCTCACATAGACATAGCCGTCCTTCGCCCCAGGAATTGCGTCGAGAGCGAGCGTGTCGAGGATCACGGCGGCCTGGCCGGCCGGCGGAATTGGCAGCGGATTGAGGGTCGAGATCTCGAAGACCGTGCGCCACCTGCCTCCGAATCTCTGGCTCGATTGCTGGTTCTGACCGGCCGCCACGAAGATCGTGATTCGCTCGTCGCCCTTGAGGGTCTCGGATTGCGTGCCGATTTCGTGGGTGGCATCGTGCAGGCCGGATGGGTAGAACGAAATGAACGCGTTCCGCTGATCGTCAAGGATTCCAGGGTCGAACCAGTCGCTCATCGTGCCGTAGGCAACGCTGACCAGCGGACTGTCACCGGAGCCCGGTCCGAGGTCGCCGTAGACATCGATTGGCCCGGGGGCCATCGACGCGTTGTGATAGAGGTTCGCGATGCGGACGCGCGCGCCACTCGCTCGGAACCCGGCGGCCTTTTCCAGGGGCGGCGTGGTCGATCCGGCCTGGATCGAAGGAGGGGCACTCTGCCCACCTCCCGCCGTCGGCGCGGCCTGCGGCGGACGGCTCGTTGCGGTGGCCGTCGCCCCGCCTGCCGCAGGCGCGCTTCCGCCACCAGCACCTGAACATGCTGCGAGCAGGATTGCGAGGAGCAGCAGGCAGGTGCGGATGATCATCGGACGGACCTCGTTTCGGGACTGCCAGTTGACGGACCCTTGGCTACCGCTCGTCAACGGCTGGAGCTGGCCTCCAACGTGCCCGCTCCGGTGCTCACGACACAGGTCCGGCCCGTTGATCAGCCGATGACAAACCAGGCGACCGGGGTCGACGACGAAGACGAGGCGACCTTGTTGAGGTTGATGCGGAACGTGCCACTGGAGGGGTTGGGCACAGCCGCCTGGACGTAGACGCCTGACCGGTTGAGCATCGGCGTGGCAACAACGAGACTGCCCGAACTGAGTCCGCCGGGCACGGAGACATCGACGAAGCTCTTGCCTTTTGGCACGCTTGCGCTGCCACTGCGCGAGAACGCGGCCTTGCCTGTGACGCTGAGGGCGGTGGCGGCGTCGGGCCCAATCGCGGAGACCCCGATGAAGCCGAGCGCGTCCGGCGCCTGGCCGACGACGCCTGCCTTGGGACCGCCGAGACTGCCTTTCGTGCCAACGATGAGATTCTCGGCAAAGGCGCCGAACGTCTGGTCCGTGTGCGCCTGACCGCGAAGCCCGGCGTGGGCAGCCGACGCAGGGGCATGCGAATCGGTGTAGCCCCAGACGGCATGGTTGCTGCCACTGTAGGCGTAGACGCCGGGTCCGGTGTTGCTGTAGCCGTAGACACCTTTGTCGGTATTGCTGCGACCCTGGACGCCGATGCCGCTGTCGCTGGTGCCCTTGACGCCGTTGCCGGCGGTCGCGAGTCCAAGGACGCCGTCGTTGTTCGTACTCTCACCACGAACGCCTGCAAGGTTCTTGCTGAAACCCACAACGCCGTACGCGTTGCTGCTCAGCCCAGCGAGCCCATTCCCAGCCGTGCTCTGGGCGACGAAGACGTTGTTGCCGTTGATGCCATTGGTGATGCTGGTCGGCACGGTCGCGACCATTGCCTGGCCGAGTGCCATGGGATCTCCGTCGGCCGCTCGCGCACCCAGCGGCCGTCCGAGCGCGGTAGCGACCGTAGCGATCAACGCGCCAAGACCGGCGCCGAGCAGGGCTCGTCGGGTCGTCGGCCCGGACACCGATGCTGCGAGTTGCGGCAGGCCATCGATCGTCGCCGACGACGCTTCGGGCGCGTTCTCTGGTTTGGCGTCGCCCGTCGTCACCGATGCGCTGTCCAGGGCGAGTTCGTTGGCCACCGTCATGCCGGCCCCCTCACCGGTCTCGCGATCGCGTGAGGGCGACCTGGCCAACCGTGACCACGCACAGTAGACCTTCGCGGTGCCAATAACCAGTCCCATGCCGGACGCGATGCGCAGGGCACCCCCCTTGAACATGCCGCCGGGAATCCGGCCGGGGTGCGCGGGATCCTGCGTTCGTCGGGCCGCCTTGCTGGACTTCGAACTCGAAGCCGACTGCGGCGTGCGTCGGCCGGCGAAGGCTCCTAATTGATGACAAACCAGGCAATTGGTGTCGGAGACGACGAGGATGCCACCTTGTTGAGGTAGATCCGGATCTTGCTCGTCGCCGGGTTTGGGACAGCCGACTGGACGTAGACGCCGGGCCGGTTGAGCATCGGCGTGGCCAGGACGAGGCTGCCCGAAGTCAGGCCGCCCTGGACGGTCACATCGACGAAGCTCTTGCCGCCGGCCACGCTGGCTCTGCCGCTGCGGTCGAACCTCGCTTTGCCTTCGACGCTGAGGGCAGTCGCCTGGCTGCCAGCCACCGCTGCCACGGCCACGACGTCCGGGTTGTTCCCCGCCAGACCCAGAACGGCGACCGCCGACCCGGCCAGATAGGCCTTCGTTCCAATGCTGAGATTCTCGGCATACGCGCCATAGGACTGGGCCTCCTTGGCCTGCCCGACGATCCCGGCCTTGCCATTCTGCGAACCGGTGTAGCCCCACACGCCGCTGCCGTCGCCGCTGTAGGCGTAGACGCCGGGTCCGGTGTTGCTGTAGCCGTAGACACCCTTGTCGGTGTTACTGCGACCCTGAACGCCGATGCCGCTGTCGCTCGTGCCCTCGACGCCGTTGGAGCTGGTGCTCATTCCGATCATGCCGGTCCCGAGCTGACTGACACCTGCGAGGACTGGACGGTCGTTGACTTTATTCGAGACGATCGTCGTAAAGGTCGCCGTCACCTCGTTGCCGGCCAACACAGGCTGATCGTCATTGGCCCGCACACCCAGCGGTCGCCCGAGCGCGGTGGCGACGGTCCCGATCAGGACGCCGAGCCCGGCGCCGAGGAGGGCACGGCGACTCGTTGGTCCCGTCAGGGCCGGTGCGCCGGGGGCGCTCTCACGCTGGACGTCGGTCGTCGCGGACATCAGGCGCTGTCCGCCGATCTCCCTCTTGGTGGTCATGCCGGCCCCTCCCCGGTCCCGCGATCGCGGAAGCGCGACCTGGCCGACCGTGACCACGGACACTAGAGTTTCTCAGCGGCGAACGCCACCGCCATTCCCTGCCTCGGCACGTTCCCCGGGGCACCAGTCAGGCAGCCGTGGTCGTCGCGCTCAGGATCCGCCAGACGCCACGGTCATCGCAGGCCTCGTAGAACATCCGGTAACGGCCGTCCGGCAGCCGAATGACGCACGGCTCGGAGCATTTCTCGGCGTCGTACCGGCCGCCGAATTCCAGCACGGGCTCGGGATCGCGGGTCCAGGCGACGCCGTCGGCGGACGTGGCGCCGAAGATCCGGCCGCGGACCGGGTCGGCCTGCCAGCCGGCGTAATACAGGCGCCACGAGCCGTCGCCGAGGCGGAGCACCTCGGGCGCGTACACCGCGAAGTCCTGCTGGTCGCCGATCTGGCCGATCCGGACGCCTGGCTCGGCTTCGAACGACAGGCCGTCGGCCGAGACGGCGCTGACGATGTGGTTGGCGGCATCGAGTCCCATCCGCAGCGGATGCGAGTAGCTGTGGAAATAGAGCCGGTACCGGTCCAGCGTCGAGCCGCTCGCCAGCGGCACGCAACGGGGCGAGCCATACCGTCGTGGCCCGCCGAACCGGACGCCCGGGCTCCGGCCCGCCAGTCAAGGCCGTCGTCCGAGATCGCGCTGAGGATCATGCTCGACCGATCGGCGGGCTGGCCCTCGAAGTACATCCGGTAGCCGCCACCGGCCAATGGGATGACGTCCGGGCAGACGACCCGCAGGTCCGCATTCGGCTCATGGGGTCCCAGCCGGACACCCTCCTCATGCGACCAGCGCGAACCGTCCGCCGAGACGGCGCTCAGGATCACGGCCGGAGTCGGGCCGTATTCGCGGCCGGGCCCGGAACGCGTGTAGTACATCCGAAAACCGCCGGTCGGAAGGTCGACGACATTCGGCGTCAGGATCTTCCACTCGCCCGAACCGTCCGGCACGTCGATCACGACGCCCGGATCCTTGATCCAGCGCGTGCCCGGGTCCGTGGGCTGCCAGTGGACCGGCGCGACGCTCACGACCGCAATGGCAGGCGCACGGCCTCGCCAATCGCAGCCGATCGCTCGGCGGCCTCGACCATCTCGACGGCGGCCCGGCCGTCCTCGCCCGTCACGGACGGCGCTCGTCCATCCCGGATCGCGTCGGCGAACTCCTGGATCTGCCGCCCGAACGCGTCCCGGAAATAGGGGTTGAACGAGACGCCACCGCGCGACGACGGCTCGAGGTCCGGCTGCGAATACACCTCGCGCGCCTCCTTGCCCCGGACCAGCTCGACGCGGCCGTAGGCGTTCAGGTCGACGAGCCCTTCGGAGCCCGTGAACACGTAGTGCGCCCGCTGGATCCACGAGTCCGCCGGGACTTCGTAGCTCATCCAGGTGTGGCTCATCACGTCGTCGGGGAACTGGAACTGGATCATGCCGCTGAGATTGGCCGGCGGGGTGCGGCGGTACGTCGCGAACGTCGCGAAGGCCCGGATCGGATCGCGGCCGGCGAACCAGCGGATGACGTCGGCGCCGTGGGAACCCCAGTCGAGGAAGGCCGAACCCTCCCGCGGATCGAGCGGCCAGCCCTCGTTCGGATAGCCGTCGAGGATTCGATGGGCGGCGATCATCCGGAGCTCCCCGATCGAGCCGTCGTCGACGAGCCCCTTCGCGATCCGCGTCGCCTCCATGAACCGGGTGATGTGGGCGACCATCAGCCGCACGCCCGCTGCCCGGCAGGCGGCGATCATCCGATCGCAATCGGCCACGTTCAGGCCCATCGGCTTCTCGAGGAAGACGTGCTTGCCGGCGGCCGCCGCCGCTTCCACGAGCGCGAGATGGGTCGTGTGCGGCGTGGCGATCACCACGGCAGCCACGTCCGGCCGCGCCAGGAGCGCCTCGTTCGAGGACTCGACGGGGATCCCGTAGTCGCCCCCGAAGCCGCCGGCCCGGGTCCCGCCACTGACAGCGACGAGCCGCGTGCCGGTCGCTCCCGATCGGATCGCCTCGGCGTGGACACGGGCCATGCCGCCCGAACCGATCATCCCGAAGCCCACGCTCGAATTCGCGTCCGCCTGTCCGCCTGCGCTCACGCCCGCCTCCGCTCTCTGACCCTTCGAACGATCTCTACACTAGGGCGTCGGTCGGCCGAGAATCAGCCGGCCCGTTGAGGGGGCGTTCCGATGGGTGTGGTCTTCACCGATGCGCGGCTCATCGACGGCATCGCGAACGAGGCGCTCGAGCACGTCGATGTCGTGATCGGCGATGACGGCCGGGTGTCGTCAACGGCCGCCCACAGCCCGCAGGACTGGGCCGCCCGCGGCCTCGAGGTCATCTCGGCGGCCGGCGCGACGATCCTGCCGGGCCTCATCGACTGCCACGCCCACTACACGATGGATGCCCGCCTGGAGGTCCCCGACGGGATCGAGGACGCGATGCTGGCGGGTCCCGGGGACGCCGCGTTCATCGGCGCCCGCAACGCGGCGCTCGCCCTGCGCGGCGGCGTGACCACGGCCCGCAGCGCCGGGGCCGCGCACAGCCGCGACATCGCCCTGCGCGACGCGATCAACGCGGGCCACGTGCCGGGTCCCCGATTCCATGCGGCCGGCGGCTCGATCACGATCACGGGCGGCCACGGCTGGCAGTTCGGCTACGAGGCGGACGGCATTCCGGAGCTGATCAAGCTGACCCGCGCACTGGCGCGAGACGGCGTCGACCACTACAAGATCGTGTCGAGCGAGGCGGCCCAGATCACGAGCAAGGTGGCCGGCGTCGAAGAACTGACGGTCGAGGAGATCACGGCCATCGTTCGCGAGGCACGCCGGCTGGGCCGGCGGGTGATGAGCCACGCGCAGAGTTCCGGCGCGGTCGTCGCCAGCGCGCGCGGCGGCGTCGACAGCGTGGAGCATGCGTTCCTGGCCGATCGGGCCGCGCTCGAGACCCTGAAGGAATGCGGTACGACGCTCGTTCCGACGCTGACCGTGACGGACGTCTGGAGCACGATCCCCGGCGTCAGCCAGGCGATCCGCGACAACCAGGCGCGGCTCTCGATCGTCCACCGCCAGTCCTGCGAAACGGCGATCGCGCTCGGCATCCCGCTCGCGACCGGCACGGACTGCGGCGTCCGCGGCGTCATGGCGGACATGGTCTCGCGCGAGATCTGGAACCTGTTCGATCACGGCCTCTCGGCGATGGACGCGATCAAGGCCGGCACGAGCGGCGGGGCGCGCCTCCTCGGGGTCGAGGATTCGGCGGGCACGGTCGAGGCCGGGCGCCAGGCCGACCTGCTGCTGGTCCACGGCAACCCGCTGACCGACCTGCGACGCCTCGAGAATCCGGCCCTCGTGATGCTCGGCGGCCAGGTCGTCCACCGGGCGTAGGGACCGACCGCGAGGGCCAGAGAGGCGCCACGCGGCCGGCCGCAGGCACCAGCGCCGAAGGGTGCGCGCGCGGCCGCTCGTCTGCGAGGAACGGGGTCGCGGCGCGGCGATGACGGCCGATCGAGGGCCTCGGACCCGGGGCGGCGGGGTTGTCCCCGCGCCTCTTCGTCGTCGTCGTCAGCGGCCGGCGTGGAGGCTCTCGAGCAGGCGAATTGCCTCGGCGGACATCCGTTCGCCCTGGCCCGCCCTGATGTACCGCCAGCCGCCATTGACCTCGTATTCGCCGTCCGGGAAGGCCGCCTCGGTCGGGATGTACTGCAGCGTGTTGCCGTTGTAGGCCGCGGCGATCGTCTCGCGGTATGGCGACCCGGCCCGAACGGCCAGGCCGTGCTCGAGGAAGACCTCGCCCGGCAGGTCGACGAATGCAAGGTCCGGGCCCAGGCTGACGGCCGTGATCCGCGCGCGACGCCGTTCCTCGATGCGGCGCGCGACGACGAGCGCATCGCCGGCCGAGACGATCGCCCCGAAGTTGCCGCCCGGCACGGCCGCCTCCAGCGCTCGTTCCATCTCTGCGAGGGGCGGGAAAGGATCGAGCTCGAGGGCGATCTCGGAGACGGCGACCTGGAGCTGCGCATCTTCGACCGTGGTGGTCGCCCCGAGCGCGCTCGCGACACCGGCCGCCAATCGCCCGCCCATGTCGACCGTGTCCTGCCACGGCGTCCCGGCGACCCATTTGCCCGTGCCGACGTTCCCCGCGCAGCCCTGCAGGAACAGGAACGGGTGGCCGAACTCGCGTTCCAGGGCGGCGCGGCCGTGACCCGGGAAGTCGGCCGACACGATCTCGGGGATCCCCTCCGACGAGGCAGTCGCATGGCAGGCGTACGTCATCAGGACACCCACCGGCCCGCGGGCCCCGGCCAGCCGGATCACCGCCACGTCCGGATCGATCAGTCCCTCCGGGAGGTCGCGCAGCTCCTGCGGCGGCCGGCCCCAGCGATGGACGACCGTCCCATCCGCCCGCCGCGGCCGCCGATTTCCGGTCACTCGATCCACCCGGCCCCGCCCCACCGAGACGTCCGCCGGCACCGCTCGATCGGCTGCCTCGACGACGGCCTCGGCGATGAGCCCGGGCAGCGACCCCGCGTAGTCGTCGTCCTGGAGCCGCAACCCGAATGGCCGCAGCAGCTCCTGCAGCTCGTCGCTGAGGTACGGCGCACTGTGCGAATGGGAGACGTTGACGATCACGTGATCGGCGGCGATCGCCCCGCCGGTGGTCGACGCAACCGCATCGCGAATCGCCTCGTGCGACCCCTCGAGCAACCCGCACAGGTCGACCCCGACGATGGCGATCCGCTCGCCGTCGGATTCGATCACGCAGGCCGTCGCCAGGAGCGGATCCCAGATCTCCGTGACGGGCACGGTGAGGCCGAGGCTCGATGGCGTACCGAGCGGCTGCGTGATGTCCCGTCGGGCGAATCCGGCCCGCACTCCCTCGACAGAAGGCGTCATTCTTGGCGTGTTCTCCAGCTTCAATGACCCCGCGGGAGGCTGTACCCATGTTGTTGCGCCAGGACCAGATCGACTTCTATCGCGCCAATGGCTACCTGATCGTCAACGACGTCCTGAGCCCGGACCAGGTCGCCGAGGGCCGCCGGATCGTAGAGGAATTCACGGAGCGCTCGCGGGCCCTGACCGAGAGCGACGACGTCTTCGACCTCGAGCCACGTCACACGGCGGAGAAGCCGGCCATTCGGCGCCTGAAGTCGCCAGCGAAGCAGCACCCGTTCTTTGACGGCCTGATCCACTCCGATCCCATCCTGGATCCGCTCGAGAGCCTGATCGGCCCGAATATCAGGGCCCTCGGCTCCAAGCTCAACCTGAAGGCCGCGGGCGTCGGCAGCCCGGTCGAATGGCACCAGGACCTCGCCTTCCACCCGCACAGCAACGACAACCTGCTCGCCATCGGGATCGCGTTCGACGATTGCTCGCTGGTCAACGGCTGCCTGCTCGTGATCCCGGGTTCGCACCTGGGCCCAGTCCTCGATCATCACCAGGACGGGTACTTCGTCGGTGCGGTTGACGTCCGGGCGCAGGGCATCGACACGACGCACGCCACGCCGGTCGAGATGCCCGCGGGATCGATCGAGATCCACCACGTGCGAATGCTGCACGCGTCTGCGCCGAACACCTCGCCGAACCCCCGCCGCCTGCTGCTCTTCGACATTGCGGCGGCCGACGCCTTCCCGATCGGCCTGCCGATTGGGGAACTCGACGCATACAACGCCCAGATCGTCCGAGGCACGCCGCAGCAGCCAAGGACTGCAGACCAGCCACCGGTCCGCCTGCCCCTGCCCGTCCGGAAGACCGGGACCATCTACGAGGTCCAGAAGCAGCTCCGCGAGAGTGCCTTCTCGGGTGCCCCAACGTGAGCTCTGGCCAGCCGGATCCCACTCCCAGGTGAATGCCAGACCCGGTCAGACGAGGTCGCGCGGGATCACCGCCTCGCGGACGGTCTCGTGAACGAGCCGTTCGTTCTCGTACGCCTCGAGTGAACCGGTCAGCAGGAACTCGTCCTTCGTCGAGGTCAGCCGGATCCGCCCTTCCAGGCGGATATGCCAGCCATCGCGCCGCTGCTCGGACGTCCGATGGGACTCGGCCCAGCACGACAGCGGGTCGCCTTCAGTGATGCCGACCTGGTCGGTGGCCGTGCCCGTCGTCTCGAGATCGATCCAGTTCAGCCGGGTGCGACCGCCGCCCGAATAGTTCGTGATGACGGTCTCGCCGGTCATCGCCTCGGTCCGGATCTCCCGCTCGAGACGAGGCGGCTCGACCACGGTGAAGTCGGCAGGCTCGCCGGTCTCGGGCTCCGTGTCGAGCCGGAGGTCGTCGTCCCCGGGTCGAGGCGGTCGGACCGGCAGGGTCAGCACGCTGCCCCCGAAGACCGTCAGTGTCACGTCTTCGGGCGACGGCCAGACCATCGGCCAGTAGGTCGTCGAGACGGCGACCCGAAGGCGATGGCCGGCCTCGAACGCCCACGCCGTGTCGTTGAGCTGGACGCGAATCCGCTCGCGACGGCCCGGCACGATCGGTGCGATCGCCTCGTGCGACGTCCGATGCGCGAGGTTCAGGATGCCGTACGTCGCCCGGACCGACGCCCCGTCCGGGGCCACGTCGCAGAGCCGGACACAGACGAAGGCGGACGGCCGATCGACGGCCAGCTCGAGCTCCACGACGGGCGCGCCGAGGATCTCCAGCCGCTCCGTGAGCGGCGCCGAATCGAACGTCAGGGAGCGCCCATCGTCCTCGCGCTGGTCGCCCGGGAATTCGGGGCCGCGGCCACCCGTCCCGAACGGGCACCACTCCCCGCCGACGAGACCCGTCAGCTGCGGCGACCGCCATGCCACGGTGGTCGCCGAGGCGGCCGCTACTCCGCCCGGGAGCAGCGCCCCATCGGCCAGGCCGAAGCTGGCGCTCCTCGATCCGCGGTGAGGGCCATTCCGTTTCCGCCACCCAGCGGCCCGGAGACATGTCGTAGAACGAGCGCGCCGGGGTCTTCTCGTGCATCCAGACCCGGAGCATCGGCTCCCGCATGATCCCGCTGTCCTCGCCCTTGAGCCACTGGTCCCAGAACCGGACGGCTTCGGGCAGGAAGTCGAACTGCGGGCCGGGTGTGCCCATGTGCGGATAGGCGTGGGCCCATGGGCCGATGAGTCCCAGCCGGGGCACCGTCAGGTTTGCCAGCAACCGCGGGATGGCGTTCGAATATCCGTCGAGCCAGCCACCGACCGCGAACACGGGCGCCTCGATGCTCGAGTAATCCTCGTTCACGGAGCCGTGCTTCCAGAACGCGTCGCGGCGCTGGTGGCGCAGCCAGTCCTCGACCATGAAGTTGAGGTGGTCGAGGCGGGCCTGCCACATCTCGCGCCACCGCTCTCCGACGATCGGCGGGTCCGGCGGACGGGCGATCCACGTCCAGAAGCTCGCACCCCAGTCGAGCGTGTCGGTCAGCAGCGTGCCGCCCATCCAATGCATGTCGTCGGCGTACCGGTCGTCGGTCGAGCACGACGTGATCACGGCTTTCAGCGCGGGCGGCCGAAGTGCGGCGATCTGCAGACCGTTGAAGCCGCCCCAGCTGTTGCCCATGATTCCGACGTTGCCATCGCACCATGGCTGCTCCGCGAGCCAGGCGATCGCATCCTTGCCGTCCTGGAGTTCCTGGGCCAGGTATTCGTCGGTCATCAGGCCGTCCGACATCGCCCGAACCGCGCATGTCGATCCGGACGGCGACGTATCCGTGGCCGGCGAAGTAGCGGTGCATCGACGTGTCGCGCAGGGCCGTGAAGTCGCGCTTCCGATACGGCAGGTACTCGAGGATCGCCGGGAAGCGATGGTGGGCGCCGGCGCCTTCCGGCAGGAAGATCCGCGCTGCCATCCGCTCGTCGGTGCCGGGCAGCGGCACCCACGTGTTCTCGATCTCGCGGACTCGATGCGGCAGATCCGTGACGACGCGCATTGCGGGTCCCTTCTCGTGTTGTCAGGCGATGGCCGGGGCGGCGGCGACACCTTCCCGTTCAGTAGAGTGCGTCGGCGCCGGAGGTGACGTAGCCCTCGAATCGACCGACGGGCCGGGAGCTCAGCATCAGGCCGATCCCGCCGAGACGGAGGCCGCGCCGAATCGCCCACTCCGCGCCGAGCCGAGTCGAGCCGAACAGGCGCAGGTGGATGGTCGTCGCGCCGCCCTGGCGGGCGATCTCGACACACTCGTCCAGCGCCGCCGGCAGGTCCGCCGGGTCCGCGACGGCGACCGGGCCGATGGCGCCGGCCGTCGATGCGTACGCGTAGCCCCGGGCCGAGCCGTCCCGGACGAGCAGGACGCCGGTGAGGCCGGGCACGCCCATCCAGAACTCGTGGTCGGTCGGACGGCTGAACCCGACGGACGCCGAGATCGAACGCCGAGAGCGCCGCCAGATCGATCGAAAGATCGATCGGTCGCGTCTCGAATGCGGGCGCAGACCCCTGCGTCACGCCCAACCTCGAACCCGCCGGCCAGCCTGCCGAACCCGGCGTCGCGAGCCCGCCATCGATCGGCCCGTCGAAGCCCTGCGTCGACACCTGCGGCAGCATCCCGAAGCGCATGTACAGCCCGTTCGAGATGGGGTTGCCCGCGTCGGTCAGGACGGTGATCGCGGTGCTCGGCCGGGTGCCGGTCAGGCAGCGCCGGATCAGCTCCGCGCCGACGCCCCGGCCCTGCCACGCCGTCAGCACGTGCAGCGCCCCGAGGTACCAGACGTCGTCCCGCAGGACGGCGTACCCGGCCGCGATCATCTGGCCGCCCGCTTCGGCGACCCAGAATCGGTCGGCGTCGTACTGGACGCAGAAGTGCCGGAAGCGAATGACGCGGGCCGCGGGCAGCGCGTGGGCAACGGGCCGGCCCATGCGCCGGTCGAGGTCGCCCTGGGCGAGCTGGACGATCTCGAACGTCCGCTCGGCATCGTCCCTGCGGGCGCGCCGATACGTGATCTCGGCCGTGGCGGGATCGACCGCGGCGCTCATCGCTCCCCTCCCCGGTCGCGCGCTACGGTCGCGATGCGAGCGCGCCGATCAGCGTGTCGAGGTGCATCACGAACTCGAGGGTGACCTCGATCCGGTCGGCCTCGTGCGCCTCGTGGAGTGGATGCCAGTACCCCTCCGCCGTCTGGGTCGCGACGTACCAGTCGCCCATCCGCAGGGTCCAGTCGCGATAGACCGCTTCGCCCGTGATCTCGTAGAGGAGCGAGCTGCCCCAGCTGCTCTTGCAGACGGCCGGGTACTTGAACTGGGCGTCGGTCGCGGCCATCGAGAACGCCTGGTAGCGTCGCGCGAGCTCCAGGTAGGCAGGGTCCGGATCGGCGAGGTAGAGCCGGCAGAGGAACCCGGCCGAGATCCCGCCGATCGTCCAGCGCTGCGATCGATCCTCCTGGTTGTCGACCACCATTCGGAGCTGGAAATCCGGGTCGTCGCGCCAGATCGGCGCCTGTCGCGAGCGAGACCAGAAGCAGAAGAAGCTGTCCGGCAGCGACGTCTGCGCGTCGTAGATCCGGCGCAGGAACGCGGCGATCCTGCGCGCCGGCTCGAGCTGGCCGCAGGCGAGGGCCGCGAACCCGACGCCGCAGGCATAGGGGATGTCGCCGTCGTCGCTGAGCGAGCCGTCGTCGAGGTGGTCGTTCGCGATCGAGCCGGAGATCGGGTCCTGGTCGGCGAGCAGGCTCGGCAGGATGCCGATGCCGAGGTCGTACTGGTGGATCATCTGGGCCCCGACGACGAGCGCCGAGTCGCGGTAGGCCCAGCCGTCGGCCAGGATGCGCAGCGGGCCGTCGATCCGGTGGTCGGCGGTCAGGAGGTTGCGCCCGGATCCAGCGCGGCGGTCGCGTGCGCCGCCACGACCTCGCCGGTGGCCGCGAACGCCCACGGCGCGCGGTAGTACTTGTACCCGAGGCTGACGTCGCCGATGGAGCCGTCCGGGTTGACCCGTGCCAGGAGCCAGTCCGTGCCGCGGCGCCGCGCGGCGAGGTACCCGGCCAGGCGATCGGCCGCGGCCGCGGCGCTCCCGTCGGCGCGGGTCGTGGCGCCAGGTCCCGCCATGCCGGTGCTGCCGGCCGTCTCAACCGCCACGGAACGCCTCCTTCGTCACGATCCGGCAGCGACGCGCGCCTGTCGCGCGGCCACCGCCTCGTCGACCATCTCGAAGACCGAGTGAACGGGCTCGTAGCCGAGAACGCCGCGCGCCTTGGCACTCGAGACGTACCAGCTCGCGCGGATCGCCGGCCGCCGGATCACAACGTAGTCGAGTTCCAGCCGCGACGCGAGGTGCGCCACGAGCGCCTCCTCGGAATGTGGCGCCGCCGGGCCGATGTTGAACGCCTCCCCGACCGCTGCCGGGCGCGGTCAGCATCAGCCGCAGGCCGGCGGCCGTGTCGCGCGCGTCCGAGAGGATCGTCGTCGCGACGCGGCCGTCGAGGTCCGCCAGCACGAAGAGGCGGTCGCGGCCGGTGTCGTGGACGCGCAGCGCGGCCAGCAGCTCGAGCTCATCCGCGGACGGGTTCGCGGCCGCCTCGATGAAGCGGATCGCGCCGCCGACGAAGAGCCGCCGGCCGAAGACGCTGTCGGGCTCGATCAGCTCCCAGGCGTCGGCCGTGGCCGTCGGCCGGATGATCGTGGCCGGGATGCCGTACGCCCGCATGAAGGTCAGGCAGAGCTCCTCCGCACCGAGCTTCGTGGCGCCATAGATCGAGCCGGGCTGCCGGGGGTGCGATTCGTCGACCGGCAGGAACGCGGCTGGGCGCACCGCGCCGGACCAGTAGACGGCGTCGCTGCTGGCATAGATGAAGCGGGTCAGGTTCGGCGCGCGGGTCCGGGCCGCCATCAGCAGGTTGAACGTGCCGCCGAGATTCGCGTCGAAGAACTGCTGGTCGGAGGCGAGGCGTGACGTGAGCGCGCCCGCGAGCGCGACGATCGCATCCACGCCGTCCACGGCCCGGCCGACCGACTCGGGATCCTCGAGACGCCCTGGCACGATCTCCACGTTGGGGCCGTCGATCTGCTGGTTGTTGGGATCGCCGGGCAGCACGAACGCCCGCACCTGGTGGCCTTCCCCGGCCAGCAGCCGCGTGAGGTGGGCGCCCATGCGGCCGGCGGCACCGGTGATCAGGACACGCATCGGAATCGGCCCGACCTGCTCAGGCGACCTGTTCGGTGGCCGGCAACCGGCCGGCGGCCTCGAGGAGGGCGATGACCGTGGCCGCGCCCTTGCGGTGGAGGTCCTCCACGGCCTCGATCGAATTGGCCGCCGTGTGCGGGGTCGAGATGACGTTCGGCAGCCCGCCCAGGAGGTCGTGCTCCGGGTCCGGCGGTTCGGGCGCGCGGACGTCGAGCGCCGCGACCGCCACCCGGCCGTCGCCGAGCGCTGCGGCCAGGGCGGCCTCGTCGATGAACCCGCCACGGGCGACGTTGACGAGGATCAGCCCGGGCTTGACGCGGGCCAGCGTCGCCGCGCCGATGAGGCCCTTCGACGCATCGCTGAGCGCCGCGCAGATCACGATCGCATCCGCCTCCGGCAGGGCCTCGTCCAGCGTGCGGAGCGGGAAGTCCGGCTCGGGATCGGCGGTGAGGAACGGATCGACGGCGATCGTCCGGAACCCGAAGACGCGGGCCTTGCGGGCCACGAGCCGGCCGATCCGCCCGGCCCCGATCACCGCCAGCGTCTGGCCGCGCAGCCGGTGGACCTGGCCGATCTCCGGGCTCGCCTGGGCCGTCCGCCAATCGCTGCGGTCCATCGCCCGCAACTGGGCGCCGAGGCGTCGCTCCGCGGCGAGCAGCAGCATCAGCGCGTGATCCGAGACCTCGTCGGTGCAGTGGTCTGGCACGTTGCGGACCGGGATCCCGGCCGCCTCGAGAGCCGCCACCGGCACCTTGTCCATGCCGATGCTGTAGCAGAGGACGCCGACGCATTCGGCAAGGGTCGGGATCAGCTCGACCGGCATGACGGTTCGGCCGAGCACGATCACCACGTCCGCCGCGGCCAGCGCACTCCTCCGCTCGTCGTCCCCGGTCGGGGCGAGGAGCTCCACGCCGCGCTCGGCCAGCAGCCGGCGCGGGGGCTCGTAGAACGGGCCGTCGCCGGGCAGGCCGTCCATGATCACTGCCGTCAGCGGCCGGCCGGAGGTGGCATCAAGCGTCACGAAGCGTCCTCGACGATCGGTTGGGAGCCTCCGGCGGGACCACCGGCGCTCGGAGTCCGGTGGGGCGACCGGGGCAGTTCGGGCAGTGCCGGCAGGGCGGTTTGCTTCGGCCGTCGGCTGGCCCGATGATACTCGCCCGTCGCCCGCACAATCTCCAGGAGGTCGCCCGATGCAGGTCGCCGAGAAGCTCGAGACCGTCAGCCACCTGATCGATGGCCGCGAGGTGCCGTCGGCCTCCGGCAAGACGTTCCCGACGATCGATCCGGCCACCGGCAACGTCATCGCACAACGTCGCCTTCGGCGAGGCGGAGGACGTCGATCGGGCCGTCAAGGCCGCCCGCCGCGTCTTCGAGGCCGGCACGTGGTCGCGGTCGGGACCCGGCGAGCGAGCCCGGACGATGCGCCGGGTCGCGGATCTCATTCGCGAGCACCAGGCGGAGATCGGCGCCGTCGAGTCGCAGGACACGGGCAAGCCCCTCGCACAGGCCGTCGGCGAAGTCGGCGATCGCGGCCGACTTCTTCACCTACTTCGCGGGCCTCGCCGAGCTGCCCGACGGGCGGACGCACCCGGCCGACGCCGGATACTTCGTCTATTCGAAGCGCGAGCCCTACGGCGTCGTCGGCGCGATCTCGCCGTGGAACTACCCGTTCCTGCTGGCGTGCTGGAAGACGGCGCCGGCCCTGGCGGTCGGCAACAGCGTCATCCTCAAGATGGCCGAGCAGACACCGCTCTCGACGAACTGAGCTCGGCCGCCTCTGCCTCGAGGCGGGCATGCCGGCCGGTGTCTTCAACGTCGTCCACGGCGATGGACCGACGACGGGCGCGGCGCTAGTCGCGCATCCGCGCGTGCCGAAGCTGACGTTCACCGGCTCGACGGTGGTCGGGCAGGAGATCCTGCGGGTCTCGTCCCAGTTCATCAAGAGCGTCCATCTCGAGCTCGGCGGCAAGACGCCGAACATCGTCTTCGCCGATGCCGACATGGAGCAGGCCGATCTCGGGCTCGCTGTTCACGAGCTTCTACAACAGCGGCCAGATCTGCACGAGCGGCTCGCGACTGCTCGTGGACCAGCGGGTCAAGGACGACGTCATCGAGGCGTTCGTCGAGCGGGCGCGACAGATCAAGGTCGGCGACCCCGGCGATCCGTCGACCCAGCTGGGCCGTTGATCTCCGACGTGCAGCTCGAGCGGGTCAACGGCTACATCGAGGAGGGCAGGCGCGGGGGCGCGACGCTGGCGCTCGGTGGCGGCGCGCGCCGAGATCGGCGATCGGCGCGCGGGCTACTACGTCGAGCCGACGATCTTCACGGACGTCACGCCCGACATGCGGATCGCCCAGGAGGAGATCTTCGGGCCGGTCCTGTCGGTCATGACCTTCGAGGACGAGGACGACGCGATCCGGATCGCCAACGACGTGATGTACGGCCTGGCGGCCACGGTCTGGACGACCGACCTCGGGCGGGCCTTCCGCGTCGCGGAGCGCCTGGAAGCCGGCATCATCTGGACCAACTGCCCGCACTACCTGCCGGTCAACGTCCCGTACGAGGGTCACAAGATGAGCGGCCTCGGAGAGGATCTCGGGATCGAGGCGCTGAACACCTTCACCCACCTCAAGACGCACTGCCATCAACTTCGGCGGCGGCAAGATGGGTTGGGCGTAACCATGGCCAGGAAGTCAGCCGACGCGAAGGTCACACCGGCCCCCGCGGTTCCGGCCGTCCCCGGGGTTCGGCCGGCCCGGCGGCCGCGAACGCCGGTGCGCGGCGTGGCCGCCGGCGCCAAGGGCTCGAAAGCGGACGGGGGTCCGGGCACGGATCCGATCGTGCGCTCGCTGTTCGCGGCGGCGCCCGGGTCGATCTACCTCGACACGGCCACCTATGGCCTGCCGCCGCGGCCGACCGTCGAAGTCCTCGAGCGAGCCCTCCATTCGTGGCAGTCGGGGCAGGGCAACTGGATCGAGGACTGGGACCGGCCGTCGGACCGCTGCCGGGCCGACTTCGCGTCCCTGATCGGGACGGTGCCCGAGAATATCGCCTACATTCCGGCCGCCTCGGTCGGTGCCGGCGTCGTGGCGGTCTCGCTGCGACCCGGCGACGAGGTCGTGGTCCCCGACGACGAGTTCACCTCCACGCTCTACCCGATCCTGGTCGCGGCGCGCCGCGGCGCCGTCGTCCGGGAGGTGCCGTTCGACCGGTTGGCCGAGTCGATCCGGCCGGGCACGAAGCTCGTCGCCTTCAGCCTGACCCAGATGCAGACCGGCAAGACCGCCGATCTCGCGGCCATCGCCGAGCGCGCCGAAGCCGTCGGCGCTGACCTCTTCGTGGACGGCACGCAGTCGATCCCGTTCGTGGAGCTTGGCGAGATCCTGGCCAAGGTCACGTACCTCGTCTGCGCCGGCTACAAGCACCTGCTCTCACCGCGCGGAACGGCGTACTTCTACGTCCGGCCGGACCGCTGGGACCATCTCGAGGCCCACAACGCCAACTGGCGCGCGGCCGACCAGCCGTTCAACCGCTACTTCGGCGGACCGCTGTCGCTTTCGGCGACGGCCGCCCGGTTCGATGTCTCCCGGGCGTGGTTCCCCTGGCTCGGCGCGAGCGAGTCCCTGCGGCTGCTGGCGTCGTGGCACGAGTCGGGGCTGTTCGACGGCGTGCGCCAGTTGGCGCAGCGGCTGGCGGCCGGGACCGGCGTCCCGGCACCGGCCTCGTCGCTCGTCTGCGTCCCGATCGCCAACGCGGAGCCCGTCCGCGAGGCGCTCAAGGACGCCGGCATCAAGGCCTCGGTCCGCGGCACCTCGATCCGGTTCTCGCCACACGTCTACAACACCGAGTCGGAGATCGACCGGGCCATCGAGGCGATCGCGCCCTATATCGGCTGAGTTCGGGCTGCCGGCGCCGAGCATCGGCCGCATTCACCCACAATGACCGGCAGCAGTCTCTCAATGAGTCATCGCCGGACTCAACGAGACGCCCGGGACCTGGCCGAGCCGCCCCGGTGGGACGCGGGAGGCACAATCACGTCACGCGGCGCCTCGAACGAGACCGGCGCCGTCCGTTGACCCGCAATGAGTCAGCCGATGAATGGCCTGAGACGGACGCTCATCGGGAGACCAGGGGAATGCCGACGGGCGCGAACATTGAGTCCGCCGATGACTCGTTGAGATCGATGGACCCAGATCAGCCCCGCGAGTCCTACTGGCGCGGCTTCGTGCCGCGCAGTGCCCGGGGCGCCGTCTTCGGATCCTTGTAGGGCGGCGGCGCGAGCGGCCGGCCGAGGGCGAGGCTGAGCCCGAGCCAGCCCCAACCGACGGCATAGATCAGCAGGCCGACGAGGGCCGGGCTCTCGAAGCCCCCGACCGTGGACGTCCCGACGGTCGAGGCCAGCAGCACGAAGACGAGGACGGTGAGCATCCCGATCGCCACGAGCATGCTGCCGAACTGCGCCCGCCGGCGGCCGTTCCAGCCCCGGACCCCGAAGATGACGGAGCCGATCACGAGCAGCAGGAAGCCCGGCCCGATCAGCCCAACGGCTCCGAGCGCCACGACCAGCGTGAACAGGGCCGCGGCCGTGCCGATCGTGAGATCGCCGACGAGATCCGCGAGCCCCATCTCCCCCGGTGCACGCGTCTCCAGCCCGGCGATCCCGACCGTCATGAGGATCGTGGCGAGGGCCAGCGGCGCCACGGCCGTACTGGCCGGCAGGCAGCTCGCGCCGTTCACGCAGTCCGACAGGCTTGCGTCCGCCAGCGCCAGCAGCGCAAGCGGCCAGAGGATCGCCCCGACCAGGGCGGCCACCCCGGCGGCCCGCTGCGCAGGCGTCGGCTGAGGGGAGTGTTCCGGGAGGCGATCTGGTGCGGGCAGGCCCGCTCCGTCATCGGTCACGCCGGGCCCGCCCCTCCGGACGGGGCTGCCGCCAGCGGCAGCTCGACCGACCGGCCCGTCGCCGACGATTGGACCGCGGCCTGGGCGATCTCGACGGCAGCCCGGCCATCCTCCGGCGCCACGGCCGGGGCGCGCCCATCGACGATCGCATCGGCCAGGTCCTGCACCTGTTCGGCGAACGCGGCCAGGCGCACCGGGCTCCTGGGATCGCGGTTGCCGTCGAACGGGGGCATGACGAAGACCGTCTCCCAGCCGTCGCCGGCCGTGATCCTGACCGCGCCGAAGTAGTCGCAGTCGATGAGCCCCGTCGAACCCATCAGGACGGCCTGCGACTGCGAGCCGACTCCCGGCAGCGGCATCTCGAAGCTCATCCAGTACTGGACCGGCAGGCCGTTGGCGAGCTCCAGCTGGACCATCGCGCTCTTGTGGTTCGGCGGGAATGCCTCGAAGTCGCGCAGGCTCGCGAACACCCGGCGGACCTCGGAGCCCGTGAGCCAGCGGATCTGGTCGAACACGTGGGCGCCCATGTCGAGGATCACGCCGCCCTCGGCCGGATCGGCCGTCCAGCCCTTCGAGTCATGGGGATAGCCCGGGACGGAGCTGGTGAAGCGGATCATGCGCAACGGCCCGATCCGGCCGTCATCAAGCAGTCGTTTGGCCGTGCGCGGCGACGCGCGGAACCGGCTGACCTTGTTGACGGTGAGCAGCACGCCCGCCGCTCGGCAGGCCTCGATCATCGCGTCGCATTCGGCGATGTTGAGGGCCATCGGCTTCTCGACGTAGACGTGACGGCCCGCGGCCGCCGCGAGGAGCGTCTGCGGCAGGTGCTGCGAGTGCGGCGTGGCCAGGATGACGGCCCCGACGTCGGCCCGCGCAAGCAGCGCCTCGAGATCCGGTTCCGCCGGGACGTCGAAGTCCGCCGCGAGCTGGCCGGCGCGCGTGCCGCCGGTCACGGCAGTCAGCCGGGCGCCGGGCGTATGGGAGGCGAGGCAGTTGGCATACGTTCGCGCCATGTGGCCGGCACCGACGATGCCGAACCCGACCACCCGCCGGCCGGTCGACGTCCCTCCGCCCGGTGGGCCCTGACCGCCGGCCACGCTAGTGCGTCGCTGCGGCAGCCGCGACCTTCGGTGCCTCGTAGGCCGTGTGCGCCGGCGCCTTCGACGGATCGATGGCGTGCGCCTTGACGAACGCCTCGTCCACCTCGACGCCCAGGCCCGGGCCGTTCGGGATGTCGAACCAGCCGTCGGCGCCCATCTTGAGCGGGGTCGAGAGCAGGTGCTCGCGGAACGGATTCTCCGTCTGGTCGAATTCGAGGAGCGGCTGCTCCGTCGCCGGCGACTTCGTCGGGTCGGGCAGGATGGCCAGGACCTGCATCGTCGCCGCGACCATCAGGGCGCCGCCCCACATATGCGGGATGTACTGCGTCGCATACAGCCGCGCCATGTCGGCCATGAACTGCGACTCGCCGATGCCGCCGCACATCGCGACGTCGGGCTGGATGATGTCGGCCTTCTTGGCGAGCAGGAATTCGCGGACCTCGCCGCGCGTCACGAGGCCCTCGCCGCCCGCCAGCGGCAAGTCCATCGCCGTCCGGAGCCGGTCGTAGCCCGCGTAGTCCGTCTGGGGGATCGGCTCCTCGAACCAGCGGAACTTCAGGCGGGCGAGCCCGCGGGCCATCTCGAGCGCACGGGGGTATGTGTACGCCGCGTTGCCGTCGGCCATGAACTCGATGGCCGGATGGGCCGCCTGCAGCTGCTCGATGAGGTCGAGCTCGTGCGCGATCGGGTAGCGGCCGACGCGCAGCTTGACCGCGGTGAAGCCGGCCGCCGCGAGCTCGGCCAGCTCTTCCGGCCAGCTGTCCTTCGGATCGACGCCGTCGTAATAGCCGCCGCTCGAGGCGTACGCCCGCACCCGCTTCCGGAGCGAGCCGCCGTACAGCGTCGAGACAGGCACGCCCAGGAGCTTGCCGCGCAGGTCGTCGATGGCGATCGAGACGACGCTGGTGGCGCAGGCGCTGTCCGTCGTGTTCGAGGTGTCGGTCCAGATCTCCCGGGCCCGCATCGGGTCGCGCCCGATGAGCAGCTTCTCGACGTCGGCGAGGATGCCGACGATCCCGGCCACGGCATAGGTCTCGCCCCAGCCGACGGCGCCGCTGCTGTCGGTGACCTTGAGGATCACCAATTCCCGCGTCCGGTAGTTGGCGATCGACGGACCGCGCCCGCGCGCCATCTGGTGGACGAGCACGAAGCTCTCGACTCGATCAATCGCCATCAGCTCAGGCTCCCCTCAACGGTGTGATCGCGGTGTCATCGTATCGACGAGGTCATGAGGCCCGGATTCGCGACCCGGGCCGGCAAGTCGGCGGACCGCAGCCCGCCCGGCCGATCTCAGGAATGCAGGCGCGGTCGGAGGTGGTCCCGGACCGTCGGGTTGACGACGCGGCCGGACCACGAATCGCGCATCCACTCCACGACCGTGTTGACCATGTCGGCCCGCAGGTCCGCCGAGGCTTCGATCGAGTAGCCCGCGGCGTGCGGCGTCAGGATGACATTGTCCAGGCTCCGCAGCGGGCTGTCCGCCGAGAGCGGCTCCCTCGCGAAGACGTCCAGGGCGGCCGCCGTGATCCCCCGCGCGCGCATCAGCTCGATGAGCGCCGGCTCCTCGATGACCGGGCCGCGGCTCGTGTTCACGAGGATCGCCTCCGGCCGGAGCTGCGCCAGGCGGGCGGCGCTCATCAGCCCGCGGGTCTCGTCGTTCAGCGGCACATGGAGCGTGACGTAGTCGGATTCGGCCAACAGCTCGTCGAGGCCGACCGGCTCCACGCCCATCGCCCGCAGCTCGTCGGCCGGGCGGTACTTGTCGTAGCCGATGACCCGCAGCCCGAGGCCGATCCCCCGTCGGGCGGCCGCACTGCCGATCCGGCCGACGCCGATGACCCCGAGCGTGCGGCCCTTCATCCGGTGGATCGGGTGCGCGCCGTTATCCGGCCAGCCTCCCGCGACCATGCCCAGGTGGAACCACGGCACGCGGCGGGCCGTGGCCAGCAGGAGCGCGATGGCGTGCTCCGCGACGTCGTCCGTCCCGTAGGCCGGGGCATTGCCGACGGCGATCCCGAGATCGTTGGCGTCCTTGACGGGGATCTGGTCGTAGCCGACGCCCCAGCGCACGACGAGGCGGCAATTCGGCAGCGCCTCCATGACCCGCCGGGTCATCAGCGGCTCCCAGCCGACCCAGAAGATCTCGGCGTCACCGGCCTTGGCGATGACCTCGTCCTCGGTCGTGCAGTTACCGATGACGAGTTCGCCGCCGGCCTGGGCGATCCCGGCCCGCTCGACCGCGAATGGCTCGAGATCGGGCGACGGATCGACCTGGAAGACCTTGATCGTCATCGAATCCTCCTCAGGGTTGCAGGTGACGGGCGAGAAATCGATCGGTGGCCTCGATCCGGGCGAGGCGGCTGGTCGGCCGGCCGACGAGGTTCACGAGGTGGCCCTCGCCCGGCAATCGCAGGAATTCGGCCTCGCGACCGAGGAGCTGCAGGGCCGTGTAGAGCTGCTCGCTCTGGTTGATCGGGCAGTTCTGGTCCAGTTCCGAATGGACCAGGAGCAGCGGCGTGTGGATGTCCTCGACGTGGCTGATCGGCGAGAGGCGCTGATAGCGCTCCGGGAAGGCCCATGGCGGCCCCCCCATGTCCCAGTCGAAGCCCGGTGGATCGTCCGTCGTGAGGTACTCGCTGCGCATGTCGCTGATGCAGCTCTGGGTCACGGCCGCCCGGAATCGGTCCGTGGTGGCGACGAGCCAGTTCGTCATGAAGCCGCCGTAGCTCTCACCCGTGACCGCGACTCGGTCCGGGTCGACATCCGGCCTGGCGCACGCCGCATCGACCGCCGCCAGCAGGTCCCGGGCGTCGATGCCGCCCCAGTCGCCGACATTGGCCTGCGAATAGGCATTGCCGTAGCCCATGCTGCCGCGCGGATTCATGTACAGGACGCGGTAGCCCTGTTCGGCCATCCGGCGGAACTCGAGGCCGAAGCGGACGCCGAGCGGCCAGTGCGGTCCACCGTGGATGAGGAGGACGAGCGGGAGCCGCTCCCCGGCGCGCCGCGCGGCAGGGTGCTGGATCCACGCCTCGAGCGACTGGCCGTCCGGCGCCGCGAATTCGATCCGCTCCAGGCGCCCGAAGGCGATCCCTGAGCGCCACTCGCCGGCCACGTTCGTGATCGTCCGGACCGAGCCGTCGTCGGGCTCCACGATGACGAGCTCGCCCGGGTCCTCGGGTCCCGAGCCGAGGGCCGCGATGTGGCCGCTCGCCGACGCGACCCCGAACGTGAACCAGCCGATGTCCCCGGCCACCACCGCGGCGACGCCGCCGTCGAGGCCGAAGCGGGCGACGCGGCTGGTGCCGCCGTCGGCATAGACCACGTAGACGGCCTCGCCGCCGGGTGACCAGGCGAGATCCGGCGGCACGAACATGCCGGGTGGATCGGAGCGGACCCACTGGCCCATCGGCCGGTCCATCTGGCTCGTGAGATTGCGCGCGACGCCCGTCTCGACCTCGACGAGCCAGACGTCGTTGTTGACCCCCTGGGCTTCGCCCTGGCGGTGGCCGATGTAGCCGATCCACTTGCCGTCGGGCGACCAGGCGTGCATCCGGAGCGCGCCGAGTGCCGGGACGAGCAGCCGTGGCTCACCGCCGGCCGCGGGCACCAGCCACAGCTCGGCCGTGCTGCTCGTCTGGCGGCCGTCCGTTCGATTCGAGCGAAAGGCGATCGTCGAGCCGTCGGGCGAGTAGCGGGGCAGGTCGTCGTCCCAGTCGCCGTCGGTCAGCTTGCGCGCCGCGCCGCCGCCCGTCGACGCGACCCACACGTGCCGCCGCGTGGGACCGGCGACGACGCCGACGCCGTCGATCTTCCAGTGGAACGGCGCCACGGTGTACGGCGCGTTCGGACCCGGCAGCGGATCGGCGGCCACGTAGGCGATCGATTCGCCGTCGGGCGCCCAGGTCGGGCCCGAAGCCCCGGCCGGGGAATCGCTGAGGGGCCGGGCCGAGCGCACGACCGTGTCGTGCAGCCAGACCTGCGACCGTCCGGAACGATCGGAGACGAACGCCAGGCGGCGGCCGTCCGGGCCCCAGTGGGCGTCATGATCGCGACCGGCCGTGGCGCTCTCCGAGGTGAGTTCGCCGTCGCCGTTCGTGGCCAGCCAGGCGACCTGGCTGACGATCCGGTCGTGGTCGCGATCGAGCCACGTGACCGTGACGACCGCCCGATCGCCATTCGGCGAGAGACGCGGCTGGCTCAGCCAGCGCAGCTTGAACTGGTCATCGGCCGCGATCGGGCGGCGAGTGCCCATCGCATCGGCCGACATCGTCAGGCGCCCTGGCCGTAATCGATCAGCACGGTCGCCGGGCGATCCGGCGTCTTCAGCAGCTCCCAGGCGCGCGGGGCCTCGGCGATCGGGACCCGGATCGGCGCCAGCTCATCGACCTTGACCGCGCCCACGGACAGCTCGCGCAGGAACTCCTGCTGATTGCGATTCTCGGTCCAGCGGACGTAGCCGATCGGGAAATCGACGTTGCCTTCCTCGAAGACCGGGTCGTAGCGACCGGGCCCGTAGGCGCGCGACCCGACGAAGCTGATGTCGTGGTCGAACATCCGCGACCGGCCGATATCCATCCCGAAGAGGCCGAGGCCGACGACCACGCCGCGATGGCGGGCCATCTCGAACGAGAGATTCAGCGGCTCGCTGGACTCGTCCACGATGCCGAGGATCACGCCGTCCGCCCCGAAGCCGTTGGTGAAGCCGCGGACCCCGGCCAGCAGGTCGTCCGTTCGCGCGTTGAGGACGAGATCCGCTCCCATCCGTTTGGCCTGCTCGAGGCGCCGCGGATCGATGTCGATGCCGACGACGCGGATGCCGCCGTAGCTGGCCATCTGGGTGCACATCAGGCCAAGGAGGCCGAGCCCGTAGACGACGACGATTTCGCCGAAGTGGGTCTGGGTCCGGCGGAGCGCCTCCATGGAGATCGCGCCGAGGGTCACGAACGACGCGTGGTCGAGGCCGACGTTCTCCGGCACGCGCGCGATCAGGTTTCGCGGCACGGACACGAGCTCGGCGTGGACGGCGCACTGGCTGCCGCTGCAGGCGACGCGATCGCCTGGCCTCAGGTCGATGACCTCCGGCGAGACCGCGAGCACCCGGCCGGCATTGCTGTAGCCGATCGACGCGAAGGCCCCGTCGTTCTGGGTCAGGGGCTGCGGGCCGCGATACGGCACGGACGGATCGCGGTATTGCACACCCGGGCTCGACGGATCCGGGTACTCGCTGTTGTGGTGGTTCGGATCGGCCGTCCCCCGGAGGATGTAGCCCTCGGTTCCGGAGCTGATCGCCGAGAACGCGGTCTGGACCAGCACGTGACCCGGCCGCAATACGGGCTCCGGCACGTCGCGCAGGACTGCCTTGCCACCCGCCGCAAAGACTCGCTTCATGGATCCCTCGTCTGCGTCGACGCGCCTGGCTGGCCGGCGCGGTGAGGCCGGCATGGACACGCTGGGGCGTTCTGCGCAGGTCCTATTGTGCTGGACGGCGAGAGGCCCAGTTGGCCAATTCGAGAGCCTGCGGGAGCGCCCGGGCCATCAGCCCGGGATGGGCGTGCCGTGGCGACCGGAGCGCTGCATCTCGTCGTAGGCGGCGTCGATGCGCTTGAAGAACGAACCGGGCCGGCCGTCGGCGATGGCGGCGCCGTCCACCTTCGTCACGGGCACCAGCCCGGCGGCCGTGCTGGTCAGGAAGATCTCGTCGGCCACGAACAGGTCGAACGGGGCGAGGCTCTTGATTGCGGTCGGGATGCCTAGCTCGCCGCAGATCTGGAGAACTGTTTCACGGGTGATCCCTTCGAGCACGCCGCGCTCGGGGGTGATCACGACGCCGTCCCGGACGGCGAACAGGTTGTAGCCGGGCGCCTCGCACACGTAGCCGTCCTCGTCGATGAGCAGCGCTTCGTCGGCGGCCGAGTTGATCGCCTCGAACTTGGCGAGGACGAGGTTGAGGTAGTTCAGGTTCTTGACCCGCGGGTCGAGGGCGGCGTGGCCCACCCGCTGGATCGAGGTGAGCTTCGTCGAGAGCCCGGTCTCGCGCTTGCCGGCGCCGGCGAGGGAGAGGTACGGCCGGGCGAACACGATGAGCGTCGGCGTCGTGTTGCGCGGGTCGAGCAGCGGCTCCGGGCTGACGCCGCGGGTCGCCACGACCTTGATGTACGCGTCGCGGAGGTGGTTCGCGGCGACCGTCTCGATGATCACGCCCTCGAGATCCGCCTCCGGGATGGCGAGCGTCATCCGCGTCGCCCGGAGCGAGCGGCCGAATCGGTCGAGGTGCTCGCGCAGCTTGAAGATGTAGCCATAGGTCGCGAACATCGTGTCGAAGACGCCGTCGCCGTAGAGCAGGCCGTGGTCGAAGACCGAGACCGTGGCCTGGTCCGTCGGCTTGAACTCGCCGTTGACGTAGACGACGCCGGGGCGGCCCGCCGTGGCCTGGGCGGTCGTGGCGGCCGGCGACCGCGTCTCTTCGGAAATCGACATCAGTGGCTCCGTTCCGTGGCCGAGGCGACCCGCATGCCGGCCTCGTCTTCGAGCAGCGTCACGAGCGCAGCATGATCGAGGTCACTGCCGCCGCCCTGCACGAGGGACTCTAGCGCCTGCGCGACCACGTCGAACGCGGGCATCGGCGAACCGAGGGAGGTGCCCAGGCCCTGGATGATCCGGGCGTCCTTGAGGTGGAGCGCGGCGCGCGCGCCCGGCTTGAAGTTGGCGTCGAGCATGCGCTGGCCGTGGAGCTCGAGGACCCGGCTCGCGGCAAACCCGCCGAGCAGCGCCTCGCGGACCCGCGCCGGATCCACGCCGGCCTTGGCCGCGAGGAGGAGGGCTTCCGCGACGGCCTGGATCGTGGCCGCGACCACGAGCTGATTCGCCGCCTTGGCGATCTGGCCGGAACCGCTCGCGCCGATGTGGACGATTCGCGAACCCATCGCGGCGAGGACGGGCCGTGCCCGCTCCAGCGCGTCGCTCGAACCGCCGACCATGATCGAGAGGCTGCCGGCGATGGCGCCCGCCTCCCCGCCGGACACCGGGGCGTCGAGGAAGTCGACCCCGTCGGTCGCCAGCCGGGCCGCCCATTCGCGGGCCAGCAGCGGATCGCCGGTGCTCATGTCCACGACGACCGACCCGGGGCCCAGGCCCTCGGCAAGCCCGCCCGCCTCGAAGAGCACGGCCGCGACATCCGGAGGATCGGGCAGCATCAGGACGATGACGTCGGCGGCACGAGCGACGCCCGCCGCCGAGCCGCCGTCGGCCGCTCCGGCCGCGACGAGCGTCTCGACCGGGCCGCGCGATCGGGAGTGGACGGTCAGCGGGATTCCGGCGGCGAGGATGTGGCCGGCCATCGGCCGGCCCATGACGCCAAGGCCGACAAATCCGGCACGGACCGGAGCCGCCCCGCCGCTACCCACCGATGCGATACCCGTACTCCGTGACCCACCTCAGCGAATCGAGCGTCGATCCTGACGGCCGGTATTCGAGGCCGACGTAGCCCGGATAGCCCGATTCGTCGATTGCCTTCAGCACGTTGCGGTAGTTGATCTCGCCGGTGCCCGGCTCGTTGCGGCCGGGGGCGTCCGCGATCTGGATGTGGCCGACGCGATCGCGGAGGCGTGCGAACGTCCGCAGCAATTCGCCCTGGACGCGCTGCAGGTGGTAGAAGTCGAACTGGATGGCGAGGGCGGGTGAGCCGACGGCGTTGAGCAAGCCTTCGAGATCGGCCATCGATTCGAGCAGGTAGCCCGGGTTGTCGTTCGGGTTGAGGCCCTCGATCAGGCCGAGCCTGCCGGCCGCGGCCAGCTGTTCCGCGGCCCAGGCGAGGTTCACGGCGACCGAGCCGAACTGCTCCGCCTTCGAGCGCTCCGGGATCCGCTTGCCGACGAGGATGTGCATCCGCGGCACGCCCAGGGTCGTCGCATCGGCGATGGCCTCGGTGATGCTGGCCCGGAACTCCTCGCGCCGCGCCGGATCGGCGGCAAAGCCGCGGTCGCCGGCCGGGAAGTCACCGCAGTAGACGTTGATCGCGTCGAGCGCGAGGCCCGTCGCGTCGAGCTGCCCGCGGACGGCGGCAACGTCCCGACCGTGGAGCCAGTGCATCTCGACCGCGTCAAACCCGGCGGCTTTCGCCTGCGCGAAACGCTCGAGGAACGGGACGTCGGTGAAGAGGTACTCGAGGTTGGCCGAGAAGCGCGGCATGCTGGCCCCCTAGATCGTGGAGCGGTAGAACGTCGTGTAGTGCTCGACGGCGGCCGCGCGCGCCACGGCGTCGTCCCGCCATTCGGGCCCGAACCGGTCCGGCGCCATGATCGCCAGGTCTTCCGTCGGTTGGCCGTCGCAGATCCAGTGCGCCAGCTGCTCGCCGATCGCCGGCGACATCGAGAGGCCCGACACGTTGCAGCCGGCGGCCACGAACATCCCCTCGGCGCCGGGCACCGGGCCGACGATGTGCTGGCCGTCGACGGTGAGCGTCGGGACGCCGCCCCGGTAGAGGCGGACCGGGGCATCCCGCAGCCCGGGCAGCTGCTGGGCGACTCGATCGGCCAGGGCGCGCAGCACGCTCCAGTCGAGCGCGACGTCCCCGGACTGGAAGGTGGGGGCCTGGGCATCCATGTCGATGGCGACCGGGTCCGGCTCGTAGCCGCCGATGAGCAGCCCGCCCCAGCACGGCCGCCCGTAGACGGCCGAGTCGATGAACCGGAACATCGCGTGCTCGGGCCGGACGCCCTCGATCGGCTCGGTGATGAACAGCTGGTGACGCATCGGCACGAGGGGCATCTCGAAGCCGGCGAGCCGAGCGACCGACCTCGCCCAGGCGCCGGCCGCGTCGATGACGATCGGCGCGTCGATCGGCCCGGCGAGCGTGTCGACCCCCTGGACCCGCCCGCTGGCGTCGCGGCGAACCGCCTCGACCGGCGTCATCGGGATCAGGCGGGCGCCGAGCCGGGCCGCTTCCGCGGCAAAGCCGATCGCCACCTGCTGCGGCTCGAAGTAGACGTCGGTCGGGATGTGGAGCGCGGCGAGGATCCCATCGGACCGCAGCTGCGGGTTCCAGGTCGAGACGTCCGACGGTGCGATCCGCGTCGCACCCAGATCGTAGCGGCGGCTGGTCGCCTCGTCTCGCTCGATGACGGCAACGTCCTCGGGCTCGCGCGCGATCTTCACGCTGCCCGCGCGGATCGCCCCGATCGATCGGCCCGTCTCCGCCTCGAAGCCATCGAGCAGGTCGGCCGCCCGGCTCGCGACGCGGGTCATGACGTCCGTGGCCCGAATCGTGGAGGCGAGGCCGGCCGCGCGCGGCGACGTCTGCGAGGAGATCGCGAACCGATCGACGAGTGCGACCGTGAGGCCGCGCTTCGCGAGGAAGTACGCGGTGGCGGCGCCAAATCCGCCCGAACCGATGACGACGACGTCCGCTGTCTGTGCCATGTCCCTACCGTCCCAGAGCCTCCCGCCGACGGCTCCATCATGCCCGATCAGGCGCGGGGCCGGATGCGGTCTCACGCTGTAGTCCATGTGCTACAGTCGACTCCGTGGAACGCGTCGGGATTCGGGAGCTTCGCAATTACGCGAGTCGTGTCGTGGCTCGCGCCCGCGCTGGCGAACGGATCGTCATCACGGTCGACGGCATCCCGGTGGCCGAGATCGGACCCATTCGAACCCCGGGTGAGCGCATGACGATGGCCGAGCTGATCGCGGCCGGGCACGTCATCCCGCCGCGCGACACGACGCCGCCACCGCCGCTCCCACCGCCCTTCAAGGTCCCGGACGGTCGAACGAGCATGGACATCCTGGACGAGCTGCGCGAGGACCGGTTCTGAATGCTTGCCATGGACACGTCGGCCCTGATCAAGAGGTATCTCGACGAAGACGGACGCGAGGAAATCCTCGCCGAGATGGCGGCCGATGGAGACTGGGCAGCATCGCGCCTGGCGCGGGTGGAGGCCGAGATGGCCCTCTGCCGGACGGTCGCGGACATCGATCAGCGGGCCACATACCAGAAGGCGCTCACCCAGGACTGGGGACGCTTCACGGTCGTGGCCGTCGACGAGGCCTGCCTCGCGCGCGCATCTGTGCTTGGCTGTTCTCTTGGATCTGCGGACACTCGATGCGATCCACCTGGCGGCCGTCGAGCAGCTGCCAGGCCCCTGCGGTTCCTCACGTTCGATCGGCGGCTCCGGGCCGCCGCGACGACCCTCGGGATTGCGGTCGAGGAGTTCGCCCAAGTCGAGGATTCGTCGCCCAGGAACTCCGGTTCGAACTCGGCGTACCACGCTCGGAGCTGCTTCGCGGTGAGGCCCGGCCGGCGCGAGATCTCGGCGATCGAGCGCTCCAGTTCGCGGAACGCGGCCATCCCGTCCAGGACGACCTGGACCGCGTCGCGCGGAATCCGGATCACGCCCCCCTGGTCGGCCATCAGGATGTCGCCGTCGGCGACCTTCAGCGGCCCGATCTCCACGGGCCGGCCCCAGGACGCCATCCGCAGCTGGTCGTAGGCCGGCACGATGCCGGTCGCCCAGACCGGGGTGCGGAGCTTCGCCATCGGGATGACGTCCATGACGCTGCCGCCGATCACGGCACCGACGGCCCCGAACGCGAGGTACTCGGCGATCATCCCGTCGCCGACGATGCCGCCCCGGCCCGGCCGGGAGCCCGAGTCGGCCAGCACCGGGATCAGCGGGACGGCCATCTCCTCCATGTGGTCGATCCACGCCAGGGCGTCGATGTTGGCGCCGCCCGTCTCGCCGGCCGTCCACTCGGCCGTCGTGGCGTAGCCGATGATCGGCAGCGCGCAGGTCCGGGAAGAGGCAGCGCAGCTCGGGTCCGGAATAGGCGTCCGGATCGGCGAGACCCGCGAACTTCATGACGTTGTAGACGGCCGTGCAGTCCTCGCGGCGAAGGGCCTCGAGCTGCTCGGGCGGAACGGGCTGAAAGGTCGCCATCAGAAGAGCGTCTCGCCGGATGCGATGTACTTCCTGGCGATCTCCTCGTTGACCTCGACGCCGTAGCCCGGCGAGTCGTCGAGCGGCACGAAGCCGTGGTCGTCGACGAGCGGCAGGCCGTTGGCGCGGCGGACGACCTGGGCGACCCATTTCGCGTCCCAGAAGTGGTATTCGAGACCGATGAAGTTGGCCGAAGCGGCGGCGACGTGGGCCGAGGCGACGGTGTTCATGGCCGAGCCGTTGTTGTGGATGGCGAGCGGGATCGCGTTCAGGTCCGCGTAGTCGGCGACCTTGCGCGCCTCGTGGACACCGCCGACCATCAGCAGGTCGGGGTGAATGATGTCCACGGCGCCCCGATCGATCATCTCGCGGAATTGATCGGGCACGAGCATTTCACCGGCGCAGATCGGAATCGGGCTCGCGTCGCGGACGCGCTTCTGGGCATCGAAATTGACGATCGGCACCGGATCCTCGAACCACTTGAGATTCAAGGGCGCCAGGGCCCGGGCAAGCCGGATCGCCGTCTCCGCGTCGAAGCTCATGTGGCCGTCCAGCGTGATCTCGGCATCGGGGCCGACGACGTCACGGACGATCGCCAGGCGCTCGAACGTCCGGTTGATCTGGTCGAGCCGCATCGCCCGGTTCCACGGATCTGCCGAAAGGTCGGGGGCGATCCATTCCGCGTCGAACTTGAGGTCCATGAAGCCGTCGTCCTTGACGCGCTGGGCGAGGGCGCGCCACTGGCCGAGGTCGGTCGGATCGGCCACGCCACTGCGGTCGAGGTAGATCCGGATCCGGTCGCGATAGGCGCCGCCCAGCAGGTTGTAGACGGGCGTCCCGAGGATCTTGCCGGCGAGGTCGCAGAGCGCCATCTCGACGCCGCTCACGGCCCAGACGATGCCGCCGGTCGTCGTTGCGGTCGGGCTCATCTGCGGGTCGTACGGTGGCAGGCCGCCGTAGAGCATCGCCCGCACGAACGGCAGGATCGTGAGTGGGTCACGGCCGACGAGCCACTCGCGGGCGTAGTCGATGCCGAGCCGGTCGCCCATGAAGTTGGCGGCTTCGCCCAGGCCGTAGACGCCCTCGTCGGTGTCGACACGGACAAACAGGACGTGCCAGGTCCGCTCCACTCCGCCAACCCCGTGCGGATCGGGACCTTCGAGGCGCATCGTCCGGATGTTCGTGATCTTCATTGCCGCCCTCCCTCGACCGCCGAAACCGTGCCAGTGTAGGGCCGGGCTCAGACCGCGATGGCGACTCCCGCGGAACCCGCGTCGGCACCGCCGGCGAGCGCGCCGGTTTCCGGGTCGATCGAGATCCCATGGACGAGCGCGACGCCGCCGTGGGCCATCGGCAGGCGCTGGATCGGGTGCGACCGGCGCACCTCGGCACAGACGGACTCCGGGATCCGGAGCTGGGCGCGGATCGGGCCACCCTGCGAATCGAAGCGCGGCGCGTAGATCGCGTCCTGGACCGTCATCCCGAACTCGAGCACGTTGAGGATCACCTGGGCGACGGCCGTCACGATCTTGGTAGCCCCTGGAGCGCCCACGACGAGCACCGGCCGGCCGTCGCGGTAGACGATCGTCGGCGCCATGCCCGTCGTCCGGCCCTTGCCCGGCGCGATGGAATTCGGGTGGCCCGGCAGCGGATTGAAGTTGACCATCGAGTTGTTGTACATGAAGCCCATGCCCGGCGAGATGACCCCCGACGAGCCGCCGAGCGAATGGGTCATCGCCACGCAGGTCCCCTCACGATCCACGACCGAGACGTGCGTCGTGCCGGGCGCGCCGGCGGGCTCCGTCGGGACGTCGATCGGCCGGCCTGCCTCGATCGCGGCCCGCCACTCCGCCGCCCGTTCCTTCGAGGTCATCCACGCCAGCGGCACGTCGACGAAGTCCGGATCGCCCAGGTGGCGGTTCCGATCGGCGAAGGCGGCGTCCATCGCGCCCGCGACGGCCAGGATGTAGGCCGCACTGTTGTGGCCCATCGCCCGCAGGTCCCAGCCCTCGAGGATGTTCAGGATCTCGATCAGCGTGGGGCCGCCGTGGGGCGGCTGGCTCGAGACGACGGTCCAGCCACGGAACGTGCCGCTGACCGGCTCGACGTCGCGGATGGCATAGCCGGCCAGATCGCCGGCGGTCACCGACGCGCCGCCCCGGGCGAGGTCCGCGGCGATCCGGCGGCCGAGCTCGCCCGTGTAGAAGTCGTCCGCGCCGGCCCGGCCGACGTGGCGCAGCGTCGCGGCATAGTCCGGGTTCCGGATGACCTGGCCCGTCGTATAGGGCGCGCCGTCGGCGTTGAGGTAGATCTTCGACGCTTCGGCGTTGGCCCGGACGAAGTCCAGCAGCGAGGTCATCTCGGGGTAGGGCGCCGGCGTCTGCCAGTAGGACGCCACCCGGTTGTCGACGGCGAAGCCGGCCTCGGCAAGACGGGCCGCGGGTTCGACGGCCTCGGCGAGGCTGATCGTGCCCCACCGCTCGAGGATCGTCGAGAGGCCGCGGACCGTGCCCGGCGTGCAGATCGAGGTGTAGCCGAATTCGTTCGGCTTGCCGTCGATGAAGTAGCCCCAGCCATCGGGATTCGGGCCGATGTACGCATCGACCCACTGGTCGGGGCGCACCAGCGAGCCCGCGGTGGCCGGCGCGTCGAGCATCAGCGACCGAGCGGGTGGATCCGCCGGCCGGTGCAGGTTCAGCAGGACGTAGCCGCCGATGCTCGTGTCGTGCGGGTCCAGCACCCCCTGCGCGAAGGCGCAGGTGACGGCCGCGTCGACGGCATTGCCGCCGCCGGCCAGGACCGCGGCGCCGGCCTCGGCAGCGAACGTCTCGGGGGCAACGATCAGCGCAGGCATGGATGGTGGCTCCCTCTGCATTCGGAGACCGGCTGCGGACGGCGTGAGGAGTCGTCGGCCGGTGGGAACAATGCCTAGGTTACGCTGCGGCGAAGCTCGGCCGCGGTCGCCAGGCCGACGGCCGTGAGGACCCAGCCGACGGCGATCAGGACCCACATCCCGTCCACCCCGAGCGCGGGCACGAGGCCCGCGGCGAACAGCGCCGCGATCGGGGCGAGGCTGTTCGTCATCGTCCGGATGGAGCCGAACGCGCGGCTCCGCAGCTCCGGCGGGATGACCCGCATCCGCAGTGTCTGGACCCACGGCCCGTACGAGCTGCCGACGAGGCCCTGCACGAAGAGCGCTGCCGCGGCCAGCGGCAGGGCGGTGATCGCGATGAGCGGCAGGTACAGGAGCCCACCGAAGAAGACGCACAGGATGATCGTTCGTCCGACGCCGAAGCGCGGCGCGAGATAGCGGCCGACGATCACGCCGGTCATGCCGCCGAGGGCGCTGATGCTGAGGAGGATCGTGTAGCCGGCGGCGCCGGTCATGAGCGTCTGGACCGCGTACACCGGGACGACCACCGAGACCAGCGTCGAGATCGCGTTGAGCGAGGTGAACATGAGGGTCAGGGCGAGCAGGAGTTGGCTGCGGAAGATGATCCGGAAGCCCTGTGCGATCCCATGCAGGCCGACGGCGCCGATGCTGGCCGGCGGGACATGGGACAGCAGGTCGAACCGGACCTGGAACAGGAGGAGGCCGTAGACGACGCTGCAGCCGGCCCCGAACGCCAGGGCCGCGAGCGGGCTGATGACCGCAATCAGGAAGCCGGCGATCAGCGGCCCGATGACGGCACTGAACGAGTAGGCCAGCGAGTCGAACATGTTGGCGCGGGGATGGCCGTCCGGCCGGATCGCGCCGGCGATGAGCGTCGGCAGGCCGGCCCCGCCGACCATCCAGGTGAGGCCGAGGTAGAGCGCCGCGATCAAACTGGCGGGCACGACCGCGACGCCGGCGATCTCCGCGACCATGACGAGCGTGACGACCGTCGCCTTGAGGAACGCGTCGCCGATCATGATCGGCACGACCCGGAAGCGATCGAGAACGCCGCCCACGACGAGGCCGCCGACCGGCACGAGGATCGTGTAGGCGAACTGCACGAGGGCGACGCCGCCGGCCGACTGCGTCTTCTCGAAGACGATCCAGATCAGGCCGACGATCGTCACCGAATCGCCGATCCGGCTGATCGTCGTCCCGAGGAACAGGCTGCGGATCGGGCGCTGGCGAAGCGGCCGGCGCGGCCCGCGACGCAGCGAGGGAAACGACGATCCGGTCACCCGAGATGGATGACCGGATCAGATCAGTGGCTGCGTGGGACGCATCTGCGAAGGGGTCGCCGGGCCGCTGGGCGGCCCGAGCTTCAGGCCTTGACCGGGGTCTTGAGGGTACCCAGATTGCCGACCGTGCCGACCATCACGTCGCCGGCCTTGAGGTAGACGCCGGAGGCGTCTCCCGTGCCGTCGAGCGTGCCGCCGGCGATCACGTCGCCCGGCTCCATCGTCATGAAGTCCGACGCGAACGCGATGATCTCCTCGGGGCTGAAGATCATGTCCGCCGTCGAGCCGTGCTGCCACAGCTTGCCGTTGACCGTCAGGTTCATCTCGAGCTCGTTCGGATCCGGGCTGACCTCGTCGGTCGTCGTGATCCACGGGCCCCAGGCGGCGAAGCCGTCGCCCCACTTGCCGTTCAGCCAGTCGAAGAAGCCTTCGAACTCGGTCGGCTTGCGATCCTTCGGGCCCCACTGCATCGAGCGGGCCGAGATGTCGTTGATCACCGAATAGCCGGCGATGTACTCGCGAGCCTTGGAGACCGGAATGTTGCGGCCCTTCTTGCCGATGACGATGGCGAGCTCGAGCTCCCAGTCAAGGGCGTTGGAGACCGTCGGCAGCTTGACCGCCTCGCCGGGCCCGATGATCGAGGACGAGGGCTTGATGAAGATCTTCGGGACGATCTTGGTCTTGTCGACCCGCTTGCCGCCGCCCTCCTCGATGTGCTTCTGGAAGTTGCCGGCGATCGCCAGCAGCTTGCCGGGGCGCTGGATCGGCGCCGTCAGCTTGACCTTGCTGAGCGGCACGCCGCCCTCACCCTTGCGCGTGGCGCGGTTGGCGGCCTTGATGGCGGCCGAGCCGGCCCAGAGCAGGCTGAGGACGTCGGACGGCAGCTTGCCGCCCGATGCGTCGGCGATGTCGACGACGACGTCCGACCGCTTGACGCGGACGACCGCGCCGGCTCGGGTGGTGCCGTCCTTGGCCTTGTACGAAGCGATGCGCATCTCTGGTCTCCCTCCTGTCCCTGATCGATCCAGTTCGTTGTGCCAATCCCTGCCGAAAGCATGTTGCGCCCCGCCCTGGCCGCGGGTCGGGCGCACGCCCCGGGCTCTAGCCGCGGCCCGGGGCTATGCCCAGGCCGGCTTGTCGATCCTGGCCGGCCGGTTGCCGTCGACCTGCGAGCGCAGCACGGCGTCGAGGATGGCAGCCGATCGCCAGCCGTGCTCGGCCGGGCCCGCCGTCGGCTGGCCCGTTTCGAGGCTGTTGATGATGTCGCGGATCCCGGCCTCCATCCCGGCGTACGTCCAATCCGGATTGATTCTCTCAGTCCGCGGCGCGGACTGGGCGGCCTGCGTCCCGTGGCCGATCTGCTCGATCACGGTCATCGTGGCGCCCTGCTCGTCAACCACGATCCGGCCGTTGGCGCCGCGCAGTGCGACGACGAGCCCCGGCATCGTGTCCTTCATCCCGGTGAGGTAGCCCCGGACGCCGTTGCGGAACGCGACGTAGTAGTTGGCCGCCGGTTCGGTGCTCGTCGTCTTGCCGCCGTCACCCTTGTACTCGGTGCCGTAGTTCTCATAGCCGGGCTCGAGCTCGCCCACGACCCACTCCGGATCGGCACCCGCGTAGTAGGCCATCAGGTCGATGGCGTGCGGGTGGTTCCGCCACAGCATCGCCCGCTCGCCGCCGATCTCGATGATGATCTGGCTGAGCTTGCCGATCCGGCCCTTGTCGATCTCGGCCCGGGCCGCCACGTACTGCGGAACCCAGCGGCGGGTGAAGTCGATGTTGACGACCGCCCCGGCCTTGCGAGCCGCCTCGACCATCTGGTTGGCGTCGGCGATGCTCGTCGCGAGTGGCTTCTCGCAGAAGATGCCGCGGGCGCCGGCCTCGAGCGACCTGATGAACGGATCCGCATGGAGGAAGTCGGGCGTGGCGATCGTCACCAGCTCCGGCTTCTCCTTGTCGAGCATCTCGCGATAGTCCTCGTAGACCTTCGCGCCGGGCCAGCGGCCGCTCCAGCGCTCGAGGAACTGGTCGCGCAGGCCAGGCACGATGTCGCAGCCGCCGACCACCTCGACGTTCGGGATCGCGGCGAGGGCCGCCGCGTGGCTGTACGGGATCGACGTGCCGAGGACCGGGTCGGACGCGGGCGGCGGCGGGTCCGTGGCGATCCAGCTGAGTCCGATGATGGCGGCGCGGTAGTTGGCCAAGGGAACCTCCAGGTGAGTGGACAGGGGGTTGTTCGTACCGTACGACGGCCGACGGCCCGAGGTCAGTGCCAGTCGGCCCAAAGGTGGCTCAACTGGTCAGCCAAGGCCGAAGAGCCGGGCTGCATTGTCGTAGTAAACGCCCGCCTGCTGCCCGACCGGGATCTCCGCATCCTGGTAGGTCCCGAGGACGAAGCTCGCATCGAGCAGGGGCGCATCCGTGCCGAACAGGAACTTGTGCGGCGGCACGATCCTGACGACCTCGCGGACCGTCTGGATCTGCGCGAACGAGCTGCACATCTCGAGGTACACGTTGTCGGCCGCGGCAGCCAGCCTGGCGCCTGGCAGGTCGGGAAAGCCGAGTCCACCGTGGGCGATGACGATCGGCAGCTTCGGGTGCTCCTTCGCGATGCGCAGGAGGTGGCTGTCCCAATCGTCGCCGTCGTTGTGGATCTTCACCGGGCGGCCCCAATCCGCGAGGATCCGGAAGAGCTCCCAGATCTCCTTCGAGCCCGTCAGGCGGCCCGACCACTGGCAGTGGATCTTGCCGCCGACGATGCCCGGGGCACTGCCCCAGCGACGGATCTGGTCGCGGGTCGCATCGAGGTCGTTGGGATCCGCGACGAGGTAGCCAACGCGATTCGGCAGCCGCGCGCAGCCCTCGACCATCTGGCGATTGCCGCCTTCGGTGTCCGCGGCGATGGCGAGGATGCTCGAGGCGACCGCGAACCGCGTGTGGTTCTGCCGCGCCAGGTCCGGCACCAGCTCGTCGTCGGCGATGTCGTGGACGTCCCAGGGCAGTGGGCCGGTGTGGGTGTGGACGTCGATGGCGCGCTCCGGGAGGCGAACGGCCGGCAGGGCGATCTCACCGGTCGAGAGCCCGAACAGCCGGCCGGCATTGCCGCCCAGGATCGGCGCGCTTGGCGTCATCCGGGATGCGCGCCGCCAGGATCGCGTTGATCGAGGACTGGATGGCGCGCAGCGGCGCCTCGGTCCCGAGCAGGATCCGCTCGGCGCCGAGCTCGCGGACGGCGATCTCGACGGCCCCGAGATGCGCCATCCGGCTCGTGTCGAGCAGCAGGTGCGGAAAGCGGCGTGCTGCGGCGATCGTGTCGACCGAGTTGTTGTAGTGCGAGCCCGCCAGGATGATGGGCACCCCGAGATCCGCGGTGGCCGCGCCGATGGCGGAAGCGTCGCCGTAGGCGTTGATCTGGACGAAGATCGGCTTGCCCGTCCGGGCGGCCGTTCGGACCAGCTGGTCCGTCGCGACGCTGCCATTGCCGGGCGTCGCACGTCCCTCGAGCCAGAAACCGGCCACCCGCGGGCCGAGCTCCGCCGCCTGGTCCAGAGTGTCGGTCCGCTCCGGCAGCAGCACCGCCAGCGGGACCAGGCCAGGATTGCGCTCGCAGGCCTCCAGCAGCTGGCGGTTGCCGAGCCGCGACTCGCCCAGGGCGGCCGTACGATGGCGGACCAGCGAGAAGCGGATCCCGTGGCTGGCACGCTCGCGCTCGAGCAGTTCCGGCGTCGCCTGGCCCGCGCGACCATGCGGCGGTCCGATCTGGGCATTGACGTCAACGAACCCATGGTCGATCGCGATGGCCGCGGCGTCCCGCGGCGCCCGCTCGTTCACGTCTTCGATCCTCCCACCTGACCGGTGCGTCACCGGTGTCCGATCGCCCGCAACGTCCGTCCCGGAGCTGCGCGATCGGGCTCGCCGCGCCACGGCGGCGGCTGCGATCGATGCTCGCGGGCCGGCCGCTCGGGGCCGCGCCAAGCGTAGTCGCCACGGTCACGGTCCGTCAGGTCGATGGCGCGAGAATCCGGGCCGCAGGCGCGCCGCTGGGGCGAACTACCGCGCCGTCCAGCCGCCGTCGATCATCTGGGCCGAACCGGTGATCCCCGATGCGGCGTCGGAGCAGAGGTAGCCGACCAGCGAAGCCACCTCCTCGGCCTCCAGGAACCGCTTGACCGCGGCAGGGCCGAGCATCACCTGCTGTACGACCTGCTCCTCGGTGATGCCGAGGGTCCGGGCCTGCGGCTCGATCTGGTTCATGACGAGGGGCGTGCGGACGTAGGTCGGGCAGACGCAGTTGGCGGTGATCCCGTGCGCGCCGGCTTCGAGCGCCGTGGCCCGCGTGAAGCCGAGGACCGCGTGCTTGGCGGCCGTGTAGGCGGACTTGTTGGGCGAGGCGATCACCGAGTGGATCGAGCCCATGTTCACGATCCGGCCCCAGCCCCGGGCCTTCATCAGCGGCAGGGCGGCCTTCGTCAGGTAGAACGTGCCGAGGACCATGACCCGGACCAGGAGCTCGAAGCGGTCGTCGGGGTACTCGTCGATCGGGGCGATGAACTGGAGGCCGGCGTTGTTGACGAGGATGTCGAGCGAGCCTTCCTGCTCGGCGATCCCGGCCACGAGCCGCCGGCAGCTCTGCGAATCGCCCACGTCGACACGCGCCGGTCGAGAGCCCGGCAAGCCCTCAGCGGTCCGCGCCGCGGCCTCGAGATCGAGGTCCGCGAGGACCATCCGCGCTCCCGCGCCAGCCAGCGTCGTGGCAATCGCCGTCCCGATCGAGCCGCCCGCTCCGGTCACGAGCGCCACGCGACCCGCGAGTTCCGTGGAACCGATCGCCACTGTTGCCTCCTCTGTCAGCCTGGTGCGGCCCGCGGGCCGACTGTGCGCGAGTTCAGCCCTCGAGCTGACGCCGCAGGCACGCCTCGAGTGAGACGATCGCCTCGGGCGCGCGCTGCTCGATGAGGGACGCTCCCGTCGCCGCGAAGAAGCCGCCGAGGACGATGTCGGTCGCCCAGTCGACCGCCGTGCTGCCGGCCGCGGCGCCGTCGCTCAACGCGAACGAGGTCGTGGCATCGATGGTCGTGCCGGATCCCTGGCCGTGCGCGACCAGCCGGGCCAGCCCCTGCGGCTCCCCGACGACGAGTTCGACCTCGACCCGGAAGACGGCGCTGAAGAGGCCGGATCCGATCGTCGTCTCGGATCGGAAGTGGGTGTCGTCGACGCGCGTGATCGGAATCGGCAGGCACGGCCCGAGCTGCGACGGGTCGATCAGGAGCTGCCAGACCGCCGCCCGGCCGGCGGCGAATTCGGCCGATCCGGTGAACCGCACGGTGACTCCTCGTTCGGGGTGGCCAGCGGCGCCAGGCGGTCCCCCGCCTCGCCGGGGCCAGTCTAGCCGCCGGATCGGCCGGCGCTGGGGCCGCTCGCCGCGGCGGCCGGGCTGGCCGGTGACCGACCGGTGACCGGGCGTGACGTAACCGGCGACCTGGCCGTCGATTCGGGGCTTGACTCTCGACCTGCCCGAGACCTCAGGATGGGCGCCGTGGATGACCCCCTCGCCGGGCTGATGACCATTGGCCGCTTCGCGCGGCTGACCGGCCTCAGCATCGGAGCCCTGCGGCACTACGACGAGGTCGGCCTGCTGCGGCCGGCTCGAACCGACCCGCAGACCGGCTACCGCTCGTATGGGCTCGATCAACTCGACCGGGCCCGCACGATCGCGCGGCTGCGACGGCTCGATCTGTCCCTCGACGAGATCGACGCGGTCCTCGCGGAGACCGGCGGCGGCGGATCACGCGAGGTGCTGATCGCCGCCCGCGGCCGTCTCGAAGCGCGATCGTGGCAGCTCCAGCGGGCCGTCCACGTCCTCAATCAACTGATCGATGGAAAGGAGCCGCTCGTGCCGACTGACGTGATCGACCGATCGCTGACCCCCGAAGAGCATCGCCGCCTTGGCGTCGATCTCTTCAATCACACCTGGACGCTGCTCGAGAAGCCCGATCGAACGGCGGCGGAGACCGACGAGATGATCCATTGCGCCCATGCGTCGCGCTACCACTGGGGCGAGGCGGCCGGTCGCGAACCGGTCAACCTCGACCGGGGCGAGTGGCAGTGCTCGCGCGTCTACGCAGTGCTCCGTCGGGCCGAGCCAGCCCTCTGGCACGCCCGGCGCTGCCTCGAGATCTGCGAGCAGGAGGGCATCGGCGACTGGGATCTCGCGTTCGCCTACGAGGCGCTGGCCCGGGCGAGTCGCGTGGCCGGCGACTCGACGGCGGTCGAACACTGGCTGGCCAAGGCTCGCGACGCCGGTGCCCGGATCGTGGAGGCCGAGGACCGCGACCTGCTGTTCAGCGATCTCGCGACCGTCTGAGCGCTGCCGTTCGAGGCGCGCGGGAGTTGCGGTACTATTCCCCCTCGCGATCGTGGGGCTATAGCTCAGCTGGAAGAGCGTCTGAATGGCATTCAGAAGGTCCGGGGTTCGAGTCCCCGTAGCTCCACCACCAGACCTCGCGGCAGCTCAGTTCAACGTCACGGCGCTGGTCCAGGCGCTCTCGAACTGACCGCGAGGCATCGCGTGCACGGGGCAGGGCGGGCAGGACGTGACCACGACGGATCCGAGTCGAACGACAGACGCTGGCGCAACGCCCGCTTCGGGGCCGGCTGAGGCTGCCCGCGACGACCGCGATCGGATCGAGCGCTACGACCCGACGGCCGTCGAGCCGCGCTGGCAGGCCGAGTGGACGGCCGCCAACGTCGACCAGACGAACCTGGCGGACCCTGATCGGCGCAAGTTCTACCTGCTGACGATGTATCCCTACCCGTCGGGCGACCTGCACATCGGCCACTGGTACATCGTCACGCCGACGGACGCCATCGCCCGCTTCCGCCGCATGCACGGGGACAACGTCTTCCTGCCGATCGGCTTCGATGCCTTCGGGCTGCCGGCCGAGAACGCGGCGATCGCCCGGGGCGTCAACCCGCGCGAGTGGACGATGCGCAACATCGAGAACATGCGGCGCCAGTTCCGGACGATGGGCGCGACGCTCGACTGGTCGGCCGAGGTCGTCACCTGCGAGCCCGAGTACTACCGCTGGAACCAGTGGATCTTCCTGCAGTTCCTGAAGGCCGGCCTCGCCTACCGCCAGAAGTCGAGCGTCGACTGGTGCCCCAACGACGGCACGCTGGCGCGCGAACAGGTCGAGGGCGCGGATCGCCACTGCTGGCGCTGCGGCCTGCCGGTCGAGAAGCGCGATCTGGAGCAGTGGTACCTGCGGATCACGAAGTACGCCGACGAGCTGCTCGACTTCTCGGGCATCAACTGGCCGGACTCGATCCGGATCGCCCAGACGAACTGGATCGGCCGCTCCGAGGGCGCCGAGATCGTCTTCACGACCGCGCCCGACGATCACCAGCCGGGCGGCGACGAGTTGCGCGTCTTCACGACGCGACCGGACACGCTGTTCGGCGCCACGTTCATGGTCCTGGCCCCGGAGCATCCGCTCGTTGCGAGACTGACCGCGCCGGCCCAGCAGGCCGCCGTCAGCGACTACGTCGTCCAGGCCGGCCGCCGGACCGAGATCGAGCGCCTGTCCACGGACCGCGAGAAGACGGGCGTCGCCATCGGCGCCGACGCGATCAACCCGGTCAACGGCGAGCGGATCCCGATCTTCGTGGCGGACTACGTCCTGGCGAGCTACGGCACCGGCGCGATCATGGCCGTGCCCGCGCACGACGAGCGCGACTTCGCGTTCGCCCGGGCCTTCAACCTGCCGATCCGCCAGGTCGTGGCACCGGCCCAGCACGACGATGTCGTCGCCCTGCTCGAGGCGTACGTCGCGCACAGCCCGGACGAGCGGCTGATCAATTCGGGCCCCTACACGGACCAGCCGGCGCCACGCGGCGGCAAGGCGATCGTGGAGGCCCTCGAGCGCGAGGCCAAGGGCCGCCACACCGTCACCTATCGCCTGCGCGACTGGCTGATGAGCCGGCAGCGCTACTGGGGCACGCCAATCCCGGTCATCTACTGCGAGACCGACGGCATCGTGCCCGTGCCCGAGGAATCCCTGCCGGTCCTGCTGCCGGAGACCGTCGACTACCGCGGCCGCGGCGAGAACCCGCTGAACAACGACGCCTCGTTCGTCAACGTCACCTGCCCGACCTGCGGCAAGCCCGCCCGCCGTGAGACCGACACGATGGACACGTTCATCGATTCATCGTGGTACTGGTATCGCTACCTCGCGCCGCACAACGACCACATCGCCATCGACCGCGGCCTCGAGGACCTGTGGTGCCCCGTCGACCAGTACACGGGCGGCGCCGAGCACGCTGTCATGCACCTGCTCTATTCGCGGTTCTTCACCAAGGGGCTGGCCGACCTCGGACTGGTCGACGAGCGCGAACCGTTCCGCCGGCTGTTCAACCAGGGCCAGATCCTGGGCGCCGACGGCGAGCGGATGAGCAAGAGCCGCGGCAATGTCCAGGACCCCGACGAGCTGGTGGCGCGCTACGGCGCCGACACAGTCCGGCTGTTCCTGATGTTCATGGGGCCCTGGGACCAGGGCGGGCCGTGGAGCCCGACCGGGATCGGCGGTGTCTCGCGCTTCCTGAACCGGGTCTGGACGCTGACGCTGGATCCCACGGGCACCGAGCCCGGCGACCCCGAGAGCGGCCACCTGCCCGCCGGCCAGGACTATGCGACGGCGGACCGGCTGATCCGGATGACCGCCCATCGCACCCTGCGGGCCGTCACGGACGAATACGCCGACTTCCGCTTCAACACGATGGTCGCGCACCTGATGGAGCTCGCCAACCTGCTGATGCGCTACCGCGGCAGCGAGGTGGTCCAGGCTCCCTCCTGGGATGAGGCGGTTCGCCTGCTGCTGCTGATGCTGGCGCCCGCCGCGCCGCACATCACCGAAGAGCTCTGGTCACGACGGCTGGCCGCGGCCGGAGCGCCCTGGACGTCGATCCACGCGGAATCGTGGCCGGAGTGGGACACGACCGCCGTCGAGGCCGATGAGCGGGAGATCCCGATCCAGGTCAACGGCAAGATCCGCGACAAGGTCATGGTCCCGACCGGGATCTCCGACATCGAACTCGAGCAGGTCGTCCTCGCTCGCAGCCGGATCCAGGAGCTGCTCGGCGATCGCCGGCCGGACCGCGTGATCATCGCCGGTGGCGGCCGCCTGGTGAACATCGTCATCAAATGAGGCCCGGGCCGGGCGCGCTCCCCGGGCGTCGCCGCGGCTGACGGGATGCGCGCCCGAGTCCCGCCGCTGGTCCTGCTCGCCGTCGGGCTGGCGCTGTCGATCGGACTCGGCCGGGCGTGGCTGGCGCCCGGTTCGACGGGCGGCGTCCCGTGGTGGACCTCGCTGTTCCTGGTCCTCATGGCGATCGCGTTGGCGGCGCTCAGCGGCGCCCTGACGATCGATCCTCACCCGCTGCTCCTGCGCCGGGCGCTGGCAGGCGCAGCCCTGGTCTGGCTCGTGGCCCTGGTCGGCGCGATCCTGCTCGCCGTCGGTGTCGGTGTCGGTTCGTTCGGCGCCGAGCCCTGCGGTCCTGTGGCTCCTCGTCCTCGTCGATGGCGCCGGCCTCGCGGGCCTGGCGGCGACCACGGGAGAGATCACCGGCGACCGGACCGATCCGACTCGGACGGTTCGGCCAGGTTGTCGTGTTCGCCGCGGCGATCCTCGTCGCATCCGGGGCGGCGGTCATCGTCGTCAGCCTCGGCCGGGCGCTGTGGCACGTCGTCAGCCAGGGCGATCCGGTGGACCGCCTGCCCTGGGGCATGGTCGCGTTGATCATCCTCGTGCCGCTGGTCACGTTCGCCGTGGCCTCGATCTCGACCCATCGGGCCGCGGGCGGCACGTTCTACGCCCAGGCGGCGGCCAACCGGCGCAACAGCCTGCTGCTCCTGGTCAGCCTCGTCGGGATCGTCGCCGCCACGGCCGAGATCATCACCGTCAGCCTGACGTTCGACCCCGTTCCCGCGCTCTGGGCCGCCGGGATCGCGATCCTCGTCGGGGTGGGGGCCGCCGCCGGCGCCAACCGCTTCGGCTCCGCCCTGATCCTCGAGACCGCCGGCGCCAAACCAGCCGATCCGGTCCGGGACGCCGTCCTGCTGAACGTGGTCCAGGAAGTGTCGATCGCGGCGAACATCCCGGTCCCGGCGACCTACGTCGTCCGGGACGGCAGCCAGAATGCGTTCGCCACCGGCCGCGATCCCGAGCATGCGGCGGTCGTGGTGACGAGCGGGCTGCTGGCCAGGATGGACCGCGAAGAGCTCCAGGGCGTGATCGGCCACGAGCTTGGCCACGTCCGCAACATGGACACGCGCTACGCGCTGTACATCGCCGTGCTCGTCGGCCTCGTCGCGCTCGTCACCGACGGATTCCTCCGGATCATCGTCCAGGCCTGGCGCAATGGCGCCTTCATCTGGAAGAGCGACGACGAGAAGAGCGCCGCCGCGACCATTGCGACCGGCCTGCTGGTCGGCACCTTCCTGCTGATCATCGCGCTGCTGCTGCGCCTGTTCGCCCCGCTGTTCTCCGCCCTGGTCCAGGCCTCGACGAGTCGCGAACGAGAGTTCCTGGCCGATGCGACCTCGGTCGAGTTCACCCGGAATCCGCGCGCGCTCGAACGGGCGCTTGCGTCCCTGGCGGGCGACCACGACACGCTCCAGGCGGCCAACCGGGGGACGCAGCACCTCTGGTTCCGGAACCCGGTCCGGGAGGGCAGCGACCGCCGCGTCAGCCTGCTCTCCACGCACCCGTCCCTGGCCGCCCGGATCGACCGATTGCGGGCGCTCGAGGGGCTCGGCCCGCTCGACGCGGAGGCCGAAGCCTCGGCCGCTTCGGAAACGTAAGGGCTCGCGATCGGAGGGCGGCAGCAGGGCCCGGCGGCTGCTGTCGCCGCTGCACGCTCCATGTTCATTTGACGGTCTGCGCGGGCCGGGCGACGGTACCTTGAGTCGCGACGGGCGCGCCTGGCGGCCTTGATGCACGCGGGATGAGCGTTTCGCGACGGAAGGGGCATCGGCCGAATGTGAGACGAAGCCGGCCGCGTTCTTCGACCGCTCGAAGCACGGGCAATGAACATGGTCCGCGCACGCGAGCGTCACTGCCACATCAGGGCCCTGAGCCGAAGGATCTGAACCCGGGCTGTCGGCACCTCGCCGAGCATCAGCAGATTCGTCGGCGCCCGGCCGCCAGGGCCGTCACGAAGACCGTGTCGGGCCGTCGGCTTCGTGGTCCGGGGCCCGGCTCGTCTCCCGGGCGCGCGCTCGATGACGGGCGGCCTTCGCCCGGTTGCCGCAGGACGCCATCTCGCACCAGCGCCGGGTGTTCGGCCGGGACGTGTCGAAGAAGACCCATCGGCACGTGTCGTTGCCGCAGATCCGCATCCGGTCGGCCCGCCCATCGGCGATCTCGTGGGCGAGCGGCGCGACCAGGCGACCGAGGGCATCCACGATCGGATCGTCGCCGTGGGAGTGCGACAGCCCGATCCCGCCGTCGTCGGCCGCGACCTGGACGGGACCGACGCGGGCCAGGGTCTCGTTGAGCAGCGTGACCGCCGGGGCCGCCGGCGCTCGAGACTCGGCATTCGCATCCGCCAGCTCGCGCATCGCGGCGCGAATCGCGGCGATCTGCTGCCAGCGCTCCGCCGCGCGGGCCGGGTGATGGCCCGCCGACCCCAGCTCGGTGAACGCCGCGTCCTCGTGCAGGAGGTCGTGGTCGCGCAGCCAGAGGATCGCCGATTCGGCCGTGGGCAGCTCGTCCGCCTCCACGTCGCGGGTGTTGACGAACTCGATGGCGGTGGCGACGTCGGCCGGATGGTGGTGCGTGTTCTCCATGTCGTAACCACTATATAGCGGTTGACAGGTTACATGCAACGGTCTAGCATTCGTAACTGTTCCGAGAGTTGAAACCGGTTACGAAGCAAAGGAGCCCGACCATGGATCAGCTCATCCCACTGCTGGCGGTTCTCATCGTTCTGCTCGCACTCGGCGCCGCCGCGGCCAGCCTCGGCGTGGACTCTCGCCCCGGCATCGGCGATCAGCGCGACCCGCAGCGATAGGCCCCGGATCATGTGGCCCAGGGAACCCGCGCGACGTGGAATGGCATCGAGGCGCACTGCTCGACGAAGCCGCTCGCTGGCGGCTGACGAAGGCGGGCCGAACCGCAGCCGGGGCGGACCCGCGGGGCGGACAAGCGGTCCACGCGGTGACGATGCGGCAGCACCTGGCCGGCGTCGCGGCCGGCGTTCGGATGGCGGCGGGACGCGCCGGCCGGGTCGTCCATTCGACGCTACGCTGAGGCCGCCACGTCTGCCGCTGGGAGGACCCGATGAGCGCCGTTGCCGCTGTTTCCTGGGGACCGGATCGGATCGACCTCTTCTGGGTCGACGATGAGCGGTCCCTCTGGCATCGCGCGTGGACCGGCGATCGGTGGGGCGAACCCGCGTCGCTCGGCGGACGGGTGATGGCGGGACCCGCCGCCACGGCCTGGGCCGTCGACCAGCTCGAGGTCTTCGCCGTCTTCGACGACGGGGAGCTCTGGAATCGCTACTGGGACGGGACGAACTGGCACGCCTGGGAGTCGCTCGGCGGCGAGCTCGACGGCGCGCCGGCCGCGAGCTCCTGGGGCGCGGATCGGCTCGATGTGTTCGCGCCCGGCCGCGATGGCCGGCTCTGGCATCGCTGGTGGGACGGCGATCGGTGGGTCCCCTGGGAGCAGCTCGAGCGCGCCGGCTGACCGCGATTCGGTGCGCGCGACCCGCTAGGCTTCGCTCCTCCGCCACGACTCATCCACGAGGAGCCCGATGGATCGCGCCAGCCTGCTCGCCATCACCAGCGGCCCGTTCGCGACGGTCCCGACGCCCTTCGACGCCGACTATTCCCTCGACCTGCCGACGATGGCCGAGCGCACCGAATGGTGGATCAGCCAGGGCCTGACGAGTGGCCGCGGGATCATCAAGGTGGCCGCAGCGATGGGCGAGGGTCCGGACCTGACGGACGACGAGTGGCCCCGCCTGCTCGACGCGGTCGTCAAGGCCGCGGCCGGCCGGGCAACCGTGTTCTGCGCCCTCAAGACGAAGGCGACGCTGCAGACGATCGACGACGCGAAGCGGGCCCAGGATCTGGGCGCCGTGGGCCTCCAGATCGACCTGCCGATCTTCCACCACCCCGTCCAGGACGACATGCTCCGCTACTTCAGCGACATCTCGGCGGCGATCGACGTCGGCATCCTCATCTACAACACGTGGTGGTTCGCCGACGGCAGCTTCGGCGACCGATCGCTGGCGCCCTCGACCGTCCGCCGCCTGGCCGAGACGACGGAGCACGTCGTGGGCATCAAGTGGAGCACCCCGCCCGAGCGCGACTACGACTCGATGGCCGAGTTCGCCGACGTGATCAGCGTGATCGACAACACCGGCGACATCATCCGCTGCGTCAGGAACGGCGGCGCGGGCTACATCAGCGACACGGCCGTTGCCCATCCGCAGGTGGACTTCGAGTTCTGGGACCTGATCGGGGCCGAGCGCTGGGACGACGCCCAGGCCGTCCTCGATCGCTATCACAACCAGCTCGGCGAATTCGTCGCCCGGACTCGCCACCGCTCCGGTGGCTATCGCATGGCCAAGGGCATGCTCCGGCTCCTCGGCCAGCCCTGCGGCGACCCTCGACCGCCGACGCTGCCGCTCGGGCCGGACGAGATGGCCGACCTCGAGGGCGTCCTGCGGTCCTTCGGCTGGTTGCCCGACGCCACCAACTGACCAACCCCAAAACCCTGGAGGATGTCCGATGCTGACCCCGCAGGAAGCTCGCGCGCGCTGGCGCGGCGTCGTGGCGCCCCTCGTGACGCCGTTCGCCGCCGACCAGTCGGTCGATCTCGGCGCGCTGCGCGCCAACGTCCAGTGGCTGCTGGATCGCGGCGCGAAGCAGGGCAACACGATCTTCCTCGTCGCGGGCTCGGGCGGCGACTGGCCGATGATGAATCTCGACGAGCGCAAGTCGGTCATCCGGACCGTGGCCGAGGTCACGGCGGGCCGCGTCCCGATCATCGCCGGTGCCCAGAGCCTCGACCTCCGCGATTCGGTGGCGCTCTGCAAGCTCGGCGAGGAGCTCGGCATCGATGCCGTCCAGATCTCGGCGCCCGCCTACTGGTCCGGCCGGCCGGGCGACGTCCTGGCCTGGATGCGCGAGGTCGCTCGCCAGACGTCGATCCCCTTCGCGCTCTACAACAACTGGTACACGGGCTACAACATGAGCTTCGAGGTCATCGAGGAGCTCCTGAAGCTGCCGAACAGCGTGGCCATCAAGTGGACTTCGCCCGACATCGACACGCAGCTGGCGGGCTTCGTCCGGTGGCGCGATCGCGTCGCCGTCGTGGACAACAGCTGGCAGACGATCCTCGGCCACCTGGAAGGGATCCGGGCGTGGGTCAGCCACTTCCCGAATTTCTACCCCGAATGGTGCTGGCGAGTCTGGGACCTGATGGAGGCCGGTTCCTACGAGGCCGCCCAGCGCGAGTTCGACCGGGTCTTCACGCCCTATTCCGCGCTGACCGAACCGATCAGCGCGGCCACCGCCGGTGAAGCCGTCTTCGTGCGGCCGGCGATGGCGGCCCGGGGCCTGGTCGGCGGCCGGTCGCGACTGCCCTCGCGTGACGAGGTCGTCACGCCGGAGATCAGTGCCGGCTTCGCCGCGCTCCTGGCCGAGGTGACCGCGACGGACCGATGACGGCCTAGCCGAATTCGATCAGGCCGATCAGGTTGCGGTCGGGGTCGAAGAACCAGGCCGCCCGGTTCGGGCCCGTCTGGGCCACGCCGTTCACGGTCTTGAGGCCCGGGAAGTCGTACTCCTCGAAGACGATGCCCTTGCGCTTGAGCTGGGCAACTTCGGCGTCGATGTCCTCGACTGTGATGCCCATCTGGGTATGGCTGCCGGACGGCTTGCCCGAGCTGAGCGTCACGGTGAACACCGAGCCCTCGCCCGCCTCGAACATGACCGCGCTGGGCGCAGTCTGGTGGACCCGGTAGCCGAGCCTGCCTTCGTAGAACTCGCGGGCCACGTCGAGGTCGGCCACCGGCAGCGTCGTGTGGACGCGATGGCTCGAGATCATGAGAGCCTCCCGGGAAGCCCGAGCTCCCCGTGCCGAACTGGTTACCTGGCCGCTGGTTCCCTGGCCGATTGTTTGGCCGCCGCCTACTTGGCCGGCGGAGCCGCCGTGCCGGTCTTGGCCTTCTTCACCTTCGGAGGCCGCTTCGGCGTCTTGTCGCCCATGGATCTGCCCTCCCGAACTGCCGGTCCGCTGGTTGTCGCAGACACGCCGCGGTGCGAACGGTGTCCGCAGCAATGTCAGCCACGGGAGGGCCGTCTGTCAAAGGCCAATTGCACCAGGCGCACGTCGGCGGCCGCAGCGACCGGAGGGGGCCTTGTCGCGACGGAAGGCCGGCTCCTGGCCGACCTCCCGTCTTCACCCGCCCGTTGAGCCAGGGTCAGGGCTTGACCGCGGCCCAGTTCGTGTACACGCCGTTGGCATCGCCGGGAGCCTTGTCGCCCGAGAAGTAGTAGAGCGGCAAGCCGTTGTAGGTCACCTGGAGTGTCCCGTCATCGGCCCGGGTGATCGTGCCGATCTGGCCGCTCGCGCCATCGCCTGCGGCAGCGGCGACACCGGCGGCCACGGTCACGGCGGGCCATTTCGCGAGGCAACCGCCAGTGCAGGCGCTGGTGCCGCTGTCCTTCGTGTCCTTGGCGAACGTGTACACGGTCATGCCGTTCGAGGCCACGATCACGGTCCCGATCGAGCCGACAGACTTCGCCAGGATGATCGGGCCGCCTGCGGCAGCCGGGGCGGAAGCCGCGGCGGCGGTGGGGGCAGCCGTTGGGGCGGGTGTCAGGGCCGCGGTCGGCGCGGCGGTCGGAGCCGGTGTCGCGGCCGCGCTGCAGGCGGCCAGCAGGACGACGAGCATCGAGAAGAGCGCGACCCGGATGGGCTTGAGCGTTACCACGGCAGTACCTCGCGGGGGTCGATGTCGGCGGACCGGGGCCGGTCCGCTCGCCTGTCCAGATACGTCCGGGGCATGCGTCCGGTTTCCGATCGCGAAATCCACTCCGGATAAGCCGCAGATAAGCGCGGCCGGCTAGCCTCCGGGTGTCGACCGCTGCGTCGGAAGTGCCCCCAACGCAGCGGTCGCATCGATCCGATCAGTACCGCCGCGACCAGCCCGCCAGGGAGGTCACGTGGACCCGTCTGCCGGGGCCTGGCGCGTGCTCGAAGATCCGCTCGAACCGCTCCGCGACAGCGCGACCCTTGGTCCGCCGATCGGAACAACGGCGGCGCCGGTGGCGGGCCCGCCCGTCCGGCGATGGTGGCTCCTCGGCGGCATCGGCCTGTCGATCCTGTTCGCCGTCGCAGCGTGGTTCGCGATCGGAAACAGCCCAGCGGGCGAAATTGCCGGGCTCGCCGACCCGGCGAACGCCATCAGCGACCGCGCTGCCACAGGCAGCCCCGGGGCTCGTGCCTCGACCGGAATTCGCGCCGGTTCGGCGGGCGCCAGCCCAGGCGCTCGCGCCGCGGTACTGGGCGGCGCGAATCCGGCGGCGGCCGGCGCGTCCGCCCTGGGCAGCGTCGATCCGGGCAGTGGGACGGTCGAGCAGCCCATCGTCCTGCTCGTCGACGTCAGCGGCGCCGTCCGCCACCCGGGCGTGGTCCGGTTGCCGGCTGGCTCGAGGGTCGGCGACGCGATCACTGCGGCTGGCGGCTTCGGGCCGCGGGTCGACGCTGCATCGGCGGATGCGCTCAACCTCGCCGAGCGAGTGACCGACGGCCAGCAGATCCACGTCCCGTCGCGGGACGATTCGCCGGTCGGAACGGTGGGCACGGGCGGGGCGACCCTGCCGCCGTCAGGCGGCTCCGGCTCGGGCGCCGCCGGGATCGCAGGCGGTGCGGGAGTCGGGACGGCTGCGGGCGCCGCCGGCACGACGTCGAGTACGGGCCCGCTCGACCTCAACACGGCGACCGCGGCCGAGCTCGACGCGCTGCCCGGCATCGGCCCGGTCACCGCGGCGAAGATCATCGCCGCACGGCAGGAACAGCGATTCGGCTCGGTGGCCGAGTTGCGCTCCCGCAAGATCGTCGGCCAGGCGACGATGACCAAGATCCAGGACCTCGTCACCGTTCGCTGACGTGCCGCGAAGCGGATGGCTCGCGCTCGGGGTCGTGGCGGGCGCGCTGGCCGGGACCACGGCCTGGCTCGGGCAGCCATGGCTCGGGCAGCCGCTCGCCTGGGCTGCGCTCGTGGCGAGTTGGGCGACGATCGGGCTCTGGCGCGCCGGGCGCGGAGCGGCGGACCGGCCCGCCGTTGCCGACCGGACACGACTGCCCGGCGACACGGGATCGCCGGCACATGGCCGGCCGGCCGGACGTGTGGCCGGAGCGGTCGGTTTCGCCACGCCCCCGGCACTCGTCGTCATCGGGCTGCTGCTGGTCGCCATGCGCGTCGCCGTGAGCCCGCCGGGCACGACGGCCGCTGCCAGTTCGTTGCCTGCCGGCTCCGGACCCTGGTCGACGACGGTCGACTCGGTCGGCAGTCCGAGCAACGGCGAGCAGACGGCCACGCTGCACCTGGAAGGCGAGCTGCCGATCCGGGTGGCGGCCCATCTGCCGCGGTTCCCGGTCGTCACTCCTGGCGACCGGATCGCCGTCGCCGGGGCCATCGAAGCGCCGCCCGAGGGCGACTACGGCGAGTACCTGCGGCGCTCGGGAATTGCCGGCACCATCCGATCGCGCACCATCGAGAGGCTGCCCACGTCGACCGACCTGGGCCGGCTGATCGCACGATTCCGCGCGTCCGCGGGCGACGCGCTCGAGGCGGCCCTGCCCGAGCCGGAAGCCGGCCTGGCCGCCGGCATCGTCGTCGGGCTCCGCGAACGCGTCGATCGAACCCTCGCGGCCGCCTTCACCTCGGCCGGGGTCAGCCACATCGTCGCCATTTCCGGCTGGAACATCGCCATCGTCGCCGCGGTCGTGGCGGCGCTGCTCCGGACCTGGCCACGCCGGCGGCGGAGCGTCGTCGCGCTGCTCGTCATCGCGGCATACACGGTCCTGACCGGCGCCTCGGCCTCCGTCGTACGCGCGGCCGTCATGGCCGTGGTCGTGACGATCGCTCGCGAGAGCGGCCGAGCCGGCAGCGCGGCCGCGGCGCTCGGTTGGGCCGCCGTCCTCATGCTCCTGCTCGACCCGGACCTCGTCGGCGACGCCGGATTCCAGCTGTCGTCGCTGGCGACCGCCGGGCTCATCGCCTGGGGCACGCCGATGACCAGGGCGATCCAGGGTTGGCGCGGGGGCCGCGTCCCGGCCTGGCTGGCCGAAAGCCTCGGCGTGTCGTTCGCGGCCGAGGCCGCGACGTTGCCGGTCGTCCTGATCGCCTTCGGGCGGCTGGCGATCATCGCGCCGCTGGTCAACCTCCTGGTCGTCCCGCTCGTGCCGGCCGCCATGGCCGGGGCCGGCGTGGCGCTGATCGGAGGCTGGCTGGGCCTGCTCGGGCTGCCGGCCCCGATTCCGGCTCTGATCGGCCTGCCGGCCTGGATCGTTCTGGCGCTGATGGACGCGATCGTCCGTGCGGCGGCCGGGCTGCCGTTTGCGAGCGCGACACTCGAGCCGCCATGGAACCTGGTCGGGTCCGTCGTCGCGGTGACGGTCGTCGGACTGGTGACGACCCGCGATCGCCTGGCGGTCGGCTCGCGGCTGCGGGCGGTTGTCGCAGGCTCGGTGCCGCCATCGTGGCCTGGCCGGGCATCCCGGGCGGCACCTGGGACCGCACGTACGAAGACCGGCGGCGCGCCCCGAGCGGCCGCGCCACAGGCCAGTTCGAGCCCGCACCGTGTCGCCATCGCCACCCCGGGGCAGCGATGGCCGGGCCGACTGGCCACGGCTCGCCGTGTCCTGCCGCGCTCGCGCGTCGAGCGACTCATCGCCGCTGCCGTCGCCGTTGCCGTCATTGCCCTCGTCCTGCTCGTCGAGCATCGACCCGATGGGCAGGTCCACATCACGATCCTCGACGTCGGCCAGGGGGATTCGATCCTCGTGGACGGCGGCCGGGGCAGCCGGATGCTGATCGATGGCGGGCCCGACCCCGACCGGCTCCTCATCGCGCTCGATGCCCGGCTGCCGCCCTGGGACCGGCGAATCGACCTGCTGGTCCTCACGCACCCGCACGAGGACCACGTCGCCGGCCTGCCGATCCTCCTCGAGCGCTACCGGGTCGGCCGCGTCGTTGAGCCCGGGATGCTGGGGCCGGGACCCGGCTACGCGGCCTGGTCCGCGGACCTCGCCCATCGCGGCATCGCGGCCGGCCGCCTCGCGACCGGCGACCGCTTCGAGATGGACGGGATCGGTTTCCGGGTCCTCTGGCCGGATCCGACGGCCGTGCCCGCCCAGCCGCCCGACACCGGGACCGGCATCAACAACGTGTCGATCGTGCTGCTCGGCGAGCGTGACGGGCGGCGGATGCTGCTCATGGGGGACGTGGAGGAGGGCATCGATCCGATCCTCATCGGCCGCGGACTGCCCCGCGTCGACATGCTCAAGGTCGCCCACCACGGCAGCCGGACATCGTCGAGCGCCGCGTTCCTCGCGGCCGTTCGGCCGGCGGTCGCGGTGGTCTCGGCCGGCCTGCACAACCCCTATGGTCATCCCAGCCCCGACACGATCGGCCGCCTCACCGCGATCGGCGCCGAGGTCTTCCGGACCGACCTGAACGGCTCGGTCGAGGTGACACTGGGGCGCGACGCCGTCACGGTTCAGCCGGCCAGGATCAGCCGGACGTCGGTGAGTGCGCCGGTCAGCGCGGCCCGGGTTCGGTCGGCGAGCCAGATCGTCGGGGCGGGCACTCCCGACGATCGGCCAGCAGGATCGGCGGTCCCGCCGAGCGGGGCCTTCACGTGCTCGATCATCCTGGCCGGCGGCGGACTGGACGCGCCGGGCCCGGTGCCGCCGCGGTCCTCCGCGGCCGGCGCCGTCCCGTCCGCCAGCGACCGCGACCTCGTCGCCGGTCGCGCGGCCGTCCAGTCCGGTCGCGGCGGCCACCGAGTACGATCGACCCGATGACGGTTCCCAGCCGGGTCGAGGCGGCCCGCCTCCTGCTCTCCCTGGATCCTCGCCCGTGGCACCTGCGGCATTCGCGGGGCGTCGGCGAGACCGCGGCGTGGCTGGCCCTGCGCATCGAGCGCCGCGGCATCGCCGTCGATCGCCGACTCGTCGAGGCCGCGGCGTTGCTGCACGACATCGACAAGATCCTGCCCAGGCCGGATCCGGCCAGCGCGCTCCCCCATGGCGAGGCCGGCGCGGCGTGGCTGTCGGAGCGGGGCTACCCGGAGCTGGCGAGGGCCGTGGCCAACCATCCGGTGACCCGCCTGGCTGACGAGGAACGCTATCGCCGCTGGTCGGCTTTCGCGACCCGGGAAGAGCGCATCGTCGCCTACGCGGACAAGCGCTGCGCGCAGCATCTCGAACCGATGAGTGCCCGGTTCAGCCGTTGGGAGAAGCGCCACGTGCCACGCGACGACGAGCCCGCGACGGACCTCGCCACGGCAACGGATCCCGAGCGTGACCGCCAGCCCGCGCGCTGGGACCGGGCGACGTTCGAACGGGTCCGGGCCCGTGGCGAGCGGCTCGAAGCCGACGTCTGCCGAGCGGCCGGGATCCGGCCGCGGGACGTTCAACGCCTGGCATGGACCGGCGAGGCCATCCGGCGCGCCGGGAACCCCTGATGAGCGTGACCAGCCAACCTCGGCTACTACTGGGGCGACGACGGGTACGGCATCGAACAGGCGGCCCTCAGGCTCGGCGAGCGCGTCGGCGCGGGCGCGGGCTGGCCGCTCGAGCCGTGGCGCGTCCGCGGCGATCAGACGTCCGCGGCCCAGCTCGTCGAGCGGGCCGGGACCTCGCCGCTGTTCGGTGGCGGCACGCTGCTCGTCGTGACGGACCCGCTGCCCGCTGGCCCGGACGAAGGAGGATCGCGAGGCGCTGGTCCGGGTCATCGCGTCGGTCGCACCCGGCAATGCCCTCGCCCTCGTCGAGGCCGTCGATGCCTCGAACCGCCGGCCGGTCACCCTCGACGCGATCCGTGACGCGATCGCCGCGGCGGGGGGCGACGTCCGAGAACTGAAGGCGCCCCGCGAGGGCCAGATGGCCCGCTGGATCGAGGATCGTGCGCGGGAACGCTCGATGACGCTCGGGCCCGGCGCGGCCCAGGAGCTTGCGACCCGGATCGGGGCCTTCGTCCGGGAGGGCGACGTCGACCGCCGCCGCCAGGGCCATCTCGCGGTCGGCGAGCTCGACAAGCTGCATCTCTATCGGCCCGGCCTCGACAGTGACCGCCGACGACGTCCGGGCGCTGGTGCCAGAAGCCGTGCCCGGCACCGTCTGGGGGCTGCTCGACGCAGTGGCCACGCGACGAGTCGGACTGGCGGCCGAGCTGGCCGAGCGCCTGGTGGAGGCGACGCCCGCCCCGATCCTGCTCGCCGTCCTGCACCGGCGCATCCGCGAGCTGCTGATCGTCGCCGACCTCGTCAGCCGGCACGCGCCCCCGGCCGAGATCATGAAGACCCTGAAGGCCAAGGAGTACCCCACGCGGAAACTGACCGAACAGGTCCGCGCCTGGCCGATCGAGGACCTCGAAGCGGCGCTCTCGGGCCTGCTGGAGCTGGACGTGGCGATCAAAGGCACGGATCGGCAGGCGAGTCCGGGGCAGGTGCGCCTGGCGTTTGCCGTGTGGCTCGCGGACTGCGTGGCGCCGCGTGAAGGAGTGGTCCGGCCCGCGGCCCGGTAGCCGGGGCGGTGGCGTGGCCGGGGCGGTCGCGCGAGGTGCGGCCTACTCGGCTCCGGACCAGGCGCGTTCCTGGACGACCAGGTCGCTCTCGATCGCGAACACGCAGCGACCGTCCGAGAGATCCAGCAGATCGATCAGGTCCGGGTCGATGTAGAGCTGATGGCAGTCGCTGCAGAGGCCGCCCGGGACGCCGAAGCACAGTCGTTCGCTGCGATCGCCCATCCGGAAGGTCGTGTCGAACCGCGTGACGATCAGGCTTTGATTGCAGTGCGGGCATCGCTCGCGAAGGCGAGACATTGGGACCCTCGAGCGCGGGTGCCGGGTGGCGACCTCTTGCCAAGAGATGCTAGGGACGGCCCCTCGATCCGCACATGACCCTCTGGTACCGACTGATCTGGTACCCGCCCCGTACCCCGGGGCTCGCCCGATGCCACGAGGCGGTCACGCTGCGCGCGACGCCGCGGCCGCCGCGCGCCCGGCGCTACTGGACCCGGAGCACCGTCTTCGCTTCCGCCCAGTGCTTCTCGAGCTGGTAGAACTCGCGCTCCGGCGGCGTGAAGATGTGGACGATCGTCCAGCCGAAGTCGAGCAGGACCCAGTGCGAATCCGGCGTCCCCTCGCGGCCGAGCGGACGCTCGCCGATCGCTCGCATCCCCTCGACGATCCCGTCCGCGATCGCGTCAAGCTGGCGTTCCGAGCCACCCGAGCAGATCACGAAGTAGTCGGCGAGCGTCGTCAGCTCCCGCAGGTCGAGCAGGACGATGTCCGCGGCCTTCTTGTCCTCCGCCAGCTCGACGATCCGGCGGGCCATGTCGATCGCCGTTGGCTCGGCGCTCTTCCTGGCGCGGGTTCGCCGCTTCGGGAGGCCGTCCGGGCTCGGGCTCGCGGACGTGGGCAGCGGGGCGCTCTCGGTCACAGTCAGGCATTCCTCCAGGGTGGTCCGTTGTAGAGACCATGATCGTCGATGTAGCCGCGGACGGCCTCCGGCACGAGGTAGCGGATGGATCGGCCGGCCAGCACGCGCTCGCGGATCGTCGAGGCCGAGATCTCGAGATGGGGTCCGTCGAGGAACACGAATCGATCCGTTCGGCCCGGGAACTGTCCGGCCAGCCACTCCGGTGCGGGTCGGGGCCGATCGCCGCGCGGGCACGACCGCGAGCCGGCACAGGTCCAGCAGGCGCTCGCGGCTCGTGCCAGGTCGGCAGTCCCAGGAGCGCCTCGGTCGAGAGGATGAACGTGAACGACGTCCCGGGTGAGGCGCGGTCGAGCAACTCGGCCACGGTGTCCACCGAGAAGGACGGTCCCGGCCGGTCGAGCTCGATCCGGCTGAGCTCGAACGCCGGATTGCCCCGGATCGCCAGCTCGGTCATCGCCGCCCGGTCCTCGGCGCGGCTGCGCGGCAGCCCGGCCTTGTGGGGCGGAGAGGCGGCCGGGATGAAGAGCACGCGCTCGAGACCGAGGACCTCGCGCGCCTCCTCGGCGCTCGCGAGGTGGCCGACGTGGATGGGATCGAACGTCCCGCCGAGGATCCCGATCGAACCCGGGACGATGGGCGCCGGTCTCGCCACGCCGCTCGCCGCCCCGCTGCCCGACGCCGTCAATCGGCCTCCCAGGGTTCGCGCTCCCATTCGAGCTCGACCGCCCCGATGCGGACGAGATCGCCGGCCTCGACCCCCACGCGGCGCAGCTCCTGCTCGATGCCGAGGCGGGCGAGGTCGCGCTGGAAGCGCGTCGCCGACTCCTCGTTGAGGAAGTCCGTCTGGGCGGCGATGCGCTCGATCCGGGCGCCGCGGACCCGGAAGGCCCCCGTCTCGCGGCTGACCTGGAAGGCGTCGCCGGGCGTGTCGAACCGGTGGACCACGACCCCGGCGGGCTCCCGTGGCTCGGCCAGCTCGCCGGCATCCGGGAGCAGTTCGGCCAGCAGGCCCTGCAGTTCGCGAAGGCCGATTCCGTCGGCGGCCGAGATCCCGACCGAGACGAGGCCATCGCGCTCGCGGGCTGCTCGGAACGCGGGCCAGGCCTCCGTCGCGCGCGGCAGGTCGAGCTTGTTGAAGGCCACGATCATCGGCTTCTCCAGCAGCGCCGGATCGTGCGCCTCCAGCTCATCGCGGATGACCTGGTGATCCCACTCCGGGTCGCGGGACGAGCCATCGATCACGTGGACGAGGATCCGCGTCCGCTCGACGTGGCGGAGGAACGCATGACCGAGACCCGCCCCGCCGGAGGCCCCCTCGATCAACCCGGGCACGTCCGCGATCGTCGGCCGCCGCTCGTCGCCCTCCCCGAGGTCGAGGACGCCGAGGTTCGGCTCGAGGGTCGTGAATGGGTAGTCGGCGATCTTGGGCCGTGCCGCCGTCAGGGCCGCGAGCAGCGTCGACTTGCCCGCGTTCGGCAGCCCGACCAGCCCGATGTCCGCGATCAGCCGCAATTCGAGGCGGATCCAGCGTTCCTCGCCTGGCTCGCCCTTCTGGGCGTGCTTCGGCGCCTGGTGCGTCGAGGTCGTGAAGTGGACGTTGCCGAGGCCACCCCGGCCGCCACGGGCAACCATGATCGACTGGCCGTGGGCCACGAGGTCGGCGATCAGCGCCCCGCTGGCGTCGTCGTAGACGGCCGTGCCCGGGCGGCACCGTGAGCGATCGATCGGCGCCCGATTTGCCATGCCGCCGCGAGCCCGAGCCCCGACCGCCGGGGTCCGCCTTGAAGTGGTGGGCATGGCGAAAGTCGCGCAACGTGGTCTCGCCGGGATCGACCGCGAGATGGATGGATCCGCCGCGGCCGCCGTCGCCGCCGTCCGGGCCGCCGCGGGGGACGTGGGCCTCCCGGCGGAACGTCGCGGCGCCGTCGCCCCCGGCGCCACCCTGGACCCAGATCTTGACGCGGTCGAGAAACATCCGGCCCATTGTCCCATGAGCGTCGGTGATTCCCGGGGTCTCGCCTGCCCTACAGGTAGTTCAGCGGGTTGACGCGGGTGCCGCCGTTCCAGATCGGGCCGATCCACACCTCGAAGTGGCAGTGCGGGCCCGTGGCATCGCCCGTCATCCCGATCCGCCCGACCTGCTGGCCGGCGCCGACGGACTGGCCGATCCCGACCGTGATCGCCGACATGTGGTTGTAGGTCGTGTAGATGTTGTTGCCGTGGGCGATCCAGACCTGGTAGCCGCCGCCGTTGTTCTTCCAGCCGGCGAACTCGACGACGCCCGACGCGGCGGCGTCGACCGGGTCGCCGTAGGTGGCGGCGATGTCGATGGCCCAGTGGCCGTAGTGGAAGTACTGGCTGATGTAGCCGCCGGGGACCGGCCAGGACATGCGGCCGCCGCCGTAAGTGACGGGCGGACGAGGTGTCGGCCGGCTGCTGGAGCTGCTGCTGGAGCTCGAGTTGCTGCTGCTGGAGCTGCTGCTGGCTGCTGGAACTCGTGGCGGCGGGCTTGGGAGGTGGCGGCTTCGGAACGGCCCGACCCTTGGCGCCCGGGATCACCAGCGTCTGGCCGATGAAGATCGTCTGGTCCTTGAGCTGGTTGACGCTCATGATCTTCTTGATCGCGACGTGGGTCCGGCCCGAGATCTGCTTGATCGTCTCGCCGTCACTGACGACGTGGACGGCGCCGTTGACGGGCGGGATGTAGACGGTCGAACCGACGTGCAGGGCCGTCGGCGAGCTCAGCTGGTAGTTCGAATTCCAGAGCGTCGTGACGGTCAGCTTGTACTTCTTGGCGATCGTCGCCAGCGTGTCGCCGCTTCGGACGCGGTAGCGCTTGAGGATGGCCGAGGCGTCAAAGACGGTCGTGTTGACGGCGGCCGGCTTCAGGAGGGTGCCGTCGGCGAGGAACGGACCGTCGATCTGCGTCTGGGTGGGATCCTGCTCGGCCGCCGTGGTGGCAGGCGATGACGACGGGCCGTTGCCGGGGCCTTCGATGCTCGGCGTGACCGGGTCGTCCTCGGTTCCCGGAGGCGGCGAGCTGCCGGGGTCCAGAGGCTGGCCTTCGGCAAGGACGGATGGCTGGCCATGCGTGCCCGAGAGGTCGATCAGCTGGGATCCGGCGAGGAGCGCGCTGCCCGTCACCGTCTCCGGCGTCACGGAGTCGGGGGACGTGCGCAGTGGTGCTCGACGTTCCGGCGACGTCCGAAGCCAGGGCGCTCAGCGGGATCTGCGGGCCGGCGCCGGCCGCGAACACGTTGCCGACGCCGCCGCTGGACTGCGTGGCCGGGACGCTCACGAAGGACGCGACGAGGACCAGCGCACCGAGCGCCACGGCCAGGCCGCGCTGGCGGCCGATGATGAATCCCGAGTTGCCGGCGGTCGCGGCGCTCGATCGCACCGGAGTCGCCTCGGCCGGCCGCGGTCGCGAGGGGCGCCAGGCCGCAAGCGAGGCGAGGATCAGTCGAAGGTGGCGGAAGCCGCCGGACGGCTCGCCCTCGTTCGATCGATCGTCCGCGGGCGCGGTGACGGCCGGCGAGAACGTGGCGGCCGAGACGGCCTCGGCGAGGGCGCGACTGCGGGCCGGCGACGCGTCAAGGCGTCCGGCTGGCGCCGCCAGACCGACTCGATGGGCGCCGGGCAGATGCGGGTGCGGCGCGGGCAGGTAGGCGCTCCCGGGGCGCGCTGGGGCACCCGACGTCCGGGCCGTGGCAACGGCGACGTCGTAGCCGGCAGCCACTGAGCGCTCGGGTTCCCAGATCGTCGTCTGGACTGCCGGATCGGCATCCGGATCGATGGTCGGCGGCGGGACGGCGTCCGTCAGCCGGCGAGTGGCGGCGGCCGTGCGTTCGCCGAGCAGCCGCAGTTGGAGCGCGAGCGTCAGAAGCAGCAGTTCAAGCCCGTGAGCAAAGCGATCGCTCCTCGAGACTGAGGGTGCGTCGTGTGCTCGCCGGTTCGGATCGCCCTTCAGTCGCGCAATCGCACGCTGAACAGCGACCGTCGCATGTCGCAATACGGTCTCCCGAGAGGCAACGGGCGGTCAGCCGGTGCTTGGGTCATGGAGGCGGACCATCCGAGTGGCGCGGTATTGAGCTGGGGTCTCAAGCGCGGCGGGCGGCCCCCGTGACGGCGGGCTCGCGGGTCCGTCGGGACCATAGCAGAGGCCTTGCAAAGGCGTCAAATAAAGGGATCTTCACCCAATTGCAGGTGCATGACTTGCACGGGACAGCTTCCGGGCGTGCATGGGGACACGTCCGTGCGCGTTCGCGAGACCCGGCCGAGGGGCTCCGGAGGCGTCCGCTGCGCTCGATTCGGCGGCCGCCAACGGGGCGACCGGGTCCGTCAGGCGTCGAGACTCTTGGTCAGCGTGGCCAGGAACTGCACGTTCGTCTCGGTCTTGCCGAGGCGGTTCAACAGCAGTTCGATGCCTTCGTTCGTCCCAACGGCGGAGAGCATCCGGCGCATCGTCCAGACCATCTTGAGGGTGCCTTCTTCGAGGAGCAGTTCCTCGCGGCGGGTGCCCGAGCGCTGGACGTCGATGGCCGGGAAGATCCGCTTCTCCGCGAGCTTGCGATCCAGGATCAGCTCGGAGTTGCCGGTGCCCTTGAACTCCTCGTAGATCACGTCGTCCATGCGCGAGCCCGTATCCACCAGGCACGTGCCGATGATCGTGAGCGAGCCGCCCTCCTCGATGTTGCGGGCGGCGCCGAAGAACCGCTTGGGCGGGTACAGGGCGATGGGATCGATACCGCCCGAGAGCGTCCGGCCGGACGGCGGCAGGGCCAGGTTGTAGGCCCGGGCCAGGCGGGTGATGGAGTCGAGCAGGATCACGACGTCGCGGCCGGTCTCGACCTGGCGCTTGGCGATCTCGAGCGCCATCTCGGCGACGTGGGTGTGGTTCTCGGTCGGCTCGTCGAATGTCGAGCTGATGACCTCGCCCTTCACCGAGCGGCGCATGTCCGTGACTTCCTCGGGCCGCTCGCCGATCAGGGCGACCATCAGGAGCACGTCCGGGTAGTTCGACGAGATGCCGTTGGCGATGTGCTTGAGCAGCATCGTCTTGCCGGCCTTCGGGGGGCTGACGATGAGGGCCCGCTGGCCCTTGCCGATCGGGTTGACGAGGTTGATCAGGCGCTGGCTGAGGTTCTTCGGGTCCGTCTCGAGGTTGATCAGGACGTCGGGGTGGACCGGGGTGAGGTCGCCGAAATGCGGCCGCCGGCGCGCCGCGTCCACGTCCACGCCATTGACGGCGTCGACCCGGAGCAGGCCCCAGTACTTCTCGGCATCGCGCGGGGCGCGGACCGCGCCACTGACGCGGTCGCCGATACGGAGCCCGAAGCGGCGGACCTGGCTCGAGCTGACGTAGACGTCATCCGGGCTCGGCAGCAGACCGTGCCGGCGCATGAAGCCGAAGCCTTCGTCGACGATGTCGAGGATGCCGGTGGCGTAGAGGTAGCCGGCGCGCTCCGACTGGCGCTGGAGGATTCGATCGACGAGCTCTTCCTTGCGATCGGCGGTCGCGGTCTCGAGCTCGAGGTCACGCCCGACCGAGCGCAGTTCGGGGACGCTCATCGCGCGCAGGTCGGCAACGTCGAGATCGTTGCGCTCGCGAGATGCTTCGAGCTCCTGCATCTCGTCGAATTCCGTCACGGGCGTGCGGGCGCCTCCGACGGGCATCCGGCGACGGGGACGCCGGTTGCGGGAACGTGGGTCAGAACCATTCGAAGGCATCGGGAAGAACTCACCTGGCGGGGACCACTCGGGTTCGCGCGGAATCGGATCCGCTGCGGAGGCCGAGGTGGGATGGCCGGAGGATACGCGCCCTTCGGCGCAACCGTCAACCGGCAATCGGCGGCTGACCGGTGGAGCCGCCCGACGGCCGACCGGAGCGGCCGCTCGACTCGGTGACGCCGGGGCGGTGACCGGATCACGGCGCGGCCGCCGCGCCGCGCTCAAGTGCCGGCGCGAGCCTTCAGGCGGCCTCGAGCTCGCCGGGCGCGACGCGGAGCCGGCGGGCCGACAGGCTCGAACCGGCGCTGGCGACCGCGACGAGCCCGATCCCGACGAGATCGATCGGGCGCAGCACCTGGCCGAGCAGGAGGAAGCCGACGACGGCCGCGACGGCGGGCTCGATGCTCATCAGCACGCCATAGGTCGAGCTCGGCAGGTGGCGCATGGCCGCCAGCTCGAGCGTGTAGGGAATGGTGCTGCTGAACAGCGCAATGGCAAAGCCCGCGAGAAGGATGCCGGGCTCCGTGAGCTGACCGAGGCCGCCGGAGACGACGGCGGCCGGGACGACGACCAGGGTCGCGACCGACATCGTCACGGTCAGGCCACGACCGTCCGGCCACGCCCGGGCGAGGCGGCCGCCGATCAGGATGAAGCCGGCCCAGCAGCCGCCCGCGGCGAACGCGGCGGCGACCCCGAGCTGGTCGTCGGCCGTGAGCCGGCCGCCCGTCAGCAGGTAGATGCCGGCCGCAGCGAGGACCGCCCAGCCGAAGTCGATCAGGCGTCTGGACCCGGCGACCGCGACGGCCAGCGGCCCCCAGAACTCGATCGTGACCGCCACGCCGAGTGGGATGCGCGAGATCGAGAAGTAGAACAACGAGTTCATCACGGCCATCACGACGCCCAGCGCGATCGCGAACTGCCAGGCGCGGCGTGAGGCCGTGCCGCGGCGAGGTCGCCGCAGGACGAGCAGCAGGGCCGCGCTGAGGGCGACGCGCATCGCCACGACCGGCAGGACGCCGTTCGACTGGAGCAGCCGCGCGGCGATCCCGCCCCCACCCTGGACGGAGACGGCGCCACCCAGGATCAGGAGCTCGGGCGGGACCGGCCCGCGGCGCGGCGCGGCGACCGTCGTCGGCGCGACGGACGGCGGACGGCCCGAATCGGCGGTGTCGGTCACGGGGTCTCGGCCCGTTGCGCCGCGCTCCGGCGGCGGGCCGGTCGACTATTTCCTGGTGGCGCGGGCGCGGGCCGCGGGCGCGGCCGGGGCCGCCGCGGGCGCGGTCTTGGCGAGGCCCTGACGGGCCTTCTCCCAATCGGCCCGGAACGTCACGATGCCCTTGTCGGTGAGCGGGTGGTGGACCATCTGCTGGAGCACCTTGAACGGCAGCGTCGCGATGTGCGAACCGGCCATGGCCGCCTGCGTCACGTGGAGCGGGTGACGGATCGACGCCGCCAGGATTTCCGCCTCGATGTCGTAGAGCGAGAAGATCTCGGCCAGCTCGCGGATGACGGTCATGCCGTCCTGGTTGATGTCGTCGAGGCGGCCGACGAAGGGCGAGATCAGGCTGGCGCCGGCCTTGGCGGCCAGCAGCCCCTGGTTCGTCGAGAAGATCAGCGTGCAGTTGGTCTTGATGCCCTCGTCGGCGAACCGGGAGATCGCCTCGAGGCCCTCCTCGCTCATCGGCACCTTGACCACGATGTTCGGGGCGAGCTTGGCGAACGCCCGACCCTCGCGGAGCATCCCTTCCACGTCCTCGGCGATCACCTCGGCCGAGACCGGGCCCGGCGTCAGCTTGCAGATCTCCTTGAGCAGGTCGTCGTAGGAACCGCCGACCTTGGCGTACAGCGATGGGTTCGTGGTGACGCCGTCCAGGACGCCCCAGCGAGCGGCAATCCGGATCTCTTCGATCTCGGCGGTGTCGAGGAAGATCTTCATCTGGGCGGATCCTTCATCGGGCGGTCAGGCAAGACGCCGATTCTACGCCTGCCCCGACGGCGACTCGGCTGCTGGGGCGATCGTGGCCGCCTTTTAGTGGGCCGGAGCGACCTCGCCGACCACGCCGACATCCCGACCTCGCCGACCAGCGTCCCGTCGTCGGCCGGCACGCGATCCCGTCGAGCGGCCAGCTCCGGCTGGCGGCCCTGCGCCACGGCGATGGCACTGCCGACGAACCCGTCGAACAGCGGATGCGGCCGCTCCGGCCGGCTCCGGAACTCGGGGTGGAACTGGCTGGCCACGTACCAGGGGTGGTCGCGCAGCTCGATGATCTCGACGAGTCGGCCGTCCGGCGACTGCCCGGACAGCATCATCCCCGAGTTCTCGAGCAGCTGGCGATAGCGGTTGTTCACCTCGAACCGGTGGCGGTGGCGCTCGTAGATCACCTCTGTGCCGTAGACGGCCGCAGCCTTGGAGCCGGGCGTCAGGCGGGCCGGGTAGAGGCCGAGGCGCATCGTGCCGCCCTTCTCCTCCATGTCCCGCTGGTCGGGCATGAAGTCGATGACCGGGTTGGCCGTGAACATGTCGAACTCGGTCGAGTTCACGTCGCTCGAGCCGAGGACGTGGCGGGCGAACTCGATCACGGCGCATTGCAGGCCGAGGCACAGGCCGAGGAAGGGCACGCGATGCTCGCGGGCGTAGTGCGCGGCGAGGACCTTGCCCTCGATGCCGCGGTGGCCGAAGCCGCCCGGCACGAGGATCCCGGCCGCGCCGGCCAGCTTGTCGTGCAGGTTGTCGTGGGTCAGCGATTCCGAATCGACCCAGCGGACCCGGGCGTCCACCTCGTGGGCCCAGGCCGCGTGGCGGAGCGCCTCGGTCACCGAGAGGTAGGCGTCCGGCAGCTCGATGTACTTGCCGACGAGGGCGATCTCGAGGACCGGCTTGGGCCGCTTGATCCGCTCGACCATGGCCCGCCACGTCGTGAGGTCGGGGGCCGTGGCGCGCTCGAGGCCCAGCTCCCGGACGATCAGGTCGCCCATGCCCGATTCCTCGAACAGGAGCGGGACCTCGTAGATCGTGGAGGCCGTCTCGGCCGGGATCACCGCATCGGGCGCGACGTCCGTGAAGAGCGCGATCTTCTCGCGGATCTCGTCGCTGACGGGGTGGTCGGACCGGAGCACGATCACGTCGGGCTGGATGCCGATGCCGCGCAGCTCCTTGACGGAGTGCTGGGTCGGCTTCGTCTTCAATTCACCCGTGGCGGCCAGCGCGGGGAGCAGCGTGACGTGCACGTAGAGCACGTTGGCCCGGCCGACGTCCTTGCGCATCTGGCGGATGGCCTCGAGGAACGGCAGGCTCTCGATGTCGCCGACGGTCCCGCCGACCTCCACGATGACCACGTCCGGGTCGCCGTCGCGCGAGACGCGCTGGATCCGGTCCTTGATCTCGTTCGTGATGTGCGGGATGACCTGGACCGTGCCGCCGAGGTAGTCCCCGCGGCGTTCCTTGCCGATCACGGCCTGGTAGATGCGGCCGGTCGTCACGTTGGAGAGCTGCGAGAGGTTCTCGTCGATGAACCGCTCGTAGTGGCCGAGGTCGAGGTCCGTCTCGGCCCCGTCGTCCGTGACGAAGACCTCGCCGTGCTGGTAGGGCGACATCGTCCCGGGGTCGACGTTGATGTACGGATCGAGCTTGAGAATCGAGACGGCGAGGCCGCGCGACTTCAGGATCCGGCCGATGCTGGCGGCGGTGATCCCCTTCCCGAGGGAGGAGGTGACCCCTCCTGTCACAAAGACATACTTCGACATGGGCACAGGTCCTCCGGGGTTTTTCTGATGATACAGATCGAACCCCTCCGGAGCAAACCGTTCGGGACACATCCGCACGTAGCCGCGCGCCGCGGCTAGAGCGCGCGGCGTGCGCCCGACCCGCGGCTAGGGCGGGCGCAGCAATGGTCCGGCCTGCGGCGCCCGGGACTCCGCGATCCCGGGGCATCGGTTCGACGCCGGGGAGCGGCACTGGACCGCGAAGGGTGGCTCCAGCGCGGCCGTTTCCCGGAATCGGGCCCACCGCTCGGGCCACGGGACGCGATCAGGCCGAGGTTTCGCCGGCCCGGATCAGCCCCGTCTCATAGGCCAGCACGACGGCCTGGACCCGATCGCGCAGGCCGAGTTTGGCGAGCACGTGCGCGACGTGGGTCTTGACGGTCGCCTCGCTCAGGACGAGGAGATCGGCGATCTCGGCATTGCTCCGGCCGCGGCCCAGGAGACGGAGCACCTCCAGCTCACGGGCGGTCAGCCGGTCGATCTCGGGCGGCGTGGCCAGCCCAGGGTCGCGCGCGAAGCGTTCGATCAGGCGACGCGTGATCGAGGGCGCCAGCAGCTGGTCGCCGCCGGCGATGAGGCGGACCGACAGGACGAGCTGCTCCGGCGAGACGTCCTTCAGCAGGAAGCCACTCGCTCCGAGGCGCAGCGCCTCGTAGACGTACTCGTCGAGGTCGAACGTCGTGAGGATCACGACGCGGGAAGTCACTGCCGGCGCCGCCAGGATGCGCCGCGTGGCCTCGAGGCCATCCATCTCGGGCATCCGGACATCCATCAGCACGACATCCGGGCGATGCCTGCGAACGGCCTCGACCGCCGCCGCCCCGTCGGCAGCCTCCGCCACGACGCGAATGTCCGGCTGGGCCTCGAGGATCATCCGGAAGCCGGCGCGGACGAGCGCCTGGTCGTCGGCGACGACGACGCTCAACCCCGGACCGGCGGACGTCACCGGCCGATCAGGACGGAGTGGCGTCGGTCGGCAACCACGCGCGCACGGCGTAGCCGTGGTCGGGCAATGGGCCCGCTTCGAGGCGGCCACCGAATAGTGCCGCTCGCTCGCGCATGCCGATCAGTCCCCGGCCGGGATGGGGCGTTCCACCGCGGGCCGTCTCGGCCACGCTGGCCGCGGCGCCTGCACCGTCGTCCAGCACCTCGACCCGGACTTCCGCCGGCGCGTACACGAGGCGGACTCGCGCGGTTGCCCGACCCGCGTGGCGCAGCGCGTTCGTCAGTGCCTCCTGGATGATCCGGTAGATCGTGACCTCGACCACGCTCGGCAGAGGCCGCGGCTGACCCTCCACGGACAGTTGCGCCGGCAGGCCCGCATCGCGCACGCGCTGCACGAGCGACTCCAGCTGGGCCACGCCCGACTGCGGCGATCGGCTGGCGCCCTCGTCCTCGTCGCTCAGGACCCCGACCAGCCGTCGCAACTCGGCCATCGCGTCGCGACCCGTCGCCTCGACCGCCAGCAGCGATTGCTCGGCCTGATCGGGCGCGGTGTGCAGGACCTGTCGTGCGGCGCCGGTCTGGATGAGCATCACGCTGACGGCGTGGGCGACCACGTCGTGCAGCTCGCGGGCAATGTGACGGCGTTCATCGGCGGCTGCAGCGGCGACCGCGGCGGCCTGTTCGCGCTGCGTCCGGACGACTTCGGCTGCCCGTGCCTCCCCTTCGTGACGGCGCGTCCGAACGGCAACGCCGAGCACCCAGGCGGGCATGATCACGATGAATGGCAGCGAGAGCGAGAGGGCGAGATCGCCGCCGAATCGCGCAAAGCCGTAGGCCATCGCGGTCGCGATCCCGATCGCCGCCAGCGCCGATGTCACGCGATTGCGACTCAGATCTCCGGTCGTGAAGCTCGCGATCGCCACGGCCGCGATATCGATCCAGCCGCCGCGACCGTCGGTCACCACCGATCCGAAGGCCGTCACGAGCAGGACGAGCAGCGGGAACTGCCGGCGGAAGCCGATCGGTGCCGCGACCAGGGCCAGCGTCGCCCAGCGCTCCCATGGCTCCGGGAAGTGGGCCGTCAGCGTGGCAAGGACGAGCACCGCGGCGATCGCCGCGTCCACGATCGGGCCCGGATTGGAGACCGCGGCAGCGGCACGGTCGACGAGGGACGGCTGCGCTTGGTGGGCCATTCCGGCCATTCTGGCCCTCGATCCTTTGGCACGCATCAGCCGAGGGGATGAACCTCCCATCGCCCACGATGGTGAGGTGGCGGCGGAACCATCCCGGCGGGCGAGACGCTTCGCGCCCGACGGTTGACGACCGCGGGACGACGAGCGGCGAGGGTGAGGGCCAACCGCCAGTGGAGTAGCAAATGGCCCCGCTCGTTGAACTGCGCACCGTCACCAGGATCTACCCGGGCAGCCGCCAGCCGGCCCTCGACCGAATTGACCTGACCCTCGAGGAGGGCCGGATCACGGCGATCATGGGTCCGTCCGGTGGCGGCAAGTCGACGCTCCTCAATCTCATGGGCGCGCTGGACCGCCCGAGCTCGGGATCGGTCACGATCGCCGGCGTGCCGATCGAACGGCTCGACGAGACTGCGGCCGCCAGGTTCCGGCGCGCCAACATCGGGCTCGTCTTCCAGTTCTTCAACCTGCTCGACGACCTGACCGTTCGCGAGAATGTCGTCATTCCGGCCCGCCTGGCGGGCATGGGCGCGGTCGAGGCGCGCCACCGAGCCGACGGCCTGCTCGAACAGCTGGGACTCGGTGAGCTCGGCGGCCGCTACCCGGCCACCCTGAGCGGCGGGCAACGGCAGCGCACGGCGATTGCCCGGGCGATCGTCAATCGGCCGGCGATCCTGCTGGCGGACGAACCGACGGGCGCCCTCGATTCGATCAACGGAGCGTCCGTCATGGGCCTCTTCGGCGAGCTCAATCGGGGCGGCCAGACGATCGTCCTCGTGACCCACGACGAGACTCTCGCCCGGCAGGCCGCCGCCCGGATCGTCCACCTCGTCGACGGTCGGATCGTCGACGGCGAGAGCGAGCGGCGGGCCGCGTGATGGACGCCACCTCGACGATCTCGATCGCCGCACTTCGGCGGCGGAGGCTGCAGGGCGCGGTCATCGCCCTGATGGTCGGCCTGGCCTGCTTCGGGGCAACGCTCGCCCTGGACGTGCTGGTTGGCTCAACCGCTCCGTTCGACCACGCCTTCGCGGTCGCGAATGGGGCGCACCTGGTGATCACGTTCGAACCTGCCAGGGCGGACGCCGCGGCCGTGGCCGGCACAGCGACCGCGACCGGCGTCGTCGATTCGGCCGGACCATGGCCGGTCGGCGACATCGCGATCCAGGAGCAATCGCAGCCGGCCAAGGCCGGGCCGTTCGCGGGGCATACGCCAGTCCGGATCGTCTCGGCATCGGGCCGCGACCGCGCGGACTCCAGTGTCGATCGGATGACGCTGACCGCCGGCCGCTGGTGGCAGGGTCCCGACGAGATCGTGCTGTCGACGTGGCTCGCCGATGAGCTCGGCGTGCGGGTTGGCGACGAGCTCGTGGTCCAGGCCGGCCAGGGAACCGCTGCGGAGGTGGCGGCCCCGCCACTGCCGGGCGCCTCGCCGGGGCCCGATGCCGCCGGTCCGCCGACAACGAACCTGCGGGTCGTCGGAATCGGGGGTTCCGTCAGCACGCATGGTCCGGGCGATCGCGTGGACGCGTGGCTCGATCCGGTGACGTTGACCTCGATCGCCGGCGCCGGGAACCTCTCGGCGCAGATGCTCTACCGCGTCGCGAACCCGGAGGCCCCGGCAGGCCTGGCCGCCGCAGCCGCCGCGATCGAGGCCGCCCTCCCGGCGCACGCCGTCGAATCGACGACGACGTGGCTCGCGACGAAGGCCGGCGTCGATGACACCGCCAGCCTGATGGTCCCGATCCTGTTGGCGTTCAGCACGTTCGCACTCCTGGCCGCGGCGTTCGCCGTCGTCAACATCGTGAGCGGCATCGTCATCGGCGGCCGGCGCCAGATCGGACTGTTGAAGTCCGTCGGCTTCACGCCGCGCCAGGTGACGTTTGCGCTGGTCGGCCAGATCGCCATTCCGGCGGCGATTGGCGCGGCACTCGGGACGGTCGCGGGATCGGTCGCCAGCCAGCCAGTCCTCGCCCAGGCGGCCCTCGCCTATGGGGTCCCGGCCCTCCTGACGCTGCCGCCGGTCGTCCTGCTCGGTGTGCCGCTCGGGGCGCTGGTCGTGGTCGTCGTGGCCGCAGCCGGACCCGCCTGGCGTGCTGGCCGATGGACCGCGATTGAGGCCATGGGCCGAGGCTCTACCCCGTCCGAATCGGCCTTCAGCCGGCAGGTCCGCCAGGCCGCTGCGGCGCTGCCGTTCTCCGAGTCGATCCGCCTCGGAGCCGGCCGATCGGCCTCGCGCCCGCTCCGAGCCGGGATGACACTCGGCGCCATCGCGGTCGGCGTGGCCGCGCTCACGTTCACCTTCGGCCTCGAGGGTTCACTCCGCCAGGTCGCGGTCGGCATGTTCCGCAACCAGGCGGCGCCTGTTCGCGTCGAGCTGCGCGGCAAGCCGGGCACCCAGAGTGTCCCGGCGCCCGGCCAACCGAACACGGCCCGACCAACCCCCGCCGCGATGTCCCCGCAGCAGGTCGAGGCGGTCATCGCCGCGCAGCCGGGAGTGGTTCGCTGGGTCGCGATCGGCCAGTCCCCGGTCACGGTCCCTGGGCTGACCCAGCCCGTGCCGTTCGTCGCCTATCGCGGCGACTCGACGTTGCTCGGCTACGTCCTGACCGCCGGTCGCTGGTTCAGCGGCCCGGGCGAGGTCGTCGCGCCTGACAACTTCCTGGCGGCGAGCGGCCTGCAGATTGGCGACCACGTCACGGTGACCGCCGGCTCGACACCAATCGACCTGACGATCGTGGGCTCGATCTTCGACAACGCGCGTGAAGCCCGCGACAACCTTGTCCTGCGCGGCGACTGGTCGACCATGGCGGCCGCCGTGCCCGGGTTGTCCCCGAGCAGTTGGGAAGTCGCAACGAGCTCGATCATCGAGCCGGCCGATTGGGCCCATGAGCTGCGACAGGCGACCAGCGGCGCGGCGGATGCCGAGGTCGCCGAGAGCGTCGACAGCAGCACGGGCTTCCTCCTGTTCGAATCCGTCGTGGCGATGCTGGGCCTGCTGCTGATCGCCGTGTCACTGGGTGGCGTCTTCAATACGATGCTCCTCGACGGCCGCGAGCGGGCCCGCGAGACCGCGATCCTGAAGGCGCTCGGGATGACCCCGCGCCAGGTTAGCGCGATGGTCGTCGCCTCGATCGTGCCACTCGGACTTCTTGCGGGGCTGATCGGCGTTCCGGTCGGCCTTGCGCTTCAGCGAGCTGTGCTGTCCGACATGGCGCGGACCGCTCTCGCGTCCACCGTCCCCGAATCGATGCTGAACACGCTGGCCGCGCCGGTGCTCATCGGGATGGTCGTCGGCGGGATCGGGCTGGCAGTCCTCGGGGCCTGGCTGCCGGCACGACGGGCCGCTCGGGCGGCGATCGCGCCGGTCCTCCAGTCGGAATGACCGCTGCCGGTGCCGGACCACAACGAGAACGACGGGTTGGCGCGGATCGCTGGCGTCAGTTCGCCGGCGGGGAGGGCCGACGACCCCGCAGCGGGTGGCTCCTGCGCGGCCGGTCAGAGCTCGCCGATCCGCGCCACCAGTTCGTCGAGCGTCTGCACGACCAGCTCCGCGTCGCCGAGTTCGTCCCGCTGCAGCAGGCCCCACGGTCCGCGCCGGATCCAGACAGGCCGAAGGCCGGCCCGACGGGCCGGAGTCACGTCACGGTCGACCCGATCGCCGACGTAGGCGACTCGTGCCGGATCGGGGTCGCCCATCAGCTCGAGTGCGCGGCGGAAGAAGGCCGGATCGGGCTTTTCCAGGCCGAGCTCCTCGCTCATCGCGATGACCTCCGGGGCCAGGCCGAGGGCGAGCAACTGCCCGCGGCGGATCGCCGGCTGGTTGCCGATGATGGCGACCCGAAACCCGGCGGCCGCAAGCCGGGCCACGGCCGGTTTCGCGTCGGGGTAGAGATCGGCCTCGCGAAAGCCGCCATAGCGCGCCTCCACCGCCGGGATGCGCGAGCGCCACTCGCGGACGCCGAGCAGGTCGAAGACGGAGCGGTGGTCGGCGCCCGAGGCGATGGCGGCGCCGAGAGCCGCCGCAAACGTGAGCCGCGTGATTCCGAGCTCGTCGGCCCAGCAGGCCCAGACGCGCGTCTCGTCGATCAGCGTCTCGCCAACGTCGAGGCAGACCCAGTCGATCACGAGGTGGATCGACCGCTCGCCGGCGTCCGCCCGACGCCCCAGACCTCGGGTCCGCAGAAGTACGGGTGGACGCGCGGCCGGAACGTCTCGCGCCCGTCGGACCAGGCGTCGAGCGCGCCGTCGAGCCAGCGCTCGATCTCCACGAACTCGTGCCAGCGGCGGTAAGGCCAACCGTTTTCCTCGCAGATCCGGACCAGCGAACGCTTGGCGAAGACGACGTCGGCATAGCCGGCGGCGTACAGATCGCTGATTCCGTCCCCGATGAACGCGACCGCTCGCCCGGCGGCCTGGTGCGCCAGCACCCGGTTGCGCTTGCACGTGCCACACCACAGGCAGTCGGGATTCCCGTTCGGGAAATCGATCCGGGGACGCCCGTCCTCGAACGTCGTGCGTGCCGTCACGACCGGGATCTCGGGGACGCCGAGTTGCCGCAGGGCGGGCTCGATGAAGAAGCCGAAGCCGTCGCTGACGACTTCCACCGGGATGCCGGCCGAGCGAGCCCGACGGGCGAACGACGCGAAGCCAGGATCGTGGGGCTGCTCGGCGGCGGTCCGGAGCAGCGGCCGGGGGTCGGACGGAAAGTCGCCGACTTCGCGTTCCATCGTCTCCCGGGAACCGAGTCGCCCAGCCGCGTATCGAGTCTCGTCATCGGCCGTCCACGTGCCGGCCGGCAGGTACTCGGCGATCAGCGTGTCGGTGACGTCGGTCAGGGCGATCGTGCCGTCATAGTCGACGAGGATCGCAAGCGGCGGCTCACCAGGCACGAGGGGTGGCACGGGCACCGGTCCGTCACTGGATCGCGCAGTCAAAGGGTCAGCCGCGGATCGACCGAGCGATCAGCCCCACGGCCGGGGGCATGGCGAGGATGCGACGCCAAGCGCGGGCGGTCGAAGCGGACATCGACCCCTGGGTCGGGGCGGATGCCGGCGGTCAGACGCCTTCCTGGTCGAGCTCGAGCATCTCGTCGTCGGACTCTTCGGTGAGCTTCAGCCACACGAAGAGGCCGGCCAGCACGACCAGCGGGATGACCACGAGGGCCGCGAGCGTGATGCCGAGTGCGACAGCGACGGTCTTCAGCGCGTTCATCACAGACCTCCCAGAGATTGGCCTCAGCGGCCTTTGGCCCGGGCCTCCGCATCGCGACTGCGGCGAGCCGGACCCTCTTCGATGAGTCGATCGACGTCTTCCTTCAGGAACTCCGAGAGGAGATGACGACTGCCGGCCTGATCACTCTTCAGGAGCCGGACCACGAAGTTGCCGTCCTGTTCGAAGAAGAAGACGTCCCGGGGTCTCTGCTCGTCCATGTAACGGCCGATCACCCGAAGGGCCTGCTCATAGTAGCCGGGTGGTGGAAGAGGGATCGTCTGGTCGCTGTTGCGGCGCGCCAGGCCGTCGTCCATGAAGCGCGAGATGTCGTCGTCGAGGAACGTCATCGTCTCCTTCGTCTGCTGGCCCATCGACTCCGACCAGGAGCCGCTGCCGATCACGACGATGCCCTGCACGATGAAGCCGTCAGGCGCCTCGGCGACCAGGATCTCCCGCATGCCACGCCGATCGAGGTAGGCGCCGATCGACCGGAAGACCTCTTCGAAGTCCTGGCGGGGACTGCCCTCGTAGATCCGCATGGTTCTCCCGTGCGTCCGTGGCCGCGAGCGCGCCGATCCGGGCGGCTGGACTCCCTCGGCCGTCGCTCACCCGCTCGCCGGCCCGGCCACCGTCCGATCGCGAGTGTAGCCACGCGAATCCAGCCCCACAAGGCACACGCAGGCTCCAACCGTCGGTTGATCTTCGCCAGTCGTCACTTGATTCTCTCCAACCGTCAGTTGATCCTCTCCAACCATCACTTGAGCACCTCGGCCACCTTGTCCAGCGAGCCGCCGTCATGGGTGCGCCTCACGCTCACATGACGATCCAGCGCCCGAATCGGCCGCCCGCCCGTGCACGGAGCCGCCGTGGCCCAGCGGCGTGGCGCCGGTCAAGGTGGGCCCGGTGCTCAACTGACGGCTCGGGAGCCACGGCCGGCGAAGGTGGCACAGGCCGCTGCTTCAGGCCGTGGCCACCCGCAGGTCCACTGCGAGCTCCGCGGCTCGGGCCGCGTTGTTCACGATCAGGGCGGTATTGGCCCGAATGGAGGCTCCGGCCGTCAGCTCCGCGACGCGCGCGAGCAGGTATGGCGTCATCGCGGGCCCGGCCACGCCGGCGGCGGCGGCATCGGCCAGGGCGCGCTCGATCGCGGCGACCGCGACGTCCCGCGGGAGGGCGTCTGCCTCGGGCACGGGCACGCAGACGAGGATGGCCGAGCCGAGGCCCAACGCGAGGTGCGTCCGTACGACATGCCCGGCCGCGGGAATGTCCGCCACGGACAGTGGCGCCGGCACGCCGCTCGAGCGCGAGTAGAACCCGGGCACGTCCCCGAGGCCGACGGACAGCACCGGGACCCCGCGCGTCTCGAGGTACTCGATCGTGGCCGGCACGTCCAGGATCGCCTTCGGCCCGGCACAGACCACGGCGACCGCCGTTCGCGCGAGCTCCTCGAGGTCCGACGAGATATCGAACGAGGGGGCGTGGTCGCCCCGGGCGCCGCGGCCGGTGCCGCCGCCACTGACCCCGCCGGTGCCGCCACTGGCCCTGCCGGTGCCGCCGCCCAGCGCCCCCCGGTGGACACCGCCGATACCCCCGGTCGCGAACACGTTGATCCCGGCCGCGTAGGCGGCGATCATCGTGGCCGAGACGGTCGTCGCCGCCCAGCCACCCCGGGCCAAAGCGATGGCCAGGCTGGGTCGGGCGGCCTTGAAGACGCCCGAGGCCCGGGCCAGCTGCTCCAGCTCGTCGCCCGTCAGCCCGACGAGCAGCCGCCCGTCGCGAATCGCCACGGTGGCGGGGATCGCGCCGCCGGCCCGGACGGCTGCCTCCGATGCGGCCGCGACCTCGATGTTCCGGGGATACGGCAGGCCGTGGCTGATCAGCGTCGACTCGAGCGCCACGACCGGGCCTCCGCCGGCGAGCGCATCGGCGACCTCGGCGGCCACCGCCAGCCGGTCCGCCACGGATCCCGGCGTCATCGGAACGAGAGCTCGACCGGCGTGCTCGTGAGTTGCCGCGCGGCCGCCCGGTGACCCGCCAGCACGCAACGCGGGAGGGCCGTCGCCGACGCCGCCCCGGACGATCGCGCCCGCAGCCACGCCACGATGAACCCGGCGTCGAACGCGTCCCCGGCGCCGGTCGTATCGGCGGCCTCGATGGGCCGCGTCGCCACGTCGAACCGCAGGCGCGGTTGGCCGGACCCGGCCCCCGGTCCCCCGCCTGGCCGCCCCGCAGGTCCGGCCCCGGGACCGCCGGCAGGTCCGCCTCGGGCGATGACCGTGGCGCCCTTCGCGCCCCGCTTCACGACGGCGATCGGGGCGAGATCGAGGAGCCGGTCGAGGGTCCCGCCGCCCAGCAGCGACTGGGCCTCCGCCGCCGTCGCGAACAGCAGGTCCGGAGCCGCCTCGGCGAGCCGCGCCAGCGCACGGCGCCGGCCCTCCGAGAGCAACGGTCCCGCCGACGCGAGATCGACGCTGACCAGGCCGCCGGCGGCGCGAGTCAGCGCCACCGCGCGCCGGCCGGCCGATCCGAGCGGCTCCCCGAGGAGCGAGTAGAACGGCAGATGGAGGAGATCGGTCCGGGCGAACCAGGTCGCCCGCAGATCGCCCGGAGCCAGCCCGTCGGCAGCGCCGCGGTCGGCGATGAAGGAGCGTTCGCCGCCAATGCCCACGATGACGCCGATGCGCCCGGTCCGCAGGCCGACGGGCCGCGCCGCGCGCACCGTCACGCGATCGTCGTGCAGCGCGCCGACCAGCGAGCGGCCGACGACATCCCGGCCCACGGCCGTGACGAGCGTCGAGGCCGCACCGAGGCGCGCCAGCCAGCGAGCCGTGTTGGCGGCCGAGCCGCCCTGCCGGAGCATCACGGACCCGGGCACATCTGTCCCCGTTTCGGGCGCGACCGACGGCATCAGGACGACGTCCAGCATCAGGTCACCCAGCACGACGACCCGTGCCGGAGCCGCGCGCCGGGGATTCTGCAGGCGGATCGTCGGCATGGCCGACAGCATACGCACGCCATCGGGCCATCGAATCGATCGCGACCGGTTCACCGGGGAGACCGCGAACCGGCGCGGACGAGGGCCGACAGGCTCCGGCTGTTGGCCGGACTACAATTCGGCTCGGTTCCCATCCCCACGTGGCGCTCACTGCCGGCCCGGCAGCCACGGCTGGGGTCACCAGGAGACAACGATCGATGACGATCGCGTCGGAACGGCTGGATCAGCTCGCGGTCACGACGATCCGGACCCTCTCCATCGACGGCGTCCAGAAGGCCAACTCGGGCCATCCCGGCGCCCCGATGGGCATGGCGCCGATGGCGTACGTGCTGTGGACCCGCGTGCTGCGCCACGCCCCGCGTCAACCGGCCTGGCCGAACCGCGACCGATTCGTGCTCTCCGCCGGCCACGCCAGCATGCTGCTGTACTCGCTGCTCCACCTGACGGGCTACGACCTCTCGCTCGATGACCTCGAGTCGTTCCGCCAGTGGGGCTCGCGGACGCCCGGCCACCCGGAATTCGGGCTGACGCCGGGGGTCGAGGCGACGACCGGCCCGCTCGGCCAGGGCTTCGCCAACGGCGTCGGGATGGCGATCGCGGAGCGGCGACTCGCCGCCGAGTTCAACCGCCCGGGCCACGATCTCGTCGATCATCGAGTCTTCGGCATCGTCTCCGACGGCGATCTCCAGGAAGGCATCGCGTCCGAGGCGGCCTCCCTGGCGGGGCACCTCCGGCTCGGCAAGCTGACCTATCTCTACGACGACAACCACATCCAGCTCGACGGACCGACCGGCATGGCCTGGAGCGAGGACGTCGTCGCCCGGTTCGATTCGTACGAATGGCAGACCCAGCGGGTCGAGGACGGCAACGACCTCGGCGCCATCGAGCGGGCCCTCGCGGCGGCCGCCGCCGATCCCCGACCGAGCCTGATCGCCGTCCGGACGCACATCGGCTTCGGCTCCCCGAACAAGCAGGACACGCAGAAGGCGCATGGCAGCCCGCTCGGGCCGGACGAGGTCCGGCTGACCAAGATCGCCTACGGCTGGGACCCGGATCGGACGTTCTTCGTGCCGGACGAGGTCCGCGACGCGATGGGCGCCGTGGCGGATCGGGGCGACGCAGCGGTCGCGGCGTGGGATCGGGCGCTGGCGGCCTATCGCACCTCCCATCCGGACCTCGCCCGGGAGCTCGAACGCCGTCTCGCGGGCGGCCTGCGCAAGGACTGGTCGGCGCCCCTGCGGACCTACGCCGTCGGCGAGGATTTCGCTTCCCGCCAGGCCAGCCAGCAGGCCATCGGCGCGCTCGCAGAATCCGTGCCGGAGCTCTTCGGCGGCTCGGCCGACCTTTCGGAATCGAACCTCACCGACGTCAAGGGCGCTGGCGATTTCAGCTCGGACGAGGCCGGCCGGAATCTCCGGTTCGGCGTCCGCGAGCACGCCATGGGCGGGGTCGCCAACGGCATCGCCCACCACGGCGGATTCATCCCGTACGTCGCCACGTTCCTCAACTTCAGCGACTACATGCGCGGCTCGATCCGCCTCGCGGCGCTGTCCGGCCTGCACGTCCTCTACGTCTGGACCCACGACTCCGTGGGGCTCGGCGAGGACGGCCCGACCCACCAGCCAATCGAGCAGTACGCCGCGCTCCGGGCGATGCCGAACCTGTGGTTCATGCGGCCGGGCGATGCGAACGAGACGGCCGCGGCCTGGGCGATCGCCGTGGCGCGCCAGGGCGGGCCCGTCGGCCTGTCCCTGACCCGCCAGAAGCTGACGACGCTCGAGGGCACCGCCGAGCTGGCCCGGGCGGGCGTCGCTCGCGGCGGCTACGTGCTCCGCGACGCCGGGGGGCGGCCGGGTTGGACGACGCCACCGGGCGGCACGTCCCCGGACCCGGCGCCCCAGCTCATCCTCATCGCCACGGGCTCCGAGCTGCAGCTGGCGGTGGCCGCGGCCGCCACGCTCGAGGCCGATGGCATCGCGACCCGGGTCGTCAGCCTGCCCTGCTGGGAGCTGTTCGAGCAACAGGACGACGCCTATCGCTCGGCCGTCCTGCCACCCAGCGTCCGCCGTCGCGTGGCCGTCGAAGCCGGCTCGCCGCTCGGCTGGGATCGCTGGACCGGCGACGAAGGAGCCGTGATCGGGATCGACCATTTCGGAGCGTCTGCCCCGGCGGCCGACATCTTCAGCCGCTTCGGGCTCACGGCGGAGCGGGTTGCCGACGTCGGCCGACGCGTCGTCCGCGACGGCCTGCGGGGCTGGCAGCCGACTCTGGAATTGGGCCATCTGCCGGCCCTCGGGCCGGACGGTGCTCCACACGTGACCGGCCTGCCGGTCGGCCATGAGGGCTGACGCGATGCGCGTCGCCTTCGCCGCCGACCACGGCGGCGCGGATCTCAAGGCCGAACTGCTGCGCCGCCTCGCCGTGCTCGACCTCGGCCACGAGCTGATCGACCTCGGCGGCGACGGCAGCGACCCGCTCGACGACTACCCCGATTTCAGTTTGCGCATCGGCGAAGCGATCGTGGCCGGCCAGGCTGAGCGCGGCATCCTGATCTGCGGCAGTGGCGTCGGCGCGGCGATCGCGGCGACGAAGATCCGCGGCATCCGGGCCAGCGTCTGCCATGACACATACTCCGCACACCAGGGCGTCGAGCACGACAACATGAATGTCCTGTGCCTCGGCGCTCGCGTCATCGGCAACGAACTCGCACTCGAATGCGCGAGAGCGTTCCTTGGCGCCACGTTCTCCGGGGAGCCGCGGCATCGCCGCCGGCTGGCCAAGGTGCTGGCAATCGAAGCAGCCGCCGGCGCGCCACCAACCGACGGCGAATCTGCCGCCAGCCACGCATAGGAACGAGGGCATGACCGAACGAATCGAGATGTCGGGGCCATCGATGGCCCTTGACCTTGCGGACGCCACCGCGGCGTACCACGCGTCGGCCAAACGGGCCGTCGACGAACGGTGGGCGGAGCGATTGTTCGATCGCGACACCACGCTCTGGAGCACGGACCCGCGGGTCCAGGCGGCCATCGCCGATCGGCTCGGCTGGCTCGACGCCCCGGAGCACTTCATGGGCGAGGTCCCGAGCATCGAGGGCTTCGGCGACGGGATCCGCGACGACGGCTTCACGGCGACGATCCTCGCGGGCATGGGCGGCAGCAGCCTGGCGCCGGACGTCCTCAATCGGACCTTCGGGACCTCCGACGACTACCTCGTCCTGCGCGTCCTCGATTCGACCGACCCGGCCGCCGTGGCCGCGATCGTCGACGATCTCGATCCGCTGGCGACGATCTTCACCGTGGCCACGAAGTCCGGGACGACGACGGAGCCGCACGCGTTCCTCGCGGATTCGTGGGCCCGCATCGAGAAGGCGATGGAGGAACGCGGCGTCCACCGCCAGTCGCCCGGCGGCTTCATGATCGGGATCACCGATCCTCCGCCGAGCGCCGATGCCATTCCCCACAGCGACGACCTGCGCGAGCTGTTCCTCAATCCGCCGGACATCGGGGGGCGCTATTCGGCCCTCACCTACGTCGGGCTCGTGCCGGCGTCCCTGATCGGCCTGGATCTCGATCCCCTGCTCGCCTCCGCGACGGCGATGATCGGCCGCTGCCGGGCTTCGGACCCGCTGGTCAACCCGGGCCTCTCGCTCGGGATCGCGCTCGGCAACCTGGCCAGGGCCGGCCGCGACAAGCTGACGTTCGTCACGGACGACGACATTGCGAGCTTCGGGTCGTGGATCGAGCAGCTGATCGCCGAGAGCACCGGCAAGCACGGCGTTGGCATCGTGCCGGTCGATCTCGAACCGCTCGGAGCGGCGGCCGCCTATGGACCGGATCGCGTCTTCGTCCGGCTGACGGTCGAGGGCTCGAAGGCGCCGGTCACGGCCGACGGGCGCAGCGCGGACGTCCTCCTCGACGAGCTCGGCAAGGCCGGCCATCCCGTCATCCGGATCGGCATCCCCGATCCGATCGATCTCGGCGGCGAATTCGTCCGCTGGGAGATCGCCACGGCGATCGCCGGCATCATCCTGGGCATCGACCCGTTCGATCAGCCGAATGTCGAGGAGGCCAAGGAGCACACGCGGCGCCTGCTCGGCGTTCACGAGGAGATGGACGCGGTCCGGGGACGGAATCGCCAGCCCGGCGAATCGTCCGCCACGGCGGAAGCCACGGCCGGCCCACCCGAGTCGGTCGGTCCACCCGACCCGGCCTCGATCCTTGCCACGGGGGCGGGTTTCGTCCTCGTCGGCGACACGGCCATGCGGCTGACCCACGGCGACGGGACCCCGGTCGGCGAGCTTCGCCGCCACCTGGCCCGGATCCGTCCGACGGGCTACCTCGCCCTGCAGGCGTATCTCCATTCGACGCCGGAGCGCGACGCGGCCTTCGCCGCGATGCGGGCACTCCTGCGTGACCGGACCATGCGGGCGACGACCCTCGGCTACGGCCCGCGCTTCCTCCATTCGACCGGCCAGCTCCACAAGGGCGGTCCCGCGACGGGCTGGTTCCTTCAGTTCACCGCCGATCATCCCGTCGACCGGCCCATCCCGGGCTGGCCCTACACCTTCGGCCACCTCATCGACGCCCAGGCGCTGGGCGACTTCCAGGCGCTCGAATCGCACGAGCTGCCGATCCTGCGGGTGCACCTCGGCCCCGATCCCGACAGCGGGCTGGCCGCATTCGCGCAGCTGCTCGCGGAAGCACTCCAGGAGGCGTGATCGTGATGCGGATCGGGTTTGTCGGCCTCGGCCGAATGGGCGCCAACATGGTCCGGCGGCTGCTGCGCGACGGCCACGAGATCGTTGCGTTCAATCGCTCGCCCGACAAGACGCGGGAGATCGCGGGCGAAGGCGCGGAGGCCTCGTTCAGCCTGGCCGAGCTGGTCGGCAAGCTCGAGAAGCCGCGCGCGGTCTGGATCATGGTCCCGGCCGGCGACGCGACCGAGGCCCAGATCGACGACCTCATGGAGCTGCTGGAGCCCGGCGACACGATCGTCGACGGCGGCAACTCCAACTTCCACGACTCGGTCCGGCGGCAGGCCAAGGTCGCCGCCAAGGGCCTGCACTTCATCGACGCCGGGGTCTCGGGCGGAATCTGGGGCCTCGCCAACGGCTTCTGCCTGATGGTCGGCGGTGAGCCCGAGCCGGTCAGCCGTCTCGAGCCCATCTTCCGCTCGCTCGCGCCTGTCGACGGCTACCTCCACGTCGGCGGCCCGGGCGCCGGCCACTACGTGAAGATGGTCCACAACGGCATCGAGTACGGGATGATGCAGGCCTACGCGGAAGGCTTCGAGATCCTCCACGCCAGCGACTACAAGCTCGATCTGGCCGGCATCTCGAAGATGTGGAACCACGGCTCGGTCGTGCGCTCGTGGCTGCTCGAGCTCGCCGAAAAGGCGTTCGCCGACGACCAGGACCTGCCGCACCTCAAGGGCTGGGTGGCCGACTCGGGCGAGGGACGCTGGACCGTCCAGGAGGCGATCGACAAGGACGTCCCGGCGCCGGTCATCACGCTGTCGCTGCTGATGCGCCTCCGCTCCCGCCAGGACGACAGCTACAGCGCCAAGGTCCTGGCGGCCCTGCGCAATGAATTCGGCGGCCATGCTGTGAAGACGGAGTGATCTCGCTCTCGTGACGACTTCGGCGCGGCCGCCACGGTCGGGTGGTCGGACGACCCGCGTGTCGTCCGGGACGATCCGGGAGCTGCGCCTCGCCCATCACCGCCGGCGCGCCCCGACCTCGGCCCTGGCGAACCCGCTCCGGGAAGGTCTCCGGCTCGAGAAGATGCCGGATCCGTTCGTCTTCGTCCTGTTCGGCGCGACGGGTGACCTCTCGCACCGCAAGGTCGTGCCCGCACTGTTCCAGCTGTGGCGCTCCAACCTCCTGCCCCACGAGTGCCTGATCCTGGGCGCGGCCCGCCGGCCGTACGACGACGAGACGTTCCGGGCGGAGATGCGGGGGGCGATCGAGAAGTACTCGCGGATCCAGCCCATCGACGAGGATGTCTGGGCCGAATTCGCCAAGCGCCTCGCCTACCACCGGCTCGACTTCGACGACCCGGCCGGCTTCGATACCCTGCGCGAGCGACTCGACGCGATCGACGCCGAGAACGACACCCGCGGCAACCACCTCTATTACCTGGCCACGCAGGAATCGGCCTTCCCGGCGATCGTCCAGCAGCTCGGCCGGGTCGGGCTCGACCACGAGCACCACATCGGTGGCTGGCGGCGGATCGTCATCGAGAAGCCGTTCGGGCGCGACCTCGATTCCGCCGTCCGGCTCAATCGCGAGGTCGGCAAGGTCTTCCGCGAATCGCAGGTCTATCGCATCGACCACTACCTCGGCAAGGAGACCGTCCGGAACCTCCTGGTGTTCCGGTTCGGCAACGGCATCTTCGAGCCCATCTGGAATCGCCGATACGTCGACCACATCCAGATCACCGTGGCCGAATCGCTCGGGGTCGAGGAGCGCGGCGCGTTCTACGAGGAGACGGGGGCCTCGCGCGACGTCCTCCAGAACCACCTCCTGCAACTGCTGACACTCGTCGCGATGGAGCCGCCGGCCACGTTCGAGGCGGAGGCCCTGCGCGACGAGAAGGTCAAGGTGCTGCGAGCCATCGCGCCGATGTCGCCCCACGAGATCCACCGCGACATCGTCCGCGGCCAGTACGGCCCGGGCTGGGTCGGGGCCGACCAGGTCCCGGGCTATCGCGCCGAGCCGAACGTGGATCCCGAATCCGAGACCGAGACGTTCGTGGCGGCGCGCCTCGAGATCGACGACTGGCGCTGGGCCGGCGTGCCCTTCTACCTGCGGACCGGCAAGCGCATGGCCAAGCGCGCGACGGAGATCGCGATCCAGTTCAAGGCCGTGCCCCATCGCCTGTTCGTCGAGTCCGCGACCGACCCCGAGCCGAACCTGCTGGCGATGCGCATCCAGCCCGACGAGGGCATCCTCCTTCGGTTCGTGGCCAAGGTCCCGGGCCTCGGCGTCGACATCCGGGCCGTGAACATGGATTTCACGTACGGCTCCGCCTTCAACGTCGATTCGCCGGATGCCTACGAGACGCTGATCCTCGACGCGCTGCTCGGGGACAGCTCGCTGTTCACCCGTGCCGACGAGGTCGAACAGGCCTGGAGCATCGTCACTCCGATCATCGACGCCTGGCTCGACTCGCCGGCGCCGGAGTTCCCGAACTATCCCGCGGGCAGCTGGGGACCCGAAGCGGGCGACGCCCTCCTCGAACGAGACGGGCGACGCTGGCGGCGGATCTGATGGCCGCCGGACCCGAGGCGGCGCCGGCCGAGTCCCAGGCGACGGCGGCCGGCGTCCCGACGAAACGCTGGTCGTCGCGGGCGCACTCGCTGGCCGAGATCCAGCACGAGCTCGGCCAGATCTGGGCGGCTCCGGCGGCACTCTCATCGGGTGGCGAACCCCGCCAGCCCGGCCAGACCGGCGAGCCCCGTGAGCCGCACGTCGCGGCGCGGACCAGCGTTCTCAATCTCGTCGTCGTCGCGCGGCGACCGGAGATCGAGCAGCGCGCCACTTCCACGATCACGGAGCTCGCCGGGCGCGTCCCATCGCGGACCGTCATCGTCTCGTCCCGTGATCCTGACGGCCCGAGCTGGCTCGATGCCATCGTCGAGGCGTTCTGTGTCGTGCCGCGGGTCGGCGCGGCCGAAACGTGCGCCGAGCTCATCCACCTGGCGGCCGGGGGTGAAGCCGGGCATCACCTCGATTCGCTGATCTCGCCGCTGCTGATCCACGACCTGCCCGTGACGCTCTGGTGGCCGGGCGAGGCGCCCCTGGGCCTGCCATCGACGCTCCGCCTCGTCGAGATGACGGATCGCCTCATCGTCGACGGCTCGTCGTGGACGGGCAACGGCCTCGGCCATCTCGCCGAGCTGGCGGCCCTGGTGGAGAGCCGGACGGCCATCTGCGATTTCGCGCTGATCAGGCAGTCGCGCTGGCGGGAGGCCATCGCGTCGACGTTCGACCTGCCGGAATTCCTGCCCTACCTGCGGTCCATCCGGCGCATCGCCGTGACGTATGCCACGCACGACGAGTCGGGCTCGCCCGCGGCCACGAACATCGTCAAGCCGATCTACCACGTCGCGTGGCTGGCCTCGCGCCTGGGCTACCACGTCGAACAGGCGCTGGTGCCGTCGGGACGCGGCGCCAAAGCCACGGCACTGGCGGCTTCGTTGGCCCCGGCCACTTTCGCCACGACCGCGGGTGCCGTCAGGAAGGCCGCCAGGCGAACCGCGGCCGCCTCGAAGCACCGGCCGGCGCTGTCCGGTGCCGCCGCGATTCGGGCGGCGTCGCAACCTGTCCCGGGCGGGTTCGATGCGATCCTGCGCGGCCATCGCGGCGAGATCGCGGTCCTGCTGCGGCCGCGCCTGTCGCCGATGCCGCCCGGCACGACCCTGCGCGTGGAGCTGCTCGCCGAACGGCTCGGCTCGGAGCTGCGCACCGACGTCACCGCCGAAGCCGAATCGGTTCACGTGCGGGTCTGGCAGGACGGCGTGGAGGTGCTCGAGCGCCGCTTCAATGCGCCGCGGCGCACGGACGTCGACCTGCTCGCCGAGACGATCGAGACGAGTGGCAAGGACCCGGTCTCCACGGCGGCGATCCGGTTCGCCGGCCAGATCCTGGTCCAGCCGATCCGGCCCGCCGTCAGCCACGTGCCCGAACCGGCGCCCGCCATCGAACCGGGAGGGACCGCGCGATGACCGACTCAGTGGCCGGTCTGTCCGAGCCGGAGGTCATCGTCCTCGCCGACCCGGAGCGGGCCATGGCCGCCGCCGCGGTGGGGATCGCCACGACGCTGGCGGCGGCGGTCGCCGCGCACGGCGCCGCCCACTTCGCCACGACCGGTGGCTCGTCCGCAGTGGGGATCTACCGGGGCCTCGCCACCGATCCGCTCCGCGGAGAGGTGCCCTGGGGCGACGTCCACCTGTGGTGGGGCGACGACCGGTTCGTGCCCCGGGATCATCCCCTCTCCAACGCCCGGCTCGTGGAGACGATCCTCCTGAACCTCGCCTCCATCGCCAATCTCTCCGGCGAAGGCGGTTCGGGGATCGATGTGGTGGATGGCACGGAACCGGGCGTCCCGCTGCCGCCCGATCACGTCCATCCGTTCCCGACGTCCGAGACGATCGCGCACTCGCGCGACGCGGAATCGTGCGCGGCACGCTATGCGGAGACGCTCGGCGGAGCCGGGCTGCGCCATCGGGCGGGCTGGCCCGTCTTCGACCTGGTGTCCCTGGGACTTGGGCTGGACGGCCACGTGCTCTCGGTCTTCCCGGACAGCCCGGCCTTCGACAGTGAGGCCCTGGCGCTGGGGATCCCGGCGCCCACCCACATCGAACCCCACGTCCCGCGGGTGACGCTCAACCCCGCCCTGCTCGACGTGGCCGATGGGATCGTCGTCTGCGCCTTCGGGCCGGCCAAGGCGAGTGTCGTCGGCCGGATCTTCGGCCCCGAGCGCGATGCCCGTCGACTCCCCGGCCAACTGGCGCGACGGGCCGGCGCCACCTGGATCCTGGACGAGGCCGCCGCCGCCGAGATCCCACCGGGCGTGGCGGTCCGACGGCCCGGCTGAGCTACCATCGTGGCATGACCGAACCATCGACGAGCCTCGCCCAACCGCCCGCGCCGGCCACCTCGCCCACCACGGCCACCTCGCCCACCACGGCCGCCTCGGCGCCGGCGCCCGACACGCGGCCGTACTCGCCGGGCCTCGAGGGCGTCATCGGCGCCGAGAGTGCCATCGGCCTCGTGGACGGGGCCAACGGCCGCCTGCTCTACCGCGGCTATCCCATCGGCCAGCTCGTGAAGCGCGGCACCTACGCCGAGGTCGCCGACCTCCTCTGGACCGGCGAGTGGCATGCGGGCGCGACCCTGCCGCCCACCCCGGTCACGCCGGCCGTGGTGGCGGCCCTGCGGACGCTGCCGCGGACCGCCAGCCCGATGGACGCGCTGCGGACGTCGGTCTCGATCTGGGGCGCTCAGCAGGGCCTCGGCTGGCCCCCGACCCCCGAGCAGGCCCGCGCGTTGACCGCGTTCTCGCCGTCCGCCCTGGCCGCGTTCGGACGCCTGCGGCAGGGACTGGAGCCGGTGGAGGCCGACACCTCGCTCGATCTCGCCGGCGGGTTCCTCCAGCAGCTGACCGGCGCCGCGCCGGACCCGGCCGCCGCCCGGGCGCTCGATGCCTACTTCATCGTCGGCGCGGAGCACGGGCTCAACGCTTCGACCTTCACGGGCCGCGTCATCACGTCCACCCGGTCGGACCTCGCGAGCGCGGTCTGCGGCGCGATCGGCGCCCTCAAAGGGCCGCTCCACGGGGGCGCGCCATCCGAGGTCGTCAACCAGCTCCTCGAGATCGGCTCGCCGGAGCGGGCCGAGGCCTGGGTCCGCGACGCCGTCGCCCGGGGCGAGCGGATCATGGGCTTCGGCCACCGCGTCTACCGGGCCTACGACCCCCGCGCCGCCGCGCTGCGGGAGGTGGCCGAGGGCATGGCCGGCATGGCCGACTGGCTCAACCTCGCCGTCCAGGTGGAGGACGTCGTGCTCCGTGTCCTCGCCGAGCTGAAGCCCGGCCGGATCATCAAGACGAACGTCGAGTACTACGCGGCGGCCGTGCTCCAGGGCGTCGGCCTGCCACCGGAGCTGTTCCCGGCCACCTTCGCCATCGCCCGCCACGCCGGCTGGACCGCGCACGCGATCGAGCAATCCGGTGCGAACAAGCTCATCCGGCCCGACATGCGCTACACGGGACCCGCCCAGCGAGATCTGCCGGCCTGACGGCGGGCGGGTCGGGCGGGAGTGCGGGCCGGCCGCGCGGGGGCGATGATCCGGCCATGCCCGACCGAGCCCGAGCCCGACCGACCCGAGCCCGACCCGATCGCAGCGGTCCGCACCGAGCCGGTCGTCCTCGTGCCCGACCACGGCCTGGTGCTCCTGATCGGCGCCTCGGGGGCCGGCAAGTCCACGTTCGCGGCTCGTCACTTCCGCCCGACCGAGATCCTCTCGTCAGATGCGTTCCGCGGGCTCGTCTCGGACGACGAGGCCGACCAGCGAGCCACCCCAGCCGCCTTCGAGGTACTGGGGCGCGTGGCGGCGCATCGGCTGCGACGCGGCCGCCTCAGCGTCGTGGACGCCACGAATCTGCGACGAGCGGATCGGCGCGGTCTCCTGAAGCTCGCCCAGGACTCGCATCGCCCGGCTGCGGCGATCGTCTTCGACCTGCCCCTCGAGCTCTGCCAGGAACGCAACTTTCGGCGAGCGGAACGGAGCGTCGACCCGGCCACCGTGGAGCGGCACGCGACGCAGCTGCAGGCCGCCCTCTCGGGCGCGGATCCGTTCGCCGGGGAAGGGTTCGCGGCGATCACGATCCTGCGGGACGTGGCCGCCGTGGATGGCGCCAGGGTGATCCGGGAGCCCGGTATGGCCGCGGTCCGGGCCGCCGAAACGGCCGAGCACGGCGCGGCCGGCTCGACGAGCACGAACGATCAGGCGGTCAGACGAGCTCGCTCGGGCGGCAGACCCGACCGAAGGGCTTGACCCGCAACTCGACCCAGACGCCGTTCGCCATGTAGATGTCGTCGCGGAAGATCTGGAGGGCCGCGTCCTCGCTCGCGGCTCGCACGAGGAAGAGCGACGCCGAAACGTCGGCGAAACCGCCCGCCTCGATGATCACGCGCTGGTCGCGCAGGTCGGCGAGCCGCGCGAGGTGGCGGGCGCGCACCGGCTTGCGGCTCTCGGCGCCATCGGGCGCGTACGTCGCCTCGACCACGTAGATCGGTTCCACGACGACATCGGCGGCGGGATCGGACGACATGCTGGCTCTCCTCTGGGTCGAAACGGGGACGGTCGCGATCCTACCCCGCGCCGATGAGGACGATGGCGCCCACCGCGGCGACGATGCCGACGGCCTGAAGGCGGCCGATTCGCTCGTGCAGCAGGAGGGCCGCGAGGACGATCGTCACGATCGGGTAGAGCGACGAGAGCACGGCGGCCACGTCGAGACGGCCCTGCTGCGACGCGAACAGGAACCAGACGTTGCCGGCCATGTCCAGGACCGCTGCCACCAGGACGAGGTTCATGACCGACCGAGCCGGCCGCCACGGAGTTCGCGTCGCGAGGAGGATCACTCCGAGGACGAGCCCGGCCGCGATCCGGACCACGACCAGCGGCCAGAAGGCCGTTCCGTGGCTGACCTGCGCCAGCAGCACGAAGAACAGCCCGAAGCCGATCCCCGCCAGGATCGCCATCCCGATGCCGCTGGTGCCGCCCGGCGACTCTTCGGCCGAACGGGTCACGAGCAGCACGGCCACGATGGCGAGCGCGATGCCGCCGATCTGGATGGGGGCCGGCAGGCCCAGGGTGATCGTGCCGACGACGACCGGAATCGCCGCCCCAAGGACGCCCGAGATCGGGGCCACGATGCCCATCCGGCCGACGGCCAGGCCCCGATAGAAGAAGACGAGCGCGAGCGGACCGGCGATCCCGGCGAGGAGCGCCCAGACCATGTCGTTCAGGCCAAGCCACGCTTCCTGGCGGACGATCGCCAGGGCAAGCGCAACGAACCCGCCGAGGACCTGCGAGACGAAGACGACCCCGAGAGCCGGGCTGCGCCGGCTGGCGAGCCCGCCGCTGAAGTCGGCCGTTCCCCAGGAGGCAGCCGACAGCAGGCCGAAGACGAGGACCGCGAGCTCGGGCGGGATCAGGTGGGTCCCGGAGCTCCGTCGGCGCGACGCTTGCGGCTCTCGGCGGCCGGGGCCGCTGCAACGGTCGCGGTTGCGGTTGCGATGCCGGCCGAGGCCGCCTCGGCGGACACGTCGCCGCCATCGGCCGTCGCGGCGCCATCGGCCGACGCGGCGCCATCGACGCGCAGGTCAGTGGCATCGGCCGACCCGTCGGCAGGAGTCTCGGCCGTCGTCGCGGGCGGGGCCTTGGGCTCGCCGGTGGCCTCGGGCTCGCCGGTCGTCTCCGGCTCCATCGCCGGCTCTGGCTCTTCGGGTTCGTCGGGCGCGCGATCGTCCCGCGCCGTTGGCCCCGGCAGCTCGACGACGAGGTCCGCGGCACTGTCGTACCGGTCCGACGTCGTGAGGTAGATGATCTGGAAGTCGGCCGCGAGGTCGCGCATCAGCTCGAGCGCCCGATGCGCCCGTTCGTCGTCGAACGTGATGAACGGATCGTCGAAGATCAAAGGCGGCCGCCGGTCGCCCGTGACGAGGCGGACGAGGCCCAGCCGGGCCGCCAGGTAGACCTGGTCGACCGTGCCCTGGCTCAGCTGGCCGGCCTCGATCCAGCCGTTCTTCTCGGGCGCGAAGATCGAGATATCGAGCGTCCGATCGTTGACCCGGACGCGCCGGTACCGGCCATCCGTGATCCTGACGAGGTCGGCGACCATCTTCTTCTCGAGGTACCGGGTGGCGGTCCGCATCGTGGCCTGCTCGGCCTGCTCGATGCCCGCCAGGGTCGCGGCGTACACGCGGGCCCGGCGCTGGAGCGCGGCCAGCTGTTCCCGCCACGCGGCGAGGCGTTCCGTCTCACCCGCCACCTGCTCGGCATCGACCGTATTCGCCTCGACCCGCGCCCGCGCGTTCGCCTCGTCGTCCCGGGCGCGCTCGAGGCTGGCCTCATGCTCGCGGACCTGGGCCTCCAGGCGTTCCCGGGCACGTGGCTCGCGGGCGAGCGGCCCGATGGCATCGAGCGCGGCCGATTTCTGCTCGATCTCGAGCGCGGCCGTGTCGCGCAGGGCGAGCAGTGTCTCCGGGGGCTGGCGGCCGACGAACCCCTCGAGGCGCGCCTGCAGCAGCTCGATCGACTGGATATGGGCTTCCTCGGCGGCGAGCAGCGCCTCGGCGCCCGCGAGGCTGGTCAGGCCGAGGCCCTCGAGCTGCGCCTCGAAGTCCGCCTCCTTCTCGCGAAGCTCGCCCTCGAGCTGCGATCGGCCGCGGAGTCGTCGGGCGATCTGATCCTCGCGCAGCTGCTTCGAGCGGCGGAAGTCGCCGGCTGCCCGGCGCTTGCGGATCGCAAAGATCGAGAGGCCGACGTCGAGCACGAGCAACGCCACCACGGCGACGGCGATCGTGGGATCGGACAGGTGACCCGTGAGCACGGCGATCGCGACGGCCGCCACGGCCGTAACCGACATGACGATCGCGAGGGCGCCCCAGCGGACCCAGACGGGCTCCGGGATCGAGAGCTCGAAGTCGACGTCGATGGCTTCGCCGAGGTTGGTCCGCAGCCCGGCGATCTCCCGGTCGAGGATGCGCAGGCGTTCCACGACCTGGCGGACGATTGGCAGGGGCTGCGACGAGGGATGGCTGTCCCGGAGGCGGTCGATCTCCTCGCTCGTGGCGACCGCGTCGCGGTAGCGCTCGTAGCGCTCCGTCGCCGCCTGGCGATCCGCCACGAGACGCTCGGACTGGCGCGCCTTCTCGAGCATCGAGCGGCTCTCCGCGATCGCCTCTTCCACCTGCCGCCGGCCCGCCCGCGTTTGGGCCAGCGAGTCGCGATCGCGTTCCAGGAGCGCGAGGGCCGCCTCGCCCTGGTCGACGAGCGTCTGCGTGCGGTTGACCGCCTCCTCGGCGACCTTGAGCCGGCCGGGGTTCCGTTCCCCCTTCGTCTGGAGGTCGCGCAGTCCGCGCTCGAGCTTCTTCTTGGCCGCCGACGTGCCGCGGTCACCGCCGCTGATCGACGCCTGCAGACGGTCCCGCAGCGCCGATTCGTCCCGATCGAGGCCGTCGATCTCGTGGTGCCGGATGGACGCCGTGGAGCGGAAGAACGCCTCGGTCGGGATGCCGGTCACCTCGGCAAGCTGCTCCTCGGCCCGGCTGGGGTCGGTCGTGACCTCGTCGTCGATGACCAGCCGGACGGTCCCCTTCGAACCGCGGAAGGACTTCTCCAGCGTCCCCCGGTGGGTGGCCTCGAGGTCCTCCTGCTCGAACTCGAGCGAGACGGCCGGACGCGACTCGCCGTCGCCGTCCCACGGCCGCAGGGCGTCGAGGTCGCCCTGCGAGGACGTGACCTTGCGGGCGAGGGCGAGCTCGAGGGCACGCTGGATCGTCGTCTTGCCGGATTCGTTGGGGCCCCGGACGATCGTGATGCCGGGCGCCAGCGTGAGGTCGAGCTGGCGATGGCGGCCGAGATCCGCAAGCCGGAGGCGAGTAATCCTCACAGCGTCACTTCGTGGCCGGACAGGAGGAGCCGGCCGAGGCGCAGGACGTCGCGCTGCTCGGCGGCGGCGTCGGTCTCACCGGCCGCATCGAACTGCTCGATCCGCGCCTGGATCGTGCGGATGAATGCGCCGGAGATCGTGTCGGCAGGCGGCAGGTTGCCCTCCGATAGTGCGGGCACCGCGACATCCCGCACGCGGACGCGCAGGAACGACGGGGCCACGGCGAGCTCGATTTCCGTGATGTCGAGATCCAGCTCGTCGGGCCGGACGCCCGTCAGCCGGACATCGAGGACGAGATCCGGATCGGCCCGGGCCCGCAGCGATTCGATGAGGGCCGGCTGGCTGCCGACCTCCGCGGCGTGGAGCTCCAGCTTCTCGAAGTGGGTCTTGCCGACGACACGCTCCTCCACGGTCACGGTCCGCACGTTCCGCGCGAGGTCCAGCGTGACCAGCAGGACCTTGCCGGCGCGGTCCTGGTCAACGGCGACGGGCTCCGGGGCACCGCTGTAGGCGTACTGAACGCCACCGGCCCTCGCCCAATGGGCGGAATGCCAGTGCCCGAGCGCGAGGTAGTCGAGACCCGATGCGGCGATCTCGTCCGTCGTGAAGACGACGTCGTCGGTCTCCACCTTGCCGGGGATCTCCAGGGCGCCGTGGACCAGGCCGATGTGCCAGGTGGCGCGACTGTCCTTCGCGACGTGGAGCTCGGCCAGCGGGCTGTGCGGAGCGCGCTTCGTCTCGAAGACGCGGCCGTAGACGATGGCGTCGATCGCCGGCAGCACGATCTCCGGGCGTTCCGGCGTCAGGACGGCCAGCAGGTCCGTGGTCGACGGCAGACCGGCCAGTGTCACGAGGTCGTTGGCCCGGTAGATCGACGAGCGGTCGTAGACGTCATGCGTGCCGGGGATGATCACCGTCCGGATGCTGGCCTGGCCGAGCCGGCGCAACTCCGCGGCGACCCGCTCAACGGAGCGGCGCGGCTGGACGTTGGAGTCGAAGAGGTCGCCCGCGATCAGGAACAGGTCGACGTGCTCGGCGAGCGCCAGGTCCACCGATCGCTGGAAAGCCAGGAACTGGCGCTCCCGCTGGGCAGCCGCCTGCTCCCCGAGATCCGTGTGACGTGCCCCGAGATGGACGTCAGCGGTGTGGAGAAGTCGGAGCATCAGCTGATCTGGGGCCTCTCGGTTCTCCTGGCCTCGTGGCGCGGCCGAACGACGCAGATCGGGTCGTCACGGTCCACCGAACGGCGGGACTGTTGCGAGCGAGGAGCCCCCAAAGCCCTCGCTCGCACGACCCGACTCTTGCGCCCGATTGTGACAGGTCCGATGGCACGCGGATCAGAACCCGAGAGTCCCACCGGGCACCATGACCTGATGGTGACCGGCCGACCCGCCGCGGCCCGCCGGAGCTCGCCTGAGCCCGCCGGAGCACTTCCCGGGGACCGGTGCTATCGTCCTGTCTCCAAGAACCCGGCGCGCCACCCAGCAGGCACTCCGTCGCAGGCTCCACTGGATCGCGGCCACCGGCAGCTCCCCGCCGTTCACACCGCTCCGATCAGGGCCTCACCCTGCCAGGGACGCACCGCGGTCCAATGACTAGCGGTCCCCTCGGAGGAACTGGTGTACACGGATCGAGATATCAGCTGCGTCGATTGCGGCGTGACGTTCATTCACTCTGCCGCCGACCAGGAGTTCTACGCACAGAAGGGGTTTGCTGCCGACCCCAAGCGCTGCACGAGCTGCCGGGCCAGCCGGCGCGCGTCGCGGGAGGCAGGCTTCGACGTCCGCGAGATCGGGGGACCACGCGGCTACGAGCGAGGCGACGACCGGCCGGCGCGCGAGTACTTCGCCGTGGTCTGCTCGCGCTGCGGCAACCAGGCGCAGGTGCCCTTCAAGCCTCGAATGGATCGTCCGGTCTACTGCTCGGACTGCTTCCGGGCGATGAGCGCCGGCTGACCTGACCGGCGCCCGCCGTCGCCCGAATGAATTCTTGCGAGCGGATCGAACCTTTCGGGCCGGAACGGCGTATGTCTTGACAGCGAGTCGGGTCGGCCGGCACCGGGTCGACTCGTCGGCGTTGTCCGGTCGGTCAATGCGTGCCACTTCGGTGGGCGTGTGGACCGGCCGGTCGCGCGTTCGGGGGTCGTGAGGCCGACCGCGATGCCGGCGACGATTCAGTCGTCGTCCTGGCTGCCGATCCGGAAGACATCGCCATCGCGATGGCGCTCCCGCCGCCGGCCGGTCCAGACCGTGACCCGGGCCGGGCCGTGGACCTGCCACGAGCCATCCCGGCCGACGACGGCCGTGCCGGCATCGATCCCGAGGATCGTGGTGTCGCGCGGCGCCCGCAATGCGAGCATCGCGACGAACGGCTCGGGCCGCCGGTCGTAGCTCGGGATCACGCCGATGCCGTGGGCGAGATCGAGGCCGAGGCGCCAGCGCAGCGGCCAGCCGAAGCGCACCCGCAGATCCACCTGGCGGCCCGCCAGGGCCATCGCGCCCGCGGAGCAGCCGGCGAGGATGGCGCCGCGTTCATTGGCCGAGCGTGCCGACTCCCAGGCCAGGCTGCCGGCCAGCGCGTCGAGCAGGAAGGCGGGCCGGCCGGCGGTCACGTAGATCAGGTCGGCCTCGCCGATGGCCTGCGCGAACGCCGGGTCGTTGGCATCCGTGCGATCGCGAATGAGGACCGCTTCGACCTCGGCGCCGAGCGAGCGGAAGTGGTCGACGCCGAGCGCGGCGGTTCGCAGGAAGGCCTCCTCGCCCTCGGGCGCAGCGGCCGTCGGAACAATCGCCACGCGGGGCCGCCGGCGGCCGGTCGCCCGGATCAGGCCGGCATCGAACTCGGCCATCGGAGGCAGAAACGCGCCGGCGCCGACCAGCGCCACAGGGCCCGGCATGATCGGGAGAGTCTACCCGCAGATCGCGACAGGACCCGATTCGCGGATGCCGGCCGCGGCGGCGGCGACTTGCCTCACCGTTACCCGGACGTCACGATGGGCAGACCTCGAAAACCCTGCGGCTGCAAGGGAACTCCGTCCGAGTGGATCTCACCAAGCGCTGGACGCTCGCGGCGGCGATCCTGGGCTCATCGATCGTCTTCCTCGACGCCACGGTCGTCAACGTCGCGCTACCGACGATCGGCCGCGAGCTGCCATCTGGGGTCTTCGGCGTCCTCGAGGCGCAGTCGCTCGTCTACAACGCCTACCTGTTGTCGCTCAGCTCGCTGCTGATCCTTGCCGGGGCGCTCAACGACTACTACGGGCGGCGGCGGATGTTCGCCATCGGCCTGGCCGGGTTCGGGTTGACGTCGCTGCTGTGCGGCATCTCGCCGACGATGGAGCTGCTCATCCTCGCGCGGATCCTCCAGGGCGCCGCCGGGGCGCTCCTCGTGCCGGGCTCCCTGTCGATCCTGACGGTGACCTTCCAGGGTGAAGAGCGGGGCCGGGTCTTCGGGATCTGGGCCGGGGCATCGGCGGCGGTCTCGCTGTTCGGGCCGGCCATCGGCGGCCTGCTGGTCGACCTCGTCTCCTGGCGCGCGGTGTTCCTCATCAACCTGCCGCTCGTGGCCATCGCGCTCTACGCGACGTGGCGCTACGTTCGCGAGAGTCGCGACGACCAGGCCTCGGGCACCTTCGACTGGCTCGGCGCGCTGGTCATCGCCCTCGCCGTCGGCGGTCTCTCGTTCGGCGCCATCGCCGGCCAGGAGAGCAGCTGGCGCGACCCGATCGCCTGGGCGGCCCTCGCCATCGGCACGCTCGCAACGATTGCCTTCCCGATCCTCATGCTGCGAAGCCGCCATCCGCTCGTGCCGCCTGCCCTGTTCAAGTCGCGGAACTTCACGGTCACCAACATCTCGACCCTGCTGATCTACGGCGCGCTGTACGTCAACGGCTACTTCACGGGCCTGTTCCTGCAGGGCACGATCGGATACACGGCCGTGGCGGCGGGCCTGGCATCCATCCCGGGGACGATCTTCCTCGTCTTCTTCTCGACCAGGTTCGGCGTCCTCGCCAGCCGCCACGGACCGCGGATCTACATGGCCGTCGGGCCGGTCATCATGGCCGTCGGCCTGCTCTGGATCGCGCGGATCCCGTCCACGACGGCGCCGTGGCTCCTGACCCCCGGCGACCCGACCACCTACCTGCCGCCGGTGAGCTACTTCACCGACGTGCTCCCCGCGTTCATCCTGTTCGGCCTGGGGTTGACCGTCATGGTCGCCCCGCTTACGACGGCCCTGATGAGCTCCGTCCCGGCCCGCAGTGCCGGCCTCGGGTCGGCGATCAACAACGCCATCTCGCGAGTCGGGCCGCAGCTGGCCGGCGCGTTGATCTTCGTGGCGATCACGGCGAGCTTCTACGCGAGTCTCGCGACGATGGTGCCGGGCGTGGACACGAGCTCGCCCGAGTTCCGCCAGCAGGTCGCGCCGCTCAACCCGCCGGATCCGGGGGTCGGCCTCGAGGTCCGCCAGGCGGCCCACGTCGCGTCGACGGACTCGTTCCACCTGGCGATGTTCGTCGCGGCGGGGCTGCTCTTCGCCGGCGCGGCCGTCAATGCCGTCGGGATCCGGAACCCGGGCGAGAGCGGTGCGCTCCCGCCCGAGGTGGTTCCGGCCGAAGGCTAGGATCGGCCGCGCGCGGTCCGGCGGCGCGACGACCGGTCAGCGGCGGCGGGCTCCGCCGCCCGGCTCGCGCGACCGCTGGACGTTGTACGCCGCCGCGTAACGGGTCTTGCGCGTCAGCTCGTCCATGCCGTGGCCGTATTCGTCGGCCTCCCGCTCCATTGTCGAGACGAGCTCCTGGAGCTGCGGATCGCCCGGCGCGAAAGCGGCCACTCCGGCCGCGGCCGTCCTGACCGCCGCGGCCGCGGCGGCGAACTGGCCGGAACGGTTGAGCGCCACGGCCTGCTGCGCCGCGACCGAGGCGACGGCCGGGGCGACGACATGGTCCACGTCGCGGTCGCGGGGCTGGGCGAGGTCGACGTCGGGCGTGACGTAGCTCCAGGCCACCTCGACGGTCTGGCGGCCCAGCTGGCCGTCGCGATCGTGGAGGCGGAACCGGGCCACCATTCGCGAGCCGAGGGCTCCGGCCGGGAGGTCGAACCGGAACACGAACTCCATGACCTGGCCCGAGACGAGGTCACCGACAAGGAGGCGGCCCGTGCCATCGAGACCGCTCCAGCCGGACACGCCGATCGGTTCCACCCGGACGCCGAACGGTGCGACCACCTCGAGCTGGACGTCGCGCGCCACGATGTCGAGCGTCTCGCCGAGCTCGGTGCCGATCGCCGTCACGATGTCGGCGGGCTGCGCGATGAAGTAGAAATGCCCGCCGCCGGCGTCGGCCATCGCGTGGAGCAGGCCTTCATCGAAATCGGAGCCGACGCCGAACGTGCTCGTGGTCACGCCGCGCCGGCGCAGCTCCGCGGCATGGGCCGCCAGTGCCGCCCGGTCCGTGATGCCGCGGTTGGCGAGGCCGTCGGTCAGCAGCAGCGTCCGGTTGGTCGCCCGATCGTCCATCTTCGAGGCGACCTGCTCGCAGCCGCGCAGCCAGCCGGCCCCGAGATCGGTCGAGCCCCGCGCGTCGATGGCTTCGAGGCGCCCGAGAGCGAGCTGGCGGGCCTCCGCACTCGCGGGGCTCGCGTCGAGGACGACGTCGACCCGATCGTCGTAGACGACGACCGAGCACTGGTCACGGTCGTCGAGTCTGCGGATGGCCGTGTCGACCGCTCGCCGGGCGAGCCGGATCTTCTCGCCCTCCATCGAACCCGAGCGGTCGAGGACGAAGCCGAGATTGACCGGCGCCCGCTGAGCGGTCCGCGGCCGCTCCGGGGTCTCGATCCGGACGACGACAAAGCGGCTGCCGCCGGCATCGGCCGGCACGTACTGGCGATCGCTGCGTGCTGAGACGGTCATGGACGATCCTCCCCGAGGAACTGGCGGGCGGCCGCGATGACGCGATCGACCAGGGACTGGTTGGCGGGCGCCGCCGGCTGCCGAACATGGAGTTCGACGCCGTCGGCGAGGATGAGTCGGTCCCACTGAGAGTCGGCAGGGCGGGCCGGTGGTTCGGCGATGGGCGCCGGCGCCGGCATCGGCGGAGGTTGGGCGGCCATCGCGGCGTCGACTGGCATGGCGGCCGCCCGCATCGGAGCAGTCGGCGCAACCAGGCGGTGCGCCGAGGCGGGCAGCTGGGCGGGTCGAGAAGCCATTGGGGCGGGGGCGGTCCGGCCGATGCCGCGGGCCAGGAAGCGCGCCGGCCGAGGCGCGGCAACCACGGGATCCAGCCCGCCGCCGAGCACGGCCCGGACGTAGTCGGCGGCCGAATCCGGCGGCGGCGCCGCTGGCTCGGCGACGAGCGAGCTCACCTCCGCGTCGTCGAGGCCGGCGAGTCGCGTCCGGATCTCGGCGAGCGGCAGGCGGGATTGCTGCAGCCGGCGGATCAGGCGCAGGCGGTCCAGGTGCCCGCGGTCGTAGGTCGCGCCGGGGCCCGCGCTGACTGGCGGCGGGAGCAGATTCTCCGCGATGTAGTAGCGCACGGTCCGCGGCGTCACGTCTGCCAGGCGGCAGAGATCGGCGAGGCTCCAGGTAGGCGATTCGGAGGTCATGACCGAATGATGACAGTGTGACGTAGCACTGTCAAGTCCGACCGTCCCGGGCTCTGGCATACTGCCGGCCATGCCGACGCGCGACTGGGATGCCGCCACCTACGACCGGATCGCCAACCCGCAGGCGCGCTGGGGAACATCGATCCTGGACCGGCTTCCGCTGCGCGGCGATGAACGGGTCCTCGACGCCGGCTGTGGCTCCGGACGGGTCACCCAGCTGCTCCTGGAGCGGTTGCCGCGCGGATCGGTGGTCGCGATCGATGCCTCGGCCCAGATGCTCGACGCGGCTCGCGCGCGCCTGGCGGCCGACCTCCCCCGGGTCGAATTCGTGCAGGCCGACCTGTCCCGACCGCTGCCGATCGGCGCGCCGGTCGATGCCATCCTGTCCACGGCGACGTTCCACTGGATCGCCGACCATGACGCCCTGTTCGCGAATCTTGCCGCCGTCCTGCGGCCGGGCGGCTGGTTCGTGGCCCAGTGCGGCGGCGCCGGCAACATCGCGACGGTCATGGCCGCGCTCGACGACCTCGGCGAGCGCTATCGGCCATGGCATTTCGCCACGGCCGAGGACACGAAACGCCGCCTGGAGGCCGCAGGGTTCGTCGACGTCGAGACCTGGCTGCAGCCCGAGCCGACCCCGATCCCGGCCGAGGATTTCGAGACGTTCCTCGGCACGATCGTGCTCGGCCACAACCTCGAACGGCTACCGGCGAACGAGCGGGCCGCCTACGTCCATGCGGTCGCCGTACGGTTGCCGGGACCCGAGCTCGACTACGTCCGGTTGAACCTCGTCGCGCGCCGCCCCTGACGTCAGCGCGGCGGCGCGACGCCCAGGCGAGCCAGGTCCTCGGGGCGATCGACGTCGAGGAGGCTGGAGCCGGCCGGGTCCACCAGGCGCCACTGCACTTCCGCCACGACCTCGGTTCGGAGCCGCGCGAGAAGATCGCGGAGGCCCGGCCGATTCGACGTCAGCGCCCGTGCCACCGCGAGGGCCGCGGCCCGGTCCAGCGCAGCGGGGAGCGGCCGGAGGGCGTTCCCGTCGGCCAGGACGGCCGCCTCGACCCCCGGTCCGAGACGATCGAGGAGGAGGGCGAGCACGGCCGGAACGAGCCCCGGCATGTCGCCACCGACGACGATGACCATCGACGCTGCCGTCTCCTCGAGCCCGGCCAGCAGGCCCGCCAGCGGTCCCCGGCCCGCCACTCGGTCCTCCGCCCATCGGAGCGGCACCGGCAAGCCTCGGACATCCACCGGGCTGGCGGGTCCGCCGGCCGCCGTCACGACGATGACCTCGCCGCAGGCGGCCGCCACGGCTTCGATCGCCCGAAGCAGGAGCGAGCGGCCCTCGATCAGGGCGACCAGCTTGTCCGTCCCGAATCGTGTCGAGCGGCCACCCGCCAGCACGATGCCGGCACTCGAGCGTCGAGCCGGACCGGCGGCGGATTCGACCGCCGGGTCGTCCGGCAAGCCGTCCGCCGGGGCGTCGGCCGGGCCCCCCGGCGAGCCGGCCGCCGGGTCGTCGTTCACCGGGTTGTCGTTCACCGGGTCGCCTCGGGCAGCCGGGCCCGCGGTCCCGGCACGTGGCCGATGGGCGTCCGGGCCAGGATCCCGTGCCGGTCGAGGTCCTCGATGACCGCGAGGGTGTAGCGGCGGCTCGTCCCCGTCGCGTCGCGAAACGCGGCGGGCGTCAGCGGCGCCGTCCACGCCAGCCGCAGGGCGAGCTCCTGGAGTGCCTGGAGCGTCGGCGTGGCCCAGGCAAGATCGTCCTCGAGGCGGGTGATCCGGCCCGCCGCTTCGAGCGCGCGAACCCCGTCGGACGGGCAACCCGCCAGCCGAGCCGCCTCGGCCAGGGGCGGCGGAGCCGGCACCGCCAGGACCGCCTCCAGTCGATCCATGGCCTCGCGCGTGGCCTCGGACGGGCCGCCGGCCTGGCCGGGAACGAGCATTCGATCGCCGCTCCGAATGAGCCGGCCGGCCGCCGCGAGCTGGTCCACGAGGTCGTCGGCGGCCGCATCCGCGTCGGTCCGCCCGATCGAGGCCCGACGGCGGAGCTCGGACGCGATGACCGCGCGCACGGCTGCCGCGGACCGACCGGGCGCGGCCGGGGCGGCAGTCGATCGAACACCCGGGACCGCCGGTCCCTCGCCATCCGACACGGTCACCGCAGCCACCGCGACCGACTCGAGCGCCTCGACGAGTTCCGGATCGATCAGCATCCGGCCGGCGCGACGGATCGACGACCCGTCCCCGCCGGCGGCAGAGGCCGTTCCCCCGACCGCGGCCGCCAGGGCGTCTCGCCGACGCAGCGGGAGGGCTCCGTGGAGCGCGACGAGCGCCGTCAGCCGTTCCTCGAAACGGCGCGCGCGGCCGAGGGCCGCCAGCCGTTCGGGGCTCGAGCGCCGGCGCGACATACCGATCGGCGGGATCGCATCGAGGACGACGCCGCCGGCCAGCGTGTCCGATGGCGACGGGCGGCGGACGACGAGCCGGTCGCCGGCGGCCACCGCGATCGGTCGATCGAGCCGCAGCAACGCTGTCTGCCAGTCCCGGCCCGTTGAATCCGCGAATCGCGCCGTCACGCGCCGGCCGAGCACCAGCGTTCCGCCGACCTGCTCCGTGCCGGTGTGGACGCGAATGGCCATTCCGTGCCGCAGCGTCCGGTCGCCGACGCGCGCCCGATCGAGGCTCGCGGCCGGACGGACCGCGATCAACACGTGCTGGCTCACCTCGACGCTCGAGACGCCGGAGGAGTCCGACGCACCGGCCAGGACCCGGCCGCGCCCGAGTTCGGCCAGCTCGGCCCCGACCAGGTTCAATGCGACGCGTCCCGGCTCGCCGACCGGGACGGCCGTTCCGTGAACCTGCACCTCGCGGACGCGCACGGCGCGGCCACCCGGCTCGAGACGAAGCGTGTCGCCGGAGACGATCGATCCGCCTCGGAGAGTCCCGGTGACGACCGCTCCGCGACCGCGAATCGAGAACGACCGGTCGATCGCCAGTCGTGGCCGGCCCGCGCCTGGCCCGAGTCGGGCGAGCGTGCGCCGGCGCAGCGCCGCCAGCTCGAGCACCAGCGATTCGATCCCCTGGCCCGTCGCGGACGAGACGGGGACGATCGGCGCGGCCGCGAGCGACGTCCCGGCCAGGAGCCCGCGGACCTGGGCCGCCACCTCCGCCGGGCGCGAATCCCCGTCCCCGAACAGGTCGATCTTGGTCACGACGGCGAGGCCGTCCGCAATTCCGAGCGCGTCGAGCAGCTCGAGATGCTCCCGAGTCTGCGCGCCCGGGCCGTCGTCCGCCGCCACGACCAGCATCGCCGCATCGATCTCGCCGGCGCCGACGAGCATGTTGCCGATCAGGCGGTCGTGGCCGGGGACGTCGACGAAATCGAGCACCTCGCCGTCGGGCAGGCGCAGGTGGGCGTAGCCGACGTCGATGGTCATCCCGCGCCGCTGCTCGTCGGGCAGCCGGTCCGCGTCGATGCCGGTCAGGACGCGCAGCAGCGTCGTCTTGCCGTGGTCGATGTGGCCGGCCGTGCCGACGACGATCGTCATCGCCGGCGGGCGGCGAGGACCTGCTCGACGGCCCGCGCCACGCGGTCGTCCTCGCCGGGGTCGACCGTCCGCAGATCCAGGAGCACACGCCCACCGGCGACGCGACCCATGACCGCCGGTTCTCCCGCCCGGAGCGCCGTCAGCAGCGCGTCGACGCCCGGTCCGGCGATGGCGAGGGCGCTGGACGGCAGGGTCTCGCCGGGCAGCGACCCGCCGCCGATCGTCGATTCCACGTCGGCTCGCTCCACGCGCGGGTCGTCAAGACGCTCCAGGAGCCGGTCGACGCGACCCCGAATCGACTCGGCCGAGGCGGCGATCATCCGCCAGGCCGGGATCTCCGCGGCGGCCAGCCCGGCTCGATACAGCTCGAGGGTGGCGGCGACCGCCGCCAGCGTCACCTTGTCCGGCCGCAATGCTCGCGCCAGCGGGTCGCGGCGGATCCGTCCGATCAGGTCGGCCCGCCCGGCGATGAGCCCGGCCTGCGGCCCGCCGACCAGCTTGTCGCCGCTGAAAGTGACGAGATCGGCGCCGGCGGCCAGGCGCTCGACGGGCCCCGGCTCGTGGGCCAGCCCGTAGGTCGCGGTGTCGAGCAGCGCGCCGCTGCCGAGGTCGTCGACGACGACGGCCCCGAACTCGTGGGCGGCGCGGGCGAGCTGCGCCGGATCGGGCGCCTCCGTGAAGCCGCTCAATCGGACGTTCGAGAGGTGGACCCGCAGGACGAGCTGCGCACCACGCGCCGCGGTCGCCGGCCGTCCCGTCGCGGGGCCGCCTGCCCGAGCCGGCCGAACGACCTGACCCTCGGCGAGGGCATCGGTGAAGTCCGCCACCCGGGTCCGGTTCGTCGTCCCGACCTCGACGAGTCGCGCCCCGGCCCGCCGGATGATGTCGGGGATCCGGACGCCGCCGCCGATCTCCAGCAGCTCACCGCGCGAGACGATGACCCGGCCGTTCCGCCCGGCAAGCCCGACGGCGAGGACGAGAGCAGCCGCGTTGTTGTTCGTGACGAGGGCATCCTCCGCTCCGGTCAGGGCGACCAGCGCGTCCTCGGCCGCGCGATACCGCCGGCCACGCCGCCCGGTCGCCCGATCGATCTCGAGGAACAGGGCGCCGGCGGCGGCGCGCTCGGCCGCCTCGATCGCGGCACGCGGCCACGGCGCCCGGCCCAGGTTCGTGTGGAGGATCACGCCCGTCGCGTTGATCAGGGGAATCGGCCCGGTGTCGACCGGACGGAGACGCGTCAGCGCCGCGTCGATGAGTTCGGCCAGGTCGCGCGGCGCCGCTCCGGCGCGCAACGCCGTCCGTTCCTCGTCGACCACGGCGCGACTCGCAGCCAGCATGGCGTCGGCCGAAGAGCTCCCGGCGGCTGTCCTCCGAACGACGGCCAGAACGCGCTCAACGCTCGGCGGGCGGGCCGCGGCCGAAGGGACCTGCGACGCGCGGTCCGGCCGTGCCTCGCCGGCGGGACGAGCGCGATCGGTCATGCCGCCCAGTCTAGGCGCGCTCGCCTCACGACCTGTCCCGGATCAGAGCGACTCGGGGACCGCCGCCCCAACCTGGCCCTCGATGTACGGCCGGCCGCCGACGACGACGTGCGCTTCCCGGTCGACGTCGAGCGTCAGGATCCGCGGTGACAGCACGACCACGATCACGACCATCGCGACGATGAACATGGCGGCGGCGGCGAGCACGGCCGTCGGGCCCCACGAGACCGCGAGTGTCCCGACGGCGAGGCTCCCGACGAGCGACATCAGCTGGCCGATGAAGTCGGCCAGGGACGCGACGCGGCCGCGCATCCGGGGCGGGGTGAGCGACTGGAGCAGGAACGCGCCGAGCGACGACCGCGTCGAACCGAGATAGGCGACGACCATCACGAGCAGGACCGAGAGCCACAGCATCGAGGAGACCCCGAGCGCGGCCATTGCGAGCGCGCCGAGCACCATCGCCGAGATCACGCCGCGACCGCGGCCGAGGCGTACCCCGAACGCGTTGGCCGTCAGCGCGGAGGCGAACATGCCGATTCCCGAGGTCGAGGTGAGGAGACCGAGACCGCCGGAGCCGGCCCCGATCACGTCGCGGGACAGGGCGCCGAGCAGCGGGATGTAGGCGTAGCCGACGAAGGACGTCACGGCGCCGAGCACGACGAGGGCGAGCGTGGCCGGGGCCAATCGAAGCCACCGAACGGCCTCGACCATGCCTGACAGCGTGCTGCCTGAACGGACCTCCAGGCCGGCAACCTTCGGCAGGGCCAGGACGACGAGCGCCCCCAGGCCGAACAGCGCGGCCGACACGCCGAACGCCAGGCTCGCTCCGCCGAGCCCGACGAGGACGCCGCCGAGCGCGCCGCCGATGATCCGGCCCGTGGCGTACTGGAGGACCATCAGGCTGATCGCCGTGCCCATGATCCGGACCGGCACGACCCGCGTGACGTAGACGAGCGCGGGCACGTTCCACATCGCGTACGCGGCGCCGACCGCGACCGTGACGAGTGCCGCCGGGCCGAGGGCGATGGTTCCGCCACCGGCCGCCACAAGCGCCACGCCGCAGGTGCAGGCGATGGCAGGCGCCGCCTGGCCGATGAACAGCAGCCAGAAGGATCCGACGCGGTCCGTGAGGTAGCCGGCCGGGATCGTCAGGATCAGCGACGGCAGCGTCAGTACGGCCAGAAGGATGCCGACCGTCTCGGTCGAGCCCGACTGGAGCGACGTCCAGTACAGCGCCGTCTGGAAGATCCACAGGCCGACGCCACTGAAGATGGCGGCGGCCAGGAACCGCCGATAGGTCCCGATCGCCAGCACTTCCCTGACCGCGTTCACCGATCCAAGTCTAGGGGGCGTCGGCGGTCGATTCTCGGGCGCGGGCGAACACGGGCACGGCCGGGCGACGTGGACGTAGCATGGCGCGGGAGCGGTTGGGTCCCGGTGGGTCCCCTGGTCTTCAACACCAGTGGCGCGGCGCCATGCGCAGCGCGGTGGGTTCGACTCCCATGCGCTCCCGCCATCGGAACCGCTTGATGACGTTCCGTCCGGATGGCTCTCACGAATGGCGACGAATGGCAGTGGACGACGCGTCGGATGGGGGCCATGCTCGGCTGCCGGCCAGCCCGGGATGGCGGCGAAGCGCCAGCGACCTGCTCGGCTGATCTGCAGCGGAGCCGCGTCCGGGAGATTTGGGCCATGGGCCAGCAACCGGCACTCGCGATGCAGCGGGCCGACCGCCCCTCCATTGGGCAGAAGTCGCGGCTGCTCGCCGCGCTCCTGGCACTGGTCCTTGCCGGCTGCGGGTCCGGTGGTCCGACGCCGACCCCCGGAGCCTCCGGACCTGTCTCGTCGGGGGGCGGGCCGACGATCACACCGGGTAACGGTCCGACCGATACGCCGGCGACGCCGACAGCCCCGACCGCCGCCGTCTCGCCTTCGCCGGCCCCAACAGCGGAGCCGACTCCGGCCTCACCCACCCCGGTCGAGCCTTCCGCCTCGCCATCCGCGCCGGCTGCAACCCCGACCGCTTCGCCGACCCCTTCGCCCGCGCCAACGGCATCGTCCCCGGCGACCGTCGGGACCTGGACGCAACTGGACGACATGACCGTGCCACGTTGGTCATTCGCGGCGGTACCGCTGCTGGACGGTCGAGTTTTCGTGGTCGGTGACAACGGCTGCGGCGTTGGCGATCTCGGTGGACTGTCCCTGCAGGCCGATCGCGCAGAGCTGCTCGACCCGTCGAGCGGACAGTGGACGCCGGCGGAGAGCCTCAACGCCCAGCGTGACGGCTTCGCCGCCGTCCGGCTCCTCGATGGGCGGGTTCTCGTGGCCGGTGGATTGAATGCGCAGGGAATCTCCTTTTCCAGCACGAAGATCTTCGATCCGACGACCGGACACTGGTCCAGCTCGGGCTTGCTGAACACGGCTCGCTGGCGGCCCGCTGGCGCGCTGCTCCCTGACGGCCGAGTCCTGGTCGCGGGCGGCCAATACGTCACGGCAACGAGCCGACGAGAGCTGGCGACGGCCGAGCTCTACGATCCCAGGACCGGTCGCTGGACTCCAACCGGGAACCTTCATCTAGCCCGCCCGCACGCGATTGCGTACCCGCTGCCCGACGGGCGTGTCCTGGTCGTGAGCCATTCGGATTCCGCGGAGCAACCGGCCGAGATCTACGACCCGACCACCGGATCCTGGGCCGTCGCGGGCCAGCCGCCAAGTCGGCCCGGCAGTTCGTCCGTCCTGCTGGCAGACGGCTCCCTGCTGGTCATCGGCGGCAGCCCGGTCGGAAACGGCGGAGTCCAGGCCCTCGACCCAGGGGTCTGGCGATTCGACCCCACCAGCGGTGCCTCTCGGCAGGTTCACTCGATGCCGACGGGGCGTAGCGGCGCCGTCGCCGTCCTTCTGGCGGACGGACGGGTCCTCGTTGCGGGCGGAACGGATCAGGTGTCCGCGGATCCGACTCACCCGGCGCCCGCAACGGATGCCGTCGCGATCTACGACCCCGTGCGCGATGCGTGGTCGCAAGGGCCACCGATGCCGTTCGCCGCGGCTCCGGGAGCGGGCGCTCTGCTCGCGGACGGAAGCATCGTCGTCGCCGGTGGGACGACACCACCGCGGGATATCGACGCCTGCGCGCCCGGTCAGCCCGTCCCGTGGACCGCGCGATTCGTCCCGGCCGCCGCCACCGCGGTCATCTCAACCGGGGACGTCGCACAGGTCACGACCACCCGGGCGGCCCCGAACCCCGCTGCCGCGACGGCCGTGGCCACGTCGATCACGGGCTTCGGCCTCGACCTGTACCGGGCGATGCTCGCCGATCCGGGTCTTCACCTGGCGAACAGCAACGCGGTCTTCTCGCCGACCAGCATCGCGCTTGCCTTTGGGATGGCTCGAGCCGGCGCCGTCGGCCAGACCGCGGCTGAGCTGGACGCAGTCTTCCACAGCACCGGCTGGGCTGCGTTCGGATCCGGGCTGAACTCGCTGGACCAGGCGCTCACGTCGAGGAACGGGACGTGGCAGGACGACAACTACCCCAATCCCGGGACGCACGAGCTCGCCCTGCAGATCGCCAACGCCGCGTATGCGCAGCGAGGCTGGGCGATCCAATTCGCCTACCTTCGAGCGATCGGTGCCTTCTTCGGCGCCGGTCTCCGGCTCGTCGATTTCGTCTCCCACCCAGCCGCGGCGGTCAAGGCGATCAACGACTGGGTCAGGGGGCAGACCAAAGGGCGGATCCCGACTCTGCTGCAGCCGGACGACGTCAGCGCCCAGACGCGCCTTGTCCTCGTCAACGCGATGTACCTGAAGGCGAACTGGCTGCACGAATTCGATCCGAATTCCACCGGGCCGGTGGCGTTCACGCGGCTGGATGGGACGCGAATCCAGGTCCCCACCATGTCCCAGTTCGGCGGCCAGGAGATCCCGCTCGCCCGGGGCAAGGGCTGGCAGGCAGTCGAGCTGCGCTATCGGGGCCCGGACACGACGGCGCCGGCTGGTCTGACGGCGCCACTTGCCCTGACCATCATTGGGCCGGATGACCTCGCGGCGTTCGAGCACGCCTTGACGGCGGGACAGCTCGGACGGATCACGGCAGCCCTCCAGGCGGAGCGTGCCCGGATCACCGAGGTGGCCAACACGGGCAACGACAACTGCGGCACGTATCCATACCAGGTCCAGCTGTTCCTGCCTCGCTTCAGCATCGATACGCGGGCCTCCCTGGTCCCGGCGCTCAAGGCGCTCGGCGTCGACATCGCCTTCGACCCGGCCGCAGCGGACTTCAGCGGGATCCACGTTCCCGAGTCCGCTCTCGACGGGATCTTCATCTCGAAGGTGATCCACCAGGCGAACATCTCGGTCGATGAGAAGGGCACGATCGCCGCCGCCGCCACGGCGATCACGTTCGACACCGGCGGGTGCACCGCTCCGGATCCGCTGAAGACAATCACGGTCCGGTTCGATCGGCCATTCCTGTTCGTCCTGCGCGACGTCGAGACGGGAGCCGTCCTGTTCATGGGTCGCGTCGTGGACCCGTCGGTCGGCCCAGGCCGCTGAGCGAGCGGGACCGTCCGGTCCGCCGGCCTTCCAGCGTGAGCCAGGCGCCGGCCGTACCATCGCGGTCATGACGTCCCCCGTCCGGGCGACCCCGACCCGGCTGACCGAGCTCAGTGACTGCGGCGGCTGCGCTGCGAAGCTCGGGGCGGATCTGCTGGCCGAAGCGCTCGCCGGCCTTGGTGCGGAGGCGGCGCCGGCCGATCTCATCGCCGGACTCAACCCGCCCGATGACGGGGCCGTCTACCGGCTGTCGCCGGAACTTGCCGTGATCGGGACGCTCGACTTCTTCCCGCCGCTCGTCGACGACCCCGAGACGTACGGGGCGATTGCCGCGGCCAACGCCCTCTCGGACGTGTTCGCGATGGGTGGCCGCGTCCTGTTCGCGATGGCGATCGCAGCGCTGCCGGAGGATCTGCCACCCGACGCCATGGAGGCGATCTTCCGGGGCGCCTCGGCCAAGGTGCGGGAGGCGGGCGGGACGCTGGCCGGCGGGCACACGATTCGGGACGCCGAGCCGAAATATGGCCTGGCCGTGATCGGCGTGGCCCATCCCGATCGGCTGCTGCGCAAGGGCGGCGCGCGGCCCAGCGACACGCTGCTGTTGACGAAACGCCTCGGGACGGGGCTGCTGGTCAGCGGCCAGCGGCAGGGCCGGACGGCGCCGGCAGACCTCGCCGCGGCGGTAGAGCAGATGGTGCACCTCAACCGCGCCGCGGCCGACGTATTCACGGCGAACGGGCTGACCGGCGCAACCGACATCACGGGATTCGGGCTGCTCGGGCACGGCCTCGAGATGGCCCGGGCATCCGGCGCGCGGTTGGTGTTCGAGGCCTCCGCTCTGCCGGCACTGGCGGGCGCTCTCGAGCTTGCCCGGGCCGGCGTCGAGACGGGCGGAGCGACGCACAATCGGCGGTTCGTGGCCGCGGAGCTGTCCGTCGGGGAGGCGGTCGACCCGGCGGCCGTGGCGCTGGCCCACGACCCGCAGACGTCGGGTGGACTGCTCGCCACGGTGCCCGCCCATCGCCTCGCAGCGGTCCAGGCCGCCCTGGACGGCGCGGGCGTCGAACACTGGCGAGTCGGCCGCGTGGTCGCCGGCGAAGGCATCGCACTGGAGTAGATCGACGAGGCGCAGGCCTCAGACCGTCGATTGAGCATGGGACGCTCGGCCACCGGGTTGGGATTGATCGCGCCGAGCGCTCGTCCGCACGACGCGTCGGTCGAGCGAGGCTGACAGGCGTTGCGCGAGCGCGTGTTGCTCAGATGACAGCGGCAACCTGGTCACGGTGGTTCGGGTGCTCATTTGACGGTGGCTGCTGAGGACCGGCACTCGCCGCGGCAATCTGATGTCGCTGGCCGTCTGCACCCCGCGCTACACTCGGGCCGTCGTCGTTCCCGCAGGAGGCCACCCGCGTGGCGAAACCCTACGTCCGACTGACCCAGCCCCTCGTCCGCGACACGAGAGGCGGCGAGCTTCGCCCCGCGAGCTGGGACGAAGCGCTCGACCGGACCGTTGCCGGATTGTCGGCCGCGAAGGCGGCCCACGGTCCAACGACATTCGGCGTCTTCAGCTGCTCGAAGGCGACCAACGAGGTCAACTTCGCGGCCCAGAAGTTCAGCCGGACGGTCCTGGGCAGCAATAACATCGACAGCTGCAACCGCACCTGACACGCCCCCTCTGTCGCCGGTCTGGCGACCGTGTTCGGCGCTGGTGGTGGAACCAGCTCATACCGTGAGATCGAGGAGACCGACCTGATCGTCCTCTGGGGCAGCAATGCCCGGGAGACGCATCCGATCTTCTTCCATCACCTCCTGCGCGGCGTCAACCGTGGCGCGCGCCTCTACGCGGTCGATCCGCGTCGAACGTCCTCGGCCGAGTGGGCGGATGGCTGGCTCGGGCTCGACGTCGGCAGCGACATCGCGCTGGCCAATGCCGTGGGGCGCGAGATCCTCCATGCCGGCCTCGAAGATCGCGAGTTCATCGCCCGGGCGACAACCGGGATCGAGGACTACCGCGCGGCGGTCGAGTCGTACACGTTGGAGTACGCCGAGCGGGAGACGGGCGTCCCGGCCGCCATGATCCGCGAACTGGCTCACGCCTACGCCACGGCCGACCGGGCGATGATCTGCTGGACCCTGGGCATCACCGAGCACCACAACGCCGTGGACAACGTCCTGGCGCTCATCAACCTGGCGGTCCTGACCGGTCACGTCGGCCGCTACGGCAGCGGCATCAATCCGCTCCGTGGCCAGAACAATGTCCAGGGCGGTGGCGACATGGGCGCCCTGCCCGATCGGCTGCCCGGCTTCCAGCACGTCGAGAACGATGCGCTGCGCGCGAAGTTCGATGACCTCTGGGGCGTGCCCGTGCCGCCGAAGCGAGGCTGGCACCTGTCGGGCATGTTCGATGCGATGGAGCGCGGCGACCTGACCGCGGCCTACGTCATCGGCGAGAACCCCATGCAGTCCGAGGCCGACCAGCACCGCACCCGCCGGCTCCTCGAGGGCCTCGAGTTCCTGGTCGTCCAGGACCTCTTCCTGACGAAGACGGCCGCCGTCGCCGATGTCGTGCTGCCGGCCGCCTCGGCCTGGTCCGAGACCGAAGGCACCGTCACGAACTCGGAGCGGCGGGTCCAGCGCGTCCGCAAGGCGATGGACCCGCCGGGCGAGGCGCGCGACGACCTCGCGATCCTCTTCGAGCTCGCCCGCCGGATGGGCCACGAGTGGGGCGACGCGTCCGCCGAGTCCGTCTGGAACGAGGTCCGGCAACTGTCGCCCGTCCACGCGGGCATGAGCTACGCCCGGCTCGAGCAGCTGGGCGGGCTGCAGTGGCCGTGCTACGACGAGAACCACCCCGGCGAGCTGTTCCTGCATTCACGGTTGTGGGAGGACCCCGTTCCGGGCAACCGGGTGCCCCTCGTCCCCGTCCAGCACGACCCGCCGATCGATCGCCTGTCGGTGGACTTCCCGATCCGCCTGACGACCGGCCGCCGCCTCGATTCGTACAACACCGGCGTCCAGTCGGGCGGCTACACCTCGCCCCTCCGGCGTGGCGAATCGCTGGACATCTCGCCCGAGGACCTCGAGCGGTTCGAACTCAGCGAGGGTGAGGTGGTCCGGGTCGTCTCGAGGCGCGGCCAGGTCGACGTCCCGGTCAGGGTCGATCGCAGCCTCCGCCCCGGCCTGACCTTCATGACGCTCCATTTCCAGGATGACGTGGCGACCAATCTCCTGACGATCGACGCCACGGATCCCAAATCGGGCACGGCCGAGTTCAAGGCCACCGCGATCCGCATCGAACGGCTGGCCGCAGGAGCCTGAGCCGGGCCCGACGGCCTCGCTCCGGAAGTGGTCCAATGGGCGACTCGAACGGGCCGGCGGGCGACGCCAGCCCGCCCTGGCCACGATCGACCCAGCCGGCGGTCCAAGGAGATTGGTCAATGCCATCACGCGCCATCGTCACGCCGCAGGAAGTGGCCTCGCCCATCTCGAAGGCGGAGCGAGCCGCGGCCGGCAAGGCCCTGCGGCAACGGATGCCTCGGACCTCGCACGGCGACTGGCGAGCCGTCGCCCACGCGGGCCGATCCGATCGACCTTCTCGAGCGCCAGAATCGCAGCCGCCTCGCCGAATTCGTGCCGATCCGGATGGGCCGGATGGTCGGCTCGCCCTTCGCGTTCCTGCGCGGCTCCGCGGTGGTGATGGCGGCCGATCTCGTCGGCTCACCGACGACGGGAATCTCCGTCCAGGCCTGCGGCGACGCGCACCTGGTCAACTTCGGCGTCTTCGGGACGCAGGAACGCAACCTCGTCTTCGGGATGAACGACTTCGACGAGACCCTGCCGGGACCATGGGAATGGGACATCAAGCGCCTTGCGGCGAGCGTCATCGTCGCCAACCGCCACCTCGGCTTCCCAGAACGCACCGGCCTGGAGGCGGCGCACGCGGCGCTTCGCTCGTACCGGCAGCGCATGGCCGAGTTCGCCCGGATGGGCAACCTCGAGCTCTGGTACCAGCACATCAGCGAGGCCGCGGTCCTGGCGGTCCTGACGCCAGACGTCCGCGCCCGGGCGGAGACGCTCATGGCCAAGGCCCGCGGCCGGACGAATGTCCAGGTCCTGCAGAAGACGACGGAGCTCATCGACGGCAACTTCCGGATCGTCGAGAGTCCGCCGCTCATCATCCGCCCGCACGCGACCGGACCCCAGCGAATCGAGGACCTGCTGGCCGAATGGCTGAATGGGTATCGCTCCTCGCTGGCCAACGACCGGCGGGCCCTGATCGACCGCTACCGGATCGTCGACGCCGTCCGCAAGGTGGTGGGGGTCGGCAGCGTCGGCACGCGCTGTTTCGTCGTGCTCCTGCGCGGCGAGAGCGACGAGGATCCGCTGTTCCTCCAGATCAAGGAGGCGCAGGCCTCCGTCCTCGAGCGGCATTTCGACCGCAGCCGCCACGTCAACCACGGCCGCCGGGTGGTCGAAGGCCAGCGTCTCATCCAGCCGGCTGCCGACATCTTCCTCGGCTGGGGAACCACGACCAACCTCCAGGGCAAACGCCTCGACTATTACGTTCGCCAGCTGCGCGACATGAAAGGCGGGATCGACCTCGTTCCCGGTCTCGTTCGGCCGGCCGGGTTCACCGAATACTCGGCGCTGTGTGGCTGGGCCCTGGCCCTCGCCCATGCTCGATCGGGCGACGCGTCGATGATCGCCGGATATCTCGGCAGCGGCACGCTGTTCGACGACGCGCTCGTGAAGTTCGCGGTCGCGTACGCGGACGTGAACGAGCAGGACCACGCCCGGCTCGTGGCCGCCGTCAAGAGCGGCCGGATCGCGGCCGAGGAGAACGTCTAGAGGCCTGAAACGGCGGGCGCGGGCCCCGCGGGAGACGCGCAGGTAGGCGCCCGCTCGATGAGCGGCCGCCGGCGCTGTCAGCTCCCTAGCTGTTCGTCGGGTTGGGGGTCGCGGCGGGCGCCGGCCCGGCTCCCGGATTCGCCGCCCGATAGGCCTCCACGACGTCCTCGACGAAGTCGTAGAAGCTGTCCTGGCCGACTCGTGCCGTCAGGCCGTACGCGTCCAGCTGTGCCTTGACGGCAGGATCGAGCTCGGCCACGACCAGCCTGACGTCATGCTTGGCGAGCTCCTCGATCACCTGGCGAACAGAGTCGGCGCCCGAGTAGTCGACATCGGCGACGCCGGACGACACGATGCAGAACCACTTGACCGGCACGGTCGAGTACTGGACGAGGTCGATGATCTCGGCGGTGAAGCGCGTCGCGTTGGCGTAGTACAGCCCGGACCCGAAGCGGTAGATCAGGAGGCCCGGAGCCGCCTGCATGCCGCTGCTGACCGGACTTGCCTTGATCCGCCCGTTGGGCGAGAAGCTCAGCAGGATGTCGTTCGGGCGGTAGCTGTGGCGGATGTGCTCGACGATCGACGCCGCGATGGCCAGCAGGATGCCCTGCTCGACGCCGACGACGACCACGACGGTGGCGGTCAGGGCCGCGACCGCGAACTCACCGGGCCGGACCCGGAGGATCTCCGACATGCCCTTGTAGTCGATCAGCCGCAGGCCGATGAGGAGAACGACCGATGCCAGCACCGCGTTCGGCATGTACGACAGCGGGCCGGTCAGGAAGAGCAGGACGATGACGACGATCGCCCCGGCGGTCAGCTGGGAAATCTGGCTGCGGCCGCCGGCGCTGTCCACCATCTCGGTCTTCGTCGGGCTGCCGTTGACGACGAACGTCCCGGTGATCCCGGCAGCGGCGTTCGCGAGGCCGAGGCCCACGAGGTCGACATTCTCTTCGAAGCTGTCCGAGTACTTGACGGCGTAGGCCCGCGAGGTGGCGGCACTCTGGGCGAGGATCACGATGAAGAGCGAGCCGACCATCGGCGCCAGGGCGATGATGTTGTCCGTGGTGATGACGCCCTGTGGCAGGCCAAGAGTCGGCAGCCCGCCGGGCACGGTGCCCAGGGTCGTCACGCCGTGCGCCGCGAGGTCGAGGACGTAGCTGGCGACGATCGCCCCGACCACCGCGATCAGAGCGCCCGGGATCTTCGGGTTGACCTTGCCGAGGATGAGGATCGTGGCCAGGACCGCGATCGAGACCATGAGGGTCGGAATGCTGGTGTCGGGAATCGCGCGCAGCGTGTTGGCGAACTTCTGAAGCGTCGTACCGGTGCCGTCACTGACGCCGAGCACGCCCGGCCAGCTGGCCCATCGCGACCTGGATCCCGACGCCGGTCAGGAAGCCGATCAGGACGCTCCGTGACAGGAAGTTGGCAATGAAGCCGAGGCGCAGGAGTCGCGCGCCGACCAGCGTCACCGCGCACATCAGCGCGGCGAGGCCCGCCAATGCGACGTATTCGGTCGAGCCGGCCACGGCGCCCGTGGCCACGAGGCCCGTCGCCAGGATCGCGGCCGTGGCCGAGTCCGCACCGACGACGAGGTGACGGGACGACCCGAAGATCGCGAACGCCAGGATTGGCAGGACGATCGTGTAGAGGCCGGTGATCACCGGCATCCCGGCAATCTTCGCGTAGCCCATGACCTCGGGGATCGCGAGAGCCGCGAGCGTCGCCCCGGCGACCATGTCCACCGAGACCCGGGCTGAAACGATCGGGAGGATCCCATTGAGCAGCGCGCGCTGCTTCGGCCGTTTGGACATCGCACTGGCCGTCATGGCGTCTCCTCGGCCGGCCGCGTCCTCATCCGGGATCGCGTGGCGTACCAGCCGAGCCGCGATCTCCGCGGTTCACCGAACGCCCGATGTTGGAGACAAGCAGGGCCACCGCCGAGACGAGGTAGAGCTGGCCGAGCAGCGCCTCGGACACCGCGATCATCCGGCCGAGGCTGGACGCCGCCGTGAAGTCGCCGTAGCCGACCGTCGTCAGGGTCACATAGCTGAAGTACAGGAAGTCCGCGGAGGTCGGCGACGCCGTCTGGACGAAGAACGACTGGTGCGACTCGTTCCCGATGATCGGATACAGGTAGGCATAGGCAAGACCAAGCAGGAGGTAGATCGCGAGGGCCCCGAGGACGAGGCGAAACGTGATGCGATCGCTCATGAGGATGCGGCGGAGAATCACGAGCGGCGCGAGGCCGGCCAGCAGCAGTCCGACCAGGCCCGCCAGCTCGGAGGACCGATCGGAGCCGCCGACGATCAGCGCGCCCGCCGCGGCGAGCACGGCGAGGGTGACGACGACCGCCGCGAAGCGGAAGGTCCGCCGACTCGCCGCGGCCGTATGGAGGACGTACAGGAGGGTGCCGCCGCTCAACGCGACGCTGACGAACTGGCTGGCCGTCCCCGCGCCGACCGCCACGACGATGATGGTCAGGAGGATCAGCAGGATCGCCATGCCGAAGTTGTCCGGCCGGGTCAGCATCTCCCGAATCTGACGGCGACGGGACTCATCGGGCGAGAACGCAGGCAGCATGTGGCGGCGATGGTAGACCACGGCCGCAGCCAACGGGGAGGCGCTACCGTCGGGACCGCGGCGCAACTACACTCGCCGCGATGGACCTCCACGTGATCGCCCCGCTGGCATCGCCCGCGGAACGGGAGGCAGTTGACGCTGTGCTGACGCCCGCCGTTGGGCCAGCCCGGACGGGCTGGCAGGGCGGCGCCCGGGACGCGGCGGCCGACGGCCACAGTTCGCGAGGCGGCCACGAGGCCCGCGCCCACCGCGACCTGCTGCTGCCGGCGCTCCATGCCGTCCAGGATCGGATCGGGTTCGTCAGCCAGCCGGCCCTCGCCTACATCTGCCGCCGGCTGTCGATCCCGCCGGCGGAGGCGTACGGTGTCGCGTCCTTCTACGCGCTCCTGGCGACGACGCCGCGGCCGCCGGTCGTGGCGCATGTCTGCGACGACATTGCCTGCCGGCTGGCGGGGGCCGAGGACCTGTGCGCATCGCTGGAGCGCCGTTTCGGCGGGCCGGGACAACCCGCCTTCGACGGCCGCGCGACGTGGCTTCGCAGCCCGTGCCTCGGCCAGTGCGAACGTGCCCCGGCCGCGCTGTTCACTGTCGCCGGCACGGCCCCGGAGCGGTTCGCGGTGGCGCCGGTCGATGCGGCCGGGATCGCCGGGCGGCTTGAGCAGGCGGCGGCCGACATGACTGACTCGGCCGAGGCCCGGGGCGGGGCCGTGGCCGCGGCCGGGGCCGAAATGGCTGACTCGGACGAGGCCGGCGCCGGGCGCCCCGCAACGCGACCGGCTCCGGCGCCCGCCTCGGATCGGCTCGCGGCCATTCGCCGATCCGTGCCGCAGGCCGGCTCGGCGGGCCTCTCGCTGCTGGCACGCATCGGGGTCGTCGATCCGGCGAGCCTCGACGACTACCGAGGACACCGCGGCTACGACGCACTCGCCCGGGCCATCGAGATCGGTCCGGCACAGGTCATCGCCGAAGTGGCCGCGGCCAATCTCGTCGGACGTGGCGGAGCCGCCTTCCCGACCGGCCGCAAATGGGCCGCGGTCGCCGCGCAGGCGAGCCAGCCGCACTACCTCGTCTGCAACGCGGACGAATCCGAGCCCGGCACGTTCAAGGATCGCGTCCTGCTCGAGGAAGACCCGTTCGCCCTCATCGAGTCGATGACGATCGCGGGCTTCGCAACCGGCGCCGAACGTGGCTTCCTCTACCTGCGCGGCGAATACCCGCTGGCGGAGGCGCGCCTCGCGACGGCGATCGCGCGGGCGCGCGAAGCCGGCCTGCTCGGTACAGGGATCCTGGGTTCGGACGTCGCATTCGACATCGAGCTTCGCCGCGGCGCCGGCGCCTACATCTGCGGCGAGGAGACCGCCCTCTTCGAATCGATCGAGGGCAAGCGTGGCGAGCCCCGCAACAAGCCACCGTTCCCCGTTGAGGTCGGCCTGTTCGGCAAGCCGACGACCGTCAACAACGTCGAGACGCTGATGAACGTCCCGGCGATCATCCTCGGCGGTGGGGCGGCCTTCGCGGCCATCGGCACCTCCGGCTCGAGCGGGCCCAAGCTGTTCTGCCTCTCGGGCGACGTCGCGCGACCCGGCGTCTACGAGGTGCCGTTCGGGGTGACGCTGCGCGAATTGCTGGTTCTCGGTGGCGGGGTGCCCGGCGGCCGAGCCATCCAGGCCATCCTGCTTGGCGGCGCGGCCGGCGTGTTCGTCGGGGCCGACGCACTCGACACGCCGTTGACGTTCGAGGGCACGCGGGCCATCGGGGCGACGCTCGGCTCGGGCGTGGTCATGGTCTTCGACGAGCGGGCCGACCTCGTCGGGGCCCTCCGCCGGATCGCCGCGTTCTTCCGGGACGAGTCGTGCGGCCAGTGCGTCCCCTGCCGGGTCGGCTCGGTCCGCCAGGAGGAGATCCTCGCGCGCCTGGCGGTCGGTCGGGCGCGCGGTTCGGCAGCCGCCGAGCTCGCGCTGCTGCGCGACGTCGGGCAGGCGATGCGGGACGCCTCGATCTGCGGCCTCGGCCAGACGGCCAGCAGCGCCATCGAAAGCGCCTTCCGCCAACCCGGCATGGTGAGCCTGTGACGATCGACCCGATCCTGTTCAACCCGCCGGCCCGACCGAGCCGGACACCGGCGGCGCCGCCACAGCCGGCGGTCGAGAGCATCGCGCTCACGATCGACGGCCAACCGGTTAGTGCGGCCGCCGGTTCGACGATCCTCGACGCCTGCCGGGCCGAGGGGATCGACACGCCGACCCTCTGCTATCTCGAGAACCTGACGCCCGTCAACGTCTGTCGCGTCTGCGTGGTCGAGGTGACCGGCTCGCGGGTGCTCGTGCCCGCGTGCTCGCGCAGGGTCGAGGCCGGGATGGAGGTGCGGACGGACTCCGAGCGGGTCCGGCATTCGCGCCGGCTCGTGCTCGAGTTTCTCGGCTCGTCAGTCGATACCAGCCTGGCCGGGCCGGCGGCGCCCGACGGTTCGATCGCTGCGTACGCCGAACGCTACGGCGCCGATGCCGGCCGGTTCGGACCGCCGGCCGATGCGGCCGCCCCCGGCGAGCGCGACGGTCGCGAGGCCGGCCACCATCACGCCGCATCCGGCGAGGCCTCAGTGGCGACGGTCGCCCAGCCCGTCAAGATCGACAACGAGCTCTACGTCCGCGACTACAGCAAATGCATCCTCTGCTACAAGTGCGTCGAGGCGTGCGGCGTCGATGCCCAGAACACGTTCGCAATCGCGGTGGCCGGTCGCGGCTTCGACGCCCGGATCTCGACCGAATGGAACGTCGGCCTGCCCGATTCCGCGTGCGTCTACTGCGGCAATTGCATCGGCGTCTGCCCGACGGGCGCGCTGATGTTCCGCTCGGAACACGAGATGCGCGAGGCCGGGACCTGGGACGAGGCCGCCCAGACCGCCACGGACACGATCTGCCCGTACTGCGGCGTCGGCTGCACCCTGACCCTGCACGTCCAGGACAACACGATCGTGAAGGTCACCTCGCCGCTCGACTCAACGGTGACCGAGGGCCACCTCTGCGTCAAGGGCCGCTTCGGCTTCGAGTACGTCCAGAACCGCTAGCGGGATCGGCCGAGCCGCCGTGCCAGACCGAACGCCGAGTCGTCGCGGCCGAACGGCCCGTCGCCGCAGCGGGCTTCTGGCAGGCTCCTGCAGCGTGCCCACGAGATCTGCAATGCCGCGCCCCGCCCGACCGGGGGTACGATCGAGGCCACTGCATCCGGGACGTGCCGCCCAAACGCCGCCCGGAAGTCGGAGGACGACCCATGCTCCAGCACTCCCTCACCCTGCACCTCGCGCTGCGCCGAACTTTCGGCCGCGCCGTTCGCCTCGCCGTTGGGTTCGCCCTGATCGGTTCGTTGATCCCGCTTGCGGCGACCTCGGCCGTCGGCGTCAACCTGGGCTTCACCACGTCGCCGCCCAATCCGGCAACGGCTTCGGTGGGTTTCCCGGTCACGATCCATGTCCAGGACAACAGCGCGGCCGCGCTGTCGGGCGTGCTGGTCACCCTGGATCTCGATCCCGCGCACAACCCTGGCGCCGACGTCCTGACCTGCACGAACGGGACGGCCATCAACTCGAATGGGTCCGGCAACGCCTCGTTCGCCGGCTGCCGCATCACGAGGCTCGGGTCCGGATATGCCCTCCGAGCTCGAGCATCGGGCGCCACGACGGTCGTGTCGGCCACCTTCGACGTCCAGGCCGGCCCGCCCTCCGCGTTCGAGTTCGCGAGCTATCCAGCCAACCCGACGCCGCCGAACCTCACTCCGCAGCCGGTCGTCCGGATCGTCGACGCCGCCGGCAATGTGGTCACCAATGACCACCGGGTCGTGAGCCTCGGCATCAACAAGCATGGAGGCACCTTCAGCTGTGCTGGCGGTCTCTCCGTCGCCGCCGTGAACGGCGTGGCGACCTTCAGTGGCTGCACGGAATCGGCTCTCGACAACGGCTATCGGCTGACCGCCAATGACGGCGGCGGCGGGCTGCCGGCGAAGACCGGTGCCGCGTTCACGGTCACGTCGGGTCTGTCGTCCTCGCTCCTGTACTGCTGGGGCGCCGCGGGCACCTGCCGAACGAATCCGCCATCCTCGATCACCGGCGGCGTGGCACTCTCGCCCCAGCCGTCGATCCGCGTTGTCGACGCCGTCGGCAACACCATCACGGCCGACAACTCCACGGTGGTCACACTCTCGATCCTGGCCGGAACGCCGACCGCCGGCGGGCCTGGGATCCTCACCTGTAACGGTGGCCTCTCACGAATCGTGAGCCACGGCGTGGCCACCTTCGCCGGTTGCAGCATCGACCGGGCCGGGACCAACTATCGGCTCCTGGCGATCGCCTCGTCGGGTATCGCCTCCGCCGTGAGCCTCGCGTTCGACGTCGCCGGCGGCGGGCCGACGAAACTGATCTTCCTCGCGCAGCCACCGGCGACCGCCACGGCCGGCCTGCCATTCGGCTCCCCCGTCCAGGTCGGCGTCGCCGACGCCGCCGGCCACGTCGTGACCAGCGGGATCACGGCGAACGTCAACCTCGCGATCGGCAAGAACCCCGGCGGAGCGGCGCTCAGCTGCTCGGTCGGGAATACGGCCACGACCGTCAATGGCGTCGCCACGTTCAGCGGCTGCGTGATGAGCGCGGCCGGCAACGGGTACACGCTGGTGGCCAATTCCGTGGCGACGATGCCGGTCACGCCGCTCGCGTCGGCCACATCGAGCGCCTTCAACGTCCTGGCGGTCGTCGGCGAGCTCAGCCTTACGACATCCCCCGGGTCAGGCGTGATCACCTGGGGTGCCACCGTCATCCTGAACGTCCACTTCTCGACCAACGGCGCCGGTCGGACCTTCGTCCTCCAGGTGTCGAAGGACAAGTTGACCTGGTCCCCGATCGCGACGCTGACCACGAACGGCGGCGGCAACGCGGCGTTTGGCTATCGGCCCTCGGACAACCGCTACTACCGGGCGATGTTCCCGGGCGCACCTGACCTTGCGGCGGCGACGAGTTCGATCGCACGCGTCGTCGTGCGGCAGATCAACCTGCTGCGGCCGACGAACAACGGGCACGTGGTTGCGGTCGCCCACGGCACGACGATCACCTTCACGTCCACCGTTCGACCGAATTGGCCTGAGCTGCCCCAGGCACAGGTGAACTTCGTCGTCTACCGGCTGGTTGGTTCGCAGTGGGTGCTGGTCCTCAACCAGACGATCGGCGTCAACAGCGCTGGGGTGGCGACGCTGCACTACACGTTCTCGGTGAACGGACAGTTCTACGTCCGATCCCAGGCCGTGCCGACGACGTTCAACGCCAACAGCGGCTGGAGCCCGGTCGAGCGCTACAGCGTGACCTGATCGGGGACGCGGCGGTCCACCCGCGGGTTGCTCAGGCGCGGCGCGGCGGCTTCGCCTGGACCGTGCCCATGGCGAGCGGCGTGGTCGGGGCAATCGTCGCCCCGGGACGATCGCGACGCGGAACCGCCGGCGCCCCTCCCGCGGCGGTCGCGGCCGCACGCGGGGGAGCTGCCGCCGCGACACCAGCCGTACTGCCCTGGCGCAGGTCGTCGAGATCGATGCGGCCGTCGTGCGAGTAGACGTTGAAGCCGTCGCCGCGGAGGAATCCGACGAGGGTCACGCCCAATCGTTCGGCGGCGTCAACGGCCAGGCTCGAGGGGGCCGAGACCGCGCAGAGGATCGGCACGCCGGCCACGGCAGCCTTCTGGACGATCTCGAAGCTGACGCGGCCGCTGACCATCACGATCCGGTCGTTGAGCGGCATCCGTCGCGCGATGACCTGCGATCCGATCAGCTTGTCGAGCGCGTTGTGCCGGCCGACGTCCTCCCGGATGGCGACGAGCTCGCCGGCAGGCGTGAACAGGCCCGCGGCGTGGAGGCCGCCGGTCAGCTCGAATGCCTGCTGGCCCTCACGCAGCCGATCCGGCAGGGCGAGGATGACCGCGCGCGACACGACGGGACCGGACGGGATGGGCCGGCAGCGGACCTCGATCTCGTCGAGCGAGGCCTTGCCGCAGATGCCGCAGGACGCCGTGGCGACGAAGTGGCGCTCCGCGACACGCCCGGCGTCGAACGGCCGGTCGAGCCGGACGATCACGGTGTCATCGGGCGCCGCGAGCGCGGCCGGATCGCCATACCGCACGCCTCGGACCTCGGACCCTTCGATGAGCCCTTCCGTCACCAGGAAGCCGACCGCCAGCTCGTCCTCGTCGCCGGGCGTCCGCATCGTGACCGCGACGGCCACCGGATCCTGGTGGGGACCGGCGGCCCGGATCTCGAGTGGCTCCTCGGTCACGACCCGATCGGCTCGGACTTCGAGCTCCTGGCCGCGAACGGCCAGGATTCGGGCGCTCGACACGTGGCGGGTCGGCTTGGGCGCGGAATCGGCCATGGCGCGTCGAGTGTAGTGCGCCGCAGCCGCGATCTTGCGTGCCTGCGGCCCGAGTCAGCCCTTCGTCTGGCTGCACAGCCGGAATTCGCCCGGCCCCGAGGCGCGATAGTCGAAGGTCGAGCCGTCCGCCCGGATCACGATCTGGTACCCATCGACGAGCGCCTGGGTGTACAGCACGCCGCGCACCGGACAGCCGAGGCCGGCATTCGGCCAGGTGTGCTCCTCGGCGCTGACGATCTCGAGCGCGTCGCGCAAGATGCCGGAACGCTGCGCGGCGTCGGCGAGGATCGGCTCGAGAATGCTGGCCGGGAGCGCGACCGAGCCGGCATTGCCGGCGCCTCCCGATCCGCCACTGCCGCCGTTGGGTGACGGCGGCGCCGAGCTGGGCACGGGCTGGAACGTCCGGTGTGGCCCGCCCGGGCCGGCAGTGGGCGCGCCAGGGCTGGCACTCCCACCGTCCGGCGAGCCGCCGGGGCCGGCATTGGGCCCGGCACTCGCGCCACCGCCGCTCGGGCCACCACCGCTCGGGCCGTTGCTCCCGCTCACGTCGCCGCCGCTGCCTGTCGGGGTGCCGCCGGACGAGGTGCAGGCCGCCGCGATGACCGCGATGAGCAGGAGTCCGATGCCGCGTTCGAATCGTGCCATGTGGTCCGTCGATCCTGCTGCGTGGGTGAGGGCCGAGCCCGGCGACCGGCCCAGATCGCGACGCTCATGCGTCGTCGACGTGGCGGCCGGAGAATGCGCGTATGGCCCGTGAGACGCAATCGCCGGGTTCGTGGTTCCGATTCGTGGCCGGCGCGCGCACCGCTGCGCTGGCGACGGTTGGGCCGGACGGCCGCGTCCATTCGGTCCCGATCTGCTTCGTCCTGCTCGAGCCGGCCGGCGATGGCAGCCGGATCCTGTATTCGCCTCTGGACGAGAAGCCCAAGCGCGTCGCGGATCCGCGCCAGCTTCGCCGTGTCCGCAATCTGTCAGCGCGGCCCCGGGCCTCGATCCTCGTCAGTCACTGGGACGAGGACTGGTCGCGGCTCGCCTTCGTCGACCTCGAGGTCACGGGCGCCCTCCTCGAACCCGGTCCCGGCGAGCACGAGGCCGCCGTCGCCGCCCTTCGGCGGAAGTATCCGCAGTACGAGACACACGACCTGGAGTCCCGCCCGATGCTGCGATTCGAGATCGCCGGGGTGGTCCGCTGGGCCGGCTCCGAGCCAGATCGGGCCGCGACCTGAGCCGCGGCGCACGGTCAGTGGCTGTGCTCGTGCGCTCCCCTGGCCCCCGGCGCGACCGCGTCGAGCAATCGCTGGGACGCTCGAGCCACGTCCGCGACCGCCTCGTCGAACGCTTCGGCGTTGGCCCGTGAAGGCACCCGGTAGCCGCTCACCTTGCGCACGTACTGGAGCGCGGCGGCCCGGATCTCCTCGTCGGTGGCCGGCTCGTCGGCGCGGCGGAGCGTCTTGATGCTGCGGCACATGGTCAATCTCCCCGGCCGGTGGCCTGGATCGCGGCCAGCGTCTGGCGGGCCTGCTGCGTGTGGATTCGGTCGTGTCCGGCGATGAGGCGGAAGGTCAGCTCATAGCTTTCCGGTCCACGCTCGCGGTGGACGCCGTACCGCGTCCGCTCGCTGACGGGTGTCCGCCGCCAGAGCGCGAGATTCGCAGCCCGGAGGGCCTCGAAGGGCGTCAGCAGGTCGTCGGGCTCGAGCTCGTTCGCGCGCAGGCGCTCGACCCACAGGTCCTGGTCGTAGGGCAGGATCTCGGGCCGGTCGTGGGCCAGGATCCAGCGGTAGCGCCCGGTCGAGACCATCTCCGCGTCGGCGATGTGCCCGATCAGCTCCAGGACCGACCACTCGCCCGCGGCCGGACGGCGACGCAGGTCCGGGCCCGCGTCGGCGACGAGGCGGCGCAGCGTGGCGGGCGTCGCCGCCTGGGCCTCGGCGGGATCGTCGGCGCCGAGGGCGTCGAGGAGATGCCGCTGGTAGGCCGCCGCGTCCGACACCGGGTCGGGATTCTCGATTCGATCGACCGGTTCCATTCGCCCTCCATGGCTCCCCAAGACCCGGCAGCGGCCTGCCGGTGCCAGACTAGCCGCTCGGATGCCGACCCGCCTGCTTGCCCCCAGCCCGCCGATCGATCTCGGCCGGACCCTTGGCCCGCTCCGGCGCGGACCAGGGGACCCGACGTTCCGCCTGGCCGGCGGCGAGCACTGGCGGGCGACGCGAACGCCGCAAGGTCCGGGCACGATGCGGTTGTCCGCTCGCGGTGAAGGGATCGAGGTCGAGGCCTTCGGGCCCGGGGCCGACTGGCTGATCGAGCACGCTCCAGCGATCGTCGGCGTGGACGACGACTGGTCGGGCTTCGAGCCTGCCCTGCCACTCCTGCGAACGCTGCGCCGGCGCTACCCGGGTATCCGGCTCACCCGGACGGGAGCGGTGATGGAGGCGCTCATCCCGGCCGTGCTCGAACAGAAGGTGACCGGGACCGAAGCCTGGCGGGCGTGGCGCGGCATGCTGCGAGCGCACGGCGAGCCCGCTCCCGGCACTGTCGGGCTGCTGCTGCCGCCGTCCCCCGGCGTGCTGGCCGCGCTGCCCTATTACGCGTTCCACCCCTGGGGCGTCGAACGCCGGCGCGCCGAGACCGTGCGGCGCGTGGCCGCTCGGGCGGCGGACCTCGAGCGGATCGTCGATCTCGAGCCAGCGGCCGCGCAGGCCCGCCTGACGGCGATTCCCGGGATCGGGCCATGGACGGCGGCCGAGGTGGCGGTTCGGGCGCTGGGCGATCCGGACGCGGTCAGCGTCGGCGACTTCCACCTGCCGAATCTCGTCAGCTTTGCCCTGGCCGGGGAGCCCCGTGGCGACGATGCGCGAATGCTGGAGCTGCTGGAGCCCTTCCGTGGCCATCGCGCGCGGGTGATCCGGTTGCTCGAGGCGTCGGGCCTGCGGGCGCCGCGCTACGGCCCGCGCTACGCCCCGCGTTCGATCGCGGGCATGTAGGGGCGAGCCGCCGCGAGGCCATCCGCCCCAATGTCTGAGCACTCGCCCTCCGAGGTCGGAGGCGGAGCTCCGCGACGCCATCCGCCCGAGGATTCAGCCGTACTTGGGCGGCATCACCGAGTCGTCGGTGAACGTCAGTCGCGAGGCCGGCACGATCTGGCCGTGGCCGTCGTGGTCGACGATGACGAAGTTGAGGCGCTCGATGCCCGACTCGGCCTCTTCGAGGGCGATCCCGATGACCAGGACGGAGCTGCGGCCGCCGGGCGCCGCCTGTGTGACATCGGCTTTGAGCGCCGAATTCAAGGTCGCGATCGATGCCATGGTGGGCTCCTTCGACTGGGTCGGCGGCCGAGGCGGCGGCCGGTTGGCGGCCGGTCAGCCCGACCTGACCTGCGTGCTAGTCCCGCCGACGGCGGGCCCGGAGGTAGACGGAGGGGCCGATGGCGAGCGGCCCGAGCGGTGCCTGGAGCGGCCGCTCGACGCCCGCCAGCAATTCTGGGGAGACGCGCCTGGTCAGAGCGCCCAGGCGGAACAGGGACACCGCGCGGGTCGGACCGATCCGGAACCCGACCGCGCGGAGCATCTGCTTGACGTCGGCCGGGCTGCGGTCGAAGTGGAGCGGCCGGTACTCGACCGGCTCGGGACTGAACGGCGACCAGGCCTGCCGCCGGACGGCCCACTTGGCGATCGACTTCAGGTGCCGCTTGTTCGCGAATTCGAGGACCAGGACGCCGCCGGGACGCAGGACCCGTGCGAATTCGGCGAAGACGGCGGCGGGATCGGTGAAGTTGTGGACGGCCCGCACGCAGACGATCGCATCGGCACTGGCGTTCTCGAACGGCAGGTGATGGGCATCGCCCTGGACGAATTCGATCCGCGGATCGGCGCCGAGGCGCTCGCGGGCGGCGTCGAGCAGCTCCGTCGACGCGTCGAAGAGGACAACCGATTCGTACTCGGCGTATTCATCGGCGAGGCGTCCGAACCCGGCCGCGACCTCGATGAGGCGGCCGCCGATCTCCGGCAGCAGCGCCCGGATGGCGATGCGGTCGCAGCGATCCTCGTAGTCGCGGCCCGTCCAGAAGACGTCGCGGTAGCTCAGGCCGTACTCCGCGATCTCGGCCGGTGGCGTCGGACCCTCGACGGCCGGAGCGGTCGTGGCGGCACCACGATCCGGGGCGCCCTCGGCCGCCTCGCCGATCGCGGCAGGCCGCTCGGCGGGCTCGAGTCGCTGTGGATCCGTCACCGTCGAAGCCTAGCCGAACTGGCGGCCCGCGAGGTCGACGGCACGAGCCCACTCGCCCGCCCGAACCCTGCGCGCGCGCCGCATGGGCCTCCGCCGGGTTTCGGACAATGACGCCCTCACTGAACGATCCCCCATGACGGCCCGGCCGGAGGCACGATGAGCGACAGGATCCTGGTTCGCGGAGCGACGGTCGTGGACGGCACCGGGGCCCCGGGCCGACGGGCGGACGTGGCCATCGCCGGCGACCGCATCGCGGCGGTCGGCCCGCAGCTCCCGGCCGGAGTCGGCGAGCGCGTCATCGACGGCGACGGCCTCGTGCTGGCGCCGGGCTTCATCGATCTCCACTCGCACGCCGACTTCACGATGCCCTCGTTTCCGGGCGCGATCAACTCGCTGAGCCAGGGCGTCACCAGCGAGGTCGTCGGCAACTGCGGCTACTCGCCGGCCCCGCTCTCCAGCGATCCGGAGTTCGCCGATCAGATGCGCCAGCTGGCGCACGGCCTCGGGCCCGACCTCGACTGGTCGTGGCGGACCTTCGGGGAGTACCTCGCCGCCGTCGACGCGGCCCGGCCGGCGGTCAACGCCCTGCCGCTCGTCGGCCACGGCGCGCTGCGAGTCATGGCGATGGGCATGGCCGATCGCGCCGCGACTCCGGCGGAACTGGTGACGATGCGGGTCGGGCTCCGCGATTCGCTGGCGGCCGGCGCCTGGGGCCTGAGCACGGGCCTCGTCTATCCGCCGGGCGCCTACGCCGAGACCGCCGAGATCGTGGCGATCGGCGCCGAGCTGACCTCGGCCGACGCCCTCTATGCGTCGCACATCCGGAACGAGGCGGCCGGGCTGCTCGACGCCGTCAACGAGGCGCTCGAGATCGGCCGGACCCTGGGCGTCCGGGTCGAGATCTCCCACCTCAAGGCGGCCGGCCGCCGCAACTTCGGCCAGGTGCCGCAGGCGGTCGAAGCGATCAGCGCTGCCCGTCGGGCCGGCCTCGACGCGCATTGCGACGCGTATCCGTACGATGCCGGCTCGACGTTCCTGAGTCAGCTGCTGCCGCCGTGGGTGCACGAGGGCGGCGTCGAGGGCATGGTCGAGCGCCTGCGTTCCACCGAGCAGCGGAATCGGATCCGGGCCGAGATTGCCACGGGTCTGCCGGGCTGGCCGAACCTCTTCGATGCCGCCGGCAGCTGGGATCGGATCCTGATTGCCAGCGTCAGCCAGCGGTCGCTCGCGTCCGCCGAGGGCTCGACCGTGGCGAAGCTCGCGGCCGCCGCCGGCGTCGATCCGCTCGACTGGACCTTCGACCTGCTCATCGAGGATCGCGGGGCGCCGATGATGATCGTGACGATGATGGACGAGCGCGACGTCGATGCCGCACTGCGCTTCGAGGCCACGGGAATCGGTTCGGACCAGCTGGGCGTCACCAGCAGCGAGGCGCGCGTGCATCCGCGCTGCTACGGCGCGTTCGCGCGGGTGCTCGGGCGTTACGTTCGCGAACGCAACGTCCTGACGCTCGAGTCGGCCATCCATCGGATGACCGGCCTGCCGGCCGCCGTCCTCGGGCTCACCGGCCGCGGCCGGATCGCCGTCGGCGACGATGGCCGACCTCGTCCTGTTCGATCCCGCCACGATCGACGACACCGCCACGTACGAGGCGCCGACGCGCATCGCCACGGGCATCGAGATCGGTGGTGCTCGGCGGCCGGTTGGGCGTCGATCGCGGCCAGGTCGTGGCCCGCGATCTCGGCCGGGTCATCCGGCGGCCGACGGCGGCGGCGTAGCAGCCGCGGACGCGCTGGAGCCGACGGATCCGGGCTATCGAGTTGGCCGTCGACGAACCGACGCCCCGACCCGCGCGGAGTCGTCGTCGCTCCGGTCTAGTGCACGCCGCCTGACGCTTCGATCGCGATGATCTCCTCGATCCGGCCCTCCCGGACGCCGACGTAGATACCGCCCGAGATTGCCGACCGTGCAGGCGTGATTGGGCAGCACCCGCACGCGATCGCCCGGCGCGAGCGGCGATTCGACCGGCACGCGGAGCATGCCGTGCTCCTCCGAGAGCCGGTCCAGCGATCCCTGGTCGTCGAGTAGCCGGCCGTGATCGGTGACCACGAGACTGCCGTGCGAGCCCTTGTCCAGGCCGAGCGTCTTCGTCCCCGAATCGAGGATCGCCCGCTCCGGCGCGGGCCGGCTCACGACGGTCGCCCCGACGCTGAGGGCCGTCGACTCGAGCGGCACGGTGCCAAGGGCGACCTGGACCCCGTCGTAGAAGACGTAGTTGCCGGGCCGGATCTCGGTGATGCCCGGCTCACGGGCCACGAATTCGGCCGTCGGCGTGGAGCCGACGCTCACGTTCGCGACCGGCACGCCGATCGCGCGCAGGGTCCGGGCGGCCTCGTCGACGGCCGCGGCCTCCGCGACTGCGATCTGGGCGATCTGCTCCCGCGTCGTGGCCGTGTAGGCATGGCCGGCATGGGTGAACACGCCGTCGAAGGTGACCCCATCGAGGCCGCCGATGACGCGCGCGAGTGCGACCGCGTCGGCCGGCACGACCCCGGCCCGGCGAAGGCCGCAATCGATCTCGATCCAGACGCTCAGGGTGACGCCGGCTGCCGCGGCCGCCGCGGCGATGGCCCGGGCGCCGGCCGCGCTGTCGACCGCGAGGTGCAGCCGGGCCCGCGACGCGAGCTCGACGGCCCGGCCGAGCTTGGGCTCGTCGACCAGCTCATAGGCGAGCAGGATGTCGTCGACGCCCGGCGTCGACGAGCACCTCGACCTCGTCGAGCTTGGATGCCGTCAGGCCGATCGCACCGGCCGCCACCTGGCGGCGTGCGATCGCCGCGGACTTGTGGGTCTTGAAGTGCGGCCGGAGGCCGACGCCGCCGCGCGCGCGACGCCCGCCATCCGCGCGATGTTGGCCTCGAGGCGATCGAGATCGACGAGCAGTGCCGGGGTGTCCGCGGCCGTCCACGGCTGCCCGATCAGGGACGCGGGGTCACGATCCAGTTCCAGGCGAGTCGTCACGAAGGAATCAGAAGGTCGGCGGGCTGATGATGATGATGAGCTCAGCCTCGGACGAGCTCTGGTTGATGAACCGGTGGGCGAGCTCGCGATGGATCTTGATGCTGTCGCCAGCGTCCAGCTCGTAGGTCCGGCCGGCGACCTCGGCCAGGACGTGGCCGCGCAGCACGATCGAGCACTCCTCGCTCGAATGGGCGATTGCGACCGGGCCCGTCACGGCGCCCGCCGCGAGGGTGAGGCCCAGGACCTCGAACTCGCCGATCGTGTCCGCCGAGACGAGCTCGTAGGCGAGCTCGCGGTCCGGGAACGAGAGCTGGATGCGGTGGTTGCGCCGGACGACGATCTCCCGCCGGTCCGTGCCGACCAGGAACTGGAACATCGGGATGCCGAACGCCTGCGCGATCCGGCGCAGCGAGCTGATGGACGGATCGCTCGCGCTGCGCTCGATCTGGCTGAGGGCGCTGACCGTCAGGTTGACCTGGCTGGCGAGTTGCGCGAGGGTCAGGCCGCGGCGCAGTCGCTCGCGCCGAATCCCCTCGCCGATCGTCGGGGCGTCGGCGAGCAGGTCAGCCGAAATGGCGGCGTCCTCCCCGGGTGAGAGGCCGTCGCGAGCGGGCGTTGGCTGCAGATCCGAGACTCGGGTCATGCTCGCCGCACGAACGTGACCGGGCCACTCGCCATCGCCGGATCCCCCCTGCGAATGAGGACGCCTGACGACCGGCCCAGCGTCCCGATCACTTCGTGGCACGGGACACCGATACAGCCAAACTGTCAGATCGCGGCCATCGTAAACCCAGCCTATCCGGTCGGTCAAACAGCAATTGGGTGATCGAGGAGCCCACGAGCCCGAGGCCTGACCGGACAAGCGACCGCAGCGTGATCGAACTCAGCTACCGCGGCGTCATCGAGACCGTGAACCTCCTGTGCGCCTCCCTGGGAGGCGAGTTCGGCGGAAAGGCCTGGCGCGCTGACCTTGTCAGTGATCACCCGCGAGCGCGGCCTTGCGGCCTTGCCGCTCGTAACCCAATCGCTCCTCGATCGCTCTCGGGAATGACCAGGCTCCTGCGTCGAGCTGACGCTCGGTCAGGCGGCGGACAGCGCCGGTGAGGCGACGGGTCGATCGTCGGTTCGGACCTTGAGCGCCTTCTTGATCTCCTCGACCGCGATGAGCGTCAGGGCCGTGCCGATGCAGATCAGCCACTGCTGGCCGGTCAGGTTGGTCATGTCAAGCACGTTCTTCAGGATCCCGAGCTCGGTCGCAAGGACGATCGTCAGGATGGAGAGTCCCGTGGCCTTGAGCAGTGCAGGGTTGCCGAGGATGTAGCCGCTGAACAACGACCGGTGCTCGTCCGCCGTCTCAAGGGACGAGGCGATGCGGAAGAGCGAGAACGTGGCCACACCCATGGTTCGGCCGATCACGTCGCTCCCGTACTCGTTCGTCGCCCAGGCGATGACGGCGAGCGTGCCGCCGCCCATCACGAGCCCCTGGATCAGGAGCCAGATGGTGAGCGGGCGCGGCAGGATCTTCTGATCCTTCGGTCGCGGCTTCTCCTCCATGAGGCCGTCCCTGGGCTTCCCGAACCCGAGGCCGATGGCCTGGAAGACGTTGACGGTGAAGTTGAGCCACATCGTCTGGAGCGGCAGGAACGGGACGCCACCAAGGATGTTCAGGAGCGACGAGCCGAGGAACACCGTGATGTAGCCGTAGCAGGCCGCCATCTGGTACCGGATGAAGCGCAGCAGGTTGTCGTAGACATTGCGGCCGATGCTGATGGCCTTGATGATCGTGGCGTAGTTGTCGTCGGTGAGGATCATGTCGGCGGCGGCCTTGGTGACTGCCGTCCCCGTGATGCCCATCGCGATGCCGATGTCGGCCTTCTTGATGGCCGGCGCGTCGTTGACGCCATCGCCGGTCATCGCGACGATGTGGCCCTGCTTCCGCAGGACGTCCACGAGGTGGACCTTGTCCTGGGGCGAGACCCGGCCGATGACCCCGATGCCATCGACCTGCTTGAGCGCCTCGTCGTCGCTCATGGCGGCGAACTCGGCGCCGGTGATCGCGCGGCCCGGGATTCCCAGCTGGGCGGCGACGACCGCGCCGGTGACGGCCGCATCGCCCGTGATCATCCGGACGTGAACGCCGGCTTTCCTGGCGGTGGCAATGGCATCCTTCGCCGCCGGCCGCGGCGGATCGGTGATCCCGACGAGCGCGAGGAGCGTCAGGCCGTCGATCGCCTTCAGGAGGTCGGCGTTGGGGTCGAACGTGGCCGCCTCGAAGTCCTTTCGGCCGGTGGCCATGAGGCGCAGGCCCTCCTTGCCCATCCGGTCGCTCTCGGCGACAAAGGCATCGTGCAGTTGCGCGATCGGAACGCCCTTCCCGTCCGCGCCGTGGACAAAGGCGGCGCGCTTGAGCAGCTGATCCTGCGCGCCCTTGATGTAGGCCCGAACGACCTTGCGGCCGCTCTCGTCCGTCCAGTCGTGGAAGGTGGCCATGAGCTTGTAGGCCGCGTCGAACGGCAGGGTGGCGACGCGCGGATACTGCCCGCGCGTCAGGTCGGCATCGACCCCACCCTTCGCTGCGAGGACAACGAGCGCGCCCTCGGACGGGTCGCCGGTGAGCGTGCCGTCCCGGACTTCGGCATCGGAGCAGAGGGCCATCGGCAGCAGGTATGGCTCGAGCGGGACATCGGGGAGGCCGGCGGCATGGGTGATCTGCCCGACGGTCGAATAGCCGGTGCCGGAGATCGCGTAGCGGCGGCCGACGATGGCCAGCTCGACGGCGGTCATCTGGTTCATCGTGAGGGTGCCGGTCTTGTCGGAGTTGAGCGCCGACGTGGACCCGAGGGTCTCGACCGAACGGAGCTGCTTCACGATGGCGCCGGCCGCGGCGAGCATCTGGGAGCCCTTGGACAGGATGGCTGTGTCGATCGCCGGCAGGGCCGTCGGGATGGCGGCGATCATGAAGGCGACCGCGGTGAGGAACAGCTCCTGGAGCGGCACGCCGCGGGCGATCCCGAGGAGGATCGACGCCGTCAGCGCAAAGCCGGCGAGGACCAGGATCTGGCGCGTCAGCCCGTTGATCTGCTTCGTCAACGGCGTCTCTTCGGTCGGGGTGGCCTGGAGCATCCCGCTGATGTGGCCGACCTGGGTGCCCATGCCCGTCGTCACGACGAGGATCGTGCCGGAACCGCGGGTGACCTGGGTGTTCATGAACGCCATGTCCGCGCGGTCGCCGAGGGCGGCGTCGGCAGCGACTGCGTCCACCTGCTTGGGGGAGGGCACACTCTCGCCGGTGAGCGCGGACTCGTCGATCTCGAGGGTCGCGGCCGTCAGGATGCGGGCGTCGGCGGGGACGAGGTCACCGGCCTGGAGGTTGACGATGTCGCCGGGCACGAGCTGGTCCATCGGGAGATCGACGAGGTCGCCGTTCCGGCGGGTCTTCGCCGTGACGATCAGCGACTGGCTGAGGGCATCCGCGGCCGATGACGCCTTGCTCTCCTGGTTCAGGCCCATCAGCGCGTTGCCCAGCGTGAGCAGGATGAGCATGAGGCCGGTGAAGACCTGGCCCGGCAGGAAGAGGCAGATGATCCCCGCGATCAGCAGGACGATCTGCATCGGGTCGGCGTACTGGGCCAGGAACTGCTGCGCTCGCGACGCCTTCTTCGCCGAGGTGAACTTGTTCGAGCCGACCTTGGCCCGGCGTGCGTCGGCCTCGGCGGATGTCAGACCCTTGGTGACGTCCACCCCCTGCTGGCGGAGCGCGTCGTCGGGGGTCAGGGCGTACCAGTTGGTGGGGCTCGCGCCCGCCGTGGGGCTCGCTGCGGTCGACGAAGTGGCGGCCGTCATGACTTCTTCCCCTTTCGTCGACTTCTTCGCGGCCTTCTTCGTGGCGGCCGCCTCGAGCTCCGCTGCGTACGGATCGGCGGCCTGACCCTTGGGCGCCTCGGCCTCGAGATCCTTCTTGGCGTCCTGGAGCGCGGCCTTCGCCTCCGGGCTGACGACCGGGTACCGGGGGTCGATCTCGATGAGGGTATGGGCGAGGATGCCCGCGGCAACCACCCGCGCGAACGGCTTGTCGTCGGCCGGGACGACGTACCACGGGCGCCCACGTCGTGCTGGTGTGGCTCAGGACCTCGGCAAAGGCCTTCTGGTAGTCGTCCCAGAAGTCGCGCTCCTTCGCATCATTGGCGGAGAACTTCCAGTTCTTCTCGGGCTCGTCGATGCGAGCGAGGAAGCGCCGGCGCTGCTCCTCCTTGCTGAGGTTGAGGAAGATCTTGGCGAAGCGGTAGCCCTGGTCCACCAGGTAATGCTCCCAGTCGTTGATCTCGCGGAAGCGGCGGTTCCAGATTGCCGGGCCCTTCAGCTTGGGCGGGATCTTCTGGCCGGCCAGGATCTGGGGGTGGACGCGGACGACGAGGAGCTCCTCGTAGTAGGAGCGGTTGAAGATGCCGATGTTGCCGCGCTCGGGCAGCTTGCGGGCGTAGCGCCAGAGGTAGTCGTGGTCGATCTCGACGGCCGAGGGGATCTTGAAGCCGCTGACCTGGACCCCCTGGGGGTTGACGCCGCTCATGACGTGGCGGATCGTGCCGTCCTTGCCGGCGGCGTCCATCGCCTGGAGGACCATCACGACCCCGAACGTGTCCTGGGCGGCGAGACGCGCCTGGTACTCCGCGAGGAGCTGGACACCCTCACCGAGAATCTGCTTGGCCTCCTTGACCGACACCTTCCGCGATCCCGCCGGGATCGAAGTCGTGGGGCAGTCGCACCTTGCTGCCCGGCGTGACGCGGAACGGGGCGATGAACTCGGCGATGCGCTTGGGTCCGATCTCGGGCACGACAGTCCCTCCCTCTCGATTTCGCCTGAGCGACGCTGGATCGCCCGACGAGTCGCAGTCGACCTCGAAGTCGGCGCGATGCTCCCAGTCTCGGTTCGTGGGCCCTGGTGCCCCGTGGGTCTCACTCGGGGTGGCGGACGCAGACCCAGACCTTGATCGACTCCATTTCGGACGTTCCCGACTGCGGGAACATCCTCCCAATCGGAGGAGACGACGATCTGGCCCGTCGTCAGGCCCGGGCGGGCGATCTCCCCGGCGCCAGCGCTGCCGTCGGCCAGAAACGTTCGAGAAGTCCAGCGTCGACCGCCAGGTCGACAGCGTCACTGCGGGTCGCCGCGCCAAGCTTCTCGTAGATCGCCAGCGCCTGCGACTTGATCGTCGTCTCCTTGACGCCGAGTCGCTGCCCGATCTCCTTGAACGAGAGGTAGTAGGGCAGGAGCGCGAGCACCCGGAGCTCGGCGACCGTCAGGCTCGTGGCGCCCCCGCCGCGCCTGGGCGCCATTCGGGCCACTGTTGCCAGGAGTGCGGCCACCTCGGCGGGCAGGACACCAAGGTCGGGGCGGAGGTGGATCACGTCGCTCGCCTGGGCGACGAGCGCACGCGCTCCGGCCGGGTCGTCGACCGCGAGGTGAGCGCGGGCAAAGGCGAGGAGGCACTGGACGGCCCCGGCGGGGGCCGCAGAACCCATGAGTGGTCGCAGGCTCGCCGCGCGCACGAGCTCATGACGCGCCTCCGCGATCTCCCCCCTGTGGATCGCCATCCTGATCCGCGCGGCGCGAGCGGGGACCGTCGAGAAGTACCCCTCGACCGGGGGTACCGGGGAGATCGCGTCGCTCTCGTCGATCAGGGCTGCGGCGGCATCCCAGGCGCCCCGTTCGATGGCGACAAGCGCGCGGTATCCCAGCAGGCAATACAGGAGTGCGACGTCGCCGACCGATCGGGCGGCGACGATCGCGTCGGCCACGGCCGCATCCGCGCCAGCCCGATCGCCCAGCGTGAAGCGCGAGATGGCCAAGTGCCAGAGTGCGAAGTCGCGCCACGAGCCGAGGGACCCTTCGAGTTCGACCGCTCGGCTGGCATTCGCCAGCGCGTCGGCCGCGCCCCGGCGGGCCATGACGGATCGAAGCATCGCCCGTCCGGCCTCGAAGGAGCTGGTGCGCATCGGGCGGCCTGCCCTCGAATACTCCCCGCTCGGCGATGTCCGCGAAGCGCACCGCCGCGGCGACATCCCCCGCCGCGATCTCCTCCCAGGCCGCAAGGACCGCCAGCCATGGGCGCGCCTCGAGCGCCTCGACACCGAACCGCCTGGCCCACGCCCGGATCGTCGCCCGACGGCCGGACCAGTGATACCGATGCCAGCCCTCGCCCACGAGCGTGGCGGCGAGGTCGAGATCGCCCGCCGCGAACGCGTGATCGACGGCGGGCTCGATCGCGTCGTTTGCCCGGTACCAGGCAGCGGCGCGCAGATGGAGGGCCGTCAGCTGGTCGGGCTCGCGGGCCGCGAGCTCGCGCTGCAGGAAGTCGCGCAGCAGCGAATGGTAGCGATACGACCCGCCGTAGTCGTCGATCAGCAGGGTCGAGCCTGCCAGCTCCCGCAGGATCACGGCCGAACCACGTCGATCCACGACCGCGTCGCAGAGCGGCGCCGACAAACCCTCGAGGATCGATGTGCGGGTCATGAAGACGATCTCGGCCCTGGTGTGGCGCTCCACCACTTCGGAGCGCAGGTAGTCGGCGACGAGGTGGTCTGCGCCTGCGGCGATCCGCTCGGGCCCACCCTTGGCCGTCCGGGCTCCGCGCATCGCGAGGGCCAGGAGGGCCGGCCACCCTTCGGTCTCTCGCGTCAGGTCCGACGTCGCTTCGGCCGGCAGCCGCAGCCCAAGCTCGCGTCCCAAACCGACGGCCTCGCGTTCGTCCATCGCGAGTTCGGCGGGACCGAGCTCGAGGAGTGAGCCCTGGGCTTGCCAGCGGGCGAACGGGAGGCGCAGCCGTGCGCGTCCAGCCATCGCAACCTGCGACCCGTCAGGCAGGTGCGAGATCAGCTCCGCAAGGATGTCGAGGCAGGCCCGGGAGGTGATCCGGTGAGCGTCGTCGATGGCGATCCGGAGGCCCCCGGGGTGCCGGAGCATGGCCCCCAGGAGCCGACCGACCACGGTGCGGTTCGACATCGTCGCCGACCCGATCGCGCCGAAGAGCTCCGGACCGAGCGGCTCGAAGCGATCTGTCGCCGTGGCGAGGTCCGTGAGGAAGACGACCGGGTCGCTGTCGCTGTCGTCGGCGGTCAGCCAGGCGACCGGCCGCGAGTCTTCCGTCGCCCACTGGACGAGCAGGCTTGTCTTGCCGTAGCCGGGTGGCGCCACGATGGAGATCAGGGCTGGGTCCTGGGCGGACCGGAGCTGGCGCAGCAGCCTCGTCCGCCGCAGGGTCCCTGCACCCCGGTGCGGAATGACCAGCTTGGCCTCGGTGCGCGGGTGCGGCGCATCGACAGCCAGGGCCTCGCGAGCGAGGTCGAGTTGGGTCCCTCCCCTGGGGGGGCTCGAGGTGGAAGGCGTCATGGGATCCCCGAGCTGGTTGCCCGGTTGAGCGGCCGAGCACCTCCGTCGATGTCGGCAGCCTAGCCGAACGCCGGGCCGCGGTCCACCTCGCGTCGCTGATCATCGGCCGCCGCACTCGTCAGCCGCTGCTTGTCGACCGGAGTGTTTCCTCCGACGGGGAGGATGCGGCGGGCCAGAACACAGCGCATGTTGCCATCACCAGGTCGGGCAACTCGTGGGGTCGACATGGGGTACGTCGCGTCGAGCGCGAAGGAGGTGGCATCGACATGACCGCAGAGCAGCCGACCGCCGAGACGGGGGCAGACACGGGGGCAGACGACGAGCCCGTCGTCGACCACACCCTGATCGTGGCGCGCTTCGCCGATCCCAAGCTCGCGATGAGCACGTATGACGACCTGATCGATGCCGAGGTCGCCGGCCTGGTCCACGTCGACGGCGTCCTCGTCGTCAGGGCTGACGAGGACGGCACGCTCCACGTCCAGAAGATGACCGACCACAGCACGCGTACGGGCTTCAAATGGGGAATCGTGGGCGGTGTGATCGCGGCCGTCTTCCTGCCCGCCACGATCGTCGTCGGCGCTGTCACGCTCGGGATCGCGGGAGCGGCGGCCGGCAAGCTGCGCAACCTGCATCACCGCGCGGAGACCGCGGCGCAACTTGCCGGCGTCATCACGCCGGGCACCTCCGGCATCCTCGTGCTGGTCTCGGCGATGGATACCGACGCGATCGCCCAGATGCTGCCGCAGGCACAGCAGTTCAAGACGGTCCCGGTCGACGAGGAGACCGCCGCCGCGATCAAAGAAGCAGCGGGCGGTGCTGCATCGCAGCACGCGCTCGAAACGACAGCCTGAGGATCATCGGAGAACCCTCCGGCGTGGCGACCGGCGCCGGACGTTCAGGGAGACAGGGTCGAGACGGGAGCAGAACCATGGCAGAAAAGCACGTGACCGGCCCGATCCAGGTCTTCGTGATCGGGTTCGACAAGTTCGAGGCGACCGGCCGGATCATGGCCGAGCTGCGCCGGACCCGGAAGCGCGGCGTGATTCGCATCGTCGACGTCATCTTCGTCCAGAAGGACCGGCACGGCAGCATCGAGAACTCGATGCACCTGACCGATCTGTCCGAAGACGAGCGGATGCGCCTCGGGGCCATCGCGGGCGGCCTCATCGGTCTCCACGCCGGTGGCGTCGAAGGCATGGTCAAGGGCGAGGTGATCGGTGCCACCGCCGTCGCCGAGCGTGACGCCGGCCTCTCGGTCGACCGCATGCAGGAACTCGCGGAGAGCATCCCGGCCGGGGGCGCCGCAGCGATCCTCGTCATCGAGCACCACTGGGCGGCGAGCCTGCGCGACGCGATCGTCGACGCCGGCGGCCGGACGCTCCTGCAGGCCATGATCTCGCCCGACGCACTCGCCATCGTTGGCGACGAGCTGCGCGCGAAGATGGAGGCCGAGGACGCGATCGAAGCGGCCGAGCAGGTCAAGCTCGCCGCCGCGATGGAGATCGCCCAGACCCTGGTCGAGGCGGAGCTCATCGAAGAGGCCGCCATTTCCGAGGCCGCCGATGTCGTCGCCACGGCGCTCGCGGTCGAGGATGCTGCCGCCGAGGACGTCGTCGAGACACTCTTCGCGGCCGATCTCATCGAGGAAACCGCGAAGGAAGAGGCCGAGGATGTCGTGCGGATGTCGCTCGACGTCGAGGAGGCCGCGACCGAGGAGGCAGAGGACGCGGTGGTCGCGGCCCGGGAAGTCGAGTCGGCGGCAGCGCTCCGCGCTGTCCGCGCGCTCATGGCGGCCGACCTCATCGAGCGCGAGGCGGCCCAGGAGGCGGTCGACGCGCTCGTCGCCGCCGAAATGATCAAGCAGGAGGCAGCCGACGAGGCCGTCGCCTCCGTCCTCGCTGCCGATGAGGTCGCCGCCGCGACCGCCTGACGCAGATCACATCAAGGCCCCAAATGGGTTGAGCAACGACGAACGAAGGGAGAGACCTACGTGAGCGACAACAAGCAGACCCCACCGGCGACGCCGGATCAACCAGTGAATGTGGCCGTCGGGGCGGTCAGTGACGACCTCGGTGTCGAGGCCGTTGGCGGGATCGCCGTCCAGGGCAACCAGGCGACTCGTGGTGGCGCAGTTTGCCGACATGGACTCGGCCAAGGCGGCGTACAACGCGCTGGTGGACGCCGAGGTCAACCGGGCGCTCGACATCGACGGCGTCCTGGTCGCCAACGCCGACTACCAGGGCAAGGTCCACATCCAGAAGATGACCGATCACAAGACCCGCAATGGCTTCCTCTGGGGGGCGGTTGGTGGCGCCGTCATCGGCCTCATCTTCCCGCCGACGATCCTCGCCGGGGCGGTCTACGCCGGAGCCGCGGGAGCGGCCATCGGCAAGGCCCGCAACGTGATGATGAAGAGCAACGTGGCTGACGAACTCGCCGCGGTCATTGCCCCCGGGACCTCGGGCATCGTGGCGCTCGTATCCATCACGGCAGTCGATGCCGTGGAGGCGACGATCCCGGACGCCAAGGTCGTCAAGTCGGCTCCAGTCGACGACGCGACGGCAGCGGCCGTCAAGCAGGCCGCGAAGGCCGCCGGCGATACCGCGGCCAGCTGAGCCGCCCCGAAGGAACAGACAGGAAGGTCGCGGCCTGGGATCGTGTCACGCGACCCGGGCCGCGACCATTCCCGAACGAGCGTGGGTCTCTGCACACGAGGTCAACGTGACGTCAGTCGCCCCGCTTGAAGGAGCTGATGCCAGATGAATAGCCTGGGCGATTTCCTGCTCTGGTCCATCGAGGTCTTCTTCCTGATCCTCGCGATCTGGGTCTTCATCGCGATCTTCTCGGATATCTTCCGCCGGACCGACATCCACGGCGGAGCGAAGGCCGGCTGGATCCTCCTGATCTTCATCCTGCCGTTCATCGGCTGCCTGATCTATCTCGTAGCCCGGCCGAAGGTCACGCCGGGCGATGTCCAGATGATGGCCCAGGCCGACGCGGCCAACAAGGCGGTGGCCAGCGTGTCCACGGCCGACGAGCTGGCCAAGCTGCAGCAGCTCAAGGACGCCGGCACGATCAATCAGGCGGAGTACGACTCGCTGAAGGCCAAGACGATCGCGGGCTCATGAGCCACTGGTTGCCGGTGGCCGTCTTCCGGATCCTCTTCAGGCCGGACGGTGTCTCTCCCGCACGAGGTGAATGATGTCGACCGAGATGCCGCCGGCCGAGATGCCGCCGGCTGACCCCCGCCTGCCGAGGCGGTTCCCGCGGCGGTGGCAACTCCAGTCACGCCAGTTCCGTCAAGTGAACCGTCCGTGGCGGCGCCGCCGGCCGCGACGAGCCGGCGCGACCGCCTGCTCGGGACCGCCGGCCAGGTCGCCGCCATCGTCGGGATCGTCGTCTGCCTCCTGGGCGTGGTCGGCGTGGTCGTCGGGCGTGGAGCGGCCGTCGGAACCGTTGATGATGTCGCCTCTGCCATCGACGCCCAGATCGCCAGGGCCGACCCATTGCTGACCCAGGCTTCGGCCAGGCTCGGGGAGATCTCGGGCCGGGTGGGCGCCGTCGCCGACACTGCGACCGCCATCGCCGCGAACCCGAGCCCCGGGGGTTCCGTGGCCGACACGATCCGCGCTGCACTCGCGACCGTTTCGGCGCGGTACCAGACCCTGCGGTCGAACTACGCGGCCGCGCGTGAGTCGCTCGTGTCCCTGAACGACAGGCTGCAGACTCTCAGCCGGATCGTGCCGGCCATCTCGGTCCCACAGGGGCCATCCGACGCGCTGGCGGCCCTCGATGCCCGCCTGCAGGCGTTCGACGCGAAGGTCAGCGGCCTCATCACGATCGACCCCGGCCAGGGCCCGATCAACCAGGCCGCAGCGGCGGTCGCCCAGGCAGCCAACGACATCAACTCGCAGATCGCGGATCTGCAGAGCGGGGTCGGCGACGTCCAGCAGCGGGTCTCGACACTACGAGCGGACCTCGCCGACACGGCCGGCACCGTCAAGCTTGGGATCACCCTGGGCTCGGTCGGGTCGATCCTGGTGCTGCTCTACGTCGGCCTGCTCAACTGGGTCCTCTACCGGCATGCGGGGGAGCTCCGCCGGCGGACGTCGGTGGGCTGAAGGGCGCCATCACCCTCATGGCTGGCTCTGAAGACGGCAGCCAAGACCGTGTATTCATTTCGAGCTGGGAGGTCACCCAGGTACCGTGATCGCGGACCAATCGAGTCGCGGATCCTCACGCCAGGTGGTCCCGCCGTGGCTCGTCAACCTGGCGGAGCTTGGCTGGCGGATCCTGGTCATCGCGGCGATGCTCGCGGTGCTCGTGTATCTCGCGGGGCTGATGTACGTCGTCACGGCGGCGGTCGTCATCGCGCTCATCGTGAGCGCCACCTTCGCCCCAATGGTCATGGGCCTGCGCGGCCGCGGCTGGTCGCGGATGAAGGCGGCGAGCGTGGTAACGCTGGCGGCCCTCGTGGTATTCGTCGTCGTGACGGCCCTGATCGTTCTGGCGTTCATCCCGAGCATTGCGAACCTCGGCACCTCGATCAGCGACGGGGTGACCAAGGTCAAGGGCGTGCTCGCCGATCTGAACGTCCCCCCGAACGTGCAAACCACGATCCAGAACGCCGTCGATACGGCCAAGGCGGCCATCGCCGGCGCACTCGGCAACGTCGTCGGCACGATCTCCACGGCCGTCACGATCATCATCCTCGCCGGCTTCGAGATCTTCTTCTTCCTCCTCGACGGCGACAAGGCCTGGGACTGGCTCGCCCGGCAGACGAGCGCGGACGCTCGCAATCGGCTCGGCTCGGCCGGCCAGGACGCCCTGACGCAGAGTCGGTGGCTACCTCCGCGGGACGGCCGTGATCAGCGCCGGAACGGCGCTCATCGAGTTCGTCGCGATGTACCTGCTGGGGATCCCGCTCGCGGCACCCCTCGCCGTGCTCGTCTTCCTCGGCGGCTTCATTCCGTACTTCGGCGGCCTGGTCTCGGGCCTCGTCATCCTGCTCGTGGCGTGGGCCAGCGTCGGCCCACAGACTGCGTTCATCATGCTGCTGGTCATCGGGATCGTGAACGTCGTCCGCGGCAAGATCGTCGCGCCGATCCTCTACAGCAAGACCGTCAGCATCCACCCGGCGATGGTGCTCGTGGCCGTGCCGGCGGGCGCCGTCATTGCCGGCGTCGTCGGCATGTTTGCGGCCATTCCCGTCGTGGCGATGATCCTGGCCGTGACCGGCGCAGTCGTGGCCGTCATCGACGCCGAGGGGGACACCGGCCGCCCGGCGATCGTGCCGGTCTGGCTCGACCGGCTCGGCCAGTGGAGCTGGCGCATGCTCGTCGCGATCGCGCTGGCCGGCCTCGTCATCAGGGTGCTCACCATCGTCCCGGTCATCGTCGCGCCGATGATCCTCGGAATCCTCGTCGCGGCGACGTTCCTGCCGCTGATGGGCTCCCTCGTCCATCGTGGCTGGGGCCGCACCCGGGCGGCGGCCGCCGTGGTCGGCGGGGTGACGCTCGCCGTCGTCGTCATCTCCGCGCTCAGCATCGCCGCCCTCATCGGGTATGGCAGCCAGATGGCCGATTCGGGCAACTCCGGGGCGGGATCCATCAACGACGCCACCGGTGGCCGGGTGCAGTGGTTCGTCGACACGATCCAGTCCGCGAGCGGCCAGCTCCTGGGCGCAATCTCGGCGCTTTCCTCCGAACTCGTGGCGCTGGGGGTCACCATCGTGCTCGGGTTGCTCCTGGCCTTCTACTTCCTGCGGGACGGACCGGTTGCCGGTCGGCGACTGGCCGGCCGGTTCGCCAGCGCCCGTGGGCGCGGCATCGACGAGCTCGGAACCCGCTCGATCGGCATCCTCAGCGGCTACATGATCGCCACGGGCGTGATCTCGGCCGTGGGCGCGGCCTCCCAGGTCGTGATCATGCTGGTCCTCGGGATCCCGCTGGCGCTGCCACTCGGCGTGCTCGCCTTCATCCTGGGCTTCATCCCGTACATCGGCAGCTTCATCTCGACGGGCCTCGCGTTCCTCGTGACGGTCGCCGTCGGCACGCCCCAGCAGATCGCGATCATGCTGATCTGGACGCTCATCTTCAACATCGTGGTGGGCTCCTTCGTCGGACCGCTGGTCTACGCGAAGGCCGTCAACCTCCATCCGGCCATCGTCATGGCAGCGATCCCGGCCGGCTCTGCCCTGGCCGGGGTGATGGGGATGTTCCTGGCGGTGCCGGTCGTGGCCATCGTCTCGTCCACCTGGCGGATCGCGCTGCACGTGTTCGACACGGAGGTCCCGGGGCCAGCGGCGCTTGCGCAGGAGCCGGTGCCGCCGTCCGGTTCCTCAGCGAGCGCGGCGATTCCAGATGCCGGATCGGTCGGAATCCCTGCGCCGGATGGAGCCTGATTGGGGCGTTGGTCGTCCATCGTCCCGGCGCTGGGGTCGCGGCCTCTGGCCAAACTCACCCTGAGCACGTCAGCCGGATGCTTGCCAACCTCAGTGGCCGCGGCGATGAGGGCCTATTTGTGCGTGAAGGACTGGCTGGCGAGCCAGGATTCGAACTTGGGATCTCCTGATCCGATTCCCGCGATGCCCCCATGTCGGCCAAAGAGGCCGGAGTCGGAATGAGCTGTCGCTGGGGGCCCGGCATCAGTGCAACATGCGGGCGGTCGAGGCCTCCTCCGACACGTAGGATGCGTCGGCCTCCTGCGTGTCCTTGAATTGTCGGGACGGTCCCTCAGCGTGACCCCGCTGCGACCGGTTGGATTGCCACCGATGTTGCCCAGCAATGGTTTCGAACTGCTGCGAATGCGGTGCCGCGACTGGGACCTGCGACGGTATGGGGGAAGCCGTTCTCGAGGCGACCAAATGCGGGATTGGTACCTGTGGGGCCCGTACGTGAGTGAACGGCAATGGGGCGCGCCCGGGACCGGGTCAGGCGTCACTGACAGTTCTGCGCCCAAGGGAGTCGTATGCCCCAGATAGCCATCATCGCGCTCGTGATCCTTGGTTACACGCTCCTCGCGGCCAGGCTCGACCGGCTGTCGGTCAGCGGTCCAATGGTCCTGGTCACGATCGGCGCGCTCCTCGGACCATCTGTGGTCGGCGCGGTCGCGGCACCGGTCACTTCCGAGCCCGTGCAGCTGCTCGCAGAGATTACGCTGGCGCTGCTGCTATTCTCGGATGCCTCGTCCATCGGCCTCCAGCAGGCTGGCAGCATCGCCTGGGTGCCGGGCCGACTCCTCGCCATTGGGCTGCCTCTGACGATTGGTGCCGGGGCCCTCGTCGGGTGGTTCATGTTCCCCGCGCTCGGCCTCGGGTTCGCCCTCCTGATGGGCTCGATCCTCGCACCAACCGACGCGGCGCTGAGCCTGCCAGTGCTCGTGGATCGGGCGATCCCGGTGCGGGTGCGACGGGCCATCAACATCGAGAGCGGGTTGAACGACGGGATCGCCACGCCGTTCGTCACCCTGTTCCTGGCGGTCGTGGTCGCCGAGCAGACGTCCGCGAGCCAGCACTGGCTCGCCGATGCCGCTGTGGAGATCGCCCTGGCGGTCCTCGTCGCGATCATCGTCGGCGGGTTCGGCGGCCGGCTCATCGCCCGGGCTCGTCGACTGGGTTGGGCCTCGACGGCGTCGGAATCGCTGGCGGTGGTCTCGTTGGCGATCCTCGCCTACGCCGGCGCGACGACCATCGGAGGCAATGGATTCGTGGCCGCGTTCGCGGCCGGGGTCTTCTACCGGACGGCAACCGCAGCCGCGGAGCCGTCCGTGGAGTTCGCCGACTGGCTCGGCCTGGCGGGGTCCTACCTGGTCTGGCTCGTCTTTGGCATCGGTTTCGTTGGTCCCCTGCTCGCGGGAGGCATTGACCCGGCCGTCCTCCTCTACGCGGTCCTGAGTCTCACGATCGTCCGCATGGGCCCCGTGGCGCTCTCGATGATCGGCTCACACCTGCGAGCCGACACGGTCGCGCTCGTCGGCTGGTTCGGGCCGCGCGGTCTCGCATCGGTGGTCTTCCTGCTGGTCGCCTTCGACGCGATGGGTCCAGCACATCCGGCCAGTCTCACGCTGATCCACGTGGTGACCGGGACGGTACTCATGTCGGTCTTTCTTCATGGGCTCAGCGCCGGTCCGCTCGGGGCGCTCTATGGTCGGCGAATGGCAACGGCGTCGGCCGGCACGTGGGAGCTTGGGCAGGCCGATGAGCCGCAGCTCCGCCATCAGCTGCTAACCCCGCCGCAAGTGGCGGGACGCGCCCGAGGCAGCGCATCGTGACCGGCCGCGGGCTGCAAGGCCGTCTTCGTTCGGCGGTCGGATCATCCAAGCGTCCGGACCGATTCAGATCCCTCTGGGCCCCCGCACCACCCCACGAGTCGTCGATCACAGCGAAAGCCAGGGCAGGAACCTTATCGGACGGTTACCCCGACCAAGAGATCATCCCATCGGCCCGGAGGAGGACCAGATGCGACGCCTGATCGATTTCTACCGCCTCCAGATCCAGGTCATGCGGGACTGGCGCCCGTCGACCGGCTCGCGCATTCGCCGGATCGTCTCGACACTGGTGATCAGCGTCGTCGCCTTCGGATTCGCCGTCTGGCTGACGCCGGGCGTCGACCTCAAGTCGGGCTCCGGGGCCTTCACAACGGCCCTCCTGGCGGCGATCGTGCTGGGTCTCCTGAACATCCTCGTGCGACCGGCCTTTATCGCGATCTTCGCGACGGTGTCCGTCATCGCCGTGGTTGTCGCCACCCTGGTCTTCCAGGTCGTGTCGTTCCTCGTCCTGCCGGCGTTCGTGGGCGGGTTGGACGTGTCGGGCATCATCCCGGCGCTCATCGCCTCGTTCATCTACGCGATCGTGACGACGGTGATCGTCGCCATCTTCTCGATCAGCAGCGACGACTCGTACTACTCGATCCTCGTGCAGCAGCTGTCGGCGCGCCAGAAGGGCGTCATCAAGACCGACAAGCCGGGCCTGGTCGTCGTCCAGATCGACGGCCTTGCGCGGCCCATCCTGACCCGCCAGATGCAGGCCGGCCGGGCGCCGCATCTCACGAACTGGGTCCGCTCGGGTCGCTACCGCCTCGACGGCTGGGAAGCCCTGCTGCCGCCGACCACGCCCGCAAGCCAGGCCGGGCTGCTGCACGGCAACAACGACGGCATCCCGGCCTTCCGCTGGTACGAGAAGGAGAACGGCCGGACGATGGTGGCGAACCATCCCGACGACGCCGTCGTGATCGAGGCCCGGATCTCCAACGGCGAAGGGCTGCTCTCCAACAATGGCGCGAGCGTCGGCAACCTCTTCTCGGGGGACGCGGCCCGCTCCTACATCACGATGGGCACGATCAAGAACAAGGCCCAGGGGCTCGGCAAGAGCACATCCTTCTACTCGTTCTTCGCGAGCCCCTACAACTACCTCGCGATGATCACGCGCTTCGGGGCAGAGATCATCAAGGAGTACCTCCAGGCGCTCCGCCAGCGCCGGGCCGGGATCGAGCCCCGGATGCATCGCGGGATGCCGTATCCGATGGCGCGCGCCGCCACCAACGTCGCTTTGCGCGATCTGTCCACGTCACTCGTCATGGAAGAGATGTATCGCGGCACGCCCGTCATCTACGTCGATTACACCGACTATGACGAGATCGCCCACCACAGCGGGCCGGAGCGCCCCGAATCCTTCGACTCCCTGGACGGCGTCGACCGGGCGATCGCCACGCTCGAGAAGGGCGCCGCGTCGGCCTCGCGACCGTACCGGTTCGTGGTCCTGTCCGACCACGGCCAAACCCTCGGCGCCACCTTCCTCGAGCGCTACGGCAAGACGCTCGGCGACGTCGTCCGCCAGTTGATGGGAACGGGAGCCACGGTCGAGGAGTCGGCTGCACGCGTGGAAGAGTGGGGCCCCACCAACGCCTTCCTCTCCGAGCTGACCCAGGCCAAGGGCGTCTCCGGTGGCATTGCCCGGACCGCGTTGCGCTCGCAGACGACCGATGGGGTGGTCGAGCTCGGCCCGGCCGGGGACGAGGAGGCCAAGGACAGCCGGGTTGAGGCGGCCGCCCCGGCCGAACGACCCGACCTGATCGCCATCGCGTCCGGCAATCTCGGGCTGATCTACTTCCCGCGGCTGCCCGGGCGGGTGACGATCGAAACGCTGGCTGCGACCTACCCCGGGCTCATCGACAAGCTCGCCGCGCATCCGGGTGTGGGCGCGCTGCTGATCCGATCGGAGACCCACGGCGCGATCGTGGTCGGCCATTCGGGGATCAACTTCCTCGACGAGGATCGTGTCGAGGGCGACGATCCCGTCGCCCAGTACGGCGGCCGCTCGCGGGAGGCGCTGATCCGCCTCGACACCATCGAGCACACCCCCGACATCTCGGTGATCAGCCTCTACGACCCGGTGTTCGAGGAAGTCGCCGCGTTCGAGGAGCTCATCGGGTCGCATGGCGGCCTTGGTGGCGTCCAGACCCAGCCGCTCCTGCTGCATCCGACGGAATGGCAGCTCGACGAGGACCTGCTCGGGGCACCTGCCGTCCATCGCCAGATCCGGCGCTGGGCTGAGCGACACCTCGACCTGCGGTTCGGCAGGGACGGCACGGCCGCGACGCTGCCGATGCCCGAGGGAGCGCCGGTGGCCCAGCCAACGCCGGCAACCCCGACTACACATGGCGTTGTCAAGTCCGGCCCTCAATGAGGCGGCCGTGGGCCACTTGAGGTGTGAAGCCACACGAAGGAGCAGGAAGATGACAGAGCCGACGAGGGTGACCCGACGGTCGACGAAGGCTATTCCCGGCAAGGCGGCCGCCTACGACGCCGCCTGGCAGGTCGAGGCCCCGGCCGGGCCCGTCTGGACTGCGCGCCCATGGGTCAATCCGACCAAGCGGGCCGAGGAGGGGAAGGCGGCCCGCAAGCGCGTCCCCCGGGCCAGTCACGCTGCATTCGAGCCGGCCAAGGGCCGAGACCCGATCGCCATCCTGGCTGCCCAAGAGGGGGACCGGCTGCCGGAACTCCTGCCCCTGCGCCACGAGCGGATGGCCGAGGCCCCGTTCCCGTACTACCGAGGGACCCCGGCTGTCATGGCCTTCGACCTCTCGAGCACGCCGCGGACCGACATCATTGTCCAGGCCTGTGGCGATGCCCACCTCTCCAATTTCGGGCTGTTCGCGTCGCCGGAGCGGGCGCTCGTCTTCGATACCAACGACTTCGACGAGACGCTGCCCGGGCCCTGGGAGTGGGATGTCAAGCGGCTGGCTGCCAGCGTGGTCATCGCGGGGCGTTCCAACGGCTTCAGCGGCCAGCAGAACCGTGTGGCGACGATGGCCGCGGTGCGCAGCTACCGGCAGTGGATGTCCCGCTACGCCGGGATGCGCCTGATCGACGTCTGGTACGCCTTGATCACCGAGACGGACATCCGCGAAGCGGCGGTCGCGAGTGGCCTCCTGACGGGTCGGTTGGCGGCGGGTCGCCGCGGGCGGCTCGAGGCGATCTTCAGCAAGGCTCGGTCCCGCGACGGCATGCGCGCCTTCGAGTCCCTGACCGGGGTCGTCGATGGCCGGCGGGTCATCCTCGACGATCCGCCCGTGATGACCCACGTCGAGCTGGATGGCGGACCCGGCGTGCTGGAGAAGGTGTTCACCGACTACCGCTCGACGATGCCCGAGAACCGGCGCGACTTCCTCGAGCGCTACCGCTTCGTGGACTTCGCCCTGAAGGTCGTTGGTGTCGGCAGCGTCGGTACACGCTGCTTCGTCATGGTTCTCGAGGGCCGCGACGAGAACGATCCCCTCATCCTCCAGGCGAAGGAGGCGACCGCGTCGGTCATGGAGCCGTACCTGGCGGCGGGCACCCACCGCAATCACGCTGAACGAGTCGTCGTCGGCCAGCAGCTCATGCAGGCGACCTCGGACATCTTCCTCGGCTGGACGCGGGGTCCCGGCGGTCGCGACTTCTACCTTCGCCAGCTGTGGGACATGAAGGGTTCCGTCGACACGACCTCGCTCCAGCCGTCAGGGCTCGGGTTCTACGGGGGTATCTGTGGCTGGGCCCTGGCCCTCGCCCACGCTCGGACGGGCGACGCGGTCGCCATCTCGGCATATCTTGGGACCGGCGACACATTCGATGGCGCCGTGGCCGACTTTGCCGAGACGTATGCGGACTTCAACGCCGCGGACCATGCGAAGTACGTGGCGGCCATCAAGGCCGGCAAGATCTCGACGACAGCCACGGGCTGACGAGACCTTCCCGATTGCTCGATATCCGTATTGGCGATGGCCGATCCCGGCGGACGGGCCGGATTCCCGCTACCTCATCTAGCCGAGGAGTAATCTCGGGCCGTGGACGACAACCACATCGACGAGGCCGCTAGATCGGACCGGCCGCTGGCGCAGATCGCCGAGCTTCACGATCGGGCCGGCCGCAGCGCGGCACCGGAGGCTGACGACGACCCCGACGACGATCCTCAACGACTGCTGACAGATTTGCTGGGGATCTTGCCCGACGAGGATTGAAATCCGCCAGTTCTCGTGCTAAGCGAGCGCCTTTGGTCGGGTCGATCACGCCTCGTCAGCTACGTCGATGAGGCCAGGGCCGGAGTCTGCGACGCTCCGCGTGGTGCTGAGCCATCGGCACGGGCAAGGTGCAGGACGATCGTGTTTCCCGGCGCGACACTGACGTCGCCCGTGTAGCCTCGCGGACTGCGTCCTTGTCGACCGTGGACCGCCGCGCCGCACCCTGCTTCACGGCAGGGCGTTGATGGCCCGGGCGAGAACGAGGCCGACCACCACGAACGAGATCAGCGCCTGCGAGCCCATCGCGATCTTGGCCCAGTGCGCCATCGGCAGCGTATCGGTCGGGCTGAAGGCGTTCGCGGTGGTGAAGCCGACGTAGAGATAGTCGATGAACTCCGGACGCCAGCCGGGTGGCGCGAGTTCGGGGCTCGCCTCCTGGGGAAACATCATGTCCGGGTAGGGGGGCAGGCCATGAGCTCGGACGGCCGGACCGCCGCAATCGAACTCCCAGTACAGCAACGCGAATGCAACGTTGTTGCCGAGCCAGACCTTCGCGCCTGCCAGAAACAGTTGGTCGGCCGCAGTGGTCAGCGGCGAGCCGGTCATCAGGTCGTAAACCAGGAGAACCGTGGCTGCGAGGGTGCTGCCCAGAACGACGACGACGAGCGCGATCGACACTCTCCGCTGCCATGGTCCGGTGCGATCGATCCGACCGGGATCCAGGACGATCAGGGTCACCAGCAGGATGCCTTCGATGGCGGCCAGCACCCAGCCGGGTACCAACGTGAGACGAGCCGGCGCAAGCAGTGCCACGATCATGAGCGCGACAACGGCTATCGCCATCGGCCACCGCGACTCACCGATCTCCGGGTCGGGAGCGGACGCCTCCTTCGTCATGCCCGATTGACCCGGTGAATCGTGCCTTGGGCCGAACAGTCGGCTCCGACCCGCCCCGTCACGATCGTCTACTCCGCGGCCACGTCATCACTGGCGACTCCCGCGGCCGCGGCCTCGGATCGCATTGAGGATTTCGCGGTACGGGACCACAAGAAAGGCCGATACAGCGAGGAAGCAGATCGCCCCGACCGACGGGAGGACGAGGCCGACGCCGGTCGAGAGGAGCAGGCCGATGAGGCCCGGCGTGGACTTGGCCCGGAGCTCCGCCAGCTCGTCGTCCGTCGCGTCGACCCGGAGCAGCTCCTTCGCGCTGCGCGCGTAGCGCCAGAGGATGCTGACGAGGGCGGCGATCGTCAGCAGGACGACGCCATAGAACACGACGGCGACCCGCTCGGGTTGGGCATTCCCCAGGTAGTCGGCCATCAACCGGGTCGGGAACGGCAGGAACGCGACGACCAGGAGCAATAGCAGATTGATCCGCAGGAACAGGCCATCCGCCCGCTCCATGTGGCTCGTGATCGCGGCGTGGCCGATCCACACCCAGCCAATCGTGAGGAAGCTGATGACGTACCCGAGGTAGGACGGCCAGATTCCGGCGAGCGCGCCCAGGAGGTCCTGCTCGGCGGCAAGCGGGACGACGATCTCCAGGACGAGAAGCGTGATGGCAATCGAGAACACGCCATCGCTGAACGCCTCGAGGCGGGACAGCGGCAGCCCGCGACTCTGCCTGGTCGATGGGTTCGACATCCTGCTAGGCCGACGCTGGCTTGACTGCGGCCGGGCCAGCGGCTTCCTCGACAGGCTCTGGCGCACCTGTCGGCACGCTCCCTGGCAGGCCTCCCGTGAACGCGAGCGACACCAGGGCCAGGAGCGCAGCCACCAGCAGACCGGCCTTCAATGACCGGAGCTGCGCCTGCTCGTAGTCGTCCACGATCGCGGCGGTCGTGACGGCGTCGAGCCCGGCCTGTTGAGCGGCCGCCTCGATGGCCGAAGACGCCACGAAGTCGATCCCAGTGCCGACCTCGGTCCCGACCTGGCCGGCGATCTCGGCGCTGATGCGCGGGTCCGCCTGGATGGTCGAGACAAAGGTCGATGTGAGGCCCGTCAGGACGATGGCGCCGATGAGGGCCACCCCGAGGGCCGAGCCGAGCTGCTGCCCGGTGAACTGCAGGCCGCCGGCCTCGCCGCGACCTGATGAGTCGACGGACGACTGGACCACGAGGCCGAGCTGCGACGCCATCAGCCCCATCCCGGCACCGAGCACGCCCATCGCTGCGGCGAAGGCCAGATTGGCCAGGTCCGGCTGGATCGTCGCCAGCAACATCACGCACGCAAGGCCGGAGAGGATCAGCCCCACTCTCGTGATCCGCCGGACCGAATAGCGGCTCGAGAGGCGCGAACCCACGGCCGACATCACGAACATGGCGATCGAGACCGGGAGCATCTTCAGACCCGTCTGGAGCGCGTCGAGGCCGAGGACGAGCTGGAGATAGAGGGGGACGATGAAGAACACGCCCATCAGGAGGAGGTTCTGCGTGAAGAGGCCGATCAACCCCGATCGGAGAGGCAGGATCTTGAGCAGGTCGAGGTGCACGAGTGGGTCGCTCCCGATCGCCTCGCGGTGCCGTTGCCAGCGAACGAACGCCCACAGGAGGACACCGCCGCCGGCGATCACGAACAGGGTCGGAGCGAGGCCGAACACCTCGAAGGGCACGTCCTTCGGCTCGACAAGGCCCCAGACGCTGGATTGAAGGATCCCGAGGACGATCAGCCCGAGACCGGAGGCCGACAGAACCGCGCCGACGACGTCAAGGCGAGGCTTGCGCCCGGCGAGCAGGGCGTCTCCGACGAATCGGGTCATCGCGAAGATCCCGATGACGAGGACGACCTCGCCGGCGAAGACGACGCGCCAGGAGAGGACCGTCGTGGCCCAACCCCCGAGGATCGGGCCGATGGCGATGCCGGCGCCCGCGACTCCGCCGATCACCGCGTACGCGACCTTGCGGTCCCGGCCCTCGAAGTTGCCGGCAATCAGCGCGACCATCGCCGGCAGCACGAGTGAGGCGCCGATGCCCTCGAGGATCGACCAGCCGAGCGTGAGGATTCCGATCGTCGGGGCAATCGCTGTCAGTCCGGAACCGCACGCGTAGATGACGAGGCCGATCCGAAAGGCGCGTCGGCGCCCGATGATGTCGCCGATCTTGCCGCCCGCGAGCATGAGCATCGCCATGACCAGGCAGTAGAGGGTGATGATCGCCTGGATGGTCGTGACGGTCGTGTTGAAGTCGGCGACCAGCTGGCTGATCGAGACGCCCATGACGGTCTGGTCGAGGACCATGACGAACTGCGCGCCCGCCAGGGCAATGAGGGCAGACCGGTTCTTCATTGGACATCCCCATCCCTGGCGAACATGCCTTGAACCGCGCGGCGCGGGCCAATCGTAGGGCGAAGACTCTCCGATGGATCGGTCGAGTCGCATCCTCCGTGACGGAGGACAGGCGCATCACAGGTTGCGTCGAACCGCATCCTCTCGCGGCGGGATCGCGGTCCAGGGCAACCAGGCGATCGCCGTGGCGCAGTTCGCCGACATGGACTCGGCCAAGGCGGCCTACTACACGCTGCTCGACGCCGAGGCCAAGCGGGCCATCGTCATCGACGGCGTCCTCGCGGCGAACGCCGACCACCAGGGCAAGGTCCACGGAAGGAACAGAAGTGACGGCCCGGGATCGCGTGAAGCGACTCGGGCCGCCGCTGTTCGCTCAGGCTTCGGCGACGACCGGGTTGGTCAGCGTGCCGAGGCCATCGATGACGCCGTCGACGACGTCACCGGGCTTGAGGTAGATCTCGGCGGCGGTGCCGTGGGGCATGCCGGTCGTGATCAGGTCGCCGGGCTTGAGGGTCATCAGCGTCGACGCGAAGGCGATCAGCTCGTCCCAGGGGATGTTGACGTTCTTCGTCGTCCCGTCGACGCGGACCTCGCCCGAGACGATGCTCTGGATGCGCGTGTCCGACAGCGAGCCGGCCTCGCTCTTGGTCACGATCGACGGGCCGAGGATGGCGAAGCCGTCCATCCACTTGCCGTTGAGCCAGTCGAGGAAGCCGTCCATCTCCTTGTCGCGCCGGCCCGGTGCCGGGACGTCGAGCTCGCGCCCGGAGACGTCGTTGCAGATCGTGTAGCCGATGACGTGATCCATCGCCTCGGCGCGCGGGATGTCCTTGCCGCCGACGCCGATGACGATCGCGACCTCGATCTCGTCAACGACGCCCGGGGACTTCTTCCAGATCGTGATCGGATCGCCGGGCCCCCTGATGTCGTCGGTTCGCTTGGCGAACAGCATCGGGATGGCGTCGGGGCCGAGCTTGTCCCCGGCGTGCGAGAAGTAGCCGCCGGCCACCGCGATCAGCTTGCCCGGGTTCGTGATCGGGGCGAGGAGCTTGACGCTGTCGGCGGCCACGCCCTCCGTCTTGCGCGCCGCATCGGCGATCTCGTCCACGGCCTTGCGGCCGAGCCCGATGAACGCCTTCATGTCGCCACCACTGGCGCGGCCGCCGGAGGCCGCCTCCAGATCGTGCACGCGGCCCTTCTCGAGCAGGCCGAGCCGTGGCCCGTGGCCCTTGGCCTCATACCGTACGAGTCGCATCGCTGAGCTCCTTCCGGCGGGCCAGGCCCGCCCTCACCTGGTGGTGGCTGGTCGTTCGCTGCCCGCGACTAGTTCGCCGGCAGTCGGCCGGCCTGCTCGAGCAGGCCGAGAACCTGGTTCGCTGCCTCGATGTGGAGGTCGGCCAGCGATTCGTCCGACGTCGCGGCGATGTGCTGGGTGAGCAGCACGTTCGGCAGCCCCGTCAGGAGATCGTTCTTGGGATCCGGCGGCTCCGGCGAGCGGACATCGAGCGCCGCGAAGCCGATCCGGCCCTCCTTGAGTGCCTCGAGCAGGGCCGACTCGACGACGATGCCGCCGCGCGAGACGTTGACAAAGACGTAGCACTGCCTGACCTTCGCGAACTGCTCGGCGTTGAGCAGGTTGCGCGAGGTCTCGGTCAGCGACGCCGCGACGATGATGAAGTCGCCCTTCGTCAGGACATCGTCGAGCGAGACGAGATCGACCCACGGATCCGGCGTGACACGCACGAACGGGTCGTAGGCGATGACCTTGAGGCCGAACCCATGGAGCTTGCGGGCGATCTTGTGGCCGATCCGGCCGATCCCGACCATGCCGACCGTATGGCCGCGCATCCGGTGGATCCTGCCGCGCATCAGCGGCCAGCCATAGACGTCCCAGTTGCCCTCGGCCGCCGCGTTCGCGAAGTCGAGCAGGCGCTTGTTCCCGGCCAGGAGGAGCGTCACCGCGTGATCCGAGACTTCCTCGGAGTTGTGGTTGGGGCAGTTCCAGATCGGGATGCCTCGAGCCGCGGCCGCCTTGGCGTCCACGTAGTCCATGCCGACGCTGTAGCACATGATCCCGACCGGATGACGCATCAGGTTGATCTCGTCGGCGGTCACCGTGTCGCAGGCGAACAGCGACGTCCGCGTCCGGCAGGTCGCCCGGGCATGCGCATAGTCCTCCGCCACGACGAGGTGGACGCCACGGGCCGCGAGGATCTGGCGCTCGATCTCGTAGCTCCAGTCCTGGCCCTCGATCGGCCGGTGGACGACGACGATCGGGCCGCCGCTCGGGCCCGTTCGATCGGCGCCGCCGCTCGTGCCGGCGTTGGATTGCGAGGTCATGACGGGGCCCCCTCCTTGGTCGTCGCCGGCCAGCCGGCTGGTGCATGGGAACGCGCCGCGGCGATCAGCGCCGGCCGGCAGACCAGCCGCCCGGGAGTCGTCTCGGGGCAGCTCGGGCACATGGGAATGGGGCCAGCGTAGAGGCGCGTCCGGGGCTCCGTCAAGGCGAATCCGCGCCCCTCCCGCAGGCCACCGATCGGGCCGTTCAGGACGGGCCCGGGGCGGCCGGACGGCGCAGGACGCGCCCCAGGCGAAGATCCACGGCGCGGCCGCGATCGAGGGCGAAACGGCCGCCGAGGAGGACGGCTTCGACGCCGGTCGCCAGGGCGGCGGGCTGGTCCCACGTGGCGTTGTCGGTGATCGTGGCCGGGTCGAAGACGACGAGGTCGGCCACGAGCCCGGGCGCGATCCGGCCGCGATCCGCGAGCCCGATCGTGCGGGCCGGCAGTGACGTCAGCTTGCGCACCGCCTCGGCCAGTGGCAGGAGGCCGTCGCGGACCCACGGCCCAACGACACGAGCGAACGAGCCAGCGCAGCGAGGATGGTTGGCCGCCTCCGGCCCCGTCACGGCGTAGAGATCCGAGCCGACCCCGGAGATCGATGCGGCGATGACCTCGCGCACGTCTGCCATGTCCAGCATGAAGATCGCCATCGTCGTGCCGCCGCCATCGGCCAGCAGCAAGTCGCAGACGAGATCCAGGCCGTCCTGCTCAGCGTCGGCCGCGAGGTCCGAGACGAAGCGTCCCCGGGCCCAGGCGGCAGCCGGCCGGATCGTCCCGTTGATCAGCACTCGATCCCAGCCGCCGGCCGCGTTCAGCAGGTTGCCCCAGCCCGGCAGGCCCGTCGCGATGTCGTGGCGGATCCGGCCGCGCATGTCGGCCGAGCGAATTCGTTCGAGCAGCTCCTGCACCCCACCGGCGAACGCCCACGGCGGCAGCAGCTGGCTGAGGTACGTGCTGCCGGCCTCGTAGGGATACATGTCGCAGGTCGCGCGGACGCCGCGGGCCCGGGCCACCTCGATGGCCGCCAGGGCATCGCGCGTCCGGCCCCGGTTCCGCGCTCCGCTCGCCTTGAGATGGGAGATCTCGACCGGCACGCCGAGCGCCTCGCCGATGGCCAGCGCCTCGTCCACGGCCGCCAGCAGCTCGTCGGATTCGTTGCGGATGTGCGAGGCGTAGAGCGCGCCGCTCTCCGCCAGCGGCGCGGCCATCGCCAGGATGTCGGCCGTCGTCGCCCACTGGCCCGGGGCATACGAGAGGCCGGTGCTCATCCCCCACGCCCCGGCCTCGAGCGCCTCCCGCAGGCCGGCCGTCATCACCGCGATCTCGGCTGGCGTCGGGCTCCTCTCGGCCATCCCCATCGCCGCGATCCGCAGCGCGTTGTGGCCGACGAGCGGCAGGCAGTTGACCGCCGGGCGGGCCGCCTCGAGGACGTCGAGGAAGCCCGCGAAGGTCGTCCAGTCCCAGGCAAGGTCGGGCCCCGCCCCGATCTCGTAGTCGATCAGCTGCCGCCGCCGCGCCGGATCCTCCGACAGCGGCGCCGGCGTGTCGCCGCAGTGGCCGATCAGCTCGCTCGTCACGCCCTGGCTGACCTGGCCGGCCGAATCCGGGAACGCCGGGAACGTGAAGTCGGAATGCGAATGGAGGTCGATGAAGCCCGGGGCGACCGCCAGCCCGCCGCCGTCGAGGACCCGATCGAAGCCGGCCGTCGGCAGGTGGGGACCCACGGCGCCGATCGCGGCCGTTCGCGACGGCCACGTCGCCGACGAAGCCGGCCGCTCCCGTGCCGTCGTAGACCGTCGCCCCGCGGATCAGGATGCTCGGCGCGATCGCCTCGGAGGCGCTGCGCCGGGTGTCGTTCAAGGCCGCCCGGCGAGACCAGGCACGGGCCCGGTCGCATAGGCCGGGACCACCGCCGCGAGGCCTGGCAGGCCGGCGTACATGGCCCGGACCTGCTCCATCTCGGCGTCGGTCAGGCTGTGATAGGGCGGCCGCCGCCACCGGCCGCCGATCCCGAAGACTTCCTGGCTGGCATGGAACATCGCATCGAAGTTGCCGTCGAGCGTGAAGGCCAGGTCGAACCACGGCTGGTCGTAGGCGCGGACGATGGCGGCCGCGGCAGCCAGGTCGTTGGCCTCGATCGTGCGCCAGTAGGCGTGCGAGATCTCCGGCATGAAGTGCAGGTACGTCGACATGTAGCCGTCGCAGCCGTACGGCACGAGGTCGAGATGGTTCTGCTTCTGGCCCCCGGAGAACATCGCCCAGCGGTCGTGCGTCGTGGTGGCCACCCGCCGGGCGAACTCGCCGGCGACGTCGTCCTTGATGGCGACGATGTTCGGGAACCTCGTCGACGAGGCGGGCGATGACCTCCAGTCCGACCGCCTGGTTGGCGGCGAAGAGGGCCGTGACGAGCATGACCGGGATGTGCTGCGAGACGGCGCGGTAGTGCTCCACCAGCGAGTCGCGGGTGACCGACCCGCGCCCAGTGCGGCGGCAGGACCATCAGGACGTCGGCGCCGGCCTCGCGCGCGAACGTCGCGAACTCGATCTCCTTGCCTGTCCACCACTGCCGGTCGGCGGCCACGACCATCGCCCGGCCAGCCGTGTGCTCCACGACGATCTGGAGCAGCTCGCCGATCTCGGCGTCCGCGAGCAGCGAGTGCAGGCTGTCGCCGTAGGTCAGCAGCATCGTGCCCGAGCCCGCCGCCAGGTTGTGCTCGACCTGGGTCCGGATGCCGTCGCGGTCGATGGAGCCGTCGCGCCGGAACAGCGGATGGACGGCGCTGAACGGCCCGGTCAGGGAACGCCGGACCCAGTCGCGATCGATCGCGTCAGCTGCGCGTGTCACCCCGACCTCCCCCGCCCGAGCCGGCGGCTACGAACCCGCGGCCGGCGCGGGCGGTGGCGCGACCGGCACCCGGATGTTGCCCCGGGCCGCCGATTCGAGGATGCCCGCCGTGATCGCCACCGTCCGGCGGGCCATTTCGCCGGTGCTCGTGACCGGCGCGCCGGTCGCCATGGCGGCCATCAGCTCCCGAATGGCCGCCGGCATCCCGGCCACGTTGTAGTGGGGCACCACGGGTTCCATGTACGGCTTGCCGAGATCGGGCGTCGGCATGCGGCTGTCGCTGACGGGGGTCCGAATGACACGCCAGCCCTCGACGTCCAGTTCGATCCGGCCCTCAGTGCCGACGAGGTGGACGACCATGTCCTGCGGGATCCGCTTCCAGCCGATCAGCATCCCGCGGACGCCGTTGCTGAACGTGATGTAGGTATTGACCCCTGGCTCAAGCGAGGCCGTGCGACCGCCGTCGCCCCTGTACTCGGTCCCGTAGTCCTCCATGCCGGGCTCGAGATCGGCCCAGACCCAGGCCGGCTCCGAGTCGGCGAAGTAGTTGATGAGATCGATCGCGTGGGTGTGGATGCGCCAGAGCATCGCCCGCGGGCCACCTGATTCGATCAGGACCTGGACCAGGTCCCCGATGGCACCATCGCGGATCAGACGCCGGGCCTCGACGTACTCGGGGTACCAGCGCCGGCCGTAGTTGACGCTGAGGGGCACGCCGGCGGCCCGGGCGGCGGCGACCATCCGGTCGGCCTCGGCCAGGTCGATGGACAGCGGCTTGTCGCAGAAGATGCCCTTGACCCCGGCCTCGAGGCCGGCGAACAGCACGGGGGCGTGGAGCGTGTCCGGGGTCACGATCGACAGGAGATCGACGGTCTCCTTCGCGAGGAGGTCGCGGAAATCCTCGTAGACCCGCACGCCCGGCCAGACCGGGCTCCAGCGCGCCAGGAACTGCTCCCGCGCGGCCGGGAAGATGTCGCAACCGGCGACGACCTCGATCTCGGGGATCGTGGCCATGGCCGAGGCGTGGGTCCCGGGGGTCGCCGTGCCCAGCAGTGGGTCGGAGGCCGGCTGCGCGGGATCGGCCCCGATCCAGCTGAGGCCGATGATCGCGGCGCGGAGCCGCGGGCTGGGCGTCTGGTCTGTCATCGCGCTTGGTGGTCCTCGATCAGAGCGGGAGGTTGACGGCCTGGTTGGCGTGGGCCGATCGGTCGGCGCCTTCGAGCAGCTGCGTCGTGAGCAGGCCCTGGCGACCGCTCACGAACGGGTCACGGCCCTCGCCGATCGCGGCGAGGAGATCTTCCATCTGGGCGGCATAGGCACGCAGCCTGGCCGGATCGACGGCATTGAGCGGGATCGAACGGGCCCTGCTCGAAGACGACGTCCCAGCCGCCCTCGGGCCGGCTGACCTCCACCTTGCCGTACACGTCGACGCGGAGCATGGCCTGGTCGCCCGTGACGAGCAGGCTCATCGACCCGAGGCCTGGCTCGGGCAACTCGTAGGTCATCCAGTAGTCCATGAGCACGCCGTTGTCCATGGTGAAGACGGACATCGAGCTCTCGCCGGGCACGAAACCCGAGAACGACGTCCATTGCGAGTAGGCCCGCACGCCCTGCGGCAGGCCCATGTACCAGCGCGCGATGTCGAGGCCGTGGGCGGCGTCCGAGGCGAAGGCCGTCTGCTGCGCGGGATCCTTCTTCCACTGGTCCTGGCGGGCTTCGAGATCCCACCAGCCGACGGCCGTGCTCTGGATCCGGATCATCCGGATCCGACCGAGGCGGCCCGAATCGATGACCTTCCTGGCCGCCACCGGGGCGTCCCGCCAGCGGTGCTGGGAGACGAGCGCCAGCCGGACGTTCGCCGCGTCGGCGGCTTCGACCATCCGGCGGGCATCGGCGACGGTATTGGCCATGGGCTTCTCGACGAGAATGTGCCGGCCGGCCCGGGCCGCGGCCACGCCCTGGTCGCCGTGGCCATCCGGCGGTGTCGCCAGGACCACGACATCGACGTCGGAACGAGCGAGGAGCGACTCGAACGACGCCTCGAGGTCGACGTGGTAGTCGGAGGCCAGGGCCGCCGCCCGCCGGCCGCCCGTGACGGCGACGAGGCGGGTGCCCGTGGCGTGATTGGCGGAGACCTCGGACCAGGTCCGGCCCATGAAGCCGGACCCGACGATGCCGACACCGATGCTCATCTGCGAGCCCCCTCCCCGGTCGCCGCGCGACCGACATGAAGACGCCGGCGCCACCCGAAGGCCGCGCCGGCGTTGAAGCTCAGCCTACGAGGAGAGCCACTTCGTGATCAGGTCCTTGGTGGCCTTGATCGTGTTGTCGTTGGCCTGCTGGACGGTCCAGGTCTTCTTGTACAGGTTGTTGAGGCCCTCGCCGAACACCTTGTCGATGTCCGGGTACGGGACACCCGGCCACTGCAGCATGCCGGCGGCCTGCGTGCTCAGGATGGCCGTGAAGGGGTACTTGGTCTGGACGGCCGGATCCTGCAGGACGGACAGGCGGCTCGGCGGGAGCAGCGTCCCGGGGCCGGCGACCTCCTGGAGCATCTGCGGCTGGTAGACCGGGCCGGTGATGTACTTGAGGAAGCTGACTGCAGCCTCCTGGTTCTTGCTGAACGCGCCGACGCCCCAACCCTCGGTCACGATGATCGAGCCGGTGGTATTGGGCTGGACGCCCGGCATGACGGCCGGCAGCGCCGCGTCCTTGGGGATCGTCGCCTTGTAGTCCTTGACGTTGCCGCTCTGGGCCTGGCCGAGGCCGTTGACGATTCCGATCTGGGAGGCGCCGATGCCCTGGTTGAAGATCAGGTAGCCGTCGAGGTCCGACGCGGCCGCGATGCCGCTGGGGCCGAAGAACCCGGACGTGAAGCCCTTGTTGATGGAGTCCCAGGTCGCCAGGCCCTGCTCGTTGTCGAAGAGGACCTGGGTCTTGTCGTGGCTGATGAACGGCAGGTTGAACGAGTTGTAGTAGCAGAGCCAGTACGAGTCGGACGGGTAGGTCATCGGCGTCACGTTCGCCTCGACCTTGCCGCCGTTGAGGGCCGTCAGCTTGGGGGTGTACGCGTAGAGCTCATCCCAGGACGTGGGAATGTCCGCTGGCAGGCCCGCCTGGCTCCAGTACTGGGAGTTGTAGATGAACATCTCCTGGTCGGCGAAGAGCGGCAGCGCGTAGGTCACGCCGTCTGCGGCGAGCTGATCGAGGCAGATCGGCACGAAGTCGGTCGTGTCGATGTTCAGGGTGTTGATCGGTGCATAGAGGCGCGGGCCGAACTGGGCCACGAAGTCCTTCGAGGCGAAGTAGAGGTCGAAGTTCGGGTTCTGGTCGACGATGTCGGCCGCGAACTTGAGCGCGCGCTCGGCATACGGAACCAGGGTCGCGACGAGCTTGCCGCCGGTGAGCGCCTCCCACTGCGGGCCGGCCGCCGTCGCGTGGGCGATGCTGGTCGGGTTGCAGGCCACGTTGACCGTGATCCCCGTGAAGTCTTCCTTGACCGCGGTCGGGGCAGCGGTCGGAGCCGCGGTCGGGGCCGCGGTCGGCGCAGCCGTCGGTGCGGCGGTGGGGGCGGCCGTCGGAGCCGCGGTCGGGGCGGCCGTGGGCGCGGCGGTCGCGGCCGCGGTCGGGGCGGCCGTCGGAGCCGCGGTCGGGGCGGCCGTGATGACAGGGCTTGGCGTCGCTGCCGCGCTGCACGCGGCCAGGAACGCGGCGCCCGCGGGAAGCACGAGGCCTGCCCGCAGGATCTGGCGTCGGGTGAGCTGGAGATCCCCGAGGGTCTCCGTGATGGGCGGCTTCTGGTCGCTCATGGTTCCGATCTCCTCCTCGATGTCGCGCGCTCGATCCGCGGGAGCGCCGCCGGAAAGCCCAACTAACCCTTCACATACCCCTCCGTGAGGCCGGCACTGATCCGGCGATGGAACAGGATGACAAGCAGGACACAGGGGATGACGGCGAGGATGCCGGCCGCTGCCTGCAGGGTATACGCGGGCTGGGCAGACACGCTGGTCGGTGAGTCGATGAAGCCGATGCGGCGGGTGACCGTGACGGCCCCGGTATCGCCCAGGACGACGGCGAACAGGAACTCGTTCCAGGTGCTGATGAGCAGGATGATCGCCGTGGCGGCAATGCCGGCGGAGGCGGCCGGGATCGTCACCCGGAACAGGGTGCCGAGGCGGGTGCAGCCGTCGATCCGGGCCGACGACTCGAGCGAGCGCGGCACGGACATGAAGATGTTCCGCAGCAGCCAGACGACGAGTGGCAGAAGGAAGGCCGTGTTGGCGAGGATCAGGCCGAACGACGTGTCCTTGAGGCCGAGGTTCTTGAAGATGAGCAGGACGGGGATCGCGAGCACGATGCCCGGGACCATCTGCGTGAAGATCATCACGCCCAGGAAGATGCCCTTGCCGGGCAGTTGCAGGCGGGCCAGCGGATAGGCCGCGAGCGCGCCGATGATCAGCGTCAGGACGGTCGTCCCAAGCGCGACGACGAGGCTGACCACGATCGAGCCCTGCCAGCCGGCGTTGCCGAGCAGCTGGCGGAAGTGGTCGAAGTCGAGGCCAAGGGTCAGTGCCAGCGGGTTGGAGGTGACGGCCCCTTCTGGCTGGACGCTGGCGATCAGGATCCAGATCGTCGGGAAGATGGACCAGATGATCAGCAGTGCCGCCCCGAAGATCGTCAGCGCCCGGCCGAAGCCCTCGGGCAGGCGGAACCGATGACTCGAGGTGTCACCGAAGTCCTGCGGCTCGTATCGCACGACGGTCGCCCCGGGGCCGCTGCTCTGGGCCCCCAGTGCCCGTGCTCCGACCAATCGCCGGAAGGACGTGGCGCTGGCCCGCGTCAGGTCCTCCTCGTCCTGGCGGACCGTCCGGTCACGCCCGCGGAGCAGGAAGACGAGGGCGCTGAAGATCACGACGATCAGGAGCAGCAGCAGCGCGATGGCGGCCGAATAGCCGAGGCTCAGGTGATTGATCGCCGAGTCGAAGATGTAGTACGTCATCGTCGTCGTGTCGAAGCCCGGCCCGCCCTTGGTGAGCTGGAAGATCACGTCGAACGTATTGAGCGAGATGATGATCATCAGGACCGTCGTGATCAGCAGCGACGGGCGGATGGCCGGCAGGGTCACGAACCGGAAGGCCTGCCAGGTACTGGCCCCGTCCATCTTGGCCGCGCGGTAGTGCGCCGACGGGATCGTCTTCAGGGCCGCCAGCAGGACCAGCGCCAGCAGCGGCGTCCAGCGCCAGGCGGTCGCCGCCATCGCGATGCCCATCGCCGTTTCGGTGCTCTGCAGCCAGGGGATCGTGCCGCTGGCGAGGCCGAGGGCGTCGACGATGTTCGTGATCACCCCGAACGTCGGCTGGAACATGAAGCGCCAGTAGAAGCCGGTCACGACGGGAGCGATGGCCCAGGGCATCAGCAGCGCGACCCCGATCAGCGTCGCGTAGCGCCAGTTGCGGTTCATGACGAGCGCAGCGCCGATGGACAGCGGAATCGTGATCAGGGTCGCTCCGGCGGCGAACAGGATCGTCCGCGGGATCGATTCGATGAAGTCCGCATCGGCCGGCAGCCGGATCGTCCAGTTGTTCAGGCCGATGAAGCTCGTCGGGCCCGACTTGAGCAGCTCGATCCGGAAGACGCTCATGCCGAAGACGGCGAGGATCGGCGGGATGACGAACAGTCCGACGAGCAGGGCCGCCGGAATGAACATCAGGAGGGCGAACTTCGGCTCGCTCAGACGATCGAGGCGAGCCGAAAGACCACGTCCCGCGGGGCGGCGAGGTGCCAACGCCGGCGTCATTCGGAGCGCACCCCGAATCCTCCTCCTGACCGTTCCCCGAGTCGAGCGGCGTCGTCAGCCGTCAGGTGAGTGCATCGGGGGGCGGCGAGCCATAGAGTACCCGTCGGGACCAGCGCTGTCATTACACTCCTGTTGCTCCCGGGACCCGATCGTGCGCTGGGAGTGTATGAGCGCACGACTCGGTCCGGCGGATGGCTGGGCCCGTGACGCGCCGCCGGGCGAGCCGGTTCCGGGCATCGGCGAAGGTTGACGGATCAATATCGAACCGTCTCGAACGAGGGGAGGGCGGGATGACTGGACCGATCCGGATCGGGATCGTCGGGGCCGGCCGCATCGTCCGCGAAGAGCATGTCCCGCGCTTCCGCGCGATCCCCGGCGTCGAGCTCGCCGGTGTCGCCAATCAGACGCCCGCCTCGTCCCAGGCGGCCGCGACGGCCCTCGGGATCGCCACCGCCTACCCGGACTGGCGATCGCTCGTCGAGGATCCCGACATCGATGCGGTGCTCGTCGGGGCCTGGCCGTACCTCCACGCCCCGGTGTCGATCGCGGCCCTGGGCGCCGGGAAGCACGTCCTGACCGAGGCCCGCATGGCGGCCGACGCGACGGCGGCCGAGGGGATGGTCGAGGCGGCGCTCGCCCACCCGGCGTCCGTGGCGATGGTCGTCCCGGCCTCGTTCTCGCTGTGGGCCGACCGGGCGATCGGGCGCGTCCTCGGGGACGGGTCGATCGGCCGGCTGCAGGCCGTCCGCGTCGGCTGGGACGGCTCGTCGGGCGACGACCCGGGCGAGCACTGGCGCTGGCAGCGCCGCTACAGCGGCACGAACGTCATGGCCCTCGGCATCCTGTACGAGGCGCTGGCGCGCTGGCTCGGCCACGCCGAATGGCTCGTCTCGGAGACGCAGATCCTCGAACCGCGGAAGGTCGGGCCTGGTCGGGTCGCCCGTGCCGACTGACGTGCCCGACCACGTTCTCGTCATCGCCGGCTTCCCCGGGGACGTGCCGGTCACCATCGAGATGTCGGCCCGCTCGATGCGCGGCCGGGGCAACACGGCGCACTTCGCCGGGACCGGCGGCACCCTCGAGGTCGATTTCTCGAAGCAGACCCTCGACCTGCGCGGCCTCGACGGTACGGCCGGCCCGGTCGAGATCCTCCCGGGTGAGCACGACGAGTGGCGCGCCGAGCTCGACTTCGTGGCGGCGATCCGTGGCGATCGGCCGGTCGAGCTGACGGACTTCGCAACGGGCCTGCGGTACATGCGATTCGTGGACGCGGTCCACGAATCAGCCGCGATCGGGGGCCGCGTCCTGCTCGGCTGAGGTGGCTCAGGCGGCGCATCGGGCGGTGTATTCTCGCGATCCCCTCGGCGGTTCCGGGCGCTGCCCGGCCGGCCGGCGAATCGACCATCCGCCCTCGTAGCCCGAGTGAACGAATGACCAGCTACTGGCACCCCTTTGCCGACATGCATACCGTCGCGTCCGCCGAGGTCGTCATGGAGCGCGGGGAGGGCGTCTGGGTCTGGGACACGACCGGCCGGCAATACCTCGATGCGACGGCCGCCCTCTGGTACTGCAACGTCGGCCACGGCCGGACCGAGATCGCCGAGGCAGTGGCCCGCCAGATGAGCCGGCTCGCCGCGTATTCGAATTTCGGGGTGTACGCGACGGTCCCGACGCTCGAGCTGACGGATCGGCTGGCGGCCCTCTCGCCGATCCCGGACGCGCGGGTCTTCCTGACCTCGGGTGGCAGCGAAGCCGTCGACTCCGCGGCCAAGCTCGCCCGCCGGTACTGGGACGTCGTCGGCCAGCCGAACCGCCGGATCATCGTCGGTCGCGAACACGCCTACCACGGCATGAATGCCTGGGGCACGGAGCTCGCCGGCATCCCCGGCAACCGCGCCGGCTATGGCGGCACGATCGTCGAGGCCGTCGAGCACGTGCCGTGGGACGACACGGAGCGCGATCGCCCGGCTGTTCGAGGACCACGGCGACCGGATCGCGGCGTTCATCGGCGAGCCAGTGATCGGGGCCGGGGGCGTGCTGCCGCCGGCCGACGGCTACTGGGCGGAGGTCAGCCGGCTGTGCCGCAGGCACGACGTGCTGCTGATCGCCGACGAGGTGATCACGGGCTTCGGCCGCCTCGGCACGATGTTCGGGACCGAGCGCTTCGGCATCCAGCCCGACCTCGTCACGTTCGCCAAGGGCGTCAGCTCCGGCTACATGCAGATGGGCGGCGTCTTCGTCGGCGAGCGCGTGCGACGGCCGTTCTGGGACGAGCCGACCGGGGCGATGTTCCGCCACGGCTACACGTATTCGGGTCACGCGGCGGGTTCCGTGGCCGCCTCGACGAACCTCGACATCATCGAGCGCGAAGGCCTCGTCGGCCGGGTCGAACGCCTCGCGCCCGTGCTCGCCTCGGCGCTCAAGGGCCTCGAGTCGGAGCCGCTCATCGGCGAGACGCGGGCCATCGGCCTGCTCGGTGCGGTCGAGTTCAGCGAGGCGGCCCTGGCGGCCGAGCCCGGGCTGGTCGATCGAGCGGTCGTCGTGGCTCGAACCCACGGGATCCTGACCCGCAACCTGCGGGGGCGGGCACTCCAGATCTCGCCGGCGTTCGTGATCGACGAGAGCGAGATCGGGCTGCTGGCCGACGGGCTGCGGGCGACCGTGGCCGATCTCGCGGGAGTCACGGCCGCGCGCTGAGCGGGTCCTCGCCGGGTCATCGATGAGCGAGTCCCTGGCAGGCCCGAGTTCGGCGGGTCCTGGCCGGCCCGGCTCAATTCTTCGCTTCTGTTCACCCGGAGAGCGTTAGCCAGGATCGGCCCGGTTTCGCGGAGACTGGCGGCCCTGTTTCATGCCGCGCCATGCACAAGCCGGGATGAATCAGAGCGGTTCAGGAGCCCGGGCTGAACGCTGCCGGCATCGGTGTTCCGTCCAACGCTCCGGGGGCGCACATTCGAGAACAAGTCGGGCGCGACCAAGCCGGGCCGCGGACGTCGGGCCGCGGGCGTCCGAGCGGTCGTCGGGCCGCGGGCGCTCGAGCCGCGCGGTCGCTCCCAGGCCGCGGACGTCGGGCCGCGGACGTCGAGCCGTGCGGGTCACTCCCGGCCCGGCAGCCGCCCCACCGCGACCAGCAGTCCTTCGATCAGTGCCTCCGGGCGCGGCGGGCAGCCCGGGATCCGGACGTCCACCGGCAGCACGTCGCCGATCCCCGAGCGGCCGGCGTAGGTCCCGGCGAACACCCCGCCGCTGATCGCGCACGCACCAACCGCCACCACCAGGCGCGGCTCGGCCATGGCCTCGTAGGTCAGCCGGGCGGCCTGCTCGAGGTTGCGGGTCATGATCCCGGTGACCAGCAGGAGATCGGCGTGGCGCGGCGACGCGACGATGTCGATGCCGAGGCGCTGCAGGTCGTGGTATGGGTTCAGCAGCGCCGCGATCTCCCAATCGCAGCCGTTGCAGGAACCCGCGTCGAGTTGGCGGACATGCAGCGACCGCCCGAGACGACCGCGGATCGCCGCCGTCAGGCGGTCGCCAACCGGCTCGCCCTCGCCCGCCACCGGCCGCGCGTCGGTCATCGCGCGTCGCGCCGCGGCAGGGGCGTCACGTGCACGAGCCCGACCGGTGTCGTCGCGGCGAGCGTCACCTGCCGGCCGAGCGTGATCGCCGCCTCGGGACAGGCCCGTTCGCAGGAGCCGCAGAAGACGCAGCGTCCGGCATCGATCGTCCAGGCGGCTTCGTCGACCCGGATCGCGCTGGTCGGACAGGCGGACACGCACGACGCGTCGCCCGTGCACATGGCCGGATTCACCTCCGGCAGGCCGCGGACCCCGGATTCGAGTTGCGGCGGTTCGGCCGGGTAGCGGGACGTCACCACGCCCGTCCGCCAGGGTCGCAGCAGGCGGCCGATCAGGTCCATCGCTCAGCGGTCCGTGCAGGCATAGCAGAGTTCGAAGCTCTTGTTGATGAGCGGGAAGTCGGGGACGAGGTTGCCCGGGGCGGCAGCCGCAACCGCCGGCCAGTTGGCGTAGGACGCCGATCGCAGGCGCAACCGATCCACCGTTCCATCCGGCCCGGCTCGCAGCCATAGCCAGGACGCGCCCCGCGGACCCTCGGCCCAGCCGACCGTCGTGGCCCACGGCTCGATCGACCCGACGGCCTCCCGCACGGGACCATCGGGGACGTCGGCCAGGAGGATCCGCAACAGGTCGAAGCTCGCGATCGCCTCCTGGGCCCGCACGTGAAAGCGCGCGGCGACGTCGCCGCTGATCGAATTCGACCAGCGGCACGACGAGATCGCGGTAGGCGCCCGACGGCCGATCGCGGCGGAGGTCGACCGGCAGGCCGGAGGCCCGGGCGGCCACACCCACCGTCCCGAGCCGCCGCGCGATGTCGGCCGTCAGGACCCCGGTGCCGCGGAATCGATCGAGGACCCCGTCTGCCCGGTTGATGAGGTGAAGGATCGCCCGCAGGTCCGCCTCGATGGCCGTCAGCCGGGCCGGAAGGTCCACCAGCACGGCCGCCGAAGGTCCGATCGCAAGGCCGCCCGGCGCGATTGCCCCGGTGAGGTAGCGATGGCCGGTCACCGCCTCGTTGATCCGGAGGAGGCGTTCCTTGAGCCAGCCGAGCTGCGACGAGCCGACGTTGAAACCGATTCCGGCGCAGATGTTGCCGAGGTCGCCGACGTGGTTGTAGAGGCGCTCGAGTTCGGCGAGGACGGCGCGCAGCCGGACGCTCCGCGGCGGGACGGCGGTGCCGGCCAGGCGCTCGACCGCCTCGGAAAAGGCCGTCGCGTGCGCCACGGTGCAGACGCCGCAACTGCGCTGCACCACCTCGAGCGCCAGCCGGAACGATCGTCCTTCGACCAGCTTCTCCACGCCGCGATGGGTGAAGAACAGCCGGGCATCCAGGTGGAGGATCGATTCGCCGACGGCCGAAAACCGGAAATGGCCGGGCTCGATCACGCCGGCGTGGATCGGGCCGACCGGCAGCTCGTAGACGCCCTCGCCCTGGGCCACGAAGGGCACGTAGCGTCGCGACGCCGGGCCGTCCGGAACCTCCGCGGGGGCATCGCGGCGGAGCGGATGGAAGCCCGGCGGATACGCGTCGTGGAGGACGAGACGCCTGGGGTCGGGGTGGCCCTCGGGGGCGATCCCCAGCAGGTCCTTCATCTCGCGCTCATCCCAGAGTGCCGCCGGCAGGACCCTGCCGATCGATGGATAGACCGGGGCGACGGCGCGCAGGGCGGCGCGGAGTCGAACGATCGGCTCGCCCGGACGTTCCATGACGAGTTCCACCCCGAAGCCTGCGCCGAGGTGGCGGTCGTCGGAGCCGACGAGCATCGCGAACCGCCAGCCTGCGTCGGCCAGCGCCCGGGCCAGGGCCGGCAGTCGCGTGGCATCCACCAGCCATGCCTGCTCATCCGGAGCCGTGACGGCCAGCGGCCGACTCGTCCCGAGCAGGCCTGCGAGCAGGACGCCGGGGAGCGGGGTGGCGACGGCGCCGGCCGCACGTGCGCCCACGGCTCCGCGACGTGCCAACTGGCGGCTCCGGGTCGTCACGGGCTCAGCCATGCCCGCCACCCAGGACGGCAACCACCGCATTCAAGGCGTTCTCGAGTGGTAGCGGCGTCCAGAGCCCGAGCACGGCGACGACGGCCAGCGGCCCCAGCAGCAGTGTCCCGCGAAGCTGCGAGGGCGTGAGACCGCCGACCAGCCGGCCGGGCGTGCCCCAGCCGATCCGCAGCACGTGGAAGGCGACCGCGGCAAACGCCAGCGCAAGGAGCAGCGCGGCGAGCGCCGCGGCCCCGAGCCAGCCAGCCTCCACACCCCCGATCAGGATGGCGATCTCGGCCACGAAGACGGCCGATGGCGGCAGTCCGCCGATCATCAGGGCCGCGACCAGCAGGCCGGGGCCCGCATCCGGCGCCATCGTCAGCGTGCCCCGCAATCGGCCCAATCGAGGGCTGCCGTACTGCTGGATCAGGTCGCCCGCCGCCAGGAACGCCGTCGCCTTCGAGAGGGCATGGGCGAGCAGGTGCAGGGTCGCCCCGAGGAGCGCCAGCCGCCCCCCGAACCCGACGGCAAGGGTGAGGAGGCCCATGTGCTCGATGCTCGAATACGCCAGCAGCCGCTTGAGATCACCCTGCGCGACGAGGAACGGCAGCGCGATCGCGAGGCTCAGGAGGCCGAAGGCGACGAGCAGCACGGCCGAGAAGTCCGGCCCGAGCGCGGCCTGGGCGACGAGGTGGAAGCGGATGAGCACGTAGAGCGCGACCGCCAGCGTCACGCCGGACAGCAGCGCCGAGATGGGACTCGGGGCCTGGCTGTGGGCGTCGGGCAGCCAGGTGTGGAACGGCGCGAGGCCGATCTTGGTGCCGTAGCCCACCAGGACGAAGAGGAACGCGAGCCGCAGCAGCCCCGGGTCCAGGAGGCGCGCGCTCGCCATGAGGCGCGACCAGTTCAGGGCGTCGCTCGTCTCGCCCAGGGCCGGCACGGACGAGGCGTACACGAGCAGGGTCCCGAGCAGCGCGAAGCCGATCCCGACCGATCCCAGGATCAGGTACTTCCATGCGGCCTCGAGTGCAAGTGGCGTGCGGTAGAAGCCGACGAGCAGCGTCGACACTCCGGTCGCGGCCTCGATCGCGACCCAGACGAGGCCGAGGTTGTCGAGGATCGGGACGGTGATCAGGCACGCGATGAACCACAGTGTCAGGGCGTAGTACTTGCCCGGGTCGGTCGCCAGGATCCGGCCGTGCTCGAGCTCCATCGCGAGGTAGCGCGGCGAGGCGGCCACCGCCAGGACCGCGACGAACACGACGATCCCGAGGATCCAGGCGCCCAGCGCATCGACCCGGACGATCCCGGCCGCGCCGGTCTGCGTGCCACCGTCGAAGGCCGACCAGGCGAGCGCGAGCCCAGCCAGGCCGCCGATCGCCAGGGCGATCGTGGCGACCATAGCCGCCCGGGCCGGAGCCAGGCGCCACGCCAGCGCGCCACCGGCCAACGGCGAGAGGACGGCCACGACGGCGAGTGCGTCTGTCATCCGCGGAGATCCCGCAGCCGGTCCGTCGAAAGGGACCCGAACGTCGTCAGCATCCGCCTCGCATGGACCTGCACGACGACCATCACGATGAGCAGGTCGAAGGTCGCCCCGAGCTCCATCACGAGCGGCATCCCCGCGGTCAGCGACAGCGCCGCGAGGGCGATGCCATTCTCGAAGACGAGCAGGCCGACGACCATCGAGATGCTCTTGCGCCGCGTGGCGATGATGAGGAGCCCGGTCAGCACCTCGGCGATGGACGCCGGCAGCGCGCGAACCGGGGCATTGGCCGAGACCGTCACCTGGGCGACCGCCGCCGCCGCAACGAACACGATGGCGATGGCCACGAAGGCCGAAGCGCGCGGACCGAGGGCGACCGAACGCTCGTACTGGATCGGGCTGGCGCGGAGCAGACGCCACAGGATCAGTGGCAGGACGATGCCGCGGATGGCCACCGTGAGCGTGCCGCCGATCACGAGCTCCGCCGAGCCGCGACTGAGGCCCACCGCCGCCGCCCCAAGCCCGATCACGAGCGACTGCGCCACGAGGAGCGAGATCGAGGTGCCGATCGAGCGCGTCACCGCCATGCCGATGCCGATGAGCACGATCGCGGCGGCGGCCATCTCGCCTCCCTGGGTCACGAGATCGGGCGTCATGCCGGCAGCCAGACCTGGACCGCCAGGGCAACGATCGCGAGTGCCGCCGCCAGGCCGACGAATTCGGGCAGTCGCAGGATCCGCAGCTTGGGCATCAGCGCATCGGCAAGCGCGAGGCCCTGTCCGGCGACGAGGAGCTTGATCGTGAAGAGCACCGCCCCAATGGCAATCGGGGCCGGCTCGAGGGTTCCGGCCATGCCCCACGGGACGAACGCGGCGAGGAAGACCGCCAGCAGCATCGCCTGCCGCACGTGAGCCGCCAGCATCAGCAGTGCGAGCCGGCGGCCGGAGGCCTCGAGGAGCAGCCCCTCGTGGACCATCGTGAGTTCCAGGTGCGTGTCCGGGTTGTCGACTGGCAGGTGGCCCGTTTCCGCCACGATCACGATCGCGAAGGCTGCCGCAGCAAGCAGGTGGGCCGGCGTCAGCAGCTGGCTGCCCGCGGACACGCCATTCGCGGCGATGACCCCGAGATCGGTCGATCGGGCCGCGATTGCCGCCACGACGAGTCCCAGCACCAGGCCAGGCTCGATGAGAACGGCGATGGCGACCTCGCGGCTGCTGGCCATGCCTCCGAAGGCGCTGCCCGCATCGAGCGCCGCCAGCGCCAGGACGAATCGGGCCGCGGCCAGGAACCCGATGAGGGCGATGAAGTCGCCCCAACCGTCGAGCGGCGGACGGACGGCCACCGTCGGCACGATCGCCGCCGCGGCCACGATCGCTCCGAGCACGGCCGCCGGCGCGAGCGCCTGCAGCGGGCTCGCGATCGAGCTTTCGACCGTGGCCTTGGCCCACCACTTGCGCAGGTCCCGATAGGGCTGCCAGATCGACGCGCCCCGGCGCGACTGCAGCCGCGCCTTGGTCCGGCGGATCGTGCCCGTCAGCAACGGCGCAATGCAACCAAGCAGCACGACCTGGAGGGCGACGAGCAGGATGCTCGCGACGGGCTCGGTCATGCCGGCCAGCCGACGACGGCCACGAGGAGCAGCAGGACCACGATGGCCACCATCGTGTAGGCGAGGTAGACCTGCAGGCTGCCGTTCTGGAGCCGCCGGACAAGGCTCGCTCCGCGGATCGAGAGATCGTGCAGGGGGCGATAGACGAAGCTGTCCAGGATGTGGGTGATCTCGCCGCGGTATTCCATCCGGCTCGGCACGGCGGTCCCGGCCCGGTAGGTCACCTGGACGTCGCGATCCGGCCGGAGAATGGCCCGGAAGAACAGGCGGATCGGCTTCGAGTAGCTCGTCGCGGTGTACTCCATGGCGGCCTGCGGCAGGATCCCGGTCGTCCAGGTCGGCACGCGTCGCACGACCCGGCGGGCCCCGAGGCCGCGAACCGCGACGAGGGCCACGGCGATCGAGGCAGCCGCCAAAAGGCCGAGCATCAGCGGCGCGACGGTGCCCGTCCCGGGCGGCGTCTGCGGCAGCAGGGTCACCGGCGACGGCGGCACGACCGGGGCCCCGAGGAAGGCGGACGAGATCGCCAGGAGTCGGGCGGTGATGGGCCCGGCCAGCATGCCCGCCGCGACGCACAGGACGGCCAGCCCACCGATCGCGGCGCGCATCGGTCCGCGGGACTTCCAGCGCCGAAGCAGCGCCGTGGACCGTCGGCAGGGCGAGGAAGCTCATGCCGGTGACCTTCACGAAGCAGGCCAGCGTGAGCGCCATCGTCAGGGCAAGGACACCGACCGCGAGCAGGGCCACGGACCGGGCGAACGGCGGCAGGTCGACGGCGCCGCCGGTCCCGATCAGCGACTGGAACGTCAGCCACTCGCTGGAGAAGCCATTGAGCGGCGGCAGTCCGCTGATCGCCGCGGCCCCCACCCCGCAGAGCAGCGCGGTCAGTGGCATCACGCCGGATCGAGTCCGCCGAGGCGGTTGAGGTCGCGCGTCCCCGTCGTGCCTGGACAGCGCCCGCGCCCAGGAACAGCAGGCCCTTGAACAGGCCGTGATTGAAGACGTGGAAGAGCGCGGCGGTCAGGCCGAGCGCCGCTCCCGCGTAGCCAGGCCGTGGCTTGCCAGGACCATGGCGATCCCGAGACCCAGCAGGATGATCCCGACGTTCTCGATGCTGCTCTGGACGCCAGGAGCCGCTTGAGGTCCTGCTCCATCAGTGCATAGAGCACGCCGAGGACGGCCGAAACGGACCCGAGCACGATCAGCGCGACGCCCCAGGCATCCGGTCCCGGACCGAGCACGCCGAGGCCGAGCCGGACCAGTCCGAAGATGCCCGTCTTGATCATCACCCCCGACATCAGCGCGGACACATGTGCGGGCGCTGCCGGGTGGGCGCGAGGCAGCCAGACATGGAACGGCACGGCGCCGGCCTTGGTGGCAAAGCCGATCACGAGCAGGATGAACACGGCGTCGCGGCCGAGCGGCGAGAGCTCGGCGGCGGCGGCCGGCCAGGCCGCGAACGCGAGCGAGCCACCGGCGCCGGCGGTCAGCACGGCGAACGCCACGATCAGCGCAGCCGTCGCGAGGTGGGTCACCGCGAGATAGAGGTAGCCGGCGGAGAGTTGCTCTGCAGACGGCCTGGCGCCGATGACGAGCGCGGCCGACGCGAGCGCCATGAGCTCCCAGGCGAGGAGGAAGGCGAAGCCGTCCGCCGACCCGAAGACCAGGAGGAGGCTGAGGAGAAACATCGGATAGGCCGCCCCGGTCACCGGGTTGGCAGGCGCGTGGGCCCTGAGTCCGGCGATCGATGCGGCCGCCCCGACAATGCCAAGGCCGACGAGGAAGATCCCGCTCACCGCGTCGTAGGCGACGTCGATCGGGGTGAAGTCCAGGACAGAGCCGGCCGCTGATCGCGAACGTCGGGCGCTCCCGCGACGAGGGCCATGCCGAAGTCCGGCGATCAGGGCCGAGGCCGCGGCGGCCAGCAAGAGCGACAGGCGGGGCGACGTGCCCGCCGCGCGTCTCGAGGGGCCCGGCCAGCATGGCAATCCCGAGGGTGACGATCGCACCGCTCCAGAGCCAGGGCTCCAGAGCGGCCCCGAGGCTCGGGTCCACGATCGCGCTCGGTGGCATCCGCCGTGTTGCCTCGTACGTGTGCCAGGGTCGGGGGCGCGTGACCGTCGGTAACGATAGTCCGCGGCGCGGCCGCGATTCGGCCGCAGGGGTGCACATCTGACGATGCTTCTGGTCGAGGTGCGCGACCTCGCCCGTCAGCGGCACCCTGTCGCGGCCGCTCGCACCTGCCACCATTGGGGGCCTGCGCCGGGCGGCCCCAGGCCACGCTGGCGCTCACGGCAACGACGACTGCAGTTGGAGGCGGGCATGGCGTCCAGCATCGGGATCGGGATCGTCGGCTCGGGCTTCATGGGCCGGACCTGGACCGAGGTCGCCGCGCACCACACCCCCGGCGCGCACCTGGCCGGGATCGGCGGCGGCCGGCGGGCGCCTGGGCTTGCAGCCGAATACGGTGTCCCGACCTGGCCCGTCGACGAGCTGCTCCGGCGGCCCGAGATCGGCGCGGTCATCCTCGCCACGCCCCCGTCGAGCCACGTCGAGATGGCCATGGCGTGCGCGGCCGCCGGCAAGCACGTCCTGATCGAGAAGCCGATGGCCACGACCGTAGCCGACTGCGACCGCATCATCGCGGCCGCGGATCGCGGCGGCATCAAGGTCGCCGCCGTCTCCCAGCATCGCTGGCGCAACTCGCCGCGGACTGCGCACGAGCTGGTCGAGGCCGGCCGGATCGGTGACGTCCGCATGATCCGGGTCATCGGCCCCACTCCGGGCTGGGACGCCCCCGACGATGCGTGGAAGAACGAAGGCGCCGAACAGACGCCGTTCGCCGACTGGGGCGCCCACGCCTGCGACATCGCGCGCTGGTTCGCGGGCAGTCCGGCGACGCTCACGTTCGCGAACTCGGCCAGCTACTCGGCCGGCCTGCCGCGCGAGCAGAGCACCTTTGCGCTCTTCGAATTCGCCAACGGTGTCCTGGCCGACGTCTGGCTGACCTACGAGATTCCCCAGCCGGGTCTCGGTTCCGCGCTCCAGTTCCTCGTGACCGGATCCGAGGGCATGCTCGACTTCGACGCCTACGGGACCGTCCGCCTCGGCCTCGGCGGCAGCTGGGAGACGGTCTACGAGCAGGTCCCGTTCGACCCGCTCGACCCCAACAGCGGCCCGCGCCTCGCCGCGTATGCGCTGCAACTCGGGGACCTGCTCCGGGCGGCGCGCGAGGACGGGACGCCGCTGGTGGACGCTCGCGAAGGCCGTGCCACGGCCGAGATGCTCGAAGCGGCGGACCGCTCGATCCGCACCGGGGACCCCATCACGCTGCCGCTTCGCGCCTGACGCGGCACAGCAAAAGGAATAGGAGGCCGACATGCGACCCAACACCTTCCGCCAGCTGCTCCGCGCGGGCCGGCCCACGTTCGGGACCCACCTGTTCAACCAGTGGCCAACCATCGTGGAGGTGGTCGGCCACACGGGCAACTTCGACTACATCGAATTCTCCGGGGAGTACGCCCCGTACGACCTGTTCTCGCTCGAGAACTTCGTCCGGGCGACCGAGCTGTACGGCATGTCGTCGATGATCAAGCTCGACCAGGAGCCACGGATCTGGCTGTCGGAGCGGGCAATCGGTGCGGGCTTCCAGTCCGTGCTGTTCGCCGACATCCGGACGCCGGACGAGGTGCGCCAGGCGGTCTCAGCAGTGCGCGCCGACGCGCCCGGGCACGGTGGCATCCACGGCGTGGCCGACCGTCGGGCGGGACTCATGAACCACGCCGGCACGCCGCGGTATATCGAGGCCCTGGACGACATCGTCATCGGGATCATGATCGAGAAGGCCCTGGCGGTCGAGCAGCTCGACGAAATCCTCGCGGTGCCCGGCATCGACATGATCCAGTGGGGGCCCGCGGACTACTCCATGAGCATCGGCCGGGCCGGCGAGTGGTACCACCCCGACATCCTGCGGGTGGAGCGCGACGTGATCGAGCGCTGCATCAAGGCCGGCGTGCCGCCCCGTGCCGAATTGAACAACCCGAAGGACGCGGCGCGCTTCCTCGAGATGGGCGTCAAGGACTTCTGCATGGGCACGGACCTGTACATCGTCTACGACTGGATGCGCGACAACGGGAAGGCGCTCCGGACGACCGTCGAGGCCGTCTACGGGGCCGCTCCATCGGCGGACTCCAATGGCTCTGCGGGTTCAGGCGCCAGCGTCGCCGACACGGCCGAGGCACGTCCGCCCCACGCCTGAACCGGGCCGGCGTCAGGTCCGGTCGCGCAGCGTCAGGAAGTGGATCGAGAGCCGGCCGTCCGGCCCGGGATACGAATGCAGTGCGGCCGCCACCCGGTCGCCGCCCAGTGACGCGATGTCCGGGTAGCCGCAGACACTGCCGGGCAGGTGGCGCGCGTCGGCCGGGGCCGCGTACAGCTGTCCCGCGAACTGCCACGTCTCGCCACCGTCGGCGGTGACGCTGAGGCTGACGCCGCGGAGTGCCGGGTCTTCGTCCCGGTAGGCGCAGGCGACGGCGCCACTGCGCAGCCGGTACAGCTTGATGTTCGAGCCGAGGAAACCCGTCGGCCGGACGGGCGTCCAGGTTCGACCCTCGTCGGACGAGTGGGCCATGTGGGTCGCCCGCGTGACCATCTCGCGCATGACGGCCAGGAACCGGCCATCGGGCAGTCGCACGACGTCCGTGTCGGCGAAGTTCCGATCCTTCGCCGCCCCGATGAGGACCGGCGGCGAGAAGGTGTCGCCGCCCGGGTCGGAGAAGGTGACCGCGGACTGCCACTCCACGTCGCGGCCGACCGTCCCGATCACCGCCCAGAGCAGCCGCCCGTCGGACAACCGGTGGGGGTTGCTCGCGCCGTACATCTCGGTCCAGGTCGGGAACAGGTCGATCTCCGGGCCAACCTCGGACCAGGTCCGGCCGCCGTCGCGCGAGTCGATCGCGGCCATGAACCAGTCGGTGATCGGCTCGTCGCCGGGCAGCGAGGGATCCTGCTTGATCCGGCCGAGCATCAGCTTGAGGTGGTCGCCATCGATCTGAGCGAGCCCGCCCATCGGCAGCGAATTCCAGCCTGGCGAGGCGTAGACGGGGAATGGCTCGTCCCAGGTCCGCCCGTCGTCGTCGGAGTGGCTGAGCATCACGGCGGCATCGTCACGCGCTTCGGGCGCCGTGCCCTGCATGAACGCAAGGAGGAGCCGGCCCTCGGGCAGTCGGACCAGGCTCGGGAAGCCGCGCCGCCGCGGCGATGCGCTCTCGAAGAGAGTCCTGGCCTCGATCACCTCGAACGGGGCGTCCGGCGTCAGTTTCGGGCTCGGGTCGGGCACGTCGTCTCCTCGGGCTCGTATCGCGGGGCCGGCCCATTCTGCCGGAACGTCGCGGCCGACGGCGGGGCCTCGGAGCCGGCGCCATGCCCGGCGCCAGGGGTGGCGGGTGGGGCCGGGGCCATGCGCGGGTACAGTTCCCGGCGTGATCGAAGGAGTCGGATGAAGTATGGGGCCGCGATCGGCGGCGTCGTCCTCGTGATCGCCGGCCTGGCCCTGCTCGGGGCGGGCGTCTTCAGCATGACCGACGGCGGCGCCACCTCCTGCGGCGCTGACGGCTGCCAGGGCGACCTGTCCGTCCTGGCGTTCCCGGCCGGCGTCGTGGCCATGATCGTCGGGATGATGCTCGCCGGCTGGGGCCTCAGCTCGATCCGGACCGAGCGGGGTTCGACCGGGCCATGGTCGGCCTTCGGCTTCATGACCGGCCTCGGCCTGCTCTTCCTGGCGATGGGCTGGCTGTTCCTGCTGAGCGTTCGCCAGGCCGCCGACAGCCCGAGCGGGGGCGACGGCGCCATCTTCCTCGTCGGCGCGCTGTTCGTCGTCATGGGCCTGGGGTTCGTCGGCTCGGACGCCTGGCGGGCGCGGGGCATCGCTCGCGAGAGCCGGCTGCGGGCGTCCGGTCTCGCGGGCACGGCCACGGTCGTCGGCGTCAGCGACAGCAACTGGACGATCAACAACAACCCGATGGTGAATCTCGATCTCGACGTGAGGATGCCGGGCCAGGCGCCATTCCGGACCCGCAAGCGGACAGTGTTGTCGCGGTTATCGGTCGGGTCGCTGATCCCGGGCTCCGTGCTCACGGTGCTGGCCGACCCGAAGTCGCCGACGAAGGTCACGATCGATTGGGACGCCCCGGTCACCGGCGCCTCCGGGACCGCCTTCGACTTCGGCCAGTTCGCGGGCCATGGCGGCCGGATGCCGGGCGGCCTGGACAGCGCCGACCTGATGCGAACGGTCAGCCAGGCGCTCGCGACGGCCGCCGATCGCGCCGCGACCGGTCAGCCAGCCGACGGCAATCCGACCGTCATCGTCAACGGCCAGGTGATCGATCTGCGCGGTGCCAGCCACGCTGGACCAGCGGCCGGCGGATCGACCCAGGGTTTCGGCGGCCTGCCGTTCCCGGTCGTCATCGCCGGCAGCGCGACGGGCCTGGACGCGTCGACAGGCCACTCGCCCGCGGGTGCCCCCCTGCCGGTCAATCCGGAGGGCGGTCGTGCCGGCTCGGTCGGGCCGACGCCTCCGCCGGCCCTCGGCACGAGTCTCGGTGCGGGACTGCCAGCGAGCGCATCCGGCTCGGCCGGCGGGATCACCGGACGCGTCACGCTCGACTCCATCCAGCGCACCGGCGTCGAACTGTCGGGCAACCAGCTCTATGCGTTCGACTTGACGGTCCTCGTCCCCGGGCAGCCCGGGTACCAGGTCAAGCACGCCGCGCTCATCGCCCCCGGACTCGTGCCTCGGCTCGTCCAGGGAGCGTCGTTTCCCGCCATCATCGACCCCGGCCAGAAGACCCAGCTCGTCGTGGAATGGGATCGCTGATGACGCCCACGGGCGGACCGCCTCATCCGGCTCGCCCGCGGACAGACCCCAGCGCCAGCCGGCCGCTCCCGGCTCCCCTAGCCGTGGAGGGCCGCGGCCCGGGCGATCGCCACCAGATCCGCGAGGGTGGGCCCGGCCGGCAGCGCCCGAATCACGAGTCCGTCCAGTGCCGCGCGGTACGACTCGATCTGGGGCGCGAGCCCATCGCCCGTCGGGTCGGTCGCCGCCATGCCGATCGACTCGAGCGGCACGCCGAGGGCCTCGATGGCGCGGCCGTACTGCGGCGTCTTCGAGTAGCGGGCGGCCTCGCCACCGATCCGGGCCCGGGCATCGGGGCCGACGGCACAGCGGACGTAGGCCCACACCTCGATGGCCCGGGGATCCCGGCCCGCCGTGCCGACACCCTCGTCGAGCTGCTCGCGGGCCCAGGGAATCCTTGACGGAACAGTCCAGTTGAGGAGGACTCCGTCGGCCAGCTCGCCGGCGAGGCGCAGCATCTGCGGACCGAGTGCCCCAACCAGGATTCGCGCTTCCGGCAGGTGACGGCGCAGCTCCCCGATCCCGGCCCTCACGATGCCGATCGGTTTGGTTCCGCCACCGGACCCGACTCCGAGCCACAATCGATCAACTGGCAGCTCAAGACGGTGAACCTCATCGGCGATTGCGTCCGGCGTGCGAACGTCGAGCGGCAGTACCCCGACGCCAAGCGGCAGGTCCGGCGCAACAGAGTGAACGACCGCCAGGTCGGCCAGGCCATCGGCCCCCGGGCGACCGCCATCGTTGGCCCAGAAGCTGCCGTAGCCGAGCCTCACCACCTCGCGGGCCAGGGGTTCGAGGATGTCTGCCCCGAGCCCGGCCACGACCCCGAAGCCCGGTGCGCCGGGCCTGTTGCGAGACGTTGCGACGCGCGGCGGATCCGGGATGGTCATGCCGGCGAGCATCTCACGTCCTCGCACGGCGGCGGGCGGCCGGGAGACGGTGGGGCGGTGCTCGGCGGGCAGTGAGCAGCAGGCCGGTCCTCGGCCGAGCAGCCACCCCTCCGCGAAGGGTATCGTCCGGCTTGTGGATGTCCCCGCCGCCGATCGGTCGCTGACCGGTGCCGAATCGGTGGCAACGATCCATGCGGCACGGCTGGACCTCGTCTCGCTGGATCGCCGCTCGATCGAGGCGATCCTCGATGGCCGGCTCAGCGACGCCGAGCATCGCCTCGGGCTGTCGCTCGCCGCGGACATCGAGATGTCCGCCGGGCTGCTTCGAGTCCGCCTCGCCGACCTGCGCTCGGTGCCGCAGGTGCAGGCGTGGCTGCTGCGAGTCGTCACGGTCCGCGAACCGACGCGGCGGATGGTCGGTTTCGTCGGCTTCCACGGCCCACCCAACGGACGCGGCGAAGTGGAGGTCGGCTACGAGATCCTGGCCGGCGATCGCCGGCAGGGGTACGCGACAGAGGCGGCCGCGGCCCTGCTCGACTGGGCGGCGCGCGAGCACGACGTCCGCCACTTCGTCGCCTCGATCAGCCCACTCAACGCCCCGTCGCTGGGCGTCATCGGCAACCTCGGGTTCCACCAGGACGGCAGCCAGTGGGACCTGACCGGCGGCACCGAGCTCGTCTTCCGCCTGGACCTGCCGGCCGGGCCCGCCTCGGCCGGAGTGCGCCCCTGATCCGTGGCAGATTGCGCCCAGATTCCGGCAACTGGGCGCGGCGCCCAGGCGATCGAGATCGGTGTGGGGCGCGCCCTAGGTGATCGAGATCGTGTGCGGCGCCTCGGCGGCGGCCTCGTACTCGGCTTCGTAGGCCTGCTCCGGCGTCCATGCGCGCGGGGCCAAATGCAGCTCGCGAACCGGTGATCGGACGAGCCAGAGCACCGAGGTCAGCGAGCCGACCGCGGCGACGACGAGGGCCGCATGAACCCCGATGACCGAACCGAGGATGCCGCCGATCACCGCACCGAGCGGCGCCACCCCGATCGAGACGAACTTCATCGTCGCCGAGAGGCGGCCGAGCAACCGGTCCGGCGTGATCGACTGGCGCAGGCTGATCTGGTTGATCATCCAGACCGGGATCCCGAATGAGACGCCGAGGCGAGCGAGGATCAGCAGCGGGATCGCGTACTCCGCGCGGCTGGCCAGGGGCACCAGCAGCCCGAAACACGAGCTCGAGAAGATCGCGATCATCAGGGTCGGCCCGATGCCGAACCGGGCCGCGATCCGGCTTGCGAGGAGCGCCCCGAAGATCAGGCCGAGGTTGCCGATCGCAAAGACGAGCCCGAGCTGGCCCGGCGTGAGACCAAGGTCCCGGGTCACGAACAGGATGTAGACGGACTGGACCATCTGGTCGAAGAAGAAGTAGGTGCCCATCGTCAGGGCGATCGACCGCAGGATCGGACTGCGAAGGACGAGCCGCAGACCCTCGTGGATCTCGTGCCGCATGCCGGGCCGCCGGGTCGGAGCGTGCGGCGCGGGTTCGGGCGTCCGGATCCGGGTCATCATGAATCCCGTCGCGAACAGGGCCAGTGAATCGACGAGGATCGCGATCGGCGCGGTCAGCAGTCCGACCAGCGCGCCGCCGATGCCGGGTCCGGCCACCTGGGCGGCCGCGCGGGAAATCTCGAGCTTGCCGTTCGCCTCGATGAGCTGGCTCCGCTCGATCAGCGTCGGCAGGTAGGCCTGCGCCGCCACGTCATAGACGAGCCCGCCCGTGCCGATGACCAGCGCCACCGCGTAGAGGATCGGCATCGACAGCAGCCCGGCCACGTAGGCCGCCGGCACGACGAGCAGGCCAGCCGCCATCGCCAGGTTCGACGCCACGAGGATCGGCCGTCGCCGGCTGCGATCGATCCAGACGCCCGCCGGCAGGCCGATCACGAGATATGGCAGCAATCCCATCGCGCCGAGCAGGCCCATCTCGGCCGGTGACGCCCCGAGCAGGATCGCCGCCGCGAGCGGAATGGCGAGGTACGTGATCTGGCCGCCGAACTGGCTGACGGTCTCGCCGAGCCAGACCTTGCGGAAGTCGGGGTGGCGGACCAGCGAGCCCGGGGAGGCCAATCGGTTGAGGACGCTGGGCACGTGCTGAGGATACGGTAGGTCGGGACGCCGCCCGGCCTCGCGCGCGCATCGATGGTCCCGCTCGCCGGGCTCCCGCGGACCTGTCGATTCGGATCCCGAGGGCCACGTCGTCGGCCTGATGTATGCCGCGAATCGAGTCGATTCCGGGGTGATTCACGAGGCGAATCCGCCTCGCTGGTGCAATCCGCGGATGGCGCGTAGACTCACCTTCCCCCGATTGCCGGGGTTCGTCGCGTGCGCCTCCGTCCTCTCGAGCCGGCCGTGCGTTGATCCTGCCCAACTCGAGAAGAGAGACAAGGACGCTAATGGCGACCGGAACCATCAAGAAAATCGTCTCCGACCGCGGATTCGGTTTCATCACTGCCGAGGACGGCAAGGACTACTTCTTCCATCGTGACGGTCTCGACCGCTCGCTCGATTTCGACCGCCTGGTCGGCGGCGAGCGCGTGACCTTCGACGTGGAGGCCAGCCAGCGCGGCCCGCGCGCCATCAAGGTGACTGCGGCCGCCTGAGGTTGGAGATCGGGCAGCCGCCCGATTGACGACATCGATGCAGCGCCCGGTTCGCATCTGCGGACCGGGCGTTGTGATTCAGCGCTGAGCGATCAGATCGAGCCGCTGAACGTGTCGCACTTGGCCGGATCGCCGGTCCGGTAACCGGTCGTGAACCAGTTCTGGCGCTGGGCCGAAGACCCATGCGTCCACGCCTCGGGATTCACGCGCCCGGAGGTCTCCTTCTGGATCCGGTCGTCACCGACGGCCGCGGCGGCGTCGAGCGCATCGGCGATCTCCGCGTCCGTGATCGCGACGAGGTAGCCCGTGCTCACGGCATGGTTGGCCCAGACGCCGGCATAGCAGTCGGCCTGGAGCTCCGTCCGGACGGATCGGCCGGACGCCCCTTGCTGGCCCGTGTCGCCCTTCAACGCCCCGAGTTGATCCTGGACGTGGTGGCCGTACTCGTGGGCAATGACGTAGGCCTGCGCTAGCGGTCCAGCCGAGGCCCCGAACTGGCTCTTGAGCTGATCGAAGAACCCGAGGTCGATCCAGACGATCTTGTCGCCCGGGCAGTAGAACGGGCCCGTGTCGGCGCTGGCCGTGCCGCACTGCGTGGACGCCGAGCCGCTGAAGAATGACCGTGTTGACGGGCGCGTAGGTCCTGCCGCTCGCGGCGAACTCGGACTGCCAGTACGCCTGGACGCTGTTGACGTAGCCGACGATCCGGCAATCCTCGCGGTTGTTCGCGTCCGCCCCGGTCCGGCAGTTCTCCGTGAGCGCCGGATCGGACGTCATGTCACCGCCGCCCACCGTGACGCCGCCGAGGTCGAGCAGATTGCCCAGGGCGCCGCTCGAGCCATTGTTGAGGCCGCCGGCGAGGGCGATGATGACGATCAGGACCAGCGTCCCGATGCCGCCGCCGCCCAGGGCGACGCCACGGCCGCCGAGCCCGCCCATGGCACCGCTGCGACGAACGTCCGTGACCTGGGACGGATCCAGGGGAGCATCTGGTCGAAAGGTCATGCCGCGAGAATCTCCTCCGCCGGCTGCGAGGAACAAGGTCCGCCGGCACGGTGCACGTTACAACCGGCTGGCGACCACCGGGCTGGAGCGACGGCGGCCGTGGCGCCGCGTCCGCGGACCCATTCTCAGAAATATCCAATCGCCGACCGGTAGCGTTCTCACACCATGGCGAACCAGATCCTCGATGCGAAGCCGAACCCGGTTCCCGTTCGGGGGATCGTGACCCTGCTCGGAACGGTTCTCGCGCTGATCCTCCTGCTCAGCTTCAAGACGCCCGAACAGCTGCCACGCGCCAACCTCGTGCTCGCGCCCGTCGTGTCGCCGGCAAGTTCCACGGGCCGCGCTCCGGCCACTTCCTCCGTGGTCGTCGGCGCCGCCGGAACCGCACCACCCGCCGCGACCTCGGGCCCTCGGGCGACATCGACGGCCAGCCCGACCCGCGGCGGCTCCAGCCGCGCAACCGCCACGCCGGCTCCGGCGGCCACGCCGGCGCCTGCCGCGACCACAGCCCCCGCAGCCGGCGCGGGTGGTGGAACGGCCACGGTGGACGGGCCGGTTGTCGGGACGCAGTTCGGCGACGTCCAGGTCGAGATCAAGGTCAGCAACGGCAAGATCGTCGACGTCGAGGCGCTGCAGCTGCCATCGGACCGGCGCCGCTCCCAGTCGATCAGCGACTACGCCGGGCCCATCCTGCGCACCGAGGCCCTCCAGGCCCAGAGCGCCCAGATCGATGGGGTGTCGGGCGCGACGTACACGAGTGCGGCCTACGCCCAGTCACTCCAGGGAGCCATCGACCAGGCGCATGGCTGAGCGGGCCGCCGAGGCCCGCACCGCCGGCGCCAGCACCGCCCGGTCCACGACCGCGGCCCCGCTGCCTCGTCCCGCAACCCGGGTCGAGCAGATCATGGGCACGGCCATCGGCCTCGACCTGCGCGACGCGATCGATCCGGCCGTGGTCGACGCCGCCTTCGAGTCCCTCCGCGACGCCGACCGGCGATTCAGCACGTGGCTGCCCGACAGCGAGATCAGCCTGCTGGGTCGCGGCGAGCTGGCGGAGGCGGACTGCAGTCCCGACGTCCGCGAGGTGCTTGCGCTCTGCGAGATCGTCCGCATTCAGAGCCACGGCGCATTCGACATCCGGGCAGGCCGCAGCCGCACCGGCCCGGATCCCTCCGGCCTCGTCAAAGGCTGGGCACTGGCGCGTGCGGCGCGATTGCTCGAGGCCGGCGGCGCCCGCAACTTCAGCCTGAACGGCGGCGGCGACATCGTCACGGGGGGCCTGGCCGACGGCCGCCCCTGGCGGATCGGCATTCGCCATCCCGATCGGGCCGATCGGGTCGCAGCCGTCGTGGCGATCTCGGACCTCGCGATCGCGACCTCGGGCCTCTACGAGCGGGGCGACCACATCGTCGATCCGGTGACGGGCCGGCCGCCGTCGGAGCTGCGCAGCGTGACCGTGATCGGACCCGACCTGACATTCGTGGATGCCTACGCCACGGCCGCCTTCGTGATGGGGCTCGATGGCCTGGGCTGGATCGCCGGCCTCGAGGGCTTCGGCGCCTGTGGCATCACCCGCGACGACCGCCTGATCTCGACCGCGTTCTTCGACGCGGTTCGGGCGCCCTTCGCCGGACCGGCGGGCGAACCCCTGGTCACGCCGCTTCCGGGGATCTCCTGGTCCGGAGCCTGAAGAACAGCCAGACCCCAACCGTGACGATCCCGTAGAAGGCCGCCAGTGCCAGGCAGAGGACCACGCTGGTCTGCTTGAACGCATCGAGGTAGGACTTGTACTGGTTCACGATGAGCTGGAAGAAGAGGAATGTCACGGTCCCGAACAGCACGGCCCAGACGACGCGGCTCCACTGCAGGACCTGCGCGCCATCCATGAACGTCAGCGGGATCAGGCTGTAGAACACCCCCTCGAGGCCGGCCACGAAGACGATCACCGCGATCGAGTCGAGCAGCGCCCAGAAGGGACCGCCGCCGCCGTTGACCGCAGCCTGGAGCGGCGCCAGCAGGATCCACGCGAGCAGGCTCGCAGCGAGCAGGCCGAGCGCGGGCAGGATGACGAGCTGCGCCGACGCCCGCCGATCGAGCGCAACGGGAGCGATCACCAGGCTCGAGGCGACGAAGCCGTAGACGATCCCGGGCTGGAAGTCGAGGAGCCGCGAGATCGCCACGCTGATCGCCGCGATGATGATCGCGCTGCCGTAGAGGCGGACCGACGACTCGACCTTGTACTGCTTCTCGGCGAGGAAGCTCGAGCCGCCCTCCGCGAGGTACGTGACGATGCCGAGCCCGATCGCGAGGGAGACGAAGAGGATCAGGCTCTGGGCGTTGAGGCCGAAGTCCGGGCTGAGGAAGCCGTAGATCAGGCCGGTCAGGGCGAGGATCCCGACGATCCGGGTCGCCCGCGGCCCACGCCCCGGGCCCTCGGCCCAGGCGATGAACCGCTCGAGCCGATTGGGCGGCCTGGCCAGCGGTCGCAGGCGCAGCATCAGGGCGGCGCGCCAGCCTTCGATCTCGGCGCGATTCTCGTCGATCGTGCTGTTGAACAGCGACGACGTGATCCCGAAGATCAGGACGATCAGGAGGGTCAGGAACAGGTTCGTTGCCAGGACGCTCCCGTCGATCGGGGCCGGCTGCGGACCAGCGACGGACCGGACGAGGATCGTCGTCATGCCGCTGTCGTCGGTCCCGGTGCCGCCGGTGGCCGTGAACGACGGGCGACGGTGCGCTCGAACCACCCGGCGTGACGACGCCGCCGATCGCCGTCGAGGACGGCGTCGGTGACGGTGTTGGAGCGGGGGTTGCCGTCGGCGCCGGCGTCGCGGTGTGCGCAGGTGTGGGCGATGGCGCGGCCGAATCCGAGCCGACCGGCGACACGACGCCCGATCCGGTCGGGCCCGGCAGACGCGGACGCGGCATCGATCGTCGGGCTCGGGCTCGGACTGGCGCTCGGGGACGCCGACGCGGCATCTACGGTCGCGGACGGCGACGGTGAGCCGGACGGGGCGAGGACCGTCACGGTCGGGGCGGGCGTGGGCGCCGGCGAGGGCGTCGGCCTCGGGGTCGGCCTGGGCGTGGGTCTGGGCGTGGGTCTGGGCGTGGGTCTGGGCGTGGGTGTTGGAGTCGCCGTTGGAGCGGTCGTGGCCCTGGGTGTCGGCGTCGGGCCGGGCGGCAGCGTCGTCTTGGGGATTGGCGTCGGCTTCGGGGTTGGCTTCGCCGTCGGCTTGGGCGTGGGCGTTGGGGTTGGCGTTGGGGTCGGAGTGGGCGTTGGCGTCGGCGTCGGCGTCGGGGTCGGAGTGGGCGTTGGCGTCGGGGCGGGGGTTGGCGATGGATCGATGGTGTACGTCACCGCCTTGGACATCGAGTAGCACGTGGAGAAACAGGTCTGGGCCGTCACCGAGTGGTCACCGGGGCCCGTTCCGCCTGGGGGGAGGGCACTGACCGATGCGTTGCACGAACTGGCGTCGACGGATTGGCTCGCGAACAGTGAGTTGTCGAAGAAGAAGTTCGCCACGCCGCCACAAGAGGCCAGGCTTGCTGTCTGGTGGTACGTGGCCTGGAAGCTGCGGTCCACGCGGCCGTGACCCGGCGCGACCGTCACGGTGCCGGTGAAGTTCGGCGCAGCGGCCGCCGAAACGACGTTCGAGACCAGCGCGACACTGACGAGGACGGTCAAGATGGCAGCCAGCGCACGGCGCTGCCGCCTCACTCCCGCCGCCCCCAGCTGTCGTGTCACGTCGTGGTCCCTCCGCCGCGGTCAGCCGGCGGAGACAGGGTACCGACACAGGCCACGTGCGCATAGTCGGAAGAATTGACCCCGGAGACGGCCGCGGACCGGAACGACGGTCTCGGTGCGAGGCGATCAGCGTTCGGAGGCAGCCGTTCGAGGGTTCGCGTTGCCCGCTGGCAACTGGGCCATCCGGCGACCTGCGGCCGGGCGATCGCGCATTGAAGGTGGGACCTTCGACTCATTGTTGGGGACACGGTCAAAGACGAGGATCGGCTTACCTCGATTGGGGGATGCACTCATCAACTGGGAGAATTCGCAATGACGGTCATCAACAAGTTCCTCGTCCGCCTGCAGAGCGACGAAGACGGCCAGGGCCTCGCCGAGTACGCGCTCATCCTCGCCCTCATCGCCATCGTGGCCATCGTGGCCCTCGTCTTCCTGGGCGGCCAGGTCAGCACCATCCTGAGCAAGGTCGGCTCCTCGGTCTAACTCCGAGCCGCCGGCGGCCAGCACGGGCCGCCAGTCCCCGCAGCGGCGGGGATCACCAGACGTGTGAACGACGAAGGAGCCGCAAGGCTCCTTCGTTATTTCTGCGTGCGCGTTGTCCCACGCGTTCGAAAACGGCCCCGGCCGGGGCAAGATTGGGCGCCTGATCAGGGGCCGCGAGGAGGAACGACATGCCGAACGAGATCCTGCGCCAGCAGTACGACCGCTGGAATGGCACCGGGGGCGCCTGGGCGCAGGGCTACCGCTCGTCGGGCGACATGGTCTTCCTCCAGGGGCAGACCGGCCTGACCCTCGATGGGGATGTGGTCGCCCCCGGAGATCCGGCCGGCCAGGCGCGGATGGCGCTCGAGAACATCCGGACGCTCATGGAGCTCGCCGGCGGCACGCTGGCAGACGTCGTCAAGATCGTGGTCTACGTCACCGAGCACGCCCACCGCCGGCAGGTCTACCCGATCATCGACGAGTTCTTCGGCCAGCAGAAACCGTGTAGCACGGGGCTGGTGGTCTCCGGTCTTGCCCTGCCGGAGCTGGTCGTGGAGATCGACGCCTACGGCGTCATCGATCGCTGAGGCCGGCTCGACCCGGAGAGTGCCCTGTCCAGGACGGCGGGCGCCGGAGTCAGCGCCCGAGTCGCTCCAGCACGACCACCGGAATCTGGCGCGTCGTCTTCTTCTCGTACTCGTGGAACGTGGGCATCAGCTCGGCGTGGGCGTCGTAGAGACGCCGGCGCTCGTCGCCATGGGCGACGGAAGATCGGGCCTGGAAGACTTCGTCGCCGACCTCCACCGTCACGACCGGGTTCGCGAGCAGGTTGAGATACCAGGCGGGGTGCGTCGGCGCGCCGCCCTTGGAGGCGATGACGACGAGGCGGTCGCCGTCGTTGGAATAGGCCAGCGGCGCCGTGCGACGCTCGCCGCTCTTCGCGCCGGTCGTCGTCAGGAGCAGGATCTTGCGGCCGACGAAGGGCCCAGAGCTCGCGTGGCCGGCGTTGGCGCGAAAGTCGGCGATCAGCGTCTCGTTGAATGACAGCATCGGGTTCGGGGTGGTCACGGGAGATCTCCAGCAGGACGGGCGGTGGGTCGAAGCCGGGCGATCCGCTCGTTCCGCGGTTCCGGCGCGCCAACGATAGCACGATCAAGTTGCGGTTGCAACGATTGCGGTTGCAACCACACTCCCGGCGTGCGCGCTCGCCATGGCTGCGGCCGAGTGCCATCATGGGCCTCCACGCAAAGGAGCCACGATGATCGACGGCGAACAGTTCGGTCCCGATGGGATCCCCGACGAAGTCAGCCCAGAGGCGCAGGCCCGGGCGCGCCGGGAGCAGGCGATCGAGCGCGGGGAGCTCGTGGACGAGGAGGAGGGTCGGCCCCAGGACGACCCCGGAGCGCCGATCGACCGGATCGACACGTACGAACGCGGTCACATCAACGAGAACGACTACGAGCGCGAGTGGCGGGCCTGACTCTCGCCTCCACGCATCGCCGCCGCTCAGGCCGGGACGGCGCGATCCAACCGGCATCGCACGATGAGTTGGTGGCCTTGACGCCGCTCTTCTAGGCCTGGCCGGCGGCGGGGCCGCGCCCTCGGTGCGCTCGTCGCGCAGGCGACGCCTCACGTGGCCCGCCGCGACGCCAGAGTCACTCCCCCTCCGAGAGCACCACGCGTGGGCCGGTCATGAATTCGTCCAGCTGGGCCCGGGCGCGGCGGTGGACGGAGCTGCGCAGCATCGGCGTCCAGCCCAGCAGCAGGCCGGACGGCCCGAGGGCCTGGCGGGCCCAGCGGTGGAAGTCGAACGAGTCGCGATGATCGGCGATCAGGCCGCCATCGAAGCGGAACGTGGCATGCACGTCGTTGACGACCCTGCGCCGGGTGGAGCTGAACGTGTACTTCGCGAGCCAGTGCGCCGATCCCTGGTCGCCGTCCGCCTCGCGATCCAGCAGCTCGATCCGGAGGTCGCTCGAACTGGCCGTCAGCATCCGCCACATCGCCCCCGCTTCCGGACCGCGCAGGGTCCCGAACACCGGATCCCAGAACGTGGCGTCGCCGGCATACCACGTCGCCATCTCGGTCCCGTTGCGATCGGCAAAGGCGCGGTAGAACCGCTCGATCACCCGTTCGTTGGCGTTTCGCACCACGCGCAACTCCGCCGTCAGGAAGTGCTGCCGCTCAGGCTGAAATACAGGATCGCATTCGAGCCGTCCGGCCGTGTGACGGAGAACGCGTAGCTGCCGGCCGGCCAGCCGCGCGCCAGCCAGCCCGCGGGGTCCTCGGGGACGACTGACGCCGGCGCCACGTAGAAGGCACCGGATCCCCGAAACCACAGGAATCGAGCCCTGCCGATGGAGCTGTCGGGCCGCGACGATCCCGATGGCGCCACGAGGCCCAGGTAGTCCAGCCCGACGCTGGTCGGCTGGGTCCCCGCGGGCCAGGTGACCGCGACGGCGATCGTGGTCGAACCGGACTGATCGACGGTGGGGCCCGGTCCAGGAGCGTTCGGATTCACGGCATGCCAGTCCTCGACCGGGACCCGCGGCGGCGCCCCGGTGGCCGCCGGGAGCTCACCGGTCGGGACGGAGGCGACGGCCACGCCCCAGCCCGGATGCGGGTCGTACGTGCCGAGGAACGTCAGATCGAGGCCGTGGAACAGCTGCGACCCAACGCCAGGGGTCGGCCGGCTGCCGCCCGGCGCAGATCCGCCCGGGACGTCCGGTGACGGCAGGGCCGCCTCCGTGTGACTGGCCACTGCAGAGGCCGAGGGCCCGGCCGATGCGGCCGACTGGTCACTGGCCTGCCAGGGCTTGACGATGGCGGCCCCGACCAGGACGACGGCCGCGACGATCACCACGACCGACGGCCCGAGCCGCCGGCCGCCGCCAACCCGGACGAGTTCGGGGCGCTGCGAGTCGCTCATTGACGGGTCACGCACCAGGACGCCGCCTCATGCCGGATCGGCTGGTCAGCCGATCTGGGTTTCAGGCAGTTGCCTCGCCTGCCATCAGGTCCGCGGGCGCGTCCGATTCGACCTCGAACGTGGCGCGCATCGGGACTTCCTTGAGGAACAGCACGAAGAACGCCGCTGCCAGCGCGGCGATGATGCCGACCCAGAACGTCGAGGCGATGGCGACGGAGACGGCCTCGTAGATGGCGGCCACGATGGCCGGGACGAGCGGCGCGATCACCGCCTGCGCGGCGGGCGGGATGCTCGCGAGGATTCGCTGGCCGAGATCGCCGACCCCGGAGATGTCGACATTCTGCGCCCGACCCGAACTGGTCGACGATCTCCTTGGGGATGCCCTTGCCGAGCAACTGTGCCGGGACTTCGGTCGCCAGACGCGCCACGAAGAGGGTGCTCGCGATGGTCAGCCCGATCGTCCCGCCGATCTGCTGGAAGAACGTCAGGTTGCTCGTCGCGGCACCGACGCGACTCGCCGCGACGGCGTTCTGGACGATCAGGGTGAAGACCGCGAAGGACGGCCCGATCCCGAGGCCCGTGATCAGCATCCACAGCGACAGCATCAGCCGCGACGTGTCGGCATGCAGGTTGGTCATCAGGAAGAGGCCGAGCGCGAGCATCAGCAGCGAACCGAAGGTCAACCACTTGTAGCGGCCGGTCCGGGCGACGATCTGGCCCGACGCGACCGCACCGAAGATCAGGCCGAACAGGAGCGGCAGGATGCTGTAGCCGGATTCCGTGGCGCTGGCGCCTGCCACGACCTGGAACCACCGGGGCAGGAAGATGATCGCGCCAAAGAACCCGAAGCCGGCCAGGAACATCGCCGCGACCGAGATCGAGAACGTCCGGATCCGGAACAGCGACAACGGCACGATCGGATCCACGGCGCGCGATTCGATCCAGATGAAGACGAGGCCGAAGAGCAGTCCCAGCGCCATCAGCCCGCCGACCGGGGTGTCCGTCCATTCGCCCGTCGACTTGTTCGTCAAGCCGATCAGGAACAGCGCGATGGCAACCGAGAAGACGGCCGCGCCCACGTAATCGATGTTCTTGCCGGCGTCCGGGCCGGCGGATCGCCGGCAGGAGGCGCCACAGGACGAAGAGCGAGATCAGGCCGATCGGGACGTTGATGAAGAAGATCCAGTGCCAGCCGACCGTGTCGGTGATGATCCCGCCGATGGCCGGTCCGAGAAGCGACGACAGGCCGAAGACCGCCCCGAAGAGGCCGAGGTACTTGCCGCGTTCGGCGGGGGTGTAGAGGTCGGCGACCACGGCCAGCGCGACCGGGAAGATTGCCCCGCCACCAAGGCCCTGGACGCCCCGCGCCACGATGAGCTGCCACATCTCCTGGCTGAGGCCGGACATCACGGAGCCAACGAGGAAGAGGGAGACGGCGAAGATGATGATCGGCCGCCGCCCGAACAGGTCGGAGAGCTTGCCGTAGATCGGACCGCTGATCGTGCTCGTCAGCAGGTAGATCGTGACGACCCAGACGTAGAGGTTGTTGCCGCTGAGATCGGTCACGATCCGCGGCAGCGCCACGCCGACGACCGTCTGGTCGAGCGCGAACAGGAAGAGCGCCAGCAGGATCGCGCCGAGGATCTCGAGCTTGGCCCGGGGGCTCAGCTGGAGTCCGATCTCGGCGGTCGGGTCCATCTCGTGCATGCGTCAAGCCCCCTTGAGATCACGGCTGCGGGAACGACAGCGCGTCCCGGTAGTATCCATGGGCGGGCCGGTCGTGCCAGTCCGTTCGCCCGTCATGACGTCGATCGGCCCTCGTCGGAGCCGTCGTCGTCGCGGACGCAGCGGAACCCCACGTTCCCGGCGGCGCTGTCCGGCGTGTTCGCACTGCGCGAATCCACTCGATACCGGAAGCAGTAGGACTCGTGGCAGAGGTACGAGCCGCCGCGTTGGACGCGATGGGTGCCGAACGAGGGACCGGTTGGGTTGTCCGCGATGGCATCGCGGTAGGTCGTGGGGCTGAACCAGTCGGCGCACCACTCCCAGACATTGCCGGTCATGGCATCGAGCCCATAGCCATTCGGCGGGAACGCGCCGCTCGGGGCCGTCCCGAGGAAACCGTCCGCGCCGGTGTTCTCATTCGGGAAGTGCCCCTGGAAGACGTTCATCAGGTGGCGCCCGTCCGGCTCGCGCTCAGCGCCCCAGGGATAGGCGAACCCGTCGAGGCCGCCCCGGGCAGCGTGCTCCCACTCGGCCTCCGTCGGAAGGCGCTTGCCGGCCCACGCCGCGTACGCATCCGCGTCCGTCCATGACACGTGCACGACCGGGTGAGCCGCCCGCTCGTCGATGGAGGAGTGCGGACCTTCCGGATGACGCCAGTCGGCCCCGAAGACCTGCCGCCACCATGGTGCGCCGGCCACGCCCGCCGTGTCCTCGAAGTCCTCTGGCAGGAGGCCGCCGAACACGAACGACCAGCCGTAGCGCTCCGATTCCGTTTCGTGGCCAGTGGCCGCCACGAACGCCCCGAACATCTCGTTGGTGACGGTCGTGCGATCCATCCAGAACGGCCGCAGTCGCGTTGGGTGGACCGGGGCTTCACCGTCGGCGGGATAGCCGTCACCTCGGGGATTGCCCATCCGGAACTCGCCGCCCGGGATCCGGACCATCCCGGCCATCGCCGCGAACCCGGCCGACGCAGCGCCGTCGAGCGAGAGCGCCGGGACCCGGCGCGCGCCGACGGGCCCTACCGTCGCTGCGGGCGCCGCGAGGGGCCCCGCCGTGGCTGCGGGCGCCGACGGAGCACAGCAGGCGTGGCCGTGCGACAGATCGTCGGCGTCGGGCGGTTGAATCATCGTCATCCTCGCGGCGCCAGCTCGAACCCGGCCGCCTCATCTTCGGGGCCCCGAATGGTACCAACCGCCACGAGCCGTATGGCAAGATCAGCCACGGACGTGCTGGACCAGCCGGAGTGAGGTGACAGGGATGAGACCGCCACCGATTGGGATCATCATCATCGCGTTCTTCGCCCTGATGGCCGGGGTCGCGAACCTCGTGGTGGGCGTCCAGATCACGGGTTGGGTCGCCTTCGGCCCGGGCGATGTCGGCAACGGCTCGTTCCTCTGGGGCCTCCTCACGCTCGGCATCGGCATCGCCTACATCGCGGCCGCACTCGCCCTCTGGGCGAGGCAGGCCTGGGCGTGGTTCTTCACCTTCCTGCTCGCCATCTTCGGCCTGCTTGACGCCGTCTTTGTCACGATCGGCACCGGCAGCCTGAGCTACGGATTTGCGGCGGCGCTGATCCCGATCGTCGTGATCTGGTATCTCAATCGGCCGGGCATCCAGGGTGCCTTCGGAGTCCGTGAGGCTGAGCCGCCGACGATGTGATCCGCCGCCGGATCGTGCGTCTCGCCGGGCGGTCCGCCCGGATCAACCGTGCGGAATGTCGGCGATGAGCCCCGCGTCGGCCAGGCCCCGGAACAGCACCTCGACGGCCAGCCCGGCGAGCAGGATCCCGAGCACGACCTCTGCGATCATCAGCACGCCGGGCGGCACGCTGCGAAAGCGGGCCAGGACGAGGAACGCCACGACGTCGATCAGCAGGATGGCGACGATGACGGCGGCGTCCGACACGAGCTTCTGAACCGACGACGTGCTCGACCCGACGATGAGCGTCACCATGCCGATCGGGTTGAGGGTCAGCGGGACGCCCAGCGGCACCAGGGCGAGCCGATGGGCATCGACGACCTTCTCCGCGATCTCCGGTTCCGGGTGCTGCAGGGCCATCTGGATGCCCATCACGAGCAGGATCAGGGCCCCGCCGATCTCGATCGACGGAATCGAGAAATGGAAGAGCGCCTCCAGCAGGTCTCCGAGCAGCAGCAGGGCGAACGCCGCCAGGCCCGCGGCGCCGATTGCCATCAGGGCGATGCGGCGCGCCTCGGCGAAGTCCCGACCGTGGATCAGCCCGAGATAACGGACGGCAGGTTTGATCGGGCCGAGCCCGATGAACATGATGAAGAGGAGTTCGCCGGTCGTCAGTGCTGGCATGGCTCTCCTGCGGGCACGGTGCGAGCCGTCATGGTGTCAGGCGCGAAGCCGCCCGGCTGGCCCACTGGGACGTGACACCGCCGCGGCGTGGCTCAGGGCGCGCCCGCGACCTGCTGGCGGGAGGTCGCGAGGTAGTCGATGGTCAGATCGACCGGCCGCCCGAGCGCCTTCGCGAGATCCGCCGCCAGCGCCGATGCGGGGGGCGGCTGGTCGGAGCCCTTCAGCTGGAGGTAGACCTTCGAGCCGTCGATGGAGTAGTCGACGACGGTGAGCTGGAGGTCGTCGAGCCACGACTGGACGACGGGCGCCGCAACGTTCGCTTCGTTGGTCTGGCTGATGATGCTCGTGCTGCGCAGCGCGAGGGGAATGGCCACGACGATCAGGCCGACGACGGCGACCGCGAACCCTTCTCGCAGTCGGCGACGCTCGCGGGTCAGGCCGGCCGCCGGACGGGCCCCGGCGATGATGAACACGACCACGGCGACCACGACGATCGCCGCGAAGTTGGCCAGGAACAGCGTCAGCGCCCCGGCGGCGTCGGCCCAGCGGCCGATCTGGAGGCAGATGCCCACGGTCGCCAGCGGCGGCACCAGGGACACGGCGATGGCGACGCCCGGCAGGGCATCGGAACCGGTTCGCCGGACCGCCACGTAGGCGCCGGCAGCCCCGGCCGCGAGCGCGACTCCCAGGTCCAGCAGGCCGGGTGAGGTACGCGCCTCGATGGAAGGGTTGAGCACGAGCGGATTGGGCAGCAGGAACGAAATGCCGAACCCGATCGCGACGACCAAGGCCGAGCCGAGGACGACTTCGGCGAGCACGCGCGGGAGCCTGCTCGTGCGCCCTGTGACGAGCGCCGCGGCGGCGGCCATGATCGCCCCGCCCAGGGGCGCGACGACCATCGCGCCGATGATCGCCGCGACCGAGTCCGCGTACAGCCCGAACGTCGCGATGAGGCCGGCCATGGTCAGGAGCACGATGTACGTCCGCTGCGACCGGCGCAGCTGGTCGCCCTCGGGGAACAGGTCGTCAAGGACCGCCGCCCCGAGCGACATCCGCGCGTCGACCAGCGCGGGTGCCGCCTTGGGTGCAGGTGTCCGAGTGGCGTCGCTCATGGCGCCACGCCTCGCAATCGGCGCTTCGTCATCGGTTCCCCTCCCTGCCCTGCCGCGGGTGCGGACTCGCTGTTCGTCATCGTGCTCCGGCGGCGACGGCCTCGCGCGGCCACTCGACACCGGGACAACGGAACTCTGGACCGATCCGATATGGCAGACTGGCGACCGGGCCAGGATCGACCCGATCCGGCCGGTTGGGGAGGGCAGCGATGGACATCCTCGAACAGGTCGCGGTCGGCCTGCTGGCGCTTGGGATCGGGCTCGCGTTCGCGTTCGCCGGCTGGAAGTGGTTCCTGATCCTGCTGCCGATCTGGGGCTTCTTCGCCGGCCTCGTCTTCGGGGCGAACACCGTCCAGGTGATCTTCGGTGACGGGTTCCTCTCGACCGTGACGAGCTGGGTCGTCGGTTTCTTCGTCGGCATCCTGTTCGCCGTGCTGTCCTACTTCTTCTACTGGTTCGCGGTCGTCCTGCTCGGCGCAAGCGTCGGCTTTGCGCTCGGCCAGGCCTTCGGCGTCGCGATCGGCACGGGCTCCACGCTGACCTGGATCTTCGGCGCGATCGTCGCCGTCGTGTTCGCGTTCGGCACCATCGCCCTGCGCGTCCCCCGCTACCTCGTCATCGTCCTGACCGCCGTCGGCGGGGCGGGCGCGGCCGTCGGAGGCATCCTGATCCTGTTCGGGGTCGTCAAGGTGGACAGCCTCTCGGCCGGCGAAATCGGCCTCGTGATCCGCCAGTCGATCGTCTGGAGCATTGCCGCAATCGTCGTCGCGCTGGCCGGGATCTGGGTCCAGGTCCAGACCACGGCGATGCTGCTGGAGATCGATCGCGCCTCGTATCGCTACCCGTGAGGCCGGCTGACAGCCGATGAGGACGCACACCCTGGCCGTGCTCCCGGGCGACGGGATCGGCCTCGAGGTCATCCCCGAGGGCCTGGCCGTGCTCGACCGGGTGGCAGAACTCGACGGCGGGTTCCGGTTCGTGCGGGCGACCTGGCCGTGGTCCTGCCAGTGGTATCTCGCGAACGGCCGGATGATGCCGGCGGACGGCCTGGACCGGCTCGCGGATTCGGACGCGATCTACCTCGGCGCGGTCGGGCTCCCGTCGGCCGTGCCGGACCATGTCTCGCTGTGGGGCCTGCTCCTGCCGATCCGCCAGCACTTCGACCAGTACGTGAACCTGCGCCCGGTCCAGGTGCTCGAGGGAATCCCGAGTCCCCTCCGGGATCGGGGCCCCGACGACGTCGACATCCTCTGCGTCCGCGAGAACACCGAAGGCGAGTACTCGGGGATGGGCGGCCGATTCCATACCGGCAGGCCCGAGGAGGTGGCGCTCCAGACCTCGGTCTTCACCCGTCGCGGCATCGAGCGGATCGCGCGCTACGCCTTCGAGCAGGCGAGGAAGCGGCGCCGGCGCCTCGCCAGTGCCACGAAGTCGAACGCGCTCCAGTACAGCGCCGTGCTCTGGGACGAGGTCGTGGCCGAGGTCGGCCGGGACTTCCCGGAGGTCGAGTTGACCCCATATCACGTCGATGCGCTGGCGGCGCGGTTCGTCTCCGCTCCGGATTCGCTCGATGTCGTCGTGGGCAGCAACCTCTACGCCGACATCCTCACGGACCTCGGTGGCGCGATCCAGGGGTCGCTCGGCCTGCCGGCATCGGCCAATCTCAATCCGCCCCGACGGCACCCGAGCATGTTCGAACCGGTCCACGGTTCGGCCCCCACGATCGCCGGCCAGGGCATCGCCAATCCCGATGGCCGCGGTCTGGTCGGCGGCGATGCTGCTGGATCATCTCGGCGAGGTGGCTGCGGCCGAGCGCGTGATGGACGCGCTGCGGACAGTCGCCCGGAGTGGCCCGCGGCCGCCGGACCTCGGCGGAGCCGCGTCAACGAGCCAGGTCGGTGCGGCGATTCGGAGTGCCCTCGACAGCTGAGGTCGGGCGGGCCGGGCTCGCCGCGCCTCGGATCACGGGCGCTTCAGCCCGGTCGTCGCGGGCCGTCGGGCCCTGCTGCTCGCCACGTCCGCACCCGAAGATGCGAGTCACCCGCACAGGGTGGTCCGGCGGTTGCGCCCGAGGCGCACACTGTCGCCACTCCGCTTGGAGTCGGAAGGGGAAGCCCGTCGTTCCGGACGGGGTCCGGGGGAGGACGCACATGTTGCAGCGATTGATCGGCGTGTCACTGGGCGCGATCGTGACCTACCTGCTGCTCACGATCCACGCGTTCGGGAACGACCCGACCACGAATTACGGGACGGCGGTGGTCATCGGCGCGATCGTCAGCTTCCTGTGGCCGTGGGTCATCGGCATCATCCTCGTCCGCCGCGCCAAGCAGCGCCGGCAGAACGAAGTCAGCGACGAGGTCGCCCGGCAGATGGCGGGCAAGTAACCGGCCTCTGGAGATCACTGAACGCCCAGCACCCGGAGGACCAGATGACCGCGTCCGACGACGCCACTGACGTCACCTCGACGGCGCCGACGAACGCATCACCGGCGACCCCGGCGGCGGCAGCCGAAGCCGACGGCAGCTCGAACCGGCGCCGTCCGACACGCCGCCGCCGGGTGCTGCTGGTCCTCCTGTTCCTCCTCACCTGCCTGGCGATCCTGACCTCGTCGGTCACGGTCTGGGTCCACCAGACCGTGCTGAATACGGATCGATGGGTCAGCCTCGTCGGTCCGGTCGCGGCCAACCCGGCCGTCCAGGCGGCGATGAGCGAGCAGATTGCCAGCCAGGTGATCATCGCGCTGGACGTCCAGCAGAAACTCGTCAACGTCCTCCCGCCCAAGGCCGGATTTGCGGCGGGACCGATCACGCAGGCGCTCCAGGACCAGATCCAGCAGCGCCTCGCGAAGCGGATGGCCAGTCCTGAATTCCAGCAGGCATGGATCACGGCCAACCGGGTCGCCCACGCGCAGATCGTCCGGATCCTCCGCGGCGACACGCCCAACCTGACGATCGCGGATGGCTACATCCATCTCGACCTGTGGCCGCTCATCGGGCAGGCCCTGACCCAGCTGCAGCAGGCGGGCCTCATCCCGGCCGACGCCAACCTCCCCGACGTGTCCAACGGCCTGTCACCGGGCGCGCAGGCCGTGATCGAGAAGGTCCTCGGGGTCACGCTGCCGGCGGACTTCGGGACGGTCCGGCTCATGCCGGCCGACAAGTTGGTCCAGGCGCAGCAGTACGTGCGCTACTTCGACCTGATCACGATCGCCACGGTCCTGCTCGCGATCCTCCTGATCCTGGTGACGATCTGGTACGCGCCGCGGCGGCGCTGGATGGTGATCTACCTCGCCATCGGCGGCGCGGTCGCGATCATCCTGGCCCGCTTCGCCCTGCAGTCGGTCGCCGGCTCGATCATCGACTCGCTGGATGACGGCGATACGGCGACAACCGTGCGAGGCGTGCTGAGCGCGGTGTTCGACGACCTCTACGGGTTCACGCGGCTGATCGTCATCGGCAGCATCGTCATCGCGATCGTCGCCTACCTCACGAGCCGGCCACGATGGCTCGTGAGCCTGAACGCACGAATCAGCGCCTCCCGCCAGAAGCCGGCAGCCGCGATGGGCGCCCCGACCGGCGCCGCGGCTGCGCCGGCCTCGGGCTCGGCGATGACCCCGGCCGCGACGACCACGACGACCTCGACGGCCGCGACGACCTCGGCGATGACCCCGGCGACGACGGCCACGACGGCCGGCCAGGGGACTGACGCGCCTGCTTCAACCACGATGGGCTGGGCCCGCGAGCACATCGCCGGCCTGCGGATCGGCGGGTTGGCGGTGATCGCCTTCGTGATCGCCTGGGCGGCGTTCGGCCTGGAGCTCGCGCTGCTGGGGGCCCTGCTCGTCGTCCTGCTCGAGGTCGTGCTTCATGCCCTTGCGTCCGGCAAGGACTCCGCCGGCGACAAGTCCGGGCCATCGAGCAGCACGACCTCCGCCTGACGGGCCGGGCGCTCCCGGCCGCCGCGGCCTCCTGATCGGGCGGCTGGTCGCCCACTCAGGCGCCGGATCGCGAGAGATCTGACAGGTTTGGGCCCGACTTGTTGACGTGCCGGCGCGGGTCGGCCGGGCATCCTTCCGACATCGGCAGCAACGCCGCAATTCCGGAGTCAGAGGGAGTCACCACCGCATGGGAATCATCAGCTGGATCGTCCTTGGCGCGATCGCAGGGTTCATCGCCAACATGATTGCTGGCGGCAAGGAAGGCGTGCTCGGGACAGTCATCCTTGGCATCGTCGGCGCGGTCGTCGGCGGCTTCCTCGCCCAGGCCCTCCTCGGCGGCTCGGACGTCAGCGGCGTCAACCTCTACAGCATCGTCGTCGCCGTGATCGGCGCGATCATCGCCCTCTTCGTCTGGCGTTCGATCAGCGGCCGGTCCGCCAGCGTCGGGCGCTGACGCCTTCGACCACCACTCGGATTCTCTGCGAGGGGCTGCCGCCGATCAGGCGCGGTAGCCCCTCAACACGTTGTCGACCACCCGATTCGCGAACGCCTCGGTCAGCTCGCCGCCGAACATGAGGCGGAAGTAGACCGGCCCGACAAGCAGCTCCGTGGCGAGCTCCGGGTCGGCGTCCGGCCGCAGGTCGCCACGCGCGATGCCCCTCCCGATGACCCGGGCGATCTCATCCCGCCGCGCCTGGACGACGGTGGCCCGGAATGGATCCCCGAGATTCGGATCCGAGGCGATCTGCGAGAGCATCGCCCGGATGACCGGCCCGAACGACGACTCCGTGATGGCGCGCATCGGGTTCAGGACGGCCGCCAGCATCTCCTCGCGGGTGTCGTCCGATTCGGCGACAGCGATGTGCGGCGCGGCGAGCTCCGTCAGGAGTTCCTGGGCGAGCGCTTCCTTGGAGTCCCAGCGGCGGTAGATGGTGGCTTTGCCGACGCCGGCCCGATGCGCCACGTGCTCGAGACGAAGGGCCGCAAAGCCGCCTTCGGTCAGCAGCTCGCGGGCGGCCTCCAGGATGGCGCGGTGGACGCGATCGCTCCGTGGCCGGCCGGTCCGTGGCCGGCCGGTCCGTGGCTTTCGATACGGAGCGTCTTGATTGTCGGTCGTCACTGAGCTATGATACGGAACGGATCGTATTCACAACAGGATTTCTGCTCACATGACCACGACACGCACCGTTGACCACACCAAGGCACTCGACCTGATCGAGCGCGAGAACGACAGCGAGCCGAACTGCGCCTGCGGACGCTGGACCGAACCGGTCTGGCGAGACGGCGCGGTCTGGCTGGAATGCAGCGCACTGCAGGCGCCGGCCACCGGCCGGTTCCGCCTGTTGGCCGCGCTGACGGCGAGGGCCCACACCCGGCGACGCGTCGTGGAGCTCTGCCCGACGACCTAGGCAGCGGCGCGCGCCGATCGGGTCCGCCACCGCCCACGGCGGCGTCACCGCGCGAGATCTTGGTGCGACATCCCGCGCCGTCCGACCCTCGCCCCGACGCTAGAGTGGCTCGATGCGACTGGGCCGGCGATGAAGCTCGACGAGGTCGTGCCGTGGGGACGCTCCCTGGACGAATACATCGGGATGTTCGACCTCCGGCAGGCTGACCTGGCGGGCCGGATCCTGGACTGCGGCGGCGGCCCGGCGAGCTTCGCGGCCGAGGCCACGGCCGACGGCCATCGAGTGACGGCGTGCGACCCGATCTACCGGTTCACCGGGCCCGAGATCCGGCGGCGGGTCGATGAGATCGCCCCGGTCCTGATCGCCGACATGGTCGAGGACGCGGACGGCTACGTCTGGGATCGCTTCGCGGACGCCGCCGACGTCGGCCGGCACCGGCTGGTGGCGATGCGCCGGTTCCTCGACGACTTCGATGCCGGGCGCGCCGCCGGCCGTTACGTCACTGCTGCGCTGCCGTCCCTCCCGTTCGCCGCCGAGGCCTTCGCCCTGGCGCTCTCGTCGCACCTCCTGTTCCTCTACTCGACCCAGCTCTCCCGGGACTTCCACGTCGCTTCGGTCGGCGAGCTGCTGCGCATTGCCTCGGAGGTCCGGATCTTCCCATTGGTCGACCTCGAGGGCGACCGCTCGTTGCACGTCGCGCCCGTGATCGAGGCCGTGCGCGAGCACGGCGCAGACGCGGAGATCGTCCGCGTGCCATACGAGTTCCGGCGCGGCGCCAACGAGATGCTGCGAATCAGGCGGCCCACGCCGAACCAGTGACGGCGGACCGGCGGCTCGGCGACCGGCTGCCGCCTTGTCATCCCGAAGGGGTGAGCACCCGGGTCTGCGCTCGGCGTAGGATGGCCGGACGCCGGAGGGCGGACCGGGAAGACGCCCGGCGTCCTGCCAGTTCGCTCCAGCCTGGAGGTCGACGGCTCAGGTGATCGCGGACCAGTCCAGCCCCGCGCCCTCGCGTCAGGTCGTGCCGCCGTGGCTGGTCAACCTGGCGGAACTGGGCTGGCGCGTGCTGGTCATTGCGGCCATGCTGGCCGTCCTGCTGTACCTCGCCGGCCTGATGTACGTCGTGACCGCGGCCGTGGTCATCGCCCTCATCGTGAGCGCCACGTTCGCCCCACTGGTCATGCGCCTGCGGGCCCGCGGCTGGTCCCGAATCAAGGCGGCGAGCGTGGTCACCCTCGTCGCGCTCCTCGTTTTCGTCGTCGTCACGGCGCTGATCGTCCTCGCGTTCGTGCCGAGCATCGTCAATCTCGGCACCTCCGTGAGCGATGGCGTGACCAAGGTCAAAGGCGTCCTGACCGATCTGAACGTGCCCCCGAATGTGCAGGCCACGATCCAGAACGCGGCCGATACGGCCAAGGCTGCAGTCGCTGACTCGCTGAGTGGCGTCGTCGGGACGGTATCCACCGCGGTGACGATTTCGATCCTCGCCGGCTTCGAGATCTTCTTCTTCCTCCTCGACGGCGACAAGGCGTGGGACTGGCTCGCCCGGCAGACGAGTCTCGGACGCTCGCAATCGGCTCGGCTCGGCCGGCCAGGACGCCCTGACGCAGAGTCGGTGGCTACCTCCGCGGGACGGCCGTGATCAGCGCCGGAACGGCGCTCATCGAGTTCGTCGCGATGTACCTGCTGGGGATCCCGCTCGCGGCACCCCTCGCCGTGCTCGTCTTCCTCGGCGGCTTCATTCCCTACTTCGGCGGCCTGGTCTCGGGCCTCGTCATCCTGCTCGTGGCGTGGGCCAGCGTCGGCCCACAGACTGCGTTCATCATGCTGCTGGTCATCGGGATCGTGAACGTCGTCCGCGGCAAGATCGTCGCGCCGATCCTCTACAGCAAGACCGTCAGCATCCACCCGGCGATGGTGCTCGTGGCCGTGCCGGCGGGCGCCGTCATTGCCGGCGTCGTCGGCATGTTCGCGGCCATTCCCGTCGTGGCGATGATCCTGGCCGTGACCGGCGCAGTCGTGGCCGTCATCGACGCCGAGGGCGACACCGGCCGCCCGGCGATCGTGCCGGTCTGGCTCGACCGGCTCGGCCAGTGGAGCTGGCGCATGCTCGTCGCGATCGCGCTGGCCGGCCTCGTCATCAGGGTGCTCACCATCGTCCCGGTCATCGTCGCGCCGATGATCCTCGGAATTCTCGTCGCGGCGACGTTCCTGCCGCTGATGGGCTCCCTCGTCCATCGTGGCTGGGGCCGCACCCGGGCGGCGGCCGCCGTGGTCGGCGGGGTGACGCTCGCCGTCGTGGTCATCTCCGCGCTCAGCATCGCCGCCCTCATCGGGTATGGCAGCCAGATGGCCGATTCGGGCAACTCCGGGGCGGGATCCATCAACGACGCCACCGGTGGCCGGGTGCAGTGGTTCGTCGACACGATCCAGTCCGCGAGCGGCCAGCTCCTGGGCGCAATCTCGGCGCTTTCCTCCGAACTCGTGGCGCTGGGGGTCACCATCGTGCTCGGGTTGCTCCTGGCCTTCTACTTCCTGCGGGACGGACCGGTTGCCGGTCGGCGACTGGCCGGCCGGTTCGCCAGCGCCCGTGGGCGCGGCATCGACGAGCTCGGAACCCGCTCGATCGGCATCCTCAGCGGCTACATGATCGCCACGGGCGTGATCTCGGCCGTGGGCGCGGCCTCCCAGGTCGTGATCATGCTGGTCCTCGGGATCCCGCTGGCGCTGCCACTCGGCGTGCTCGCCTTCATCCTGGGCTTCATCCCCTACATCGGCAGCTTCATCTCGACGGGCCTGGCGTTCCTCGTGACGGTCGCCGTCGGCACGCCTCAGCAGATCGCGATCATGCTGATCTGGACGCTCATCTTCAACATCGTGGTGGGCTCCTTCGTCGGACCGCTGGTCTACGCGAAGGCCGTCAACCTCCATCCGGCCATCGTCATGGCAGCGATCCCGGCCGGCTCTGCCCTGGCCGGGGTGATGGGGATGTTCCTGGCGGTGCCGGTCGTGGCCATCGTCTCGTCCACCTGGCGGATCGCGCTGCACGTGTTCGACACGGAGGTCAGCGAACCGACCGGGCTCGCCCCGGAGCCGCTGCCGCCGCCGGGACCGTCGGCCGCCCAGCCGATCGTCGACCCGGGCATGCTCGGAGTCCCCGCCGCCGACGGGGCCTGAGCCGGCCGGTCACGCTCCCTGCCGTCCGCGCACCCCAAATGGGCCATTCGGCTCTCGCACTCGTCGCGGTCGAGCCCCACAGTCCCTCGCATGTCGGACGCGACGGGGACCGGAACCGGCGAGATCCACGACCAGGATCAACTTCAGGCCGAGGCCGACGGCGCGCCGGTCGTCGCGCTCCGGGTCGACATCCCGGCCATTGTCGATCTCGATCGGGTTCCGGCCGTCTTCGGGGCAGCGGCCGAAGATTGGCTCGGCGAGCCGACCGGACGCGACGCGGCCGGCTTCGACAATTACCTCTGCGACCTGGAGCTTCGGGTCAGCCCAGAGCGTCGCACGGCGTTCCGGAAGTCGGCGATCGTCAGCGTCGGGGTGCCGCGGCGCGTCGGTCACGGCTGGATGGTCGCCATCGAATGGCGAGCCGCGACCCTGGCGCCGCTGTTCCCGGTGTTCGCGGGCCGTCTCGAGATCGGCGCCGACGAGATCGCGCTCGATGGCCACTATGCCCCCCCGTTCGGCCTCGTCGGCTACGTCATCGACCGTGGCGTCCTCGGGATCGTCGGACGGGGCACGGCTCGCTGGTTCCTGGCCAAAGCCGCAGCGGCCCTCGCGCCCGAACTCTGATCGCCGCCACGATCGCATCTCCCGCCTGGGATGCCCGCCCGGATTTCGATCCAGATGGCCCGTCACGGGGTGACATCCGCCTCTGGTCGAACGGTCGGAGGCCACCCACGCTTCGGCGAACGCCCATCCGGGGCGGTGCCGATTGCGGAGGTGCGGGATGACTCGCGTCCTCGTCGTCCATCATGACCTTGACCTGGCCGGCCAGGAAACCGACGCGCTCCGGCGCCTCGGTTATGAGGCTACCGAATGCGCAGGCCCGATGCGGAACCGCTGCCCCGTGCTGGCCGGGCAGCCCTGCGATCTCGCGGAACGGGCCGATGTGCTCGTCTATGACGTCTGGGCCAGCGGCGACGCCGACGGCGCGCGGACGCTGATCGAGAACATTCGCCGGATCCACCCGGACACGCCGCTCGTCCTCACGTCGCCCGGGCTCGAATTGAGCTGGGAGACCGATTCCGGGCCATCGGCCGTGACGACCCTGACGGGTCAACCGACCGGGGCACGACTCCACGTGGCGATCCAGGAGGCGCTCGAAGGCAGCCCCGGCGCGGGCGACTGACGCCTCGCCGACGGACTATGGGGTCGGCTGGGGCGCCACGCCGCCCTCGCTGCGGCATCGGCCGCGACGCCACGCCGGGGCTGGCGGGGGATGTGATCCCGGGCCGGCGGGACTACGCTGGCAGCCGGAGCACGCCAAGGTTCGTCAGGAGGGACTCGTGACCGCGCCCACCACGCCGGTCCCAGCCAGCGAACTCCCGGCTGACGACGTCCTGCTCGAAACCGGGACCGACGTGCTGGATGGCGCCCTCGACACCCTGCGAGCGAACGCCGCCGCCTGGGTCGCCACGAGCCCCGGCGAGCGGGTCCGGCTGCTCGAACGGGTCCTGGTTAATGCCGTGGCCGTCGCCGATCGATGGGCCGCGGCCTGCATCGAGGCTGAAGGCCTCGACCCGGCTGATCCCTCGGCCGGCGAAGAGGCGCTGGTCGGGCCGATGTTCTTCATCCGGAACGTCCGCCTGCTTCGCGACGCGTTGCGGGACATCGACCGGGGCGGCGTGCCCCGCATCGCGGGCCCCGTGCGGACCCGGCCCGACGGGCAGGTCGCTGCCCAGGTCTTCCCGGCCTCGATGTACGACCGGCTCTTCTACCTCGGCATTACCGGCGAAGTCTGGATGGAGCCCGGGGTCACCGCGGCCGAGCTGCCGGCGACCCAGGCACTCGCCTATCGCGGCGACGTGGACCCGACGGGTCGAATCTGCCTCGTCCTCGGGGCCGGCAACGTGTCCTCCATCGGGCCGATGGACATCATCAGCAAGCTCTTCGTCGAGAACTCCGTCGTCCTCTGCAAGCTGCATCCGGTCAACGCATACCTCGGCCCGATCCTGGAGCTCGCCCTGCGGCCGCTCATCGAGCGGGGCGTCGTCCGGTTCGTCTCCGGCGGCGCGGACGTCGGCGCCATCCTTTGCCGGCATCCCGAGGTCGACGAGATCCACATGACGGGCTCGGATCGGACGTACGACGCGATCGTCTACGGCGTCGGCCCCGACGGCCGTGACCGCAGGGCGCGCGACGAACGGCTCATCGACACGCCCGTCTCGGCCGAGCTCGGGAACGTGAGTCCGGTGATCGTGGTGCCCGGCCGCTGGAGCGCCGGGGACATCGCGAGCCAGGCCGAGAACATCGCCACGATGCTGACGAACAACGGCGGTTTCAACTGCAACGCCGCCCGGGTCATCGTGACGCACGCCGGCTGGCCGCAGCGGCGACAGCTCCTGGCCGCGATCCGGGATCGGCTCGCCCGGACGAAACCGCGAGTCGCCTACTACCCGGGTGCGGACGCTCGATTCGATGCCTTCGTCGCGGCACATCCGGAGGCGCGCCAGCTGGGTCCGCGCACGACCGATCGGCTGCCCTGGACGATCGTGGAGGGTGTCGATCCCGAGCAGCCGGACGACATCTGCTTCACGACGGAATTGTTCTGTTCGATCTTCGCCGAGACCGCCCTTGCGGCCGATTTCGACGGCCGACTTCATCGACCGGGCCGTCGCCTTCGCGAACGAGCGGCTCTGGGGGACCCTGAACGCGACCGTGATCGTCCACCCGCGAACCGGGCGCGACCCGGCCGTCGCGGCGGCCATCGATTGCGCCATCGCCGATCTGCGATACGGAACCGTTTCGCTCAACGCCTGGGCTGCCCTCGGGTTCGCGCTCGGCGTGCTGCCGTGGGGCGCGTACCCGGGCAACAGGCCGGCGGCGATCGGATCAGGCGTCGGCGTCGTCCACAACACCCTGATGTTCGGACGCCCGCAGAAGGCCGTGGTCCGGGCGCCGTTTCGGCCGCTCCTGAAGCCCGTCTGGTACTCGTCTCATCGAACGGCCCACCGGCTGACGCCGCGACTCAGCCGCTTCGAGGCGTCCCCGTCGGTCGCGGCGCTGCCGCCAATCGTTGCGCTGGCACTGCGCGGCTGACCGTTCCTGGCTGCTGGAGGCCGATCGGCCTCACTGGACGACGATTGTGACCGACCAATGGAACGACGGCACCAGGCACGGCGGCGTGGCGGATCGGCACGCCGCATCCCCGATGGCCGATATCGTCGTCTGGCCCGCCCGTAGCCCGACGTAGAGGCCCTGGGCGCCGCGAACCAGGGTCACGCCGCGGACTGGCGCGAGGATCTGCGTGTCCCCGACGGAGACCGCCCAGACCAGCTGCGTGCCGAGCTGCACGAGGACGTTCGCGCCGATCGGAGCCGTGATCGTGGTCCCGCCCTGGGCCAGGCCGACCGTGACCAGGTTGGCATTCGGTGGCGCGCTCGCCGATCCGCCGGCCGCCGCGGACGGAGTCACCGAGGCTGACGTCGCTGTGGAGCCAGGCGCGGAGGTGTCGGACGGGCTGGCCGAGGCAGAGGCCGCACTGGCGCCGGCGCCCGAGGCGGAGACTGCGGCTCCGCTCGCCGATGGAGCCGTGCCCGGGGACTCTCCGGCACCGGACTGGGTGCAACCCGCCAGGCAGGCGGCGAGCAGGACGGCGGATGCGAGGCGGCCCGTGAAACGCATGTGATCGAAGGCAGTGTGCTCCGATGCCCGCCCGGGCGCGTACGCTACGGCCGTGATCAACGTCTGCATCGCCGGCGCGACCGGCTGGGCCGGCCGGGCCCTGGCCCTTGGCGTGCTCGAGGCGGACGACCTCGAGCTCAGGTCCGCCGTCGCACGTTCTGCGGCCGGTCAGGACCTGGGCCTCGTCCTTGGCGGCGAACCAATCGGGATGCCGGTCAATGGCTCGGTCGAAGAAGCCCTCGACGGGGTGGACGTCCTGATCGAATACACCTCGCACGCGACCGTGCTGGGACACACGCTGGCTGCGATCAAGCGGGGCGTGAGCGTCGTCATCGGATCGTCGGGCCCGAGCGCGGCCGACTTCGAGACGATCGATGCCGCCGCCCGCGAGCACGGTGTCGGCGTGATCTCGTCGGGGAACTTCTCCCTCACGGCCGCGATGGCGCAGGCTGCGGCCATGCTGGTCGCGAGGTTCCTGCCCCAGGCCGAGATCATCGATTACGCGAGCGCCACCAAGCCCGACGCCCCGAGCGGGACCTCGCGTGAGCTCGCCGAACGCCTGGCCGGGGTGCGAACGCCGGTGGTCGGTCGCCAGCTGAGCGAGACCGACGGGCTCCGAGAGGCGCGTGGCGCCTGGGTCGATGGCGTTCCCGTGCATTCCGTCCGCCTGCCGAGCTTCTCCGTGTCGACGGAGGTGATCTTCGGCCTGCCCGACGAGCGACTGTCGATCCGTCATGACGCCGGCCTCTCGGCCGCGCCCTACGTGTCGGGCACGCTGCTCGCCGTCCGGCTGGTGGGTGGCCGGATCGGCTTGACGCGCGGCCTGGACACGCTGCTGCTCGAACGGGACGGCTAGGGCGCCGGTCGATTGGCGTTCGCTCCCTCGGGCGCGACGGCAGCTGTCGCTGTGGCGAATGACGACCTCGCCTGGCGAACCATCGCCCGGATCGTGACCACGGTCCCGGGAATGTCGCCCGAGGCTGCCACGCGATAGCCCCTCCGCTCGTAGAACGCGACGTCGAATGGGGTGAATGTCTCGAGCTCGCAGGGCTGCCCGGCTTCGTCCGCGCGGGCATGGATCGGCGCGATCAGGGCCTTCGCGATCCCCCGGCCCTGGCGGGCCGGATCGACACCCAGGAGCTCGAGGCGCCAGTGAGGCTCGTCGATCACCGCCCGATGGAGCGCCTCGAATTGCTCGACCATCACCGACAGGCGCGCTGCGGCCTCCGGACCGGCTATCGCGTTGGCTTCGGGTTGCCCGGCTCGGTCGAGGTCCGCCTCCGACGCTGTCGAATGACCGGGTGGCAGCCAAACCGAGACTCCGGCCAGGTCGGGTGTCGTCAGCACGTCGCCGACGGCCAACCCGTGTCGGAGGACCACGGCGAAGATCGCGGCGTTGACCTCGACCCGACGGGCGGGGTCAGGCTCGGTGAAGATCGCCCCGGGATCGGCGAAGAAGGCATGGCCCATGAGCACCGACATCGCGTCGACCTCGGACGCTCGGAGCGATCGAATTGCGGCCGCCATGAGCAAGAATGGTAGGCCGAATCGACTCGATTTCGGAGCCCCTGGAGCGATCCCGTTCGACTCGCCTGTCGGCGCCGGCGTCTTCAGGCCGGATGGCTCTGGTCATGCCGTGGGTCGCCGGCAGACCCTCACATCGATGACCCTCGACGAGCCCGATGCGTCGACCATTCCCCTGCGAATCGAATTCCAGGGACGCCGCAACCTGGCGTGTCCGGCCCTGTCGGCGATCCTGCGGGGAGCCGCCTACGAACTCGACAGTGAAACTCGCCTCATCGAGCTCGAGCGCCTCCAGGTGCAGCTGCGCTGTCGGGCTCGACCCGGCACGTCGCTGGCCCCCGACTATGTCCTGGACATCTGCCTGGGACGCGCCCATGCGCTGGGCAGCTGCCTGTTCGGGCCGCACGCGCCAGATGAGGCGTACCGACCGGGCGAGCCTGCGCTGGTGGCTGCCGTACGTGGAATACAGCACCATCCCGCTGGGACTCACGGTCGGGCGGGTTGACCGGCGGGTCTAGAATCACTTCCTCACCACGCTCTCCGCGAGCGCGTCGGCCGAGGAGCGACCGCGATGCCGAAGCACCGAACCAGCAGGTTCGAACGCCACGATCCCGAGCAATCCCGCCGGGAGCGACTGGCACCTGACGCGGCATCCGACTGGTCCAACCTGGCGTTCCGGCCGCGGGCGGGGAACATCAGCTCAGACACTCGCGCCGGCTGATCGGGGCGGATCGGGCGATGCGCCACGGGTCCGCCACTCCAGACTCATGACAGGCAGACCGGTTCACGGAGGATCGTGAGCCGGTCTCCTTACGTTCGGGGCTGCCGCCGTCAGGACGCCGCGGCTCGCCGGGCCGGCTCGTGGACGTCCGTTGGCGGCCTGGGGCGGCCGGCGGCAGGGCGGCCGGGGCGCGGCCCTCTCGCTGGCCGCGGAATGGCTGGCTGACCTGGCGGATCAGCCCTTGCGGGTGGCGAGGTAGCTCAGGAAGCCGAGCACGCTGAGCGGGATCAGGAGCACCCCGAAGCCGCCCGGTGCGAGGGTCTGGACGAACGTAAAGCCGCTCTGGACAAGGTGCAGAGCCGAACCGACTGGATCCGCCATGACAGGCACCCCCGGGACAACGGCCTGGCTGTTGGCCAGGCCAGCGACCGACATCATGGCCGCGCGGCCCGCCGGACACCATGCATCCGTTCGTACCGGGCCTGTTCGTACCGGGCTTCGCCGGACCGGGCGTGCTCGATCTCCGCGGATCCGTCGGACCTCGACGCCCGTTCACAGCCTCGATCGGCCGGCGCCGCCACCGATCGCTTCGATGCCGGCGAAGACCGCCCCGGGCGACGAATCGGGCCCGACAGAGGCGCCGGCAGCCGCTCCGCCGCGGCGCTGCGGCCGGTACCAGGCTGGTGCATCGGCGGCAGTTCCGGGGGCATCGGGAGCGCTTCGGGTCAGCAGCGACTCGATGTCCGGAGCCAGGCCGAGGGCGACGCCCCAGGCGATCGCCTGGTCGGGCGTCGAGAGCCACCGCAATCCCGTGGGGCCCACGGCGTCGCCGATCGAGGTGGCCGAGCGGAACGTCGCCAGGAGCGTCCGGCGGTATGCGGCGAGCTGGGCACGGACTCGGCCGCCGGCTACGGACGGCTGGACCATGGCTGGCGCCAGCGCGAAGGCCGCGAGGCCGCCGAAGAACAGCCCGAGACCAAGGCCCGTCCCGGGATCCGAATAGGCCTCGACGCCGGCGGACATGACCACGATTCCAGCCCCGGCCGCGATCACACCGGCAATCCGCCAACGGAGCCGCGTGATCACCGGCATCGAGCCGAGCCAGCCGTGGCGACGAGCATAGGTCTCGAGGAACGTGCCGAAGAACATCGGTGTCGGGAGCGAGCGAGCGTCCGTGGCGCGAATGTAGCGATGCCGCCCGACGCCGCCGGGCGTGGCGGGATCGGCGCCGCCGGGCGTGGCGGGATCGGGCGCCGTTCCTGGTCCTGCGGCCGCGGGCGCCGTCTCCGGCCCATCGGCCGGCGTCCCTGCCCCATCGGCCGGCGCGACCGGCGAGGCCGCATCCGGCGGAGCCATCGCCGACAGGAGTTGCGACGCACCCTCCGGCAGCGGGTGTCCGGTCTGCGCCTCGTAGGCACGCGCGATCGTCTCCGGATCGACTGGGCCCTCCGACAGCAGGCCGTGCTCCCGTGCGGCGGTGGCGGCCGGGCTGCCCTGGTCCTCGGGCGACAGCGCCCCCTCACGCAGCATCGCCCCAACCACGGACGCGCCCTCGCCGATGAGGAACGGGAGGCTCCCGCTGGCAAGCGCCGACTGATCCCACGGACCGTGGCGCGGATGCACGGCCGCCATCTCGAGCTGGCCGAGGAGCCAGACCTCGGCCTCGCCTGCCGGCTGCCGCCGATTCTGCTGGACCCGCGGGTCCGTTGAATCGCCGCCGCCGATCGCCACGCCGACGTCGGCCACGCCGTCCCGCACCCGCTCCACGACGAACCCGATCTCGCCCCGGCTCGCCAGGTCGAGCAGCGCCGCGAGGAACGCGAGATGGACCTGAGCGCCATCCACGAGCGCGGCCACGGCCGGCGTCATCCCTTCGGGCGGAGCCGCCAGGAGGATCGATTCGTCGTCGATCGATGCGGCGGCCCGTCGACGCCGGAATCGGACGAACGCCATCGATCCGACGACGAGCCCGAACCCGACGATGGTCCACAGGACGAGCCGATCCGGCACGGTGAGCTCCCAGTTCGCTGCCGTCGCTGAGCGGGAAACGGTCGAAGGGTACACGGGTCCGAGCCGCTGGACGGATTCCGGCGCGGAGCACGAACCCCGTGCATACTCCCGGCCATGGATTCGGAGGAGCGCGGTCGTCGTGACCGTCGTCGTTCACGTGAGGGCGGCCGCGGGGCGACCCGTGTCAGGCGTGCCCTGGTGACCGCGCCCATCGCGCAGCCTCACGAGGCAATGTCACCGTTGACGGTCCCCGTCGAACCATAGTCCGACGTGACACTCGAACCGATACCCGAGTCTCCGCCTGCCACCCGCCGGTTCCTTCGGCTGCGGGTGCTCCTCGTCGCCGCGGGTGCCGTCGCCATCGCGCTGGCGGCGACGGTGGCCGCGACCTCCCAACCGTCGTCGAATCTCGGCCCCCAGCTCGCCTGCGCGGACGTCGCCCGTTCCGTCGGGCTGCAATTCAACGGTGACTACGGTCCGGTGTATCCGGCCCTGGATGCCTACGGCACGCTCATGCAGCAGAACATGGGCAACGGCGCCGCCGTCGGCGACTACAACGGCGATGGGTACCTCGACGTCGTCCTTCTCGGCCAGGCCGGCCATCACACGAAGCTCTTCCGCAACGATCCGGCGTCCGGCGGTGGACGCCGGTTCACGGACGTCACCGACGCCGCAGGCCTCGGCGGCGTCACCTCCAATGCTCGGGTCGCGCAGTTCGTGGACCTCTCGGGCAGCGGCCGGCCGGACCTCGTCATTGCCGCCGACTACATGCCCGGCGGGACCGGCGGCCCGTCCCAGATCTTCCGCAACAACGGCGACGGCACCTTCACGGACGTCACGGCGGGCTCCGGCTTCGACCCCACGGGCTACATCGTCGGCGGCATGACCTTCGCGGACTACGACCAGAGCGGACGGCAGAGCATCTGGCTGAGCTACTGGACCGACGAGGCCGCCGGCGACCCGGGGCGAACCGAGGTCAAGGGCGCCTTCCCGGGGCACAACCGCCTGTACCAGAACCTGGGCGGCTATCACTTCAAGGACGTCACCGATTCGATCGGCCTCGACGAGTACCACGCCGACAGCTTCACGACGGTCTTCGCCGACTTCACGGGTGACGGGCTGCCGGACATCTACCAGGCCAACGACCACCGGCCCGACCGGTTCTACCTCAACCTTGGCGGCGGCCAGTTCAAGGATCCGGGCCTGCCCGACGGCCTGACCCGGGCCGGCAACAGCATGGGCGTGGCGACGATGGTCGGCCCCGACGGGGCGCTCCAGCTCTACATCACCAACATCACCGATCCGAGCGGCCTCTATGGCAGCAACCTCGGGAACACGTTCATGATGAGCCGGCAGGATTCGGCCGGGGTCCATTTCGTCAATGACGCGGCCGTCGCGCGGCATCCTCGACACGGCCTGGGGCTGGGGTGCGTCGTTCGTGGACATGAACCTCGACGGAGCGCCGGACCTGTACGCCGTCCAGGGCATGCACGCGTTCGTGGGCACGGGCAGCGCCCACCTCGCCAACGCGACCTCGACGCTGTTCCTCAACGACGGCACAGGCAGCCAGTTCACCATGGCCAAGGGCACCGGCTGCGACGTGCCCGGGCGATCAGCGGGCGCTGGTCGTCTTCGACTACAACCGCGACGGGTCGCCCGACCTCCTGATCACCCAGGTCGCAGGCCCGACGCTGCTGCTGCAGAACCACACGGGCGGCAAGCACTGGCTGACGGTCGCGCCCGAGGGGCCGGGCGACGCCGGCATCGACGCCCGGGTGACCGTCACGGCCGGCGGCCGGACGTCGACGCAGATCCTGCTGGCCGGCGGCAGCTACCTCGCCGGACCGCCGCGCGAGGCCTACTTCGGGCTTGACTCCGCGGCGACCGCCGAGACCGTCCGGATCGATTGGGCCGACGGCACGAAGACCGAGCTGCACGACGTCAAGGCCGACCAGGTCCTCCGAGTCCCGCGAGGGTAGACGGAACGTGACCGAGCCACGATGCTGTGACGCGCCGGCGGGGGCCCGGCACCAGCGAACGACACCACGACCGCAGAACGCCGGGATCCGTGCGGATCCGCACCGGGAGACCACGTGACCAGCCGGACGCTCACCTTCGGCAGCAATACGTACCCGCTGATTCTCCCCAACATCCGCGATCCGCGGCTGCACGTCGCATCGGTGATCATCACGATCCACATCCTGGGCCAGGTCGGCCTCGGCTTCCTCGTGAGCATTCCCGCAGATCCTCGCGGCGATCCTGACGTGCGCCGTCATCGAGATCGTGCTGACCTTCCGCCAGACGCGCTCGTTCGTCTGGCCGGCGAGCGCGATGCTGACGGGCAGTGGCGTGGCCCTCATCCTGCGGGTGGTCGGGACGCCGCCAGATGACCACTGGACGACCTACGGCTGGTATGTCTTCGCGGGCGTCGCGGGTCTCTCCCTGCTGACGAAGTACGTCATCCGGTACCACGGTTCGCACGTCTTCAACCCGTCGAACATCGGCCTGGTCGTCGCCTTCGTCGTGCTCGGCAGCTCGCGGGTCGAGCCACTCGACTTCTGGTGGGCGCCGCTGAACGCCTGGATGCTGGCCGCCTACGCCGTGATCATCACCGGCGGGCTGCTGATCACGAGGCGGCTGCATCTCCTCGCGCTGGCGGCGACGTTCTGGGTCACGCTGGCGCTGGGGGTCGGGGTCCTCGCCGACTCCGGCCATTGCATGACCACGAACTGGGCCTTTGCCCCGGTCTGCGGGTTCGACTTCTGGCGGGTGATCGTGACGTCGCCCGAAGTCCTGATCTTCCTGTTCTTCATGATCACGGATCCCAAGACCGTCCCGGTCGGGCGGGTCGGGCGAGTCGCCTTCGGCCTGCTCGTGGCCGTGGCCAGTACCCTCCTCATGGCGCCGCAGACCGATGAGTTCGGGACGAAGGTCGGCCTGCTCGCCGGACTCGTGGTCCTCTGCGCGGCGCGTCCGATCCTCGATCGGCTGCTGCCCGAACCGCGCTCGACGGCCGACAGCCTGCGCCTGTTCGGCGCGCGCCTTGCGACCGGCGGCAAACCGGGCGCCGGGACCGCCCGGGGCGCGCTTGGCGTGGCCCTGATCGGGATCGCGGTGTTCACCGTCGGCGTCGGCATCGTTGCGGCCGGCACGCCGGCTCGCGGGCTGATCGTCCCCGACGCGGCGGAGGTGCTGAGCCGCGCCCCGCACAACGTCGATCCGGCCACCTTCCCGAAGATCTCGGTCGAGCAGGACGTCGGCGCGTTCGACATCACGAATGTCGGCCCGGGCGCCCAGCAGCTCGTGCTCACGATGGCCGAGAACCTCCAGCTGGAGAACGAGGCCCTGCTGCGAGGCGACGAGAACCTCCTGGAGGCCGTCGACCACGGCGACCGGCTCATCGAGATGCAGGCCCGCATGCGGGACGCGGCGGCCACCGGCCGGACCACGATCGAGCGGTACACGTTCGATGCCGTGACGATGTCGCTGCTCCAGCCGTTCGGCCGGCAGGACGGCCTGAGCCTCGGGCTCGAATCCACGGGCACCGTGACCGAGGAGACCTACGACAAGGGCGGCGCGCTCCAGTCGCGGACGACGTCACCGTTCGCGCTGACCTTCGTCATCCGCCGGGCGACCGGTGGCCGCTGGCTCAACGTCGCCGTCCTGCCGCCCAAGACGGACGGCTGATCGGGCCAGAGGCGCACGGTCCGCGACGACGTGGGCCGGCCCGCCCGGGCGAGTCGACTCCGGACCCGGCTTCGATCCCGGCCGACTCAGACCCCGAGGACGGCCGAGGCCAGCGCGGTTCCGGTGACGCGGGCCTGGATCTTCGCGAACGCGATGTCCCGTGACGTCGACGTGTCGTCGCCGAACGGCGAGAAGCCGCAGTCGTCGGTCGTGCCGAGGTAGCGCGGATCGATGAACTTCGCGGCCTCGAGCACCCGGTCGCGAACCTCTTCCGCGGTCTCGACGCGCGGATTGATCGGGTCGGTGACGCCGACGAAGATCCGCCGATCCGGCCCGGCGTAGCTGGCCGAGGATCCGCAGCTCGCGCTCGCGATCCGCTTCGCCGGCGAGTTCGACGAAGAACGTCGGCACGTTCATCCGGAAGAGCCCGGGCAGCAGCTGCTCGTAGGGGATGTCGGCGCTGTGGGTCGAGTCCCGATCGCCGCCCGGGCAGGTGTGGACGCCGACCCGCGCGCGCTCATCGTCGGTGAGCCGGCCGAGGACCTGGTTGTTCAGGTCGACGAACGCGCCGAGCAGGCCGCCCGATGGGTCGAGCTTGAGCGACAGGCGCGCCTCGGTGAAGTCGATCTGGACCGTGGCGCCGCGCTCCAGGCAGCCGCGGATCTCGGAGACCGCCTCGGTCACGAGGTCTTCGATGAAGGCTTCGCGCGGATAGCCGGGGATCCCGTCCGCCGGGTACATGAGGCTGATCGCCGACGCGGAGATCACGGCCTGCTTCAACCTGGCGCTCGTCTTGCCGCGCGCACCGTCGAGGTACTGCCAGGCGTAGGTGGAGTAGCGGAACGGGGCCGTCGTGATGACGGGCAGCTGGCGCGTGTGGCCGTCCTCGAACGGGATCGTCACGCCGCCGCCGGTGAGGTCGAGGCCGGCCACGGGATAGGTCGCGAAGCTCGGCTTGCGCTGCTCGCCGTCCGTGACGACCGGCGAACCGGTGGCCTCGAACCGGCGGAGCGTGTCGCTCACCGCGTCGTCGTACAACGCGTCGAGCGCTGCCGGGGTGATCGTGCCGCTGGCCGCGGCCCGCATCCCGGCCTGGAGGGCCGCTGGACGGGGAATACTGCCGATTGGTTCAGTTGGGAGTGTCATCGCCGCATGCTACGCGACGGCCACGGCGATCCGCCAGCGGATCCCGGGGATTCACGGCGACGATGACCCGACGAGGCGGTGCGGCATACTCTGCGGACACTGCACCCCTCCCACCAGACAGGAGATCGCGGACATGACACGCAACGACGAGCGCCTCAGTCGGTCGCTGGAGGAGCCCATCGTCGGCGGACTGCCCGACGTCCCGGGGATCCTCGCGGCCATCCGGCTGACGCCCGGTCTGGGCGTCCATCTGCGCGGGCTTGCCGACGAGCTGCTCGTCAACGACTTCCCGGGCGCCACGATCAGCCGGGGCGAGCGCGAGATGCTCGCCACTGCGGTGTCGGCCGCGAACGACTGTTTCTACTGCATGGATTCGCACGGTGCCTTCGCGACGGCCGTGCTCGAGGGCAATGGCGATCTGGATCTCGTGCCGCTCGTGGATGTCATCAAGGTCGGATCCTCCGACGGCTTCGACGACAAGATGGCCGCCCTGCTCCACATCTCGCGGACCGTTCGACGCGCTCCGCGGGAACTGACGGCCGCGGACGTCCAGGCGGCGCACCGAGCCGGTGCCACCGATGCGGACGTCCAGCTGGCCGTCCTGATCGCCGCCGGCTTCTCGATGTACAACCGGATGGTCGAAGGATTCCGCGCAAAGACCCCGCCGACGGCCGAGGCCTACCGCGCTCGCGCCTCCGAGATCGCGGCGCACGGCTACAGTGACCAGCGCGTCAGGTCCGTGCCGGGAGCCGGATAGCCCGTCGTCGCCGGCCGGCGTGACGTCGACCGGTCGTCCGGCGCCCGCGGACGGCCACGATGCCGGCGACGATCCCGAGCGCGCCGGACGCCATGCCGGCCCACACCCGGCGATTCGGGTTCGGCCGCTGCTTCTCGAGCGACACCGGGAAGATCTCGAGGCTCACTCGCTTCGCCGCCCCGTCCGGACCCCGGCTGAACACGACTCTCGACGTGCCGATGCCGAATTCGGAGAGGTCGATCCGGAAGACGTCGGGGTCCCGCTCGTCGTCCGGGTGGAGCACGAAGCCCCGGTAGAGCGCCGGGATCGGGCTCAGGCCTCGAAGGGTCAGCTGGCCGCCCCGAACGAAGACCTCGGCTCCGAGACCGGTCATCGCCCGCAGCCGGAGATCCGTCCATCTGGCCGGCAGCCGGTACCGGCCGCAGAGCTCAGCCCAGGTCTCGGGGTGTTGTGGGAGGTCGGTCCGGACGACGCCCGCCGGCACGCCGAGCAGCTCGCCGAGCAACCGGCTGACTTCGGCCGGCAGCCACAGCATCGCGCGCCTCGCCCCATTGGTGAAGGCCATGACGCCGACGCCGTCGTCCGGTGCCAGGAAGATCTGCGAGTTGAAACCGGGCAGGATCCCGCCGTGCTCCACCGCCAGGTGCCCGCCCAGGTCGAACCGGGAGAACGCGAGCCCGATGCCGGGGATCCGTGGATCGGGCTGGTAGTGCGGCTCGAACATGGTGGCCAGCGTCGCCGGCCGCAGGATCGAGCCGTGCCGGTTCGCGCCGCCGCCGAGCAGCGCCGCCAGGTAGCGGGACATGTCCCTCGGCGTCGAGTAGATCGACGAGGCGCCGGCCGTCACCCACGCTCGGTCGGTGACCGCCTTCGCGCCGGCAGAGCCGACCGCATACCCGGTCGCCAGCCGCGAGGTGACCCGCTCCGGGCGAAGGAGGTCGGTGTCGGCCATCCCGAGCGGCTCGAATACCTGCTCGCGCAGGTACCGGTCGAAGGGCTCGCCGCTGACGTCCTCCACGATCTGGCCGAGCGTGGCGAAGCCGTGGTCGCTGTACACGAACCTGGTCCCGGGCTCCGCCTCCAGACGGATCCCGCCCCGGTAGTACTCGGCGAGCCTCGGCAGGCGCTGGTCGAGCCGGAAGCTCTCGCCGAAATCCGGCTTTAACGCGTCAGTGGGGTGCAACTCCTCGGGGATTCCGGCGGTGTGCGTCAACAGCTGCCGGACGGTTGCTGGACGGAAGTCCGGCCTGGCCCGGATCAGGCGGTAGGGCCGAAGGTAGTCGTTGGCCGGGGCGTCGAGATCGACCAGGCCCTGCTCCCAGAGCTGCATGACTGCGATCGCGGTGAATGTCTTGGTGATTGAGGCGATCCGGAAGATGGTGTCCTCCGTGATCGGCGTGTGCGAGTCGATGTCGGCCAGGCCGTGCCCGTGAAAGAACTCGAGGCGGCCGCCCCGGACCACCCCGACGGCGAGGCCGACGCACGGCCGGCGATTGAGAATCCCGTCGACCCTCGCCTGCAACTCGTGCGGATCGATCTCCGGTGCACTCTGCCGACCCTCTGGCGCGACCATGGTGCGTGTCGTTTGCATGGCACATGCCTCCATGGTGACGCTGCACCGATCGTGGTCCGCGGGACAGGGCCATTCGACGGATCCGGTGCGATCGAACGGCCCCTTGTGACGGTTCACGGTCCGGGAATCCCGGGCAATCTGGCTGCTGGCTAAGATCTAGGGATGCCACGGCTTGCCCGGACCGTCGCAATGGGAGCACTGCTGCTCGCCCCGTTGGCGATCGTCGGCCTGATGCTCACGGTGACGAAGCCACCCCTGCTGTTCATCCCGGCGGGCGACGTCCTGCTCTATGAGCGTGACGCGGGCCAGCTGCTGGCCGGGGCGATCCCCTACCGCGACTTCCAGCTCGAATACCCTCCCCTGGCACTGCTGCCGATGAGCCTGCCGCGGCTCGTCTGGCCGTTCGGGCCGATGGGCGACCTCGAGTTCACCTGGACCTTCGCCCTGCTCGAGGCCGGGCTCGCCTGCCTGACGGGCTGGCTGATCGCCCGGGTATCGGACAATCCGGCGCCGGCGCTCGCGGCCTGGGTCGCCCTGGTCCTGGTCTGTGCGACACCCCTCGCCTGGCGGTACGACCTGTGGCCGGCCATGCTGGTCCTCGTGGCAGTCGTCGCCGCCGACCGCGGTCGGCCCGGTCTATCGGGCGCTGCCATCGGGGCGGGCGTGATGTTCAAGCTGTTCCCGCTCGTCGTGCTGCCGATCCTCGCGGCCCGGGCGATCGTCCTGCGGGAGTGGGTCGGGCTGGGCCGATTGGTCGCGGCGACGGCCGCGGTGATCGCGGCGATCTTCGCGGCGTCGTTCGCGGTCGCGGGTCCCGCCGCATTCGGCTGGCTCGGCTACGAGCTCGATCGGGGCCTGCAGCTCGAGAGCACCGGTTCGGGCCTGCTCCTGCTGCTCCACGCCGTGGCTGGAACGCCGGCAACCACCGGTTATGCATTCGGGTCGATGCAGGTGACGACGCCCGGGGCCGATGGACTCACCGGGACGACGCTCGCGGCGCTGCCGATCCTCACGGCCGCCGCGATCGGCCTGGTCAGCAGCCTTGCGCTGCGCCGATTCGGCCGTGATCGAGCGGCCACTGGGACGGTGCCGCTCGCGAGCCTCGTTACGGCCACCGTGGCCGTCCTCGTCGCCCTCATCCTCACGAGCAAGGTCTTCTCGGTGCAGTACGTCATCTGGTTCCTGCCCCTCGTCCCGCTCCTCGCCTGGCCGAAATGGGTGCTGACGTTCGCCATCGCGGGTGTGTCCGCGCTGGTCTATCCCGCGAACTACACGGCCCTCTGGCATCTCGAACCGGCCGCGATCCTGGCCCTCAACCTGCGCAACCTGCTGTTGCTCGGCCTGCTCGCCTGGCTGCTGGCCGAACTCGCCGGAGTTGCCGGCGTCGCCCGGGGCCACGGCAACGCGACTGGGCCCGACGAGGCGTGGCAGCAGACTCGGGGCCGGGGCCCGCTCGCGACGGCCTGAGGCCGGGCCGCCGTGGCCGCCAGGGCCGAAGCGGCGGCACCGGCCACCAGGCCCGCCGTGCCGCCCCTCAACCGGGCGAGACGCCTCCGGTCACGAGCCGGTCGAGTCGCTCGAGCGACGCATCGAACGACTTCGTGATCGGCCGCCTGGCGAGGAGGTGCTCGATCAGCCAGTACACCGGATTGCCGGCCTTCAGGGTGAGCCGGTAGGTCACGAGCGAGCCGTCGGCCTGCGGTTCGATGGTGACCTCGGCGTTCGCATCGCTGGCGTAGACCACCGCCGCCGGCTTGTTGGCCGTGAACTCGGCGTCGTGGTGCCAGGCGAGACGGTGGTTGGGCTCATAGGCCGTCACGGTCGAGTCGATCTCGGTCGCCTTGCCCCGGGCGTGGCCGAACATCTGCTGCCGGCGGCCGAGGCCCTCGCCCGCCGTGACCCGGGCCTCCTCCGCTTCGGTGAACCACTGTGGCCACTTCGAGACATCGTCGACGAAGGGCCAGATCTGCTCCGGCTTCGCCCGGATCGATCGCGATCGCTCGATCTTCATTGCCTTCCTCCGCCGTGCCGGCAGTTGCCGCGCCAGCTCGTGTGTCGTGATGCGCGGTGAGGATGCGCCACTTCCGAGCCGGAATCGCGGCCGGGCTGGTCAAATCGACGGAACCGAGGTGACTTTCGCAGAGAGTTCTCAGACGGGAGGCTCATCGTCGAGCCTGCTCGCACTCGACTCCACGGCCGTCGGTTCGATCGGACTCCTCCCCGATGCACCGACGCCCGAGGCGCCGAGCGCCGGCTGGCAGCGGCGCTCGGCGCTCTCCGGCAGGAACGCCCCGGCAGCTGGCCTCCCGCTCGGCGCCGCGCCACGCTTCACACCCGGCCGCCGCCGGCCGTTGCCGATCGGTTCCGGGCCGGCCCGCTGGTTCGCGCCGGTTCGGCCGCCCTTACAGCCGCTCGAAGCGGGCCTGGAAGAAGCGGAGGAACTTCGGCTCGAACGACATCCGCAGGCCGCGAGTCTCCGCGCGCCGATCCCAGACGCCCTTCACCGCCTCCGCGACGACGTCCATGTGCGCCTGGGTGTAGACGCGCCGGGGAATCGTGAGCCGGGTCAACTCGAGCTTGGGCCGGTTGTGATCGCCGGTCGCCGGATTGCGCCCGGCCGAGACGATGCCGCGCTCCATGGAGCGGATGCCGGAGTCGAGGTACAGCTCCGCGGCGAGCGTCTGGGCGGGGAACTCGTCCTGGGAGATCTGCGGGTAGAAACGCCTCGCATCGAGGAAGACGGCATGACCGCCGACCGGCTGGACGATCGGGATGTCCCAGTCCGTGAGCAACTCGCCGAGGTACCGGACCTGGCCGATCCGCGCCCGGATCTCATCGTCCCGCATCGACTCGTCGATCCCGATCGCGATGGCCTCCATGTCGCGCCCGGCGAGCCCGCCGTACGTATGGAGCCCCTCGTAGACGACCACGAGGTTGCGCAACTCCTCGAAGAGGTCGTCGTCGTTGACGGCGATCCAGCCGCCGATGTTGACGAGGTTGTCCTTCTTGGCGCTGACCCATGCCCCGTCCGTGTGCGAGCAGAACTCGAGGACGATCTCCCGGATCGACTTGCCGGCGTAGCCCGCCTCGCGCTCCTGGATGAAGAACGCGTTCTCGACGAGGCGGGTCGCGTCCAGGAAGAGGCGGATCCCGTGCCGATTGCACAGCTCCCGGACCGCGCGAACGTTGGCCATCGAGACGGGCTGGCCGCCGGCCATGTTCACCGTCACGGCGAGGCTCACGTAGGCGATCTGGGCCGCCCCGACGCGCTCGATCAGGCTCCCGAGCTTGTCGAGGTCCATGTTGCCCTTGAACGGGAGGATCGCGGACGGGTCGTGCGCCTCGTCGATGATCACGTCGACGAAGATGCCGCCGGCGAGCTCCTGGTGCTGGCGGGTCGTCGTGAAGTACATGTTGCCGGGGACGGATTGCCCGGGCTTGATCGCGACCTGGCTGATCAGGTGCTCGGCGCCACGGCCCTGGTGGGTCGGGACCAGGTGGCGATAGCCATAGTGGCTCTGGACCGCCTCCTCGAGGTGGTAGAAGTTCACGCTGCCGGCATAGGCCTCGTCGCCGAGCATCATTCCCGCCCATTGGCGGTCGCTCATCGCGTTCGTCCCGCTGTCGGTCAGCAGGTCGATGTAGACGTCGGCGGAGCGCATCAGGAACGTGTTGTAGCCGGCTGCCGCGGCCGCCCGCTCGCGTTCCTCTCGCGAGATCACCCGGAGCGGCTCGACCATCTTGATCTTCCAGGGCTCGGCCCACGAGCGGCGGCCGAACTGCTGGCCCATCGTCTGTGGGGCGTCGTGCTGATCCGTCATGCGTGGTCGCTCCTGCCCTGAACCAGGCCGCTGCGTCAATGATCGAGATGGCGGCCGTGCCGATGTCGGTTCGATCTGCACCCCGCTCGCTGATCGACGAGCCGAGACTGATCAGAGCCCGATCACGGCCACCGGATGATGGCGGTCGATGGTCGTGCCGTCGCCGAGTTCGCCATCGCCGTTCTCGCCCCAGCACGACACGCCGCCGCTGCTGAGGATCGCGCAGGTGTGGTGGCCGCCGGCGCCGACTCCCTTGGCCGTCCCCAGCTGCAGGACCGTCACCGGCGTCGATCGTGCGGTCGTGGTGCCGTCGCCGAGCTGGCCATGGTTGTTCTCACCCCAGCACTGGATGGCGCCCGACGCGAGCGCGCAAGTCGAGTTGGTGCTGGCCCGCGCGGCGACGGCGCCGGTGATGGCGGGTACGGCGACAGGAGCGTAGCGATCGGCTGTCGTGCCGTCGCCGACCTGGCCGGAGATGTTCAGCCCCCAGCAGTCGAGCTTGCCTCCCGCCAGCGTTGCACAGGTGTGGAAGCCGCCCGCCTGCACGTCCGTGGCGCCGGTCAGGCCGATGACCGCGACCGGGCTCGGCTGCGGACTGAGGTTGGTGGTGATGCCGATCTGACCGTTGCCGTTGTTGCCCCAGCACTTGATCGCCCCGCCCGCGAGCAGGGCGCACGTGTGTGCGTAGCCGGTCGCGAGAGCGGTGGCGCCGCTTACGCCGGGGACCGACACGGGTGAGGAGTGCTGGTTGAAGGTACCGTCGCCAAGTTCGCCGAAGATGTTATCCCCCCAGCACTTGACCTTGCCCTGGCTGACGATGGCACACGTGTAGTACATCCCCGCCGAGACCACGGTGGCCTTGGCGATGCCGACGACCTGGGTCGGCTTGGTACGCGAGGTGGTCGTTCCGTCGCCGATCTCGCCGTTGAAGTTGGCTCCCCAGCACTCGATCGTGCCGCCGGTGATCACTGCGCACGTGTGATAGCCACCGGCGCTCAGCGAAATCACGCCCTTGATGCCGATCGCCGTCACTGCAGTGTGGTGGTCGACCATCGTGCCGTTGCCGAGCTGACCGCCACTGTTGTCGCCCCAGCACTTGACCTGCTGAGATCCGCCCGTGATCGCGCAGGTGTGCCGTTCACCGGCCGCCACCCCCGTGACGACGGTCCCCGCAGAGGCCGGCGCGGCCGCGAATGTCAGCGAGAGGAGCGCGACGAGAACGGCTCCGGGAACGGCGAGGACGCGGCGGGTGATCACGGTAGCCTCCCAGCTACGTCGAGTCATCCTCGTCACGTGGCGCTGCCGTCGCGGATGGCGAGGTCCGACGAGATCAACATTGTGTCGCGACCGTCTACCCCGTCCCTCCGGGTGGCCGCGCTACCCGACGTTCGGCGGCCATGGATCCCGGCCGTCACCCGACGATCACCAGCGGCTGGATACCGGCCAGGACACCATCGGGCCGCGGGCCGGTCAGCGCAGGCTCTGGACCACCGCCCGAATCACGGGCCGCGTTGACCGCATCCAGCTGCTCGACGAGGCTGGGCAGCCCCGATCGAAGTGCCTGTCCGTACGCAGGCGCGATCACGTCCATGAGCGCCTTCTCGCGCGCGGTCTTCGCCGGGCCGAAGCGGAAGTGGATCGTCGTGCCGGTCGGGCTCGGCTCGAACTCCACGGTGTGGAGCACCTTGACCGGGCCGCTTGGCGTGTCCAGGATCGTGCGATCCGTGACGTAGTCGTACGGACGCCAGTCGAGGATCTCCTCGATCACGGCATCGGCGCCGTGGCGGCAGTGATTGGCCGACCCGACTCCGCGCCGTCCGCCGGTGGCGCCCTCGACCCGGACCTCCGTGACCCACGGCTGCCAGCTCATCCGCTGCCCGGGCATGGTCAGGAACTCCCAGGCGACCTGCGGCGGTACGCTCGTCACCACGGACACATCCAGGATCGCAGCCTTCGGGTCGACGAAGAAGCGCTTGCGCGCCTCTTCCTGCCTGCCAGCGTCGCTCCAGGTCGTGCGCCCAGCAGCGGACGTCACCGATTCGTTCGTAGGTCTCGGTGATCTCGCGCATCCCCAGCACGGTCGGGTCCAGGCCGGCTGCGTCGATGCAGCCCTGGCTGATCAGCAGGTAGGCATCGATGCCGAGGCGCTCGACGACGCCGTTCTTCAGCAGGCGGTGCACGACGATCACGTCGGTGCCCAGCAGTTCCTGGCGGCCGGCGACCTTCTGCTGAATGGCGGCGCCGTGGTGCGCCACGAACTTGAGATCGAGGTCGGGGATCCGGGCGCAGGCATTGCATTCGCACGATGTCGCCTGGCGGACGTCGCGCCGCCGACGGCGGAAGGCGAAATAGCATCGTTCGATCGTGTCGAGGAGCATCGACCCATCGACCGTCTCGCCCAGCGCGAAGGTGAACGCGGCATCGCCCTCGAGCTTGGCCAGCCGGAAATTCGGCCGGAGCGCGGTGACCACCGCGCCGATGAGGTCGGCCAGGATGTCCTGAGCGTGCTCGAGCTCCACGTCGGCCAGGTAGCCGGTGTAGCCGGAGATGTCGGCGATCAGGAAGGTCGCAGGCTGGGCGACGGAGGGCACGGATCCTCCAGGACATCACGACGGCCGGGCTTGGTGGCCTGAATATAGCGCGGGCCCCATCGAGGTTGGCCCTTGTTCTCGATGCGGATGACACCGCGAGTGGCCCTGCGCAACGCAGGAGTGAGCGGCGAGGGTTACCCTGCCACCATACCCGCTCGTCCCGCGAACCCCGGAGGACCTCGAATGCGCCGTCGCCTCTCGCTGTTGCCGATGCTCGCCGTCGCCATCCTGGTCGGCGCGTGCAGCTCGAGTGCCACGCCCAGCCCGACGGCCGCCCCGTCGGCGGCTCCAACCGCCGCGGTCACGCCCGCCGCCACCCCCAACGTGCTCGGACTGACCTGGAACCTCGCCAGCGTCACGCAGAAGACGCCGACGGTCCAGTTCCTCGTCCCAGCCGCGCAGCAGGTCTACTACCGGGTCAACTTCAACCCCGACGGGAGCTTCCTCGGCGGCGCGGATTGCAACCAGGTCAGCGGCACCTGGGCAGCGGACACGACCGGCAAGCTCACGATCACGCTTTCCCCGGCATTGATCTCGACCTGCGGTCCCGACTCGTTCAGCCTCCTGTACATCCACGCACTCCAGCAGGTCGTCAGCTACGCCGGCTCGAACGGCGCCCTGACGCTCGCGGGCCCAGACGGCTCGACGCTCGCCTATGTCCTGGCGCCGCCCACGGAGACGCCTCCTCCGACGGCCCCTCCGACGGCGAGCCCGACCGCCTCACCGACGGCGAGCCCGACAGAGAGCCCGACCCCCAGTCCGACGGCCACGCCGACGCCGAGCCCGACGCCGTCGCCAACGCCTTCCCCGACCGCCCCGCCCACGGCAGCGCCGTCGGGCTCCGTCGCGCCGACGGCCACGCCGAATCCGACCCCGGCGCCGACGCCTCCGCCCACGCCTGCGCCAACACCGGTCCCGACGGTCGCGCCGACCCCTGGGCCGAGCGCAGCCCCGGGACTGCTCGCCGGCCAGCCGTGGCAGGTCACGACCATCACCACCAAGAATCCGCCGGCCACGGCCGACGTCCCGGCTGACAAGCAGGCGAGCTACACGATCACGTTTGCGCCGGACGGTACGTTCGCCGGTCAGGCCGACTGCAACAAGATCAGTGGCACGTACACCACGGCCGCTCCGGCCGCGTCAGCCAGCCCGCCCGCAACGGCCTCTCCCGCGGCGACCTTCGACCCCACGGCCCTGACGGGTGACCTCACGATCGTGCCCGGTCCGACCACCTCCGCCGCGTGCCCTCCGGGTTCCTACGGCGACTTCTTCGTCTTCTCGCTCGTCAAGGCGAAGAGCTACGCGATCGACGCCACGAATGTGCTGACGATCACGCTCAACGACGAGGGCACGCTCGTCTTCAAGGTTGCGGCGCCGTAAGGAACGCCCTGACCGTCCTCACTGGAACGCCCGGGTCGCACGCGGCCTGGGCGTTTCTGATGCATCACCACACCGCCCGAATGGCGTTGCGCAGCCGAACGACCTCAGTCACGAGTTCGCACAACAGGCGGATCGACGATTCCGCGTTCTGCTCGGTCAGGTAGTCCCAACCCGGCCCGCCGGCCCAGAGATCCTCGTAGGCGAATCGAAAGACGAGGACGGTTCGGTCCTCGTCCGGGATCGTCACGCCATACCGGAGCTGGAGATCCCTCGCCGCGAAGTCGATCCAGACGGTGATCGGGGTGTCTTCGAGGACGCCCGAGTAGCCTGTCTCGCCGCCCGCGAGCTTGCGTTTCTGGACCGCGAACAGCTCCCCCAAGGCACGGTTGATCACCGGGCGCAGCAAGGGCGTCCGCGCAGGCTGCACGTGGCTCCGGTCGGGATCTGGCACCAGGGCCGCCGGAAGGTCGTCGCGGGGCGTGAAGTCGAGCGTGGCCCGGGTCCGGGTCATCATCGCCACGGACTCGGCATCCCCGAGCATGGCTCGGGCCATGCGCAGGCTCTCGTAGCGCAGGCCCATCGTGAATGGAGCCGAGAGCATTGCGGCGCGGTAGCGCAGCAGGGCCGGATCGGCGTCCAGGAGGGCCATCAACGGCCCCTGGGCGACGGCCGGCGGGTAGAACAACAGGGCGTCCGCGCGGGCCTTGCTGTCAAGGAGTGCCGCGCGGTCCGATACCGAGAGCGACGCGAAATAGTCGAGGAACCGCACGGTGCTCGAGCTCGGCACCAAGCTCAGCCTCGGAAACCCGGCCCCCGCCTCGGCGTCGACGCGGGCCTTCAGCAGCGCGGTGACGTCGTCAAGCCTCTCGAGCCCCATCGGGTCGATCGTAGGCCGATCGCGGCAGGACCGTCCAACCCGACGAACGCAGGTTCGGCGAGACTTGCGCCAATGGACCACCGAGATCACGTGCGGCTGATCCGCGACGGCGTCCGCGGCTCCGGCCCCAGCTGGGCCGACCTGGGCTCAGGCGAGGGAGCGTTCACGCTCGCCCTGGCCGACCTGCTTGGTCCAGTCGGCGCGATCCACACGGTCGATCGTGACAGCCGCGCCGTCGCGGTTCAGCTGCGGGCGCTCCACGAACGATTCCCGAACGTCACGGTGACCCCACTCATCGCGGACTTCGCAAGGCCGCTCGACCTGCCACCGCTCGATGGGATCGTGATGGCGAACTCCCTCCATTTCGAGCGCAACAAGCTGGCCGTCCTGGAGTTGGTCCGGGGATACCTGCTGCCGGCCGGTCGCCTGATCCTCGTGGAGTACAACACGGATCATGGCAACCGGTGGGTCCCGTATCCGGTGTCCGTTCGCTCGTGGACGGCGCTCGCAGCCGAGGCCGGGTTCCGCGAGACCCGGCTGCTCGAGTCCGTCCCGAGCCGGTTCCTGGGATCCATCTACTCGGCCCTCAGCATCCGCTGACACTCAGAGTGGGTGACATGGCGCGCCCCCGCCGCGAGGAGAAGACAGTCTCGCGACAGGGGCGCTTCGCGGAGGCGGCGGTCGAGTCGCGCCCCGCATGCTGAAGTTGAGCGGATTGTCTCGCGCTGCGCCATCGCGACATGGTCCGGTCCGCCTCGGCATGTGGTGTAGGCAGGCAGGCACCGGTCCGCTCGAAGACGCAGGATGCCCCTGCCACGAGGAGGAGGAGCAACCCGGGGCAGGGGCAGTGGGCAGGCCGTGCAGCGGCTGTCCGTGACGGTCATTCAAGCCGTTGACGCGACGCACCGCCACGGTACGAAGGTCCTTCGACTCCAACCCGGCGGATACTTGCCGCGAGGTGTGATGACATGACGCGATGACCATCAGGCCACGAAACGCGATCCGGAACAGCGGCAGACGAACGTCGTCCACCGGCGCGGCGCGATGGCGGACGTCAGCCCCGTGACGACCAGTCCGGGCGACGGGATCCGCCGAGTCGTCGAACGCCTCGCCTTCGCCGGTGTCGACCCGCACGACTCGGACGAGGTTCGCGTCCAGAAGGTGACCCTGACCCTGTCTGCGGTCTTCGTGACCGTGCTCTCGTTCGCCTGGGTCGGGACGTACTTCGCCCTCGGCCTGCCCCTCTCGGCGGCGATTCCGCTCACCTACCAGGTCGTCTCGATGGCGACCCTCGCCGTGTTCGCCCGGACGAAGGACTACCGGTTCTTCCGGACCAGCCAGCTGATCCTGATCATCGCCCTGCCCTTCCTGCTGCAGTGGAGTCTCGGCGGCTACGTTGCGTCCAGCGCCGTCAGCCTGTGGGCGCTCGTCGGGGCCCTCGGGGCGATCTTCTTCACCAGCCCACGGCGGGCGATCCCCTGGTTCGCCGCGTTCGTCGCTCTGACGATCGTCTCGGGCCTCGCCGAACCATGGCTGTCGCAGCATGCCGCGACCATCCCCATCGGGATCGCCGACACGTTCTTCGTGCTGAACATCCTCGGCGTGGCGTTCACCGCCTACCTGCTGCTCCAGTACGCCGTTCGCGATCGCGATGCCGCCCTGGCAAGCTCGGAACGGCTGCTGCTCAACGTCCTGCCCCGAACGATCGCCGATCGACTCAAGCGTGAGGCGGGAGTCATTGCCGAGGCCCACGACGACGTGACCGTGATATTCGCCGACCTCGTCGACTTCACGAGGTTCACGGAGCGGACGGCGCCGGATCGGGTGGTCGGCGTCCTCAATGAGATCTTCAGCGCGTTCGACCACCTGGCCGAGCACCTCGGCCTCGAGAAGATCAAGACCGTCGGCGACGCCTACATGGTCGTCGCAGGCCTACCGGATCCGCGACCCGATCACGCCGCGGCCGCAGCGGAGATGGCGCTGGGGATGCTGGCGGAGCTCGACCGACTCCGGATCGCGTTGAACCTCGATCTCGCGATCCGGATCGGGATGGCGAGCGGCCCCGTCATCGCCGGCGTCATCGGTCGCCGCAAGTTCACCTACGACCTCTGGGGCGACACGGTGAATACCGCGAGCCGGATGGAATCGGGCGGCCTGCCGGGCCGGATCCAGGTCACGGAAGCCGTCTTCGCGCATCTCCGCGCCGCCTATCGGTTCGAAGAGCGCGGCGAGATCGAGGTGAAGGGCAAGGGCCGCTTGCGAACCTGGTTCCTGATCGGGCGCCTCCCGCCGGCGAGGTAGCCGGAGCGAGGGCGGCGCGTGGGCGCGTGGGCGCGTGGCGCGCGAACAGGTCGGAGCCGCGATGACCGGACCGCTCAGCGCAGCTCCTGGATGCGGATCAGGTTGCCCGCCGGATCGCGCACGGCGCAGTCGCGGATGCCATAGGGCTGCTCAGTCGGCTCCTGGACCACTTCCGCGCTCGCCTGGAGTCGCTCGAAGACGCCGTCGAGGTCGGCCGTGGCCAGGTTGATGCTGGCATAGGTGCCCTTGGCCATCATCTCGGCGATCGTCCGACGCTCGTCGTCGGTCAGGCCGGGCGAGGCGTTCGGCGGGTAGAGGACGATGGACGTGTCGGGCTGGCCGATCGGGCCGACCGTGATCCAGTGCATCCCGCCGTACGCGACGTCGTTGCGGACCTCGAACCCGAGGAGGTCCCGATAGAAGGCCAGGGACGCCTCCGGGTCGTCGTGTGGCAGGAGGCTCGCGTGAATCCTGATGTCCATCCCGGTCAGGCCACCTGCGGCTGTGGGATCGGCGTTTCCCGATGCCGGATCGGCCTGGTCACCTGTTTCGCCACGCACGGGGGCACGCCGGCCATGTCGCTGGTCGACTGGCGCCGGTACGTGCCGGGCGGCACGCCCACGAGCTCGGTGAAGCGGGTCGTGAATGTGCCCAGCGACGAACAGCCGACCGTGAAACAGATCTCCGTGACGCTGAGATCGCTGCCTCGCAGGAGCGCCATCGCGCGCTCGATGCGCCGGGTCATGAGGTAGCTGTACGGCGACTCGCCATACGCGACCTTGAACTCGCGACTGAGGTGCCCGGCCGACATGTGCGCACCGCGGGCCAGCGCCTCGACGTCCAGCGGCTGGGCGTAGTCGCGGTCGATCCGATCGCGGACGCGGCGCAGCCAGGCGAGGTCACGCAGGTGCTGGGCCGCCGTCGATGGGCTCGTCATCTGCAAGATCGTGCCACATGCGGGCAATCGCGGAGCCGGCTGGATGACGGCGCGACCGACGAAACACATCAGCCGGCCTGCCTCGGGATCGCCGCGCCGGGCTCGATCACGCGCGGACGTAGGCCGCGAGGTGCTCGCCGGTCAGCGTGGAACGGGCGGCCACGAGATCGGCGGGCGTGCCCTCGAAGACGATCCGGCCGCCGTCGTGGCCGGCGCCGGGGCCGAGGTCGATGATCCAGTCGGCGTGCGCCATGACCGCCTGGTGGTGCTCGATGACGATCACGGACTTGCCCGAATCGACGAGCCGGTCCAGCAGGCCGAGCAGCTGCTCGACGTCGGCGAGGTGCAGGCCCGCGGTCGGCTCGTCGAGCACGTACACGTTGCCCTTCTCGGCCATCTGGGTGGCAAGCTTGAGGCGCTGACGCTCGCCGCCCGACAGCGTGGTGAGCGGCTGGCCGAGGCTGACGTAGCCGAGACCGACGTCGGCGAGCCGGTCGAGGATGGCGTGCGCGGCCGGGACTCGCGCCTCGCCGGCGCCGAAGAACGCCTCGGCTTCGGTCACGGGCATCGCCAGCACCTCGGCGATGTTCTGCCCGCCGAAGCGATATTCCAGGACGGCCGCCTGGAAGCGCCTGCCCTCGCATTCCTCGCAGATCGTGGCGACACTCGCCATGATCCCGAGATCGGTGTAGATGATGCCGGCGCCATTGCAGGTCGGGCACGCGCCCTCGGAGTTGGCGGAGAACAGCGCCGGCTTGACGCCGTTGGCTTTCGCGAAGGCCGCGCGGATCGGGTCGAGCAGGCCCGTGTAGGTCGCCGGGTTGCTGCGGCGCGAGCCGCGGATCGCGCCCTGGTCGATCGTCACGACACCGTCGCGCCCGGCCACGGAACCATCGATGAGCGAACTCTTGCCGGATCCCGCGACGCCGGTCAACACGACGAGGACGCCGAGTGGGATGTCGACGTCGACGTTCCGCAGGTTGTGGGCAGTTGCCCCGCGCACCTCCAGCGCGCCGGACGCCGTCCGCACGGTTGACTTCAGCGACGCCCGGTCGCCGAGGTGCCGGCCCGTGATGGTCGCGCTGGCCCGGAGCCCTTCGACGCTGCCCTCGAACACGACCTGGCCGCCAGCCGCGCCCGCACCCGGCCCGAGGTCGACGACGTGGTCTGCGATCTCGATCACCTCGGGCTTGTGCTCCACCACGAGCACCGTGTTGCCCTTGTCGCGCAGGGCGAGCAGCAGGCCGTTCATCCGCTGGATGTCGTGCGGGTGGAGCCCGATCGTCGGCTCATCGAAGACATAGGTGACGTCGGTGAGCGACGACCCGAGGTGGCGGATCATCTTCGTGCGCTGGGACTCACCGCCCGACAGGGTGCCGGAGCTCCGATCGAGACTGAGATAGCCGAGGCCGATCTCGACGAACGAATTGAGCGTGTGCCGGAGAGTCGCCAGGAGTGGCGCGACCGACGGTTCGTCGAGGCCGCGCACCCACTCGGCCAGGTCGCTGATCTGCATCGCGCAGGCGTCGGCGATGTTGATGCCGCCGATCCTGGACGAGCGGGCCCCTTCGTTCAGGCGGCTGCCGCCGCATTCGGGACAGGTCGTGAACGTGACGGCCCGCTCCACGAACGCCCGGATGTGCGGCTGGAGCGACTCGACGTCCTTCGAGAGCATCGACTTCTGGATCTTCGGGATCAGGCCCTCGTAGGTCAGGTTGATTCCTTCGACCTTGATCTTCGTCGGCTCCCGATAGAGCAGGTCGTGCAGTTCCTTCTTCGTGTAGTCCCGGATGGGCTTGTCGGGGTCGAAGAAGCCGGAGCCGATGAAGATCCGGCCGTACCAGCCGTCCATGCTGTAGCCCGGGATCCTGAACGGACCTTCCCGGAGCGACTTGCTGTCGTCGTAGAGCGCCGACAGGTCGAAGTCCGTCACGGAGCCCATGCCCTCGCAGCGCGGGCACATGCCGCCGGTGATCGAGAACGTCCGGCTCATCGCTGCGCTGTTGGCGCGGTCGACGGTGATGGCGCCGCCGCCGTGGGCCGAGGCGACGTTGAAGGAGAAGGCCTGTGGCGACCCGACGTGGGGCTGGCCGAGCCGGCTGAACAGGATCCGCAGGAGCGCGTTCGCGTCCGTGGCGGTGCCGACGGTCGAGCGGGCGTTCGCGCCCATCCGCTCCTGGTCGACGATGATCGCGGTCGTCAACCCCTCGAGGACGTCGACGTCCGGCCGCGCCAGTGTCGGCATGAAGCCCTGGACGAACGCGCTGTACGTCTCGTTGATCATCCGCTGCGACTCGGCGGCGATCGTGCCGAAGACAAGCGAGCTCTTCCCGGAGCCCGAGATCCCGGTGAACACCGTCAGCCGGCGCTTCGGGATCTCGACGCTGACGTCCTTGAGGTTGTTCTCGCGGGCGCCGTGAACGCGAATCAGGTCATGGCTGTCGGCCGCATGCGGCGCCGTCGACGGCGCCTTCGATCTCTCGGTGATGGCCATGGTCGACGCGGCCTCAGCCAGAGGCCTTCTTCACGAGCTCCGCGATCCGTGCCTCGGCGCGAGGGGTCAGCTCGATCACGGCGAAGGCGACCGGCCACATCTCGCCGTCGTCAACCCGGGCGTCGGGCTGGAAGCCGAAGGTCGAGTAGCGAACCTTGAACTTCGATTTCGCCTGGAAGAAGCAGATCGTCTTGCCGTTCAGCGAGTAGGCCGGCATGCCGTAGAACGTCCTGGGCATGAAGGAGGGAGCCGCGGTGGTGACGAGCTCGTGGATTCGCTCGGCCATGGCGCGCTCGTCGGGCGGCATGTCCGCGATCTTCGCGCGGATCTCCGCTTCGCCCGCGGCCCGTTCCTCTTCGGGGCTGTGCTTCGCTGAACTCTTCCGCTCGCGCGCGGCAGCCTGCATCGCGGCTCGCTCTTCGTCCGACCAGACGTTGGCGGACTTGTTGGCTGAACCACTCTTCGGGGTCGTGGTCTTCGTGGTGGCCATGGATGTTCCTCCCGTGTAGGACTGGGTCGGGGCGGCCCTCATGGTCGAGTCCCGTGGTGGCGGGTCACGACGACCCGCCGGGTGATCCGGCTTCATAAGGAGCTGGAAGCCCGGTCACTCTAGGTGACCCCGGCGACGGACGCTTCTCGATTCCTGACCAGTCTGCGGATGGACGCGCTCGGCGCGCGCCTCGTCAGAACGGGGTCGGGATGTACCTCCGGGGCCGGTCCGGCTCGACATACCCGGCGGCCGCCTGGCGCTTCGGCAGCTTGATGTCGCGAGGTGGCAGCGGCGCGTAGGGGATCTGGCTCAGGAGGTGGCTGATGATGTTCAACCGGCCACGCTTCTTGTCGTCCGTCTGGGCGACATTCCAGGGCGCCCACGGCGTGTCCGTCGCAGCGAACATGGCGTCGCGGGCGCGGGAGTAGTCATACCAGCGGCTGTACGACTTCAGGTCCATGTCGGTCAGCTTCCAGACCTTCCGCGGGTCGTGGATGCGGCTCTCGAGGCGGCGGGTCTGCTCGTCGGGGCTGACCTCCAGCCAGTACTTGATCAGGATGATTCCGGCATCGATCATGGCCTTCTCGACGGCCGGCACCTGCTCGAGGAACTTCTCGGACACCTCGGGTGTGCAGAATCCCATGACCGGCTCGACGCCGGCGCGGTTGTACCAGCTGCGGTCGAAGATCACGACCTCACCCGCCGGCCGGGAAATGCGGCAGGTATCGCTGGATGTACATCTGTGACCGCTCGCGATCCGTCGGCGCCGAGAGCGCAACGACCTTGAAGACGCGGGGGCTGACCCGTTCGGTGATCCGCTTGATCGTGCCGCCCTTGCCGGCTGTATCCCGGCCTTCGAACACGATGCAGATCTTGGCCCCGCTGGTCTTGATCCACTCCTGCATGGCCACGAGCTCGCCGTGGAGACGGCGCATCTCGGTCTCGTACTCCTTGACCTTCATCCTGGCCTGGGGCTCGGACGCTGTCGCCGCCGCGCCCGCGTCACGCCCGTCCCGGGACGCCTGACTCTTCTCGACCTTGCGGCCCTTCTTCTTCGCCATCGATCGGATCCTTTCTGGTCGTGCGGACTACGCCGCGGCGGCGGCCGGAGCGGCCGGAGCGGCCGCTGACGAGGCCGACTCGTCAGCGGTGCTGACCTTGAGGAGCACTGTATTCCGACTCGGGCCGGATGGTCCTTCGGATTGGGTTGCGGTCACCTGCCAGACTTGAGGCGGTGCAAAACGGGGGCGTCCTGCATCGACTGTGGCTGGGTCACTGGACGCCTGCCGTTTCCCGCAAGCGCAACGCGCGCCAGCCGCGCGGAACGGAGGAAACCATGGTGCTCATTCGCCGCGTCGTCCTGGGAGTGGTGGTGATCCTCATCGTGACAGCGGGAACCGCACTTGCGGCGTCGCCGGGCAGTGCCTTCCGGCTGGGCGTTTCCAACAGCGTTGCAGCGCTGACCCGGCTCTCTTCCAGTCTGTCGGGAGCCGTGCTGCAGATCACGAACGGCGGCTCCGGGCCCGCCCTGCAGCTGAACGTCAAGGCCGGTTCGGCGCCACTCGCCGTCAACTCGAGCGTCAAGGTCAAGAACCTGAACGCCGATCTGCTCGACGGGCTGGATTCGACCGCCTTTCTCGGAGTCAATGCGACGGCCCAGGACTCGGAGCGCCTGAACGGCAAGCCAGCCTCGAACTACCTGACGGTCCAGGACGCCAAGTCGTTCATGGGCGCGCAGACCACGCTGCGCGAAAGCCCCGTTGAGGCGGGCGAGACACTCGGCGATGGAACGCACAAGATCACGATGTCCTGCAGCCCCGGCGAAGTCGTCCTCTCCGGCGGGCCGGCGAACATCAACCCCAATACGGTCATTCTCGAGAGCTTCCCCGGCGGCGGTATCGCGAACCCGAATACCTGGTCCGTTCGCATCCAGAATGCGGCGCCGGATAACTTCAGCGTGGTCATCATCTGCACCCGCGGCGGCGGCTGAGCGCCCGTCCGCGCTGGATCAGTGCTCCTTGCGCCTGCCCGTCGGTCAGGGTTTCGCGACTCCTGGCCGACGGGCGCCTTGATCGACCGACACAGCAGGCCGTCCCCCAACCGAACATTCCTGGATTGACATTGTTCGGCCCGGACTGGAATCGCTGGTGCCGTCGAGCGTTGGCCGTGACAGTCGCCGCGACGCTGCTCTCTGGCTGCGCCTCGCAATCGGCGAACGGCGGGCCGACTCCCAGTGGCCATCCCACTTCATCGGCGCCGCCCGTGATCGTCTCGGCAGCGCCCGTGCCGACGATCGCGGCGACTCAGGGCAGCTCCAGCCAGCGTCCGACGCCAACTCCGACAGTCACACCGAGCCTGGCACAAGAGAGCACGCCGCCGGGATCGGCGCCGGTGAGCTCGCCGATCACGAGCGCGCAGCCGGGAGATGGACCCTCGGCCTCCCTCATTGTTTCGGGCGGGCTCGCCCTCACGCTCGTGCTGCCGAGAGTGAGCTGCAATCAGGAGGTCGAGCCGGACGGATCCTCGGGAATCACCCTCCTGTTCCGACTACCGGGCCAGCCGGCATGGGACTTCCTTGTCGGGGCGAGTGCGACGAAGGGCCATTCCTTCGATCACAAGGTGACCATCGCCACAGACTCGAATTCGATTACCGACCCCTACAGCGGTGTCGCCAATTTCCTCGACTCCAACGGCTCGACCGGCAGTGGCTGGACGGTCGGCGGTGCCCATGGGGTGCTGCTGCCGGGCACGATCACGATCAACGGAGACCTGTCGGGATCAATCGATGCGCCGATGCGTGGCAGCCAGCCCAACGACAAGCTGTCCGACATTCGCGTCGTCGGCCATTGGACCTGCTGATGTCGGCGCGGCCCCGGTTCCATGACATGGCGCGTTTCGGGATTGACGGTGGCCCTCCGAAGGGGGAAGCGGCAACGTTCGTGGCGAGAGGATGTGGATCGTCCTGTCCCGCACCGGTGATCGTCGTACCGACTTGAGTCGCCGCCACGCCCGATGACGCGGCCACGGCGAACCGCCCGGGTACTGGCGGCTCACCATGCCTGGCCAACCGCCCTGCCGCGAACGCCCGTCGAACGTGGCTCACGTCTCGGCGACGCATACTCGTCGTCGGTCCGCGGTGGTCGAATCCCGGCCATGGCCCAACAGACGTTTCAGAAGGAGACTCGACGTGCCGAAGATCATCGTCACCGCTGCAGTCAAGGATGTCGAGGCGTGGCTGAAGTTCAAGGCGGACATGACCGCCGCGTTGTCGGCGGTCGCGTCGGACGGCTCGAGCTACGTTGCGATGGATGGCAGCAACCAGGTGGCGAGCACGTGGGACGTCCCCGACATGGAGGCCTTCCAGGTGGCGCAGCGTTCGTTCTCGCCGGACATGGCGGCCGCAGCGGAACGAGCCGGAATGATCCCACCGGTGATGATCTACATCAAGAAGTAGCTGGATCGCTGGTCGTCGCGGGCACTTGGCTGGAATGGTCGAGGAGACACCATCCCGCCAGCGTGCTGGCGACGGATCGGCACGGGCATGGCTGGGAAGTCTGGTCGGGGCGAGGGGCGTAGCCCCGCCGTACCTCAGCTAGCACCGCGCTTCCCCCCCTGAATCACCACCACGCTGCGGGAATCGCCCAGCAAGGCAGAGGCACGACCTCGGGGCCGGTCGAGGACGAGGCCGCCTATGCCAACGCGGCCGCGGCCGCCGACAACGACACGCCGATCTTCATCGGCCGTCGCCCAGCCGAGGCGCGTCGGCGATACTGGGCTCGATGAAGCTGTACTTCGCCGGGCCCCTGTTCTCGTCAGCTGAACGAAGCTGGAACGCGGAGCTCACGGCCGCCCTCCGCGATGCGGGCCACGAGGTCTTTCTGCCCCAGGAGCAGGAGCCGGGCAAGGACGCGCCGGGAATCTTCAGCACCGATATTGACGGGATCGACCGGGCCGACGCCCTCGTCGCGATCATGGACGGTCTGGATCCGGACTCGGGCACGGCCTGGGAGTGCGGCTACGCCTTCGGCAAGAAGCCGGTCGTCCTCGTTCGGACCGACTTCCGTGCCCAGACCGGCAGTGGCGGACCGTACAACCCGATGCTCACCGAGTCGGCGACGATCCGGCTGGACCTGCCGTTCGCGCCGATGGCCCGGGTGATCGGCGAGGTCCTCGATGCCCTCGGGCGCCTGGAGGAGACGCGGCCATGACACCGCGCTGGTCGGACAGCTTCGCTTCGCTCGACTAGCGCGCGGGCTGCCAGAGGCTGTGGTGGCGCGCCCGACAGGTGTTGGACGCGCGATTTCAACCTACACCATCCCGATCGAGGGGCGCGACGAGTGGCTGGCCGCTGCTAGGCGGCTGGCATGAGGGACGGGTACCAGCGCGGGGTGCTTCTGCCCGCAGGCGACGCGGCGCCAGATGGACGTGCTTGCCGCCTACGTCGCCGCCGGCGGGTCGGTCCACGACGCGGCCGAACTCGTGGGTATCAGGCCCAGCACCGTCAAGCGGCACCTCGCCGACCTACGAGCGCGGTCGGGACTGACGACCGAGCAGCTGATCTATTCGGGCCAGGCCCTTGGTTGGCTCGTCGTCCCGACCCTGGAGCCAGCGTGATCTCTTGAATGCAGGCTGAGCCCCCGCGCGCGACCCCGAGTGCTCATCGCTCGCTCAAGCCGGACTATGCGCCAACCACTCTCGCTCCGCAGTCAGGGCGTGCCGATGGGATCGGCACGGTCGGGCGACGCCCGGAGGCTGTCCAGACCGGCGAGGATCAGATCGAGACCGAAGTCGAACTCGCTGGCGAAGTCGTAGCCGGCCTTGCCCACGTGCTCGGCAACGGACTCGGCGAGGTAGGGATAGTCGTCAGCGGGGAACTGGCTGAGAATCTCGATCGCCAGCTTGTCGACCTGGTCCGTGCCTTCGAAGGGCAGGGTCTGCTCTTGCAGCGCGAAGCCGAAGATGAAGCTGTCGAGCAGGGTGAAGGCGTGAACGGCCATCGCGACGGAGAAGCCAGCCTGCCGCAACGCCCGTATCACCATGTCGTGGTATCGCATGTTGCCCGGGCCTGGATGGACGCGGGACTGGATCACCCCCAGCGCCCAGCGGTGACGTGCGAGCACTTCGCGGATCGAGTTGGCTTGCTGACGCATCGCCCCTTTCCAGTCTGACCCTCCGGCGGTGACGTCGATCTCCTCGTACATCACGTCGACCATCGCGTCGAGCAGATCGTCCTTGTTCGCGAAGTGGTTGTAGAGCGCCATGGGGTATACCCCCAGCTCCTGGGCGACGTTCCGCATGCTGAGCGACTCGATCCCGCCTTCATCAGCGAGCTTGATGGCCGTTCGGAGCACTCGCTGCCGGCTGAGTGGGACTCGTCGTCTGGTCCTCGATCGTTGCTTGACAACCATTTGGATCCTTCTCGGCACCTGGGTCTTGACGTATGTACGCTGTACATCTAATGTACGCCGTATTGGCGATGTACGCCGTACATTAGCAGGAGACCACCATGAAGGCAATCGTTCAACCAACCTATGGCTCACCCGATGACCTGCAGCTGCGCGACATCGACCAGCCCACGATCGGCGACCACGACGTGCTGGTGCGCGTGCATGCCGCGTCGGTCAACACCGCCGACCGGCTCATCCTGCGCGGTCGCCCCTATCTGATGCGCGCCGCGGGCTCCGGACTCGGCTTTAGCCCGCGTCGACCCCAGTTCGCCGTCGCGGGCACGGACCTCGCCGGTCGTGTGGCGGCGGTAGGCCGTTTGGTGACCGCCTTCCGCCCCGGCGACGAGGTGTACGGGAGCGTCCCCGGCGCGATCGCGGAGTACGTCGCGGCGCCGGACACCGCCCTGGCGGCCAAGCCGTCGAGCCTCAGCTTCCAACAGGCCGCCGCGATGCCGCTGGCCGCGCTCACCGCACTCCAGGGACTTCGCGATGCCGGACAGGTCCAGCCCGGGCAGCGGGTTCTGATCAATGGGGCCTCGGGCGGCGTCGGCACCTATGCGGTGCAGATCGCCAAGGTCCTGGGCGCCGAGGTGACCGCGGTGACCAGCGGCCCGAACGTCGAGATGGTTCGATCACTCGGCGCCGACCACGTCATCGACTACACCAGCGAGGACTTCACGGAGTCAGCCAGTCGGTATGACGTCATCCTGGACCTCGTGGGCAACCACTCACTGTCGGCTCGACGACGCGCGCTGACCGCGACGGGCACGCTGTTGCTGTCATACGTCGGTACCAACCGCTGGGTGGGGCCGATGGGTCACATCCTGGCTGCCGTGGTGCTGACGCGGTTCACGAGCCACAGGATCGTCTCGTTCACGACCGCTCCGAGCAGTGCCGACCTGCTCGTCCTTGCGCAGCTGACAGACGACGGAAAGATCGTGCCGGTCATCGACCGGACCTACCGCCTCGACCAGGCAGCCGAGGCGATCCGCTACCTGGAACTCGGACGTGCCCGGGGCAAGGTCATCATCAGCATCAGCGACCGCGGCGCGCTGACGCGGGCGAGTGTGGCGTCGTGACGGCGCCAGTGATGCCAGTGGGGCCGTACGCGGCTCGTCTGACCATTGACTACCCCGAACGCCTTGATCGGGTTACGACCTTCTTTCGCCTGATCTGGGTCATACCGATCGCCATCGTGCTCGGAGTGATCACGGGGAGCGGGACCCACATGATGGTCACCGCAGCCGGTGAGCAAATCGTCGGAGCCGGCGGTGGACTGCTCGCTGGCTTGGCTTTCGCCACGGCGCTGATGATCGTCATCCGCATGCGCTACCCGCGCTGGTGGTTCGACTTCGCACGGGAACTGACCCGCTTCGGCGCCCGCGTCGGTGCCTACGTGGCCCTGCTCACGGACCGATATCCGTCCACTGTCGAGGAGCAATCGGTGCACCTCGAGATCGAGTATCCAGAGGTCGATCGCGACCTGAACCGCTGGCTTCCACTGGTCAAGTGGTTCCTGGCGATCCCCCATTACGTCGCGCTGATCGTCCTGATCATCGGAGCGGCCCTCGCCATCGTGATCGCCTGGTTCGCGATCCTCATGACCGGGCGTTATCCCCAGCCGCTCTTCGACTACGTGGTCGGCGTCGGGCGGTGGAGCCTGCGCGTGAACGCCTACGCGTTCCTGCTCGTGACCGACCGCTATCCCCCCTTCAGCCTGAAAGCAGGGTAGTCATGCGAATCCTCCGAGAGCTCTCGCGGCGCAAGCTGCGCACGAGCCTGACCATCACCGGCATCACCATCGGCATCTGGGCACTCGTGGTGTTCAGTTCGCTGGCCAACCAGATCAACGGCCTCGTCGGCATGGGCAGCGAATACTTCGCCGACAAGATCGTCGTCACCGACGGCATGGCCTTCGGCTCGTCGCCGATGCGCCTCGACGACGTCGAGATCATCGCCGGCCTCGACGGCGTCGGTGCCGTCCAGCCCAAGGTCGAGATCCCGTGGGACCCCGATCCCGCTATCGGGTTCGGCGCGCCGGACTTCCTGGTCGGGACCATCCCGGGCGCCGACGCCGGGTTCGAGACGTTGACACTCGAGCTGGCCACGGGACGCCAGCTCATCGCCGAGGACACCGGCAACGTCGTGGTCCTGGGGTCGACCATCGCCCGCAAGTACGGCGTCGTCGCCGGCGGGACGGTCGACATCCGTGGCGAGTCCTTCGAGGTCCTTGGGACCCTGCAACCCACCCTCAGCTCGCCCGACACGAACGGCTTCATCCCGCTCTCGACGGCCCAGGCGCTGTACCTGGGCGACCTGCCCCCACTCGTCGCCGAGTCGCTCCAGGCGGACGAGCTGGCCAACCAGATCGTCGTCTTCCCCGAAGTCGGTGCCGACCCGACGACGGTGGCCGCGGCGATCGAGGCCGCGGTCGAGAACAGCGCGACCATGACCGGCGCCGAGTTCTCCGAGACGGTCGGCGCCACGACCGTGATCTTCAACGCGATCATCATCGGGGTGGCCGCCATCAGCCTCATCGTGGGCGGCCTGTCGGTTATCAACACGATGGCCATGAGCGTGGCCGAGCGGACCCGCGAGATCGGCATCCGGCGGGCCATCGGCGGCTCCCGGCGACGCATCGTCCGCGAGCTCGTCGCCGAGGCCGGGGTCATCGGGCTGCTGGGCGGCCTGATCGGGCTCGGCCTGGGCGCTGCGGTCGTCGCCCTGGTCAACGAGGCCAGCCGATCGAGCGGCACCGTCCTCTTCGACCTCACCGCACAGACCGCGGCGTTCGCGGTCGGCTTCAGCACGATCCTCGGGATGGTGGCCGGGATCATCCCGGCCTGGACTGCCGCACGGCTCGACCCGGTGTCGGCCCTGCGTTACGAATGACCAACGACCGAACGACGAAGGAGCGAACGATGAACCTTATCGAAGCGACCGACCTGCGCAAGACCTACCGGCTGTCGCGCCGGACCAGCATCGATGCCCTGCAGGGTGTTGACGTCAGCATCGCCGCCGGCGAGATGGTGGCGATCATGGGGCCGTCAGGCTCCGGCAAGAGCACGCTCATGCACCTGCTCGGGCTGCTCCACGCGCCGGATACCGACGACGGCCCGGCCCCGACCCTGCGCATCGATGGGGTCGATGCGACGACCCTCTCGGACGGCGAGCGAACGTCCATCCGGGCTCGATCGATGGGCTTCGTGTTCCAGTCCTTCAACCTGGTCCCGACGCTCACCGCCGAGGAGAACGTGGCCCTCGCCGCCGAGTATGCCGGGACGTCCGGTTCGGCAGCCCGTGTGGCTGCGCGCGCCTCGCTGGCGTCGGTCGGCCTTGCCGAGCGAGCGGGGCACCGGCCGATGGAGTTGTCAGGGGGCGAGCAGCAGCGCGTGGCCATCGCCCGTGCCCTCGTGAACGACCCGAAGCTGATCCTCGGTGATGAGCCGACGGGCAACCTGGATTCATCCCGGGCCGCGGAAGTCCTGGGCCTGCTCCGTCGCTTCAACCGTGAGCGCGGGCAGACCGTGCTCATCGTCACCCACGACCAGGAGGTTGGCGCCGCCTGCGACCGGATCATCCGGATGCGTGACGGGCGGATCATCGCCGACGAGCGCGTGGCGGACGTGCAGGTTGCCGCATGACGGCCGGAACGATGCGCGATCTGATGCACGCCATCTACGACCGGATCACGCAGGGCTCGATGGAGCAGGTGCGTGCGGTGTGGTTGCGCATCGTGTGGGCACGGCGCTCAGCGTGGGTCGCCGGCCCGGTGATCGTGGGTGTCCGGCTGACCCAGGCGGCCTACGCGCACGGATTGGCGCTGGCTCTGCCCGAAAAGGTTGAAATGGCGCGCCCGACAGGTGTTGGGCGCGTGAAAGCCAACGACACGCCCATCGAGGGCCGCTAGCGCATGGCCCCACCGGGCGACCGATGGGTCTTCCCGACCACTTGACCCGACGGTTGGCCCGGCCAGTGCATCTCCTGCAGGTTAAGCAGGCGACCCGCCGCGACTCGATGTCGACCGGCTACGCGCTCGCGAGCACCGTGAACAGGTCGACAGACTCGACGCGCATGAACGGGGGTCGGGGCGCGGTGCGGGCTGCCTCGAGGGCGGCGCGCGCGGCCTCCTCGGACCTGAAGACCAGCACGTTGAGCGTCCTGCCGGCTCCGTCGCTCATCCACAGTGCCGAGACGAAGCCAGGCGCCTGGCGCACGCGCGGCGCCACGTTCGCACTGCACCATGCCCCCGCTTCCATCGATCTGCGCCGCATCGCCGGCCTCACGGACCACGACTGCGAACATGGGACGCTCCTTCGCCTATCATCACGCAAGCCCACGTGATTTCACATAAGTAAGAGTTGCACGAAATGACCGAGTGCGTCAAGCCCCGTCGTCGCTACCAGTCACCGCGCCGCGCGGCGCAGGCCGCGCAGACGCGACGCGACATCGTGACGGCCGCCGGCCTGCTGTTCCGCGAACGCGGCTACGGCGTTCCGCTGGCTGAAATCGCGAGCGAGGCCGGCGTCGTCGTCGAGACGGTCTACCGGATCTTCGGCACCAAGGCCGCGCTGTTCAGGGCGGCGGTGGAGGCGTTGCTGGCGGGTGGCGCCGGTCGGGCCGAGATCCCCGTCGGGGAGCGGCCGGCGATTCGCGCCATTCGCGACGAGCCGGATCCGCGCAAACAGATGGCTGGCTATGCCGCGACGCAGCCCGGGATCCACCGCCGCGCGGGTCCGCTCCTGCGCGCCCTCCGCGATGCCAGTGGGAGCGATCCCGAACTCCGGCGGCTCTGGGACGAGATGGAGGCCTGGCGGCTCGACGGACAGGGGCGATTCGTGCGAATGCTCGCCGATCGGGGGTCGCTCAGGCCGGACCTCACGATCGACGTCGCGATCGACATTGCGTGGACGCTGTGCTCGCTCGCGGTCTACGACATGCTGGTCCTCGGTCGGGGCTGGGGCGACGAGCGCTATCAGGCCTGGCTGACCGACACCCTTACCCGGGAGCTGCTCGCCAGCGATGCTCCTGGCGGCTGAGACAGCGGGAGACGCAGGAGCCCGTTGGAGGAATCGCTGGCCCACTACCTCCCCACCGATCCCACGATTGGAGGCACGCAGCCATCCGGCGCTGACCTGGGCCGTGTTCGCGATCCCGGCGATCGGCGCCGTGATTTGGTCTGCTCGGCTATGCGCTGATCGTCGTCACCGGGACAGCGACGGTCCTGTGCCGAGAGGCATCACACGAATGACGAGCGCCCCTCCCGAGACACACGAGCTTGGCGTTGTATCCATCCTGCACGCGATCTCGTCAATGAGGTGAAGGGCCGCAACCGGCCTGAACCACCTCAAGGGGATCCGATGAAGATCAGTCGAAACGAAAGCACCACCGACCGGGTGATCCGGTTTGTCGCAGCCATCGCGCTCCTGGCCATCGCTCTGAGCGGTGTCGTCACGGCGCCGTGGACCTACCTCATTGGCGCCGTCGCCGTCATTCTCGGCTTCACGGCCATCACCGGGTTCTGCGCGATCTACGCCCTGTTTGGCCTCTCCAGCAAGGCGGCCCAGTGACCGAGCGACCGAGTGGCGAAGGTGAGGCGTTCGCGGCGGCACTGGCTGCCGAACTGCCGCGCCTCGTCCATCTCGCCACGCGCCTGGTTCGCGATCCGGACCAGGCGGAGGACTGCGCCCAGGAGACGATCGTGGGCGCCTGGCGGCGGCGCGATCAGCTGCGCGAGCAGGGATCGCTCGCCGCCTGGCTGCGGCGCAGCCTGGTGAACCGGATCATCGACCGCGCCCGCGCTCACCACGACGAGCTCGACATCGATGCGATCGAAGCCGACTGGCAGGACGACAGCTATTCGGTCGCGCCGGAGCGGGTCCTGGAGCGGGCCGAGCTGCGCGACGAGCTCGAGGATGCGCTGGCCCGCCTGCCGGTGATCTATCGCCTGCCGGTCGTCCTCCACGACGTGCTGGGCTGGACCGGCATCGAGATCGCGCGGGCGATGGACACCGGTCTGCCAGCCACGAAGCAACGCTTGCGGAGGGGTCGAATGATGCTGGTGTCGGCGTTGGCCCAAGACGACGCGCGCCGCCAGGCGAGCCTGGCCCAGCCACTGCGCTGCTGGCGCGCCCGGCGGCATGTGTCCGCCTATCTCGACGGCGAGCTTGACCCCGCTACGAAGCGCGCGGTCGAGGTCCATCTCGAAGCCTGTCCCACCTGCCCACCGCTGTACGCCGGGCTGGTCGGCGTGAAGTCGAGCCTGGGCGGCCTGCGCGACCCCGATACCGTCGTCGATGGCGCGATCGCGGCCCGCATCCACGAGCACCTGGACCATCTGTCCGATCTGGATCCCAAGCGCGAGGCCTGAGCCATGAACACGGCCACATCATCCACCGCCCTGGCGTTCGAGACGCGACTGGGCGGGTCGGTCGCCAACGTCCGCCCGCGCGTGGAAGCCGCCCTTCGGGCGGAGGGGTTCGGCGTCCTGACCGAGATCGACGTCCGGCAGACACTGAAGACGAAACTCGGCGTCGACCGACCGCCATTTGTGATCCTCGGCGCCTGCAACCCTTCCCTGGCCGACCGGGCGCTCCGGGTCGACCCGAGGGTGGGTGTCCTTCTGCCGTGCAACGTCGTCCTGCGCGAGGACGGGCCGGACACGATCGTGGAGATCATGGATCCAATTGCGGCATTTGCCGTCCTCAAGCGTGGGAGCCTGGGCCCGATCGCAGACGAAGCCCGCGACCGAATTGTGCGGGTCGTCGAAGCGATCCAGGCGGAACGGAGCCAGCAATGACCGCCAAGACCGCCTCAGTCACATTTGACGGCGGCGATCTCCGCTTCGTCGCCCGCTCCGGGAGTGGTCACCGAATCGTGCTGGACTCCGGTTCAGGCGATGCGGGCATGCGCCCCGCCGAGCTCATTCCGGTCGCCCTCGCCGGCTGCACGGCGATGGACGTGCTGACGATCCTGCGCAAGAAGCGCCAGACGGTGACCCGCTACGAGGTCCGGGCTTCCGGCGAACAGGCGGACGACCACCCGAACGCCTTCACCCGGATCGATGTCGTCCACGTCGTGGAGGGCCCATCGATCGATCTCGAGGCCGTCCGGCGCGCGATCGAGCTCTCCGTCACCCGCTATTGCAGCGTGGGTAGCACGCTCGCCTCGGGGATGACCGAGATCCATCACGCCTATCTCGTGCGGGGCGAGGCCGGTGACGAACGGATGGCCGAGGTGATCGTGACCGGACCCCACGAACGGATCGTCGCCAGCGAGGGCCATCCGGTCGGCGTTTCTGCCGACTGACGCGATCTCGTGACCCACGAATACGTCATCGCCCTTGGCGGCACCATCCTGTGCGCCGGTTCAGCCGGTGCGACTGTGGCGACTGCCATGGCATGGGCGGCTGACTCCATCCTCGCTGTTGGACCCGATGATGCGGTCGGGGCCATCTCGCGAGGGGACTCCATCTTCCTCGACCTGGCCGGAGCTGCGGTGAGCCCGGCCCCGACTGACCCCAGGCCGGCCGAGGACCTGCTGCGGGCCGCCGTGGCCTCAGGCGACCCATTCGACGCCGGTGAGCTCCTGATGCGAGCGGGCCTGATTGAACGTGACGCTCGCCTCGAGCCCGGTGGCAGGTGCGATCTCGCGTTCTGGAGCCGGGATCCCGGGAAGATGGCCACGGAATCAGCGCCGGAGCTCCGCATCATCGCCATCGTGCGGGCGGGCGGCTTTACGCACGGCGACGAACACCGTGGTCCGTTCGATCCCGCGGCGGTACCGAGCCACCCACGACAACCTCGGGCCTGATCCGGCCGATCTCCGTGGAAGCAGCAGTGGCCGTGGCCGTTCGGTCGTGCTAGCGACTCAACGTATCTGACGGGGGCGGGGGCTGGCCAGACGACGCGACTGGCACCGGGGCGGCCCAGTCGGCTTCACCGACGGCCTCGTTCAGTGCGCCGCTCCTGCGCACGACAAGGCCAATGGTCGTTCCATTGACGACCAACGTGAACAACACCACGCCGAACGTGATCTCCTGGAGGAGTGCTCGCTGCGGGAAGTCCAGCGGCAGCGCCAGGGCGACGGCGACCGAAACCGCTCCGCGCAGCCCGGACCAGAACAGGACGTGGAGCCACGAGAGCGGAATGGGTCGGCTTGTCGCGTGCCGGCGCACCAGGCGAGACCCTCCGCCGAGCATGCCGTACGTCACGATCGCCCGACCGACGATCGCGCCGATGACGGCCCAGGCGATCCAGGGCAAAGCCACCAGGAGGCTTGAAATCGGAATGGCCAGCCCGACCAGCAGAAAGACCAGGGCGGTGAGGATGAACGCCACGAATTCCCAGACCGTATCGATGGCCTGGACGGTCGTCGGGGTCATGCCCACGCGCCGGCCGTAGTTGCCGATCATCACCCTCGGGGCGTGAATCGGAGGCATTCACTGCTCTGAAGGGAGGTCGTTTGGGTCGTCGGGCATGAGTTGCCAGCGGAGCGCCGCGGAGAGCCAGTCGCGGAAGGCCGCCGGCGACCATCCGCGCCGGTTCACCAGCGAGTCGTAAAGCCCTGGGTCGTTGAAGGCCCACACGGCATCGGCCGCAGCGCCAGGGTCGATACCCTCGCGCAGGCCTCCCCGGGCCCGCACGCCGGCGACGACGTTCCTGGCCCCGCCGAGGCGCTCGGCGTTGATCGTCTCCCAGACGTCGCGCGCCTCAGGGTCCGCGCTGGCGGCTCCTCGGACGGCTTCGTAGATCGGCGCGAGTCGGCCATGGACGTCAGTCATGATCCCGGCGTAACCGTCGAGGAAGGCGGCGGGATCGGTCCGAGCCATGACGGCACGCGACTCGGGTCGGTCCGGGAGGGCGACCGGGGCGTCATCGCCCACGAGCGCGATGTCGTAGGCGGCCTTGAGGATCGTCGCCTTCCCGCCCACGGAGTTGAAGACGGTCGCCCGGCTGACGCCGGCCGCCTCCGCGATGGCGTCGATCGAGGTCGGGACATACCCATGCTCGATGAAGAGTCGTCCGGCAGCCCGGAGGATCGCCAGGCGTGTCGATGCCGCCTGCGCCTGTCGCAGGGGCGATCGATACGGGCGCTTGACAGAGTCGGTCATGTCTACTAGATTCTTAGTCTAACCAACATACCTATAGTATATCGGAACTGAGGCGTATCGATGACCATGACCGTGAGCACGGATCCCATGGCCGCCGTCGAACGGCTGCGGGCGGCCATCAACGCGCACGACCTCGATGCGCTCGTCGGCTGCTTCACGCCGGGCTACGTCAGCGAGGCGCCGGCGCATCCCGCGAGAGACTTCGTCGGCAGCGAGCAGGTGCGCCGGAACTGGGGCCAGATCCTGGCCGGCGTCCCGGACCTGCGCGCCGAGCTCGTCCGCTGGGCTGTCGTCGGCGACACGGTCTGGGCCGAGTGGGATTGGACCGGGACCCGTCGCGACGGGCACCCCCACCACATGGCCGGCGTGACGATCCAGGTCGTCGATGGCGGCGCACTCGCCTGGGTCCGCTTCTACATGGAGCCGGTCGAGGTCAGTGGCGTCGGCAACGAAGCGGCCATCGAGCGGATCGCTGGCGCCCAGAGCCCACGGGGCGAGTCGTGACCGTCCTGCTCGTGGGCGGAACCGGCCACCTCGGGCCGGAGCTCATCTGCCTGCTGGCCGGCAGCGGGCGCGAGCCGCGAGTCCTCACCCGCGACCCGGCGCGTGCTCGAGCGTCACTGGGGGATGGCCTCGAGCTCATCGCCGGGGATGTTCGCGACCCCGCCAGCCTGGCAGGCCCGCTCGCGGGCATCACCACCGTCGTGTCAGCCTTCAGCGGCTTCGGGGACCCCACGGGACCCGGCACCGGGACGATCGACCGGGACGGCAACCTCGCGCTCATCCGGGCGGCCCGCCTGGCCGGCGTCGAGCACTTCGTGCTCCTCTCGGTCACCCAGGCATCGCCCGACCACCCGATGGAGCTCATGCGGTCCAAATCCGCGGCCGAGCGGGAGCTCAAGGTGTCGGGGCTCGCGTGGACCATTATCCGTCCTGCGCTCTACATGGAGACGTGGCTCGGCGTGGCCGCCGACCCGCTCGTGCAGACAGGCCGGACAAGGGTCTTCGGGCGCGGCGACAACCCCCTGAACCTCATCTCCGTCCGCGACGTCGCGCGGTTCGTCGCGCTCGCGCTGGTCGATCCCAGCCTGCGTGGTGCCACGCTCGAGATCGGCGGCCCGGAGAACGTGTCGATGAACCAGCTGCTCGCGACGGTCGAACAGGTGGCCGGTCGGACCGGCCGGATCGACCACGTCCCGGTGCCCGCGCTCCGGGTGATGTCGGTCCTGCTGCGCCCGTTCCGGCCGGGGCTCGCGGGCATGATCGGCGCGGCGGTCGTCATGGACACGCGGGACATGCGGTTCGACGCGTCGGCGACCGCTCGGCAGTTCCAATCCATCACCCCGACCACCCTCGAGACAGTGATCCGCGAGCGCTACGCCTCCGACAGGCACGCGAGCCGCGCCGCTTCGCATGAGGGATCACCGAGTAACGCCGAGGTCGCGACACCGTAACGCCCGGACACCGTAACGCCGAGGTCGCGACACCAGCCACCGGTCCGGCCCTTACCAGGAGCGTTCCATGAAGCCGATCTACGAGAGCACGAGCGAGATGGACCTCACGCGGCCGATCGGCGAGGTCTTCGACCATGTAGCCCGGGGCTTGTTTGAAAACCACGGCCGCTGGGACCCGGCGATCGTCGGCATGGCGAAGACCTCGGATGGGCCGATCCGTCAGGGGACGACCGGAATCGAGTCGCGCCGCTACGGAGCTTGGTCGACGTCTGCGCCATTCGTCGTCGACGAATTCGAGGAGCAGCGACGGTTCAGCTTTCGGACGACAGACGGCCCCTTGCTCGAGCACGTGTGCTTCAAGTTCTCGACGCTCCCGACCGGAACCCATGTCATGTCGACGATGACCTTCACTCCCAACGCCCGCGCAATCGCTGTGATGGGCCCGCTCCTCCGTCTCGTCATCACCCGAAACGTCCGCACGAACACCGAACGAATGCGGCAGGCGATCGAGGCCGACTGAGACGACGGACGGCAAATCACGGAATCGAGAAGGCCCCATCGGACCCGCGGGATTTCCAGCTTGCCGATCACCTCGACACGGCCCCTCCCCTGCCTTCGGGGTTCCGGGCACGGCTCCTGGCACCGCCATCCAACCAGGGCAACACGGGCCACTGTTGTCGCGTTCAGCGGCACGGGCCCGCGCCAGAGCAGGAACGAGTCGACGGCGATTGGCCGAAGGGCTCGCCGAGGCTCGATCCCGAGTGTGCTCGAGCACGCCGAGGCGATCGACGGAATTCCAACGCCACCGGGGCCGCTGCGGGGACCATTCGCGCCGCGCTCCAGGTGCTCTCCAGGCGGGGCCAACCGTTGACCGACGAGGGATTTGTTGGGACCGCCGTGGCATCCGCTGCCTCGCTTCGTCCCCGGCTGGATGGAATGCTTCGAACGGCGACGGCGATCCCCGGTGATGAGGCGGAGGCGTTGGCCGCCGTGCAGGAAGCCCTCGTGAATGCGTGGCGCGGCCTGCCCGGCCTGCGGGACCCAGCGAGCTACGACGCCTGGTTGGCCCGGGCGGACCATCTCGGCCAGCCGTCCAGGACGACCACCGAGGCTATGCCTGGTCGGCCGCAGGTTCCGGTGACGGGACCGGGGAGTCAGCCACCGGCTCGGCAGCGTGACGGAATGGGTTGGCATCGTCGTCGGCGGGTGTCGGCGGGGCCTCGCCGGCGATCCGGGAGACCGCGTCGGCGTCGAGACCGTGTAGCTCCAGCGTGCCGCCGAGGTCAGCCAGCCTGATCGCAATCGCTTCGGATCCCGTGGGGTCGGACATCACTCCGACCGCGGCCTTGCCGCCCTGAAGCTCGGCGCCGATCCGCTCGCGGACCTCATTGGACAGGCCGAGATCCTTGTGGTGGAGGTGCCCGAGGACCCCGCCGCCGATGACGCCGACCGCCAGCCCGACCGGGGTCAGCATCGCCAGCACAAGGCCGATCGCCGCGCCCTTGCCGGGAGTCCGCGAGCCGATCTTGTCCGTCTTGAGCCTGCCTTGCTCGTCGAGCACGAGAATGCCCAGCGCCTCGATCGTGACGGGCATGGTGGACGCCCAGGCCTGCAGCGTTTGGGCCGCTGAAATCGGCGGCGGCTTCGTCATTGAAGATCGCCAGGACCAATTGCTTGCTCGCCATCGTTCGTCCTTCTGGGCGTCCCACCGAATCGAGTTGACGCGCTTCCGTCAGGCGGTCGCGACTGGTGCCGCCACTGCCTCCGCGGGCGCGGCAGCCGCGACGGCTGCAAGCGCCTCGCCGGTCACCACATGGGCCTCGACGTAGCCGCCGAGCTCGGCGAGCTTACCGGAGATGGCATCGGCCTCTTCACCCAACGCGAGGACACCCACGGCGGCCTTTCCGGCGCTCAGATCGCCAATGATGCGCTCGCGGTCTTCCGCACTCAGGCCCAGACCCTTGTGGTGGAAGTGGCCGTCAGCGTGCGCGGGGGCGACCTGGGGTCACGCTTTCGGCGGCAGCGAGCGCGCGAACCGCGTGCCCTGGCCGACCCAGTCCGCCAACGCGGCCGCGTCGCTGACGCCCGCCGGTTCGACGTACACCATGCCGCGCGCCGGGCGATGGGTGAAGTCCATGAGGCGAGCGTGCGGACGGCCGAGCGCGTCGTGGTAGGCATCAGGTCCACCCGGACCATCAGGTCACCACCCACGACGCCGCAGGCCATGTTGCCGTCCACCATGAACGCGAGTCCGCCGAACATCGCCCGCTCCACGACGCCGGGCTCGCCCTCGAGGACACTCCGGATCCGGTCTGCCAATCCCTGGTCGTACGCCACGCGGCTCTCCCCGGCGGACTCTTTGCCGTCGAACCCAGATGGTACGTCTCCGCAATGGCGATCGACGATCCGGGCAGATCAGGCACCTGCGCGTTCAACCGATCAGGACGATCGTGCCCTCCATCCCGGCCTCGAAATGGCCGGGCTCGTGACACGCGAATCCGAAGGGTCCCGATCCGGAGAAGGTGTAGGTGAGCGACTTCGTCTGCATCATGCCGATATCGGCGACCTCGGGCGCATCGCCATCGGCCTGGACGAGATCGAGCGGCCCAACCTTGAACGCATGGACGAGCGGGCCCATGGCCGTGACCGCGAACGTGACTGTCTCGCCCTGGGCGACGCTGACTCACGCCCTTCCGAGGTGCGACCTACGGCGCCGCGCGTACCCAAGGCCCAGGGCCGTCCGCTTGCCGCGATGGGAGCTCTCCCCTTGAGTCGCCGCCGGGCACTGGGCTCGGCCTGGCACGGTCCATGGCGGCCGACCGAAGCCCCAGCGTGGCCATAGCGACCGGCGACCGGTCGCTATGGCGTTACGGTGACGACCGAGTACATGCCCGCCTTGAAATGGCCCGGGATGTTGCAGACAAAGAGATATGTTCCGGGCTGGGTGAGATCAACGGTTCGTGTCTGTGTCTTCCCCGGGTCGATGTTGTCGCCGTCGCTGACGAGGGTGATGCCCGGTCCGTCCTCAATGATGTTGCCGTCCTTGTCGACCGGGAAGGCAGAAGGGGGGAGGTCGCTCTTGAAGACCAACAGCTCGTGCTGGATGGTCCCGAAGTTCGCGGCCTCGAGATTGACCGTGCCGGCCTTGATCGTGCTGGGCACGGCAACGTGCCACTCGCTCAACGCCGCCGGAATGTAGGCCTGTTCCGCGGAGGGGGGTGTCACGGTGACGACCCTGAACATGCCCGCTTTGAAGTGGCCCGGGATGTTGCACGCGAAGACATAGGTGCCGGGCTTGGTGAGATCGACGGTTCGGTCCTGTGTCTTCCCAGGGTCGATCCGATCGCCGCGGCTGACGAGGGTCATGCCAGGGCCGTCCTCGATGATGTTGCCATTGCTATCGACCGGAATGGCAGACGGGGGGAGGTCGCTCTTGAAGACAAGCAGCTCGTGCTGGATGGTCCCGATGTTCGTGATCGAGAAGTTCACCTGACCAGCCAACATCGCCGTTGGCAGTCCAACGCTCCACTCGCTGACATAGATCGCGGTCCCCGCGGGCGGAAATCCCGATCGGCCCGCCACTCGATACGGGGGTCGGGGCCTCAGTGGGCGCGGGCGACGGGGCGGACGTCGGCGCGGGAGTGGCAGCTGGCGTCTGAGCGGGCGTCGGCACGGGCGTTGGCGCGGGAGTGGCAGCCGGCGTCTGAGCGGGCGTCGGCACGGGCGTCGGAGCTGACGTCGGCGTGGACGTCGGTGTGGACGTCGGTGTGGACGTCGGCAGGGCGGTCTGCGCAGCCGCGGCCGATGGCGATACCACAGGCGGGTACGTCCACTGTGTCGTGGAGCTCGCGCAGGCGCTCAGCAGCAAGGCTGCGGCCAAAAGAACGACCGCCCGGCGACCGTTGAGACCATATCGATGCATAGAAGCTCTCCGATATGTGGCCGTGGACATGGCCTCCTCAGCCGCGCAAGTGTGTCACGGCGCCACGACCAGTGGTGCCAGGCGGCGCAGCTCGTGTGGATCCTGGCACCATGGCTGCCTGAGCCCGAGGGCCCCTCCGACACGACGATTCAGATCCGTGGTGTTGTGCGGCCAGCCGGCACGTTCGGTCGGTGTGCTCCGACCTCGCGCCGTGACCTGATCCGTTCGCCACATACCGTGTCGTACGATGCTGCCGAGGACGGCCTGGAGCTCTGGACGTTCCAGGTCAACGCCCGTGCCCGCCGCTTCTACGAGCGCCACGGTTTCGTCGAGGTCGATCGCACGGACGGCGGTCACAACGAGGAGCGCCAGCCCGACGTCCGCTATGCGTGGCGACCCGGCGCGTAATTCTCCGGGACGGCCAGAAGGCCCCGCCCTGGCACTGCAGCTGCGGTCGATCAGCCGATCGCCCGGCCTGGTAGTTCTTGGCGTCTGAACTCAAGCAACAGGTGCTTTTAGCCGTTCACGGACTGCATGTCCGTCGTGACCCCTTCCCGTCGCTCGATCCCGAGTGGCTGTATGACCACGCCGAGGCGATCGACGGGTTCGACGCCCTACCCGGGCCGGACCGGGGCACGACCTGCCGGGCGGCCCTGTCGGTTCTCCGCAAGCAAGGCGAGCCGCTCGCCTCCGATACCAGTACGGCATCGCGCTACCGGATCAGCGCCTACTACGCCGTGCCCCTCGACGTGCCCAGCCTCAAGGCAGCGGTCCCCCAGTTCGGACCGCTCCTCGTCGCGTCCGCCTGGTACGCGTCGTGGTTCCAACCCGGCCGTGCGCAGTCGTCTCGGGCTGGACATCGGTCCGACGCGGCATCATTCATCGGCAGCGGTAGGTTGGGCGCGTCGGCCCAACGTGATCCCGCCGCCCGTAGGAAAGGTGAGGCGATGCTGACCGTCGAGACCCGAAATGTCGCCGGGCGCGTCACCGCAGTCGGGAGCGCCGGTCCGTACACGCTCGTGGTCGACCGGCCACACGGAGCAGGCGGCGGCGGACTCGGCTTCAACGGAGGACAGCTCCTGTACCTCGCCATCGCCGGCTGTGTCTCGAACGACCTCTTCCGGGAGGCAAAGGCACGCGGGATCGAGCTCACATCCGTCCGCGTCGTGGTCCAAGGCGACTTCATCGGCGACCCCCAGGTCTCGACCCCGGTCGGTTACACGGTCGAGATCGCCGGTGACGCGAGCGCCGACATCCTTGGCGCGCTCGTGCACGACGTCGACGCGATCGCCGAGATCCCCAACTCCCTCCGGGCCGGGACGCCGGTCCGGCTCGGCGAAGTCATGGTGAGCGGTCGGCCCACGGAGTGAGCGAAGACCGCGAAGCACATGGGACTGCCGTCCTTGCGTTCGGCGGGGTTGCACGGTTCGGGTGACCGTTGTACTGCGCGCCGCCACCGATCGCACTCGACCGTGAAGCACCACCTGGCGAACGCCCGGTCCAAGGTGGGGGCGGCGACCACGGCGCAGCATGGATCCTCGCCCCGCGTCTGCCCGAGCCCGAGGGGATGGCCCGAACGGACGATTAGCGTCTCGGGCAGACTCGTCCCAGATGGGTTGCCTCAGGACCCGCGAGGCGCGAGCTCGAAGACAGCGACGGGCAGTCCGGCCCGATCTGTACAGGCTCGAGAGCGGTGGGTCAGCGCGTTCTCGTTGGCGATCGATGGAATCCTCGCGCCCAATGATCGGTCGGCGGCGGCCCATGGACGAGGACATCCGTGGGCGATGGCGACCTAGCCGGGGTGCGTCAGCGCCGCGTGGACGAATGGCTGCTCGGTGCCACCAGGCGTGGTGTGGGTATGCCGCTCGCTGGTGTCCAAGCGGAACATCGGTCCCAAGGCATCCGCGAGCTGGCCGCCGTCATAGGGGCAGACCGGCAGCCCGCTGCATCGCTCGGGTCCGTCCGGGGCGAAGATGGCGATAGTCAAAGTCCCCGCGGGGACAAGTGTCCTCTGGGCAAGGCTCGACGGGCAGAAGGCCGACGCAAAGGCTCGCGCGCGACGTCACATCGGCATCGCCTCGTAGACCCACATGTCCATCGGGCAGTCGGCCAGCAATGCGACCGCTTCGTCGATCGACTCTGCCTGCACGATGGAGTAGCCGAGCGCCGCCGACCGGTCAGTGGTGAGGTCCGAAACTGTCCCGGCCTTGGTGACGTTCCGTCCATTGAACAAGGGGTTGCCCGAGTCCACAACGTGGCCCTGGATCGACGACCACCACGCCCGATGCGCGGTCTGGAACTCCGGCGTCCGCTCCATCTCGCCGTGGGCCAGGAATACGAACTTCTTCACGATGCCTCCTCACTTGAAGGTGGGTCCCGACGGAGAGCGTCGGCGTAGTTCTCGAGCGTCTCCCGATCGGTGCCCCACCATGGATGGAACTGGCCCGTCCAGGCCTGCAGACGGCTGAGCGGCTCCCGCTCGAGTGCCAGGAAGTTCGTCCGCCCGAGCTTGCGTCGGCTGACCATCGCAGCCTCCTCGAGCACGCGGACGTGCTTGTGGATCGCCGGCAGCGACAGACCGCGGAGCTCAGCCAGCTGGCTGATCGAGCGAGGCTGAAGAGCAAGCAGCCGCATGATCTCGCGCCTGTGCTCGTTGGCCAGAGCGTCGAACACCCGGCTCAAGTCGTCCATGGTCGCCGCTGAAGGTTCACCACATGGTTAACTGTAGCCCGCCGAACACGCGCCCGTCAAGTCGGTGCCCGCACCCTTGGAGGCACCCAGGCGATCGTTTCGCGTATAGCTACGGCGCCGGCGAGATCCCGGCGAGCGGGCCGTCCGGACGAGGTGTCGGCAGGTCGGGCTCCTCGCCTCCCTCCAGTCGGCGTCGCTCGAGCTCCGTCTCGAGCTGCTCGGTCAGCAGGACGCCGCTCGCCTGGATCGCCTGATCGAGGAACGATTCCATCTGCCGCATGAGGGCGCGCTCCTTGGCCGACTTCGGAGCCGCGAACCGCAAGTGGATGATCGTCCCATCCGGGGTCGGTTCGAACTCGGTGGTCTCGAGCATGCGGATGACCCCGTTCGGGGTCGGGATCGTGTTCCGGAAGGTGAAGTAGTCGTACGGGCGCCAGTCGAGCAGCTCCTCGACGCTCGCCTCCGCACCATGCAGGCAATGGTTCGTGGCCCCGACCCCACGTCGGTTGCCAGTCGCGACCATCTCGACGCCCGTGACCCCCACCTGCCACAACACTCGACGGCCCGGGGCCGTCACGAATTCCCACGCGACCTGGGGCGGCGCGGTCGTCGGAGTGGAGATCTCCTTGAACGCCGTGTTCGCCTCGACGATGACGCGTGTCCGCGACTCCTCCTCCGCCCAGCGCCGCTCCAGGTCGTGTGCCCAGACCGGCACGGTCCCGATATGGTCGTAGGTCTCGCTCATCGACTGCATGCCGAGCGCCGCGACATCCACGTCCATCACATCGACGCACGCCTGGCTGAACAACGCGTAGGCCTGGATGCCGGTCGTTTCGACGACGTCGTTCTTGAGCAGGCGGTGAACGACGATGACGTCCGAGCCGAGCAGCTCCTCACGGCCGGCGACACGCTGGCGAAGGATCGTCCCATGATGGACGACGAACTTCAGGTTGAGGTCGGGGATCCGCACGCACGCGTTGCATTCGCAGGACGTCGCCTGGCGCACGTCGCGACGTCGACGCCGGAAGCCGAAGTAGCAGCGTTCGATCGTGTCGAGCAGCAGTGACCCGTCGATGCGGTCCGTGATCGCGTAGGTGAAGGCGGCGTCGCCCTCGAGCTTCGCGAGCCGAAAGCCCGGGCGAAGCGCACTGACGATGGTGTTGGTGAGGTCCGCCAGGATGTCCTGGGCGTGATCGATCTCGACACCCGCGAGGTACCCGGTGTACCCCGAGATATCGGCGATCAACAGGCATGCGGATTCGGTGGCCATCGGCGGTCGCAACCGTATCAGAGTGTCGGCCTGCCGCCCCGTGGGTTCGATGCAGCATCTGTCGCCGCGGCCCGAGGGCACGGCGTGAGGTTTGACGGCCTGAACCAACCTGCCGGATAGTCGGCGAGCCGTCGGCAATGAGGCTATCGTCGCGCCGATGAGGTGAAGTGGGCAAGGAGGACTCCATGCCGGCCGCAGCGAGGTCGATCGTCATCAATCGAGGGGTCGACGACGTGTGGACATTCGTGACCGACGGCGCGAATGCCACGAAGTGGCGCTCGGGCGTCCTCGATGTCTCCAAGGTCTCGGGCAGCGGGGTCGGCGAGATCTGGAAACAGGGAGTCAAGGGTCCGGGCGGCCGCCGGATCGACGCCGACTATCAGGTCACCGCCTGGGAGCCCGGGCGCCGGATGGCATTCCGGGCGATTGCCGGGCCCGTGCGGCCGACGGGCGAATACGCCTTTGCGCAGCAGGACGGCGGGACGAGGCTATCGTTCTCGCTCGACGCCCAGCTGTCCGGGCTGAAGAAGCTCCTGATGGGCCGCGCGGTCCAGTCGACCATGAACAGTGAGATGGTCGCACTCGACCGTCTGAAGGCCGTCCTCGAGGGTTGAGCCCGGGCTTCCTTCGCGGCACGGCAACCCTGGCGGTGGTCGGGGCCAGCGATCGTGGTGGCCCCGACCATTGGATGCGTCAGGCAGTCGCGTCAGCCGGGCGACTGGCACCGAATGCCGCTCCGGCCAGCGTTCCAAACACGATCACGAGAAAGCCGAACACGCCGGATGTGAGGCCGGCGTCGACGCCGCGGCCCAGGAGGATACCGAACCCGACGACGTCGAGGGCGAGGGGCAAGATCCCGACGATCGCGCCGGCCGCGACCGCGACTCCGATCGAGCCTCCAGCGGCGGTGACGGACCAGCCGATCCACAGCCCATAGGCCAGCAGCAGCACTCCGATCATCGCCGGCGTGAACTCGTTTCGGAGGTCCGGCCGGACCGCCTCGGCAACGAGGTGCAGCATCCCGGTCGCGACCAGTGCCGCAATCGGCCACCGAAGCGCGCGAATCACGTTCATCATCCAAGCTCCCTTCGTGCCGTCGCGCCACCGCGTCGGCTGTCTGCCTCGAAGGTGGAGGCCCCCTTCGACGGCCGCAAGTGCGAAAAAAGCACTTGCGCGTCGACGTTGTCGGTGCAGACTTCGCTTGTGCGGTATCAGCAGGTCTGCCCGGTATCGCTCGCGAGCGAGGTGATCGCAGAGCGCTGGACGCCGCTGATCCTGCGCGAGATCGTGCTCTTCGGCTCTCGTCGCTTCGGGGACATCCAACGCGGCACCGGGCGGATCTCTCAGAGCCTGCTCGTCCAGAGGCTGCGCACCCTCGAGGAGGCGCGTGTCATCGAGCGGCGGCCGAACCCCCATGGCCGAGGCTGGGAGTACCACCCGACCATTGCGGGCAACGAGCTCGCCCCGGTGCTCGAAGCGTTAGGCGAGTGGGCCCAGCACTGGGTCGAGCTGCGCCGGGATGACTGCGACCCCGCCTACCTGATGCTGACGGTCCAGTCGCTGATCGATCCTGCGCGGGTCCCCGCCCGGCTGATCACCGTCCGCTTCGAGTTCGCCCAGCACCCCAAGATCTACTGGCTGGTCCTCGACGGGCCTGAGCCGGAACTCTGCTACAACGATCCGGGGCGGCTGATCGATCTCGTGGTCGCGGTCGACGAGGAGGTCTTCGGCGCCGTTCTCATCGGCCGGGCCTCGTTCGATCGCGCCGTGGACAACGGCGCGATTCGGCTCGACGGTCCGCCCGAACTCGTCCGCGCCTTTCCGTCATGGCTGTGGCCCAGCCACTTCGCCAGGTACGTTCGCCCGGCGCCGAGCCTTTCGGCCCATCTGCTCGAGCCAGTGCCCTAGCGCGACGGCATGGCCCAATCGGCCAAGTAGTCATCGCGGCCCTTCCCCCGCACCCTTGGGGCATGACGGCGCGCTGGTCCGATCCACACCGACTCCCTGGCTCCCGGCCGGGTACGTCCGCGCCGTCAGCGAGCCCGATGGGTGACGAGTCCGGCGTGGTCGGGATCACGCAGCGGGAACTGCTCATGGAGATGCGCGACGACATCCACGGGCTGCGCTCCGTCGTGGAGTCCGTGGCCCGCGAGACTGGGTCGCGCAGGGCGGCGGCGCCCACCTTGGGAATCAGTCCCGAGACAGTCCGCCGGCATCCTGCTCGCCGCGTCGATGAGGCGCCCTCGAATCAGGGCCAGAGTGGCGGCAGGAGCTGGAGGACCGAAATTCGGTCGGCGGGATCTGCGCCATTCGCAAAGCTGTTGGTAATCTCGTAGAGCAACCCGTTCGGGCCGAACGCAAGCCCGTTCCCGTCGATGTAATGGCCGTCCACGGTCGTGCCGATCACAGCCAGCACCTTGCCCGACTGGTCAACGACGACAAGACCGTTCGCGCCACCGTTCCCACCGGTGTCGGTCAGGAACATCCGTCCCTTGGTATCGACGAGAGCGAAGTTCGGCTGACGCACCGAGAACCCACTTGAAGGGTCGCCCGTGTAGGACGACAGGAACTTCCCGGTCGGATCGAACTTCTCGATCCGGTCGTTCCCATAGTCGGATACGTAAAGGTTGTCGGCCTGATCAAACGAGGGCTTGGTCGGCCCGGAGAACTGGGAGGGGCCCGATCCGGCACTGCCCATCGTGCGCAGATACTCGCCCGATGGACTGAATACTTGGATGTCGTTGCGGTCGGCGTCTGAAACGTAGATCAGGCCCTTCGAGTCCACGGCGATGCCGGTGGGCGTGATGAACTGGCCCGATTGGCGCCCGAACCGGCCGAACTGCCCGAGGAAGGTGCCGTCGGCGCCGAACCGCTGCACGCGGTGGTTCATGACCTCGCTGACGACGAAGGTTCCATCGGGCGCGAAGGCGATACTGCCGCCCCCGACGTCGCACGGCGCCACGCAGAAGTCGAACTGGCCGGGTCCGTCCCCAGAGGTCCCCACGGTGTGCCGGAACGTGCCGTCGGGGCCGAACACGAGGACGCGGTTGTTGTTCACGTCGACGACGTAGACATCACCGTCGGGGCTGACGTCCAGGTCGAGATACAGGCTCGGCTTCGTGTCGGCGTGGAATGAGCTGACAAAGCGGACCGGGAGGGGCGCCGACTTGGGAGATGCAACTGCCGTCGTTCCGCCGAGCCTCGGGTCGCCTCCCGCCACGAGCGCGCCGACGCTGCCATGTCCATCAGGGCCTCTGCCAGCCCCGAACAGGATCGTGCCGTTGGCGACGACGACCTCGTCATCGACCGGCGCACCGGTCACGTACGACCAGCGTGTCGTGCCGGTCGCGGCATCGATCGCGCGGACGATGTCGCCGCCCTCCGAGCTCTCGTAGAGCACGCCATCGACAAGCGCGGGCGACCCGAACCCGGCGATCGGAGCCTGCCACGCGAGTGCGCCGGTGGCGCGATCGAGGGCTAACACGACCGGCTGGGCCGCTCCGGTCTCCGTGTAGACCCGAGCGCCGTCGACGGCGAGGGTTCCGGTTCGCACGCCGTCAGGCGTGACGTACCTCCAGCGCACGGCGCCGGTGGTGGCGTCGAGCGCGACGAGTTGCGCATTCCGGCCGGGGGGATCTTGCGCGCTCACGTAGAGCGTCCCATCGAAGAGGGCCGGGGTAAGCATGCCCGTCGCCCCCGACTGGTAGGACCACAGGAGCGCGCCCGTTCGAGTGTCGATGGCGTAGATCTGACCATCGAGGTCGCCGCCGACGTAGGCGATGTCCCCAGCCACGGCGGCCGACGTGGCCGTCCCGACCACCGGCAGCCGCCAGCGCTCCGCCCCGGTCGCCTGGTCAAGGGCAACGACGGCGTGATCGACCGAGCCGATGAGGACAAGCTGGCCGACCACAGTGGGGATGGCGTTCGTGGACGCCCCGGCGTAGCGCCACCGCTCCTGGTGCGTGACGAGATCGACCGCGTGGAGGACGTGGTCGGTGCCTGCGACGAAGACAACATCTTCGGCCACCGCAGCGGGCCTCGTAATGCCCCCGCCGACCTGGAAGGTCCACAAAATGGCGCCCGTGTCGAAGTCGAGGGCGTACAGGAGTCCATCGTTCGCGCCCACGATCACCTGTCCACCGGCGACAATCGGGCTGCCGGCGACGCCGCCACCGAGAGATGTGCGCCATAAGGCGACTGGCGCGTCGGGGACACCCGGGCCGGGCATCTCGCCGGTCCTCGCCGGGTCCGCTCCATAGGGAATGGTGCCGGGGACACCAGCCGGGTCGGTAGCAGGTGTCGTGCTCTGATCGCCCGTTGCCCCATTGGTCGCCTGCGTGGGTACGGGCGTGACGATCTGCCGTGACCCGCAACCGGCCAGCAGCATCGTCAGCATGAGCGCCGGGACGCGGGCCGAACTCGAGCGGCGGGCCATCACGGCACCGTCGTCACGTCAATGCCGCCGAAGCGCTGCTTCGAGATGGACGCGAGCGTTCCGTCGGCACGCATGGCTGCAATGTCCCCGTCGATGGCCGCGAGGAGGCTTGCCGCATCTGGTCCAGCGCGATCGGCGCCAACGGCGGCCTGCTCGGTGAAGGCCGGCTGGCTCAGCACGCGGACGCCCGGCAGGGCTGCGAAGTCAGTCGATAGCTGGCGATCGCCGACGAAGGCGTCCCACGCCGGCGGTGTCGCCGGCCCGAGACACGCGCTGTCCGATGCGACGTTCGTGCGCGCGACCCCGGTCGGCGGCGGCGCGGCCGGTGTGACGCTTACGACATCGAGCGTGCCGTCCAGCCACTGACCCACGGCGACATCACCGCCCAAACACAGGCTGTGCCCCGCCAGTCCGGCGATTGCCGTGATCGGAAGCCCCGACTGCACAGCGACCAGGGCCGGCTGGAAGCGGTACGACTGGCCGAAGTTCAGTGCGCGCTGCGCGGTCCGTGTGACGGTCATGCCCACGACGACGTCCCACTTGGTGTGCCAGTTGCCGCCCTGGAGTTGGGCCACGGACGCGGGCACGATTTCGGCCCGCACGCCGAGGCGACGCGCGATCTCGCGGGCGGCGTCGATGTCGACGCCATCGTATGCCCCACCGGCAAGCGGCACATTCGGGTAGTCGGCGACGACCGCGACCCGCAGCACACCGCTCGCCCGGACCTGGGCGAGCAGGTCGTCGCTGCCGACCGCAGGCGCGGACGGGGAGGGACCCGTGGTCGAATTGCCGGAACGCAAGAGGACGAGGCCGGCCACAAGGATGCCCGCGACGAGCACGGTCGCGGTCACGCGAAGGGCGCCCCACAGGCCAGCCCACAGCCGACGGGGACCGCCGGCCCTCGCTGGGCGAGCCAGGCCCACAGTGGCCGCGAAACGGCCCGGCTCATAGGTCGGCTCGTCGGGCGGCCCCTGCCGGAGAGCTCGCTCGATCCGCTCGTCGTCCATCAATGGCCCCCATCTCGCGGGCGGAGTCGGCCACGGAGGGTCGTCATCGCCTGCGTAGCATGACTGCGGGCGGCACTTGAGGTGATTCCCAGCACCTCGCCGATCTCCTCGAAGGTGAGGTCGGAGCGATAGCGCAGGTACATCACCTGGCGCTGCCGCTCAGGCAGGTGGTCGACCTCGCTCCACACGGCGATCCGGTCGGAGATGTCGTGGACCTGGGGTGCACGGACCGGGCTGCCCAACATCTCGCGCAGTCCGGCCAGGCGCCGGCGGAGGCGGTGCTCGTCCATCGCCAGGCGGTAGATCGCCCGGTACGCCCAGCTCTTGGGATTCTCAATGACGATGCCTCGTCGCAACTCCACCCAGAGCCTGAGAAGCACCTCCTGGACGGCGTCATCGGCTTGCTCGTCCGACAGGCCCTGCCGTCGCACGAAGCCCAGCAGCGCCCGGCCGTGCTGGGAATCAAGGTCGGCCACGATCCGCGGATCGGCGGGCTTGGTGCCGATCGATGCAGCGTCACTGGACGGGTCGGGCTCCGGGCGGGCCACGCTCCCCATTGTCGTGGACGGCGCAACCGACAAGGCGAGCGACCTCACCGGGCACGCAGAAGCTTGGAGTACGAAGAGCTCCATATCTCATCGACGGCCGAGAGCGCCGAAATGCTCAGGGTCGCCCGACAAACCTCCGGCTGAAGCCCTGATTCTCTCCCTGAGCATTTGGGCGCCCCCCAGCGTCAGAGAGTGCGATCGATCTGATCACACCGGTTCTGCGAGGGGGGTGCAGCCAAAGAAGTTCAACACGCTCGCCCGAGCGTCGCGTCAGTCGCGGAGGCCGCCGCAGGCGCTTCGCCGCGCCGGGCTCGGGGCGATCACCGCAATCGACACACGATGGGGAGAGACGTCATGCGTCGGAAGTTCAGCGTCCTGTTCTGCACGCTGGCGATGGCCAGCATCGCCCTCCTGGCAGCCGTCGGATCGGTCGCCGCGAAACAGCACTATCCGTACACGCTCATCGACCTCGGCACCCTCGGCGGTCCGCAGGCCGGTGTCTCCAATCCACCGTTGATCGAGCAGGGTGCTGGCGCGCTCGGCCACGGCGGACGCGGCGCTCACCATGGCGCAGGGAGGCCACATGGTTCACTCAACGGGGTGGTGTTCGGGGTGGCTGACACCGCGACACTCGATCCGTACGCCAACCAGAACGGATACCTGGCCGGCGACGGGCACGTTCAGCACGCGTTTCTGTGGCGCAATGGCACGCTCACGGACCTGGGCGCCCTCGGCCCAGATCCTGTGACCAACAGCAGCTCGTACGGCGGTGCGAACACGCAGGGTGACGCGGTCGGCTTCTCCAACAACGGGCTCCTCGATCCGGGGCTCGGCGGCACGGCCGAGATTCGCGGCGTTCTCTGGAAGAACGGCCAGCTGACCGACCTCGGCACCTTCGGCGGCGACGAGAGCGTGGCGTATTGGATCAACAACCGCGACCAAGCCACAGGGTCGGCCGCCAATACGGTCCCGGATCAGTACTCGATCCTCGGCTGGGCGACCCAGACCCGGGCGTTCATCTGGCAGAAAGGCGTCATGACCGATCTCGGCACCCTCGGCGGGCCAGACGCCCAGGGTGTCTTCATCAACGATGGTGGCCAGGTCGCTGGCAACTCCTCCCCGAATGGCACGGTCATCCCGGCGATCGGCGGACCGGCCCAGCACCCGTTCCTGTGGGCGAACGGCCAGATGCAGGACCTGGGCACGCTCGGCGGGAACTTCGCGAACGTCAGCAACATCTGGCCATTGAACGCGCGCGGCCAGGTCGTCGGTTACAGCACGCTTGCCGGTGACACGTCAAACCACGCCTTCCTCTGGGATGGCCATCACCTACTTGACCTCGGCACCCTCGGCGGGACCAACTCGAATGCCGACTCGGTCAACGATGGTGGGGCGGTGGTCGGCAGCGCCGACCTCCCGAACGGGAACCACGATGGCTTCCTGTGGCAGAACGGCCACATGCAGGACCTGCCCCCGGTGAGCGGCGCGCCGTGCGCCAACGCGATCGCGCTCAATCGCAAGAACGCGGTCGTGGGCGATGTGACCGACTGCCACGGCACGGAGCTTGACGCGGTCCTGTGGAAGGACGGCGCCGCGTCCAACCTCAACGACCTGGTGGCGCCCGACCTCGCTCCACATGACCTTCCCTTTCCAGATCGACGACCAGGGCCGCATCGCCGGCCAAGGTGTCATGCCCGACGGCAACGTCCACAGCTTTGTGCTGGTCCCTAACAAGAACTGAGAGGTTCACGGGCCATGGGCGGGCGCGCTCTGGCGCTCGCCCATCGCCGGTCCGTCCATCGCCACCGCAGACAACGTTCGTCACTTCGGCACGAGCGCGGGCCCACCCATCGGCTGGGGTGCCATCCCGGCTGATTCGCGAGTTCTCGGGTTCGCCTGAGCATTTCAGTGACTTCGTGCGTCGGAGGGGTATCGGGCCGCTCGCGGTTTGCAACTGTCACGGGGGCGTCACCATGTCCACGCTCAGGCCAACAGTTCGCTCCACCGCCTTTGCACGCATGGGAGCGGGCGTCGCCATCCTCGTCGTCGTTCTAACAGCTTGTTCGAATTCGACGGCCCCTCCGTCGACGGCCGTTGCACCTAGCGCCGCGGCTGCTCAGCCATCTGCGCCGTCAGCGCCAACCGGAAGCCCTGCTCCCTCGGCGGCGCCAACGCCCATCGCCGTGCTGCCGTCTCTTTCGGCCCCATCGGCCGCGCAAGCAACCGCACCGGCGGCTGCACCCACGCCCGCCTCGTCGCCGACGCCGGTGAACGCCGCGCCCTCCTCCAACGCCGCTCTTCCCGATGGAACCTATCGCACCGCGTCGGTCCCCGCAGCCGCCGTGATCGCCGCGATCAAGGCCGCGGGCCAGGATCCGGCCCAGTGGCCGGATCTGGCGAACGACAAGACCGTCGTCCTGACACTCAAGCTCCAGGCGGGCGAGCTGGTGCTCTTCCTCGGCGAGAATGGCGGTCCTGACATCCACAGCTGGAACGGGACGTTCACCGTCACGGGCGACCACACGCTCATCGCGATGGGCTACGGCACCACGATCACCTACTCGTTCGTGCTGACGGGCGGCAAGCTGACGATCCATTTCGTCAGCGACACCCAGACCGACGCCTCCGAGTTGGCGCACCAGGTTGGCCTGTACAACACCGCCCCGTTCATCCTCGTGTCGATCGCCGGAACAGCGCCAAGCGCGTCGGCGGCGGCAGTCGGCACAGCTCCGTCGACGAGCTCCGCTCTTCCCGATGGAACGTACGGCTCGGGACCAATTCCGGTGGCCAAGGTCATCGCGGCGATCAAGGCGGCTGGCAAGGATCCAACACAGTGGCCGGAACTGAGTGTCGACAAGACCGTTGATCTGACACTCAAGTTCGAGGCGGGCGCGCTGGTGATCTTCTTCTCCTGGGACGGCGCTCCCGGCTCGCCTGGGCTGGCACGGGACGTACACCCTGCTCGACGACCACACGATCGTCGCCACGGACGGCGACGATCCGAACCTGAAGATCACGTACCACTTCACGCTGGCCGGCCCGAAGCTCGCGATGCAGTGGATCAGCGAGACCACGGCCGACCCGTTCGAGTTGGCGCACCAGGTCGGCATCTACGACACCGCCCCATTCATCCGGCAGCCCTGACATGGGGCCGCATCCCGTCGCACCGGCTGGCCAGCGGCCAGATCACCGATCGAGGCGACCCATCGCCACCCGCCGAGCCCGGTTCGCGGTCGGCCTCATCGGCGTCGTCCTCGCGCTGGGCGCATGTGGCAGCGCGCCCGCGCCCACGCCGATCGCAGCCACCGCGGCTCCGCCCGTCGTCACGGCGGCTCCGGCGGCTGTCGCCACGCCGCATGCCACTGCCGCGGGTTCCACGACGCCGTCCAACTCTGCAGCGACGACGCCTGCTGCGGCAGCATCAGTAGCGCCCTCGGCGAGCGCCGCCCTGCCCGACGGCACCTACACCACGGGACCGATCCCCACGGCCGTCGTGATCGCGGCGATCAAGGCCGGCGGCCAGGACCTGACACAGTTCACGGAACTTGTCGGGCACACGACCGTCACGTTCACGCTCAAGTTCCAGGCTGATGCGATGGTGCTCTTTGTCGGTTGGGATGGGGGTCCGGAAGCGGTCGGAGACACCTACACCTACAGCGTTCCTGATGACCATACGATCGTTGCCAACGACGGGTCCGTGCAGACTTATGACTTCGCGCTCGTCGGGCCGAAGCTCACGATGCGCTTCGTCAGCATCACCGCGGGCGACGCCGCTGCTCCGGCGCACGCCGTCGGGATCTTCAACACTGCGCCGTTCATCCTCGTGCCCGCGGCGGCCAGCTTGCCGAGCGCAACACCGATCAGCTCGAGCGTCGCCGCTGCGCCGGCGTTCCAGCCCACCTTCGCAGCCGCGCCCTGCCCGGCCGACGTGTCAGTCCAGATCCTCACGCCGGCGACATGCGGGCAGCTCACGGTCCTCGAGGACCGCTCGAAGCCGGCAGGGCGCCAGATCACGCTCTTCGTCCTGCGGTCCGATCCGCCTGGCGGTGCGACAGCCCCCGATCCGGTCCTCGCGGTCGGAACATCCCTTGCGAACCTCACGGAGTACGGCTCGCTTGCGGTCGCCGGCCAGGGCGCACATCGGACGACGTACGTCATGGATCCCCGTGGGGTCGGGCACTCCGTCCCCAACCTCGATTGCCCCGAGGTCCGGGCGGTCGCGCCGGCCCTGCTCGACCTTCGGCTCTCGGACCCGGCGCACGGCACGACGTTCCTCGCCGCCGTGCAGGCCTGCCATGACCGGCTGACGGGATCGGGCATCGATCTTGCCGCCTATGACATCGCCGCTTCCGCCGACGACATCGCGGACCTCGCCACTGCGCTCCGGATCCCCAGGTGGAACCTCGTCACCTTCGGCAGCGCCGGACGGGTCGCGCTGGAGGTCGCCGCGGGCCATCCCGACCTCGTTCGCTCGCTCGTGCTGACCTCGCCGCTGCTCGCCGGCTCCGACCCGTTCAGCGGCGCTGCTGCCTCGACTCAGGCCGCCATCGGTCGTGTCGCCGCCGCGTGCGCAGCCGACTCCGCCTGCCATGCCAAGTGGCCCGACCTCGGCGCCTCGATTGACCAGGCGATCGCGAAGCTCGACGCGAGCCCAGTGACGATCGCCGCCACCTCGTCGAGCGGGGCGCCGATGCCGCTGCTGTTCGACGGCGCGACCCTGTTGCGGGCGATCCGCAAGATGATCGGCGCGAACGGGGGCTCGGGGATCGGCCAGATCCCGGCGACGATCAGCCATGTCCTCAGCGGGGCTCTCGCAGCCACCGATCCGGCCGTCACGTTCATTGCCTCCGACACCGGCGCCTGCCAGGCATGGTGGCCCGGCTGCCCGGCGATCAGCCTCGGCCTTGCCTACAGCATCACGTGTAGAGACTTCGCGCCCGGCGTCGACCAGGCCGCCCTGGCGAAGCTGTCGGGAGTCGCGTGGGCGGAGGCGTTCGGCCACGACCCGTTCCTGGCAGCCTGTCCCGTCTGGGCCGTCGCGCCGGCCCCGGCCGTGGCGTCGAGCGCGGCCTCGAATGTCCCGCTGCTCCTCGTGCAGGGTGGCTTCGACCCGTACAGCGCCTCGTACGCCGCGCTGAGGGCCGACCTCGAGTCCTTCTCCCACGCCTATATCGTCTCGGTCCCGAACGCCAGCTACGACGCGTTCGAGGCCGGCCAGTGCCTCGTTCAGCTCCGGAACGATTGGGTAAGCACACCCGATCGCCCACCGCCAGATCCCGCGAGCTGCGTCGCATCGATTCCGAAGCCGCGGTTCGTGCCGTGACAGCTGAGCTGACATAGCTCACGTGGCCTCGGCGCAGACAAGAGAGGGAGCACCGTGAACATGACTCGTGGCGTGTGGAAGATCGTCGTGACCGCCCTGTTGCTTTGTCTCGCTGCGGCTGCATGTGGCTCGAACACCGCGACTCAGAGTCCGGCCACGTCACCTTCCGCCACCACGGCTGTTGTCACGACACAGCCGTCTGCCGCGACGGTGACCGCGCAATCGCCGGCTTCGTCCCCGGCCCCGACGGTCGCCGTGGCCGTCCTCCCGTCCACCGCAGACTGGCCCATGCTACGTGGCAATGCCGCGCGCACGGGCGACGGGAGCCAGGGGCCGGTCGGTGGCCCGGTCCTGCGCTGGCGCTTCCAGGCGAAGGGCTCGGTCAACACCTTGCCTGTCGTAGTCGGCGGCGTTGTGTTCGCCATCAGTGACGAAGGCACCCTGCACGCGCTCGACGCTGGCAGTGGCAAGGAGCTCTGGACCTTCGCCGGCGCACTGAGCCCCGACGTGGGTCCGACCGTCTGGAACGGCGCGGTCTACGTGGCCGACAAGCCCGGCACGATCCATGCCGTCGACGCCTCGACCGGACAGGAGCGCTGGCACTCGGCGGCGGCCATCCCGGGTGGGCTTACGATCGACGACGGCGGAATCTATGTGGCCTCGAACGGGGCAATCGTTGCGCTCGATCCGGCGACCGGCGCAGAACGCTGGCGATACGCGGCCCCGGCGGCTGGCCTCTTCCACAACCCGGCCCTGGCCAATGGCCTCGTGTACGCGGGCAGTGACCTCGGCGGCGTTGTAGCCGTCGACGCCGTCACCGGCACGCTGCGCTGGCACGCCGACACTGGCAGCGATGCCACTTCGACGGCGGTGGTGGCGAACGGCATCGCCTATGTCGGCGACAACGGGAGCGCGAAGGGCCACCTGTATGCCTTCGATGCCGCTTCGGGCAACCTGCTCTGGCGGCTCGATCAGGCGATCTTCTCGCCGGCCGTGTCGGGCGGCGTCGCCTATTCGGGCAGCGCAGCGGGCTATGTTTCGGCCCGCAACGCCGCTACCGGCCATGAGCTCTGGCGGTTCCCTGTCAAAGGAGAGGCGAACCCAGTCTCGTTCGCCGCGGGTGTCATCTACGTGGCGGCCACCGGTGAGCACCGCGTGTACGCCCTCGACGCCGGCGCGGGCCGCGAGCTGTGGCATTTCGATCTCGACGGCGGGACCGATGCAACGGTCGCCGTGGCGGGTGGGTCTGTCTACATCGGGACCGCCAGCGGCAGCGTGTACGCGATCGGCGGGAATGGACTCACCGCAGCGGCGCCGAGCGCGTTGCCCAGCGCCTCGCCGAGTCCCACCGCCTTAGCCTCTGCTGCATCGCCGTCGCCGGCCTCCAGCCCGTCGGCCGCAACTGCCAGCCCGTCGCCAGCGGTGGCGTCGGCAATCAAGTTCCTGTGGGCGGCCAAGGGAGGCCCAGGTGGAATGACCTTCCCTGGCGAGATGGCCCTCGCCTCGGATGGCAGGATCTGGGTCGCCGACACCGGCAACAACCGGTTCGCCATCTTCAACCCCGATGGGTCCTTCGTGGAGACGTGGGGGAGCTCCGGGTCGGGCAATGGCCAGTTCAATCTCTCGAGGTCCAACGGGGACGGCTACGGCATGCTGGCCTTTGCGGCCGATGGCTCCTTCTATGTCCTCGACGTGGGCAACCGTCGGGTCCAGCACTTCGACAAGACGCGCAAGTTCCTGGGCACCTGGGGTACCTTCGGCACCGGCCCAGGCCAGTTCACCGATCCGATCGGGATCGGGGTCGACGCCAAGGGGACGGTCTACGTCGTCGACGACGTCCGCGACGTCGTCGAAAAGTACGACCCGAAGGGCACCGTCCTGGGCTCATTCAGCCCGCACCTGGCCGGCTTCAACTCCACCAACTCCCTCGCCCTCGATGCGGCCGGCAACGTCTACGTCAGCGACATCGACACCTCCGCGATCGAGAAGTTCGATCCGAGTGGCAAGCTGCTCTCGACTTTCGGCACGGCCGGCACAGGTCCGGGCCAGTTCAATGGCCAGCCGGGATCCGTGGCCGTTGATGCGGACGGACGAGTCTTCGCCGCGGACGGCTACCCGATCCGCGTGTTCGACAAGGCCGGCTCGTACGTGACGAGCCTTGACAGCTCCCAGCCCAGCGACGGTGGAAATGGGTTCGCGACCGGAATGCTCCTCGACGGTCATGGCGCGCTCTATGTCTCGGTCACGGGCGGCGGCGGCGGGGATCGCATCGAGAAGTTCCAGCTGCAGCCCCCACTGACCGCGAAATAGCCCCCACGATCTGAGGTAGTAGGCGCCCCGCTTCCTCGCAGCTACCGTCGGAGCCGATGTGGCTTCGCTCGCGCGCAGGTGATCGGCAGCTGGGCACGGCTCACCCAGTGTCCGGCTGCCAGCTGGCGCTCGCGGCGTGACGCCCGTTGACGCCGGCGTCGGCGGCGGCGCAGCGCTGACCGTCGCCGAGATGCTGCGCGACCACGACCACAAGCTCGACAGCCTTCTTGAATGGCGGAGCGAGCTACGGGGTGCGCTCGCGCTCATGAAGCTCGCGATGGGCGCGTCTCTCCTGTCGGCCGTCGTGTCGATCATCGCCGTGGTCGGCTTCCTGGCTGAGCAACGCTGATGGCTCCCCTCGACGTCGGCCCGCATCTCCTCGGGGCTCATCCGAGTCCGCCCGACGATCGCGACTACAAGCTCGCCGACCACCTGGACACCGCCTCTGCCTTGCCTCCGAAGTTCCGCCTGAAGGTGATGGCGCCACCGCTCAACCAGGGCAACACAGGTCGCTGCGTCGCGTTCTCTGGCACCGGCCTGCGCCAGCAGCAGGAACGGTCCGATGGCGACTGGCCGAAGGGCTGGCCGTTTCTCGATCCCGAGTGGCTGTACGAGCACGCCGAGGCGATCGACGGCATCCCGACGCCGCCCGGCCCGCAGCGCGGCACGACCATCCGCGCGGCGTTCCAGGTGCTCGCCAAGCAGGGCCAGCCACTCACCGGCCAGCCAGGGACCGAGTCCAAGTTCCGGATCGCGTCGTACTCGGCCGTGCCGTTCACCGAGGACGCCATCAAGCGCGCCTTGGTCCAGTACGGCCCGGTCTGGATCGCGATCCGCTTTGACCGCGCATGGTTCCGGCCAGTGGACGCCGTCATGCCGGCACCGACGGGGATCGTCGACGGCGGCCACGCGATTTACGTCTTCGGCTACGACGACGCAGTCGGTCCCGGTGGATCCGCGCTGATCCGCAACAGCTGGTCGCGTTCCTGGGGCCTCAACGGCAACGCGTACTTCCCGTGGCCCTACCTGACCCCCGCGCTACACGACGCTTGGTCGACCGCCACGTGAAGGGAGATACCCCGTGATCTTCGGACGCAGCCCGAACCTTGTCCTTGGCGCCGTGACGGCACTCATCAACGCCCTCCAGCTCCTGGCGATCATCCATCTGGACACGACGCAGATCGCGGGGCTCAACGTGCTCGCCGGGGCGATCGTGGCCCTGGTCGCCAATACGGCCAGCATTCAGATCGCCGCGGGTGAGGCCGCGAAGACCCGCGCCGGTCGGTGATGCCGACCGCTCCCCTGCGCGTCTGCCTCGAGTCGGGCTGCCGCGAACGGCAGGCCGGACCTCGTTGCGCTACCCACGAGCGGGTCTCACCACGCAACCACCGCGGCGTGCCACGGCAGGCACGCGGCCATGGCGCCGAGTACGACCGCGTCCGTAGGACGCTGGTGGGCCTGCCCTGCCATTGGTGCGGCGCGTCAGCCACGACGGCTGACTATGCGGTGCCCCACAGCCATGGTGGGACGATCACTGACCTCGTACCGGCCTGCGCTCGCTGCAACTACTCGCGCGGCGCGCGGCACAGACTCGGGCCGGGAGGCATCGGGCGGAGACGACCATCAGGTGTGCTTGAGTTGGGAGAGGTCGACCAGACCTTGCCTCGCGGCGTCCGTGGCGATCTCTACCCGGCTTCGCGCACCAAGCTTGCCCTTGATCCTCGTGACGTGGACAGACACGGTCTTCTTGCTGATAAAAAGTCTCTCGCCGATCTCGCCATCGGAATGACCTTCGACCAGGAGCACTAGCACCTCGAGTTCGCGCTGGGTGAGCTCGTCGCGGCCGCGAGTGTTCCGTGTGTGCGTTGGTATACGTTCCGGAGAGGACCGCGATGCCCCGGTCCGATCCGCGACTTCTCGGTCGCCCTCACCGATTGGCAACGTAGGCAACTCGAGGACGATGCCTGCCCGGCCCGCGATTGACTCGATCATCTGCTTCAGTGGGATGGCATCGAGGCCGTCGGCGATCCTCTTGCCCTCGATCAACGCCTCCGCGGCTCGAGGCCGATCGCGACGCAATCCGAGGGCCGCCTGAGCCTCGCGCATCAATGCGTAGCTGCGATGGAATTGAAATCCAGCCGCGTCCCACGTTACCGCGGCCGCGGCCCAGCGATCAGGGTCCGGCGTGTTTTGTAGCCGGGAGAACTCGGCTTCGGCCGTCGCGAGCCAAGCGGTCTCCTCCCGCCGAAGGGGATGGGACATCGCGGGATCTTCGACCAGTGATCGCATCCGACCCAGCAAGGCGCCACCGATCGAATCGGATTCCGAAGACTCGGCCGTGGCGTTACCGGACCGAGCAAGATCCGCGAGGTCAGCCTCCGCCCGAAGCCCCAGGGCGACGACACCTTCGATCTCAACAGCCTTGACATCGCCGCGACCTCGGTCGCGATCGAAGGCAGCGACGGCATCACGGACTGCACTTCGAGCGGCGAGTGGGTCGCCCAGCCAGAGCGCGCGTTCGGCAACGGCGGCGATCGACCGGAAGTCCGCGAACCGATCAGCCAGGTGCCGCACGCGCTCAGCGCGGCGACTGGCCGACTCGAAATGTCCTCGACGCGTCTCGAACAACAGGATTCTTGTCTGCAGTCCGATCTCGATAAAGCCGTCATGCTCGTATTGCAGCGCCCTGGCGAGCGCGGCCGTGGCGTCCTCCCAGCGCCCCAGGGCATCCAGGGCCTGAGCGACCAAGATCATGGCCAGCGTCCCCTGGCGTCCGCCGAGGCCGTGCTTCGACGCGTAGGTCTCGGCCTCCATACCCCTTGCCGCGGCCTCGGCATAGTGGCCGACGAGGAGGAGCGCACCCGTCAGCTCGAGCATGGCAGTACTGACTTCGAGACTGTCGTCAAGATCAGCCGCGACCTCCTGGGCGCGACGGATGGTTGCGAGACCCTTCTCCACGTCGCCCACCAGGACGCGGGCAAACCCAAGTGGACCGAGTGCCCGGCTCTCAACCTCCCTGACGCCAGCCGATCGGGCGACCGCGAGCGCCTCTTCGCAGAGCAGCGCCGATTTCGGCGGCATGATCGGTCTTTGCCAAGTAGCGGCCAAGACCCGACAGCACCAGGGAGCGAGATGCCGAAGGCGGCCGAGCAGGGACCAGCCGGACGGCCTCGCGGTATGCCGAAAGACTCGCGTCGGTGTCCCCCACACTCCAGGTGTAGGCGCCGAGCCGCTCGTTGAGCAGGCCGGCTCGAGTCGGGTCGTCCGCGGGGTCGACAAGGACGATTGCCGATCGGATGAAGGCAACACTTCGACCCGGGTCTGTGACCCACGCGGCACGCGCCGCATGGGCGAGGAGATCCACCCGGTCAAGCGAGGCCCGGGCGGATGCGTCTGGGATCTGATCCCACAGGTCGAGCGCCTGCTCGAACGATGCCCGAGCATCAGCGTAGGCATAGATCGCCTCGGCCGCGATGCCCGCCCTGATCCAGGCCGCGAACGCACGCGGTAGGTCATGGGCGGCGTGCCAGTGGTACGCAAGCTCGGCCGCCCGCGTCGCGTCGGCCTGCCCGATCACGTCAGCGGCAAGAGCCTCTGCGAAAGCGGAATGGAGCCGGCTCCGTTCCTCGGGCAGCAGCTCGTCGTACGCCGCCTCCCGGACCAGGGCATGGCGGAAGGCGTAACGCCCGTCAGTTGGCGCTCGATCGCTGACGAGGACATGGCGCTCCACCGCTTCCCTGAGCGCAACCTCGATGGCGGGCTGGTCAATATCCATGACGGTCCCCACGAGCCTGGACGACACGCGCGTGCCTCCTGCAGAGGCGACCCGAATGAACTCCTGGGTGCCCTTGCTCAGCCTCGCAAGCCTCAGCAGGAGGACGTCCCGGAGCGTTTCCGAGAGGCGTCCGTCCCAGCCGCTCGCCACCAGTTCCTCGACGTAGAACGCGTTGCCTCCGGAGCGCGCCAGGATTTGATGGACAAGATCGGGATCCGGGTCGACGCCCAGGATCCCGCGGAGCTGCTCGCCGAGCTCATCTCGGTCGAAGCGGTCGAGCTCGACCCGTCCGACTCGACTGTTTCGCTCCTGCTCCACGAGGAAGCGCATCAACGGGTGGCGCCGATGCAGCTCGTCGCTACGGTACGTGATCAGCACGAGAATCCGGCCCCGGCGCAGATTGCGGCCCAGGAAGCCGAGCAGCTCGAGCGTCGATCGGTCGGCCCAGTGGATGTCCTCCACCATGAGAAGGACAGGCGCGCGATCTGCGAGTCGCTCCAACAGCAGGAGGACGTGCTCGAAGGGTTGGCCTTGGCCCGAGCCGTCGGGAGCCGACGGGGCGTCCGGCTCCTGATCGTGCTGTAGTTGCGGCAACAGCGGGGCCAACGCTCGACGGCCCGATCCCAATAACGCATCGAACTCTGTGGGCGTCAGGCCGCGTCCAAGCCCACGCAGGGCTTCGATAACCGGCTCGAATGGCAAACCCTGCGTGCCGACCTGGACACAGCCGCCATCGAGCACCGTGGCTCCCGACGCAGCTGCACTGGCGGCGATCTCGCCAAGTAAGCGCGTCTTCCCAACGCCTGCCTCGCCGGCGATGAGGATGACCGCCGGACGTCCCTGACGTGCAGCGGCCATCGCCGCCTCGACGCGCTCGAGTTCGCGACGGCGGCCAACGAACGTCGGGCTTGCGACCCGCACAACCATCCGAGGATCGCTCCTCTGCGCCAAGTCCCTATCGCCCGTCCTGCCGTTTCGATCGACAGCCGATCGCCACGGGTCACCAGCGGCGAAATTGAGGAGCGCGTAAGGATTCGGCGGATGCCGAACCGCCTCCTTACTTGCAGGCTCGATGCTAGATCATCTAAGGCCGGGTTCGGGGGATGAACCGATGTCCAGCCGTCGTGTGATGGCCAGTCTGGCCGCGCTTGTCATTGCTGTAGCCGGCTGTTCGAGTTCGACCACAACGACGCCGATCCCTGCCGCTGCGGCCAGTGCCGCTCCGCCCAGCGTCGCCGCCCCCACCGTCGCAGCAACTCCGGCTCCGACGGCCGCACCGACGGCCGCACCAACGGCCGCCCCGACTGCGGCCCCGACACGCGTCCCAACCGCCGCTCCCACGGCGCAACCAACCGCGGCACCGACGACCACCCCCACGGCCGCTCCCACCGCCGCGCCGGCCACGGTTGGTCCGCTCGCGACAGGGACCGCCACCGCGGTCGCGGCCGGATACAGCCACTCCTGCGCGGTGTCGAAGGCCGGCGGTGTCAAGTGCTGGGGCTTCAACGACGGCGGAATGCTCGGGAATGGCACCACGACCGAGGCGAGCACGCCGGTCGATGTTTCGGGTCTCACGAGCGGGTTTACGAGCGTGGCCGCAGGTTTCGGCCTCAGCTGCGCCGGCACCAGCGCTGCCGGCGTCAAATGTTGGGGTGGGAACAGCCAAGGCCAGCTCGGGAACGGCGGGACGACCTCTTGCACTAATTCTCTGACACTTTCTTGCGACAGCCTGACCCCCGTCGCGGCCTCGGGCATCACGGGCGGCGTGCTCGCTTTGACCGCTGGGAGCGACACGAGTAGCCAGCACGTGTGCGCCCTGACGACGGCTGGCGGCGTCGTTTGCTGGGGCTACAACCTGTACGGTCAACTCGGCATCGAGGGTCCGCTGAGCGGCAGCCCCAAACCCGTCCCGGTGACAGGCCTTCTGAGCGGCGTGACCGCGGTCTCGGCGGGCGATAGTCACACCTGCGCCGTGACGAAGGCAGGCGGCGTCGTCTGCTGGGGCGCCAACGACCACGGCCAGCTCGGCAACGGCACCACGAAACAGAGCAGCACGCCCGTGCCGGTCTCCGGCCTGGCCAGCGGAGTGATCAGCGTCGCCGCAGGCACCGCTCACACGTGCGCCGTCACCAGCACCGGTGCTGTGAAGTGCTGGGGCGCCAACGACTCCGGCCAACTCGGCAACGGCACGAACCAGGAGAGCAACACTCCCGTCAATGTCTCGGGGTTGACGGGTGTCACGGCCATTACGGCCGGGAACGAGCATACGTGCGCCTTGTCCAAGGCCGGCGGCGTGTCCTGCTGGGGTGCCAATGCCTATGTGGGCTCCCCCACGGAACCCACGGCAATGGGCGGCGGGCAGCTGGGCAATGGCTCGATGGTGCCGAGCAACGTGCCGGTCGACGTTACGGGCCTCTCGAGCGGTGTGATCGCCATCGCTGCCGGCGGCGTTCATACCTGCGCCGTGACCAGGCTCGGCGGCGTCATGTGCTGGGGCTCCACCGGTCATGGCGAGATGGCCAACCCCGGCACGACCGATAGCCTGATCCCGGAGGCTGTCGCGGGGTTGTAGGGGGCGCTCGACGCGGTGCCCAAGCCCGTGGCCGCGCCAGCGAGCCCTCGGTTACCAAGAGGAGTCGACGACCCGGCAGGGGATCGAATTCCTTCTTGGGCGGGCCTCGCAAGGACCGCATGGCGGCCGCGCTCACGCGCGGCCAAGACTCATCGAAAAATATCCGTACGGGCCAACGGCGTTCGCGTCGCAAGCCGCCCTCTGTCCGTCACGCGTAGAAGGCTTCAATCGCGGCGAAGACCGCGAAGAACAGTCGCGGTAGCACGCGATTGAATTCCTCCGCCGCAGCGGCCGGCCGCTCGAGTCGGTGAGCGGCTTTGTTTCGGATCCCGTAGACGACGGCGAGATCCGATTCTCTGTCCCCGAGAACGCGGCCGGTAGTCGTGGTCATTCGGCCCTCGAGAACGTCGCCCAGAGTCGCGTCGAATGTGGCAGCGTCAAACGCCCCCAGGAGCTTATCTGTGTCAGCGCGGGCGAGGTCCACTCCATATCCCTTGGGATAGGCTTGGATCAGCCTGGCGAGCGTCTGGTGCGGCGGAGCGTTGAGCGCCGTAGCAATCGCACCCTCGACGGCGAGGCACACATCGAGTTCGATCTGGCTGAACAGACGCACCGCGAATTGCGTATTGCGCATGAGGTCGAGGGGTTCCGGACGCTGCGCCCGGTCCTGACACCTGCGGCGATCGCGCACGGCTTCGCGGACGTGCTACCAGAGCACTTCACAATCCCGGCGAGGGGATTTGTTGGGAATGGTCGGGGCGAGAGGATTTGAACCTCCGACCTCATCGTCCCGAACGATGCGCGCTGCCAAGCTGCGCCACGCCCCGACCGAGGCCCGTCGCGGGCCGGGCGTGATCATAGCCTAAGGACGCGGTCGGGTCACTTCGCGCGTTGTCCGCCGGCGGCTGGCCTCTGGCGCCCCGCCCCGCCCCGGCCGCGCGCAGCGAGCCGCTCCGCGATCGACGGCTTCGGGGCTTCTCGCCGCAGCCGGTCCATACTCGCGAACATGCGGATCCTGGTCGTCGGTGCGAGCGGATACATCGGGGGGCGGCTTGTGCCGCTCCTGGCGCAGCTTGGGCACGACCTGACGCTCCTCAGTCGCGACCCTCGATCGCTGGCCCGACGCTTCCCGCGAAGCCGCGTCGCGCGGGCCGATCTGCTCAAACCGGCCACCCTGGCACCTGCGGTCGAAGGGATCGAGGTCGCCTATTTCCTGGCCCACGCGATGGGTGCGGGCGAGGCCGGGTTTGCGGAACGCGACCTCCGGGCCGCACGCTCGTTCGCCGCGGCCGCGGCCGGTGCCGGCGTGCGACGGATCGTCTACCTCGGCGGCCTTGGCGACGATTCGACCGACCTCTCGCACCACCTGGCCAGCCGCCACGAGGTTGGCGCTGAACTCGCCCGACACGGCGTCCCGGTGACCGAATTCCGGGCCGCGGTCGTCATCGGGTCCGGGAGCGCGTCCTTCGAGATCCTGCGTCATCTGACCGAGCGACTGCCGGTCATGATCACACCGCGCTGGGTCGCCACCCGCTGCCAGCCGATCGGAATCCGTGACGTCCTGGCCTACCTGGTGGCGGCGCTGGATCATCCCGAGGTGACCGGGGTGGTTGAAATCGGGGGACCGGATGTCCTTTCGTATGGCGAGATGATGCTGCGCTATGCGGAGCTCCGCGATCTCCGTCGCGTGATGATCCCGGTGCCGGTGCTGACGCCGCGTCTCAGCTCGTACTGGGTCAACCTGGTCTCACCGGTTCCGGCGGACATCGCCCGCCCCCTCATCGAGGGCCTCCGAAACGAAGTGATCGTGCGACATCCCGAACCGGCGCGAGCCTTCGGGATCACCCCGGCCACCTACGGGGAAGCCCTGCGCCTGGCGATGGATCGATCCGGCGCAAACGAGGTGGAGTCGACCTGGTTCGACGCACTCCGGGCCCCGGATGAAGCGACGCTGACCGAGGTCACTTCGCGAGAGGGCATGATCATCGATCGGCGCGTGATGCGGGTGACAGCGCGGCCCGACCAGGTGTTCGCCACGGTCGAGCGGGTTGGCGGCCTGTCCGGCTGGCCCTACGGGAACACCCTGTGGCGCCTGCGGGGCCTTGGTGACCGCATGGTCGGTGGGATCGGGATGCGCCTCGGCCGTCGCGATCCGAATCGGCTGCGCCTCGGTGACGCGCTCGATTTCTGGCGGGTCGAGGAGATCCGTCGACCGGAGCTGCTCCGGTTGCGGGCGGAGATGAAGGTCCCCGGTCGAGCCTGGCTCCAGTTCGAGGTCGAGCCCGACGGCACCGGCAGCCGGCTCATCCAGACGGCCTTCTTCGAGCCAAAGGGCGTGCCCGGCCTCGCCTACTGGTACGTCCTGTACCCGGCGCACATGGTCATCTTCCGAGGCATGGTCAGGGAACTCGCCCACCGCGCCGCCGACGACTGAGGCCCGCGCCCGACCTCAGGGCCGGAGGGTCCCCGCCCAGACCTGCCAGGCCAGCAGCGACTTCGCGATCAGGCTGAGCAGCATGTACGCGCGCTCGCCGTAGAGGTAGTCGCGCCATCGCCCGACCTTCCGGTACTGGAGCACCATGTTGATGGCGAAGACGTTGAAGAACAGGAACAGCGAGACGAAGATCGCGATCACGAAGCCTGGGATCGCCGCCGCTCCCGGCGCCGTCGCGCTGGTCCAGAGGGCGACGAAGATCACGAGCCACGGGACGACTCCGGCGATGCAGCCGAAGACGTAGTGGAGCCATTGGACGGTCTGGCGTCGTTCGTTGGCGGCCTCCATGCTCCAGCCGAACAGGATCATGGCCGCATTCACCCCGAAGATCGCGATGAGGGTGCCGATCTCCTGGATGCCGGTCAGCGTTGCGATGACCACGATCATCACGCTCGATGAGAAGGCGTACTCGATCCAGCGGGCCGGGTTCTGGCCGCGGGCAAGCGACCGCTCGTAGCGGCCGCGCGCGGGCAGCGCCACGGCGAAATGGGCGATCGCGCTCATCAGGAAGAACAGCGCGACGGTCGGCCCGATCGGCAGGTTGAAGAGGAGCCGCTGCGCCGGCACGAGTGTCCGGGTGGCCGGATCGAAGGCCAGGTAGCTGCTGACCACCGGGGTCGTCACGACGGTCGCGACACCCAGGGACAGCACCATCATCAGGACGAATTGCCCGAAATGGAGCCCCGACAGGGTCAGGTTCCAGCGGAAGAGCCCGCGCGCCCGATCGGGAGCGATCGATGTCGTTGGCGTGGCGGTGGAGCCGATGGCTGGGGCGATGGCGGTCATGAAACGTGGGTCCTTCAGGCGGCGGTGATGTCACCTGGCCTTCGTGTCCCATGGGCCGATCGGATTGGATCGCCGGTCGGGCCGGGTCGGCCGGCCCCGGGATCGAGGGGGGCGAACGGGCTTCGAATCAGCGATCCGGCGCGGGGTCGGCCACGCCGGCGAGTTCCACCACGCGGTTCCACAGGAAGCGACGGTCGACCGCGGACAACCGCGTCGACGGCACGCGATCGAACGGCCGCGGCCGTCGATCCAGGAACAGCCGCCCGGTGAATGCTCCGGCCGCCGGATCCGTCGCCAGCCAGACCGCCGTGTCCGCGCCTTCGGCCGCCGATCGCAGCACCGGTCGCATCACCCGGTAGAACCCGGGCAGCGTCTCGGCGAGGCCAGGCGTGTCGGCCCAGCCGGGATGCATCGCGTTCACGGTCACGCCGCTGCCGCCCAGTCGACGACCCCATTCACGAACGAGCGCCGTCTGGATCCGCTTCGCCCGCGCGTAGGCCTTCGGGCCCGAGAACTCCTCGGTCGCCCATTCGAGATCGTCGAGATGGACCGCCTGCGTGTACATCCCGCCGGAGGTGACGCAGACGACGCGCCCGCCGTCACCGGCCCGCAGCAGCGGCAGCAGCCCGGCGATCAGCGCGAACGGCCCGACGACGAGCACCGCCAGGGTCGACTCGATGCCGTCCGGGCTCTCGATCCGCTCGGGATAGATCGCCCCGGCGTTGTCGATCAGGACGTCCAGGCTCGGCTCGGTCGCGAGAATCCGCTCGACCGCCCCGCGAACCGACGCCAGCGACGCCATGTCGGCGACGACGATCGGGAACCGATCCTCGCCGTGGGCCGCCACGAGCGCGTCGCGCACGCCGCGCAGACGCTCTTCGCTGCGCCCGATCAGCACGATCCGCGCACCAGTGGCCGCCAGCGCGTCCGTGGCCGCCCGCCCGAGCCCTGACGTCGGGCCCGTGATCGCCACCGTCCGGCCGCGCATCGAACCAGGCGCCGGCCGAGACCACCCGTACAGCGCCTGCCGCACAGCGAAACCGATGCTCGAGAAGCTGCCGACGACGGACACCTCGAGGGCGTCATCCACGAGATCGAGCACATCCAGGGTCATGGCCTACATCCAATCGGGTGGCGGGATTCGAACGATGGGCAACCACGTCCGATCACGAATTGATGGCGCAACCGGGCGCCGACCGTCCAGGGAGACCACGCATGACCAGGCTGCACGAGCAGATCATCACGCCGCTGCCGATCGACGACACGTTCGCCTTCGTGGCGGACTTCGCGAATTCGATGCTTTGGGACCCCGGTGTCGCGTCGTCCGAGCGGATCGATTCCGGACCACTCGGGGTCGGCGCCCGCTACCAACTGGGCGTTCGAATGAGCGGCCGGGTAGCGCCGATGGAATACCGCATCTCGGTCTTCGAGGCACCGCGACGCGTCGTCCTGCTCGGCGAAGGCTCCGGCGTCTCCGCCGTCGACGACATCCGATTCGAACCGAACGGAACGGGCACGCGCATCGACTACACCGCCGACATCCGCCTGGGCGGCCTGCTGCGGCTCGCCCAGCCGTTCCTGGGCGGCACGTTCCGCAAGATCGCGAGTGATGCGCTCGAAGGCATGCAGCGGGCGCTCGACGAGCGCGCGGCTGCGGCGAGTGCTCCGCCCGCCACTCTCACGCGATGGCCCGACGCCGGCGGTCGCCTGAATGGTTCATGTCACCGGTTCGTCGCCCGACGCTTCCCGGATGGCCCTACATCCAACCGGCGATCCGGCCCGAACGAGGGGCATGGATCGAATGCAGGTGGCCGTCATCGGGTCTGGCGTGAGTGGCCTGACGGCGGCGTACGAACTGAACAAGGAACATCACGTCACGCTCTATGAACGCGAACCGGTCGTCGGCGGGCACGTCAAGACCGTCGCGGTCGAGACGCCCGACGGCCCGATTGCCGTCGACATGGGCTTCATCGTCTACAACGAGAAGACCTATCCGCTCTTCACGGGGTTGCTGCGAGAGCTCGGCGTTCGCACTCAGCCCACCGACATGTCGCTCGGGATGGCCTGCCGGGCCTGCGGCGTCGAATTCAGCACCCGCGGCGCCCGCGGCTTCTTCGCCGGCAGCGGGGCCGTCCGACCGGCACAGTGGACGCTCCTCGCGGACCTCTTCCGCTTCTATCGGGATGCGCGCCGGACGATCGATTCGGGCGAGATGGCCCGCGCCACGCTCGGCGAGTACCTCGAGGCCCGCGGATTCGGCGAGGCATTCCGGCGCCACTTCATCGTCCCGATCACGTCGGCCGTCTGGTCCACCGGGGCCCGCGACGTCCTCGACTTCCCGGTCGACTACCTCCTCCGGTTCCTCGACAACCACGGAATCATCGGCTACCCATCGACGGTCCAATGGCGCACGATCAGCGAAGGATCGATGGACTACGTTCGCCGCATCCTCGCGACCCTGCCGCCGGACAGCGTCCGCGCCGGCCGGGCCGTCACGAGCGTCACGCGGCGCGGCGGCCGATCCACGGTTGCGACCGAGGACGGCGTTCGGACCGACTTCGACGCGGTCGTGCTGGCCACCCATGCCGACCAGGCGCTGCGACTGCTGAGCGACGCGGACGAGCGCGAACGGGCAGCCCTCGCCGGCTTCGAATACTCGACCAACCGGGTCGTGATGCACACGGATGAGCGGCTGCTGCCGCGACGCATGGCCGCTCGCGCCTCGTGGAACGTCGAGACGGACAACTGTCGCAAGCCCGGTGACACGCTCTCCATGACGTACGACATGAACCGGCTGCAATCGATCGACGCGGCGACGCACTACAGCGTCTCGGTCAATCCCGGCACTCGCGTGCGGCCGGACAGCGTCATCACGGAGCTCGCGATGAGCCACCCGATGTACACGTTCCAGACGCTCGATTCGCAGGCCGCGCTGCGGGCACTGCAGGGCCATCGCGGGACCTGGTACGCCGGGGCCCATCTTGGCTATGGGTTCCACGAGGACGGCTGCCGCTCGGGCTACGAGGCCGCGGCCGACCTCATGGAATCGATCGAGGAGCGCGCGGCATGAGGTCGCACCTGCTGGAAGGGACCGTTCGTCACCGGCGCTCGCGGCCGTCCGTGTATGAGCTCCGCAACGACGTCTTCTACGTCGCGCTCGATCTCGACGAGGTCGGGCCGGTCGCCCGCGGGCTTCGACTCCTGGGCCACAACGCCCGCAACGTGTTCGAGTTCCGCGACCGCGACCACTTCGAGCCGGCGGCGGACGATCTCCGCGTGGCGGTCTGGCGCCACCTGCGCGCCGAAGGCTTCGAGCCGGACGGCTGGCGCGTGACCCTCGTGACCAACCTGCGGCAGTTCGGCCACGTCTTCAACCCGGCGAGCTTCTACCTCTGCCGCACGGTGGACGGCGAGCTGGCGGTCGTCATCGTGGAGGTCCACAACACCCACGGCGAGCGGCATCTCTACACGCTGCCCGTCCAGGCGACGCCCGCCGCGCACGTCGCGGCGATGGACAAGACGTTCTACGTTTCGCCCTTCATCGAGATGGACGCGAGCTACGTCGTCCGCGTCCAGGATCGCCCGGATCGGCTGCGGATCGTCATCGATGAGGCGGCCGGCGGGAAGCCGCTGTTCCAGGCGAGCCTCGACCTGCGGCGGCGACCGCTCACCGATCGCGGCCTTGCCCGGATGCTCGTCCGTCATCCCTTCGTGACCCATCGGACCATCGGCATGATTCACTGGCACGCGCTGCGCCTCTGGCTGCGCGGCATCCAGTTCCATCGTCACGGGGAGGTCGTGCGATGACCACGCGTTCCGCTCCGATCCGCCTGCCCTCGATGCCCGAGCAGGTGCTGGCGCAGGCCGCCCAGCGGATCGGCTTCGCGGCTGCCGAGCGAATCCAGGTCGGCTGCCTGACCGTCGTCCTGCCGGATGGCTCGCGCCGGGTCTTCGGCGATCGGGCGTCCGAGCGGCGGGCGGAGATCCGGTTCCACGACAATCGGGCGCTCGTCCACATGCTGCTGCACGGGGAGACGGGCGCGGGCGAGGCCTATGTCGATGGCGGCTGGTCGAGCCCGGACCTGCCGGCCCTCCTCGAGCTGGCGGCGCTCAATCGCTCGTCGCTCGCGCTCTCGTCAGGCTGGTGGCGGGTGCCCGGGCAGCTCGGCCGGACGCTCGGCCATCGGGCGCGACGCAACACGCGAACCGGCAGCCGCCGGAATATCGCCGCCCACTACGACCTCAGCAACGATCTCTACCGGCTGTTCCTCGACGAGACGATGACCTATTCGAGCGCGGTCTTCGAGACGCCGGACCAGTCACTCGCCGATGCGCAACGGAACAAGTACCGGCTGATCGCCGAAGGCGCCGGCCTGACAGGCACGCGAGCCACGGCTTCCGGGCCCGAAGGTCGGCCGCATGTCCTCGAGATCGGCTCGGGCTGGGGCGGCTTCGCCCTCTACGCGGCGGGCGAACTGGGCTGTCGCGTCACGACGATCACGATCTCGAAGGCGCAGGCGGAGCTCGCCCGGGAGCGCATCCGGGCGGCCGGCCTCGAGGAGCTCGTCGACGTGCAGCTGCGCGACTACCGCGAAATCCAGGGCCAGTACGACGCCGTCGTCTCGATCGAGATGCTCGAGGCCGTCGGCGCCGAGTACTACGAGGCGTTCTTCCGGGCGTGCGACGCGGCACTCGTCCCCGGCGGCCGCCTCAGCCTCCAGACGATCACCTTCCGCCATGACGCCTACGAGGCGCAGCGTCGCGGCGCGAACTGGATCCAGCAGTACATCTTCCCGGGCGGCCTCGTCCCCTCGCTGGCGGCGATCGAGGAGGCCATCAGCGGCACGCGCCTGCTGCTCGAGAGCGCCCGCGACATCGGCTCCCAGTACGTGCCGACGCTGCGGGCCTGGCGCACGCGGTTCCTCGAGCAGGCCCCGGCCGTCCGGGCGCTCGGCTTCGACGAGCGATTCATCCGGATGTGGGAGTACTACCTCGCGCTCAGCGAGGCAGGCTTCAAGACCGGTCTCTCGCAGGACCACCAGCTCGTCTTCGAGAAGCGCCGGGGGCTCGCCATCTCGTGACGAGCGCCGCGTGACCGAGCGATTCCCGATCCGGCTGCAGCGAGGGCTGCGGCCGATCCTCTTCCTGTTCGGCGCACGGTCGGCGAACTCGTACGTGGCACTCGACGACGAGCGGATCGTCGCACGGTTCGGGTTCTTCGGGACGGAGACGCCGCTCTCCAACGTGGCCGGCTGGGACATCACGGGGCCGTATCGCTGGTGGCGGGCGGCGGGCGTTCGAGCGTCAGCCGGCTCGCCGGAGCTGACCTTCGGCGGCAGCGCCCATGGCGGCCTCTGCCTGCATCTGCGCCAGCCGGTCCGGATCTCGCGGCTCGGCGTGCGCGACCTCTACGTCACGGTCGACGACCTGGCGGGCCTGGGCGCGGCGCTGGCCGCGCGCGGGATTCCCGGCGAGGACCTGCGCACGACGAATTGAGGGTCAGGCCTCGGACGCCCGCTGCAGGCGATCGCCAAGCTCGGCGATGAACGTTTCGGCCTCGGCCAGCGACTCACTCACGAGGGTCGCACCCTCGATGCGGCCTTCAACGCCGGTCAGCCCGCTGCCGCCGACCAGGATCGGGACGTGCTCATCGCCCGTCTCGTTCGCGCGCAGCAGGTCGATCGTGCGGGACAGTGCCGGGACATGGCTCTCGATCGCGATCGACAGCGCCACGAGATCCACCGAACGGCTCGCCACGAAGCGCTGGAGATCCTCTGCCGGCACGTTGGCCCCCAGATTCTCGACTCGCCAGCCGTGCTGCTCGAGGACCTGGGCTAGGCAGACGAGCCCCGTGACATGCTCCTCGCCGGCGGGGGCCGCGAGCACCGCCACCGGGCCGATCCGCGTCTCCGCCGCGTCGCCCGGCCGCAGCCGAGCCAGCGCGGAGGTGAGCGCGATCGTGGCGAGGTGCTCCTGCGAGATCAGCCACTGGCCGGATTCCCAGCGCCGGCCGACGAGCTCCATGGCCCCGCGGACGACGTCGTCGAACACCACGGCCCGCGGTCGCTCATCGAGCGCCTGGCCGATGGCCCAGGCCGCCAGATCGTCGTCGCCGTCGACCAGCAGTGCGGCGACGAATTCCGGCGTGGCAATGCCGTCGGTCGCAGCCTCCGGCAACCTGCGGTCGAATCCTGGAACCTCTGGGTCAGGCATCCTGCCGGCCTTCCGGGTGCGGCCGTCCGATCGGACCAGCCAGCGCGGTGCCGCCGCCCGCCGCCGGACCTCGAAGGTCATCGAGCGCCGTCGGCGTGGCCAAGGGTCGTTCATGCGTGGGTGCCTCGGGGATTCGCATCTCGGTCATCTCCCGTTCGGTCAGTGGTGCGTGTCGGATTGGACGGCCGGGGCCGCGGGAACCGGACCCGTCGCAACGGGCGTCCGGTCGCGGGCCGGCACTGGGGCGGAGCCGTCGGCCGGAGGGCCGGAGCCGTCGGCCGGAGGAGCGGGTCCGCCGCCGGTCGGCGACAGCTCGGAGATCGGGAGGCGTGCGCCGCGCGGCCGGCCGCCGGGTGCCGGACGGTGCGCTTCGACGAGCTCGGGACGTGGCGACTCCTCGCCGACCGCTGATCCCAGCTGGTCGCGCAGCTTCAGGAGCGCGCTGCGGATCCGCGTCTTGGCCGTCCCGAGCGGGATGCCCTCGCGCTCCGCCACCTCGACGTGCGTCAGTCCGCCGATGAACGCGAGCTCGAGCGCCCGCCGCTGGTCGTCGCCGAGTGTCGCGATCGCCTCGTACAGGCGCTCGCGCCGGATGCCGAGCCAGACCTCGTCGTGGACGTTGTCCGACGCTTCGCGCAGCTCGAGATCGACGTCGGCCGTGTGCCGCTGGACGACCGCTTCACGGCGGACGAGATCGATCGCCTTGTACCGGGTGAGCGTCAGGAGCCACGGACCGAGGGTGCCCCGCGCCGGGTCGTACCGGGTCGGATCCCGCCAGACCGCCATGAGCGAGTCCTGGACGACCTCCTCGGCCAGGCGCTCGCTGCGGGTGACGCGCAGGGCAACCGACCGCATCGTGCCGCCGAATCGCTCGGTCAGGGCCTCGAACGCACGCTCGTCGCCGGCGGCGATCCGTGCGAGCAGTGCTGCGTCATCCACGACGAGCCTCGGTGTCCGGCCTCGCGGGTGAGTCGCGCAGGCGCACGGCGAGTATAGGCACGCGCACCTTCGCCCCTGGAACTGCGCTCGAAGGCTACGACCCGGTGACGACTCGCTGGGTGGACCCGGTCCGTGTGGGGGCGCTGCCGGCAGACGCACCGCGGCCCGGGTTCGCTGCTGCCTCGACCGCGGCTTCCAGCCGGGCACTGAGTGGCCGCGCCCCGATCCGGGCCAGCGTCTCGCGGGCGACCTCGATGGCCGCGGCGGCCTCGCTCATCTCGCGCTCGTTCGGGGCCAGCAGGATCGTCATGTCCAGGACCGCCATCGCCTCGTCGAACGCGAGGCCCATCCGCCGCCAGCCTCGCAGCGCCTCCCGGTAGCCGTTTACGGCGTCCGCGCGGCGACCCTCGAGCGCGGCAATTCCGGCCCGCAGCGTGACCCGATCGAACGCATCCGCCTGGCCACGGACGACCGTCGCCTCGATCTGCGCCAGGGTCTTGGCGGCCGACGCCGAGTCGCCTTCCCAGAGCGCAGCACGTGCCGCGAGGGGCATCGTGATCGGGACGAAGTAGCTCGTCTCCCGCGCCGCCGTGATGCCGTGCTCGCGCGTCTCGGCGAACTGCCCGGCCGTGAACGCCGCCCACGCTCGACCCCAGTGGCAGTACGACGCGTACTGCGAGTCCGCCATGCCCGGCAGCAGTCGCTCCGCCTCGTCGAGATCGGCCGATGGGTCGCCGCCCCGCAGCGCCGTCAGAACCGCGCGATCGACGAACAGCTCGAGGAAGAACTCGCCGGTGATCTCGTTGGCCAGCCACTCATCGAGGAGATCGGCCGCCCAGGTCCAATCCCCCGTGCGGAGCGCGCAGGACACCGCATTCCCGACCATCACGAAGCCGTAGGCCGCCGAACCGAGTCGCCCGGCGATCTGCAGGCCCTCCCGTGCCATCGCCAGCCCGGCTGCCGGATCGGCGAACTGCTCGTAGAACGTGAGGATCGTGCGCGTCGTGCGGTGGACGCTCTCCAGATCGTTCTCGACGGCAAGCTCGTGGGCGCCGCGCAGGAGGATCAAGCCTTCGCGGGGGCGGTTCTCTCGGAGGAGCATCGAACTCCGCCGGGTCAGGCCGGCCGCAGTTTCGGGCAGGAGATCGAGTCGTTCGGACACCGGTAGCAGTCGCTCGACCCAGGCAATCGACTGCAGGTCATCGTTGGCTCCGGCATACGCCCGCGAGATCTCGAGCATCATCACGACGCCCGCTCGCGTGTGCTCGAGATCGGAGAACTCCTCCCAGGCCGGCAGCAGAACGTCAAGCCCGCTGCCGTCCCCCACGCCGAACCCGCCGATGGTCGAGGCGTACGCCGCGGTTGCCAGGGCGATCCCCTCGCGGTCACCGAGTTCGCGACGTGCTTCCAATGCCCCGAGGGCGTGCCGCTGGGCCGTGGCGGCCACGAGGCCAAACCGCGCCGAATTGAGGGCCCGTTCGTGGAGTTCCGCGCGGTCGACCGGATCCGGGCTGATCGCAAGCGCATGATTCAGGAACGCGATGGCCTGCTCGTGGGAGCCGAGGGCAGCCGCGCGATCGGCCGCACCCCGCAGGGCGATGCGGGCCTGGGCAGCCAGGGCGTCGGCCTCGGGCCCGTCGGCCGCGTCCCGCTGGGCCGCCAGGTAGTGCCCGGCCAGCGCACCAGCCAGTTCGTCCGTGCCGAGCGATTCGAGGAACCGGGCGGCCGCGAGGTGCCGCGCCTTCCGATCGCGCTTCGCCAGGGTGTTGTAGGCCACCTCGCGGATGAGCGCCTGCACGAACGCGTACTGGCCGCGCTCCGGTGAGCGGGGATCCACCAGCTGGACGAGCAGCTCGCGCCGGACCAGTGTCCGCAATCGCGGTTCGAGGACGGCGGCGTCCTGGCCCGAAACGGCCGCCAGCCCCGCCAGGGTGAAGGTCTGGCCGAGGACCGCGGCGTCAGCGACGAGCGCCCGATCGGCGGACTCGAGGCCGTCCAGGCGGGCGGCGATCAGCGCGGTCAGGGTGTCCGGTACGGCCAGGTCCGAGAGATCGTCCACGGGCCGATAGACCCCATCCTCGAGCACGAGCCGGGATTGGGCGAGGAGCATCCGAACGGTCTCGACCGCGTAGAGCGGAATGCCGTCCGCCCGGGCCACGATCGCGTCGCGGGCGCGGGTCGGGAGGCCCGGCACGAGACCGGCCAGGAGTTCGCGCATCGCGGGCACCGGCAGGGGCTCGAGATAGATCGAGGTGAAGTTGCGCTTCCCGGCGCCCCAGTCCGGCCGACGATCGAGGAGTTCCGGCCGGGCCAGCGTGATGATCGCGATCGGGACGTTCCGGCTCCATTCCAGCAGGTGGTCGATGAAGTCGAGAAGGCCGGCGTCGGCGTAGTGGAGGTCCTCGAACACCATCACTACGGGCCCGCTGGCGGCCAATCGCTCGAAGAACGTCCGCCACGCTCCGAAGAGCTGCTGCGCACCAGCCCCAGACTCGACGCCAAGGAGCGACAGGAGCGCCGGCGCGATCCACGCCCGCTCGACCTCGTCCGGGACGTGCTCCAGGAGCATCGTCGTCGACGCGTGCGCGCGTCGTCGGCTCGTCGTCGGTTTCCTGGAGGTGGGCCCGGCCGCGGATCATCTCACCGAGCGCCCAGAAGGTGATCCCATCGCCGTAGGCAGGGCTGCGGCCGTCGTGCCACCAGACGCGCTCGACCAGGCCGTCGATGTACTTGAGGAACTCCCAGGCCAGTCGCGACTTGCCGATGCCGCCGGCCCCGATCACGCTGATCAGCCGCGGCCGGCCCTCCCGCGTCGTGGCATGGAACAGGTCCTTGAGCAGCCGCAGCTCCTCGTCACGGCCGACGAACGGCGCCTCCAGCGTCTCGGCCCGGCCGACACCGCCGCGCTGGGCGACGACGCGGACGGCGCGGGACGCCGGGACGGGGCTGGCCTTGCCCTTGAGCGCCTGGTCCGACGTCGCTTCGAAGACGATCGCGCTGCCGGCCGCCTGGCGCGTGGCCTCGCCCACGAGCACGGTTGACGGCGCCGCGGCGCCCTGGAGGCGGCTCGCGATGTTGACGATGTCGCCCGTGACCATGCCCTGGTTCGTGGCGCCGAGCGTCACCGCGGCCTCGCCCGTCTGGATCCCGGCGCGGACCTCGAGCCCGGGGCCCATCGCACGGACCGCGACGACGAGGTCGAGGGCGGCGCGAACGGCTCGCTCGGCGTCGTCCTCTCGGGCGATCGGAGCGCCCCAGAGCGCCATCACGGCGTCCCCGATGAACTTCTCGACGGTCCCCCCATACCGCTCGATGATCTCGCGGACCGTGTCGAAGTAGCCGCTCTGGAGGTCACGCACCGCCTCGGGGTCGCGGCCGTCCGAGAATGCCGTGAAGCCGACGAGATCGGCGAACAGGACGCTGACGACGCGCCGCTCGGCGATCGCCTCAGGGGCGTGCGGCGGTTCCGCGTCCGGCGTCGGGCCGTGCTGTGTCGCCCTGGCCGCACCGCCCGTCAGCGGCGTGGCGCACTCCGAGCAGAACTTGGCGGCCGGGAGATTCGCGGCCCCGCAATTCGGGCAGACGGCCGCCAGCGGCCTGGCGCATTCCATGCAGAACTTCGCGCCAGGCTGGTTTTCGGTCCCGCAATTCGAACAGAGCACGCGGCTCAGATCTCCCAACGTCGATCGCCGGACCTGAGAATAGCCGAGACGGTCCCGGCGGCACGGTGCCAGGTGATCGCACGACCCCATCCGGAGGACCTCATGGCCAGATCGCTGGAGTTTCGCGAGCATCTCGTCGCGGCCTACCCGGACGTCTACACCCCGGCAGCACTGGCAGCGCTTGCGGCGCTGGCACACTTCGAGGACGACCGGCGCCAGGTCATGGCGGCCCGAACCTCCAGGCGGCTGGAGCGGGCCCGCGCCCGCAAGCCCATCGCCTTCCTCGCCCCGGACGCCGTGCTCGCGCGCACCACGATTCGTGTCCAGGATGCGCGGGACGGCAACTTCGCCGGCGGCGAGATCCCAGCCGACCTGCGGCGCCAGTGGATCCAGGGCACCGGCCCAGCAACCAGGCCGCGGGTATCGACTCCGACCGGTCTGCGCAACGTCGCGTACGCCCTGCTGTCCGGCGCCGACGGCTGGATGTTCGACGGCGAGGACGCCCTTGGCCAGGTCGAGACGATGTCGCTCGACAACCAGCGCAACCTGAAGCTCGCCTTCGCCCGCGATCCGATCTTCCTCGCCGTCGCCGAGGATGTGTCCGCCGAGATGAACCACTGGGCCGAGGGCTTCCTCGGCCGGCCGATCATCGACGACTGGCGCCGCCAGCTCGACGTGACCACCCGGATCTTCCGCGCTCGCGGCCTGCACCTTGACGACCGCCACGTCCGCTCAGCCGACCGCACCGGCTTCTCTGCGTCAATCGTCGACCTCGCGCTGTACGTCGTGAACAACCACGAGTCCCTGCGCGGGGAAGGCCGTTCCGTTGTCCTCTACCTGCCGAAGATCCAGACGGCGGAGGAGGCGGCGCTCTGGAACGACCTGCTGGCGGCGCTCGAGCAGCACCTGGGCCTGCCGGAGGGCACGATCAAGGTCTACGTCCTCGTCGAGCAGATCGAGGCTGTCATTCCAGCTGATGGAGATCCGCGCGGCGCTCGGCGAGCATTTCGTCGGCTATAACACGGGCCGCTGGGACTACATCAACAGCGTCGCCGACGCGATGGCCTGGGACCCGGGGTTCGTCAACCCGAATATCGACGCCATCGGGATGACGTACGGCTACATGCGCAACTACGAGGATCGCGTCCGCCGGGCAGTGAACACCCCCGACCGGCACGGCCGATCCGCACTCTGGCAGGGCGGCATGGAGCCCAACATCCCGGTGGGTTCGGCGGCAGGGGTGACCGCCGGGATGCGCAAGGCGGTCGGTGGTGCGGAGCGTGAGCAGCGCGAAGGTGCCAGCGGCAAGTGGGTCGCCCACTGGAAGATGGTGCACATCGTGCGGCCGGTGTGGGAGGGGGCCGGTGCCGCCAACCAGCTGGGACGCGAGTTCCCGCGGCTCACCTACACCCCGGCCGACGCCGCTGGCCTCACCCTGCTCGAACCGGCGCCACGAACGGTGCGCGGGGCACGCGACCTGCTGAGTGTCGCCCTCCAGTACGGCAACGCCTTCGGCCGGGGCTTCCAGGCCGCCGCCCTCAAGCCGGCCGACTTCTTCGGCAACGACGACGTGCTGTACCTGATGGAGGACATGGCGACCGGCGAGATCCGGCTGAGCATCCTCTGGGAGTGGGTCCACAAGGGCGCTCAACTCACGGAGGCCGACTCCGAGACCGGCGCCCACGCCGGCGACACCATCACCATCGAACTGTTCGGGCGGCTGCTGGACGAGGAGTACGACAAGCTCCTCCACGCGAGCAACCGCGATGTCCACGATGATTCGAAGGCGACCACCCTCCCGATCGCCAGGGCCATCGTCGAGGCGTACGTCCGCGAGCCGGTCAAGCCGCCGTGGTACATCGACCTGTTGAACCTGAACCTCAACAATCACGACCTGGCCGCCGCCGAGCGGCGCATCGCCGGCTACCTGTCAGCGTTCGAGCGAGACGGCAGCCGCATGACGGGCAGCTTCGAGTTCGAGACTCGGGCTGACTAGGCTCCGATCGCGGTCTCGATCTCCACGTCCATCGTGATTGGCCTGCGGACCGCATCGATCACCGGGCAGTGGTCGATGCCCCAGCGGGCGATTGATTCCAGGCGATCCCCGTCGACGGCCACGGCGGCGATCCGAACGTGGACGCGGCCCCTGAGCGGACCGGCCGGAATGGCGGGATCCAGGCCCAGGATGCCGCGATCGTCGGAGCGCGAATCAACCGTGACCTCGAGCAGGCTGAGCTGGATCCCCTCGGCGGCCGCGCGCATGGCAATCACGGTCGCCGCACACGCTGCCTCGGCAGCTCGCAGAAGCCACCCGGCAGACGGCGCCGAGTTGCCGCCACCCACCGAAACGGGCATGTCCGCGACAAGCGACTCGCCACTCGGGCCGGTCACCCGCGTTCGAAGGCCGGATTCCAGCGTGGCCATGGCCGGACTGTCCGTGTAGACGGCTTCGTCCGGATGCGCGGTCAGGTAGGCCCCGGCGTTGGCCAGCGCAGCGCGGATCTCTGTCATCGAGTCCCCCCAATCTCTGTGGCACGTGTTCGGCAACACGATTGCGCGCGCCCCGACCGGCGCCGTCTTCGACGTCTCGGGCAGCCGGGCCGGGTCATGACGCTCAGGTCCGCCGATTCGGCTCGATCGTGACGCCCATCCGGGCGAACAGGGCCTTCGATGCGTCGCCGATCTGGGCGAGGAGCCGGGACTCGTCGATGCGGGCGAACCTGCCGTCGTCGAGGATGACCTGGCCATCGACGATGACCGTCCGGACGGACTTCGCGCCCGAGGCGTACATCAGGTTCCGCGTGAGGTCGGTCGCGGGCCGCAACCCGGGCCGGTCGAGCGTGTGGATCACGAGATCGGCCCGCTTGCCGGGCTCGATCGAACCGATCCGATCCTCGAGCCCGGCCGCCCGCGCGCCGGCTCGCGTCGCCATCTCCAGGCCGTCCTCCGCGACGAGGATGGTTCGATCCTCGTGCGCTTCGCGGGCCGCCAGGATCGCCAGGTTGGCCTGCCGGAAGAGGTCGAAGTCGTTCGACCAGTTGCCCGAGTCCGAACCGAGGGCGATGTTGGCGCCGCGATGCCACAGCTCGGCATGGCGGCCGTGGATCGTGCCGCCGTGGCCCCACATCATCGATGCTGCCGGGGCCCAGGCGAGGCTCGCGCCGGTCTCGATCACGAGTTCGCACTCGCGGTCCGTCAGGTGGTTGGCGTGGCCCAGCGTCAGGTTGCGGCCCAGCACGCCGATCTCGGCCAGGTGGATGAGCGGATCCGCGCCATACCGCTCCCGGTCCGCGGCGGTGTCGGCCGCCCCGTAGGCGTGATGCATGTTGAGGACGCGTGCCGGCCGCGTCGGCGAGCCGCTTTCCCTCCCGCAGGAGCGCGTCACTGGCCGTGCCGAACCCGAGGATCGCGACGTGGCCCGTGACCAATGCGTCCGGATCGGCATTCCGGCGCAGCTCGCCGCCCAGCCGGGCCAGTGCCTCCTCCAGGTTGCCCGGTGACCGGCCGATCCGTCTCGATGGCTTCGGGAGGTCCATGACCCGCGCATCGCCGATCACGGCCCGGATCCCGATCCGCTGTGCGGCCTCCGCCGCGGCCGCCGGCGTCAGGACCGTGCCCGCCTCGAGGAAGCAGGTCGTGCCGTTGCGGATCATCTCCATCGCGGCGAGGACGACGCCCGAGATACTCGTCCTCGTCCGTGACCGTCTCGTAGTAGGGCCGCTCGATCGCGTCGAAGACCTCGGCCTCGGACACATGGTCCGGCACGGCTCCGCGGAAGATGTGGAACGAGGCGTGCAGGTGGCAGTCGACGAGCCCGGGATGGACGGGGGCGCCGGCGGCATCGATCGTCCGATCGGCCTCGTAGCGGGCGGCGACCGCCGCGTCCGGGCCGATCGCCACGATCCGCCGGCCGCTGACGGCGATCGCGCCGTCGGCGAGGATCCGGCGTTCGTCGTCCATCGTGATGACGTGGCCGTGGCGGACCAGGAGATCGACGCGGCGTCCGTCTTCGCGGCCCGCGCTACCGGCCGCGCTACTGCCTACGCTACTGATAGTGGATCTCGAAGGGCTTGTTCGTGATGAACAGCACGACGACGTCGCGCTCGGCCGTGGCGCCGTGCTCCATCAGCGTGCCCTCGGGAAACCAGACGAAGCTGCCGGGCTCGAACCGGCCGGCGCTCGTGACGAGCGTTCCTTCGAGGACGTACATGCCGTGCGCGCAGGGGTGGGTGTGCCAGGAGTTCGTCAGGCCGGCCACGTAGCGGACCAGGCGCACGACCATGCCGGTGTCCGGGTCGTCGACGAGTTCCTTGCGGTAAATCGTCTTGCCCAGGTGCTCGTTGTAGCCGCCGACCCAGTCGACCGCGGTCGTGTCGATTGACGTCACATCGGTCATGCCGCTCTCCCTCCCTGGCCCTGCGGCCTGCCGGCTGCCACAGGCCCGCCGGTCAGCGTTCCGCCGTGGGCTCCATGACCGGCCGCGTCTCGTGGATCTCCTTCGCGGCGCGAATCCCGGATTCGAGCGCGCCCTGGATCCAGGCGTGGTACAGGGACGTGTGCTCGCCGGCGAAGTGGATCCGGCCTTCGGGCGCGACGATGTCGCCCTGGAGGCGGGTCTGCTGGCCGGGTTCGAAGAGCGCGAAGGCGCCCCGCGCATACGGGTCGTTGTACCAGGCGTGGGTCGCCCCGACCTCGAACTCCGTGAGGATCGAGGGATGGATCTGGGCGACGTCCTCGAGGGCCTGCTCGATCATGTCGCGCGAGTCGAGGCCGCCCCAGCGCAGGGCATCCTGGCCCCACGTGTAGCTCGCCAGCATCACCCCGCGCTCGTCGTTCGGATCAGAGAAGGACGGGTAGCAGATCCTCCGGATCGGCAGTTCCGTGACGGTCGTGCCGCCGACGATGCCATCCTCGGCCTCCCAGAAGCGATGCTGCACCTGGAGGAGGATCTTCGTCGACGCGTTGTAGTTGAGCTCGCGGATCGCCTTCTGCTTGGGCCGCGAGAACGGCCGGCCGAGGATCTCGATCTCGCGCAGGACGGAGAACGGGATGGCGCAGACGGCATAGTCGCCGGTGACGGAGAACTTGCCAGAGCGAGTCTCGTAGTGGACGGTGACCGAGTCCTCGTCCTGGCCGATCGCCGTCACGTGGGCCCCGAACCGGACGCGATCGGGCATTGCCCGGTAGAACGCCGCCGGCAGCAGGTCCATGCCGCCGACGATCTCCTGCATGTCCTCGAAGGAGCGGCCGACGATCTCGCGAAGCTGCTCGACGACGGCCGCGTTCATGTTCGATTCGCGGAAGCTCATGACCCCGTACAGCTCGATCGCCCCCTCGGAGAAGCCGGCCTTCTCGAGGAATTCGCGGATCGAATACTCGTCGTACTCGCGCAGGAGGCCATCGAGGGCGGCCTGGCCGCCGGCGGCGTAGCGCTCGCGGAAGTCGCGAGTGGCCTCATTCCAGAGGTCGGTCCAGGTGCGGCCGCGCTCGTGTTCGGCGAGGTCGAACGGCAGGCGGCCCGGGTCGCGATCGGCCTCTTCCGCAGTCATCCGGTCGCCACCGATATGGACGAGCGTCCGCGGGTTGCCCATCACGAAATGGCGCATCTCGAGGCCGAACAGCTCGCAGTAGCTCAGCGTGAGGTCGTGGACCTTCGGGATCCGCATCGCGCCGGCTTCGGCATAGAGCCCCGGGCGCGAAGTCGCGCAGGGTGTACACGCGACCGCCGACGCGATGCTGGGCCTCGAGGATCAGGGGTTCGTGACCCTGGCGGGCGAGCTCGAACGCGGCCACGAGCCCGGCGATGCCGCCACCGATGACGATGACGCGCTTGGCCGGCTGCGGACGCGAATCGAGGCCCTCGGCCGCGACGGCCAGCACGTCGAGCGGAACCGGTCCGCCGGTGAGCGGATCGGGCTGGCCGGGCTCGAGCCGGCCTTCCAGGCGGCGGTTGCCGGATGCTGATCGAGCGGGTGCCGGCTTCGGCGAAGCCGCGGACCTCTTCGCGGCCGAAGCGGTCGTGGTTGCGTTCGAGGCGCTCGCCGACCGGGCCCTGGTGCGAGGCTCGTCGGTGGATCGCGTTGGCATGCCGGGAGCCTCCTCCGTCGGTTCGTGGACAGGCTCAGTCTACGAGCGCGAAGCCAGGCCGAACAGCCCGCCGACGGCGTCGCCGGTCGCCCCGGGAATCGAAACGGGCGGGCCTCGCAGCCCGCCCGTCCCGTTGCGTCCCGAACGACCGTCAGTACTGGAAGAGGAGCTCCCGGTACTTCGGCAGCGGCCAGAGATCGTCGGCCACGACGCTCTCGAGTTCGTCGGCCACCTCGCGCAGCGCGTTCTGGGCGGGGATGACCTTGTCGACGAAGGCCCGCGCCTCCGCCTGCACCGTCTTCGCCTCGTGGGCCTGGTGCTGGGCGTGCTCGAGGCCGTCGATCGCCTCGACCAGCTGGTCCGTCAAGCCAGCGACCTTCTCGCAGAGGGCGACCGCCCCCTTCGACGCCGAGGCGCCCGGCAGCTCGCCGAGGTACCGCACCGCGGCCGGCAGGATCATCGTCCGGGCCATGTCGAGCGCGCAGCTGGCCTCGATCTCCTGGACCTTGACGTAGCGCTCCCAGTTGATGTCGACGCGGGCCGCGAGCTCGCGCTCGGAGAGGACCCCGAACCGCGAGAAGACCTCCTTCGCCTTGGCCGTCGCCAGGGCCGGCAGTGCATCGACCGTCGTCCGGTTGTTCGGAAGTCCGCGGCGCGCGGCCTCGGCGTGCCACTCCTCCGAGTAGCCGTTGCCCTCGAAGAGCACCTGCTTGTTGGCCTTGGCGATCTTCGAGAGGATCTTGGTGAGGCCGTCGAAATCGCCGGGCTTCAGCTTCTCGAGCTCGTCGGCCAGCTGCTGGAGCGAATCGGCGACGGCCGTGTTGAGGACCGTCTGGGGCCAGTAGATCGGGGCGGACGAGCCGACCGCCCGGAACTCGAACTTGTTGCCCGTGAAGGCGAACGGCGAGGTCCGGTTGCGGTCCGTGGCGTCGGCCGAGAGGGCCGGCAGCGAGTCCACGCCGAGGTCCAGCTGGCCACCGGCCGTGGACTTCGAGGCCGCGCCCCGCTCGATCTGCTGGATCACGTCCTCGAGCTGCGAGCCGAGGAAGATCGACATGATCGCCGGCGGCGCCTCGTTGGCACCCAGGCGATGGTCCTGGCCCGCGTCCGCAATGCTCGCCCGCAGCAGGTCGGCGTGGACGTTGACGGCCCGGATCACGCCCAGCAGGATCGCCAGGAACTGCGCGTTGGCATGCGGGTCCCGGCCCGGGTCGAGCAGGTTCTCGCCGTCGTCCGTCGCCATCGACCAGTTGTTGTGCTTGCCCGAACCGTTGATGCCGGCGAACGGCTTCTCGTGGATGAGCAGCATCAGGCCGTGCTGGGTCGCGAGCTTGCGCATCAGGGCCATGACGACCATGTTGTGGTCGGACCCGACCGAGGTCGGCTCGTAGACGGGCGCCATCTCGAACTGCGCCGGCGCCACCTCGTTGTGGCGCGTTTTGGCCGGAATGCCGAGGCGCCACAGCTCGCGGTCGAGATCCATCATGAAGGCCAGGATCCGCTCACGAATCGAGCCGAAATACTGGTCCTCCAGCTCCTGGCCCTTGGGTGAGGCCGCACCGAACAGGGTTCGGCCGGCCAGCAGCAGGTCGGGCCGCTGGGACGCCAGTCGCCGATCGACGAGGAAGTACTCCTGCTCGGGGCCGATGTTCGTGAAGACCCGGTTGGCGGTCGTGTTGCCGAACCAGCGCAGGACCCGGAGGGCCTGCTTGCCCAGCGCGTCCTGCGAGCGCAGGAGCGGGATCTTGTGGTCCAGCGCCTCGCCCGTGAACGAGACGTAGGCCGTCGGGATCGTCAGGGTGACGCCGTTCGGCTCAACCTGCAGGAAGATCGGCGAGGTCACGTCCCAGGCCGTGTAGCCGCGGGCCTCGAACGTCGCCCGGATGCCGCCCGACGGGAAGGAGCTCGCGTCCGGCTCGCCCTGGACGAGGTTCCGGCCGGAGAACTCGGCGACCGTCTGGCCCTCGCCGGCGGGGGTCAGGAACGAGTCGTGCTTCTCGGCCGTGGAGCCAGTCATCGGCACGAACCAGTGCGTGTAGTGCGTGGCGCCATGGGCCATCGCCCATTCCTTCACGCCGTGGGCGACCGCGTCGACGATGGCCGGATCGAACGGCTCGTGGCCTTCGATGGTCCGGCGCAGCTTGCGGAAGATCGGCTTGGCGAGGTACATCGCCTGGGCGGCCTCGCCGAAGACGTACTGGCCATAGATCTCGGCGCCGGCCTGCTCGAGGTAGTTCTGGGTCGAGGCGACTTTCTGGTTCGCGATCGATTCGATGGCGGACTGTCGGGCGGTCATGTCTCTCCTGCCTGCGGTACGGCTCGTTGCGGTGACGACGTTCGGTGCGCTGGACTCCTAGAAGGCTTCGAGATAGCGATCGAGCTCCCACTGGGACACGTGAAGGCGGAAGTCCTCCCACTCGGCCCGTTTGGCCTCGACGAAGTGGTCGTAGACGTGATCCCCGAGGGCGTCGCGGATGACCACGTCGCGCTCGAGCTCGTCGATCGCCTCGCCGAGCGAGCCCGGCATCTCGCGGATCCCCATCTCGGCGATGCGGCCGGCATCGATCTCGAAGAGGCTCTCCTCGACCGGCGGGCTGAGCTCGAGCCCCCGTTCGACACCATCGAGGCCGGCGGCGATCAGGACCGCGAACGCGAGGTACGTGTTCGACGAGGGATCCGGGCAGCGAACCTCGGCCCGCGTGCCCTCCGTCGACTTGCCCGGCGAGACCTTGGGGACGCGGATCAGCGCCGAGCGATTCGTGCGGCCCCAGGTCAGGTAGGTCGGCGCCTCGTAGCCCGGGGTGAGGCGCTTGTACGAATTGACCGTCGGGGCGAGGATCGCGCTCATCCCGCGGGCATGGGCGAGGATGCCGGCCATGAACGTGCGGGCCGTGTCGGAGAGGCCGTACGCGTTGGAGGGATCGGCGAACGCGTTGACCTGGTTCTCGATCGAATAGAGGCTGATGTGGGTGTGCATGCCCGAGCCGTTGATGCCGCGGATCGGCTTGGGCATGAACGTCGCGTGGAGCCCGTGCTGCTGGGCGATCGCCTTCAGCGCGAACTTGAACGTGACGGCGTTGTCCGCCGTGCGGAGCGCATCCGAATACTCGAAGTCGATCTCGTGCTGGCCGGCGGCCACCTCGTGGTGGGCGGCCTCGACCCGGATCCCGAACGCCTCGAGCGCATCGACCATGTCCTGGCGGACTTCCTGGGCGAGGTCGGTCGAGAAATCGAAGTAGCCGGCCTGGTCGTGCGGGAGCGGCGCGATCCGGCCGGTCTCATCGCGGCGGAACAGGAAGAACTCGAGCTCGGGGCCGGTGTTGACGACATAGCCCAGGGCGCGGGCCCGCTCGACCTGCCGCCGCAGGACGCCCCGTGGATCGCCGACGAACGGCTCGCCGCGTGGCGTGAAGACGTCGCAGATGACGCGGGCCGTGCCGCGCAGGCCCGAGCCCTTCTGCCAGGGGATCTCCACGAAGGTGCTCATGTCGGGCATCAGGTACTGGTCGCTCTCGGCGATCCGGGTGAAGCCCTCGATCGAGCTGCCGTCGAACCACGTGCCGTGCCGGACCGAGCCCTCGAGCTGGTGGATCGGGATGGTGACGGCCTTGACGTGGCCGATGATGTCGGTGAACTGGAGCTGGACGAACCGGATCCCGGACGCGCGGGCCTGCTCGATCTTGTCGATCCCGTCGACGATTTCGATCGCCATCGCGGTGCTGCTCCCGGGTGCTCAGCGCGTCGTCAGGCAGGCCTCCTTGTGCCGAATGCACGACGATGCCCGACGCGTCATCGCCTGATCGAAGGATACCGTCCCGGCGAAGCGGATCGGCGCAGTGATTCGGAGCGATCCTTTAGTCAAGTTGCACAAGTTCGAGGGCAACCAGCAGCGGGATCCGCATCTCCGGGTCGGCCAGCCGCCAGCCGGACAGCTGCTCGATCCGGTGGATCCGGTACGCAATCGTGTTGCGATGGACGCCGAGCGATGCGGCCGCCTCCGAGAACCCCGGGTGCTCGAGCACGGCCCGGACGGTCGCCAGCCGCTCGCGCTGGGCCTCCGGGCTGCCGACGAGCAACGGCCCGAGCAGGGCCCGGGCATGGCGCTGGCCGTCGGGCAGCGCATGGAGGACGGTGAGCAGGCGATAGGCGGCGAGACGGTCCGCCTGGGCGACGGCCGGCGGATCGGCCAGGCTCTCGGCGGCTTCGAGCGTCGCGCGCGCCTCGGCCTCGGCGACAGGCCGGCCCAGCGGATCCTCGAATGGGCGTGACACGGCCACGACCCGGCCGAGGAGTGCCGCGGCCTGGCCGGCGAGCTCCGTACCGGCGGGATCGGCGGGCGTCAGGGCCACGACGAGCCGGAGCTCCAGGCTCTCCGCGTCGCCACGGAACGCCAGCCGTCGCACCGGCGCCAGCATCCGCAGCCGGGTGCGCTGCTCCTCGCGCTGGGCGGTCGACGTGGCACGGCCGGGGTGGATCTGGCGGGCCATCAGGACGACCCACGGCGGGCCGGCCGCCGGCAGCTGTTCGCCGCGACGCGACTGATCGGCCGCCCGGCGGACGGCCTCGTCCCGTGCCAGCTCCAGGGCGAGCAACCGGGCAATGCGCGTGCCGACGACCCGTTCGAGCTCCGTGGCGGGGCGCCGGCCGAGGATGACGAGACGGCCACCCGGCCGCCCGGGCCGGCGCGATCGGGCGGCGGCGGAATCGGTCGAGGGTCCGGCGGGCTGCGTCTTGTCGCCGCCGGCCCGGGGGCCGGCCGGTGTCTCGGCCGCGGCCGCCGCCTGGCCCGCCCCGGCCTGCCCGCCTGCCTCATCCGTGGCCGCTTCCTCGGCCGTGGCCGCGCCCGGCAGCGGCACCCGCAGGGCGGCCGTTCGCGTGCCGCCGAGGTAGGCCGCCACGGCCGCCGGCGCGCCGGGCGCCTCCGGCGGAGCGTGGGCCGCGACGACGTGACCGCTGGCCGCCTCGAGCGCCACGGCGCGACCGAGAAAGCCCGCGATCGCCGCGACCAGGGCCGGCAGGTCGGCGTCGCCGAGCGCGAGCTCCTCGAGGGTGGCCTCCAGCTGTGCGGCCTGGTGTTCGAGCTCGGCGCGGCGATTGACGAGGTAGCCGATGACGGCCCGCTCCAGCAGGATCGGGTCGCTGCGCACGACGCGGAACGTGGCGATGCCGGCCGCGGCGAGTGCCTCCTGCAGCAGGTCGAGCGGCGTCCCGGGTGGGCGTTCCGGATCGATGAGGACCACGGCCGCGACCCCGGCCATCGCGAGCGCCTCGGCGAGGACGGTCGATTCGGCTCGGTCCGGGGCGACGACCGCCAGCACGCTGGCCGGCACGATCGCCAGATCGCCAGCATCGAGCGCATCGAACGCGGGGACACGCGCCTTCAGGACGCGGACCCAGGCCACCTCGCGGGCGAGTTGCTCCGGCGTCGGCGCGGTCGGGGCCAGCGCCGCCGGGAACAGGGCGGCCCAGACCTCGGCCAGGGTCGCCATCGCCGCCGCCCCCTCGACTGGATCTAGCCGGAGCCGGCGGGGACGCCCGCTCCGGACACGGCCCCGGTACCCGCCGGGTGAGCGAGATCGCCGGCCGGCTGGCGACGGGCCACGAGATCGTCGAGCAGATTGCCGAACTCGCGCTCGAAGTCGACGTAGCGGTCCGAGCGGCCGACGATGTTCACCTTCCCGTCGGGCGCGAGGCGGACCCAGACGCGGCGGCGCGGCAGGTAGAACGTGATCAGCAGCCCGAGGATCAGCGACCCGAAGGCGAGCCAGACGACGCCCTGCCCGGGGTCCTGCTTGGCGATGAGCAGCGAGTAGCTGTCGATCCTGGTGAGCGCGATCGTGAAGTCGAGGTCGGGCGAGCGGCCCGTCTCGCCGGGGGCCACGGCCATCGGATAGAGGCTCGTGACGGCCGGCGTGCCGTCGGGGTTCGTGCCGGTGATGCGGTACGGGATCGTGAGCAGGACCGTGGTCCCGTCAGTGGCCTTGTCGAGGTACATCTCGAGGCCGACGTCACGGCCGGGCACGCCCATCGAGGCGAACGGCCGGCCGTCGACCTGGTCCGTCATGGAGACGGCGCCCGACCAGAGGAGCGCGCCGTGCGAATCGCGGATGTCGAGGACGGGCGCCGGGCCGAAGCCGTTCTGGTGGAACGTGAAGCCGTCGATCGAGAGCGGGTCGTTGACGCGGACCGTCTTGCGGGCGATCTCCTGGCCGTCGCGATAGACGGCGAGGTCCGTCGTGAAGTCCGCGAACGCGCCGCTCGGCAGCAGGGGCGCGTTGAAGCCGAGGTTCTTCACGACGAGCAGGCCCGGGGTTCCGATCGGCTGGACCGTGGAGGTCTCGCCGGTGGCGACCACGATCGGGGCCTCGAATCCGAAGCGGGTCGTCACCGCGGCGGCGAGCAGGAACAGGATCAGCCCGAGGTGGGTCAGCAGCGTCGCCATCTTCGTGTACTGGTGGCGATCGCCGTAGAGGAAGTGCACGCCGTCCGCCTCGGCGGTCCGCACCCGGAAGTGGTGCCGCCGCAGGACGGCCCGAACGTCGGGCTCGGCGACGCCGGTCATGGCCGCCCGGTCGGGCAGGGTGGGATCGAAGAACGGCTCCGGCTGGACGACCCGGACGTCGCGCGTCTGGTGCCACAGCCGGGGCGTCCGGTTCAGCGTGCAGGCGACGATCGAGATCAGCAGCAGCGTGAGCGAGATCGTGAACCAGGTCGAGCTGAAGACCTGGAAGAGCTGGAGGCGCTCCATCACGTCGACCACGCTGGACCCGAAGATCGGGTCGTAGCGGTCGTGGATGATGGCCATCTGATCCTGGTAGGAGCTCGCCGACCCGAATGCGAAGCCCGGCAGCTGGCGGATCGTCATCCCGATCACGGCAAACAGCACGGCCACGATGATCTGGAGCACGGCGAAGTTGACCGAGGTGAGCAGGCCCCAGATCAGCGCCCCGAGACGGCTGATCGGATCACCTCGCACGCCCCTGGTCGGGCCCCATTCGACGGCTGGACTGGCGATCGGCCTACTCCCGGGCGGCCGTGCCGGCGCGGGCCACGGCCGGTGCGAGCCCGTCGCGCGGCGCGGCCGGATCTGCGGGCGGCGCGGCCGGATCGAGCGGCCAGGCGCGCTGCGCGCACGCCGCCGACGGCCGCCCGTGCGGCGTCAAGGGCCTGCTCGAAATCGGCTCGGAGGTCTTCGAGGTCCTCGAGGCCGACCGAGCAGCGCAGGAGGCCGGGCGCGATTCCGCCGGCCAGCAGCGCCGCGTCGTCGAGTTGCCGGTGCGTCGTGCGCGGCGGATGGACGACGATCGTGTGGATGCTGCCGAGGGACGCGGTCAGGGCCGGGATGCGCAACGCGTCGAGGAACGCGGTCGCGGCCGTGCGCGCGTCGCCCGCCGGCCCGCCACTGAGTTCGAAGGCCAGCATCCCGCCGCCGATCGGGAACTGGGCGGCCGAGGCGGCCCGCTGGGGATGGCTCTCGAGGCCCGGATAGAAGACCCGCGCGACGCCGGGCCGGCCCTCGAGCCACGCGGCCAGGGCCGCCGCCGTACGGCTGTGCCGCTCCATGCGCAGTGCGAGCGTCGGCAGGCCCCGGAGCACGAGGAACGCCGAGAACGGAGCGAGCGTCGCGCCCGTGTCGATCTGGAGGCGCCGGACGGCCGCGATCCGCTCCTTCGAGCCGGCGATGGCCCCGGCGAGCACGTCGCTGTGACCGCCCAGGTACTTCGTGGCCGATTCGACGACGAGGTCGGCACCGAGCTCGATGGGCCGGCAGAGATAGGGCGAGGCGAACGTGTTGTCGACCACGACCGCGGCACCGTGGCGATGGGCAAGGGCGATCAGCGGAGCGAGATCGACGACCGAGATCGTCGGATTCGAGATCGTCTCGAGGTACAGAACGCGCGTCGGGCTGGCCGTCAGGGCCTCTTCGACGGCCGCCGGATCCGTGGCGTCCACGAAGTCGGTCCGGACGCCGAGGCGGCCGAAGACGGCCGTGAACAGCGAGCGGGTCGTGCCGTAGACATTGCGGGTCGAGACGATTCGGTCGCCGGCCGCGACGAGCGAGAGGACGGCGATGTGGATCGCCGCCATGCCGGTCGCCACGACATACCCGGCCTCGGCGCCTTCGATCTCCGCCACGGCGTCGGCCAGGGCCGTGTCTGTCGGATTGTCGATCCGGGCGTAGGCGTAGCCCGCGATCTCGCCCGTGACGACATCGGCCAGCTCGTCGGAATCGGCCGCCGAGAAGGTGACGGCCTGGTAGATGGGCACCGAATCGGGCCGCTGCGAGACCTCCGGCGGCCGCGTCGCCGCACGGATCGCCCGAGTCGAGAAGCCGTCGCGCCGCTGACCCCTGCCGTCGCTCACGCCGGAATGCTACGACCTCCCGCCACGACCGTCGAACCTCGGGCCAATGGCCTCGCGAATTGTGAAACGGCATCGAGGATCCCGGTGCCGTGACGCACGAAGGGGTGGGCCTGGACCCATACTCACGCGGTGACTTCGCCGGCGCGGGATCCACTGCGCGTCCTCTTCGTGGCCCGCTGGTACCCCTCGCACGATCAACCCTGGCGTGGATCGTTCGTCGCCGACCTGGCCAGCGCGCTGACCTCGGCCGGCATCGAGGTCGAGGTCGCCTCGTTCGAGGCGACCCACGTTCGCGGCGTGGCGGCCACCCGGCCCGAACGCCAGGCGGCGGCCTTCGACGACATGGGCGCGGCCACGGCCGGCCCGGACGTCTTCAATCGCCCGCGCCGCTGGGGCGTGGTCGGATTGGCGGTCACGCGGCTGCCCGTCTTCCTCGATGGCGAGCGGCGCCGGCCGGCCGACCTCATCGACGCGCACCGGCGGGCCCTGCTGCCGTTCGGTCGGGCCGCGGCGGCTCGCCGGCCCTTCGACCTCATCCACGCCCATACCGGGCTGCCGGATGGCGCGGCGGCTGCCGAGCTCGCCGACGCGCTGGGCGTGCCCCTGGCTGTCACGGAGCATTCATCGACGGCCCTGACGGAGCTCGCCGACGCCGAATCCAGGGCCGCGTATCTCGGCCTGATCGAGGGCCGGCATCGGGTCGTGGCCGTCAGCCAGGTCCTCGCGAGCAGGCTGGCTGCCGCACTCGGCGTCGAGTCCGAGCGAATTGGCGTCGTGCCGAACGCCGTTCCCGTGGACGCGTTTCCGGCCGACAAGGCGCAGCGCGATCCGAGCCTCCTCCTGTATGTCGGCTCGCGCAAGGCGTCGAAGGGGATCGACGTCCTGCTCCAGGCCGTCGCGTTCGTCCGCCAGGACCGGCCCGACCTGAACCTGCGGCTGATCGGGCCGCCCGGCAACCCCGAGGAGGAGGCTCGCTGGCGGGCCATGGCCGTCGAGCTCGGCTTCGAGGGCGGACTGACGATCGAGGGCGCCGTCCGGCGCGACACGGTCGCCGAGGCGATGCAGACGGCCGCGGTCTTCGTTCACGCGAGCCCCCTCGAAACCTTTGGCATGGTGGCCGCGGAGGCGCTCGCCAGCGGTCTACCGGTCGCGGCCACGCCATCCGGCGGGGTTGACGAGATCGTCGGGACCGACGGCCGATTCGGGGCGATTGCGGCCGGCCACGATCCCGAATCGCTGGCGGCCGCCATCGAGGAGGTCCTCGGCCGGCGCGAGAGCCTCGATCCCGTGGCGATGCGCCGGCACATCGTCGACACGTACGGGGCGCCGGTCGTCGCCGGTCGAACGCTGATGCTCTATGGCCGGTTGCTCGGAACGGGTGTCGAGTCGGACGCTTCGGAGGCGGAGGCGGTCGAAATTGCGGCCGCGGCTCCCGCTGCGAGCAAGGGACCGGGCTCCACCGGACAGCCCGCCGGGGCCCGCCCGGCCACGCACCGGTCACCAGGCTCGACGCAATTGCCGCTCGTGCTCGCCATGGCGCGCGGCCAGGCGGTCGACCGCGTCGGGCAGCTGCCGTTGACGATCGCGACCCGGCTGACGGTCGTGACCAGCCTGCGGGGCAAATACGCCGACGACCGCGACCTGCCGAGTGTCGGGACGTGGCTCGAGCTCGATCCGGAGCGGTTCGCCCGCGATGCGCTGGCGGCCTTCGATCGCGAGCAGGCCGCCGGCAGTGGCCTCGGCCGGCTGGCCGGCCCCTTCCGGGCCCGCTCAATTCGCGAGCGGCGGGCCGAGCTCGAGGGCCGTCGGGACGAGATCCGGTCGTCCGGCGTGCGCGACGTCCTCCTGCGCGCCGCGCGGGATGGGAGCGTGCTCGAGTCGAACGACGAGGGCTGGCTCGTCTGCCTCGACGCGGACGACGTCCTGCTGGCGCGAGCCGTGGCGGCCCATGGGCTGCATCTCGCGCCGGGCGGCCTGCGCTGGCTCGCCGACCGCTGGGCCGGCGGCTGACCTCCGGCCGGACGAATCAGCCCCGGTCGAGGATCTCCAGGATCGGCGCCAGGGCTGCGATCGAGTGCTCGGTGATCGGGTCGAGCACGAGTTGCAGGTGCGAGATCCCGACGTCGGCGAAGGCCGCGAGCGACCGCGCGATCTCTGCCGGCGAGCCGGCAATGGCCGGCGCCGGGTTGCGCGCTCGATCGCCCTGGACCCGTCCCCGGCCACCCGGCAGCTCGACGTAGACGGCCGCGGTTCGCGCGATTGCCGACGGCGATCGGCCGGCCGCCGAGGCGGCGGTGTCGACGGTTGCGTTCAAGGGCACGAGACCCGCGGGCACGTTGCCGTACCAGTCGTACCAGGCATTCCAGGCATCGACGTGGGGTGCCGTGATCGAGAGCATCCGTTCACCGATCGAGCCGACCATCAGCGGTGGACCCCCGGGCCGCGGTCCGCGCGGCACCAGCTCGCAATCGCGCGCCTCGTAGAACTCGCCGGTGAAATCGATGGCGCCCTCGCGGAGCAGCGTCCGGATGATCGTGAACGCCTCCTCGAAGCGGGAGACACGATGGTCGAACGGGAAGCCGAACGCCCGGTATTCGACCTCGTTCCAGCCTGCCCCAAGGCCCAGGATCAGCCGCCCGCCGCTGATCTCGTCGACCGTGGCGGCCTTCTTGGCGAGCATCGCCGGCGCGTGAAAGCTCGTCGCCGCGACGAGTGGCCCGAGTTCGATCCGCGTGGTCACCGCGGCGAGCGCCGCGAGCGTCGACCAGGCCTCCCATGGCCCCCTGGCGCCGTCCGGCTTGCGGTACAGGAGGTGATCGCCCACCCACAGCGAATCGAATCCGACGTCCTCGGCCGTTCGGGCCATCGCCAGCAGGTCCGGCCAGCGCGCCTCCCATTCGATCTCGGGCAGCTGGACGCCGACCTTGAGTGGCCGGCGGCTCGGCGGAATCGGCGTCGTGGGCTGGTGCATGGAGTGCATTCTGATGCGCGACGAGCGTGGAGATCGGCTACCTCGAGGTGGGACCGTGTTCGATCTGCTGATCAAGGGTGGTTCGGTCGTGGATCCGGTGGCCCTGACCTCGACCGTGCAGGACGTCGCCGTCAGCGGCGGACAGATCGCGGCGATGGCCACGGGCCTGCCCGAGCGCGACGCCGGCCGCGTCATCGATGCTCGCGGGCTGATCGTGGCGCCCGGCCTCGTCGACCTCCACGTCCACGTCTGGTCGGGCGTCGCCGAGCTCGCCATCGACAACGATCCGAACCATCTGGCCCGTGGGACGACGACGGTCGTCGATGCCGGTTCGTCCGGCTCGAACACCTTTCCGGGCTTTCGCCGCTACGTCATCGAACCGAGCGCGACCCGAACGCTGGCCTTCCTCCACATCTCGGGCATGGGCCAGCTCGACCTCGAGATCGGCGAGCTCGAGGACATCCGCTGGGCGCGGGTGGACCGGGCGATCGAGACGGCGCGCGCCAACCCGGACCTCATCGTCGGGATCAAGCTGCGCCTGAGCACGATGCTGGTGGCCTCGAACGCGCGCGTCGCGTTCGCCCGCGCCCATGAGGCCGCGGCGGCCATCGGCCGGCCACTGATGCTCCACATCGGCGGCACGGCCGACGAAGCGTTCACGCTCGAGGACGCGCTGGGCCGGCTGCGCCCGGGCGACATCGTCACCCACAGCTTCACCGGCTGGCCGCCCGGGATCGTGGACAGTAGGCCGGCCACGTCATCGACGTCGCCCTCGACGCCCGCCGGCGCGGCGTGCTGTTCGACATCGGCCATGGCGCCGGGAGTTTCTCGTGGCGCACGGCGGAAGCCGCGCTCGCCGACGGCTTCGCCCCGAGCACGATCAGCAGCGACCTGCACGTCGGCAACCTCCACGGCCCCGTCTACGACCTGGTCACGACCCTCTCGAAGTTCCTGTTGCTCGGCCTTTCGATCGAGGAGGTCGTCGCGATGGCCACGGCCCGCCCGGCGGCCGCGATCGGCCGCGGCGACGAGCTGGGCCGGATCGAGGTCGGGCCGGGTGGCGGACCTGTCCGTCCTGCGGCTCATCGAGGGCCCGGTGACGTTGACGGACAGCCGCGGCGAGACGCGCCAGGGCGATCGGCGGCTGGAGCCGGTCGTGACGGTCCGGGCCGGCGCGGTCTCCGAGCCCACGCCCTGGGGAGGGGCGTGAGTCTCACCGCAGGCCAGCTCAACCGGGCCACGCTCGCCCGCCAGCTGCTCCTGCGCCGCGAACGACTCGAGGTGACCGCTGCCGTCCATCGCGTGGTCGCCCTGCAGGCGCAGGAGGCCGCGTCGCCGTACCTGGCTCTCTGGAATCGCGTAACCGCGTTCGATCCGGCCGACCTTGACGGGGCATTCGCCAATCGTCGGGTCGTCAAGGCGTCGCTGATCCGCCTGACGCTGCACGCGGTGGATGCTGACGATTACCCGGCGTTTCACGCCGCGATGCTCAGCTCCCTGCGAGCCTCGCGCCTGAACGACGACCGGTTCCGGACAACCGGGTTGTCCACCGCCGACGCCGATGCGCTCTTGCCGCACCTCGTCGAGTTCACGTCGCAACCGCGAACGAAACCGCAGATCGAGGCGCTGATCGCAGAGCGGCTCGGTGAACGCCACCACGCTCGTGCGTGGTGGGCTCTCAAGATGTTCGCGCCGCTCCACCATGCGCCGACGGGCCGGCCGTGGTCGTTCGGGGCCTCGGCCGCATTCGTGGCCTCGTCGTCGTTCGTGGCAGCTCCAGCCTCGGCGACGGCTCCGCCGGACCCGAAGGAGTCCCTGCAGCGCCTGCTCCGCCGCTACCTGGAGGGGTTCGGACCCGCCTCGCTGCACGACTTCGCCCAGTTCACGATGCTCCGGATGCCCGCGGTGCGGGAGGCGGCGCAGGCACTGGCGGTCGCCGGGGACATCGTGAGCCTCGAGGGTCCGGACGGATCCGGGCTTCTCGACGTTCCGGGAGCGCCGAATCCGGCCGAGGACACGCTCGCTCCGCCGCGCCTGCTGCCGATGTGGGACAGCGTCCTGCTGGCCTACTCGGATCGGAGCCGGGTGATCCCGCCAGCGTATCGGCGGCTCGTCATCCACCAGAACGGCGACGTCCTGCCGACCCTGCTCGTCGACGGCCACGTGGCCGGCGTGTGGCGCCCGACCGAGGGCGGCATCGAAGCCACCGCGTTCCACCCCCTGACCGCCGATGCGTGGGACGGCCTGGCGGCAGAGGCGCAGGCCCTGGTCGCATTCCTGGCCGACCGCGATCCCAGGGTCTACCGCCGCTACGCGCACTGGTGGAAGACGCTGCCGAGCGCCGAAGTCCGGCTGCTCCCGGGCTGAGCTGGCGCGATCAGGTGGTCGGGGCGGCGGGATTTGAACCCACGATCTCGTGCTCCCAAAGCACGCGCGTTGCCAGGCTACGCTACACCCCGATGGTGTTGGGCCAAGGACCCGCATTCGCTGCGGCGGCCGAGCTCCCTGACAAGGCTACACCGCACGAGCCCGTCGCCTCAGGACGGCTCCTGCCAGATGTCGAAGCGCTCGCCGAGCTCGCGGATGAATTCGGCGTCATCGAGCTGCGCCGGCGTGAGGGCGGCGAGTTCGGCGAGATACCGGTCAAAGCCCCCGGGCGTGAAGATCGTCATGAGGCGGCCGCCACCGGGACAGGTCACCTCGTGCCGGCGATTGGCTGGCACGGTCAGGGTGGTCCCGGGCGTCGCGATCACGGTCTCGTCCTCGAACGCGAACGTGACCTCGCCCTCGAGAATGTAGAAGATCTCCGCCATGGCCCGATGACGGTGGGCCGGGAGATGGAAGCCGGGCTTCAGGATGTCCTCGACGACCGAGACCCGCCCGTCCGTCAGCTCCATCGGCGTCTTCACCGAGATGTGATCCTGGGACCAATCGTAGTCAGGCCCCTGTCCAGCGGCTACGACGTGCTGTTTCATCGCGACTCCATCGTTTGCGCAGCTCATTCGCCTCGACCCACGCGGTCGCCAACGATAGACTGCCAGCAGTTCGCTCGGTGACGGCGACGGCGACCCACGGAGGACAGGATGACTGAGCCAGGCGGTCGTTCCGTGGTCGAGCGCTTCGCACGCGCCCTGCAGAACAAGGACTTCGACGCGCTGGCGGCGCTCGTGACCGACGACTTCATCGACGAGATGCCCCAGTCGGGGGAACGAATTCGGGGCAAAGCAAACCAGCTTGCCATCCTCCGCAACTACCCGGGTGGGGTCGGAACCATCGATCCTGGGAGCACACGGCTCGTCGGGGCGGAAGACCGATGGGTGATGACGCCGTCGTTCACAGCGCTGCGCATCGAAGGGTCGGGCGACGTTTACACGTACATCGGTACCGCCCGGTACTCGAACGGCGAAACGTGGCAGATGATCGCCATCATCGAGCTCCGCCAGGGCAGAGTCGCGAAGACGACGACCTGGTATGCCGCGCCGTTCGAGGCGCCTGAGTGGCGGGCGCCGTACGTGGAACGCTTCTCACCAACGGGAGCCTAGCGAAGGTTCGCTCCGGTCTCCCGGCGCTCATTGACGACACGGGCGACGAAGGAGGGACCCATGACCGAGCAGGCCGGCGCTGCAACCTCGACGACGTCCACGGACGCCCTTCGCGCCAGGCGATCGGCAGCGCGACAGCACGAACCGAAGCTCGTCCGCAACAGCGACATGCAGGCGCAGGTCCACGGCAGCGGCCCGGTCGGGCAGTTCAATGCCCGCCTCGCCGTCCTCATCACCCGCTCGGTCGGGACGATGTGGGCCGCGTACCTGTTCGCCCTGCTCGCGTTCGTCTCGCTGCCTCAGGCGCTGACGGCCTTCCTGCACGGCGACACGGTCATCGGCATCACGTGGCTCAGCCAGTCGTTCCTGCAGCTGGTCCTGCTGCCGATCATCATCGTCGGCCAGAACATCATCTCGGCCGCCCAGGACGCGCGGGCCGAGGCGGATCACGAAACGTTGATGGCCCTCCACACGATCAACGTCCAGCAGCTGCAGATCCTCGAGCAGCAGGAGCAGATCCTCGACGGGCTCAAGCAGAAGATCGGCTGAGGGGCTGGGGCTGCACGCGGCCAGGCGAAGCACGGGCGGCGCCGACATCGCGCCGGCTGGGGCCCACCGAGCCGGCCCGGACCCTGTCCCGGTTCAGAAGATCTCGGGCACGAACGTCTGATCGGAGAGCGGCGGGCGAATGTAGCCCGGGTCGGGCTGCCGCGGCGGCAGGACGATCGCCTCGGGCGTCAGGTCGCGGTACGGGATCAGGCTCAGCAGGTGATGCATGACATTGAGCCTGGCTCGCTTCTTGTTGTCGGCGTTGACGACGTACCAGGGCGCCTGCTTGATGTCGGTGTGCGCGAACATCTCGTCCTTGGCCCGTGAGTATTCGACCCATCGGGCGCGTGACTGGAGGTCCATCGGCGAGAGCTTCCAGCGCTTGGTCGGGTCCTCGAGGCGCGCCTGGAACCGGCGCTCCTGTTCGATGTCGCTGACCGAGAACCAGTACTTGACGAGGAGGATCCCGGCCCGCGCCAGCATCCGCTCGAACTCGGGGCAGGAGCGGAGGAACTCGCGGTACTCGTCGTCGGTGCAGAAGCCCATGACACGTTCGACGCCGGCCCGGTTGTACCAGCTCCGATCCAGCAGGACCATCTCGCCTGCGGCCGGGAGATGCGCCGCATAGCGCTGGAAATACCACTGGGTGCGCTCGCGGTCAGACGGCGCCGCCAGCGCCACCACCCGGGCGTATCGCGGATTGAGACTCAGCGTGATCGTCTTGATCGCGCCACCCTTGCCCGCCGCGTCGCGGCCCTCGAAGATGACGGCGACCTTGAGCCCTTCGTGCCGGATCCACTCCTGGAGCTTGACGAGCTCGACCTGGAGGTTGGCAAGCTCGCGCAGGTAGGCCTTGTTGGAGATGGTCCGCACCGGCGAGCCGAGCGTGTCGACCGGCGGGTCCGCCCAGACGTCCGCCAGCTCCAGGTCTTCCTGCGCCTGCTCCTTCTTGGTCTTCACCATCGGGTCGTCCCTCCCACCGCGCCCAGCGGAACAGTCCCCGGAGTGTGGACCGCCCGATCAAACGCCTCGAATGGCTGAACGGAGATCCGCCAGCGATTGGCGCTGGCGACCGTCCGAATCGAAATTCCCGGGGTCGAGCCAGTGCTCGAACGCCGCCTTCGAGACCGGCCACTCGCCGTCGAGCATCGAGAACCACGCCGTGTCGCGGTTGCGGCCCTTCACCACGAGGTGCTGCCGGAAGATCCCCTCGTACGTGAAGCCGAGCCGCTCGGCGGCGCGCCGCGAGCGTGCGTTCAGGGCGTTGCACTTCCATTCGAGCCGGCGGTAGCCGAGCTCATCGAACGCCGTCCGGCCGAGCACGTAGATCGCCTCGGTAGCCTGTGGGGTCCGCTGCAACCCCGCCCCGAACCAGATATGGCCAATCTCGATGACACCGTGCTGCGGCACCATCCGCATGAAGCTGACCATGCCGAGGGCCTGATTCGTGGCGCGATCCACGACGGCGAACCAGAGCGGATCCGGCGAGGCCGCGCACGACGCGAGCCAGGTCCGCATCTCCGCCTCGTTCGCGAACGGGCCGTAGGGCAGGTAGTCCCAGAGCTGGTGGTCGGCGTCGGGACCGTGCGAGACCGCGAACAGCGAAGCCGCGTGGCGGGCCGGATCGATGGGCTCGAGTCGAATCGTGGGACCGTCCAGCGGGGCCCGGGCGGGCTCGCGGGCGGGCAGCCAGTCCACTCGCTGGCCCAGGTCGTCGGTCATGCCTCGCCGCCTCCACGATCTCGTCCGCCGCTCTCGATGGCTCCCATCATCGGTCGCCGGACGAGAACCGGCACGGAGCGCACGACGGGCAGGCCCGCGCCGGCCCGGCCGGACCGGCGGATCGCCGTGGACACATGGCGACGCCGGGCGACTTCATGTGCCAGCCGTCGCCCGGCGTCTGGTTCCTGTGACGCCTTCGACCGCGATGGCGTGACGCTGGGCGACGAGGCGATCAGAACCCGAGGTCGTCGAGCACCCGGTGCATCCGGTTCGCCGCCCTGGCGCGATGCGAGATCCGGTTCTTCTCGGCCGCCGACCACAGTCCGAGCGTCCGGCCACCGGGCGGCTCAGCGGCGGGCTCGAAGATGGGGTCGTACCCGAAGCCGCCGGTCCCCCGCGGCTCCCGGGCAATCCGGCCGCGGCAGGTCCCGCGCGCGGTGCGCATGGCGAGGCCGCCCGACCCATCGGGGATCGCGATCGCGAGGACGCAGACGTACCGGGCGCCCCGCTGCTCCGGCGGCAATCCATCCAGCGCCGCGAGGAGCTTGGCGTTGTTCTGCAGGTCCGTGGCGTGCTCGCCCGCGTAGCGCTTCGTCCGGACGCCGGGCCCGCCATCGAGCGCGTCCACCTCGATGCCGGAATCGTCCGCCAGGACCGGCAGGCCGCTCAGGCGGGCGTAGGTCCGGGCCTTGAGCCGGGCGTTCGTCTCGAACGTCTCGCCGGTCTCCTCGACCTCGTCGTCGATGCCGATGTCGTCAAGCGAGACCAGCTCAGCCCGGGCCGGGTGGAGCAGCTCCCGCAACTCGCGCAGCTTGTGGCTCGAGCGGGTCGCAACGACGAGCCGCGGCCGCTCGATCGGCTCCCCAGAGGATCCGGTGCTGCTCACCGCTTGATGGTTGCGAGCGCCTCCGCCTGCGCGCGGAACAGCTGCTCGAGGCCTTCCCCCGCCACGTCCAGCAGCCGGTTCGCGGCGGCCCGATCGAACGGCTTGCCCTCGGCCGTGCCCTGCAACTCGACGTAGGTGCCCGCATCGGTGCCGACGACGTTGAAGTCGACCTCGGCGTGGGAATCTTCCGAATAGTCGAGATCGAGGTAGGTCTGGCCGTCGACGATGCCGACACTGACCGCGGCGACCTTCTGGACGAGGAGGCGGCCCATGCCGTAGGTCATCAGCGCCGCCGCGAGGGCGACGTAGCCGCCGGTGATCGAGGCCGTCCGCGTGCCGCCGTCCGCCTGGATGACGTCGCAGTCCACCGTGACGGTGCGCTCGCCGAGCTTGGCGAGGTCCACGACGCCGCGGAGCGACCGGCCGACGAGCCGCTGGATCTCGTGGGTCCGGCCACCGATCCGGCCCTTCGCGGATTCGCGCTGCGTGCGTTCGGCCGTGGCCCGCGGCAGCATGCTGTACTCGGCCGTGACCCAGCCCGTGCCGCTGCCGCGGAGATGGGGCGGAATCCGGTCCTCGATCGTGGCCGCGCAGAGCACTTCCGTGTCGCCGACCCGGATCCGGCACGAGCCCTCGGCCCACTTGAGCACGCCGAGCGTCAGCGTCACCGGCCGCAGCTGGCTCGGCTGTCGTCCGTCTGCCCGGACTCCGGCCCGTCCGATCGTCATGCGTGCTCCTTCGGTTCCTGTCCTGCCATCGATGCGGCGGGGGTGGCTGCGCCTGTCGCGGCAGCGTCGGCCGCCGCTCGGCTGGCCCCGGCCTGGTTCGCCGCGGCTTCCTCGACCTTGGCCGTATCCCAGAGCTCGTCGAGCGTCGCGAAATCGAGATCGCGGAGCGCGACGCCGCGTTCCGCAGCCTGGCGTTCGACGCTCCGGAATCGGCGCCGGAACTTCTCGTTCGCCGCGCGCAGCGCCGTCTCGGCTTCAACGCCGTTCCGCCGGCCAAGGTTGACCACGACCATCAACAGGTCGCCGAGCTCCTCGCGCCGGTGATCGGTGGTCTCGGCCGCCAGCAGTTCGCCGAGCTCCTCGCGGACCTTGTCGACGATGCCGTCGACCGTCGGCCAGTCATAGCCGAGATTCGAGGCCCGCTCCTGCATCTCCTGGCTGGCGGCGAGCGCCGGCATGGACCGGCTGATGCCGTCGAGCGCGCTCTTGGGCGGCTCCGCGCCACCCGACTCGTCCGCGGCGGCCGCGGCCCGCTCGGCCTTCTTGATCTGCTCCCACTGGCGGTTCACGTCGCCCGCCGTTCGAGCCTCCGACTCGCCGAAGACGTGGGGATGGCGGCGCACGATCTTGGAGCCGATCGCCTCCTGGACATCGGCGAGGTCGAAGATGCCTTCCTCCGCGGCCAGCTGCGCGTGGAGGACGATCTGGAGCAGGAGGTCGCCGAGCTCGCCGGCGAGCGCCGGCGTGGCCCCCTCGCCCAGCGCGTCGTAGACCTCGTACGCCTCCTCGAGGAGGTGGCGCCGCAGCGATTCGTGGGTCTGCTCGCGATCCCACGGGCAGCCGTCGGGCTCCCGGAGGCGGGCCGAGATCCACGGCAGCGCCCACGGCGTGGCCTGCGCCAGCTCGGCCGAGACCGGGCCGATGTAGAGCCGCAGGCCGAGGTCAGCGTCGGTGAGCTCGCCGATCGTCGTGGAGGCCGCCTGGCCGAAGCGGCCGACCGGATGGTCCGCCGGGTAGAGCCGGCGCAGCAGGATCAGCGGATGGTGGCCCCGCGGGCCGTGCCGACCGGGCAGGATGCCCGGATCGAAGGATCGCCGGACCTCGCCCGAGGCCGCCGCGGAAGAGGCCGGCTCGTCGGCAGCATCGGCCGCATCGGCCGCATCGGCTGGGCCGGCCTCATCGGCCGCCACCGAGCTCGCGGGGTCGGAGTCACCGCCCCCGGAGTCGCCGGCCGCACCCGGACCATCACGCCGAAGGCCGCCCCGAAGGACGGCCAACGGCACCACGATCAGTGGCCGACCAGGCTCGATCGGCGTCGCCACCAGTTGCTCGGCGGCCGCAACCTGCAGCCCCCGGGACAACTCGAGACCCCAACGGACCCGGGCCTCGTTGACGAGCGCGTCGAGCACCTCGCCCTCGTCGCTATTTGACGGTCGGGAGCGTCGACGTGCCGCTGGAGGTGTAGTCGCGAACGATCCTGGCGAAGCTCCTCTGCGCCGTGTACCAGTTGCTGAAGCCGCTGCTCTTGATCGTGTCGATCTGCGTGGCGTCCGGAAGGCGCGTCTGCTCGTCGAGGATCTTGTAGAGGTAGAAGCCGTCCTTCGTCTGGACCACGTCGGTGATTCCGCCGACCGCCGCCTTGAAGATGGCGGCCTCCCGGACGGAGTCGTACTGCAGCTTCGCCACCCAGCCGACGTCTCCGCCAGTGCTGGCCGAGGCATCTTCCGAGTTGCCCTTGGCCAGCGCCGCAAAGTCGGCGCCGGCCGAGGACGCCTGGAGCTGGACGCCGCGGATCCGGTCCTGCGGCTGGAGACGTCGATCGACGAACTGGATCACGTGCCAGCCGAACGAGGACCTGACCGGGGGCAGGATCTCGTTTGGCGTGAGCCCAGGGGCGAAGATCGCGGTCCCGAAGGCCGGATCGAGATTCACCTGGGTGTAGTACGGCAGGTCGCCGCCGTTCGCGCCCGTGTTCGTGTCGTCGCTCTTGGCCTTGGCGATGGCCGCGAACTGGGACGGATCCTTGATCACCTGCTGGTAGATCAGGTCGGCCTCGTTCTCTGCGACCTTCCAGGCCGGGTCCGTGGAGACCAGTGTCTGGGCGCCCTGTGGGTCGTGATTCGGGGAGATGAGGATGTGGCGGACCTTGACTTCATCGCCGGTGCCGGTCTGGCCGGCCTCCGCTGCCATGAAGACGACCTGGACGTGGCGCTGCGGCGTCGGGGTGTTGATGACGTCGCCGACCACCTTGTCCTGGAGTGCCGTCGCGAGGAGGTCGGACCGCACGAGCGCGCGGTACGCATCCAGGCTGGCGCCCGAGTCCTTGATCTTCTGCTGGTAGGCCGTGTCGACCGAGGTCGGGGCGATCTCCGTCACGGTGCCGATCCGGAATTCGCCGTCGGCGCCTTCCATGACGTCGGTCAGCCCGTTGGCGTCGAGCTTGAACAGGGCGGCCACGAAGGCCGGGTCCTGGAACGTGTTGTTGGCCTGGAGCCAGCCGATGTCGCCGCTCTTGGACTGGCTCGGATCCTGTGAGCTCGCGAGCGCGTAGTCCGCGAACTTGATCTTGCCCGACTTGAGATCGGCGAGGACGCCGTCGGCCTTGGCCTTGGCGGCCGCCTTCTGGGCATCGGTGGCGGTCGTGGCGCCGGTCGTGAGCTCGGGCTTGATGCCGATCACGAATGAGTGGCGCTGCTCGTCCGTCGTCGCTTCCCGAACCAGCTGCTCATCGACCTGCGAGTCGCTGATCGCGATGCCATACGGCTGTGCGAGCTGCTGCTGGAGCTTCATATCGATGAGATTCTCGGCGACGTCGTTCGGCAGGCTCTGCTGCTTGGTCTGGATCGTGGACAGGTCCGACTGGGCCGTGGCGGCGTCGATGTGGCCGGAGTCCTGTTCAGCCGTGATCCGGCTCGCGGAGTAGCTGAGCCGGAAGGCCTCGGCGTCGTAGCGGGCCCGGTACTCGTCCTTGCTGATCCCGGTGCCGTTGACGCTGGCGACGGAGGCGAAGTGGTCCCCGTAGTAGCTCGCGAAGGCCGCACCGGCCAGGATCAGGAGAGAGATGACGATCACGGCGCCGAAGCCGATGGTCATGAAGAGGGTTCGCCGGTTGTCCGCTTCCCAGACGGGGCGACGGCTGCGCTTTGCCGATGATTTGGCGGCGGGTTTTGCTCGTAAAGTCATGCCGGAGCGTGGTCCTGTGTGACGGGTCCAAGACGTGCTGGCCCTGGAAAATGGGCTCAGCGGCTGGTTATGCTACCGCATCCTGCCCGCGGGTCCGTTGGACAGCCGCCGACACGATACAGGTCCCCCGAAAGACGCCCCACGGGACCGGCCGGTTCCCCCACCCGACGGCCAGCGGCCGGGTCCGGTCGTGAAGCGCGTCCGCCGGTGGTCAGGCCCCGGGGATCGCCCGGCGAATCGTCAGGCGGGCCGGCCCCAACCCGCACCGAGGCGCAGCACCTGGCGCTCCCCTCGGATCCGGCCGCGCGAGCTGTTGGTGGTGTCCACGATGAGGTCGGCGCTGTAGATCGCGGCCCAGTCGAGGCTCGCATGGGGCGTGATCACGACGACGACGTCCGCCGCAACCAGCAGCTCCGGCAGCGGCCGGCTGTCGCGGGTGACGCCGCCGCTGTCGCGGAAGCGGGGCACGAGCGGGTCGTGATAGTCCACCGCGGCGCCGCGCTCGGCGAGGAGGCCGATGACGTCGGCGGCCGGTGAATTGCGCGGATCGCGGACGTTCGGCTTGAACGCGACGCCGATGACCGCGACGCGCGCGCCCCGAACCGCTCGGCCGCGCTCGTTGAGCGCCTCGGCGACGAGATCGACGACGTGACGGGGCATGGCGAGGTTGATGTCGCCGGCGACCTCGACGAAGCGATCGACGAAGTCGAATTGGCGGGCCCGCCAGGACAGGTAGTACGGATCGACGGGGATGCAGTGCCCGCCGACGCCCGGCCCCGGCCGGAACGGCATGAAGCCGAACGGCTTGGTCGCGGCGCCGTCGATGACCTCCCAGACGTCGAGGCCCATCCGCTCGCAGAGCAGCGCGAGCTGGTTGACGAGGGCGATGTTCACGTTGCGGAAGACGTTCTCGAGCAGCTTGGCAAGCTCCGCCGCATCCGGCGACGACAGCTCGTGGACCGCCGTATTGATCCGCCGCAGGAGCGTGGCGGCACGCGCCGTGCCGGCCGGCGTCAGGCCGCCGACCAGCCGCGGCACATCGCGCCGATGGCTGGCCGGGTCGCCCGGATTGACGCGTTCCGGCGCAAAGGCAAGGTCGAAGTCGCGGCCGGCGACGAGGCCCGAACGCTCGAGCCCCTCGCGGAACGGTCCGGACGTGGTGCCCGGGAAGGTCGTCGACTGGAGGATGACGAGCTGGCCGGCGCGCAGGCTGCCGCGCGAGGAGTGCCGCCGCCGACAGGACCGGACCAAGATCCGGGTCCTTGGCCTCGTTGATGGGCGTCGGGACGCAGACGAAGATCACGTCGCGCGACGCGAGATCCGCACCGTCGGAGGCGGCGATCGAGAGGCCACCGGCGAGGGCCTGGCCCAGCCGATCGTCCGCGATGTCATCGATGGGCGAGCGGCCCGCGGCGAGCTCCGCGACCCGCGCCGGATTCGCGTCGACGCCGAGGACGTCGCAGCCCGCTTCCACGAACGAGATCGCCAGCGGCAATCCGACGTAGCCGAGGCCGATGATCGCGATCCGGGAATCCGTGTCAGGCATCACGGAGCAGGATACGCGGCCGCACCGGCGGACCCGGCCGCCCCCCGGCTGCGCGCGATCAGCCGCTCGATGAGCTCGCGATACCGGCGGCCCTCGTGGGCCCAGGAGAGCTCGGCCACGCGCTCACCCGTTCGGGCGAGGCGGACCTCTCGCTCGAGCGGCTCGTCGACCAGCCGCAGGATGGCCGTCGCGAGATCGCCGGCGGACCCGGGTTCGTACGTCGCCACCGATCCCACCGGAAACGTGCGCTCGACCATCGGCAGTCGCGAGGCGACGACCGGCTTCGCCATCGCCCCATATTCGAAGATCTTGGTGGAGAGGCTGAAATCCGTGAAGGCCGAACGGCGCGTCGGGGCGAGGCCGATGTCCGCGGCCGCGATCGCCGCCGGCACGTCCTCGATCGGGATCCGGCCGTGGAAGGTCACGCGATCGGCGAGCCCCAGCGCCGCCGACCTGCGATTCGAGGGCCGGCTGGGCGTCGCCGCGGCCGTAGACGTCGAAGCGTGGCGTCGAGCTCCGGGCGCAGCTCGCGCAGCCGGGCGACAGCGTCGATCGCGACTTCCAGCTCATAGGTCGGCGTCACGGCGCCGGCATAGACGAGGCGCAGCCGGCCGTCGGCCATGAACCCGCGCCGCGGCAGCGCGGCCGCATCGAATCGCGCCAGGTCGGGGCTGTTGAGGATGACCGTGACCTTGGCCCGCGCGACCCCGAGGCGCACGAGCCGATCGGCGAGGGCGTCGTTGACCGTGATGGCAGCATCCGCGGCGCCGATCGCCAGGCGTTCCTGCAGCCGCAGCGTTCGCTGGACGAGCGGATTCGAGGCCCGCGGGAAGCGCATCCGGAAGAACTCGGGCATCGCCTCGTGGAGATCCAGCACGAGCGGCACGCCGGCCAGTCGCATCGGCAGTCCGGCGAAGGCGAGGAAGTCGGGGACGGTATGGACCTGGACCAGCGCGAAGCGGCGCCGGCGATGGTCGCTGGTCGCCGCCCATCCCGCGCGACCGAAGAACTCCACGTACTCGCGCAGGTACGTGGCGAGGCTCGCGCCCTGGTGGCGCTGCACGTCGAGCCGCCGGATTTCGACTCCCTGGAGCTCGCCAACCGCCGGATCGCCGGCCCGGCGCAGGCTGAAGACCACGACCGGGCGGCCCGCCGCGACGAGCGATTCGGCCTCGCGGCGGACGCGCGGATCCTCTTCGTAGTAGGAATGGACGAGCATGCCGACGGGTCGAATCGCGCGGCGCGGGATTGGTCATCGCCCGAATGCTAGCCGCTGGACCCTGAGCCGTCGGGGTCGTGCTAGGGTACGGACGCTCATGGACATCACGCCCAAGGACCTCGCCACCCGCGATTCGAGCGTCACCTACCGAGCGACAGGTCGCCGGCGCTCATCGGTGGGACTGGTCACCGATGGCATCGGCGAGATCTGGTCGCGACGACGCCTGATCGGCTACCTGTCGCGCGCGGACCTCAAGAAGAAGGGTTCGGACACCCTCTTCGGGAACGTCTGGTGGATCCTCGATCCGCTCCTCCAGATGATCGTCTACGTCGTCCTCGTCGACTTCATCTTCCAGAAGAAGATCCCGGACTACCCGCTCTTCATCTTCTGCGCGATCCTGCCGTGGAAGTGGTTCACGAGCAGCGTCTACGACGCGATCACCTCGGTCGTCGGGCAGGAACGGCTGATCAAGCAGATCCACTTTCCCAAGATCATCCTGCCGGTCTCATCGACGACGGCGGCGATCGCCAACTTCGCGTTCGGCCTGATCCCGCTCTTCGTGCTGCTGATGCTGTTCTTCCGCGACCGGGCGTCCGTGGACCGTGGTCTTCATCCCGTTCATCGCCGCTCGTGCAGTTCGCGTTCACGATCGGCGTTCTGCATCATGATCTCGGCCATCAACGTGTTCTTCCGCGACATCGGCAACGTCGCCCGGCACGTGCTGCGCCTGTGGTTCTACCTGTCACCCGGCCTCTACGCCATCGAGACGATCGAGGGCCAGGTGGCGAACAACCCGTTCCTCTCGCTGATGGTCCAGTTGAACCCGTGGACGTGGTTGTTCGAGTCCTATCGCAACGTCATCTACTACGGCACGTACCCGTACTGGTATCACCTGCTCGCGGTCCTCGTCCTGTCCATCGTGATGATCGCCGTCGCCATCCTGATGTTCAAACGCGTCGAACCCGCCTTCGCGAAGGTCCTGTAGATGCCGAGTGGACTGAACGGCAGCGCGGGCCCGACGGTCATCGACGTGCAGAACCTCGGCGTGAAATACAGCCTCCGGTTCACGAAGAAGACGACCCTCCGCGAGACCTTCGCCAAGATGGTCAAGCGCAACGACGGGCCGAAGGATTTCTGGGCCCTGCGCGAGGTTTCGTTCAAGCTCGTCAACGGCGAGTCGCTGGCCGTCATCGGGCCAAACGGCGCCGGCAAGAGCACGCTGCTCCAGGTGCTGGCCGGGATCATCACGCCGTCCGAGGGCGACCTCGACGTCCGCGGTGCGATCTCGTCGCTGCTGACGCTCGGCGCCGGCTTCGACCAGGACCTGACCGGCCGCGAGAACATCTGGCTGGCCGGCGCGTTCATGGGCATGGAGCACCGCGAGATGGCCCGCCGGATCGAGGGCATCGTCGAATTCGCGGACATCGGCCTGTTCATCGACGCGCCGATCAAGACCTATTCGTCGGGCATGCGCGCGAGGCTCGGCTTCTCGATCGCGACCTCGGTCGATCCGGACATCCTGCTGCTGGACGAGGTGCTGGCCACCGGCGACGAGGTCTTCCGGGCCAAGAGCAAGGCCCGCGTTCTCGACCTGGTCCGGGCGGCCAAGGCCATCGTGCTCGTCACGCACGACATGAACTGGGTCACCGAGTTCTGCAACCGGGCGATGCTGCTCGAGGGCGGCCACGTCATCGCGGAAGGCGACCCGGCCGAAGTCGTGGCCATCCACGTCGCCCATTCGAACGAGACGCGGCTCCGCAAGGCCGCCGAGGCCAAGGCGATCCTGACCGGAGTGCGCTAAGGGTCTCCGTCAGCCCGCGGCCGATCGCCGGCGGGGAACGTCGTCGCGAGGTGGAACGAGTCGGCGACGCCGCGGCCCGCAGGCCGGCTGGCGCCCGCGGTCGATCGACCGGCGGGGAACGTCGTCGCGCGTCGGAACGAATCGGCCGGTGGACCGCCCCAGGACCGGGGTGCCGGGGTCGCCCCGGCGTCGTCGTTCGCCGCCCGTCGCCCAGGTGCACGCCGCATGTTCATTCGCGGCACTTCGCGACGCCCATCACCCGGTCCGTCGCGCGTTGTCGCCGCCGCCGCGCATGGTTCGCGCACCCGGGCCTGCAACGAACGCCCGACGTGGGCGCAGCGCCGAATGAGCGGGCCGTGATCGCTTCGAAGACGCAGGAATGAACATGTAGCGAGCGCGAGGCAAGCCTTGCCGAGGCGCCCGACCCGGGCCACTGCCCGCCGACGAGGCCCGGCGGGAGCGTTGGACGCCATCGGCCGGACAGTTTGGCCAGCGCTCCGCCGAGTTCCTGGCCGGCGGAGCGCTGCTGAATTGGCGGCCCGAGGTCAGGGCTGGTAGGCGGCCTCGCCGTGGAGCGCCAGGTCGAGGCCCATCTCTTCGTCGGCGGCCCCGACACGCAGTCCGAGCACGGCGCTGACGACCTTGACGATCACGAACGTGCCGACCGCGGCGAAGACATAGGTCACCGCGACCGCGAGCGTCTGCACGCCGACCTGGCGCCAGTTGCCCTCGATGGCGCCGGACGTGCCGCCAATGGCCGCGACAGCGAGGAAGCCCGTCGCGAGCGCGCCAAGCGTGCCACCGATGCCGTGGACCGCGAAGACGTCGAGCGCGTCGTCGATGTGGATCCGCTCGCGCAGGAGCGTCGCGCTGTAGCAGACGCCGCCGGCCAGCAGGCCGATGACGAGCGCCCCGCCGGCCGTCACGTAGCCCGACGCGGGGGTGATCGCCACGAGCCCCGCCACCGCGCCGGCTGCCGCGCCGATGACCGTCACCTTCTTGTGGTTCAGGTAGCTCGCACCGACCCAGGTCAGGCAGGCGGCTGCGGCTGCCGTGTTCGTCACGAGGAGCGCATTGGCGGCCTGACCGTTGGCCGCGAGCGCCGACCCAGCGTTGAAGCCGAACCAGCCGAACCACAGCAGGCCGGCGCCGAGCACCATCATCGGCACGTCGTGGGGCTCGCGGCGCTCGCCGTTGACGAGACGCGGCCCGATCAGCACGGCGACCACGAGCGCCGAGACGCCCGACGAGATGTGGACGACGGTGCCACCCGCAAAGTCGAGCGCTCCGAGCTGGCGCAGCCAGCCATCCGGCGCCCAGACCCAGTGCGCCAGCGGCGAGTAGATGAAGGTGGACCAGAGGATCGTGAAGATGACGAACGCGGCGAACCGCTTGCGCTCCGCAAAGGCGCCCGTGATCAGCGCCGGGGTGATCGCCGCGAACATCAGCTGGAAGCTCGCGAAGAGGACGGCCGGGATGCTCGGCGCGAGAGCCGGGTCGGGCGTCATGCCGACGTTGATGAAGCCGACGAAGCTGAGCCCGCCGATGATCCCCGGGATGCCGCCCGGCGCGAACGCGAGGCTATAGCCCCAGGCGACCCAGACGACGCTGACGATGGCGAGCCCGAAGAAGCTGTGCATGATCGTCGAGAGGACATTCTTGCGGCGCACGAGCCCGCCGTAGAACAGGGCAAGGCCGGGCAGCATGACCATGACCAGCGCCGTGGCGATCAGCAGCCAGGCCGTGTCACCCGGGTTGATCGCGGTCCCGTCCGCGGCCGCCGCCGTGGCCGGAATGGCGGCCAAAGCCACTCCACCAACGAGCGCTCGAGTCCATCGCGCCATCCCAGACCTCCCATTGGGCGTTTCGCACCAGTCTGGTCAGGCAGTCAGCGCTCTACGGCACCAAATCGGGTCCAATTCGGTAGCGCGTCGGCGTTGTCGGGTTGCGGTTTGGTTGTGGCTGTCGATTCATCGTGCACAACGCACAATGAGCCACACCGGAAGGCATTCTGGGCGCCCTCCTGGCCCGCCAACGCAAGGAGCTCGCCTACATCTCGCGGACCCGCGTGACTCCCGGGAGTCGTGCAAGCTGCATCAGCCGTCTCGCAGCTGCCTGATGTACCGACCATGATGTGGCACCGGCCTCGTGCCCTTCGGCCGCACGAACCCGTGGGACCCAGTCCGGAGGAAGCCATGGCCAGGGCCACCGCGACACCCAAGGCCGATCGGACGATCCGCTTGCGGGACCGCCGCCAGCTTGCGTACTCCGAGTGGGGTGACCTCGCTGGCCGACCCGTGTTTCTCCTGCATGGCACCCCGGCTTCGCGCCTGATCTGCCTCGACGAGGACGCGACCGAGAAGGCGGGTGTCCGTCTCCTCACGGTGGACCGGCCGGGCTACGGACGATCCGACCCTCGGGCCGGCCGGACCGTGCTCGGCTGGGTCGACGACTTGATCGAGCTCGCGGACCGATTGGCACTGCCGCCCTGCCCAGTGATCGGCTGGTCGGGCGGTGGTCCGTACGCCCTCGCCCTGGGCTTCCGGCTCCCCGGTCGGATCACCGCGATCGGTCTCGCGGCCGCAGCGGGCCCAGTTGACCCGATCCCGGGCATGCTCGAGGCGAGCCTTTCCGAGGGCGCCCGCGCCGCGTTCGAACTCCTGCGACTGGACTACGCAGCAGGCGTCGCCGCGATCGCAGGGCGTGACGCGTGGTTCTCAGGCGACGGGTGGGAGCGGTTGTTCGCCGAGAGTTGGGGTGACGCAGACGACAAGGTGCTCGCGGACCCGGCGACGCTAGAGGCGATGAAGACCGTGACTCGCGAGGCTGCACGGCAGGGTTCCGCCGGGTTCGTGGCCGACCACGTCGCAGAGGATCTTCCATGGAGCTTCTCGGTGTCCGAGATCACGCAGCCAGTGCACATCTGGTACGGGGAATCCGATGAGCCGTGGGTCCCGATGACGGCCGACTATCTCGTCGCCACCATCCCCAACGTCCGGCTCGTCAGCTATCCCGGCGAGGCTCACCTCTTCCCGTTCGATCACTGGGCGGAGATGCTCGCCGCAGTGGTCTGAAAGGGCGCTGTCGGCAAATCAGCCCCGGGTTTCGGCGAGCGTTCGGACCAGGTCGAGGTACGGCCCGACGGCCGTCTCCCAGTTGTACCGATCGCGCGTGACGGCCAGGCAGCGGGCATGCATCTCGGCGAGTGGCTCGGCCCCCTGCTCCAGGATCTCGCGGAGTCCCCGCGCGAGATCCGCGGGATCGGCCGGATCGGCGATGGCGCCGAGCCCGTCCGCCTCGACGATCGCCCGCATCACCTCGAGGTCGCGCCCGACGACGACGGGCGTCCCGGCGGTCAGGCTCTCCCAGAACTTGTTGGGCGTCGACAGCCGCTGGTTCAGCGAATTGGCCGGCACGGCGATGATCGAGACGTCGGCCGAGGCCGTCCAGGCCGGCACGTCGTCGGGGTGGACGGGCGGCAGCGTGTAGTGGTGGCCGGCCAGCCCGGGCTCCGAATCCTTCGCCCGCAGCCGGTCGGCCCACGGCCCGAAACCGAGCATCACCAGGGCGGCGTCCTCGAGTTGCAGCACCGCGGCCGCCGCCTCCTCGAGCCCCCGCTCCCGACCCAGCCGGCCGAGGAACAGCACGATCGAGCGTTCGTGCGGGATGCCGGTGGCCGCGCGGATGAGGTCCGGCCGCGGCTCAGGCGCCGTCCAGCGGGGCTGGCAATTCAGCAGCACCGTCGCCGGGGTTCGGAGCGGCCAGATCGTCCCGAGGTGATCGGCGATCGGCTGGTTGACCGTGATGACCGCGTCCGATGCGCGGACCCAGCGCCGTTCGCGCCAGCGATAGAAGGCGAGCAGCGCGCCCGGCACCCGGTCGTAGTTGTTCGACTCGAGGATGACGTCGATCACGTCGTAGACGACGCGGCCCTGCCGCCCCGCGCGGCGGGCGGCCCGACCGAGGTCGATCGCCACGCCGACGGTCAGGATTCCGCAGGCGTGGTACAGATCGGCCGGGGGCAGGTCGGCCCGAAGCCCCGCCCACCAGCCACGGACGTGGATCGGCCAGGCGATTGCCTTGGTCGCGCGCTGGATCCAGCCTCCAAGCGGGCCCCAGCGACGGCGGCGCGCTCCCGCCGGCGGATCGGCAGCCCAGGCGGCAAACCGGCCGCGGGGCCGATAGCGGCGCGTCATGACGGCGCCGTCCCGCTCCTCGTCGGGGACGCCCGGCCCGGTCACGGCGGCGATCTCGACCTCGTACCCGGCATCAGCGAGCGAGCGGGCGACGCGGAGCCCGCGCGAATACGGCGCGGCCGTGTTGGCAACGAGCACCACGGCCCGCAATCGGGCGCGCGGCGACTGGACGCTCACCATGGCCTGCCGGTGAGCCGGCCGTACTCGGCCAGAAGCAGTTCCATCTGGCGCTCCCAGTTGTACGTCTCGTGGGCCGCCGCGAGCGCGCGCTGGCCGTAGGCGCGCCGTTCGGCGCTCGGCTGCATCGAGGATCGCCCGAATCGCCGCCCCGATCGCGGCGGCGTCCGTCGGATCGACGAGCCGGCCGCAGTCCGTCTCGCGCACGATCCCGGACATGCCGGGCAGGTCGCTCGCGACGACCGGGACGCCGGCCGCCATCGCCTCGAAGAGCTTGTTCGGCGTCGTCAGGCGGTGGTTGAGCGTCGTCGGCTGGATCGGCATCGCCACGACGTCGGCCGAGGCGACCCAATCCAGCAGCTCGGTCGGGCGGCACGGCCGGCAGGATCCGCAGTCGCCCGCCCATCGCCGGATCCGCCGCCCGGGCCGTGAGCTCCGGCAGCAGCGACCCATAGCCGAGGAGCACGAGCACGGCCCGATCGACCGACGGGATGGCCTCGATCAGCTGCTCGATCCCGCGGTCCCGCGAGAAACCGCCCTGGTACAGGACGACGCGGATCTCCGGCGCCAGGCCCAGCGCGTCGTGGAACCGGCGCGGCTGCGGCACGGGCGGGTCGAACCGGTACGAGCAGTTCAGCACGATCAGGGGCAGCTCGACGCCGAAGCGGGTCGCCATGACCTCCGCGTACGGGCGATTGACCGTGATGACCCGCGCCGCCCGCCGGGCCCAGCCTCGCTCGCGGCGGCCGACGACGGCCCGCGCCGGCCCCGGCAGCCGGGCGAGATTGCCGGCATCGAGGTAGATGTCCCGGGCGTCGTACACGGCCCGGCCGCCGTTCCGGCGCGCGAGGTCGAGGGCAACGGGGATGCCCATGTAGGCCATGCCGTGGTAGAGATCCGCGCGCTCGCCCAGCCGGCGGGTCGCCTTCGTCTGCGATCGAACGACGAGGACGATCGCCGCCACGCGCTTGACGGCGCCGGGCAGTCGGGCGAGGCGGCCGAGCAGGCCCGAACGCGCTGGCGGCCGGACGTCGTCGGATTCGCCCTGGGGATCGGTGGAGCTGGCGCCCGGGTCGAGGGCACGGCCGAGGCCGAAGGCACGGATGAGGCCGAAGCGGGCGCCCGGGTCGAGGGCGTCGCCGTGGCTGCCGAGCGGGCCGACCGCTCGCGTCGACGCCTGCGCCACGAGCTTGCCGCCCGAATCACCGGATCTGGCAGCGGCAGGCCGGAGCCCGCCGAGACCTTGACGCGGCGGATTCGATAGCCCGCCGGATGCTGCTCGTCCTCGGGCAGGCCGGGCCGCCAGCGCGCGAGCACCACCACCTCGTGACCACGGGCGACGAGCGCACTCGCGATCCGATAGGTTCGCGAATCGAACTCCGCGGTCGTCGGCAGCACCAGGGCAGCGCGCTGCCGAACCGGCTCCGGGAGTCCCGCGAACGTCGGCTTTGGCTCGGTCACGAGGCCGCCCCGGCCGATTCCGTCACGAGGCCGCCCCGGCCGATGCCGCCAGCGGAGCGGCGGCCGACGTCGCGAGGTCCGCGTAGAGCTCGATCAGGCGAGCCGATTCGGTCTCCCAGTTCCAGCGCTCGTGTGCCGCGAGCAGGCAGCGCCGCCGCAGGTCCGCCATCGACTCGGGCGACCGCTCGAGGACTCGCCGGATGGCCGCGGCGACGGCCCTGATGTCCGCTGGGTCGCACAGCTCGCCGAGCGGCCCGTCGGGATCGTCGTGGACGATTCGGCGCATCTCCGGAAAGTCGCTGGCCACGACCGGCACGCCCGGCGGCCAGGCATTCGAAGAGCTTGTTCGGCGTGGACAGCGCGTGGTTCAGGGTCGACGCCTGGATCGGCATGACGCCGACGTCGGCATCCACGACCCAGTCGAGCAGCTGATCCGGCGGGACCGCCGTCAGGACGTGCAGCCGCCCACCGTACTTCGGGTCCACTGCCTCCGCGTCGAGCCAGGGCCGGAGGCTGCCGTAGCCGAGGAAGACGGCGTGGACGCCCTCGAGGCCCGGCTCGAGAATCGCCGCCGCCAGCTCCTCGAGTCCGCGATGGGCCGAGAACCCGCCGTGGTAAAGGCCGATCGGAGCCGTCGCACCGATCCCCGCGGCCGTCCGCAGCAGGTGACGCGGGACCGCCGGCGGATCCCAGCGGTTCGGCGTGTTGTGGAGGACCACGGTGCGCCGGGGGTGGTACCGCCGGGTCAGCTCCTCCTCGAGCGACACGTTGACCGTCACGAGCGCCGCCACGCGGCTCACCCAGCGGCGTTCCAGCCGCGCGAACAGCCAGCGCGCCCAGCGCGGCCGGCGGGCCGTCGAGCCGGCCTCGAGGAAGATCTCGTGGCTGTCGTAGATCGCCGGAGCGGCATGGGCCTTCGCGGCCGTGAGCGCTCCCGGCAGGCCCGAGAGGTCGTGGCCGTGATAGACGTCGGCGATCGGAGCGGCCGCGGCCGCGGCCCGGGCCCAGCCGTAGATCGCCCACCGCCAGCGGACGAGCCAGTCGAGCGTGTCGCTGCCCGGAATCTTCTCCCGGCCGAACAGGTGCATCAGCCCCGCGAGCAACCGCTGGAGGAAGATCCAGGGCGTGATGAGAATCCCGAACAGGACGGCGATCACGGCGTTGATCAGGCCGCGCGGGAACCGTCGCGGGGCGGACTTGAGGCGCAGGATCACCCAGCGCGCGATCCAGCCCTTCGTCCGCCACGGCGACTTCAGCCAGACCCACCAGCGGCGCCAGGCGTGCGGCAGCGGCACCCGGACGATCTCGAAGCCGTCGCGCGACTCGCGCTCCATCTCGCGCGAAGCCGCATTGGACGGGCGGGCCATGATCGTGACCGTATGGCCCGCGGCGACGAGCGCGGCCGCCTCCCGCAGGACCCGTGCGTCGGTCTTGCAGTCGTTGTAGACGAACATGACGACCCGGCTCATGGGAGCTGGGCGCCGGCCAGGTACTCGCTGATCCGATCGGCCGCGCCGGCCTCGGGGATCTCCACCGTGGCCGCCCGTTCCGCGGCGAGCTGGACGGCCCGGTCGCGCGGCGCCAGCCGATCGAGCTCGGCCAGGGCGCGCGCCTGGTCGAGGCCGACGACGACGGTTCGACCGTCCGAATCCGCCACCGTCTCGACCCATTCGGTCGTGGTTCGCAGCACCAGGCAGGGCACCCTGAGCCAGGCCGCCTCGCGCTGGACGCCGCCCGAATCGGTCAGCACGGCCGCGGCGTGGAGCTGGATCGCGATCGAGCTTCGATAGCCGAGCGGCTCGATCAGCCGGACGTTCGGCCCGACCCTGACCCGCGCCGTCCGGAGCGCCATCAACGTGCCGGGATGGAGCGCCAGGACCACCGGGCGGGCTTTCGTGGCGACGGCGTCGAGCAGGGCCACCCAGCGCACCAGCGCGGCCGGGTCGCGATTCTCGGCCCGGTGGATCGTCGCGAAGAGGTACTCCCCGGCGGCCAGTGGCGCCCGAGCCGGCGGCGGCGTCGCGGTCGCCGCTTCATCGGCGCCGCCGGCGACGGCACGGACCACCTTCCGGACGGGGCCGGCCGCCGCCTTACCGGGCCGGGCCGGCGCAGCCTTCGGGATGTCGCGGATCGGCAGGCCCGCCACGACGCCCGGATCGCGAATCTGGTCGACCAGCCGTGCCACCAGGTCCTGCATCAGGTCGCCGACGAGGAGGACACCGTCGCGAATCCCTTCGGCCGCGAGATTGGCCACGGCCGTCGGCGTCGGCGCGAAGCTCCAGCGCGCGAGATGGTCGGCGACGACGCGGTTGATCTCCTCCGGCATGGCCCGATCGAAGCTGCGCAGGCCGGCCTCCACGTGGGCCACGGGGATCCCGAGCTTGGCCGCGGCGAGCGCCCCGGCGAGCGTCGAGTTCGTGTCGCCGAAGATCAGCACGGCATCCGGCCGCATCCGCGCGAGGAGCGGTTCGAGGGCCACCAGCATCCGGCCGGCCTGGTCGCTGTGGCCGCCGCCGGCGACGCCCAGGCTGTGATCCGGCCGGGGCAGGCCGAGCTCCGCGAAGAACACGCCGGCCATGGCCTCGTCGTAGTGCTGGCCCGTGTCGATGAAGATCTCGTCGTGTCGCGCCCGCAGCGCCGGCTGGAGGGCGGCGGCCTTGATCAGCTGCGGCCGGGTCCCGACGACGGTCGCAATCCGCACGTCAGGCGGAGCCCCGGCCCGGCCAGCCGGCGCCGGACGAGGCAGTGCCGGTGACGCGAGGCGGCCTCACGCCGGGCGACCTCAACCGGCGACAGTGGCAGCCGGCCGGCGCCCGCGCGCCTGGACCCCGACGCCCTGGTAGATGACCCCGTCCGGAAGCGCCATCTCGCGCAGGCTGTTGCGGCCGTCGAAGACCAGCTCGAGGTCCGGGAACCAGCCGAGGTCGAGCTCGAGGAACTGCGGATCGGCGGTCTGGGTCACGATCGCCCGGACCGGGCTCTGCTCGCCCCAGTGCCAGGGCGTCGCCGAGGATCGGGCGATCTCCGCGTCGTCGAGGAGCGGATCCCAGGCCGACACGATGGCGCCGTGGAACGCGAGGCGCTCGATGAGCGGCATGGCCCGCGAGTAGGCGAGCTCGTGGACGCCGTCGCGGTAGGTCAGGCCCGAGCACGAGCACGGGCACGCCTTCCAGGCCGCCGAGCACCTTCTGGATGGCGCGGATCGCCACGCCGACCTGGCCGTCGTTGACCCGGCGCGAGAGACCGACGAGCTCCATCTCGGGTGCGCGGCTCAGGAGGAAATGCGGGTAGACCGGGATGCAGTGGCCGCCGACCCCGAGGCCCGGCTGGTGGATGTGGCTGTAGGGCTGGCTGTTCGCCCCGGCGATCACTTCCTGGATGTCCACGCCGACCCGGTCGGCATAGCGGGCGAATTCGTTGGCCAGGGCAATGTTCACGTCGCGGTACGTCGTGTCGGCGAGCTTGCTGAACTCGGCCGCCTCGGCGCTGCTCATCGGGACGACGTCCGCATCGAGCACGGATTCGTAGAACGCGACGGCCCGCTCGGTCGAGGCGGCTCCGATGCCGCCGACGAGCTTCGGGTAGGCCGCCAGGTTGCGGAAGACGGCGCCGCTGTACAGCCGCTCCGGCGAGAACGCCACGAAGAAATCCGCGTCCGCCGCAAGCCCCGACGCTTCCTCGAGCCGCGGCGCGTATCGGTTGCGCGTATCGCCGACGGGCAGCGTCGTCTCGAAGATGACCGTCGAACCGGCATGGATCCCGGGTGCGATCGACGCGACGGCCGCGTCCATGTAGCGGTAATCGGGCTGCTGCTCGTCGTCGAGCATGACCGGCACGATGATCACGACCACGTCGCTGGTCCGGGCCGCTTCGGCCGCGTCCAGCGTGGCCGTCAGCCGGCCCGCGGCATGCGCCCGCTGGACGGCCTCCGCGAGGCCCGGCTCCTCCGTCACGTGCGAGCGGCCCTCGTTGATCGCCGCCACGACCGCGGGCTGGACGTCGACCGCGACGACGTGCCAGCCGTGACTCGCGAACTGCGCCGCCAGCGGCAGGCCCATCTTGCCGGCTCCGACGACCGCAACCCGCCCGGCCGTGCCCGGTTCGCCGGTCCACGGCGACACGGATCGGGCCGGCAGCGCGTGCAGGCAGGCGTGTTCGGGCGACTCGATCGAGCCGCCGAGCAGGCTCGGGACGGAGCTCAGGGGTCGCGTCGTCGTTGTCATGCGGCAGCCCTTCTGTTCACGCGACCGAGATCCGTTCGGCGAGGTCGGAGAGGATCGACCGGCCGCCCCTCGGCGGCGGCCTGGAGCAGGCCGTTGGCGATGCCCACGGCCCAGAGGCCGTCCTCGACATCGACGATCGGCCGGCCGCCGTTGCGGACGACGTCGAGGAACGCGTCGAGCTCGGCGGCCAGCGGTTCGTGGCGGGCGACCGGCAGCTCCGCGACGTCGCCCTCGAACGTCGGCGCGAAACCGCGGATCAGCGTCGGGTTGGTCATGTCGGACCCGCGCGTGAAGGTCAGGCGCTGGGTCAGGTAGTCGAGCTCGAACATGCCCTCTTCGCCGATCACGACGAGTTGGCGCCGTTTGGCGGGCGTCAGCCAGTTGACGTCCAGCATGCCGCGGGCGCCGGACGGGAAATGCAGCAGTCCGAAGAGGAGGTCCTCGTGCTCGGCGTGGATGCGGCGGGCGAGCTCCGCGTAGACGCGCTGGGGTCGCTCACCGGCGATCCAGCTGAGGATGTCGGCATCGTGCGTAGCGAGGTCGACGGTCACGCCGACGTCGCGGATGCGGGCCGGGAACGGGCCGGCGCGACGGCTCGCGATGGCATAGACGCTGCTCAGCCAGCCGGCTTCGATCAGGCGGCCGAGCTCGAGCACGGCCGGGTTGAACCGTTCGACGTGGCCGACCTGGACCGGCACGCCCGCGGCCCGCGATGCGGCGACGATCCGGAGGGCTTCGTCGACCGTGGCCGCGAGCGGCTTCTCGACCAGCACCGGCAGGCCGCGGGCGATCGCCGCGAGCGCCAATGGCACGTGGGCCGTCGTCGGGGCGGCGATGACGAGCGCGTCGAGATCCGCCTCGGCGATCATCGCCAGCGGCTCGGAGAAGCCGAGGGCGCCACTCGTCGCGACGGCCGCTTCCAGGGCGGCGGGAACGGGATCGGCGATGGCGACGAGGCGGCAATCGGGACGCGTGCCGAGCACCCGCAGGTGATTCCGGCCCATCGTCCCGAGCCCGGCGAGGCCGACCCGGACGGCGGCGCCGGTTCGGGGCGCCGTGGTCATCGGCTGAGGCTCTCCGTGGGCCGCCGCTCGGTCCGCGGCAGGCCTTGCGCATGGCCGTTGGCGCTCGCCTCGGGGCCCGGCGAGCCACCGTGCCGCGCGACCGCGGCCGCGACCTCGGCGACGACCGTGGCCTGCTCGGCCTCGGTCAGGCCCGGATAGATCGGCAGGGCCAGCGTTCGCGCCGCGGCCTGGTCGGTCACGGGCAGGTCCGCGTGGAGACCGCGCTCCATGACGTAGGCCTGGCGATGGACCGGGATCGGGTAATAGATCCCGACGCCGATGCCGGCGCCCTGGAGATCGGCGACGATCTGGTCGCGGGCCGGGCCGACGTCGATCGTGTACTGGTGGAAGACGTGGGTTCGACCTTCCGGCGTCATGGGCAGGCCGATCGGCAGGTCCGCGAAGGCCTCGTCATACCGGGCCGCCACGGCCTGTCGCCTGGCCGTGTTGCGCTCGAGCTTGTCGAATTGCACGAGCCCGATGGCCGCGGCGATGTCGGTCAGCCGGAAGTTGTAGCCGAGGATCTCGTGGTGGTACCGCTGGCGCATGCCCTGGCTGCGGTAGAGCCGGATGAAGTCGGCGAGCTGATCGTCGTTCGTGGTGATGAAGCCACCTTCGCCGGTCGTCATGTTCTTCGTCGCGTAGAGCGAGAAGGCGCCATGGCCGAAGGAGCCGGCGCGCCGACCGCGGAACGTCGCCCCATGAGCCTGGGCGGCATCCTCGACGACGATCAGGCCGTAGCGGTCGGCGATGGCCGTGATCATGTCCATGTCGGCGGTCAGGCCGAAGAGGTGGACCGGCGAGATGACGCGCGTTCGGGGCGTGATCGCGGCTTCGATCCGGGCCGCGTCGATGAGGTAGGTGTCCGGCTCGATGTCGACGAAGACCGGGGTCGCGCCGGTGTAGAGGACCGAGCTCACCGTCGCGTTGAACGTGTGCGAGACCGTGATGACCTCGTCGCCCGGCTCGAGGCCGAGCCCCGCGTAGATGCACATCAACGCGGTCGTTCCATTGTTGACCGCGATCGCGTGCTTGACGCCGCAGTACTCGGCCCAGCGCTCCTCGAGCTCGGCCACCTTGCGGCCCTGCACGATCATGCCGCTCAACAGCACCTCTGCGACAGCGTCCACTTCTTCCTGGCCGACATCGGGTCGTGCGATCGGGATCATGCCGGAGCTCCTTGCTTGGTGGTGCCTCGAGCAGCCCCGGTCTGTTCGATGAGCGCCTCGGGATCGGGAACGTAGACGTAGAGGCGGTCGCAGGTGGCGCAGAGCAGGGCTTCGTCGGCGGCGGGATCGGCCCCCGACGGTTGGCCATCCTGGTTGGTCAGGCGGGCGCCGCAGGCGCAGACCCAGCCGATGCGGCGGGCCGGACTGCCCACCACCAGGGAATAGCCCGCGACAGGACGGGTGACGACCGCGCCGGCGCCGACGGTCGCGAACGTGCCGACATCGGTCCCGGCCACGACGATCGCCCCGGCGCCGATGGATGCGCCGCGATGGAGCACGATCGGGCTGACCTCCCAGTCGGACGCTCGCGAGAGCTCGCCCGTGGACGTGATGGCCCGCGGGTAGCGGTCGTTGGTGAGAATGGCCCCCGGGCCGATGAAGACCCCGTCCTCGATCGTCACGCCGTGATAGATCAGGGCGCCGTTCTGGACCTTCACGCGATCGCCCAGTCGCACGCCTTCGTCGATGAATGCGTCGCGGCCGATGACGCATTCGGCGCCGATCACGGCACCCGTCCGGACCTGCGCCCGATGCCAGATGCTGGTGCCGGGGCCCACCGTCACGTCGTCTTCGAGGTCAGCCGACGCATGCACGCGCGCCGAGGGATCGATCACGCTGGGTGGGCTCCTTGTTCATCGATGACCATCCGATTGAGCCTCCTCGGGGCTCGCACCGGCGATGGTCGAGTATAGACCTCGGACCCTGGATCTTCGGCCCGGGCGGGCAGCGCCGGATCAGCGCCGGCGGCGCAGGACGGCCGACAGGATCGCGAAGGTGGCCCCGAAGGCGATGGCGCCGCGCCAGTCCACGAGGGTCCTGACGTTGCCCTCGATCCGCCGGGCGATGACGAGGAACGCACCGCTCGTCGGGCCCATCGTGACGTTGTTCGCGACGATCGTTCGCGCTCCCGCCTGCTCCAGCGTGACGTCGCGCGCGAGCACGCCCTGCACGAAGCCCTGCCGGACCTGGACCTCCCCGGCCACCGCCGCCCCGATGGCGCCGAGCTCGACGGCCACGCGGTCGGCACGGACGCCGCCGATGGCGCCCTGGCTGACGAGGATGTCCTCCGCGCCGGCGCGGCCGATGGCGCTCTGCTTCAGGGAGACCGAGCGGGCCGTCGCGGCACCGATGCTGCCGCGGTAGACGTCGATCCGGTCGGCCTGGACGGAGGGGATGACGCTCGTCGAGGTCGCGTCGGCGGCCGGCGCGGCGGGCTCGGCCGCCGTTGCCGGCCTCGAGGCCGAGGCGGTCGCCGTGGCCGGCCTGGCCGGCGTCGCGGCCGCGGGCGCCGACGCGGCGGCAGCAGCCGACTTCGCGGCCGGCGCGGCCTTGACGGGCGCAGGCTGGGAGGCGGTCGTCGGCGCTGCCGCGGCCCTGCTGGTCGCGGGAGCCGGCGTGGCCTTGGGGGCGGCCTTGGGGGCGGCCTTGACGGTGGCCTTGGGGGCGGAGCCGCGACGCGCGGGATGGGCCTTGTCGGCGGAGGCGCCGTTCGCGCCGGATTCGGGGGTCGGCTGGTCGGTCATGTGGGCCACCACGGTTGCAGTGCCGGCGGCCAGGGCCCGGCCACCATGCGGTCCAGCCTACCGCGACCCGGCCGATCACGCTGGCACGGCAACCGGTGCGGGTGCCGTCGAACGGCGATCGGTTGCCCAGCCGCGGTGCCAGGGCCACACTTGGCCGGTGACGCCCACGACCCGCTACACGAGGACCCCGGACGGCGTGTCGATCGCCTACCAGGTGGTCGGCGAGGGGCCCCGGGACCTGCTCTACGTGCCGGGCTGGATCTCGAACGTGGAGACGGCCTGGGAGGAACCCTCGATCGCCCGGTTCTTCGAGCGGCTGGCGAGCTTCTCGCGGCTGATCCTGTTCGACAAGCGCGGTACCGGCCTGTCCGACCGCGTCCCCGAGCACGAGCTCCCGACGCTCGAGATGCGGATGGGCGACGTCCGTTCCGTGCTCGACGCCGCCGGTTCCGTCCAAACGGCGCTGCTTGGGCATTCCGAGGGTGCGCCGATGTGCGCCCTGTTCGCCGCGACCTACCCGGATCGGACGACGGCCCTCGTCCTGATCGGCGGCTACGGCCGAAGGCAGCAGGCGACGGACTATCCGTGGGGCATCCCGGCCGAGGTGCACGAGGCCTTCCTCGAGGACATCGCCAGCAACTGGGGCGGGCCCGTCGGACTGGCGGTGCGGGCGCCGAGCCGAATGGACGACGTCCGGTTTCGCGAGGGCTGGGCCCGCTACCTCCGTTCAGGGGCGAGTCCCGCCGCGGCCGGGGCCCTGACCCGGATGAACGCCGAGATCGACGTGCGGCCGATCCTCGGCGCCGTCGGGGTGCCGACCCTCGTCATCCATCGAACCGGCGATCGCTCGATCTCCGTTGAGGCCGGACGCGACCTCGCCCGGGCGATCCCCGGCGCCCGATTCGTCGAGCTGCCGGGCGACGATCACCTCCCCTGGATCGGCGATGCCGACGCGGTCCTGGGCGAGATCGAGGAGTTCCTGACCGGGGTCCGGACCCGGCCGGAGCCCGACCGGGTGCTGGCCACCGTCCTGTTCACCGACATCATCGGCTCCACGCAGCGCGCGGCCGAGCTCGGCGATGCCGCCTGGAGCCTGCTGCTCGGGGCCCACCACGAGCGAGTCCGCCAGCAACTTTCGCGCTTCGGCGGCCGGGAGGTCAGCACCGCCGGCGACGGCTTCCTCGCCACGTTCGACGGACCGGCCCGGGCCGTCCGTTGCGCATTGGCGATGATCGATGCGCTGCGACCGCTCGGGCTCGAGATCCGCGCGGGCGTGCACACGGGCGAGATCGAGCTGGCCGGCGAGGACATCCGCGGCCTGGCGGTCCATGTCGGGGCTCGGATCGCGGCCCTCGCCGGCGCGGGCGAGGTGCTCGTCTCGCGGACTGTCCGGGACCTCGTCGTGGGCTCCGGCCTCACGTTCACGGATCGCGGCCTGCACACCCTCAAGGGCGTGCCGGACGAATGGCAGGTCTTCTCGGCCTCGATCGGGCCCGGTCCCGCCGCGCCACCCGTGTCACCCGGCGCCTGATCGACGCCCGGCGTCCTCCCCATCCGGCGTTCAAAGTCCAGCCATGGATCGCCGTGAAGCCCGGGCGACCGCCCAAGGTCCCGTTCGATCTGCGACGATGCGCCCTGATCGACGCGGCCAGGCGGCCGTGCCCGGACCCAGGACGTCGGCTGCCCGGCCGATCGGCCGGACTCTTGGCAAATGAGAACGACGTCACAGGCGACACGGAGGCACGGCCCAATGACCCACAAGCAGCACCACAGCGAAAGCGGTCGAACCAAGGCCCAGCGCCACAAGCACGACCAGAGGGAGAAGAGCTACGAAGTCACCACCGGCAATCCGTATCACCTCTCGAAGGGGATGCAGACGTTCTTTGCCGGGCTCGTGATCTTCATGGTCATCTCGGTGACCGCGCTCTTCGTCGGCGGCTTCATCCGCTGGTAGACCGGCGCTGATCGGCCCTGGCCGGATGCGTTCGGCTGCGGCCGGCCGCCTCCTCGACTCCCGCTAGCCGCCGGCCATCGCCGGCAGCAGCACCAGTGAATCTCGATCCGTGATGGGCGTGTCGAGGTTCTGCAGGTGGCGGACGTCGGTGTCGTTCAGGAACACGTTGACGAACCGGTTCAGTTCGCCATCGCCCGTCAGCAGCTGGGCCTGGAGGCCCGGATAGCTCGCCACGAGGCCATCGATCACCTCGCGGACCGTCGCCCCGGGCACATCGACATGCTTGGCGCCGCCCGTGGCGGTTCGCAGGACCGGCGGGATCCGTACTTCGCTCACGCCGAGGCCTCCAGCCAGGACTCGAAGGCCGAGAGGCTCGCGCGAAGCACCGGCGCGAGACCGGGCTCGCCTGGGCGGGCGCGCGATCCGGAATCCGGCGAGCTGCCCGCGGTGGCACCGTCAAGGCCGAACGTCCGGGCATCGGGCGTCTTGAGCCCGTTCCCGGTCAGCAATGCGACGACCACGTCCCCATCGCGGATCACGCCGCGGGCCCTGGCTGCCTCGGCGGCCGCCAGCGTCACGCCGCCGGCCGTCTCCGGGTAGATGCCTTCCAGTGAGGCCACGCGCCGGATCGCATGGGCCGTGGCCGCATCGGGAATGGCCTCGATGGACCCGCCGCTCGCGACCGCCAGCTCCACGGCATAGCGGCCGTCGGCCGGATTGCCGATCGCCAGCGATCGGACGATCGTGTCGGGCGTGCGGATCGGCTCGATCACGGTCGTGCCGCGCTCCCAGGCCGTGGCCACCGGCGAGCAGCCGGCAGCCTGGCCGCCGACGAACCGGATCGGGGTGCGCTCGATCAGGCCGAGTTCGGCGAGCTCCTCGAAGCCCTTGGCGAGCTTCGTGAACATCGCCCCGGACGCGATCGGCGCGACGACCACGTCGGGCGCCTGCCAGCCCAGCGACTCGGCGATCTCGAAGGCGAGGGTCTTGCTGCCTTCCGCGTAGAACGGCCGCAGGTTGATGTTGACGAAGCCCCAGCCCGTCTCGTCCGCGATCTGGAGGCAGAGCCGGTTGACGTCGTCGTAGGTGCCGTCGATCGGGACGACGGTCGCGCCGTAGGCCAGGGCGTGGTCGATCTTGGCCGGCTCGAGGTCCGCCGGGATGAAGACGTAGGCCGGCAATCCGAGTGCGGCCGCCGCGGCGGCCGTGGCGCCGGCAAGATTGCCGGTCGAGGCGCAGGCGAGCGTCGTGATCCCGAATTCGACGGCCTTCGCCGCGGCGATCGCGACCGCGCGATCCTTGAACGAAAGGCTCGGGTTGCGCGTGTCGTCCTTGATGAAGAGCCGCTCGATGCCGAGCTTCGCCCCGAGGCGGTTCGCCGGCAGCAGCGGTGTCGAGCCGACCGGCAGGCCGCCCGCCGGCCTGGCCTCGACCGGCAGCAGTTCGAGATAGCGCCAGATGCCGGGCGCCCGCCCTTCAACGGTCCGTCGACCGAAGACGCCCCGGATCGCCTCGAGGTCGTACGCGACTTCCAGCGGCCCGAAGCAGGCCCCGCAGACGTAGATCGGGCCGAATGGTTCGAGCCTCGCACAGTTTCGACAGCGCAGGCCGACGATCCGCGACGACCCGGCGACCGCGCGATCGGCGGTGGGGTCGAGCAGCGCTGGGGGGCGGGTCTCGATCGACATCTCGGCTCCTGGTCCAATGCGTCAGCGGGTGCGTTTCGGACCGGAGACGGGAAGACCCTTCCTGCACGGGAAGGGTCTCAGGGGATTCCCTTATCTCGCAGGAGGACCTGCCCGGACTTGGCACCTTGCCGGCTCTTCGCCGGTAGGTTGTCGTGGTCTCATCGGGCCGGTCCCTCCACCACTCTTGATAAGTGCTCTTCAGTTGTGGTGTGACTGTACGGGCGACGCCCTGCGGCGTCAAGAGCGCGTGATCGTCAGAGCGTCTGATCGACCTGGGTCCTGCGCGGTCCGTGCCCGGCACGAGCATCGGCCACGGCAACCCGACCGGGCACGAACCACGGCCGCTCCCGCGGTTCACGACGGTCCGGTATCCTGCGCGCGGATGAACCTTGGCGTGCGACTGGGCCTGATCTTCGCGGCCGTGCTGGCGGTGATCGCCGGCGCCGCCCTTGCTGCGACCCTGAACGGCGCCGGCAACGCGGGTTCCACCACGCCGCCCGTGCAACTCGTCGCGGGAGCAGGCGCCGGCGGCGCCGGCCAGACCGATGCCGGGGCCGGGTCGGCTGCAGGTCCGACGCGCAGGGTGCGGGGGAATCCAGCGCGAGTCCGGCCGCTCCGGGACAGAGCGATTCGGGCGCCGGCGGCGGTCCGGCGGCGTCCGGTCCGGCGCCCCTCGGCGCGCCCGTCCCGGCCGGCAGCGACGCACCCGCCGGCAGCGACGCCCCTGGGTCCTCCGGGTCGCCGACGGCCAGCTCGGATCCGTCCGCTCCCCAGGGCAGCGAGTCGCCCCTGGCGAGCCCCCTGGAGAGCCCGTCGCCGAGCCCGTCGCCGAGCCCGTCGCCCAGTCTCGTCCCGGATCCCCTGACCGGCCGCCTCGTGACCCCGGCCGTGGCAGCTCGTCACCCGATCGCGGTGATGATCGACGACCTGGGGCCGGCGCGACCCCAATCGGGCTTCACCTCGGCGTCGATCGTCTGGCAGGCGCCGGCCGAAGGCGGCATCCCGCGCTACATGCTCCTGTTCGCCGACCAGATCCCGGGCACGGTCGGGCCGGTCCGCAGCTCGCGCTACTACTACATCGCCTGGGCCGCCGAGTGGAAGGCGGCCTACGCGCACGCCGGCGGATCGCCGCAGGCGCTCACCACGCTGCGGCTAAAGGGCCAGGGCCAGCTCGTCTACAACATCGACCAGTTCCGGTTCGCCCTGCCCTACTTCTGGCGCGTCACGAACCGCTCTGCGCCGCACAACCTCTACACCGACGGGAAGCAGCTGGAGCGCATGGCGGTCAAGGTCGGAGCGACCGATCCGGCGCCAGCGGCCGCCTGGATCTTCGCGCCGGACGCTCCCCTCGCCGCGCGACCGACCGGCGGCAGGATCTCCGTGGCCTATCCGGCCAACCGGATCGACTACACGTACGACCGCGCGACGAACACGTACCTGCGTTCGGTCAGCTCCGGCCAGCCCCAGGTCGATGCGGCCAACGGCAAGCGCGTGGCGCCCAAGAACGTCGTCGTGATGCTGATGCACTTCGGCCCGCTCAACGACGGACAGCCCAAGAAGGAGCGCCTCGAAGCCACGGTGGTCGGCAGCGGGTCGGCCTGGATCGCGACGAACGGCCAGACGATCAAGGGCACCTGGTCCAAGAAGTCGGTGACCGCGCCGACGATTTTCCGCGATGCGAAGGGCAATCCGGTGACCCTGACGATCGGCCAGACGTTCGTCCAGGTGCTGCCCACCGGCAGCAAGGTCACGATCGTCAACGGCAAGGCGCCGAAGGTCAGCACCGTGCCGCCGCCGCTGTGGCCACTGCCGTGGCCGTACCACTGATCCGCTGATCGAGCGGACTCCTGGCGGCTCGCGGCCCTGCGCCTACCGGCCCCCGGCCCGGTCCTCCGGTTCGGCGAGCGCCTCATCGACCTCGCCGGTCCGGGGCACTCCGACCTCCGCGTAGACCCGTCGCGTCTCGAGTGCCACGTCGAGCCACGTTCGCCGGCTGGCGCGGTTCCGCTCCCGGACCGCGCCGACGAGACGGGCGTACATCGCATCGTCGGCCCAGGCGGCTTCCAGCGCGGCGCAGAGGCGGACCGGATCGCGCGGCTCCACGAGGATCCCGGCCGCGCCGACGATCTCCGGCAGGGCGCCCACCGCACCCGCGACGACCGGCGTCCCGACCGCGATCGCCTCGATCGCGGGCAGTCCGGCCACCTCGCTGATCGACGGCAGCAGGACGGCACGGGCGCCGGCCACGAGCGACGCGAGCACCGCATCGTCGAGCGGCGGCGCGTAGGCGAGCAGTTCGGCGATCCCCTCGCGGCCGGCCGCCCTGGCCACCGCAGCGCGATCGTCGGGCGTGGCCCCGACCAGGAGCACCCGCGGCGGTGGCGAGCCCGACGCCGAGTGGCGCAGCCCTTCGTCGAGCCGGGCCAGCGCCCGCAGCAGTGTCGCCACGTCCTGGCGGGCGTCATAGCGTCCCGTGTAGACGAAGTACCGGTCGGGCAGCCCGAACTTCTCGCGCTGGGCGGCGGCGAGGTTCGGGTCCACGCTCGCGACGAATGCCGGCCGGGGCGCGAGCGGCACGACCCGGATCCGGTCGGCCGGAACGTGGATCAGGCGCCTCGCCAGGCGGGCGGCGGCTTCGCTCGGGACGATCACGGCGGCCGCATCGCGCAGGATCCGGGCTCGCAGGCGCTGCCCGAAGCGCGCGGCCGGGCTCCGCTGGAAGGCCTGTGGCAACTCCCACGGAGCGAGGTCGAGCAGCGTCACGACGAGGGGCAGGCCCGACGCGAGCGGGATCGCGCCACCTGCCGTGTGGAAGACGGCGCCCGATGCTCCCGTCCGGCCGGCCCGCCAGGCCGAACCGACCGAGGCGCCGCGCAGGAGGAAGGGATCGAGCGTCAGGCTGCCGGAGCCGAGACGACGCGTCGGCGGCAGCGGTCGCCGGCCCGCGACCGGCAGGGCCGTGAGATCGGCGGTGGGATCCGCGAGCCCCGCCTGCAGGAGCAGCGCGAACGATTCACCGGCCAGCGGCGAGCCCGCGAACCCTTCGAGCAGCTGCCGCAGGTAGATCGCCGTCAGCGGCGAACGGTCCGGCTCCTGCAGCGGCCGGATGTCGAGGACGACCCGCACCCCGGGCGGCGCTTCACGGTCGGCGATCTGCCCGAGGCGGGCCGCCGTCCCGCCACGACCGGCCTCGGTCACCGCTTGGACGGTTGCGAGCCCGCCGCGCGCGGGCCTCGGCCGCGCAGCTCATCCCAGCGCAGCTGGAGGACGACGATCAGCGCCTCGACGACGATCCGGCGCGACATCTTCGACTGGCCGACCCGTCGATCGCGGAAGGTGATCGGGACCTCCGTGACCCGGCCCCCGAGCCGGCTGGCCCGATAGGTCATCTCGATCTGGAAGACGTACCCGCCCGCATGGACGCCATCGAACGGGATCGACGCAAGCGTGCCGGCGCGCCAGGCCTTGAAGCCGCCCGTGAGGTCATGGGGCTTGAGGCCGAGGACGATCCGGGCGAACGTCGAACCGCCTCGCGAGATGATCTTCCGGCCGATGCCCCAGTCAACGACGCCGCCGCCCTTGACGTAGCGCGAGCCGATCACGAGGTCGGCGCGATCGGCGCGGATCGGCTCGACGAGCGATGGCAGCGCCGCCGGATCGTGCGACCAGTCGGCGTCCATCTGGATCACGATCCCGGCCCCGCCCGAAAGCGCGACGCCGAAACCATCGAGGTAGGCCTTTCCGAGGCCCTGCTTCGCCGGCCGATGGCGGACCCGGACGCGCGCATCGGCGGCCGCCAGGCCGTCGGCGATCTGGCCGGTCCCATCGGGCGAGCCATCGTCCACGACGAGGAGGATCGCGTCCGGCAGGCTGTCGAGGATCGCCTGGGCGATGCCTGGGAGGTTCTCGGCCTCGTTGTACGTCGGCAGTACGACCCAGGGCGGGCCCGCAACTGCGGCCGGGGTCGTCGGCACGGTTCCTCCCGAATCGCTCATTGGTCGATCTCCAGCGGTTGCCCCATCACGGTATCGACCGCGGCCTGCGCCGTCGCGACCACGGTGCACGGAGCCGACCTGTGCTCGGCGGGCGGGTCGACCCGCCCCAGGGCCCTCATCGGACGTCGTATCGCTGAATCGGACTCCAGCCGCTGTTGGCATTGAACGTCGTCGGCAGCGCCTGCGACCGCAGGTAGTAGCTGGCGGGGGTCGAGAACGTGTACCCAAGGCGCGCGACCCCGGCGGAGTCGGCCTCGACGACCCGGTCGAGGACCTTGGTCCAGTGGCCGCTCACGAGCCGGTAGACGACGAACTCCACGCGCGCCGTGGGCAGGTCGGAGCGGCTTGGTCGGACGGTCGATTCGAACGACATCGCCGTCCCCCGCCCGATCGCCTTGACCCGGCCGAGCGTCGACGGCCGGAGGAGGTTGACCTGGCGCACGACGACCCGGGCAACCGAACTTGCACCCGGCAGGAGATCTGGGCTGCCGGCGAACGTGGCGCGGTAGTACCGGTTGTCGGACGGACGGTACGAGAAGGTCGCGTTGCCGCTGGCGTCGGCCACCGGGCTCCCGATGGCGGACCAGGTGGCGTTGTCGCGCGACACCTCGAACTGGACGGCCCGGCCCGCTCCCTTGGCCGCGAACTTCGCATGCAGCACCACCGAATCGCCCCAATCGACGACGCCGGCGGCCGGCTGCGCAGCGAGGCTGAGCACGGCGGCCGTGGGCGGCGACGGCGCGGCACCGCCGGCGACGAGCGTCGTGTTCGGGGCCGGCACGGGCGCGAGGAAGACGGTCGTGGCGCTGCCCGCGGCGACCCAGACGCCGGCCAGGACGGTGGCGACCGGGTTCCATTCGGTGATCGGCTCGGTGACCTGGTACCAGGTGTAGCCGCCGGCGTTGACCGGGCCGCCCGTGATCGCGACGAGCGTGCCCGACGACAGCCCGCCGACCCGTTGGGCGGCCGGATCGGGCGCCGCCCGAACGTTGATCCCGTCGGTCTGGGCACGGGCGAAGCCGCCGGGTGCGAGCACCGGCGTCGCCACGAACACGTTCTGGACATCCCACGGACCGACGTTGCCCTTGCCGTCCGTCGCACTGACCCGGAAGGCGTAGCCGTGGCCTGCCGAGCCCTGGTAGATCGCGCTCGTCGCGGTCGTGGCCGGCTGCCAATCGGCCCAGGCGCCGCCATCGACGGAGACCTGCACGTCGTAGGCCGCGACCCCGCTCCAATCGTCGATCGCCGTCCAGGTCACGGGGAACGCTTCGATCGACTGGCTCGGCGGGAGCGGCAGGATGCCGGCCTCGGGCGGCGTCGTGTCGTTCAGGAACTTGTCGGCGAGCGCCTTGTACAGCTCCGGGCGCGTCCCGTCGTAGCCCAGCGCCCACATCCCGACGCCTCGCAGGCCGACCCGGTTGACGAGGTCGTACCTCTCCCCCAGGGATTGGGCGTCGTCGTAGTAGAGCTCCCGCCACGAGGTGACGCAGCCGTACGTCGACGAGCAGTTCTGGCGCTGGTAGGCAAGCCACGGCGAGCGCTCGACCGGGTCGTAGTTGCGGATGTTGGACGCAGCCAGGCCCGCGGCAGTCGCGTAGAACACCGATGTCGAGGAGCCGTACTTCGTCCCGCTCTGCGTCTTCGCGTTCAGCGCATTCGAGACGGTGGACCAGGCCCGGCCGTAGTACGGCAGGCCGAGCACGATTTTGGAGGCCGGCACCCGCGCCAGGTAGGTCCGGACCGTGTCGTTGATGTCGTAAAGCGGGCCGTTGAGGGGCGCGATCGAGCCCGCATTCGCGGCGCCGTCGCTGCGGAAGTCGTAGGCCATGACGAAGGCCGCGTCGGCGGCACCAGCCGCCGTCAGGTTCTCGAGCTCGTAGCTCCCGGGCTGGGCGGTCGAATCGAACGTCAGCTGGTAGCCCGGCGCCAGCGCGTCGAGCTCGGTCCGGATCGAGCGGACGAGGGCCGTGAAATCGGCCGCGTGGCCCGAGGCGATCGGTTCGAAGTCGAGGTTGATCCCGTCGGCGCCGCGATCGCGAACGGCCGCCGCAGCGGCCTTGGCGAGCTTCGCCCGGGCCGAGGCGTTGCCGAGGAACGAACCCTGCGTGGCCGCGTCGCTCGAGCTCCAGGCGAACATCGTCAGCGTCAGCACGACCCGCGTGCCCGCCTGGTGGGCGACGTTCATCACGTTCGTCAACTGCGCGCTCGTCCAGCCGCCCCAGCCCGTCGAGACGCTCCCGTCGGAGTTCGTCTTCACGAGGTTGCCCGACTTGTCGACGCCGACGCTGAAATAGGCGATGGTCGAGAGGAGGCTGTTGTCGATCCGGGCGGACGAGTCCGTCAGCTCCCAGTACGGCAGGAAGCCGAAGACATCCCGCCGGAGGCTCGAACCGGATCCGACGACGGCCTTCGCGGCGGGCGTCGCGGTGCTCTGCGCGCCGGTCGCGCTGGCCGGCGCCGCCGACATCGGGGTCGCGCCGGTCGCTTTGGTCGCCGCCGTCGCGGTCGGGGCGGCCGACGGTCCCGCGATCGAGACCGGGGCCCGGCGGTCGATCGTCACCGGCAGGCGGCCCGCCGAGGCGGCCATGGACTGGCCGCTGGCTCGACCCGCCGGCAGCGACGTGGCCGGCCGTCCGCCAACGAGCCAGCGATCGCCGGAACGCGGCCGGAATGGCACCGTGACCCGGTCGCCAGGGGCGAACCGGTTCGGATCGCCGGCGTGGGCGAGCGCGTCTTCGTACTGGATCGTGGGCTGGAGTGCGGAGGTGGCGGCCGAGACCGGAGCGCCGGCAGCGGGCAAGGCACCGGCAACGGAGGCCGCGGCGGGAACCGACGCTTCAGCTACGGGCGCCGCAGGCATGAGTTCGCCCGCCGAGACCGGCACCGCGAACGCCGCGCTCGACCCGAACGCGGCCTGCGGGATGACCAGCGCGACGACCATGGCGATGCCTGCGAGGGCTCCGCCGCGGGAGCTGGAGCGGCGCCGACTCGATCGGTGGTGGTTCAAGAACGATCCCTGCCCGAAGCGGTCAGTGGCCGCGCGACGGCGCGCGCCCATCGATTGGGTGACGACGGGCACTGCCATCACGACGACCTCGCCGAGCGCCGGTTCCTGGGCGACAGCGGCTCGTGGCCGACCGCCGATTCCCCCGCGCTGCGACCGAGGTTCCGGGCCAGCTTACCGGAGTGTCAGCGATGTGGTCCCGCTGTTGATGCCGCCGCCCGTGTCCGTGGCGGTGACCAGGAGGCCGAGCTTGCCGGCCTTGCCGCCGGTCAGGATCTTCGTGGTGATCCGGTAGGCCCCGGCGCCGGCCACCACCATCGTGACCGTCCGCGCCTTCTGGCCGGGCTGGGTGAGCGTCAGGGTCGGGCTGGCCGCGAGGGGCTCGGCCGAGATGAGGGTGATCGTCAGGCTCTTGCCTCGGGTGGCGGTCGGGGTGCTCGTGGCGATGCTGAACGCCCCGAGCGTCAACGGGATCGACATCGTGTTCGTCAGCGTCCCGTTCGTTGCCGCGACCTGCGCCGTGTAGGTGCCGGCCGGCACGACGAGGCCGTTCGTACCGGTGCCGTCCCACGGCAACGCGACCGTGCCCGCCCCGGCGACGGTCGGCGCCAGGATGGCCGCCACGACCGTCCCGTGGCTGTCCACCACGTTCGCCGAGACCGTGGCCTGGGCATTCAGGTTGAAGGCGATGACGGTGGACGGGGCGAGGGCGTCGCCATCCTCCGGGAAGAAGATCGACGGGCTGGCCGTCGTCAGGCCGAGGGCGCGATAGACCGTCACCGGCACGATCACGGCACCGCTGGCGTTGCCCGCCTTGTCCCGGGCCGTGACGACGATCGTGTACGGGCCGTCCGCCACGCCGCTGCCACGGTCCGTCCGCGCATTCCAGGTCAGCGTCGAAGGGCCACCGGTGCTGGTGGCCGACAGGGAGCGAACGACCGAACCGTCGGGCTGCATGACGACCGCATCCACGGTCCCGGCCTCGGTCGACGAGAACGTCCCGCTCCAGGTATCCAGCTGGCCGTCGCCGTTGGGCGAGATCACCGCTGGGGCGATGGTCGCCGGTGTCCGCGCCGCGAGCGACGGCGCCACGGTATCGATCCGGATGGTGCCGCTCCGCTGGTAGGGCGGATTGCCCCACGCATCGGACGCGGTCAACCGGTATGAGTAGGTCCCGTCGGGCACCCGCGTGCCGTTCGACAGTCCGTCCCAGGCCAGGTCGACGACCCCACCCGAGCCACTCAGGGACTCGACGGTCGAGCCGTTGGCCGCCACGACCGTGAACTGCCAGAGTGCCGGCTCGTTGAAGGTCGCCTTGATCGGGAACGTGTCCTGGCGGCCGTCGCCATTGGGCGAGAACAGGCTTGGCGCCGTGAACCCGGTTGCGACCGGTCCGCTCCCCTGGGCCGGGGTCAGGACGCCGGCCGACATGAACCCGCCGCGCGTCCCGTCGGCCGTGACCACGGAGAAGACCGGCCGGCCGTCGGGGCCGGTGCCACCGAGGCCGAGGACTCGGACGGCGGTGCCAGCGGGCAGGGTCGCGGGCGGCGTGCCCGTGGCTGGGTCGACCGTCAGGGCCGGGTCGCTGAAGAGGCCGGCGTTGTCCGTGCTGACGACCGCCCGGCCCGGGACGGTGAAGCCGCCGACCGTGCCCGAGGTTCCGGTGCCGCCACTCGCGCCCGTGCCGCCACTCGCCCCCGTGCCGCCACTCGCCCCCGTGGCGGGACTCCCACCGGCGGCTGGATCGGCGGCAGGAGCTGTCGCGGCGCCAGCGACCACCGCGTCCGCCTGCAGCGTCAGGTCCCCGACGAAGGATCGGTAGTAGGGCCCGGCCGCCCCGTCGGGATCGAGCTGCGCGGTCATGCCCGGCGTCCGGACGCTGGCGAACGCGGACGTGTTGCCATGGCGGTCGAAGGCGCCGGCCCAGAGATCGCCGAGGGTCTGGTGGCTCGTGAAGAGGGCGTCGACGTAGGCCGCCGCGGCGCCACCGTGCGCGTCGGCGATGACGGCTCGGGCGCCCGCGGCCAGGAACCCGGCCGCGAAGTTGTCAACGCGCTGGCGTGCCATCGCCAGTGTCGGATCGGCCTTGCCGGGCTCCGAGCTGCCCGATGCGTAACAGAGATGGCCGAGCAGCACGACCGCGTTGGGGGCCAGGTGGATGTCGCTCGCGACGTACTGCTCGCCCCAGTACTGGGTCGTCGAATTGTCCTTGCCGGCGACCGGGTTGAGGCCGAAGCCGTCCTGGCGATCGGGCGTGAGCGTGGTCGTGTACGGACTCGGGAAGCCGTTGCCGTGGCCCATGTAGATGACGATCGATGCCCCCTGGAGCGCGCTCTTGACGGCGGCCCAGGTCGCGTTGGGGCTGTAGAGCTTCACGACGTTCGGGGTGTACTTGAGCGCTTCCGTGGCGGCGAGATCCGCGTCGGAGCGATACGAGGGCGTCGTTCCGGCCACAGGGCCGACCACGATCACGACCTTGGGCGCCGGGCTCGAGGCCATGGCCACGGCCGGCGCGAACAGGCCGCCAACCGAAACCAGGCCGGCCAGGAGGGCCAGGGCGATGAAGCGCAAGGTGTGGCTCCGATGACGCGGCCCCGGCCGGCGGCCTTGATCATCGGGGGCCGTCGACGCGGACGCAGTGATAGATGCCCTTGCAGCGTCGCAGGGAACCCGGCCCGCCTCAATCGCGACATGGTCCCGCCCGCCCATGGCCCCATGGTCCGGGCGGCAACCCGCTCAGGAGCCCGGCGTCTCGCGCAGTCGGGCGACCAGCTCGGTCAGCGGCGGATTGGTACAGTCCCGATCGGAGAGGATCGGCCGGCCGTCCGGGGTCACGGCCAGGACGGGCCACGGCACCCCGACGGCCGGGTCGTCCCAGGCGAAGCCGAGCTCATCGGCGCCGTCGTACTCGTTGGTGACGAGGTAGAGGAGTTGCAGCGGCTCGAGGGCCAGGAAGCCGTGGGCCACGCCGACTGGAATCACGACGGACTCGTCGGTCGCGAGCTCGCGCGTCTCGACGACCGCGCGCGGACCGGATCCCGTGAGCAGCGGTCGAACGTCCACGAGGGCGACGAACGCCCGGCCGCTCGCCACGATCCAGTAGTCGAGCTGGCGGCGATGGTAGTGCAGGCCACGGAGCACGCCGGCGGCCGAGGTCGAGAGATTCGCCTGGACGAATCGGTCGGTCGCGAGCCCCGTCCGCTCGACGCCGAGATTCGGTTGCCGGCTCGCTCGCCAGAGCTCGCGGAAAGAGCCGCGCTCGTCCGCGAAGCGGGGAATGACGCCGTACTCGACGCCAGCGAGGCTCGAGGCCATCGGTCGGGCGTCGCTCATCCGGGCACGCTCATCGGGCCGTCATCGGGCCGTGGCTCGGGCGGCTTCGGCCCGGACACGCAGGATGAACGGCAGGTCATGGGCCAGCGCATCCGGCCAGGGCCGCAACGGCTCGCCACCGGGGAGCGGCGTCGCCGCGAGGACGGCCCAGGCTGGCGGCGTCGAGAGTCGCGGCCAGGTGGACGCGGGGACCTCCACGAGGGGCGTCGTTCGGCCGGCCTGCCGGAGCAACTCCGCGGCCCAGGCCGCTCGCGAGGCGATCCCGCCGTTGACGACGTGATGGATGCCGCGAAAGGCGCCCGATCCGAGCAGTTCCACGATCACGTCGGCCACGTCGGCCGTGAAGGTCGGGCTGCCGAACTCGTCGCCGACGACGCGCAGCGGCTCACCGGCCGCCTCGGCGCGATCGGCCGCGGCCAGGATCTTGGCCGGGAAATCGTTGCCGGGCGGCCCGAACAACCACGCCGTTCTGAGGATCGCGAGCTGGGGGTCGGCGTCGGGCGGGGCCTCCGCCGTGAACGGCTCGATCGTTCTGCCAACGACCCGCTCGAAGGCCGCGCGGGCCCGGAGTTCGCCCACGAGCTTGCTTGCACCGTAGGGATTGATCGGATTCGTCAGGTCCGCCGCGTCATATCCCCGGCCGTCGTCGCGGCGGCCGTCGAAGACCTCGTTCGTCGAGACGAGGACGAGGTCGATGCCACGCTCGGCGCAGGCCTCCGCGACCACGGCCGCAGCATCGCCGTTCCGGCGCATCGCAAGGTCGGGCTCGCGGGCGCAGCCGTCGACGTCGGTCCAGGCCGCCGGGTGGACGAGGCACTCGATCCGGTTGCGGTCGAGCAGCCGGCCGATCGATTCGGGCTTGTCGAGGTCGAATTCCGGTCGCGACCAGGCGATCGGGCCGAACGGTCCGGCGAACGGGGCGTCGCCCAGGGCCGCCACGATTGCCCGGCCGAGGCGGCCGCTCGCCCCGGTGACGGCGACCCGCATCAGTCGCGGCGCAGGGAGCGCACGCTCACCGCGCCGCCTCGCTCGAGGTCGCCAGCCGATCGCCGTACTGGCGCGCGTAGTAGGCGTCCCAATCCCCTGCCTTGATGGCCCGCCACCAGCCCTCGTTGGCCTGGAACCACTCGATGGTCGATGCGAGACCGGCCTCGAATGGCACGCTGTTGCGCCAGCCGAGCCCGCGCAGCTTCGTGCCGTCGAGCGAGTAGCGGCGGTCGTGGCCCGGCCGATCCTCGACCTGGCGGACGAGCGACCACGGCTTGCCGAGCAGGGCGAGCAGCGTCGTCACGACCTGGCGGTTGGTCAGCTCGGCCGAGCCCGGCACGTTATAGGTCTCACCGGAGCGTCCGTGGCGCAGGACGTGCTCGATGGCGCCCGCGTGGTCGGCCACGTACAGCCAGTCGCGCTGCTGCAGGCCGTCGCCGTAGAGCGGCAGCGGCTGGTCGTCGAGCGCGTTCGAGATGAACAGCGGGATGAACTTCTCCGGGTGCTGGAACGGCCCGTACGTGTTCGCGCCGCGCGTCACGACCACGTCGAGGCCGTAGGTCGCGACATAGCTCCGGGCGAGCTGCTCGCCGGCCGCCTTGGCCGCCGAATAGGGCGATCGCGGCGCCAGGGCGTCGGTCTCGACGGAGTGGCCGGTCTCGACCGAGCCGTAGACCTCGTCCGTGGAGACCTGGAGGAAGCGCGGCGCCGGCCGGGGATCGCCCGACGCGGTTCGGCGCTCGCCGCGCAGTGCCAGCGCCTGTTCGCGGCGAACGGCTTCGAGGAGTACGTGGACGCCGATCACGCCGGTCCGCAGGAACGCCTCGGGATCGAGAATGGAGCGATCGACGTGCGACTCGGCGGCGAAGTTGACGACGGCATCCGCGGCGGCGACGAGTGGCTCGACCGCGGCCGGATCGGCAATGTCGCCCCGGACGAATTCGAGGCGCGCGGCCTGTTCGGGATCCTCGTCCACGGCCATCAGGTTGGCGCGGTTGCCGGCGTACGTCAGCTTGTCGATGATCGTGATCCGCGTGCCGTCGCGGCGGGCCAGGATGTCGCGGACGAAGCACGAACCGATGAAGCCGGCGCCACCGGTCACGAGCAGGTGGGAGCCCGGCCCGAGCGCCGGCGGCTCGCCGCGGGCGCCATCCCCGCTCATCGTTCGACGGGCCGCTGGCTGGGCGGCGCCAGCCGCCCCGCGGCGTCGTCGTCGGCCGCCAACTGGGCCGCCCGGAGCAGCGACGGGACGGTGCCGGCGTCGGCCCAGTGGCCCTCGTAGACCTTCGTGAAGAGGCCGCCGTTGGGGATGTAGTGGTTCAGGACGTCGGTGATCTCGAACTCGCCGCGGCCGGACGGGGCGAGGTGATCGATCACGTCGAACGCGCCGGGCCGCAGGAAATACACGCCGATCGGGATCAGGTCGCTCTTGGGCTGGGCCGGCTTCTCCTCGAAGCCGATGACGTTGCCGGCCGCGTCCAGCTCCGCCACGCCGAATCGCTCGGGATCGGGCACCCGGAAGAGCATCGAGCCGGCACCGTACGGCCCGGCCTCGAACTCGCGGGCGACTTCCAGCAGCGACGGACCGCGCAGGATGTTGTCGCCGAGGACGACGCAGAACGCGTCGTCGCCGACGAAGTCGCGGGCGAGGCCGATGGCGTGGGCGATGCCGAGCGCGCCGCGCTGGTAGCGATAGGTCAGGTCGAGTCCGAAATGCGACCCGTCCGCCAGCAGTTCGACGACGTCGCCGACGCTCTTGCCGCCGACGATGACCATGACCTCGCGGATGCCCATCCCGGCCAGGGTCTCGATCGGGTAGTAGATCATCGGCCGGTCGTAGATCGGCAGCAGGTGCTTGTTGGTGACGATCGTCAGGGGGAACAGCCGCGTGGCTGTCCCGCCGGCGAGCACGAGACCCTTCATCGGGCGACAGCGTAGCAGGCTGCCGGGGGCGGTTCGGAGCCGCCGATGGTCCCGGGCGAACGGGGCCGGACGGGGGCGTCGGCCTGGGAGCTCAGCCGTGGCCGGACGGGGGCGCCGGCCAGGGCGCATTCAGCCGCGGCCGGGTCGTCGTGGTCGCGATCGACGCGCGGCCGGCCGATCAGTGCTTGGAGGGACTCGGCCTGGGCGTCGGCGACGGCGCGACGTAGGGCTGCTCGCTGTCGGGGAGCGTCCCGTCGGGGTTGACGAGTTGCGTCGGCTGCCGTCCCGCGTCGGGCAGCCCGCCGTCGTAGTTCGTGATCACGAGGACATATTCGAGACGATCGAGATCGATCGCCGGCTCGAGGTAGACCGTCTGGACGACGGCGTTCGCATCGCGCTTGATGTCCACGACCTGGCCGATCAGGAGGCCCTTGGGATAGGGCGATCGGACGGCCTTGGAGAGCTCGATGCCTGCCGTGACGACCTCGTCGCCGATGTTCGGCCGTTCCCCGGCGTCGACGTTCTGCATGACGAGCACGCCGCCGAGCTGGCCCACGACCTCCCCGGTCGCGGCGCTCTTCTGGTCCTGGCCGACGACGGTCGATTCCGTATCGGTCATCAGCTGCACGCGGGCATAGCCCTGGCCCGCCTCGATGACCCGGCCGGCCAGGGCGCCACCAGGGCCGATCACGACGTCGCCGACGGCGATCCCGCGCTCCGTGCCCTGGTCGATCGAGACGACGCGCCGGAAATCCGACGATTCGCGGGCGACCACCTGGGCCGTGACCGTCTGCAGATCGAGACCGTTCCGGACCTGGAGGAGGCCCGTCAGGGCCGTGTACTCGCGCTTGATCTCGGCCAGGCGGAGGTTCTCGGCGGTCAGGCGGGCGTTGTCGTCCTGGAGCTGCTGGTTGGCGACCCGCAGGGTGTCGATCTCGGTGATCGCCGTCCCGACGGAGCCGATGCCGCCGGCGACGTTGTTGAGCAGGCTCTGGATCGGACGGAAGGCGAAGCCGACGCCGTGCTGGACCTCGGCCACGATCGGACTGTTCGAGAAGGCCATCAGGATCAGCGTCAGGGACAGCAGCAGGGCATACATGGCCCCGCGCCGCCGCGTCGTCCGATTGGCGAGGAGGTTGTTCATCGCAGAGGCAAGCCTACCGCGACCGGTCTAGCGAGGCGGTCGGGCATAGGTGTCGGCGACCAGCACGCGGTCCATCGTGGTGAGCTGCTCGAGCACGATCCCGGTGCCGCGGGCCACGCAGGTCAGCGGATCGTCGGCGACGTGAACGGGCATCTGGGTGGCTTCGGCGATGCGGCGATCCAGGCCGACGAGCAGCGCGCCGCCGCCGGCGAGCACGATGCCCTGGTCCATGATGTCGGCCACCAGCTCGGGCGGCGTCTCCTCGATCGTGTCCTTGATCGTCTCGACGATCTGGGCGACCGACGGCTCGATCGCCTCGCGAATCTGGTCGGCGCCGACCTCGACGGCCCGGGGCAGGCCGGTGAGCAGGTCGCGGCCGCGGAGCGTGACGCGCTGCGCGTCCCACTCGCCGGGATAGGCCGAGGCGATCGCGATCTTGATGTCCTCGGCCGTCCGCTCGCCGAGGAACAGGTTGTACTCGCGCCGGGCGAACTGGACGATGTCCTGGTCCATCTCGTCGCCGCCGATCCGGATCGACCGCGAGACCACGATGCCGCCAAGGCTGATGACGGCCACTTCGGTCGTCCCGCCGCCGATGTCGACCATCAGGCTGCCGGACGGTTCGCTGACCGGCAGGCCGGCGCCGATCGCCGCGGCCATCGGCTCTTCGATGAGGCGTGCCCATCGGGCCCCGGCATTGAGGGCCGCGTCGCGGACGGCGCGCTTCTCGACTTCGGTGACGCCCGAAGGGATCCCCAGCAGCATTCGCGGCCGCGGGATCAGGCCGACCCGATCGTGGACCCGCTTCACGAAGTACTTGATCATCGCCTCGGTGACGTCGAAGTCACTGATCACGCCGTCGCGCAGCGGCCGCACCGCGATGATGTTGGCGGGTGTCCGGCCGACCATCCGCTTGGCCTCGGCCCCGATCGCGAGGACCTGCTTGGTCTTCGCATCGATCGCGACGACGCTCGGTTCGCTGATCACGATGCCGCGATTGCGGACGTGGACCAGCGTGTTGGCCGTCCCGAGATCGATGCCGATATCACGGGAGAACAGGCCGAGGAAGCGGTCGAACATCGGGCAGGGCGGTCCTTCGTTTCGCGCGGCGGCCAGCATCGCTGCGAACGAAGCCGGCTCGTTGACGGTTGATCGGAGGGGTCACCGGTTGCGGCCCCATCACCGGCCACGATCACGCCGGCAGCGGTGAGACGGCCGTCGCCCCGTGATTGGGTCTCCGGCGCGCCACGAGAAAGCGGGTTGCAGTATACCCCGCGTCTCTGCGACTCCCCCTGGCGAGCGATCGGGCGGCTCACGCGCCGCGGTGCGCCGGCTGTCCGGTCCGGTCGAACGAGACTCCCCGGTCCCGCAGTGACACGTACGCGTCGTGGCCGATCACCAGGTGGTCCAGCACCTCGATGTCGAGCAATCGACCGGCGGCCAGGGCCTCCGCGGTCAGATGCAGGTCATCGGGGCTCGGCGTCGGATCGCCCGAGGGGTGGTTGTGGACGAGGATCAGGCCGCTGGCGTTGAGGCGGACCGCGTCGCGGAACAGCTCGCCGACCCGGACGAGGCTCGAGCTGACGTTGCCCTGGTAGACGGTCGCCACGCGGAGGACGACGTTCTTCGTGTTCAGCAGCACGGCCCGCAACTCTTCGCGCTCGAGGCGGCCCATCTGGAGCACCAACCGGTCGGCGACGTCGCGCGGCGATCGGATGGACCAGCGGCTCGTTGGCCAGTCGGCCAGCAGCCGGCGGCCGAGCTCGAAGGCCGCCTCGAGTTGCGCGGCGCGAACCGGGCCCACGCCTGCGAGCCCCTCCAGCTCGAGCCCGGACGCGCGCGCGAGTCCGGCCAGGCCCTCGTGGTGGGCCAGCGCCTGCTCGGCGAGGTCCACGGCGTTCGCCCCGTGGAAGCCCGAGCCCCAGACGATGGCGATCAGCTCGGCCGCCGTGAGACCCGCGGCGCCTCGGAGGCGGAGGCGTTCCCGCGGCCGCTCGTCGGCCGGCAGTTCGCGGATCTGGAGGGGCGAAGCGCGCATGTGTGCCGTCTCCCTGGGATGGAAGGAGTTCCCGGGACCGACTGGCAGGAGCCCGCCGATTCCTCTCGCCAGCCGATCTCGGGAACAGGACGGACACTACCGGGCGGCGCTCACCGCTCCCTCACTCGGGCCTTCACGGCGGCTCCCCGGCGACTGCGCCACGGCTTGCCCGGCCATGGCGGCTTCGCGAGGCTCGACCGGCTGTGGCGGCCACGGCGCCCGCCGCAGCTCGCCCCTACTTCGGCAGCTGGCTCAGGAGCAGCAGCAGGCCGTTGAACGTCGCGTGGAGCCCGATCGACGCTGGCAGCGATCGCCGGTTGAGGAACACCCAGCCGAGCGCGAAGGCAACCGGCAGGCGGATGGCGAAGGCGATGAACGCCTGCGCCGCGGCGTCTCCGAAGGTCGTCCCGCTGATCGTGAGGATGTGGACGAACGCGAAGAAGAGCGCGCCCCGGATCAGGCCGCGCCGAGCACCCATGCCGCGCGCCCAGGCCGTCGTGGCGAGGCCGCGGTAGAGGACCTCTTCGCCGATCGGGGCGACGATCGCCGCGGCGATCAGGTTGATGATCACGTCGGTCGTCGTGACCGGCACGGGCAGCGGGCTGCCGGGCTGAGTTCCGAGGAGGCCGACGAGGACCCCGGCGAGGATCGCCGTCACGAAGATCACCGGGATCGCCAGGACGGCGCCCGCACCGACATCGCCGAGCAGGCTCCGCCAGGGTTGCGCCCGGAGGCCCATCTCCGACCACGACAGCGCCCCCGGCGAGACGACCAGCAGCCGGACCAGGACGATGTTCACGACGGCCGTGATGACGAGCTGGATCAGCGTCGCCGGTGACGAGCTGAGATCGAGTCCGGCTGCCGACGCCGGCCCGAGGATGAGCGCCACGAGGATGACGGTGATCGGCAGCGTGGCGATGAAGACGAGGAATGGCGACGGTCCGCGATACGGCATCCTCGCATCGGCCTGCCGCTGCATGCCCTGGGCGCCGGCGGCCGTGAACAGGCCGACGCTCAGCAGCACTGCCGCCGCGAGGGCGATGATCGCCCCGGCCGCACTGCCCGACGCGCCGGCCCCCGCGACGACGAGCAGCGCGATCCCGCCGATCGTGCCCGCCCAGCCGATCGCGTAAAGACCTGGCGCGGCTCGGCCTTCGAGCGAGAAGACGGCGACGCCCGGCGGGAGGCGGGGCGGCCCGGCCGCGGGATCGGGCTCGGACGTCAGGCGAGGCTGTTCGACGCCGCCTGCCAGGGCGGCCGGCGGATCGGCGGTTTCCGAGGCTGGGAGTTCGTCCGGACGCCTGGACGGCGACGTCGACCCGAGCGGATCGCTCAATCGTCCGCCAGGGAATCCGATGCTGCGGTCGTGGCTGCCGACGAACCCTGGCTCGACTTGCCGGCCGGCGGCACCCCGGCGGGACGCTTCACCGAGAACGGCATCCTCGATCGGTTACCGCCGCCGGAGGCCGAGGCGGGAGCGGCCGCGGACGTCATGCTGCCCGTCGTCGAGCCGTTGCTCGAGAGCGTCCGCGTCGCGCCCATCGAGCTCGATCCGGATCCGTTCGACGGCGCGGGAGCGCTCGAGCGCGCGACCGGAGGCGCGGCAACCGCGGCCTCACTGGCCGTGGCGGGCGGCCGGTACGCCTGCGACCCCTGCCCGCCGGACGTGGCCGCGACCGAGGCCGCCAGCGCAGCACTCGACGCCGGCCGCGGCGCCTGGGCCGGTCGGATCTCGCGCGGCGCGACGGCCGCCGGCTCGTTCGGAACGCGCTCGAAGTCACGGCCGCACCAGGCGCAGAGCGACCAGTCGAGGCCCACGAGCCGGCTGCAGTTCGGGCAGACCCGATTGAGGCGGGTCCGGCAGGTCGGGCAGATGATCCATTCGTCGTCGACCCGGCGCGCACACGTCGGGCAGCTCTTGACCGATTCGACCTCGGCGAGGAGCGCCTCTTCAGCGAGGGTCCGCTCGTAGGTCTCGCCGATCTTCTCCTGGGGCCGGACGATCCGGTAGGTGAGGACGCCGAAGATGAAGAAGATCGGGGTGAAGAGGATGATCAGGCTGGCCGCGAAGTACGGCAGGATCGGGTTGGTCGTCCGCAGCTGCATGTCGCGGAACGCCCAGTAGGCCGTCGCGAGCCAGATTGCGGCGATATAGAGCCCGATCGCGCGAAGTCCAAGCTGGACGATCGGGCTGTCGAAGACGCCCCCGACCGCGTCGAGCATCTGCTGAATGACTTCCGGCATCGTCCTGGCAATCGCCCCCGTACAGCCGGCTGGTCCGGCGCCGTCGCTGCGCACGACGACCGGCGCAGTCTAGCAGGGCCCTGCGCCCTCTCGGCCGCGCACATACGGTCGGTGGTGCGCGCAGGCCGTCCGAATCAGGACGAACGAGACTCCACGGTGTGACTGCGCTCGCTCGAGATGACGGCCGGCTCACCGCCTTCGAACGCCAGATCGGCGCCCGGGCGGGCAGATCCCGAGGGCTGCCGGCCGACGGACAGCGCCGCCGTGGCCGGCACGCGCCGCGCCGTCGTCCGGAGCACTTCGAGATCCCAGAGGATGCCGCGCCAGGTGGCCGCGAGGCCCGCCAGGACGAGGCCGGCGACCCACACCGCCACGAACAGCATCGTCACCGCGAGGACGACGAGGAAGGCCCGGAGCGAGGTCAGGCGCTCGAGCTGGGCCGGCATCTGGGCCCACAGGGCGATCGTCACGAATAGTGCCGGGACCACGGCGACCAGGATTGCCACGACGCTGAGCACCAGGGTTGCGAGGGTCGTGACGGGCCGGCGCACGAGGTCCGTGACGCCCCGCCAGAGGGCGCGTGGCACGCTCGCCTGCGAGATGGCCAGGTGGCGGACCGCCAGCCCCCCGATCGTCTCGCCGATCAGCCAGGCGACGGCCATCAGGACCACCGCGTTGCCGGCCTCGAGCAGCACCCGAACCGCGAACGGCGTGGCCGTGTCGACGGGGGTGACCAGCTGGTTGTAGGTGGCGCCGGCGAGGCTGGCAATGCCGACCGCGGCGGCCAGGACGAACGGCACGAGCGCCACGAGCCGGATCACCGAGGCGCGGACCACCAGGCCGGGTCGCACCCGGAGCCCGGACCCGTCGGTGTCCGCCATCACGGCCCGCAGGAGCACGAGATCCGTGACGGTCCCGGCGACCGTGCTGGCCAGGAGGATCGTGAGGACGATGAGGCCGAGGGCGATGAGCATGTCCACGAACCAGGGCGCGGGGCCGGAGGCCGTGATGGCACTGGCGCCGACAAAGTTCGCGATCCCGATCGGCGTCGGCAGGATCACGATCGGCAGGAGGAAGAGGAGCAGGCCGCCCCGGACGAGGAAGCCGATGAGGCCGATCGGGATCAGGTCCGGCCGGCTCGATTCGAGCCGCGCCGACGAGATGACGGCCCGGCGCCACGATCGGCCGCGGAGGGTTCCGGCGATCGCGGGGGAGGCAGCCCGATCGACCGTCGATTGGCCGGCCAGCGGGTCCGCCAGCTGGCTCACGGCGATGGGCTCGCCGCCGGACCGGAGCTGGTGGGCGCAGGCACGGCGGACGGAGCGGGGGTCGCGATGCCCGGCGCCAGCTGATCGAGCAGCTGGAGCGCCTGCTGGACGGCCGCGATCTCGGCGCCGTAGCGGGCGAAGTCACCGGCCTTCAGGGCGTCCTGGGCGAGCTGGAAGTGCAGGTTGGCATAGGCGATGAGCCCGGCGAGGTCCCCGGCCGGCGGCGCCGGGATCGGGCCGGCGGACGGCGTCGGGGTTGGCGCCGCGGAGGCTCCGGGCGACGCGCCGGGCGAGCCGGAGGGACCCGGCGTTGGCGTCGGGGTCGGGGTCGGCACGGGCCCGCCCGGGCCGCCGGCCAGGAGCGCCGCGACGGCCTCGCCGAGGGTGTTGCCCCAGACGATCCTGGTGGCCGAGGCGACGACGATCTTCTGGAACTGCGGGAAGGCGCTCGTCGTGGACTGGAGGTAGACGGGCTGCAGGTAGATCAGGCTGTTCTGCACCGGCAGGACGATCAGGTTGCCGCGGATGACCTTGCTGCCCGACTGGTTCCAGAGGCTGATCTGGGCGCTGATGACCGGATCGGCGTCGATCTGCGCCTCGATCTGCGTCGGTCCCCGGACCGAGGTGTCCTGCGGGAATCGATAGACCCGGACTTCGCCGTACTGGGTCCCGTCGTTGCGCGCCGCGACCCAGGCGATCATGTTCGGGCGCTGCGCCGGGACGAGCGGCTGGAGGAGCAGGAACTCGGTGTTCGGCTCGCCCGGCATGCGCATGACGACGTAGTACGCCTCGGGCGTGAGCGACGTATCGCTGCCACTGGCCGTCGGCACGGTCCACAGGTCGGCCCGCCGGTAGAACGTCTCGGTCGCGGTCACGTGATACGTCGCGTAGACCCGGGTCTGGACGTCGAAGAGCTCCTCGGGGATTCGGACGTGGCCGCGCAGGTCGCTCGGCATCGAGTCGAGGGGCTGGAAGAGGGCCGGGAACACGCCTTCGTAGGCCCGCAGGATCGGATCGCTCGGATCCGCCGCGTAGAAGCCCATCGTGCCCGTGTACGCGTTCATCACGACCTTGACGCTGTTGCGCAGGTAGTTGATGGAGTCGCCCGAAAGCCCGGTCCCGGCCGGCAGGGAGGCCGGATCGAACGGCTGCGCATCGGGAAACCGGTCACTGACGGTGTAGGCATCCTGGATGTAGTAGAGGTTGCCGTCGGCCCCGATGACGATGTAGGGGTCCTTGTCGTAGCGCAGGAACGGGGCAATGAGCTGGAGCCGGTCGGACAGTGAGCGGTGCATGAGCAGCTGGCTCTGTGGCGTGATCTGGTCGCTGATCAGCAGGTTCAGGTCCTTGAAACGGGCCGCGAACAGGAGCCGGGTCAGCGTGTTCTCCAGCCGAATCCCGGTCGTGCCGCTCCACGTCGTCTTGGCCGCCTGGTCCACGGAGCTGACGCTGGAGCCGGTGCCCGACGGATAGTCGAACTCGGGCTGGTTCGTATCGACGATGACGTAGCTGCTCGGCCGCTCCCCGAAGTAGATGCGCGGCTGGGCGATCGTTGGCGCTCCCGGCACCGACACCGGCGGCAGGTCCTTGATCAGCAGCAGCGGGAGCCCTTCGGGGGTCACGGAATTGACCGGGACCATCGCGATGCCGATGCCGTGCGTGTAGGTCAGCCGCTGGTTCACCCAGCTCGACGAATCCGATCGATCCTGGGCGAGCTCGCGGGCCGCCAGCATCACCTGCCGTGTCTCGCCATTGAGCTCATAGCGGTCCGTGTCGACGTCGGTGAAGTCGTAGTACTGGCGGACGGTCTGGATCTGGTCCAGCGTCGCGCCCAGCGGCCGGTAATCCCAGAGGCGTGCATTCGTGAACGTCGGCGCTTCGGCCGCCACGGCCTGCGCCGTCAGGGGCGATTCGCCGTTGTAGTCGAGCTCGTGCCAGCCGTCGAGCCCGAAGGCGAGCCGCGTCATCGAGATGTTGTTGGCGATGTACGGCGTCTCCTGGGCGTACTGGTTCGGCTCGACCGAGAAGCGCTGGACCAGCTGCGGATAGATGCCGCTGAGCACGACCGAGGCGGCCAGCCAGACGCCGATCGCGAGCCCGAACGGCCAGATCAGCTTCGTGAATGCCGCCCCCACGAGGAGCGCCGCGGCCAGGGCGGCCACGACCGTCAGCACGTCGAATGCCAGGAAGCGCGCGTTCTGGTCGGTATAGCTGACGCCGGCCACGAACCCCTGGGTGCTGTAGGAGAGGTCGTACTTGTCGAGCTGATAGCCGGCCGCGACCGACAGCAGGTACAGCCCGCCGAGGACGGCCAGGTGGACGCGGATGGGCGTCGTCGCCGTGAACCCGCCGCGCATCGCGGCCAGGCCGTAGCGCGCCGCGACCACGATCAGGCCGACGAGCAGGATGCCGTTGGCCGTCGACTGCACGAGGCGCAGGAACGGCAGCTGGAACAGGAAGAAGCCGATGTCGCGGTGGAAGACCGGGTCGGTGACGGGCTGCGCCGGATCGGTCCCGAACGGGACCTGGTGGAGCCACAGCTGGATGGTCTCCCACTGGCCGCTCAGGGCGACACCGAGTCCGAGCGCGAGCAGCACGGCCAGGCCGACGATCAGCCAGAAGCCGACCGGCGTGAGATCCGGCAGCTCGTCCGTGGCGATGCCGCTGCCGCCGAGGCCGCCACTGTCGCCAAAGACGCCGCGCGTCGAATTCGCCCGGCCGGGTGGCCGGCCGCTGCCGCCGGCGCCCGATGGGTCGTTGCCGGGACCGTTGAACGGACCGCGGTAGCGAACTCCCGGTGATCGGCCGCGGCCACTCAGGCCGCTGGGGCCACCGGGGCTGCCGAACGGGCCACGGTCCTCGAATGGGCCGCCGGCCGTGGCCAGTCGATCGAGGAAACCCGAGAGGCTGCTCGGCCGGTCCGGATCGGGCGGCGGCACGAGCCGGCCAGCCAGCCAGATATTGACGAGCAGGAAGATCAGGGCGCCGAGCCCGGTTCCGATGAACAGGATGAACTGGGACCACAGGCGGGTCCAGAACACGGAATCGAACCCGACGCTGCGGTACCAGATGACGTCCGTCCACAGGTCCAGGACGCTGCCGGCGAGCAGGAGGATGACCAGCACCACGATCCCGATCACGACGAGGGCGATGCGCCTGCCGCCGAATTGATCGGTCAGCCCGGCCCCATCGTTCGGGCCGCCAGGACCGCGCCGCCGCGTCCGGCGGCGGCCGCCCGCGCCACCGTCAAGCAGGATGACCGGGCCACTGACCGGGACCGGCTCGGAATCGCCGTCCTCCGGCTCTCGCTCCGACGGCGTGTCGTCGTCGGTCCCGGCCTCAGGCACATCCTCCGAATCGTCGGTTCGAGGGTCGGATTCGGGGGCGTCGTCGTCATCCGAGGCTGGGGGCAGCCCCGCCTGCTTCCGATGGTCGGGACCGGTGCCCGGCTGCTCACCCGCCTGGCGGCGTCGCAGCTCGTCCATGAAGTCGTCGAAGAGGTCACGCATTGATGGTCCGCGGAAGTCTACCCTGTGCCCCCCAAACGGGCCGCCCACGCGATCCGGCGGACCTCACGGGCGCGACAGGCCTTCGATCGAGCGTCTGAAGGCGGCGAGGACCATCTCGGCGATCTCGTTCGAGCGCATCGTCGCGGCACGCATCGGCTCCCACCGAAAGCCGGCCCGCACGGCCAGCGGGCAGAGCCACGGCCGTGCTGGATCGTCGGGCGGCGCGACGACGTTGAGGCGCACCGACAGGCGCCCGTTCTCCTCGAGGATCATGCCGGAGAGGGCGCCCGAGATCGCCGGACCGAGACGCAGCAGCGGTGGCTCCGGAGGCGGGCCCGCCGCCGGCGCGACCTGCCGGAAGCTGATCACCCCGTCGTCATCGGTGACCCAGAGAAGCGCCAGCCACCAGCCGTCGTCGGTCGTCATCGGCCGGCTGAGGCCGGCCCGATAGGCGTGGTCGCCGATCCGAACCTCGTGCTCTCGGAGGAACGAGGGGCCGGGCGCGGGCAGTCGATCTGGCACGAGGCAAGGGTAGCCCGATGACGGGATGAGGCCGGGACCGTTCGCTGCGTGACGGGCCGATGATCAGCCGTGGAGTTGCGTCGGCGCCTGGTCGGACGATGGTTGGGCCGAGACGACCGCGTCCGGCATGGTCGGGGCATCGGCCTGGATCGGCGCGGCGGGTGCGGCGGCGGGGGCAGTCGCGGCGGGCTCGGCGTCGAGCGTGGCGAGGGTGGCCGGTTCTGCTGCGTCGGTGGCCGCCACGGCGTTATCGGCCGGTTCGTCGTCGGTGATCACGAAGCCCTCGGCCTCGAGCTGGAGGCGCAGCATCTCGCGGCGGACCTCCAGCGGCGGCGGCGCAAGCGCTTCGAGTTGCGCGTTATCGCCGGCGTTGATGGGGACTGGATCGGGCTCGATGTCGCCGCTGATCCACGACAGCAACCGGCTGCTCCGACGGGCGGGCTCGGTCGGCAGGGCCCGCGAGGCCTGACCGATGACCTCGGTCACCCCAGGGATGCTCGGATCGCCCTCTGGCGTCAGGTTGGCGCCGCAGGCCGGGCATCGATCAATCGTCCCGGCGGGCAGGTCGGCCGAGCACCACGGACAGCGGGGTGCGGCCAACGGCGTCGAGACGCCATAGGCCGCGAGCGGCGCGGCGGCTGGGGCGCCAGCGGGGTCCGCGTCCGTCTCGACGGCGGGCGCATTGGGCGCGGCGGCCATCTCGATGGTGGGGCTCGCGTCGTCCAGGCTTGCGGCCGTGCCGGCGATGGGCACAGGCGCGGCCGTCGACCCGGGCGAACTGTCGGACAGGGTCCGGGACAGACTCTGGTCAGTCATGGCCAGACTGTAGCGCCCGAATCGAGCACGGACCGGTGCCCGACAGTACCCCTCGCCCTAGTCGATCGTAGCGGGACCTCGGGCCGATGACGGCGCGGAACTCCGCTTTGGACGCGGTCGGGCGATTGCCAGGACGATGGGAGGTGGCTACTCCCACTCGATCGTGGCGGGGGGCTTCGAACTGATGTCGTAGACGACCCGGTTCACACCGGGGACCTCGTTGACGATGCGGCTCGAGATCTTGCCGAGGACGTCGTAGGGAAGCTTGGCCCAGTCGGCGGTCATGCCGTCCTCGGAGGTGACCGCCCGGATCGCGACGACGTTCGCATAGGTTCGGCCGTCGCCCATCACCCCGACGGATCGAACGGGCGTCAGGATCGCGAAGGACTGCCACAGGCTGCGGTAGAGCCCGGCGCCCTTGATCTCGTCGATGACGATCCAGTCCGCCTCGCGGAGCGTGTCGAGCCGCTCCGCCGTGACCTCGCCGATGATCCGGATCGCGAGACCCGGCCCCGGGAACGGCTGGCGGAGCACCATCGCCTCGGGCAGGCCGAGCTGCAATCCGACGCGCCGAACCTCGTCCTTGAAGAGGTAGCGCAGCGGCTCGATCAGCTGGAAGCGGAGATCGGCGGGCAGGCCGCCGACGTTGTGGTGCGTCTTGATCTTCTGGGCAGCCTTGGTCTCTGACGTCGCCGATTCGATGACGTCCGGGTAGAGCGTGCCCTGGGTCAGGAAGTCGATCTGGCCGAGCTTGGCCGCCTCTTCCTCGAAGACCCGGATGAACTCGTCGCCGATGATCTTGCGCTTCTGCTCCGGGTCCTCGACCCCGGCAAGCCGGGCGAGGAATCGCTGGCGCGCGTCGACCATCACGAGGTTCATCCCGAGGTCGCGCTCGAAGGTGACCCGGAGGAGCTCCGATTCCTTCTTGCGCATCAGCCCGTGGTCGACATAGATGCAGGTCAGCCGGTCGCCGACGGCACGATGGACGAGCGCCGCCGCCACCGCCGAATCGACCCCACCCGACAGCGCGCAGATCACGAGGCCGTCCGTCCCGATCTCACGGGCATGAAGATCGACGCGCTCGCGGATGCCGGCGACGGTCGTGTCGATGAAGTTGGCCGGCGTCCAGGTCTGGGGGATCTTCGCGATGTCCACGACGAAGTTGCGCAGGACCTGCCGGCCGCGCGGCGTGTGCACGACCTCTGGGTGGAACTGGATGCCGTACAGGTTCCGATCGGGTGCGGCGAGGCCGGCATAGGGCGTCGAATCGGTCTGGGCCGTGGCCCGGAAGCCGTCCGGCAGCCGGGTGATCGAGTCGCCGTGGCTCATCCAGACCGGTTGCTCGCGCTCGAGGCCGACGAAGAGGCCGTCCTCGGACGTGATCGTGACGTTGGCCGGGCCGTACTCGCGGTGATCCGCGGCCATCACGTCGCCACCCAGCTCGCGGGCCATGAGCTGGGCGCCGTAGCAGATCCCGAGCACCGGGATCCGGCCCGACCAGATGGCCGGATCGGGCCGCGGCGCGTCCGCATCGTAGACCGAGTTCCAGCCGCCCGAGAGGATGATCGCGCGTGCGCCCCGGCGCTCGAGCTCTTCGAACGGGGTATCGAACGGGAGCAGCTCGGAATAGACGTCCAGCTCGCGGACACGGCGGGCGATCAGCTGGGCGAACTGGCTGCCGAAGTCGAGGACGACGACGGTGCCGGGGGCGGTGTCCGCGGCGCCGGCCGGCCGATCGTCGGGCGAGCGTTCCGGGGCGGGCGCCTTGAGGGCGGTCTCGAGATAGGCCTCGACCTCGGCATCGTCGGGGGCCAGGACCCGGTGGCCGGCGTTGGCGGCCTCGCCGTGGACGGTCTTGCCGCGCTTGGGCCGCGGCGGCGCCTCGTGGTCGGTCTGGTCCTCGCGGGGCGGATGCGTCGTCTCAGGATCGATCGACCGTCCCTCCCGGTGCGTGCTTCGGGCAAGTGTAACGGCCGCCCGGGCGTCCCCGTGCGGCCGTGGAAGGGAGAAGAGGCGGAAGGGCGTTGACCAGGCGCGGTGCAGCCGGCCTCCCGGATGGAGTGAAGTTCAGCCCCGGGCCGGCCGCCGGCCGACCAGGGCGAGGAAGGCGGCGAGATAGGCGACGAAGGTGACGCCGACGATCTCGAGGCCATCGGTGGACGAGTGGCCGGGCAGGGTGCTGACCGAGGCGAACGGGTCGTGACCCGTGGCAATGGCCACGGCGACGGCCGCCGGTGACGATGGCGCCGATCAGCGCCACGGCCGCACCGAACCCGGCGCCACGCCGCATCCCGGCGACGATCGCGCCGGCGGCGACGAGCTGCGTCGCGCCGGCGACGACGATCGGCACGATCCAGATCGCGAGGCCGGCGATCACGGCATGATCGGCCGGGCGGGTGATGTAACCGTGGCTGTCGAGGTACATCGCGGCGGGAACGGCGACGCCGCCGACCGTGATGGCCATGAACCCAAGGATCGCGAGGACCCCGGCGCCGAGGACGTGCGCCGGCGAGATGCCGGCTGGTTCGGTCCAGAACCTCCCGGATTCGGTGGGCTGACTGGCTGCGCTCATGATGGCTTCCTCCTTCAAAGGATCCGGTTGCGATTCGGCGACGCGAGTCAGGCGTCCGCCGCTGACGGCATGGTCCAGCCGGCCTCGGCCGGGATGACTCGATCGGCCGTCTCGCCGTTGAGGCGGGCGATCCGGGCGAAGAACGCCGCCCGGCGCGGTGACACGATTCGCGCGTCCTTGCAGGTGCAGCCCTCGACGAGACAGCCCACGCGAAGGCCGGCGAACGGCGTGGTCGCCGCGCTCGTTGGCCGCTGGTCCTGCAGGTCGGGGTGGAACATCGGACGCTCCTGGCTGCTGTGCCTGCCCGGGCATTCGCCGGTGCTGGGCACAGAGTCAGGCCGGCCGGCGCGAACCTCGACGGGAGAATGCGGAGTCCGCGGGTCGATGAAGGACACACCGGGCTCGCGACGGATGACGTAGCCGGATTCCGGCGCAGGTCCCCCGCCCGGGGGAAGAACCGCCGTCAGTCGCGGTTGCGCATCGCCTCGGCGGCCATCTCGAAGTAGCGCCACAGCTCGGCGGCGACGTCCCGGTCCGGCGCGGCACGCTCCAGCGAGGCGCACATGTGCGTGAGCCAGCGGTCGCGCTCGCCCGGGCCGATCGCGAAGGGCGCATGCCGCATCCGCAGGCGGGGGTGGCCGCGCTCCTCATCGTAGGTCGTGGGGCCGCCCCAGTACTGGGCGAGGAACAGCGTCAACCGGTGCCGGGCGCCGCTGAGGTCGGCTGGTTCGGGGTAGAGCGCGAGCAGGTCCGGGTCGGCGGCCACGCCGTCGTAGAACGCGTCGACGAGCCGCTCGAAGAACGCCATGCCGCCGGCGCGCTCGTAGAGGCTGGCGGGTCGGGCCGTCGTCATCGTCCCGCCTCGCCGGGCGCATCGCGGGCCGCCTCACGGGCCGACGCGCCTGGCGCGTCGCGCACTGCCGGCCCCGAGCCGCCGGTCGGCCGCAACCGGAACGCCGGCCCGGCGCCGAGCCGCTCGGCCGGCGTGCCGTACTTCAGGATCAGCTCGCGGATGGCGAGGTTCCGATCCGCCCCCGCGAGCTCGTCGGCGACGGCCGGCCAGGTCCGCGATTCCATCGTCAGCCGGCAGGCCGGATTGGCCTGGAGGTTCTGGGCCCAGTCGGCCGTGACGTCCCCCGCCGCCACGAGCAGCGACCCGTCGGGCTCCTCGATGAAGCCCACGCCTGCGCGGGCCGGGCGCGACGTCGTTCGACCCTGCGTCTCGATCGTGACGATCTTGCCCCAGCTCGAAAGCTGGTCCGCGATGCCGGCGTCGGTCATCGCATCGGGAGCGGCGTCAGCGGCCCCGCTGCTGCCAGGACTTGCCCTCGGTCTGGACGGATGGCGCGTAGACCATCTCGACCTGCTGCATCTCCCGGATCGTGCGCGCGCCGAGGGCCGCCATCGACTGCCGCAGGGCTCCCATGAGGTTCTCCGAACCGTCTGTGACGCGGGCCGGACCGAACAGGATCCGCTCGAGCGGGCCGACCGTGCCGACCTTGATGCGAGTCCCGCGGGGCAGCGTCGGCGACGGTGACGCCATCCCCCAGTTCGAACCGCGACCGGGGGCTTCGTCGGCGCGAGCCAGCGGCGAGCCGAGCATGACCACGTCCGCGCCGGCCGCGATCGCCTTGGCGATCTCGCCGCCGCGTCGCATCCCCCCGTCGGCCACGACCGGGACGTAGCGACCCGTCTCGGCGAAGAAGGCGTCGCGCGCGGCGGCCACGTCGCTGATCGCGGTGACCTGCGGCACCCCGATGCCGAGGACCTCGCGGGTCGTGCAGGCGGCACCGGGCCCGACCCCCACGAAGATCGCCGCGATCCCCTGCTCCATGAGGGCGAAGGCCGCCTCGGCACTCGTCGTATTGCCGACGGCCACGGGGATCGGCATGAACCGGGTGAAATCGGCCAGCTCAAGCGGGTCGTAGCCCGCGGCGAGGTGGCGGGCCGACGAAACCTGCGACTGGACGAGGAACAGGTCCGCGCCATGCTCGGCGCAGAACGGGCCGAACCGCCTGGCCGCGGCCGGTGTCGACGCCACGGCTGCCCGGGAGCCCGCTGCGTGGATCTCCTCGATCCGCCGCGCCACGAGGTCGTCCCGGATCGGCTGGCGATAGGCGTCGGCGAGGATCGCCTGGGTCTGGTCGTCGGGGGCCGCGGCGATCTGCATCAGCACGTCGGCCGGGTTCTCGTAGCGCGTCTGGATGCCTTCGAGATTGAGGATCGCGAGGCCGCCGAGGCCCGCCAGGCGGCCGGCGAAGGTCGCATCGACGACGGCGTCCATGGCGGCCGCGAGGACGGGAATCGCCAGCGGGATGCCCGCGAAGACCTGGCCGAGGTCGACGTCGTTCGGCTCGACGGTCCGCGTGCCCGGCGCCAGCGAGACGTCCTCGAAGCCATAGGTCGGCCGGATCCGATCGACCTTGGAGTGGAACACGCGACGGTCAGCCAGGCCCGGCTGGGCAGGCGTCCGGAGCGTCGCCGTCAGCGGCGCACCATCGAACGCGCTCTCAGGAAAGGGATTCGGGTCGGCGGCGGGATCGCGGTGCTCGCGCAATCGGCCCTCCTGGCTGCGGTGGGTCAGGTTGCATCGCAGTCTACAACGGCCGGCGAGCCCACGACCCGCTGCCTACGGCCGGACCGCCCGGCCATCGAGCGTCAAGGCGAACCAGGACGCCCGGTCGGGATCGAGCAGGCACTCCCGAACGCGCAGGATGCCGTCCCGGTAGCCCGGCCAGACGGAGATGGCGGTCGCCTCTTCGAACGACATCCAGCGGTGGTCATCGTGCTCATGGGACAGCGTCGGCTCGGTGTCCGGCCGGACCCGCAGCCCGAAGTGGACACTCGACATCACCGCGTCGAGCGGCGTCCAGAGGAACGAGGCCACGAAATCCAGGCTGTAGAGCGCCTCGATCGCGCCACCCGTGATGCCCGTCTCTTCGCGGACCTCGCGGAGCGCCGCCTGGACGATCGGCTCGCCCATCTCGATCCCGCCCGACACCCCCTGCCACAGGCCGGCCAGCACGCGGCCGGGCGCGCGATGGAGCATCAGGATCTGCGGGGCGTCATCCACGAGGCGGAAGATCCAGACGTCGACGAGGTCGGGTCGAACCGTCACGCCGAGGCTACAGCCGTTCGAAGCGCTCGACCGGGATCACGAAGACCGTGGCGCCGCCCACTTCGACCTCGAGCGGGTAGGGCATGAAGAACTCGCCCGGTTCCATGATCGGCGGCATCGGGTTCACGATCTGCGTCCGCGCCTTGCAGTTCGCCCGGATGACGCTCATCACGTCCTCGACGGCGGCGTCGTCGATCCCGATGAGAATCGTCGCGTTGGACTGCTTGAGGAAGCCACCCGAGCTGTGGAGCCGGGTCGCCCGGAATTCGCCCTCGAGCAGGGCATCGACGAGCACGCCGGCGTCCTCGTTGTGGACGATCGCCACGATCAGCTTCACGCGCCGGAGTATAGGCGACGGATTCGGCGATGGACCGGCGTTCCCGGGCCCGGTGCCTGCGCGCCACCGCCTATGGTCACCGCCGACGAGCCGATCGGGTCAGTCGATGGTCCTTGGGCGGGGTCGTACAATCGCACGAACCGGCGGGGGCCCAATCCCGACGCCGAGCCCGCCGGCGGCGGAGATGGAAGGACATCGATGAATCGGGCGAACCAGACGGAGCTCCAGGTGCTCATCGAGGGCGCGGGCGTCCTCGCCCAGGGCGACGACCTCGACGCTTCCGTCAGCCGCCTGGTCGGCCTGCTGTCCGAGCAGCTCGGCGCCCCGATGGCCGTCATCTTCCTGCAGGACCCGGATCGGACCGAGCTCCAGCTGGTCGTCGCGGCCGGCGTCGCCGATGAGCAGCGAGGGACGCTCCAGGCGGCGGTCGATGCTGACGACGATCCGATCGCCATGACCGCCCGCGACCGGACGGCCCGCGACCTGCCCACGGACACCGAATCGATCGGTGCGCTGGGCGCGATGGGCCTCGGCTCGGCCGTGCTCCGGCCGCTCGCCGTGACGCGAGGCGGCATCGAGCTGCCACTCGGCCTCCTGATCCTGGGTTGGCCGGGCAGCCGCCGCCTGGACGCCGGGGAGACGCTCCTCGTCGGCGCCGTGGTCGACCTGATGGGCGTCGCCATCGATCGGGCCCGGCTCGCGTCGATGGTCCAGGAGCGCTCGGAATGGTTCGAGCGCATGGCCCATACGGACCCGCTGACCGGGCTTGCCAACCAGCGCACCTTCGGCCGGATCCTCGAGCTCGAGCTCGCCCGCGCCGCGCGCCAGGGCAGCGAGATCGCCATCGCCATCTTCGACATCGACGGCCTCGGCGCGATCAACACCGCCGCCGGCCACGAGGCGGGCGACGACGTCCTGCGCGCCGTGGCCTCGGTGCTCGCCGAATCCGTCCGCCTCGTCGACACCGTGGCCCGTTACGGCGGCGACGAATTCGTGGTCATCGCGCCGGGCTCAGCCGGGGCGACGGTGGCCCAGCGCGTCCTCGATGGCGTCCGGGACCTCGCCGCCGTCGGCGAATCGCGCGTGACGGTCTCGGCCGGCGTCGCGCAGTTCCCGCACGACGGCTCATCTTCGGAGGAGATGCTGGCCTCGGCCTCGGCCGCGCTCGCGGATGCGCAGGCGATGGGGCCGGGCCACCTCGTGGCGGCGGGCTCGACCAGCCGCAGCTGACCCAGGGCCAGGCGTCACACCGGGACGGCGGCCTCTCTTCGCGGCAGGCGATTCGCGGCGTCTCGTGGCTCGCTGCGCCACCCTCACCCGGCGGCTCGCGCCACTCGGCCCGGCGTCAGCCCGCGGCCGGAACCTGCCCGCTCGAGACGATCGGTCCGCTCGGCGCCGTCACGGTCGAGACCGGCTCCAGCGTGACGGCCAGCGTCACTGACGTCGCGGGCGCTGCGGGCATGTTGTCGTAGTGGCCGACGCCGTCGGAGCCGACCGTGAACGAGCCGATCGGGACCGGGGCCTGGCCGGCGACGATCGCCCAGGCCACATAGGCCTGGTTGCCGGTGGTCGGCGTCAGGCCGGTGACGACGAGTCGACCGGGCTGATCGGCCGGCATGACCGCGAGGCCGTTCGGCTGTGCGTTGGGGCCGGCGACGCTGTCCGACAGGATGGCGATCCGCGCCCCGGGGGCGCGCGCCAGGGCCAGGAGCTCGCTCACTCGCGCCTGGTAATCGCGGGCGTTCGAGAGGTCACGCTGCAGGCTGACATTCCAGGCCCCCAGCGCGACGATGGCGAGGACCGCGGCAAGACCGACGAGCCAGACCGGACGGATCGCGGCGCGCCGCGGCGCCTGGATCGGCACCGGCGCCGTCGGGACGGGTCGGACGGCCGGCGCGGACGCCGTCGCTCCCGCCGCCCCGGGCACGCTTGCGCTCCCACGGGCGCGGACATCATCGATGGATTCGGGCGCCTGCGCATCGCTCGTCAGCGGGACGCTCGCAACCGCGGGACCCGCCGGCTCGCCGGCCCCGGCGACGCCCGCAGAGGTGGCCGTCACGGCCGCGGCCTCGCCGGCGGCACGAGCCTCGAGGTCCTTCGTGGCCGCGGCCAGGATCCGGCCGCGCAGCTCGGCCGGCGGTTCGACCAGCTCGACGGTTTCGGCCAGGTAGGGCACGACGCCGCCCAGCTCGAACAGCTCTTCGTGGGACTCCGGGCAGGTCGCCAGGTGCTCAGCCACGGCCAGGGCCTCGTCCGGCTCGAGGGCATCCAGGACGTAGGCCCCCGCCAGCTCGCGGACGTCGTCGCAGCTCAGCCCGGCCATGACGCCTCATCCATTTCCAGGCTGCCGGCCAGCCGGCCGGCGTCGCCCATCAGCGCGCGGCGCATCGCGAGGAGGCCCAACCGCATCCGGCTCTTGACGGTACCGAGGGGCGTATTGGTCCGGACAGCGATCTCTTGCTGGGTCAGGCCGCCAAAATAGGCGAGCTCGATCGCCTCGCGCTGGACGTCGCTGAGCGTCGCCAGGGCGACCTTGATCTCGTCGCTGTCGAGTCGGCCGGCGACTTCGGGCCAGACGTCGGGCAGGGTCAGTGCCTGCGGCGGGATCTCCTCCCGCTCGGGCAGCTCGCTCGTCGGCCGGCGCCGGCGCACGGCGTCGACGGCCCGATGGTGGACGATCGCCAGGAACCACGTCTTCACGCTGGCCCGGGATTCCGAGTAGCGGCCGGCGTTGCGCCACGCGCCCAGGAACGCCTCCTGGACGACGTCCTCGGCGAGTGTCGGATCGGTCGTGATTCGCAATGCGATGGAGTAGGCCATCGTCCGGTATCGGTCGTACAACATCTCAAGTGCATCGAGCTGCCCCCCGGCAACACGCTCCAAAATCTCGCGATCGGCATCGTCGGCCGGCGTCGCCTGACGCAGGCGGACCGGCTCGCCGGGGTCGCTCATTGGGGTATGCGCTCCAACGGCCCGCGCGGTTCACTTGCCCCGCGAACTGACGGCGAGCGCGGATCGCCGGTACCGGCATCCGCGGCGGCGGCCGAGGGCCATGGACCGGTCCGGCCGAGCACAGCCGCGAGGATCTGCTCCTGCACGAGGTCGGGCTCTGCCGTCGCGTCGATGACGACGAAGCGGTCGGGCTCCGCGGCCGCCAGCGCGAGGAAGCCGGCCCGGACCCGGCGGTGAAAGTCGAGGTCGAAGTCCGCCTCGAACCGCGTCACCTCCGAGCCGTGCTTGCGGGCGAGGCCGATCTCGACGGGCACGTCGAGCAGGATCGTCAGGTCGGGGCTGCGGCCACCCGTGGCGAACCGCTCGAGCGAGCGAAGCGCGTCCAGCGGCAACCCGGCGCCGTAGCCCTGGTAGGCGAGCGTCGAATCCGCGAACCGGCTGCAGACGACCAGCGCTCCCGCGGCGAGCGCGGGCTCGATCACGTCGGCGACGAGTTGCGCGCGCGCCGCGTTGAAGAGGAGCGCATCGGTCCGCGACCCGATCTGGACCTCGGCCGGCGCGGCATCCAGCAGGACGTCGCGGATGCGTTCGCCGAGCGGGGTCCCGCCGGGTTCGCGGACGGCGACGCAGTCGAGCCCTGCGCTGCGGGCAGTTCGGACCAGCTGGGCGGCCTGGCTCGTCTTGCCGGCGCCCTCCGGGCCCTCGAACGTGATGAACCAGCCGCGCCCGCCCGGCAGCGTTGTCGGTGTCACGGTCGGAGTGTATCCGCCGCTGCGGGCGAACGGCACCGGCCGCCCGGTTCCGGGGCGCGGCCGATCGTCACGGGCCGTTCGCCGCGGCGGCCGGCCGAGGGTCCAACGCTGGTACCGTCACGCCGACGGTCGATGACCGCCTGGACGAGGATCCCGATGCCCTACTCCGCGCCCGACTACTGGCAGCAGCTCCACGAACGCGACGACCTGAGCGCGGTCGGCCAATCGGCGCTGCCCCCGCAGATCAACGCCTGGCTGTACCGCTCGCTGGCCCGCAACCTGCGGCGCTTCCTGCATCGCCGGCACCTCGACCGGCCTGCGCCGAGGACCGTCCTCGACGTCGGGGCCGGCACGGGCTACTGGGTCGGGTTCTGGCAGCGGCTCGGCGCCCGGGTGGATGGCTGTGACCTCGTCCCGCTCGCCGTCGAGCGCCTCAATGAACGATTCGGGTCCGCCGGCCGGTTCTGGGTCGCCGACATCGCCGCGGCCGGCAGTCTCGGCACCGAGACGTACGAACTCGTGACGTGCCTGAACGTGCTGCTCCACGTGACCGAGGAATCGGCCTTCCGGCAGGCGCTCGCCAACGTCGCGGGGGCCGTCGCTCCCGGCGGGCACCTGCTGCTGGCCGAGCCGATCCTCCTCCACGCCGACCTCGAGCGACCCTACGATCCGAACAAGCACTCCCGGGCCCGGGCGCTGGCAACCTACGCCGATCCGCTGATCGCCGCCGGCCTGGAGGTCGTGACCGTCGAGGGTGCGACCGTCCTCGCCAACAACCCCATCGAGGCCGGTTCGCCAAGGACGATGGGCCGGCTCCAGGCCTGGTGGCGCTGGGTCGCCGGCCACTCGAAATCCAACCCCCGGAGCGCTCGCTGGATCGGCCCGATCGTCTACACGGGCGACTGGTTCGCGATGAAGACCGGGGCCGCGCCGTCGAGCAAGTTCGCGCTGTTCCGCCGTCCCGCCTGACGCCGGGCGGCGTCGGGCCGTCTGAGGACGATGGCGCAGGCCCGGGCGTCAGTTCGACCGGGATCACCGGCGGGACCACGACGACGCGGCTCCAGCGCGGCCGCTCTGCCGTGGCCGATCGCCGCGGGCCGATCGCCGCGGGCCGACGTGCGCGGTCCGCGAGAGCGCGGCCCCGGAGAGCGCTACCCGGGAGAGCGCTGCCCGCGAGAGCGCGGCGCCGAGGGTCGTTCCGTCGCCTGAGCGCTGTGCGCTCGTGATCCAGCTTTCGCCGACGCATCGGCCGACCGCGCCCGCACGGCACGACCGACCGCGACCCTCGGACGCGGTCAGATGAGCCGAGGGTGCTCAAGTGACGGGCTCGTCCTGGATACGGTCGGTGGCGCGCTCATCTGACGGATCGATCGGTCTCGGCGGGCGATCGAGACCCGAACGAACGACCGGGCGCGGGCCGGGGCGTCGTCGGTTCGTCGATGGCCTCCCAATGGCGCCGGGTCCGCGACTCCAGCGCGGCTGTCCGCGGCATGAGCCCGCCGCGTCCGGCGATTGATCCGTCCCGGTGGCCCGTGCGAACGAAGGGCATCACGTCACTCGAGCCGGCTCAAGACACGGCCCTGACGGATCGGAGGCATGCCCACCCCGGGCGAGGAGGTGTCAACTGCGGGAAGCCCTGCATCCGGCGCGACCCAACGCGCTGAAGGCTGGCCGCCGGCCAGCCGTCCAACCCGAGTCCCCAAGAGGAGAATCCTTCGTGCGACAACCTTTGAGCCGTGTGGCGTCGATCGCCTCGGCCGCGGTCATCCTGGCCGTTGGCATGGCACCGATCGGCGCCCAGGCGGCGGACCATCTCGACTCGCCGACGGTGAGTTCGATGGGCGCAGCGGACCTGACGGACGTCTACGCGTACAGCACCAACGACAAGACGCGCACCGTGCTGATCGCCAACGTCAACCCGGGTGCCGGCGCTCTGCCGAACTCGACCATCTACTTCGGCAGCGGCGTCCAGTACAACATCACCGTTGACACCAACGGCGACACGCGCCCCGACGTCACCTACACGCTTCGCTTCAGCGCCCCGTCCGGCGGGTCGCAGACGGTGCGGATCTGGCGCAATGGCCTCCTCTGGGGCGGCGGCCCCACGGGCCACACGATCATCCTCGCGGGTGGCACCAAGCTGTGGACCGGCCTCGCGGACGATCCCTTCTTCTTCGACCTCGACGCGTTCAAGGGCAACATCCTTGGCGCTGACAACGGCCGCAAGCTTTGCGACGCGAACAAGGTCGACTTCTTCAAGGGCCTCAACGTCAGCTCGATCGTCCTGATGGTGCCGAACACGAACATCGGCGGCACAGGCAAGACGGTCGGCGTCTCGGCCAATACGCAGCTGTTCAAGAGCGGCCAGTGGGTCCAGGTCGACTCAATGGGTCGACCGGGCATCAACACGGTCTTCAACAACCACCTCGTCGCCGGTGACGCGTCGGTGAACTCCGTCAAGGAGCTCTTCAACCGCACGCAGCCAGGCGAGCAGGCCGGTCTCGGCTTCAAGACGAACGTCATCGCGACCCTCAAGGCCGTGAGCACGGCGTTCGCCCACCCGTACACGGACGCACAGGCTTCCGGCATCGCGGACCTGCTGGTCCCAGACCTGCTGACCTACAAGACGGGCGACACGAGCGGCTTCCTCAATGGGCGCCGACTCGATGACGACGTCATCGACACGCTCCTGGCCGTGGGTGCCAATACCCCGGGCGCGAGCGACTGCATCAGCAACGACTCCACGTTCCGGAGCAGCTTCCCCTTCATCGGGGTCGCCAACTAGGACGCAATCGGGGAGCCGCGGCCTCGCCTCGGCTCCCCGATCCCACTCCTGCCTTCAGCCACCACATCCAGAGGACACGACCCGCAGTGAACAGACTCAACGCGGTTCCACGATCGCCACTCCTCCTGCTCCCGATCGGAGCCATCGTGGTCGTGCTCCTCAGCTACGTCCTCCTCGTCCAGGGGAGCGCCAGCGGCCGGCCGAACGTGCCCCGGACCACGACCGTCCAGGATCCGGTCACCCAGCCCGAGGCGCCCGCGGTCGGCACGGGCATCGGCACGGCCGACACCGCGGACACCGACAACCGCATCGCGTTCTGGCTCGGCCGCATCAAGGCCAACCCGACGAGCGACCAGCAGTACCAGTATCTCGGCGAGCTCTACGCCCAGAAGGGTCGGGAGACCGGCGACATCGCCCAGTACGCCCTGGCCGAGCAGGCGTTTCGCAAGGCGCTCGATCTCTTCCCCGGCAACAACGGCGCTCGGGCCGACCTCGCCCGAAACCTCGTGACGCTCCACAACTGGAAGGAAGCGATCACGGAGGGCACAGCGATCCTGAAATCCGACCTGCACGCCCTCGGCGCCGTCGCGGTCATCGGCGACGCCAGCCTCGAGATCGGCGACATCGACACGGCCCAGGCCGCGTTCACGAACCTGCGCGAGAAGCTCGACGGTCCCGCGGTCACGATCCGCTTCGCCCGGCTCGCGTTCCTGCAGGGCCGGACCGCCGACGCGATCGGGCTCGCCGACCAGGCGGCCAGCGGCGCCGCCAGCCTGAACGCCTCCGCGGAGGAGCAGGCCTTCGATCTCTACGTGGCCGGCGAGTACCGCTGGAACAAGGGCGACATCGATGGTGCCGACCAGCAGTACGCAGCCTCGCTGCGGATCTTCCCGAACTACTACCTCGCGCTGGCCGGTCGCGGCCGGGCGGCCTTCGCCAAGGGCGACATCGATGGCGCGATCGCCTACTACCGCTCGGCGTCCACGATCATCCCCAAGCCGGAGCTGCTGGCCTACCTCGGCGACCTGTACGCGATCAAGGGCGATCAGGCCCAGGCCGAGAAGGAGTACCAGGCGGTCGACTTCATCGGCAAGCTCGGCGACATCCAGTCGCAGGTCTACAACCGCGAGCTCGCCCTGTTCGACGCGACCCACCACCGCAACACCGACCAGGCCGTCACCCTCGCGCAGGCCGAACTGGTCGACCGCAAGGACATCTACGGCTACGACGCCCTGGCCTGGACCCTGTACGCCGCCGGCCGCCCGGCCGACGCGCTGGCCCCGGCCCAGCAGGCCATCGCCCTGGGCACCCAGGATCCCCGGCTCCTCTACCACCTCGGGACGATCGAGCTGGCCACCGGCCACACGGCTGACGGCCGGGCCCATCTCCAGGCTGCGCTCGCCCTGAATCCGGCGTTCGACCCGCTCGGCGCGGCCGACGCTCGCAAGGCCCTCGGCCAGTGACCCGCCGCCGGTTCGTCGCGCTCATCGCCGCCGTAGCCCTGGCCGTGCTGCTGCCGGCCGCCGTGGCCGCCCATCCGCTCGGCAACTTCACGATCAACCACTACGCCGGCCTGCGGATCGGCGCCGACCGGATCCTGGTCGACGTGGTCAGCGACCAGGCCGAGATCCCGACCTTCCAGGAGCGCCAGCGAATCGATTCGAACGGCGATGGGACCGTCACTGACGCCGAGGTCGCGGCCGAGCGGCTGGCCGCCTGTCCCCGCCTCGCCGGCGAACTCGTCCTGAGCGTGGGCGGCACGCCGATCCCCCTGACGACGACCACGGCCGGGCTCAGCTTCCCGCCGGGCTCAGGCGGCCTGCCGACGATGCGCACGGTCTGCGAATACGAGGCGGCGCTCACGACTCCGATCACGGCCGCGACGGCCATCCGGTTCGAGGATCGGTCGAACCCGGATCGGATCGGCTGGCGCGAGATCGTCGCGGTCGGAGACGGCACGACACTCGCCTCCGACCTGCCGGCCGAAAGCGTCTCGAACCGCCTGACGCTCTATCCGCAGAGCCTGCTGGCGCAGGCCCTCGACGTGCGCGTCGGGACGATCAGCGCAAGCCCGGGAGGGCCGGCACTGCCGCCCTTCGTGGCGCCCGATGCCTTCCCCCTGACCGACGCCGGGATCACGGCCGGAGCAGCCGGCTCAGGATCGGCCGGCTCCGGATCGGCCGCAACCGGGCCGGTCCCCTCCGCGGCCGGCGCGGTGCCCGGTGGCGTCGGCAGCGAAATCTCCGGCCTGCTCGGTGCCACGGACCTGACGCCCCTCGCCCTGCTCCTGTCGTTCATCACGGCCATCGCACTCGGCGCGGGTCATGCCGTCACGCCCGGCCACGGCAAGACGATCATGGCGGCCTACCTCGTCGGCAGTCGCGGCTCGCTGCGGCACGCCTTCGGGCTCGGTCTCGCCACGGCCGTCTCGCACACGATCGGCGTCCTGCTCCTGGCCCTGCTGATCCTCGCGGCGGGTTCGGCGCTGCCGGCAGATCGCGTCTACCCCGTCCTGACGGCCGTGTCGGGGATCCTCGTCGTCGGCATCGGCGCCTGGCTCCTGGCGACCCAGGTCTCGCGCCGGCTGCGTCGCTCGCGGGCGGCCGGGCCGTCAGCGACGCTCGCGGCCACGAGCGCGACCGCGTCCGCGACCGCCGCGACCTCGACTGCGACCGCGGGACACGGCGACCATGTTCACGACGATGGCAGCGAGCACCGTCACGATCACGACGGGGAAGCGCACCGCCATCCGGGATCGCGGCCGGTCACGGCATTCGCCCGCGATCCGCGCCGGTTCGGCCAGCAGCACGCCGCCTACGCCATGGCCTTCGAAGGCGCAGCGGTGGCATCCGGCGGCGGCGCGGGAATCGGCGCGGGTGGCGGTCCGGGAGTCGCCCACGACGCTCAGCCCGTCCCGGCGGCCCCCGCCGACGGCATGCACCGCCACGGCTGGCGGGTGCACAGCCACGTGCCGAAGACGGCGTCCGGACAGCCGGCCGCCCTGACCTGGAAGAGCCTCTTCGCCCTGGGCCTGGCCGGCGGGCTCGTCCCTTCGACGAACGCGCTGCTCATCCTGGTCGCGACCGTTGCCGCCGGCCGCGCGGCCTATGGGGTCGTGCTGGTCGTCGCCTTCGGCATCGGGATGGCGGCCGTGCTCGTGGGCGTCGGCCTGGCGATGGTCTATGGCTCCGGGATGATCGCGCGCGTGCCGCGCCACTCGTCGCTGACCCGCCTGGCCGGCCTGGCGCCCATGTTCGCGGCCCTGACGGTCCTGCTGCTCGGCCTCTACCTGACGCAGCAGGCGCTGACCGGAGCGCGCGTCCTCTAGTCGGCCCCGCCGGCGATCGACGCCTGGGCCACGCAGAACTCGTTGCCCTCGGGATCGGCCATGACCGTCCAGCGGGTGTCGGGCCCGAGGTCGTGCTCGGCAATGGCCCTCGCCCCGAGTCTCGTCAGTCGCCCCACCTCGGCGGCCATGTCGGCCGCCTCGTAGTCCATGTGGACGCGGTTCTTGCCGGCCTTCGCCTCCGGCACCTGCTGGAAGATGATCGGCAGGCGGCCGTCGTCTGCGGGCGGCCGGATCCCCACGAACTGGCCGAACGGCGCGAACCACTCGACGTAGCCGAGGGCCGCGGTCCAGAACGCCGTCTCGATCTCGAAGTTGGCGCAGTCCATCACGAAGGCGTGCATCCGGATCACGGCGTCGGCCACGGAATCACCTCGCCCCGGCGCCGCGCCGCCGCGTCAGCGCCAGCTTCGGGCGGCATCCGGATAGAGCCGGACCCGGCGATAGGGTTCGCGGCCGCGTGAGCGCGAAACGAGGTTGGCACGCTCGGCCATCTGGTGCTGGAGCCGCCGGATGAAGGCGTTCTGCGGCGCCAGTTCGACCGGTTCGGCGCTCGACAGGACGAGATCGATCGCGTCCTCCGTCTCGCGCAGGGCGACCTCGCGTGGGTCGATCTCGAGCGCGAAGATCGACGTCAGGCTGGCCTGGATCTGCAGCTGGGTGTTGCTCTTGAGGACGTAGATCGGCATCGCCCGCTCCTCCGCCTCGCGCAGCGTCGGAGTCTTCTGGCGGTACTCGCTCTTGAGCGTCATGACGACGTCGGCGTCTTCGACGTCATGGGCGATGATCACCGGCAGCTGGAGCTCCCGGACCGCCTGTTCGAGCCGTTTGCGGCTGATCCCGTGCGGCAGCACCCGGATCGTCGGCAGGACGCCCGCTCCCTCGACACGCTGGACGCCGGCATCGCCCGTGGCCGGGGCGTCGCCCTCCATGCCGTCGTCAACCTCGTCGTCCTCGACGGCGCGAGCCGCCAGCAGGTCGCCATTGATCGGGGCCGTGCCCTCGTCCGCCTTCAGGGCATCGATCGCACGGGCGGCCTGGTCGCGCCAGGCACGCTGGCGCTCGGCCTCCCGCGCGTCCCGGGCACGAGGTTCGGGGATGGCCGGGGCGAGTCCCCGCTCGAGCGGACCGCGATCCGCGATGTCGCCGGCCAGGAACGGCGGCGCCTCGAGACGGACACCGCGCGCCGGACCCGTGGAGCCCGGCAGGCCACCCAGGCCGGCGGGCCCGCCGGAGTTGCCGGGGCCACCCGGACCGCCCGTCGCGAATCGCTCGCCCGGCATGATCCGGGGATCGGCGAAGCGACCGGCAGGGCCAGCGCCCGGATCGGATCCTCGTGAGGGCGCCTCGCGGCCGGACCCGCCGCGCGTCTGGCGCCAGCCGCCGCTGGCCCCCGGCCGATAGCCGGCCCGCAGGCCCGGCCGCTCGGCTTCGCGGTAGCCGCCGGTCCGATACGCCGTCTCGCCGCGCCAGCCGGGCTCGGTCCGCCAGCCCTGGCCACTGCCGACGAGACCCGCGAAACGCTCCGACCCGAGCTGCTCCCGGGGCGACGGCCGCGGCCGCGACTGGGAGCGATGGACGCCTTCGTCATCGCGCCAGCGCAGCTCCGGCGAGACGGCGTCGCCACGGAGCATGGCATCGACGGTCTCCGCCACATCGGCGTGGACCGTGACTCGCTCGCGATCGATGATCTCGATGATCACGTCGAACGTCGGCGGGGCCTTGCGCTCCAGGACGCTCTTCTGCGTCCGTCGGCGGCGAGCTTCCTCGTCGCCGAGGGTCACGCTCTGGATCCCGCCGATCAGGTCGGACAGCGTCGGGTTGAGCATCAGGTTGTCGAGATTGTTGCCGTGGGCCGTGCCGATCAGCTGGACGCCCCGCTCGGCGATCGTGCGGGCGGCCTGGGCCTCGAGCTCCGTGCCGATCTCGTCGATGACGATGATCTGGGGCATGTGGTTCTCGACCGCCTCGATCATCACCTGGTGCTGCATCGACGGCGTCCGGACCTGCATCCGGCGGGCCTTGCCGATGGCCGGATGGGGGATGTCGCCGTCGCCCGCGATCTCGTTGCTCGTGTCGACGACCACGACGCGCTTGCCGAGATCGTCGGCCAGGACTCGCGCCGCCTCGCGCAGCATGGTCGTCTTGCCGATTCCCGGCCGGCCCATGATCAGGATCGACTTCCCGCTCTCGACGAAGTCGTTGATGATCTCGATCGTGCCGTAGACGGCGCGGCCGATGCGGCAGGTCAGGCCGACGATCTTGCCGGTCCGATTGCGGATGGCGCTGATCCGATGGAGCGTCCGTTCGATGCCGGCCCGGTTGTCGTCGCCGAAGATGCCAATGTGGTCGACGACGTAGGCGATGTCGGCTTCGGTGATCTCGCGCTCCAGCAGCATCACCTCGCTGTCCGGAAACCGCGCCTCCGGGCGGCGTCCGAGATCGAGGACGACCTCGATCAGCGCGTTGCGGCCTTCGAGCGCGTGGACGGCATCCACGATCTCCGGCGGGAGCGCCCGCAGCAGGAGGTCGAGGTCGTCGATCGTCTCGCGTCTCCGGTCCCCGATGGCCATTGGTGCCTCCTTCGTGGCGTCCGTGGCATGCCGGCCGGCGGACGCGGGAGTGCCTCGTGTTGGCCGGGTCATCGGACGGCCGGCACCAGTGCCGGTTCCGCGACCCGGATCATCGTTTCCTTCATCAGCAGCGTGACCGTGGCGATCGCCGCGAAGCCCGAATCCTCGAGGCCACGGTCGATGGGTGACTCATAGGTTCGCACGGCTCCCATCACGCCGCGATCGTGGCGGTGGCCGCCACCCCGCAGGCGCGTGGCAATCACGCCGAGGCCGAACCTGGCGAGCGGTCGAATGTCGACACCGGGCCGGGCCAGGACCTTGAGGTAGTGCGGCTGGTCCTCCTTTGCGACTCCGACCTGGAGGAAGGCGTCGAGCTGGCGTCCCGCGCGGGCGTTGCCGGGGCCCTCCTGAACGAATCCTTCGACATCGGCGAACCGAAGGATGGGTGTGAGGCTCGAACGGGGGACGCGCCAGCCGGCGCCCTGGCGCTCCCAGTCGGCCAGGCGGTACGCCTCGAGGCGCTGCACGGGCTGGGGGGTGGCCGCCGCGTAGAGGCGGGCGAGGTCGAGCGCATCGAGCGGCAGGACCGAGCGGATGCCGCACCTGGCCGCCTCGTCCTCGGAGAGCGGGTCCGGCAGGGGCTGATCCGCGCCCCGGAACAGCATGATCTCGTCGCCGTAGCGGACGAAGCCCGCCTGCATGAACAGCTCGACGTTGCCGGCAAGATCGGCGCAGGCCACGTGGAAGCGGACGGCGCCCCGCTTGGCGCCATCGCGGAGGAGGTGCTGGACGAGGCGGAAGCGGATGTCGCCGGCGTCGTTCGCGCCGATGGCGTCGAGCTCCACGATCGTCCATTCGTCGCGATGGGACTCGCGCTCGACGCGCAGGAGTCCGGCCAACCGCCCGTCCTCCTCGTAGACGTAGAGCAGGTCGTGCGGCTGGAATGCCCCGAGCGGCAGCCGGAACAGGCTGAACACGCCGATCGGCGGGCCGCTGACCGGCAGGCCGAGCGAGCGGACGTCGCCCTGGTCGTTCTGGCTGAGGCGGGACAGCTCCCCGAGCGCGGCAAGATCGGTCAGGCGCGCCAGGCGGACCTTGCCGGGACGGCCGCTCACGTAGCGCTCGCGCGGCTAGCGAGCAAGCGTGCCCTCGTCCGCCGAGGTCCGCCCGCGGCTAGGAGCGGACCGCCTTGGGGGCGGCTAGCCCAAGGCGCGTGCGCGTCCGCGGGGCTAGCGGCGCGCACAGGAACGGCTAGCGGCGAGGGCAGAGATCGACCGCTCATGGCTCCTGCCTGGTCCGGCGCGTCGGGTGCGGCCGGCGGCCGGCGCCCTCGCCCGGATCGTCGTACTCCGCGGCCATCGTGGCGACGAGGCGGTGGAACCGCGTCTCGCCGGCGAGCTCCGGATGGAACGCGGTCGCCACCACGTTCTTCTCGCGGACGGCCACGATCCGGCCGTCCTCGAGGCGGGCCAGGATGTCCACCTCGGGGCCGGTCCGCTCGATGATGGGCGCCCTGATGAAGACGGCATGGACGGGCGTGTCGCCGAGCACGGGCACGGGCACCTCGGCCTCGAACGAGTCGAGCTGGCGGCCGAAGGCGTTGCGCTCGACGGTGACGTCGAGGAGCGGCAGGACCGGCTCCTCACCGCCGGCGATCTCCTTCGACAGGACGATCATCCCGGCACAGGTTCCGAACAGCGGCGCACCCGTGGCGGCCAGGCGCATGATCGGCTGACGCAGTCCCCAGCGGTCGATGAGCTTGCGCATCGTCGTGCTCTCGCCGCCCGGCAGGATCAGGCCGCTGACCTGGTCGAGGTCTTCGGGCAGGCGCACCTCGACGCCCTCGATCCCGATGGCATCGAGCGTCTGCATGTGCTCCCGGAACGCGCCCTGCAGCGCGAGAACTCCGATCTTCATGGCGTCGGACACAGCGGCGGAGGCGGGGCGAGGAGGAAGGCCCGGGGTGTGACCCGGTTCTTCATATCGGCCGGTCGGCCTGCTCTGCCGTCCTTACCAGCCCCTGACGGCAAGGCGCTCCTGCGGCCCCAGCGACTCCATGGCGATGCCGCGCATCGGCGCTCCGAGACCCTTGGACACCTCGGCCAGGATCTTGGGATTGTCGAAATGGGTCGTCGCCTGGACGATCGCCGCGGCGGTCCTGGCCGGCTCGTCGCTCTTGAAGATGCCCGAGCCGACGAAGACGCCCTCCGCCCCGAGCTGCATCGCGAGCGCAGCGTCGGCCGGGGTGGCGATCCCGCCGGCGACGAAGTTCACGACGGGCAGCTTGCCATCGGCCGCCACCTGGCGAACGAGGTCGAGCGGCGCCTGGAGCTCCTTGGCGGCCACGAACAACTCGTCGTCGCGCAGGCCGGCCAACCGGCGGATCTCCGCGTTGACAGTCCGGATGTGGCGAACGGCCTCGACGATGTTGCCCGTCCCCGCCTCACCCTTGGTCCGCATCATCGCGGCGCCCTCGCTGATGCGCCGGAGCGCCTCGCCGAGATTGCGGGAGCCGCACACGAACGGCACCTTGAAGAGGTGCTTGTCGATGTGATTCTCTTCGTCGGCCGGGGTCAGGACCTCCGACTCGTCGATGTAGTCGACACCGAGGGCTTCGAGAATCTGGGCTTCGACGAAGTGGCCGATCCGGGCCTTGGCCATGACCGGGATGCTGACCGCGGCCATGATCCCTTCGATCATCGTCGGGTCGCTCATCCGGGCGACGCCGCCGGCCGAGCGAATGTCCGAGGGGACGCGCTCGAGGGCCATCACGGCCACGGCACCCGCGTCCTCGGCGACCTTCGCCTGATCCGGGGTGACGACGTCCATGATGACGCCGCCTTTGAGCATCTGGGCAAGGCCCTTCTTGGTGGCCCAGGTCGAGGTCTGGACGGTCATGTGAGCCTGATTTCCTCTGGTTCCACGGAGTCCGGTGGCCGGGCCGGCGAACGCCTGGTGCCCGAATCGAGCCTTCCGGATCCCTCGCGAACAGATTATGGCACGCGACGCCAGCGGGCCCAACCGGGCCCGCCAGTCACGAAGCCGGGGGCCGTGGCTGTGGCTGTGGCCGGCGCCCGCGGCCGAGTGCCGGCGGGGATCGTCGTCGCGGGGCGGGGCGGGTCGGCGACTTCCTGCGGCCCGCGGGCCGCCCGGCGCCCGCGGCCTCGGGCCGGCGGGGATCGTGGTCGCGAGGCGGGGCGGGCAGGCGGGTGGATCGCCCCGGAACCGGGGTGCCGGGGTCGCCCCGGCGGCGTCGCTCCCGGACCGTTCTCCGGTGCACGGCCCATGTTCATTGGCGGCACTTCGCGGGGTGGATCGGCGGCCGCGTCGGTTCCTGGGGCCCGGAACTCGGGCGGTGTCGCGGCCGGTGCACATGGTCCGAGCATTCAGGCCGGCAAGGGGCCACCCGAAGGGGATGCCCGGTCGACGAGCCGGCCGTGACTGCCTGGAAGCTGCGGCAATGAACATGTGGCGTGCGCGAGGCGGGCGTGCAAGTGGCGGCGGTAAGGGAGCCGCCGACCCGGAGGCTACGTCCTGAATTCGCCGTTGCGGAAGGCATCGACGAACAGCTCGTGGTCCTCCCGGACGATCGCGCCGTACTGCTGGCCGAAGTCGCGGATCTCGCGGACGAACTCGTCCTCGTGGCCGGCGATCACGCCGTGGATTGCCTCGTCGGTCGAGAACGGGACGAGGGTCTGGTCACTGTCGATGTCCGAGACGCAGTGGATCTTGGCCACGGCCATCCCGAGGTACCGCACGAGCGGCTCGATCTCGGCCATGTCGTCGATGTCGGACCAGTCGAGATCGGTCGTGAAGGGCGACGATTCGGCGACCAGCATGCCGATCTCGTCGATCTGGGTATAGCCGAGCCACGGGTCGGTGTATGCCTGCAGCGCCCGCTGCGAGACGACCGTCCGATGCCCATCGTGCTTGAAGTAGCGGCTGATGGCCGGATCGGTCATGACCCGGCTCGGTGCGGCGGGGATCGCCTGCTTCATCCAGATGATCCGATCGTTCTCGAGCGCCTGCGTCGGGCCTTCGACCAGAACGGCGTAGGCCGGCAGCCCGGCACTGCCGATCCCGAGCCCGCGCCGCCCGACCACGTCCTTGATCCTGTAGTTCGCGGCCTTGAAGCGCTTGCCGGGCGGGATCGTCCCGAGGTAGCGCTCGAAGGCCGCCTCGACCTTCTTCCGCGTCGGATCGTCCAACTGCCGGGAGGTCGGGCTGAGGGAGAAGCGCCGGTCGTAGTGATCGATGCTCGTCAGTGCCTGGAGCATGCCCAGCCGCGTGTAGAGCCGCGCCGACTGCAGGACATCGAGCAGTCGGCCGTCCGTGTTGGCGATCGTCAGGGCGAATTCCTGGTGGCCCGGCGAGGCGGCGAACGCGGCCACCTGCCCGGCGTAGCTCCGGGCCATCGTCTCGATCAGCAGCCCGATCTCGTCGTCGCTGATCGCCTTCTCATAGCCGAGGAGCGCGAGGCTCGCGGCGAGCCGCTTGACGTCCCAGGTGAATGGTCCGACGTAGGCCTCGTCGAAGTCGTTGACGTCGAAGACGAGGACGCCGTTGCTGTTCATGTACGTGCCGAAGTTGGCGCAATGGAGGTCGCCCTGGATCCAGACCCGGCCGGTCTGCTCGTTCGTGAACGCGGAGGACTCATCGGCGATGTCCGCGTAGTAGACGGCGGCGCTGCCCCGGTAATACGCGAAGGCGTTGGCCGCCATCTTGCGGAACTTGGTGTGCCACGCCTCGGGATCCGCCCGCATCAGGTCGGGGTAGGCGGCCGTGATCGAGTCGACGATGAACTCGCGCCGGCGCGACGGACCTTCGTCGTGGACGCGGTCGACAACGGATGCCATCGATTCCCTCGCTCCCCATCTCACCGGGCCGCTCGGAAGACGAGCCGGCTGATCATCCTCCAGGCCGGCATTGGGCGCAGGAATCGGGCCGGAGGGGCGGCGCGCGAGGGGCGGCGCGGCGGCGCGCGCTGCGCAGGGCCCCGGCGCGCGCTGTGCGTCGCCCCGCGGCACGCGAGGGCCGGTGACCGGCCGGTCAGGCGGCTCGGGCGCGCCGATCGGCGGCCGCGTGCCGCGCGAGCTCGACCGTCATGACCCCGAGGATCACGGTCGCGACCGCGAAGGCGGCGAACCAGGCCGCGTCGATCGCATCGAACGACCCGAACACGCCGCTGTGGACGACCGAGGCGACCAGTGTCACCGCCGTGAACGCGAGCATGCCCGGGATGAGCGCCCGGACCTCCCGCCACGTCCGGAATCGCGATGCGAGGAGGCTCGCGACGCCGTACGCGAGCAACGGCCCAGCGTAGGCCTGGGCGAGCAGGGTCGTCACCGGCCACGGCCAGCTGGTGGCGACGGTCGCGGGCAGGACGAGCAGGAGCACCGCGAGGACCGCCACGAGGGCTCCCTGGACGAGGAGGAACGTGCTCGCCCAGCGCGGCAGGTCGGGCCTGGCCGGGTCGACCGGCCACGGGCGTGGCGAACGCAGGAACAGGGCAAGCGCGATGAGCGGATAGATCACGTAGGACCCGAACCAGACGATGACCGGCGGCGTGCCGAATTCGAACACCCCGAGGTTGAGCACCGAGACGAGGAGCAGCATCCCTCCGAACAGGGCGATCAACGGCAAGGCGTACCGGACCTCGTATTGCCACCGCGCGACGAGGCAGCCGAGCATGTACAGCGCCCCGAAGAGATAGATCGCCCCGAGGAACCGCGCATGGAGTGGCGGCAGGACGAACCACGGCAGCATGTCCGCAAGGACCTTGGGAGCGACCAGCCCGCCGGCGGCCACGACGACCGCGGCAATGAAGATCACCGCGAAGAAGACCTTGTGCGAACGCGGGATTGGCGTGGTCGCTGTCATCATGCCGGCCGTCCCCCCATCGAATGGCCCCTCGGCGGCGCCGAGCGCGAGAAGCCTACCGCCCGGGGTGGCCGCGTTTGTCGATCTCCTCGCGGAGCGCACCGAGAATCTCGAGTTCCACGCGGTCCTTGGGCCGGCCGGCTGCCCGCTTCATGGCAATCAGATCGTCGAGACCGGCGAACCGGACGCGGACACCGGCTACTTCGGCGATGTCGGAGCCGGGCAGGAGGGTCTCGTAATCGAATCCCGGGTCGGGATTGGCGAGGACATCGAACGGGCCGAACCTCGTATCCATCGTCAGCAGCGAGGTCGCGCGAAGGGTTCGAGCGTCGAGCGGCGGCATCGGCGGAGCATCCAGCGGCAGACCGCGGCGCACGGCGGCAATGTCACGAAGCACTGCCGCCAGTTGCTTGAGATTCGCTTTGTCGCGGGCGAAACAGATATCGAGATCCTGGGTGTTCGAGGTCGACCCGTTGGCCCGGGCGGCCAGCCCGCCGATCACGACGAACTTCACGCCAGCGGCCACGAGCCGCGCCAGGATCTCCTCGGGCCGGAAGCGGGCGTTCTCGCTCATTCGGCCACTCGCTTGAGGTCGCGCCAGAACTCGATCATGTGCCGGTCGTCCTCGATGGCCAAGGCCAGTCGATCCGACGGAGTCATGTCCAGCAGACGTTGAAACTGCGTCCGATCGACGCCGATGCCGAGCCGCGGCAGGACCTCGAGGCCCATCCCGCAGGCTTCGAGGAGTCGATCGAGCGTCCCGACGCGCGGATCCGAGCGGCCGGCCTCGATCCGGGCGATGGTCTCCTGCGGAATCCCGGCCTTCGCGGCGAGCTGGCGCTGGGTCAGGCCGGCCCGGCGTCTCGAGTTGCGAACCATCCGACCGGCCATGGACATCGTCGACTCCTCGGGGCGATGATGACGAGAACATCATCATACGACGCGGTGGCGCCGGGCCCGTATGATCCGGCGATGGCGATCATCAGGACGCGCCTCGATCCCGGGACCGACGAGAGCCGCGCCAACCGTGCCGCGATGGCCACCCTCGTGGCGGATCTGCGACGACGCCAGGCCGACGTTGCCGGTCGCGGCGCCGGCGGCGACGATCGCTCGATCGCCCGCCATCGCGATCGTGGCAAGCTGCCCGTGCGCGAACGGATCGAGCGCCTCATCGACCCGGCCGCCGCATTCCTCGAACTGAGCCCCCTGGCCGCCGACGGGCTGTACGACGGCGATGCGCCGGGCGCCGGCATCGTGACCGGCATCGCCCCGATCGAGGGCACGCTCTGCGTGATCGTCGCCAACGATGCGACCGTCAAGGGAGGCACCTATTACCCCCTGACCGTGAAGAAGCATCTCCGGGCCCAGGAGATCGCCATCGAGAATCGCCTGCCGTGCGTCTACCTCGTCGATTCGGGCGGGGCGTTCCTGCCGCTCCAGGCCGACGTCTTCCCGGACCGCGAGCACTTCGGCCGCATCTTCTACAACCAGGCGCGCCTGTCCGCGGCCGCCATCCCCCAGGTGGCGCTCGTCATGGGCTCCTGCACGGCCGGCGGAGCGTACGTCCCCGCGATGAGCGACGAGACGGTCATCGTCCGCGGCACCGGCACGATCTTCCTCGGTGGTCCGCCGCTCGTGAAGGCCGCGACCGGCGAGGAGGTCACGGCCGAGGAGCTCGGCGGCTCACAGGTCCACGCTCGACTGTCCGGCGTCGCCGATCACGAGGCGCTCGACGACGAGCATGCGCTCGCGCTCGGCCGCTCGATCGTGGCGAATCTCAATCGCCGCCCACCGCCAGCGCCCTGGGATCGCCGCGCCCCGGAGCCTCCGGCCGCCGCCAGCGACGGGTCCGACGGCACGGCGCACCTCTACGACGCCATCCCGACCGACCTGCGCCGGCCGCTGGAGATCCGCGAGGTCATCGCCCGTCTCGTCGACGGCAGTCGCTTCCACGAGTTCAAGCCGCTGTACGGCGAGACCCTGGTCACGGGCTTCGCGCACCTCGACGGCTACCCGGTGGGGATCATCGCCAACGACGGCATCCTGTTCAGCCAGTCGGCGCTCAAGGGCGCCCACTTCATCGAGCTCGCGGCGCAGCGGCGGATCCCGCTGATCTTCCTCCAGAACATCACGGGCTTCATGGTCGGCCGCGAGTACGAGGCCGGCGGCATCGCCAAGGACGGAGCCAAGATGGTCACGGCCGTGGCCTGCGCCGAGGTGCCGAAGTTCACGGTCATCGTCGGCGGCTCGTTCGGGGCCGGCAACTACGCCATGGCCGGCCGGGCCTACGGCCCGCGCTTCCTCTGGTCGTGGCCGAATTCACGGATCAGCGTGATGGGCGGCCGGCAGGCGGCCCGGGTCCTCTCGACCGTTCGCGCCAGTTCGATGCCCGGGGGCGACTGGCCGTCCGAGGAGGAGCGGGACGCGTTCGAGGCGCCGATCCTCGAGAGCTACGACGCCGAAGGATCGCCGTACTACGCCACGGCCCGTCTCTGGGATGACGGGGTGATCGATCCCCTCGAGACACGACGGATGCTGGCCCTCGGAATCGGCGCCGCCCTGAACGCACCCATCCCGGAGACGCGCTTCGGCGTCTTCCGCATGTGAGCGCGTGAGCCCACGGGCCATCGATCCCGGCCGCGCCGGCGCTCGACTCGCCTTTGCCACCTGCGCCGAGTACGCCGACCTCGACCCGGACGATCGCCTCCTGATCGAGCCGCTGGCGGCGGCGGGAATCGAGGTCGTCCCGGCCGTCTGGAACGACGATCGATTCGACTGGCACGCCGTCGATGCAGTCCTGCTGCGCTCGACCTGGGACTACCCGCTGGCCGTCGGCCGATTCCTCGCCTGGGCCGCCGCGCGCCCAATCCTCTTCAATCCGCTCGAATTCGTTCGCTGGAACCTCGACAAGCGCTACCTGCTGGAGCTCGAACAGGTCGGGGTGCCGATCGTGCCGACCCGGTTCGCCGGACCCGGTGAGGCCGTCGCGATCCCGACCGAGTGGCGCGAGATCGTGGTCAAGCCATCGGTCTCGGCAGGTTCCCGTGACACGGCCCGCTACGCGCGCGACGATCCGGAGGCAGGGCGGCAGATCGAGCGAATCGGGGCGTCCGGGCGGACGGCCATGATCCAGCCGTACCTGGCGGGCGTCGAATCCGCCGGCGAGACGAGCCTGATCTACGTCGACGGCGCCTTTTCGCATGCCATCCGGAAGGGCCCGCTGCTCCAGCCGGGGGGCGTGATGACCGACCAGCTCTTCGCGCCGGAGGAGATCAGCCCGCGGCAGCCGGCCCCGATCGAACTGGCACTGGGCGCGGCCGTCATCACCGCGGTCCGCGGCCGCCTGGGGACGCCGCTGTATTGCCGGGTCGATCTGCTGCCCGGGCCGGCGCTCGTCGAGGTCGAGCTGATCGAGCCGTCGCTGTTCCTGGTCCACGGGCCGGGCTCGGCGGATCGGGTGGCCTCCGCAGTGGCGCGCGCCGTGACAGCGGCGCTCGCCGAACGGCGCCGGTGACGCCGGTCAGCGGGTACGATCGACACCATGCCTGAACGGGACATCTTCCTGAACGTGGCCCGGATTCGATCCGGGCTGCCGGCCGTCGCAGCTCCTGACGTGGCCGCGGCGGACACCGGTGGCGCGAACCGACCGACGGGCACGGTCGTCGCCGTCAACCTGTCGCGCGGGGGCGTCCCGAAGCTGCCGGTCGAAGCGGCGCTGGTCGGGCGCCTCGGGCTTGCGGGCGACGGTCACAACGAACCCGAACCGAGCCACGGCGGACCCGAGCAGGCCGTCTGCCTCTACAGCCTCGAGGCGATCGAACGCGTCACGGCCGATGGCCACCGCTCCTTCCCGGGAGCGTTCGGGGAGAACCTGACGCTGGCCGGGATCGACTTCGGGGACCTCGGAACGGGCGACATCCTGGTCATCGGCCCGGACGGCCCGGTCCTCCAGCTGACGAAGTACGCGGCTCCGTGCAAGACGATCGGCCACTACTTCGTCGGCGGCCGGTTCGGCCGGATCTCGCCGACGGCCCATCCCGAGGATGCGCGCTGGTATGCGCGGGTCCTGACCGAGGGCACGGTCCGAGCGGGCGATCCCGTGGTCGTGATCGAGCAGGCCGAAGCCGCCGCGACCTGACCGAGGGCAGCCTCCCTGCCCGGTCCGGAAGCGTCGCTCAGCCGTCGCGCGACGCCGCCACCTCCACGCGGAACCGGCAGCCAACGAGATCGGCGGACCGCGGTTCGCCGGCGGAGCCGCCAATGACGATCGTCGCCGGCCCGGCCCCGAACCCGGCACGAACCGGAGAATCTGCGGCCCGACGACGAGCTCCGCCGAGCCGTCCGGCCGGGCCTCCCCGGCGAGACCCAGCAACCGGGCGTGCCGGTCCGCGGCCGCTCCAGGGTCGTCGACCGGCAGCGTGACGCTGGCCAGAGTCGCCCGGCCACCGAACGGCTGGATCGCGTCGCGGCGCCGCTGCCGGGCGGCAGGGCTCCACTCCGAGCCCGCGTTCTCATGCTCGATGAGGAACGGCAGGCCCAGCGGCCCGATCGCGTCGGGCAACGCCGTGCGCCAGCGGACCACCTCGCCATCCGGTCGGCGCCGCTCGCCTGGCGCAGGGTCGTCGTACGGAGCGCCGAGCTGGCGCAACCGCGCCACGTCGCGATCGATGTCGTCCGTGGCGATCGCAAACGAAGCCAGCCCCTCGTTGCCGGCCTCGAGCAGCGCCAGCGTCGCCGCCCCGATCCCCCGGCCGCGGGCGAGGTCCGGATCGAACACGCCCATCAGTTCGAGATAGGCATCGCCGAGGAAGATCAGCCGGTTGAACGTGCCGTAGCGCTCGTGGCGACCGCCGCCCCCGGGCTCGATGCCAAGCTCGCTCGCCAGCCGCTCCGTGCCGGCGTCCGGATCGCGTGCGGCGATGACGAGATGGTCGATGCCCAGCAGCATCCGGCCAGCGTATCGCCGGCGCCAGTCAGCGGCTAGCATGGTCGGCGTGACCGAGCTGCTGCGCGTCGAGCGAACGGGCCCTGGCGGCGTCGTGGCGCGGGTGACCCTGAGCCGGCCGGAGGTCCACAACGCCTTCGACGCGTCGCTCATCGCAAGCCTCCGCGCAGCCTTCGCCGCGCTCGCCCGACAGCCAGCCGGCGAGTTGCGGGCCGTGGTGCTGGCGGGCGATGGGCCATCGTTCTGTGCCGGCGCCGACATCGGCTGGCTGCGGGCCGCGATGTCGCTCGATCGCGAATCGAACGAACAGGACGCGATGGCCATGGCCGAGATGTACGAGGCCATCGACACGTGCCCGGCACCGGTCGTCGCCCGAGTCCACGGCATGGCCCTCGGCGGCGGCATGGGCCTCTGCGCCGTGGCGGACCTTGTCATCGCCGAGGCCGGCACGCGGTTCGGGTTCACCGAGACGCGCCTGGGGATCCTGCCTGCCGTGATCGCCCCGTACGTGATCTCGCGCATCGGCGAGACCCATGCCCGGGCGCTCTTTCCATCGGGGCGCCGGTTCGACGCAGTGCGGGCCCAGCGCATCGGCCTCGTCCACGAGCTCGTCGAAGGCGACGCCGCCCTGGATGCGGCCGTCGATGCCGCCGTGGACGACCTGCTGGCCGCGGGACCGACCGCAGCCCGGGCCGCGAAGGCGATCATCCGCGAGGTTCGCGGCCTGCCGCACGGCTCGTCCAAGTGGCACACGGCCCGGGTGATCGCGAGGCAGCGCCAGAGCCCCGAGGCGCAGGAGGGGCTTCGCGCGTTCGTCGAGAAGCGGCCGCCGGCCTGGCAGACGCAGATCGCCGGGTTGCCCTCGGAGCGGGACGTGCCCGGGACCGTGCCGGGCCCCGGAGCCGGGCGGGGCGCAGGAGCCGAGCCCGAACGGTGAGCGCGGCGCCGGCCCGGGACGATCGCGGATCGATCCGCGTGGTCTTCGTGGCCAATCGCGGCGAGATCGCGGGCCGGATCGAGCGGACCGCGACCCGCCTCGGGCTGGCGGTCGTCCGGCCGGATACGAGTGGCCCGGATGCGCTCGACCTGCTCGACGGCGAGGCGGTCATCGCCGCCGCGGCGGCTGCCGGGGCCGATGCGATTCACCCGGGCTATGGGTTCCTCGCCGAGAACGCCGAGTTCGCCGCTGCCGTGGTGGCGGCCGGCATCCGCTGGATCGGGCCACCCGCGGCGGCCATCCGGGCGATGGGCGACAAGGCCGCCGCGCGCCGGCTGGCGACCGAACTCGGGGTCCCGGTATTGCCGGGCTACGACGACGAGGACCAGTCCGATGCGGCCCTCACGGCTGCGGCGGAACGGATCGGCCGGCCGCTCCTCGTCAAGCCATCGGCAGGCGGCGGCGGCAAGGGCATGCACGTCGTCCGCGACCGCGACGTCCTCGCCGACGTCCTGGCCACGGCCCGGCGCGAGGCACTGGCCTCGTTCGGCGACGCGCGGCTGATTCTCGAGCGATTCCTCGACGGTCCGCGCCACGTCGAGATCCAGGTCCTCTTCGATGCCCACGGCGCCGGCGTCCATCTCGGCGAGCGCGATTGCTCGACTCAGCGACGGCATCAGAAGGTCCTCGAGGAGAGCCTGGCGCCATCGGTCACGGCCGACCTGCGCGAGGCGATGGGTGCCGCCGCATTGCGGCTCGCGGGGGCCGTCGGCTACGTCTCCGCCGGGACGGTCGAGTTCCTCCTCGATGACGCGGGCCGGTTCGTCTTCCTGGAGATGAATACGCGGCTCCAGGTCGAGCACCCGGTGACCGAGCTCGTCACGGGCCGGGACCTCGTCGCGGACCAGCTTCGGATCGCCGCCGGGGAGCGGCTCGGGTTCGGCCAGGCTGACGTTCGATTCCGGGGTCACGCCATCGAAGCCCGGCTTTATGCCGAGGACGCCGAGGCCGGCTTCCTGCCCGCGACGGGCCGGATCGAGGCGTTGCGATGGCCGGCGGGTGAGGGCGTCCGCGTCGACGCCGGCATCGAGCCCGGCGATGTCGTCGGCGGCCGTTTCGACCCGATGCTCGCCAAGCTGATCGCGTGGGGCCCGGATCGCGCCGCGGCCCTCGCGCGGCTCACGGCCGCCCTCGACGAGACGGTCGTATTGGGGCTCGTGACCAATCTGCGATTCCTGCGCTGGCTCCTGCGCCGGTCGGAGGTCCGCCGGGGAGCGATGCGCGTCGACTCGCTCGAACGGATCTGGTCGCCGCCCGAGTCGTCGGGCCCGGTGGTGCCGGACGATGCGTGGCGGGCGGCCGCGACGCTCCTCACGACCGCCCGGGCCGTGCCTGCCGGATCGGATTCCGCACCCGATTCGATGGAGGCCTGGTCGGGAGGCTGGCGCCTGAACGCCCCGGCGACGGTCCGCGTGGTCTCCGACGGGGTGGAGCGCCGGATCGAGCTTCCGGCAAGCGTCGTTGCGTCGGGCGCGGCCGATCGGGCCGACGTGCACGTGGTCGACGCCGCCGGCAACGGGCGCAACGCCCGCGCCGCCGTCGTTGCCGGGTCCGAGGTCCACCTCGATGTCGACGGCCGCAGCGTCACGTTCGGCCTGGCACCGCCGCCGGACGTCGATCGCGCGGCCCGGGCGGCCTCGACGCAGCACGGCCTCACCGTCGCCGTCACGGCGCCGATGCCCGGCACGGTCGTCGCCGTCCATGCCCGGTCCGGGAGCGAGGTTGAGGCCGGCGATCCGATTCTCACCCTCGAGGCGATGAAGATGGAGCATGTCGTGGCGGCGCCGGTGGCCGGCGCGATCGCCGATCTCGACCTCCGTGCCGGCGACCAGGTCGTCCGTGGCCAGCCCCTGGCGACGATCCGGCCCCCGGCCGCGGCCTGATCGGCGGTACTCTCGCGCAGCAACCGCAAGCTCACCGATCGGAGACCACGCCATGGCCGATTCTCGAGAGACCGCTCCAGCCGGCATGGCCGTGGAGACCGTCCCGCCGGCGAGCGGGTCCGGCGAGGGTGCTCCCCGCGATCCACTCCTGGCGCGGCACCGCGAGGCTCGCCGCCGGCGCGACGCGGCGCCGCTGAACAGCGAGGCGTATCGCGCGGCCGCCATCGACATCGCCCGCATCGAGGTGGAGATCGCGCGCCTCGAGCAACCGGGGCCGCCGGCCGCCGCGAAATGAGCGAGCCCACGCAGCGCCGATGACCGCCCGCGACCGGGTCCGGATCTACGAGGTCGGCCCGCGCGACGGCCTCCAGAACGAGCCCCGCTCGATCCCCACTGCCGACAAGATCGCCTTCATCGAGCGGCTCGCTGCAGCGCGGCCTGCGTGAGATCGAGGCGACCAGCTTCGTCTCGCCGCGGGCGATTCCGCAGCTCGCCGACGCGGACGTGCTGCTGCCCGCCCTGCCGCGGATCCGCCGGCGTGCGCTACCCCGTCCTCGTGCCGAACGTACGCGGGCTGGAGCGTGCAGAAGCGGCCGGTGCCACTGCCGTGGCGGTCTTCACGGCCGCGACGGATGCGTTCACGCGCGCGAACATCGGCCTCTCCATCGAGGAGTCACTGGCTGGTTTCGCTCCCGTCCTCGACCGCGCGGGATCGCTCGGCTGGTGGCGCCGCGGCTACGTCTCGACCGCGTTCGGCTGCCCGTACACCGGCCGTGTCGAGCCACGGGCGGCCGTCGACGTGGCCCGCCGACTCCTCGATCTCGGGGTGGACGAGGTCTGCTACGGCGACACGATCGGCGTTGCCGTGCCGAGCCAGGTCGAGGAACTCCTCGACGCCTCGGTGGCGGCCGGTGTTCCGCTGGCCCGGACGGCGCTCCACTTCCACGACACGCGGGGCACGGCGCTCGCCAACGTCGTGGCGGCGCTCGGGGCAGGGGTGCGCTGCTTCGACAGTTCGACCGGCGGAACCGGTGGCTGCCCGTACGCGCCGGGCGCGGCCGGAAATCTCGCGACGGAAGATCTCGTCTACCTGCTGGACGGGCTCGGTTACCCGCACGGCGTGTCGCTCGAAGGGGTGCTCGCCGCCGCTCGATTCATCAGCGAGGTGCTGGGTCGTCCGCTCGCCTCCAAGGTCGGGCAGGCCGGCGGCTGGGATCCATCGACCGGGCAATCGGTCGGTCGGGCCTGACGGTCAGGGCCGCCGGCCGGGCCCGGCACCGAGGCGCGCGGCCATCCTGCTAGTCTTTCGCGGATGGACGGCGTAGTGCTCGTTCTCAACCAGAATTACGAACCTCTGAACGTCTGCAATCTGCCGCGGGCGTTTCGGCTCGTGTTCGGTGAGAAGGCCGAAGTCATCGAATATGACCACCAGGAGATTCGCACGCCCCGGGCGAGCTACCGGGCGCCCTCGGTGATCCGCCTCCAGTACCACATCCGCCGGCCGCGACCGCGCGTCAAGCTGACCCGCCGCGAGGTCTTCCAGCGGGATCGCTACGCCTGCCAGTACTGCGGCTCGCAGTCCCACGACCTCACCCTGGACCATGTCCTGCCGCGCCATCGCGGCGGCGGCCACACGTGGGAGAACCTCGTCACGGCCTGCAAGGCCTGCAACCATCGGAAGGGCCCGCGGACGCCCGAGGAGGCCCGGGTCCGGCTGATCCGCCCGCCGTTCGAGCCGCGCAGCGACGTCTACTCGCTGTTCACGCCGTACCTCGCCGACGAGCGCAACGAGGCCTGGAGGGACTACCTGTTCCTGGGCCGGAACTGACGCGGGCCACGGCCATGGCCGGCCCTCGGCCGCCCTTCGATCAGGGTCAGTTGCCACCGCCCGTTCTCGACATCCTCCAGACCCTCTGGCGGGCGGGCTATGCGGGCTACGTGGTCGGCGGCTCGCTGCGCGATCTGCTCCTCGACCGGCGACCGTGGGACTGGGACTTCGCCACGGATGCCCGGCCCGAAACCGTCCAGGCTGTCTTTCCCGGCGCCGTCTACGAAAACCGGTTCGGAACCGTGGTGGTTCGCCGCAACGACGAGGACTTCGGGATCACGACCTTCCGGAGCGACCACGACTACGCCGATCACCGGCGACCGCATCGCGTCGAATTCGGCGAGTCGATCGAGGCCGACCTGGCCCGGCGCGACTTCACGGTCAACGCGATGGCCTGGGGTCGCGCCGGCGATCGAACGCCCGAGTCCGGCAGCGAAAGCAGCGACGCCGAGCCCCGCCTGGTCGATCCGTTCAGCGGCCGGCTTGACGTCGCCGCGCGCCGGTTGCGGGCCGTCGGCGAGGCGTCGCACCGGTTCGAGGAGGACGCCCTCCGGATGATCCGGGCCGTCCGCCTTGCGGCGACGCTCGAGTTCGTCATCGAGCCCGACACGCTCGGCGCGATCGAGGCGAAGGCCGCGCTGGCGAGCCACCTCTCCGGCGAGCGGATCGCCGCCGAGCTCGACCGGCTGCTGGGCGCGGCCCGGCCGTCGATCGGATTGCGGCTCATGGAGCAGACCGGCCTGCTGGCCGCCATCTCACCCGAGCTTGCGGCTCAGCGCGGCGTCCCCCAGAACAAGATCCCCGGTGAAGACCTGTGGGCCCACACCGTGCGGGCCGTCGATGCGGCGGCCGCCGAGCATCCTGTCGTGCGCCTGGCCGCCCTGCTGCACGATGTCGGCAAGCCGGCGACGGCGGCCGACGGCCACTTCCACGATCACGAGGTCATCGGGGCGCAGATCGCCACCGATGTGCTGGCCCGCTGGCGAATGCCGCGCAGCGTCCAGGAGCGGATCGCCGGCCTCGTCCGCCAGCACATGTTCAGCTACGAGCCGACCTGGAGCGATGCGGCGATCCGCCGATTCATCGGCCGGATCCAGAAGCTCGGGCCGATGGCGCTCGAGGAGCTGTTCGAGCTCCGCGAGGCGGACAATGTCGGCAGCGGCCTGCCACGCAACGCGGGCCGGCTCGACGAACTGCGCCAGCGCGTGGCAGACCAGCTCGAGGCACACGTGGCCCTCACCCTCGCCGACCTCGCCATCAACGGCAGCGACCTGCTGGACCTCGGCGTGCCGGCCGGTCCGACGCTCGGCCGGATCCTCGATTCCCTGCTGGACCAGGTCATCGCCGACAGTGGCCTCAACGATCGGGCGACGCTCCTGCTGCTGGCCCAGTCGATGATCCCGGAGCGGACGTGATCGAGTTGCTGCTCCAGGCCGAACGGGCACTGACGTCCGGGATGCTCGACCAGGCCGAGCGCCTCTACGGGCAGGCCATCGAGGCCGATCCGCGCAGCAGCATTCCGATCGTCGGCCTCGCGCGGGTCGCGCTCGAGCGAAAGGACGACCTTGCGGCGTACGAATTCTCGCGCCGGGCGCTCGCCGTGGACCCCGACAACGTCGCGGCCCAGCGCCTCGTGACCCGGATGGGCGAGGTCCTCCGGCTGCGTGGCGAGCTGCCGGCGGAGGTGGCGTCGCCGCGCGTGCCTTCGCTCGTGGCGCCGGCGGCCCGGGCGGCCGCGGTTCCGGGTGGGACAGCGGCAACCGGCCGCTCCGGTCAGTCGGACGCCAATGCCCCGGGGACAACCGCCACGGGACGCGCCGCCCTGCTCCGCCGCCTCACCGGACGCCGTTGATGCGAGTCCTCGTGACGGGCGGCGCGGGCTACATCGGTTCCGTGACCGTCGAGGCGCTGCGGGCCGGCGATCACGAGGTGACGGTTCTGGATGATTGCTCGACCGGCCATCGAGCCGCGGTCGGACCCGACGTCCGCCTCGAGGTCGGCAGCTTCGGCGACCGCGGTCTCGTCCGCGGCATCCTCGAGCGGGACCGGATCGATGCGATCCTCCACTGCGCCGCCCGCTCGCTCGTCGGCGAATCGATCACCGATCCGGCCCGCTACTACGCGAACAACATCGTCGGCGGGATCGCCCTGCTCGAAGCCGCCCGTGACGCCCGTGTCGGCCGGCTCGTGTTCAGCTCCACGGCCGCGGTCTACGGCACGCCGGACACGAGCCCGATCCTCGAGTCGGCCCCGCTTCGCCCGATCAACCCCTACGGCGAGACGAAGCGGACCTTCGAGGGCGCACTCGCCTGGTACGGCGAGGCGTACGGCCTGCGGAGCGTGTCGCTGCGCTACTTCAACGCGGCCGGTGCAAGTGCGGCGCACGGCGAGGACCACGATCCCGAGACCCATCTCATCCCCAACGTGCTGCGCGCGGCGGCCGGCACGGGTGAGGTCACGATCTTCGGCGACGACTACCCGACGCCGGACGGGACCTGCGTCCGCGACTACATCCACGTCGAGGACCTCGCCGTCGCGCACCTCCTCGCGCTCGAGGCCACGGCGCGGCCGCTGCCTGTCGCGCCTGGTCCGCCCGGGTCACCGGTCAGCGCCAACGCCCTCGTCTGCAATCTCGGCAGCGGCAGCGGGTTCAGCGTCCGCGAGGTCGTCGAGGCGGCCGAGCAGGTCGTCGGCCACGGCATCCCGACGCGGATCGGCACTCGACGGGCGGGCGATCCGGCCGTGCTGGTGGCCGGCGCCGAGCGCGCCCGGTCGCTGCTCGGCTGGACACCGGCCCACGGCACGCTGGAGGAGATGATCGGCTCGGCGTGGGCCTGGCGGTCGGCGCATCCCGACGGCTACCCGGGCTGACCCGCTCGAGCCCATCCCGGGCCCCGGCCCGCGCCACGGCCGGCGGCGCCGCGACCGACTCCGACCGGGTGGTAGGATCGCCTCATGGCTGCGACTGACAAGGTTTCCGAGAATGCCCCGCCGGTAGCGCCCTGGCGGGCGCAGGGCTTCGGCCGTAAGAACGTCAAATCGATCAAGGATCCCCTCATCGAGCCCCTCTGGATCGGCGATCGGCGGCTCGCCCGGATCACGGTCGACGGCATCCAGCTGTTCAACGAGCGGGGCGAGCCCGTCGAGGCGCGTGGCGCCGACGAGCCCGACGTCGTGGCGGCGCTGCTGGTCGCCGCGCTGGCCGACGACATCGTCATCGACGGGTACCTGACCCGCCAGGCGATTCCCGAGCAGCTTGTCGACTACCGCCTGGCCGCGCCGATCCCGACGGCCGGCCAGATGGCCAGCCAGATCTTCGTCGGCCGCGGCCTGAAGTCACGGGCGATGCAGCAGGTCGAGGAGAAGGAGAAGGCGGCGCCGCAGGGCCGGCTGGCATTCGTGGCGATCGATATCCTCTCGCTCGACGGCCAGCTCCTGTACGACATCCCCCAGCTCGAGCGCAAGCGGCTGCTCGAGAGCGTCCTCGCCGAGGGCGACATCGTCCGGCGCAGCGCCTATGTCCGCCTGCCGATCGATCCGTGGCTGGCGTCATGGCGCGCCGTGGGCTTCAGCCGGATCGCCTTCAAGTCCGCCAACGGCCGCTACCAGCCGGGCGCCGCCAGCGACGACTGGGCCACGGTCCAGATTCCAGCGACCTGAGCGGCGAGGGTCGGCGACCGATCCGCTCGGGCGGCCGAATCCGTCCGACTGGCAGGCTGAGCGGGTGACCGAGAGCGTCCTGAGCCCCGAGATCGCCGCGGAGATCGAGCGCCTCGGTCGGGCCGACCTGATGGTCGGCATCCCGAGCTTTCGAAACGCAGCGACGATCGGCCACGTGGTCCGGGCCGCGCAGGCGGGCCTCGTCCAGTACTTCCCGGATCTGCGACCGGTGCTCGTCAACGCCGACGCCGGTTCGTCGGATGGCACCCAGCGCGTCGTCGTCGAAACGGAGCCACCCGACTACGTCGAGCAGATCCTCCTGATCCGGCCGACGAACCGGCTGTCGCGAATCAGCCTCACCTATCCCGAGGTGCGGGGCGTGGCCGGCAAGGGCGCGGCCCTACGGACGATCTTCGAGATCGCCGCCGCGCTCGACGTCCAGGCGCTGGTGGTCGTGGACTCGGACCTCCGCTCGATCGTGCCCGAGTGGATCGAGCTGCTGGCCGGGCCGATCGTCAAGGGCGGCTACGACTTCGTGGCGCCGCTCTACTCGCGCTACAAGTACGACGGGACGATCACGAACACGGTCGCCTACCCGCTGACCCGGGCGCTGTACGGCAATCGGATCCGCCAGCCGATCGGCGGCGACTTCGGCATCAGCGGCGACCTCGTCCGCCAATTCCTCGCCCAGGACACCTGGACGGACGATGTCAGCCGCTTCGGCATCGACATCTGGATGACGACGACCGCCCTGACCGGCGGTTTCGCGGTCTGCCAGACGCGCCTGGGAGCGAAGATCCACGACCCGAAGGACCCGGGTGCAGACCTCGGACCGATGTTCCGCCAGGTCGTTGCGACCCTGCTCGAGATGGCCGTCCGCCACGCCGAGCAGTGGCTGCCGATCAGGGGCAGTCACGACGTGCCGGCCTACGGCTTCGAGCGCTACGCGGAGCCGACGCCGCTCGCGGTCGACACGCTCCGACTCCTCGCCGAGTTCCATGGCGGATCGCTGGCACTCGCCGACACGTGGCGGGCGATGCTGGATGGGCCGACGTTCGAGGCCGTGATGAGCCTCGCCGCGGAGGCGGGGCGGTTGGTCGAGGCGGCCGGAGTCGAGGCGGCCGGAGTCGAGCCGGCCGGGGTCGAGCCGGCGTCTGCGGCCACGGGCGCCGGCAGGCCCCCGGGCCCGGGCGGAACGACCGAAGCACTCGCCGCCTTCACGTTCCCCGACGAGGTGTGGGCGCGGGTGATCTACGACCTGGTCCTGGCCGCGCGGCGCGGCGAGCCGCCACTGGACGACCTGGTCGCGGCGCTCGTGCCCATCTACCTCGGGCGCGTCGGCAGCTTCGTCATCGAGACGCGGGCCATGTCCGGCGAGGAGGCCGAGGAGCGGGTCGAACACCAGGCGCGGGTCTTCGAACTGCTGAAGCCGGAGCTCGTCGGGCGCTGGACGCGCGAGACCGCGCGGAGCGGCCCGACAGGCTTGAGCGGCGCCACCGTGACGCCGGCCGAGGCTCCCGCCCGATGACGAGTCGCGTCCCGCTCCCGGCTCGAATCCTCATCCCGGTGGCGAACCCGACGACGGCCGAGGAGCTCATCCGCCTCGGGGCGAAGTTGCTCGATCCGCGGACCGGCGAGCTCGCGGCGCTCGGGATCGTCGAAGTCCCCGAGGGCATGCCGCTCAGCGAGGGCGCGACGCGGGCCCGCGCAGCTCGGCGGCTGCTGCAGCGGGTCCTCGACTACACGCCCGACGGCATCACGATCCACCCGCTCGTGCGGATCGGCCGGCACGCGCCGGAGGGGATCATCGAAGCCGTCGCCGAGCAGGAGGCCGATCTCGTCATCTTCGGCTGGGCCGGGCGCGAGCCGGGGGGCGCGGGACCGGCGGCTTCCCGCTCGGGCTCCCGCCGGCGGGGCGCCACTCCGCCCTGGGTCTTCAGCCCGACGATCGACGAGGTCGTGCGGGCTTCCCCGTGCGACATCGCGGTCGTCAAGCACAAGGGCAGCGGCGACGTCCACCGGATCCTCGTCCCCGTCCGCGGCGGGCCGCACGCGGAGCTCGCGCTCCAGTTCGCCGACGCGATCGCCGCAGGCACGGACGCCGTCATCGCGGTGCTCCACCTGCTCCCGCCGGGAGTGAGCGCGTCGGTCCGCGCCCAGGCCGAGCACGCCCTCGGCGCCTTCGTCCGCCAGCACGTCGCCGGTCCGACCGAGCTGCTCCTGCGCGAGACGGCCAACGTCCGATCCGCCATCCTGCGGGAATCCGAGGCGGCGGACTTCGTCGTCCTCGGCGCATCGGCTCCCGACTCCGGCGGTTCGGGGGAGAGCTATCTCTTCGGCGAGCTGCCCGAATGGATCGCGACCCGGACGCAGGCGAGCGTCATGGTCGTCAAGACCCGCGAGGCACTCAGCCGCCAGACCTTCGAACAGCTGTCGCAGCGCGCCGAGACCCTGGCCGCCGCCGACCGTGCGGCGGAGGAGGCCCGCTCGATCCCGGCCCGGGTTGAGCGCTGGTTCGGCGAGTCGAACTTCCACCATGGTGAGTTCGCCGATCTCCAGCGCCTCGTCCGGCTCAAGGAGCAGCAGGGCGTCACGATCAGCCTCGTCCTGCCGACGCTCAATGAGGCCGACACGATCGGGCCGATCGTCCGCCGGGCGATGACGGAGCTGATCGAACGGGTGCCGCTCCTCGATGAGCTGCTCGTGATCGATTCGGCATCGACCGATCGGACCGTGGAGATCGCCCGAGCGGAGGGTGCGCGGGTCGTCGCCCATCCCGATGTGCTGGCGCGCTACGGCTCGTTCGCCGGCAAGGGCGAGGCGCTCTGGAAAAGCCTCCACGAGACGTCGGGCGACATCATCGTCTGGGCCGACACGGACGTCCGGAACTGGCATTCGCGGATGGTCTACGGCACCCTCGGGCCACTGCTCGAGGAGGCCCGCATCCAGTACGTCAAGGGCTACTACCAGCGGCCCATCGTGCAGGACGGCGTCCTGACGGAAGGCGGTGGCGGTCGCGTCACGGAGCTGGTCGCGCGGCCGCTCATCAACCTCTTCTACCCGGAGCTGTCGGGGTTGATCCAGCCGCTGGCCGGCGAATATGCGGGCCGCCGATCGCTGCTCGAATCGATCCCGTTCTTCACGGGTTACGCCGTCGAGATCGGGCACCTCATCGACATCGCCGAGCGCGTCGGCCTCGAAGGCCTCGGCCAGGTCGACCTCGAGCGGCGGGTCCATCGCAACCAGGAGCTCGAAGGGCTGTCGCGGATGAGCTTCGTGATCCTCCAGGCCGTCATGAAGCGACTCGAGGAACGGCGCAAGGCTCGCCTGTTCGCGGAGCTCGGCTCCACGATGAAGCTGCCGCGGTCGACCGACGAAGGCCTGAGCCTCGAAGTGATCGAGCTCGCCGACCGCGAACGCCCGCCGATGATCCGGATCCCCGAATACCTCGAGCGCCGCCAGGCAGCGGGCCACGCGACTGCCGTGGACGTGCGCGGCCGATGAACGACGAGGCCGCGCCGGATGGCCGGTCGCGTGGCGCACCGACAGGCGCGGCCCGCACCGTGGCGCGTCGCCAGCTCCGCTCCCTTTCGATCGTGATCGCCCCGGATTCGTTCAAGGGCTCGTTGAGCTCGATCGAAGTGGGGCGGGCGCTGGCGGCCGGCTGGAGTCGCGCCCGACCGCAGGATCGCCTCGCCCTCGCCCCGCTCGCGGACGGTGGCGAAGGGACGCTGCTGGCCATCGAGGAAGCTGGCGGCTGGCACCGACGCGAGGCGGCTGCCCATGACCCGCTCGGGCGGCCGATCACCGGCTGGTGGCTCGAGGCGGACGACGGCCGCGAGGCCGTGATGGAGCTCGCGGTCACCTCCGGTCTGTCGCTCGTCGCCCCGGCCGACCGGGACGCTCGAGCCGCGACCACGCAGGGCACGGGCGACGTCCTCCGGGCGATTCTCGAATTCGGGAGTCCGACGCGTGACCCTCGGGTTGGGTGGCAGTGCCACGAGCGACGGCGGCAGCGGCATCCTCCGGGCACTCGGGGCGCGGTTCACCGATGCCGCAGGTGCGGAGCTGCCACCGGGAGGCGCGGCCCTCGCCCGGATCGCGCAGGTCGACCTGGCCGGCCTCGATCCGCGCCTGTCCGAGCTCGAGTTGCGGATCGCCTCGGACGTCGACAATCCGCTGCTCGGGCTGCGGGGTGCTGCGGCCGTCTACGGGCCACAGAAGGGGTTCACGCCAGCCCAGGTCCTCGAGGTCGATGCCGCATTGGCCGTGTTCGCCGATGCGCTCGGGCGGGCACTCGGGCCGGACGGTCCGGCGCGGATCGGCGACCAACGCGAACGGCGGGGCGCAGGCGCGGCCGGCGGGACGACCTTCGGCCTGGCCGCGATCGCCGGCCGCATGCGCGGGTTCTCGATCGTACCGGGGATCGACGTCGTGATCGAGGAGACCGATCTCGCCTCCAAGGTGCAGGCAGCCGACCTGGTCATCACCGGCGAGGGCCGGATCGACGAGCAGACCGCCTACGGCAAGACGGCTCTCGGGATCGCCCGGCTGGCGAACGATTCCGGGGTGCCGTGCATCGCGGTCGGTGGCGGCGTGACCGCGACCGGCATCGAAGCGCTGGCCGCTTTCGGGGCGATCGTCATGCCCGTCGTCGAGGCGCCGATGACCGTGGAGGCGGCGATCGCGCTCGGTGGCGCTCCTCTCGAGCGATGCGGTGAGCGGGTCGCGGGCCTGGTCTCCATCGGACTCGGCATCGAGTCGGCGCGGGAGGGAGGACGATGAGCGACGCCCAGGATCAGGGCGGGCCGGGGCCGACCCGCCCGGGGCCGGGCAAGCCCGCCCGCGCGTCAACGGCGAAGGCCGGGCCAGCGGCCAGGACCGGCGCCACCGCCAAGGCCGGGACCCTGGCGAAACCGGTTCGCCGGGCTCGTCGGAAGCCGACGCCCGAGCAGAAGGCGCGGGCCTACGCCCGCCGACTCGAGCGCTACCGTCCGGGGCTCGTCGGCTTCACGATGGATGGTCTCGCCGACCTCTATGGCCGGCCCGTCTGGAGCGCGCGGCTTGACCCGATCAGCGAGCTCGTCCTCACGATCCTCACCCAGAACACGGCCGACGTGAACGCCGAAAAGGCGTTCGAATCCCTTCGCCTGGCCTACCCATCGCCCGAGTCCGTCCCGATCGCCCAGCATCGACGAGGCGCCGGCGGTGCCGGCGATTCCTCGCGCCGGCCGGATGGCTGGGGCGGGGAAGGGTTGCCGCCCGGGCGCCCGCCGGAGTGGACGCTCGTCGAGGCGGCCCCGGTGGAAGAGCTCATCGAGGTCATCCGCCATGGCGGGCTCGCCTACCAGAAGGCGCCGCGGATCCAGGCGGCGCTGCGGACGATCCGTGAGGCTCGTGGCGGGTACGACCTGACCTTCCTGGCCGAGATGACGCCACGTGAGGCCCGCGACTGGCTCGTCCAGATCCCGGGCATCGGCAAGAAGACAGCCTCGATCGTGCTGCTGTTCTGCTTCGGCATGCCGCTGATGCCCATCGACACGCACGTCGAGCGCGTCTCGAAGCGGATCGGGCTGCTGCCGGCAAAGGCGCCGCTCGACGAGGCGCACGAGCTGTTCCTCGAAGTGTTCGAGGCGGGCCAGATGTACGAGGCGCACGTCAACCTGATCACCCACGGCCGGGAGATCTGCCATGCGCAGCGGCCGCGCCACGAGCTTTGCCCACTCGCAGGGCGATGCCGATTCGTCGACCCGAAGGCGCCCTGACCCTGACCGAGCGCGATTCGGCCGCGCCCCCGCCATGTGCAGGTCGAGGCCCCTCGTCACGGATGGCGGTGAGTGTCCGCCGCGGTCTCGCAGTCGCGCCATGCATCGGTGAGATCGGCGAGACCGACTCTCCGCCCCGGTACCAATGAGCGATGGCGGTGACGCGTCCGACAGCCGAAGCTTGAGCGATGGCGCTCACTCTGGCGGGGCCCGACGCTGCCCATGCCCCACGAATCCTGCTGGTCGACGACGATCCGAACCTGCTGGTGCTGCTGGCCGACCAGCTGCGCGATGACGGGTTCGAAGTCGCGACGGCCCGTGATGGGACAGAGGCCCTGCGCCGGCTGAACGTCGGCTGGCCCGACCTGTTGATCGTCGACATGATGATGCCCCGCATGGATGGCCTGACCCTGGCGCGGGCCGTCAAGGCCCGCGCGGACCTGCCCCTGATCGTTCTCTCCGCGATCGACACGGGCGACCACAAGGCGGATCTGCTCGACGAGGTCGCCGAGGATTACGTCACGAAGCCCTACCACTACCCGGAGCTCCGAGCCCGGATCAACCGCGTCCTGCGGCGGCTCGGCGATCGGGTCCCGCGCTCGGCGCTCGTCCTCGGGCCCGACCTGCGACTCGAGCTCTACCAGCGCCAGGCCATCGTCCGCGGCGAGGTCGTCCAGCTGGCACCCACCGAATCGCGGCTGCTCTATACGCTGGCGGCCAATCTCGGACGGACCATCACGACCGAGACGCTGCTCGCTCGCGGATGGGCCGACACTGACAACGCCGAGCCCTCGTACGTCTGGGTCACGATGCGACGGCTCCGCCAGAAGCTCGAGGTGGATCCGAATCGCCCGCGCCACCTCCTGACGGTCCGCGGCGTCGGGTACCGGCTCGTGGGCGACGGCGACCTCAATACGATGGCCGCGGTGCCGGCGCTCGGAGTCGAATCCGAATGAGTACGACCGTGCCCGAGCGGCGCGGTACGCTCGCGGACCGCCTCCGAGCGTCGGAACGCCGCCGTACCGAAGGCGGCGTCACGTCCGCGGTGTCAGAGGGATTCCTGGCGGCCGCGTCGGGAGCCCGCGACCTTCCTGGCGCGGATCACCATGTCGAGGGGACCGGGGCCACCGCGCCCACGGTCCGCGGCACCTTCGGCAGCAGGCTGACGCTGGCACTCCTGTCAGCCGCGCTGCTGCCGCTGCTGGCGCTCGGCGTCATGCTCGTGGCGATCGGGGCATTCCGCGACGACCCAGCGCTGCCACGGCTCATCCTTCTGGCAGGCGTCCTGACGAGCCTGCTCGCTGTGGTGTTCGCCTCGTACCTCGGGTCGGCGCTGACCGCGCCACTCCGGGTGATCGCCGCCGCGGTCGACCGGGTCTCGGCGGGCGATCTCTCGACCCCGATCGTGCTGGAGGGCGACGACGAGCTGGCCCGGCTGGCCGAGAGCCACAACCGCCTGGCCGCGGACCTCGATCGCCGCAACACGGAGCTCGAGGCGATTCGGACGGCCGTCGATCGTACCTCGGCCGACGCCGGCATCGAAGCGCTGCTCGCGCAGGCGGCGGAGGAAGCCCGCCGGGTCTTCGGACTGATCGACGTCGAGATCCGCCTGGTCGACCCGTCGTCCGTGCCACCCGAGGAGCGAATCCCAGGCGAGGCGCTGCCCGTCCGGGCCGAGGTGCGCGCCGGCGACCAGCCGATCGGCCTGCTGGCCGGCCACCTCCCGGCCACGCGCAGCTGGGAGAAGGCCGATGCCGACCTCCTCGGCCTGTTCGCGAGCGAAATGGGCGTGGCCATTCGCAATGCCGAACTGTTCGCGCGCGTCGATCTGCAGAACGCACGGCTGCGCGAGCTCGACGCCGCCAAGGACGATTTCCTGCGCGGCGTCAGCCACAACCTCCAGACGCCGCTGACGAGCATCCAGGCCTATGCCGACCAGCTGGCGATCGCCGCGCCGGATCGGCGCCTCACGATCATCCGCGAGCAGGCCGAGCGACTTTCGACGGATGGTCCGGCAGCTGCTGATGGTGAGTCGTCTCGAGTCCGGCGGGGTCCGACCGCGAACCGAGATCGTCGCAGTGGCTCCGCGGATCCAACGGGCGTGGGAAGCGCTCGGTGCGACGGACGTGGCGTTCGCGCTTCGCGACGACTCGGCCGGCTGGCTCGCCATCGCCGACCCGGATCAGCTCGACCAGGTGTTGTGGGCGATCCTCGACAACGCGACGCGCTACGGCAGTGGCACGTCCGTTGACGCGACCGGTGCAGGCATCCAGGTTGTCGTCTCGGTCGCGATGGAGCAGCCGGCGAGGCTGCGCATCCGGATCGCCGACTCCGGCCCCGGCGTGCCCGAAGCCGACCGCGCCCGGTTGTTCGAGCGCTATCAGCGCGGCACCGCCGGTTCGCCGGGACCGGACGCGCCGCCCTCGAGCGAGGGCAGCGGCCTCGGCCTGTACGTGTCCAGGGCACTCATGCGGGCAATGGGCGGCGACCTGACCTTCGACACGGACACCAAGGCCGGGGCGGCTCCGTTCGGGGCGTCGTTCAGCCTCTGGCTCCCGGCCGAAACCGCCCAGGAGGCCTGACTGCCGGTGCGCCGGCGCACCGGACCGTCGACGGGCGCAACGCGGACGAACTGCTCATTCCGTATCGGGTCGTGGTCGCCCAAGCTCACTCCGGGAACCCATCGGTCATCGCCTGCCAGATGTGAAGGGATCCGCGAACGCCATGGAAGCAACCTACAAGCGCTCCCGCCGCCGTGGACGATTGATGATCGCGCTGGGACTCGTGCTCGCCACAGCGGCGGCCGGGGCCGGATTTGTCATGCTCAGCCAGGCTCAGCAACAGGCCCGCGAGAATGACGTTCCCAAGGTCGCCGTGGTCGTGGCCGCCCATGCGATCCCGGCACGCAAGACCATCGATTCGAGCGACGTCGCCGTGCACCTGCTGCCTGCCGATGTCGCGACGGCCAGCGGTGCGTATACCGACCCATCGCGGATCATCGGCCACGTCTCGGCGATCGGAATCTTCGAGGGCCAGCCCATCGGCGCGAACCTCCTCGCCAGCTCGACCGGGACTGGCGGCATCGCCGTCCTCGGCCCCGACGAGGTGGTCACGGCCAATTCGCCCGTGTGGCGGGCGGTGGCCCTGAGCGTCCCCGACGATCGCGCGCTCGGCGGCCTGCTCGAAGTCGGCCAGACCGTCGACATCTTCGTGACGGTCCCGATCGATGTGCCCCAGGACGTCCAGACGACGGGCAAGTACTACGCCGACCACTCGACGAAAGTGACGTACCAGAACGTGACGATCCTGGCCAAGTCGAATGCCTACTACATCATCAAGGTCACCCAGCCGATCGCCGAGGAGATCGCCCATCTCGAGGCGAGTGGCTCGGCCCTCTTCAGCTTCGCGCTGCGACCCGACATCGACACCCGGATCACCGACGCGACGAAGATGGGCGAGACCACCAACATGATCGTCCAGCGCTACGGGATCCCTGTGCCCGAGGCGTACCCGAACAGCCACTCCAACGTCTCGAACCCGGCGCCTGGTTCACCTCGACCCATCCCGACTCCCAATCCTCCGAACACGGGCGCCCTGGACCCGAGCCCCAGCCCGTAGCCGGCGGACGCGGGGTGGCGAACAGTACCGAACCACCTCGCACCGCCTCGCTGCCACGTAGGCCGCCGCCCGTCCCAGCTGCCGCGCGTACGCGGACGGTCCGCCGGTCCGCCGGTCCGCCGCGCCGACGGTCATCCCGTGCCGCGGCGCGGCCTGTGCCTCCCGGCGCCGCGGCCTACGTCGCGTCGAAGAACTGCGGCGCGGTCCAGACGCTGTTCGCGTTGACCCCCGTCGGGTTGGCCGACGCTCGCACGTACCAGGATCCAACCGGCCAGGTCACAGTCAGCGTCGCTCTCCCGCTCGAATCGCTGCCAACAACCCTCGCGAACGAGAGGACCCAGCGGCCGCCGACCCGGTGGTACAGCTGGTACGTGACGTTGCCCGGCGGCACGTCCGCCCGAGCGGGCCGAACCGTCGTCGTGAAGGTGGTCCGTGAACCGGCGGTGGTGTGCTTGACGGTCGTGCTGGCCGGCCGGATCGTGGCGGTCTGGCGGACCGTGACCCGCACGGTCGATGACGTGGCGAGGCCGAGGTCGGCTGCCCCGTCCCACGTGACGCGGTAGAACAGGTTGGTCGCCGGCCGGTAGACGAGGCTCGCGCCCCCGGCGGCATTCGTCGTGGCCGTGGAAATCACCTGCCAGTTGTGGACGCCGTCGCCCGACGCCTCGAAACGGATCGTCCGGCCGTCCGTCGCGATGCCGCTGTCGGCGGGGCTGGCCAGCGTCGCCGTGAACGTCACTGGCTGGCCCCAGGTGATGGCCGCCGCCGAGCCCTGGAGCGTCAGGGTCGAGAGGGGCCCGCCCGCGGCGATGTTGAACGGCGCGGAGGTCACCGGATCGGAGGCGGGACCGCTCGCGGTGATCGTGTAGCCCGTGCCGGCGCCGCTGATCGCACAGCCGGAGAACGTCGCGACACCGGCCACGGCGGACTTCGTCAGGCCCCCGGAGCAGGTGAGCGTGGCCGAGCCTGGATTCGCCGCCAGCGCGAGCGTGATCGGCTGGGTTGCGGCCGCGCCGGACGTGACCGCGACGCCGTTGGCATCCGTCACGTCGATGACCGGCTGAACGACCAGCGCGACGTTCGCGATCCCATCGGCCGGCTGGGCCCCGATCGCGAGCTTCGTCGGCACGGGCGGTGGTGGCGGCGTGACGTCGAAGGCCGACGAGGTCGCAGACGCAAGACCGGACGACCGCGCGACCAGCGTGTAGCCGATTCCTGCGTGATTGATCGAGCAGCCGCTGAACCTGGCAACCCCGGCCACTGCGGCGCGACTCAGGCCGCCGCTGCACGTCAGCGTCCCGGCGGCCGGGTTCGTCCCGAGGGCCAGGCTGACGGTCGCCGTGGAGCCGACGCCGCTGGTGACGATGTGGCCGGTCGCGTCGACGACATTGACGGCCGGCTGCACGGCCAGCGGCGCGTCGGCGTCGGCACCGGCCAGCGGGGCCGCGAAGGCGACGGCCGGCGGGCGGCGGACCCGGTGGCGGACCCAGGGACAGGCGGCCGAATCCCCAACTGCTGTTCGGGACCGTCGCGCCCAAGGGGATCGCATTCGCCTTCAGGAATGCGATGACTTTGGCCGCCGTGAACGTCGGATTGGCCTGGAGGACAACGGCAGCTGCGCCAGTGACGAACGGCGTCGACTGGCTCGTGCCACAGAACTGGTCGTAGGTCACGGTGACGTCGCAATCGGCGGCCACGATCTCGGGCTTGACTCGACCGTCCACGGTCGGCCCACGGGAGCTGTAGGACTCCACCGTCGTCGGCGCCGCCACGTCCACCGCCCCGACCGTCAGCTCGCCCGGGCTCGCGCTGTCCGCCGGCGTCGAGAGCGTGTCGGCCTTGGTCAGGTACTGCAGCTGGACATCCGATTCGGTCAGCACCAGGAGCTGGATCCGGCTGACCGAGGCGCCCGAATGCCGAGCGATCCCGAGGTAGTAGTTGCCGCTCGTGGGCGCGATGTAGTCCAGGGTCTCGACCGGATTGGAGTGGCCGGTCTGGCTTCCGGTCGACGCCGCCACGGGGTCCGAGCTGCCCGGCCCGTAGAGGTACAGGTCGTAGTCGTTGGCCGACTTGCCCCAGACGTCGTTCCAGCGCATCGTCACGAGGATGTCGTCGCCCGCCGACAGGAAGAACGTGTTGCCCTCGTCGTTCGCGGCGAAGTCGAGGAACCTGTTGCCGTCGGCATCGACCCACGGCCCGACCCAGCCGCTCTCGCCGGAGTTGCCGGCGGCGTTGACCCACAGCGCGCCCTGCTTGGCGGCCTGGTTGATGACCGTATAGAGGGAGTGGCCGGTCGGATCAGTCCCATCGCCCGGGCCCTCGTACTGGACCCCGAACGACGCGTTGATGATCTTCACGCCATTGGACGTCATCCAGGTGACGGTGGATTGGTAGTCCTGCAGCGAGAACGGATTGGCGATGAACAGCGCAGCACCCGGCGCCATGTCGAAGATTGTCTCGGCGACGGCCGTGCCATGGTCCGTGTCGGCCTGGCAGGCGTTCAGCGACGAGCTGAACGTGTTGACCGCCGTATAGCAACGGGCCTTGACCGTCGCCGGCAGCTCCTTGCCGAGCAGCCCCGATGCCCCGATGAAGCCGCCGTCGATGATGCCGACCTTGACGCCGGTGCCGTCGAAGCCATTCGCCTGCCAGACATCGGCGCCCTGCAGCGCGACGCCTGCACCGACCGTCCCCGAGGGCACGGCGCGCAGGATCGGCTCGGCGCTGAGGACGGCCGTGGAGGCGGCGATCCGGTCGAGCGCATCGGCCGGCACGTACGCCTCGATCCAGTCACCCGACTGATTGGCCACTCGCCCGCCTGCGGCTCCGATGGCGGCAACGGCCGCGGCGGTCATCCCCGGCGCGGCCTGGAGCGAGATGGCGAGCTGGGTCCGGCCGGCGGTCGATTCGGTGACAAAGCCGCCGAGCGTGCCGACGTTCAACCGGCCGGCGCGGGATGCGTCGGCGATGCCCGTGAGCGCGCCGGTCAGGGTGCTGCGGCCGAGAGGCCCGGAATCCGATTCAGGGAGCCGCAGGTGCTCGATGCCGTCCGCCGTCGCGGCCGGGCCGGAGGGCGAAGGACGGCTGGCCGCCACGGGGACGGCGGCCACGGCGCCGATCAGGGCGACGATCACCGCGGCGATCGCGAACCGGGCTGGTTGAGGGCGGCGCAGCGGCATGCAGATCCTTTGTCGAGCGACGTGACGGCGAATGGCGCGCGAGCTCGGGAGCGCTCCGCGCGTGGCTGGCACAGGCTGACACGACCCGAAGGCCGCGGGACATGCCCCAACCGTACCACCGGTCGGGGTTTGATCCTGTCTGGGACTACGCCGGCGGTGGCGCTGCCGGTTCGGCGCCCGTCCAGGTCCCGGCACCGATCACCTCGCCGGCGGCGATCCGGGCGAGCGCGTCCGCTCGGAACCCGCCGAGACCGAGTCCCGGCCGGTCGGTCGGCTGGAGCAGCCCGTCGACGAGCACCGGCGGATGCTCGACCAGCTCGAACTGGTAGAACGCCGTCGCGGCGGCCGTCGTGGAGCCGGGCTCGAACGAGGCCATGGCCGGGTACTCGATGAGCGTGCTGTTGCGCAGCGTCAGGCACGCGTTGAGATGGGCCGAGACGCACAACGCGGACCACGGGCTGTGGGGCACGCAGAGGATCCCGGCGGCTTCGGCGCGTCGCCCCACATCGACCAGCTGCGTCAACCCGATCTGCGCGGCGTCCGGCTGGACGATGTCGAGCGCCCGGGCGTCGATGTAGCGCTCGAACTCCTCGTACAGCGTCAGGCTCTCGCCGGTGGCGACGTTGAGTTCGACCGCGTCGGCGACCGCCTTGTGACCGGCGACATCCTGCGGCGGCATCGGCTCTTCCAGGAAGAAGACGTCGTGGCGCTCGAGCATCCGGGCGGCGCGGATCGCCGCAGCGGCGTTCCAGCCGGGCGTCCAGTAGGCCGGGCAACCGAAATCGACCATCAGGCGCGTCGTCGGGCCCAGTCCTTCGCGAATCGCCGCCAACCGCTCGTCATCGGCCGGCGTGAAGCCGTCGCCCCAGCCGAACTTCACGGCCCGAAAGCCCTGCGCGAGGTAGGTCCGGCACTCCTCGCGGAGCTGATCCGGCGACTTGCGGAGCCAGTCGGATTCCGTGCCGCCGCGCTCATAGGAGCTCGAGACGAAGACGCTGGAGCTGGCGTACGCCGGGATCGACGGCCGGACGGCGCCGCCGAACAGGGCGTGCAGCGGCAGGCCCAGCAGCTTGCCGGCGAGGTCCCACGTGGCCATGTCCAGGGCGGCCATCGCGTTGACCGCGAGGCCGCCCTCCGAGCCCCGGCCCTTGGCGGCCCCGAACCCCTCGAACATGCGGCGCCAGAGCCGTCGAGGTTCGCGCGGATCCTGGCCGACGATCATCGGCCCGATCGGATACGAGCCCTGCTCGATGATCGGGGCGATGTATTCGTAGGCCGACTGCGTCAGGCCGATTCCCGTGGTCCCGTCGGCCGCTTCGACCTCGACGAGCGTCGCTCCCGCGCCACCGTCGATGACGCGAACCCGGCTGATCTGCATCGCTGTCGTCTCCTGGTCATGGCCGCGTGGCGGGTGCCCGTATCGTCGGCCAGCGTAGCGCGAGCGTGGCGCGAAATTGCCGCCGGCCGGGCCGAAGCCCAGTACCCTTCGGACCATGTCCGAGGCGCAGACGCCAACCCCAGATTCGGCCGACCTCACGGCCCATGCCCGTCGCAACCGCGCCTCCTGGAACGCCATGGCCGATCGATACCAGGATCGCAGCGGCCCCCAGCTCGAAGCGAGCGGAGGCATGGCGTGGGGCGTCTGGCAGATCCCCGAGTCGGAGCTGGAGGTCCTGGGCGACGTGGCCGGCAAGGACATCCTCGAGTTCGGCTGTGGTGCCGCCCAGTGGTCGATCGCGCTCGCGAAGGCCGGCGCGCGACCGGTGGGCCTCGATCTTTCGGATCGGCAGCTGGAGCACGCGCGGCGCCTGATGGCCGAGGCAGGCGTCGAGTTCCCCCTGATCAACGCCAGCGCCGAGGCCGTGCCGCTGCCCGATCGGTCGTTCGACATCGTCTTCTGCGACCACGGGGCGATGAACTTCGCCGATCCGTATCGAACGGTGCCGGAGGCGGCGCGACTCGTTCGACCAGGCGGGCTGTTCGCGTTCAGCCACGGCTCGCCGATCCTGGATGTGTGCTGGCCGATGGATGCGCCGCATGCGACGGACCGGCTGGTCTACGACTACTTCGGGCTCCACGAGTTCGACGACGGCGAGACGACGAACTTCCAGCTGCCCTACGGCGAATGGATTCGGCTGTTTCGGGCAAACGGCTTCGTGCTGGAGGACCTGATCGAGCCCCGACCGGCCGAGGGCACCGTGAGCACCTATCGCGACGCCGAGGATCTGGCGTGGTCCCGGCGCTGGCCGGCGGAATGCATCTGGCGGCTGCGACGCGCCTGAGGAGTCAGCCGGCGGGCGCCGCCGCGAAGGCCGCGAGAGCCTCGATCGATGGCACGAAGTAGTACGCGCCACTGACGGCCTGGGTGAATTCCGTGAGTCGATCGCGGACCCCGCCGTCGCGGCCGATCATGCTCGCGAGCATCGCGTCCAGCCGCCCGCGATCGCGACTGAAGCCGACGAAGATCGTGCCGTGCCGAGTGACGGTGCCGTAGCCGATGTTCCGCCGGAAGATCTTGCCGAAGTCGTCCTGGTCGGTCCGGGCGACGTGGGACGTCTCCGGCCGGGGATCAAGCTCGACGCTGTTCGACTTCCGGCGCCCGATGGCCGCCTCCTGGTCGGCGACGGTAAGCGCCTCCCAGCGGACGGCATCGTGATCCCAGGCCTGCAGGAGCAGCACGCTGCCGCCCTCACCGGGCGCTCCGGCGTCGATGATCGCGGCCTTGGTGGCCTCGATGAGCGTCGGATTCTCGGTGCCGTCCTCAAAGCCGGTGAGGTCGAGATCGCGGTGGTACGGCCAGCCGACGAGCTCGTTCGCCAGCGTCGCCAGCGGTGCCAGCGCGTTGATCACGCCACGGGTGAGATCGAACACGACGTCGTATGCCGCCCCGGTCAGCCAAACGACTGCGTCGTGCTGGGTTGCCGGCAGGGTATAGCCATCCTTGCCGACCATGGGTTCGGTGAAGCCTGCGAGACCGCTGGGGCTGCCAGCCGGCGCCACGGACCTCCAGATCTCGGGTCGAAATCCGGCCACCAGGTTCACGCCGCCGATCGTCGTCCGCGGCTCGCGCAGGCTGGCCACGCTCGCGACCAGGTCGAGCGGATCGATCCCGGCACGTCGGTCGAATTCGAGGTAGGCATGCGACATCGTGCCGAGCGCGAAGATGCCGGTCTGCGGAGTCGCCACTCTCGGAGGATACGCGTCGGCGACCCGCAGGCGCGAGACCCACACGACTCGTTGGGCACGCCCTACGCCTCGCCGATGACCTCGACATTGATCCCCAGATCAGGCCAGCGAGCGTCCGTGGTCATGACCCGGCGCGCTCCAAGGACGACGGCGGTCGCCACGACGAGCGCATCAGGGAGACGGAGGCGAGTCCCGTGTCGGGCGCGCAGCTCCGCGGCTCGTCGGGCGATCTCCCGGGTGGCGGGCTCAACAGACGCGGGAAGGGCCTCCAGGAAGTCGTCGACCGCGTCGGCGCTGGCTGCGCTGAGTCGGAGCGGCGCGACCAGGATTTCGGCATAGGCCGACGCGGGAACAATCAGTCGGTCTCCTCGATTGCGGCTGGCCGACAGCGCTTCGCGGGCGCGCGCGTGATGCGCATCGTCGGAGTTCAGGATCGCGATCAGGACCCCGGCGTCGAGAATTGTCAGGTCCATTCGCGCCGGAGATCATCAAGGTAGCCCTCGGGATAGACACCGGTCAGGACTCCGGCAAACCGCTCAACCGGATCGTCTTCCCGAACAAGGATGATCTGACCCGGTCCGCTGACCTCTGCGCGAAGCCGGTCTCCAACCTTGAGACCGGCGCCGGCGAGGGCATCCACTGGCAGGGTGACCTGGTGCTTGCCGCTGATCCGCGTCCGGCCTCGACGGCGATGATTCTTTACTTCGTCAGCCATCAGTCAAGGATAGGGCGCGTCACTCCTGTCGTCCAGCGGTACCTGCTCGCAACATCAAGCGTTATGCCAGGCACAGAGCACGAGGTGGCAAGTGCCTGCTCGGCGCTGATGAGCTGGCGTTCGTGAGCATCGGCTATCCTTGGCCTCGCGCCGACATAGCTCAGCGGTAGAGCAGCTGTTTCGTAAACAGCAGGTCCTCGGTTCAAATCCGAGTGTCGGCTCCAGCCCCACGGTCCCTCCGCCGCCGCGGCACCTTGGACGTGCCCGATCAGCTTCCGATCCTCAACGAGGGCAACCCCAGATCGTCCCGATGACGTCCATCGTGCCCTTGAGGTGGATGACACCGTCGGTGCCGGTCACGTCGTTGTCGAGGGTCCATCCGCACGGGAGCTGCGCCCGCTGGCGTCCCACATCGCCCGCGTGGGACCGAGGAGCAGGCCAACCACGGCGACCAGTGGTGATCTACGCAACGTCGACAGCCGCCGTCAGCCTCAGCGGCCAGAGGGCTCGCCCGTCCGCGTGAGCGACAGGGCGATCATGGGGCAGTCGGATACGGCCCGCCGCGCCTGTCGGAGGAGGTCGTCCGGGATCGGTTGCTCCTGGTCGACGATCGGGTAGCCCCAGTCGTCGAGGTCGACGAGGTCCGGTGCGGCAGCCGCGCACACCCCGTAGCCGTTGCAGGCAATCCAGTCGATGCTGACGGTATGCTGCTCAGCCCTCATCGTCCGGCTCCCACGGCCAACCCGGCACTGACGCACCGCGCACCAGCCTGGTGGGCCTCGAAGTCCTCGGCAAACACGCGGAGGGCACTTGCCATCTGCTGCGCGGCGCCGTCGGGGTGGCGACACGCGCCGCGCCCGCGGACGAGATCCGTCCAACGATCGATGTTGGCGAGGTCATCGACCTTCGGGCGACCGATCGCGAGGCGTTCGACCGCGGCGGCGATCGCCGGGAGCCCGAACCGGCATGGACCGCACTGGTCCGCACTCGCATCGGCGAGGAAGGCCATGATCTTCGAGACGCGCGCCACGCCGCACGAGCGTGCGTCGAAGAGGCCGATCATGCCGCAGCCGAACGACAGGCCTGCGGACTTCATGGTTGCCGGGTCGAGCGGCAGGTCCCACACCTCGGCCGCCGACGCCCACGAGCCGAAATAGCCGCCGAGCAGCACGGCCTGCGGCGTGGCGCTCACACCGCCGGCGCGGGCGACGACCTCGGACAGCGGTGTGCCGAGCTCGATCTCGACGACGCCGGGATCGCGGATGGCACCGCCGACCGTGACCAGCCCCGTGCCCCGGCTCGCGTGGCGCCCCGCCTCCCGGAACCACCCCGCGCCGAACCGGGCGATCAGCGCTGCGTGGGCCAGCGACTCGACGTTCTGCACGAGCGTCGGGCGGTTTCGGACGCCGTGCTCGCTCATCCGCGGCGGCGTCATCATCGGACGCGCGTCCTTGCTGTTGATGTAGTGGACGGCGGCCGTCGCTTCGCCCGCGACATACCCGATCGGCGCCTCGATGAGGTGCAGGAGGCTCCGCTCGGCCGCGTCGCGTTCCCCGATGGCAGCGCGCATCGCGCGCACGGCCACGGCGTGCTCTCGCCCGAGGTAGAGCTCGATCCGGTCGGCCCCCACCACGTGCGCCGCGAGCAGCGCTCCGTCAAGCACGAGCTGAGGCCGGTGCGCCATGAGGACGCGATCCTTGTAGCTTTCCGGCTCACCCTCGGCGCCGTTCGCCATGACCACGGGGATCGATCCTCGCTGTTCGGCGATCGAGCGCCACTTGCGCCCGACGGGAAAGCCGGCACCGCCGCGACCGAGGAGGCCAGCGTCCACGAGTTCCGCGATGACCGCGGCGGGCGCGATGCCGATGGGCATCAGGCCGAGCCGTGCGCGATGCGCCGGGAGAGGCTCTGGTGAGCCGTCGAGCGGCGGGCCCGACAGCAGGCGATTGGCGAGGATGGTCACGGTGGCGGTCGTTCTCCGGATGCGGCGGGTGATGGCGGTCCGCCGAATGTGGACGACCATCGCTGGTAATTCAATGGAATCGAGCCGAGTGTGGGGAACTTCTCATGCTCGGCGCGTCGAACCGGCCCGCAGCGGTCTCATCGTCGCGCAGCCGCTCCGCCCGAGGTATCGACCACTTCCTGGCTGACAAGCACCTCGCCCGGCCGAGCGTACTTGGCGATCCGCGCGGCCATGTTCACCGCCCGGCCTCAATAGTGGCCCTCCTGGAAGATGGCCGGCCCGGCATGGAGTCCGACATGGGCCGGCGGCAGCCCGGCCTCGATGACCGTCCGAGTCGGGCGCCGCGCCGAGAAGGCGCGGGCTCACCGCTGTTTCGGGCGGGACCTACCCGGATCGCCCAGGCCGTATGGGAGTGTCAGCGACGGCGGGGATTGATGGGAGGTTGCTCATCCCCGCCCAACGTTGATCACACCCGGCAGCCGTACGGTCTGTCTACAACCCGGGATCCCGGGCCTCAGACGGGGACGCAACCCATGAACCAATCCGTCCATCGCCTCAGCCCCAGCGTGGCCATCGTCGCGGCCATCGTGACTGTCGGCGCCTTCTACGTTGCCCAGGGCTATTACACCGCGAGCGTGGTGGCCTCGACGTCACTGGCCAAGCCGACGAGCCCTGCGCTGGCAGCAGCCTCCACGAGCCCTGCACCCGCGATCGTGTACGTCCGACCCGCTGCGCCGCCCCAGGTCATCCACGTCACCCAGGCCGCACCAGCGGCTCCGGCGCCGCGCGTGGTCCATGTCACGGTGCCGAGCACCGGGGGCGAGGCGGACGGTGGCGAGGGGGGCGGCAGGGGCGGCCAGCATGAGACGGGAGGCGGTTGATGGAGCCCCGAACAGTCCCCGATCGCGGCGCTCCGCCAAGGGCTCCGACGGCGCGACCCAACCCGACCCGGCTGCGCTTCGCCCTTGGGTTCGGCGGCCTCGCCGCATTCTCGGCGCTCGTGTCCACCATCGTCGTGCCGCCCTCGCCAGCGGTCTCGACCGCCGGGATTGCGGCCGCGCCGGCCGGGCCGGCCGCGCTCGCCGCCGCCATCCAGCAACGCCCAGTCCAGTATGTCCAGCTCGTCGCTGGCCAGACCCCACCGCCGGGCGCGACGGTGATCGACGCCACGGCTCCCAAGCCGATCACGATCGTCACCCGCGTGCCGGCCCCCGCCCCCCGGACGGTCGTGGTGAGGACGACCCAGTCGGGCCGGGTGATCCCGTGATCGCCGCCGACCCCGTCCGGCCAGGCCCGGGGGCGCCGGGCCTGGTGCCGGCCCCGATCGCCCCGGTCTCGCTCGGAACCAGTGCGATGGGCGGCCGGCTCCTCATCCATCTCTCGGGGGGCGCCCGGGCGACAACGATCGACGACGAACGGGCCCGCCGCGACGCCCGGCGGGTCCTCGGGCGCGTAACGCGCTGGGCCGCTCGCCTCAGCCGGCACGTCGAGACATCGGAACTGTCCGCCCTCAACGCCGACCCGCAGCCGGGCGTGATCGTCGGCCCGACCCTGGGCGCGGCCCTCTGGGCCGGTCGAGAGGCCGGCGACGCGAGTGGCGGCCTCGTCGATATCACCCTGCTCGACGCGCGCCTGGCTGCGGAAGGCGTGCTTGCGGCCGTCCCGGCCGCAGCGGCCGACCGAACCTGGTCGCTACTGCTCGGGCCCGGTCGGCCGGCGCTCGTACGCCGCCGGCCCGGCCTCCGCTTCGACCTCGGTGGCGTGGCCAAGGGCTGGCTCGCCGATCGTGCGCTCAACCTGTTGGCTGGGTGGCCGAATGCCGTCGTCGATGCCGATGGCGACCTCGCGGTGCGCTGTGCCCCGGGCCAGTTCTGGGCGATCAGGGTCGACGACCCTCGGGCCGACGATGCCACCCTCGCCATCCTCCACCTCTCCGCTCCGCAGTCGGGGTTGCCGGGTCGCTGTGGCGTGGCAACTTCGGGCACGTCGGTCCATCGCTGGCGCCGGGACGGGGCGACGCGCCACCATCTGATCGACCCTCGCACCGGGGCCCCGGCCGTCACCGATGTCATCCAGGCCACCGTCGTCTGCGGCTCCGCACTGCGGGCCGAGAGTCTCGCCAGGGCCGCCATCATCGCCGGCTCGGCCGAGGGCCCGGCACTACTCGAGCGGTCCTCCGTGATCGGAGCGATCTTCCTGACCGACCGCGGCGAGACGCTGGCACTGCCCTCGACCCTCGCCCTTCTCGATGCCCCGCAGGGGCTTGCCTGGGTCCCGAGCGACCGCGATGACTAGCCCCCCCGTACCCGCGACCACCGGGCGGCCAGCGCGTCGGGCGCCGGTCTATCGGGGTCTCCCGCGACCGGTCAGAGTCGCCGCCTGGGTGGTCTACGCGGTGGCCCTAGGCTTTGCCGTCGGAGCCACGTTCCCCGTCGGGATGCGCCTGCTCGGTGCGGTGGCCGCCTTGGCCCCGGGCATGCTCGCCTGGTACGGCGTGCGCCTCATCGGCTTCCTCGCCTACCTCGCGGTCGCGGGTTCGGTCGTTTACGGCCTGCTGCTCTCGACCAAGCTCCTCGACGCGATCGCCCATCGCCCGATCACCTTTGCCCTCCACAAGGATCTCGCCCTGGTCGGCGTCGCCTTGTCGGGCCTGCACGGGCTGCTCCTGCTCGGCGACCACACCTTCGCCTTCTCGTTCGCCGCGCTCGCGATCCCGTTTGCGTCGCCCTACGCGCCCGTCCCGGTCGGCGTGGGCCAGCTCGCGTTCTACGCCATGGCGATCGTCACCGCCAGCTTCTACGTCCGTCGCCGCATCGGCCAGCGGGCCTGGCGGCTCATCCATTACCTCACTTTCGCGGGCTTCGTGGGTGTGACCGCCCACGGCATCACGGCCGGGTCGGACACGGCCGCGCCGTGGGCCGTCTGGCTCTATCTCGTGCCAACCACCGCGGTGGTCCTTCTCTTCGCGTACCGGCTAGCGGTCGCCGTGGCCGGACGCCGTCGGCGGAGCCGCAGCGCGTCCGACCGCCCGGCCGGAGGCGGACCGGCGACGCGAGTCGCACGGTCGGCCGGAATCGGCGATCCGGCAGCGGCGCCGATCGGCACCGCGGTCGAGGGGTCTCTCGGCCGTGGCGGCTAGGAGAACCACGTCATGGCGCCCCCCATCCCGGACTCATGGGCGGCAACGCGTCGGATTGCCGATTACGCAATCACTTCAGCCTGGCGGCCCCAGCGTGGTGGCTTCCCCTGAAATCGACCGTTGACGAGGGCCGTCATGGGGGACTGCCCGTTCAGCGAACCATGGGGCCTGCGCTCGTTGTATTAGGCGATGAACGGGGGCAGGGCGTCGAGCCTCGCCTGGTTCGTGTTGTAGCGTCGCACGTAGGCCCACTCGGTGGGGCACGACCTGCGCCCGGCTGGCTCGTCGTCAGCGCTGAACTCGGTCCGCAGGACAACATGGCGTGTTCGCCGACGAGCGCACCCGCCCGTCCCGTCCCCAGACCAACGGACGTGAGCAGCCGACTCCCCAACCGCTCCTCCTCAGGCCATACCTCGAGGCCTGGCTGACCGACGTCGTCCGGCTCGGATGCTCAACGAGGGCAACCCCAGATCGTGCCGATGACGTCCATCGTGCCCTTGAGGTGGATGACACCGTCGGTGCCGGTCACGTCGTTGTCGAGGGTCCATCCGCACGGGAGCTGCGTCCCGCTGGCGTCCTTCATGTGGACCTGGGCGCCGGTGCCCGTATATGAGCCCGAGTGGAGTTCCGGGGCCCCGCTACCGAAGGTGATCGAACCGTCCGCGAGAACCTTGATGAACCCGAACGTCCCTTTGTCCGACTTCATCGTGGTGCCATTCACGCCGATGTCGGCCGCGAGCCCGGGTTCCCAGGTCCACGTCGCGGCATAGAGCCCCGAGCTGACCAGGCTTCCCGTGACGGTGGCTTCGTCCGATCCACCGCCCCCGCCGGTGTCGGTCGGTGCGCCGGCGCCAGTCCGGCCGGTATCGGACGATGCGCCCGCGCTACCGCCCCCGGTGTGCGGCGAGGCACCGCCCTTCGAGTCGGCTGACGAGGTCGATGCGCCGCTGCAGGCGGCAAGGGCGAGGGTCAGGGTGAGGAGAACCGCGGCCAGCCTCCTGGCCGACCCACCGAACGTTTGATGCATCGGGCACCCCTACGCACGGGCGGCGGCGGCGCATCAGCGGGGCGCGAAGGCTCGGCCGCACGCTGCGAGAAGGATAGCGCGGAACCGGTGCACGTCGGCAGGGCCTCCCTCAAGTGTGGCCGCGGTCATCTCGACGATTGCATACAGCGCCGGTACCGCGGTGCAACCATCTTCGGCCAGGGCGAGGCCATCTTCGGGCGCGTCATTGCCTGCACCTCGCCAGGGTCAGCGTATTCAACTCGCGCTGAAGCCCGGACGTTGCGGCCGCTGGGCTGGCCAAACCTCGCAAGCCCGATATTGGGGATCGGATCGCGGCAGCGGAGCGCAACCCGGAGCCTGCTGCTTTTGGCAGAGGCCGAGATGCCTCGGTCCGCCGCCCTGAGCCCTCCCTTAGAACTGCAGGTGTACGCCCCTGCTCGACCAATGGCTAGCGCTACGTGGTCAGGCTCCCCATTCTCCGCTCATCGGCCTACGATGACGCATCTGCCTCCCCGCAGCCGATGCAGGAGAAGCCTTGTCGGCGCGTCAGACCCTCGTGTCCACGCTCATCGCCGTCATCCTCGCCGGGTGCGGTAGCGGCCCGACGAGTGCTCCCGGTGCATCGCGGGAAGCCGGCGCTGCGCCCGCCTCGGCGGCTGGCTCCAGCATGCCCTCGTTCGCGCAGCCGACGGCGGTGGGCGGCGCGCAGCCGTCGGCCGGCGGCGCGGGCGCTCCCGATGTCGCCTCCCTCGTGACGGCCGACATGGCCACGTCGATCATCGGCGGCAGCCCGACCATGGTCACGCCGCCGATCAGCATTGTTGGCGTGAGCGTCGCGAGTTACGAGACGACGGGCGGGAGCGTCACTGTCTATGTCCAGCAGGTCGCAGCGTCGGCCGGCAAGACCCAGCTGGAGGCAGCGGTCGCGATGGCGGGGGCCGAGCGCGGCATGCAGCCGGTCAACGGGATCGGCGACGCGGCCGGCGAGGTGGTCGACTCCCAGACCGCGACCGTCGCCTTCGTCAAGCACGGCACGCTGGTCGCCATCACGGGCCATGCCGGCGACTCAACCGGGATCGATCTCGAGCCCAAGGTCGTGAGCGTCGCCAAGGAGGTCGCCGGGAGGCTGTAGGCGGGCCGTGCACGGGATACGACGGCCCTGCAGTCGAGCTTTAATCGCAATCGGTCCGCCTGGCCCAACGACCTCGAGCGGTCGAGCGGCACCCATGACGGGTTCCTCTGGGCGAATGGCAACATGCAGGACTTGCTGCCGGTGAATGGCGCTCCGTGCGCCAACGCCATCGATCTCAATGCAAGTGCCGGGGTCATCGTGGATGCAACGAACTGCTTCGGCCAGGAGCTCGATGCGGTGTTGTGGAAGAACGGTACCGCGTCGTCGCTCGCTTCCCTCGTGGCCCCATCGCCGCTGCAGATGACGTTCGCCTTGCAGATCGACGACCAGGGCCAGATCGCCGGTGTGGGTTTGATGGCCGACGGCACCGAACACATGGGCCGGGCAAGACTTCAGCGACAAAGCCGATCGCGAGCACGAACCCAGATCAGGCCGGCTCGGGCACCGGGCTCGGCGTGGGGGCGCCCGGGGCGATGATCCGCGGCGCGACGCCGTGGACGTTCTCCTTGGGCGGCAGATCGCTGAAGAGCTTCTCGAACTCCTCGCTGTCGACCGTCTCCTCGGCGACCAGCTTCTCGGCCAGGGCCGTCAGCTTGTCCTTGTGCGAGATCAGGGTGTCCATCGCCCGCGCGTAGGCGGTATCGATGATGGCGCGGACCTCTTCGTCGATCTGCTTGGCGATCTCGTCGGAGTAGTTGCGCTGCTCGCCGATCTCGCGGCCGAGGAAGACATACTCGTCATGGGTCCCGAAGGCGAGGGGGCCGAGCTTGTCGCTCATGCCGAACTCGGTGACCATCCGCCGCGCGAGGGCCGTCGCCTTCTCGATGTCATTGCTCGCCCCGGTCGTCGTGTCGCCGAAGATCAGCATCTCCGAGGCGTTGCCGCCCATGAGTCCCGCGATCTGGTCCTCGAACTCGGTCTTGCTCTTGAGGTAGCGGTCTTCCTGGGGCAGGGCCATCGTGTAGCCGAGGGCCATGCCGCGGCTGATGATCGTGACCTTCTGGACGGGGTCGCACTTCGGCAGGATCCGCTGCACGACGGCGTGACCGCCCTCGTGGTAGGCGATGATCGCCTTCTCCGCGTCGCTGATCACCCGGCTCTTGCGCTCCGGACCGGCGACGATCCGCTCCAGGGCCTCCTGGAACTCGGACATGCCGATGACCTTCTTGTTGCGCCGGGCCGACAGGATCGCCGCCTCGTTGATGAGGTTCGCGAGATCCGCTCCAGTGAAGCCGGCCGACTGGCGGGCGACACTTTCCATGTCGAGGCCCTTGTCCAATGGCTTGCCCTTGGAGTGGACCTTGAGGATCGCGGCCCGGCCCTTCATGTCCGGGCGGTCGAGGATGACCTGGCGGTCGAACCGGCCGGGCCGCAGGAGCGCCGGATCGAGGACGTCGGGGCGGTTCGTGGCGGCGACGACGATCACGTTCGTGTTCGTGTCGAAGCCGTCCATCTCGACGAGGATCTGGTTGAGGGTCTGCTCGCGCTCATCGTTGGAGCCACCCAGGCCTGCACCGCGCCGGCGGCCGACCGCGTCGATCTCGTCCACGAAGACGATGCACGGCGAGTTGCGCTTGGCCTGGTCGAAGAGGTCGCGGACGCGGCTTGCGCCGACGCCGACGAACATCTCCACGAACTCGGAGCCGGAGATGCTGAAGAAGGGCACGCCAGCCTCGCCGGCCACGGCGCGGGCCATGAGGGTCTTGCCGGTGCCAGGAGGCCCGATCAGGAGCACGCCGCGGGGGATCCGGGCACCCAGGGAGCTGAACTTCGCCGGATATTTCAGGAACTCCACGACTTCCTGGAGCTCCATCTTGGCCTCGTCGATGCCGGCCACGTCATCAAACGTCACGACGGTCTTGTTGGCAAGGAACATCCGGGCGCGGCTCTTGCCAAACCCCATCGCCTGGTTATTGGTCCCCTGGGCCCGGCGCATCATGAAGAAGATGAAGCCACCGATCAGCACGATCGGGAGCACGATCGTCAGAGCGAGCCCGAGCCACGACGTGTCGGGCACCTGCTGGACCGTGAAGATCGTCGGTGGGAGGGTGACTCCGCCCGCCTTGGCCGCGATTGTCATGTCACCGAAGACGTCGGTCAGGACCGTCGGCACGACGACGTCGTAGGTGGCGCCAGCCTCGGTCACCGTGAGGTCCTGACCTTGCTGGGTGACCTTGGTGACCTTGCTCTGCCCGACGTCGGCCAGGAACTGCGAGTAGCCGCGGGACGGCTGGGTCGGCGACTGGATCAGGAAGGAATAGAGCAGGGCAACGGTGGCGACAACGAGCACGACCATGACGATGCCGGGGCGGAGGAATTTGCGATCCAAGGGTGCCTCAGGAGCGACAAGGGCTGGCGACCGGGCACCGACCTCGGGGCGAGTATAGACCCGACTCGCCTAACGACCTCGTGCGAGGTCAGGAGGCATGCTCTAAATCGAGGTGACGGGATGCGACGACCCGGACGTGCACCAGCTTCGCTAAAGATCGTGGTCTCGAAGCTCGCTCACTGAGGCCCGGCCGAGGACTGACATTCAGCCGCTTTCCGAGTTGCGGCCAGGCGCCCGGCTCTTGCACGCTCGGGATCGGTTGTGTGGCAGGGCGGGCACACGATCTACTCATGGAGGCCCCCCCCCGGTTCCTGGCGGCGTGTGGCCTGTCAGCGCGGCTCGTCGCGCGAACGCGCGAGGCGATCGACTACAGAGTCACCGCGCCGCAGCCCGAACGGCTGCCACCCCAGGAGGCGTAGGCTGGGCGCGGTTCTGGGTCGTCAGACGGTCGCGACCCGGGCCGAAGGGAATACCCATGGCCGAGGGCGGCAGGATCCTCCTCCGCGGCGACCGGGTGAATGCGGGCGAGTGGGCCCGGATGTTCCTGATCGCCCAGTTCCGCGATCCGCCCGGGCCATCACTGTGGGGTGAGCCGTCGAGCAGCTGGCACCTCGTGGTCAGCCTCGATCCGCTCGGGGGCCAGCTGCACCTGCGCTGTGGTCATGATGGGCCGATCAATGACGCACTGCGGTTGAGGCCAAGCCGGCGAGTGGTGGTCGTGACGACGGCGCGACCCGAGCTCGAGGTGTGCCAATCGTGCGCCGCCGGACCCGACCTCACTCGTTGACGTAGGCCGGGCTTCATCGAGGTCTCGCGACCCGCCTTGATTGGCCCATCGAACCGAAAACTCGGGCGACCCTACCCTTCGCCGCCGGTGTCGCGCCAAACCGTGCTCGGCCTGATTTCAGCGCCATCCGTCCGCCACCATCGGCCTGTCCGCGGCTGCTTCGCCGGCGGCCGCCAAAACGCTCGTCCAGAACTCGACGGCGGCGCGTTCGTAGAGAAGTCCCATCGGCAGCGTCACTCCGCGCCACTGCTCGACGGTGCGAGGAGTTGACGGCGACCCGTTGAGCCCGCGCTCGGGCAGCCGGTCGTTCTCGTAGCGGGCGAGGGCGGCGCGATGGATCGACAGCTGCGCAATCGCGATCGCCCGCCGGTCGTCCGGGTCGCCGAGGTCAGCGAAGAAGAGCTGGAGCAGGCCCGCGTCGCGTAGCTCGGTCGGTTCCTGCGCCGGCCGGCCGAGCCAGATCTGGAGGGCACCGCGACCGCGATCGGTAATCGTGAACAGCCGCCGCCGCCGCCCATCCGCCTCCCGCCGCTCCGTCAGGTGGCCCATGACGACGAGACGGGGCGGCTCCTTGTAGAGCAGGGCGTGGGGGAACGACCAGAAGTGGCCAATGGTCGCCGCCACGTGGCGCTTGAGGTCGTACGGCGTCGAGGGCCCTTCGCGCTCGATCAGGCCCAGAACGAGATACGACGTCGAGGTCAGGTGGGCCGATCTGGCGGTCATATCGATTGACATTAGTCCACAACATACCATACTCTTACGACGGTTCCGCAGAGACCAGTTGTCCCAGTCGATGGCGTCCTCTGCCGGCTTTGAAGGAGGACCTGCCATGGCCACCGCAACTGCCACCCGAACGGCATCCAAGACGAAGCCCACCGCCGTTGCCGCCAAGCGTCTCCGCCCCCTGGGCGATCGCGTCGTCATCACCCCCTCTGCCCGCGAGGAGATGACCAGGAGCGGCATCGTCATTCCCGACACCGCCAAGGAGAAGCCCCAGGAGGGCACGATCCTGGCGGTCGGCCCCGGTCGCATCCTCGATGACGGCAGCCGTGAGCAGATGGACGTCAGGAAGGGCGACAAGGTCCTCTATGCCAAGTACTCCGGCACCGAGTTCAAGCTCGATGGCGAGGACCTTCTGATCGTCAGCCAAAAGGACATCCTGGCGGTCGTCGAGGGCTGATCCATCGCCCGCCAGTCTCTGAAGGGACTTCGCACACCATGGCCAAGCAACTCGTCTTCGATGAAACCGCCCGACGCTCCCTCAAGCACGGCATCGACCGCCTGGCCGATGCGGTCCGGGTCACGCTCGGGCCGAAGGGCCGCAACGTCGTCCTCGACAAGAAGTACGGCTCACCCACGATCACCAACGACGGCGTGACGATCGCCCGTGACATCGAGCTCGAGGAGCCCTTCGAGAACATGGGCGCCCAGCTGCTCAAGGAAGTCGCGACCAAGACCGATGACGTCGCCGGCGATGGCACGACGACCGCGATTGTCCTCGCCCAGGCGATCGTCGCCGAGGGCCTCCAGAATGTCAGCGCCGGGGCCAACCCGATGGGCGTCAAGCGCGGCCTCGAGAAGGGCGTCATGGCGATCGTGGAGGAGCTCAAGCGCAACTCCCGCCCGGTCGACAACCGCGAGCAGATCGCCGCCGTGGCCTCGATCAGTGCGGCCGACCCCGAGGTCGGGCGGATCATCGCCGAGGTCATGGACAAGGTCGGCAAGGACGGCGTCATCACGGTCGAAGAGGGCCAGAGTCTCGGCCTCGAGGTCGAATACACCGAGGGCATGCAGTTCGACCGCGGCTACCTCTCGGCCTACTTCGTGACCAACGCGGACCGCATGGAGGCGGTCCTCGAGAACCCCCTGATCCTCATCACCGATCGCAAGATCTCGAGCGTCGCGGACCTCCTGCCGGCCCTCGAGAAGGCCGTCCAGCAGGGCCGGCCGATGGTCATCATCGCCGAGGATGTCGACGGGGAGGCCCTCGCCACGCTCGTCGTGAACAAGCTCCGCGGCACGGTGGCCGTGGTGGCGGCCAAGGCCCCGGGCTTCGGCGATCGCCGCAAGGAGATGCTGCGCGACATCGCGATCCTGACCGGTGGCACCGTGATCAGCGAGGAGATCGGCCGCAAGCTCGACTCCGTCACGATCGAGGACCTCGGCACGGCGCGTCGCGTCGTCGCGACCAAGGACGACACGACGCTCATCGACGGGTCAGGCTCGCCAGACCAGATCAAGGCCCGCATGAGCCAGATCAAGGCCCAGATCGAGGACACCACCTCCGACTACGACAAGGAGAAGCTCCAGGAGCGCCTCGCGAAGCTGGCGGGTGGTGTGGCCGTGATCAAGGTCGGCGCAGCCACTGAGGTCGAGCTCAAGGAGAAGAAGCACCGCATCGAGGATGCGCTGTCCACCACCCGGGCCGCGATCGAGGAGGGACTCGTCGCCGGCGGGGGGGTGGCGCTCCTGCAGGCCATCCCGGCCCTCGATCGGGTCGAGCTCGTGGGCGACGAGGCCGTCGGCCTTGGCATCCTGCGCCGTGCCCTGGAGGCGCCGCTCCGCCAGATCGCCGACAACGCGGGGGCCCACGGTGAGGTTGTCGTCGAGAAGGTCCGGGGCCTGAAGGCAGGCCACGGCTTCGATGCCCTCAAGGGCGTCTACGTCGACATGTTCGCCAAGGGCATCGTCGATGCCGCCAAGGTCACCCGCTCAGCGCTCCAGAACGCAGCATCGGTGGCGGCGATGGTCCTGACGACCGAGACCCTCATCACCGACTTGCCGGACAAGAAGCAGGCAGCGGTCCCGTCCGGCGGCGGCTTCGGCGGGGACATGGACTACTAGCTCTCTGCCAGCTCCGCGATCCGAAGCCCGGGCCCCCAGAGGTTCGGGCTTCATCGCGTTCCGACGTGGACATGACCCGAGATCCTGGAACCCGCTCGGTCAGGCGGTCGCCCCGACAGCGTCGAACGACAGCGAGCCCTGCCACAGCACAGCGCGCCAGTAAGCCTGGTCGGCGGTCCTTACTTTGCGAGTTTCCATTCGATCGTGAACACACCGCGGCAGCCCAGCGCTCGGCACACCGCCGGGCCGAGATCGAATGTCAGGCCAGTGCTATATGGGCCTCGATCGAGGACCTGTGCCGTGACCACCGCACCGCCCATCCGGATCAACACGCGAGTGCCGCACGGCAGGGTTCGATGCGCCACCGCCATGACCGACGTCGTCAGCTTGCCGCCACATGCAAGGTGGCCGCCCAGCAGCCCGTCGCCGATGCCGTAGTCCGTCGCGCGGGCCGATTGCCATTCCGAGGTCGTCGGCGTGGCGTTCACCGACGCCTGTCCCGGTCGCGTGGCACTGGTCAACCAGGCAGCCACCCAACCGAGCCGGCTGTGAACTCGAACGAGGAACCACGTTCGCTTGTTGGCGTCGACGATGGCTCTGACCACCCGCACGGGTGTGCCCGCCGCGAGGGTGAACAACGGCTTGTTGCTCGTTGTCGGATGTCCTCGCACGTTGACGGTCGTCGTCGTCCATCGAACGCTGCCGATCGTGGATGCCGAGGCTGTGCCCACCATGGACGCCAGCACCGGCGCAGTGATCGAGGCAGCCGGTGCGCTCGTCGCGTCGACCCGTGGCAGCACAGTGCCGACGATTCCGAGCGATGCGACGACAGTCAACACGGTTGCCACCGCCAGGTGGCGCAACGATCGCACGATGGGCGTTCCCCCTTGCACGCTCGCAGCCAGGGCAGGTGAGATGCCGCCGGCAGAGCAGTGCTTCGGTGCGCGGGAGTATGACCGGATCGTTGTGCGAAATACAACCCCCCGGAAGGTCCAGCGCAGGGGCGACTGGGGGCAGACTCCTGCCGCGTCGCCAGAACCGCGGCTTCGGTCAGGTTCACGAACCGCGCCGCGCAGTGGGTGAATCCACCGGCGTGGCTCGCGTCCCTGCGGGTACTCCTTGGGACATCGCTTACCGGACCGCGGTCACTCCCCGGAGCTAAGCCTCAAGACGGCATAGGATGACGGGTCGAACTAGGATGGCGGGAATGAGCACCTCACGACGTCGGATTCGCGTGGCCCTGGCCGCGCTGGTGGCGGTTTGGCCCGTGCTGGCGTTCGTCGCGCCCAGGGCCGCCGCGTACTCGGCCCTCCCGACACCGGTCCTGAGCGCACAGCAGAACATCCGCCATGATGTCGGGCTCGTGGACGGCCTGGTCGTCGACCGGTATGTCTGGCGCGATTCGCATGGCCGGCCGCGCAGCGCATCGCTGGTCCGGTACGGCCAGCGCGTCAATGGCGTCCGGAGCGGCGGCTACGCAGTCCAGCTGACCTACCAGGTGACGAGCTCAGCGGGCGTGTGGTCCACGATTCGCATCAACCCGCCGGCCGACGATCAGGGTGACGGCGGCTTCGGATACTTCGTCTCACACGAGTACTACCGCACCTTCGACGCCAACGTCTGCCCCGATGGCTCCAACAGCTGCCCGATCGCCACGCTCCATGGCGAGGACGACTCGCCGCTCGGCAGCCACCTGCCGGGATCGGGGTCACTGACCTCCATCAACTCGACGACGGCCGCCCACACCTTCAAGCTGAACTACCCGCATTGGGGCACGGCATCGCCTCTCGCGGACCCGCAAGGCACGACGCCGTCGGCGCTCTCTGCCCATCGCAAGTACGACCTCCCGGCGTCGATCCGCTGGCAGTTCACCGCTGGACGCGACTACCCATTGCTGACCGTGACGTACGACCTCCGCGGGATCCCCGCCAACGTCGTCGAGGCCGACATGCGCGGGCCGTACGGCTGGGTCAACTTCGCGCCGGGCGATCTCGCGCTCACGAAGCTCCAGTGGGCCGACGGCCAAGTGTTCTCCACGCTCGGCTCGACCGTGACGACGAAGTCGCAGTGGGCGTGGGTTGCCGTCAACCACGGCGCCCGGTACAACCTCCTCGTCGCCGGGAGGTACGAGTTCGGGTTGGTGGAGGCACGGCCCTACGAGACGAGCACGACGGGCAGCGGCTACTCCGACGTTCGCGGCAAGACGTTCGCCGACGGTCAGGGCTGCGCCGACTCCGGCTGGCTCATGCCCTGCGACTGGGAGTGGCCCTACCAGTCCATCCAATACGAGAACTTTGACACGCATCCGACACACGCGAAGAAGCTCGCGTGGGGGACTGCGCCGTATGTCGGCACGACAGTGGCGCAGGACGACGGCGGCGCGGCCTTCTCGGGTTATCCGCTCGTGAGCTATCGCCTCTGGCTGACGTTCGACGCAACGGGCGGGGCGAAGACGCGCGCCCTCGCGGCGTCGTACCACTGAGGCCCCGACGTACGGCCATTCGGTCGGTCACTGGTGGCACGCCGACGACGCGATCGGCACATCAGCCAAGGCGAACGGGACGAAGTTGACCGGGTATGTGCGGAGTCGTGACCATCGATCCCAATCATCCGATCGTGCGATTGCTGGCAAACCGTGGGGCGTTTGCGCCTGCAAGGTAAGGCCCTTGCCGCTGCCCAAGGCTGCGCAGCCTCACAGCCGGGATCTCAGCACGGCGACCTCGGGCATCTCCTCGAGCGGGCCGAAGCCGTGCTCGGCCAGCCAGCGGACTACCACCAGGCTTCGCCACGACCACCACGCGCGGATCACGTCGAGATCGACGTCGATGCCGTAGCCGGCGACGACGTCGCCAAGGTGCTCCTCGTGTGCGAGCGTGAGGGTGGCGAGGTCGTACAGCGCGTCGCCCTGGGACGCCTCGGACCAGTCGAGCACGCCGGTGACCTCGTCAGCGTCGACGAAGACGTGGGTGATCTGCAGGTCGCCGTGGATGAACACCGGTGACCACGGCCTGAGCGCAGCCTCGGCGACATGGCGGTTGCTCCTGACCACGTCGGTTGGAAGGACGTCGTTGGCGACGAGCCAATCGCATTCGCCGTCGAGGCGCGCTGTCAACTCGTCGAGGCTCCGACCGGGCCATGGCGGCAGCGGCGCGTCGTGCAGCAGCCGCGCGGCGGCACCCGCCGCGGCCCACGCCGCCGACGACGCGGTGGACGGCTCCTGGAGGCGGCCGAGTGCCTTCCCTGGGAGGGCGGCGAGGGCGAGCACGGGCGGCTTCCGCCACAGGATCTCCGGGGTCGGGATCGGCGCCATCGCCATCGCCGCGACCTCGACGTCGGTGCGCGTCTGATCAGCGTCGATCTTCAGGAACACGTCGCCGACGCGCAGCGTCGCCCGCTCGCGATGGGCGACGACGACCTCGACCTCCTCCACGTCGGCCATTATCGCGGGCAATCGGTCGCGGTCCGATTCCCGAGACCGGGGAACGAGGAGGCGGGTCAAGGGACCCGGGCGCGGCGCTCGGCGTAACGGTGAGCGAGACCATCGCCATCACGGAGTATCGGGGTGCGAGGGATGACCCAGGCGCCTCGCAAGCTCATCGTCGTCTGAGGGCACCGGAGACCGGACGGGCCCGCCGGCGAATGCCACCGTGCTCCGGCGTCGACGCTACGATGGCGTCCAATGCCTGGCTCGGATCTGCTGATCGGGATCGCGACGATCGCCGTCGCAATCGCCGGGTTCACGGCCGTCACCTCGACCCTGACACCCCCGGGCGGCGCGTGGCAGCCGGCGATGCGCATCCGCCAGCGTGCGATCGTCTCGACCAGCTTCAATGTCATGTTCGAGGCGCTCGCGCCGTTGATCGCCTTTGCGTGGCTCCTTGACGTGCGTGCCGCCCTGGTCCTCGTCAGCGCCGGCGTGGCCGTCTACGCGACCGGCATCATCATCTGGCGAGGTCGGCAACTCGTTCGGGCGGGAGCGTACCGGACGCGCTCAGCCCTCGTCTTTCTCGCCCTGGGACCAATCGCGACGTTGTTGTTCTGGCTCAACGCAGTCGTCACCGCCTCGGTTGCGGTCTACGCGCTCGCCCTCTGCATCCAGCTGTCGATCGCCGTGATCGCCTTCTATTCGCTCTTCTCGGCGGCGCAGGGCTGAAGGGGGACCTCGAACGTTGCCACTTGGAACCGAGGACCACGCGGGTTGGCCCTCGACCGACGGCGTGAAGATCGCGTGGCTGCGGTGACCCAATCCGCGCCGGGAGCCATGGGACATGGGTGATGATCACCCGAACGCACTGGCCTACATCCGGACTGTCGAAGCATTCCGGGATCGTGACTTCGAGACCATCGCCTCGTTGATCGCCGAGGACGTGGTGTGGCATCTCCCTGGCGCCCACCCGCTGGCCGGCGACTGGGAAGGTCGCGATCAGTTGGTCCAGCTGTTCGCGAAGCTGGGCCCACTTGGGTTCACCATCCGCGAGCACGATGTCTTCGCCGACGACGACCACGTGTGCGCGCTGAGCTACATCGGCGCGCGCCGGGACAGCCTGGATGTGGAGACTCGCGAACCGGCGGCCCACGAACGCATACGCTGGCCTCGGGCGCGCGCATACTCGCCGTCCATTCAGTGCCCGAAGGAGCGCCCGGCATGTCAACGGAGCAGAACAAGGCTGTCGTCCGCCGGTTCATGACCGAGGTTCTGGACGGAGGCAACGTCGACCTGCTCGACGAGGTGCTGGCCCCGAGCTACGTCAACCCCGCGATGGGCGGTGCCGACCGGGCGGCCTTCAAGGCGATCTTGACCGGGATGGCGGCGACCGGGATCGGCATGCGGTTCACCATCCAGGACCTCATGGCGGAAGGCGATTCGGTGGTCGCTCGCTTTACCAGCGAGGTCACTCGTGCCGATGGGGAGAAGGTGCTGGCCCACGGTCTCACCTACTACCGCCTCGCCGATGGCAAGATCGTCGAAGACGACCCGTTCACCAGGCCCGATCTCGGGCAGCTCCTGGGAATCACGCCGCACGCCTGACCCGAGGGGTTTCCCCGCCCTGATTTCGGGGTTGAAGTTCACGTGGCGGCGCGGGTACCTTGTGCGCCGTGAGCAGGAGGGTGCTCTGGGGCGCTCTTGCGGCGGCCGCCTGGATGGTCGTCGTGGCCACGCCTGTCCTGGCCCACGGTGAGGCAGACGCGCGAGCGCTGGCACGCAATCTGGCCGCCGGCCCGTACACGATCTCGCTCTGGCAGGTCGATGGGGATTCGACCACCACGATGACGCCGCACCTCATCGTGATGTTCGACGGCGTGATGCCGGCGACCGGCGTGTCCGTGGCCGTGAACTCGGCCCCGATCGAGGTGCACCCGTCGACCACGACTGCGAACGGGTGGGAAACCACGCAGGGCGTCGCCGAAGGCGATCAGGTCAGTGTCACCATTTCGGATGGTGGGCGGATCTGGCAGTTCGATCCGGTCGTCGTGCCGCCCCCGCCGGCACCGATTCCACTGATGAAGGAGGTCATTCTTGCATTGATCCTGGTGACCGCGAGGGTTCTCTGGTGGGCGGCACGAAGGTCTGCCAGAGTCTGGCGACAGCCTGCGATTCGGCCGAGTGAGTACGTGGCCACCAGCCTGAGTGAGGGGGTCCAGCAAGGATGACAACCGCAGCGAAGCCGGGGTTCCTCGAGAAGCTCAACGGACCGTGGCACGAGCGCGCACTCTGGGTCTACCTCACGATCGTGATCCTCCACTGGATGGAGCACCTGTTCCAGGCAGCGCAGATCTGGCTCCTGGGGATTCCGCGCTCGCAGGCACTGGGCGCACTCGGGTGGGCGTTCCCCTGGCTGGTGAAGACCGAGACGCTGCACTTCACCTACGCGGTGCTGATGTTCATCGGCCTGGTCCTGCTCCGGCCGGGATTCCATGGGCGAGCCAGGACGTGGTGGACGATCTCCCTCGTCATCCAGACCTGGCACCTGTTCGAGCACTCGCTCCTGCAGTACCAGGCGATCGTGGGCAAGAACTTCTTCGGGTCGCCCGTCCCGACCAGCATCCTCCAGCAGTGGTTCCCGCGCGTTGAGTTGCATCTCTTCTACAACGCGGCGGTCTTCATTCCGATGGTCATCGCCATGTGGCTGCACACCCGACCCGACCAGTCCACCGTGAACCAGTGCACCTGCGCAAACGTGTCGCTCGGGGTGAAACGGACGGGGATGACGGCCGCGTAGTCGCGGCTTCCAGGGCCGCCGCGGGACACTGACCCCGAGACGGCTCGCGGCGTGGCCTCGCCCGGGTGGCGACGGCCGCTCGCCGGCGATCGCGCCGTGCCACACTCGTGGAACGGGGTCGATGCGCCGGATGCGGAGGCGACGCGATGTGCAGGTCAGCCATGGAGGGCGACCGATGACGACCGTCATCGTCATCGGCGGTGGGGTCGCGGGGATGAGCGCCGCGCACGAGCTGATCGAGCGCGGCTACACCGTCCGGGTCTTCGAGCGCCAGGGGCTGCCCGGCGGCAAGGCCCGCAGCGTCTCCGTCGACGGGACGGGCACGGACGGTCGGAAGGACCTGCCGGGGGAGCACGGCTTCCGCTTCTTCCCGCGCTTCTATCGCCACATCATCGACACGATGGACCGGGTTCCGGTGGCGGGCGGCCACTCGGCGGCCGACAACCTCGTCCAGGCGAGCCGGGACGAGATCGCCATCAACGGTCGCACCTCGATCGTCATGTCGGCGTGGTTCCCCCGATCGATCGCCGACGTGCGGGTGATGCTGGCGGAGCGGATCGAGATGGCGAAGCTGGGCCTGACCGCCGAGGACGAGGACGTGTTCGCGAGCCGGGTCTGGCAACTGATGACGAGCTCCCGGGAGCGGTCCCTCCAGGAGTACGAGCGGCTGCCGTGGGTGACGTACCTTGGCGCCGACCAGCGTTCGGAGGCGTTCCGCAGGATCCTGGTCGGCGGCCTGACCCGGAGCCTCATCGCCGCGACTCCGAAGGAAGCGAGCACCGACGTCGGCGGGACCGTCCTGACCGAGCTGTTCTACGCGTTGTCGCGGCCCGGGACGAGTGCCGACCGCCTGCTCAACGGCCCGACGAACGACGTCTGGCTGACCCCGTGGCTGGCCTGGTTGCGCTCGCGCGGGGTCGACTACCACCTCGAGGCCGAGGTGACCGCGATCGACGTCAAGGACCGGCAGATCGCCGGCGTCACGGTTCGCGAGGGCGGCGTCGAGTCGACCGTCACCGGCGACTATTACATCGCCGCCGTCCCGGTCGAGCGGATGGGTCCGCTCGTGTCGAAGGCGATGATCGACGTCGATCCCATCCTGGCCGGGATCAAGGCCCTCGCGGGCGACACGCGCTGGATGACAGGTCTCCAGTTCTACCTGTCGCAGCGGGTGCCGATCGTGGCCGGGCACGTCACCTACATCGAGACGCCGTGGGCGCTCACGTCGATCTCGCAGGCCCAGTTCTGGTCCGGCTACAACCTGGCGGAGTATGGCGACGGCACGGTCCGGGACATCCTGTCGGTGGACATCTCCGATTGGGACGCACCCGGCGTGCACACGACCAAGAAGCCCGCCCATGAGCTCCCGCCCGAGGCGATCCAGGCCGAGGTCTGGGCTCAGCTCAAGCACGCGATCAACCGCTCCGGCGACGAGATCCTGACCGACGACATGAAACGCGGCTGGTACCTCGATCGCGACATCTCGCGGGGCGACACCGTGGACCCGGGCGACATCCACGTCGACGGGATGGATGTCGACGCCGAGCCGCTCCTCGTCAACAAGGCCGGCCGCTGGGGCCTCCGACCGACGGCGCACACCGGCATCCCGAACCTGTTCCTCGCCTCGGACTACGTCCGGACGAACACGAACCTCGCGACGATGGAGGCGGCCAACGAGGCCGCCCGGCGCGCGGTCAACGGCATCCTCGACGCGACCGACTCGTCGGCCGCCGAGTGCCGGATCTGGCCGATCTACGAGCCGTGGCTGCTCGGCCCGCTGCGCTGGTACGACGCGCGCCGCTATGCCCGCGGTCTGCCCTGGGACCCGCGCCCGCCGATCATCGTCAGGATCGTCCACGCGATCGTCTCGACCATCGGCCGGTTGCTCATCCTGCTGCGGGTCCGGGTCATTCGGCGCTGAGCGCGTCGTCGTCGGTCGCTGGGGTGCCCGAAGCGGTGCTCGAAGCCCACGTGGCTTCTGTCGGCGAGCCGTCCGGCGCACCCAGGAGGCGGCGGGCGCGGCCGGCGTCGAACCAGGCGCAGTTTGACTCGAGGTCGACGAGCGCCCGTGTTGCGGCTGCGATCCGCTCCGCGCTGCCAGCCGGGTAGCTCGCGGCGAGTTCGATGTCCGCCAGCGCCGCCTCGTACGGCATGTCGAGCCGGGTGGCGATCGCCCGCGCCCGCTGCCACGACCGCCGGGCGCCTGCGACGTCGCCGTCGATCCGATGGGCCTGTCCATCGAACAGGGCCACACGCGGTCTGGCGGCATGGTTGAACCGTGCGAACCGGCGGAGCCCGGTGATCGCATGGCGCGCCTGGCGACGCCTGGCGCGATCGGCCGGGGCGGCCGCCCAGCGACCGAGCAGGACCTCGGCGGCGCCCTCGATGCCGAGCATCGTATGGAACGACGGCGGCGGGAACCGGTCGACCAGTGGCGCGACGTCGAGCGCCTGGGCCAGCGCGGCGTCGTCGTCGCCCGCCCGCTCGAGTGCCTTCGCGATCAGACCGCGGACGAGGAGCTGGTCGGCGTCGTGGACGGCCGGCCCCAGCAGCCCGTCGAGCTCGGCGATCAACCCCGGGTCGAGCCGATCCTGCGCGAGGTCGCACGCGAGGACCGCCGCCAGGCTCCACAGGCGACTCTGGAGCAGCCCCTCGGGCCCGAGTGCGAGGACCGCCTCGCGAGCGTTCGCCCCGGCCAGGTCGAATTGGCCCTGGTGCAGCCAGGCGTAGCCGATGTGGGAGTGGCAGGTATGCCAGCGCATCCGATCGCCGATCTCGCGGAAGATCGCGACGCCCCGCTCGGCGATCCGGCGGGTCGACGCCCAGTCGGCGACCACGAGGTAGTAGACGCCCTCGAGCTCAGCCGCGTACCCTGCGGCGTCGGGATTGCCGACCCGGGCGCTCGCCGCGTCGGTCAGCCGGCGATAGTGTCGGGCGACCCTGTGCAGCTGGACCAGGCCGAACAGGAACCCGACCGAGGCGAACGCGACGACGCCCTCCTTGGAATTGCCGGCAGGCTCGGCGTGGTTCAGGGAGGCGAGCATGGCGTGGACCATCCGGACCAGGTCGTTCCGCCAGTAGGACACCTCGGCGAGATAGCGATGGCACTCGGAGATCGCCAGAGCCCGGTCTCGCCGGTCGGCCGCGATCCGGCCGTGGTGGACCCGGCGCCAGGCCTGGAGCCCGAGCTGCCGCCCGACCGATAGCGATCGCCGGACCCGCCCGCGGGGGTTGGGCGCCCCGAGGAGTTCGAGACACGCCTCGAAATGGGGCAACGCCTCCCGATATCGGGCGGACTTGACCAGGGCGATCCCGGTCCAGCGCTCCCAGTCCGCGCGGATGCCTGCGGGTGTCGGCCGGCCGGCTGCGTCGTCGAGTGCGAGGGCCTCCGCGAGGAACGCGAGCGCCTCGGCGTTGGCGTAGTTCTGGAGTGCCTGACCGCCCGCTCGGCCCAGGTAATGGACGGCCTTCTCGGTCACGCCGGCCCGGCTCCAGTGATGGGCGAGCAGCGGGACGAGCGGCTCGATGTCCGCCACGTGGGCCTCGTACCACTCGGCGACGGCCCGGTGGAGCGGACGGCGCTGGGCGTAGATGAGCAGGTCGTATGCGACCTCCTGGGTGATCACGTGGGTGAACAGGTAGGCGAGGTCCGGCTCCGGCGTCTCGAGGCGGGTCAGGTCGAGCCCGCTCGAATGCTCGAGCTCCCTGGGGACCGATCGCCGCGCGTCGTCGAGCGGGTGGACGTCCGTGAGGATCCCGACCCGGAACAGGCGGCCGATGACGCTGGCCACCTTCAAGGTGAGCTGCTCGGAGGGCGACAGGCCGTCGATTCGGGCGGCGACCACGCCATGGACCGAATCGGGCACGTCGAGTGCCCGGAGGTCCGTCACGCCGCCCGCCATGCGGGCGACCGGGCCTTCCACGATGAGATGGCCCGCCTCCCGGAGCGCGTAGGCGAGCTGCTCAATGAAGAACGGGTTGCCTTCCGCGCGCTCGCCGATGAATGCCGCGACGCTGGGCGGCAGGGCCTCGACCCCGAGCGCCCGTCGGACCAGTGCCTCGGCGTCGTCGGCGCCGAGCGGGCCGAGCGGGATCCGCAGCGCGCCCGGTTCGGCGAGGGCCCGTTCGAGCTCGGGTGGCGCCGCCGCGCCCATCGGTCGAGTCGACAGGACGAGCAGGATGCCGGGGACGCGCCGGGCGACGGCGAGGAGGAGTGCCCAGGAGCTCGAATCCGCCCAATGGACGTCCTCGAGGATGATCATCCGGGGCGCCGACTCGACGGCGGTGGCCAGCAATTGGATCGCGAGGTCGCGGATCGCGTCGGCTCGGACGTCCGCTTCGAGCTCCGCGATGCGCAGCGGGACGGGCAGCTCGATCGGCAGGATCGCGTCGAGGAGCGGTGCGCGCTCGAGCAGGGACGGTTCGCCGCCGAGGCGGGCGAGCACGGCGGCCTCGATCACGGTGTGGTCGGCCTGGTCGGCTCGGTCGGCGGCGTCGATGTCGAGCGACTCGAGCAGCGGATGACGCCAGACGTAGTACGCCGTCGATCGTTCGATCGCGTCGGCCTCGCCGACGTGGACCCGCACCGGCGGGACGGCGCTCGCCACCAGCCGGCCAATCAGCTCGGACTTGCCGACACCGGGTTCGCCTTCGAGGACGACGACCCCGCCATGCCCGGTCGAGGCCAGCCGCTCCACGCGTTCGGCCAGGCTCTGCCATTCCGCGGTCCGGCCGATCAACTGGCGTCCGGACGTCCGCACGCCCGGCTCGCCGGCACGCGCCGGCGGGCCGGTGCCGGACGATCGCGCGGACTCGATCCGGAAGGCCTCGACCCCGTCGGACTTGCCCTTGAGCTTGAGGGCGCCGAGCGCCACGGCAGACCATCCTGCGAGTTCGAGACGCGGCGCCGCGGCCCGCGCCGTCGTCGCGTCGGAGCGGACCTCGCGTGACGCGCCGAGGTCGCTCATCAACGGGCCGGCGAGGCCTGCTGACGGCTCTTCGCCGGCCGCAGTCGCCCTCGCTACGGAGCTTCCGGACTGCATCAGCCTCGCTGCCAGGTTCACGACGTCGCCGATCATCGTGTACTCGCAGCGGATCCGACCGCCGCGGACGCCCGTGAAGGCCCGACCGGTCGTCACCCCGGCGCTGGCAACCAGGCCGAGGTCGCCGAAGGCGTCCACGATCGCCCGGGCGGCGAGCGTGCCGCGGGCCGGATCGTCCTCGTGGGTCCGATCCGGAAACCCCCATGCCGCCACGAGGGTCAGGCCCTTGTCGTCGTCGATGATCTGGTTGAGGCTGCCGCCGTAGTGATCGATCAGGGCCTGCGCGGCGCGGAACGCGGTCTGGGCGAGCGCCAGGGCCCCCGGAGCGTCGCCATCGAAGTCGCAGATGCCGACGAACACGACCGTCAGGCGACGAAACTCAGCGAGCCAGCCTGTCTGGCCGGCAAGGACGCGGCTCACCAGCTCATGCGGCAGGAACGTCGCCAGGAGCTCGTCGCTGGGGAGCGCAGCCGGAGGTCCGGCCGTGTCGGCCTCTGCGGGCGCCTCGGTCCGTGGCCCCGGTGGACGGCTCGACCTCGGCGATGACGACGTGGCCCGAGTCGCCCTCGACCGCCGGCCCGCGCAACCCGCCAGCGGCGGCCGCGTCGGCGGTCAGCACCAGCTCACCCGGACGTGCCTGCGCCGCTGCCGCCCCGGCGCCACCCATGGGCGGTCCGCCCACGACCCAGCGCCATTCGTCGCCGACCCCGCCGACGATCCCGACCCACAGGTCCCCGACGGCGATCCCGGCCCGGGCACGAACGTGGATCCCCTCGACCGGAGGGCGGGCCTCGAGCAGTCGCTGGCCCTCCAGCGCGGATGTGGCCGCCGCGACCACGGCACCGGGCAGGTCGTCGGCCGCCCGCGCCCAGACCGCGAGGATTGCGTCACCCGCGAAGCTGGCGACGTCCCCGCCGCGGGCATGGATCCGCTCGATGACGTCGCCGAACGACTCGTTGAGGATCGAGGCGAGCGTCTCGGCCCCGCCGGGACCGCGCTCGGCGAGCCGCTCGGTGAGGGCCGTGAACCCGGTGATGTCGATCACCAGCACGACCCCGGTGGTCCGCCAGCCGTCGGGCCCGGCCACATCCCGTCCTGTGCGCGCGAGACGCTCTGTCAGGATCGCAGGGACGAACGGAGCGAAGAGCGCCTCCGGCATCCGCCTGAGGATACTCGCGTGTGCGACACTCCGGCGCACGGTCGCGTCTCCGTGGCCCGTTCGCCGCGGTGGCCGACCCGATCGTGGAGGTGCCTCGCCGATGTCCGACCTACGCCGGATCGCGATCCTCGGTGGCGGCGTGGCCTCGCTGTCCACCGCGCTCGAGCTGACGAGCGAGCCCGACTGGCAGACCCGCTACGACATCACCCTCTACCAGGTGGGCTGGCGGCTCGGCGGCAAGGGCGCCAGCAGCCGCAACCCGGCGGTCGGCGGGCGGATCGAGGAGCACGGGCTGCACGTCTGGTTCGGCTGCTATGACCACGCCTTCCGGCTGCTGCGCGGTTGCTACGACGAGCTTCGCCGCCCCGCCGACGCGCCCTTCTCCACGATGGACTCCGCCTTCACGCCACAGAACGTGACGCCGTATTTCGAGCGCGTCGACGATGCGTGGACGGTCTGGCCGCTGTGGTTCCCGCCCAATCCGTCGCGACCCGGCACCGGCGGCCCGATGCCCTCGATCTGGGACGACCTGGTCATGGCCATGGAGGCGATCGTCCATGCGGCCGAAGGGATCCTGCACCTGACCGGACCGGCGTCGGCTGCCGCGCCGGCCCAGGCACCGCACCCGGGCATCGTCCACTGGTTGGCCAGCCACGTGCCCCAGCCTGTCTTCGAAGCGCCCGACGTCGTCCTCGGCGTCATCCTCCAGGTCGCGCACGCGATGCCGCGCGATCCGGCCGCCCACAGCCCGGTCCACCTCGCGTCCCTCCTCTGGCTGCTCGAACGAGCCAAGGACTGGCTGCTGACGCATCTGAGCGGTCTGGCCGCCGGATCGACGGAGTTCCGGCGAGCGGTGATCGAGTTCGACCTCGGGTTGACGCTCGTCATCGGCTGCCTTCGCGACGGGGTCCCGACCGCCGGCTACGAGGCCATCGACGGCGAGGATGCCCGGGCGTGGTTCGCCCGCCACGGTGCGGCTCCGAGCTCGGTCGACTCGACCCCGATCCGTGCGCTGTACGACCTGTACCTGGCCTACGAGGGCGGCGACCAGGCCCGCCCGGCGATCGCCGCCGGCGTCGCCATCCACGCGGTGCTGCGCCTCGCCCTTGGATACAAGGGCGCCGTCGTCAACGAGATGCGGGCAGGCATGGGCGAAGTCGTGATCGCCCCGATGTACGAGACCCTCGCCGCTCGCGGCGTCAAGTTCGCGTTCTTCCACCGGGTCGAACGGCTCGAGCTGGATGCCGCCCGATCGCGGGTCGAGCGGATCCACATCGCTCGCCAGGTCGAGCTGAAGGACGGGACGACGACCGGCTATCGGCCGCTTCAGCCGGTCGACGGCCTGCCGTGCTGGCCGAGCGGGCCGCTGGTCGAGCAGATCAGCCACGGTGAGGCCCTCGGCGACGTTGATCTCGAGTCGCGCTGGAGCGGCTGGCAGGACGTCGGCCAGTGTGTCCTCGAGGCTGGCGACGACTTCGACATCGCCGTGCTCGGGATCTCGCTCGGCGCGCTCAACGAGCTGTGCGTCGACTTCCGGGCGGATGACCGGTGGCGCGACCTGCTCGATCACGTCGGCACGACCCAGAGCGGCTCCGCCCAGCTCTGGCTGGACACCACGCTCGAGGACCTCGGCTGGACGCTGGGCCCCGTCCCGGCGGACGCTGCGCCCGAGCCGCTCGACGTCTGGGCGGATCGCACGGAACTCCTGCCCCTCGAGCACTGGCCGGCCCCGGGCCCGCGCTCGCTCCAGTACCTGTGCGGCGCGATCCCGGGCGAGGACTACCTCAGGCCGCCGACCGACACCGGTGTCCCGGCCGCCGCGCTGGCCCAGGTGACGAACATCACCTCGGACTGGCTGTCGAGCGCAGGGATCGCGCTCTGGCCGGGCGCGCGCTCGGCCGATGGTGGGTTCGATTGGAGCCAGCTGCACGACCCGGCTGGCGGTACCGGGCTGGCGCGCCTCTCCAGCCAATATCTGCGCGCCAACATCGACCCGTCCGAGCGCTATGTCCTCTCGCTACCCGGCACGGTCCAGTATCGGCTGGCGGCAGACGGCTCGGGCTACGACAACCTGATCCTGGCCGGCGACTGGACGAAGACCGATTGGAACGTCGGCTGCATCGAGGCCGCCGTGACATCGGGAGTCAATGCGGCCGCGGCGATCGAGGGCCTGCCCGAATCCTGAGGGTCTCAAGGATCCGGTGCGACTGTGGATGAGCATGGAACCGTCGGCCCAATCCCGGGCGAGTTCGTGACCGAGACGTTCGAGTTCGACGGTGGACGGGAGGTCACGGTGTACCTGCCGCCGGAGCCGTCAGAGGCGGTCGTGTTCGCCGGCGACGGTCAACTGATCTCGCAGTGGGGCCGAGTCCTCGAGGCGGCCGACCTGCCACCCACGATGATCGTCGGTGTCCACGGGCTGGCCGATGAAACGCTGCGGCTCCACGAGTACTCCCCGGGCTTCGACCCGGGGAGGTTCGCGGCGCACGAGAGGTTCTTCGTTGATGACGTCCGGCGCTGGTTGCGATCGCGATTTGGGGTGGCGATGCCGGCCGAACGCACGGCGGTGTTCGGGGTCTCGGCGGGTGGCGAGCTGGCACTTGCCCTGGGACTCCGGCATCCGGACGTCTACGGTGCGGTGTTCTGTGCCTCGCCGGGCGCGGGTTATCGACCTCCGGCGGTGATGCCGAGTCCCCCTCCGCGTGCGTACCTCGTCGCCGGCACACGGGAGCCGTTCTTCCTCGACAACGCCAGAAGATGGGCTGCCGCGCTGACGCGTGACGCAGGCGCGACGTCGTATGACCGAGCGAGACGGGTCACACGGCGACGCCTTTTGGCGAGAAGAGTTCCCGCTGATGGTGGCCTGGGCGTTCGGACGATGATCGACCTCGACGCTCATTGCGCCGTTCGCCCGCCAAGGTCCCCACGGAAGGATCCCTCGATCGAAGGTTGAGGACCGTTTGACGCCAAACCCGCGTTGAGTACCGTTGGGGTTGAAGGGGGGCCAGGCGTCCGGTTCAATGGGGTGCGCGACATGGGAACGACGGCAGTTCGCCTGCTCATCTGCGGCACGGCCATCATCCTTGTGGGGTGCACCGGCAGCACCACACCAACGACGACTGCGGTGGTGGGCGCCACCCGAGGGGCAGGTGCCACCACCGGACCCGGTGGCGGCGGCAATGCCGGCGGGGGCGGAAGCGCCAGCGGGGGCGGAGGTGCCAACGGGATCGTCTTCTCCGGCCAGGTCGACTTCACCGGCGGGATCCCGATCCAGGGTTCATTCACGGACAACAGCCCGGACTCGCTCGGCGAATCGTGCGGCGCCTACGCGACGAGCGGGATGCCCTTCCAGGCCGGTTGGTTCGGCCCGGACCCAGCCAACGGCGGCAAGATCGCCGGTCAATCGGTCAGTGTCTCGCCAATCGTTCCGTACAAGGATTTCCATGGTCCCGGGACCTACGCAAAGGACTATTTCATCGCGTTGAAGATTGGCACCAACATCTACATCACCCCGTCGGTCACGATCATGGTCAACGGCGACAGCTCAGGCTCGCTCACGTTCGCCGATGCGGTCAGCGGTCCCGGGACGTCGCCGGAGTCAGGAACCATGACCTGGACCTGCGCGAACGCCTGAGCGAACTTGGCCGGTTTCATGGATACCTGACGGTCCGGGCCGTCGAGCCCACCTTCAAGTCGTCCCCCGTCGGATGGTGAATCGATGGCGTGCCCGACGACCCGTCCAGTACAGTGTGGCGCGATGAAGCTTGGCAGCGGCCGCGCCGCTCTGATCCTCGGGACCGTGCTCGTCCTGGGCGGCTGCGGCGGCGCCGCATCGAGCAGGGGCGGGCCAAGCGGGGGGCTCGGCACACCCGCGCCGAGTCTCCCGCCCACTGCTGCGACCACCCCCACGGAATCGACGACTCCGACCCTCGACTTGACGGGCAACACGAGCGACATCCCGATCCTGCTCGCCAATGCCCTCGGCTGCACCAACGTCGACTACAACGCTCAGCTCGACAACTGGGTGCATTCCGAAATCACCTGCCTCCTCGACGGTGACAACGAGGTCACGATCTTCAGCTTCGTGAGCGCCGCCAATGCTCAAAAGTGGTTCGCCCTTGGGCCCGAGTCTGCCGACGAGAGCGGGACCGTCGTGATGGGGGATCGCTGGGCGGTCGAACCGTTCAACGAATCGCAGGTGCAGCACATCCAGCAGGTCGTCGGGGGAGTCATCTCCAAGCAGCCATAGGGCCGGCGGTGCACGCGGTGGGCCTGCCGCGCACCACGGCGGCGGCTCGACAGGTCGTCGAAATCCGAGTGTCGGCTCCAGTCTCCTCGCTACGGCGGCGGGCCGTAATCCTGCTGCTTGTCGATGACCCAGTCGCCAAGCCCGCCGTCGGCCGACAGATCGACCTTGTAGAACGTGACGAACTGCTGGAGCGAATCTCCGTTCCCATCGAAGCCAGTCACACCATTGACCGTTGCGTACCGGTGAGTGGGTTCGACAGCCCAGGCACGGACTGCGTCGCGTAATACTTCACGACTCGGCCGGCCGGCTGCGGCGCCCCGAAGACTGTCGAAGATCACCTGGGTACACGCGTAGGCAGCGGTCGCATATTCGTCGGGGTCGCTCCCATACGCCGCGCGATACCTTGCCGTGAAGTCGGCCCTGGGCGCTCCAAACGATGCATGCGAGAAGTACGAGCCGGCGGAGGCCTTCCCGGCGACCGAGATGAACGATCCCTGCTCGGCGCCGGAACCGTCCTGGATCCCGTCCCAGCTGACGAACGGGACCGCGCCATGACCGCCGGCGGCCATCGCTGTCCGTACCTGGGCAGCACCCGTGTCTGTGAAGCCGCCGAAGAAGACTGCCCCAGGACGTTCAACCGGGTCATCCAGTGGGTCCAGCACCGAGGCAGGGGCCGCGCCGGGGTTGAGCGTCCTGCGCACCACCGAGCCGCCGAGTTGCGTGTACGCGGCCGAGAACTGGTCGGCGATCGGGCGCCCCTGGTCGCCGTCATCGACGACGAGCGCGGTCCTCGCGCCAAGATCCGAGAACACGAACGATGCCATTGCCGGACCCTGGATGTCATCGGCCGGAGCGGTCCGGATGTAGTTGATCCGGGTCGGGAACGGCGCCCGCAGGTCGAGCGCGCCGTCACGCGGCTTCGTAAGGGCCGGGTCCGTATTCGCTGGGGAACATTGCAGCAGTCCGGCCTGATTCGTAATCGGGATCTCCGATGCCGCCACCTTCGACGAGGCCGGCCCGACCACGGCGATGACCGAGGGGTCGGCAACGATCGCCCTGGCATTTGCCTCTCCACGTGTCGGATCCTGGCCATTGGGCACGTCGCCAGCGTCATCGAAGCTGGCAAGCGCAAGGCGGACTCCGGCAATCCCGCCGGTGGCATTCACGTCATCGATCGCAAGCGAGACGGCATTCCTGATCGTCGTGCCGCGAGCAATGGCGCTGCCGCTGAGGGGCATATCCAAGGCGATCTTCCACGTCCCCGGCGGGAGGCCTGCCGGAGCGTTCACAGCCGCCCATCCGACAGCCGCCGCGACAACGATGGCAACCAGTGCGACGGGGATGCCGACTCGCACCACTCGAGGCAGTCGCCGTGCGCGTGCCGGTGGACGACCGCCGATCCCCGCATCGCGAGGTACCACTGCGTACAACAACACCGGCTCCGCCACGCCTTTGAGGGTCCGGCGTCCCCGCGACAGGAACACGACTGGGATCACGGTCTGGGTCAGTGCCCGGACCGTGTCACTCACCAGCACCTCGCCCGGTCCCGCGAGGGCGCAGATCCGGGCGGCAATGTTGACCGGACCGCCCACGTAGCCTTCCGGCGTCTCGAGCGTCTCGCCCGCGTGGACGCCGACACCGACGCTGATCGGCGCTCGGCCACTGTGATCGGATGCGGTCATCGCCTCGTCGACGATTGCAAGCGCGCACTGGACGGCCGCGCTCACCGACGGAAAGACGACGTAGAAGCTGTCGCCTTCGGTCCGGATCTCAGCTCCCGCGTGCCGGGCCACCTGGTGGCGGACGAGCGCCCTGTAGTCGGCAAGCAGATCGGCTGCGGCGGCCGCACCCTTGCCTTCGACGAAACTGGTGTAGCCGCGCAGGTCGGCGAACAGGAACGCGCGCGTGATCGGGACCGTGGTGCGCGGGCCCGGCTCCATGGTGTCAGGCTTGGGCGCGTTCCCGTTCACCATGGACATCCCTGGATTGTGGGACGTCCAACTGCGGACGGCAACCGGTCCGTCCGGTCGGCGAGGCGATGCTGCGACCGGAGGCCTGGAAGGCTCGGCGCCGCCAGAGGTGTGACCGAGGCACCCGTCGTTGGCCGGTGTCGCCGTGTGCATCTGGCGGACTCACGAGGGCGGGGCGGTACTGGCTGGTGTCGCCGGTGTGACTGTCAGGTTGTCGGCGCCCGACTTCCCCCGCGGCCTACAGTCAGAGCTGAAGGGTGAAATGCCCAGCACGATCGTGCCAGCGTTCGGTTTCGGAGCCCCGTGCGCCGCCTGTTGACGAGCGCGGCGGCGGGCACGCGGACCAGCGGGATGTTCGGGCCATTCGATGGCCAGAAGGAGGGGCACGTGCGAGCACCGACGATCATTCTCGTGTTGATCTCGTCTCTGGCGCTCGGGGCCTGCCAGTCTGCGGGGTCCGGCGCACTTACCTGGCAATCGGTAGCTGACGTTTCAGCCTTCGACACCGCGACGGTGAACGCCGTCATGGCGGGTGGCCCCGGCTTCGTCGCCGTCGGCAACATCTCGGAATCGGGCCACCGGGTGGCGGCATCCTGGACGTCCGCCGACGGTCGCACCTGGACCCGAGGCCCGGTCGATCCGCAGCTCACTGACCGCCTGTTCCTGGACGTGGCCCGCCTGGGGAGCAACTTCCTGGCGGTTGGCTACAGCTGTTTTAACACCGGCGAGTGCAGCGGAGCGGATATCTGGACCTCGCCGGACGGCCTGTCCTGGAGTCTGAGCTCAACCGTCTCCGAGGACTTCCGGCTCCAGGGGCTAGCCGCGGATTCGAGCAAGGTCGTGGTCGTCGCGGATTCCATCGGAACACCCGGCACCACTTTCCAATCATCGGATGCGAAGACCTGGACGCAGGCGGCTCCCACGCCCGCCACCGGCCAGCCGATCATGGGTGCCATTGCGTTCGGCGGACCTGGCCTCGTGGACGTCGGTTCTGACGATGCAGGATCCAGCGTCTGGACCTCGGCCGACGGAGCGGCGTGGAGCCAGGTCGCCACTGGCTCGGCGCTGGGAACGGGTGAGATGCGCGACGTCGCGAGCTCCACGTCGCTGCTCGTTTCTGTGGGTCGAGCCGGCGGCGACGCTTCGACGTGGGCTTCCAAGGACGGTCGCAGCTGGACCCGGGCGTCTGCCAGCCCGGCATTGACCGGCAGCACGATGAACCGGGTGGCCCCAGCCGGGAGTCAGTTCATCGCCACCGGGAAAGACAGTGCGGGTGGGGCCATCTGGTCCTCGACGGACGGGCTGGCATGGACCAAGGCTGCCCTGGGCACGACGGCCGGGGCCGAGTACGGACCCATCGCCGCCTCGACATCCACCGTCGTCGCGTTCGGCGTGGACGCCTCGCAGCACGTGACCATCCTCAACGCAACCGCTCCGCACTGACCGAGTCGCGGGGCGGATTTCGCGGGATCTCCACGCAAGCCTGGCGGCAGACTGAACGGTCGCTGTCGCCCTCTGGAAAGCCAGGTGCTGGGTGAACGTGAGGATGACGCTACCCGGATGCCACAATCAGTCCGGCAACCCGATCCAGCCCTGGTGCAGGGCGACAAGGACCGCCTGGGTCCGGTTGTTCACTGCGAGCTTGCGTAGCGAGCTCTGGACGACGTGATGGACCGTGTTCGGGCTCAGCGAGTACGCCGCGGCGATCTCCCTGTTGGGCATGCCCCAGCTGATCGCGGTCAGGACTTCGAGCTCGCGGGCGCTCAGCCGCTCCATGGACCGTTTGGGCGCCTCGGAGGTCCGCACCTGGCCCTGCGGTTCGATCTCGCGGAACGCTTCGATGATCCGACGAGCCACCGCCGGTCGCGCGGCCACGGACGAATCGATGACGTACTCGCCGGCGGCCACTGCCCGGACGATCCGGACGAGTTCGGTGGGCCGCACGACATCGAGGACGTGGGCCGCGGCGCCGGACACAACGGCGCCGAATAGCTCGCTGTCGTCCTGACGGTGGCCGATCACGACCACCGGAGACGCCGGGCACTCGCGCCGAAGGCGACGGAGGGTGGGCAGGTACCGGGAGATGGCGGGCTCCGTGTCAACGAGGATCACGTCCACGGGATCCTCGCGCACGAATTCGATGGCGGCGCGGACATCCGCGACCTCGCGGACGATCTCGAAGTCCTGCTCCCATTTGAAGATCTCGCGCAGGCTGGCGCGAACGAGGCGGTATTGGGCGACGACGACGATGCGGATGACTGTAGGCTCGGCCTTGGTGTCGAGCTTCGACATGAGGGTGCTCCTTCCGAGTCTCCCGCGAGGACGACTACCCGCCATCCAGGTCCGGTTGCCCGTCGTGCTCATCGCCCTGGGTCTGCTGAGCCGTGCTCGACACACTGCGACCATCGCGATCGCCGTTCAATAGCCCGTACAGGCTTCCGCGGCCTGACCGATGAGCCCGGTACCGCGTCGAGAGCGGCTCGGCTGGCCTACCTCCCAGTACCTCCGGCCAGTTCGCGACCGTCGCTGGCAGCGATAGCCTCGCGGGGTGCTCGAACTCATCGACTTCTACAAGATCCTTCAGGTTGACCCCGAAGCTCACCCTGCCGTCATTCGGGCTGCCTATCGAGTGCTGGCGCAGATCCGGCACCCCGACACGCCGACGGGGTCCGACGAGAAGATGGTTGCCCTGAACCAGGCCTGGTCCGTTCTGTCCGACCGGGAGAAGCGCGCAACGTACGACAGGAGCCGGGCGGCCCTCGCGCCGCGGGCGATGCAGGCTTCGCGCTACGCTGGGAAGCAGTCGGAGGATCACAAGCCCGCCGGACCAGGATCACGGGCGCGCCGGTCGTCGGTTCTCGACTTCGGCCGCTACCAGGGTTGGTCGATCGAGCAGCTTGCGCGCCACGACCCGGACTTCCTGGAGTGGCTGGCGCGCATGCCCATCGGGCGTTCGTACCAATCCGAAATCGAGACCGTGCTGGCCGCGGTCAGGCCACCGGTCGTCCCGGATCGGACGGGGAAGCGCAGAGCCTGAGAGCCATGGCGTTTGACCGGCCGCGGATCAGTCGACCCAGGGGTGTCGCCGATGGTGGGGTTCCGGTCCAAATCGCACAGGCCGACGCAGGGACGACACCTCCTCCATCCCATATGGGCCGGACGGTGGACGAGCCTGAATCACCCGTCTCGTCAATTTCGAGGTCGACGGCAGCCCGAACTGGTCCTGGAGGTCGTTGACCGCGACGACGTCTACCGAATTGGCCGGGATCGACAGGAATCCGTGCTCCGAGGACGGACAACCTCCGGAATTTCTTCAGTCGCGTGGCAGCCGCGCCCAGGACAGCTATGCGCGACTTGGCCAGGTTCCGGAGCCGCGTGTAGGATGGCCGCCGAAGGTCGCTGCTCGCCCCATCTGCCGCGGTACCTCAACCGCCACATGGGCGCAGACGGCCATTGAGCGGCACCGCCATCGGCCGTGCCCGAACGGACCGCCCATGCAGTGCCTCGATCGCGCGCTCACGGTGTCGAGCCATGCGATGCCCTGACGTCCTGTCGAGTGCGGTCGGACCCGGCCGGCTGGAGTCTCCCGGTCTACCTGGCGCCGGCCGGCGCCACCACCCGCCAGCCCTGCCCAGCGACGCCGTGCCGCTTGCCTCTGCCACGGCCCCGAAGCGTATTGAGATCGATCCAATGACCACGCGAATCCGTCCCCGCCAGGCCATCGTCGGCGCCTGCCTCGCCCTGCTCCTGGCCGCCTGCTCCGCCGGCGCGACGCCCGCCCCGTCGGCCGGCCGTGGAGTTGCGAACCCCGCTCCAACATCGGCCGTAGCGAGCACCGCGCCCACGACGGCGGCCGCCAATCCCGGTGCTTCTACGGCGACGGTCGACGCCTGTCTACTGATCAGCCAACAGGAAGCGACCGCGCTGCTCGGTTCAGATCCCGGCAAGGGCATCGGCAGCGCGACGTCCGACGGCTCGTCCTGCGCCTACGACGGGTCGCTGGTAGTGACCGTTGCGCCATCGCCCGGCCAGGCCGCATTCGACGCCACGAAAGCGAGCATGCCGGGCACAGTCCAGACCCTCGATGGCGTCGGGGACGCGGCGTTCGCCACGATCGTCGCCAATACGGTCGCGGACATGCAGATCCTCAAGGGACCCGTGCTGATCTCGGTCATGGTCCAGGGCGACCCAAGCAAGCAGAACATCACCGCCGACGCGCTCACCGGCGTCGGCAAGATCGCCGTCAGCCGGCTCTAATGGACGGTTGCCGCTGCAACTCCGGCCGCGTTCGGGTTTGACCCCTGCGGCGGCCTGCCGGCACAGAGGGTGTTCTGGCTGCTGGCGTGACGTTCGACTGGCGGGGATCTGATCCCCCTGCCGGGCCGCCACGTTCATGACCTGCTGATCCTCCACAGTGACGGTCGACGAGGGCGCGACGTCGTGACCAGCGGCAGACGACGGTGATTCGGCCCCGTCGTTGGTCGCGGTCGGGAGCGTCGTCAGTTGAGCGGACCCGAAGCGTCTGAGAAGTCGATGACCTGCTGCCAGGTCGAGCCGGCGGCGCCGAGGTAGGCGATCATCTGGAGCGGCTCGTTGGTCCACTCGATAATGTGGTAGTGGTAGCCCTTGTACTCCCGATCCGTGCACAGATATCGTCCGATGTGGACGCCGCCGATCGTGTAGCCGGCCTCGAAGGTGCCGCTGGCGCACTCGGCCCCGGCCACGGCCTTGGGGTCCTGGCCATTGACAGCAGCGTCATATGTCTCCTGCATGGCCTCGCGGCTCGCATAGAGGACATAGCTGACCCCGAAATCGGCCGCCAGGCAGCTGATGGATGCTGAGGCCGTCGCCCAGGCCTGGCCCAGGCTGACGCACGAGCGGAAGAGCCCGCCCGGAACGTGGGCCAGGATCTCAGCCTCGGCCGCGCTGGGACCCGGACCCGACCATGCGTCGGCGGCCGTAGCGGGGATGCTGGGCGTGGGCGATGGCGTGGCGGCTGCCGTCGGCTCGAGGCTCGGCTCGGCGGCGCTCGGTGACGCCGTCGGTGCGACCGTGGGGGTCGGAGTGGCCGGGACCGCGGTGGCGCGCACCACGTCGGACGCAGACGGCGGGGCTGGAGTGGCGAGCATCGGCGACGGCACCCCTGTCTGGCCCGGACCAGGCGCAATGGATGGGCCGAGGGACGCGCTCGGCAGCGGCGCTGGGCTGGGTGTTGCTCCAACCGATGCTGTCTGGGTGGGTGCGGCCGGTGGAGGTGGTGGCACAGTGCCGGCCGGGCTGGCCGGGCTGGCCTGGCCGCAGGCGACGATGGTCGTCGCTGCCAGCAGTCCGCCGAGTGCCCAATCACGCGCTCGACCCAGGTTCATCGGCGTCCCCCTCCCAAAGCATCGTCACGAGAAATGCGCCCCACGTCGTGCGGGACGCGATCTCGGATGGCCGACAGCGAATTCGATCAGGTCGGGTTCGATTGAGTGCTGTCCCAACGGCTCAACGCGGCCGCGTTGCCCCGCTACGAGAAGATCCGGGGCGCGAACTCGACGCACGATTGCTGTCGGCGTTGACGTCGCCGCTACCGCCGAACTGCACCACAGTACCCCCATGCCAGGGTCGGAATTTCGGCTCACGAGCCGGCGAGCGCCGACGATGGACCGTCCGGGACTTGGATCGAGGGAATCTGAGCGTCGGGCCCCATGCTACGCTGCCCGACGTTCGACTCCGGCAGACCGGACACTGGGGGATGGAACATGAGTTCCCGTTCACGACTCGTGCGCCCACAGGGCAGTGGCCTGACGGTGTCGTTGGTCGTTGCCGCAGTCGCGATCATGGTGATGACTGCACTGCCAGTCGAGGCGGCCACGGTCTCGCCGTACAACACCAACCTGGTCAAGAATCCAGGCGCCGAGCAGGGCGGTGCGAGCAGCGATGGGCAATCCGGAGTCGCAATCCCGGGTTGGGAGCCATTCGGCAACTTCACGGTCGTGGCCTACGGCACGGCTGGCGGCTTTCCGACCAGTGGCGAAGGCACTCGGATCAACGGGCTGCACAAGTTCTTCACAACCGGCGCATTTGACACGATCAATGGCGAGTGCGATTCCGCCATCCAGTTCATCACCATCCGTGGGCATAACAGCGCGATCGACTCCGGACACGTGAAGGTCGTCCTGAGTGCGCGCATCGGGACCTATGACAGCCAGACGGACACGGCCCACGTCACGCTCTCGTTCCGGGATGGCAACAATGAGCAGCTCACCACCCCTCATTCCGGCAGCATCGCGCTGACCCCGGTTTCGAAGACAGGTGGAACGTTCAAGCTCGAGACGGCCTCGAAGGTGCTGCCGAGCAAGGCCCGGATCCTGCGGCTCACCCTGAGCGCGGACAAGACCCAGGGTTACTGCGACGCCTACTTCGACAACATCAGCATCAAGATCGTGCCCATCTGATCGCGAGGCGCGGCTGACAACACAGCGTCACGATGGCGGGCGCCGGGTCGGCAACTTCCGGCGGGCGAAGGCCTAGTGGAAGTTGTAGAGGATGACGCCGTCGATGCTGTACACGTCGACGGTCCAGGTCCCGCCCCGAGGCGTCGGCGGATTCGAGAGCTTCTGGCCGAGGAAGGCGATGAGGTTGCCCGTATCGAGCGCGGTCTCCAGCAGGGTCTGCAACCGCGGTTCGGTCGTCAGAACAGCAACCGTCTTTCCTGGCGTGTCGCGCAGGGCAACGAGCGCGTGGCAACCGGTGTAGGCCGGAATCGCGTAGCCCTCGACGAGCGTCACGTGACCGAACAACTCGACGGTCGGCCCTGCGAGTGGCTTCGTGATCTCGTGAACGATGCCCCGCGCGTTCGGATCGGGCGATGGGCTCATGCTGTCTGCTCCTGTGGTTCGAGGAACGACGACGGGGAGCGTGCGAGTGCCCGGATGGCGTTGAGGTCCGGAGCCCGCATGGCCCCAGTTCCTTGAACGGGCAGGCGGCCCGATCCATGCGCGTCAGCTTCTCAGGGAGGAATCACCGAGGCGCCACCGCAAGATTCCACGAAGGTCGTCACCGAGACGCCAGAGCTTCGTCACCGGTTCGTCACCGCGCGACCACGACCAAGTCGGATGGGCGCTCGCCGATCGCGTCCGCTACACGCGGGCTGCCATCGATTTCAGTCTCCGGCCGGAGGTTGGCGACTCGCTGAAGGGCGACAAGGTCTATGACGAGGACCTTGGGCGCCTACTGCGCCGGGACGAGCAGCCCCTTCAGCGTCTTGTCGTCCGGGGTGTAGTAGAAGAGGAACGCCCGCTGGCCGGCGTTCAGTGCAACCGTGGTGTCCGGATAGGCGCTCTTGCCCGTGCAATCCGGGTTGGTGAGATACAGCGAGACGGCGTGGCTGCCTGCCGGGTAGAGGTAGTTCTGCTGGGAGTGGGGCCCCCGGGGCTCGCCGCCCGCCGCGGCGCCCTGCTCGACGCTGGGCAGGCACGTGCCGTCAATGCCGACGAAGACGAAGGTCTCGCTCGTGTTCGGGAGATTGGTGATCCCCACGCCGTCGACCATCAGGACGGCATCACCCGCGGTCGGCGGTGTCGGCAGCGGGAAGTCGGTGCTCGTCTCGAAGATCGTCTTCCACATGCCGAGCTGGGTCCCCGTCGAGCTCTTGCTCTCTCCGTCCCCGATGACCATCGTGATCCGGTCGGTGGCCTTGAGCGTCTCCTGCTGCATGCCGATCTGGTCGTCGCGCCCGGTCTTGCCGGCGGGGTAGAACGTCCAGTCCGCGTCGCCCTGATCGTCCATCACGCCGGGGTCGAAGAAGTCGGTCACCGTGCCGTACGGAACGGTGATGAGCCTGGGCGCGTTGGTCGCGTCGAAGTCGCCATAGATGTCGAGATCGGTCGGCTTGCCCGACGCATCACGGTAGAGATTCGCGATCCGCTCCTCAACCTCCCTCGCAAGGCGCGCTGAACGCGCAGCGTGCGGCCGGCCTGTGTGCGGTGTGAGCCTCACCTCGTCACGGTCCAAACCAGGTCGTCAGCGCATCGCGCAATCCCGCATCGGTTCCCTCCCCAACCCAGGCAACGTGTCCGTCCGGCCTGACGAGCACGGCCGACGGCGCAGTCACCCCGCCGACCACCGGGAGTTCCCAGAAGCCGGCGTGGGAGGCATCGACGAGTTGAACGCGTTCGGCCCACGGTGCGATGTCGAACTCACCGCGTCGGCCGAAGTTGAGCAGCACTGGCCTTGCGCTGTGCAGCAGGGAGAACACGCGGATTGGGCCATCGGCGGTCACAAGATCCAGGTCGGGCATGCGGCGCCCGAGCAGCGGGTGTCCCCCGCCGAGGTCATAGGCGATGTCGAGGCCGGAGATCATCCCGGCGATATGCCTGCGCGGTTGGTCCATCGGCAGCACCTCGGCCAGCAAACCGCGAAGCGCGACCGTTCGCTCGTCGTTGGCGCCCACTGTTCTCTGCGCCATCGTGTTCCGCAGCACGCGGGCAGCAACCGGATGCCGTTCGGCGTGGTACGTGTCGAGAAGACTCACGGGTGATGTCCCGTGAACAACTTGCGCCAGTTTCCATCCGAGGTTACAGGCGTCCTGCACGCCGAGATTCAAACCCTGCCCGCCCAATGGAGCGTGCACATGTGCGGCGTCACCGGCCAGCAACACGCGCCCAGTGCGATACGCCACCGCCTGGCGCGTCAGGTCGGTGAAGCTGGAGATCCAGCGCGGGCTGTGCACGCCGTAGTCCCTGCCGTCAACCTCGATGAGTGCGTCGCGGACATCCTGGAGCGTTGGCTCCTCGCTGCGGTCCAGGTCGGGCACGATGAGGGTGACGCCCACCCGTCCATCCTCGGCTGGGCCGATGCCACCACCGCCCCGCAAGCCGAACTCCGGGAGCTCGTCCATCTCGACCTCGGCAATGATCCAGCGGGTAGTTGGATCCCAGCCCGCGAACTCGATTCCGGCTACCTTGCGCACGACGCTGCGGCCCCCGTCGCAGCCAACCAGGTACTGCGCCCGCAGTACAGTGCCGTCGGACAGGGTTACATCGACGCCGCTCTCGTCCTGCTGGAAACCGCTGACCTCGCGTTCGCGGAGGATGGGAACGCCCAGCTCGTCGAGCCAGCCGGCCAGGATGCGCTCGAAGTGGCTCTGCAGCAGTGCCAACCCATAGTTGTGGCGGGTCGGGAAGTCGCTGATGTCCATCGGGATCCCGGCGAACGCCTGCACCTGCACGGCCTTCCCTTCGGCGAGGAAGCGATCGACGATGCCGCGCTGATCCAGCACCTCGATGGTGCGTGAGTGCAGACCCCTGGAGCGCGAGCTTTCGAGCCTTGGGCTTACGCGTCGCTCGACAATGCGGACGTCGGTCCCGGCCAATGTCAGCTCCGCCGCCAGCATCATCCCCGTCGGACCACCGCCCGCGATCACGACTGCATGCTCGGACATGCATCACTCCTCATTTGCTGGCCGTCGTCGGGCACGCCGACGTTCGCTATGCTCCACTCGTGGCAATTGTTCCATCGACCGGCGGAACGCGAACCGTGCGGGACGTCGCCGTGCGGCGCGCATTCATCTGGGGCCTGCGCTGCTCGGTGAAGTGCCAGGGGCCGAATTGGGCCTGACGCAGCCACTGGAGCCGACGGCGACCGGCCGCAACGCCGCACCTGCTCCCGTGCGTCGCCGAGCCGGCTCCGACGACGTGCTCGGGCTCCTGATGCTCGCCTTCGACGGGTTCGAACTGCCGGCCGACATGGCCGACCGGCTGGCCTCTGCGCCGGCGGCCGGGATCACGCTCTTCCGCTTTCTGAACGTCGCGTCGCCCGGACAGGTTGGCGGGCTGACCGACGCCATCCAGGCGGCGGCCAGGCGGCGCCAACCCGATGCTCCGCCACGACTGATCGCGGTCGACCAGGAGGGTGGCCAGTTCCTCGCGCTCGGCGAGGAGTCAACACCGTTCGCCGGCAACATGGCGCTCGGCGCGGCGGGCGACCCCGACCTCGCCGAACGCGTCGGGCGCGCCATCGGGCGTGAGTTGCGCGCGATGGGAGTGAACGTGTCGTACACGCCGGTGTGCGACGTCGCGACGGACCCGGCAAACCCGGGCATCGGCATCCGCTCGTTCGGTGACGATCCGGTCGCCGTCGGCGCGCTGGCGGCGGCGACCGTTCGGGGCCTGCGAGCGGGCGGTGTCGCCGCGACCGCCAAACACTTCCCGGGAACGGGCGACGTTGCGGTCGACCCGCATCACGCGCTGCCCGTCCTGCCGGTCTCCGCGGAACGGCTGCGTTCACTCGAATTGGCGCCCTTCCGGGCCGCCATCGCGGCCGGCGCCGAACTGGTGATGTCGGGCCACGTCGCGCTGCCCGCGATCACGGGCGATCCCACGCTGCCGGCGACCTTGAGCAGCGCCGTCATGCACGATCTCCTGCGGGAGGAGCTGGGGTTCGACGGGCTGACCATCAGCGACGCGCTGGACATGCGAGCACTCCCGCAGGGCCCGGAGCAGGCCATCGACGTGATCGCGTCGCTGCGCGCAGGTCTCGATCTGCTGCTGCTGTCGCCGGATCCCGGGGCGCAGCATCGGATCGAAACGGCATTGGTCCACGCCACGTCGCGCGGTCTCATCGAGCGAGCCGCGGTCGCCCGCTCGCTCGAGCGTCTGGCCAGGCTCCAGGCGCGCCTCGCCGACCTCCCCGTGGCCCGCCTCGACGTCGTCGGTTGCGAGGAACACCGGCGTCTGGCGACCGAGCTCGCGGAGCGCTCCGTGACGCTCGTACGGAACGACGAAAGTCTGCTGCCCATCCGGTCTCGCCCCGGCGTGCGTATCGCCACGGTCATGCCGCGGCCTCGGGACCTGACGCCTGCCGATACCTCGTCACGTGTGCCGCCCATGCTCGCCGCCGCCCTCCGGGCGCACCATCCGGACGTGGACGAGTTCGTGACCTCGAACCCGCCGACGGCCGGAGAGATCTCGGCGCTGCGCGACCAGGTCCGCGGCCATGACCTCGTCGTCATCGGGACGATCGCCGCGAGCTTCGACCGCGAACAGGCAGACCTCGTCGCGACCGTTCTCGCGACGGGCGTGCCCACGATCACCGTGGCCCTCCGGACGCCGTTCGACCTCGCGTCGTACCCGATGTCGAGGACGCACGTCTGCACCTACGGCATCCTCCGCCCGTCCCTCGATGCGCTGGCCGGCGCACTGTTCGGGCGGACGCCATTTCGCGGCCGGCTGCCCGCGGCGATCCCGGGGCTGTACCCGACCGGCCACGGCGTCATGACGTGAGCGAGTCCACGGCAGCGCAACTTCTCCTGCGGCGGATCGCTTCGCTCGGCGGCGACCGGATGGACCTTGCGATCGAGGCCGGCCGCGTCGCCGAGACAGCCTCGCGAAGGCCGGTCCGCGAACTGGACGCCGACGGCCTCGTGGTCGCGCCCGGGTATGTCGATCTCCAGGTAAACGGAGCTGCCGGCTACGACATCACCTCCGCGCCGGAGTCGATCTGGGACGTCGGGCGGGCGCTGGTCCGTCACGGCGTGACGGCGTTCCTGCCGACCGTGGTGACGTCGCCACCGGAGACGGTCGAGCATGCCCGCGCGGTGCTCCGCGCGGGGCCGCCGCCGGACTACCTCGGAGCGATCCCGCTCGGGCTGCACGTCGAGGGGCCGTTCCTCAGCCCCGAGCGACGTGGGGTCCACGACCCGTCCCTCCTGCGCTCACCCGACCCGACGATGGTCCGCGACTGGCGGCCGGAGACCGGCGTGCGCCTCGTGACGATGGCGCCGGAGCTGCCGGGCGCTCTGCCGCTCATCGGCGATCTCGCCTCGCGCGGGATCGTCGTCTCGGCCGGCCACTCGGCGGCCACGTACGACGAGATGCGAGCGGCGATCGACGCCGGCGTCCGGTACGCGACGCACCTCTTCAACGGCATGGCCCCGCTCCACCACCGCGATCCCGGGCTGGTCGCGGCCCTGCTCGAGGATGATCGGGTCACCGTCGGCATGGTCGTCGACGGCATCCACGTGCACCCGGCGATCGTGCGACTGGCGCGGCGGCTGGTCGGCCCCGACCGGCTCAACGTCGTCACCGATGCCCTCGCGGCGCTCGACGCCCCGGATGCCCCGTCGCTCCTCGGCGGGGCGGAGGTCGGGGTGGATGGCTCTGCGGCGCGGATCGGCGGGAGGCTCGCCGGTGGACTGGTCGGGCTCGATGCGATCGTCCGCAATGTCGTCGAGTTCTGCGGCATCGGGGCCGCGGAGGCCGTGTGGTCGGTCACGGCCGTGCCCGCGCGGCTGCTCGGGCTGTCGGACCCACGCGACGTGGTCCGGCCGGGCAGCTGCGCCGACTTGACGCTCCTCACCCCCGACCTCCACGTCGCCGCGACGCTCGTCGGCGGGCGGATTGCCTGGGCCGATCGCGACCTCGTGCCATGGGCCTGATCGACGAGATCCGGGAGCAGCCGGACGTCGTTGCGCGCCTGTTCGGCCCCGGGCGGGACGACATCGACGCGATCGGTCGCGCCCTCGCGGGTCGTCAGATCGACACCATCGTCATCGCGGCCCGCGGCAGTTCTGACCACGCGGCGATCTACGCGCAGTACCTGTTCGGTGTCCGTCACCGCATCCCGGTCGCGCTCGCCACGCCGTCGATCGTGACCCGATACGGCGTCGAGCCACGATTCGGGCGCGCCCTCGTCATCGGCATCAGCCAGTCGGGCGAGTCGCCGGACGTCGTCGGCGTCGTCGATGCCGCGCGCCGCCAGGGCGCCCCGACGATCGCGATCACCAACGCGCCGGGCTCACCGCTGGCCGCGGCGGCCGAGCACGTCGTCGATCTCGAAACCGGTCTCGAGCGCGCCGTCGCCGCGACGAAGACGTACACGGCCTCGCTGGCCGCGCTCGCGCGCCTGTCGGCTGCGTGGCGCAGCGCGACGCCGGGCGAAGCGGGAGCAGCCGACGAGGGGGAGGATCGCGCCGCGCTGGCCGCCGTCCCCGGCGCGATCGCCGACGCCCTCGCCGGCGAGGCCGAGGTCGCCGAGGTGGCGGCTTCGCTTGGCGACCTTTCGACGTGCACCGTCCTCGGCCGCGGCTTCGAGTACGCGACGGCGCGCGAATGGGCGCTCAAGCTCAAGGAGCTCGCGCACGTCCTCGCCGACCCGTACTCCGCGGCAGATTTCCAGCACGGCCCGATCGCACTCATCGAACCCGATTCGACGGTGCTCGTGGTGGCGACCTCGGGCGTTGCGTCCGGCGACCTCCCCGACATGGCCCGGCGTCTCGCCACCTATGGCGCCGCGCTGGTCGTGCTGTCGGACCGCCCGGAGATCCGCCAACTCGGTCGCCTTGGCATCGCGGTCCCGCCAGGTGTGCCCGAGTGGCTCGTGCCGATCGTCTCGATCGTGCCCGCGCAACTGCTGGCGCGGCACGTCGCGCTGCGTCGCGGCCTCGACCCCGAGTCGCCGAGACACATCAAGAAGGTCACGACCACGCGATAGGCGCGCCCGGCAGGCATCGGACGCCGTGCGTTGCGCGTACGATTCACCGGTGACGACATCGCCAGCGTTCGATACCGACCCGGCCCGACTCGGACGGCTCTTCCCGGCCGACTTCCACTGGGGGTTCGCTGCCTCCGCCTACCAGATCGAGGGAGCTGCGGCCGAGGACGGCCGGGGACCGTCCATCTGGGACACCTTTGCCCGCCAGCCGGGCGCCATCGCCGACGGCAGCACCGGCGACGTGGCCTGCGACCACTACCACCGCTACGCGCAGGACGCCCGGCTGATGGCCGATCTCGGGGCGCGCGCCTATCGCTTCAGCGTCAGCTGGTCGCGCGTGCTGCCGATGGGGACCGGCGCCATCAATCAGCCGGGCCTCGACTTCTACCAGCGCCTCGTCGACGCCCTGCTCGACGCTGGCGTCCAACCGTTGATCAACCTGTTCCACTGGGACCTGCCGCAGCCGTTGCAGGACCGCGGCGGCTTCGCCAACCCGGAGGTCGTGGGCTGGTTCACCGACTATGCCGCGCTGCTCGCGTCGAGCCTGGGCGACCGCGTCAAGGATTGGATGACGTTCAATGAGCCGGCCGTCTTTGCCTTCCTCGGCCATGCCGACGGCATTCATGCGCCAGGGCTGCGTCACTGGCCGACTGCGATCCGCGTGGGCGACAATCAACTGCGGGCTCACGCCGCTGCCACGCAGGCGATCCGCGCCCTTGTCGCGAACCCGAAGGTCGGCCTGGCGTTCGACGTCAACCAGGTCGCGCCGGCGACCGATTCGGAACGGGATCGAGTCGCTGCCCAACACTGGAGCGCCGCCCGTGACGCGTGGTTCCTCGATCCGCTCTTCGGGCGTGGCTATCCGGCGCTCGGACTCGAAGTCCATCGCAACGCCGGTCACCTCGAAGGGGTCGACCTCGCCGAGCCGCCGGCCGGCGATCTCGATTACCTGGGCTTGAACTACTACCGGCGCGACTCCGTCCGTGCCGCGTCCGACCGACCCTTCGACTGGGAGATCGGCGCCGTACCGGGCTCGGAGCAGACCCAGATGGACTGGCACGTTGCGCCCGACGGTCTGCGCGACACCTTGCTGGAGCTCAACCGGACGTACGCGCCGCGGGAGATCGTCGTCACCGAGAACGGCGCCGCGTACCCCGATACCCTGGATCCGGACGGTCGCGTGCGCGATGTGAGCCGGGTGGACTACCTGGCCCGCCACGTCGCCGCGGCAGCCGAGGCTCTTGGCGCCGGAGTGCCGCTGACCGGCTACTACGCCTGGTCGCTGCTCGACAACTACGAATGGAGCCTTGGCTACACCCGGCGGTTCGGCCTGGTCCACGTCGATTTCGACAGCCAGCGCCGGACACCGAAGGACAGCGCGCGCTGGTATCAGAGGCTCATTGCCCGGGAGTAGTTGTCTCCGGATCGGCCATCGGCTGCGCCCGCCCGCCAGCGGCTCGCGCCGCGGCCGCCAGCGTCACGACTTGACTGAGCCGGCCAGGATCCCTCTCACGAATGCCCGCTGTAGCAGGAGGAAGACGGCCAGGGGCACGATCATCGTGAGGAACGCGCCGGCGGTGAGCAGATGCCACGCGCCGCCGCGGGTTCCGATCAGCGTGTACAGGGCGGTCGGCAGCACGCGAACGTCGGCTCCCGGCCCGAGGAACACGAGCGCCACCAGCAGATCGTTCCAGACCCACAGGAACTGGAAGATCGCGATCGCACCGAGGGCCGGAATCGACAGCGGCAGGACGATCCGGATGAACGTCTGGAGATGCGTAGCACCATCGATCGCCGCGGACTCGAACAGGTCGCGCGGCAGCTGCGACATGAAGTTGTACAGCAGGAAGATCGCGAGCGGCAGGCCGAAGCCCGTGTGCGCCAGCCAGATGCCGAGGAACGAGCCGTACAGGTTCCCGGCAGAGTAGATCTGCAGGATCGGGATCAGGGACATCTGGATCGGCACCACCAGCAGTGCCACCACGACCGTGAACAGGATGCCTCGGCCGCGGAACGGGATCCAGGCGAACGCATAGGCGGCAAACGCGGCGATGGTGATCGGAATGGCCACCGACGGGATGGTCACGATCAGGCTGTTGATGAACGAATTCCCCATCCCATCGCTGGAGATGACCGTCGCGTAATTCGACAGCGTCCACTGGTTGGGCTCGAACGGGTGAAGCAGCGCAGTCCACCAACCAGATGACGTGATGTACAGCGGGTTGCGCACCGAGGTGACGAGCAGGCCGAGCGTCGGCAGCGTCCAGATGAAGCAGATGGCGAAGACCGACAGGCGGAGCGGCATGCTCCGCATGAACGGCGGCCGCCAGACGGCGCGGCGCGCGACTGGTTTGGCCTCTATCGGCTGGGCGCGTGCAGTCATGCTTCCCTCGCCTGTCGTCTGAAGTTGCGCAGGTTGATGTACATCACGGGCAATACGGCAATGAAGAGCAATGTCGCCAGCGCCGCCCCGCGACCGTCGTCGAAGAACTGGAAGATCTCGTGGAACATGCGGTTGGCCACGACGTCGTCATTGAACCGTCCGCCGGTTGTCACGTACACGATGTCGAAGATCTTGATCGTGACGATGGCGATGGTCGTCGCGACCGTGATGATCGAGCCGCGGATCAGCGGCACGATGACCCCCGTGAAGATCTGGCGTTCCGAGGCGCCATCGAGCCGGGCCGCCTCGAGGACCTCGCCGGGCACTCCCTTGATCGCTGCCGACAGGACGACCATCGCGAACCCCGTCTGGAGCCACACCAGGATCACGATCTCGCAGAAGACGTTGATCGGGCTGGTCGTCAGCCACGGGATCGGCTGACCACCGAGGCCGACGACGACGGCGTTCAGGAGTCCGATCTGCGGCTCGCTGGCGGGCTGCCAGGCGTAGACGAAGCCCCAGATGACGGATGCGCCAACGAGCGAGATCGCCAGCGGCAGGAACACGATGGTCTTGGCCAGCGACTCGCGCCGGACGCGATCGAACAGCCCCGCAAAGATGAGTCCCAGCCCCACGCTGAGACCGGTCCCAACGACCAGCCAGATGACGTTGTTGCGCAGGATCCCCGTGAATTCGTTCTCGGTCATCACGGCGTAGTTCGCAAGCGTGAAGTGACCGTGGTCGTCCATGAAGCTGCGGAAGATCGTTCCGGCCGCGGGGTAGACCAGGAAGACCGACAGCAGGACCAGGGCGGGGCCGGCAAAGACCCACGGCAGGATCCGGTCGCGCCACTTTGGCTGCAACATGCTGACCAGCCCGCCCACGCCGATGAACAACAGCCAGATGCCACCGACGCCCACCCCGAGAGCAATCACGGCCAGCAGGATCTTGGCGAGGAATTGATCGCCCGAACCGTTGCGCAGGTCGAGCGCACCCGATTTGTTGCCCAGCGCCTCGTAGATTGAGGCGAGAAGGTTTGGCCCGCCGTGGGGGTCCAGCAGGACGAGGATGCCGCCCACGCACAGGCCGAGGCCGATCAGTCCTGCGATCGGCAGGATGAAGCGCGAGAGTCCGGGACGCTCAACCTGAGCTACGGTCATCGGCCCTCCTCGCGGAAATCATAGCGGGGCGCCCCACCTGACGGTGGGGCGCCCCGCAAGCCACTACATCGCTGCTGGGTTGCTTACGGAGCTGGCCAACTGTCGTCGATGGCCTTCAGAACGGCATCGGTATTGGTACCTCCTGCGTTGGCCCAGGCGACTGTCTGGGTCCAGAAGGTGCCGGCGCCGACCTTGCCGGGCATGAGGTCCGAGGCGTCGAAGCCAAGGCCGGAGGCATTGGTCACGATGTCCGAGGCCACCTTCAGCTTGTAGCTGCCGGCGTACCAATCGGCCGGGACGGTGGTATTGGTCGAGATTGCGCTGCCGTTGCGGATCCAGACCTGGATCCCTGCCGGCACGGCGAGGAACTCGGCAACGGCCTTGACCTCGTCACGCAGGGGAGCGCCGCCAGCCGGCACGGGGACCATGACGGTGTCAGCGGAGCCCTCGGCGTTCTTCTGGGCCGGGTCGATCGTCGGGAACGGGAAGATGCCGACATCCACGCCCACGACGTACTTCGAATGGGTCGCGCCGGCGCGCTGATCCGGGAAGAAGTCCGGGCCATACCAGGTCGGGACCTTCTGCATCCAGCACTTCGGGTTCGCCAGGTCGTCGTTGAACATCGGATCCATGGTCGTCTTCTGGTCGGTGCTCACGATTGCCGTGTTACCGCCGAAGACGTAATTCGGAGTGAAGAAGATCTTGCCAACCAGGTCGAAGGCGGCCTTGATGCCCGGGTCCTCGAACGTGACCTTGTGGCTGATCCAGTCGTTGTAGTACTGGAGGCCCTTGGTCTTGAGGACCACTTCCTCGATCCAGTCGGTGATCTGCCAGCCGGTCGCGTCGCCGGGGCCGCCGGCGCTGACGCACCACGGGTTGGAGCCGTCGGCCACGATCTTGTCGGACAGGGCGATCAACTCGTCCCACGTGGTGGGGACCGTGTAACCCTTGGCCGCGAAGGCCTTGATCGGGTACCAGATGGTCGACTTGACGTCGGCCTTGTACGGAATCCCCCAGATCTTGCTGCCCGCCGTGACCAGGCCGATGGTGGCCGGGTGCTCCGCGCTGAGCTTCTTGGCGTCCATGAACGTGGCGACGTCGACGACCTTGCCCTCGGCGGCGTAGGCCAGGATGGGCGTCGGCTGAGCAAGGAAGGCCAGGTCAGGCGGTGCCCCGCCCTCGATCCGGGTCTTCAGGACCGTCTCCGGGCTCGACGCGATGGCGTCGATCTGGATGTTGATGCCGGTCGCGGCGGCGAAGTCGGCGAGCGACGCGGCAAAGTTCGTGCCTTCGCCGCCGACCCACTGCGTGTGGATCGAGACCTTCTTGCCCTTGAACGGCTGATCGGCGCCCAGCGCCTTGTCGAGCTCTGTGTAGCCGGTCGGCACCGTTGGCACCGCCGGTGCAAACGAGGGCGCGGCGGTCGGCGCGGCTGTCGGGGCCGCAGTCGCCGCGGCCGTCGGTGCGGCCGTCGGTGCGGCGGTCGCAGCTGGTGACGGCGTCGAGCTCGTGCTCGAACATGCGCCGACCATGATCATGACCACGACCGCCAAGGCGACCGTTCTCCGTAGTTGCGTAGCCATTGTTCCTCCTCCTGCGAACTGCCATCTCTGTGAGTGACGAGTGGCTTCGCTCGGTTCGCGCAAGATAGTCCACTTGAACCAGAGCCGTCGAAGGGTTATCGCTCGCCCACCCCCTCTCGCTCGGGCAAGCCGATGCGGTGGCGAGCCATCGCTGCCGCGCCGCGCGCCCCGGGCGCCTCGGTCGGCGACAGCAGCTCGACGGTCAGATCGCGCAGGGCAGCCTGAACCAGTGGCGAGGCCGCCCGTTCGCGGTCGATTTGCGATTGGATCTGTTCGACAAGCGCTGGTCCGGCGGCCGCGACGCCGCCGCCGATCACGATTCGCTTGACGCCCAGAGTCAGGACGAGCGATCGGATCGCTCGGGCGAGATGGCCGGCAACTCGGTCGGTGATCTCGAGCGCGACCGCGTCGCCGGCAGAACTGGCGCGAAAGACCTCTGCGGCACTCGGATGGGGCGTCAGGACGGTGCCCCGACCGATGGCCATCGCATCGTCAGCCTGGCGACCGATTGCGGGACCGGCCGCGATCGTCTCGAGGCAGCCGCGCAGACCGCACGCGCAGACGATTCCATTCGGATCGGCGACGACGTGGCCCACCTCGCCGGCAAAGTGGTTGTCGCCGCTGAGCAGGACTCCATTGAGAACGATGCCGGCAGAGATGCCGGTCCCGATCGCCAGGAAGGCGAAGCTCGCCACCGCCTGAACCGGCCGATTGGCCGCCTGCTCACTCAGCCAGAGCGCAGCCGCGCGGGCGTCATGCTCGACAAAGACCGGTACTCCGAGCTCCGTCCGCAGCAACGGTCCGAGCGGCAGGTGGGTGATCCCGAGGTTGACGGCCATGCTGACCGAGCCGTCGTCCGAGTCGACATGGCCGGGGATGGCGACGCCGACGGCGGCGACGTCCTGGCGCAGCTGGCGCTTCGCGTCGTCGACCAGTCCCGCGATCTGACCGACGAGCGAGGAGGGGTCGGTTGACGCGACATGCTCGTAGAGGATGCGGTCCCGATCGTCGATGACGACGATCGATGTCTTGGTCCCGCCGACGTCCACGCCGGCGACCAGCAGCCCGTTGAGGACCGGACGATCAGTGGCGATCATCGCACCAACCCCAGGCCCAGCTGCTGCTCCATGAGCAGCGCGGACGCGCCAAGCACGACGACGTCATCGTGGACGTGCCCGAACTCGATCTGCGTTTCGCGCGCGATCAATGTCAGGACGCTCGATCTCGCGTACCGCCGGACCTCGTCCAGCCAGTCGCTGCCGAACTCGGCGACCGGGCCGACCAGCAGCACGTGGCGAACGCTGAAGACGTCGATCAGCCAGCCGATCGCGACACCGAGTTCGCGTGCGGCAGCGAGGACGATCCGCCGGATGCCCGCGACGCCGGCCACGAAGGCGGCGACGAGACCACGCTCGTCTGTGATCGAGGGCTCGACGGCGCCGGCGGCGTCGACCATCGCGCGCATGCTCGCCATCGTCTCGAGGCAGCCCTTCCGCCCACAGCGGCACGGATCGTCGCCGCTGCCCATGGAGATGTGGCCGAATTCCCCTGCACCGTAGCCATCGCCCTGGAAGAGCTGGCCGTTGACGATGATCCCGGCGCCGACCCCGCGACCCACCTTGATGACGATGAGGTTGTTTGGCCGAGGGCGGCGAAAGAAGGTCAGCTCGGCGAGGGCCGCAGCGTGACTGTCGTTGGCGACCACGACCGGCACGCCATAGCGCTCCTTGAGCAGCGACCCGAGGTGGAGGTCGATCCAGTTCAGGTTGACGGACCAGCGCACCGTCCCCGTGCTCGTGTCGATGATGCCGGGCGCGCCGATGCCGATGCCGAGGAGGGGAAATCGGTCATCGGCGCGCACCGCGTCGACAAGTTCGTAGACGAGCTCGACGGTGGCATCGCCGTGCCGCCCTTCGAGCGGCAGGTGGATCGAGCGGAGGATTTCGCCACGCAGGTTCACGACGGCGCCGCTGAACTGCCCTTCGCCGAGGTCGAGCCCGATCACGTGGCGACCATCGGGAGCCACACGCAGGAGGATGGGTAACTTGCCCCCGCTCGATGGGCCAAGGCCGACTTCTTCGATCAGGCCTTCGTCGATCAGCGTGCCGACGAGATCGCTGACCGAGGTCCGCGTCAATCCGGTGAGCCGGGCCAGATCGGCACGGGAGAGCGGGCTGTCATCGTGGAGGGCGCGCAGCACCAGCTGCTGATTGAAGGTTCGAGTCTGCTGGTGCGTTGCCCTCTCGGGCAGCACGGTCGCGTTCGGGCTCATCCGGACGAGCACTCCTCCAGCCGCCGGCCAACCGTCGCCCTTGCCCAGCGCAACTTTGGCAAGAGACTTGACAATGTGCGATCCTGCGCCGGCTGCCGGGCTTTGTCAAGGCGATGGACAAACAATTTTCGGCTGGCCGCCGACACATCACCGCCGGGCTCGCTGACGAGCTCACCACCGGGTTCGGACCGCCGACTGCGGCGTAGCGGCGTACTCGCGGTGGTGATGCGGTGACCGACAACGCGCTGTTCCTGCTGCCGGCGCTGCGGCGCGCCAGGGACCTCATCGATCGCGAGTACGCGGAGCCGCTCGACCTCGACGCCATGGCCCGGGAGGCGGGCTACTCCCGGTTCCATTTCGCCCGGGCATTTACCGCTGCGTATGGCGAGACGCCGCGCTCCTATTTGACGCGACGCCGGATCGAACGCGCCTCAGCCCCGATGCTCGATTTCGCTGGGGACGGCAAGGCAGCCTTTCCTTCAGCCGACGGGGCGGCCATTCGGTCCGACATCCCGGGCGGCTACGCCGGCATCGCGATCTGGAAGGGCAAGCTGGTCTTCGACATCGGGATTCCACCGAGCGCCAACGACAAGGACCAGCTGATCGCGCTGGCGAAGCTCGTCCTCGTTCGGGCGGCAGGCCTCACCTGACGTGCAACCGGAGCACAGGTACGACAATGAGCCGGACGACTGGTCGTTCGACGGGGTGTCTTATGGGGTCTCAATCGGAGGAGAAGCGGGACCTGGACACAGACGACAGCGAGTTGATACCGGCCGACGAGGTGACACTCGGCAATCCGTACCACCTGTCCAGGGGCGTCCGGACCCTGTTCAAGCTGATCGCCGTGATTCTCGTCGTCAGCATGACGGCGCTCTTCTTCCGGGGCTTCATCCACTGGTAGAGGTGCCTGGTGGCGCAACGCGCCTACCAGATCGTCGGGATGCCCGGTTAAGGGTCGCACCGCTGGGAACGGTGCTGTGGCGGACGCCTCGAACGTACCTCGACGGCGAGCTATGCTTTTGACGGTGGCCGTCAAGGTCTTCAAGACGGCCCTCGGGTGCCCTTGCCCGACGACGTCCAGACGCCGCCCTCCGGGACGGGCTTCGTCGCCGCGCATCAACGGTCACGCATCAGATGGGGAGACAACAGCGTGAAGAACCCGCCAATCCTGATCTCCGTCCTCGGTTTCTTCGTGGCGCTGGCAGGCTTCGGTTACTTCTTCGTGGGGCTGCGGTTCCTGGGCTTTGACTGGTTTGGCGCGCTCGGCGACCTGCCGGCCTTCGACCACGTCGGGCTCTGGGGCTGGCTCGCGATTCTCACGGGCATCGTCCTGATCCTCGCCGCGCTCGGACTCTGGGCGCTGCAGCCCTGGGCTCGACTGTTCGCGATGATCATTGCGGGCTTCGCCTTGTTCGAAGCCGTCCTTGCGTTCTTCCAGTTCCCCGGAACGGGCGTCGGGTTCGCCATGGCGATCATGCCGGGCCTGATCCTGTGGTACCTCAGCACGGCCGAGGTCAAGGCCGCGTTCAGTGAGGCCGACCCGACGGCGGGAAGCTGATCGGGTCAGGGCGGCGGGCTGTTCCCTGGCGATCCGCTCCAACGAACCCGAGCCGGCCACCGATCGGGCGATGACGATCCCTGGCAATGTCAGGGGCAGCCGACGTTGGCATCGCGGCCGCCGGATCGGTACTGGACCAGCCAGACCCGGCCACCCGTGAAGCCCCAGGGATTCTCGAACGGCGTCGTGCACCAGCTGCGCGCTGCGGCCGCGGTCTTCACGACGGTGGCGTACCAGACCGGAACGCCCGGCTTGTAGTCCGGTCCGACGATCCGGGTCCACTGCAGCGCGGTGCTATAGATGCCGACCGTGTAGCCCATGCTCGGCGCGCCGAACCGGCCCGGCCGGCCAAGGAAGTCGAGCGCGCCCTGGATCACCTGCCGGTTTGCCTCGAGTTGTGGCGTGAACCAGGTGTTCGACGTTTCGACGTCAAGCCACCAGACCCCGGGCAGGTTGGGCGGCCCGAGTTGGCGGGAGGCGTACTGCCAGGCGTATCGAGCCGCGTTGTAGCCATAGTTGTACCCACGGCACGCGGTGGCGCCGGGAGCGCAGGTCCCCGCCGGCCCGTTTGAGCCCTCGCCCGCGGTTGGTCCGTAAGCGGCGTTCGCGTTGATATAGAGCGACGGCCTGCCTCGTGCCTGCGCAAACGCGTATTGCGTGGCCAGGCACGGGTTGTCGCCGAACATCCGCCCGCCGTTGACGCCGACCACGACGAGTGATCCGGGCAGGGAGGCGGGCATCGCGCGCCGGCAGTCGGGATAGGAGACGTCCGGTCCGGCAAGCCCCGAATAGGCCGACACGGCCACGCTCGTCGGGACGTCGGTGGCCACCTGGCCGGCGATGGTCGTCGCGATGTCCTCCGGCGTCGAGATGCCCGGCGAGCCCGGATCGACGACCTGCAGCGACCCGACCATCAGGGCCTGCAGCCGGCTGTGAAGCACGTACGTTCCCGGTGGTGCAACGACTTGCACGACCAGCATGGCCGGTGTGCCGAGCATGGCCGGCCCGAGGCTGATTGGTGCAGAGCCATCGAAGCGGCATGGGTCGCTCGGCGAGCCGCACCCGGCCGGCCACGTCACGGCGGGGTTCGGGACCCGGTCGGCGACGGCCGGCAGGACAGCGGGCAGGAGCGTGCCCGTGTGCAGGCCGCTGACCCGAATGATCAGGATGCTGCCCGTCGGGACCGTCAGGTTCCGCGGAAAGAAATCGTCGAAATCGGTTGCCAGGCCGGGCGCTGAGCCCGCGTGGACGACGTATGCGGATCGGTAGCCCGGCACGGCAGTTGGTGCCGGCGTCGGTCTCGCCGTTGCAGCGGGTTGCCCGGTCGGTAGCGGCGATCCGGTTGACACCGGCGGCGGGCTGACCGGGCTGATCGACCAGCCGGCCAGGTTGGCCGCAACCGAGGCTCCGGCCAGCGCCAGGACGATGACGACGGCCGCGCCAGCCAGACGCCGGCGAGTCGCCCATGCGGAGCCAGCTCCGTCGTCCATTTGGGCGTCAGTCTCAGGCGGCGTTCGAGGGTCGTCGGGCCCGAGCACGACGGGACTGTAGCAGCGGGTGCCCCTGAGCCGTCATCGACCCCGGTCGCTCCCGGCTCGGCAGTACCGACGGTCGTGCTCGATCGCCCGTCCATCGGCGCTACGTTGTCGTGGCCGATCGGCCACGTGGGCGTTGCCCGCTCAGTGAATCGCGGCGATCGCGTCTCCCACTGAGGCTGTCGTGCCGGGTTTCGTGCCCACGACAAAGAGGATGTCGCCACTCGGCCAGGCATAGGAGACAGTGTTGTCCTTCGGTTCGACCACCTTCTTGACGTCCCGACCGCCGAGGTTCACGTCGGTCACAGTGGCCCCGGCATCCTGGAGAGCGACCTGGTACAGCTGCGGTGCCCAGACCGCGGCATCCGCGCCCACGATTCGCTCGGCAAAGAACGTCACGCCGAGCTTGCCAAGAGGATCCTCCGCGAGGGCGATGCTGAGGTCGTTGGGGCTCTTGCCCAGGGCCTGCAGCACCGCCAGCAGGTGCCGGCCGTTGGTGCTCGATGGGTTGGTGGCCGCATCGCCCTTGATGCTCAACTTCTTGAGCGCGACCCCCATGAACGAACCCGGCAATCGTGCCTCGAGCTCCTTGTCGGACGTGAACGATGGGAGGGCGAAACTCGGAATGGGCGCGAGGGTCGGGACGCTGGTCGCCGCTGATGGGGCGGCACTTGTGGTTGGCTCCGCGGACGGGGCGGCGGATGCCGCAGGCGCCGAGGTTGGGGCCGCGGATGCCGGAGCTGCGGTCGTCGCCGGGGGTTCCGTGGCTGCCGGAATGGACGCGGCGTTTGGCGCGGCGGTGGGCCCGGTGGTCAGCAACGAAGCGGCCGTACCACTCGAGCTGCCGCAGCCCGCGACGACGTAGACAAGGAGGATCACCAACCCAACCTTTGGGATCCACCGGCCGATGGACGAGTTCGATCGACGCATGCCAGCCTCCTTGGTGCGATCGGCCAGAAAACGCAGCCACCGGCCATCCTAGCCCGACTGGCTCAACGTGCCGATTCGGGCGCTCGCCGGCGGATCCAGGTGCCGGCCGGGCGCTCCCGTTGCCGACGCCGCATCAGCCGTTCAGGCTCGCGATCTGGATCAGGTTGCCGCAGGTGTCGTCGAAGACTGCGGTCGTGACCGGCCCCATCACGACTGGCGGCTGGGCGAACGTGACGCCGCGGGCAACGAGCCGCGCGTACTCGGCCGCGCAGTCGTCCACCGCGAACGAGGTGAACGGGATGCCGTCGGCCACGAGCGCCCGCTTGAACGGCCCGGCCGCCGGATGGGTGTCCGGCTCGAGCACCAGCTCGGTGCCGTCGGGCGCCTCGGGCGAAACGACGGTGAGCCAGCGCGGACCGCCCAGGTCGACATCGGCCTTCGGCCGGAAGCCGAGGACCTCCGTGTAGAAGGCGAGGGCCTTGGCCTGGTCATCGACCAGGATGCTCGCCAGGTGGATTCGCATCATCGGCCTCCGGGTTCGTTGGGGTGGCTGTCGGCGGTCGCCGCCAGCGGTCCAGGATGGTCTCGAGCGGCGCGGGGTTGAGCGTGTGGAGCTTCCAGCGCCCGTCCCGGCGCGTGTCGATCAGGCCCGCGGCCTCCAGCACGTCGAGGTGCTGCGAGATGGCCTGCCGGCTGGACGCCACGCCGTGCCGGTTGGCCAGGCGAGCGCAGATCTCGAACAGGGTCTGGTCGTCACGCTCGGCCAGCCCGTCGAGGATCAGGCGACGGGTCGGGTCGGCGAGTGCGCGGAACGGGTCTCCCATGGGCTCGGCGTCGATGATATGCAAGTCCACGCTTGCATGTCAACGGGAAAGGGATCCGCGTCTTTGGAAACTGATCTCCAGCGCTACGCCTTTCGAGCGAGGAACGGCCGCCGCCAATCTGGCGCCGGGAACGGCTCCCCAAAGTATCCGGTCATCCCGGCGATCAGCCCGTCCCGGAGTTCGAGGATGAAGACGGTCTTCCACACGCTGCCATCGGAATAGCGCTCGTCGAGCTCGACCACGGCCAGCTCGGCACTCTTCCGGATCGAGCGGATGGTGAAGGTGGGCGGGCCGGGGAACGCCTCGTGCATGGCTCGCTGAAGGTCCCGCCCTTCGAGGCGCTCTCCGGATTGGGGATAGGTCTCCACCACATCGGCGCTGACGTAGCCGGAAAAGTCGGCAAACCGCCGCTCGTTGAAGGCCTTGAAGGCCGCCATCACGGCCGCCTCGAAGTCAGCGTCGGCCATGGTCAAGTTCAGCTCCCCAGAAGACACCGGGGCCGGCAGAGCTCGCCGCCCTCCACCGCAGAAGTATCTCTCGCGCCGGCACCGTTCGGCCATCGTGATTCGGGAGGCGGCGTCGTCGCCCTGACTGCGTCGCCGGGTCGCTCGACCACGAGAAGCGAGAGCGGGCTGCGAACAAACCTCGCGCCTGCACCCAGCTGCGGGATAAGAGGTATCGGGACGATGGCCCTCCGGAGGGCGGTCAGGAACGCGTCATCTGCCATTTGGTGAGATGCTTCGGAAACCGTTTCGCCCGCCCAACAACCCACCTCGGGTCGCGGCTGGCCCTGGGCCCAGGGCCAATTGCCGAAGCGCCATCCAGGGGAGAAGACCTGTGCCTGAGATCACTGAGCAGCAGCTCGAAGACATCGAGGCCCTGTTCGTCCAGACGGGAACCAGCCTGACGAGCACCTCTGGCAGCGTCACGCTGCATGGTGTCGCGCCGGCGACGCTCTACTTCTCCGACCGGCCCAAGCGCGAGCACGGTCATCTGACCACGAAGCGCTTCGTCGGCCTCTGGAACGAGGGCGAGAACAGCTTCGCGGTTGACCCGCCCAACGCCGTCCTGTCGTTCATCGAGGACGACGCCACGGCGGCCCCCGAGGATGCCGTGGTCGTCCTTTCCAGCCCGAAGATCGACGGCGACAAGATCACCTATGCGATCAAGATCCTCGAAGGTACGGTGCCCGCCCGAACGGGACCCGTCTCCTTGTTCATCGACACCTTCGGCAATCCGCTGTCCCCGGTTTCCGTAGCGGGAATGCGCCGGCGAGAACGCCGCCGCTGAGGCAACCTTCCCGGGTTCGGCTCTTGGGCCTCCCACCACCGGGAGGTCCCAAGGCCGGGATTGAACGCATGGCCGGAACGTTCCACTCGTCGAGGGCGCTGCAGGCCTGTGAGTTGCTGCCCAGGCGGCTGAATCGTTCCGCGAGCCCGGTCACGGAGACGGCTCCGGCGGGCGATTGACCGCGGCGAGATGATGGTCCGGACGGCCTCCGCAGGGCTCGGCCCGATGACCATCCGACCATCGACAACCCGACACGTGAGATCGCCGCGGCCAGGCTGGCTGCCGACGGTCTGCGCCGCGTTGATGCTGGTCCTCGGCGGGTGCGGCGGCCAGCCACCTGACTCACCCTCGTCGTTACCGGCCGGGGCGCCCTCCGGCTCGCCGGCAACCGGCTCCCCGGCACCCGGCACCGCGGGAACCGGCAGTTCGGCGTGGGGGCGCCTGTTCGACCAGATCCGGCCAGACGGCACGGTCAGCATGGCCACGGCACTCCAGGCCTTCGCGTTGGCGATCGCCCCACTGCCCGGCGTCACGCTGCCGGACGGCGACCCACCGACCGACCTCGAGCGGCTCGACGGCACCTTTGCCCTGGACTGGCTGCTGCCGTACCGGAGCCAGATCAGTCCCGAGCAGCGGGCTGCGGTGGATGCGGCACTGGCCCTCGATCCGAACCGGATCCCGTTCGCGGCGGCGGGCACCGTCCTGGCGGCCGTCCACGAGGCACCCGATCCCAAGCAGCCGTACGAGGACGCCCTGCGCAAGGCTCGCGTGATCATTGCCGCTCACCTGGGTCGCGATCTGGTGGGCGCCGGGAGTGGCGTCACCACCTCCGTCCTTCTCCTGACCGATCATCGCCCGGACCATCCTGACGCCCTTGCCTTCACCGAGACGTATCCGCTCGCCGGTCCGATCACGGACTGCGCCTTCTTCATCGATCCGTCGCTGCAGGGCAAGGTCAATCCGGACGTCCTGGCCGCCGCCATGGCCCACGAGATGTTCCACTGCTTCCAGGACGATCTGCTGGCCCAGAAGGGCGTGACCCGGGCCATCCCCTCGTGGATCACCGAAGGCGAAGCGGCGTGGGCCGGAGAATCGACGTTCGGACCCAGTCCGCGCGGCGTCGGCTTCTGGGAAAGCTGGCTCACGACGCCCGGGACGCCCCTGTTCCAGCGCGGCTATAACGCGATCGGCTTCTTCGAGAATCTTTACGACGTCGGCGTCGACCCATGGAAGCGGTTCGACAGCGTGTTGCTCGCCCAGGACAACGTCGCCTCGTTCGTCGCGTCCGGGGCAACGACGAAGTTCGGGTTCCTCGACGGCTGGGCATCGGGCTACTTCCGGATGCCGAGCTGGGGCATTCCGTGGGATGCCCAGGGCCGTTGGCCGACCAGCGCCGTCGCACCGACAACCGCGCTGACCGTCGGCCCGGGCGATTCGCCGTCACTCAAGGCGGATCCGTACACGGTCGGCCTGTGGAATGCCACGGCAACGGCCGACGTGGTCGAGACCCGGATCACCGGTCATGCCCGCCTCGGCGCAAACTCGGTCGATCTCGTCGGGCTCGAGAGCCGCTTCCTGTGTACCCGGGACGGTGGTTGTGCCTGCCCATCCGGAGAGCGCTACTCGGGACCAGGTCTTGACGCTGCGCCGAGCCGGTTCGGCGTCGCGCTGACCGGGGCGCAGGACGGGGCGTCGGGCACGCTGATCGGCCACGACCTCACCGAGTACTGCAAGCCGGGTCCGTCGACCCAGTCCGGCGGCGGGGGTGGCGGAGGCGGCGGTGGCGGCGGTGGCGGCGGTGGCGGCGATGCCGGCGGTGGAGACTGCGGCCCGAGTTGCGCCAGCGATGGCGGGGATCCGCACCTGCGGACGGTGGACGGATCGCGCTATGACTTCCAGGCGGCCGGCGAATTCGTCCTGCTGCGCTCGCCGGACGGTTCGATCGAGGTCCAGGGCCGCCAGGAGCCGTCGCCCGGTGGCGGCTCGGTCTCCGTCAACAGCGCCGTTGCGATTCGGATCGCCGGCCGGCGCGTGGGCGTCTACAGCGGGCCGGGTGGCCTTCGGCTCCTCGTCGATGGCGCCGACCGGACCGGACAGACCGTCGACCTTGGGACGGGGGCTCGGATGAGCCCGGCATCGACTGGCTACGAACTGGACTTCCCGGACGGCACTCGCCTCTGGATCACGGCCACCGGCGGGCGATACATCAGCCTCGTGCTGCGGGCTTCGGACGAGCTGGCCCGCGATGGTGTCGGCCTCCTCGCGGCCGCCAAGGGGGCGGGGCTCGGCACCCCTGCGCTGCCCGACGGGACACTCCTGCCGGCGCCGCTGGACGATCACGACCGGTTCGTCCTGCTGTACTCGCGACTCGCGCCGGCATGGCGCGTGACCGATGCGACCACGCTGTTCGACTACGACCCTGGCCGCACGACGGCGTCGTTCGATGTCCCCGGGTTCCCGGCCGAGCATCAGATTCCAACGCTCGGGAGTCTCGACCCAGTGGCGGTGCAGAACGCGCAGACGGCGTGCGCCGGGGTCACCGTGCCGGAGCTCCACGACGACTGCGTGTACGACGTTGCCGTGACCGGCGATTCCGGATTCGCCGATTCCTACGATCAGATGCAGATCGTGGAGACGGGTTCAGCGCCGGTCTCGACGCCGAGCCCCTCGACGCCAGCGGGCGGGACACTCCAGCTGCCGGCCGGTTTCCATGACGTCGCGGATCGCCTGGTCGGGCTGGGCGGGGTCGTGCTGGGCACGGATGGGACGCTGTACGCGTCCGTGGTGGACACGCAGGACCAGGACATCGTCCTCGCGATCGACCCTGCCACAGGCCGGATTCTCCAGCAGGCGATCGGGACCGGTGCCGGGCCCGTCGCGTTCGCGGGCGGGTCGCTCTGGGTCGGCAACTTCCACCGGCCGGACACCGGCTGCGCGATCACCCGGCTCGACCGGACGACCCTCAGGGAGCAGGCCAACGTCCCGGCCGTGTGCAACAACGGCTACGTGATGTTCGTCGCGGTCGGCGACGGCGTGTGGTTCCTGGACCCGTCAAGAGCGGACAGCCAGGGCAACGGCGCGATCGCGTCCCGGATCAATGTCGCGACGAACACGGTCGACCGCAACATCAGGCTGCCCTACTACACGATCAACGCCAACCTGCACGCCACCCCCACCACGCTGTTCTACGGCGATGGCAACCGGGGCTTCTACCGCCTCGCCGCGGGCGACACCTTCGAGCAGACGTCGCCGGGTCGATTCGCGCTCAACTTCCCGGTTGGCAGCGGGGTCTGGCAACGAGGCGATGCCGAGGCCGACTATTTCACGAAGCCGGATGCGCCCGATCGGACGGTCCCCCTGGATTTCAAGCTCATCGATGCCGACGAGCAGGCGCTGTACACCGAGACCATCGACGACACGGCCGCCCTGTGGCGCGTGCCGCTCGATGGCAATCCTCCGTCGCTGATCGCCACGTCAGTCCGCCTCACGACCGGGGTTGGCAGTCTGCCGCTCTTCTACGACGACCTCGGCTACGGCAGCGGCAACCCCGGGCTCCTGCACGGCAACGGCGGGCTCGTGAAGGTATGGCTCGCCCAGTCCGACGACACCTCGATCCAGGGCCGGCTCATCATCCAGAGGATCCCGCTGCCCTGAGTCGCGGAATCTCGAGCGGACATGAAGAGGCGCCGGCGTTGCTGCCGGCGCCTTCCTCGCCCTGCCTGGGACTCGGTCAGGAGACCGAGTAGTACTCGAACTCCGTCGGGAAGCTGTTTGCGTTGACGGGCGTGGGCTGCAGGTTTGCGCGCAACCGCCAGGTGCTCTTGACGCTGAAGGTCACGCTGAACTGGGCGGTGCCGGTGGACTTGCTGACCGGGACGACGTCGGTGGTGACGTTCACCCAGGTCGAGCCCGACTTGCGCTGGACCGTGTACTGGACGAACTGGTTTGGCAGCTCCGGCCGATTCGGGCGAGCCGTCGCGGTGAAGACGACCGTGGCGTTCAGGTTGACGTGGCACGGCGCGCTGGACGTGCAGCCTGTCGGCCGGATGAAGATGAGGGCGCGGACGACGACGCGCACCGTGGAACTCGTGGCGGCACCGAGGTCCGAGGCCCCGGCGAACGTCACCCGGTAGTAGCGGTTGTCGGACGGTCGATAGAACACGCTCGCGTTACCCGAGCCATTCGTGGTCACCGTGCCGATGGTCGACCAGGTCGTCTGATCCTTCGAGACCTCGAACGTGATCGAGCGACTCGCCCCGTTCGTGGCAATGTGGGCCTGGAGCCGGACCCCTTCATTGGTCGCCTGCGGCAACTTGATGTTTGCCTGGGGCGGGGACTTGCTGTTGTCGAGCGGACACTGGTTCGTGCCCGTCGTCGACTCCGGCGTAGGGGTTCCGCAGAACGTGGTCAGCGTGATCGATGCCGGCGGAATGTTGTTGCTCACATTGAACGCCGCCGATGTCGCCGAGGCGAGTGTCTGGGCCGGCACGACATTGCTCGCCGTCGCAACCAGGGTGTAGCCGGTGCCGGTCTTGTCGATGCTGCAGCCGGTGAACGTGGCCACACCGCTGATCGTCCCGACGGCGGTACCGCCGGTGCAGGTCAGCGCACCGGCGCTCGGGTTGGTCCCGATGGCGAGAGTGACCGTGGCCGAGACACCGCTGGTGATCGTGGATCCGCCGTTCTGGATGGCGACCTGAACGTTCGTCGGGAACGGCTGGCCGGCGACCGGCGAGCCCGGGCCGGCGACGAATGCGAGGCTGGCCGGAGTGACCGCGAACGCCGGGCCCGTGATGTTGAAGGCGTTGATGGTCGCCGTCAGCGTGTAGCCCGTGTCGGGGGCGGTCTGGGTGCAACCTGCGAATGTCGCAACACCGCTTACGGTCATCGTGCTGAGGCCGCCGGTGCACGTGAACGTCCCGGAGTTCTTGTTGAGTGCGAGGGTGATCGCACTGGACGGGAACGTGGTCACGGTGTTGCCGCCGGCATCAGTCACGGCCACGATCGGCTGGGGTGTGAACAGTGGCGGGGTCGAGGTGGCCGGATAGCTCTTGAAGATGATCTTCGATGGCGGTCCGACGTTGACCGCGATGGTGCCACTGTCTACCGTGACGGCGCCGCTCGTCGCGCGGATCTTGTAGGTGCCTGCGAGATCGATCTTGCACTGCTGATTGGGTGCCGCGAAGTTCGCGACGCCGCCGACGGTGAGGATCGGGTTGGTGTTGCAGGCGAGCGTTGCCCCGGTCGCGCCCGTGCCGGGCGTGATCGAAAGTCCCACGGGGGCACCGGTGACGGCGTTGCCGAACTGGTCTCGCGCAATGATCGCGGGCTGTGTGCCCCACGGCAACCCGCCGGCGTTGTTTGCGCTGGGCTGTACGGCATAGATGAGTTCAGTGACGGCGCCGGCAACCTTCGTCAGCGTCCCGTAGTTCGTCACGCCTCCCGGCGCCGTACTCGTCCCAGTCTTGGTGATGTCACCGGTCACGAGCCCGGGACCCGCAGTTGGCTGCACCTGGAGCCCGACGATCGTCAGGATGCATCCCGCAATATTGCTCGCCCCCGTAAACGTCGCTTGCGTGGTCGTCACAACGAGGCTGCCAGTGAGCGTGCATCCCGCTCCACTGATGCTGGTATTGCCGGCGCCCGCATTGAACTTGAATCCAGCGGGGACGTTCAGGATCGTCGTTCCGTTGAGGTCGGTCGCTGCCGTGGCCAAAATCGCGGGGCCACTCAGCGTTGTGAAGTTGCTCGTGCCGAAGTCGTCGGCCGGGATGGCGCTTCCACCAGTTGCCAGAGTGACGGACGTGGCGTACACGCTTGCGAGCGGAATCAGCGATGCCAGCAGCACGAGCAGCATCACAGCGGCGGCCATGCGACCGCGGCGTCCGAGACCTGTCGGGGCCATGCGTCATCCTCCATGAGGCGGTTCCGCGCGGCCGACTGGGCTGGCTCCAGTCCCGCGGAGCTCGGACCGTCGCAAGACCGTCCGAGGAGTATAGCCGCCATGTCGAGCACCGAAGCCTTCGCGGCTGGCGCCGGAACAACGGATCGGCCCTTCGCCGGCTGAGCATCGTCGCCGGGCTCCCGAACAGCCCAGGAATAGCCCGCCTCGAATACGATGCCGCCGAGGGATCTCCTCCTGGTCTGCGCATCGGCGCATCGGCGCATCGGCGCATGAGCGGAAGGCGAGGGATGAGCCACGAAGTGATCGTGACCCGCGTCGCGGCTCGTCCGACCGCCGTCGTCAAGGCCACGACCACCTGGCGCGAGTTCCCGAGACTCTGGACCGTCCTGCTGGACGAAGTGTGGTCTTGTCTGCGCGCGGGCGGGATCACGCACGGCTGCCGCAACGTGATGCTGTATCGCGACGACGTGCCACACGTCGAGGTCGGCGTGGAGCTGCTCCAGCCATGTCCGCTCACGGGACGCGTGGTGGCCTCGAGCCTGCCCGAGGGACAGGTGGCGATGACGGTCCATCGCGGGGCCTACGCTGGTCTCGGGGAGGCCCATGAGGCGGTGATCGACTGGTGCGCCGCGCACGGGCTCCGTCGCGCCGGTCCGCGCTGGGAGGTGTACGGGCCGCATTCCGACGATCCCGCGGAGGTCTGGACCGAGGTCTACTGGCTGCTGGATTGAACTCGACGAGCAGGGCAGCGTCGGCCGGCCAGGCAGGGTTGGGCGGGAGGCCTGATCCGCCAACTCCCAGACGGCCGCGAAACTGACCCGCGGATGTTTCCCAACGAGCCAGAAGTCGCTACCCTCACGACATTCACCTGGAGGACGCCACGGCCATGACTGAGTCGAGGATGGGCCCATCGTGACGGACGCTCCTGAAGTCGGCGGCCAGGACCCGGCGTCGCGCGGAGCGCCGCCCAGCAGGCGCGCGGCGCTGCTGCGGACCGGCTTCATCGTGGCCGTCCTGTTCGTCGTCTTCGTAGTGATCATCCCGAGGTTCGTCGACTACCAGGAAGTGCTCGCCGCCTTCCAGGCCCTGACGCCACCCCAGATCCTGCTGATGACGATCCTCGGCCTCATTGCCTGGTTCACGAGCGGCCTGCTCTTCAGCGCGCTGATCCCGGGTCTGTCCGCCCTGCGTGGGATGGCCTCGTACCTGATCCTGTGCGGCATCGGCTCCAGCGTGCCGTTCGGGCCCTGGAACATGGGCGTTCTCTGGGTCGTGGTGCGCGGCTGGGGCGTGGCGAACCGCCCGGCAACGTCCGGCATCGCCCTCTACGGCATCACCAACGAGCTCGGGCGCCTGGCCCTGCCGCTGATCGCCGTCGTGCTCCTGGCCGCCACCGGCGAACTCTCCGGGCATGGTGGAGCGGCCCTGGTGATCGCCGTGATCAGCATCATCGCCTTCGTCGTGGCGACCGGGCTCATCATCGCCATCGTCCGCTCGGATCGCGTCGCCGACTGGGTGGGCCGGACGGGGCAGCGGGCCGTGACCGCCAGCCTCCGACGACTGGGCCGGCCCGGCAGCCCGAACGTCGAGGCTTCGGTCCACCACTTCCGCGACCAGCTCGGCGAGGTCATCCGGCGGCGAGGCATCGTCGCGCTGTTCGTGGCGATCCTCTCGTACATCGTCTGGTCGGTCGTGCTCATCGTGGCGCTCCGCGTCTGCGGCGTCCCCGAGACCGCCATCCCTGCGGTCGACATCTTCGCGGTCTACTCCCTCGTCATCGTGATCACGATCATCCCGCTCTCCCCCGGCGGCGCCGGCGTGACCGAGCTGCTCCTGATCGGCGGTCTGTCGTCGATCGCGGGCTCCAGCTACGAGCCCGCGATCACGGCCGGGGTGTTCCTGTACCGCCTGTACAACTGGTTCCTGCCGATCCCCCTCGCCTGGATCCTCCTCAAGGTCGCGCGACGCGGCCGCTCGATCCTGCCGACGACGGCCGAGCTCCGGGCCGACGCGCGGAGCGAGCCCGCGTGACGGCTGCCTCCTGCCTGGCAGCCGCAGCCCCCGTGACTCCAGGAGCCCATGTGACGGCTGCAGCCTGCATGACGCCGGCAGCCGGCGCCGGGCACGCCCGGGACGCCTCGGCCACGCGACGCTGAGGTGCCCGTTTGCCAGGCGAACCTCCGGCACTGACTGACGACGCGGCCGGTGATGGCAGCGCCCCGGGCACGGGTGGCGTCGGGCCCGCCGGCACGCCAAATGGCGTAACAGCGCAGACGCGGCTGCCCGGCCCGCTGAAGGTCCCTGCCGCCCTGGTCACGGTCGTGGCGGTGGCCCTCCTCCTCTACCTGATCGGCTGGCTCGCGCCGGTTCTCGCCCCATTGGGCCTCGGGCTCTTCCTCACGATGCTGGCGATCCCCCTGTTCGCGTCAATGCTGCGCCGGGGACGTTCGGCCCCGGTCGCGATGGGCATCACGGTCGGGGTCGTCGTCGTGATCGGTGGGGCGCTCGTGCTCCTGGCCGCGGTCTCGACGCGCGCGCTGACAGACTCGCTGGCCAGCTACTCCGAGGAGCTTCGGGCGCGATACCCGGATGTGTCCTCCAGCGGATTCGCCGCGGCCATCCACGACCTGATCAGCCCGGAGAATCTGACGGCCGTGCTGGGGTCCGTCATCAGCATCATCGGCCAGGTCGGCAGCAGCCTGATCTTCGCGGTCATCATCGCAGCGCTCCTGCTGCTTGACGGCCCGCGAATCGCACGGATCGCGGACGGCTCCAGTCAGAACCGCGCCTTCAGCCAGGGGCGCGCATTCGCCCAGGCGGCCGTGACGTATTTCGAGGTCCGCATCCGGGTCAATTTCGTCACGGCGACCGGCCTGCTGATCCTGATGCTGGTGGTGGGAGTTGACGACGCCCTGCTCTGGGCGGTTGGAGCCTTCTTTCTCAGCTTCGTACCCTACCTGGGGCTGATCCTCGCCCTGATTCCGCCCACGATCCTCGCGTTCGCGGAATCCGGGCCGCTCGCGGCAGCCGTCATCGTGATCGGCGGCACCGTCCTCAACCTCGTTGCCGAGAACGTGCTCGAACCGACCCTGACCAGCAGGGCCCTCTCGCTCGCAACCTGGCTGGTGTTCGCGATGTTCTTCTTCTGGGTCTGGCTCCTCGGTCCCGTGGGAGCCGTCCTCTCGATGCCCATCACCGTCCTGACCGTGCTGATCCTCCAGGGCAACGAGCGGACCCGATGGCTGGCCGACCTCATGACACGCGAGGGTCGTACGCCCGATCGTCCGTCAACCTGACCGCGGACGACGGGATGGACGAACGTCAGTGACGCGGGGATCGGTCATTCGCCGCTCCTGCCTTCCGTCGACGTCGTCGCCACCGGGCCGACCCAGCGGAGATCGGGCAGGTTGATGACGATGGCCTCCTGCGTCGTTCGGGCGAGGACGATCAGCGCCTCGTGCTCGGGGTCCGGATTCTCTTCCCGGTGCGGGACCCACGACGGGACGTAGATGTAGTCCCCCGGGGAGGTTCGCAGGCGCCGCTCGACCGCTTCCCCGTCGATCTCTTCGAGGAAGACGAACTCGGGGTGGCCGCTGACCACGTAGATGCCGCTCTCGGAATCGCCGTGGTGATGGTTGGACGAGCGAGTGGCCGGGGCGACGTGCGTCTGACCCATCCACAGCTTCGACGTGCCGACGGTGCGGCCCGAGAGTGCCTCGACCCGCCGCATGCCCTCGGTCTGGGCGGTCTGGTCCGAGAGCTCGCTCGACGCCACCTGGAACAGGCGGCGGTGGAATGCGTCTTCTGTCGTCATGCGGCGACCTCCCCGATCGGGCGGCCACAGTGGCACGTCGGTCAGGCATGTGCTGCCTGCGCCGCCTCGACCGCCCGGTGGACGTTGCCGTGGATCCGGTCGCGCCCGATCCGCTCGATGAGCCCATCGGCGGCGAGCACGTCCGACACGTCGGGCTTCACGCGGGCCAGGCGCAGCTCGATCCCGTCCGCCTCGGTCAGCTCGAGGAGCTCGCTCAGCTTGGCCGCACCTTGCGAGTCGACGAAATTCACCCCCTCGAGATCCAGCACGAGGGAGTACAGACCGGGCCTGCTCTCGAGGATCGCGCGGACGCGTTCGTCCAACGCCGCGGCGGTGGCAAAGAACAGGCCACCGTCGATTCGGATCACCGCCACACCGGGGTCGGTCTCGTCGCCAGGATGGTCGCCGAGGTCGCGATAGACCTGCGTTCCCGCTTCACGACCCAGGATCGGCATCGCCGGCCGGGTCGCGACGTGGATGAGCCAGAGCAGAGACAGCACGATGCCGACGATCACGCCGAGGAGCACGCCCACCGAGAGCACGCCGATCACCGCCGCCACCGCGATCCAGAAGTCGAACGGCTTCACGCGGCGAAGCCGCCGGAACTCCGCGAGGTCGATCATCCCGAAGACGACCGCGTCGATGATGATCGCGGCGAGGACGGCCTTTGGCAGCTCGGAGAAGAGCGGCGCGAGCAGGACCAGCGTGGCGAGGACGATCCCGCCGGTGGCGAGCGAAGCGACCGGCGTCCTCGCCCCGGCGGACTCGTTCAGCGAGCTCGCCGACAGGCTGGTCGACACTGGCATGCCCTGGAAGATGCCCGCGCCGAGGTTGGCCATGCCCTGGGCCACCGACTCCTGGTTGAGGTCGATGCGATACCGATGCTTCGTGGCAAACGCCTGGGCATCGCCCGCCGTCTGGGAGAATCCGATGAGCAGGAGCGCGAAGGCCGAGATCAAGATCGCCGGGAAGTTCTGTGAGACAACGTCGAGGGACGGCACCTGCGGAAGCGGGAGGCCGCGCGGCACCGGGCCCACCAGCGCGACTCCATGCGCTCCCAGGTCGAACAGGGCCGAGCTGATCAGGCCGCCGACCACGAGGACGAGAGCTCCCGGGATCCTCGGAGAGGCGAAGCGAAGCCCGAGGATGACGGCCAGGGCCACCAGGCCGACCAGCAAGGTGGCCGGGCTGAGATCGCCCAGGCCCCGGACCCACGACGCGAACTCCTGCCAGGCATTGACGCCGTCGGCCGAGGTCCCGGTGAGCTTGGGCAGTTCGCCGATGACGACGTCGATGGCGGCGCCGGCAAGGAACCCGGTCACGACAGCCCGCGAGAGGAAGCTGGCGAGCCAGCCGAGCTTCAGGATCGCGACGAGCAGGAACATGGCCCCGGTCGCGACCGCGATCGCCGCCACGAGCTGGGCCGCCTCGTTCCCGCTGAGGCCGGTCACCAGGACCGCGCCGCCGGCCACGGCGGCGAGGGACGAGCTCGGGCCCGTCGAGATGTGCCGGGACGTGCAGAGCAGGCCGTAGATGATCGCGGCCGCAGCTGCCGCATAGAGCCCGTTCTCGACCGGGATGCCGGCGATGCCTGCATAGCCCAGGTTCTTGGGCACGATCATCGCCGCGACCGTGATGCCCGCGATGAGGTCGCCACGGAGCCATCGGCGATCGTAGCTTCGTGACCAATCCAGGATCGGGACGAATCGTGTCCAACGACCCGGGGAGGCCGTCGGCGGTGCAGCGCCCATCCGGGGAAGTGTCGCAGACCCGGTTCACCATTCGATGGCGCGGCGACCTGCTACCCCTGGTTCGGCGCCAATTGTTCCTCCGCGCCCATCGCCGGTTGGCCTTGGGCCTCTGCGGAGCGGCAGTGTCAGGCGACTCCGGTCGGCACTGCCAGGCGATCGACCCGGATCGCCTGGAGGCCCAGGACCAGCCAGCCGACCGGGAAGGCGAGGAACCCGGCGATGAGGATCGGCTGCAGCCACTCTCCGAGGCCCATGGATCCGATGAACGACAGGAGCGTCAGGCCCGACGCGATCGCGAGGAAGCCGGACCCGGATCGCGGGAGGGCCCGGGTCCGGAGCGTGACGGCCGCGAACAGGAGGGACCCTGCGACGGTCGTCAGCAGGCCCAGGAAGAAGAAGTTCCAGCCCGCCAGGTCCCCGACGATCGGTTGATCGGGAAACAAGGCCATCGCGACGATCCCGATGGCCATGACGGTCCCGCCGAGGGCCGGCAGGAGGAATGCCGCCCAGACGAGCGCCGGATGGGCCCGAGCCTGGAATGCGCTGAGCCCGGTCAGGCCGACCAGCAGCGCGATCGTGCCGGCCAGGAACAGCCAGAAGCCCAGGTCGGATTCGGCCGGATCGACCGATGCCCAGATCCATCCAACGAGGATCAGGGCGCCGCCCAGCGCGGCGGCGATCCCCCCGATGCGAAGCGACATGGCGAACCCCCGTTGATGTTCGGACCAGGAGCCCAGTCCCCGCAGGTGGAGATGGGCATCGATCGCCCCAAGGAGGACGTCGGCGACGTCGAACGGGCCGAGGGGTCGCTCCGCGAGGAGCGCCGCAAACTCGTCGCCGTAGCGCGCCCGCCAGCGGGCCGGATAGAGGCGGAGGAGGAGGGCGATCATGGCAATCGACGCCCTCTCAGCCGGGTGACTGGCCGAGCCGGCGCAGGCCGAGCTCGGCAAAGGCGGAAAGCTCGCGGAGCTGCTCGGCGACGTTGGTCGCGCCAAGCGCCGTCAGGCGATAGGGCCGCCGGCGGTCCACGGGCGGCATCGCCTCGATGAATCCGCGCTGCTCGAGTCGCGCCAGCGCGGCGTACAGGGTCCCGGGACCCAGCGGCCGCCCGGTCCCCTGCTCGACGTCGGCCATGATGGCGTAGCCGTGCTTGGGACCGTCGGCGAGGCTGACGAGGATGAGGAGGGCGGGCTCGGCGAACCGTCCGAGCTCGGGCAGTGGGGCGACCATGCGGGGCTGACCCTTTCTAACGTTGGACGATATATCGTGCGACGATCTATACCGCCATTCGGCCGGGGTTGTCAAGCCCCATGGGGTCGACCAGCCGTTGAAAGGCGTCCGGTCACCGCGGGGCGAGGCGATTGCCCAGGAGCCTGGTGGCCGCAGCCCCAGTGCGGGCGGGAGCCGCTGGACCCATACCGTACGATGGCGGTCGGCTGAGGCAGGGCGGCCGTGGCATCCGTGTCGCCCGGTTGCCCGCGATCGACTGCCCGGTGGGAAGGGAGGCCCGTCCTTGAGCGCTGAGCCCGTTGTCGGCACCCAGGACGCGGCTGCCGGCGACCAACGGCTGGCGATCCTGCTCGCCATGGCGATGTTCGTCCTCGTGGTCGACACGTCGATCATGAACGTCTCGATCTCGGCAGTGGTCCACGAGCTCGACACAACCGTCAGCCGGGTCCAGTCGGCGATCGCGCTCGAAGCGCTCGTTTCCGCCGCGTTCATCCTGATCGGCAGCAAGGTCGGCGACCTGATCGGCCGCAAGCGCGCGTACGTGCTGGGACTGCTGGCCTATGCCATCGGCGCGTCGGCGATGGCACTGGCCCAGACGGTCGTCCCGATCTTCATCCTGTGGGCGATCGTCGGCGGCCTCGGCGCGTCGCTGCTGCTGCCGGCGATGCAGTCATTGATCCATGGCAATTTCGAAGGCGCGGCCCAGAAGCGCACGTATGCCCTGGTGGGCGCGGCGGCGGCGATCGCCGCCGCCATCGGGCCACTGCTCGGCGGCTTCATCACGACGTTCCTGTCGTATCGCGTGGCGTTCGCACTCGAAGTCGTGGTCATCATCGTCGTCCTGTCCGGGATCCGGCTCGTCCATGACGTGCCCTATACCGGACCGCGGCAGGTCGACGTCGTCGGTGCCGTGCTTTCCGTCCTGGGCATGGGCGGCATCGTCCTGAGCATCCTGGTCTGGCAGGAGGGCGGCGAAGCGGTCGGCCTGCTCCTGGCTATCGGCGTGATCTCGCTCGGCTCGCTGGCTTACTGGCTCGTTCGGCGCAAGCGTGAAGGAAGACCGACCCTGCTCGACCCGGATCTGTTCAAGTCGAAGCTCTTCCGGTTCGGCGTCTCGGGCCAGCTGATGCAGCAGATCGCGCTCGGCGGCGCGATGATCACGATCCCGATCTACCTCCAGATGGTCCTCGAGTACAACGCAATGCAGGCTGGCCTGTCGATGGCCCCGCTGTCGCTGACGATGTTCGCGACGGCCATCCTGGCCGGAAAGCGGGCCGGCATGCGGCGTCCCAGCAGCGTCATCCGCCTGGGATTCCTGCTCCTGACCGTCGGGATGCTCCTGCTGGTCCCCGTCGTCCCCCGCGCGGATTCCGGGCTGGCCCTGTTCATTCCATTGGTCATCGCGGGGGCCGGGCTCGGCCTGCTGGTCTCCCAGCTCAACAACTACACGCTGTCCCCGATCACCGACGAGCGGGTGAGCGAGGCCGCCGGGGTGAACTCGGCCGCGGGTTCATTCGGCCTGTCGTTCGGCTTGGCGTTCGCCGGCGCGATCATGCTTGCCACCTTGGCCTTCAGCTTCAACGCGCTCGCGCACCAGAGCACTGTGCTCTCGCCGGCGGAGCAGGAGAAGGTTTCCGTCGCGCTCGAGAACGACGCCCAGATCATGCGAAACACCGACCTCGCCCTCCTGCTGGTCGGCCAGCCGCCCGATGTCCAGGCCGAGATCATCAGGATCAACACGGAAGCGCGACCGTTCGCGCTCCAGGTGGCGCTGCTGATCCCGATCCTCGCCGGCCTCGCCGGCCTGCTGAACTCCTTCCGGATGATGCGCCTGCCGGACCCGGTGTCCTCGAGCGCGGCCGAGGGCCTGGCCTTCGGCTGAGCGATCGGCCTCCGGTTGACCAGCCGGCCGAGACAACCGGCCGCCAGCTGAGCCTCGAGTCTCCTGTTGAGCCCGGGCCCGCGTGACGCGGATCTCAGGGAGTCATGGGCGGACTCAATGGGCCGGCCCGAACGCCAGCCAGCCCGCATTCGACCCCACCCGAGTCGCCCCCGCGACTCGTTGCGACCGCTGGCACCCGAATTCGAGCCTTCGAGTCGCAGGATGGTTCAGGTGAGGCTCCGCCGGCGCGACGAGTGTCGCTGGTTCGGGCCACGGCGCACATCGAGTCCGGGGATGGTTCGATGAGACGGATCAAGGGCACCTGTGGTCCCCCCGGAGAATCGTCGAAGCCCCGGGGTGAACCGGGGCCTCGAGACTGCGATCGATCGGGTGCGAGGCCCTCTCGGGGCCCGGGGCTACTTGACGAAGCCGGTGTCCTTCAGCCACTGCCTGGCGACATCGGCGATGTCCTTCTTGTCGACGCTGACGGACGTGCCGAGCTTCAGCAGCGTGGCCGTGTCCATCTTGGCCGAGACGTCGTTGAGGATCTTGGAGAAGGCGGCCTTGTCGACCTTGGCGAGGTAGTCGTTGCGGACGACCGGGGCGATGTTGTCGGCCGGCTGGGTCTGCTTGTCGTCCTGGAGGAGGACCCAGCCGTTGACGGCGATGTCGGGCTGCGTGGAGCACAGCTCGGCGACGTCGATCGTCTTCGCAAGGAGGGCCTGGGCCATCGGCGCGTCACAGGCCGAGAGGAGCGTCGCCTTGGTCGTGTCGAGGCCGTAGGCGGCGTTGAGGGCTGCCCCGCAGACCGGGTTGGTCGGGCAGTCGGTGGCGAGCCCCAGCTTCAGCTGGTCCTGGACCGCGGTGAGATCGCTCATCTTGGCCAGGTGGAACTGGTCGGCCGTGTCCTTGCGGACGACGAAGGCGTTCTGGTCCTGGGCCGGGGTGTAGCCAAGGACGGTGATGCCGCCGCCCTTGCCGGCGAGGACCGTCGCGAGGGCCGCCGCGTTGGCGGCCGCGTCGCGACGAGGGCCTCCAGGCTCAGCGCTCCCGAGCAGGCGAGGGAATCGAGGAGGCACTCGGCGTCGGCGGTAGCCAGGGTCGCAGCTGCCGTCGAGAACGCGTTGTTGCCGAGGAGAGCAAGGCCCTCGCCAGCCGCCAGTGGCACGCCATCGAACAGCTCGTCGGCGAGGTCGGCCAGCGGCGCGAGGTCTGCCTGGCCGATCGACCCCAGCGTTCGCATCCGCGGCACCGCGCCGGCATTGAGGGCATCGACGAGCCGCTGCACTAGGAGGGGCCGAACACCCGGAAAGCCCGTCGCGAGCTCGTTGGCGAGACAGACCATCGTTGCCCGAACCAGGTCCACGTCGGCCGCGGGGCCCTGGCCGACGCGGTGGTACCGGAGCATCCGGCTCGAGTAACGGGCGGCCGCGGATTCGCCCGCCACGCTGGCCCGTTTCAGCACGCCGACGGCCGTGCTCAGGCCGTAGACGTGATCCGCCCGCGCGAGGGCGCGTTCGACGACGTCGTGCGTCGCCGACATCGCCTTCGCCGTCTCGGCGTCGAGCAACACGGGCTCGGCCTGACGGGCGACGCGAAGGACCTCCGCCCGGGTCAGCGACGTGCCGGTGATCTCGACGGTCATGGGCGGGTGTCCATCGGTTCGATGGTACCGGCCGAATGAGCGCGACGTGGTCGATCTCGCCCAGCGTCGTCGCCGCCGGGATCGACAGGTCGCCACGCCCGTACGATGATCCGAACCCACGGTTCCATGGTTCGTCAGCGCCCGGAGGAAGACCCATGTGGCGGCTCATGTTCGGTGCGGTACTCGTCCTGACGCTGCTCGCCTCGGCGCCGGTCTCGGCAGCCTCCGCGTCCAGCTGGCGGGCCACGATCGCGGGCGCAGTCCATGGCGGCTCGACGACCCTGATCGACAGCAACGGCGCGGGCACGGTCAGCGTCAAGGTCGCGGGCGTCACCGTCGGGGAACCGGGCGGTCGCCGAGATCGTGCCGGCACCCTGCGGCCTGGCGGCTCGGGCGATCGCGGCGTTCCGGCTACCGGCGGCCAGCGCGCGGGCGCCGCCGTCGGTTCGACCGCCCTGGGCACGTCCCAGGTCGACGGCGTTCAAGGCGGCCGTCACCGCCCATTCCGGTCTGTCGATCCACGTCATCGACGGCAGTGCCACCGGCTGCGGCAACCTGGCCGGAGCGCCGGCGTCGGCACCGGCCGCCTGACGGGCACCGTGGATCCGGTTGCGCGCCACGTACGACATCCGCTATCCGGTCGTCAGCGGGATCGATGCCGCGGTCGCCGCGGCGATCAATGACCGGCTCAGCCGCGAGGCGCGGGACACCGTGGCGGCGTTTTCGAGGGATGCGATCCAGGCCGGGCCGCCGCTGTACCAGACCGGACCAAGCGCCGGTTCGCAGACGTTCTCCGTCAGCCTGAGCCGGTCGAACCTCCTCAGCATCGGTGAGCTGTTGAGTGAGTACTGGACGGGGGCGGCCCATCCGTTCGCCACGCTGTCCACGAACACGTTCGACCTGACGACCGGCGACGAGATCCAGCTGGCGGACCTGTTCCGACCCGGCACGCCGTGGCTGAAGACCCTGTCGACCGAATCCCGGAAGCGGTTGCGAGCGGTGCCCGGGCTCGAGCTCTCGTTCCGCGACGGGACGGCCCCGAAGGCCGGCAACTTCCTCGGCTGGCAGCTGACGACCGGCGGCCTGAAGATCACGTTCGGCGAGTACCAGGTCGGGCCATACTCCGAAGGGATGCCGGCGATCGTCATTCCCTGGTCGACCCTTCGCCCGATCATGGACCTCGACGGGCCCGTGGCCCGGCTGCTGCCCCGCAGCTGACCCCGCAGATCCCGGCAGATCCCGGCAGATCCCGGCAGAGCCTGACCGTGAGGGCCCCATGGCGTTCGTGAACCGGCTGCTCGAAACCTGGCGCCGCAACGAGCCGACGTTCGGCGGCTGGCTCTCGACCAGCGACGTGCTGATCGCGGGCTATCTCGCGGCGGCCGGTTTCGATGAGATCTGCGTGGACCAGCAACATGGCTCCGTCGACCCGTCCAGCGTCGGCCCGGTCTTCCAGGCGATCGAAGCGCTGGGGGTCGTCCCGACGACCCGCGTCGCGTCGCTCGATCCGGCGGCCATCGGGAAGTCGCTCGACATGGGCGCGCTGGCCGTCATCGTGCCGATGGTGAACACGGCCGACGAGGCCGCGGAACTGGTGGCCGCGTGCCGCTATCCCCCGGCTGGCTTCGCGCTCCATCGGCCCGACGCGCGCGATCCAGACGATCGGGCTCAACCTCGATGACCTCTCTCGCGTCGCGGCACTCGCGATGATCGAGACGGCCAGCGGCCTCGCGAACGTCGAGGCGATCGCCGCGACGCCGGGCCTCGACGGCCTCTACATCGGCCCGGGCGATCTCGCCATCGCGCTCGGGATCCCGGTGATCCCCGGGGAGCGCTCGGCGGCCGAGACACAGGCGCATGAGGCGGCAATCGAGCGGATCCGCCTGGCGGCCGAGCGGGCCGGCATCGTGGCCGGAATGTACGTCGGCTCTGGCGCCGAGTCGCGACGGTTCGCGAACGTTGGCTTTCGAATGCTGACGGTCGCCTGGGACGCCGGCCTCCTCGAGGACGGCGGACGCGAGGAACTGAGGATCGCCCGCGGCTCCTGAGGGTTGGGAGCCGCCCCGCGAGCGCATCGAGCAACCGGAAATCGCCGGATCCGCACCTGGTGCGTCATCGGCGGACCGCCGGCACTGGCCACGCGGTTCGGCCCGCACGCGCCCGGGCCTGCGGAACGGATCGCCTGCCAGAATCAGCCCCTGTTGCGTAGGCGGTGACTCCCATTCGCGCAACACGCATGGGGTGCGCAGGCGGTGGGAACGGCGTGGCCCGGAGCGCGCGCCGGGTCCCGGCTATCGATAGCCCGGCGCCACCCCGAAGAACACCGACGCGGGCTCGCCGGTCGTGTTGTACCAGCGATGCGGCACGTCGGCCGCGACGAACCCGCCGTCGCGTGCGTGCAGCTCGAACCACTCGTCGGTCTCGGGCAGGTACAGGCCGACCTGGCCTGAGACGCAGAATGCGACCTCGTCACCCGGGTGGCGCTCGACGTCCGTCGTGACCCCGGGCCGCAGCGAGAACAACCCGGACGTCTGGTTCTCCGTCGCGACCATCAGGTCGATCCGGATCGGCTGCTCGATCCCCTGGATGATCGACAGCCAGTCCGACGGCGGAAGGACCCGGAAGCCGGCGGTCCGTGCCGCCTCGTCCGAATTCCACGGCTGGCCACCGGGCCCGGTCAGCTCCCAGCGGCCCTGCCTGACCTCCGCCAGTGGCGGCACCGCCGCGGCCATGACGGCGGCCGATGAGATGTCCGGCGGCACCGGTGCGAAGGTGCAGATGATCACCGTCTCGACCCCGGTGAAGTTGTAGCCGTAGTGCCAGGTCCGGGCGCGGAAGGTCAGCGCCTCGCCGGCGCGAACGACGGCAACCTCGCCGGTTTCCGGGTTGTGGATCGTCAGCTCGCCGGCCAGCAGGTAGTAGCACTCGTCGGCGTAGTAGTACGACTTGTGGGCGTCGGAATGGCGCCACAGGCCCCCCGGCGGCAGCGAGAACAGCGCCATGTGAATCTTGCTGCTGCTCGCGTAATACCAATCCTTGACCTGCCCCGAGACCGCGTCGCCCCACAGGTAGTGACGCGCATCGGCATACCGGATCAGGCGGCCACGCGGCGGATCGGGCAGGCTCGACTGGTCGCCCATGGCTCAGCCCTGCCCCGCCGGCCCAGCGCTCGGCGGCGCAGCGCTCGCCTGCGCGGCCCTCTCAGGCGCGGCGCCGGCCGACGCAGCGCCAGGAGTCGCGTCGGTCGCGGCTGCAGCGACCATCGGCCGATGACGTCGCGCCCCGAGGAGCTCCGTGACGATGTAGGCAACCACGACGGCGACGATGATCAGCGGCACGAGTGACAGTCCGGCCTGGGTCACGGCCATTGCCAGGATCACGGCCGACAGCGGCAGTCGCAGCATCGACACCGTCATTGCACCCATCCCGATCCCGATCATCGCGGTCTCGTCCACCCCGAGGAGGTTCGCCGCCAGCAGGCCGGCGACGAGCCCGAGGAACATGGCCGGGAACGTCGGCCCACCGCGGAAGCTGCCGAGCGATACGCTCCAGGCCAGGCCCTTGAATGCGAGGATCGCCACGAGGGTGCCGGCGGAGAGCGTCGGGGCCAGGTGGACGACCTCGCCCATGGCGTCCTGACCGGAGAACAGGATGGCCTCCGCAGGCTGACCGGTGACCTGGGCGAACGCGATCGCGAGTGAGGCGACGACCAGGCCGGCCACCGGGATGAGGACCATCGGTCGAGCCATCACGATGCTCTCGGCCTTCCAGGCGAGCTCGAGGACGGCGCGCACGAAGATCGCGCAGAGCACGCCGACGACGATGGCCAGGACGAACTCGTTGATCGACAGGTCGCTGGGCACGGGCAGGCCGAGCGGGCTCAGGGCGTACGCGGACGTGCTCAGTGCGGTCAGGTTGGCCATCCCGATGAACACGATCGAGCCGATTCCGGCGGCGATCAGTCCGGGCAGCAGCACGAGGGGCAGCGTCGGACCACCCAATCCGGCGGCTTCGATGATGATCACGGCGCCGACGACCGGGTTGCCGAAGATGGTCGAGACGGCCGCGAACGTCCCGGAGGCGGCCATGACGAGCTTGACCTGGTCGGGCGCACCCTTCCGCACGAGGTCCACGGTCAGCAGACCCAACCCTCCGCCGAGTGCGATCAGCGGCGCCTCCGGACCGAGGACGACACCAAGGCCGATGCCGGCGATCGCGGCGAGGAGGATGCCCGGCAGCTGGTTCGGCAGCGTCGGCGACCCGGTGCCCAATCCGCCCGCCGGACGGTGGCCGCCATGGCCGGGCAGTCGGACGATCGCGACGGCGATGGGCACGCCGGCCAGGCCGAGGATCGGCAGGGGCCACCACCAGGGCACGGTCGCGAATCCGAGGGCCGAGGGCAGGTCCGTGTAGACCCACTGCTGGATCGAGACCGTCAGCTCGAGGAACGCCCAGGCGGCGAGCGAGACGACGATTCCGACGATCGCGGCGAGGACGAGCAGGGCCGAATAGCCGCGGCTGCGGATGAGGGCTCCGGGGTCGATCGGACGGTCGGCGGCGGTCAGGCGGTCCCCCTTTTCGGTCGTCTCGGCCAATCCTATTGGCTCGGTGCCGACGATTGGTGGCGGCTGCGCCGATTCCGAGCGCGCACCGGTCGAGATCGCGGCATGATGGCGGCTCGGGCGATCCGCGGCCAGTGCCGGCGATCGCACCCGCCTGAAGCTGGCCAGTTGAGGAGTTCGACGATGACCACAGATGCGGCACTCCTCGCGAAGCTCACCGAGCTCGAGACGGAGAATCGGCTGCTGAGCGACCGGCTCGCAGCGCTCGAGGGGTCCTCGAGCCGTGTCGGAACCGGGCCGGAGACCAACCGCGAGACCAGTCCCGCGACGAGTCCGTCAACGCCAATGAGCCGGCGGCGCCTGCTGCGTCGAGTCGGCTCGGGCGCGGCGGTGCTCGGGATCGGCGCGATCGGCGCCTCGCTGGCGAACCTTGGGACGACGAGCCCGGCGCAGGCCGATGGCGAGCCGATCGTCCTCGGCAGCACGCTCACCGACGCGTCGGCCGAGACGACGATTCGCAATCACGTCAACGACAACGACGTGTTCTTCGCGGCGAGCAGCGGCGCCGGCATCGGGGTCCACGGCTATTCGGCCAGCAATGCCGGCGTGTCCGGCGACACCCTCTCCGGGATCGGCGTCCACGGGGTCAGTTTCGGTGACGGCGTCGGGTTCGGGGTCCGCGGCGACAGCGTTGCCAACATCGCGGTGGTCGGTGCCAGCCAGTCCGGGATCGGGGTCCAGGGGATCAGCCAGTCCGACGAAGGCGTCGAGGGCGGCAGCGGCTCGGGCGACGGGGTCCACGGTTTTTCGGACACGGGCAACGGCGTGAGCGGCTACACCTCCGGGCGCCTGGCCAGCGGGGTCACCGGGCACTCGACGAGTTCGACCGGCGGGATCGGCGTCTCCGGTGACGCGGCCGGCGGACGCGGCGGCGTGTTCAAGGGCGGCCTGGCCCAGGTGCAACTGGTTGCATCGTCAGCATCGAGTCATCCCGCGAGTGGAGTCCGCGGCGACCTCTTCGTGGACAAGTCCGGGCGCCTCTGGTTCTGCAAGGGCGGCCGGACCTGGAAGCAGCTCGCCTGATCGGGCGGCAGACCGGCTGTGGCCCTTCGCTCACCGGGTGGGACAATCTGGCCGGATCGCCCGGTCCATTGCGCGTGGAGGACTCATGACAGATCGAACGCTCGACGAGTTGGGACCCGTCGATTACCTCGTCGTCGAGTTCCCGTTTGGAACCGCGCGATTCACCGGCGTGATCGAGGCCGAGCTGAACAGGCTCGTGGGCGCCGGGACCATCCGGGTCATCGAGCTGCTTGTCCTGATCAAGCATCCCGACGGCCGGATTGAATCGATGGAGATGCCCGACCTGGCCGGACGAGGATCGCTGAGCGACCTCGAGGCGAAGCTCGCCCAGCGACTGGTCCAGGACGATGTGCTCAACCTGACGGCCGCCATGGACCCCGGCAGCACTGCGGGCGTGCTCGTCTACGAGAACCTGTGGGCCGCTCCGTTCGCCTCCGCCGTTCGCCACTCCGGCGGACGGCTGATCGCGAACGGACGAATCCCGATCCAGGCGATCGCGGCGGCGATGACGGCCGGCGAGGCCGGCGAAACCGACGGAGCCTGACCGGTCGGGAGCTCAGGCCTCAATTCCGGCGGCCTGCCCGGAGTCCGACCACCTCACCGTGCGAACGAGAGGGAACGGGATCGCGCCGACGGCCGACGGACCTGGGCGAGCGCGATGGCAGATGGATGGCCGATCGCGCGAGCCCAGTCAACGAGCCTGCTGGATCGCCTGCCAGAGCCCGAGGACGTTGCCCTCCGGATCCCGGAAGTAGGCCGCGAACCCGATCGGGCCAACGGCTTCCCGGCCCCGAACCACCGTGCCACCCCGGCGCGTGACGGCCTCGAGGGCCACGTCGATGTCCTCGACCTCGATCGTGATCACGACGCTGGTGATCGGCGCCTGCCGTGCAAGCAGACCGCCATTGATCGCGCCGGCCGCCAACGGCTCACCGGTCTCGCTGGCCGGAGTGGTGGCGATCAGGGCGTAGCCCATGCCCGACGCAGTCCGGATCTGCCAGCCGAACGCCTCCCGATAGAACTCCGTGGCCCGCTCGACGTCGTCGGCGGGGAGTTCGAAATGAACGACGGGATTGCCCATGACGCCACCTCTCGTGCCTGTTGGCCTCCTTGATAGCATCGTCTGCACGGTCGGGCCGCGCCACGAGCAGCAGGATCGCCGGTGTCGCAGGGCGGCGCGAAACGCCCCGAAGGAGCCACCGCGCATGTCAGTCGACCGGATTCGCCGATGGGCGCCTGCCTGGCTGGCCATGCTGTTCCTCGCGAGCGGGACGCTCCATCTCGTCCGGCCGCGGTTCTTCCGGCCGCTGCTGCCCTCGCGCCTGCCCGCACGTGATGCGATCGTCGTGGTCAGCGGTCTCGCCGAACTGGCCTGTGCCGGTGGGCTGCTGACGCACGCTCGTTGGGCCGGGCCTGCAAGCGCACTGCTCCTCGCGGGGGTGTTCCCCGGCAACGTGATCTTCGCCGCCAGGACAACGGTGGACCCGAACGCCTCGCGGACCCTCCGCCTCGCGGCCCTGGCCCGGCTCCCGCTCCAGGCGCCGCTGATCTGGGCCGCGTTGCAGTCGCGGCCGTCCAGGTCAGCGCCGCGACCCTGAACATCGCCGGCCTCTGGACAGTTCGTGCCACAATCGCCGCAATCACCGTGTTCCCTGCCTGGAGGCTGTCGTGCCGTTCGGTATCACTCCGCTTCACGTGATCCTGGTCCTGATCGTCGCGCTGATCATCCTCGGCCCGGGCCGGCTGCCCAAGGTCGGATCGGCCGTCGGCAGGTCGATTCGTGAGTTCCGTCATGCCGTCCCGGCCACCAAGGACGCCTTCACCTCGGAAGTGACGACCGCCGCGCCGACCACGCCCTCGACCGGCACCGGCGCTGCCGCCGGGAGCAAAGTCGGTTCGGTCGCAGGCCGGTCGATCCGCGGCTTCCGCGACGCGCTGACCGAGACGAAGGACGCGTTCCAGGCCGAGGTCTCGGGACCTCCCGCGTCCTCTGCGCCACCCGCCGTCACCGCGCTCCCGACACCGACACCGACGCCCGTGTCGGATCCTGCCGTCAGCGAGGCTGCACCGCCGCCGGTGCACTGAGCGGCCGAACCGGTTCCTGAATCACAGAAGGGCGGAAGGACGCCTCTCGACATCCTCCCGCCCGACTGGCCGGCGTACCGGGCCCGTGGCTAGTTGCCGGGCGGTGGCGGCAGCACGAAGTTCACGTTGCCGGTGGCGCAGGCCGCGTTCGCGTCCTTGAACGCCTGCGACCCAAGATCGCCGGACACCCCGAGCTGGACGGCGCCGGTCGTCGCGTCGACCGTCGGATCCGGCACGTCGATGCCGTGGGTGCGCATGCACCCGGCGTAGGCCTTCAGCGACCCGGCCATGGCCGGGTCATTGCCGGCGACCACGATCCCGGCGGACGCGCTGCCCGCTGGGCCGCTGCCCGTGACCCCGCCGGCCGGACCTGCCGTGACGGTTGAGGGCCCCTGGATGCCAGCCGCTTCGAGGATCGGAGCGCAGGCCTTGTCGGCCGCCACGAACGCATCATCCTGGACCGGAGCGGCGATCCCCGCCCCACCCGCGACCGTGGCGCTGCCGACGATCTGGATCGAGCCTGCGGCCGGCGCCGCGCCCGAGATCGGGCCCGTCAGGATCGTCCCCGGCCCGGTGCCGGTGCCGATGACCGGCCCGGTGGTCGTCGTCCCGGATTCGCCGGCGCTGCTCTCGACCATGGCCGGGTCCGGCAGGTCGATGCCGTGGTCGCGCATGCAGGCCGTGTACTTCTCGAAGGCCGCCTTCGCCTTGGCCGGGTCCACGGCCGTCGCGCTGGCCGGCGCCCCACCGACGACGATGAAGTTGCCGGCAACGACGGGCAGCGCCTGCGGCGAGGACGCCATCGCATTCGAACCGCCGGCGAGCAGTCCGACAAGAGCCGCGGCGGCGATCGCCCCGGCGAGTGCGCGTCGCCGGCGGCGCGGCCGCGCTGGCAGCGGCGTCGCGACGGCGATCTGGGATTCCTGGACTTCCACCTGGACCTCCTGGTGCAGTGAGCCCGCATCTCGCGGGGCCCCGCCGAGTGGCGGTGTCGAGATCAGTTGTCGCGTCGCGGCTTGAAGAATTCGTGAACGGTCACGGGACGGGGAGACTCACGTTGAACCGGGCGCCGGCCGCGGGGCTGTCGCCGACCGTGATCCGGCCCGCGTGACGCTCGACGATCCACGCGGCGATGGCGAGGCCGAGGCCGCTGCCGCCAGTGGTCGTGGCCGAGCCTCGCGAGAAGCGTTCGAAGATGCGCGCCCGGTCGGCCGGGGGCACGCCTGGGCCGTCGTCGTCCACGACGAGACTGCCCGACCGCACGGTCACGGTCACGGTGCCGCCATCACGGCCGTGGCGAATCGCGTTGTCGACGAGGACCGTCACGAGACGCCGCAGCCGATCCGGATCGCCGGTCATCGACGCCGGCTCGACGTCGAGGGCGAGGTGAACGTCCCGCTGCGAGGCCAGGGGCTCGAGCGTGGCCATCGCCTCGGCGGCGACGTCCGCCAGGTCCACGGCTCGCAGGTCGAGATCGGCCGAGCCGGCGTCCGTGCGGGCCATGGCCAGAAGATCGTCGACCAGCACGGCCAGCCGGACCGCCTCGGAATCGACCGCGTCCAGCGCCGGCCCGATCTCCGAGACGCGCGCGTCGGGTTGCTGGCGGACCCTCGCCACGCCGGCCCGGATCACCGCGAGCGGCGTTCGCAGCTCGTGGCTGGTATCGGCCGCGAACTCGCGCTGGCGGCGGAGCGAGGCCCGAATCGGGAGCAGCGCGCGTGTCGCATAGAGCGATCCGAGGAGCGCCGCCACGACCAGCGCCAGAAGGCCACCGCCGAGGAGGACGACCAGGAGGACGCTGAGTGTCCGCAGCTCGGCCGTGCGATCGGCCACGACCTGGATGACACCGACCGGGGCGCCAAGGGCAACGGTCCCGCCGGTCGCGCCTGCCGTGGTCGCGCCCGTCGGCACTGGTTGTGGCATCGAGATGACCCGGACCGGTGTGCCCTGGTAGGTCGTCTCGCGGATCGTCGTCTGGCCGGCCTCGGCAGCCGCATACCCAACCGGGTCAGCAAGGCCCGGGAATGCCGGCGGAAGGATTCCGTCCGAGCCGACCGTTCCCGTTCCACCTCACCGTCGCCGACCCCATGATCTCAGCGGCCTGGGGCGAACCCCCGGCCGACGCAGTCCCGGTGTCGGAGCCCGACGATCCGACGACGGTGGTCTCGACGGTCGGACCGCCGACGCCGCTGACGATCGCCGGCCCGCCGGAGACACCGGCCGCCGGCAGCACCATCCCGAGCGTCCCCGAATAGGGGCCCGCGACGATGAAGCCGGGCATCGCCGGGTCGAGGCTCGTCCCGATCGAGAGCGACCCGGCCGCCCCAGGCTCGGCCTGAACGGAGACCACGGCGCTGGTGGAGGCGATCAGCGAGGCCCGATCGCGAAGCAGCGTCTCCGAGGCGGACGTGAGGGTCGTTGCCACGGCCGCATAGATCGCTGCGCCAAGCACGAGCAGGACGACGAGGGTGGAGCCGGCACTCCAGGCGACGAGCTGGAGGCGAACCCGGCGAACCAGCCGACTGTCATGACCGGAGTCGCCGCCGGCGGTCCCTGCCGCCCGCGACATCGTGTCGGCGCCGAGTTCACGCATCGGTCATCTCCCTCCGCAGCCGGAAGCCCACGCCGCGAACCGTCTCGATGCGGCGAGCCATCGCCGGCCCGAGCTTCCGGCGCAGGAACGCCACGTACGCGTCCACGGAGTTCGGCGTGACCGCCACCCCGAACGGCCAGGCGTGATCGAGGAGCTGGTTTCGGGTCAGGACCTGGTCGGGATGGCGCATCAGGGCCTCCAGCAGCGAGAACTCGCGGGGGCTCAGGTCGACCGGGCGCCCGTCCACCGCCACGCTTCGTTGGACGTCGTCGAGTGTCAACGGCCCGCAGGTCAGGAGCGCCGCCGGTGCCGCGGCTGGCCGACGGGTGATGGAGCGAAGCCGCGCCGCCAGCTCCTCGAAGGCGAATGGCTTGACGAGGTAGTCGTCGGCGCCCGCATCCAGGCCCTGGACGCGGTCCGTCACGGCATCACGCGCCGTCAACATGAGAATCGGGACGGCATTGCCGCGCCCGCGAATCCGACGGGCCACCTCGAGCCCCGAGATGTCCGGGAGGCCGAGGTCGAGGACGATCGCGTCGACGCCGACGATGGCCAGGTCGAGGCCGTCGCAGCCCCGATGGGCGACGTCGACGACATGCCGGTCGGCCGTGAGGAGATCGTCGAGCAGCTGGGAGAGGCGGGGGTCGTCTTCGATGACGAGGATGTGCATCGTGGACACTATGCCGCCCCAGGATCATGAAGACGTGATGAAAGCCTCCTGCTTTCGTTCACATTCGGACACGCAGCCGATCGGGGTGACGTGCGACGATTCGCCGGATCGCGATGCGCGGTGACGAGAACGACCGAAACTGGAGCACCTGCCCGATGTCCAAGATCACACCCTGCCTGTGGTTCGACGGCCAGGCCGAAGAGGCCGCGCAGCTGTACACGTCGCTCCTGCCGGACAGCCGGATCAACGAGGTCGTCCGATCGCCAGCGGACAATCCGAGCGTCAACGCCGGCGCCGTCCTGACCGTTGACTTCACCGTCGCCGGCCAGCCGTTCATCGGCCTCAACGGAGGCCCCGAATTCCCGTTCACCGAAGCCGTCTCCTTCATGATCGATTGCGAGGATCAGGCCGAGGTGGACCGCCTGTGGGACGCGCTGATCGCGGGTGGCGGATCGGCCAGCCAGTGCGGCTGGCTCAAGGACCGGTTCGGGATGTCGTGGCAGGTGATTCCGCGGCAGCTGCCCGAGTTGCTGCGCAGCCCAGATCAGGAGGCTGCCGCCCGCGTGATGCGAGCCATGCTCGAGATGGGCAAGATCGACGTCGCGAAGCTGCGCGAGGCCGCCGAGGCGTCGGCCGGCTGAACCTGGGCCGCTCGCCGGTTGAACCGGGAGCCACCAGCTCGATCCGAAGGGGCTGCTCAGACCTGGTCCCGCAGCCGGGCAAGGGGCTCGGCGGCGCCCGAGACCACCAGGCTGTCGCCCGGCGCGAGCCGTCGATCGGCGGGCGGGTTGGCCTCGTAGTCGTGGTCGCCGCGGACGACCGCAAGGACGTGGATGCCGTCGGTTCGAAGGTCGCCCACGGTTCGCCCGTCGAGCGGGCCGGCGGCCGCGACCCTGACCTCCTCCAGCGAGAACGCGAGATCGCCATGGGACAGCGCGGTGTCGATGAAGTCGGCGACGCGCGGCCGAATCGCGAGCTCCGCGATGTGCCGCCCGGCTCTCGTGTACGGGGAGACGACGCGATCGGCGCCCGCCTGCAGGAGCTTCGATTCCGTGTCCTCTTCGCCCGCCCGCGCCACGATGAACAGGTCCGGATTGAGCGCCCGCGCCGACAGCGCCACATAGACGTTGTCGACGTCGGAATCGATCACCGTGATCAGGCCGCGCGCCCGTTCGATGCCGGCAGCCCGGAGGGTCGAATCCTGGGTCGCGTTGCCGGCCACGACGAAGTGGCCGCTCGCCCGGGCGGCCTCGATCGAATCCGGGTTCACATCGATGACGACGGGCCGCTCGCCGGCGTGCACGAGCTCTCGGGCGACCGTCGAGCCGACGCGGCCGTAGCCGCACACGATGAAGTGGCCGCTCATCCCGTCGATCGCCTGGGTCATTCGTCTCGCCTCCCGCTTGCCGCTGGTCACGTCCGTGACGAGGCGTTCGGTCACCACGCCGACGCCGCCGAAGATGATCCCTGCGCCGCCGATCGCGACGAGCATGGTCCAGAGCTGGCCCGTGGTGTCGAGCTCGTGCACCTCGCGGAACCCGACGGTCGTGATCGTGATCACCGTCATGTACAGCGAGTCGGACAGGCTCCAGCCAGGCAGCGTCATGTAACCCGCGGTCGCGACGACGACGATCGCGCCGACGATCGCCAGCCACCAGCGGATCCGATTGCCGCCGTCCAGCGCGGGCCGGCGCGCTCGCGATCGAAGTTCGATTCCTGCCGGCATCTCGGACGTCCCCTGCCGCTGCGGTCCTGACCGATGGGTCGATGGTTCAGGTTCGGCACATGGCCGGGCCAGTGCCAAAGGCACCCAATCGCTCAGGCCTCGCCGGCGGGCGGAGGCGGATTCGATGCTCGATCGGGCGCGATGTCGGGAACTCTGCGGACTCGGTGACCGCTCCTTAACAATTGGCGCGTAGGGTGCGAATGGTATGCAAGCCACCCTGCCCGCACGCTGACCCATGCGTGTCCTGATCGTCGAAGACGAATCCGACCTGGCGGCCGCCCTGCGCCTCGGGCTGCGCCGCGAGGGCTATGCCGTGGACGTCGTCAATGACGGCGCCACCGCCCTCGAGTACCTCGGCCACACGCCCTACGACATCGTCTGCCTGGACGTCGGCCTCCCCGATCTCGACGGCATCTCGGTCTGCCGCCAGCTGCGGATGATCCCCGTGTTCGACGCGGAGCTGCCACCCCGGGTCCTGATGCTCACGGCCCGGGCTGGCCTCGACGAGCGCGTGGCCGGGCTCGATGCGGGCGCCGACGACTACCTCGCGAAACCGTTCAGCTTCAGCGAGCTCGCAGCCCGTGTCCGGGCACTCCTGCGCCGTGACACGGTGAACCCGGGGGCGATCATCCGCCACGGCGACATCGAGCTCGACGCCGCCCGATTCGAGGCCCGCCGTGGCGACGCGCGGCTGGACCTGACCCCAAAGGAATTCGCCCTGCTGCGATACCTCATGCTGCATCCGGGCCAGGTCCTGACCCAGGAACGCCTGCTCGAGCACGTCTGGGATGAGCAGGCCGATCCGTTCAGCAACACCGTCCGCGTGACCGTCAGCAACCTGCGGCGCAAGGTCGCCGCCGCCGGACCCGGGCAGCCCATCGAAACCGTGGTGGGCGTCGGCTATCGCCTCGCCGAGGCCGCCTGAGTGTCCACGCGCATCCGCCAACTCTCCCTCCGAACCCAACTGGCGATCGTCTTCGGCGTCCTGATCCTGGGCATCCTGGCGCTGCTCCTCGTCGTCGCCGACCTCGGCCTGACCTCGACGGCAGCCGATCCGCTGGCCGACGCCACGACGACCGTCCTCCTCATGGCGCCGATGGGACCGAACGGGTCGTTCCAGTTTCTGATCGCGCCTGCCGCATCGGCGACGTCGGTGCTCGGCGTTGCGCCGGCCGACCTGCCGCTGCTGGCGCTCGCGACCTGGATCGTGCTCGTGCCACTCGGCCTCTTCATCGCCTGGCGGCTCGCCGGCCGAATCGCGCGGCCACTGGCGACCGTCGCCGAAGCGGCCAACCGCGCGGGTCCCGCCAACCTCGGCCAGCGGCTCCCGATCGATGGCGTGGCACCGGAGGTCCGGCAGCTCAACGGGGCGTTCAACGACCTGATGAGCCGCTTCGAGCACCATGAGCTGGACCGCCGGCGACTCGTCGACGACGCGGCCCACGAGGTTCGCAACCCGCTGGCCGTCATGCGCACGAGCCTCGAGGTCGCGCTGGCCGACCGCAACGACCCAGCGGCGCTGTGGACCGCGGCCGAAGTCTCCCAGCGGGCCGGTGAGCGGATCGCCCGAACCATCGATGGGCTCCACGCGGAGCTGCGAGACCGGACTTCCGAGACCGCCCGAACGCCGGTCGACCTCGGCGACATCGCGCGCGAGCTCGGTCGCGACTACGCGGCCCTTGGGCTGCGTCGCGGGATTTCCATCCAGGTGGCCGCACCGGCGGGCACGGTCGTCCCGGCGGATCGCGAGGCGCTCAAGCGTGCGCTGGCCAATCTGATCGTCAATGCCATCCGGTTTGCGCCGCCCGGCTCGCCGATCCTCGTCGGGGCCGGCAGCCTGCCCGGCTGGCGCTGGCTCGGCGTTCGCGATTTCGGCCCGGGCATCGACGCGGCCGACCAGCCGCTCGTCTTCCGCCGAGGCTGGCGCGGCTCCGCCCAGGACGGCGACGCGGGGAGCGGCATCGGGCTTGCCCTGGTGCGTCAGATCGCCGAGGCGCACGGGGGCTCCGTGCGGTTGTCGTCCGCGCCGCGGGCCGGCAGTTCGTTCGTGCTCTGGCTGCCCGTTCGGGAAGCCGACGGTCGCGAAGGCGTTTTGGCCGAAGCGCGCTTCGACCCACTCTGGCAGGCCCGACCCCTCCTCGCCTGACCGGCGCCGCCGCCCTTATGCGGCGTTTATGTCGCCCGAATGCGGGCGTTACGATCCGCGACCTAGTCTCGCCAGACGCTTACGAATCGTTTGGAGAGATTGCATGGAATCCGTGGCCCCCGGCGGCGAGCGCCGCCATCTCACCTGGCGGGACCTCCCTGCCAGCCCGCCGACCGGCCCCGTCTGGGCCGCCGAGCTGCCGCCCCAATCGGCCATTCCGGCCGCGATCGCCGCGGCCCCCGCGCGACCGATTCGTCGGCGGACCGTCGGCCTCGTCGGCGGCGCGGCACTCGGCGTCCTCGCGCTGATCACCGTCTTCGCCGTCGCGAATCCGCTGGCCTCGAGCGGCACGACTCCGGCCACCGGAACCGGCAGCGCGGGCAGCGGCTCGGCGGCCGGCAACGGCTCGGGCGGCAACGGGCGGCAACGGCTCGGGCGGCAAGTCCGCGCTCGGCGCAGCGCCAACGCCGGCCCCCGCGGGCACATCGGGCAGCTCCGAGCCCCTCGCCGACACCGCAGCTCGCATCCTGCCGTCGGTCGTCCAGATCGAAACGGGCGGCGGCCTCGGCACCGGGTTCGTGGCTGACACGAACGGCGACATCCTCACCGCCAATCACGTCGTGGACGGGTCCACCACGGTCACCGTCAAGCTGCAGGACGGCAGCACCGTCCAGGGCACCGTCGTCGCCACCGATCCGTCCATTGACAGCGCAGTCGTCAAGATCGACCGCACCGACATCCCCGCCCTCACGCTCGCTGACAGCGACCAGGTTCGCGTCGGCCAGCAGGCCATTGCCGTCGGCAGCCCGTTCGGCCTCGACGAGACGGTCACGAGCGGCATCGTCAGCGCGCTCAACCGAACGCTCCAGGCGCAGGGCTCGCAGCAGCTCACCGGTCTCATCCAGACCGATGCGCCGATCAATCCCGGCAACAGCGGCGGCCCGCTGACCGACCGCGACGGCTCGGTCATCGGCATCAACGACGCGATCGCTTCGACGAGCGGCCAGAGCTCGGGCGTCGGCTTCGCCGTGCCGATCAATGACGCGAAGGCGCTCCTCGCGAAGGTCCAGAACGGCGCCGTCGGCAACCAGAGCGACCCGAACAGCGGCGGCCAGAGCGGCACCGGCCAGAACGGCACGGGCGGCTCCGGCGGATCCGGCACCGATCCGTTCGGCGGCCTGTTCGGCCAGGGCGGCAACGGCACCGATCCGTTCGGCGGCCTGTTCGGCCAGGGCAATGGTGGCTCCGGCACCGATCCGTTCGGCGGCCTGTTCGGCCAGGGCGGCAACGGCACCGATCCGAACGCGAACGGCACCAGCCCCTTCAACAGTCAGTTCTTCCAGTGGTTCCTGCAGCAGATCGCGCCGCAGCTCCAGGGCCAGTCAGGAGTCGGCCAGTGAATCAGCAGGATCTCCCCTTCGTCCGGCTCGAGCAGGTCCGCCTGGAGCTGCACCGGGTCATCGTCGGCCAGGAGCGGATGCTCGATCGGCTGCTCGCCTGCGTCCTCGCCGAGGGCCATTGCCTCATCGAGGGCGTGCCGGGCCTCGGCAAGACGCTGACCCTGGCCACGCTCGCGCGGGTCATGGGCGGCACCTTCTCGCGCATCCAGTTCACGGCCGACCTCATCCCGGCGGACATCGTCGGGACCCGCATCTACCGGCCGTCGAGTGAGTCCTTCGACGTCGAGCCCGGGCCCGGTCCTGGCCAACGTCGTGCTCGCCGACGAGATCAACCGCGCGCCGGCCAAGGTCCAGTCCGCCCTGCTCGAAGTCATGCAGGAGCGCCAGGTCACCGTCGGCGGCCGGACGATGATGGCCCCCCGGCCGTTCATCGTCGTCGCCACCCAGAACCCCATCGAATCCGAGGGGGTCTATCCCCTCCCGGAGGCGCAGCGGGACCGCTTCCTCATGCGCATTCCGGTCGACTATCCGACCCCGACTGAAGAGCGCCAGATCGTCCACCGCTTCGAGGATGTTGCGCCGACCGCGTCGCGCCTCCTGGATCCGGAAGACGTCATCGCCCTCCAGGCGGCGGCGCGGGCGATCGAGATGGACGAAGCCACCACCGACTACGCCGTGCGCCTCGTCCTCGCCACTCGCGATCCCGCCCGCTACGGCGTGCCGGAGATCGTCGGCCAGCTCGAGTACGGGGCGAGCCCCCGCGCAAGCCTCGGTCTCGTCCGTGCCGCCAAGGCGCTGGCGCTGCTCCGGGGTCGCGATCGGGCCACTCCGCAGGACGTCTACGACATCGCCTATGACGTGCTGAATCTCCGTCTGGTGCTCTCGTACACGGCGCTCGCGGACGGCCTGACCGTCGACGACGTCCTGGTGCGACTCCTCAAGACGGTGCCGGCGCCGACACTTGCCGGCGCCTGGCAGTCGATGGGGGTTCCGGCGGCCTCGGCCGCGGCACAGCCCGCGACGATGGAGAATTCGCCGACGTTCGCGGCACCGTCGATGGCCCCCGGCGCGATGGGCGCCCCGGCCCCGATCGCGACGACCGCCTGGGCGGCACCCGGCCAGCCTCGAACGGAATTCGGCCAACTGCCGGGCGGCGCCAGCCCGGCCTTCCCGACCGCGCCGTGACGGGAGCTGCGGGGGCACCGGTCCCCGACCTGCTGCGGCGGGCCGAGCTCGCCGTCTCGCGTCGCGTGCACGGCCTGCGGGAGGGCGATCACCTCGCCCTCCTGGCCGGGCACGGCGTGGAGGCGGGCGAGGCCCGGATGTACGCGCCGGGCGACGACGTCCGGCGCATCGACTGGACGGTCACGGCCCGAACGGGGATGCCGCACGTCCGTGACGCGGTCGCCGAGCGCGAGCTTGACGTCATGGCCGTCGTGGACCTCAGCGCGAGCCTCGACTTCGGCACGGCCGGCTGGCGCAAGCTCGACCTCGCGATGGCCGTGCTGGCCGGAATCGGCTCGCTGGCCACTCGCGGTCACGACCGCCTCGGGGCCGTGCTGCTGACCGGCAGCGGGCCGATCGTCATCCCGGCCCGCTCGGGCCGGACCCACCTGATCTCCGTCCTCGCCCGGGCCGAGGCGACGCCGATCACCGGCACGACGGACCTCGCGGCCGGCATCGACCGCCTCAACATGGTGTCGAAGCGGGGCGGCCTCGTCGTGATCATCTCGGACTTCCTCGGTCCCACCACCTGGGAGCGCGCCGTCGCGCGCCTCAGCCAGCGTCACGACACGCTGGCCATCGAGCTCGTCGACCCTCGGGAGCTGCGCCTTCCCGACGTCGGCTACCTGACCGTCGTCGACGCCGAGACGGGCCGGCGGCGAGAGGTTGACACGAGCCGGCCGGAGATCCGGGCGGCCTATGCGGCGCAGGCCGCGAGACGCGCGGAATCCGTGGCGACCGGCCTCACGCGGGCCGGTGCCAGCCACGTCCGGCTCTCGACGGACCGCGACTGGGTCGGGCCACTCGTCCACTGCCTCGATCAGCGCCAGCGAGCGCGCACGGTCGGCCGTCGGGCCGGCCCGAATCCGGGAGCCATTCGATGACCCTGCTCGATCCCGAGCGCCTCGCGCTCATCCTCCTGCCGATCGCTCTCGCGGTCGTCTACGTGGTCCTGCAGCGGCGGCGCACCCGCTACGCACTGCGGTTCTCCTCCGTCGAGCTGTTCGACGGCGTCGCCCCGAACCGGCCGGGCTGGCGCCGCCACATCGCCGCGGCGACCTACCTCGCCGCGCTGGCGTTGCTGGTCTTCGGCATGGCCAGGCCCGTCGTCGCGACCCAGGTCCCGAACACGCCGACGATCATGCTGGCCGTCGACGTCTCGGCGTCCATGAACGCGACCGACGTCTCGCCCAACCGGATCACGGCGGCCCAAGCGGCTGCCAGCCGGTTCATCGATGTCGTGCCGGCGGGCACCCGGGTTGGCCTCATCGCCTTCTCGAGCTCGGCCCAGGTCGTCGTGGCGCCCACCGCCAACCTCGACACGGTTCGGGCCGCCATCGGCCGCCTGAAGCTGGGCGAGGGCACGGCGATCGGTGAAGCCATCTACCTGGCACTCGAGCAACTGCCAAAGGCCGAAGGTTCGGCTGCCGCGGCCGCGGCAACACCCGCGCCGGGCTCGTCTGCGGCGCCGGGCTCAGCCGTGAAGCAGGCCGGGGCGATCGTCCTCCTCTCGGATGGCAAGACGACCGTGGGCCGGCCGAACGCCGGCGCCGCTGCCCAGGCCGCGGCTGCCGGAGTGCCGGTCTCGACGATCGCCTTCGGGACCCCGGATGGCAAGGTCACGATCCAGGGTCAGACGATCCCCGTCCCGGTCGATGGCGCGGCCCTCCAGGCCGTGGCCAACACCACGGGCGGGCAGTTCTACACGGCTGCATCCGCGGACCAGGTGAAGGCGGCCTTCGAGCACATCGGCAAGGCCGTCGGCACGACGACCGAGGATCGCGAGGTCACGGACTACCTGGTCGGCGCGGCGCTGGCCGCTGCCGTCCTCGCGGCCGGGGCGTCGCTGGCCTGGTTCTCGCGCCTGCCATGAACCCGGCCCGGCGACTTGCCGGGCCGGGCGATCCGCCGGGTGGCGTTCCTCAGACCATCGATCTTCGGGCCCCTCAACCGGGCCCGAAATCGTTGGGACCGAACACCCGGCGGATGTTGCTTTCGCCGCCACCGACGATGCCGAGGAATCGCCTGGCCCAGCCCTTCGCCTCGTCGAGCGAGGCGGCTTCGATGAGGGCCCAGCCGCCGATCAGTTCCTTGGCCTCGGAGAACGGGCCGTCGGTCACGGTGTAGGTTCCGTCGGCCAGGGACACCTTGGCGCCCATGGCACTCGGCCCGAAGCCGCCGGTCTCGATCAGCGCGCCCGACGCAGTGGCCTCGGCCATGAAGGCGCCCATGGCGGCCATGACCTCGGGGGCCGGCGGCGCCGTGAGGCGCGGGTCGTTCTCGTCGCCGACGGTGTACATGAAGAAGCGCATCTCCGGGTCTCCTTGCGGTCGTGCATCGGGCCCGCCTGCCGATCGGGTTCGACCGGCTGATTCTGGCCTCTACCTGTGCGTCGAATCAGGCAGGGCCGAAATCGACAGGCCCGGGCGTGTTCTCGCCCGGACGTCCGACAGGAGCGACACGGAGTCGGCGGGGCGGCCGAGTGGCGGCCGCCCGTTGCCGGTTCGATCTAGGCGTTCGCCGAGGCGTACATCAGCGAGCCGGGCGTGGTCAGCAGCTCGCCCGTCTCGAGCCACGTCTTGAGGCCCGACAGGATCATCGGCCAGCCGCCGTACAGCTGCTCGTTCGCACCCTCCCGAAGCTGGTCGTGGGTGACCTTGAGCAGGCACGAATCCCCGACCGGCTCGATCTCCCAGGTGATCCGCGAGGTGCCCTCGGCCTTCACGTCGTCACCCCAGAGGGCGACCATGGTCTGGACGAGTCGATGCGGCGGATCGACCACGAGGTTCTCTCCGGCGCCGAGCAGCCCCGGTGCGCCTGGAGCGCCCATCTCGAACGCCGAGCCTTCAGTCCAGTCGGAGGTCACCCGGGCCCCGAAGTTGTATTTCGCCCGGATCTCCGGGTCCGTGATCGCCTGCCAGAGGCGCTCCGGGGTCGTCTTGATGTAGATCTCGAACACCTTCTCCATCGGAGTCTCCAGTCTCTGCTTGAGGTCGCTCAACCCAGCGACCCAGGGCTCGGCGTACTTGCTGACCCAGCGGTCATGGACGAGGCGGATCGGGACCGGGTTCAGGAAGTGCAGCTTCTCGCGGCCACGCCGGCGGGTGACCACCAGGCCGGCTTCCTCGAGCAGCCTCAGGTGCTTCATGACGCCGAACCGCGTCATCGAGAACCGCTCCTGGAGCGCGGTCAGGGTCTGACCGTCCTCCCGGAACAACTCGTCGAGCAGGCTTCGCCGCGTCGGATCGGCCAGCGCCCGGAAGATCTCGTCCACGTCCGGATCATAGGTGACCTTTTGGTCACGTGTCAAGCCGTGGTCCGGGCATCAGCGCCGGGGTCGATGCCGCTCGCCCGAACAGGTCTGGCGCAACGCCGCCGAGACATCCCTCGACGATGCACGCTCCATGTTCATTTCGGACGTTGCGCGCTCCTGACTCCAGGTTGGCGGACGCGACCGCGCTCGCATCGAGGTCCGAATGCACGCCCCATGAGCATCGCCTGGCTGAGCGAAGCCCGGCACCGGTCCGATCCTTCGGCAGGCGTCCGTTCGACCAGGCGAAGCCTCCGGAATGAACACTCGCCGTGCACTCCGAGCGCCGGCGTAGACGACCGGGCCGCGGGTACAGCGGGCCAAGAGGCGAGGCTACGACAGGATCGAGGCGATGATCGCGTCGACGTCCGACTTCTTGGGCACGACGATCAGGGTGTTGACCATCCCGAACATGCCGGATGAGCCTTCGACGTGCGGCAGGATGTGGCAGTGGAACGCCCAGATGCCGGGCCGGCTCACCGTGATGAGTGCGTCGTAGCGCTCGCCCGGGTTCACGCCCAGCGTGTCGGCCTCGAAGGCCGCACTGCCGAGTGACCGGCCGTCCCGCTCGATGACCTTCATGACGTAGCCGTGGACATGCCACGGATGCATCATCGTGCCCTCGTTCATGAAGCGGATCCGGACGGTCTCGCCGGCGGCGGCGAGCACCGGCACCGTGGCCGGGAACCCATGGCCGTTGATCGTGAACCCGCCGAGCGCGTCGTTCGAGATCCAGACGTACTCGCGGTCGTACTTCACCGGATCCGACACGGGGTCAACGATGAAGGCGCCGAGGAGGCCCCGGCCGACCTGGTCGGTCGCGTTGTGGTGCGAGTGGTACATCAGTGACCCGGCCGTCGTGGCCGTGAATTCGTAGGTGTAGGTCCCGCCGGGCACGATCGGCTTCTGGGTCACAAAGGGCACGCCGTCCTGAAAGAAGTCGTCGAACTCCACGCCGTGGAAATGGACGCCGGTCGTCTCCTGCAGGTTGTTCGTGAAGATCGCGCGGACCTTGTCGCCCTGGGTGACGCGGATCGTGGGGCCCGGCCACTGCTTGTTGTAGCCGAGAGCCGCGACGGGCGGCATGACCTCGTTGATCGCCTGGAAGATCGGGTCGATGGTGAGGTTGAACACCTTCACGTCACCGTCGAGCGTGGGCTTCAGCGGCGTCAGCGCATCCGTGAACAGCAGCTGCGGCACCTGGGCGAAGGCGGGCTTCTCCGTGAGTTCCGGGTAGCCGTCGGCCGCGCCCAGGATGTCGACGAGCTTGGCGAAGACGACCGGCCCATAGATGTCCTTGAACGCGGGCGCGAGGTCGCCGACGTAGCGGCGGACGGCGTTGCGGGCATCGACGTCGTGCTGGGTCCAGCCGGCCGGGATCGGCTCCCCGGCCCCGGCGGAACCGCTCGGCGCGGCTGACGGAGCGGACGACGCCGCGGGAGTCGGCGCGGCCGAGGGAGCAGCGCTGGCAGCGGCCGTCGCCGCGGCCGTCGCCGCGGCCGACGGCGCGCTCGTGGCGGCCGCCGAGGCGGGTGGCGTCGAGGAACCCGCGGCGGGCGGAGCCGAGTTGGCGGGGAACGACCAGCCGGGCGCCACGGCCGAGGTGCACGACGCGATCCCGGCGACCATCAGGCCACCGCCGGCGAGCGCCGCCGTCCGGAGGAATCCGCGCCGGCTGAGGCTCATGACCGCAAACCCATCGGTCGGGGTCGGGTTGGACTCGCCCGTCTCGGGACGATCGACGACAGGAGCAGGTGGGGTGTTCATGCGAGGAGCATCACGGCCGCGTCGCACGCCCTGAAAGTGACCTGTGTCCCGTTGTCAGGGACCGAACGGCGGTATTCCACGGTGCTCGTCCGACCGCCGGTCGGGGACGCTCCGCTCGCCGGCTCAGCCACCGGCGGCGATCAGGGCGAGGATCACGTCGAGATCGTCAGTGCCCATGACGCCCTGGTAGACGGCCCGCACGGTGCCGGTCGAATCGACGACGAATGCCCATGGCATCGATCGGGGACCCCATGGCGCGTCCCCGATCCCCCAGGCGGCCGCGACCGCGGTGAGCGGCGGATCGGCGAGGTCACCCGCCAGGACGGGCGTGTCCGTGACGAGGGTGTAGGCGTACGGCTCGAGATGGATGAACGTGACGCCCGGCCAGCGATCGACGAGGTAGCGGGCGATCCCAACGGCCTTGCCGCACGCCGAGGACACCCGGAACTTGACCGAGTCGATGACGAGCACGAACGCGGTGTGGGCAGCCAGCGCGTCCGTGGTGGACGCGCGCGACAGGCGCAGGTCCGGCTGCGGGTCCGTGGTGATGGCTCGCGCATCGCCGGCCACGTCATCGAGCGTCGGCGTATGGACGACCGGAGCCAGGCTGCCGGCAGCCGGCGTGCGGCCGGGATCGAGAGCGGTCAGCGAGGCATGGCCGACCTGGAGTCCGCTCGGCAGCACGGCCGTGACGTCCACGGACCACGCACCGGCCGTCGGGATATCCAGGGCGGCGACCTGGAACACGTGGCGTTCGCCGGGCGGTTGAACGGGCGTCGCCGTCACCGCGCTTCCCACGGCACTGCCGTCGGGCGCCCGCAGCTGGACGGTCGCCGCCAGGTGCGGGTCGTCGAGGCGGCCTGCCGGCGTGCTCAGGACGAGGATGACCGGGCTCCGGGTGCCCGCCCAGACCGAGGTCGAGACGACGTCAACCTGGAGGTCGGCCTCGGGACTGGCAGCCGGGGCGGTGCCGGCTGGGGCAGTGCCGGGACTCGCAGCCGGGGCGGCGGTCGTGCCGAGGGCCGCGCTCGCGACCGGGCCGGCGGTCGGGCCCGAGGCGGCCGCGGTCGCGCCCGGTTGCTCGATCGGGCCTGCCATCGCCACGGCCCGCACGATCCGCGTCATGTCGGCCGAGGTCGTCCCGAACGGGAAGTCGGCGCGGAGGGTGCCGCCCGCATCGACGAAGAAGACGTCGGCGGTGTGGGACATCTGGTAGCCGGCCGCCGAGGCAGAGTCCACCCGGGCGTAGCGGACGCTCCACGCGTCAGCCGTCGCGCGGATCTGGGCCGCTGTGCCGGTGAGCGCCACGAACCCGTTCGGCAGGTACGGCGAATACTCCTTGAGCCAGGCGACCGTATCGCGCTCCGGATCGACCGTGACGAACACCGCTCGGGTGCCCTGCCCGGCCGCGGCGAGGACTTCGCCGAGGATCCCGATCGTCGCCGGGCAGACGTCCGGGCAATGCGTGTACCCGAAGAAGACGAGGACGTTCTCGCCACGGAGGCTGGCCAGGCTGAACGCCGCTCCGTCGGAGCCGGTCAGGGCGATCGGCGCAGCGGCCCGCGGGGAGCTCAACAGGTACGAGGTCGCCGATGACGCTGGAGCCCCAGACCCCGACGCTGCGCCAGCCGAGCCGGCCGAGCCGGCCGAGCCGGACCCGGCGTCGGGCGGCTGCGGCGAGCCTGCCACGCACCCGGTCAGGGCGAGAGCGACGGCGACGATGGCCAGCAGCGCGACGGGCCGCCCGAGTCGCCTCTGAGCGCGCTGGAACGGGCGACGGGAGCCCGAGATGCGATCCATGTCAGTGATCGCGAACCGTGGCCTGGACCGTGATCCGGCCGGCATGCTCGAAGGCCAGGTCGAGCTCGATCGTGTCGCCGAGCGCCAGTGGCCTGGTCAGGCCGATCAGCATGAGGTGCATCCCGCCGGGCGCCATCGTGACCGTGGATCCGGGCGCCATCGGCACCCGGTCCATCGGCGTCATCCCGGTCATTCCGTTCATGGTCCCGGTGTCGTGGATCTCGACGGTCTGGGCCACGGGCGACGAAGCGCCGACCAGTGCGTCCTCAGCCCCACCCGAATTGGCGATGGCGAGATAGGCCGCAACGGGCACGGCGACGCCGGTCGATGGGCGGACCCAGGCTCCGCTGACGGTGAGCCGTGCCGGGCTGCTCGCGGCACAGCCGGCCGCAACGACGAGGATCGCGATGACGAGGAGCGACAACAGGGATGCCCGGGTCGGGCGGGGACGAGTGGACGGCATGCGAAGCTCCAGCGAGGATCCGACCTCGGGAGCGTGCGGCGCGGCGGCGACTCGCTGGTAGGGCCGACTGGCCCGTGAGACCGGGACGTCCGCCGCATTGGCCCGGGCACCTCGGGCACTCCGCCGGTGGGGCGGGCAAACGAAAAGCGGGCAGGATGCCTGTCCTGCCCGCCTTCCAGGTGTCGCGTGGTTGGAGGGCTAGCCTTCCATCGCGAATGCGGATTTGACCTTCTCGGAATTCAGGTACATGAGGATCACCAGCGGGATGATGATCGCGATGAACGTCTGGCCGAACTGCCAGCCGTTCAGGCTTCCGAAGAATGCCTCGATCAGCGAGATGCCCACGATGATCACGGCGAACAGCCACGCCCACGGCTGGAGCGAGAGCAATGCGCCGCCGACGGAGATCCAGATGATCCCGAGGATCAGGGTCAGCCAGCCGGTCAGCGAAGCATTCGAGAACGCCTCACCGGGCCCGAAGACCACCCAGCCCAGGATCTGGATTCCCTGCAGCAGATAGATGATCCCCGCCGCCAGCGACAGGATCGCGATGATCGTGATCCCGGCCGGGCGCTTCATCATGTTCGCTCCTCCACGGTGTTCCACTCCCTCTCTCGCCTCATCCGGTCGACTTCGCAGGCCGAAGGCCGATTTGGCTGTCTGTGAGCATACGCGGCTGCAACGACGCCGAACAGGGGTTGCGCGAATCTCCGGCGGCGTGGTCAAGGCAGGCGTCGATCGGCCGCCGTCGCGGGGAAGCCGTGATCGGCAGCACGGCGGAGCTCGCCTGGACATCGAACGATCGGGGCGGCACGATCACCCATGCGGCAGCACCCGAGTACCTCGACGACGGGCCGCAGAAGCCGATCCGCATCTGGAGCCGGACTGGCCGGCGGCCACTCCTCGCCGGCGGCAACTCCAACGGCGATATCCAGATGCTCGAGTACGTCAAGCACGCCGACCGGCCATACCTGCCCCTCCTGCTCCTCCATGACGACGCCGAACGGGAGTTCAGCTATACGTCGGGAGCCGAACAGGCCCTCGAACTCGCCGCGAAGCAGCGCTGGACCGTGGTGAGCATCAAGGACGACTGGGCGGACGTCTTCACCGCGGTCTGAGGCGACCCGAGGAGACCCGAGGAGACCCGAGCGACCACCGGGCGTCGGCGTACGATGCGCACGCGTACCGGAGACTTGGCCTCGTGACCTTCGAAGACGTTCTCGATCTCGCCGTGAAGGGGTGCGAGGCCCTGGGCGTGGCCATCCTGGTCGCCGGAACGCTGCTTGCGCTGGGGTCGTTCGTCGTCGACCTCCGCCAGATGGATCGAATCCGCGCCTACACCCGGCTCCGCGGCAACATCGGCCGCACGATCCTGCTCGGCCTCGAAGTCCTGATCGTTGCCGACATCGTGCTGACCGTCGCCATCGATTCCACGATCGAGAGCGCGATCACTCTCGGCCTGATCGTGCTCGTGCGGACGTTCCTGAGCTTCTCGCTCGAGATCGAGCTCGATGGTGTCGTGCCCTGGCACCGGCGGGCGGCGGAATCGCCGGCCTCGGCCGCCCGGGACCTGGCGGACCCGATCTGACGCGAAACGTCCGGGGATCGATGTGCCCGGGTCAGTGGACCACGGTCATGGCGACAATCTGGCCGATTCCGACGAGGTAGGCGTTGCCCTTGGCGACGTTCGAACCGACGTACACGTACAGGTCGTCCTGGAAGATCAGGTACAGCTGGTCGTACTTGTAGGCCGGACCGTCGACCACGGCTCCGGGCAGGCCTGCAATCGGCGCCCTCAACGTCAGCAGCAAGTGCGTTTGATCGGCCTCGTTGCCCTGGACCTTGATGCCGATCTCATGGCCCGTCTGATAGGCGGCCAGGAGGACGACGACCACCAGGGCGAAGACCGTTGGCGCGAGTGGGACCCTCCCGAACACGCGCAGCCCGAGGAACAACAGATACGTCGCGATGCTCGCCAGGGTCGCCCCGAAGAACCCGCGGATACCGGCTTCGAACGCCAGTCCGGTCAGCACGACCGCGACGATGACCAGGATGACCAGCAGCAGCCCCCGGTGGTGCTTCGTCCGGGAATGACTCTCCGAGAGCACGACCCAGATGAGCCCGACGAGCACGAACGTGTAGATGAGCTCGCCGGCCTTTGTCAACGCCGTGAGCGGATTGAGGCTCACGATCGACGGCGGAATCCCCCAGGCCGACAGGTAGGCCGCGGCGCTGATCGTGGCGGCGATCGCGAAGACGAACGATCCCAGGGCCGAGATCCCGGCCAGTTCCTGGAGTGAGCCCATCGTGAGCCCGAACGGCAGACCGCCGGACGCCGCCTTCGCCGGCGGGCTGGACTGGTCCGCCGCTGGGGAGCGGTCGGCTGCGGTCGGCGCGTCAGTCGCGACTGTCGGTTCCTCGCCCGATTGACTCAGCATCGGACCTCTCGCTGTTGACGACTCCGGCCAAGGTGAGAAGCTCGGGCCGGTCCGCGCCGGCCCGCAGGGCCGGTGGGGCGAGGTCAGTCGCCGTTGTAGCCGGGGATGCGCTCCCGGTTGCCGTAGGCGCTGGAGCCGTAGTGACCGAGGTCGAGCAGGAAGGCGATCCCGACCCACAGCCAGTCCCACCCGGACAGACCGACCCCCGGCGTCCAGAGGATCGTATACATCAGGGTCGTGAACGGCAGGAACAGGAGTCCCAGGAACGGGACGACGACATTGCCGAAGACCGCGTCGACGACGCCCGGCCGGGCGATCCAGTAGATCGCAAATGCGACGCGGGGGAACAGGCCGGCCAGGAGCGCAAACAGGCACACAGCGATCACCCCTCGTTCTGGGACGCACCCGGCCACCGTGATCGGCGGACCTTCGACTGGGACGACATTCAACGGACGGAAGCGGTCCCCGCCATCATCCGAAACAGGTGAGGGT